>NZ_FUWH01000002.1:29004-596351 GCF_900167075.1 Sediminibacterium ginsengisoli | reverse complement strand
TCATAATATTACGGGGTATTAATCCAAATTTCTCTGGGCTATCCCCCACTTACAGGAAGGTTGTGTACGTGTTCCGCACCCGTTTGCCGGTCGCCACCCAAGTATTGCTACTCTGTGCTGCCCCTCGACTTGCATGTATTAAGCCTGCCGCTAGCGTTCATCCTGAGCCAGGATCAAACTCTCCATTGTAAATGTTGTTTGATCTGACTTAATCTCAAATTTTGAATCGAAATTAACGTCGGATTAATTGTTTTTGATTACTTATAACCTTACTTGTTTCTTATGTTTTCAAGTGCTGTTGTTTCCTAACTTTCAAAGATCTTCTGCGACCGCTTTTCTCAATCGCAACCCGTTTAATCGGGGTTGCAAAAGTAAAGCAACCTATGTTATCAGCCAAATATTTTTTCGCTTTTTTTACCAAGCTATCAGGCCTACAAACTTACTAAGAACTACCGCTTTTTTCAAACGGACGGCAAAGATAAGTGGTTAATTTTCAATACCAAATTTATTTTCAGTATTTATTTTTTATCCCTCTTTACCGTTTCAATGAGCTTCCGTTTTTGTTGAACGGGCGGCAAAGATAAGCGGGTTTTATTTTCCACCAAATATTTTTAGAATTTATTTCAAAATTCTTTCGGTTTCCCTGCTTTCATTTAGTTCTTATCTTCCCTCCCGATTATGTGGGATGCATATAAAAAAGGATTCAAAGGCTTTCTCAGGCTCGAACGCTCCCTGAGCGAAAACTCTGTGGAGGCCTACCTGCGCGATATCGATAAACTTACCCAGTTCCTGGCCGCTTCCGGCAAATCCGCTGCTCCCGGCGCTATCGAACTCGCCGATCTGCAACAGTTCGTGAAATGGATCGCCGAACTGGGCATGAGCGCCACTTCCCAGGCCAGGATCATTTCCGGCATCCGCAGCTTTTATAAATACTGCCTCATTGAGCAAATAACGTCTTCCGATCCATCCGTACTGCTCGACGCCCCTAAAACCAGGCGCCACCTGCCCGATGTGCTCAGTTTCAGCGAAATCGAAGCAGTCATCGGCCAAATTGATCAGTCTACACCCGACGGCGCCCGTAACAAAGCCATCCTGGAAACCATGTACAGCTGCGGACTGCGCGTGAGCGAGGTCATCAGCCTGAAAATCTCCTGCATCTATCTCGATGTTGGCTTTATCCGCGTTACCGGCAAAGGCGATAAAGAAAGACTGATCCCCATCGGCAGTGATGCCGCCAAATACATCAGGATCTATAAAGATCAGGTCCGGGTTCACCAGCCCATTCAATCCGGGGCTGAAGACATCCTTTTCCTGAACCGCCGCGGAAAAGGTCTGAGCAGGGTCATGATCTTCTATATTATTAAAGACCTGGCCCTGAAAGCCGGTATCTCCAAAACCATTTCCCCACATACTTTCCGGCATTCCTTTGCCACTCACCTGGTGGAAGGCGGGGCCGACCTTCGTGCCGTTCAGGAAATGCTGGGGCACGAAAGCATTACTACTACCGAGATCTATACCCACCTCGACCGCGATTATCTCCGTGACACCCTGCAGCAGTTTCACCCTGCTTTCCGGGCTCATTAACTTAATCTTTACCTGCCACCGGATCACGATCGGAAAGCAACGCCGCTTTATCTACCAGCTGAAGAAATTCTTTCCGGTAACCGTTTTCATCCCTGCCGGTTGCTTTCAGTGCCAGTTGCCTTACTGTTCCATAAGTAGCTCCGCCTTTGTATTTTGAATTGCGAAGCAACATCCCAAACGAGGCCACTGCTGCTGCAAAACGCAGGTTCTCAGATGCTGCGATGATCGCTGCTGGGTTGTCTGTTACGGGAACGGTGAGCAACCTGCTGGTTTCCCCGGCCGGTTCTTTATAACGCAGTTTGATGAATGCCAGTTCCGTTTCCTTTTCTCCCCCGCTGCTCTTTACCTTCCTGGTATTGGTATACCGCAGACTGTCCACCCCGTACATTAGCGGCACGCCCGGAGGCACCAGTTCATAAATGGCAGTTACGGTATGGCCGCTGCCCAACTCTCCCGCATCTTTTTTATCGTCATTGAAATCTTCTGCCGCCAGCATCCTGTTTTCGTAACCGATCAAACGGTACGCCTGCACTTTCGACGGATTAAACTCTACCTGCAGTTTTACATCTTTTGCAATGGTAAACAATGTACCACCGAATTCATGTACCAGCACTTTCCTGGCTTCGGAGATATCATCGATATAAGCATGGTTGCCGTTTCCTTTATCAGCGAGCTGTTGCATTTTTTCATCCTGGTAATTACCCGTTCCGTATCCGAGCACAGTAAGAAATATCCCGCTTTCCCTTTCTTTTTCTATCAGCTTCTCCAGTCCTTTGACCGACGAGACGCCTACATTGAAGTCTCCGTCCGTACAAAGTATCACTCGATTGTTGCCTCCTTCCGCAAATGATTTTCGGGTGATATTGTATGCCAGCTCTATACCTGCCCCGCCTGCTGTTGAACCTCCTGCCTCAAGCCTGTCGATAGCTGCTATGATTTTGTCTTTTTCTGATCCGCTGGTTGCCGGCAATACGAGGCCTGCATTACCCGCATACGCTACAAGTGATACCTGGTCCTGCTTACGTAATTTCTCTGCCAGCAGTTTCAGCGATGCTTTTACGAGGGGAAGCCTGTCTTCTGACATCATACTTCCGCTTACATCTACCAGGAAGGTAAGATTGGCTGGCGGGAGTTTGTCTGCCGCGATCTTTTTTCCCTGCAGTCCGATCATCAATAGCCGGTGCCGCGGGTTCCATGGACTTATCGCAGTTTCGGTATGCACTTTAAAGGGGTCATTACCTGCAGGCTGACTGTATTCATAACTGAAATAGTTTACCATTTCCTCTATGCGTACTTCTTCGGGCGATGGCAGTCTTCCATCTCTGAGCATCCTGCGGATATTGCTGTATGATGCGGCATCCACATCTATACCGAATGTAGATAATGGTTTGTCGGCGGTTTTATCAAATGCGTTTTCAAAAAATTCGTCTTTTGTTACAATGCCGCCTTTTTTCCTCCGTGTCGCCATATTTCCAGTTGTTGCAAGCCCGCGAATCCGGATATTGGCGCTACCAGCCTGCAGGCCTGCTACTTTTCCCTGCAATGCTGTGTTGTAATTATATGCGCGCACCGCAAGATCATTCAATTCCATTTCCTTTGCCGTCAATTTCATTGCGAGCGTATCTGCCTTGATCCGGACCGGATCTTTCTGCTGTACTATTTTGCGCAGCACGATCTCAAGTGTTGCCTGTGTTCCTGTTGTAACTTCCGTGGTTTCATAACCGCTGGCAGTAACTACTAGGATCATATCAGGTTCTGCCTGTATCGTGAACTGTCCGCCGGCGTTGGTAAACACCTGCTTTACAGTTCCTTTTAATGTTACCACTGCGTAAGCTACCGGCTTACCTGATTCATTTCTCACAGTGCCTGTTATTTTTGCGCCCGTTGTTCCGGCGATGGCTATCATGCATAGGAGCATTCCAGCCAATGAGACAAAATATTTCATATGCGTTGTTTTTAACAGGATGCTGTCTTCTGCGGAATTACACAGAACGCCGGAAAAAAATTACCTTCATCCCGGATGTTGCCGGTAAAACATATTGAAAAAGCGGCGCCGCTGAGCGATGAGCAGCTGCTGGCGCAGTACCAGTCTGGCGGCGATCAGCAGGTGCTGGCAACATTATACCTGCGCTATACCGATCTTGTGTATGGTACGGCCATGAAATACCTGAAAGAGCAGGAACTGGCTAAGGATGCGGTCATGAATATTTACCAGGAGCTCGTACGGAAATTGCAGCAACAGCAGGTAACGACTTTCAGAAGCTGGCTTTATGTAGTAACGAAGAATCATTGCCTGATGTTCATCAGGAAGCAGAAGAACAGTGTAGTTGTTGAATTTCAGCCAGACCTTATGCAATCCGAAGACTTTTCTCATCTTGATGAAGCGCTGGAGAAGGAAAAGGAATTACAAAAACTTGAAAGCTGTATTGAAAACCTTGCCGCCGAGCAGCAGCAGGCCATCAGGCTTTTTTATCTTGAAGGTAAATGTTATAATGAAATAGTGACAGCAACAGGCCAGGAATGGAACAAGATCAGGAGTCTTGTTCAGAATGGCAGGAGAAACCTGAAAAACTGTATGGAAAAATAATGGAACCGAAGGATCAATATCACCGTTATTCTCTCACAGATATCGAACGATACCTGCAGGGCCGGCTATCGCCTGCAGAGATGCACGCCATGGAAAAAGCGGCGCTGCAGGATCCTTTTCTTGCCGATGCACTCGAAGGGTTTTCCGAGGCGGATATGATCACAGCAAAAAAAGACCTTGATCATATCCGCAAAAAACTCACAACAGAAGAAGAACACCGCATAGTTCCGTTTATTATACGGAAAACTTACACCTGGCGCATAGCAGCGGCAGTTATTTTTATAGTGGCAGGCGTTGGCAGCTGGGTGCTGTTCTTTAACAACAGGCAGTCAACGCAGTCACTGGCTTTAAACAACGATTCCGTTGTTGTGCAAAAAGACAGCATAAAGCCGGCTATGGCCGCTATTGCCAAACCTGATTCGGCAGGCATTGCGGCAGCAAATACACACGCAGAAATACAAAGCAAAAAAGCAGTCTCTGCGTTGCATGAACAGGAAAGAGCGGAAGACCTGCGGAACAAGGAAGCCGCACTTGCCCTGCGCGAACAGTCATCAAAACAAAACGCCCGCGACATCCCTGTAAAACTCTCTGCCCGATCACGCTATCCGGCAGGCACAACGTTTTTCGAGATTACAGGAAGAGTTACGGATAGCCTGCACCAGCCGGTAGCCGCTGCTATTGTAGAGAACCTCGACATGAAAATGCGGATGACCACAGATCAGAACGGAGAATTCAAAATGTATGGCGTTGACAGCAGTGTGAACAGGATCCGTATTAGCGCAATCGGTTATAATCATGTTGACACCATATCGGCTTACAATAATAAAGATCTCGCTATACTTATGAAACCTCTGACTTCTGAGCTGAACGAAGTAGTGGCGGTTCAGGGTTTCGGAAAAAAATCGCTGCCGGGAAACGCTCCGCCGGAAAAGCTCAGCAATCTTAAAAAAGATACGCTTACTTATGCGCTCAGCGGGAAAGTGGCAGGAGTTGCCGTTCAGCCACGTAAAGATGCCACCATAAGGATCAGGGGCGCCAGTACCTTTAACACTAAAGATGCAGCTGACAGGGATAGCATAACCGGCCTTTCCGCAGAGCCTGCCGGCGGCTGGGATTCGCTCAAACAAAATATCCGCAGCATCGCAAAACGGGGAAAACTGGAATTACCTGCCAATTTCGTAAAAGTAACAGCCGGCCTCACACTGAACCGAAGAGGAAGCGCAAGGAAAGTTGACATACTGTATCTTTCTATCGAATCACTGAAGCCTGCGATCGTGGAAGCACTCAAAGCAGTACCCTCCTGGTATCTCAATGGTAAAAAACAGACAGGCCCTGTTGTTATAAACTTTCAATTTTAATGTTGCCGTAAATAAACCGTTGCAAAAGTTCATTAGCTTGCGTGCCTAAAACCATTCATGAATATGAAAAGAACATTGTTACTGGCTGCCTTATGCTGCAGCATTGGCGCTTTTTCCCAGATCCGCATGCCGGCACCGAGTCCTACGCAGAAAATAACACAGGATTTCGGCATGGGCGGTATTGAGCTGATCTATTCACGCCCTAATATAAAAGGCAGAACGCTGATGAAAGAGAACAGCGACCTGGCACCACTGGATAAACTCTGGCGTACCGGAGCCAATGCCGCTACCAGGCTGAAATTCACAGACAATGTGACCATCGGCGGTAAACTGCTCGACACAGGAAGTTATGTACTGTACACCGTTCCTTCCAAGGATTACTGGGAAGTTGTGCTGAACAAAGGCCTTGGTAACTGGGGTACCGATGGCTATAAGGAAGCTGAAGATGTGGTACGTTTTAAAGTAAAAGCAGATAAACTCCCTGTACCCGTAGAAACTTTTACCATGCAGTTTGCCAATATACAGGCTGAAAGCTGTGAGCTGCACATTATCTGGGGTAATGCACTGGTGCGCATTCCTATCAGCACCAATATTAAAGACCGTTTACGTGCGCAGGTAGAAAAATCCATGAGCGCTGATCCGGTTAACCCGGCTGCTTACCAGCCTGCAGCTACATTCTATTATGAGTGGGAAAAGAACCTGCCTAAAGCACTGAACGCGATCAACAAAGCAACTCAGGCTAACCCTCAGGGTTTCTGGCTCTTTTTGCTGAAAGCCAGAATAGAAAAAGACATGGGTGATAAAGTTGCTGCCAAAGCAAGCGCCCAGAAATGTATCGAACTGGCTACTACCGCGAAAAATGACGAGTATGTGAAACTGGCAACAGCACTGATCAAATCATTGTAAGCCGCATATTTTTAAAAAAAGCCGCACCATCAGTGCGGCTTTTTTATTGTGCCTGCACATAGCAAAAACAAAACCGTTTACCGTTCATCCGCCTGAATCGCAACTCGCCATTCATTAACCCAAATTAACTTCTTCAGAACGCCCGTTAACTTGTTCCGGATATAAACGCATGTATCTTTCTCCCCGATCAATTTATTCTTCCTTTTCTGAAAATCACACGCATGCGAACATCACTTCCCTACCTGGTTATCCATCTGGTTGTCATACTGCTATCTTCACCGCTATACAGTTCAAGCCAGGCAACCGACAGTTCAGTTGCTGTAGTAAGGTATTCGCTCCGTCATATAACAGACAGCACAGCGCCGGGAGATCCGAGAACGGATGAAATGGTGCTGTTTCTTGGTAAAAAATCCAGCTTCTTTACCTTGAATGCCAATATTCAGCGCGAGATCGCTATGAAAGAACTGGTTAAAAAGAATCCGGGTATGATGAATGGCTTTGCACTCACATTAAATTATGGTGTCCCTTTCGCTTTTTACAAAGACGTAGAAAAAGGGAAAATTGTCAATATTGCCATGTTCAACGGTCAGTATTATATGTATCAGGAAGAAGTGTTCGTTCCGGACTGGAAGACCGACACTGCCACCAGGATCATTAATGGTTATAAATGCCAGCGTGCAACAGCACCTGTTCGCGGCCGTCAATACGAAGCATGGTTCTGCAGCGATCTGCCCTTCAGTTTTGGCCCGTGGAAGCTCGGCGGCCTTCCGGGACTGATCCTTGAAGCGTCTGATACTAAAAAAGAAGTTGTATTCAGTTTCATTTCTTTTACAAGCGAATCGACTGATACGTTCGGGTTACCTCTTACTGCCATCCAAACCTCCCGTACTGAACTACAGAAAGCTGCAAACGCGGCATTGTTGAATGCTGCCGGCAAAATCAGTCTGAACAACAATTCCGACCTGAAGATCAAAGCCGTTTCTGAAGACGGGAAGCCATTCCAGGCAATAAGGATGTTTAATAATCCTATTGAGAAAACGATATTGTAATATTATTAAGAGCCTCTTCCGGCATACATCGGCGATGACGATACACGGGATATTTACGTGCGTCTCAGGGTGATCAGCTGAGAATCTATTTGAGAACCTGTTACTTACGTTATATTTGTATATAACTAATGATACCCGGAGCTCCATATGATGAGGTCGCCCTTTTACGTCTGATCAGCGAGGGCGATGCAATCGCATTCAGGCAATTATTCGAGCGGCATAAGGGCAAGGTATATTATATAGCCCGTGAAATGCTCCACTCGGACGAAGCTGCCCAGGATGCCGTTCAGGAGATCTTCCTGAAGATCTGGCTGCACAATCAACGCCTTGCAGGGATCAATAATTTTACAGCTTATCTCAATACCGTTACCCGTAACCATATTTATAATGTACTGCGGAAGGAAGCCGGGCAGGAGAAACTGCTGCGCCATCTCTTACAGCAGGAAGTCATTACCGGTGAAGGGGAAGCTCTCAATACCCTGGCCCTTCATGAAATGCAGCGTATCCTGCACGATGCTGTCAGTATCCTGTCGCCCCAGCAGCGTAAGGTTTTCGAAATGAGCCGGCTCGAAGGACTTAAACAGGATGAGATCGCAGCTTCCCTGGGCCTGTCGAAAGAAACCGTGAAAAAATACCTGGCAGACGCGCTTCGTAAACTTAAAAGTCAGCTTGGCGCTCACGGCCAATCGCTGATCCTGATCTTATTGTTACAGCTTCGTTAAAAAAATTTCATCCCTTCTACCCCCCTTTTTTCATTTCGCGTGTCTGATTAGAAGATAGCCATATCTGAACAGTTAAACCGCTTGCCATGCACGTTGATGAGAAAAGACTGCCCCTGCTTTTCCGTGAATACCTTTCCCAGAATCTCAGCGAAGAGAACCGCCGCACATTTCTGCACCTGGCTGCATTACCACAACACGAACAGGCGCTGAAAGACCTGATCGATGAAGAAATCGCCCGGCTGGAGCTGGATGCATCTTTTCCCGGCCGTTCGCTTACCGCGGAAGAAGCCGACCTCATTTTTGAGCGGATCATATCACATCATCATCCTGCACCGGTTGCAGAACTAAGACAAAAGCGCAGGTGGTTTGTATGGGCAGCTGCCGCTGCGGTCATTCTTGTGGTTTCAGGACTTGGTTATTTCAGGCAAACACCAGTGATTCCTGCCAGCAGACCCATTGTTATAACGGATGTGGCACCTGCTGTTCCCGGTGCCGTGCTTACGCTTGGCGACGGCTCCCGTGTGCTGCTGGACAGCCAGCATAACGGTAATATCCTTACACAGGGTAATGCGAACATCATTAAAGAGAATGGTCGTGTGATCTATTCTGCCGGCAGCAATTCTGCAGCAGCAGTTGTATACAACACACTAACCACCCCACGCGGCTTCCAGTACAACCTCACGCTTCCTGACGGAACAAAAGTATGGCTGAATGCAGCCTCATCCATTACGTACCCGACTTCCTTTACAGGTTCAAAACGCATTGTATCCGTAACAGGCGAGCCCTATTTTGAAGTAATGCCCGATCACAGCCATCCCTTCATTGTGCAGTATGGCAGCAAATCGGTTGAAGTTACCGGTACTCATTTCAACGTAAATGCTTACGATGAAGAAGAAGACAGCAGGGTTACCCTGCTCGAGGGGAGCGTTAAAGTATATAACGGTACTACCGGCCATGTTCTTACACCGGGGCAACAGGCTGTGCTCTCCAAAACAGGAAACGGGGTCCGTGTTTTATCCGATGTGGATACCGCACAGGTTATGGCCTGGAAAAACGGGCATTTCGATTTCAGGGAAGCAGATCTAAAAACTATTATGCGGCAGCTGATGCGCTGGTATGATGTGGAAGTGGTTTACCAGGGACAGATCCCGGCAAGGTATTTCACCGCAGATATTTCAAGGAACAAGAACCTGTCGGGCGTACTGCAGGTACTTGCTTTGAATAAAATTCATTTCAGGATTGAAAACAAACAAATCATTGTAACACCTTAAAATAATTGCGATGGTACCGGAAAGAACCGGAAGTGCGCCAACACCTCCGGCCTGAATGCCGGGTATCGAAGCAGTAAAACCAACTACGATCATACGAATCTTCAAACCCAACAAAACAAAACTATGGAATTGACCATTCCCCGCAAAGCCGGACCATTACCGGCTTTCACTAAACCGAAAAAAATGCTCATGATGAGAATGATCATTGTAATGCTGAGCGTATGCCTGCAGGTAAGCGCAGGCAGTTTCTCCCAGTCTGTTACGCTATCTGTCAAAAACGCTTCCCTGGAAAGTGTACTGAGAAAAGTAAAAAAGCAGACTGGCTATGATTTCTTTTTTGAGACCAGACTGATCAGGCAGGCCGGTAATGTGAGCCTGGCCGTAAAAAATCAGCCTTTAACAAATGTACTCGATGCCTGTTTCAGCGGACAACCGGTCGCCTATAAGATCGCAGACAAAACGATCATTGTAACGGAAAGGGAAAGTAGTCCTGCACCGTCAGCACCGATACCGCCTCCGCTTCCGCCGTTAACGGTAAAAGGCAAGGTGACGGATGAAAAAGGAAATCCGGTTGAAGGTGCCGGTGTGCTGGTAAAGGGTTCTAACAATGGTACCACCACCAATGCTTCCGGTGAATGGGAACTCAGAAATGTTCCGGACAATGCCACACTGATATTTTCTTATGTTGGTTATAATACGCTTGAGCTTCCGGTAAACGGCAAAACCAGTATCAATGCCTCGCTTACTGCTGTGAACGCGCCGCTCGAGCAGATCGTGGTGATCGGTTATGGTGCACAACGCAAGCGTGACCTTACGGGTTCCATCACTACTGTAAAAGGCGACGATCTTGCCCGTATGCCTGCCACCAATCCTGTTGCCTCATTACAGGGTAAGGTAGCAGGGCTTACCGTTATCAACAGCGGACGTGCCGGTTCTTCACCAACTGTACGGATCCGCGGGGTAAACAGCACCAACAACTCCGATCCTTTATTTGTAGTTGACGGAATTTTCCAGACCAATATCGATTATCTCAACCCTGCCGATATTGAAAGCATGGAAGTGCTGCGCGATCCGTCATCTATTGCTATTTTCGGTTTGCTTGGCGGTAACGGTGTGATCATCGTAACCACCAAAAGGGCTGCAAAAGGTAAAACACGTGTTTCATTGCAAAGTTCGGTTGGCATACAGCATGTAACCAATAAGATCGATGTGACAGATGCGGCCGGTTTCAAAAAATTATACAATGCACAGCTCGCCAATCTGAATGCACAGCCTTTCGATTATACCAACTACACAGCAAACACAGACTGGCAGAGCCTTATACTTCGCGATGCGGTATTGACCAGTCACAGCCTGAACATCTCCAACAGCAGCGATAAAAGTACTACCCTGCTGAACATCGGCTACAATAACCAGGACGGTGTACTGAAATACGACAATTACCAGAAATATATTGTGCGCCTGAATGAAGAGATCAGACTCAATAAAAATATCCGCGTAGGTGGCGATCTTACCGGCTTTCACTGGATACAGCAGGCACCCGGAGCTGATCTCAATAATGCGCTATGGGCAGCGCCGATCGTTCCCATACAAATTGATGCAAAAACCTATTACAGTATGCCATCCTTTCAGCGTGCGCAGGTTGGCAATCCTGTGGCAGCGTTGAACAGGAACAATAAAACTTCCATCAACAAAGGTTACCGCATTGTGGGCAGCCTTTTTGCAGAAGTGAAATTCCTGAGCAATTTCACTTTTAAATCTTCCGTTTATACAGACCTCGGGTTCAACAACTCGAGAAGCTATACGCCGCTGCCGTTCAGTTTCGTAAACCTGGGCGAAGGAACGATCCCTACCAATACAACTTACGATCAGGCGGCCAGAACCAGCGTAACGCAAACACAGGCTGAGTTCCGTAAATACCAGCAGGATCACACACTGACTTTTGACAAAACCATCAGCAATGATCACAGGCTCACATTACTGGCAGGTTTTACCACTTTATACAGCGCAAGCACCAATATAACCGGTAACCGCCGCGACACTTTGCTGAACATTCCCAACGATCCTGCATTCTGGTACCTGGGTATTGCCAATGCATCCAATCCCGGCACTTTCGGTGGCGGTGGCGGAGAAGATTCGTATATGTCTTTCCTGGGCCGCGCCAGTTATGCTTTCAAAAACAAATACCTGCTCAATCTGACTTTCCGTAGAGACGGCACTTCCAAATTTGCACCGGACAAACGCTGGGGTAATTTCAGCAGCGTTGGCGCTGGCTGGGTAGTAACGGAAGAGACTTTTGCAAAGAATATTAAACTTTTCGACTTCTTCAAGATCCGTGCAGCCTGGGGCCAGGTAGGTAACGCCATGGGTACCGGCAGCAGTCTTTATCTGCCCGTACTGAATACGTCCAGCATCGGTGTATTCGGCAATAATGTATACTCATCCGTTACACCTGCTTATGTACCTGATCCGAACCTGCACTGGGAAGTGGTGAACGGTACAGATATCGGACTCGAGTTCCGCATGCTGAACAACAGGCTGAATGCAGATATCAACTATTATAACAGAACCACAAAAGACATCCTTACATTCATCACGCTTCCCGGATCTGCGGGTAGTTACAGCTACTACACCAACCTTGGCAATATCAGCAACAAAGGTCTTGAAGTAAGCCTGGGCTGGCGCGACAAGATCGGCAAGGACCTCAATTATAATATCACCGCCAACTTCAGCTATAACAAGAATAATGTTGAATCGATCGGCAACAACATCACATTCCAGCTGATCGGAAATAATGGCGCCAATAAAACAGAAACAGGTCAGTCGATCGGATATTTCTATGGTTACAGACAGGTCGGTGTTTATCAGTCAACTGCCGACCTCGACAAAGTA
Source organism: Sediminibacterium ginsengisoli (assembly GCF_900167075.1). GTDB lineage: Bacteria > Bacteroidota > Bacteroidia > Chitinophagales > Chitinophagaceae > Sediminibacterium > Sediminibacterium ginsengisoli. The sequence continues at coordinate 583,982 of NZ_FUWH01000002.1, read as the reverse complement.
CCGCATATGGCCAACTCTCTGCCCGGAGATATTGCCTATGCAGATGTGGATGGCGACGGAGCCATTACACCTGCCGACAGGACCTACCTCGGAACGCCTTTCCCTAAATTCAATTTCGGCGTCAACATCGGGCTTTCCTACAAACAGTTTGATGCTTCACTGGAAGGCCAGGGTGTTGCGGGCAACAAAGTTTATACACAGAGACGCACTGCCACTTTCGCAACACTGAACTATGAGACCAACAGGCTCAATGCATGGACAGGTCCGGGCACATCCAATGTAGAACCGATCCTGGACAATACACGCGCCAACAATTTCCTGTTCAGCAATTATTATCTCGAACCGGGTGATTATTTCAGGATCCGTACGGTGCAGCTCGGTTATACATTCGGTGCCAAAGCGCTTTCAAATATCGGTGTACAGCAACTGAGGCTTTACCTGAGTGCGCAGAACCTGCATACATTCAGCAGAACTACGGGCTATACGCCGGAAGCAGGACTGGGCAGTCCTATAGCTAGTGGTGCAGACAACGGCACTTACCCGATACCGGCTATTTATTCCTTTGGTCTTAACCTGACATTTTAACCACACTCATTAAATGACACGATATGAAATCAGTTAATAACATCCGCACCAGGTTTGTGATCTTCATCGCAATGCTGGCAGCTTTTGGTCTGACCGGATGTAAAAAGAATTTTCTCGACAGTGAACCACAGGGCAGATATACAACAGATAATTATCCCTTCCCGGGCGGGTCGGGACCTTATGACCAGTACCTGTTTGCAGCCTATGCCAGCCTGCGGGATTATAATGTTCATGTAACGCCTTTTGTAGCCGTAACAAGCATCCGCAGCGATGATGCCGATAAAGGAAGTACACCTTCAGACGGCGGGGCAGATGCACAGGGCATGGACAATTTCCCTGTAACACCAAGCAATGGTCTTGCGAATGCGTTGTGGACAGGTTATTACAATCTCATCAGCAAATGCAATATTGCGCTGGACCAGATCGCAAACAACAGCGCTATTGATGCAACACCGGCCATCAAGGCGCAGTCGGAAGCGGAAGCGCGCTTTATCAGGGGTTATGCTTATTTTATGCTGGTGCGGTCATTCGGAAGGGTACCGCTTGTAGATAAAATATATGCGGATGCCGTAGCCCAAAGCAATATCCCTCAAAGCAGCGCGGCAGTGATTTACGATTTTATAGAGAAAGATCTCCAGTTTGCAGCCGCAAATCTGCCTCCGGCCTGGGATCCGAAATTTGTAGGACGCATAACAAGCGGCGCGGCGAACGGAATGCTTGCCAAAGTATACCTGACCCAGCAGAAATGGGCAGCAGCCATGACAACAGCCAACCTCGTGATCACTTCCGGCCAGTATGATCTGTCAACACCGTACACAAAGATCTTTGGCGAAGACGGAGAGAACAGCAGGGAATCGGTTTTTGAAGTGCAGGGAACTGCCGATGCCACTTTCCCTACAGCCTACGGCATCCAGTATGCCAGTATCCAGGGTGTACGGGGAACAGGGGTATGGGATCTCGGCTGGGGCTGGAATGATCCGTCTACTTACCTCGAAGCAGCATATGAAACAGGCGATCCGCGTAAAGACAGAACAATCCTTTATTCAGGCGGTACCACTGTTTATGGTGAAGCTGTACCAAGTGGTCTGCCTAACCCACGTTATAACCATAAAGTATACAGCAGTCTGGCCATACGGAATTCGGTAGGCAGCCGTTACAGTTACTGGATGAACATACGCATTTTGCGCTATGCAGATGTGGTACTGATGTATGCTGAAGCAGCCAATGAATCCGGCAATACACAGGCGGCGATTGACAAACTGGAACTGGTAAGAGCGAGGGCAAGAGGCACTAATAATACCATATTGCCAAAGGTGACCACTACCGATCCGAACCTGCTCCGGGATGCGATCAGGAAAGAAAGAAGGATAGAACTGGCCATGGAACACGATCGCTTCTTCGACCTCGTACGCTGGGGCATTGCGGCCGCCACTTTACAGGCAGCAGGTAAAACCAATTTCAACAATGGCCGGGATAACCTTTTACCCATCCCCCAAACGCAGATCGACCTCAGCAAAGGCGTGCTTACGCAAAATCCAGGTTATTAACTGACGACATAAACCCAAAAAAATGAAAATCATATCAACTCATACGTCATTGAACATCTGCGGCATGGCAATTATTGCTGCGTGCATGTTCACCTCCTGTAAAAAAGATGGCAACCCGAACAATCTTCCTTCGGTATCCGCCGGAGATTATGCGGGCAAGATCGATGGTTATAACAGTTCGGAAGAGATCTATCCGAAAAACCTGGTGGCCTACTGGAGCTTCGATGGCAATAAAACGGAAAAATTCAGTAACACCGCTCCCACTGCTTCTGCCAATGACGCCATTGTGGATGGCGGTGTACGTGGCCAGGCTCTGAGCCTGAACGCAGGTTATGTGTATTATTCCACACAGTTCCAGAAATTCAAAACCGACAGCCTCAAAAGCTTCACGGTGAGCAGCTGGGTGCAGATCCTTAACAACGGTTCTAAAAAGACGATGGTATTTCAGCTGGCAAGGCCGGGTGTTTTCAATGGCAATATCAATTTTGTGCTGGAGACCAATACCAAACCGGCAACGGATCTGAATAACCTTACCATTCATCCCACGTTTACCGCAGCCAATGGCGGTACACAGGATAACCTGAATACAGCTACCAGCAGCGACACGTATAAATCTCCGAAGATCGGGCTCGACAAATGGACGCATCTCGTGATCACCTACGACGGCGTTGCAAATAATCTGCAGATCTGGGCCGATGGTGTTAAGGTAGGCACAACTGCTTACCAGAATCGCGGCAGCAATTTCTTTAAGTCGTTCGAGCCGAGTGAAGTGATCATCGGTTCCAATTACAACGGTATTCCCGGCAAGGAAGTAAGTACCGATGTAAGCTTTGCTCCCATGACCGGCAGGATCGATGAGATCCGGGTATACAATATCTGTTTGCCCGACGCGCATATCAAAGCATTATACAATCTCGGTGTTGCTAAAAAATAAAACGTCCATATCATCATCATATGAGTAAAAAAACGTTCTTTCTTGCCGGCTTGCTGTTGTTGTTCGCATGTAACCGTTACCCGCATTCCAGCAGCAATGCAACATACGGAGCTGTTACAGACGATAGCATCTACACAGCTGTACAGCGCACTACTTTCAATTACTTCTGGGAGGGTGCCGAACCCAACAGCGGGCTGGCAAGAGAGCGTTTTCATGTGGATGGTGTTTACCCGCAGCAGGATAAACATATTGTAACAACCGGTGGCGGCGGATTTGGCATCATGGCCATTCTTGCGGGTGTTGAAAGAAATTTTATTACCCGATCGCAGGCGTTCGAACGGATGCAGCGTATTGTCGCTTTTCTGAAACGCGCAGATCGTTTTCACGGCGCATGGCCCCACTGGCTCGATGGCGAAACAGGCAAAGTGAAACCATTCAGCAAAAAAGACAACGGCGGCGATCTCGTTGAGAGCTCTTTCCTGCTGGAAGGCCTGCTTTGCGCACGTCAGTATTTCAAAAACGGCAATGCCGCCGAGAAGCAACTTGCTGCAAGCATCGATACACTCTGGCGTGAAGTGGACTTCAACTGGTACCGGAATGGCAAGAACGTGCTGTACTGGCACTGGAGTCCGGAATACCAGTGGGAAATGAACTTTCCGGTAACAGGTTATAACGAATGCCTCATCATGTACATCCTTGCTGCAGCATCCCCCACATACGATGTTCCTGCGGCTGTTTATCATGAAGGCTGGGCCAGGAACGGAAAGATTAAAGACACCACTACCAAATACGGCCATACGCTTACACTCTCGCATAACGGCGCGAAAGAATACGGAGGGCCATTGTTCTGGTCGCATTATTCTTATCTTGGCCTTGATCCGCACGGACTGAAAGATCAATATGCTGATTACTGGGAGAATGCGAAAAACCATACGCTGATCAACCACGACTGGTGTGTGGAAAACCCTAAAAAATATAAAGGCTACGGTGCCGACAGCTGGGGCCTGACAGCCAGTTATTCCGTGAAAGGTTATTCCGGTCATGCACCGGGCATGCAGCACGATCTTGGCGTCATCTCTCCTACTGCTGCGCTATCGTCCATGCCTTATACGGCCACGTACAGCATGCAGGCCATGAAACACTGGTATACGACCATGAAAGATAAAATATATGGTCCGTATGGCTTTTACGATGCGTTCAGCGAGACAGACAACTGGTATCCGCGCAGGTATCTTGCCATCGACCAAGGGCCGGCCGTAGTAATGATGGAAAATTACCGCAGTGGTCTTTTATGGAAACTATTCATGAGCTGCGATGAAATACAACAAGGATTAAAAAAACTCGGATTTCAAAGTCCTTACCTGAAATAACCCATAACCTTATACGACCATGATCAGCAATTCAAAATTTGCCGTACTGTTTCTTTTACTTGTAACAACAGTTTCTTACAGCGATGCGCAGAAGAACAAAACCGTGCAGGGAGGAATGACCGCCTATATCAATAACCTGATGGCAAAAATGACGCTTGAAGAAAAGATCGGGCAACTGAACCTGTTAACACCGGGCGGAGGTGTTGCCACGGGAGCAGTGGTAAGTAAAGATGTGGAAGCCAAGATCAGGGCAGGCAGTGTAGGCGGGCTTTTTGGTGTAACAGGTGTTGAAAAGATCCGGCAGGCGCAACAGCTGGCCGTTACCGGCAGCAGGCTGAAGATCCCTTTACTGTTCGGCTCGGATGTGATCCATGGTTACAAGACCACATTCCCGATCCCGCTTGGTCTTTCCTGCAGCTGGGACACATTGCTGATTGAAGAATCGGCCCGGATCGCGGCAGCGGAAGCAACAGCAGATGGACTTAACTGGGCATTCTCACCCATGGTTGATATAGCGCGCGATCCGCGCTGGGGACGTGTTGCCGAAGGCTCGGGCGAAGATCCTTATCTCGGATCAAGAATTGCTGCGTCAATGGTGCGTGGCTACCAGGGTAATTTTTCTTCATCCAACCTTATGGCCTGCGTAAAACATTTTGCACTTTATGGCGCAGCAGAAGGCGGTCGCGATTATAACACCACGGATATGAGCCGCGTTAAAATGTATGAATATTACCTGCCACCTTATAAAGCTGCCGTTGATGCAGGCGTGGGCAGCGTGATGACCTCATTCAATGAGATAGACGGCATTCCCGCATCAGGAAATCCCTGGCTGCTGACCGACCTGCTTCGTAAACAATGGGGTTTTAAAGGATTCGTGGTAACTGATTACACATCCATTAATGAAATGACAGACCATGGCAGCGGCGATCTGCAAACCGTTTCGGCCATGGCACTCAGAGCCGGTGTTGACATGGATATGGTTGGCGAAGGTTTCCTGACTACACTGAAGCAATCACTGAAAGCCGGGCTGGTAACACAACAACAGATCGACAATGCATGCCGCCGCGTACTCGAAGCCAAATACAAACTGGGATTATTTGACGATCCTTTCCGTTTCTGTAATGCTGAAAGAGCTGCTGCTGAAGTGTTAAGTGCAGAAAAAAAAGTAGCCGCCAGGAATTACGGCGTTCGTTCTGCTGTGCTGCTGAAGAATGCCAACCAGGTATTGCCGTTGAAAAAATCCGGCACCATTGCGCTGATCGGCCCACTGGCCAATAACCAGTCGAACATGCCCGGCACCTGGTCTGTGAGCGGTGATGCAAAACTGGCCATCCCTGTCTTACAGGGTATGAAAGAAATAGCAGGCAACAATGTAAATATCATTTATTCCAAAGGAGCTAATATTACAGACGACAGCCTGCTGGCGCGGAAAGCAAATGTGTTCGGCGAAAAAGTGGATCGTGATCCGTTATCTCCCGACCAACTGATCGCGCAGGCCGTAGCAACAGCGAACAAGGCCGACGTAATAGTGGCGGTACTTGGCGAAGCTTCTGAAATGAGCGGCGAATCTGCAAGCCGTTCCGATATCAGCCTGCCAGCCAGTCAGCAGAAACTGCTCACTGCGCTTTCAGCAACGGGAAAACCATTGGTACTGGTACTGATGAGTGGCAGGCCGCTTACCATTGAAAAGGAAAACAGGCTTACAGATGCTTTACTGCATGTATGGTTCCAGGGACAGGAGGCGGGCCACTCCATTGCAGATCTGCTCTTCGGCAATTACAATCCATCGGGAAAGTTAACGATGAGTTTCCCGCGTAATGTGGGCCAGATACCTGTTTATTATAATTACAAGAACACAGGCCGCCCTCAGCAGGATCTGAATGCTGAAGCACAAAAATTCAGATCCAATTACCTGGATGTATCAAATGAACCGTTATTCCCGTTCGGTTATGGATTAAGCTATACGAATTTTAATTATAGCGAGATCAGTCTTGATAAAACTTCCATGAAACCGGCCGAATCGATCAAGGCAAGTGTCAGTGTAAGCAACACAGGTAAGTACGACGGCGAAGAAGTGGTGCAGTTATATATCAGGGATGTGTATGCATCTGTAACGCAGCCCGTAAAAAAACTGAAAGCATTCCGGAAAGTTACGCTGAAAGCAGGCGAAACAAAAACCGTTACATTTGATATCAGTATTAACGATCTTAAATTTACCGGAAGCGACCTGAGACAGATTTATGAGCCGGGCGCTTTCAGGGTATTTATCGGAGGCAATTCAAAGGATGTGAAAGAAGCCGGGTTTATATTGACGAAATGATATCGGTTGTATCAGTTAAAGAATAACGGGCATTAATTTTTCTCTACAATTTTAAAAGATACTTTATCTGGATCTGTCAGATCAAGTGTGATACTGTATGTTCCGGCAGTTACCGGTATATCATTCGCGCCTTTTTTCAGCATACCGCTCTGATCCAATCCGTAATTAAGTACCCAGTCATTGTTGTAACGGAATTTAATAACACCATCTTTAAGAGTGACTGATGAAATGGTCCACCGGTTTCCGTCGGCCATCATCGCCACATCTTTACCTTCCCAGCCATTGGGGGTAGCTGTGCCGGTAATTCCCCAGCCAGCATGCAAACGCGGCGCAGATACCGTTTGCCCTTTCTGGGAGAAAACAAGTGTATCATAACTGCCATTTGCCGGCGCCGTAAACAGGAGACCTATATCTTTCGATTCAATGCGGAAAGAATTTTTCGCCGCCGGCAACATGACCGAAGCTCCCTGCCTGCTTGGTGTTGCCATTAATTGCCCTTTGTCCTTATGTATATATAAGGTCATGGAAGGCGTGAGCTGGTAAGCGCCTTCGTAAGCAGACAGTTGTGATGGGGATAATGATATAACAGCCGGCAGATGATAAGATTGCCCGTTAAGTTCACTCAGCAACAGGTTCTTTATAGTCACTATATCGGAGGTTTCTGCATTGCAGAGTAAAATGATGCTCCGGTTGGCAGTACTATCCCATATAAGGTAACTGCGGAACCCGGTAGCGCCGCCGCTATGACTGATGATCAGATGTCCGGCGACCGAATCAACAAACCAACCATATCCGTAATTTTTTTTATGGGCCGTGTATGCCTGTCGGAGTAAAGCTTCGGGCAGCAATTTGCTTTGGCGCATTGCCTGGTGAAAAAGGAGGAGATCCCTGTTTGTAGCATACATCCCCCCTGCTGCATAGAGTTCCCTGTAATCCCATACAGGAGCTACTTCACCTTTTAGTCCGCTGATATACGTATATCCTTTTGCCTTTTCATTCTGTTCTGCCGAACGCAGGTCGAAATTGCTGTGATCCATTTTAAGTGGTGTCAGCACACGTGCCCTGACTGCATCTTCATAGGAGACACCTGTTACTTTCCCGATGATATACCCCAGTAAGAAATAGCCGGTATTATTGTATTGAAAACTGCTTCCGGGACGAAAAGCCAACGGTTGTTTTATAAGCCAGTCAATCATAGCCGCTTCATCGGTAACCGGCATATTAAAATCATTATTGTAGGCGTAAAGTCCGGAGGAATGTGTGAGTAGCTGCTCAATGGTGATACTGTCCGCATCAGGCAACGCCGGGAAAAAACGCGAGATCGGCTCATCCAGCCGAAGCTTGTTTTCTGCAACAAGCTGCAGAATTACACTTGCCGTTACGGGCTTGGTAATTGAATAAATATTAAACCTGGTACCAGGAACATTTTTCCGTTGTGCTGCCAGATCTGCATACCCGTATGATTTTTCGAAAATGATCTTATTTTTTTCAGCGATAAGAACATTCCCGTTGAAGAGGCCGAGTTGATGATAGGTATCGATAATTGTATTAAGACGCTGAGACTGGTCCTGGTTTTGTGCGTACAGATGAATATTCCATAACAATGACATCATGAAAAAAGAAGCTGTGCAATATTGAAATACCCGTAACCGCATAAAAAACAGATGAGTATAATGAAGCAAATATAACAGTGGCAAGCATTCACCGGATCGTTTGTCAGTCGTGCCTGAGTCATTGGAGGAGATCATTTAGCCATTAACATAACATATTGTTCAGACTGCGGGAAAAGAATGCGATTATCGTGAGAATAATTGTCTTTAATGACGGGTTTCTACATTTAAATTTCACACCAAAAAAACTCATTTCTAGTTCCTCTGCTTCCATGTTATTATTTTTAAAAAGCTTTAATATTCATTTGATCTGTTATGCTTTAATTGTTATTATATACCGATAAATATCCCCGGATCGACCACAAGCCGCCTTCAAGACCATTTTTTCGAAAAAATCTGATCTTTATAACTCATCATATCATAAATCTTTTTCCAAGACGCATAATAGTTTGCATCCTTCTGGCAGTGTCAACGAACTTGCAACACTCCTGAATCCTACAGGAGTAAATTCACACTTACCTGCACATCGAATCGGATCGCATATGAAGCTTATATACCTATAGTACGGCAAGAGGGACTGTTTGTCTCACCTACATAGCCTGACGATTCCTACATTCTACACCCTCAACAAACGTACTCCGACAGGTTCATCCAAATACCAGGGACATAATAAAGCGCCCTGCTGACACAAACTCGGTCAAACCAGGGTCATTTACCCTTCAACAGCCACTCATAAGACACAATTACGCAAAACCATAAGATCATTTATCTTACATATGTTTACTTTGTAAAAAAGAGCGTCATGACCGGATTTATCATAACATGCCCCAACTGCAGCCACCAGTTTGAACCGGGCGATTCCATCAGGGATGAAGTGGAGAAAGAACTGCGCGGCAAAATGCTGGAATGGCAGAAGAAGAAGGACGAAGAATTCAAACAGAAGGAAACCCTTTTCCAGCAACAGCTGAAACTGAAAGAAACCGAAGCTGCCCGCCTGCTCGAAGATGAAAAAAGAAAATTACAGGCCGAATTACAGGAGCAGCTTCGCAAAACAATTGCCGCCGATTATGAGAACCAGCTGAAATTATTACAGCAATCGGCAGCCGACAATGAAGAAAAACTGAAAGAAGCCAGACGCAAAGAACTCGAATTCCTGCAGAAAGAACAATCCCTCAAAACAAAGGAAAACGAGCTGGAACTGCAGCTGCAACGCCAGTTGCTGGAAGAACGTGAAAAGATGAAGGAACAGCTGGTAAAAGAAGAACAGGAACGCGTCAGTCTCAAGGAACAGGAATACCTGCTTCAGGTAAAAGAACTGGAAAAAAAGCTCGAAGACCAGAAAAAACTGGCCGACGAAATGCGCCGCAAATCAGAACAGGGCAGCATGCAGCTCCAGGGCGAAGTGCAGGAACTGATGCTCGAAGAACTGCTGCAGGCTACATTCCCGTTCGATGCAGTTACTGAAGTTGGCAAAGGCGTACGCGGGGCCGACTGCATACAGGTAGTCCGCAACCAGTTCGGCAACGAAATGGGCAAGATCATTTACGAAAGCAAACGCACCAAAGACTTCGCACGCGACTGGATCGAAAAGATCAAAACAGATATGCGCAACCTGGGTACGGATGTTGCCGTGATCGTTACACAGGCATTACCGAAAGACATGGATCGTTTCGGTGAGAAAGACGGCGTATACATCTGTACGTTCGCAGAAGTCAGAAGTGTTGCCCTCCTGCTCCGCAACGCGATCCTGAAAATAGCCGAAGCAAGAAAAAGCCAGGAAAACAAGGGCGACAAAATGGTGATGCTGTACGATTACCTCACAGGCGGCGAATTCGGTGAGAACTGGAAAGCCATCCGCGAAGGCTTCATGAGCATGAAACTAAGCATACAGCGCGAACGCGATGCCATGGAAAAACTGTGGAAAGCACGCGAAAAGCAACTGGAGAAAGTATTGCTCAATGCCGCGCATATCAAAGGCTCTGTAGAAGGCATCGCCGGATCGGATGTGAATCTCAATTTACTGGAAGACAACGACCTGCTGCTTGACTGATCAGCATCCATATCACAGCGGTCCGTCTAACCGGCCTTCCAAAAGAAAGCTGATATACCCGGTCAACGGAGACCTGCGGCAGTACCTGCTGCAATATGGCCGGGAAGTGCCGTTACCAGTGAGTTACAGCGATCTTCAGCGGTATACTTACACAGTGCCGCTGAAAGATAAAAATGGCAGGGAAACCGCATGGGAAAAGGTTTCCTATGATATGCACGAATGGGAATTTTTGCGTCAGAACCTGGTACGCATTTACGCGATCCTGAAAACGGAAGGCGATATGCGCTTCATCAACCACCTCGATGTGGCGAGGATCGATTTCTGTTATTTCGGCAACAGCCAGCCTTTCCGGATCCGCATCGTTAACAAGTTCAACGACAATTACGATCACTATTATATCAAACAGGCAGATGCAAGCCGCATTTATGGCCTGGAACTGGAGCATCTCTTATCACCCAACCGTATTACCTATCTCACACATAATAAAACGCTGATCGAAGAACATATCCCCGGCATACCCGGCGATGTCTTTATCAATGAACACCTCAGCGATCCGGATACCAACCAGATCCGGCTGGCGAAAGAATTCGTAAAATTCAACGAACGGTGTTTTGTACAGTTACTCGGCGATATGCGCTCTTATAACTTCGTGGTGAATATTACGCCTGATATAGAAGACGTTCAATACCGCATCCGCGCCATCGATTTTGATCAGCAGTCTTACGAAGGCCGGCGCAATCTTTACCTCCCGCAGTTCTTCAAAGACAATAAACCCTTTGTAGACCTTGTGCTGAAACACCTGGACCAGTCGTCCATTGCTCAGTACCAGGCCGAAGAAAGAACAATGATGACCTTCAGGCTGGCATCAGCGCGTTACCGTATAAAAGAACTGCTTGATATCATGAGCCTCGACAATATCTCACAACCTGAAAAACTGCAGCAGTTGAAAGAAGAGTTATATGCAGGTTCAGGACAGGCTTCATTCCTGAAAGCAAAGACCATGGGCCAGGTCGTTAAAAGACAACTTAAGCAAACCCTGCAGAAAAACCTGATGCTGATCCCGAAGACCAAACGACGTTTCGACGACTGATGGATCAGGGCGCAGTATGCAGCCAGACAAGACTCAGTGAATTCGTCAGCCGGTAATCGAGCGTCATATGTGCATCCACGATACCGGGCTTGGTAAAGCGGCCGCTGATCAGTCCGGCTTCGTTCATATGAAACGGTTGTAAACGCATTACTTCCCTGAAATCAACTTCACCCCTGCCCCACCATTTGAACAAAGATTCTTTAGCACTCCAGAGCAGGGTAAGCAAAGGCAGCCGGTCGCCCGCCTGTTTTTCCACGAAAGCCAGTTCATCAGCATGAAGGAACTTGTACATCACTTTCTCGATTTTAGGCGTCAGCAATTCCACATCGATGCCCACACGCCGTGTAGTGCTCACGATCGCCGCAGCATAATCGCCGCAATGGGAAATAGAAAAATGGTAGGTTTCGTCTGGCAGAAAAGGTTTGCGGGTGTCTGCGATCTCGATCTGTTCATGCGGGAAACCCGGAAACAGGTAAACCAGCAGGTAACGGCCCGCAAGGTGCTGTAAACGCTTATGCGGATGTGTGATATTACGCTGCAGCGGCACATGGGCAAGAAAGAAATCTTCCGGCTCTTCGATCTTCCAGACCGCCATTTTAGTGGTATCGTTAATATTTTGTTGGTAAAACAGCGGCACTTGAAAGTATATTGGCTTTAGTTTGCAGATTTAAGATTTATTTGCATTTCAACCATAAAAATTCACCCGGAAATGATACTTACGGATAAACGCATACTGGAAGAGATTGAAAAAGGAACGATAAAAATTGTGCCGTACGACCGGAAAGACCTGGGTAGTAATAGTTATGATGTGCACCTCGGCAAAACACTGGCGCGTTATAAAGATGCGGTACTGGACGCTAAAAAGCACAATGAGATTGAATATTTTGATATACCTGAAGAAGGTTTTGTACTTCAGCCGCACGAATTCTACCTCGGTGTAACCCTTGAATACACAGAAACGCACGCACATGTTCCGTTCCTGGAAGGAAAATCATCTACAGGAAGACTGGGTATCGACATTCATGCCACAGCCGGCAAGGGAGATGTGGGTTTCTGCGGTAACTGGACACTGGAGATCTCCTGCAAACAACCTGTACGTGTTTACGAGGGCATGCCCATCGGCCAGCTGATCTATTTTCCTGTGGAAGGCGAGATCGAGGTAAAATACAACCAGAAATCAAACGCCAAATACAGCGGCCAGCCCAATAAGCCCGTGGAAAGCATGATGTGGAAGAATAAATTCTAACCGTTTCACGTGTTCAATTTGTAAATGGCAGCCGTAAGAACGGTAGCAAAGCTCACCCATGCAAGATACGGAACGAGCAGCCATGCCGCTGTACGCGAAAGTCTTGCAAACAGAACAATGGTAATCAGAATCAATACCCACATCACAATGATCTCTGCAAGTGCCCACCCGATCAGGTGCAGTTTGAAAAAAATAAAGGACCAGAGAAAGTTAAACACGAACTGCACGATAAAAACACCGGTTGCCATCCTGCGGGCGGGCGAAGGCGGTTGCTTCCATACCAGGTAAACACTGATACCCATTAACAGGTATAGCAAAGTCCAGACAGGGGCAAATAACCATGATGGCGGGTTGAAAGAAGGCTTCTGTAAGCCAGCGTACCAGGTACCCACTTCGGTTGCGGTAAATATCCCGCCCAGGGATCCGATCCCCACAGTCAGGATCACTGCAACGATCAGTTTCATAAAAGAAGGCATATACAGGGTTTTATATTGTATTGAAAAAGCTGTTCCACCCTATAAGCGTCCGTATTTCCGGTTATAGGCGATCAACCAGCCAACTACTTCATTATAACTGTCGACACCGGAAGATTGTTTATTCATTTTCAGATATTGGTCGTACAGGCTCGAAAAAGCGGGCACACTTTTCTTTCTGCGGCGGTTGAAGAAATCGCGGATCATGCGGCGGTCTTTTTTAACCAGTGTATCGAGCCGGTTGCGGTTATTTGCCAACACCTGCTCAAACTGTTTGAAATCATTTCCCTGGCTGTATAATGCAAGTTGTTCTCCCTGCGCATAGGAAAACAGGTCCAGGTAAGCAGAATAACGGAAATAAGCATCCTTCGAAGACACGGCTGCCAGGTAACCTACAAAATTCGCTTCGCTTTCACTGGCATAACCCAGTTGGTGTGCCATTTCATGACAGGCAATATAAGGTATCAGTATCCGCGGCAAATCTGTTCTTAACTGGGCTTCACCGGAAAACGGGTTATAATAGCCGGTGATGCCGGCATAATCGGTCAGCGGGGTAAAAAGACTTGCTTTTACGGAGCGGTTAGTATAGGTAAGAAACGGGTACCGCACGGAGACTGTTTCATAGGAGCGGTAAGCTTCGCGGTAAAGACTGTCGAGCGGCCGTGATTGCAGGGCGCTGTCGCCGATCTCGCGGCGGCATTCATTGAGTTTATCGATCAGCAGATCCGTGAGTACGGTTACTTCTTCTTTTGTATATGCATGATCGGTCAGGTTCAGCTGGTAAGCGATACCGAGCCGGTCGTAGTTGAGCCCCCAGGTCAGCTTGAACACAATATAGATCCCGGCCAGACCGCTCAGCAATCGTAAGCCCAGGTAAAGCAGGTCGGCCTTAATGAACTTACGTTTTACGATCCGCCTGATCAGTTTAAACAAGCCATAGAGCAGCCATATAATAAAAAGAACATATAAGCAATCCCCGACACTGAAAGGGAACCAGCGGGTAATGAGCCGGAGTGTGTTGGAAATACCTGGATAGATACCGGAACTGTACCATTCTTCCACCCTGCGGGGAAAAAACGAAAAAAGAAAGATGCAGAAAGCAATGATTAACCTGAAAGCAGGTTTTACAAAAACAAATGCAGTTAACTTTGCAGGGGTTTTCATGGTTGCAAATATGGCATTTTATGCAAATGAAGGTGTTAAATGCAGGAATAAGAGATCAAATGGCAATTTTCCTTTGGTGTTTCGGTCAATTAGCGCTACCTTTGCAAGCCCTTAAAAAAAGGTTATGAGTCATCGGCGGGAATTTGAGATAGCATTTGTGGGTTTGAAGCCGGGACTGCATGTATACGAATACAGGGTGGATGATAAGTTCTTTCAGGCATACGGCGAGCAGGACTTTAGTAATTGTGACGCTACCATCAAACTGACACTGGAAAAAAATACCGGTTTCATGCAATTGAAATTTGATGTGGGCGGAACAGTGGAAAGCAATTGCGACCGTTGCGGCAATCCATTGACACTGCAGCTTTGGGACGAGTTCAAAGTGATCGTGAAAATGGTGGATGAACCTGAGAAGATGAATGAGCAGGAAGAAGATCCGGATGTATATTATATCAGCCGGGGCGAAAGCCATCTTCACCTGTCTGACTGGATCTATGAATTTGTAACGCTGAGCGTGCCATTGCAGAAAATGTGCGGGGAAGACGAAAAGGGAAACAGCAAATGCAACCCTGAAGTACTGGAAAAGCTGAAACGCATGGAAAACGATGCAGCAAAAGATACGACCAATACCTTGTGGAAAGGTCTTGATCAGTTTAAAAACCTGGATTAACTTTTTTTGATATCATAAATTTCGAGATATGCCGAATCCTAAACGCAGACATTCACAGCAACGCAGTGCAAAGAGAAGAACACACTATGTGGCTCAGGAAGTAACATTAAGCAAAGACAGCACTACAGGCGAAACGCATGTGCGTCACCGTGCGCATGTAAGCGAAGGTAAATTGTTCTACAAAGGAAAACTGGTAGCTGAAAAAGCACCACTGAAAGCGTAACCTTTTTAGTTCAACTTACGAGTAGCTTAGCGGCATGAATATAGGCTTAGACATGATGGGTGGAGATTTTGCACCGCTTGAGGCGGTGAAAGGCTTACAGCTGTACCTGTCGGGCAATGCCGCTGGTGTGAACATATATGCAATAGGCGATGAAGCGCTTGTGAAGCCTCTCCTGGAGGAACACAAGGTTACATCGCCTTCTGTGCATGTAATACATGCTCCCGAAGTGATCGGTTACCACGAGCATCCTACCAAGGCGCTCAAGGAAAAGCAGCGTTCTTCTATCGCTATCGGTTTTCACCTGCTTGCAACCGGCAAGATCGACGCTTTTATCAGCGCCGGCAACACCGGAGCCATGCTGGTGGGTGCCATGTACAGCATCAAACCGATAGAAGGCGTTATGCGTCCGACCATTTCTACCGTTGTTCCCAAACTGAACGGAACCACAGGTCTCCTGCTCGACGTAGGTCTCAATGCAGACTGCAAACCCGAACAACTGAACCAGTTTGCCCTGCTGGGGAGCCTCTACGCGCAACATATTCTCCGGATTGCGAATCCGAAAGTCGGCCTGATGAACGTAGGTGAGGAAGAAGGCAAAGGCAACCTGCTTGCCCAGGCCACTTATCCCCTGCTGAAAGAGAACAGCCAGCTCAATTTCATCGGTAACATCGAAGGTCGGGATATTTTCTTCGACAAAGCAGATGTAATGGTCTGCGATGGCTTTACCGGGAACATCATTCTCAAGCTCTCCGAATCCATCTACGATCTCGCCAATGCCCGCGAACTCGGTAACGATGCTTATTTCAACCGCTTTCATTACGAAAACTACGGCGGCACCCCCGTTCTCGGCGTAGCCAAACCCGTAGTGATCGGTCATGGCATCAGCAACGCCAAAGCGTTCGGCAACATGATCAGCCTCGCCGCCCAAATGATCGAAAGCGACCTCTGCGGCAAAATGGCCGAACAATTCAGCAACTAAATCATAGTAGCCCCCTCACTCCGCAGCCCCAGCTGCCCCCTCACCCAACCTCACAATACACCACACCACCTTATTATCCCAACTACCTTACCACCTCACTTCGCCCTCACCCCCCTCACCCAACAAACCTCATTCATCCCTCCCCCACAACCGCTCATCCAAAACCTGATCATCCCCAAAAACATCTCTTCTCGCCTAAAATATTGAATTTCATCACTTCCAAGCTATGTCCATTATTTTGCCTGTTATATTACCAATCTAAATACGGTACTTTATATTGCATAGTACTAATATTTATCTTATCTTTGTTCTGTCAAACAATAAAACCAGTGTTATGAAAAAGCTTTTTTCCACCGCCAGAATAGCAATGATCGCTTTATTGCCCGTTATTGCAGTAGCTTGTCTGCAGCCGCGGACCGGTATAAAAAAGGAGACTGCCGAAACCATCAAAGTAAAAGATGTATGGCAGGTGGAAGAAGCCGCGAGTATTTTGCTGCTCGTAAAAAGTTTTTAAGCCTACCTTTGCCACCAAACAACTGTTAGTTTATGTGGCTGAATAATATCCTCGAAACGATAGGCAATACTCCCCTGATCAGGCTGAACAAGATAACCAAAGACATTCCGGCCACCGTACTGGCCAAAGTAGATTATTTCAATCCCGGTAATTCCATCAAAGACCGGATGGCTCTTAAAATGGTAGAAGTTGCTGAACAACAGGGTAAACTTAAACCCGGCGGCACCATCATTGAAGGTACCAGTGGCAATACCGGTATGGGCCTCGCGCTCGCGGCCTGTGTTAAAGGGTATAAATGCATTTTCGTTACCACCGACAAACAATCTAAAGAAAAAGCTGATATACTGAAAGCGGTAGGCGCAGAAGTGATCGTATGTCCTACAAACGTACTCCCGGAAGACCCGCGCAGTTATTATAGTGTGGCAAAACGCCTCGGTCAGGAGATCCCCAACTCCATGTACATGAACCAGTACGACAACCTTGCCAACCGCCAGGCACATTACGAAAGTACCGGTCCGGAAATATGGGAACAGACTGAAGGCAGGATCACACACCTCGTATCTACTGCAGGAACCGGCGGTACCATTACCGGAACCGCAATGTACCTGAAGGAAAAGAATCCGAACATCAAAGTCTGGGCTATCGACGTGTATGGCTCCCTGCTTACCAAATATTACAATACCGGTGAGATCGATATGAATGAAGTGCACCCTTATATCTCAGAAGGATTCGGTGAAGATTTTGTTCCCGAGAACTATGATATGAGCGTGATCGATCATTTTGAACAGGTAACCGATAAAGACGGCGCCGTAATGGCCCGGCGCATCGCGAAAGAAGAAGGCATGTTCTGCGGTTACAGCGCGGGCAGCTGCCTGCAGGGACTGATGCAGCTGAAAAACACACTTACCGCAGACGACGTGGTTGTATGTATTTTCCACGACCACGGCAGCCGTTATGTAGGTAAGATCTATAACGACCAGTGGATGATGGAACGCGGCTTCCTCGATGTAAAAACATTCAGGGATATCGTGAACGGACGTGCAGGTAAAAAACTGGTAACCATAACACCGGATCATACCGTTGCGGAAGCAGTAGAACTGATGAAGCAATACGACATTGAACAGATCCCCGTTATGAAAGAAAACGAACTCGTTGGCTCAGTGAGCGAAGGCGGTCTATTCCAGAAAATATTCAGCAATCCTGAGATCAAGAACAGCACTGTTGCCAGCGTGATCGAACATCCCTACCCTGTTGTGGATTTCATGACTAAAGTTGAGAAACTCGGCAACCTCATCAACAAAGAAAACGGTGCAGTGCTTGCCAAGGATGAAAAAGGTGACTATCACATTGTGACCAAATACGATGTGATACAAAGTCTTGCCAAATAACAGCGCGTTTTTTATCTTCATATAAGAATGGAACGCCGGCTGCAAATATATGGAGCCGGCGTTTTCAGTTCATTCCGCACATCCGATAAACGCTCCCGCATGATCTCTGTACGCCATGAAGTATTTATTGAAGTAGCACAACAGAAAAGCTTTTCAAAAGCAAGCCAGTCGCTCTACATCTCACAGCCCGCAGTGAGCAGGCATATCAAGGCGCTGGAAGCGGAATACGGCATTCAGTTATTCGAGCGAAAAGGCGTTCATGTTGAACTCACGGCTGCAGGCAGACTACTGCACAGCAGGCTGGCTGATGTAAAACGCATCCAGGAAGAAACGGCATTCGAACTTTCCTCCATGAAAGATGTGATGCAGGCCAAAGGGATACTGAAACTCGGTGGCAGCACTACGGTTGCGCTGTATATTCTACCGCGCGTATTATCTGTTTTCAACCAGGTTTATCCGCAGATCAATATCAGTCTGCTGAACAGGAATACCGAGATCGTAGTGGATGCACTGCTCAACGAAGAAATCAACCTGGGCATTACGGAAGGACGTACCAAGCTCAGTAACATACAATACCAGCCTTTTGTAAGCGACCGCGTTGTAGCCGTTTGCAGCCGCAAGAGCCCTTTTGCCCGTAAAAAGAATTACGCTGTTCAGGATATCACCGGAATGCCTGTTGCATTAAGGGAAAGAGGAAGCGGAACCTTGGCCGCACTCAGGCATGGACTGGAAAAAAACGGTATCCGCATCAGCGATCTGAATGTGAAAGTCCGCCTCGGCGGAACAGAAGCGCTGAAGAATTTCCTGGTAGAATCGGAATCGGTAGGATTTCTGCCGCAGAAATCCGTGATGCGTGAACTGGAACAGGGTGATCTGGCAGAGCTCAGCTTCGAAGGACTTCATATTCAACGTAATTTTTACTTTATCCAGCGCAAGGGCGAAAACAGCGAACTCAATAATATTTTCATCAAACTGGCCAAGCAAACCTATAACCTGTAGTTATAGATCATAACAATATTATCGCAATAAAGTTATAACGGAGTATTACTTTTATACCTCAAACGAACGTATATGCTCCAGGACGAAAACAAGCCACAACTATCTTCTTCAGGATCACCTTACCTGAAAGCGGCAGAAGAAAAATACCATACGCTGGCCAACGCCATAGGTAATTTGTTATCGCCGCAGTACGATGCACTGTTCAGCGGTTTCAAAAAACTGGTTGAGAAAGATTATGCGGCCACCAATGATGCCTGGCTGATGCTTTCTTCGAACGTGCGTGTATCTTAAAGCGATTTAAAAAAGTCTGGTTATTTTAGCGCATGCCTGAAATCACAGACCAGACAGGCCGGCTGATCAAGCTGCCGGAACTTCCCCGCAGGATTGTATCGCTGGTGCCATCCCAGACTGAGTTATTATATGCATTGGGATTGGATGAAGAAGTAAAGGGCATCACCAGATTCTGCGTTCACCCCGAGAAATGGTTCCGCACAAAGAAACGCATAGGCGGAACAAAAAACGTTCATATCAGCGAAGTGGCGGCTTTACAGCCCGATCTGATTATTGCCAATAAGGAAGAGAATATCCGCGAACAGGTAGAAGCCCTGCAGGAACTGGCACCTGTGATGGTAACGGATGTGAATGATCTTACAACCGCAACTGAAATGATCATACAGGTTGGCCGGATCACCGGCAGGGAAGATAAAGCCCTTGCACTGGCAACAGAGATCCGCCGGCAATTTGAGCAGCTGACACCGGTACAACCTGCCATCAGAACAGCTTACCTCATCTGGCGTAATCCTTATATGACCGTGGGTGCAGATACCTTTATCAACGACATACTTTCCCGCGCCGGCTTCATCAATGTATTTGCAGATAAAACAAGATATCCTGCTGTAACCATCGAAGAAATGAAAACAGCAGATCCCGAACTGATCTTATTATCGAGCGAGCCGTATCCTTTCCGCGACAAACATATTGCAGAATTGCAGCAGGATTTACCCCACACCCATATCCTGCTGGCAGATGGTGAAATGTTCAGCTGGTACGGAAGCAGAATATCGCAGTTCCCTGCCTATTTCTGCCGGTTATCGGCTGGTTTAAATGCGTTAAAAAGCTGAGTCTGTTTGCCTTATCTGGCGTATCTTGCCGCTGGTTTCAACTGGTCTTCGGACCATGCCTATATTGACAAATCACTAACCTTTAAACCTATTCCATTCCATGAAAAAGTACAGGGCCGGCGTTTTATTCGGAGAAGAGCTGGAAGCGCTTTATAATGATGCCAAGAATAACCAGTTTGCGTTGCCGGCAGTTAACACCATCGGAACCAATACCATCAATGCCACACTGGAAACAGCGGCTAAAATGAATTCACCGGTGATCATACAGTTCTCAAACGGTGGTGCCCAGTTCATTGCCGGTAAGGGAATGCCGAACGATAACCTGCAGGGCAATATTGCCGGCGGTATCTCCGGTGCACTGCATATTCACAACGTAGCTAAATATTATGGCGTACCCGTTGTATTGCATACAGACCATGCGGCTAAAAAATGGCTGCCATGGGTAAGCGGACTGATCGATGCCGGTGAGCAATTCTTCAAGGAGAAAAAACAACCGCTTTTCAGTTCACATATGCTGGATCTTTCCGAAGAACCGCTGGAAGAGAATATCGCTACTTCCGTAGCTTTTTATAAAAGGATGGCACCACTCGGCATGAGTATCGAGATCGAACTCGGTGTTACGGGCGGCGAAGAAGATGGCGTTGACAATAGCGGCATCGAGAACGACAAGCTGTATACTCAACCGCAGCATGTTGCTTATTCCTATACCGAACTGAGTAAGGTTGGCAAACTGTTTACAGTGGCCGCTGCTTTCGGGAACGTTCACGGTGTTTATAGTCCGGGTAATGTGGAATTACGTCCCGAGATCCTTAAGAACAGCCAGGTGTACATCGAGCAGGAACTGAAAACCGGTCCGAAACCTGTTTACTTCGTCTTCCACGGCGGTAGTGGTTCTCCACAACACCAGATCCGCGAAGCGATCAGCTACGGTGCCATCAAAATGAATATCGATACCGATCTCCAATGGGCTTTCTGGGAGGGTATCCGCGACTTCTACAATAAAAACGAAGGTTACCTGCAGGGCCAGCTCGGCAACCCGGAAGGTGCAGACAAACCCAACAAGAAATATTACGATCCGCGTGTATGGCTGCGAAAGGCGGAGGAGAATTTCTCCAAACGTCTCGAAGTAGCTTTCGAAGATCTGAACTGCGTGAACAGGAACGCATAATCATACCAGGAGCAGCCGTCACCAATGCGGCTGCTCTTTTTTTTGTCTATACCGGCCACGTACGCCCGCATACCATTTGCAGATAATCGGTAACTTTAAGTACGATACGATTGCTTACCATAAACACAAACTACCCATGGCACAACAAAAATTAACGGAGCTGCTTGGCGATAAAGCCGAATACCTGCTCAACCATACCTGCAATACGGTTGACAAATCTTCCATCCACCTGCCTTCACCGGACCATGTAGATAAGATCTGGATCAACAGCAACCGTAATAACCAGACCCTGCGCAGTATGCAGACCCTGTTAAACCATGGCAGGCTCGCCGGCACGGGCTATTGCAGTATTTTTCCCGTAGACCAGGGCATTGAACATAGCGCCGGTTCTGCATTCGCCCCGAATCCTATTTATTTCGACCCTGAAAATATCATTAAACTGGCTATCGAAGGCGGCTGTAATGCAGTAGCTTCCACGTATGGCGTACTTGGCCTGATGAGCCGGAAATATGCACATAAGATCCCTTTTGTGGTAAAGATCAATCACAATGAATTCCTGAGCCTGCCCAACCGCTACGACCAGACCATGTTCGGTACCATCAAAAGTGCCTGGAACATGGGGGCAGCAGCAGTAGGAGCTACAATCTACTGGGGAAGTGCGGAAAGCGCCCGCCAGCTGAAAGAAGTGGCCGAAGCGTTTGAACTGGCCCACGAACTGGGAATGGCCACCATTCTCTGGTGCTATACCCGTAATAATGGTTTTAAAGTAGACGGGGTTGACTATCATACAGCTGCAGACCTGACCGGCCAGGCCAATCACCTGGGCGTAACCCTGCAGGCCGATATCATCAAACAGAAGCTGCCAACCAATAATGGCGGCTACCTGGCTACCAAACACGGCAAAACAAGTCCGCTGGTATACGAAAAACTGACCACCGACCATCCGATCGACCTCTGCCGCTACCAGGTGCTGAACTGCTATAACGGCCGGATCGGCATGATCAACTCCGGCGGGGAAAGCAAGGGGGCCAGCGATATGGCAGAAGCAGTACAAACTGCCGTTATCAACAAAAGAGCAGGCGGCATGGGACTGATCCTTGGCCGTAAAGCCTTCCAGCGCCCGATGAAAGACGGCATTGAAATGCTGAACATCATACAGGATGTTTACCTGGACAACAGTATTACCATCGCTTAAACGCATGGTCATTTAATCATTACCGGGGCGACAGGACTTTCCATGCGCGCTCCGGTGAGTTAATAATTATCATTATCTTCGACGCCCCAAATTGAATCAGACCTATATGAAAAAAGAGCGAGAAGAAGATCTGGAAGCAAACCTGACCGGTGAGGACGTAGCGGGAGAAGAGACGAGCAAGCCGCGCTGGTTCAGACGTATGCGCAAAGGCATCCTTACATCTACCGCCGACAAAAAAGAAACACCTGAAGGACTCTGGAGCAAATGTCCTGAATGCAGTTATATCTGTACCACAACCGAACTGAAAGAGGCATTATATGTTTGCCCCAAGTGTAATTATCATCACAGGATCGGAAGTGAAGAATATTTTGATATCATCTTCGACGACAAGAATTATACGGAGCTGTTCGATAATATCCGCAGCAAAGATTTCCTGGGTTTTACCGATCTGAAACCTTACCAGAAAAGACTGGACGAGATCCACGCCAAAACCGACCTGAAAGACTCAATGCGGGTTGCAACGGGCAATGCAGACGGACAGGGACTGGTAGTTGCCTGTATGGATTTTGAATTCATCGGCGGTTCACTGGGAAGTGTAATGGGTGAGAAATTCAGCCGAGCCGTGGATTATTGTATCGAACATAAACTCCCCTACCTCGTGATCAGCAAAAGCGGCGGGGCCAGGATGATGGAAAGTGCATTCAGCCTGATGCAACTTGCCAAAACAAGTGGCAAGCTTTCACAACTGGCAGATGCCGGCCTTCCTTATATCTCCATGCTTACCGACCCTACATTCGGAGGTATTTCGGCAAGCTTTGGTATGCTGGGCGATCTGAATATTGCAGAACCTGGCGCACTGATCGGTTTTGCCGGCCCCCGTGTAATCAAAGAAACCATCAAAAGAGATCTGCCGGAAGGATTCCAGCGCAGCGAATTCCTGCTGGAGCATGGCTTCCTCGACTTTATCGTAGACCGCAAGCAGCTCAAGCAAAAGCTTGCACAGGTGATCAGCCTGTTCCGTAAATAAGCTGTCCGGCAAAGTGTGTAATTGTGTGTTATGGCAAAGGAAATGAACAACAGGCAGGCTTATTTCAACTACTACATAGAAGATAAATATGTAGCGGGCATTGTTCTGCTCGGCACGGAAGTAAAATCGATCCGGGACGGCAAAGTAAGTTTTGTGGATTCTTTCTGTCTTTTTGATGATGGTGAATTATGGGTGCGCGGCCTCTTCATTGCGTCCTATTCGCACGGCAGTGCCAACAACCATATTGAGGTGCACGACCGCAAACTTCTCCTTACCAAAAGAGAACTGGGCAGGCTTGAAGCCAAACTGAAAGACAAAGGTTATACCATTGTACCGCTAAGGGTTTTCTTTACAGATAAGAACCTCGTGAAAGTTGAGATCGGCCTTGGCAGAGGTAAAAAGCTGCACGACAAACGCGAGACTATTAAAAACCGCGATGTGGAGAAAGAGATCAAACGTTATCTCAAATAGCACCCTTTATTGTATTTATCCTGACATTACGATCTGTTTATAAAAAAAGCCGCTTCAGTATACTGAAACGGCTTTTATATAAATGGTACCTACTTTAAACTTTAGCGTCCTCTTCCACACCTTTGCGGATATCGAACTTTAATATGCCAGCCTCTTTATCGAGGTCTGCAATCAGCACATCGCCCTGCTTGATCGTCATGTTCAGTATCTCTTCCGCTAAAGGATCTTCCAGGTATTTCTGGATGGCCCTGTGCAGCGGACGCGCACCGAACTGCGAATCGTAGCCTTTATCAGAGATGAATTCTTTTGCTGCTTCCGTCAGTTCGAGAGAGAAACCAAGCGCCTGTAAACGTTTGGACACTCCTTTCATGAGGATATCGATGATATTGAAGATGTTTTCCTTGCTCAGTGAATTGAACACGATCACATCGTCGATACGGTTCAGGAATTCAGGGGAAAAAGTACGCTTCAGTGCTTTTTCGATCACTGCCTTATTGTTCTCTTCTGCATTCTGGATCCTTGTTGCTGTTGCAAAACCTACACCATCACCGAACTCTTTCAACTGGCGTACACCAATATTGGAAGTCATGATGATCATGGTATTCTTGAAATCCACTTTGCGTCCGAGGCCATCGGTCAGCTGTCCGTCGTCGAGCACCTGGAGCAGGATATTGTAGATATCCGGGTGTGCTTTTTCGATCTCATCCAGCAGGATCACGGAATAAGGTTTACGGCGTACTTTTTCAGTCAGCTGTCCGCCTTCTTCATAACCCACATAACCCGGAGGCGCACCGATCAGTCTGCTCACAGTGAATTTTTCCATGTATTCACTCATATCGATACGGATCAATGCATCTTCCGAATCGAACATATACCTTGCCAGGGCTCTTGCAAGCTCCGTTTTACCTACACCTGTAGGTCCAAGGAAGATGAATGTCCCGATCGGTTTTTTAGGATCTTTCAATCCTACGCGGTTCCGCTGGATGGCTTTCACCACTTTCTGGATCGCATCATCCTGTCCTACTACCATTCCCTTCATATCCTCGCTCATACGGCGCAACTTGTCTGTTTCGGCCTGTACCATGCGTTTAACAGGTATGCCGGTCATCATGCTGATCACTTCCGCAATATGTTCTTCAGTGATCGGATAACGCCTGTGCTTGCTCTCTTCTTCCCAGTGTGCTTTTGCTTTTTCCAGTTCTTCACCGAGCTTTTTCTCTGTATCGCGGAGAGAAGCAGCTTCTTCAAAACGCTGGCTCTTCACCACTTTATTCTTTTCATTCTTGATATCCTCGATCTTCTTTTCAAGCTCTACGATATCAGACGGAACGTTGATGTTCTTCAGGTGTACACGTGCGCCCACTTCATCCAGTACGTCGATGGCTTTATCAGGCAGTAAGCGGTCTGTCATGTAGCGGTCACTCAGCTTCACGCAGGCTTCAATCGCTTCTGCATCATAGATCACATTGTGGAAGTCTTCGTATTTGGATTTAATGTTATTGAGGATGGTAATGGTATCTTCCACACTTGGCGGTTCCACCAGTACTTTCTGGAACCTTCTGTCGAGGGCGCCGTCTTTTTCAATATACATGCGGTATTCATCCAGTGTGGATGCACCGATGCACTGCAGTTCACCTCTTGCGAGGGCTGGTTTGAAAATATTGGAAGCATCGAGCGAACCGCTGGCACCACCGGCACCAACAATGGTATGGATCTCATCGATAAAGAGAATCACATCCCGGTTCTTTTCGAGTTCGGTCATGATCGCTTTCATTCTTTCCTCGAACTGGCCACGGTATTTGGTACCTGCAACCAGTGCCGCCAGATCGAGCGAGATCACGCGTTTATCGAACAATACCCTGCTTACTTTACGTTGTACAATACGCAGTGCCAGGCCTTCCACGATAGCGGTCTTACCCACACCCGGTTCGCCGATGAGGATCGGGTTATTCTTTTTACGACGGCTGAGGATCTGGCTTACCCTTTCAATTTCGGCTTCACGGCCTACGATCGGATCCAGTGAACCTGCTTCGGCCAGCTTGGTAATATCGCGCCCGAAATTGTCGAGCACGGGCGTTTTACTCTTGGCTGCGCCGCCGGTCTTGCCGCCTGCTTTCTGCTGCTGGTAGCCGGAACCGCGTTTCTCATCATCGAATTCATCGTCATTCTCATCAGAGAATTCACTGCGGGGTGGTGGATTGGTGGTACCAACCATACCGAGTTCGTTGCGGAAAAGGTCGTAATCCACTTCAAACTGGTTCAGGATCTGGGTAGCGATATTTTCCTTGTTCTTGAGGATACTGAGCATAAGGTGCTCGGTCTCCACCAGCGGGCTTTTGAGGGCCTTGGCTTCAAGTACAGTAACCCGTATCACTTTTTCTGCCTGTTTTGTCAGGGGAAGACTGTTGATATTGGCAATATTTTTCCCTGTTTTGTCTTTCACCGCCAGTTCTACCTCTTTACGTAATTCATACAAGTCTATATTCAGTTGTTTTAACACTTTTATAGCTGTATTGTCTCCGTCGCGGATCAAACCCAACAATAGATGTTCCGTGCCGATGAAATCATTTCCGAGCCTCAAAGCCTCTTCCCTGCTGAAGGAAATGATTTCCTTTACCTGTGCTGAAAAATTATTATCCATAATCTAAATTGGATTTATACAATTATAACGAATATTTTTGAGCGAAGTTGCCATGCACTTATGCACATGGTGTTAATGTAAAAATCTATAAGATGGAAGTCAAAATTGATACCAAGGAGAAATTTACCGTTGTAACGCCGATGGGCTCCCCGATAACTGACAATATAGCAGCAACAATCGCCAATAATTGTAAAAGTTACCTGCAAAACGACGTAAAGAATGTAATTCTGAATCTGTCCAATGTGACTTCCTTAGAAGAGAAGGCAGCAGAAACCCTCGCTTCGCTGCAACAGGATTTTTATGAGCAGAGTGTTTCTTTTGTGATCTGCTGTCTGCAGCCCGAAGCGGAAGATGTTTTTGAGAAGGCCGGGGTGCTGGATATGCTTAACGTAACCCCTACCGAAAGCGAAGCCTGGGATATTGTACAAATGGAGGAAATTGAACGTGAACTGCTTGATGGTGACGATATTACATTTGAACAGAATGATTAATCTGAATACCTTGCCCGGTTGCGGATGCAGAAAAACTATTACCAGATATTAGCCATATCCCCCGATGCTACTGCTGCTGAGATCAAAAAGGCATTCCGCCTGCTGGCACAGCGTTATCACCCGGATAAAAATGCCGGCCAGGCATTTACCAACGATCATTATTCGGCTATCCGTGAAGCATATGAAGTACTGAGTGATCCGGTTAAAAGAAGGGATTATCATTCCGTTTATTTTAAGGAAGGCAGCCGGCTGAAACTGCACACCTCACCCGATGATATCCTTATTTCCGCACGAAAACTGGCTTCCCGTATAAAAGCCGCAGATCCGGCGCGTATCGACCGGGATGCACTGGCTTTTTCGCTCCATCAATTGCTGTCCGGCTATCATATCAACCTGCTCCGGCAAAACGCGGAGGCGGTGCTGATACGTGCTGTGATCGGTCAGATCATGATTTGCCTTGCTCCTGTACCTTTTCGGGACATGCAGGCTTTCCTTCAGCCTTTAACTGCGCTTGCCGGCGATGATGCCGTTGCGCTGGCAACGATTACCAGCCATTTCCGCAACGCGAAACTCCTGCACTACTGGAACAGGTATAAAATACTGGCAGTGCTGCTTATTACCATATTATTATCGCTCGCGATCTATTATTTATAACTGTAAGTGCCCTGAGAACAGATTGATCCCAGGGCACATCACAGAATTATGTTGTACAATTAACGGATGATCTGTTCTGAATAGATCAGGTTACCCTGTTTATCGAGCCCCTGTATCACCAGCCTGAATTTGTCGCCGAGATCGTTGTTGGAAAAACGGAAACGGTACTTCCCGTCTTTTGCCGGCGCAATATGCCCGTTCCAGTATAAAGTAGTGCGCCTGTCTTTTTCGGTCAGCACTTCTTCATTTTTGGAATAATCAGGTGCATAAAATTCTCTTGCTACAGAATAGCCGGCTTTCTTTTCAATGGTATAGCTTTTTTCATACGGAGCTGATTTCGGGGTATAGCCTTTCTTGGTGTAGATGGCAATGGCACCCTGACTTGCTCCTAATGCAGCGCCTTCATTTTTCAGTACTTTGATCAACGCAACATCTTCCGGCAGGATCGTGTTCACCACATCTTTTGTTACGTTCACTTCATTCAGGAAGAATGCAATGCCATTTGTCTGCATCACACCCATTGAAGAGAGTTCATCATCCACAGTAGCATCGCCGCCACCGAGTCCTGCAAACCTGCTGAAGCTTACATCCGGATCAAACGGGTTACCTTCAACCGTTACGCCTGGTACTGCCTGCTGTATGATGGACCAGATATTTCTTGCAAATTTATAGTCGGCAGGATCGATCCCCCGGCCCATCAGGAAAGGCCCGCCCGCATATTCCCTGTTCAGTGAATCTTCCTTTGAAACACGTTTGGATTTTACCGTTACATTACCCAGGTAATTGAATTCTTTACTGAGCGTATCGATGGCATGGATCTGACCGTACAGATATTGTGCCAGAAGGCTTTTACGGTTGTTCACATCGGTTGTATCAAGATTAAGAAACGGAATGCCTGCAGACTTTGTAAGAGAGTCTATATAATTAGGACGTATTTTCACGTCTACGATAAAACCCTGTTGTTTGCTGTTGGTTCCCATATAAGCCACTTTCGCTTCACGCATGTAGTTTATATCCTTCAGCAGGAATTCGCCTTTATCGGTAATAGAAGCTTCTGCCAGCATGGAAGTGGAATCGGCACCTTTGATGATAAAGGATACTTTTCCTTCTTTCACCACTTCTTTGCGGTCACTCTTGGTTACAATACCCCCGAAAGAGATCGCAGATTCTACCAGGTAATCCAGTTTTGCAAACTCGTTATGCAATATCTTTTTCCACTCGAATCTTCTCCAGCCCTGCGTCATCATCAGCAGATCGAGATCGTGCAGTGTTGCA
The DNA here is from genome assembly GCF_900167075.1 of Sediminibacterium ginsengisoli. Lineage (GTDB taxonomy): Bacteria > Bacteroidota > Bacteroidia > Chitinophagales > Chitinophagaceae > Sediminibacterium > Sediminibacterium ginsengisoli. The sequence continues at coordinate 554,777 of NZ_FUWH01000002.1, read as the reverse complement.
GGCTGCTTGTCTTTGAAATAGTAACCGGGATTATGTACATACCCCTGCAGGTCTGAAGTAACAAGCAGCGATGAAGCAATATTCTCGGCGATGCCGGTGATCGTATCTGTATAAGCGCTTGTAACAAGACAGGACAATGCTGCCGGTTTCGCGTCTACAGAAAAGCTGATCTGGCTATTGGCACGCGCGGTCTTGTTGAGGGTTTCTATTTTTACATCAGGGCGCTGCAGCTGGTAATTCTCAATGAATGCAAGCCTTTCTGCAAGCGGTTCATATTGTTCATTGAATACGGTTACCTGCATGATACCTGCAGGCAGTCCTTTTTTGGCAATGGGCAACGCGAGTTGTCCTTCATCAAGATTCAGTGCAGCCCTTACAACCAGCTGATGGTTCATCTGGGCCACCACGATCAGTTTTCCGTATTTCGCCTTATTCTTTTCGGCACGGTTCAGTAATACCACCAACCTGTTGGCATTGCCATTCTCTACACGAACGGTAATTCCGTCTTCCTGGGGCGCAGGCAATTTAAACTGCAGTGTATTGCCCCCTGCAACCGGCATGGTTGCGGTGTAGGTTTTACCGGCTTCCACTTCCAGCTCAAGACTTCCCATACCATCGTGACCGGTTGCGAAAGCCATTATTTTTTTACCGGTATTGTCAACGATATCACCTTTTACGTCTACCGGGAAACCATTTTCATCCAGGGCTTTGAATGCGATACGGTTGGTGAGGCCTGCAACCAGGTTGCCACCTTCAGGAAGGAACTGTACTTTTACGGAAGGAGCTTTATACACCCGTGGCTTTGTACCGTAATCGGAGTTATAGATATAGATATCTTTTTTGAAAAGATACTGCGGGAAGTTCCGCATCCAAAGGGTGTATGCATTTACGCTGTAGTTTCCGGTACCGGCTTCTTTGGGGATATCGATCTCTGCGGGAGTAGAGCTTAGGCTGTCCAGTTTGTACATCTTCTTCTGTATCACTTTCCCGTTACTGTTTACAAGATCAACGTAGAGGATCCTGCTTAAAAAGGAAGGCTGTCCTTCCAGCGTGCACCAGGCTTTCATCCAGATGGTCTCTCCTGCTACATATTGAGCTTTATCTGTCTGCAGAAAGACTTTCTCCTGCGGATAGTTGCTGTTCAGCAGAGACAGCGCAGAATCGGGTGAAATGGTAGTGTTCGCCTGTGAAAAAGACACCTGGCAGAACATACACAGCAAAATAGCCGGAAGTAATGATCTCATAAAGGTTGTTTGATTAAAAATAAGGGAGGCACTGCATACTTTCTGCAAGCCGAACCTTATTTATTGTTAATGCTTTGTATTTATGTGTTAAACGGAACAGCAGGCTTTTAAACACCTTTTTAACAGCAGAAATAGTGCCATATTTATCCTCTATCTCATTTTATTGGATGATCTGTTCTGTATAAATGAGGTTACCGTTTTTACCGAGCCCCTGGATCACCAGCCTGAACTTATCCCCGATATCATTGTTTGAAAAGCGGAAGCGGTATTTACCATCTTTCGCCGGTATGATCCGGCCATTCCAGTACAACGTATTGCGAATGTCTTTGCTAAGCGGCGCTTGTTCATTTTTGGAATAATCCGGCACATAGAATGCTCTTGTTATAGCATACCCGGCTTTATTCTCGATGGTATAATTTTTCTCAATTGAAGGATCATTTACAACGCCGCCTTTTTTTGTATAGAAAGCTATGGCGCCCACTTTTGCTCCTAAAACAGCGCCATCGCCTTTAAATACTTTTATGAAAGCCACATCATCCGGTAATAATGCATTGATCACACTTTTACCAACCGGCACTTCATTTAAATAATAAGAAATACCGGCTATCTGCAGTACACTCAGCGCATCTTCATCCATACCAGGTGGTGGCGTCCCTGCGGTACCGCCAAGTCCGCTGAACGAACTGAACGTTATTGTAGGATCATTTGGATTGCCTTCCACATTTATACCGGGAAAAGCCTGCTGCAGTATTGTCCACACATTTCTCTGAAATTTATAATCCGCCGGATCAATACCTTTACCCAACTGGAATGGGCCGCCTGCATATTCTTTGTTCAGCGAGTCCATTTTAGAGACACGCTTTGCCGATACCGTTACATTACCCAGGTAATTGATTGCTTTATCGCCGGTAGTGTCTACCGCATGTATTCCGCTATAGAGATATTGCGCCAGCAGGCTTTTCCGGTTGTTTACATCTGTAGTATCAAGGTTTACCACGGGTTTGTCTGCCGACCGGGAAAGTGAATCGATATAGTTGGGGCGCATTTTTACATCCACAATATAATTCTGCTGTTTATTATCCGTACCCATATAAGCTACCCTTGCTTCTTTACTGTAGTTAATATCTTTCAGCAAAAACTCTCCTTTGTCTGTAATGGAAGCTTCGGCCAGTATGGACGTAGAATCAACGCCTTTGATGATAAAGGATACCGTTCCGCTTTTCACCACTTCTTTACGGTCGCTTTTGGTTACGATACCGCCAAAACTGATCGCCGACTCTACCGGATAAACCAGTTTTGCAAAATCGTTATGCAATACTTTTTTCCATTCGAATCTTCGCCAACCCTGTGTCATCATCAGCAGATCGAGGTTCTGTAATGTTGCCGGTTGTTTGTCTTTGAAATAGTAACCGGGGTTATTGATATGTCCCTGGAGATCTGAGGTAAGTAACAGCGAGGAAGCAATATTCTCTGCAATACCTGTGACCGTATCTGCATAAGCACTCGTAACAAGGCAGGATAACGCTGCCAGTTGCGCATTTACTGAAAAGCTGATCTGGTTGTTGGCACGCGCGGTCTTATTGAGGGTTTCTATTTTTATGTGAGGTTGCTCTATTTCATAATTTTCAATAAACGCAAGTCTTTCTGCAAGCGGTTCATATTGTTCGTTAAATATGGTAACCTGCATAACACCGGCAGGAAGCCCTTTTTTAGCGATGGGCAATGCGAGCTGGCCTTCATCCAGATTCAGAACAGCCTTCGCAACCAGCTGATGATTCATCTGTGCTACAACAAGCAGTTTGCCATATTTCTCTTTCTTTTTTTCTGCACGGTTCACAAGTACTGCCAGTCTGTTGGCGTTATTGTTTTCAATACGCATAGTAATGCCTTCCTCCTGCGGCACAGGCAACCTGAACTGCAGTGTATTCCCCCCTGCTACCGGCATGGTTGCGGTATAAGTTTTACCGGCTTCTACTTCCAGTTCCAGGCTTCCCATTCCATCATAGGCTGTTACAAAGGCGGCTGCGATTTTCCCTGTATTATCAACGATATCTCCTTTAGCATTTACGGGGAATCCATTTTCATCCAGCGCTTTGAATGCAATACGGTTGGTCAGTCCTGCAATAAGGTTTCCTCCTTCAGGAAGGAATTGGATTTTCACAACCGGAACACTATTTTTTCCTGGTTTGGGGTTATAATCCTTATTATAGATATAAATGCTTTTTTTGAAAAGGTATTGCGGGAAGTTTCGCATCCACAAAGTATATGCGTTGATACAATAGTTTCCTGTAACGGATTCCTTGGGAATGTCAATATCTGCGGCCGCGGAACCCAGACTATCCAGCTTGTACATTTTCTTCTGTATTACTTTACCCTCGCTGCTCACCAGGTCTATATACAGTATCCGGCTTAAGAAAGAAGGTTGCCCTTCGAGCGCACACCAGGCTTTCATCCAGATAGTCTCCCCTGCCACGTATTGCGTCTTATCTGCCTGCAGATAAACTTTCTCCTGCGGATAATTACTGTTCAATACAAACAATGCAGAATCCGGGGAAATAAGCGTATTCGTCTGTGAAAAAGACAAATCACAGCATATAAAGAACAGAAGAATCAGAAGGATTTTACGCATAATAATTCCTGAAACAAAAAAAGGGTAGCGCCTGCATAAAATCTGCAAACACTACCCTCTTTATTGTTATTGCATGCTGTTTATTTATTGAACAGGAAAGACACCATCGGACGCCTGATATCCGTTGAGGTAATGGCGTAGCCAAGATAACCTCTCGCATAAACGGTGAACACACGCTGGTTAGGGATTACGTATGTTGTTGCGTTTGTGGTTGGATATTGTGCCAGGTTGGTTGAAGAACCTGTCTGCCTGATGAACCACTGTAAAGTGGTACCTGCAGCGATGCTGAATGTATCGGTTTTAGCCAGGTAATTTACACCTGATGCCACTTTAACGGTTCCGAAATACAGGTCGATCTGCGAGCCTGGGATCAGGTTAACAAAAGTGTATTTTGTAAATCCAGAATCGGGCTTTTTAGATTCGTCCGTTACAAGCAGGCTTTTTGTATTTGCAGCCGTATCGGTCATGTGAAGCGTCTGGTATTTGTTCGCTTCCAGGTTTACGGTTGTTTTGTACAGTTCAACTGAATCAACATTGGTTCCTACTTTAGGGATAGCCATGGTTACAGTGTGCTCACCCGGCGTAAGGCTCAGGTAATCTGCAAAGTTGCTACCGCCTGTGTTCAGGCCACCACCTGGGAATGGTGTTGAATAAGTAAGGTTATTACTTACCCTTTTCCCATCGATGCTCAGCTGTACAGCAGGGTTCTTGGCGTAAGGGAGTGAATAGTTGATCTTGAACAGCGATGTTCCATCCACATATTCAAACGGAGCCATCCTTAATGTATTCTTTTTACAAGCGCTCAGCATTACTACAAGCGACAGCGCTGAAAGTATATAAAAACTATATTTTTTCATTGTCGTGGTGTTTTATATTAAGGCTGACTGAACCAGCATTCAATGGTATGATAATCTTGTGCCAGAACGCCCAGACGAACCAGTTCTGCCAGGTTGTAAGTGTACTCAGAAGTGTAGTGAGGTCTTACCCTGTAAACAGGTTTCAGGTTGTTGGTAGACGCGAATGAAGTTGGGAAGTTGAAAGTCTTATACACCCTCTGACCTGTTGCCGGATCATTGTCGATGTAGTGGAACCTTCTCAGGTCAACCCATGTTTCGAAGAAGCCCCAGCCCCATAACGCGATGTATTTCTGCATCATAATGTCCGACATGGTCAGAACATTAAAATTCTGCGCAACGTTCGCACTTGCAAGGTATTTGTCTCTTGTTGTGGTAGGGATCGGGTTCTTGTTATAGATTGGCAATGCACCACGGATGCTTGAATAGTCCCTGTTGATGAAATCAAAATGGGCTTTGATACCGGTAATATAAGCATCATATGCTTTTGGTTTTTCGCCTTTGCGCATATGAGCTTCTGCCTTGATGAACTGCATCTCTGCATAGGTCATCACAGGCATCGGTGCCTTGTTCTTGAACAGGTATTTACCATTCTCGATAAATACGCCGGGGTTAGGGCTTGCATACATGCTGTCGCCGTAAGCGATCGCTACTTTTTTAGGGAAGTTTACACCTGAAGTAACAGCGCTGTAAGGATCACCTACACCCGGATCCACGCCACGGTAACCACCGTTACCGTTTGTGGTATCGCCTGATGCTGAAAGCATGTGCGAGATACGCGGATCCCTGTTATTGAACGACTGAACGCCGGTAAATGCAGAACCATCGAGCAGGCGAACGATGAAGTTGCTCTGCCTTACAGTACCCATGTTATCGCGGAACGTACCCCAATAGTTAGAGTTATCGTTATTGGTTGCATCGAATGGAATACAGAAGTCATCCGCAACTGAATTCATCGCTTTCTCGCAATAAGAGATCACAGAATCCGCATTGTAGGTGCTTTTGTTAGATACGTGATGCCAGTTGCGGGCCAGTACGCCATATACGAACTTTCTCCATTTGGACAGGTTACCGTTATAGGAAAAATCACCTTTCGCCAGTTTGCTTCCGGTCATTGCATCAGCTTTGTCCAGGTAAGTCAGCGCCCTGCGGCACATAGAATCTACAGCTTTGTAGATGGTCTCCTGTGTGTCATAACGGAAAGTCAGCTGACCGTCCTTAAACGCATCGTAGAAAGGAATATCCGTGTTGTAATCTGTAGTGTGCTGGAATACCCATGCTTTCAGTGCAAGACCTACTGCAGTGTAATCAGGCTCATTTGTTTTTTCAGATTTCGCGATCAGGTAGTTCAGGTTATTACCGAACATCTGGTAGGTCATCTGCCAGGTATAAGCCTGCGTACCACCGGAGAAAGAATATCCGTGTCTGTCGTACGTATCAGCGTTACCGTTAGCATAAGTGTTCCAGTTCTGAACGTATTTGGCAGTGTATACACCATCACGCTGGATACCGTAAGGGATCGATGAAAGGATCGGCGGCAGCACAGAGCTTACCGAAGGTTCCTGCGTGGTATCAGGGTCTGTATTGATATCGAGGTATTTCTTACAGCTGGTCATCGAGAGCAAACCTGCTGACAACAATACCGCTGCTGTTAATTTGTTTCTCATTTTCTTTTTCATTTTTAATGATTAGAAACTCAGTTTTAATCCGAAGTTGAAAGTACGCGGGCTAGGAATTGCACCCCAGTCGATACCGGCACCACCATAACCTCTGGCGTTAGATGAGTTCAAAGCATTTACGTTCGGATCCATACCACTGTAGTTAGTGATCATGAACACATCTGTAACTGTAACGTAGATAGATGCAGATTTAACAACTTTCTGGCGTTTCAGCAGTTTCTGAGACAGCTCATATCCAACAGTCATATCCCTCATACGCAGCCAGTTTACTTTCTCAATGTAGTCTGACTCTGCAAACACACCATTGTAGTAGTTGCTGCGGAAGTATGGAGTAATAGCGATGTTGTTCGGTGTAGGATTATCAGTGTTCTCAAGACCATCCTGCAGTACACCGGTGATCACCCTTGGCTGTTCCCTGTCCATTGTCCTTGCACTTACACCATTGATGGTCATCATCATCTGCATAGCGTTGAATACATCTCCGCCTTTACGCAGATCCAGGTTAAAGTTCAGGAACCAGTTCTTGTAAGAGAATGAGTTGATGAAACCGATTTTGAAATCAGGTGCCCTGTCTCCGATCACGTCGAAAGAAGAGATCTGCTGGATCGGCAGACCAGTGGTTGGAGAGATCAGCAGCTGACCGTTTTTGTTCTTCTGGAAAGAATATCCGGATAAGGTTGCCAGTGACTGGCCTGGTCCCACCTGAGACCTTGCGTTACCGAATACCCATGTATCAGAGTCATAATAGAAAGGAACATCACCAGGCAGGGTTTCTACGATTGTTCTTGCCCTGTCGAAGTTGATCGTGGTATTCCAGCTGAAGTTTTTGGTTTCAATTGGTTTACCTGTGATCTGGATTTCCCAGCCTCTTGCAGACAGAGAACCACCGTTCAGGTATTTCAGGATCGCACCTGTTGCATAGCTGATACGCTGTGCATAGATGTTATCTTTTACCCTGTTGTTGAAGTAAGCGATATCCAGACCCAGCCTGTTCTTGAAGAATTTGAATTCACCACCGATCTCAAGGTTTTTGGAGAACTCAGGTTTCAGGTTGAAGTTGTTACCTGTAACACCCAGCTGGAATCCACCACCTGTAGAGGTTACGCTGTTGAACGGATAATCGATTACATAAGCAGAAGCTGGTCCTTTACCGGTAGTTGCGTAAGAAGCACGCAGTTTACCGAGGCTCAGCCATGATTTGGTTCCTTTCATGAAACCAAGGTCTGAGAAGATAAAGCTTGCAGAAGCAGAACCGTAGTTGAAGAACGGCTGCAGGTCGGCAAATTTAGAAGTCAGGGTTGAAGTACCTTCCCTTGTTCCTGATAAAGTAACATACAACAGGTTGTTGTATCCGAAAGTATAACCGCCGAAGAAGCGGACTTTCCTGGTTCCGATCTGGGTCAGACGGGCAGTTCTGGATACAGGATCTGTATTGTTGATAGAGATAAAGTCTGCCTCGAAGAATTTCTCACCGCGCTGTGCAGTCAGGTAAGTATTGTTGTTCTCGAGGTAAGCTCCCAGGTAGAAATCATTGGAGAATTTATTAGCAACGATCTTTCTGTAGTTGAGACGGGCAGTACCGTTCACGCTTCTGAAGATATTCTGATAGGTACTCAGGTAGCCGCCCAGTGAAAACGCCTGGCTGGATTGAGGGTGATAAGCCATCAGACCCTGAGTGGTTGCCTGGTTAATACCAATGATCGTAGTAGCAGTAAGACCTTTCGCGATGGTAGCGGTCAGGTTCAGGTTACCACTGAAATCATCTTTCTTATCCTGAGATACGTTTTTGTAAACATCCCAGAAAGGACTGTTCAGCTCAGAAGAAAGTGCCACGTTACGGATCGTTTTCCTGGTACCATCCGGATTCTGGTAAACGCTTGCATCGATATCTGTAGGATAAGTGATCAGGTTGGTATAGAAACTACCGGCACCTTTTGTTGCTTTCTGGTTATTAGAGTTGATATAAGACCAGGTAGTGCTCAGCGTGATATTCTTCGCCATTTTGGCAAAAGCAGTGAAACGCAGGTTGATCCTTTTCAGGCTTGTGTTTGGTACAACACCACCATTATCCAGGTAACCACCGGAGAAACGGTAGTTCAGGTCGTTTGAACCTGCTTCCATGGTAATGTTATGCTGTTGTGTAAACGCATTCTGGAAGAAGTTGCGCATATTGTCATAGTGCTTGGTTCCTTCAGGGTATTTAGGACCGAAGAAGATATAACCATAGCTACCATAAGAAGACGGATCGTAAGCACCGTTAGCTCCCCTTGAGTAAGTAGTCTGGATCTCAGGGAACCTGTACACTTGTGAGAAAGAGAAAGAATTGGTATAAGTGATACGTGTTCTTCCTGAAGTTCCTTTTTTGGTAGTGATCACGATCGCACCACCGGCACCGTCAGAACCATAGATAGAAGTAGCTTCAGGTCCTTTCAGTACGGTTACGTTATCGATATCTTCAGGGTTCAGACCAGCGATACCATTGGTGTAGTCACTGTTACGGTTTGCAAGGCTCAGGCTGGCTGCACCTGCAACTGCAGAGGAAGAAGCACTCACGAGATCTTCCTGGTTAACAGAACCGTTGTTCATAGGTACACCATCCACCACGAAGAGCGGCTGGTTGTTACCACCCACAGAAGTACCGCCACGCAGCATTACCGTAGCACTCGCACCAGGTAAACCTGAAGTGGAAGTTACAGTAAGACCGGGTACACGACCCGCCAGTGCGTTCAGGAAGTTATCCCTTCTTGTCTGGGCAATTTCCTCACCTTTTACAACAGGTGCCTGGTAAGCGAGGCTTCGTTTTTCTCTCGACTGACCATAACCTGTAACAACAACGTTACCGAGATCTTTGTCGCCGGAAACCAGCCTGATGCTGATGCTCCTATTATCACCTACCACTACTTCCTTTGCAGTGTAGCTGACATAATTGAAAACCAGTGTCTGGCCTTTTTCGGCAGCGATTGAATAATAACCAGCCTGGTTGGTTTGAGTTGCCTTTTTGGTTTCTCTGTTGGTAACCGTTACGCCAACGAGCGGAGATCCGTCTTCGTCGGCCAGAACAGTACCCGAAACCGTGCCGGGTGTCTGAGCCCATGAGGCAACAGGCGGAGAGAACAGCAGCAATAACATGATTGCCTGTAAAAAGAGTGCTAATCTTCTCATACTAGTAGTTTGGTTGTGTAAAAAACAGTTATTTGATTGGGTGATAATCAGCGAGCGCGGAAAAAGAAAAAAGCGCACAAAGACGCAGGAAACGTCTGGGATTGCAGTTTTCGTTCGGCAGCACTCGTCAATTAGTTGCACGAATATATCGGTTTAAACCAAATAATGTGCACAAAACCGATAATTGTTGAAAAAAACAAAAAAATAGTGCACAAATACGCAATTTACTGCGGCTCTTAGCTTGTTTGAAGGCTTATGATAGAGATAATAACAAGGTAAAAATCAGACTCAGGCAAAAAGTTAATCAACTTTACACTCGAAAACTAACATCAATGCTGTTGGCTTCAGGAATTAATACAATAAAAATGCAACCGGTCTGTTGAATAAAATAAGCCCGGTACTTGCCGGGCTTATGGATATGCATCGTTGATGACAATTTGATTATAAAACAGTAAGACCTTTGTCTTTATAAGGTTGCAGGAAAGGACTCGATGGATCCAGCTCTGTTACCAGTATATCGATCTCTTCCGGCTTACATACCTGCAAACGCTGGATGGTATTCAGCTTTTCTGAGATAGCCAGTGAAATGGTTTTCTGCGCAGCATGGATCATGGCTTTCTTGACTTCGATGATCTCCCACTCCAGGTCGGTGATCCCGTAGGTAGCATCAATACTGTTGGTGCCGAGAATACAAAGATCCGCTTTGATGCCGGACAAACGCTGCACCACTTCCGCTCCTACCGACATCTGTGCATTCTTAGACAGCTTATTCCCAAGGAATATCACTTCGCAGTTAGGGTGCTCCAGTAATTCAAGGGCAATAGGCACACTTACTGTAATGAAAGTGGCATTCAGTTCCGGCGGCAAAGTCTTCACGAGCTCACGTATCGTGGTACCGCCCGACAGTAATACCAGCATACCGTCCTTGATCATATCGATCGTCTTGTACGCAATGCTTTTCTTTTCGGGAAGTGAATAGATGGTGCTGCTTTCCAGCGTGAAGTGGAACGACTTGGACAATGCCCCGCCATGCACTTTAATAAGCTTGCCTTCTTCCGCAAGCTCCTGCAGATCCCGTCGAACGGTATCTTCAGAAACATCCAGCTGTACGCTCAGATCAGACGACAACACTTTGTTGTGGATATTGATCTGCTGGATAATATAAGCCTGTCTTTCTTTCTTAAGCATGGATAAAAATAAGGGAAATGACGGAATTTATATATTACACGGGCAAAATGTAACTTCGTAGCCTTTTTACCCCCCAAGCCCAACTTTAAAGGATCCGGATTTAAAATGATCACGCCCAATACCATACAACAGATTACCAGCAGGATAGACATCATAGACGTGGTGGGCGAATTTGTGAAACTCAAAAAAAGAGGCACCAATTATATAGGTCTTTGCCCTTTCCATAATGAGAAAGGTCCCTCTTTCACAGTCTCTCCCGCCAAAGAGATCTATAAATGCTTCGGTTGCGGGAAAAGCGGTAATACCATCACGTTCCTGATGGAGCATGAGAAATACAGCTACGTGGAAGCGCTCCGCTGGCTGGCCGCCCGTTATCATATAGAAGTGGAAGAAACGGAAACCAGTGCCGAACAGAAGCAGCTGATCCAGACGGCCGACAGTCTCTACGTGATCAACAATTTTGCGCAGAAATTCTTTATAGACCAGCTCTTCAATACCGAGAACGGACAGGCTTATGCACTCTCCTATCTCCGGGAAAGAGGATTTAACGAAGAGATCATTCGGAAGTTCCAGATCGGTTATAATCCCGATTCGAGGGATACACTTACCAAAGCATTGCTGGCAAACCAGTTCAACCCGGAATTGCTGCCCAAAACGGGCCTGGTATCGCAACGCAACGGGAATGAGCTGGTGGATAATTACCGCGGGCGGATCATCTTTCCTATTCACAACAATACGGGCAAAACCATTGGTTTCGGCGCACGTGTGATCGGTAAAGCCGACCGCGCACCGAAATACATCAATACACCGGAAAATGAGATCTATGTTAAAAGCAAGATACTTTACGGTTCTTATTTCGCACGCACCGCTATCGACAAAGCCGATGAATGCCTGCTGGTGGAAGGTTATACCGATGTGGTCAGCCTGCACCAGGCCGGTATTGAAAACGTAGTGGCCAGCGGTGGCACCTCGCTCACGATCGACCAGCTGCGGCTGATCAAAAAATACACGAACAATCTTACCATTATTTATGATGGCGACAGTGCCGGCGTAAAAGCAGCACTTCGCGGGCTCGACATGGCACTCGAAGAAAGCCTTAATGTAAAGCTCGTACTGATCCCCGACAATGAGGATCCGGATAGTTACGTAAACAAAGTAGGTGCTTCTGCTTTCAATGATTTTGTTGCAACATCAAAAAAAGACTTCGTGCTCTTCCAGCTGGAAGTGATGCTGAAAGAAGCCGGTAACGATGTAACTAAAAAAAGCAATGTTGTTAACCAGGTAGCGGAAACACTGAGTAAGATCAGCCGCGCAGAAGACTTTACCAAACAGCAGGATTACATCAGGCAATGCGCCGGCATATTACGTATCGACGAATCCGGGCTTACCAATCTTGTTAACAAATACAAGCGCGATAAGATTGCCAAAGATGAGAAAAAACATGCTTCTTCATTTGAACAGGAAATGCCGCCCGATTTCCAGGGACAGCCGGAAGATGTGCTTTCCGATTCGGAACTGCTGCTCATCCAGGATGAAGCACATGAACGGAATATCCTGCGTTTACTGCTCGAATATGGCCTGAGAAACTGGAACGAACAACAGTCCATCGCTGATCATATTTTCCAGGAACTGGAGCAATTTCACTTCGACAGCGCACCGCTTGCACATTTATTTGAAATCTACCGCCAGCAATATTACCAGGGCCTCGAACCTACTACCAAAACGCTTCTATATCACGATGAAGAACAGGTAAGAAATCTGATTGTAAGCATTACAGTATTTCCTTTTGAACTGAGTCAGAAATGGGATGAAGTAATGGAAAGCATCGATATCGTAAACCAGGATACCAGTCGTGCTGATGTTGAAAAAAGTCTGCTGTATTACAAGCTCCGCAAAATAAAACGCATGCTCGAAGAAAACCAGCGCGACATGGAGAATGCGTCTTTTGACGATTACAAACGCTTACTCGAAGTACATAAACACCTGAAAGACCTGGAACGTGATATTGCGAAACAGTTCGGTTCTGTGATCATCAAATAATAAAATCACAACAGGTTGTGCCAATTGAAAAGGCACTTCATCTGAAGTGCCTTTTCAATGTATATTTTCTGATTGTTATTTTTCCGATGGATTCTTTTTACCTGCCAGCAGTTTTTCGAGCGTGGTCTCTAATCTTCTCTGACGGGTCTCTTCTTTTTTTGCGCCTTCGATCCAGGTCACATATTCTTTCTGGTTGGTGAAAGAAAGTGAGCTGAAGAAATCCTGTGCTTCCTTGTGTTTGGTGAACAGTTTGTTCAGTTCAACAGGAGGAACAACGAGTCTTTTTTCGAAATCGATCCCTTTAAGTTCTTCGCTTTTCATTTCCGAAAAAGCACGGGTTCTGTTGGGGATCTTATCGAGTTTTTTAAAACGGATAGCCGACCAGACATGGTCCAGGGCAACCTGCCTTACAGATTCGTACTCCTTGCATTTCAACATTTCCCAGCTGCAATCGCGGTTAAGATCACTTACGATCTTGCTGGTTGTTTTCGGATAAGCGATCCATAATTTACTGTCTTCATGCAGCGCCGGAAACACTTCTTTCAATACATTGTTCAGTTGCGACTGGCTGAGTGCAAAAATCAAAGCGAAATCTACTTTTTTACTCCTGAGCAAAGGGGTCACATTCTTTGCATAAGAGAGCTTGGCAAACTGCTTTTCAATCGCTGAAGGAAGTCCCTGTATCAACAGGTTCTTTTCGTCCTTTAACTGTAATTTTTCAATCATACGTTGATTTTACAAACCTAAAAAGGAGTTTATGGATTACACTAAAAGTGTGCAAAGTTAAAAAATTGTAACCGTAATTCGCAAGCAAAAACGCCGGAATTTGCGGTTTTGGGTCTTTTTTAACCGATCGAAAAGCAGTATTCAGGCAAATCTCACTTCCTTATTTTACAGGTCTGTAATATTTCGTATATGTATCATTCATGATCTTATTCAGTTCTGCGATCCGGGTTTCATCAGCAGGGTGAGTACTCAGGAATTCCGGTTGTTTGGCGCCAGAGCTGGCTTTTGCCATGCGTTGCCAGAAGCTGATGGCTTCCCGCGGATCATAACCTGCCAGTGCAGAGAACATCAATCCGTAGCGGTCTGCTTCCAGTTCATTCTTACGGCTGAAAGGCAGCATGAGCCCGACATTGGTTCCGATGCCATAAGCGCTGTTGAAAAGATTCTGTGTTTGTGCGGGTTTGTTGGCGATAGCTGTAGATAATGCCACGCCTCCCAGTTGCTGCAGAAGGCCCTGGCTCATACGTTCGCTTCCGTGTTTGGCGAGTGCGTGCGCGATCTCATGGCCCATTACCACCGCCAGTGATGCATCATTCTGGGTAACCGGAAGCAGGCCGGTATATACAACTATCTTTCCGCCGGGCATGCACCAGGCGTTCACTTCCTTATTGTTTACCACATTGATCTCCCAGCTGTAGCCCTGCAGTTCTGCCGAGAGCCCCTGCTGGTTATAATAATTCTTTATGGCATCGATAATGCGGTTCCCTACCCTTTTTACCGTTGCGGCATCTGAACTGCTTGCTGGTACCACACTGTTAGTGGAAAGGAATTCCTTGTATTCTGTAAATGCCATGGCCTGTACCTCTGATTCGGGTACCAGGCTCAGCTGGTTACGGCCCGTGATGGCGTTGCGGTTGCAGGATATCACTGAAAACATGGTTGCCCCTGCCAATAGCATTAGGGTTATCTTTTTCATAGCTTCTTCTTTAGGGAAACAAAGATAATAACTGTGCCAATGAAGCCATGGACTCTTCATTCGCTCCAACAGGTTAAAATATGCGGAATCTGAGATCAGGACCTGCGCTGCCTGCGGCGGTCGCGGTGCTTGAGGATCGGCACCTTGCTTTCCGTCCCTTTCAGTATCCTGCTGATGTTCTTCTGGTGTGTAAGCACCACCATCAGGGCTACCAGTACGGCAAATATGCGGTACAGTGTCTCTTTTTCATTGAAGATAAAAAGGATGAACACCATAAATGAAATGCCCGCCAGGATCGAACTCAGTGATACAAAGCGTGTAAGATATAATACGAGAAGAAAAACGCCGATGCAGCAGATGGCCACTACCGGTTGTATAGCCACTGCCATACCCAGCAGGGTTGCAACACCCTTACCGCCCCGGAAACCAGCCCAGATCGGGAAAATATGGCCTACTACCGCGGCAAGCCCCAGGCCGATCATCAGATTGGTCCTGTCCCATTCGTCGGTAAGATAATAAGGCAGTAATATATATAATGATGTAGCAATAACACCCTTCAGAATATCAACCAGCATTACAAAGCTTCCCCATTTGGAACCCAGTACGCGGAAGGTATTGGTTGCACCGGCATTACCGCTGCCATAATCACGGATATCAATGTCGAAGAAGGATTTACTCACCCAGATGGAGGTAGGTATAGAGCCGATCAGGTAAGCGCATACTATGAGCAACAATTCGTTCATTGGGGGTGGTTGAAGTTTGTTGGTACAAAGATACCAGGAATGAAGATAAGGATAAGTTAACATACGGAGCCTGTTTTGGGGAAAATTATCCCCCTGACAGACAATCACTTAGCTGCAATTCACATTCTATGCCTTAAAACTACAGGCGATCCAGCCGTTCCTGCTGATGGTGATCTGGTGCTGCCACTGGTGCTTGCCTGCCGCTTCAAGAATATCTGCCTCATCCTGTTCCAGCAGGCCACTTAACAATACCGTACCACCGGGCTGCACGGCCGCAGCCAGGTAAGCAATATTATCGAGAATGATGTTCTTGTTGATATTGGCAATGATGATATCGAAGGGTCCGGACTCTTTGCCATCGGTCACTTTTTTAATGGTAATACGACCGCAGTTGTTGATCATACTGTTTTCTGTGGCATTTTCTATACACCAGTCGTCGTTATCCGTGGCCAGCACTTCCCCCGCACCCAGCTTTTCTGCCAGGATGGCGAGGATGCCGGTACCTGTACCGAAATCAAACACCTGCTTACCGGAAAAATCAATATCACGCATCAGTTGCATCACCATATGCGTAGTAGCGTGATGCCCCGTTCCGAAGCTCATTTTCGGGGTGATCACGATCTCATACTGTACGGTATCCCCGAAAGGCGGATGAAAATGGGCCCTGATTCCTGCAAAATCATTTATGGTAACCGGTTCAAAATTCGATTCCCACACTGCATTCCAGTTCTGTTTCTCTACCAGTTCTGCAGTGAATGCGAGCTGGTGGGGCTGTAACAGCGCTTCCAGTATGGCGGCATCGTATAATTCAGCAGGGATATAAGCTTTCAGCTCTGATTCAGTTTCTTCAAATCCGTCGAACCCTGCATCGGCCAGCAATGCAATGATGATCTCCCGCAGATCTGTATTTTCTGTTGTAACGGTAACCTGGTAGTGATTGTTCATATTTTTTCGGCTGCGAATGGGTAAACAAAAGGCCCGCATAGTACGGGCCTTTCGATATATAAAGATGATTACATCTTAGTTTTCAGCAGGAGCTTCCTGGCGTCCGCCACCTTCCGGTCTTGGCATCAGGGCTTTACGGCTCAATTTGAACTTACCGGTTTTAGGATCGAGTCCTACCAGTTTCACTTTTACCATATCTCCTTCTTTGAAAAGACCGTCCATGCTTTCAAGGCGTTTCCAGCTGATCTCACTGATATGCAGCAAGCCCTGTTTGCCCGGCATGAATTCCACGAATGCACCGAATTCCTTGATGCCTTTCACCGGTCCTTCATACACATCTCCTACCTGAGGAACTGCAGCAATACCACGTACCCATGCTACTGCTTTATCAAGTCCTTCTTTGGCAGCAGAGAAGATGCTTACTTCACCTGTGTTGCCCACTTCTTCAATATTGATGGTAGTACCGGTTTCACGCTGGATCTCCTGGATCACTTTACCGCCTGGTCCGATCACCGCTCCGATGAATTCTTTATCGATGATCAGTTTGATCATCCGCGGAGCATGTGGTTTCACTTCCGGACGGGCAGCAGGCATACACTCATACATAGCGTCGAGAATATGGAGACGACCTTTTCTTGCCTGCTCCAGTGCTTCACGCATTACATCCATGCTGAGACCGTCTACTTTGATATCCATCTGAACACCGCAGATACCATCGCGGGTTCCGGTTACTTTAAAGTCCATATCACCCAGGTGATCTTCATCTCCGAGGATATCTGTCAGGATCGCGTATTTACCATCTTCGCGGGTGATCAGTCCCATTGCCACACCACTTACGTGTTTGGGAACCGGTACACCTGCATCCATCAGCGCCAGTGAACCTGCGCAAACCGTTGCCATGGATGAAGAACCATTACTTTCGAGGATATCGCTCACAACACGCACTGTATACGGATATTCACCTTTAGGCATCATCTGTTTCAGTGAACGCATGGCCAGGTTTCCGTGCCCTACTTCGCGACGGCTTTGTCCGCGCATCATTTTCACTTCACCTGTGCTGAATGGAGGGAAATTGTAATGGAGATAGAATTTTGAATCTACTGATTTGGCAGCGCTTTCGATCAGCAGGTCGTCCAGAGCGGTACCGAAAGTAACGGTAGTCAGCGACTGGGTCTCGCCCCTGGTGAAGAGAGAAGAACCGTGCGGTGTAGGCAGCGGATCTACTTCCATGGCGAGCGGCCTTACCTCGTCGAGTTTACGGCCATCGAGGCGGATACGATCTTCGAGGATCATATTACGTACCACTTCCCATTTCAGGTCTTCGTAGTATTTTTTAACGAGTTTTTTGTCGGCATCCGTGATCTCTTCGCCGAAGCTGGCGATCAGTTCATCTTTCAGCACGCTGTATGCATCGCTGCGGTCGTGCTTTGCAGATCCTTTGCGTGAGATCTCGTAAACTTTATCTTTTGCAAAAGAGTAAACACCCTGCCTGATCACTTCGTTGTGCTCAGGTTTCTTGTAATCCCTTTTGGTAGTAACTCCTTTTTTGGTGCGCAGTTCTGCCTGTGCTTTGATCTGGATACGGATTGCATCATGCGCCAGTTCCAGTGCGCGGATGAGGTCTGCCTCATCGCACTCTTTGGCTTCACCTTCCACCATCATCAGGTTCTTTTCAGTAGCTGCGATGATGAATTCGAGGTCAGAAGATTCCAGTTCCGTACGGGTAGGGTTAATAACGAACTGACCGTTGATACGGCCCACCCTTACTTCACTGATGATCTCCTTGATAGGAATATCTGAAACAGCCAGTGCGGCAGAAGCAGCAAGGCAGGCCAGTGAATCAGGCAGTACTTCCGCATCGCTCGACACGAGGCTGAGCAGTACCTGCACATCGCAGAAATAATCTTCAGGGAAAAGCGGGCGCAGCGCACGGTCGATCAGGCGGCTGGTCAATATTTCATAATCGTTCAGTCTTGCTTCACGCTTGAAGAATGAACCCGGGATACGGCCTGCTGCTGCAAACTTCTCCTGGTAATCCACGCTCAGCGGAAAGAAATCCTGACCCTCTTTAGGGTCTTTGTTGGCTACAACAGTAGCCAGGATAACGCAATTGCCCTGGCGAACGGTAACAGCACCATCTGCCTGGCGGGCAAGTTTTCCGGTTTCGATAAATACTTCGCGTCCACCGCCAAGATCGAAACTGACACTTATAGGTTGTGATAACATAATCTGGTTTTGTTAAGGCGCGGAAAATTCCGCGGCTCCTGTGAAGGAATGACATGCAAATGAGAGGCACCAATAGAAATGACTATTCCCAACCGTTGTATAAAATCAGTTGGGAATAGACTATAGCATAGCTGGAAATTACTTTCTCAGACCAAGTTTTTCAATCAGTGCGCGATAACCCATCAGGTTATGCTTTTGCATGTATCCAAGCAGGCGCTTACGCTGACCTACCATCATCATCAGGCCGCGCTGGCTTGAATGATCATGCTTATTGCTCTGTAAGTGCTTGGAAATGTGCGTGATACGCTCAGTCAGCAATGCAACCTGACCTTCGATAGAACCCGTGTTAGTGGCTTTTCCACCAAACTCAGCAAAAATGCTTGCTTTCTTTTCTGTTGTTAAATAAGGCATTTCAAAAAATGTTTAAAAGGACTCCGTTTGTATTCTTTCTTTTTTTATCGCGTGCAAAGGTAGGAAAAATAATATAACATATGGCAATTATCAGGCAGTTTTTAGCTCAGATACTTAAAATTAGCGTATTTAAACGTGTAATTCACCATACCGGCAGCCACAATTCATTCTTTACCAGCTGAAAAAACGCATTTACAGGTAGAAATACAGCAGAAAAATCATTAATTTGTAATAGAAATCACTGTTACTCATTACCCAAGCCATCCATGTTCGGCATTACCATACTCGGCAATAACTCTGCAATTCCGGCTTACGACAGGCATCCTACTGCCCAGGTTGTAACGCTGAACGAACAGTTATTCCTGATCGACTGCGGCGAAGGTACGCAAATGCAGCTGGCCAGGTATAAGGTCAAAAGAGGCCGGATCAACCATATTTTTATTTCACACCTGCATGGCGATCATTATTTCGGGCTGATCGGGCTGATCACAAGCATGGGCTTACTGGGCCGTGAGCAGGATCTGCATATTTACGGACCTCCGATGCTGAAAGACATCATCGATATCCAGCTGCAGGCTGCCGCCACAACGCTGCCCTATCCCCTGCATTTTCATGCGCTAGGTGACGACGGCATTATTGCGGATTACCCGAAATTCACGGTAAGCAGTTTCCAGACACAGCACCGCATTCCGTGCTGGGGTTTTATATTCAGTGAAAAGAAAAAGCCGAGGAAGATCAACAAAGACGCAGCCGTATTGCATGGAATTCCTTCAGCTTATTACGACAAGCTCAAAGATGGTGCAGATTATACTACCCGGTCAGGTGAAAGGATCCCGAACAGCGAAGTGACTTTTGCCAATACTCCGCCCAAAAGTTATGCATTCTGTGCTGACACCGTTTACCATGAAGAACTTGCGGAAAAAACCTCCGGAGCATCCCTTCTGTACCACGAAGCTACCTATCTGAAAGACCTGGAAGAACGGGCAGCCTTACGCTTTCATTCAACCACCGTGCAGGCTGCATCCATTGCTATAAAAGCCGGTGCACAGCGCCTGCTGATCGGGCATTTCAGCAGTAAATACGAAACACTGGACCCATTCCTTTCCGAAGCCCGGGAAATCTTTCCCAACACCCAGCTCGCTATTGAAGGCGTTACTTATGTGATATAGGAGCGTTACAGCCATTTAAAGAAATCATCGAACTCATCACGCCAGTAAGTTTCACTGAACTGGCCGAGCGGATTCAAGACATTTCTTGTTACGAATTTTTCTTTCTGCTGAAGAATATTGAGCAATTTCTGCACTCCGGCAGGAATTGCAGCCGGCTCGCGCGAACCGGTATAGAAATAAAATTTAGCAACCTGTTCCGGTTTGAATTTTTCTGCAATGGTATAAATCAGATCATTGTTGAAAACAGGAGAAAAAACACCGGCGCCGCCAAACACTGCAGGATACTGTAATGCCGTGTAAAGACTGATCACTGCTCCTGATCCGCTTCCGCAGAGATAATTATTCTCAGCGGCTTTACGCGTGCGGTATTTACTGTCGATGTATGGCTTCAATGTCTGTACAAGAAATTCCGCATATGCTTTTCCGTCTGGCTGCGCGGGATCATATTCAGCCTGGCGTTTATCGCCGCCGTTATCTATTCCTACAATAATGTATTCCTTGTTCAGCTTCTGCTGCAATGTATCCATACATTCATCCACGCCCCATTCATGTGCCGTTGCCGTTTTTTCGTTGAACAGGTCCTGGCCGTCCTGCATATAAATAACAGGATAGTTCTTAGATGCGCCTGCATACCCTTTCGGCAGGTAAACCCAGATGCGTCTGGTGCGGTTCAGTTGTGGTATTGCAAAGGCAGTATCCATAACCCGCACCTGCGGCGTAGCAGTGTAGGGCTTTGGCTTTTCAGGATAATCGTCTTTCCAGCCGGCTATGGTAAATTCCTGCGACAGGTCATTGTTTACCTCCAGTACGCGGTCTGCAAGATCCCTGCCATCCGCCGTTGTTTCCATTTTATCTGCTGCCCCGCGGGTGAAACGGAATGCATAGGTGCCGGCAGGCATGTCTTTGATCACAAGACTTTTTCTCGATCCGCCGAATGGCTTGAGTTTGTAGTTCTCATCCTTCGGATTCCAATTGTTGAAATTACCGGAAACGTAAATATCTTCCTGTGCTTTCGTTGCCACCTGCGTAACGATCAGTCTTACCGAAAACTGGGCTTCCGCAAAAGCAGAGACCAGTAATGCCGCCAGTAATGCTATTTTTTTCATGCACTGAAAATACAAAGTCCCGGTTGTTTTACCGGGACTTTATCCTTCAGACCTAAGGTCTTCACAAAGTTTTAATCTTAATCCAGTATTTCCACATCTTTCGGATACTTGCTGCGGTTGAACACAAAGTAACTGTCGGGCAGATCTGCATTTGTTTTCAGGTTGCTGAAAGTAACCACGAGTGTATTGTTGCTCTTATCGAGGATCACGGCTTTGGTGATCAGTGATTTTGATTTATCAACAAATATGTTCACTTTCTGGAAGTTCTTGCGGTTATCGAGCGGCCTCAGTTCTATTTCATGAAAACCGCCTTTTGAAGAGATCAGTTTGTAGCTGAAATCCTTGTCATATGCGCCGGACATGATCTTCTGGGGAGTAAGCGACTGTCCCGGTTCGTCAGCTGCGGAAACGGTGATGGTTTTGCTGCCATCGAAATTATATATTTTGGAACCGTCTGATACAACTTCCATTTTCCCCTGCTTCAGCACATAACGCTGGCCTTTGATAGAAATGGTTCCTGATTTGGTTCCGTTATCTTTTCCTTTGCTGGTAAGCTGCTTGATGGAAAAACCCGTACTGATGCCCTTGAAGCTTTTTACTTTAGCGCTTACCTCATCCAGCACTTTTTTCGCATTCGGGTCATTCTGTGCAGAAACGGAGTTCAGAGCCAATGCAAACATTAACAAAAAAATAGTATACAGTTTCTTCATGTGTGTCTTTATAAAATTCGCGCAAAGATAGGCGTTACTATCCTGTATGACTACCGGCACTTAAAATAGTTTATTAAGGATCGGCTTTCCGGGCTTTTATGTCGGTGAATGCAATTATTGTACCCGGCTATACGAGCGAATCGAGGAAGTCCTGCAATTCCATGTCGGTTTTGAACAATACTTCCCTGGCTTTGCTGCCCTGGTTGGGGCCAACGATGCCCGCGGCTTCCAGTTGATCCATCAGCCTGCCTGCCCGGTTATAACCCAGTTTCATCCTTCGCTGTATGAGGGAAGTAGAGCCCATCTGACTTTGTACAATGAGTCTGGCGGCATCTTCAAAGAGCGGATCACGGTCGCCCGCATCAAAATCCTTGCCCTCGAGTTCTTTTTCATCTACATACTCCGGCAGCAGGAATGCCTGGGGATAACCGCGCTGGTCGCCGATGAATTCGCAGACATGCTCCACTTCAGGCGTGTCTACAAATGCGCATTGGAGCCTCGTGATCTCACCATTATAACTTACAAGCATATCCCCCTTACCGATCAGCTGTTCAGCGCCGCCGGCATCGAGAATGGTACGGCTGTCTATTTTGCTGGACACTTTGAAGGCGATCCTTGCAGGGAAGTTGGCTTTGATGGTACCGGTGATAATATTAACGGACGGACGCTGTGTAGCGATGATCAGGTGTATTCCCACGGCCCGCGCCAGTTGTGCAAGACGTGCGATCGGCATTTCCACTTCTTTGCCGGCGGTCATGATCAGATCCGCAAATTCATCCACCACGAGTACGATGAACGGCAGGTACTGGTGCCCCTTTTCGGGGTTGAGGCGCCGGGCTGTAAATTTCTCGTTATACTCTTTTATATTGCGGCAACCGGCTTCCTTCAGAAGATCGTACCTGTTGTCCATTTCAATACACAATGCGTTCAGTGTATTGATGACTTTCTTGGTATCCGTAATAATAGATTCGTCTTCCCCGGGCAGTTTGGCCAGGAAGTGTTTTTCGATCACACGGTAGAGGCTCAGTTCTACTTTCTTGGGATCCACCAGCACGAACTTCAGCTGTGAAGGATGTTTTTTATACAGCAGGGAAACGAGGATCGCGTTCAGGCCTACAGATTTACCCTGGCCTGTAGCTCCCGCCATCAGCAGGTGCGGCATGCTGGCCAGGTCTACAATAAAATTCTCGTTATCGATCTTCTTACCTATGGCAATAGGCAATGAAAAGGCATTGGTCTGGAATTTTTCGCTGGATAAAAGTGTGCGCATGCTCACGATCGTCTTACGCACATTCGGCACTTCGATACCGATGGTTCCTTTACCAGGTATTGGTGCAATGATACGGATACCCAAAGCTGCAAGACTTAACGCGATATCATCTTCCAGGTTCTTGATCCTGCTGATCCTTACACCCGGCGCAGGAACGATCTCGTACAGTGTAACCGTAGGTCCTACTGTGGCTGCGATACGCTGGATTGCAATATCATAGTTCTTGAGCGTTGCAATGATCTGGTTTTTGTTGGCTTCCAGTTCTGCGGGATCATGCACGATCTTTTCACTTCCGTGGATCTCAAGCAGGTCGATGCCGGGATATTTGTAATTCTTAAGGTCGAGCGTTGCGTCGTAACGTGTGTTCAGTTTTCCGGCCGGAGCAGGTGCAACTGCTTCTTCCGCTTCTTCTTCGGGTGTTTCCTTGATCTCCAGTTCGAGACCATTATCGTCTTCTTCCTCTTCTTCTTCAACTTCAGGCTCTTCTTCCTCTTCTGTTATCTCTTCTTCTGTTTCCATCTCCATGAAAGGAGCTTCCTCTTCTTCCGGCTCAGGTTCTTCTTCAGATTCCGGTTCTGTTTCTTCTTCCGGTTGTTCATCCCTTTCCACTACATCAAATTCATTCATCGGGTTATGTTCGGCCTGCGGCATAATCACCACCACACCTTTGGATTCTCCTTTCAGTTTATTGGGTTTGGGAATCTCTGCTGCAGCATTTTCTTTTTCTTCTGTTATCTCATCATCATCATCATTCCATTCCTTTCTTACTGCGTCTTCTTCCGGCTCCGGTATTATTGGTGTTGCGGCAGGAGCACGGCGCGGTAATACAGGCAGTTTAAATACAGGATTGAATCGCCAGATCACATAAGAGAATACTGCCAGCGCCAGCAATGCGCCCGTTCCTACCCTGCCGATCCATTTCACAAACCACTCATTCAGCAATTCTCCTACAGCGCCCCCCCAGGAAAAATTTCCTTTTCCGGCAACAAATGCAAATGCCATGCTGATCACTACCAATCCCACCACCACATATTTCAGGTTACGCAGCAGGTTGAATACCTTGCGTGCAAAGAGCAGGTTTACACCCAGTACAAAAAAGAAGGAACAGAAAAGATAAGAAGCGAAACCAAAGCCCTTATAGAAAAGATTATGCGCTACATAGGCGCCCAATACACCGAGCAGGTTGTTCACACGGAGATCATCTGTTGCGAAGATCTTCACGCCAAACTGGTGAACTTTATCCTGGTCGTCCTGCCAGGTAAATAAATAAGAGGTAAATGCTACAAAAAGAAATATGGCCAGGAGCAGACTTACTGCACCGGCGATCTTGGCCGTACGCTCATCCTTCACTACTTCGGTAACGGTTACCTGTGTTTCCTTGTCGGCAGTGAGCTTCTCCGGATCGGGCGGCGGCGGTGTTTTCTTTTTTAAGCGGTTTGCCATACTAACAAATATAGGCTAACCAGCAAAGCGCGCATAAAGCAGGGCCACCCATGTGCAAAAACTTGCCATACCGGCGGTAGTTTTCCACTTTACTTCTTTCTTATGCCCAAAAACAGCATAAGCCAGCCTGCGATCAGGAAGGCGCCTCCCAGTGGTGTTACCGGCCCCAGGAACCTCAGACCGCTGATCCCGGCCGCATGGGCATAGGTGAGCAGGTAAAGTGAACCGCTGAATAAAACGATCCCGGTTATAAAGAACCGGCCCGCGAGTTTGAGTCTTGGGTCAGGCCAGTTGCCGTATAATATTCCTGTAAGTGCCAGTGCAAATACATGATAAAACTGGTAACGGACTGCCGTTTCATAAGTGATCAACGCCTGTTCGTCCAGTACGGCTTTCAGTGCATGCGCCCCGAAAGCGCCCAGTATCACGGCTATGGCTCCGATGAGAGCTGCTGCCGACAGGAATCCTTTATGCATGTTCTTTGATGATTTTTGCAAACGTACGGTCGTTGATATCGCCTTCTTTCAGGTGGTAAGTCGCTTTGCTGTAAAATGCACGTCTTTCTTCGAGTTTTTCCCGGAGAAACCCCTGCAATGCCTCATCCGGCAATCCGGCGATCAGCGGGCGGTGTGCTTTTTCGGGCAGCAGGCGTTGCGCCAGTATCTGTACCGGCTCATCAAGCCAGATCGTTATACCCTGGGTGTTCATCCAGTCCATATTATCATTAAAGCAGGGCGTACCGCCACCTGTGGCCAGCACAAAAGATTTTTTTTCCGCAAACCAGCGCAACAATTTGCTTTCTGTTTTGCGGAAATTGGCTTCTCCTTCTTCTGCAAATATCTCTGCGATGCTTCGTTCTTCGTGCGACGTGATTACAAAATCAAGATCATAACCCCCGGTCTTCAGTTTCTTCGACAGCTTTTTAGCCCAATGGCTTTTACCGCTGCCCATTAATCCGATCAGAAATATTTTCATTGGCTGGGTCTGTTATAGCAACTGTTTTATTTAAAAGCATTGATACCGGTCACATCCATTCCTGTAATGAGCAGATGCACATCATGTGTTCCTTCGTAAGTGATCACGCTCTCGAGGTTCATCATATGGCGCATAATGCTGTATTCGCCGGTAATACCCATCCCACCCAGCATCTGTCTTGCATCGCGGGCAATATTCGCTGCGATCTCACAGCTGTTACGTTTTGCCATACTCACCTGTTGCGGGGTTGCTTTTCCTTCGTTCATCAGTACCCCTAATCTCCACACCAGCAGTTGTGCCTTGGTGATCTCGGTGATCATTTCCGCAAGCTTTTTCTGCTGCAGCTGGAAACCGCCGATCGGCCTGTCGAACTGAACACGCTCCTTACTGTAGCGCAATGCCGTATCATAACAATCCATTGCAGCACCCAGTGCACCCCAGGCTATACCGTAACGGGCTTTGGTAAGACAGCCCAGCGGCCCTTTCAGGCCTTTTACATTGGGCAGGATATTTTCTTTGGGAACTTTTACATTGTCGAATACCAGTTCACCGGTTGCGCTGGCCCTGAGGCTCCACTTGCCATGTGTTGTTGGTGTAGAGAAGCCTTCCATTCCGCGTTCAACGATCAGTCCGCGGATATCGCCCTGCTCATCTCTTGCCCATACTACGGCCACCTGTGCAAAAGGCGCATTACTGATCCACATTTTTGCTCCGTTGAGGATCACATGGTCTCCGGCATCGGTGATATTGGTAAGCATACCTGCAGGATTGCTGCCATGATCTGGTTCGGTTAAGCCAAAGCAACCGAGCCATTCGCCGCTTGCCAGTTTTGGCAGGTATTTATGCCTTTGTTCTTCATTACCATATGCATAGATCGGATACATCACCAGGCTTCCCTGCACGCTGGCAGTGCTGCGCACACCGCTGTCGCCTCTTTCCAGCTCCTGCATCATCAGTCCATAGCTGATATAATCCAGTCCGCCGCCACCATATTCAGCAGGAACGGTAGGACCGAAACAGCCCAATTCTCCCATCTGGCGCACGATCTGCTCAGGGAACTCCGCTTTCTGCGCATAATCTTCAATGATCGGGGAAATTTCCTTCTTTACGTAATTACGCACAGATTCCCGGATCAGCTTATGCTCTTCTGTCAGCAGTTCATCTACCATGTAGTAATCGGGCGATTGAAACAGATCAGTTCTTGCAGCCATTGGTTCGTGTTTTATGATTTTTTATTCGGTTAGGCATTGTTGACCGCAAAAGTAACGTCTACGACCGAAGGCCTGCCGTTTTTTGCAGGATTTTATTTGAATGAGCATTCCAACCTTTTTACGGGAACCCACTCTTTTTATTATCACCCGAAAAAACCACCTGTATGAGACATATTATTTTGCTTTTACGCAGCAGCTGCTTTTTACTGGCATTCTTAGCTACCTGCGCTGCGGCACAATCTTCCACCGCGAACGGATCCTGGCCGGTGAAACTGGAGAAAAACTATAGTAAATCCTATCCCATCGGCTCGGAGAAAGTGTACCTGAGCAACCGTTTCGGCGCTATGGACATTGAGATCTGGGATAAAAACGAAGTAAAAGTAGAAGCCGTGGCCAGCGTTGGTGCCCAAACAGAAGAATATGCAAAGAGCATGCTTGAAAATATCCAGATCACGGATGAAAAAAAGGACAGCATCCGGTTCCAGACCAATATCAGGTCTGTGAATAATGGCTGGGAAGAAAATAAAGGCGGTTATGAAATGCGTGTGAACTGGAAGGTATACCTGCCGGCAAATGCAAAAATCTGCGCCCAGAATGATTTCGGCCCTATGACCATCGGAGATTACAAGGGCGAAGCCGAACTCTGCTCCCGTTACGGCAGTCTGCAGGCAGGCAAACTGGCCAATGCCCGCAAGGTAACGGTAGAATTCGGAAAACTGACAGCTGAAAGTCTGAATAACACCATGCTCACCTGCCGTTATTCACGTGTAGATATCAATTCCCTTTCCGGTGAGATCGATGCAAGATTCGATTTCTGCAACAGCATCGATCTGCCGCTGAGCAACAACATTAAGAAGCTCGACCTCAAAAACAATTACACAAGTCTTTATGTGGTGCTCGACAGGTCTTTTGCAGGCACTTACGACATAGCAACCACCAATGCCAGGGTAAGTACAAAATCTGATATTTCCATTTCGGAAGAAAAGAGACCGGACAACAGTTATGGTTATAACCCGAACCATAAATACACGGGAAGCTTTGGCAAGGGCGGCAATTCGCATATCAGCATCAAAAGTAATTCCGGCAATATCCGGCTGCTGTAGAAAGCGGTGGTTCACGGGAAGTGGCAGCAGGTTTGCCAGCATCCGTGGACCCTCGTTTTCTGAAAGGTCTGTAACTTTTATGGTTGCGGGCCTTTTTTGTTTGTGCAATCTTTTTATCTTACTCTTCTTTTTTAAAACGAACCCGGCATTGCAACAGACAAATCATACAACTCCCGTTTCTGTCAGGAAAAAGATACTTACCAATCTTACATTCTATGTACTGATCGCTATTATTATCGGTATTCTGCTGGGGCATTATGCGCCAGCTACCGCAGTAAAAATGGAGATCGTTGGAAAAACATTTGTCGATATCATTAAACTATTCATTGCCCCCATTATCTTTCTTACCATCGTGCTGGGCATCAGCAGTATCGGCAATCTGCGCAAAGTGGGCCGTATCGGCATCAAATCATTATTTTACTTTGAAGTAGTGACCACTGTGGCACTTGCACTGGGCATTGCAGTTGCCTTGCTGATGGAGCCTGGAAAAATAGACAAGTCGGGCCTGCCCATACAGGATGCATCCAGATATACACGCCAGGGAAGCAATACACATTTCGACTGGCTCACCTTCTTTCAATCGAATCTTACACTGCAGGTGCTTGTGATAGCGATCGTCACCGGTATCCTGCTGAACTATTCGCGGCACAGGCTGAAAGCCGTTCACCTGATGGGCCGGGCATCTCATTATGTATTCACGCTGCTCCGGTACGTGATGTACCTGGCGCCGCTGGGGGCATTCGGAGGAATGGCTTAT
Source organism: Sediminibacterium ginsengisoli (assembly GCF_900167075.1). GTDB lineage: Bacteria > Bacteroidota > Bacteroidia > Chitinophagales > Chitinophagaceae > Sediminibacterium > Sediminibacterium ginsengisoli. The sequence continues at coordinate 526,210 of NZ_FUWH01000002.1, read as the reverse complement.
ACGATTGGCAAGTTTGGATTGAAAACACTGATCCCGCTTGCGAAGCTTATGGGTTGTGTTTACCTGACCATGTTTCTTTTCATTTTCCTGGTACTTGGGAGCATCATGCGGTATTATAAATTCAGTATCTGGTCTTTCCTTGGTTCTATCCGGGAGGAGCTGCTGCTGGTACTAGGTACTTCTTCTTCGGAAGCGGCGCTGCCATCCATCATGCGGAAACTGGAAAAAATGGGCTGCAGTAAATCCGTTGTAGGGCTCGTGATCCCTACCGGCTATTCTTTCAATCTCGATGGCACGTCCATTTATTTGTCCATGGCTGTGATCTTCCTGGCCCAGCTTTACAATGTACATCTCAGCAATGCAGAGTTATTAACGATACTGCTCATCCTCATGCTCACATCCAAAGGGGCTGCGGGTGTAACGGGAAGTGGTTTTATCGTATTGGCATCTACGCTTGCCGCTATTCATAAAATACCACTTGAAGGACTGGCCTTCCTGCTGGGAGTAGATAAGTTCATGAGCGAAGCAAGAGCTATCACCAATATTATCGGGAATGGCGTGGCAACACTTGTAATTGCAAAAAGCGAGAAAGAATATATACACCCGGACAAACTGTAAGCCTAACGGTTCCTTTCATTGTTCATCCGGTATACGAGTTGGGGGAAGCTGTTGATATTGTTCTTCTGCAGCATACGGCGCCTGTGCGTTTTAACCGTTTCGATGCTGATGGACAATTTATGTGAGATCTGTTTGGATGAAAACCCTTCCGCTACCAGTAATGCAATTTCTCTTTCACGATCGGTCAGTTGCAAGGAGTCCGTGCCGGAAGGCAGCTGCTGCCTGGCGAGCAGCCTGTGAAATGCCATGTGCACCGCTACCAGCAACTGGGTATTGGTGAAAGGTTTTACGATATACATCACGGGATCTGCGGCAAAAGCTGATTGCAGTATCCGGCTATCGCTCAGCGCAGTCAGGAACACGATTTCGCAGTTATAGAGCTTTTTAAGATCGGCAGCCAATTCAATGCCATTGTGATCGCCTTTGATATTGATATCACAAAGCACCACCTGCGGCACCAGCTCATTACGGTTACAGATACGGAGCGCGGTAGCTGCATCTGCGGCAATGCCCGTCACTTCATAATCTTCTTCTTCCAGCAGTTCTTTTATACTTTCTGCGGTAATCAGTTCATCTTCTACAATCAGCACTTTTACATCATTACTCATAGCTGCTTATTTCTTCTTTATGATGTGCTTATCCGGATATCAAAAATTGTTCCATTGCGTTGTGTCACTTCCATAGTAGCGCCGAGCTGTTTTACCAGCGTGCGAACGAGCTTCATCCCGAATGACTGCTCTTTGCCATCAAGTTCCGTATTTGTAATTCCGGTGCCGTTATCCGCTATACGGAGGTTCATGGTTTTTTCGTCCTGCATATTGAGGCTTACGCTCAACCTTGGATCGGTCACTGTTGCAAAAGCATGTTTGAATGCATTGGTTGCAAGCTCGTTTACGATCAGTCCGATCGGTACTGCCATATCGATATCCATCGTGGGCGATTTCAACGCCACATTGGTTTCAACAATGGAATTGCTGAAGCCGAATGTGCTGGCAAGCGACTGCGACAGTTTTTTGAGATAGTCTTCCATATCAACGGCAGCAAGATCATCATTCATATACAACCGCTGGTGTATCATGGCCATGGCATCTACACGGGAGCGGCCTTCGTCCATTGCTTCACGGGCTGCTTTGCTGGAAAGCCTGTTCGACTGCAGCGAGAGCAGGCTCGAGACCACCTGCAGGTTATTTTTAACCCTGTGATGCAGTTCCCTGATCAATACCTCGATCCGTTCATTTTTTTCCGCAAGCGCAGATGCTGTTTTTTTCTTGAGATGATAGCTCCGCATATATAAGACCAATCCTGCGAAAAGCGCCAGTAACAGACCTGTCAGCAGCCATACCAGCTGATTGCGTTTCGATAACTGAACAGACCGCAGTTCTTTATCCTTGCGCTCAATGGCAAGCAGGTTCTCTCGTTTTTCGATCTCGTAATCGGCACGGGCTTTCACGATATTCCTTTCCACATCGGTATTGAATACACTGTCGCGCGCGTTCATGAAGTCTGTCTGGTATTTCAATGCTTCTTCATAATCGCCACTGCTTTTGTAAAATTCATATAAGGCTTTGTAAGCGCTTTGCAGGTTACCCGATTTACCTTTTTTGTGAATATTGAGCGACTGAAGCAATAATGCTTCTGCTTCTTTTTTACGGCCGAGTTTATTCAGTATATTTCCTTTGAAAAGGTAATCGAAGCCAATCGAAAGCCGGGTAGCCCCAGCGGGCGGATTTATAGCTTCGGCCATTTCAACATATTTCAATGCTTCCTCATATTTCTCAATACTGTAATAATAACGGCTGATATTGAGGTATACATTCGATTGCGGCAATTCAAGCTTCGCTTTTTTCAGTACAGCTAATGCGGTATTAAAATACCAGAAAGCAGAATCCTGCTGTTTTTTAAGCGCATGATAATCACCCAGCGAACTTAATGCAATGCCTTCAAAACGGGGGTCATTCTCAGCCCGTGCGATTGCCAGTTGCAGCTGGAGATATTTGTAACGCTCTTCCTGGTTATTGATCTTGGAATAAAAGTTAGCAAGATTTCCATAAGATGAAAGCAGATCGCGCGGCTGGTTCAATTTTTCCTTGATGCGTATTGCTTCATAATACAACACCGCCGCCTCATCGAACTGCCCCTGCTGTTCAAGGAAGTTTGCCTTGTTCATGATAAAACTACCCAGCAACTGTTGCGGCCCGCTGATTTTCCGGATCAGGTTGATAGCAGTATCCGTATATGCTATCGCTTTTACAAGATCACCTCTTCTCATGTAAAGATTTCCCAGCCTGCTGTAGAGGGTTGCCGTAACAGGCGATGGCGGCATGGCCGACTTATACTCCAGCGCACGCTGCATAGCCTTGAATGCAAGGTTGAGCGAATCCATTTTACTGTAATGGATAGACATGTTGCTGTATACCTGGAAAAGAGAACGTTTATCATCCAGCTCAGATGCCAGCTTTAAGGCCATGGAGTCGAATGAAAGGCCTGTCTGAGATTCATTGGTTCCGTTATAATAAGTGGAAAGTGAAAGATATACGTTCAGTATGCCGGCTTTATTATCGCTTTCCCGGTAAATGCCGAGCGCTTCCTGCATACCCGCAAGCGCCTGTTCCCTGTTAGATGCAAGATTCATCCTTGCGAGCTGTAACAGCAACTGTGCCTTTCTTCCATTATCTTTTTCAGCAATGATCTGCGCCTGCAACTGCGCGGGCGTAACGCCCTGGCCCGCTACCTTTAAGGTAACAGCTACTAAAAAGATCAACAACCAGGATAATTGCCTCATGAACTGATATTAGACTATTTTAACACATGATGCTCAGGGGCATTCAATAATCCAATAATACAGCCATTCGGTTTCAGTACAAAATAAAGAAGGAAAAACCCGCCGGATTTCCTTTAATATGCCGATTTCAGGGCAACATATTAAATAGATATGAAATACAATGAAAAAAAAACTGTGCAACGAAAACGCTACACAGCATTTAGCTACCGCCTGCCCCCCAGCATGCGGTATGATGACTTACCGAGGTAAGTTATAAAGTAAAGCAGGCAATTATCCGTGTTAAAAAGCAAAATTGTTGTTATTCGGGCACCCTGCCAATACTCCTTTTGGAGTATAAAACAAAAGCGGCCGGAGCCGCTTTTGTTCATTGTTCTTCTTCAGGTGTTCCACGCCTTTGAGGTGTTTTTCCCTGCTCCTGTTCGCGGGTCATTTCTACGATATCTACCGGTCTTGCTGTTTTATCGCCCAGCAGGTGTTCGGTAAAGTAATCGGCCATGCGCCAGAAGAAATACTCTGTCATGTCGCCGTAGGCATGTCTTTGTCCTGGCAGTATTACAAGGTCAAAACGTTTGTTAGCCCGGATCAGTGCGTTGGCTACACGGATGGTTCCCGCGGGATGTACATTATTGTCTATATCGCCGGTGGTAAGCATCAGGTGACCTTTGAGGTTGCGGGCGAGGTCCTGGTTCTTTTCGATATTGTATACAAAAGAAGTATCTGCCTTATCGCTGATCACTTCTTTCACACCATGGTGTTTCTCACTCCACCAGCGGTTGTAAATTGCGTTATCATGGTTTCCGGATGAGGATACCGCTACCTTAAAGAAATCAGGGTAGACCAGCATAGCCGCTGTACTCATGAAACCTCCGCCGGAATGTCCATGGATACCCACACGGTTGATGTCGATGAAAGGATACCTGTCTGCCAGCTGTTCTACTGCTGCTTTTTTATCGGCAAGACCATAATCGCGCAGGTTACCGTAGCCGAAATTGTGATACCATTTGCTACGGGCAGGGTGTCCGCCCCGGTTACCGATCGTTACCACCACAAAACCCAGTTGCGCCAGGCGGTCCGTTCTGTCCATACCGCGTCCGAAGGCTTTATTTACAGCTTCGGTTTGCGGGCCGGGATATACATATTCGATCACCGGGTATTTTTTTGTGGAATCGAAATCGAACGGCCTGTACATTACGCCATAGAGATCCGTAATACCATCGTCTGCTTTTACTTTGAATGGCTGCGGGAATTTATACCCGGTTGCCATCAGCGAAGAAAGATCTGCGGTTTCAAGATCGAGCAGCTTTCTGCCGTCTGAAGCGTATAATGCCGAACGGGGGCCCGCATTCACCCTGGAATAATTGTCTACAAAGAATGTCTTGCCATCATTCATACCCGATGCATGCTCAAAATCGCCGGGGTTCAGCAGTTTGATGCCGGTGCCATCGAAATTGATACGATACAGGTGTACATAATAAGGATCTTCCCCCTGCTCGCGGCCATTAGCCGTGAAATACAATACCCTTTTTGTTTCATCGATTCCAACGATGTCTTCGCAATGGAATGCACCTGATGTGATCTGGTTTTTGAGTCGGCCATTTTCATCATAAAGATAAAAATGCGCCCAGCCATCGCGTTCACTCCACTGGATAAATTCTTTGCCTTCATTTACCAGTCCGAGTCTTTTGACCTCGATATAGGTATTCAGTCTTTCTTCTATCAGCACTTTCACTGCACCGGTGGTTACATCTACTTTACACACATCTACCCTTTTCAGATCGCGGCTGGTTCTGGTGAAGTAGAATGCTGTATTGGTACCGAGCCATTTCAGTGGTTTGAAATCATCATCGCGGGTATTCACTTTGCCCGGATCGGCCCAGATGGAAATATCCTGATCGCGGAACTGCGACACTTGCATTTCTTTACCCGATTTCAATGTCATATCGAAAAGATAAACATGGTCCACCGGCGCTTCTTTTTCACCCGGCATCCAGTATTTATAGGTTTCAAGCGTAGGGCGCGGATCTGCCACGCTGTTGATTACCCAGAGGTCTTTTACTTTACGGTTGTCTGTACGGCTGAGTGTGAAATATTTCGAATCGGGCGACCAGTATGCCGTTACTGGTCTGCGTTTGTTCTTATTTTTTTCCTTGTCAATATTACTGTCGCCATTTCCTGAAAGATTACCATCGGAGAAATAACCGTAATTCTCGATGCCATCGGTGGTGAGTGCATGATCAACAATGGTTGAATCGTTCTCATTCTGCAAAGCTTTTTCGTAATTGGCTTTGTCCATCCAGTAGAGATTATAATTCCGTCCGAACACAACGGTATTTCCATCCGGTGCAACGGAAGCCCATGATGGTTTACGTTTAGGTTTTTTGAAATCCGGAAGCTCGGTAAGTTCGGCGGTGAGCAGGTTGTATTCAAAATAGAACACTTTCTTTTCCTTTACGGGCGGCGTTCCTTTTTTAGCGGTGGTATCTTTCTTTTCGATCTCCTGTGTGCTTTTCACTTCAAACTGGATCCAGTTCTCGTCTTTGATGAAACGCATACTGTCGAGCCCGAGGTGCTGCGCATCGAACGGATCTTTTACAATGCGGGAGATCTTGGCAGCGAGGTCTGCGTTATCGAACAATTGTTTCTTTTCTCCTTTTACAGGATCAACGATATACCATTTTTTTCCTTCGGTAGTTTCGTACATATACCAGAAACGGTCGGATTTTTTCAGCCAGTGCGGGTCTACGCTGGTGCTGAAAACCAGTTTGCCGATCTTCTGTGGCGAAAACCTTGAAGCCAGCTGGTAATTGGATTTGTGCGAAAGTGTGTTTTGTGCGATTGAACCAGATGCAACCATGCAGAACATCACCACAAGCAGGGTATTTCTCATTTTTTGTCGGTTTTGGAATGCATGAAAATAAGGCAAACCGTGAAATGGAAAAAATACGCACAATCCTGCAAGCCTTTCTCTCCTTCCGTTCGTCCATAAAGTAAGAATGCGAAGTCTGCTATATGCCGGTTCGGCTGTATTTTGCAGAAAATACTTTTTATGCCTGCTGCTTTTGATACATCTTATGATTTTGCATTGCAAGCTGACGCATCGGATAGTCTTGCCCGCTTTAAACAGGAATTTTATTTTCCGAAACATGAAAACAAAGATGTGATCTATTTCTGCGGCAACTCGCTTGGTCTGCAGCCGAAGAATGTGGAAGCCGCTGTAAACACAGAGCTTACTTCCTGGCGTGAACTGGCGGTTGGCGGTTATTTCAATGGCCCGAATCCGTGGTTATATTACCAGCAGTATGCACGTACATCGCTGTCAAAGCTCGTGGGCTGCCTTGAACCGGAAGTGACCGTCATGAATGCCCTTACCGTGAACCTTCACCTGCTGATGCTGAGTTTTTATAAACCGCGGGGAGAACGGAATAAGATCCTGATGGAGGCCGGCGCTTTTCCTTCCGATCAGTATGCGGCAGAGACCCTGTTAAAACATTATGACCTTGATCCGGCTGATTGTATCGTAGAGGTAGCACCACGCACCGGAGAGAAAACGCTGCACACGGAAGATATTCTGCAAACGATCAACGATCTGGGCAACAGCCTTGCCATGGTTTTGTTCGGCGGCATGAATTATTATACAGGGCAACTCTTCGATATGCAGGCGATCACGGCAGCAGCGCATAAGAACGGCGCCGTTGCAGGCTTCGACCTGGCGCATGTGGCGGGAAATGTGCCTGTGCAACTGCATAACTGGGAAGTGGATTTTGCAGTATGGTGCAGTTATAAATACCTGAACGCAGGCCCAGGTGCGGCAGGGGGTGTTTATATTCATGAGAAGCATTCATCGGACATCAATACACCACGGCTCGGTGGCTGGTGGGGTAACAATGAATCTACCCGGTTCAAAATGGAAAAAGGATTTGTGCCGAAAGCAGATGCCGGCGGCTGGAATATCAGTACGGCCCAGGTATTCAATACGGTGGCATTGAAAGCCTCGCTCAGCATTTTTGATGAAGCGGGGATCGATGCGTTAAGGGAGAAAAGCCTCAGGCTTACGGCTTATCTTGAGTACCTGTTGCAACAGCTGAACAATCCTGCATTTGAGATCATCACGCCTGCAGACCCAACTGCAAGAGGAGCCCAGCTATCCTTGTACTTTAAAGAAAAAGGCAAAGAGATACACGAACGCATGATCAGCAACGGCATTATTGTGGATTACCGCGAGCCTGGCGTGATCCGCGTTGCGCCGGCCCCTTTGTACTGTTCTTTTGCCGATGTACATCGTTTTTACAGCATTCTGAAAGAACATTTCTGAACCGGCCGGCCTTATAATTGAAAAGGGAATCAGTAACTTTAAGGAACAACAACATCATCATGACGAAACATCATTTCACTTACCTGGCACTCGGTGATTCTTATACCATCGGCGAATCTGTTCCATTGCATGAAAGTTTCCCCTACCAGGCAGTGCAGTTGTTGCGTAAAGAAGGCTTGCATTTCAATGCCCCGGAAATAGTGGCAAAAACCGGCTGGACCAGCAATGAACTGGCCGAGCATATCCTGCATACCCAGCTGAGTGAGGAATATGATTTTGTAACCCTGCTGATCGGCGTAAACAATCAGTACCGGGGATTACCGGTATCAGATTTCAAAAACGACCTGGTATACCTTGTAAAAAAAGCATTGTATCTGAGCGGCGGGCATGATCACCGCGTATTGCTGTTATCGATACCCGATTGGGGTGTGACGCCTTTTGCCTCAGACGGGGATGGAAAAGCAATCAGCAAAGCCATAGATGAATTCAACGCGGTTTGCAGGGAAGTGGCGGACACATTCAATATCGCCTATTCAGATATTACAACCGGCACAAGAAAGGCAGCGGATGATCACACTTTACTGGCGCCGGACAAACTGCATTATTCCGGGAAAGAACATGCGCATTGGGCAGAAAAAGTGGCATCGTTCATCAGGAATACGGTGGCGCATCCTGAAAAAGAGAAATAAATTCCGTTATTTTTTCTTCTGAACATCCATGCGCGGGAAAAGCGCCATGGCCTGCATGATGATTGCGGCAACGAGCAAAACATATAAGCCTGTTTTTTTCACCGGGCATTCGCCCATCATACAACTCGATACAATAATATAATTACGGATGGCCCAGGCCAGGTTAATCGCATTCAGAAATACATTGGTACGTTTGGCCCAGATACGGGGAATGGCAAATAAAAGCATACAAACAGCACCGACCACAATATTGAATAGTCCCGGCTTACCGAAATTGGTTCCGGCAGCTTCCAGACCGGATACGGTAAGCTGACGGCTTTCTATAAAACTCCAGGGTAAAAAACAAGCTGCTATCAATAACACACCAGCAGCGATACCTATTGTTTGCGAATATTTCATGGACGAACAGCGTGAACGTTTATCTTAACTAATGATCACGCGAAAATACTGATCCTGCAGCGAAAGCCGTTTTTTTGTTTTTGAACTTTTAAGCTCTTGCCTTGATCAGCTGAACTACCTGGCGTTCATTGCCCTGAATCACTTCTGCAAAATAAGTACCGCTTGTCAGTTGCTGACCTACCTGAATATTGCTGTTGGCCTGCACGCCGTTACGGGCTTCAACTACCCGGCCATAAATATCCACGATCCGCAGGCTAACCGGCAATACGCTGCTTGTCTGTACTTTAAGGAGAAAAGAAGATACAGACGGGTTGCCGCCAACCAGCAGGGTAAAAGGAGGATTCGATTTCACAGTAATTTTCACGGGTGCTTTCGGCCCTTCAACACCGTTCTTAATCTGGCTTACCCAATAAGTATAGATACCGGCTGTTCTGGGTAAAATAACGCCGATCACTTTTTTGAGGCTATCGCCGGATGAAATATAATACTGCCATTTCCCGCCTTTTGCAAGACTGAATACAGGTCCCTGAACAGCGCCGCCATTACCAGTTCCGGGATCCAGTACAATTACAGTATCTTTTACAGAAGGCATAGCCGGCATTACACTGATATCCGCAGTTGCTGTGAGGCCACAGCCGGGCTGCCCCTTTATTTCATAAACGATCCTGGCTGCACCTGCATTCAATGCCCGTGCGTTGCCATTGTTACCGATGCTGATCACGGTAGTATCTGAACTTGACCACTGACCGCCGTTTACTTCAGCAGAAAAAGCAAGTTCAGTGAACTCCTGAGGTTGCCTGCTGCCAGTGATAGTTACCGGGCGGGGTTGTTCATTAACGGCAACGCGGAAAGAAACTACCGCTTCGCAGCCGTTTTCATCTTTCACCTGGTAACGGATCATAGTGCTGCCGGCAGCGTAAGCATTTACCAGGCCAAGCTCGTTTACTGAAGCTATAGCCGGATTCTCAGATACCCATTTTCCACCGGCAGTTTCATTACTGAACATTACTTTTCCCGATACACAAAACGCTTCAGTACCGATGATGTTTCCCGCATTAGCCGCAGCATCTACCCTTGCAGAAGAACTGCCTTTAACAGAACCATCCACATTTACGAGCTCCGCGGTATAAATTCCGGCGGCTTCTGCCTGGTAAGAAAAAGATGCGATCCTGTCATTATGTACGTAACGCTGAACCCTGTGATTATACTGATCTGTAATGTATAACCGTCCTTTCGTATCGAGACAGATTGCATAAGGATAACGCAGGGAAGACATATCAGTACCCTGTCCCTTTCCGCCCGCTACAGTGATGCCTGCTGTTGCACCGCTGGCCCAGTATTGAATTCGGTGATTGGTATTGTCTGATATATACAGGCCATTGTTTTCATCCAGCCATATTGCTGAAGGGAAATACAACTGGTCTTCGCGGTTACCTCTTCCTTTGCCTCCGGCGATGATTTGTCCCTGTACGGCTCCCTTTTTCCAGTATTGCACCCTGTCGTTCATCGCATCTGCCACATAAATATTACCTGCTGCATCCACAGCCACACCATTCGGATATTTCAGCTGGTTCAGCTGATCACCGGCTCCGTTACCGCCTGCCACTGTTGTGCCATTTACAGCCCCGGGAGCCCATTTCTGAATACGGTGGTTATAATTGTCTGCTATATAAAGATTGCCTTCGCCGTCTATGGCCAGTCCGTAAGGAAAACTCAGCTGATTGGCTGCCGCTCCCCTGCCGTTACCGCCGGCCACTGTAACACCTTCGGCAGCGCCCGGTGCCCATTTCTGAACCCGGTGATTGTTGGCATCGGCCACATAAATATTACCGGCCTTATCTACAACGATCCCATACGGATAATCGAGTTGATTGGAGAAACTGCCCTGATTATGACCACCGGCTACGGTAATTCCTTCTTTTGCGCCGGGCAGCCATTTCTGAACCCTGTGATTATATTGATCCGCCACATAAACCGCACCCGCCTGGTCTACAAATAAACCCAAGGGGAAACGGAAATTCCGGGCTTCACTCCCCTCAGATCCACCGGCTACAGTAATAATGGGAGCAGGAATATCGGTTACCGCAGCTATCTGGTCGTCTTTTTTCCAATTGATCTGCCTGGTGATTTCCTGGTTGATGCCATTCAGGGTGAGCATGCTGGCACCGCAGTTACCGGAAGATTGTAATTGTACCAGTCCTTTAGACGCTGTACTGTCAGCTGCCGCTTTCGTTTGCCAGGAAATGGCTAATAATATTACCAACGCCAGCCATTTTACGGGTCTGAGATCCGCAGCCTGGTATTTTTCCTGAATAGCCTGACTTTTCATACAATTTCATTTACAGTTCGTGGTAATGATCACCCTGGTACTGTAAAGTGACTGATTATCAGGACGGTTTCCGATAAAGACAGTTGTGAAATTGAAGTAGTCCACCCGAATCGGACAGTAGTTTTGCCACTACAAACTGTAGTATGAAAGCAGTACGGCCGGGATTTGAAAAACCACACAAAATCTGCCGGGTGGTTACTACAGTTTTTTAAGAAATTATCATGTATATACAGAGACACGAAAAAGGGCTGTCGGAAAGACAGCCCTTTTTATGAGAATGGAGGTTAAAATGATTATGGATGCAGCTTGATCAGTTTCAGCACCTGGCGCTGCGTTCCCTGCGTAATCTCAGCATAGAACATTCCGTTACCATAATTATGGCCGATCTGGAGCGTGCTGTTGGCATTCTGATTCAGTTTGGCATCTACCAGTTTTCCGGTTGCATCCACTACCCTGATATTTACCGGCAGACCAGATTTTCCTTCCAGTTTCAGGGTAAAGTAAGTAGTGGTCGGGTTAGGCATTACAGTTACTTTGAGGGTTTCTGCACCTGCCGGCCTGATCGCTTCGGGTTCAGATGTGGCCGAAGTGACAGCAGTATTTACGGAAGTAACAGGGTTGCCGCCACAGTTATTGGCATTCCAGATCACAGGTGTGGTGCTTTCCACTTCGTATGCGATGAACATACCGGTCATGTATACATTCGGATCGCCAGGTGTAGCCACATTGCTTTGCTGTGTAACATTTCCGCAGAACCAGCTCAGGATCCATTTCCACCATGAATCGTAATCGATACAGCTGCTGTTGCTGCTGCTGGTATTGCTGATCTTCAGCTTACCATCAGGCATATATATATTGGCATTGATCCTGGTATCTGCACCTTTCACTGTGAATTTCTCTTCATCACACCTGGTATCACCTACATAGAAGGTCACTTTCACGCCATCAGGATTGATGATTGCGTTGCTGCCCACACTTACCTGGGTGCTTACCAGCACATTGGTATTGTCTGCAAAACGTACATAGCTGTAGCCGTTAGCAGGGCCGTTAGCCAGTTTAAGCTGGTCGATATTTACGGTAGTGGACGTAAAGCGGAGCTGTGCACCTTCTTCCATCGTGATCACACCGAAGATAGTTCCGGTAAGTGTAACGTTAGAGCCTTTACGGAGCGTAACGGTGCTGAAGTTTCCGTTCAGCGTGGTGGTTACATTCTGTGCTACATCTTTACCGGAAAGTCCTTTTGTGCTTGCCCTGTTGTAGATCATAGCCGGCAGTGAAATGGTAGCTGCGCTGGTAATCGATTTCAGGATGTTCACATTGGTTGCATTCTTCGTGATCCTGCTGGCTTTTACAAATGAACCTGCAGAAAGAACCGATGTGTTCTTATCGAATGATGCAATACCGTTTGAAGCAGTCACACCCACGCTTCCACCGTTCACCTGGTTATTCTGGCCGAGGTCTACCTCTTTGGTTCCGATGATCACATAGCTGCCGGAGAGGTTCTGTTTGTTATAGCTGTATGTTCCGCCTGCGCTCTTACAACCGCCGCCGTTGATCGCGTAAACGGTGTAAGTACCTTCTCCGTCACTGCTGCCCAGGTTCAGTTGCTGTGCTTCGCCAACGATATTATTATTATATACCCACTGGTAAGACACATTATTCTGTGTTGCTGCCACCAGCTGAACGCTGCTGCAGAATGCATCAGGTGTTGAAGCTGTAACTGCCGGAGCAGCTGGCAATGCAGTAACCACTACCGTAATGGCGCAAGTACTTACGTTGTTGTTCTTATCCTTCACCGTCCAGGTGATGGTAGACGTTCCGTTATTGAAGTTACCGCTTGCATTAACGCCGCTGCCTGTTCTTGAAGTAGCGCCGGTGATCGCATATGTAGTGCTGCTGATACCGATGGCGCTGCTTTGCTGCAATGCAGGTATTGTGAATTGCTTGCTGCCGTTCTGGTTTGCACAGAATGCCTGGTTACCCGGAGAAACCAGTACCGGTTTCGCACTGAGTACGGTAACCAGTTGTGTAGCCGTAGCTGTGTTACCGCTCAGGTCTGTTACAGTCCAGGTTACCGTTGTAGTACCTACAGGGAATGTTGAAGGAGCATTGTTACGTGCGCCCTGTGCATTGATTCCGCAGTTATCAGACACTACCGCATTACCAAGATTGAAGTTAGCACCGGAGTTGATGGTGATATCTGCAGGCGCTGTGATTACAGGAGCCTGAACATCCTTCACCACTACATTGAAGGTAGCTGTAGACGTATTGTTAGCAGCATCTTTCGCTGTAACGGTTACCACGGTTGTTCCTACAGGGAATGATGTACCTGAAGCCTTGCTGTAAGTAAGAACAGGTGCAATTCCGCTGTTATCGGTTGCAGTTACTGTATAGGTAACCACTGCGCCGCATGCATTATTATCATTGTTCCTGGAGATCGCTGCAGGAACGGTGATCACAGGCGGGGTTGCATCCACTACTGTTACTTTCTGCACCGCTGTTGTGGTATTGCCATTCACATCTGTTACCGACCAGGTTACCATTGTTACGCCCAGCGGGAATACAGCCGGTGCGTTATTGGTAATACCCTGGGCCGAGATACCGGCATTGTCGCTTGCAGTAGCATTGCCGAGGTTAATAACCGATCCGTAGTTCGCAGTAATATCTGCAGGAATGTTCAGTACCGGAGCCTGTACATCTTTGATCACAACATTGAAGGTTGCTGTTGATGTATTACCGGCTGCATCTTTTGCAGTTACAGTTACTACTGTTGTTCCGATCGGGAACACTGAACCCGATGCTTTGCTGTACGTGAGCACAGGTGCGGCACCGCTGTTATCGGCAGCAGTAACAGTGTAGTTTACCACGGCGCCGTTAACATTATTGTCATTATTCTTATTGATAGCTGCCGGCACATTGATCACCGGTGCTGTATTGTCTGTTATCGTCACTACCGCAGTTGCGCTTGCTGTATTACCAGCCGCATCCATTACGGTAAGCGTTACCGTATTGGCTCCGATATTGGCAGCAGTAAAGTTTGTTTTGCTGAGTGCATATGTTACAATACCGCAGTTATCTGAAGATCCGTTGTTCACAGACTGTGGCGTAATCACTGCGTTACCGTTCTCATCCAGTGCTACTGTGATGTTTTTGGTAACCGCTGCAGGATTCACATTATCATCCACTGTTACATTGAAGCTGTAAGTACTTGAAAGCGCACTTGTAGCAGTCCAGGTAATTGTAGTTGTTCCTTTATTCAGCGCCACACCTGCAAGGCTGGTTCCGGTTCCTGTAGTTGCACCTGTAAGTACATAGGTGAGTACCGGTGTTCCGCAGTTATCGGTAGCTGTTGGTGTAAACTCATTGCCATTTACCAGGTAAGTGCAAGATGTAGCCGTAGTATAACGCTGATTATTGCTGTTGCTGCCGATCACCGTTGTGCTTCCGCTTGTAATGGTTCCGGTGAACTTGTTATAAGTATTGGTACCGCTGCTGTGGGTGAACGACTGACCAATAATCTGCCCTGTAATATTCTGGCTGCTCGATTTATTGATCGATGCATATGGCGCAAACAGTGTACCTGTTATGCTTCCGTTACCCTGTACGGTAAGTGCAGTTGTATTATAGAAGTTATACAGGATATAGGAAGAATTCTGATCTCCTACACCACCGCTGTTCCATACATTCCAGTTGAAGTTACCGGGAGCATTAACATTGATGATCAGTATGCGTGAAGCATCAGGCTGGTTGTTGAATGTGAAATTCTGTACGTTGTTCAGATCAGATGCGTTAATGTTCAGCACGTTCACGCCCTGAGCCAGGGTAATCTTAACCTGGTTAGGCATATTGGTATGCGGTATCGCAGTGCCGTTCGGCGTAGTAACATTTGCATTATCCGTCATCGCGCTCATGCCCGCCGAAGACGCTTGCATCTGTGCAAAGGCCGCAGCGAAATCGATCACATTGCTCTGGAATACAGGATTATTGGTAGCGCTCACATTCAGGTTCTGTGAATTGGCCTGCATGTTGATGCGCGGAGAACCATTATAATTATTACCCGGTGTGATACGGATCGGAGAATAAGCGTTATTCTGATCCTTATACCATACATAAGAATTGGTTGCATCGCCGATCTTCACATAGCCGTTCTGGTTCACGTTCACGTTGTTGCCGCTCTGGTAAATCACTTTTCCGCCAACTACCAGTGTTACAGGTACATTGTTCACTTTGAATGTTCCGGCATTGTTATTCGATACAGAATAATTACCCGCCAGTGTCAGATCGCCACCCATTGCAACCGCTCCGTGCGACTGCCCATTGCCAAAATAAACACCGTTGCGGACAAACACGTTGAAGTCAAGTGCAGGCGCAACCGGGTTCATGGTAACTGTGGTTCCGGTGGTTGGTCCGGTGATAACAGGAGCTGTTCCGGTTACTGTGATCACCTGGGTAGCAGTAACGGTATTTCCGGCTGCATCTTTAGCTGTCCAGGTGCGTGTGATCGTATTACCATTTGTTACGGTATTCAGTGTAACAACCGGTGCAGGATCGCATGCATCCGTAGCAGTTACCACAGGTGCAGCAGGCACACTACCGCAGTTAACGGTAACATTTGCAGGCACACCGGTAAGGACAGGTGCAGTATTATCGGTTACTGTGATCACCTGGGTAGCTTCAGCACTGCTGTTGCCGGCAGCATCTGTCGCTTTCCATTTACGTGTGATCGTGTAGTTGTAATAGGATATGTTTGAAGGATTAGTTCCTTTCGTGCTGATCTCAGTAAATGCAATTACAGGATTTGCATCACATGCATCGGTTGCGGTTACTGCTGCTGCCGCAGGAATGGATCCGCAGTTTACTGCTGCATTTGCAGGAACACCAGATAATACAGGTGCGGCTACATCCTGAACAGTGATTACCTGCGTACCGGAAGTAGTATTACCTGTTGCATCTTTTGCAGTCCATTTACGTGTGATAGTATAATTGTAGTAAGCAGCTGATGTAGCATTCGTGCCCTTGGTGCTTGTTTCAACTAGTGTAACCACAGGGTTCGCATCGCAGGCATCTGCTGCTGCTACATTGGCCGGCGCCGGGATTGATCCGCAGATCACTGTCACGTTTGCAGGCACACCGGAGATCATCGGCGGTGCAATGTCCTGTACAGTGATCACCTGGGTACCTGTTACAGTGTTATTGGCTGCGTCCGTACCGGTCCATGTACGGGTAATGGTATAGTTATAATAAGAAGCCGCTGAAGCATTTGTTCCTTTGGTACTCACTTCTGCAAGTGTTACTACAGGATTTGCATCACATGCATCGGTTGCAGTTACTGTTGCTGCTGCAGGAATTGCGCCGCAATTTACTGTTACGTTCGCAGGAACGCCCGACAGTACCGGCGCGGTTACATCCTGCACCGTAATTACCTGTGTGCCGACAGTGATATTGTTGGAGGCATCTTTGCCGGTCCATTTACGGGTAATGGTATAATTATAGAATGAGGCAGCCGCAGGGTTTGTTCCTTTTGTGCTGGTTTCAACAAGCGTAACTGCAGGATTTGCATCGCAAGCATCTGTGGCTGTTACTGTTGCTGCTGCAGGAATTGAACCACAGCTTACAGTTACGTTCGCAGGAACACCAGACAGTACCGGCGCTGTGATATCCTGTACCGTGATCACCTGTGTAGCTGTTGCCACATTACCCGAAGCATCTGTTGCGGTCCATTTACGAGTGATGGTATAATTATAGAATGATGCCGCTGCGGGATTTGTTCCTTTCGTGCTGGTTTCGGCGAAAGTCACTACTGGCGAAGGATCCATGTTATCCGTTACAACCGGGGTTACAGCCGCAGGGATATTACCACAGTTCACAGTTGAATTGGCAGGCACACCTGAGATCACAGGAGGTGTCTGGTCTGCAATGGTACCGGTTACCACAACAGTCTGATCCTGCGTAATAGTATTACCATTACCATCGTTATAAGTCCAGTGAATAGTATAGGTACCCGGGATGTTGTATACCAGCGGACTATTTGTTGTTGCTGCTACAGTTCCTGCACAGTTATCCGTTGCAGTTGGGGTTGTAACAATCATCAGCGGATAATCGCCTGTGATCACCGGCAGATTAGCAACGGTGGGGACCGGTGCCAGGTTATCGGTTGCCAGCACGCTTGTTGCAGCTGAAGTTGCAGCAAAATTACCGGCATCTGTTACACTTACCGTATAACTTCCGGAAGCAGTTGCAATATATTCCCTTTGTGTTGCACCAGGGATCAGCGTTCCATTGCGATACCACTGGTAAGTTTGTGACAGGGTAGCGATCAGTTTTACAGAGCCACCAGGACAGAATGAAACCGGTCCTACTGCTGTAATAGTTGGCAGTTGCCTGATCGTAATATGTTTACTGATGGTATCAGTACAGTTTCTTGCCGTTACAGCAACCAGGTAATTTCCTGTTGCATTGATCTGTGCGTTGATCACAGACGGGTTCTGCAATGTGGAAGCGAAGCCGTTGGGGCCTGTCCACATATAAGTATCACCGCCACCTGCACTCAGCTGGATCGTGCTGCCGATCGGCAGTACAGGTCCGTTGCTGCCGATGGTTGCAATAACCGGTATAAACACAGAACAGTTACCGCTCACTTTTCCTACAACCCAGTTGGAAGTAGCACCGTTCAGTGCGAAGTTGATGAAAGTACCGGAGTTGTTATTAGCGGTCTCATCAGAAAGTGAAGTAGTAATATTAGTGTTATCGATACCGATATAGCCCTGGTTGAACCTGTAGTAGGCAGAAAGTCCAGTCTGCTGCTGCGGAACCACTTCGCAATTCATGTTGTTCAGGATTTCACAGACAGGAAGCGCACGGTTCCATACGCGGATCTCATCCACATTTCCTGCAAAGAATTCTTCATAACCATCCTGGTTACCCAAACGTAATGCGTTCGTATTGGTAGTAATTGCACCGGTCATTGGTCTTGAACCAGCGAGTACACCGTTCAGGTAAATTTTCATGGCAGTACCATCATAAGTAGCTGCAACATGATTCCACTGGTTAACGGCTGCATATGGCGCAGTAAGTGATACCCAGCCCTGACCTGTAATATTCAGATAGAATGTAAATGAATCCCAGCCATCATCCGTACGTGGGAAGATATAACCGGTATTATTGGTACGGCTCGATTTTGCCAGTACATCCTGCACCAGCCTCGTTTTATTTGTTGGATAGATCCATGCTTCAACGGAGATCGCATTGCTTACATTCAATGACGTATTGTTTGGAATGCTGATCTCATCATCGATACCATCAAAATTCAATCCTTTCGCAGGTACAGCTACAGTTACTTTGGTCTGGGCAGTTGCAGAACAGCCACCGCTGGTTACCGTTACAGTATAAGTACCGCTTGCACTTACCTGTGCATTACCGATAGACGGATTCTGCATGGTAGATGTGAAGCCGCTCGGACCGGTCCATGAATAGCTCTGACCGCCTGATGCAGTCAGGTTCAGCACGCTGCCTACGGCAACAACAGGACCATTATTTCCTGCTTCAGGTAATACAGGAGTAACAAGGTTACAGGTGCCGGATGCGCGGCCGTCGAGCCAGTTTGATGTAGCTCCGTTCAGCGCAAAGTTTTCCAGCTGCCCATCGTTATTGTTACCGCTGGCATCTGTAAGAGAGGTAATGCCCGGGTTTGCAACAGCAGGCAGCCCCTGGTTAAATTTATAATAAGCAGCCAGTCCGATCTGGGAAGCTGGCAATTCGCAAAGCATATTGTTGGAGATCTCGCACTGGGTAAGCGCACGGCTCCAGATCCGGGCTTCATCAACTTTACCGGTGAAATACTCATCATATCCAGGCTGCTGGCCCAGTACAACGGCATTGGTATTGGTAGTGATCTTGCCGGTCATCTGCCTTGACGCAACGAGAACACCATCCAGGTAAACTTTCATGAATGAGCCATCATAGGTAGCGGCCACATGATGCCATTTATTGATATCAGGATAAGGTGCAGACAATGACTGCCAGCCTTTTCCTTCAATATTCAGGTAGAATACAAATGAATCCCAGCCATCGTCGGTACGGGGGAAGATATAGCCGGTATTTTCAGTGAGTGTAGATTTTGTCATTACATCCTGACGCGGCCTGATCTTATCGGTTGGATAGATCAGTGCTTCAAGAGAGATCGCATCTGTCATGTTGAGCGATGCATTGTGCGGAACAGTTACCTGATCGTTCACACCGTCGAAATGTAATCCGCCGGCCTGTGCAACGATAGAGATATCTATCGTAGCGCTTTCCGTACAACCATTCCTCGATACATATACGGTATATGTACCGCTTGCGCTGATCTGCGCGTTGGCTATGGTCGGGTTCTGCTGGTTGGAGGTAAATCCGTTAGGACCGGTCCATGAATAGCTTGTGCCACCCGATGCAGTCAGGTTCAGCGTACTTCCGGCAATCAGTACCGGGCCATTGCTGCCAACTACAGGAGCCGGCGCTGCAAATACGGTACAGGTACCGGTTGCTTTTCCTGCCACCCAGTTAGACGTGAGGCCATTCAAAAAGAAATTTTCCAGTGTGCCGTCATTGTTGTTACCGCTTTTATCAGGCAGTGTGGCGAAAAGTGTATTCAGTACGCCGCCCAGCAATCCCTGGTTAAACTGGTAATATGCAACAAGCCCGTTCTGAGGAACGGGTAATTCGCAAAGCATATTATTCCTGATCTCGCATTCTGTCAGCGCCCTGTTCCAGAGACGAACTTCATCCACATTACCGCCGAACGCTTCTTCGTAACCAGGTTGCTGCCCCATCACCAGCGGATTGTTATTCGCTGAAACCGGTCCGCTTGCTGCCATAGATGCCGTCAGGTTTCCGTCGATATATAATTTCATCATGGAACCATCATACGTAGCGGCCACATGATGCCATTGGAACAGTGAAGGGAATGGTGCTGAAAGGATCTGCCACTCATCGTTTATTTTCAGATAGAACGAATAAGACATCCAGCCATCATCCGTACGCGGGAAAATATAACCCGAGTTCTCATCAACGCTCGATTTACATATTACGTTCTGAACGGAGCTGCTACCATTGGTAGGATAGATCCATGCTTCGATCGTGATTGCCGTGGACGGATTCAACGCAGGTTTGTTAGGTATGGTAACCTGGTCGTTCTGGCCATCAAAATTCAGTGCGCCGGCAGTTTGTGAGAAAGCTGCGGAGGCAGAGAAAATCATTAACAAGCAACAGAGTAAAATTCGTTTCATAGAGAACTGTAAAATGATCAGTTAATACAAAACAGTTGTTTATCAGCCTGAAATGCCAATAATCAGCCGCTTTATGTGGTTGACACAGAGATAAAACTGGATTAAAAAATGAAACGGAATTTGGATGGATATTGTCAATCAAAAGGACATATTACTAGTCCTGCGGATGTTGGATAAACAGTTGAATTTGTGATCTTTAAAAAGACCGGAATGCAACTTATGGGCTCAAAAATAACAGATTATTTTACTTTTCCCAGTATTTTTTAACGTTTTTTATGCACTCCGGGGTAAATACCCCCTTCTTCCAGGCCGGCTGACCGGATTTGGGCAAATCGCATTCAACAAAAACAACATATATTATGGTTATCAAACCGCAAGTATGCCCGAAGCAGGGTTATAATGGTTGATGTCCATACTGGCCGGATTTACGATACCCTGCACGGTACCTGTTTCTGTGAACTGCCAGAAAGCCCATTGCGGCCATGAGCCCAGAACAGGCGGTGCTATGGAGGAGTTATAATCTGCAATCCATAACGGGTATTTTGAAAAACCGGAAGGATTTCCCAGCGCATCCCAGGCATTCGGGTTGGTATAAATGATCGGTGTTTTTCCGAAAGCTTTTTCTACCTGTTCCAGCCAGGTATTGATATCATCCATGGTCTGCTGGATAGCAGAAGCTGCTACCGGGAGTTCAAAATCCAGCACAGGAGGCAGGGTCAGCAACTGGTGATTCCCGGTATTGGTGATAAAATTGGATGCCTGGGCCGTGGCGGCTGATCCCAGTTCATAAAAATGGTACGCCCCTACCGGCAAACCTACAGCACCGGCTCCGGCTACATTTGTGGCAAAGGTCTGATCAACACTGTTAGGGCCTGATGCACCGTCCGTTGCTTTTACAAATACGAATTTGATATTCTGCGGATCCTGCTTCACCAGTTCCCAGTTGATCGGGTTTGCTCCATCATTGGAATCATAATGTGCCACATCTATACCCACAAAATCGGCCATCTGAACTGCTGTGCCTGTAAAACCCTGCTGTTCTGCCACAGTATAAGTGCCCGGCCCTACCACACCATCTGCCGTAAGCCCGTTCTTTGTCTGAAAAGCCATGGTTGCTGCCTGGGTCTGCGGACCAAAATTTCCGTCTGCCGTGCTTACATTATACCCGTTCTTCTGTAAAAAAAGCTGCCAGGCTATCACAGCAGCACCTGAACTGTTCAGTTCTATCAATGGTTGTGGTTGCATAAAATTCCGATTGGTTCCAAGATACAGCACGATCCACATATATCAAAAAAATATATTGCAGAACATACATACCTGAAACAATCACCATTCCATACGCCAAAAAAAAACGAACTTTATATTGTGAAAAGAAGCGAAACCATTTATGCTGATTATCTCTCCCTGATCGATCAGCATCTGGACGAAGTGATCGGCGGTAAAACAGACCGCATGTTCGAGCTGCGTGATATTGCCGGCGAGATGTGTATTCATCCCACCCATCTCAGCAATGTAATCAGGGAACTGACCGGCCATCATCCCTGCTATTTTTACGAACATAAGATCCTGGAGCGGGCTAAAATACTCTTGTCAGACCCTTCACGAAGCATTGCCGATGTTGCTTTCCAGCTTACGTACGACAACTCCAATTTCACCAAATGGTTCAAGAAATACAACGGTTCCACACCAAAAGCTTTCCGTATGCAGGTCTTTCAAAATACTGAAACTGTCACCATATAATTTCCGCAGACAATACTGAGCTTTGTGTCATTAATCAGATACTACTATGACACAAACAAATAAGATCGCCCTTATCACAGGCGGAAGCCGTGGTCTTGGCAGAAATATGGCGCTGGCACTGGCCGCAGCAGGTCACAACGTGATCATCACTTACAAAAGCAAAGAAGCCGAAGCAGCGGAAGTGGTAAGGCAGATCGGTGAACAGGGCCGGCAGGCTGCCGCATTGCAACTTGACACTGCGGACCATAAAAGTTTTCCCGCGTTTTGTTCGGAACTCGGTAAAACGCTGCAGGAGAAATGGAACCGCAGCAGTTTTGATTTCCTGGTCAATAATGCAGGTGTTGATGCGCGTGCGTCTATTGAAGACACCACGGAAGAAATGTTTGACCTTCTTGCCAACATCCACTTCAAAGGCGTATTCTTTCTCACGCAGAAAACATTACCGCTGATCGCCAGTGGTGGCAGCATTATCAACCTCAGCACCGGGCTTGCGCGTTTTACCACACCTGGTTATGCCGCTTATGCTGCCATGAAGGGAGCGATCGAAGTATTCACGCGTTACCTGGCAAAAGAAACCGGCAGCCGCGGCATCAGGGTTAATACCGTAGCGCCGGGCATTATTGAAACCGATTTTACGAGAAGCGTTTTCGAGAACAGCCCGGAAGCAATTCGTTATATCGCAGCGAATACAGCTTTACAACGCACCGGTGTTCCTGACGATATCGGCGGCGTGGTAGCTTTCTTATGTTCGGATGCATCACGCTGGGTAAATGCACAGCGCATTGAAGTTTCAGGCGGAATGTTCCTTTAAATCCGGAGCGGGGATCAGTGCTGTTGCTGATCCCCGTTTATTTATTATTCATACAGATCGAGTTTCTGCTGCATTGCCTGCATCTGCTGCTGCATCTGTTTGATACGCGTGAGCAGATGAGCGATCGCCTCCACTCCTTCCAGGTTAATGTCGAGTTCAGTGTGCAGTCGTGCAAGCATCTCGGCATCTTTTATATGTTCCCGGTGCAGAAAAGACTGTTCTTCCACTCTTGTGATTTCCAGCAGCCCGGCTTCTTCGAGCCCGGTGATAAAACTTACGGACACATGGTTGTAATTACAGAACTCATGTATCAATACAAGATCAACTGTTTCCATGTGTTTGATTTTTTAAGGCAGCCAGCTGCGTGAACAATGCTTTTTCTTCTTCTGTAAGCTGAACGGGAATTTCTACATGCCAGGTAATGTACAGATCACCGAAAGACCCTTCCTGTTTGTATACAGGAAATCCTTTTCCCTTCACCCTTGTCTTGCCTCCGTTCTGGGTACCCGCGGGAATTTTCAGTTTTATCTTTCCGGCCATGGTGTCGATCGTCTTTTCACCACCCAGTACAGCCGTATAGAGATCTATGTTAACGGTCAGGTAAAGGTCTGCTCCGGTTCTTTTGTATGGGGTGTTGTTCCGGATCACAAAAGTAACATACAGATCTCCCGCCGGCGCATTTCCTGTTCCCGGCCCTCCATAACCTTTTAATTTGATCACCTGACCATCTTCAACACCTGCAGGAATGGTGATGCGTACTTTCCTGTCGTGTATATTCAATACCTGCTGATGGGTTGTATATGCGTCTGACAATGTCATCTGCAGTGAAGCCTGGTAATCTTCGCCTCTGTACGCTCTTGTGTTTCTCCTTCCGGCGGCTCCTCCGAATGCCTGTTCAAAGAAATCTGAGAAGTCTGCACCTTCCCCACCGAAGCTGCTGAAGCCTTCATAACCCTGCCCGCCCTGCTGCCGGCCGGATTGTTCAAACTGATCTGCCTGTTTCCAGTGTTCTCCATACTGATCGTACTTCTTGCGTTTTTCTGGATCACTCAGTACTTCATTTGCTTCATTGATCTGCTGGAATGTAGCGTTGGCTTCTGTATTTCCGGGATTAAGATCGGGATGATATTTCCTGGCGAGCTTGCGATATGCTTTTTTAATCGCATCGTCGGTAGCGTTTTTGTCGAGCCCTAATACTTTGTAATAATCGATAAATGCGGCCATCTGCAGAACTATTTTAAAACATGGACTTGATCACATTAAGTTACGATTTCATTTTGATACGATGATCACTTTCCGGTTTATCAAACCATGCCGCAAGCTATCCGTTTACGGAAAACTTAACATTGGGAGTATTATCTTATCATTAATTTCATGAATGATCTTTTAAAATTCATATGATGGAAAAACAAGTGAAACCAGTGTCAGCCAAAACTCCTGCAACCAGGACACCGAAACCCTCCCGTAAAAAACAGTTAAAGGAAGACCTGTCGAAAAGACTTCTCCGGGCGCTTGCAGATTTCAATCAGCCCGGACATGAAAAGAAATTGCAGAAACTGGTGAAAAAAGCTTCAAAATTACTGGCAGAAGGCCTTCGTCATCAACACCCCGCAGCAACGCCTGTTAAAGCTCCGGCAAAGAAGACGCCTGTTAAAACCGGTTCAGCTAAAAAATCCGCTGTAAAAAGAAAGACTAAATAAGATGCTGCAACAGCAGGTTATTACAATGGAAAAAAAGAATACATCCCAGCATATCCTCAACACATCTGCTACGCTTTTCGGATTATGTTATGTTGTGCTTACTTCTCTGAAAGCATTAAAGCTGGATGGAGAAACAACAATCGATGAATTTACTGCGGCATCGATGTTCCTTTTCATGCTGAGCTGTCTGCTTTCCTTCTTATCCATGCGTGCCGGCAAAAAACAGGTATTGCTGGAAAAACTGGCTGACTATGTTTTTTTAACGGGCCTTCTCGTCCTGTTTGGCACTACGCTCTTTATCATGTTTCATGTTATTGCCTGACCTGCCCCGGGAACATATCGGGTTAATAGCCGATATGTTTATATATCGGCTATTAACCCGATACATGGAGCCAAACATCCAATAATATCGGCTAAATACCCGATATTTTGAATTATCGGCTAAAAAGCCGATATTAGCAGTATGACAAGCATAATCACAGGAGACATCATCAATTCCAGAGGCTTGATCAATCAGCAAAAATGGATCGCGCCTTTAAAGAAAATACTGACTGATTACGGCAGATCGCCCAAAAGCTGGGAAATATACAGAGGCGACAGTTTTCAGCTGGAAATTAAAAAACCGGAATTGTCACTGCTGGCAGCAATCCGGATCAAAGCCTGCATCAGGGCTGTACCCGGCCTCGATGTAAGGATGGCGATCGGCATTGGCGAAAAAAGCTATGATGCACCAAGGATTACGGAATCGAACGGAAGCGCATTTATCAATTCAGGCGAACAATTTGAATTGTTGAAAAAAATCAGGAAGAACCTCGCTGTTGGATCTCCCTGGCTGGAGCTGGATGCTGAGATCAATATGATGATCAGCCTTGCTTCCATAGCCATGGACAGGTGGAGTCATTCATCGGCAGAAATCATCACCCTCTCTCTATTATACCAGGATCTGTCGCAAAAAGAACTTGGCGACAAAATAAACCGGTCTCAGTCTTCCGTGAGTGAAAGGCAGACCAGGGCCTCTTACAGTGAGATCATGGAACTTGAAAAGTTCTACAGAAAAAAAATAATGCAACAACTACAAATATGATGGTATTGTTAGTGCAATTGTTCCTGGCGCATATCGCCGGAGATTTTTTCCTGCAGCCCGACAAATGGGTGAAGGAAAAAGAAAAACATAAACTCAAATCGGGTTACCTGTACCTGCATGCAGCCGTTCATTTCCTGCTGATCATGGCAATCACGGGCAATCCTGCATTCTGGCAACAGGCATTGATCATTACAGTCATACACCTGCTGACAGACGCAACCAAATTATTACTGCAAACAGAAAAAACTAAACGAGGCTGGTTCTTCGCAGACCAGTTGCTGCATCTGTTCAGCATTGCAGCTGTATGGGCATATGCCGGGCGCAGCTCCCTCAACTGGCATGCACTGTCCGAGGCAGCTGTGCTTATCCCTTTTACGGCAGTGTTATTCCTTCTGAAACCGACATCACTGATCATCAAAAATGTGATTTCAAAATGGCCGCCCAATTCAATGACAACCAGCAAAGAATCCCGGCCAACCGGAGAGCCGGTCATTAAAGTAACGATCAACGAATCTCTTCAGCATGCAGGACAACTGATCGGTATCATGGAGCGGTTAATGGTATTTGTTTTTATCATGTACGGCAAATGGGAAGGCGTGGGATTTCTGCTCGCCGCAAAATCCGTTTTCCGATTTGGTGACCTGAAAGATGCCAGAGACATGAAGCTGACAGAATACGTACTGATCGGAACATTTCTCAGCTTCGGAATTGCCTTGCTGACAGGCTTGCTTACTTTGAAATTATTGGGGAAATGATGCCTGAACACAGTTCCTTCATATAAAAAGATCTGCCTGATCTGTCAACTGCGCCATCCACACTGTGGCATAGCCGCACTCGGGATCATCTTCTTTGTATTGCAACACAGTGAAACCATTGGATTCAAGAAGAGACAGATATTCACTACTGTGAAGTGATCCATGGCACAGATTGACGCCGCCATTCATTCCCCAGGCTTCACCATATTCTTTTCCGGAAGTAAATAATAACACACCCCGGGGGTTCAGGTGCTTTTTGAAAATCCTAAACATGGCAGGTTGGTCTTCCGGCGGAAGATGAAAGAAACTATGCCATGCGATGACTGCATCGAATTTCCGGTCTAAGGAAAGCTTACGCATATCCGCCTGCACAAAATCTTCCGCAGGGAAATTATTTTTTGCGATCTCCAGCATCCTGTAACTGGCATCAACACCTGTAACACGAGTGCCTTTGTTTAAAAGATAACCCATCACGGGCATCCCCGTGCCACAACCAAGGTCGAGTATTTCGGCCGGATTGCCGGTTATGGCAAGTAAGCTGTCGAGATAGGATTTTTCCATCAGATCCTGGCTGCGGTTTTCTGCAAACCATCGGGCGATGATATCGTAGGATTTATAAACGTCCTGTTTTTCGTTGATCATGTTGCGGAAGGTATGAAATGAATGTAGCCTGTTTATTAACATGAGCCTGATAAAGATGGACAATTCCAGTCGAATTGCAAATATTTCGCCACTTCATTCCCACATAACATTAAAATCGACAGCCGATGGTATTGGCACACCCCAACAGCGTAATATCAGTAACTTTACAGGATACAGCTTCAGACAGATCCATTTAAAATCCTGTAAAATGAATATATTTTTCAGACTGAGAAAGATCCTTAAATCAAAATTTGACCAGGTCTCCAATGAACGTTTGAAAAATAATATTCTCAATGCCCTGCCTTTTTGGAGTGGCGCTTTTCTTTCGGGTTGCATCGCAGTATTATATGCAAAGCTTTTCTCCTGGGCCGAGGCCGGAACCTTTTACATTTTTCACAAAGCTTCATGGCTGTTCTTTATCGTCACGCCGCTTTGTTTTTTAATGTCATGGTGGCTGGTTAACAAATACGCTCCTTATGCCAGGGGAAGCGGCATTCCGCAGGTAAGCGCAGCGATAGAGCTGTCAAACCCGAAGCATAGCTACAAGGTGAACAAATTACTCAGTCTCCGTATCATCATTGTAAAAATCATCTCAAGTCTTACAATGGTATTCGGAGGCGGGGTTATTGGCCGTGAAGGACCAACTATCCAGATCTCCGCTTCGATCTTTAAAAAAATAAATGATCTTTTGCCAGCGTGGTACCCGAAAATCTCCAAACGTAATATGATCGTTACAGGTGCAGCAGCGGGTCTTGCAGCAGCTTTCAATACACCTCTCGGAGGAATTGTATTTGCGATTGAAGAATTAACGAAAACGCATTTCAGCTTTTTCAAATCCGCCTTGCTTACCGGCGTTATCATTGCAGGGCTTACCGCACTGAACTTCCTGGGCCCTTACCTCTATCTCGGTTATCCGCATCTCGACGCCCTTCCCGCATGGATCATGCTGCTTGTTATCCCGCTGGCGGTTATAACGGGTTTTGCCGGCAGCTGTATGTGTGAGCTGATATTGTACATTCTGAACAGGAAAAAACTGCTCAGGAAAATGCTGGTAAAAGTATTTTTTGTGGTACTATGTGGATTAATCATTGCTGCACTTGCCGTGCTGATAGATTTTAAAATGATGGGGTCAGGAAAAGAAATTATGGTTTCCACCCTCTTTACTGATGAAAAATACCTGGCCTGGTACGTTCCCCTTTTGAGAATGGGCGGATCAGTGGTATCGTTTGTTGCCGGCGGCGCAGGTGGTATCTTCGCTCCTTCTCTAAGCGCAGGGGCATCTATCGGCGCCGTTTTTGGCGGTTTCTTCAATCTTACCGCATCACAGGCAAACCTGGTTATTTTATGCGGCATGACCGGTTTCCTTACTGCAATCACACGCAGTCCCTTTACTTCTTCGATATTGGTCCTGGAAATGACCAACAGCCATAATGTGATCTTTTATATAATGGCAACGGCGCTTCTTTCCAACATGATTGCCCAGGCAGTAAGCCGGCATTCGTTTTACGACAGATTAAAGGATCAATATGTCAGGGAGATTCACCTGGAACCTGATACCAGGAACCAGGATAATACGGATGCAAAACCTGCTGAAACAAATATCCAAAACTGATGGGGTTAAAGTGATCTTTTACATCCTTGACAATCTGCGTCACAGTAAATTTTGAATTCCTCATATTGACAGTTAAATTTAAGTGCCGTTTCACTTTTTAAACTGTCCGGATTTCAGGGACACTTACAAGTGAGCACAATGATCTTTACAGAACAAGATTCACACTCCGATATCGGAATAAAATAATTCAACCAGGTTTAAGATGCTGCAAAACCGAGTTTCCCCCAATGGTTCTATTATCAGAACCGCAGCCCGTGGCGCATGGCTTGGCAATCGCGGGGTAATACATAACGAGGATAAAGAAATAGTAAGACCATTCACCATCAAAGCATGGATCATATGTATGCTGGAGTTCAGAGGCAGGCATCGTGAAATAATGCAGCCCGGCCTATGGACCGAACTTTTCTTTCTTGATGAAGCAACAGCATTCTCCGCCGGACACAGACCTTGTTTTCAATGCAGGTATAAGGACCATATACGGTTTAAGCAATGTTGGATACAGGGCAACCCACAATACAGTTTTGACATGAAAACGTCCATTAAATCAATTGATGACATTATTCATGCCGAACGCATTGGCAGCAACCGCATAAAAACAACCTATACCGAACAGATCAAAAATTTGCCAGACGGGACATTCATTAATAATAATGATGAATCTTATCTTCTTTCAGAAAGCAGGCTTTATCACTGGACACCATATGGGTATGACAGGTCAGAGAATGCCTTCCCAGAGGAACCCGTTGAAGTATTGACACCGCACTCTATTGTTAATGCATTTAAGGCAGGATATAATCCCCAAATAGACAAGACCGCCGGCAATACAGGCAGTATGTCATAATAGTCGTCATGGTCAGGTATTGAATGTACGGGATATGTAACCAAAAAGGGCTCCCACTTTCGTGAAAACCCTTTTCCGAGGTCCCGAGCGGATTCGAACCGCTGTAGAAGCTTTTGCAGAGCTCTGCCTAGCCACTCGGCCACAGGACCTTTTGTGAAATCCGGCTGCGAAAATAAAGGAATCAGGGGAATTTTAAAATTCTAAAATAGAAAAAGCCGAAATTTGCTTCCTAACCCTTGTAATTATGAACAGGATCGCAGAAAGTGAATTGATCATCAACAGTCGCGGCGCCGTATACCACCTCGATGTAAGACCCGAAGAACTGGCCACTACCATCATTACCGTGGGAGACCCCGACCGTGTGGCAGCTGTGAGTAAACATTTTGACCGCGTGGAGGGTAAATACCAGCACCGCGAGTTTGTAACACATACCGGTTTTATAGGCAATAAACGCATTTCTGTTGTTTCCACAGGTATCGGTACCGATAATATCGATATTGTTCTGAATGAACTGGATGCCCTGGTGAACATCGATTTTGAAACCCGGATGATCAAACCGGAACTGACACATCTGTCTATTATCAGGGTAGGCACGTCCGGATCTCTGCAGGAGGATATCCCGGTTGACAGCTTTGTAGCCAGCACACACGGGCTGGGCATCGATAACCTGCTCAATTTTTACCGGCAGGATAATAATGATGAAGAACAGTTTATCCTGAAAGAATTCGCCAACCATACGCAATTGAGCAGCGGCTCTTTTGCGGCGCCCTATATCGCTTCAGCCGGTGCATCCGTGCTCAAGCATTTTGTGGAAGGATTCCATCATGGCATTACCGTAACCTGTCCTGGTTTCTACGGGCCACAAGGGCGTGTATTGCGTTTACCGCTTACCCATCCTGACCTGATCGATAAGCTGACCGGGTTCCGTTACGGCAATCACAGGATCACGAACTTCGAAATGGAAACAAGCGGCATCTATGGTATCGGTAAACTGCTCGGACATCATTGTCTCAGCCTGAACGCGATCGTAGCCAACCGGGTACGTAAAGAATTCAGCAAAGACGGCGCTGCGGCTGTAGAACAACTGATCCAAAAAGCATTATCGACCATAGCATCCATTTAATACAAACTGCTCCCGAGAACATGACATATACTTTCTACAAATACCAGGGCACCGGTAATGATTTCATCATTATGGATAACAGGGACGGAAATATTTCCCTCACCGAAGAACAGGTAAAACATCTCTGCGACAGGCGCTTCGGCATCGGAGCCGACGGGCTCATGCTGCTCAACACACTGCCAGGTTATGATTTTGAAATGATCTATTACAATTCGGATGGCAGGCCAAGCAGTATGTGCGGCAATGGCGGCCGTTGCCTCACCCGTTTTGCCTATGAGATGGGCATTCATTGTTCCCGGTATCGCTTTATGGCTGTAGATGGCGAGCACGAGGCAGAGCTGGCAGATCATGGCTGGATCAGGCTGAAAATGAAAGACGTGGACGATATCGAAGACCGCCGCGGAGATGCGGTGCTGAATACAGGATCACCGCATTATATAAAACCGGTAACGGATGTGATGGCCCTCGATGTTTATAAAGAAGGCCGCGCCATACGCTACAACAGGGAATTTGAATCGGCGGGAATCAATGTGAATTTTGTTGAGAACGACAATAACAGGATCATTGTACGGACTTACGAACGCGGCGTGGAAGACGAAACCTACAGCTGCGGCACAGGCGTAACGGCATCAGCACTCGTTTTTGCCCATAACGACAACGGCTTCAACCGTGTGGAGGTAAAAACAAAAGGCGGGCACCTGGCGGTGGAATTTGACAAAACCGGGGAAAGCAGTTTCCGTAACATATGGCTCTGCGGTCCGGCTACATTTGTATTCAAAGGCGAAATAAACAGCTGATCATTTCCCCGTTTTACAGATATTTATACCAAACTAACCCATGATCCAGTATTTTAAAAATATCAAAGGGCAGACAGTAGAGATCCACAAGCCCGAACCTGGCATCTGGGTGAACCTGGTGCCGCCCTTCAAGGAAGAAGAATTCATGGAGTTGGGAGAACGCCTTGATATCCCCATTGAATTTCTCCGCGATTCACTCGATATAGATGAACGGCCGCGTTATGAACTGGAAGACAATGTCAAGTTCGTTGTTATCAAAACACCTACAGAGAACAATTCATTCAACGACAGCGACGCGTTCTATATCACGATCCCGATCTGTATCATTCTTACGCAGAACCAGATCGTAACGGTGAACTCCTTCGATAACGGCGCCATCAAGAAATTCCTTAATTCATTTCAGAAACGTCATCCTGATAAACAGAATATGATGATCCTGAAAGTGTTTGAAAAAGTGGTACAGAATTTCATGGAGTTCCTGAAAGAGATCAACCATCGCCGCAACCAGTACGAGACAAGCCTGTACGAAAGCAACAGCAACAAGGATCTGCTGAACCTGATGCGGATCCAGAAAAGCCTGGTGTATTTTGTTACCGCACTCCGCAGCAATGAAATGCTGATGATGAAACTCGAGCGCACCAACTTCCTGGCATTGAATGAAGAAGAAAGAGAATTCCTGAATGACCTCATCGTAGATACCAGCCAGGCGCTTGAAATGGCGAATATCTATACCAATATCCTCACCAGTACCCTCGATGCTTTTGCCAGCATTATCAGCAATAACCTGAACAATGTGATGAAGCGGCTTACATCCATCACCATTATTCTTTCATTGCCGGTTATGGTAGCCAGCCTGTACGGTATGAACGTAGTGGATATTCCTTTTGCCAATTCACCGCATGCGTTCTATGTTCCCATTGCCCTGTCGATTGTACTTGCAGTAGTGATCAGCTGGTATTTTGCAAAAAAGAAATGGTTCTGATATGGCCTGTTTCAATGTACGCGTCTATGGTGTCTTGCTGAACAGTGAACGGCAACTATTGGTGTCGGATGAGCTCATCAAAGGGAATTCCTACACGAAATTACCTGGTGGCGGACTTGAGCCCGGCGAAGGCACCCGTGATTGTCTGAAACGTGAATTCATGGAAGAAACAGGGCTTAACATAGAAGTGGGGAATCATCTTTACA
Organism: Sediminibacterium ginsengisoli; assembly: GCF_900167075.1. Lineage (GTDB taxonomy): Bacteria > Bacteroidota > Bacteroidia > Chitinophagales > Chitinophagaceae > Sediminibacterium > Sediminibacterium ginsengisoli. Next base: position 493,525 of record NZ_FUWH01000002.1, on the reverse strand, counting down.
CAACCGATTTTTACCAGGTTTCAGCATTCAATCACCGCGACCAGATCATATCCATCTATTATTATGTTCATGTAGCAGAACCAATGAACCTGCCCGCAGCAACAACTCCTTTTGCATTCACGCCCGGACAGGTCAGCAATCCCGATGAAGAAAGCCTCTTATTCAGGTGGATTCCCTGGCAGGAGATCCGCGAAGAGGTCATGACTTTACCTATCGACAAAGTGGTCATGCGTATGCTCAAAAACGAAACGGGCCGTTAACCCGCAGCCGGAATATTCATCATTTCTCCCTCCTCACCCATCGCCGCACGCTTCATCTGACGGGCTTTTGCAGGGCCAACATATTTTTCAATCCTTTTTTCTACAAGATAGATCAGTGGTGTGAGGATGATGGCCATGATAAACTTATAGGTGTAGTTCACCACGCAGATGGCCAGTACGAGCTGCCAGCTCCAGTCCTTCCCGATCTTGAAAGCGATAAACAGCACGATAAAACTATCCACGAGCTGTGATACCATTGTTGATCCCGTTGCACGCAACCAGATCCATTTCTCCCCGGTTCTTTTTTTGATGCGGTGAAAGACGGTCACATCCACGATCTGGCTTACCAGAAATGCCACCAGGCTGCCGAAAATGATCCACATACCCTGGCCGAATATCCCGCCGAACGCATTTTGCATATCCGGGATCCCGTCTTGCTTACCAGACCCGATCCAGAAATCTGCGGGCGCCATATGGATGGCCACATAAAACATCACAAATGCATAAGAGATCAGCGCAACTGCGGTATAACTGATCCGTTTCACCGCTTTGGGGCCGTAATATTCGTTTACAATATCAGTCACAATAAACTCGAGCGGCCAGAGCAGCACGCCACAGGTAAGATTATAGGACAAGCCTTTTTCGCCAAACAATGAAATATTGGCCGGAGGAATACCCAGTATTTTTTCAAGCGAAAATATTTTTCCGCCGATGCATTCTGCGATCAGCGCATTTGCCACGAAAAAGGCAGTGATGCCAAGCAGTAATTTCGTGGGCCGGTCTTTCAGTATATGCTGTATCATGCGGGCAATATAAAATAGATGAAGAACTGAAGTATGAGGAAAAACAGGTTCGCAAATGCCAGCCATCGGGGCAGCCTGAATGGCTTCCTGTTAATGAGCAGGATGGCATAGCTGGTATTTACGCCCAGGTTGAGGAAAGGCGACACGAACCAGCCCAGCACGATCACAATACCACTGATCTCCTGCTGCCCTGCAAAACCCGGGCTGCCATTGGCAAAATGTATCCGCTGTATGATCACACAGACCAGGAAAAAAAGGTTACAGATAAAAGCAAAACGTGAAAAAAATGAAAGGCCTTTCATAAAACCGACGATTTAGCAGCCGGACTCACCACAAATTACAATCCCCGGGCATATAATTGCCCCCGGAAGCGATAAATATCAAAAATTTTTCGTGTAGGTTTGCGAACAAGCATAAACAGATTACATGAAGAACTTCCAATGGAAATCGCTTTTACCACACGTGATCGCTGTGGCCGTATTCGTGATCGTTGCCGTTATTTACTGTAAACCGGCCCTGGAAGGCAAAGTCCTTGCCCAGACCGACGTTATTCACTGGAAAGGAATGGCACAGGATATGGTGAACTACCAGCAAACCCATGACAACAAATGGCCGCTGTGGAACAATAACCTTTTCAGCGGCATGCCCGGTTACCAGGTAGCGATCGGTTCCGACAATGCTTTGTCGCCCGCCCTCTTTCACCAGCTCTTCATGTTGTACCTGCCTAAACCAATCGGGTATTTTTTCCTGCTTTGTATCGGGTTTTACTTCCTGTCGCAGGTCGTCCGCGTTAATCCCTGGCTCGGCATATTAGGCGGCCTGGCTTATGCTTATGCAACTTACAGTCCTATTATTATATCTGTTGGTCACGATACCAAAATGCAGGCGATGGGCTATCTCCCGGCCTTACTGGGAGCGTTATGGCTCATCTACCAGCGCAAATACTGGTGGGGCGGAGCTCTTACCGCTTTATTCACCGCTATGATGATCGCGATGAACCATCCGCAGGTGGCTTATTATTTTGTGCTGATGGCTGTGGTAATGAGCGTTGCCTTTGCCATTCACTGGATCCGTCAAAAAGAATACAAGCACATGCTGCTTGCTTTTGCGATCGCAGCAGTTGCGGCCGCTACCGGTGCAACAACCGGCTTGGTCAATATTGCAACTTCTGCAGATTATGCCAAAGCAACCATGCGGGGCGGAACTGCCAACCTCGATACCACCGCAGCTAATGGTGCGGCAGTTAAAAAAAGTGATGGTCTTCCGATCGACTATGCATTCCATTACGGCAGCGTAGGTGTTGCAGAAACCTATACATTCCTGGTACCCGGCATTTATGGCGGCAGCAGCAGTAATGAGCTCACCGGCAGCTCGCATATTGCCAAAGCGATCATGGCAAAGGGCGCACCGGAAGAACAGGCAGCCCAGATTGCTGCATCCATGCCTACCTACTGGGGTTCACAACCTGGCAACGCAGGACCGGTGTATTTCGGTGCTGTGATCTGCTTCCTGTTCCTGCTGGGCATGGTTTATCTGAAAACATGGCACAGGTGGTGGATTTTAGCTACCTGTATCATCGCCATACTGATGAGCTGGGGCAGCAATTTTATGTCGCTGAACAGCTTCCTCTTCAATCACCTGCCGCTTTACAATAAATTCAGGGCACCGAGCATTATCCTGGTACTTCCGCAATTGCTGTTCCCGCTGCTGGGAGTAATGGCGTTGCAGAAATTCCTGTTTGAAGAAACAGACAAAGCTGCTGCGCTGGCAAAGCTGAAGAAAACAGTATACGTGACTGCAGGTTTTATTATCGTAGCGGTACTGCTTTATCTTTCTTTCGATTATACCGGCAAAATGGACGAGCAGATCAAAGCCAGCTTTACACAAATGCTGGGAGGTAACCAGCAGGAAGGCAATTCATTGTATAGTGCACTGCGGGAAGACCGCAAATCCTTGTTCGGTGCAGATCTGGTACGCAGCATCCTGCTGATCGCTGCATCGGTTGCATTATTATGGCTGGCATTGAAACAGAAATTAAAAGCGATCTATGTAGCCATTGCGCTCCTGGCCCTCAGTTCTTTCGATCTGCTGGCTGTGGGCAGACGCTACCTGAACGATAACAATTACCAGGAAGCGGAAGCCATGAACGATAACTATTTCAAGGCAACACCGATAGATGCTGAGATCAATAAGGATACCACCCATGCCAGGGTATTTAACCTTGCATCGCAGGAAGGACCGTTCAATGACGCGATCACTTCTTATCACCACAGATCGATCGGTGGTTACCATCCTGCCAAACTGAGCATTTATAACGACCTGATCGAATACCAGCTCAGCAGGCAGCCGATGAACATGCAGGTACTGAACATGCTCAATACGCGTTATTTCATATTCCCGAATAACCAGAACGGACAGCCCATGCTGCAGATCAACCCGGATGCACTCGGACCTGTATGGTTTGTAAAACAGGTACATTTTGTGAACGGACCTGCCAACGCCATGAAAGCGCTGAACCATTTCAATGCGAAAGACACCGCGATTGTTGAGGAAAAATACCGCAAAGACATCAGCGCACTACCGGTTGCAGATTCAACTGCCAGGATCAGGCTGGTTAAAAACGATAACGATTACATCCAGTACCATTATAAAGCGGCTACTAACCAGTTCGCCGTATTCAGCGAAGTGTTTTACGATCGCGGCTGGAAAGCGACCATCGACGGTAAAGAACTGCCCATCGTGGCAACCAACTATGTGTTGCGCGGTCTTGCTCTTCCTGCGGGTGAACACGATATCATATTTGAATTCAGACCATCCTCCTACTATACCAGCATGAAAGCAGCTATCGGCGCTTCTGTTATCGTATGGCTGGGACTGATCGGCGCTGTGATCGCAAGTTTTGCAGGTAAAAGGAAAGAACAAAACGCATAACACGCTTAGCGGTGACTGAACTATCTTTGAGCGTTTTATGAGTACATCTTTCCAAATATCGGTAGTGATCTGCACCTATAACCGCGCAACCTATATACAGGATGCATTGGTAAGCCTGTATGCGCAAACACTTGATAAATCGCTGTTTGAGGTACTCGTGGTGAACAATAACTCCACTGATGACACGGAAGCGGTTTGCCGGCAGTTTATAGGCAATCACCCGGAAATGAATACTACTTTCCTGAACGAACCCAGGCAGGGAGCATCTTTTGCAAGGAATACGGGTTCGGCCCTGGCAAAGTCGCCCTTGTTATGTTTTATGGATGATGATGCCGTGGCTACACCCGATTACCTGGAACGGATCATCCGCTTTTTCGGACAGCATGCGGATGCCGGCGGACTAGGCGGCAGGATCATCCCGCGTTATATTCCTTCAGAACCTGAATGGATGAGCTATTACGTCTCTTCACTTGTAGGAAATTTCGATTATGCACCGGAAGTGAAGGTATTTGAACCCGGCAAGTATCCGCTCGAGTCCAATATGATCGTACGCAAGGCTGATTTTGACCGGATCGGAGGTTTCAATTCAGCACTTCCGGGTGTTGTAGGGACCTTACGGATCGGAGGTGAGGGTAAGGATTTCTTTCTGCGTTTACAGGCGCTGGGTAATCGTATTTATTATGATCCGGCTATTAAGGTAGACCATGTGGTTGAAGTAAGCAAACTTACCCGCGAATATATGTACCGTGTGGCCAGCGGTATCGGTCGCGGTGAACGTGTGCGGATGAAGGAAAAAGGCGGGAACGCACTTTTCATGAAACTGCTCGAATACCTGTTTAAACTGGGTGCATCGGTGATACTGGGAATAAAATATACATTGCAGGGGCATCCTGCCAAAGCAGCCCCCGTGATCAGATTCCGGATCGATGCATTAAAAGGATTACTCAATTATTAAGAAAGCCGTTTATGGGCAACCTCAGCAGAAAAATAAAAAAACATATCAGTCGCTTCTTCATGTTCCTGGATCAGAGCGCAAACTATTCCTATGCCCAGGAAGGAGAAGACCGTATCCTGCTGCGGTATTTCGGCAACAGGCCGGAAGGTTTTTATATCGATGTAGGTGCGCATCATCCCCGCACTTATTCCAACACTTACCTGTTCTATAAAAAGAACTGGCGGGGTATTAATATAGATGCCATGCCCGGATCTATGGCTCCATTCAGGAAAGAACGCAAACGTGATATCAATATCGAGGCGGCTGTTTCAGACCAGGAAATGGTGCTCGACTTCTATATCTTCAACGAACCTGCGCTGAACACGCTGGACAAAGAACTGGCCGAATCCAGGCACGATCCGGCTAAAAACCACCTGCTCCAGGGAAAGAAAGAAGTAAGAACAACCACACTTACCAAAATACTGGATGAACATTTGCCGGCAGGGCAAAAAATAGATTTCATGTCTGTTGATATCGAAGGGCACGACCTGCAGGCGCTGCGTTCGCTGGATTTCAGCAGGTACAGACCCGGACTGATCCTTGTAGAGATCTATGAACAGGATCCTTCGCAGACGGATATTTACAAGTTCCTTGCGGAAAAGAATTACAGCTTTATGTCGAAAGCCGTACTGACCTGCATTTTTAAAGATAACACTGTTGCTTAACCAGCTATGTTGAATACGCCCGTCCTGTTTATCATTTTCAACCGGCCCGAACAAACGGCCGAAACCTTTCATGCGATCAGGGCTGCAAGGCCTGCCAGGTTATTCGTATCTGCAGACGGGCCGCGGAAAAATCATCCCACAGATGCAGCAAACAGCAGTAAATGCAGGGAGATTGTAAAGCAGGTAGACTGGGACTGCGAAGTATCTTATCTGTTCAGGGATGAAAACATGGGTTGCAAGCTTGCGGTATCGGGGGGCATCACCTGGTTCTTCGAGCACGTGGAACAGGGTATCATTCTGGAAGACGACTGCCTGCCCCTGCCCTCTTTTTTCAGTTTCTGCGAAACGCTCCTGGAACGGTATAAGAATGATGAACGCATCATGCATATTTCCGGCAATAATTTCCAGTTAGGCAAACAAAGGGGCGATGCGAGTTATTATTTCTCAAGGTTCCCGCATATCTGGGGCTGGGCCAGCTGGCGCCGTGCATGGAATAAGTTCGATATTACGATGAGTGCTTATCCTTCGCTGCTCAATAATCCCGATTTTGTAAAATATGTAGACAATTTCATCCTCCCGCTCACTTATTCGGGCCAGCTGAACACCTGGGACAGCCAGTGGCTTTGTTCTGTTTACGCTAACAATGGCATCAGCATATTACCCAATACCAACCTGGTGAGGAATACCGGTTTTGCAGCACAGGGCTCCACCAATACGAGCGAATACCCCAGATGGTTTGGCAAACTCACTTATGGAGATATTAACGAGATCGTGCATCCTGCCGGAATAAAGCTGAACGATGCGGCAGACCTGTTCACAAAACGTAATATCCTGTCTTCCTTCCGGATGCGTGTAAAGCAAAAGCTGCGGAAATTATTCCGCCGCATTTAACCGCATTTCCGAGCTCACAAAAGCACAGGCCATTTCATCATCGTCTTTATGGAAGAAGCAGATGTCGTAAAATTCAAAAGGTGCTTTGTAACCTTCGATATAATCATGCATCTGAACGATACTGTCGAAGTCCTGAGTGGTCAGTGCCACGATGAAACGCCCCTGGTTATCGTAGAATAAGATGCGGTGATAGCCTGCATCTGCGAGTTTCCGCAACGTATCGATCCCCGGATCTTTCTGCTGACGCAGGAATTCGCGGTCGTATTCAAAAAACAGAACCGGTTTATTGCGTTCGATAAAGTCCATTGCTCCGCGCAGGATCATCATATCGTAACCGTCTGTATCCGTTTTAATAATTTTCACACGACTGAAATCGTATGCAGGATCTTTCGCAAGATCGTCAAAGCTGACCAGCCGGATACGGTCTTCGCCTTCGAGGATCGATGAAGTGCCTTCCACAAAAGTAGGTTTACCGGCTATTTCAGTTGTTTTTTCGGCCAGGTAGGTTTTGATCAGCGTAACGTCCGGAATGGACTGCGTGTTTTTTTCGAGCAATCCGAAATAATAATCGTTGCCTTCGATACAGATAACAGGAACGTCTGACATGTTCCTGATAAAAGCAGCAGTATCCCCGATATTCGCCCCGATATCCACTACCGCTGCGCCGGGAAATCTTCCTTCCACAAACCTCGCCAGCCTGGGCAGATTCAGGTTGTAGAACGGAAACTGGCGCATATTGAATTCTATCGTATGATTTTTATTGGCAAGCAGCTGAAAACGGCCGATCCGGAAAGTGCGCAGTCCGTCGCCGCCGAAAAAACTTTTCCGGTGAACGGGTTTCAGGGCATAGCCCATCGAATGAAACAGGTGTTTGAATGCTTTTTTTATCATGATGATGATTTCCCTATTACTTTTACAGGAAGCTACTGTTCCCGCATGCATCTCCGATAAGGATGCGCCGGAATGAGTGGTCTGCCGTTCCGACAAATATAGTTCATAGCGGCTTTCCCAGGTAAACCAACATAAGAAGCGTACCATGATGAATCGTTTAAAAGGCTGGATCTATGACATGGCCGGCTGGCTGGCCACTGCCGGTTCCAGACCGCCTGTTCAGAAAACGATCCTGGTTGTGCGGCTGGATGAGATCGGCGATTTTATGCTCTGGCATAAATTCCTGCCCGAAATAGTGGATGCGCCCGCTTATACCGGCTATTCCTTTCACCTGTATGCCAACAGCAGCTGGAAAAGCCTTTACGACCGTTTTTACAGCGATCTGCCGGTTGAAGTGACCTGGGTCAATAAAACGCAGTTCAAAAAAGACATCAAATACCGCTTGAACATATTGCGTTCAGCATACCACCTTCACAGCGAGATCGTTATTAACCCTGCCTATTCAAGGGATAAACGGAATGATGATGCCATTGTTGCAGCGGCAAGGGCCCAGGTAAGAATTGGCATGAAAAGCAATACCGAGAGCGTTAAATCTTATGAGAAGGGCTACGATCAGAAGTTATACACCAGGCTTTTCGATCTGCCGCAGCGGCCCGTTTTTGAATTTTACAGGAACAGTGCTTTTACTGATTTTGTAACGGGCAGTTCCAACTCAATCCGCGACACTTCGGTTGACCCGGGCCGTTTGCCTTCATTATCTTTCACACTTCCTGAAAAATATTTCGTGGTATTCCCTGGCTCCCGCAGTAAAGCGAGGATCTGGCCAACGGATCACTTTGCGGCTGTCAGCACTCACCTGCACCAGCGTTATGGATTTACGGCACTGGTTTGCGGCGGTCCCGGCGATATCGAATATACCAATGCTTTCTGCGCAGCTTATACCGGCCCGAAGCTGGATCTTACCGGCAAAACCTCGCTGCCTGAAATGCTGACCATATTTGCACATGCAAGCTGCCTTGTTTCCGTAGATACAGGTTCCGTTCACCTGGCTGCCGCTGCAGGATGTACGGTGTTCGGCATTTTCAACGGCTCGCAGTACAAACGTTTTGCGCCCTATCCGCAGAACATGCATCCTGGTTTCTTCGCCATCTATCCGGATGAAATTGAAGAAGACCTTGCAGACCCGCAACTGGTGAAAGAAAAATATGAATTTGTAATCAGCGTGCCTTACGCTTCGGTGAAAGCTGAAAAAGTAATTGCCGCCACAGAAAAAGCTACCAGTTTTCTCCGCCCAGCTTTTTCTTGATACGGAACAACCATTTACCCAATCCGGTATTCAACAGGTGATGCAGGGTTTTCAGGCGCAGCTGCCAGAGGATCATGGGCATGGAACGCCCGTAATAACTTTCATACACAGTTCTTGTTTCCTTTAATGCGCGCAGGTAAGCGGTGGAACTGATACCTGTATCATCGAACACGGTAATTGTTTTATCGATATAGCGATAAGGCTCATCTGCAATCCGGCACATCAGGTCATAATCCATCGCGATCTTATAATCTTTAAAACCACCGATCCTTCCGTATACTTCTTTTCTTACAAACCAGGTCGGATGCAATACGCTTCGCATACCGCGGTACAGCTTATCCTTTTCAAAAGGTTTTCCAACTGTTACAGGTTGCCCGCCGCGGATCATACTCAGGTTTCCGCTTGTCCACTGAACCGCCGGGTCCGATTCAAACACCTGCATCATAGCAGCGATCACATCGGCTGATGCGTACAGATCTCCCGAATTGAGCAAATGCGTTACTTCACCGGCGGCGAGATGTATCCCTTTGTTAAATGCATCGGCTATACCCCTATCCCTTTCATTGATCCATTTCCTGTATACCGGCTGTGGCGTATGTTCCAGCCATTGCCGGATATCCGGCGCTGTAGACCCGTTGATGATATAATGTTCATCCGGATGACGCTCCTGCCGGTCTACCGATGCACAGGTTGCCTGCAGGTCTGCCAGGTTATTGAAACAAATGGTGATGACGGAAACTGTTGCCATATGCTTTACTGACCGGTGATCAGCGCGGGTTATTTTTCAATTTTTCCAGGAATAATGCGAGTCCGGCCTTTTTTGCTTCGTCCAGGTTATAATCGATATTCTCTGTGTAATAATGTTTGAGATCGTAGACCGGGTATGCTTCCTCCTTTACCACTTCATCGACATGTGCCAGCCCATGTGCATTTGCCGCATTAAAAGATACGATAAAATCATTGTCGAGCTGCTTGTTGGCTACCCAGGCTGCAAATACGAATGGCAGTCCGGTGTGTTGTTTCCAGGCCGCGGACAGATCATAAACATAAGGGGAAATATTGCGTTGTTCGAGCGCCCTGTCGCCTATTACCACACCTGCAGTGGTTCCTTTGATATGTTCCCGGAAATCTTCCCGTGCATTTTCGAACCGGATGTCTTTTTTCCAGTACTCGCGCAGCAGTACGCGGGCCAGGTTAACCGAAGTACGGCTCTGGTAATCGAGCAGCAGCGTTTCAGTCTCTTCCAGCGGCACTTCGCTGAAAATGCACACAGAAGCCACATCGCCATCGGCTCCGATGCAATAATCGCTGATAATATGGGATTCTTTCAATTCAGGGATAATAGCTACCGGCACCAGTCCCGCATCGATCTCATCGTTCACCAGCATGGCGGCTATCCGGGAAGGATAGGCTTCGGTCAGTTCTATGTTCCCGGCCACCTTGGAATGCCTGATTCCGTATAATAAAGGTCTTGTATTCAGATAACTTACTGCTCCAATGCGTATTCTCTTCTCCAATTCGGTTATTTTTGCACAAAGGAACCAAAATTTGCGATCAAAAATCGCTGATTCACCACTTTATTAATTGCAAAAAACATGGAATTGACCGCTCTGTCCGCCATTTCACCTGTAGACGGCCGTTACCGTAAACAGGCAGCCCACCTCGATAATTATTTCTCCGAATACGCACTGATCAGGTACCGGGTACTGGTGGAGATTGAATATTTCTTTTTCCTCGCCGGAAAAAAATTCTTTAAGCTGCCGCAGAAAGCAAGGCTGCATCTTCAGAAAGTACTGGAGCAATTCAGCATGGAAGACGCACAGCATATCAAGGAAATAGAAGCAATTACCAATCACGATGTAAAAGCGGTTGAATATTTCCTGAAAGAGCAGCTGGACAAAGCCGGTATCCCCGAACTGAAAGAATGGATCCATTTCGGACTCACTTCGCAGGATATCAACAATACATCCATCCCGCTGAGCTGGAAACATTGCATGGAGCATGAATACCTGCCTGCACTGGTAAACCTTCAGCATACACTTACACAACTGGCAAAACAATGGAAAACGGTATCCATGCTTGCCAGAACACACGGGCAACCGGCATCTCCTACCAGTCTCGGTAAAGAGATCATGGTATTCGTAGAAAGGATCAGCAACCAGGTAGCGCTGTTTTCAGCAATCCCCTATGCTGCAAAATTCGGCGGGGCTACCGGTAACTTCAATGCACATCATGTGGCATTCCCGAAAAAGAACTGGGTAAGCCTCGGTAACGAATTTGTAGACCAGACGCTAGGCCTGCAACGGATGCAGTTTACTACACAGATTGAACACTACGATAACCTGGCCGCACATTTTGATGCCATCAAACGTATCAACAATATCCTGGTTGATCTTTGCCGCGATATCTGGACCTATATCAGCATGGATTATTTCAAGCAGAGAACAAAAAAAGGCGAAGTAGGCTCATCCGCTATGCCGCATAAGGTAAACCCGATCGACTTTGAAAATGCAGAAGGAAACCTGGGCATTGCAAATGCTTTGCTGGAGCATCTTTCAGCAAAACTACCGGTGAGCAGGCTGCAACGGGACCTGACCGATTCAACGGTACTGCGTAATATCGGCGTACCCGTGGCACATATCACCATTGCACTGAAATCGCTGGAAAAGGGGCTTGGTAAATTAGTGCTTAATGAAGCTGCGCTGCAACAGGATCTCGAGAATAACTGGGCAGTGGTTGCAGAAGCGATCCAGACCATTCTGCGTCGCGAAAATTATCCGAATCCATACGAAGCACTGAAAGATCTCACACGCGGGAATGCGAAGATCGATAAGAAAGCTATCCATAGTTTCATCGCTTCGCTGAAGATCAGCGCTGAGCTGAAAAAAGAACTGAAAGAGATCACACCTTCAGGATATACAGGTGTTCATCCTTCATTCTAATTATAAATTCAGGCCCGGTAAAATACCGGGCTTATTTTTTGCTCCCATTCTGACCACATGATTACAACAGAAGAAATCCTGGGTTTATTTCCCTCCTTCGACAGGCCGCTTGCGGAAACGATCGCGCAGCATGCCAGCCTGCAACGTTTCCGGGAAGGAACCACACTGATCAGAACAGGACAGCAGATCCGATCCATCCTGCTTATTACAGCAGGACTTGTAAAGCTGTCGCGCGAGGAAGAAGACGGAGGCGAATTCTTCATGTATTACCTCCAGCCCGGGCAGGCATGTGCGCTTTCACTGATGTGTACAGCCAAAGACCAGCGCAGCGAGGTAACAGCCGTTGCAACAGAAGACACTGAAGCACTAGCCATACCGGTTGCACTAATGGACACACTGATGCGGGAACACAGGCGCTGGTATGTTTATGTGCTGGAGACCTATCGTTCACGTTTCGGGGAATTGCTGAACACGATAGACCAGATCGCTTTCAGGAATATGGACCAGCGGCTGCTTTTCTACCTGAAAAAACAGCAGGAAGTATCGGGAACGGCCCGGTTATCGCTTTCGAATACAGCCATTGCCAAAGAACTCAACTCATCACGGGAAGTCATTTCCAGGCTCATGAAGCAACTTGCAGAAAAAGGATATATCACCCAGCACAAAGGGTATACCGAGATCCTGAAGCTGCCCGGCTGATTGTTCAGAATTCCCTTTTCAGACATTGATCAGCCATCGGCGTGACCAATGTCACGTTTCATTAATTGCGTATATGCCAGTTTTGCAATATTCACTTACCTGTAAAAACAGCATATATGAAAATAGAACAGATTTACACCGGCTGCCTGGCACAGGGCGCTTATTATATTGAAAGCAATGGCGAAGCCGTGATCATCGACCCCCTGCGCGAAACAGAACCTTATCTCCGCAGAGCTGCCAATGATGGCGCACAGATCAAATATATTTTCGAAACACATTTTCATGCCGATTTTGTAAGCGGGCATCTCGACCTGGCTGCAAAAACAGGCGCAACCATTGTTTACGGCCCGACTGCGAAACCAGGTTTTACGGCACATGTAGCTGAAGACGGGGAAATACTCACTGTAGGAGATATTTCATTCCAGGTATTACATACGCCAGGCCATACCATGGAGAGCAGCTGCTTTCTCCTGAAAGACGAAAAAGGTAACAATAAAGCTTTATTTACCGGCGACACATTATTCATCGGTGATGTGGGCAGGCCGGACCTTGCCCAGAAAGTAAACGCATCTTTAACGGAAGACATGCTTGCGGGGTTGCTGTACGATTCACTGCACAACAAAATCCTTCCGCTGGAAGACGGCATCATTATTTATCCTGCACATGGGGCCGGCAGTGCCTGCGGCAAGAATATGAGCCGTGAAACCACAGATACCCTGGGACATCAGCGCGCAGTAAATTATGCACTGCAGCCAATGACGCGTGAACAGTTTATCAAAGAAGTCACAACCGGATTAACACCGCCTCCCGGCTATTTCCCGGAGAATGTATTGCTCAATCTGAACGGATACGAAAGCTTTGACACAGTTATTGAACGCAGTAAAAAAGGACTCAACATTGCCGATTTTGAAAAAGCTGCGCAAAATGACGAAGTTCTGCTGATCGATACAAGAACGCCGGATATGTTTGCAGCAGGCTTTATCCCGGGATCCGTTAATATCGGTATCGATGGCAGTTTTGCACCATGGGCAGGAACACTGATCCCCGATATTCAGCAAAAGATCTTACTGGTAACCGAAGCGGGCCGCGAGGAAGAAACCATTACCAGGCTTGCAAGGATCGGATATGATCATTGCATCGGTTATCTCGAAGGTGGATTTAATGCTTGGAAAGCAGCCGGGAAAGCGACAGATCAGATCAGCTGCATCACAGCTGTGGAAATGGCAGCAAAAACAGAACAAGCTCCTGTACTGGATGTGCGGAGGCAAAGTGAATATGAAAGCGAGCATCTTGTAAATGCGATCAATGTTCCGTTGGATTATATCAACCAGCATTTGCCGGAACTGGATAAAGAACGTACCTATTATGTTCATTGCGCAAGCGGTTACCGGTCGATGATCTTTTGTTCTATCTTAAAAGCGCGGGGTTATAATAACATGATCAATGTAAACGGGGGATTCCAGGCATTGAAGAGCAGCGGACTGTTTGAGATTACAGATTATAAATGCCCGATGACCATGTTATAATCACAACTGCTGTTTACCTTTAAAGAAAATCTGATGATGTCTATATTGAAAGAGCCCTGGCCCTGGTATGTGGCGGGGATATTGATCGGGCTTACCGTTCCCGTTTTGCTGATCGCAGGAAATAAGCAGTTCGGCATTTCAGCTAACCTGCGCCATATCTGCGCTTCCTGTTTCCCGGGGAAAGTTTCATTCTTCAGGTATGACTGGCGAAAAGAGCGCTGGAACCTTGTATTTGCAGCAGGCATTCTTATCGGCGGATATATTGCAGCTACCTTTCTCAGTAATGGGCAGGATATAAAGGTTAATCCAGAACTGGTACAACAATTAAAATCTTACGGCATTACCGACTACAGCAATATGGTTCCGCGGCAATTATTCAATTTCGGATCCCTGCTGACATTGAGAGGCTGGGTGATGCTCGTAGGCGGCGGTTTTCTGGTGGGTTTCGGCACGCGTTATGCCGGCGGCTGCACAAGCGGCCATTCGATCATGGGTCTGAGTACATTGCAATGGCCATCACTGGTAGCCACCATTTGTTTCATGGCGGGTGGATTTATCATGGCAAACCTCATCCTGCCTTTTATTCTTGCATTATAACCGATACAAATGTCAACAACCTATTCTGTAAACAATACAACCAACACAGCTGAAAAAGGCCGCAAACATTATTTACGGTATCTTTTAACAGGTATTATGTTCGGGATCGTTTTTGTGAAAGCGGAGATCATCTCCTGGTTCCGGATACAGGAAATGTTCAGACTTCAGAGCTTTCATATGTATGGCGTGATCGGCACCGCAGTGATCACAGCGGCGTTATCCGTATGGCTGATCAGGAAGTTTGGCATCAGAACACTGGATGGTGAAAAGATCACTATCCAGCCAAAAAAATTCAAACAGGGTCAGATCTGGGGCGGCCTGATCTTCGGGTTAGGCTGGGGTTTGACCGGCGCCTGTCCCGGGCCGCTGTTTGCCCAGATCGGAACAGGGGCACTTGTTGTAATTGTTGTGCTGGCCAGCGCAGTGGCAGGTACCTGGACCTATGGCTACCTGAGCAGCAGAATAAAAAACGATTAAAAACGTTTATAACCGATTGTTTTTCAGCTTTTCACAGGTATTCCTGACCATAATCATACAGCTGCATGACTGGTATCTTAAAGCCTGTTTTCCCATACCGGTACCTTTGGGCTTCTATTTTGTAGCTAATGAAAATGCAAGCGCCTGTTATAATCGAAAACAACCTGTTGTTCAAGCAACTGAAGTATGAAGCGGATACGTGGAAAAGACACCTCTCATTCATTATGGAAGAAAATATCCGGATGAAGAACAGGCTCGCAGATATACTGAAAGACAATTTTGACCAGCGCCTCCTGCCGGATATAGATTCCTTCCAGGAAATATTACTCAGGGAGGATGCACGGATCGGTTTGCTGAGAGATGATATTGCCAAACTGGATCAGGCGCTTGAAAAAGAGACTAGCAGCATCATGAGAACAAAAATGGCCGGTATCAGGCAACTGATGGCCCATGCAGAGAAAAACGCTTTACAGCTGAAGCAGGACTTCAATCTTTTCCTGACCAATAATATCTGAGCAATTTAATTCAGCAGCTGCTCCAGTTTTCGCACGTCTTTGATAATAATACGTCCTTCCTGGATATCGATCATTTTTTCAGTACGAAAATCGCTTAGTGTACGGATCAGCGATTCAGTAGCCGTTCCGGCAATTGTGGCCAGGTTTTCGCGACTGAGATCGATCGAAAATTCTTCGGTCTGAGACTGGTGGTATTTGTTCCTTAACAAAAGCAAAGCTTCTGCCACTTTTTTACGCAGAGAATTATAAGCCAGACTCAGCAATTGTTTTTCTTTTTCCGCAACATTCTTCGCCAGCAGGCTCATGAACTTCATGGCGATCTCACGGTTATTATTCAGCAGCTGTTCAAAATCACGTTTGGGAATCATTGCCAGCTCAGCATCTTCGATTGCTTCCGCGGAGTCTTTATAAACAGTTCCTTCAATCAGTGATGTATAACCGATAAAATCACCCGGGCTGTATAATTCTGTAACGAGTTCCTTCCCGTCTTCATTACTTTTAAACGCTTTGATCTTACCCTTCGTTACATAATAGAGATAATCTGCGCGGTTGCCTTCTGCATATACAGCCTGCTTGCGTTTGTATTTATTTACATTCCGGTTACCGGTAAAATCAGAAAGCACTTTCCGGGTGTCGCCTGCATATTCCATGAGGTCCTGCAAGCCATCGAGACCGGGCTGCAGTTCTTTTTTCAGCAATTCGGCTTTTTTCAGTCGCCTGTCTACCGCATTGAGCAGTTCAGTGCCGTTGAAAGGTTTTGTGATATAATCATCAGCCCCCGCTTCCATTCCTTTTCTAAAATCAGCTCTTTCTGTTTTCGCGGTGAGGAAGATGAAAGGTGTATGCCTGATGCTTTCATTCCGGTGAACAGCGTGCAATACGCCATAACCATCGAGTTCGGGCATCATGATGTCGCAGATGATCAGATCCGGTTTGCCGGCAATGGCTTTTTCCACACCTATTTTACCGTTTGCGGCTGTAATGACAGTGTAGCTCGACAGTTCGAGTATCTCGGCGATATTATCGCGGATATCATCATTATCCTCGATCAGTAATATTGTTTTCATTCTCCGTTCTGTTTTGCCTGAAAGACTATTATAAATTCTGTTCCTTTTCCGATCTCACTGTTGCAGGTCACTTTGCCATGCATGAGTTCCGCATATTTGGATACGATGTGCAGCCCCAGACCTGTTCCCTGTATATTGGCAGCATTGGCACCGCGGAAGAATCTTTCCATGAGGTGCTGCTGGTCTTCCTTAGAAATACCGATACCATGGTCTTTAACTGCGAGCAGGAACTGTTTGTTATGGCAGCTTGTTCTCACCTCGATAGTACTGTTTTCCGGTGAGAATTTGCCTGCATTGGACAAGAGATTCATCAGTATATGTTTCAGCAACGATACATCCAGTATGAATACCGCCTCTCCTTCATGTGTATAATGGATCCCCTGTTGTTTTTTAAGATTATGCCGAACCTCTTCGATAACAGATTCCACCGTTTCATGAATATCGAATTCCGCAGGCCGCACCTGTATTTTGCCTTCTTCAATTTTACCTACACTCAGGAAATCATTCAGTATTTCCGTAAGCATCGCCACAGATGATTTGATCCGGCCGAGATGCCTGTCGCGGCTGGGCTGTTCTTCGGTTTTGATATATTTCTCGATCAGGTAAGTAGAGGAAAGAATGGTACTGAGCGGTGTCCGGAATTCGTGCGAAGCCATGGAAACAAAACCAGACTTCAGTTCGTTGAGCTCCTTCTCTTTTTCCAGTGCCTTATGCAATTCTTTCTCTGCCTGTTTCCTCGCTGCAATATCGATGGCCACGGCCACGAAGCCAGTGACCTTCCCCTGCTCATCTTTTACAGCGGAAATCGTGAGTGAAACCGGGAATACAACACCATCTTTGGTGATATAGTTATATTCCGCATCTTCATGCAGGCCCTGCTCCGAACCTGCAACCAGCGTATTGAACAGATCGGCATCACTTTCCTGGTCAGGCGCATGCAATAAAGTGATGGAAGCTTTACCGATCACTTCTGCTTCATCATAACCCAATCGCGCTGATGCTTCAGGATTGAACAGGCGGATGATACCGTGTTCATCTGTAGCTATGATCATTACGCCCGCATTATCCAGCAATGCTTTCTGGTACAGGTGCAATTCCTGTAACCGGCCGCGCGACGTTTTAAGTTCATCCAGCGTAAGCTGCAGGTCGCGGGTTCTCTGTACCACCGTTGCTTCCAGTTCTGCATTCATTTTCTCTATCTGGGCTTCCGTGCGTTTCCTGATTGAAATATCACTGACAAAAGCGATCACGCTTACTTCGCCTTTATCCTGGTAATTACCAAGGCTGACTTCCACCGGAAACTCCGTCCCGTCTTTCTTGATCGCGAACAGATCCATTCCCAATCCCATGGGCCTGTTATTGGGATGATGCGTATAGCCTTCCCTGTGGCCCACATGGCGGTGATGATAACGCTGCGGAATCAGTACTTCGATAGCTTTCCCCGTCAACTCACCCGGTTCATACCCAAACAGTTTCAACGCATAAGGGTTGGCAGAACGGATCATCCCTTTGTTATCCAGCACAACAATGCCCATGGATGCATGGTTAAAGAGCGCTTCGTACTGAAGCATGTCAGGAGAAGTTGATTGTTGTTCTTGCATGCTGTTTGGCTGATAGCTTCAAAAATACTATTTCTGCCGGTTGATGCGTCAAAAACAGTTCCCCGGATCGTTTTATTCCGGCTGGTCTGTAAATTGAAGGCGCTATACAATATCCATACACTCCATACGTCTTTCATTAAAACGAAAATTGATGGGATTACAGGCATTCGGGCATAAGCCCTCCGGTCAGAGACAACAGCGGATAGAACAATCGCCCAATTACCGCGATGGGAGGTTTCAGAATATCGAGCCGACTGCCGTTATGCGTGAAGGAACTTCTTTTTTCAAAATACTGAAGGATTTCAATAACAGGCCGGCATCTTCTGTTCCGGCAGCCCCGGTTCCCGCACAGCCTTTCTCTTTTGGCAGCCAGACGCCTGAAAATCCTGTAATTACCTGGTTCGGTCATTCGTCTTATATAATCCGGCACCTGGGTTTCACCCTATTGGCAGATCCTGTATTCAGCGGTTTCGCATCTCCCTTCCCCATTTTTGGTAAAGCTTTCAACGGAACGGGCATTTTTGATCCTGCCCAATTTCCGGAGATCGATGTATTGCTGATCACACATGATCATTACGACCATCTCGACATGCAGACTGTAAAAGCACTTAAGTCAAAAGTAAAACAGGTTATAACACCACTGGGTGTAGGTTCGCATCTTGAATACTGGGGATTTAAACCGGAGATGATTACAGAACTGGACTGGTGGGAACAGGCTTCTATTAATAATGACATAAAGCTTACCGCAACACCTGCACGGCATTTTTCGGGTCGCGGTCTTGCAAGAGCAAAAACATTATGGGCTTCATTCGTATTGCAATTGCCCGGCTTCCGTTTATTCTTAGGCGGCGATTCGGGCTATGATGCGCAGTTCAAAAAAATCGGGGAACATTTCGGGTCTTTTGATCTTGCCATACTTGAATGCGGACAATATGGTTACGACTGGCCGGCGATCCATATGTTACCCGAAGAAACGGTACAGGCTGCGCTCGACCTGCATGCTGCCCTATTGCTGCCGGTACACTGGGCTAAATTCCGGCTTTCTAACCATAGCTGGAATGAACCGGCAGACCGTGTTACAAAATCGGCAGCGGAAAAGAAGCTGAAACTGGTCACTCCCATGATCGGCGAATCATTCAGCCTGGATTCTGCAGTAACCCGCCCATGGTGGCATGATTAAATCAGATCACCCCATGCAGACTACCACCTTTACCGAATAAGCGATCAATGGCTTTTTCAACAGCGGGATCTTTTTCCAGTACCGGTGCATGATGCGGTTTGATACGGGCATCGAGTACCAGCGGGCCTTTGCAGCCCCAGTGCTTATATTCGGTAAAAGCGCTGATCCCATAAATATCATGTGAAGGATTACAACGTGTATAAGTAACCCAGAGGTAATTATTGAGTGATGCAGCAGTAAATGCAGCATCATCGCATACTACAATGAAAGGAAGTTCATTGAGTGCATCGGTATGATCGCGCAGCATTTCATCCAGCGCCAGCATTTCGGCGGCGGCATCAGGATAGGAAGAGAATGCTTTTGTTTCAATACATGCCACACCCGGCATGGCCATTTGAACCTTACCGAATCCATGCAACAAGTTCATAACAGCAGGCACTTCTTTAGCAAGCGTACGTTTTACATCGCCATAGGCGGCAAACACCACTTTACTTCCCGTGTTCAGTCCTGTACCGGAATAATCCAGTGTATCGATAGTAGTATTGGTGTAGAAATGAACATCGCGCGTAAGATCGATCCTTTCCAGCAGGTATTGCATGAATGTACCGGCATGATGTGTGGAAAGGCTGCCTGAATCATCTGCAGTAATAAAGAGAAATTTGGCAAGGCTTAACTGTCCGGTTCCTAAAATATGATTGGCGATCGTCAGGAGTTCTGCCGGCTGTCTGGCAGGCATATACGGCGTATAGCGTTCACTTCCGATTGCAAGTAATAACGGGTGTACACCGGCCGCGTCCACTGCGTGTACTTCCTTAACACCGGGTATTTCCTGCGGAATGGCATCACCGGTTATTTCATGTATCAGCTGACCGAAGCTGGTATCTTCCTGTGGCGGTCTGCCAACAACGGTAAATGGCCATATGGCATTTTTGCGTGCATAGACTTTGTGTACACGCATCAGCGGGAAATCATGCATCAGGCTGTAATAACCAAGATGATCTCCGAAAGGGCCTTCGGGCTTAATCTCGCCCGCATACACTTCTCCTGTTATTACAAAATCAGCATCCGTACTGATACCGAAGCCATCTTTATAGGTATACCTGAATCTCCGTCCACCCAGTACACCGGCAAATGTCATTTCACTGATCCCTTCCGGCAATGGCATTACTGCCGCAACTGTATGCGCGGGCGGGCCACCCACAAAACAACTTACTTTCAGGGGAATCCCCTTCCTGTTTGCTTTGGTCTGGTGTACACCGATCCCTCTGTGCAGCTGGTAGTGCAGGCCTATTTCCTTATTCATCTGGTATTCATTCCCCGAAAGCTGTATCCTGTACATACCCAGGTTGGCTTTCATGATACCGGGCTGGTCTGCGTCTTCCGTATATACCTGCGGCAGTGTTACAAAAGCACCACCATCCTGTTTCCAGTGATGGATCTGCGGAATATCCGCAATACAGATCTCCTGGTACAACACGGGTTTGCTTATCGGATTTTTAAGCGGAAAAGCCTTGGCTGCCGCCATCGCCGCACCAAAATGTTTCAATGGTTTTTTCAGCGCCTGCAGAGGATCTGATTTCAGCTCGATCAGCTGCTGCACGCCTGCAAGCGTATCCCTGAAAATAAAACGGCTCCTCTCGAGCGTACCGAAGATATTCGATGCGGCCCTGAAACGCGAGCCTTTAACCCGTTCAAACAGCAGTGCCGGCCCGCCGGCTTCATGCACACGCAAATGAATGGCGGCCATTTCAAGATATGGATCCACTTCTTCGCGGATCCGTACCAGGTGACCGTTCTTTTCCAGGTCGAGCAGACAGGCTTCAAGAGAATGATACATGAACTAGGAATTATCTGACAGTAAAGATACGCAGCATACAAGAGCATTTAATAAAAAAGCGCGGATAACCGTTACAGTTATCCGCGCCGTATTATTTCAGAACGAACGGGTTCGTTAGATTACTATGCGCTGCAGGTTACACAGCCGTCTTCCATGCTGCAGGTGCCGCCATTCAGCAGTTTATCTTCAACAGCATCTGTTCCGCCATCCACAACACTCAGGTGATGTGTATCGATCAATGGTTCTACTGATTTGCCACCCTGTTTTTCTACTGTGAACTGTACCGCCTGTGATGCTGCTTTGGTACGCAGGTAATACATACCTGTTTTCAGTCCTTTTCTCCATGCGTAGAAGTGCATGGATGTCAGTTTCGCTGTAGTTGGTGCATCTACGAACAGGTTGAGCGATTGTGACTGGCAGATATATGCACCCCTGTCGGCTGCCATATCGATCACTGCCCTTTGTTTGATCTCCCATACGGTTTTGTAGATCTCTTTCAGGTCGTTGGGGATGCCATCTATTTTCTGGATGGAACCATTGTTGCGGATGATCTCGTTCTTCATATCATCGTTCCACAGATTCAACGCAACCAGGTCGTGCAGCAGGTGCTTGTTCACCACCACAAATTCTCCGCTCAGTACACGCCTTACATAAATATTGGATGTATATGGCTCAAAACATTCGTTGTTACCGAGGATCTGCGAAGTAGATGCTGTTGGCATCGGCGCTACCAGCAGCGAGTTGCGCACGCCGTATTTCTTTACTTCTGCTTTCAGTGTATACCAGTCCCAGCGGAGTGTTGGTTCAACATCCCACATATCGAACTGGAAGATGCTTTTTGAAACCGGAGAACCTTCATAGGTTTCATAAGGGCCGTCTGTGATAGCCAGATCCTTACTTGCGGTCATGGCTGCGAAATAGATCGTTTCAAAGATCTCTTTATTCAGTTGTCTCGCTTCTTCACTTTCAAATGGCAGGCGCAGCTGGATGAATACATCCGCAAGTCCCTGTACACCCAGGCCGATCGGGCGGTGACGCAGGTTAGAACGCTCTGCTTCTTCTACCGGGTAGTAGTTGTAATCGATGATCCTGTTCAGGTTTTTGGTTGCCTGATAAGTCACTTCATACAGTTTGTCGTGATCAAATTTTCCGTCGATCACATATTTAGGTAATGCCAGTGATGCGAGGTTACATACGGCAACCTCATCCGGAGAAGTGAACTCCATGATCTCTGTGCAAAGGTTTGAACTTTTAATGGTTCCGAGATTCTGCTGGTTGCTTTTCCTGTTGGCTGCATCTTTGTACAACAGGTATGGTGTTCCTGTTTCGATCTGCGCTTCGAGTATAGCGAACCAGAGTTCCTGGGCTTTAACCACTTTTCTTGCACGGCCTTCAGATTCGTAGCGGGTGTAAAGTTCTTCAAACTCCTTACCCCAGCACTCGTGCAGTCCCGGAGCTTCATTAGGACAAAACAGGCTCCATTCGGCATCTGCTTCCACGCGCTCCATGAAGAGGTCGCAGATCCAGAGTGCATAGAACAGATCCCTTGCGCGCATTTCTTCCTTACCGTGGTTTTTACGCAGGTCGAGGAATTCAAATACATCTGCATGCCATGGTTCGAGATAGATAGCAAATGCACCTTTTCTCTTACCGCCGCCCTGATCTACATAACGTGCTGTATCATTGAATACACGCAGCATAGGAATGATCCCGTTACTGGTTCCGTTAGTGCCGCCGATATAACTGCCGGTTGCGCGGATGCCATGTATAGCAAGGCCGATACCACCTGCGCTTTGCGAAATGCGTGCAGTTTGTTTCAGGGTATCGTAAATACCTTCAATGCTGTCGTCTTTCATGGTCAGCAGGAAACAGCTGCTCATCTGTGGTTTTGGTGTACCCGCGTTGAACAGTGTTGGCGTTGCATGCGTGAACCAGCGTTCACTCATCAGGTGATAGGTTTTGATCGCGCTTTCGATATCGTGTTTATGGATACCGATCGAAACGCGCATATACATCTGCTGCGGGCGTTCGGCTACTTTGCCGTCGAGTTTCAGCAGGTATGATTTCTCCAGTGTTTTGAATCCGAAATAATCGAATCCATAATCACGGTCGTATATAATGGTAGAATCAAGAAGTTCGGCATTATCCTGGATGATCTGCCATACATCATCGGCGATCAGTGGCAGGTGCTTGCCGGTTTTGCTGTCCACACAGGCATGCAGCAGCTGCATGGTTTGTGAAAAGCTCTTCGTAGTATTTTTATGCAGGTTGCTCACAGCGATGCGGCTTGCCAGCAAAGCATAATCGGGATGCTTTACAGTTAAAGACGCTGCCGTTTCTGCAGCCAGGTTATCCAGCTCCGTTGTGCTTACACCATCATACAATCCACCGATCACTTTTTTGGCTACGTCTACTGCGTGCACAAATCTGCGATCAAGGCCATAACACAGTTTTTCTATACGCGCAGTGATCTTATCGAACTTTACGCTCTCCTTTTTTCCGTTTCTTTTTACTACCTGCATGATGTAAACAATTTATATATAGTTAATGATGTTTGTATGAGCATGAAACTTTCAGGGCCGCAACTTGTAAGCCACGGTTCACTTCCGGCTTCCCGTTTTTTGTTAAAAATCTTCGTCTGTTGAAAACGCCTGTGATTCTTTACTCGAAAGCACACCGGCTTTCTGGTAATCTCCCACCCGCTTCTCGAAGAAATTGGTTTTACCTTCGAGCGAGATCATTTCCATGAAATCGAACGGATTGGTTGCGCTGTATATTTTGGCATAACCTAATTCCGCAAGCCATCTGTCTGCCACAAATTCGATATACTGTTTCATCAGCTCTGCATTCATCCCGATCAATGCTACAGGCAATGCTTCCGTGATGAATTCTTTTTCGATGGCTACTGCATCACCCATGATCTGGTGCACCTGTTCCTGCGTAAGCTTGTTCCTGAGCATGCTGTAGAGCAGGCACGCGAACTCGCAATGCAGGCCTTCATCCCGGCTGATCAGTTCATTACTGAATGTAAGACCCGGCATCAGGCCGCGCTTTTTCAACCAGAAGATGGAACAGAAACTACCGCTGAAGAACACCCCTTCCACCGCAGCGAAAGCTACAAGACGCTCGGCAAAAGTTCCGTTCTCGATCCAGCGCAGCGCCCATTCCGCTTTTTTCTTTACCGCTGGAACGGTATCGATGGCGTGGAACAGTTTATCTTTCTGTACAGGATCTTTAATGTAAGTATCGATCAGCAGCGCGTAGGTCTCAGAATGGATATTCTCCATCATGATCTGGAAACCGTAAAAACAACGGGCTTCCGGTAACTGCACTTCACTCATGAAATTAACCGCCAGGTTCTCATTCACAATACCGTCACTGGCCGCAAAAAAAGCAAGTACATGCGAGATGAAATGACGTTCGCCATCATTCATCGCATTCCAGTCCTTCATGTCACTGCCCAGATCAATCTCTTCGGCAGTCCAGAAGCTTGCTTCATGCTTTTTATATTGCTCCCAGATCTTGGGATAATTAATCGGCAGGATAACAAACCTATCCTTATTCTCTTTCAGTAATATTTCATCTTCCTGCATCATAACAACATACGGTTTTTAATAACATGGATACCGGCAGGTGTGGGGACGACCGATCGCAGAGAAGATCTCAGAGATACCAGTTTATGCCTTTCACCCGAAAGCCTATCACTCAATATTTATGGCAGGTCTTCTGACTGTCCCAACCCGCTGAAGCCTTCCCGTTACGTTGTTCGCAACAGTGGCGATACCGATTTCAGGGGTAATTTTAGGGGGATTCACAGCTACGGGGATAGTTCCGGATTTATCACCGGATTCCCTTTTAATACGGTATTACCCAGACCCATAATACCACAACCATAAATACATTACAAGATTACTAATTGAATGTTAACATAACCAGTCTGAATTATTCACCGATTGTTGAAAACAAACCGAGATGCAAACAGAGCAAATGTTTCAGCGTATGTAAAATTTTCCGGCAGAAAAAAGCAACTGTTGCGTGCCAAAATCGTAGAAAATGCTGTAAGCCATGCCCTGCCCCACACATAATTAAAAAACATTACATAATGACAGTAAAATTTCATTTCCGGCCGATCGTCCTGACCAGGGATATGCACAGGGTCTGTGAATAACTACAGGGAAGCATGTTCGGTGGTATGGCGGGCAGGCAGGCCAAAAACGTCGGCTAGTAATTCAAAAGAACGCCGGCGCAGGTCTGCGCGGCCGCTCATACAGGAAACAATGATCTCATCCACTCCGAAACGCTCCGCAAGTGCCAGCAATTGTTCTTTTACCGATGCGGGCGTACCGGAGATCATCCTGCCGCTGTTGTAGCGGATCCGTTCCTTTTCTTCATCGGAGAAACGGTACCCGGAAATCGTTTTATAATCGCCGAACTGATCGAATTTTCCTCTTTCGAACTGCAGGAGCACATAATCTGCATAATGCCGCATTTCTGCCGCGATTGCTTCCGTTTCGCCGCAGTAAACACTGATGGCTAATAACACTTGCGGTTGCGGGAAATATTCTGAAGGCATGAACTCACGGCGGTATTTTTCCACTATCTCCGGCGTCACATCGCCGTTGATGAATTTAGCTACAGCAAGCCCCAGTCCGAATCTTGCTGCAATACTGCTGCTACCTCCGCTCGAGCTCAGGATCCATTGCTGCGGTACGCCTGATGCCTGCGGCACTGCGAGCAAGGGACCGTGACTGGTTGCTGCACTATCGTCAAAAAAACGCTGCAGGTGCTCCAGTTGAAGCAGGTAGCTCTGTTCACTGAATGTATTGGAGGGGTTGAGAAATGTGGATGTAATACGATCCGTGCCTGGCGCACGCCCCATGCCGAGGTCTATCCTGCCCGGAAAAAGGGTTTCCAGCATCCGGAAATTTTCCGCCACTTTCAGTGCGCTGTGGTTAGGAAGCATAATACCGCCCGAGCCGATCCGGATATGACTGGTTGCGTCTGCCAGCTTAACCATCAGCACTTCCGGCGTGGAGCCCGCTATAAATGTAGAGTTATGATGTTCTGAGATCCAGAAGCGGGTATACCCGAGTTCTTCTGCAAGTTTTACCGTACTGATCGTTTCCTGCACTGCATCTCTTGCTGTTTCTCCGTGACGTACGATCGACTGATCAAGAATACTTAATTGTAAATTTTTCATCGCTGCCGGTTTATTACCATTCGTTTTCCGCACTGTAAAGCTACGCATTTTACGGGCCTGCGATTCTTATGTAATGGTTATAACATGCTTTTTACAACTGATCATTTTCTACCGGATCGCATTCCATATATTTCGGCTTCTTTTCATCCTTGTAAGCCAGCTGCTCGGCAAGCGATTCTGGAGAAGGGCTCTTCGTTACCGCTACAGCTACCTGGAATAAAGCCAGCAACAGCACAACCGAAGCGATCAGTTCACCCCAGGTAATGCCGTAACCCCAGAAAGCATATACCGCAGCCCGTTCAGGATGTGCGGTATCGTGAATCACTTCAAGCCGCTCGCCTTCTTTCCAGTTCCGGAATACATAACGGGCATCAATGGCATGGACCTTTCCTGCTTCGCTGTAAACAGCTTTGGGAATTATTTTTTGTGCGGCACTGTCGTAGGTGTAATGAATAACAGCAGGCGTTTTCTCACCGTCGAAATAATCCGGCTGACGCGTGAACAGGATATAACACCCGAAACATACAAGATACAATATCGTAACTGACCTGAACAGGCAGCAAAAATAGGCTTTGCCCTTATTCAGGGCAATAAAAATGCCGGCGAACCGGCATTCCTGTTTTTATGATGCATTTATAACGCCGGTTCCAGCCTCGTACTGATGGCGATCCTGTTCCAGCCATTGATGGCAACAATGGCCATGATAGCCTGGCCTGTATATTGCTCGCCGAACCGGGCAACCGCTTCTGCATAAGTGGCATCCGACAAGCCGCCCGCTGCGATAAGCGTTACTTCTTCCGTTAATGCCAGCAGGGCTTTTTCCGCAGGTGTATAAAACGAGGTTTCTTTCCAGGCATTCAGCAGGTAAATCTTCTCTTCGCTCATGCCCAGTTTACGTGCGTCTTTTGTATGCATATTCAGACAGAAAGCGCAGCCATTGAGTTGCGATGCCCTGATCTTGATCAGTTCCTTGTGCGCTGCCTCCAGTTCTGTACCTGCGATGTACTGTTCCAGGCCAAGCATGGCTTTATATGCTGCAGGCTCTGACTGATTGATGTTGATTCTCTTTGTCATGATTCATTGTTTTATACAACAAAGCTGAAGCATCGCCGTCGAAAAAAACTTAATGTAGTTCAAGAAATCAGAGTTGCCTTGCCCTGATCCTGCTCAGGAATTCAGGTGTAAAGCCGAGGTAAGAAGCCAGCATGTATTGTGGTACGCGCTGCACGAATCCGGGGAAATTTTTATTGAAATGATGATAACGTTCCTCACCGGATAAGGTATACAGGTATTTTACACGCAGTTGCGATGCGGCGTATGCTTTCTGGAACACGATCCTGAAATAACGCTCGAATGCCGGCGCTTTTACCAGCAGGGATTCATAGGCCGAACGTTCGATCATGGCAACGGTTGTTTTCTCTACTGCCTGTACCGAAAAAGAAGCCGGGTTTTTCGTTTGCAGACTCATAAAATCGGATAACCACCATTGTTCGATGGCAAACTGCAAGGTCTGTTCGGCACCTTTATCATTCACGAAATAAGAGCGAAGACAGCCATCCAGTACAAACCAGTAATAACGACAGGTATCGCCTTCCTTCAGCAATACTTCTTTTTTCTTCAGCTGCCTGTATTCAAGGATGGGATCCAGCAATGCGATTGCATCGGCACCCGGATCTGCCAGCCTCGTTATATGTGTTTTTAATGCCCCGTACATAACTGTACACGAATATAACTTACCCGTTACACTTTTAAAACCGGTAAGTGAGCACACCGCGGATATTGAATGGGGTACCCGGGGTAAAATGTATTTCCGTTACCGGTGCGGGCTCTGTGCTGAGGCGCGTTTCAGTTGCAAACTGGGTTTCATTCCAGGCTGTGTTGAAGATATTTTCCGTGATCACACCAATGGTCCAGTTATTCCACTGATAAGCCAGACTCAGGTCTGTAACATGGTATCCTTTGGCCACGATGGTATTATCTTCATTGGCAGGCCTGTGCCCCAGGTACCTTGTACGGACACTACCGTTGAATCCTGAATGATGACGGTAACTGATACCTCCTGTTACGGTAACAACGGGTGCCAGCGGAATGTGGTCGCTGCCTTTGGGCTCATCCGTTGCACGTGCATGTGTATAGGTCAGGTCTCCATCGAAAAAGAGATTACTGCCAACCTGGTAACGCAGGCCGAGGTCCACACCCATACGCCTGGTTTTACCTCCTGGTTCTACTACACCTTCATCACCCACATATACAAATTCCTGCTGCAGGTGCAGGTACCATAATGCAGCATTCATCACCAGTTTGGGCCAGGGTTTCCATACCACACCAAGATCGGCGCCATAAGCGGCGGGTAATATTTCTTTGCCCGACTGTGCAACAACTACTCTGGTATCGTTGCTGTGAAATCCTTTGCCCAGCTTCAGGAAATATTGCAGATTCCTGTTGGGCGTATAGATGAAATTGAGTTTGGGACTGATCGTTGTTTTTTCCTGTTGCTGCGACTGGTATGCAGCGGCCAGTTTATCCGTATAACCAAAACGGAAATGATCGATGCGAATGGCAGGATTGATCAGCCATTTGCCCAGGCGCCAGTCAGTGTTTACGTAACCGTAAAGATTAACCTGGTCTGCATCACCCAGCTGAATTTCCTGCAGTGTCGTTTTACGGTTCAATGTATGCGAAAGTTCAAGATCGCGAACGGCATCATTGCGTAAACCGGCTGCCACCTGTAATGCTACGGGAATATTCCCCGCCATCAGGTTTTTATTGAATTCGGATTCAAAACCGGCAAGTGTACGTTTTTCTTTCTGACGGATCTGATCCCCGTTCACTGGATCGTTCAGGAAAAATGTAAAGTTGGAATAGAGTTCAAAATCATAACGGGTAAAGTAAGCAGTGTTTTTCACAAACGTTCCGGCATCGATATAACGGAAGAACTGAAGGTTAAGATTTGTGCGCCGCGTATTTCCGCCTTCCGTATTATCGATCGCACCGAATCTGGTAATAGATCCGTTATCAACAGCACGTTGCGGTATTTGCCCGCTGGCATCCCAGCGGCTATCCAGATGAGAGAAAGAAAGCGACAACTTATTCTTACGCGGAAGGAAAGCCGTGTATTTCCCCATCAGGTTCAGCCTGTTGAAATGCTGTGGCGATTCGAAATAACCGTTTGTAGACATATATTCAGTAGCCAGCCAGGCAGCCTCTTTTTCATCGCCTGCCAGGCGGAACATTCCCAATGTGCGTAACGTATTGAATTTGCCAATACCAAGTGACACACTGCTTTTATCAATATCTTCAGCTGTTCTGAACGCCACATAACCCGCCGTTGCAAAATCGCCGCGGGATGCATGGTAAGGACCTTTATCGAAATCTATTTTTTCAATGGTCTCCGGGATTAAAAAATGCAGATCTGCATAGCCCTGGCCATGCGCATGACTCACCATATTTACCGGCATACCATCTACACTGATGTTCACATCTGTTCCGTGATCCACGTCGAACCCACGCAGGAAAATCTGTTCGGCTTTTCCGCCACCGGCGTGCTGACCAATGAACAAACCCGGCACTTTCCGCAACAATTCCTGCGATGTATTAACAGGATTGGTAACAAGATCGATATCGGCAATAATATTCAGATGACGCAGTGAAGAACGGATAGCTACTTCATCCAGCTTAAATTCTGCCGGATGCAGGCGGATCTCAATGTCATTTTTGCCGGCTATAGCTATAGTGTAAGGAGAATAAGATATGTGGGTGATACGCAGAGAATCGCCGGTATTCACATCTTTCAGACGAAAAACACCCAGTTCATTGGTATGTGTATGAATCCCGTTACGCAGGTTCAATACGGTCGCTTCTTCGAGTGGTTTTCCTTCATTCGTATAAACCGTACCCTGAAAGGTCTGGGCATTCGTAACAGCCGCAAGTAAACACAACAGGCAGGTCAAAGCATTTTTCATGGCGCGAATATAAGGGTATACCAAATGCAACCCTATTGCAATTACACAAACTGCTTAACCCAAAAACAACAGCCGGATACATAGATCCGGCTGTAATTGATTATTCCACTTCGCTGGTGGTAGTTGTTGTTCGTCTTACTTCGCCGTTTCTGTCAGTTACAACCGTAGTGCGTGAATTGCGCCTGCTGCTGCCACCTGCAAGTATAATGATCAGGAGCAATACGATCACTCCGGCGATCCACATCCAGTTCCTGCCAAACCAGGAACCAACATCCTGTCCGTTCACTTCTACCGTGGCGCCCTGTGCGAGGAGCACGGTATGGAAAGCAACAAACATTGAGCAGAACAGCGTGGCCTTGAAGAAAAGGCTGTTTATTATTTTTTTCATGGCATCTCTTTTCAGGGGCTACTTCAATAACTATGCCCGTGGAAAAGGATACCAGCCGGGTATTATTTGCCCTTATTTTTCACTACAAATACCGCCGGCACTGGTCGCTGACCTTCCTTATCGCTTACTTTAATAGTCGGTTTGCCATTGATCAGCAAACAGCTGCTGCCACCGCCATCGAGGTTCAGTGCTTCCACGCAGCCGATCTCTTTGAGCAACTGTGCTTCCTGTACCAGTGTAACACCTTCTGCTTTACCGGGGTTGCGGCCTTCCACTACCATAAGAACCAGCAAACCGTCTTTGGTATAACCCATTGCGGTACGCGGATGTTTATCATTAATGGCTTTACCATTGAATTTCAGCTCTTCGTTGTTGGCAATGCTGATGTTTCCATCCTGGATCAGTACGGGACCACCACCTACTGCGGTTTCCACATCCCATTTACTGAATTTGCCATGAGCAAGCATGTCTGCAGGTTTATGATATGCCACAGAATCTCTGAAAAAAGGGATCACCTGCTGGCTTGCATAAGCATAGGCACTGGCAGAATCGGTGTAAAGCCAGGCCACATCGGCTTTTCGCGTTTTGCTGATACCGATCGCACTGCCAAAAGTATGGCGGTAAGTAAGTGTATCTTTTCCTTTTCCGGCCAATGAATGTACCTGGAATGCTTTCATCTGGCCGTCTTTAACAACCACATTCAGGTTACTGTGATGCACAAATTCAAAAAAAGTGCAGTTCATGACCAGCAGCGGCTGCTCTTCTTTTTCATAATACTGTGTTGGCGTATATCTTTTACCCTCACCTACCTGTGTCGTAAATGCAAGTTTCGGGTCATCCAGTTTTGCGGTAACATAGTAGGCTATGTTTGGTTTACCATCGGGCAGCGTATCTGCTGTATAATAAACATGCACCGATGCCGGCAATGGCTGGAACAGGTGGTCTACATTCTGCCAGCGGGTTTGTGCTTTGCCGACAAAAGGCAGGGCCAATAACAGGAAAAAGATTTTTTTCATTGGATTTATTTGGGTTGGAAATGATAGGTTTAAGTGATTGATCAGTTGGCTTAATGTCGTTTAAATGTATGCAAAAGCTAATATTCCGCACAATATTGCACAAAAAAAGGAGCAATCCCGCAGAATTACTCCTTTTAAAAGAAACTTAATGCTGTTTTATGCTGTCACCAGGTTATTTTTCTCTTCCAGCCATTTGTTACGGCCCCAACCAGGGATAACATGTTTTTCGCTGTGATAGGATGAGCGTACGAGCGGACCGCTTTCCACATAGTCAAAACCAAGCTGGTAACCGATCTCACGGTATTCCGCAAATTCATCGGGATGTACAAAGCGTTGTACGGCCAGGTGTTTGCGGGTGGGTTGTAAATACTGGCCTAAAGTAAGTACATCGCAACCTACTCCAACCAGGTCTTCCATGCTCTGTATCACTTCTTCCCTGGTTTCGCCGAGGCCGAGCATGATGCCGGTTTTGGTGCGCATACCGCCTTCTTTCAGCATCCGCAGTACATCGAGACTGCGGCGGTATTTGGCCTGGATCCGCACCTGGCGTGTAAGCCTTTCTACGGTTTCCATATTATGGCTCACCACTTCGGGCGCTGCATCTATGATTCGCTGTATCTGCTCTGCATTTCCCCTGAAATCGGGCACAAGTGTTTCCAGTGTGGTATCCGGATTCAGGTTTTTTACTGCTTTAATGGTATTGTACCAGATGATAGAACCGCCGTCTTTCAGCTCGTCACGGTCAACACTGGTCAGTACAGCGTGTTTCACCGTCATGAGGTGGATCGCCTCTGCCACGCGTTGGGGTTCGTCCCAGTCAACAGGCAGCGGGCGACCTGTTGCCACTGCACAGAAGCCGCAGCTGCGGGTACAGATATTGCCCAGGATCATGAATGTGGCAGTTCCTTCGCTCCAGCACTCGCCCATATTGGGGCAGTTACCGCTTTCGCAGATGGTATGTAATTTATGGGTATCTACCAGTCCTCTTACATGTTTATAGCTTTCCCCGATGGGCAGCTTAACACGAAGCCAGTTGGGTTTCTGGATCTTGCTGGTGGATGCATCTGTTTTTGAAACAACGGGTAATTCCTGCATAACGCCTCCTCTTCTTACTGATTAATGATGATCAAATCCGCTCAGCTGCAAAAATAGGTCACTTTCGTTTACCAACAGTAAGTGCGATATAAGCGTTGAAAAAGAAGTTCTTTTCGGGTAAACCCACCATTATAGGCATTTTCTGGGAGTAATATTCGGCATTTAAGCCTACTTCTATGGCTGATAACAGCTCATTGTAACGCCCGTAGTCGAAACGGAGCGCTGTACGCACATGGGCGCCGGGCACAAATTTTATTTCTCCGAATCCTTTGGTAATAGAGCCGCGGCCGATGATAATGGTTGGATCGAGGAAAAGACTGTCGTTCCCGCCGGTGTAGCGCACTTCTTCCCTTTTATTGGCATTATAAGGATTCTGGATCTCAATATAGTAGGGCTTCAGCAGGCCGGCAGTAATACCACCACCATAGATAGCCGAAACGGCTACTCCATTCCGGTTTCCTTTGCCACCGATCAGTTTTTGCTGGCCTAATCCGAGCTTGAGGTAATAAAAGTTATTCTGTTTGCCGAATTTATAGCTCGATACCACCAGGAAACCTGATGAACTGCTCAGGGTTGATGTTTTGTCTTCTTTCTGATGATTTCTTTCGCCCAGTTCTATCCACCAGAGACTGGTATTGGTGAGGTTCTTGTATTTTCCCCTTTCATAGAAAGCTCCCCAGCCGTCAGTATTGAATTTAAAACCAAATGCGTTCTGCTTCTGATAGATCAGGGCGCCTTCTTCTTCCTGCTTGATCAGCTGATTGATCTTTTCCCTTTTTTCTGCCCTTTTCTGTGCCCTTTCGATCGCTGCCGGTGAAGGCTGTTTTTGCTGTGCAGAAACTATAACCGAGCTTAATACGCATGCAATTAAAAATATCTTCTTCACTTCAATTGATTTGATACCTGTAAATTTAAAGCAAAATTGACGCAATGACTTCACAAATTATTTATAAAGGTGATTTACGCACTACAGCCCAGCATCTTCAAAGCGGAAGCATGATTGAAACCGATGCCCCTACCGACAACCAGGGTAAAGGCGAACGTTTCTCACCTACCGACCTGGTGGCTACCGCACTCGGCAGCTGCATGGTTACAACAATGGCCATCAAAGCCCGCTCTATGAATATTGAGCTGGACGGTACCCGCGTGGATGTTACCAAGATCATGGTTTCAGATCCGCGCAGGATCGGAAAGATCATCGCCCATGTTTATTTCCCGGAAGGACTGCAGCTTGACGAGAAAACCAAAGAGATCCTCGAAAGGACCGCACGTACCTGTCCGGTAGAAAGAACACTGCATCCCGACGTGGAGCTGGACCTTGCCTTCAACTGGGGCTGATCTGCCTGCAACAATGATACGGCGTTAAGCTTTTCCGTTGCATGAGATGGTGCTTGTTTTAAAGCTTTTACATCTTGTTATGATTTCTGGCAGGATACAGTATTTTATTGCCTACTGCGCATTCCAGGCATTTTTTGGTTGCGCAGTAGCTGTTGGTGAGCTCTATCATGGATTGCGCATCCATTGCAGATCTTACCGGGATACCCAGCTCCTGCCAGTTCCTTGTGATCCTGTTGTCTTCTGCCGACAGGTGGTATAACCATTGAATGGCACGTTCCCGGTACCGGTATATTTTATGGTAAGTGCCATAAGCAAATAATACCGGTATTACTGTATTCACCATCAGTGTACCGGCCATCTGCATGCCCAGTTGTTTGGGCTGAAAGGGGGATGCCTCACCAAACCTGTAATGACTGTTCCAGTATGGAGTGGCTGTTACATTGAAGGTGGCCATTATCTGCCTGGGCTCTGAGATTTCGCAGAGTGTTGCAAACAGCCTGGTATTGCGATGGAGCAGCATGGCCAGCTGCGACAACCGCACTGTTGGAAAACCTGCGGGCCGCATACGCAGAAAAGCCGGCATTCTTGACACCCGCATGAGTTCATATTTATGACGCAGGTATGCATATTCATCCTGCAATGATGCATGGTAAGTATCTGCGGGCAGATCATTCAGCAGATTGGCCTGACCAAGCAGTAATGCTTCGAGCTGATCCGGCCTGCCCTGGTGCCGCATCAGCAACGGCAGGGACAAGCTCAGCGCTACCTGTTCAAACAATACGCTATTCAGTTTGCCTCCGAAGCCGGCTGCCAGCATCTGCCAGAGCACTTCTTCCCAGTGACCTTTATTTCTTTCCAGTTGCTGCAGTACATGATCAGCCTTGCGGTTAAGTCTTTCTACAGCGAGTCTTTCCTTCCATGCAAACCAGGATAATTCATCCAATGCCGGTAAAAAAGAATGACAGGGGATTTCAGAAGGCGCTTCCATCATTTCCCGGTAACGGCTGAGCAGCAAACCGGGGATCCTGTTCTCCAATACGAGGGTTGGGATAAGATTTCCGTAATGATCGTATAAAACTTTATCTTCTTTCCAGACAACATGCAATACAATCCTGTCGTAATGCCTGTCAGCACCATGCCCATGCTGTTCCCAGTCTGAAGACTGCAGGTGCAGTTCTACATGGCCCGCCCATCTTGTCTGTCCTATCCTGATCAGTGCTTCAGAAAAATCAGGCCCCTGGTGATGATTCCAGGTACCGGCTTTTTCGATCACCACATCTTCACCTTCTGTTGTCTGTAATTGCTGCTTATTGAAATACTGAAACTGCCAGATAAACTGCAGCAACCGCTCATTCATCATGTTCAACCTTTTTAAGGGCTGTAAACTATACTGAAAGAGGTTGCGGGAAATACCTGTTTTATTGAAGATCTAATTGAGTCAATGCCTGTACTACCCTGCTTACGGGCAATCCCATTACGTTATAGAAATCGCCCTGAATACTTTCTATGCCTACTACTCCGATCCATTCCTGTATGGCATAGGCGCCGGCTTTGTCGAAGGGCTGGTATTTATCTACGTAGAAACTGATCTGCTCTTCCGTTAAAGGATGAAAGCGCACGGTGGTTATATCCTGAAATGACGTTTCTCCTGCAGCGTGCAGTATCACCACGCCGGTGATCACACGGTGCTCCCGTCCGGCCAGCCGCATCAGGATCTCTATCGCATCGCGCCGGTTTACTGGTTTGCCTATCACTTCTTCACCCAATACCACTACGGTATCCGCTGCCAGTATCGGCCGGCCTTCATATTGTCCGTGGTAAGAATCACGAAGATGTGCCTGCACCTGCAGCGCTTTTTCACGGGCTATGTATACCGGCACTTCTTCTACCGCCAGTTCCCGCGGATAATTTTCATCCGTTGCCTTTACCACTACTTCAAACGGCACTTCAGCCCATTCCAGCAGCATTTTACGGCGGGGCGACTGTGATGCCAGTATTATGTTTTTCATTTATCCTGATTTATGCTGATGCTGCCCGCTTACGGCTCTTAAAGATAGTACCGGAAAAATACCATGGAAAGAATACCTGTGAGCATAACAAGTTTAATCACCGTGCTCAGGCGATGAAAGTCGGCCGGCGATGTTGCCTTACCCAACTTGACCAGTATCCATATCAATGGCAGGATCACCAGCAGCAGGCAATAGACAGCGCTTGGCCACCAGCCAAAAGGCAATATGTAAAACTGCAGTATGCTTAATGCAGTGATGAGTACTGCCAGCCAGACGGCTGCAAATAATTTACTTGCCTGTACACCCCAGACGATCGGCATGGTTCGGCAACCATATTTTCTGTCACCCTCCAGGTCTTCCATATCTTTCACCACTTCCCTGACCAGGGAGATCACGAAAGCAAAAGCCGCATACAGGATCGTGAACCTGAAGAAACGGATCTCATGCTGGTCTACCTTCAGCAGAGAACTGAAATGCAGCGGGTGTTGTGCGAGAAAGAGGATCAGTATCACCCAGGCAGTGAGCAGCGAGATCAGCACATTGCCGATGAGGAGCTTCTTTTTAAGCGTGGTGGAATAAAACCATAAGAGCAGAATACTTGCGAGGTTACCCAGTATCAGGTGCCAGTAACCACGCAAAGGCAATGCCGCCATAGTAAAACACATACCTGTCAGGCTCAGGAACATATGCCAGAAGATCACCCAGCGCCTGCTGATGATCGCATTCACCACCACTTTATCAGGTTTATTCACCTGGTCTATATTCAGATCGAAATAATCGTTGATGATATAACCGGCTGCTGCTATGAATACCGATGCCAGCACGAGGTAGATAAAATGAACAGCCGATAAAAGGTGCGCTTCCGAGCCTGCATAGATCTTATCGTAAATGCAGTAGGCAAACAATACCTGCGTCAATGCAATGAACACAAGATTGGGCCATCTTACCAGCCTGAAAAATGCCTTGATCAGTTTCAAATGGAATTCGGTTTGTCTCCTGCAAGATAACCCAGGCGGGCGGAATAAAACAGGAAGACAGGTTAATTTATCGGTTGAAGTATTATTGCGCTCTTATGCTGGTGTCTTCGCTCCAGTTTCCGCGCAGTTTCATGGTTTTCTCGATCACATCACGTACACAGCCTTTTCCGCCGGGCAGATGAGAAATATAAACCGCTTTTTCCCTGATCTCTTCCACAGCATCTGCAGGGCAGCAGGGTAAGCCGGCCATAGCGATCACTTCTGCATCGGGTACATCATCACCCATATATAATATTTCTTCCTGCTGCAGGTTATGTTCCTGCATGATCTGTTGCAAAAGCCCGGCCTTATCTTCCACCTTCATGTAAACGGCTTTTACACCCAGGTTTTCCAGCCTCGATTGCACTTCGGGTGAATTGCCGCCGGAAATCACGATAACACGGTAACCTTTTTTAACAGCCAGCTGCAATGCATATCCATCTTTGATATTCATACTCCTGGCCATTACGCCGCCGGGCAATACCAGCACTGTACCATCTGTCAGTACCCCATCCACATCGAATACGAATGTGGTGATCTTTGTAAAGAACGTTAATACGTTGGCCATGCGTTCTGCTTTGGTTAGACGGACTATTTCTGGTTATCGCGCCATTCATATACCCAGGCGCTCTGGATCATTTCAAGATGACCTTCGGTGCTTTGCTCTCTTTTTCCGTCGAAATTGGGTATTTCAAGGATCCATTCAAGCAGATCTGTAAAACGGATACGATAGATCCGGCCTTCATTGAATTCGTCGCCGAAACGCTCGTAGAGCTTCATCGCAATATCTTCGTGATCGCTCCAGTGTATCGGGGGTTCAAAATGACTCATGTTTTTCTGGCGTTTGTTGTTAAGGATAAGGATTATTCGCCCAGGAACTGGGTCTGGTCTGGCAATGTCAGCTCTACTTCCCCGCTTCCTGCCTGTAATACACATTGGCAACCCAGCCTGGAATTGATCCTTGGATTCACTGCCCTGTCGATAAAATCCTCTTCACGGTCACTGAGTTCTTCCAGGTAATCCATGCCATTATCTATATAAAGATGACAGGTACTGCAGGCGCATACCGCACCGCAGTTATGATGAAGCTCGATCCCGTTATCGAGGCAGACTTCCAGCAGACTCTGGTCTGCAGCAATATCTGTCAGGGTTACAGGACTCAATCCTTTCTGTTCAAATTTTATTTTTATTGTATACATGCGCTCCTTTTCGAGTGCAAAAGTATCTTAAATCCTGCTATCTGCTGCTCTTTAAAGCCTTTTTTCAGGCAACTGATGGCTGAAACACACTGTATTTGCTGTTTTCGCCTTGTTATGAGCTTTTCACCGTTAAAACAAAGGCTGCCTTTAAAGAAGACAGCCTTTGTTTTAAATTTTTATTCCCGCCCGGTTTTAATTGCCCGGATTCTGCATACCCCCCATTTTATAATCGTAAGGCGGTTGTGCGCCCAACAGGTTGGTGACGAAATAATCCCAACGTCTGCGCATCATGTATGGCCCGTAAGTACCGTAGCCGTGCGGACTGTTGGGGAAGATCACCAGGTCGTAGCTTTTATTGGCTTTATTAAGTGCTTCTACAACCAGGAGTGTGTTATAAGGAGGTACATTGTTATCCATCATACCATGTGCAAGCATCAGTTTTCCTTTCAGGTTCTTTGCATAGTTCTGGTTAGCCTGTGCTTCATAATCTGAATTTTCCACAAGGCCGTTGTAACGCTCGCCCCAGTCGTCTTCGTAGTTACGGTTGTCGTGGTTACCGGATTCTGCGATACCTACTTTAAAGAAATCAGGATAGCGGAACATAGCTGCAGCTGTTGCGAAACCGCCGCCTGAGTGGCCCCACATACCAACGCGCGTTGTATCCATGGGGTATTGACGTGACAACTGGCGGATCGCCGTGATCTGATCAGGCAGCGTATTCTCTGCCATATTTCCGTAACTCATATCATGGAAGCTTTTGGAACGGTTGGGATTACTGGTTCCCTCAATCACTACTACGATAAAGCCAAGCTCTGCCAGTGCCTGGTGATCGCTGCGCGATGCAGAGAATGCCCAGCTGCCAACGCTGCCGCCCTGTGGCCCAGGATAGATATAATCGATCACAGGATATTTTTTCGATGCATCCATTTTCGTTGGCGTGAACACGAGGCCATAAATATCAGTTTTACCATCATGCGCTTTTACGGAAACCGGAGTCGGTGGTTTCCAGCCTGCAGCCACGAGTCTTGATACATCTGTTTTCTCTACATCAACCACCTGATCGCCATTGATTGTACGCAGCACTGTTACTGCAGGCATATCTGGTTTGGAATAGGTATCGATCAGGTAATTGCCTGAAGGCGAAAATGTAACCTGGTGTGTTCCTTCACCAGGCGTGAGTAATTTGAGGTTTTTACCATCGAAACCGATACGGTACATGTAAGCGAAATAAGGATTACCGGGCTCTTTGCCACCCGCCATGAAATAGAGTTCCCTTTTCTTTTCGTCTACTTTTATAAGACGTGTCACTACCCAATCGCCTTTGGTGATCTGGTTCTTGAGTTTTCCGGTTGCTGCATCATAGAGATACATATGCCCCCAGTTGTCGCGCTCCGAATACCACAGTATTTCATTGGAAGCCGGGAGGTATCGCCAGTTGATGGCTCCGCGACCCGATTCGAATTGTGTTTTCACTGTTTCCTCGAATACTTCGCGTACGGCGCCTGTTGCAGCATCTGCAATGCGGAATTTTTCCTGTTTATGATCACGTGAAGTGGAGAGGAACGCCAGCTGGCTGCCGTCTTCTTTCCAGTCGTTATCATCGAATGTTCCGCTGCTTGCTATATCATCGCTCAATGTGGCACGGTGCGGATCGGCGGGCACCTGCAAAGGAATTACCTTAGGTGTTTCGGTTTCGATGATCACGCGGTGGATCATTGCGATATCCTTATCACCCGGCAACGCATATTTCCAGGCTTTGAGTGTAGGCTTTCCTACGTTGGTGGTTACGAGGTACATATCTCCCACCTTACGCTGATCCTGTTTAAAAGTTGCAAGTTTTTTGCTGTCGGGCGACCAGCGTACGATCGGTCTGTCGCTCGATTTCCAGCCGGCGTTATCCGTTGCGTAACCGAAATCTTTTTCCCCGTCTGTGGTCAGCTGGGTTTCTTTATTTGATGCCACATCACGCAGCCAGAGATTCCAGTCGCGGATGAACACTGCTTTTTTACCATCGGGCGAAAGCACTTCATTACCACCACCTCTTCCGCCGCCGCCACGGCCACGACCCTGAAAGCCGCCACCCTGGTTGCCGGTGATACCGGTACCCGGCGTTACTTTATTGCCAGCCAGGTCATAGTTCCAGCTTTTGCCTTCTGTAGCAAAAGAGAAGACGGTTCCATCTGCAGAAAGATCGGCATTCTGTAGCATTAGTTTACCGGGTTCGTATTGTTTACCGGCAGCTTCCGATAAAGCGCCGGCCAGTTTTGCGCGGTCAAAAAGAGCCGTGCGGGTCTTTTTAACCGGGTCAATGAGAAAATACTCATTACCATTGGCAGTGGATACGGAATACCAGCACTTTTCACCATTGATCCAGTTGAGTCGCGGGTTGGCCCTGTCGATCAGCGGTTCCGTTTTATAACTTAAAAAACTTTCTGCATGTGCGTAGTCTTTTTCCGTCAGGATCCGCGGGGATTGCGCGCTTGCACCTACAGCGCAGATCGCAGCCATAAATGCAGGAAAATATCTTTTTATTGTCATAGAATAAATAAGGTTTTACAAGCGCTTAATGTACGAACTATTGCATGAGCGGAAAAAAATATTCAGTCTAAAGGCTTTCCACACCGGCGATCTTGTTATATTTAAGCAAGACAGCAGGTTGATCTGCCGGAACAATACCATGCAACAATTGCTTATTTCCCAGTACGGTGCTGCATTGCAAATGCTTAAAAATGCAATAGAGGTCTGTCCGGAAGAGTTGTGGACTGCCAATGATCTTTCGCATGCGTTCTGGAAAATAGCCTATCATGCCCTGCACTTTACCAATTTCTATCTTTCCGAAAACGAGCATAGCTTTTCACCCTGGCCATTACATGAACCAGGCAACCACCAGCTTCAGCAGAAAGAAGGCCGTGTATATTCACACGAAGAGTTGTTGCAGTTGTTGCAACAGACAGAGCAGTCGCTTAAAACTAAACTGAGCTTACAGGATATGCGGGCCTCATCTGGTTTTGAATGGCTGCCGATGAATAAGGCAGAATTACATCTCTATAACATCAGGCACCTGCAGCATCATGTAGGACAGCTGGTGGAAAGGCTGCATTATGCAGGCATTACGGGAATCAGATGGGTAGGCAGACAGGAGCTGCATTGACCGCGGCACTACCTTGTCAAATCAGCTTTTCGTTCAGCGTGGATGCCGGAACTATACTATTGTCTGCCAGCCTCATCTGTGTTTGGTTCAGGCGATAATACCCTGGCCGGCATTGAAGCCTGCGTTCCTTTAGTGCAAGGATCGCTTTTTTATAGCCTTGTTCTTCGGCTATTCTGAATACATGCTGCTGCAGCTTTCCGTGAAGATGCAGCGCCGCCTGTGCTTTGCAGGAATCAGCCAGTACAGGCGGATCAGTATAAGCAGGCAGTAATGCATCAATTCAGTTTTGAGAAAACAACCAATTGAAAGAAGTTAACTGAAGTTTTTGCACCGAATCCGAAACAACCCGGATCATTAACGGCTGTCTCAAACTTTTCAACCGACTCGAATGTCCAGCCCTGCGATGCAAAATCATTGATTAAAATTTCAAGTTTTTCAGCAACCATGGATGATGTATCGCTGGTGGTAATTTTTGCTACGTAGGGAACAACTTTGTAAGTTTTCATATTGAAGTTTTATGTGATGATACCGTCTCCGTACAGCCTGGTTATTCATTTATGCCGCCATACCCATGGAGCTACAGGATTTTCCTGTGTCCAGATTCCAATATGCTGTTTTCTGGCAGCAAGTTCTAACACAGCATATTCGAGATCATCAGAATATTGTTTAAAATGCCAGGCGAGTCCGTTCCGGATCAATTCTTTATTCAGGTTTATGCCATTTATAAGTATTATTTCTCCCACTATACGTTTGTAGCGGTCTGTCTTGCCGGTTGTCCTGACCACCACTTTTTTTCCCAGGCAAAGTGTAGCTGCAAAAGATTTTGCCGCTTCGCCGTAAGGCTGCAGTATTTCCGCACAATCTATATGAGCAAGTCTGACCGTCTTCTTTTCGCCATTGTACACTATATGGTAGGTGTCGCCATCTGTGATTCTGATTATACTTGCTTCAAAGATCAGCGGAACCTGTTTACTCTTTTTCCTATCCCCGCAACCGGTCAAAAGCAGGAAAATAAATACCCAGCTCTTTAGAAAAAATTTCATCGCATTTAAAATCATCATATACTGCACACCTGTCTGCAGCTTATTTTTCAGGCAGCTTTTCAAACTTGCAAAGCGTTTTATTCATTCTTTTTGCGCTATCCAGCGTCACTGTATCAATTTTATAGCTGCAATTACGCAATCCCCGGCAGCTAGCAGATATATGATACCTCATGGCAGATTTACTACGACAAACGTATACTACCGGTTCGGCACAACTGATTCTGACAATGGCAATAACTGTGATCAGAAGAAGCTTCATACTTGAAGATGATTGATCTATTTTTTTATATCACACAAAAGTAGAATCCGGGGTACGCTGTTTTTTATGGGAAA
Source organism: Sediminibacterium ginsengisoli (assembly GCF_900167075.1). GTDB lineage: Bacteria > Bacteroidota > Bacteroidia > Chitinophagales > Chitinophagaceae > Sediminibacterium > Sediminibacterium ginsengisoli. The sequence continues at coordinate 450,593 of NZ_FUWH01000002.1, read as the reverse complement.
CCGTAAAACGAAAAATCCTGATTATTTTTCTGGCAGGTAAAAAGCATGCAGGTTTTTATTAAAAAGAAAGCACCGGTAACGGTGCCTTCTTTTTAATTGAATCAACTGACAAAACCCGGGTTAAATAAACCCCATATCCTTACAGAATGCGATCAATTGTTCATTCTTGGAAAAACCAAGCGTTTCCTTGATACGGCTGAGTCGTTTTTCCACACTGCTCAGTCCGCTTGGAGATATCTGTTTTTCCAGGAGATGCGCAGGTATATCCTTTTGCATTATCCCTTCAGCCAAGAGGGTGATAATAGTTATATCATACTCGGTAAAATCATGTGAATTCATTTGCTTAACCAGGTCCAGCAGATGACGCGGGTAATAACATTTATTCTTGCCAATAGTATCGATAGCCAGTTTCAGTTCTTTAGCATCATTCCTCGCTTTTTGTACGTAACCATCTATATCCAGTTTACTATATAGCTTTTCAATAATTGTTGCTTCACGTGTTGCGGAGAATACCAGTATCTTCAACTCAGGCTGTATCTCCCTTACAGCAAGGATCAAAGCTTTGCCGTCTGGTATCTTTTGAACGCGCTCATCTTCTTCAAAAGAAAGATCCGTAATCAGCAGATCGTAAGAATCTCCCATCTCTTTTGCCTTCTTTATTTTATGGAAGGCATCGTCACAATAATGAACATAGTGCGGGTCGGCTATCCCGAATTCTTCCAATGTTTTTTGTACAGAGATATTGGCGCTTTCCTGGTCTTCTGCTATCAGCACTTTTTTTATCATACGATGATTAATTAATTGGAATATTGATACGGATCTTTAATCCTTTAACACTGTCAATATCAAAATTAAACTCTCCGCGGAGCTCAACAATACGGTTTCCCGTACTTGTCAATCCGTTCTTTTTGCGAAAATTTTCAGGAAGACCTTTACCATCGTCTGCATAATGAATCTGCAGGATATTGTGCTCTTTTTTAAATCGTATGGCAACACTGCCGGCGCCGCTGTGTTTTTGCATATTTACCATCAGCTCCTGTAATACCGGCAACAGTTCTTGCTTTACCTTGTTGTTTACTCCGGCCCAAAGGGCGGCTTCATTTCCGGACGAGGTCACTTTCTGTTCTTCAGATGAAAAAGCATTTAACAATCCGTTTATCGTTTCACTAAAATCGGCGGGTTCTTCTCTTTTCCATTCATAAGAGATATCTCTTGATTGTTCATACAATGCGTCAATTTTATCCAACAGTTTCTCTTTTTCAAGATTGTTATGCTGTACTTCAGCCATGATCCTATATAACCCGTTGGCGATCTCATCATGGACTTTTTTAGATGCCCGCAGTTTTTCTTCACGCCGTGCGATTTCACTTTCCTGTTTTAACCGTTCCTGGCGTTTCTTGTTCTTCCGGTACGATACAATGATTACAGCTATAAAGAGCAGGAAGATCAGGCTTCCGATCATTGACTGCATAAGCAACTGCGTATTTTTCTCTGCATTTTCTTTCTGTAGTCTTAGATTATCCGTTTTGCTTTTTTCCACGTCGAAATGAATCAGCGCAAACTGGTTTTTTGCCGTATTTCTTGCTGCTTGAACGCTGTCGCTCAGGTAGCGATACCTTTCAAAATACATTTTAACCCTTTCGGGCCGGCTGAGCATAATCAGTTTCTTCAGTGCTTCCAGTTCATCATCCGGGCTGTTAAGATTCCGGGAAATATCATACATTTTACCTGCATAGCTCAAAGCCGAATCGGGATAGGATTTATAATAATAGTCTGCGAGATGTGAGTAGCTCGCATTCAAACCCCAATCGTCTTTCTCTGCTTTACGTATCCGAAGCGCGGTCTGAAAATCGGGCAATGCACGATAGTCCGGGTTCTGCAGCCACAGCACTTTGGCCATGTTCGACAATACCCGTGCATATTCTTTCCTGTTTTTCCTGGTGGAGTCAATAATTGACCGGTAAATTTCAATAGCCTGTTTAAACTCGCCTTTTTTATAGTATGCGACACCCATATTATTCAAGGCTATCCGGTTCAGCTGCTGGTTCTTACTGAATTTCAGTGCCAGATTATAATAATTGATCGCTGCATCATAATTCTGAAGATTGAGGCTGGTATTCCCCAGTTCATTATAATCCGAAAGGAGGCAATACTGATTTTCTTCTTTTGTCTCATCCAGGTACTTCAGCGATAACAAAAGACTTTGCTGGCTTCCGAAATAATCGCCGGCGTCCGTTTGTATTATTGCCATCCCGTTGTAAGCCCTGGCAATCAGGAGACTGTCTTTTGAATTGGTTGCTACTTTATTATAATAGTAAAATGCCGAATCTGTATTGGAGCTCATCAATGAGTCAGCCTTCTCATAATCAGGTTCCGTTCTCACAGGAACTGGTTTGCGCTGTTCCCGGCAAGCGTATAAGCTTACGATCAGAACAATAAAGTAGACCTTTTTCAAAAGCAGGTATTTGCTTTAAAAATAAAAAAATCATATATTTCTGAACAGCTTTTAAAAAAATGAGGCAAGAAAAGATTCTTGCCTCATGTCCTTATCCAATATCACAGGATTATGGTGTTGGTGGTTTTGTAGGGATATGCCCTGTTTCGCCACCGGTATCACCGCCCCCTCCTTCTTCACCGCCGCCACCTTCGCCGCCGGAATCGTCGCCGCCTTCGTTGGTTGTTGCGTGTATAGGGGGATTGTTTGACGTATGATTATGATCGTGCTTAGGGCACGCCAATGCCCAGAAGAATGCCAGAAATATGTAAAACATTTTGATTTGTTTTTGAAAATGAATGAATGGTGCAGCCCGACAGTGATGCTGTCCGGATGCGGTTGACGGGGTTGTAAGAAGCGCTTCTTACATTGTCTGGGAAGGGAAGTGAGCTCAGATTGCAGAAGCCGGGAAACGCTTCCCAGGCCATTTATCAGCCCCTGCTTTCTTTGCTCACAGAAGCCGGCTTTGTACAAAATGCCTTTTAGCAAGGAAGGCACCAACCGGCTTCGGAAACAAAAGTAGATCGGGCTAAACCCTTGTACACCAAACGATTCCGATGATTCCATTCATTCCGGTGAGATTCCGGGAGTTCCGGTACAATTCCGGAAAACCGTAATTAATTCCGTGAAAATTCCGGTAGAATTGCTAACTGCTTAATTATATTTTATGTTATTTATCGAGTACCAGGCGCTGGTAATTAAGGATTATGAGGCCAAAAAAAATTCAGGGGAGCTGCGTTGGGCATCTGCTTTAAGCCCGGGCAGACTTAGAACCGAGTGCATGAATGCTTTCGTTAAAAGGTATAAACGTAAAGACGAACGGACGCTGAATGACTTTTTCGGGGACAGGAAAGAGAATATCAACTATGCAAATACAATAAAAAAATTTGATCGTGATAAGTTTAAACCGCTAAATAATTACCTGAAGGGAATCAGTAATAATACAGATGAAAAAAATATCGAACTTTTAGCTTGGCTCATCGACTATGAACCCCGTCCACATGACCATAACAGGAAAGCCGTACCAGAACTGTCGGAAATCGGACCTGAAGGGATGATTGAAACAGGAAATGGAGAGACTGGCATTCCAATTCCTGCAATATTCCTGGAGGAAATGTTTGACAGCAAATCAACATCGAATATTACAAAACTTGGCTTTTCCGATGCTTTCAATCATGTAAGCAAAAAGGACATAAAAAAAGAAGATGGCATATTTAATATAGAAACACCGGATACTGTTATTAAAAATCCGCGAACAAAAAAAAGATTTACAATAGCTTCGATATCGGCAGTCCTCATTATATCCGCTTCAGTCTACTTCGGCCGTATGAATATCTCTTCCCAAACCCCTCCTTCCGGCCCCCAATCCTGCATGTACTGGAACGGAGATCATTATGAAGCCACACCGTGTAACGAAACAGAAGGAAAAAAACTGGTGATTGCGCTCGATTCCCTTAAACTCCGGAATTTCAAAAAGATCACACAACCGGACACCATCACTTTCAGATCAAAAGGATCTGTGTGGTATGTTAAGATAAACGGCGGTATAGAATATTATACTTCCGATGGATTTCATCCTGTGGATATACGCCTGAGGCTGAAACCCATCACAGATTATATGATCCGTAAATATATTTACAACACACAGGCTTCGAGATAAATACCAGCTTTGTCGCAATCCCCCTTTTATTTGTCAGGTTTGCCCCTCAGTGCTTTCATAGGCCGGGCATAATTTTGGTGAACTAAATCAATAAAACCATGCGCGCAAAGATCACTCCGTTCCTGCTGTTCAATAACGAAGCTGAAGCAGCAGCCAACTTTTATGTATCCGTATTTAACGGCAAACTCCTGTCCGTTACCAGATATCCGCAAAACACACCGATGGCCGGCGCTGTGCTTACTGCCAGCTTCGAGATCCTCGGAATGACCATGACCGCCCTGAACTGGGGCCAGGAAGCTACCTATAAGGAAACCATCTCATTTGCAATTGAACCGGAAACCCAGGAAGAGGTGGATCATTACTGGAATGCTCTCATTGCAGACAGTGGCGAAGAAGGACCATGCAGCTGGCTTAAAGACAAATACGGTGTTTCATGGCAGGTGGCACCGGAAATACTTCCCCGCCTCATGAGCGATCCGGACCCGAAAAAATCGGCAGCAGTAATGCAGGCCATGATGAAGATGAAAAAAATCATTATCAGCGATATACAGGCGGCTTACGATAATGCCTGAGCAGCAATAAAAAGGAGCTTCAAACGAAAGCTCCTTTTTATTACCATCAGGTTTTTAAATTATAATTGGCAACAGTTGTAAAGCCTGCCTGATTTCAAACCTATGAGTCTTTATGTGCTTCAGCGTCATTACACGATTCATTCAGCAGACCCTTTAATAAGGCAGACCATTGCAGTTCAGACAATCCGGCCATGGCAAAAACACCTGTAATACCGTTACGGATTTTGTCGCCGATCTTTTCAGTGTCAGTATTGGGCGTTTCATTGCGTCCGTGATAGGATAATGATACAGTATTGCCTTCCAGATGAACAACAAATGTGGATGAAGCCTCGGAGCCAAAGAAATGTGCAGTATCCTTATCATCAGCACCCGGCGCACTGCAAGGCGAGAGTGTTAATGCAAACAGTACCGGTTCCTGCCGCCATTCCATCTCCTGCACACAAACCCAGTCGTAACCCTCGCCTGCAGCCGGACCGGGCCCGGGAAGATCGATCCGGAATAAATCGCCTTTTTCCGCAGCGCGGTTTTGGGGCACACCATCGCTGTTCATCAGCAGGAACTCTGCACTGGCCGCACCGGCAAGCCGGTGCCATTCAGCAGGCGTTCTTAATAAGAATTCTATTTTTCTGAAACATGCAGCAGCAGCTGGTTCATCAGGGAAACTTCTCTCGAAAGTCAAGTCATTTTGCTTTCCATGGTCATTAACAGGAATTATCGGCTTCATTATCATGTTTTTTAGATAAATAAACTGGTGATGCTATACGGGGAAAACGTTCCACCGCAAAGAGCAGGAATACTTTTTTCTGATCTCCTTAAAAAAATGCGCCATGAACTCAAAAAAAAGCAATACGGACAAGAAAAGCCAGTCAGATACTTCTGCGGTTAAAGCTGAAACCAAAATACGTGGACTGGAACACGAAGCTGATAAAGAGCGCACACGTAAACCCGGAAGCCAGAGCAATAGTTCTGATCGTCACAATACCGGTCGCGGTGGAGGAAAATAGGTCACCTCTATTTCATGTACAGAATGCATTAGTCTATCATTGAAAATTTCTGTTATGAAAATCCGTGGATTATTCTGCAGTGTCATTATGCTGTCCGCCGTGGCCTGCTCAAAAATGAGCGATAACAAACCGCAGCTGGATCTTGTTTATTCCAATGACACTTATCAGCTTACAGGTGTTGCCATTACCAATACCAACCGCGTTTTTACAAACTATCCGTTGTGGAGCGATGTATACAGGTACGCTGTTACCGAGATCAACGGCAAAACAACTGAAACAGCTTATCCGAATACAGAAATGAATTCCTGGAATCCAGGGCAGGATGGCTTGTCCAAATGGGTCTGCGTTCAGGCAGTGGTAGCAGGGAAGAACAACAAACTATGGGTAGTGGATCCTGCTTCTCCAAAAATGCAGGGCGTGTACAACAACAGCAACAAGCTGGTCAAAATTGACCTCACCAACAATACAGTTGAAAGGGTGTATCCTGTAAACACAGCCGCAGGACCTGGGAGCTACATCAATGATGTACGTGTAGACGAGGAAAGAGGGATCGCATATATGACCAATTCGCAGGAAGGCGGCATTGTGATCGTGGATCTGAACACCGGCAATGTACGCCAGGTATTACAAGGGCATTATTCCGTACTTTCTGATCCTTCATTTACTTTTATCATAGATGGCAAAGAGCTCAGGAAAAACGGGCAACCGGTAAAAATACATTCAGATGGAATTGCACTATCTCCGGACAGGGAATGGCTTTATTACAAACCACTTACAGATGATAAGCTATACCGGATCCGCACTGAATTCCTGCGTGATGCTTCATTGACGGGAACAGCACTCGGTGCGAAAGTGGAAGACCTGGGCAGATTCACAACAACCGACGGAATGATCTTAGATAAATTCGGCAATCTTTACCTTGGCGACCTGCAGCATAACCGCATCGTAAGAATTACACCAGACATGCGGATGAAAGAAGTAATCAGTGATGAACGCCTGATCTGGCCAGACAGTTATTCAATTTCGGAAGATGGTTACTTATATATCAGTTGCTCACAGATCAATAAACAGCCGGAATACAATGAAGGGGTAAACAAACGTACTTCGCCTTATACAATTTTCAGGATAAACATTTTGTAACAAATCATCATTACAAAGATGCGCGCATTGCAATACCTGACTTGATCCTTATCAATTCACCCAGCAAGCGTGTTGTTGGCACCATTGTTTCCTGGCGGGCGTTATCGGCAATCTCAGCCACAGCCATATTCAGGGTTTCAATTTCCGTTTTACGCCCGTTCAATATATCCTGGTAGGTTGAGATCAGTTGCCCTTCCGAGGATTTACTGATCTGCAAAAGGCGATCAAACACGTCAGCTGCATCCAGGAATACCCCTTGCGTTTCAGCAACTGAAATACATTCAGCTATTACTCTTTTTGCAACAGACCTGGCTTGCTCATCGCGGTAAAAAATACCATTGTCCGTTTCCAGCAACGGGCAAACCGAGTTAAAAACACAGTTAGCGATTGTTTTTGTCCAGATAACGCGTTGAATATCCTGCTCTGCCCTGAATGTGAAATAAGGGTTACTGAATTGATCAATGATGCCGGACAATTCTTCACTGCTGCCACGCACCACCCCAACCGGCGATGCCGCAACAGGCTTAAACCTGATGGCATCAGCAGATACCTGTTGTGCTGTAGCAAAAAGAATGCACCTGTAAATCCGTTCAAAACCATGATGAACAAACGGCAACTCCACATTTAAACCATTCTGCAGAATTACAACGGGTGCATTACCGATCCTTTTTTTCAATCTTTCTGCGATCAGCTCATTGCCATATGATTTGCTGGCAATCACAACAATACCATCCAGGTTTGTAAAATTACTGACAGCACTTACCAATACTTCCGTCTTTACAGCGTCTTTATCATTAAGCAGCACTTTGATGGTAACCATCGAGTCGTTGATTTCATCAGCCTGGCCCCTGAGCAGTATCACTTCATTTCCCTGCGCTTTCAGAAAAGCTGCCAGTGTTTTCCCGATAGCACCGGCACCTATAATAAAGATCCTGTCAGATTTCATGATCGAAGTTTTAAATATCATTCAAAAGCATGGTCTCGATGCCGGCCCATTCGTGTTTCAGTATGCTGTAGCAAAAAGTATTTCTTCTGAAACCATCCTGCACCAGCATGTGTTCGCGAAGTGTGCCTTCATATTTGGCGCCGAGCTTTTCAATCGCTTTGCGCGACTGTATATTTCTTTCATCAGTTTTGAACTCCACTCGGTTTGCATGCAACTGATCGAATGCGAATTCCAGCATCAGGTATTTACATTGCCGGTTCATTCCTGTTCCCTGAAATTCCTTGCCTAACCATGTGGCACCGATTTCCAGCCGGTCATCTGCATTGGAAATATTAAGGAATGCGGTACTGCCGGCATAACGGCCCTGCGTTTTGCTGAATATGCTGAAAGAATACCTTATTTCCGCCTCCCTCAGCATGATCGCCGCATCAACGTATGCAGTTAACATCTCTTGGGTATAAACCTGTTTCGGCGAATACTGCAGGAGCCTGCGGTCGGAAGCTGCCGCAGCCGACAGGTTCTCTGTATCCTGTTTCGCAACCGGCATTAAACATATAACATCATTCTCCAGGACAATATCCTTTTCAAATCTGAAATTCATAACCCATAATTATCCTGTGACTGATTGTTTTTTTCAACGCGGTTCAGGTTACTGTTTTTTGCACTGTAAAGAAAATACACGGCAATACCGGCGATACTCCAGACCAGTAAACGCAGCCAGGTCGACTTATCAAGGCTGAACATCAGGAGCATATTGAACCCCAGTCCCAATCCTGCTACCAGAGGAAGATATTTCACTTTATAAGGTCTGTGCAGGTCAGGTTGCTTTTTCCTGAGTACCAGTACCGCTGCACAAATCATTGCAAAAGCAAACAAGGTACCGATACTGGTCATTTTAGTTGCTTTTTCAATAGGTGTAACTGCCGCTACGAATGAAGCAACCGCGCCGAGCAGAATGGTACTTTTCCAGGGAGTTTTAAAGCGCGGGTGTACAGCTGCAAATAATTTTCGCGGAAGCAGTCCATCCTGCGCCATATTCAGAAAAATGCGGGTTTGCGAAAGAAGCATTACCAGCATTACCGATATCAGACCGATCACTGCAGCTATTGTAACCAGCAGCGAAGCCCAGTTCAGACCAACCGAACTGAAAGCCGAAGCCACAGGAGCACCGAGGTCCAGGTCCTTATAGTTTGCCATGCCGGTAAGTGTCAGAGAAACAAGAATGTACAAGCCTGTGCAAACAACGAGTGAAGTGATGATCGCAAAAGGGATATCCTTTACCGGGTTTACCGCTTCCTGCGATTGTGTTGATACGGCATCAAAACCAATAAAAGCAAAAAATACAATACCCGCTGCGGTCAGTACACCGGAAAGCCCGTAATGGCCTGTGCCGGATGCATCAATTACCCGCTCGGGTATGAATGGTTGCCAGTTGGCGGGATTGATATACAGAACGCCCACGATCACAACAAAAAGTACGGCAGCCACTTTTAAGGAAACGATGATATTGTTGGTCTTTGCCGATTCTCTGATTCCTTTTACAAGGATATAAGTAACCACCCATACAATCAGCGCAGCCGGAAGGTTAACAGAGAATGCCGGCACCTCCACACCTGCCCTGAGTGCTTCTTCCTTTGCCGTAACGGGATCGTTCACCAGCCATGCCGGTACATGATGGATGCCGGATAAATGCAGCAGTTTTACAAAATACCTGGACCAGCTTACTGCTACCGTAGTGGCACCCATCATATATTCGAGGATCAGGTTCCAGCCAATGAACCAGGCAAAGAACTCGCCCATGGTTCCGTAAGAATATGCATAGGCAGAACCGGAAACGGGCAGTATACTTGCAAATTCGGCATAACAGAATGCCGCGAATAAACACCCCAGCCCTGCCAGTACAAACGATAAGGCGAGCGCCGGCCCGGCATATTGATTGGCAGCCACGCCGGTTAATACAAAAATTCCACCACCTATTACAGCGCCGACACCGATCGCTGTCAGTTCCCATTTACCCAGGGTTCGCCTGAGCTCGCTCGTTTTAATATCGTTGTTATAAGATTCAAGTGGTTTTCTTCGCAGTAGTTTGGCAAGATTCATTGTGGTATTTTTATTAATTCGATAATGCAAATTCAACAGCAGCTGTTGCGTGGATCTCTGTAGTATTGAAAACGGGAACAGTAAAGTCAGCCTGTGATAAAAGCAGTGGAATTTCCGTGCACCCCAATATGATGCCTTCCGCACCTTGCCTGATCAATTCATTGGCAATCCGGATATATGCGGCTTTCGTTTCTGCTTTGATGATCCCCCTGCCCAGTTCATCAACAAGGGTTTGTTCTATAAAGTCACGGTCAGTCTGCTTTTCCGGGATGAGGGATTCAATACCATATTCTGCCAGCTTGTTCCTGTAAAAATCGAGTTCCATCGTATACGTCGTACCCAGCAAAGCCACTTTGCGGATCCCGCGTTTCATGATAGCATTGGCAGTCGCTATCCTGATATCGATCAATGGCAGGTCAACAACTGCTGCTACCCTTTCGGCAACAATATGCGCGGTATTGGCGCCAAGTATGATGAGTTCTGCCCCTGCATTCCTGAGCTGCAGTGCTGCGGCCGACAGTAATTCAAAGCTGCTGTCCCAGTCATATGCTGCATTGTATTTTCTGAAATATTCAAAATTGACAGAATAAAGAAGGCATTCTGCGAAGTTCAGTCCGCCTAATCTTTTGTTGGTCACTTCATTAATGTAACGGTAATAATCAACGGATGAAGCCCAGCTGATACCACCTACGAGCCCGATCTTTTTCATGTGAGCTGATTTTTAGAATGGATACAAATCGTTTCGCCGGCTATCGCCTGAAATAAAAAACAAGCGATGCTTTTTCTATTACGTGTGCAGACAAGTTGAAACCCACCAGTGCCGCAGCTGCGTTCTGATCCAGGCCAAGCTTCGCAATATCCAGTGCATAAATGGTAATGGTGTATTTATGAATGCCGCTACCAGGTGGCGGACAGGGGCCGCCGTAGCCTGGCACTCCGAAGTCTGTCCTGGATTGTATGCTATTGGGAGGCGCAAGCTGTTTTTCAACAGTACCGGCACCAGATCTCAGTTCGGATACAGATCTGTCGATATCGAAAATGACCCAATGCCACCAGCCGCTACCGGTGGGAGCATTTTCATCATGAATGGTAACGGCAAAACTTCTGGTACCGGAAGGCGGATTTTCCCAATACAACTGGGGCGAAATATTCTCTCCGTTACATCCGGATGCATTGAATACCTGCCTGATGGCAGCCTGTCCGCCAAGTTCTTTTGATTTAAGAGTAAAAGTCTGCGCTTGACATAAAGTTGCAGAGCAACATGCAATGATTAAAATGAGCGTTTTCATTTCGGTTGTTTCAGATGTTTAACACGTGTTTCGAAATCGACAGGTTCGGGCAGTGGGTTAACAACTTCGGCAAACAGCTGCATCAGTTCTATACCGTGCAAATGGCTTTTCTGGGTGGCAAGCTGAAAATGAACAAGTTTAGTCCACATCACTGATTTTAATACGCTCTTATCCTGTTCCCACATCGATGCTTCGAAAAGCAGGCTTTTTTCAGAGTAATAGAGCAACTGTGTCTGTATCGTAACTTCCTCCATCAGGAAAGCCGGAACGAGGTAAGAGATCTGCGTTTGAGCCGATACCCAGCCGATCCCTTTGGTACGGGCAAGCCGGTAAATATCCAGCCCGTAGTGATCAAGCAACTGATCACCCCTTGCGGTGACCATGTAATCGATATAGCGCGAATTGTTAAGATGATTAAAGGGATCACAATCGTGAAACCGGATTTTCATTTTGCTTTCAAGCACTTTCTTAAAAATTTTCATATTCTCTTTTATCATGGTACAAAATGTTTCAAAAAATACCATTCGGTATTTTTTTATGTAAAAAAAATTACACTTTCAGATCGAGTATCATTTTTTCGAGGAAGTCCATAGCTATCCTGAGTTCAGTATTTCTTCCGGTCACCTTCGCCTGCATGAACGCACCTTCCACGAGAGACATCAGCACAGCTGCAATTTGAGCCGGATTTGTATCTGCCTTTATCTCGCCTCTTTCCATACCTCGTTTAACCTGGTTCTCAACGGATTTTTTCCAGAAGGAAAGTGCATTGGCGGCTTTTTCCTTTAAGAGCGGATGTGTATCGTCGGCTTCGGTTGCCGTATTTAAAATGGGGCAGCCTGTCTGCAGAAAAGGAATTTTCAGGCAGTTCCTGTACACCGCCGGATATACCAGCAAACGTTCGATTGAATGGTCCGCAGCCAGTATACGTGCCTTGATATAGGCTGTCACCCTGTTGAAATTATAATCGAATGCGGCTAAAGCTACTTCGTCCTTATTCTCGAAATTCCCATAAATACTGCCCTTAGTCAGGCCCGTTGCCCTGGTCAGGTCGTTAAGGGATGTACCTGCATAGCCTTTCTCATTGAAAACAGCTGCGGTTTTTTCAATGATAAATTGTCTGGTACGTTCGGCTTTGGAAGTTGGTTCGTTATGCATCGGAACAAATATATAGCAAATTATACCAACTGGTATAATTTAGATGATTTTATTTTTTCTTCGCTTTCAAAGCTGCGCAGATTGGTTAGATTTGCATACCAGCGCATGATTGCTCACACCTTAAACAGAACCTGCAATGCGTAATATATCGGCAGATCTTACTCATCGCCTTTCAATAGAATATCCGGTTATCCAGGCACCGATGTTTGGCGTTTCCACACCGGAAATGACGGCAACCGCTTCAAATACGGGCGCATTAGGCTCGCTGGCCCTGGCAGACCTTACTTATAACCAATGCGCAGAACTGATCAGAAAAACAAGGCAACTCACCTCCAGACCTTTTGCTGCCAATATCTTTCTGCATACTTTACCTGCAATAACAGCTGAGCTGAAAGACCGTTACCAGCGCACAAAAGCATTTCTGGAACAACTGGCAAAGGAAAACGGTATTAATGTGAGTCTCCCTGAATTTGATACGATACAATTGACGGATTACAAAGATCAGCTTGATGCAATTGTTGAATACGGCGTCAAAATATTGAGTTTTACCTTCGGGAATTTAGATCCGGAAAGCATCCGCTTTCTGAAATCGAAACAGGTAGTATTGATCGGCACCTGCACTTCGGTTACAGAAGCTTTGCAGCTGGAAGCTTCGGGTATTGACATCATTTGCGTTCAGGGGATTGAAGCCGGCGGACATCGCGGAAGCTTTACGGAGAGGAATATACCTGAGATCGGAGGTTTGTCGCTGCTGGCTACAGTAAGGGATGCCGTAAAAACACCGCTGATCTATGCCGGCGGGCTTTACAACGGCGCTACCATGCACGCTGCCAAAGCACTCGGCGCAGCCGGGTTTCAGCTGGGCAGCATATTTCTCTGTGCACAGGAAAGCGCTCTTGAGGAATTTGAAAAGCAACGGCTTCTTAAGGCCACGGAAAACGAGATCATGCTGATCAGTAGTTATACCGGAAGATATGCACGCGGCATTGCGAACCATTATGTTCAGCTGGCAGAAAATTCCGGAATGACCCTGCCTTACCCCTACCAGAACAAACTGACCCGTGCTTTGCGAGATGTTGCGAAACAGCAGAAAAACGCTGAGTTCATTAACCTGTGGGCAGGCCAGTCCCTCCATACTTATAGCAGAGATTCTACCGCATCAATTATCGGCAGCCTGATCAGCCAATTACCGCATTGATCATTCTTGCATCCATTCCTCCCGAAAAAAAACATTAAGTCATTACATTCTTTAATTTCAGGTATGTATTCTGATCATATCCTTGCAGACAATGACCTGTTTTCTTTATCCCGGGTTGTATACCACAAGGGACATGGCTATACTCCGCATAGTCATAAAGAAACGGCCATCAGCATTGTGCTCAATGGCATTATGCATGAGAAGGTCGATGGCCGTTCCGAAATCGGCAAAGGAGCTGTTACGATCATCAAACCCGCCGGCGTTGTACATGAAAACCTTTTTACGGAAGATTGCACGATACTCTGCCTTTACCTCCATAAAAATCATGATACAAGACTTGATAAAAAAGGGGTACTGGAAGAATGGAAATGGAGACAGGGTCTGAATTGCCTTCCGTTGCTGTCTGACCTGCTCAAAAGCAAAACAGAGCAGCAGGCCAGGGAAAAACTAGCAGTCATGCTGGGTTATATTGGCTCCCACCAGGTTAACCGTGAAGACGCTATTCCGTTCTGGCTTGCTGATGCCAAAGAATATATCGATCATCATTTTACAGAACCGGTGAATGTAACCATGCTGGCAGCGCGGTACAAAGTGCACAGGGTTTACCTGGCAAGGGCTTTCCGCCGCTATTATGGCCAGAATATCAAATCTTACCTGAAGGCGCTGCGACTGCATCATTCTGCTGCATCGGTCATAAACGGCAATACTGTGATGGATACAGCACTGTTGAACGGGTTCAGTGACCAGAGTCACCTCCAGCGCCTGTTCAAAGAGCAGACAAAACAGACGCCACTGCAATTCCGGGAGACCTTCAGTTAAAGGTTTCATTTGTTCAACCCGTTTGCTTTTATGCGAATTAGTTTTGGGCTGTTTAAATGTTCAATATGAAAAAATCGATCCTTATTCCACTGTTATGGTTGTTTTATACAGGCATCGGGCAATCCGTAAAACAGCCTTCAGAGAAATTCAAACATGAATTCGAAAGGACTGTTTCTGACCTTTACCGCAAACATAACCTGCATGCGGATTTCATTATTGGTATTGTTAATGGGAACGGGCTTGTTTATTCCTTTTCGATAAAAGGTGACTCATCCACCCTGCATAGCAAGATCAGCAGCAGTACACCGATCTATATCGCATCCCATACCAAAGCAATGACAGGCACATTGCTCAAAATTCTCGAATCCGAGAAAAGGATCGATCTCAGCGCTCCCATCAGCAGGTATTTACCCGGGCTTCACTTTAACGGCAAGATCAATCCTGACAGCATTACCACGCGGGACCTCCTCAGCCACACACACGGCATTTCAAACAACGTACTTACCTATCTGACTGCATACCTCGGGCACACCGGCAATGACGATGACCTGATCCATATTTTAAACAACTACAGCAAATTCGACCCAAGCCGGAAATTTGAATACTCGAATATCGGACCGATCATGGCGGGCCTGATCATCGGCAAAGTAGCAGGAGACTGGAAAACCTTAATGCAGGAGAAGCTGTTCAGGCCTTTGCAGATGATAAATACCAGTGCCGACATCAGTAAATATAAAGTGACAGATATTGCCCCGACACAGATCTTCTTTCAGAACGGAAAATTCATCAGCGCTTCGTTTCAGAAACAAAACAGCACCATGCATGCCGCAGGCGGCATCATGTCAACGCTTGATGATCTGTCGAAGTGGATGGCCTTCAATATAAACAAACGAAATAACACCGGACCGCAACTGTTAACTCCGGAGCAGATCACCGATGTTCAGGCATTGCAGGCCCGGCAGGACAGGCGCTATTTTACTTACCAGCGTTACGGATACAGTCTCGGCTGGGATCTTGCAACTTACAACAACGAAAACATCCTGACACGCAACGGTGGATTCTCTGCCGTGACATTTAATTTCTCTTTTATCCCCGACAAAAAAATCGGCGTCATCGCTTATGCCAATACCAATGAAGCCGGTTCATTTATTTATGTAGCAGCAAACCTGGCTTATAATTTACTGTTATCAAAAGACAATACTGCTGCGCTTCTTAAAGAAGAAACGGCATTGTTCGAAAAAGGGTTACAGAATATCACAAACACTGTTTTTATTGAGCGCTCCATTTCCGCCGACAGCAGTTCGGAAAAATTAACCGGATACTATTCTGCAAAAGATGGCTGGCCACCCATAGAAATCGTTAGCAAGGGTGGCGAAATCCTGGTAAAATGGAAAGAACTTACCGGCAGAATGAAACTTGAACAGGAATCCGGTGCTACAAAAACTTATTCCGTTGATTTCGGAGCAATGAGCAGAACGTTTAGGTTCCATTTCAAATCCGGCGAGGCGGATCAATTTGAAAACGGTTCCATAATCTATTCCAAAAACCGGCAATAAGGGGTTGCCCGGATCAAAAACTTGTGACATAGCTCACAGGTCGGTTCCGCTGATATTACAGAATTTTGTGTCGTTAAAACAGACGCAATGCACAAAGTATTTATCATAAACGGCGGACAACAGTTTGCACATTCGGGTGGCGCTTTCAATAAAACGCTCACCGAATGGACCCGGGATCATTTCAGTCAAAACGGTTTTGAAGTAAGAGTAACCAATGTTAATGATGATTTTATACCCGAAGAGGAAATAGCACATTTCAAATGGGCAGACCTCATTATTTACAATACGCCTATCTGGTGGTTCCAGGTTCCGAACCGTTTGAAAAAGTATATAGACGAAGTATTTACTGCCGGCCATAAAAACGGCATTTATCACAGCGATGGCAGGTCTCACCACAACCCCGCGATCAATTACGGCACCGGCGGATTAATGCATGGCAAGAAATACATGGTAAACACCACCTGGAACGCGCCTGCAACAGCCTTTACACTGCCCGGGGAATTTTTCAATGAAACGTCAGTCGACAACGGCATCCTGTTTGGGTTTCACCGGATGAATGCGTTCGCTTCACTGGAAATGATCCAGGGCTTTCATTTCCACGATATGGAGAAAAATGCCACACCCGAAAGAATTGCACAATACCAGCAGGAATATTCTGCTCACCTTACACATACATTCATGAACGAAACAGTCTGCATATGACCATCAGTAATATTTCCAAACGGATCGGAATATTATTCCTTTTGCCGGCATTCCTTGCCTGTAACGGGAACAAAAACACATCACCTGAACAAGCAAAAATCTCAATTACCATGAAACAAAAGATATTATTCGTAGTAACCAGTCACGATACCAAAGGCAGCACCGGTGAAAAAACCGGCTATTATTTAGGCGAAGTGTCTCATCCATGGGATGTGCTTACAGAAGCAGGTTATGAAATAGATTTTGTAAGCCCTGAAGGCGGAACACCACCTGTAGACGGCCTTGACCTGAACGACAGCATCAACAAAAAATTCTGGGAAGACGCTTATTATCAGAACAAGATCTCTCATTCGATGAAACCTTCTGAAGTAAATTCAGGTGATTATAAAGCTATTTTTTACGCAGGAGGACATGGCGCCATGTGGGACCTGCCCAACGACACGGCAATAGCCGGGATCGCAGCTGCCATTTATGAAAACAACGGAATAGTGGCAGCAGTCTGTCACGGACCGGCAGGTTTAATCAATATAAGACTGAACAATGGAGCATTGCTGGTCAGCGGAAAAAAAGTAAATGGTTTCAGCAATGAAGAGGAAGAAATTGTAAAACTGACAACTGTTGTTCCGTTCTTGCTGGAGAATAAACTCAAAGAACTGGGCGGCATCTATGAAAAATCACAACCCTGGCAATCTCATGTAACGGTAGACGGACGATTGATCACCGGTCAGAATCCGCAATCTGCCAAAAATGTAGGTGAAGCTATAAGGGATGCCTTACGTAAATAGTATTCCGGCGTAAAGGGTTGCAAAGCGTATTCCAATTTGTATTTTTACTGAATGGAGTACGCTTCTTTTTTAAGGAAACATATCGGGGAGATCGTTGCATTAAGTGATGAGGAATTCAACCTGATCTTACCTTTTTTTTCTTACAGAACGATCAATAAAAAAGAATACCTGATCAGGGAAGGACAAACCGTTCATTCCGAATTCTTTGTGCTGAAAGGTTTACTGAAAGCATTTATGTCCGATGAGTCTGGCAAAGAATTCATTGTTCAGTTTGCTATGGAGAATTGGTGGATTTCAGATTATCCTGCCTATAAAATACAGGGCAAAGGTGACTTATGCGTTCAGGCGCTGGAAGATTGCGTGGTGCTGGAACTGAGTCTCGAAAACAAAAACAGGATCTGCGGGTTGGTTCCAAAAATGCAGCAGTTCCACGGCACCAAGGCTTTCAATGGTTTTGTAGCGCTGCAGAAAAGGGTATTATCATTGATGAGAAATTCTGCCAGTGAAAAATATGAGCTGTTACTGGAGCAATACCCGGCTTTGTTTCAAAGGGTTTCCAAAACGATGATTGCACATTACCTGGGCGTATCTCGGGAAACACTTAGCAGACTTTCACACCAACGCTGAAGATTGGGGTGCAAGCGAGGTCTATTTTATTTTTTTGAGCGCATCGGTGTATTTTTTCTTCACCCCGCCATCTTCTTCTTTCTCTGCAAGTTGTTCAATTTGAGGCAACAGTTTTTCATTGTACTTTTTTTTCAGTTTGATGATCTCGGCCAATGCATATGCAGTTGCCCAGCGGACAACGGTTCCGGGGTTTGAGGCATTGTTTAAAAGTCCGGGGATCGTTTCATGAAGCTGATCTGGAAAATGCTTCGCGATGTTTCCGATTACTTTTGCGCTCTCCCACTTGATGCGGGGCTCTTCGGATCTCAGGGCCAGGGTAACATAGGAAAGCAGGGCTTCATCAGCGACCGACGCATCTTTCCTGGTAGCATATTCCATTGCTTCAATGCAGGTTGCCTTGTCGGATGCTTTTTGCTTTTCGGCACATGCCATCAGTTCTTCTGCCGGCAACTCGCCATTCAGCAGCCATTCCCCGATCATGGAGACCTTCCCTTTTGCTTTTACGGATTTGTCATTAAAGACCTGTTCTAGCGTCATATTTTAATAATATAGCTGGCCGATGACATTACATCACAATTCTGCGTTGCATACGATCAAAAAAATACGAAATTGTGGTTACTCAAAGAAAACCCGGGCGAATGAAATCCATCATAAAATCCCTGACAATCAGCCTGCTTTTTGCATTATGCGTAAATGTCAGCGCACAAAAAAATAATGTCTTTAAATCAAAAGTGGTTTATAAATCTGAGATTCTGGTCATTACGCAGATCTCCGCAAATGCTTTTGAACATACTTCATTCCTGCAGACCAATGATTTCGGAAATGTTCCCTGCAACGGGCTTGTGGTAAGAAACGGCAATGAGACAATTGTCTTCGATACGCCCACCGATGACAAAGGTTCCGAAGCACTTATCAGCTGGATTAAAGACTCGCTTCACTGCAAGACAAATGCAGTTATCCCAACGCATTTCCACGACGATTGCCTGGGCGGACTGAACGCATTCCATAAAAATAATATTCCCTCTTATGCTTATTTCAAAACTATGGCATTTGCAAAAGAGAATAACTATGCCATTCCAGAAAACAGTTTCTCGGATTCCTTACGGCTTAAGGTTGGAAAGAAAGATATTGTTGCCCGTTTTTTCGGTGAAGGCCATACGAAGGATAATGTGGTAGGTTATTTTCCCGATGAACAGATCCTGTTTGGCGGCTGCCTGATAAAAGAACTCAATGCCAACAAAGGTTACCTGGGCGATGCCAATATTGCTGCGTGGTCAGGCACAGTAGAAAAAGTAAAAAAAGCATACCCCAATGTGAGCATTGTTATTCCCGGGCATGGGGATTATGGAGATAAGCAATTGCTTGATTATACGATCAGGCTGTTTAAAAGTCAACATTAATTGCGAACCTAAGGCTGCCCCACTGAACGCAGTTGTGATTCTCATTGTGCGTTGTTCTGATTTGCAACAGGACTGTAAACACCGAACAATTGATAGGGATTATTCCAGTAGCCTCCGGATGATTGCGATTTTGCAAAAGTGCCGTCGGGCAGGATTTCCTGTATAAACCAATAGTTGTGGCCGTCGCAAAATCCAAAAAGAAAAACACGCCCAAGTGCCTCATAAACGGCAAACCAGTTATAGGAATTTTCCCAGTTTCCTGTATCGGTTTGTGTTCCCAGGGTTCCTGAACTGGTAAGTTGCTGAACAAACCAATAATTAGTGTACGCATTAAATCCGAAAAGGTAGTTTGTATTGCCGATGAGGAAAGCAACCGCAGAAGTATAAGGGCCATCTTCGAATGTGCCGTTTTGCGTCTCTGTACCCATTGTACCATCGCTGTTCAGTTCCTGTATAAACCAATATTGCGTATTAATATTATGGCCGAACATATAGGTAGGTCCATTCGGTATGGTATAAGTTGCAATAACTGCATACGGACCATTTTCCCACTGATCTCCCTGTGCCTGTTCCGATGCCATTGTACCATCTGCCAGCAGTTGTTGGGTAAACTGATAATTATCCTCATGGTTCATCCCAAACAAGAACGTATTACCCTGTACAGAATAGGTAGTTTGTGTCAGATAAGTGTTTTCAAAATTCCCCTGCGCAGTCTGCGCCGGACCGAGCGTTCCATCTGACAACAATTCCTGTATAAACCAGAAATTGGCAGGGCTCGAGTCGGGAGAAAATCCATATAAGTAATTAGTTCCGCCAACCTGGTAGGGGGACAGGGCGCAGTAATTATTCTCCCAACCCTGACTAAAAACCTGGTTTCCCATGATACCGCCAGGAAATAGCTGTTGTGTTATGAATGTATTGCTATCCATACCAAACATGGTCAGGTATTGTACCTGAAAATTATTACTGGTATTAAGCGCTATACAAAGATCTACGAGGTTGGTATTCTCATAAAAATCAACATATATGTATGCTATGGTATTTGTTGTTGCACCTTGTTGTACAAAGCTCTGGGCAACTAATCCGTATAACTGACTTTGTATCGGTGCAGACATTTGGTTTATTGTTGTCCATGGCGGCTCCGTGGTTGTTGAGAGGAGGTATGAGATATACTCTTTTAAGCCTATATATGCAGCAACATTAATGCCCGGCGGCAATGCGACCAGAACAATAGGCAGCAGATCAGAAATAGCTGGCAAAGCTGCATTGGTAATAATATTAGTTATATCGTCATCTGTAAAAGTCAGTGTCATGTACAACGCAAAAGGAATACCATCTGCCTGCTGCCAGTTGGTAACCTGGCCCTGCAACATTGTATTGAAATCATCGGAGTCGCTGTAAGAGCCTGTTACAGGGCCGGAACTGCTGCTGGACGAGGGGGAGCAGTACTGGTTCGGCCAAAGGAAATAACCGGTTGGGCTTTGTTCTATGTTATAGGTATTACCGAATGTTATGATTACTGTAGACTGTATTTTCCCTGTTCGTTGTGTGACGATCTGCTCATAGGTTTGTGTGAAATAGTCGTTCTGGACCTGATAGGTATTGCTATTGGAATCATAAGCCGTACAGCACAAAAATGCATATTCCTCCAGGTACGTGGATAAAAGATTGATAAACTCAGTGTAGCTATGCTCCAAAAAATGCTGGAAGTGCCCCACATTTACAACAACAATTTCTCCGCTTGTCTTTTCCAAAAAAGTTTTGATATCTCCCAGCACATCTTCCATATTACTACCAACCATTCCATGATAGGTAAAAAACCTGTGTTTGCCAGTATGATTTTCATGACTGTATTTAATGCGAAGGTCAAGGCACCGGATCCCATCGCGTAATTGCTCGCCAATTGTTCTGGTAGTAGTTTGGGAAACGCCGAGAATACTATCGAATATTTTATCACACACCCATTTTTCGGCTTCACCTATTATTCCGATTAGTCCCGGAATAGCGGAGAGTTTTGTCGAAATACTATTTATTGTATCCAAAAGAGTGACCATCTGGGCATCCGTGTCGGTGGTAGCTTTGTCTCTTAATTTGCAGGTACCGGAATCATGTGTGGCCGGGAAGCAGATATTCTGGATCAATGTATTGTTTCTTTGTCCCGCATAAAGATTATACATCCAATTTTTGTAGTCCATTGTCAGTATTATTATTTATAAACGATTCAACTCATCTCAACCGAAATCAGAGGGCTGTTTAAAATAAAAAAAACTATCAATATCTCATAGTGCTGTTCGCAAAACATTTAAGCCTATACCGAAACAATGGATTACAAAAAGGGGGATCACGTAGTTCTATAAAAAAACGCCAGGCAAAAAGACTAATAATCAGCAATTTGCGTTTCATCAGCATTGTTTCTTAGTAAACATGCGAACATGAAACTTCCGGCAGCTTGTTAGGGTCTATGACTCTCGGGGACTTGAAGGTTCTGATAACTGTGCTGCTGGTTATCTTTTTTACACACTTCATGTTTACAATTGAATGAATATATCTGTATCACTGTAAAACAGAAGCTTCCCTGTTATATTTATTCTTGTACTCCAGCGGAGACAGACCGGTTATTTTTTTAAACACTTCCCTGAAAGCTTTTACATCGGAATAACCAACTGCATACATTACTTCATTGATGGTTTTACGGGTGCTTTCCAAAGCTTTTTTTGCAGACTCGATTTTCACCCGCTGTGCATATTCCACAGGCGTATTGCCGGTAGCTTTGATAAACCTCCTGTCGAAGTTTCGCCTGCCGACAGAAAATCTGGACGACAGATTCTCTATGGATATTTTTTCTTCAATATTGTTCTCTATGTAGGTCTGCGCCTGTTGAACTATTTCATCGTTGTGTTGTTTCTGACCGGTGAATATGGCAAAGGCCGACTGGCTATTCCGTTCGAGTTCGATCTGGAATATTTTAGAACAAAGAATAGCGGTTTGCCTGTCGTAGTATTTTTCAATAAGGTATATGACCAGGTTCAGAAAAGAATAAGCGCCGCCGTTGGTATAGATCCCGTTTTCATCTGTGATCAGTTTACCCGAATGCAGGTTCACTTTAGGGAACAGCGACCTGAACCTGTCTTCGAAGGACCAGTGAGTGGAACAGCTTCTGCCATCCATAATACCGGTAGACGCAAGAATAAATGCACCTGAACACATGCTTGCTATTTCGGCGCCGGCTTTATACTGGCTATGTATCCAGTCAAACATTTCCCTGGAATCAGCAGTGTCTTCACCGGGCATAGCCGATGGAATAATGATGAGGTCGGTTTTAGCAATATTGTTTATGCAGATATCGGGCGTTAAAGCAACAAAGTGGCTGACGCATTTTTTGTGAGGAACGATACAGGCGATCTCAAGCCGATACTTTTTCTTATTACCCCGCTGCTGCCACAAAGCTTCTGCTCTTGAAAATATTTCCACTGTGCCAACGATACAGGCGATCGTACTCAGGTTGCACTGTCCTTCCGGATATAATAGTGTAATATGTTTCACAAGTGTGTTTTTACAAAGTTATATGGATACCATGTCCAAATCAACCCCATATAATGTCTATTTGACCACCCTTTCGCCCCATTTACAGACAATACCTTTATCCTGTAAAGCTTTAAAAAATTAAACAGCAATATGAAAAATCAGGATTTCACCACCACGATCTGGGTAGAGCAGACACCAGCAGAGGCCTATCGCACTATTTTAAACGTCAGGGCATGGTGGTCTGGCCTGTTTGACGAATCGTTCGAAGGCAATTCGGAAAAACCGGGCGACGAATTCAGTTTTCGGGCAGGCGGAGGCATGCATTATACCAAACAAAAACTTGCAGAACTGGTGCCGGATAAAAAAGTGGAATGGCTGGTTACGGAAGCCAACCTCAGTTTTGCAGAGCAGGCGGAGGAATGGAATGGAACGAAGATCCGCTTTGATATTTCGGAAGAAGCTGGTAAAACGAAGATCGTGTTCACGCATATAGGCCTGGTGCCGGAATTTGAATGTTATGATTCGTGTGCTCCTGCCTGGACACAGTATATAAAAGAACAGCTTCCTGCTGCTATAGCAAAAGCGAGCCAATAGTATTCTATCCATTCATAAAACCAAAATCGCAAATCATATGACAAGCGCTGATTTCAACACAACTATTTTAGTGGATCAAACGCCTGAAGCCGTTTTTAAAGCAGCCAGCAATGTGCGCGGCTGGTGGTCTGAGAGTATTGAAGGCAATACTGATCAGCTGAACGAAGAATTCCTTTATTACTATAAGGATGTCCATATCAGTAAAATGAAGATCATAGAATATATTCCCGGCAAAATGATCGTCTGGCAGGTATTAAATAACCACTTTAGCTTTACGAAAGACAAAACGGAATGGAACGGCAACAGGATCGTCTTCGAAATTACACCCAAGGGCGATAAAACAGAATTACGCTTTACGCAGGAAGGACTGACGCCTGCTAATGAATGTTATTCTGTTTGCCACGATGCCTGGACAAGCTATATCCAGGGCAGTTTGAAAGACCTGATCACCACAGGAAAAGGAAAGCCGAATGCAAAAGAGGGTGGACTCAACGAAGAACTGATCGAGAAATGGAAGCTGCCGAGAAAATGATATAAGGGAACTTAGGGAATATTTTCAATACCCAGAAAGTGAACAGTGCAGTTGCGCGAAATTCTGCATCAAATGATCCTCATAAAAAAGACGCCGAAACAGGCGTCTTTTTTATGAGGCGGAGACCGTTTCTTACTTCTTAACCATCCAACTTTTACACCGCAGCGCTGATGCCATTTTAGTGTAATTACGCTTCAGGTGTTTTTTTGTACTGAAACCAGGAGGCATCGCCCAGGCCTGATTCAGCCAATGCACCTACTGTGATGGTTTTCTGGGATCCGTAGCCCAGGTTACCTGAATATCCTTCAATAGCAAAAATGTGAGACTTGTCAATAAACTTATGATACCACAAACCATCTTTTTGTCTTGAACTGTGCGCCGTGTCATCATACATGGTGATCTGCGTATCTGCAACCGTTCCCAGGGCTGCAAGTCCGTCAGGTTTTGCTATAGTATTCCAATCCCTGGATTTCAACCCTATATCTTCGCCATCGATCAGAAGCGGGGCTTCTGATCCTTCGAGCAAGCCATGTATCTCTTCTATATTTGAACTGAAAGCGGCATTTAACCCGCCGAAAGACCAGTGGTGGCAGACTTTTTCCGCTTTGCCGGGTGTTTTTATGATGTGTATTTTTTTGTCCGCCAATGCAGCGGTCAGGTCTTTAGAAACAATAAAACCCCATATTTCCAAAGCTTCCGCTTCAAATGCTTCATCGTTAATCGTCAGTGTGTATTCGCCTTTTACCACATCTTTTGCTCTCTGAACAACCTGGTTTCGGATCTCAACCGCCGGTACAGCAGGCATCGACTTAGCATTCTGCGTTACTGTAGCTGCAGAAGCGTGGGTTATAGCCTGCTTGTTTTGAATTGACTGCTGATACATGTTTGTGATTTAACTTGGGACAGCGTGTATGTAAAATAAGGTTTTTTGCCTGCTATTTTTGAAATAAAACACGGGTTTGGTTCTGCAAATTTGTCCTTGTTGTTAATTCCTGATGCATAGGGGTTTTATAATCCGTTAATATATAAGGCTAAAGCTGGAAAATAAAAGGTTTAAGTATTACTGCTCAAACTTTTCGGCGGAGAGAGGGATTCGAACCCCCGGACCTGTAACAGTCAACGGTTTTTCGAAGGATCCTGCGGGCAAGACCACCGCACTCGACGCTATATGAAATAAAAAAAGGTTTAAGTATTACTACTCAAACCTTTCAGCGGAGAGAGAGGGATTCGAACCCCCGGACCTGTAACAGTCAACGGTTTTCAAGACCGCCGCATTCGACCGCTCTGCCATCTCTCCGCGGCAAAAGTACGTTTTGAAATTAAATAGCAAAAAAAAATTAAGCGCTTAACACCTTGTTTATCACAAAACCCTTTAGCAGCAAGACTTACAGGGAAAATATTTTGTTTAAAAAAAGATAAAAAAGCCGGATCAGGAGAAACTTCCCTGCTGTATAAAGGAATTTTCTTCCGATCCGGCTGTATTAAAAAACGTTGTTGCTTTATTTCGCCAGCGTGGCGGTTCCGCCTTTACGGCTGTCTACATTTACGGTGTATTTGCCATTACCACCCTGCACGATCCATTTAACCGTTACAGCTCCCAGTCCCGGGATATTGTTTACTTCAATGGTCTGCGGATTGTTCTTCTGCTCGGTAGAAAGATTCAGGTCTTTATTTTCTATCTGCATACCTGCCACTACTTTGCCGTTTGTTGTAAGACTGATATAATCCGGCCGCTCTATTTTATTCTTCACATCCTGGCTGCTGTGTGTTGGCATGATACGGCCATTGTACACGGTAGCAGTTACTTCTTTCAAGCCATCACCAAGGTCTCTTTCAGTAATGTCCTGCACTTCCAGCTTCGGTGTATGGAAGCAGTGGTAGATGCTGAACGCCATGTTACGATGCGCATCTGACTCCAGCAGGAAGCCGGGGTGTGCACGGCCAAAATTCTTTTTCAGACCTCCGATCTCGATCTTGCCATACTGCGGATGATCATATTCCTTCCAGGGCACAAATGCATCCTGGAACAGCAGGTAACGGTCAAAACTGTAGGTAGTGTTATCGAAAGGATCACGGGTTGCATCTTTCATGAACATCAGGTATGGCGTCCATAATTCGTTGGAATAGGTATAAATACCGCGACCTGCATAGAACCAGTCGAGCTCACCGCCATAAGCTGAATAGAGATCTTTATATACAACCAAGTATTTATACCCTGGCAGCAACTCCTCCCCTTTTTTAGCGATCGCATCATACACTGAAATATCCTGCGCATTGTATGTACTCACATCTTCCTGGCCACCCGGACCACGGAGGATCATGCCTCCGGCATTATGGTAAGATTGTGCTGCAGCTATATTCGGGTGCTTCATCACAAACTCCATCACAGCCCTGTTCTCCGGTAACGAGAACGGGTATTTGTACGCACCACTCTGGATATAGTTCGGCTGCCAGCCCCAGCCCCAGTCGCGGTTGGGATCGTATTCAAATGCATAACCATCTTCATTTACACGACCATCTCCATCGTTATCGATACCCTCGCTGCCGAGTATTTCATAATCGCCCTTTTCATCAGGACCTACCTGGATCATATTACGCGGGTCTTTCGGGTCGATCTTCCAGCGGCCATTTGGATTTTTACGACGCATCATGGTAATATGTCCGTCACCATCCAGATCATCATACAGATCCTCATTTACCAGGCCATCCCCGTCATTATCGATCGGCAGCAGTCCTGAACGTGGCGAGCTTCCGGTATTGGGTTTGTGGATATAACTGTCCCTGCCATCAGGATTAATGGTCGGAACAATATAGAATACTTTATCTGCCAGCAGTTCCTGTATGAATTTCGTGTCTGCAAAAGACTCCGCTAAATACCATGCTGTATAGAGTGCAAATTCTGCACCCTGTACTTCATTGGAGTGAATATTACCATCGATATACATCGCCGGCTTCTTTTTCTCTTCCCCTTTTTTGAAATCAGTAATGGTCATACACCAGAGGTCGCGGCCTTCGTATGATTTACCGATCGATTCCAGCTTTACCAGGTTCGGATACGCTGCTGCCAGTTTCTTACAGATCTCTGTAATACCTGCGTGATCATAATAGCGGTTCCAGGTCACGGTCACTTTCGGATTTACCGGTGAGCCTGCGGCTTTAAATACCTGGTTCGCGTTCTGTGCCTGTGTACCGCCAATGCCAAGTGCCATTGCCGCTATCACAGGAACTATTTTTATATTGAGTTTCATGCTTACATTTTTTTAGAATGACTAAAGATTTACTTCGATGGTTTTGTAGCCGGCAGTAGGGCAACCCGCTTCAATGGTCAGCTTGCCGCTGCCTTTGATCACCCAGTTGAACTGCTGCTGCGTACCGGCATCCAGAGCTGGAAGCAGCGTTGTTTTACGTCCGCCTACCACTTCCTGCTTGTCGCCGGTCTTCACATCGATCTTTACCTTTTTAAGGAAATAGCTGCGCTCGCCCAGTTTGGTATGTGTAGACATACCGCCTTTATTCACCAGGCTGAAACTTACACGCGCAAGACCATTGGCCAGTTTTTCCGTTTTCAGGTTCAGCACTTCAAGCTCAGGTTGTTTACCTGCCAGCTTTACAAGAAACTCAGTATGTTTTTTTACGATCTCGCCGGTCATTTTAAATGGCGGGTTGATGAGCACATAAGGATCGAGCCCGCCAACCTCTACCTGCTGGCCGGGATAATCGGGATGCTGAACTGTTTTCCAGTCAGTGAATGTATTGGTGATTCCCTGTTGTGCTGCCCAGCGCAGGTAATTGGCCGCAGGATCTTCCACAGTGAATGGTTTCTCTTTTTTAGCAGTATCTGCTTTTGCCTTAGGTACCCACCAGCCCGGCGTACTGTAGCTGTAACGGCCATAATGGAAATAACCCCACGACATAAGATCACCGCCACCTGCATTGGTCTTAGGTGCGTCTTTCGTGCCGGTTACTTTATTATAGAGATCGCTGATCACCCCGTTCACGCGTGCATCCGGTTCAAGATAACCGGCTACGATACGTTGTTGTGCAGCACCAGGATTATAAGGAATGGCCGCTGAAAGGTTGTTATTACTGCCGAAGCTGACTACCGCATATACGTTGAATGCATCGAAAAGAAAATCGAGCAGTGCACGGGTTTCTTTTTCTGAAGCGGGGAAATCACCGGCACCGGGCGCAAATGTATTGTGCCTGTAAGTGAGGTTACGGTTAAAAGCAATACCGCCTTCGCCATCTTCATCCTGTTTGCCGTCCTTATCATTATCGATGCCTTCCGTGAGCAGCAGGTAAGTACCTTTCTCGCCTTTGGCAGCATCTGCCTTGATCAGCACACGTGCATCATCGGGATGCAGTTTATAATCACCAACAGGTGATGTCACACGCATCATCGTGATCTTGCCATTGCCGTCGAGATCGTCGAAACCGTCTTCGTTCAAGCGGCCATCGCGGTCATCATCCGTTTCGGTGGTATTCCCGTTACGTTCATAACGGAGTTTGCCGAAATATTGTTCCATTGCATCGGGGCTCATATTCGGGAACACATAATAAGTAGTTCGGGCCAGGAGATTACGGATACTGTCCGTATTGCTGCCTTTCAGCAGGTTTTCTGCAAAGCCGATGGCCATTTCCGTACCCAGGAGATGACTACCCTCCACACCGCCGATCACGGCAATAGCAGGTTTGGCTTCGGTTTTACCGGTTCCGATGGTGAGCAGCCATATGTCTTTACCACCATTTGTTTTGGTAAGCGATTTTAATGTGGCAAGCTGGGGATATGCTTTTACCAACGCATCCAGCCTTGCACCCTGGCCGGCATAGTTACTGTAATCCTGTGCCCGCAGCGACACACAGAGCAGGAACGCTGCAGCCACGAGAAGTGAGATCTTCCTCATGCAGTTAAGTTTTTTTAGTTTTTAAATATAAGGCATTAGTACTTATGGAGGTACTGATTATGATACATGGTATCATCCTGCACAGGCATAAAGCAGCGCATGCCATATATCTCAATAAATTATTATGCGGCTATATGCACTGCGGCTGATCAGTTTTGGGGCTCCCATCCGAATTCACGACGGATACTTGCGGTCATTGCATCGTATATTTTCAGTATATCCGGATATTGAGCCAGCAGTTTACGGTGTCGTTCCAGTGTGGCACTGTCGTTACGGAAAGCTGGACCCGCCTGCACTTCCCGCGGATGCGATACCCGCAGCTGGCTCACTGTATCTTCGATCAGCGGCAGGAAAAGATGAAAGGGAATATTTTCCGCTTCACAATAATGATTGGCCAGGTGATAAAGATGGTTGGTAAAATTGGAAGTAATGGCTGCCAGCAGGTGCATTTTTGCCCGCGCTTCATCGTTGGCCCGGCTCACGGTATCACTGAATTCTGCTGCCAGTGCTTCCAGTTCCTTCATCACCTCTTCCGTATTCCCGTCTATAAATATAGTAACGGGTGTAAGCGTTTGCATTTGTTTGCGGATCATTTTCATCGGCCATAATACGCCGTACCGGGTGGAAGCCGGTTTCAACACAGACAGCGACACGGAGCCGGCTGCATGTACCAGCAGCTTATCTCCCAGCCACAACTGCGATGCCATCTCTGCCAGCGCGCTGTCCGTCACTGCCAGCAGGTAAAGATCTGCTTCTGTATTAATAGCGTTGATATCCGTTATTGCTTCTGCATTCAGTTCCGCAGCAAGTGTTGCGGCATGAAGGGCGTTCCGGCCCCATACCTGCAATATCTGATGTCCGTTACTTACCATCAATCTTCCCAGCACTGTAGCCACATTACCCGAACCAATGATCACAACCTGCATATCTTTGTATTATGGACATGAAATTAGCACAAAGAGTTGTGATTGGCTATTACCGCACCAAATTGCGTACGATCGGCATGCTTTCTCCTGACAAAGCCGCGGCCAGCGCATTCAGGCTCTTCTGCACACCTTATCCCGGCAGCCGGTTGCGCAAAATGCCGCCGCTCTTCCACAAAGCGCTGAAAGTATCACTGCCGGTGAACGGGTTGAAGGTTAAAGGATTTCACTGGACATCCCGCGCCACACCCAATGGCAAAAAAGTACTGATCGTTCACGGCTTCAGCAGCCAGAGCTATAAATTTGAAAAATACGTTTCCCTGCTTACACAGGAAGGCTTTGAAGTATTCGCATTCGATGCTCCCGCCCACGGTGAAAGTGAGGGCAGCCAGATCAATGCAATTCTTTACCGCGATACAATTATCGGCATTGAAAAATCATTCGGGCCTTTCGATGGCATCATTGCACACTCCCTCGGCGCACTTTCCACTACACTCGCTATGGAACAGCTGAGTCAGCCGGTCAACCCCGACAAAAAGATCGTCCTCATTGCACCGGCAACGGAAACAACCACTGCTTTCGATCATTTTTGTAAAATGCTGCGTATCCGTGCTGAAGTAAAATCGCTTTTTGCGCAGGTCATTGAAAAAGTGGCCAATCAGCCGCTGAATTACTATTCTGCCAGCCGCATCGTACCTCTTTTACCGATGCAGGTGCTGTGGATCCATGATAAACAGGACGCGATCTGCCCTTTCGATGATACCCTGCCTGTCCGCGAAACGCCACCTCAGAATTTACAGTTCATTGCTACAGACGGGCTCGGTCATAACCGGATCTACCACGATAAAGAGGTAAAAAACCAGGTGATCCGCTTTCTTACAGACACTGCCGCCGGCTGAAAAACAGTGCATTAACATCTTTGTGAAAGACTTCCGGCAGACAGGGAATATCAGTAACATTTTTTGTGTTTTCCCGGTTTCGCCTAATATTGCAGTACATGGCAAAGAATTTATTGATTGTTGAGTCGCCTGCAAAGGCCAAAACCATCGAGAAGATCCTGGGTAAGGATTTCGAGGTAAAAAGCTGTTATGGTCATATCCGTGACCTGGAAAAGGACGATATGGGTATTGACCTGAACAACCATTACCAGCCGCGTTACATCGTTCCGGATGAGAAAGAAAGAGTGGTGCGCGAACTGAAACAACTGGCTAAGAAATCTGACGAAGTATGGCTGGCATCGGATGAGGACCGTGAAGGAGAAAGCATCAGCTGGCACCTGGCAGAAGTGCTGGGCCTCGATCCTGCCAAGACCAAAAGAATTGTTTTCCATGAGATCACGGCGCCGGCCATCCGCAAAGCGGTTGATAATCCCCGCCGTATCAATATGAACCTCGTGAACGCCCAGCAGGCCCGCCGGGTGCTGGACAGGCTGGTGGGTTTTGAACTGAGCCCCGTTCTCTGGCGCAAAATAGGTATGCAGCGCAGTCTCAGCGCCGGTCGTGTGCAAAGTGTGGCCGTTAGACTGATTGTTGAAAGAGAGCGCGAGATCAACCATTTTACCGCGGAAAGCAGCTATAAGATCGAAGCTTTTTTTACTGCACCCGATATCAACGGCAGGCCTGTAGGTTTTAAAGCCGAAGGACCTGCGAAAGTAGCCAGCCAGGCTACAGCACAGTCATTCCTCGAATCCTGTGCAGGTGCACGTTATACGGTAGCGGATATCACCGTAAAACCTGCTAAAAGAACGCCCACCGCACCATTCACCACATCCACCCTGCAGCAGGAAGCCTCCCGCAAGCTGGGTTACGGCGTGAGTAAAACCATGCTGCTGGCGCAGAAACTTTACGAAAGCGGTATGATCACCTACATGCGTACCGACAGTGTAAACCTGAGCGATACGGCCATGCAGGATATACAGAAAGAAGTGACCAATAGTTATGGCGATCAGTACTACCAGCCGCGCCGCTTCAAAAACAAGAACGAAAGCGCGCAGGAAGCACACGAAGCGATCCGTCCTACTTATATGAGTAACAGGAGCGTGGCCGATGAAGAAACCCGCCGCCTCTACGAACTGATCTGGAAAAGAACCATCGCTTCACAGATGAGCGATGCGGAATTTGAAAAGACCATCGCCAAAATCAATATTTCCACCAATAACGAATCCCTTACTGCAACCGGGGAAGTAATGAAATTCGACGGCTTCCTGAAAGTATACCTCGAAGGCAAGGATGATGAGGATGATGAGGATGCAGAAGGAATGCTCCCCCCGCTGAGCGTGAACCAGCAGCCAGACTTCAGGGAAATGACCGCCACTGAAAAATTCACCCGCCCAGCACCAAGGTATACGGAAGCTTCGCTGGTTAAAAAACTCGAAGAGCTCGGCATAGGCCGTCCTTCAACCTATGCACCTACTATTTCTACCATTATCAAAAGAAATTATGTAGAAAAAAGGGACAAGGAAGGGGTGAAAAGGGAAACCCAATTGCTCAGGCTAGACAAAAACGATAAACTCAGCAAAGAAACTTTCACTGAAAATACCGGCGCAGAAAAATCCAAGCTCTTCCCTACCGACCTTGGCATTGTAGTGACCGACTTCCTGAAACAACATTTTCAGAAAGTAATGGACTTTGGTTTCACGGCGAGGATAGAACAGGATTTCGACAGCATTGCCGATGGCAAAGTAACCTGGAGTGATGTGATTGATGAGTTTTACAAACCCTTTCACAATAACATTGAACATACCCTCGAAACCGCGGAAAGAGCCAAAGGTGAAAGGGAATTGGGTATCGATGAAGTTTCCGGCAAGAAAGTGATCGCAAGAATGGGACGTTATGGCCCGATGGTACAGATCGGCCATGCAGAGGATGAAGAAAAACCACGTTTTGCCAAGCTGAAAGCAGACCAGAGCATCGAAACCATCAGCCTCGAAGATGCGATGCAGCTGTTTGCACTACCCCGCGTACTGGGTGAGTATGAAGGCCAGGAAGTATCGGTGAATGTGGGTCGTTTCGGCCCTTATGTAAAACTGGGCGAGCAGTTCATTTCCATTCCGAAAGGCGAAGACCTGCATACGATGGAACTTGAAAGAGCGATCGAACTGATCAATGAAAAACAGCAGGCCGATGCACCGATCGGCTATTACCAGGAACTCCCCGTCACCAAGGGCAAGGGCCGTTTCGGACCTTTTATCAAATGGAACAATATCTACATCAATATCCCCCGTGCTTATAATTTCGATGCGCTTACACAAAAGGACATCGATGAACTGGTAGAGAAAAAACTGGAAAAAGAATCAAACCGTTTTATCAAACAATGGCCGGAGGAAAAAATTGCTATTGAGAACGGAAGATGGGGGCCATTCATCCGCTTCAACAAAAAAATGCTGAAGCTGGGTAAAGCTGCAGATGGTAATAAATACACGGCAGAAAGCCTGGCAGATGTAGACCTTGAATCGGTGAAGAAAATGATCGAAGAACAGGTACCCAATGCTTTTGCAAAGAAGGCCAAAGCTCCTGCTAAAAAAGCGGCTGCTAAAAAAGCAGCACCGAAAAAAGCAGCTGCAAAGAAAGCGGCTGCTAAAAAAACAACGAAAAAGTAAGTACCGGATACCGCGGGCCGGCATAAGCAAACCGGTTCCGTATAAAAAGAAAAGATGCGCAATGCGCATCTTTTCTTTTTATACCATGTTATGATCTTAACCTGATTAAGCCCTGCCCATCTGACGCAGGAAACGTACGTGTGCTACCACTGCTTTGCGCATGGTCGGATATTCAATGTACTGCAGCTGGTATTCGCGGCATACATTTCTCACGATCTCGCTGATAGCGGGGTAGTGAACGTGCGATATTTTAGGGAAAAGGTGGTGTTCGATCTGGAAGTTCAGTCCGCCTACCAGCCAGCTTACCAGTTTGTTACGTGTAGCGAAATTGGCCGTGGTTTTGATCTGATGCGCTGCAAATTCATCAGGCAGTTTATTGGTTTCTATATCAGCAACCGGGAATTCGGTATGTTCTACCGTATGCGCCAGCTGGAATACGATACTCAGGATGAACCCGGCTACCAGGCTCATTACCAGGAAACCTACGAGCCAGCTTAACCAGCCCACTGCTATGATCGGTATTACAATGAATACGGCTGCATGGTAAACTTTAACACCCCAGAATTCGAGATGATCGGCCATACTCATCTTTTTCAACGGCACATTCCCGATTTTACGGGAGAAGTATTTTTTGTAATCGGCAAAGAATATCCAGAATACATAGAGCAGCATATAAAGAACCCAGAAATAAAAATGCTGGAACTTATGCGCCTTGTAATGCTTTTGTGTAGGGGCCATGCGCATCAGTATGCCGACCTCGATATCATCATCCACACCGTCTACATTGGTAAAACTGTGGTGGATCATATTATGTTTCATATTCCACATGAAGTGGTTAGCACCAAGCAGGCTGATAGATGAAGCAGCTATTTTGTTCACCACTTTATTGGTGCTGAAACTGCCGTGGCTGCCGTCGTGCATCACATTAAAACCGATGGCGGCAATAAACCCGCCCAGGATCACACACTCTGCAACAGCGATATACCAGACCGGGGTAAAGAGGAGCAGATGAAGGTAAACAAGCACAAAACCGATCACCATCAGGATCGCTTTTGTAAACAATTTGGGGTTACCGGTTGCATCAATACCTCTTTCATCAAAATACTGCTGCACACGCTTCTTGAGTTCAGTATGAAGCGATTGCTTTACTGAAGGGAATTTAGGAATAGTGATCTGTGACATAGCTCGTTGCTGTTATAACGGGCACAAGTTACTTCTTATACGGTTGTGAAAGCTGTTAAATCTTGTTTTTACGCCGAAAAAAAGTCAACGTAGGAACACTCATATTTATTATTCAGAATAAATAACATATTTCCACACCTGTTGAATAACTTATAACCGTTTGTTTGCAAAAAATTAATTTAGTTTGAGTTGGAATTGCGGACATTTCGCCCCATTCGCCCCCCAATGGCTTTTATATGCAGCAGACCAGAGAAATAAATGCACTGTTTACCCTTATCGATGATCCTGATGAGGAAGTGTATGCCACCATTTCTGAAAAACTGGTAGGCTATGGAAAAGGTATCATCCCCAACCTCGAGCACCTCTGGGAAACGACCCTCAATGAAGATATACAGGAAAGAATAGAAATGATCATCCACAGGCTGCATTACGGCGATCTGGTGCATGATCTCTGCGAGTGGCGCGACAGTGCTTACCACGATCTGCTGTTTGGAGCATTACTGGTATGCAAGTTCCAGTATCCCGACCTTCACACTACACCTGTACTGCAGGATATTGAAAAGATCAGGCGCAATGTATGGCTGGAACTGAACAGCTTTCTCACACCGCTGGAACAGGCCAACGTGCTTTCCAGTATCATGTACAATTACTATAACCTGAAGGGAATCGAAACGCAATACAATAATCCAGATGATTTTTTCCTGCATAAAGTGCTTGAGGCTAAAAAAGGGAATGCATTAAGCAATGGCATCCTTTATCAGGTGATGTGCGAACAACTGGAGATCAATGCGCGGATCATCAACATTCCGCAGCAATGCATCATTGCTTTTTATCATTCCGATTACGATCCGGCTACTTACAAAGGGCCGATCCAGGACAAGATCCATTTTTTTGTAGACGGTACATCCGGACAAGCATTTTCACATGCTGATATAGAAAATTATTTCAAACGCAGTTCTGTTGAACCTTCGCAGGCATATTTCAAACCCAAATCGCACAAGCGCATCATCCAGTTATTGCTTTCCGAACTTTCCAAATGCTTCACAAGGCCATCCAACGAATACAAGCAGCAGGAATTACTCAGTCTTGCAGAACTGCTCGACCAGTAAACATACTAATGAAAAAAGTGCCCTCAGCAGAGGACACTTTCACAAATTTTACATTGCTTCTTATGCAAGTGATGCTTCAAGTGTAATATTCGTATTGTACGCTTTGCTCACCGGGCAATTCGCTTTTGCATCTGCCGCAGCCGCCTGGAACTGCTCTTCGGTAATACCCGGCACTTTTGCTTTCAATACAAGATGAGAACCGGTAATGGAACCATCTTCCAGGGAAATGGTGCACTGTGTTTCCAGTGATTCAGGTGTAAAACCTGCGGCGCCCAGCACAAAGCTCAGCTTCATGGTAAAACAGCCTGCATGGGCGGCCGCCATCAGCTCTTCAGGGTTGGTGCCCACCCCTTCTGCAAAGCGGGAATTGAATGAATACTGCGTCTGATTGAGTGTAGTGCTCTGGGTGGTAAGATGGCCGCTGCCTTCTTTACCGGAACCATTCCAAACGGCGGTTGCTGTACGTTTCATAGGTAATTATTTTAATTTTGATAAAAAACAATGATCAACTGGGACGATTTTGAAAAAATAGATATCCGCAGCGGATGTATCACGGAAGTTACAGATTTTCCCAAAGCAAAAAAACCTGCCTACCAGCTGACGATCGATTTTGGCCCTCTGGGCATCAAAAGATCCTCGGCCCAGATCACCCATCATTATCCGAAAGAAGCGCTGATCGGGAAGCAGGTGGTGGCCGTGGTGAATTTCCCGCCCAAACAGATCGCTAATTTTTTCAGTGAATGCCTGGTTTTAGGTGTGTATGATGAAAATAATCAGGTAATTTTATTACAGCCTGATACCAGAGTGGCCAACGGGCAGCGGATCGGCTAACCTGCACCAAAAAAATTACCATGAATGAACTGCATTATACCTATTATGAAAGTCCGATCGGCTTGCTGAAAATAGGTGGTACGGAACAGTTCATCGGCGAACTCACTTTTCTCGATAATGCCGACCAGCTTTCGCATGGCGAACCCGGCATTACCGAAGTAATGCACCAATGCACCGAACAACTCATCGAATTTTTTCATGGCAGCCGTCGCATATTCACCGTTCCCGTACACCAGGAAGGCACCGAGTTCCAGAAAAGAGTATGGGGTGAACTGATCGAAATCCCGTATGGCCGCACCATCAGTTATATGGATCTTGCCAAAAGACTCGGCGACCCGAAAGTAATCCGCGCAGCAGCCAGCACCAACGGCAAAAACAAGCTCGCTATTATCGTTCCCTGTCATCGCGTTATTGGCAGCGATAGTTCGCTTACCGGTTACGGGGGTGGCATGTGGCGTAAGAAATGGCTGCTCCAGCACGAGTTCAAGATCGCACATGGTGTTCAGACACTCTTCTGATGCCCAAGCAACGTTACCACTGCATAAAAGGTCTATAAGATGCAGGCCTCCGTTACAAAGCATATTCCGCTTATCATTATTCAGGCACTGCGCTATCAGTAGTGTTTTATTTTTGAACGATGCGGTATACCAGGTTCATTCTTTTCATATTGGTTTGTGTGTTCAGCCTTTCAGAAGCTGTTGCACAACCCTGCACTGCACTTGGTCAGAACCCTAATACAGCATACCCGATCTGCGGAACCACTTCATTCACCCAGACCAGCGTGGCGGCCTGCACCAACAGCGCTATTCCAACGGGCAACCGTTGCCTGCCCGGTACTTTTGTCTCCGTTAACAGGCCTTTCTGGTATCGTTTTACCTGTTACCAGGCAGGTACACTCGGTTTTACATTGAACCCGATCGGTACCGTTGATGAAGATTACGACTGGCAGATCTTCGATATCACCAACCGTGATCCGAACGATGTTTTTACTGATCATTCCATGATGGTAGTAGCTAACTGGGCAGGCACCTACGGACCAACAGGAGCATCTGCCGCAGGCACTGCCGTATATACCTGCGGATCTGACCCCAAGGATAATATTTCTACCTTCAGCACAATGCCTAACCTGATCCAAGGCCATGAATACCTTTTACTGATCAGTCACTATACCCAGAATGAACTGGGTTATACGCTCAGCTTCCAGGGCGGTACGGCCAGCATTGTAAATCCCATAGCACCACTTATACAAAAAGCCTATGCCGTGTGCGACGGCACAGAAGCACTGGTGATCCTCAATAAAAGGATCGATTGTAAAAGCATTGCAGCCGATGGTTCTGACTTTACCATTAACGGCCCTGCCGGCGTAACCATTGTTTCCGCTTCAGGCAATGGCTGTAACGGCAATTTCGATTCGGATACGATCATGCTCAGACTGAGCGCCCCCCTGTCTCCCGGCAACTATACCGTTACCGCTCAGACAGGCTCCGATGGCAATACCCTGCTCGATAACTGCGGTACCGGGCTCGCTGCAGGTGCAACTGCTAAATTCAATTTTATTGCACTGGTTCCAACACTGATGGACAGTATCAAACCGGTGATCTGCATAAAGGACACACTGGAGCTTGTTTTCAGCAAGCCTATGGATTGCAGTACGATCGCAGCAGACGGAAGCGATTTCCGTATAACAGGTCCCGCCCCTGTTAGCGTCAGAAAAGCGGAAG
Organism: Sediminibacterium ginsengisoli; assembly: GCF_900167075.1. Taxonomy (GTDB): domain Bacteria; phylum Bacteroidota; class Bacteroidia; order Chitinophagales; family Chitinophagaceae; genus Sediminibacterium; species Sediminibacterium ginsengisoli. The sequence continues at coordinate 412,227 of NZ_FUWH01000002.1, read as the reverse complement.
GTATTTGTGTAAGCGGTGTAACTACAACCATACGGCTGATACTGACCACTCCTATCCGCACCAATGGTCTGTTTACCATCACACTCGTAAATGGCAGTGACGGCAATACACTTACAGATGAATGCGGCATGACAACGCCAGCCAATTCCACCCTCCGTTTCACAACCGCCGACATTACTGATGCAACTGTATTTACAGCTACAGTAAATGCAGGCTGTAAATATGATACGCTATTGCTGCGTCACAATGGGAACGGCAATGCGAATAAATGGAACTGGATGCTGGACGATGGCAAAAGCAGTACCATTCAGAATCCTGTGATGCGTTTCAGCACGTTCGGAACGAGGGAGGTATTGCTCACAGTTACAAACGGAATCTGTACGGATACGGCCCGCCAACAGGTAGTTCTGCCAGACTTTACCATTAAGGCAGCTTTTAACAGCAAGGACACTCTATGCCCTACCGACACCCTGCTTTTTACCGATGCTTCGCGCAGTGCGCTGCAGTTACAATCCTGGCAATGGAATTTTGGCAATGGCACTACCAGTGCACAGCAGGCACCTCCTGCCCAGCGATACCCGCTGAATGCAAGGCAGACGCGTTATCCTGTAAGACTGATCGCATCCAATGGCCGCTGCGCTGATACGGCTACTAAAAATATCCTGGTGCTGAATACCTGCTATGTAGCGGTTCCAACAGCATTTACACCCAATGGTGACGGGTTGAACGATTATCTCTATCCGCTCAATGCCTATAAAGCAGCAGACCTTCGTTTCATTATTTACAACCGTTACGGGCAGGTGCTTTTCGAAGCAAGAGAATGGCCTAAAAAATGGGATGGACGCGTTAATAATGTTCCCCAGCCCAGCGGCACTTATGTATGGGCACTGGAATACACAGATAAGGATACGGGAAAGAAAGTGGCTATGAAAGGCACAACCGTACTGATCAGGTGACCGGTTTCTTTATTTCATGTTTTCACGCGTAAAACTGAGCGGCAAAAGCATTGAAGCAGCTGGTATTACCAATACTTTGCCTTCCATGCCGCTGAGAATAATGCGGACAGGGTGACTGAACCTTGTTTCATGCTCCAGGAGTGACTGCCTGCAAAGACCGCAGGGTGAAACCGGCGCATCGCTGCTGCCATGGAGGTTATGATAACTGATAGCGATGGTATCAACAGGCACGGCAGGATGCAGCGCCGATGCAGCGGAAAGCAGTACCCGCTCTGCACAGATCCCTACAGGATAACTGGCATTTTCCTGGTTACTGCCGATCACTTTTTCACCATTGGCAAGCCTGGCAACGGCGCCCACTTTAAAACTGGAATAAGGAGCATAAGCGATCTCTGTTACCTCCCTTGCCTCTTTCAGCAATGCTGCATCTCCGGCCGCAAGTTCTTCAACTGAATCATACTCCTCAAAGTGGAATGTATATTGCTTGTGACTCATACTAAACTGGTTTAGACGAAAAAGTCCTCATAGCTTACGCTGTGAGGACCCCTCCGGTAACTAAAGATACGCTAATCCGGGCAATTTTCCATATAGGTCACCGGTGGATGAGCTGTACCTGTCAGTTTATTTAATGCCGTTGAAAAGACGTTTCCAGCGCGGGCCTTTGTCCCAGCTGAACCAGATAAATGAAGCCTTTCCTACGATATGTGTTTCAGGCACAAAACCCCAGAAACGGCTGTCCTGGCTGCGGTGACGGTTATCTCCCATCATCCAGTAATAGGTGTACCTGGTAGTATAGGTATTGGTCTCTTTTCCGTTGATTATGAATTTACCGTTAATTTCTTCCAGCTTGTTGCCTTCGTAGGTGGCAATAAGCCTTCTGTAGAGAGAAATGTTCTGCGCGGTCAGCGTAATCACATCACCTTTTTTAGGTACTTTAACCGGACCGTAATTATCGATGGTCCATGGAAAGTTTGCTTCATCATTCGGGAATGTATAACCAACATAGGTATCTACGTAAAGATTCACCGCAGTCACATTGGGCTGTTTTTTTACCAGTTCCGCTTCTGAAGGCGTCATATTGATCTTGTATGCACCTTGTTTACCTTCAAGCATCATGATCTGTCCCTTGGTATCTTCCACATCGATATTCAGGTTCTCTTTCAGGAACTCGGCGGTAAAAGGTCCGCTGGTTTCCACCACATATTCTGTCTGGGATCCTGCCGGGAAAGGAGCCGGCTGACCATTGATCATCAGCAGCCCGTTCTTCACCTGCAATTCATCGCCGCCAACCGCTACGCATCGTTTGATATAGTTATCCGTTTTATCCATCGGGTGAACAAGGATAGGATACTGCGCTTCCAGTGCAGCCCTGTCGCCTTTGAAATCCCGGCGCAGTACATCGTAATACAATTCCTTGCTTCCGAATTCCGGCAGGTTGATGATGGTATCGGCCGCAGGCACATTAAACACCACAACATCATTGCGTGTCACTTCAGTAAAAGCGGGAAGGCGTTTGTAAGGCAGCTGTACCGCTTTAATATAGGAAGGTGTAGTTTGTGAGAAGGGCATGGTATTATGCACAAAAGGAAAACTCAGCGGTGTCTGCGGGATCCTTGCACCATAGGTCATTTTATTCACGAACAGGAAATCATTTACCAGCAAGGTTTTCTCCATACTTTCCGTAGGGATCACATACGCTTCAAAAATAAATGTGCGGATGATGGTGGCAGCCACTACAGCAAACACACCGGCATCGATCCATTCACGGGACACCGGTTTTTTATAACTGCGGAAACCTTCTTCACCATACCATTTCTCATTCGGTGAAAATCCGAGATAAGGGAAATAAATAAAAGGGAACAATACAACCGCCGTATGCTGCAGCAGGTTGAACTTTTTGAAATGCATCACGAAAATAATAGTGATCCAGATCGTGATGAACTGACCGGCAATAGGGATCAGCTGCAGCCAGAACCAGTATTTGCGGATATGGGTCTTTTCAACAATGAGCCATGTGTTGTAGAAAGGAATAAATGCTTTCCAGGGTGTAATGCCTGCTTTTTTAAACATGCCGTACATCCCCACATGCCAGCCGATCGTACCGATAATTAGTAGAAATAAGCCCATAATTACATATTAAGTATCAACAAAAATATCCTTTTCGTTCACTCCCACCGGATTTAAACAGAAAAGTTTTCTTAAATATAAGTATCCGTGAAGTCTGTTTCCTTACAGTCTTACACATAGGTTTTTACGTCGGTTGCAGCGATCTCTTTGCCCGAAAGGATCACCAGCCTTTCCACCACATTGCGCAGTTCCCGGATATTACCGGTCCAGTTGTGCTCCTGCAGGGTTTTGATCGCGTCTTTGCTGATGGACTTTACCGCCTGGCCGTATTCGTCTGCGATATCTGCCAGGAACTTGTTTACCAGCAGCGGAATATCATCCCGGCGCTGGTTGAGCGATGGAACATGGATCAGTATCACTCCCAGCCGGTGATAAAGGTCGAGGCGGAAATTCTTCTCTTCCACTTCTTTCAGCAGGTCTTTATTGGTGGCAGCCACTACCCTTACATCCACAGCGATCTCCTTGTCGCCGCCAACTCTTGTTATCTTTCCTTCCTGCAAAGCGCGCAATACCTTGGCCTGGGCGCTTAGGCTCATATCACCGATCTCATCCAGGAACAGCGTACCGCCACTGGCCTGTTCAAACTTCCCGATGCGTTGTTTGATGGCTGAGGTAAAAGAACCTTTCTCATGTCCGAACAATTCACTTTCGATCAGTTCCGACGGAATAGCCGCACAGTTCACTTCTACCATCGGCCCTTCGGAACGGTTGCTTTTGGCATGCAGCCACCTGGCTACCAGTTCTTTCCCGCTGCCGTTCTCACCTGTTACCAGCACCCTGGCATCCGTTGGAGCCACTTTCTCAATCGTTTCTTTGATCTTCAGGATCGCTTCACTTTCACCGATGATCTCCTGCACTTTGGCCACTTTGCGTTTTAATACGCGGGTCTCTTTTACAAGGCTGGTCTTATCCATCGCATTGCGGATGGTAATGAGCAGCCGGTTCAGGTCCGGTGGTTTGGAAATATAATCGAAGGCACCTTTTTTAACCGCATCCACTGCCGTTTCTATATTACCATGCCCGCTGATCATGATAACCGGCGTTTCAGGGTTGGTTTCCGTGACTTTCTGGAGAACTTCAAGTCCGTCTATCTTCGGCATTTTGATATCGCAGAGTACCAGATCGTAGGACGCACCTGCTATTTTTTTCAGGCCTTCCTCGCCGTCTGCGGCTTCATCCACTTTAAACCCTTCATTGGTCAGGATATCTTTCAATACATTGCGGATCGCTCTTTCATCGTCTATTATCAGGATATTCGGCATATGTTCTGTTACGGTTTATTATAGTTGCTAAGGTAAGTATTGGCGGCATAGAAGTTCGTTAAAATACCATAACTGCTCCGTCACACAACATAATCGCTGCAAACAACCCTCACCACCTCCATCTCTTTATCTAATCCCGCGCTCTCTTCAGCGACCAGCTGATCCCTGCAAAGAAATTCCTCCCTGCGGCTGCATTGTAATAACGGCGGCCCGCGGCATTGATATCGTTACCGAGGCTATAACGCTGGTCCAGCAGATTATCGGCTCCTGCATACACGTGCAGTTCCTGTGTACCAAGCTGCGTTTTGTAACCGGCTTTAGCCTGCAGCAGCTGATACGCTTTTGCGCGTTCGTCGTTTGCATCATTCAGCGGCAAAGAAGAAACCAGGCTGGCGGAAATATTAAAATAGAATCCTTTAGCCATGGTGAGATCCAGTCCGGCTGCTATAACCTGCTGTGGCACACCGGTAAGCGGGTTTCCCGAATAATCGGCATTACCCTGCCTGTAATCATCGAAATAATAAGGCTGAAAAGCATAACTCGACCAGGCGTTAATTGTTTGAAGCCAGCCTTTTCCGTTCAATGGTAACCGGTAGCCAAAGCGTGCTTCCGTTCCCTTCTGGATGGTACCGCCGGCATTTACAAAATATTCAGCACCGGTATTACTGTTACGTCTTACAATCGCATCCCTCAGCCTGAAATAATAAGCGGATATATCAAACGTACCCCGCTGGTTGAAAAGATACCCTTTGAATCCCAGCTCATAATTCCAGCCCTGCTCAGCCTTGAGATCGCCGTAATAATTTCCGTCAGACGGACGCAGTTCCGCTAGAGATGGCGGCGAGAATCCCTGGGCGGCTGTTGCATATAAGGACAAGTCTCCCGATACTTTATACAATACCGAAAAACGCGGCATAGCCACAATGCCGGTGGTTTTGTGTTCATGCTGAATATTTTCCAGGCGCCTGTAACGAAACCGCTGCTCGTTGATGCTCAGGCCTGCAGCCAGTTCCCACCGGGTTATACCGAAAGATAGCTGCGAAAATGCAGACCACTGCAGTGCATGTACACGATCCCGGTACTGGATGGTGTCTGACATACCGCCTTTATTACCATAATTATCGATAGCAGAATGATTATAAAGCCATTCCGTTCCCGTGATCCATGAGAATTCACCTGCAGGTCCTTTTTTATGATAGCCGATATGAGCCCCCGCAGAAAAGTTGGTCTCATTCCTTTTCTCATAATTGGTGATAAAAGGATTACTGAAACCTGTTCTGCTCCCGGTTACAAAAGCAGCAAGGCGCAGTATGTCGCTGATGGTGAGTTCATCCTGTATCCCTGCAAAGAGTGTTCTGTTATAAATGGCAGCTTTTTGCTGCACCGCTCCGGGTAATGCACCGGCAGGCGGCCGCGCCTGCACCGGGTTGGCTTCCCATTGTGCTAAGGTTAATCCGCCAGGTGTCTGGTAATAGAGATCTGTATAAAATACCAGTGCGCGTAACTGATTGCGTTGTGATTTCCAGGCCGACTGCCAGCTGATTGCATCGCGGCGCATGGCAGATTGTTCGCGATAACCAGCTGCCTGCTGGTGAACCTGCTGCAAAGACGATGTGATGCCCGGACCGGTATGCTGCCAGGAAGCCCTTTGCTGAAACTGACCGAAAGAACCGCCGGTGACTGCAAGTGCTGCCTCATCGGAAATACGATCTGAAAAAGCAGTGTTTGAGTTCAGCAGCAAAACCCCGCCGGTACCTGCTCCGTACATACTGGCCGCCGGACCTTTGAGCAGGGTTGCGCCGGTAATGCTGTTCATATCTACCAGGTTGAGGTAGGTATTGCCACCACCGTCTGTAAGCGGCAGCTGATTCCAGTAAACTTTTACATTACGCACACCAAAAGGAGAGCGGAGCAGGCTGCCGCGGACAGAAAGCCTGTAACTGCCGGGTGAACGTTCCTCCATTCTTGCGCCGGGCAGTATATTCAGAACAGGTACAAGTGACACGGGAGCATAACGCTGCAATTCATCTTTTCCGATAACGGCCACTGCAGCAGGTGCTTCTTTCCAGCGTACGGTTGAGTGAAAGGAACTGACCGTTACTTCTTCCAGCAATGTTGTGGTATCTGCCTTCGGCTGCTGTGCCCATACAGTCAGTGGAAGCAGGCAGAACAGAAGGAATGGGCGCATGGACATGGTTTACCTTTTCAAAATAAAAACCCGGAAACTGGTTCCGGGTTTATTGAGTTATCTAAAGATACAACACTTATTTTTTAGTGAACATCAGTTCTTTCACCAGCTTTACTGTCCGGGAAACATCCGGTATTGCCAGTGCTGCCAGGTTTGGTGCGTAGTGCATAGGAGCATCTGCGCTGGTGATACGGCGGATCGGGGCATCGAGGTAATCGAATCCTTCTTTCTGGATGCGGTAAGTGATCTCAGAAGAAACAGAAGCAAACGGCCATTGTTCTTCAACAATTACCAGGCGGTTTGTTTTCTTAACGCTTTCAAGGATGGTCATCCAGTCGAGCGGGCGGATGGTACGCAGGTCGATCACTTCAGCGCTTACGCCTTCTTTTTCGAGTTCTGCTGCAGCACCCAGCGCTACCTTCATCATTTTATTGAAAGAAACGATAGTAATGTCTTTACCGGTTTTCTTTACATCGGCTTTACCCAATGGGATATAGTATTCTTCATCAGGCACATCGCTCTTGTCCCCGTAACCCACTTCCGATTCCATGAAGATCACGGGATCTTCTTCGTAACGGATAGCCTGTTTCATCAATCCTTTTGCATCGTAGCCGTTAGAAGGAGAAACTACTTTAATACCGGGGATATTGGCATAATAGCTTTCAAAAGCGGTTGAGTGCTGTGCTCCGAGCTGGCCTGCGCTTCCGTTAGGTCCGCGGAATACGATCGGGCAACCGATCTGGCCGCCGCTCATTGCCAGCATTTTAGATGCGGTATTCAGGATCTGATCCATCGCCAGAACAGCAAAGTTCCAGGTCATGAACTCTACTACGGGCCTGAGTCCGTTCTGGGCAGCACCAACTGCTACCGCAGCGAAACCGAGTTCCGAGATCGGAGTATCGATCACCCTTTTGGCACCGAATTCGGCCAGCATGCCCTGACTTACCTTATAGGCTCCGTTGTATTCCGCCACTTCCTCTCCCATCAGGAAGACCCTGTCATCCCTTCTCATTTCTTCACTCATGGCTTCACGGAGCGCCTCTCTAAAAGCTATTGAACGCATATACGCAGTTTATTAATTGAGGGGCAAAAATATAAGATTATCGAGTATAAAACCAAAAGGATTTGCGTTTTATGCCCGCAGAACCTCTGCAATCGTTTCCGTAAAAAAAGAGCCGCTTCCTGGCGGAAGCGGCTCTTTGTATAACATGTGTATTTATTAGAACACATTCCAGCCGAAGCTTACATAGTATAATCCTCCGATCTGCGGGTTACCGAAGCCTGTACGATAGTATTTGTTCAGGATATTGGTTCCGCCCACTTTGATGAGTGCTTTGGCTGCAGGCACTTTGTAGCTGATCATCGCATCCAGAGTGCTGTATGCCGGGATATCTCCTACTGCAAAAGTTCCTTCGTAAGTGAATTTATCCAGCCACCTGTACACCACGCTGAAACCGAAGCGGTCGTCTTTCAGGAAACCGCTGTTGTTCACAGCCAGGTTTACACGGTATTTAGGCGTATTGAAGTAAGATACGAAGCCTGCAGGCAGGTCGCCGATCATGTCTGAATAGATATTACCGCTTACTGAGTAATTCTTAGGCAGCAGGTATTCTACTGATGCTCCCCAGCCCTTGGTAGTTACTTCTGCCGGTGAGTTTACAGAAATGCTGTAAGCTGTTCGCGTTGAAGCGCTCAGCAGGCCGAGCGTGCTTCCGTTATTGGATTGCAGTACAGCAACACTGCTGATGAAATCCTTGTATTTACCTACATAACCATATACATCGATCAACAGCCTTTTGCCGATCAGGCCTTTGTAACCTACTTCGAAAGACTGGCTTGACTCCGGCTTGAACTCTCCGAATTGTTGTTCTACCAGCAGGGCCGGGTTCGGACTGCCGCCGCCTACAGAAGCACCATATGCTGCCACGCTTGCAGGAGTGTACACTTTGTTACCGCTGAAGTTATAGTAGCTGCGCAGTTGCGGCAAACCACCCATCAGGCGTGTTCCACCTCCTACCAGCAGGTTGATCCACTGGTTCTGTGTGGTTGGGAAACGGTAAGCTGTCTGGTAAGAGAACCTCAGGTTATGGTCTTTCGCCAGTTTTACCACCGCAGAAGCCCTTGGCGTGAAACGGCCTTTGAAATTTGAGTTTTTGTCGTAACGACCTGATATTGTGATCTTCAGTACATCGTTCAGCAAACGCTGGGATAATTGTGCATATCCGCCATATTCATTGATATTGATATTACCAGTGGTATCTGCGAACAGGGTTCCCTGGGAATTCAGTACATACTGCTTGTAGCTCGCACCAATCAGGAAGTCGGTTCCGTGCTTGTCAAGACCCAGGTCTTCAGAGAAGTTATACTGACCTTCGATCACATTCAGCCTTGATTTATCCAGGAACAGACCACCATTTTTGGAGATCGGGGTTCCTGCTACCTGCATGAACAGCGGGTTGGTACCGATATAACCGGTTGGCCTTCCCTGGTCTGCAAATGCACGTGCGGCGAGGTGTGCGTTCATGTTTGGCGCTCCTGCATCACGTGCAGTTACGTAAGCTCCCATGTATTGCGGGTACCATGTAGTGCTCGCTTTCCACGCTTCGTTGAATAAACGGGTAGTGATGGTTGCGTTGAACGATGAACCTGAATTTTCGTGTGTGGTATAAGCCCTGAGGTACCAGTTCTTGTGTTTCAGTTCCACTTTATACTGACCGATTTTCAGGTCTTTCAGAGAGTAACGGTCGCTACCGGTATATACAGTGTTACCTGTACCGAATGTTGCCACGAAAGAAGCTTCGATCCTGTCGGTGAGTTTATAATGCAGTGCACCGGTCAGTTTCACATTCACTGTTGTAGGATCGATCACGTCTTTTTCGTTGTAACCGGTACGGCTTACCGACTGGTTGTTGAAGTAGTTACGGCTCGGGCTGTTACCATACAGGAACGGAGAACCGCCGCCTGTTACAATAGCACCTGCTCCGATACCGGTGAGGTAGGTGTTCAGATCAGCCAGTTTCGCGCCCGGATTAGCTGCCAGGTAAGCGTTCGCTGCCGCTACCACGGTGCTCGGGAATCCACCCACCACGCCACCTGCGATCGTGCTCATATTTTGTGTGGTTTCATCACCATACACATTCACACCATCGTAGTTAGGATCTGTTTCGCGCCAGCCTGGTATTACCTGGCCATTCGGCGTTCCTGTTGTGCGTGAATAGTTATCGGTCTGGTTCGCAAGCCAGTCCTGCGCCTGGATAAACTGTGCGCCTACTTTGAATGCGAACTTGTCAGATACTTTTTTGGCCCAGCGGAAACTCCAGTCGTAATAAGGAGCTGCATTGCGCTGATAGTTATCAATGTGATTGATCCCCTGTTTGATCTGTACGCTCAGACCCTGGTATTTGAAAGGATTCTTGCTGTTGATCAGCACGGTTCCGTTCATACCGCCCGGACCGTACAGTGCCGAAGATGCACCGGAGAGCAGTTCCATGTTGTCTACATCCAGTTCGGTAAGACCGCTTACATTACCTACCGAAAAGTTGAGGCCTGGTGCCTGGTTGTCCATTCCGTCAACCAGCTGGTTCAGCCTTGTATTACCGCTGCTGTTGAAGCCGCGGGTACCAACGCTTTTAAAAGTAAGACTGGCAGTAACCACATCCACACCTTTCAGGTTGGTGATCATATCGTAATAGTTGGCAGCCGGTGCAGTACGGATGGCGCTGCTGCTCACACGTTCAATGGATACGGGTGATTCGAGTATGCGCTCGGCAACCCTTGATGCCGCCACAACCACATCCTGACCCAGCGTGAATGCTGGTTCAATATCGATGGAAAGACTGCCGGCATTGGTTTCGGATACCGATATTTCTTTTGTGGCAAATCCTACAGATGATATAACCAGGGTCAATGGCAGCTTCTGTACGGTTGTAAACCGGAATGCGCCCCTGTCATCGGTAAATGTTCCTGTTGAACTTCCTTTAACCGTTACTGATACAGCCGGGATGACCTCCTGAGTCCGCGCATTTTTAATGATTCCGGAAACGGTGGTGCTCTGCTGGGCCACGGCCACGATCGATGCCGTTGTTGCCAGCGCCATCAGCAGGCTGTTTTTGTAGGTTCTTCTCATATGGCTAGTTTTAATCTATAGCAAAATACCATTTGTTAGCTGCCTGCAAAAATTTAATTTTTCCACAAGCTGAAATAGTTTGTTGAGAAAAACCAACTACGTTACTATTTATTTATCAATGCGCTATCTACTTTTGCAGCATGTCAGCTTTTCAGTTTCCCGCCCAGACAAATATTTACCACGGTAAAGTAAGAGATGTTTACACCATCCAGTCCGACTGGCTGGTAATGGTTGCCAGCGACCGCATCTCGGCATTTGATGTGATACTGCCCCGCCCCATCCCTTTTAAAGGACAGGTGCTCAACCAGATAGCAGCATTTATGCTCGATGCCACAAAAGATATTTGTCCTAACTGGCTGGTTTCCGTACCGGCTCCCAACGTATCTTTCGGGAAACGGTGTACGCCTTTTAAAATTGAAATGGTGGTGCGCGGAAACGTAGTAGGTCATGCCTGGAGAACTTACAGCAGCGGTTTACGCACCCTTTGCGGGGTTACTATGCCTGAAGGTCTGAAAGAAAACGACTTTTTCCCAACGCCGATCATCACGCCTTCCACCAAAGCTGATGAAGGCCACGATGAAGATATCTCCAAAGAAGAGATCATTGCACGCGGGCTGGTGAGCGCTGCCGACTGGGAAGTGCTGGAACGCTATGCGCTTGCACTTTTTGCAAGAGGAAAAGAGATCGCAGCTTCGCGAGGACTGATCCTTGCAGATACCAAATATGAGTTTGGCAAGATCGGCGATACCATTTATCTCATGGATGAAGTGCATACCCCGGATTCGTCCAGGTATTTCTACGCAGAAGGCTTCGAAGCAAGACAGGCTTCCGGAGAAAAGCAGAAACAGCTGAGCAAGGAATTTGTACGTGAATGGCTGATCGCCAATAATTTCATGGGTAAGGAAGGCCAGACCGTTCCGGATATGAGCGACGAATGGATCGATACCATCAGCAAACGCTATATCGAACTGTTCGAAAAAGTAACCGGCCAGACTTTTAATCCTGAAACACCAGACAAAGCCCTGATCGAAGCCAATGTTGCAGCTGCGCTGGAACAGGCCGGCGTAAAGATCAGCTAAGTCAGTTCCCGGGAAACAGCTTTATCAGAATTTTCCTTCGTTCAATCGCGGGCGTAATCTTGCTTTGCTTTTGTTGAAGATATGCTGACCATTGTCTGTTCCCTGCCTTAATTCCTTTTGTCTTTCCAGCGGCAGGTGAATGGTTTCATGGCATTCCTTACTGCAGCAGCCTTCGTATTCGGCGGCACAGGAAGGACATTGTATGAAAAGCAGGTGACAGCCATCATTGGCACAGTTGGTATGCGTATCGCAGGGCTGACCGCACTGGTGACATTTTGCGATCACATCCTCGGTGATCCTTTCGCCAAGACGGTTATCGAACACAAAATTCTTTCCTATAAAACGACTGTCGAGCCCTTCTTCTTTTGTTTGTTTCGCGTAATTGATGATACCGCCTTCAAGGTGGAATACATTTTCGAATCCTTTGTGCAGCATGTAGGCGCTGGCTTTTTCGCAGCGGATACCACCGGTACAGTACATGATGATATTCTTGTCTTCATTTCCCCTCATCATATCCACTGCCATCGGAAGCTGATCGCGGAAGGTATCGGAAGGCACTTCCAGGGCACGATCGAAATGACCTACTTCATATTCGTAATGGTTGCGCATATCGATCACAATGGTGTTTGGATCAGTCAGCAGTTCGTTCATCTCACGGGCATTCACATATTTGCCTTTCCGTTCCATGCTGAATGCAGGGTCATCGATTCCGTCGGCCACGATCTTGTCGCGCACTTTGATCTTCAGTACCCAGAAACTTTTACCGTCGTCATCCACGGCAATATTCAGTCTGAGTCCGTCGAGATGCGGAATTGAATACAGGAAAGACCTGAAAGCTTCCATATTATGTTCCGGAACACTGATCTGCGCGTTGATCCCTTCTTTGGCAACATAGATCCGTCCGAACACACCCAGTTCATTCATGCTACGATACAGTACATCACGGAATTCCTGTGGATTGACGATTGGAAAATACTGGTAAAAGCTGATGGTGACCCTGCGGAAGGTCTCGTCCATAAGGCGGGCTTTCAGCTCCTCATTGGACACACGGTTGTGTAATACGGGCATATTTTAAAATTTCTGACATCCCCTTCCGGGAATGCTCCATTAACAATAGAACCACTTGCAGGGTGGTCAAAATTCGCCGCAAAGATAAGAACTGAAGGATGTTTCCGCAAAGAAAAATCCTTCAGTTCAATTGTCCGTTACTGTATCCGGAATCGATCTATTGAACAAATGGCAGGGAGATACGAATACCACTTGGCCTGCCGCCGCCGCTTTCAAAGCCCTGTACAAAATCTACACGTAATACTTTCAGGATATTCTCGAGCCCTATCAGTACTTCATAATAATTCTTCTGACCATCGATATGCAGTGCATTTGCTCCTGCAACCAGGAACCAGTTCAGCCTGCGGAAGCCCGGTATTTTATTGGTGAGCAAACCGTTCAGGTGATAATTGACATGTGCCGTACCATAGAATTTTGCGGTATTGCTGTACTGGTAATAAGGTGCCAGCTGGAAAGATGAACGGTAATCATTGGCCAGTATGGTCTGGTTACCCATGATATGATTGTAATCAGGCGCAAACACTTTGTCGGCATTAAAGAAACCACCTGCTGCGAAACGGTAATCGAGATTACCTGCCATTTTGAGATTCAGCTCATCGCTGATGGTTACGCGCCATTTGGTATAATCCACATCGCTTCCGAAAAGTCCGTTGATACCTTTGGTTACCGATGCATTGATGACAGGAAATTTCGAACCGATACTGATCTTCCTGTCAGGGAATTCTATATACCGGCTACCCGGTCTCCAGGTTAAGCCTACCGATACTGTTGATGCCTGGTTACGCGGCATGATGGCATTGCTGATCCCTTCGGGATAGTTTGGTGTAAAATCGCGGCTGGCAACATCTTTCCATCTTGTCATATCAGCCAGGTTATTCAGTCCGGCGCGGTTCTGGAACTGGAACGATGCATTTACACTGAGGCCATTACCAATACCTGTTCCATAACTGATGCGGAAGAATGTTGCTTCATAGATCTTCATATGATTCGCTTCATAAAGAAGCGTGGAAATACTGTTATTCCGCTCACTGATGGGGTTGGCATTGTTGTATTGCAGCACAGTTTTTCCGCCACCGATACTGAGTGTATGGATATATTTTTTCCCGAAATTATAACTGCCGTTCACATGCACATTGAAATGCCCGTTGGCAAATCCATAACGTAATACAGGTGTAATGAAAAGACTTTTACGGCCTTCATTTCCAAATGCGCGGGTATAACTTGGCGAAAAGTTCAGTACGCCGCCTTCCACTGTATTGTAATTCAGTGTGCCCAGTATCGATTCAAAATTGATATACTCTTTTCTTTTCTGTTTGCTGATCGATTGGCCGGTCAGCAACAAACCTCCGATCGTTATTTTGTTCCGTCGCCTGTCAAGTGAATCCAGGTAGCGCGGATCTTTCCTTGCCTGTTCAAGGCTGTCCTTCTTTTTATAATCCCGTATCTCTTCCTGTAACAGCGGGAGCGGGCGGATGCTGTCCCAGTAAGCCATTGATTTTTTATTGGAGCTGTCGAAATATTTGATCACGGTATTATCGAAGAATTTCTTTTTGAAAGCAGGTTCCAGGTCAAATTTGTCGTACACCTGTACGAAGTTTCCAAAGAAATCAAAACCCAGGAATTTTCCGGAAGGATAGATCACCTGGCTTTTGATCACCCATACCTTTCCTGCGGGAACATAGAGCTGTTCGATCTTAAGCGTATCCAGCAATTGCATCTGTTGTTTCTGCAGCAGGAGAAGCTGTACGCTCTGCAAACGCCATTCGTTTTCTATAATATTGATATAACCGGTGAACAGCGGCTCATAGGCGCGGCGCGGTGTTACCTTGATCCTGTTAATCTCCACGCCGTTCTCATAAAATGTTCCTTCAAATTTATACCGGTAATAATTGATCGCGTGATCTGAAATAGGAGAAATAAAACCGCGCGGGTTCAGGCCTTCGCCCAATGATATATTGTTCTCATAAAATGAAACGATCTGCGGACTTCCCAATCCGAATCCGTTGCTTCTGCCACTCACTTTGGTAGATATCACTTCAATTTTTTCATTGCGTGGCTGCTCTACCGAATACCTGGCTACTGATTCCGACAGGAATAACATTTTCCTTTTGCTGGTATCCCCATCTTCAAAATCCACTTTCTGACCCAGGAATTTTGTCGGGTAATTACGCAGCTGCATCTGCCCTTTCAGGTATACTTCACATTGGAAACTTTTGATCTCGTTCAGGTGTTCCGAACGACGTGCGATGGTTTTCCGGATGATCTCATAGGCCGGGTCTTCCCCGCCTGATTTCACGGCAACATCGTTAAGACTGTACGACTGTGCTTCCAGTACAAAATCAATGATCTCATCCTTCTTCTCCACCTTCACCTGTTTTTCAACCGTCTTGTGACCGATGTACTGACAAACAAGTGTATACGAGCCGGGCTTCAGTGTTATACTGTAAAAGCCCTTGCCGTTGGCAGTAACACCCTGCGTACTGCCTTTTACAATAATGGTTGAAAACGGCAGCGGGTTACCACCTGCCTCTTTTACGGTTCCGCTGATGGTTGCGGCCTGTACCGTCAGGATTGCAATCATTGCAACCAGGAAAAGGAATGTTCTTCTCATAAGTAGTATGTTACAGCTAAGATAACATGGCAGTTATATGCCGGATGATAAGACGAATGGTTTAACTTATTCTTATCATACCGGGTTATTTCCATGTATACTATAACAATGCATGAGCAGTCGGCTCCGTTGCCCGGGGCGGGTATTTTATTTCCTGAAATAACTGCCCGAAAGACCTGCAAGACCTGCCACAAGTCCGCCTACGATACCCGTAACCAGTATAAGTGCCATATAAGAACCACCGAGTGGCAGTAATGCCGCTATTTTGGTGGCAAGCAGGTGATCATTGGGCGTGTCTTTGATCATTGCCAGGATAACCCAAAGCGAAAACATACCCAGGAATCCTGCAAGAAATGCTTTACCGGCGCGCTGGTGAATGGCTACTGCAACGATAAAAGAGGTAATTACAAAACTCCACCAGGGCAATGTGCCATATATGCCAACCGCGAATCCGAGAATGGCGGTCAATACGAGTGCTGAGATAAATTTCATGATCTTTTTTTATCCGTTTACGAATGAAAGATGCCATTTGGTTTGCTTAGCTGCTGCTTCTTTTCTGAGGAACAGCAGTTTGTAGTAACGTCCCTGTGCCCAGGTATCGATAAATGAATCGTAATACTTGCTGCCCGGATTTCCGTTTTGTCCGCCCGGATACACGCCATATGCTTCGATAGTATCTGTCAGATGAACGATCATACGCCAGCTCGGGCCATGTGTTGCCGTTGTTGCATTGATAATATGCGTTCCGCCGCCGATCGGGAGATGCAGCCTGCTGAATGCCGGCAGCTGCAGCAGGTGCTGTACTTTTGTTTCTTTAAACCTGCCCCAGGCAAGCCTGTTGTCCTTTTCCATTTCCTGCAGGTAAACAGCAGCTTTTTTACAAGCCAGAGTAATCACTTCTTTCAGGCTTTCCACTTTATCTGTTGTGTTGATATTGTCGGCAAACCTGTAAACGCTGTCTCTCAGGAGGCTTTCGAGCAACGTAGATTCGTCCGGCCATGGCAATGGTTTTTTCGCATTGAGAAGTTCATCACCCCATATCTGCGTTTCCATGCTATCCCACATGCAGCGAAACACAGTTGCGCCTTTTTCGTCTATATCATTACGCAGGTTCCAGCTGCGGAGCAAGGCCACATATCCTTTTGCCTTTTCGTCGAGCGCGCTCTCGTCTATATATTTCAGCATGACAGGGCGCGCCATTTCTGCAAATACATTATAGTTATCCGTTTGCATCTGCTGCATATCTTCCGGCGTGATATTATTCATTGCAGCCAGCTTCCTGTTAATAATGATACCGCGATATAAGGGGAAATTTGTTGCAGCGCCCGGGTAATAAGGATAAGTATTATCTGTAGGCATCTGGTTGGCACTGCTTACAAAACCACGCGCAGGATTCAGCATCAGCGGGTTTTCAACAGATGGGATCTCGGCCTGCCATGCATAACTGCTATCGGTTCCGGGCATGATAAAATCGCCCTGCCTGTTCCATCTTGCGATGAATGCGCCCTGTTGTTTGATCGCAATATCGCCAGCTATGGATGCATATACAAAGTTCTGACCCGGACAACGCCAGGAAGCGGTAGCGTCCAGATAATCGTCGTAATTTTTTGCGCGGTTCAGCAGGTAGAACGATTGCAGCCCGGTTCCCGCCTGGGGTGCCGTCCATCGTACTGCCAGGTATTTACCTTCCGTACTTGCATTTTTATAACTGCCGTCGTACATCACCGGGCCAAATACCGTCATAGCGATGTTTTCAACGAGATCTTCACCACCGTTCACCTTGATCACTTCCGTTCTTTTCCCGGCATGTTTCCATTCGTTATTGTACCAGTATTCCTGCATGGATGAATCTTTAAAACGGATATCGTAATAATCGATCACATCTCTGCCGGCATTGGTAACGCCCCAGGCAATACTGTCGTTGAATCCGATGATCACCGCCGGTGAACCGGGAAAACTTGCCCCGTAAGTATTGTGGGTAGGCGTATTGATCTGCACTTCATACCAGAGGGAAGGAAGGTTCAGACCCAGGTGCGGATCGTTGCAGAGAATCGGTTTACCGCTTTTGGTTTTACTGCCCGATACAGCCCAGTTATTACTTCCGTTATTCTTATCAGGAACAATCGGCGCTACGGCGGTACTGTTACCACTATTTTTGCCGAAATAAGCAGAATCCGCGCCTGCGGGCATCACAGGCACATAGGAGGGCTTGCCATAAACAGTTCCCTTCGGCAGGATCGGATCAAGGGAATCCTGACTGTTCGGGTACAACAGGTCGAAAGCATCGAAACCAAGATAATTCTTTGCATTGGTCATCTGCAGATCTGTGGTGGTACCCCTTGCGCTCAGATCATAAGACATATACATCAGGAACAAGTAGGTTTTGAACGGCGTCCACTCTTCCGGCTTATAATTCAGCAGTTTATATTCAAGCGGGATCTGTTCGGGCTTAAGTGAACGGATATAAGCGTTTACACCCGCCGAATACGCTTCTATGGTGGCTTTCATGGCCGGATCGGCATTCATTTTCTGCATGGTCTGTTCCGCACCGTATACCATACCCAGCCTTCGGAAAAAACGATCTGTTGCAATCCTGTCCTTGCCTACGATCTCACTTAACCTTCCCGCAGCAACATGCGTCTGGAATTCCATCTGCCACAGCCTGAATTTCGCGTGCAGGTATCCCTGTACATAATACGCATCTTCATCATTGGCTGCATAAATATGAGGCACCAGTCTTTCGTCCATGTATACGTCCACTTTGTCTTTGAGACCAGGCACTTTTATTTCCCCGTCAAATGCTGCATCTGCGGATTCTGCATTCTGCCAGAAACCATGCTGCGGCGACAGGAAATAACCGAGCCGCGGTGTTTTACCCGAGCCCATCGGCAATTGCGTATTGAGTGTAATAACAAGTCCGGCAGTGCAGGCTACCGATACCAGGAAGGGGAAAATTCTCATAGCAATGATTTGTCAGTGAAAATTAAGCATTAAAAGCAAGAAACATATATGAAGCTAAGATAAGGTTCTTTTGGTGCCGGCGTATCATACAGTATGCAACAGCTCAGCGATGCGTTTCACATCTTCCGCACGGTTGAATGCATGCAGGATGATCCTCAGCCTTTCCCTGTTGCGGGGTACTGTGGGGTAAAGGATCGGCCTGATATCGAGTCCGCCTGCCTGCAATGCCGCAGCCGCCTTTCTTACCGCATCGTTTCCGGGGATCACCAGTGCCTGGATAGGCGTTGCCGATGGTAATACCTCGCAGTTGAAAGGCAGGTCGTGAAAAAGCCCGATGAGTTCATTCAGTTTCTTTCTTTCACTAGCCATGGAAGGGAATAAACGATAACTTTCGCGGATCGTTTCGAGCGCATGTTCCGGCAATGCCGTGGAATAAATAAGACTGCGTGCAAAATTGACCAGGTAACTGCGTAGTCTTTTGGAGCCAAGCACCACGGCACCATGACAGCCGCAGGCTTTTCCGAATGTATGTACGCGGGCGAAAACTTTTTCTTCAAGTCCGTGGAGCTGCACAAGCCCGGCCCCTTTTTCGCCGATGATACCGGTGGCATGTGCTTCATCGACCATGAGATGAGCGCCGTATCTTTCACATAATGCGATGATCTCTTCCAGCGGGCAGGTATCGCCATCCATGCTGAATACGGACTCTGTTACAACAAACAGGTTGCCCGATGCATGCTGCAGCTTTTTCTCCAGGTCTGCCGTATCATTATGTATAAAGGAAAAGGAATGCGCGAAAGAAAGCCGGATACCGTCGCGGATCGATGCATGGCTGAGCTGGTCATAAATAACTGTATCACCCTTTTTCGGCACGGATGATAACAATCCCAGGTTGGCATCGTAGCCCGAATTGAACAACAGGGCTGCATCTGCATGATGGAATGCGGCGATCTCTTTTTCTGCAAGTTCGGCCAGCGCAGTATTACCGGCCAGCAAACGAGAGCCGGCAGAACCGGGATGGAAACCCGTGGCTTCAGTACCGATCAGGCGGTTGGTGGCAATGCCCAGGTAATCGTTTGAACAGAAATCAACTTTTCCTTCAGGCAGGCGGAGCGCACGCAATGCATCATTGGCGATGCGCTCGTTGAGTGATAGCTGTAAAAAATCATCCTGGTACATAGGTTCAAAACTAACGGTTTGTTTCAGATATTTGCAGCAGGCGTTGAATTATCTGCGTTCAGTCAAACAGACCCTATGGAACTTTCCGATCACACCAAAAATATACTCGGATTAAAATTACCAACCGATCCGCGCTGGGTAGACCTGGCCGGCATCAGCCTCGAAGCCATTCTTACCGATCACGCTTACTGTGAACAGAAAGCCGCGCTCACCTGCATTTCGCTGATCCAGCGTTTCTCCGACAAGGATGAACTGGTAAAACAGCTGGCCCCGATCGTAACGGAAGAATGGGGGCATTTCAGGCTGGTATTACAGGAGCTTACGCGCCGCAACCTCAAACTGGGAACACAACGCAAGGATGTTTATGTGAACCGCCTCATGGAATTTCAGCAGAAAGGCGGCCATGAAGAAGGCTGGTTCCTGGACCGGCTCTTAATGATGGCACTCATCGAGGCACGCAGCTGCGAGCGTTTCAAAAGGCTCAGTGAAGGGCTGGAAGATGCTTATCTCCGGAATTTCTACCGCCGTTTCATGGAAAGCGAAGCAGGTCATTATACATTGTTCATCGAACTTTCCGAACATTATATCGACAAAGAGACCGTAAGAAAAAGATGGCAGGAATGGCTGGCTTATGAAGCCGGCATTATGCAGGAAATAGAAATCCGCGGCGACCGCATTCACTAAGCTGAAAAATAACGGAGTTCTTCCGACAGATCCAGGTAGGGATATTTTGCCTGTAATGCCATTGCTTTCTGCCTGCTTGCATCGAGGAATTTCCTGTGCTGCCCTGAAGACGGATTGAACGGCTTATGCCGGAAAGCCAGCTGAATCTCGTGCAGTTCCTGCATTACCGAACGCGTTTCATCATTCATACAGGCACCCGTGAATTTTTCCCAGACATATTGCGTAGCGTGATAATTCGGATGTACGAGGTCTTCTGCATAAAACCGGTAATCCCTCAGGTCGTCGATCACCAGTTCATACGCAGGGAAATAATACAGTTTTTCAAATTTATTCACCAGGTGATGAACAGCCTGTATCAGCACCGCCTTACTCCTGTTGTTTTCAACCATACCTTCCCGCAAATGTCTTACAGGACTGATCGTAAAAATGATCCGCAGCTTCGGATTGAAAAAGAAAAGCCGGTGAAGCATGTTATCCAGTACACTCAGCGTTTCTTCCACGCTCATCAGGCGTTTATAGAACCAGTCGGCCGGCGCTTTATGGTTGTTTGCAGCCACCATGCCCGGCCTGGCATTCTGTGCATTTTCTGTAAGTGTATAGATCCATGCCGAACCCAAAGTGATCAGGATATGATCAGCTGCAGCCAGGTAGGCATGCGCGCCGGCAACGGAAGCATTGATACCGGTAACAGCAGCTTCAGGTGTTAAGGCAGAGAAGCGGCTATGGTGCATCCAGCTATGCCAGGCTTCATTGTATTGAAAAAGGTCATCGGCGGTGATCACCGTTTTCTCCACGTATTGCGTAACTGCCGCCGCCACGCTCACCGGGTTGAAAAGAATACCATGCGGATTCTCCATTACGCTGAATTTATGTGCACGCAGCTTCTCTCCTATATTTTCTGTAAAACAGGATCCAACCAGCATCAGTTTATCCTGGTGCAGGATCGGTTCCTGCATTTTGCGCACTTCCAGTTCGTAATGAAATTTCATGGCCGCAAGATCGGTAAAGATTGGCATCTAACCCCCAGAAAAAAGCCCGGGGTTTCTATTGGCCTGCGCCTTAGAAACCCCGGGTATTGATTTGTTATTTAAAAGGCAGTTTAAAGATTCACCCTGTTCTTTTCAGCCTGCACACCTGTATTCCGGTTCCGGCTGGCTTTCACGTTCATGTTACCGAATTTCCAGGCAAAGTTCAGGTTGATCCTGCGACCTTCCCATTGGTTCTTCCAGGTAATATCAAGTTCATCGCTTACGATATGTGAACGATAAGCGCTCGGGCCGATGATATTGGTGAAATTGAGGCGGATGGTTCCTTTCTGCTGCCATACCTGTTTTTGCAGTGCCAGACCCCAGGAATAAGAACTCCGCATCCGGCTCAGTCCCTCGCGTGTTGGTATACTGTAATAGATATCTGTCATGATCCTGAAATCGTTTTTCAGTTTGAATGTATGACTGGTATACAAACTTGCTGCGAACGATTCCTGGTTGTAACTGAAATCGCTGATGGCAGAATAACCTTTCACGTATGCCATTCCGAGATTGTTATCGCTGCTCCACCACGTTGTGAACGGAATAGATGCAGATACATTCAGACCAAGATAATCAGACGCATTTGCATTTTCGGTAGTGTTGGTAACGGTACCCGTTACTTTATCCTGCCTGATCACAGTAGTTTGTACAGCTGTAGCGTGACGATATACCAGCGAGGTAAAAATCGCCTGTTTATATCCATGCTTCAGTTCGAACGAATGACTGAAAGAGGGTTGAAGAAAAGGATTGCCCGCAAAAATGGTAAAAGGATCCACATACCAGGTAAAAGGGTTCAGCGACTGGTATCCCGGCCTGTTGATGCGCCTTGTATAACTCAGGTTCAGCTGGTTGTTGCTGTCCAGCGGCTGGCTGATGAACAGAGAAGGGAACAGCCCCCAGTAATTACGCTCGTCGATACGGTTCATGGTGATCGAATTCCCCTTGCTGATGGTCTGTTCTGCACGTACACCGATCTGAATGGCGGTAGAACCAAAACGGCGTGACAGATTCAGGTAAGCAGCGTTGATATTCTCATCGTAGATGAATTTATTGGTACGACTGATATCCTGCTTCCATGAACCGTTCTGTAAAGAATCAGCGATCAGGTTATTATCGGTGGTCACCCAGCTGAATTTCACCCCCACTTCCATCTTCATCTTATTCCTGAACATACGGGTATGATCTGCTTTGAACGACCAGATCTTTACGCCCGCCGGCTGATCATTCCTGAATATATAAGGCGAACGGGTTGCAGTGCCGGCCGCATTGGTAAAGAAATTCTCGTTGGTTTCTATTGATGATCTGTTGTATACAGCATAATCCGCATCGAGATTCAGATCACTGCCGAGTGTATCCAGTTCTGTTTTAAAATTGAGGTTATAGGAAAAGTTGGAACTGTTATCATCTCCGTTACGGATGCTTGAGATGTAACTATAGGCCTGTTTTTGTCCGTTGCTGAAAGTGGTCAGGTTATCGGTCTGCGCATTTGTGTTAGACAGATTCCCGTTCATGAGTACACCGATTGTAGACCGCCTGCCTAATTGCAGATCCGCGCCGGCTTTAAAGGAAGAATACCTTGTAACCGGGTGCCAGTAATTCTCACGATCCTGGTAATTAACCGTACCATTGTTGCGCACAATGCTGTTATAGTTCAGCAGGTTGAAAGACTCGGAATAACCGCCGCTGCCGCTGCCGAAAAGGTTCCAGCCATTCTTGCGGTAGTTGACGCTGAGACCGCCATTGGCTTTTGGATATTCACCATAACCGGTACCGGCATTCACGATACCGTTAAGGCCGTAAGCCTGGTTCTTTTTCAACCGTATATTAATGATGCCGGCAGTTCCTTCAGCTTCGTATTTGCTGGAAGGGTTACTGATGATCTCGATACGGCTCACCATATCAGCGGGCAGGTTCTTGAGGTATTCTGTTAACTGTGTGCCAGAGAGATAAGCGGGCTTGCCATCGATAAAGATCCGGCAGGCAGCGCCGTTAAGCCTGATATTATCGTCTTTATCAGTAGTAACAGCAGGAGCTTTGCGCAAAAGATCAAACGCCATGTTACCGGTGGCGAGCGGACTGTTCTCGATATTCATCACCATTTTATCCGGTTGCATATCAAACAGCTTTTTGGTAGCCGCAACTGTTACTGTGCGAAGCTGTTCAGCAGCTTCTTTCAATATTACGGGCGGCAGCTGTATTTTACCGGTTCCGGCTTTTACCCTTATGGTATCTGACCGGTGATCAGCGTAACCGACAAGGGAAACGGTCAGGACATAATTGCCGTCTGGTATATCCCTGTATTCATATTTACCAGATGAGTCGGTAAGTGTGCCTTTGAGGATTTTACCATCCCGCTGCAGTAATGATACCACTGCATAAGGCAATGGCTGCTGACGTGCATTCTTAACTTCCCCGGAAAGATCGGTTGAGGAAGACCAGGCAGCGAGGCTGAGGAAAAGGAAACATACAAGTGAGATAATTTTCATAAACAGGTATTTAATGCCCCAAAAATCATCTCTGCAAACCGGCGCCGGAGATTTTTTATACCAACAGGTCAGAAAATCCGATCAGCAGGCCCAGAGGTGTTGGTAGAACAAAAAAGCCTGTTGGTAGAAACCAGGAACAAATCCGGCGGCATGATTGTACTTTTAATGAATAACAACAATTCACCATGAGAAAGAGCTACAAGGTGTTGCTTCACTTATTGTACTGGAGTTACTTCTTCGGCTGGAGCCTGCTGGCCAGATCATTTTATAAGAACAACCAGCCCTTTACCTGGGCAGACCTGGCAGACCCGCTTTCCATCAGCAATTATTTTGTGTTCCTGAGTACTTTTTATATCAACTACAGCATTATCATGCCGCGGTTGTTCCGTCATAAACGTTACAAACAAACCTGGTTATCGTGGTTCCTGCTGATCGCATATTTTATTGCAATACGTTACCTGGTCCAGGAAGTGTTATTGTTAAAATGGTTTGGCATACACAATTACTTTAAAGGAACAACGCTCGGTTATTATACCTTCGACAATATTTATTACGCTGCAAGCATGCTGGTAATGAGCATTGTTTTCTGGAGCGTAGAGAACTGGATCAAAAATGAACAGGAGAAAGTGATACTCGAGCGGGAAAAAACAAATGCAGAAGTCAGCTTTCTCAAATCGCAGGTAAACCCGCATTTTTTATTCAATACACTGAACAATATTTATTCGCTTGTTTATCACAACTCAGAAAAATCGCTGCCAGCTATTCTGAAGCTGAGCGAGCTGATGCGTTATATGACGCACGAAACAAATGCGGACCGCATTTCCCTCTCAAAAGATATCCGGTATATTGAAAGTTTTATAGAACTGCAGTCGCTCCGTGCAACAGGAGAACCTGCTGTTCAGTTTACTACAGAAGGCGACGCAACTGACAAACAGATAGCTCCTTTGCTGCTGATCCCATTCATAGAAAACGGATTCAAACATGGTATCATTACGGACAGGGATCATCCATTCATCATACGTCTGACACTGGACAACAACAGTCTGCACCTGTACACCCGGAACCGGATCAACAAAGGTCAGAAAGACCATTCGGGCGGTGTAGGAATGGAAAACGTAAAACGAAGGCTGGAGTTGCTTTACCCCGGCAACTATTCTCTGCAGATCAAAGACACGGGCGATGAGTATATTTGTGACTTAACCATTCAATCACTTTCACGGGTATGATCAGGTGTATTGCAGTAGATGATGAACCATGGGCGCTTGCGCTTTTATCGGATTATATCCGCAAAGTACCGTTTCTGCAACTGGAGCTGGCTACCGGCAATCCTATAGAGGCGCTTCAGCTGGTACAGAACGGGCAGGCAGATCTTGCGTTCCTGGACATACAGATGCCAGAGATCACCGGCATGCAGTTCATGAAGATTATCGGTAACAAATGCAGGGTGATCCTTACCACTGCTTAC
Organism: Sediminibacterium ginsengisoli; assembly: GCF_900167075.1. GTDB lineage: Bacteria > Bacteroidota > Bacteroidia > Chitinophagales > Chitinophagaceae > Sediminibacterium > Sediminibacterium ginsengisoli. The sequence goes on along the minus strand of NZ_FUWH01000002.1, from coordinate 387,007 downwards.
AGCGAATATGCGCTTGACGGTTATGATTTTCAGGTGATCGATTACCTGCTCAAACCTATATCGTTCGATCGTTTTTACAAAGCTGCGTTACGTGCACAGGAGCAATTACAGCCGCAACCGCAGATCGCCGCGGTGATTGAAAAAGAGAAAGAAACGACTGCACCCGAATACATTTTCATCAAATCGGATAGCCGTATCGTAAAAGTTACGTTGAATGAATTATTGTATATAGAAGGATTGAAAGATTATATCGCCGTTCATACTTCAAAAGGGAAGATCATCGCGCTCGAGAATATGAAAACGATGGAAGCCGGTTTGCCTGCCGGCAGATTCATGCGGGTGCATAAATCCTATATTGTGGCGCTGGAACAGATCAGTACCATTGAACGCAACAGGATCTTCATCCGAGAAGCATCCATTCCTATCGGGGATACTTACCGCGACCCGTTTTTTGCCGCCATACAGGGAAGGCATTTCGGTTAACCGAACTGCAACTTCCTGTTTTCGATTTTAACATGAAAGCTGATCTCCGCCTTTAATGCTTTGAAGACTTTTAAAATGGTTCCGATAGTAGCACTGTTTGCACTGCTTTCCAGTTTGGAAATCTGTGCTTTCTGAACACCTACCAGCTGACCAAGTTGTTCCTGTGTAAGATTGCGTTCCTGGCGTACTTTTTTAATCATGTAACTTAACACTTCCATGCTGAGCTCATGTTCATATGCATCCCTTTTTTTCGTTCCTGTTTTCCCGATAAACTCATCTTTCATTTCTGAAAGCGAGTAAGTCATTGGTTTACCTTTTGTTGCCATCTGCACGTTTTTTCTGTAAAAAATATTGTTTCCTGATTGCACTTGCTTTTTCTATGTCTTTTACAGGCATCTTGTTCACCTTTTTAATAATACCATGTACTGCGAATACCAAAGTATCTTCGGTTTCTGTTTTATCCCAGAAAGCCAGTAGCCTGTACTGAAGATTTCCATATTTCGTTCTGAACTCCCATATTTCATCCGTAAGCTTTTTAAAAAGCCTGGGATCATTTGTCTGTTCAGCCAGGTCAATGTTCCAAAGAATTTTACATGAAGCTTTAGCATCAATGGAATGCATAAATACCTTTACTTCTTCATGAAATTCTGTTCTGAAGAATCGCTTTCTCTCTAATGGCATTCCGCGAAACTATCAAAAGTTTCCAAATTTAGAAACTTCTATTTAATACACCAAGCATCTGTAAATTTTTATTTTACGCTTATTGGAAAACTGAAGCAGCAAGCCTGCTGCTTTCGGAAAGGGCCTGGTCATCAAGATTTGATAAGTATCCTTTTGACCTGAAATAAGGAATCATCAGTTCACTGTCCATATTCCCTACCAGGTCATCCTGTGCCATCGGGCAACCACCGATACCTTTCAATGCACCATCAAAACGACGGCAGCCTGCATTCAATGCTGCTTCGGCTTTTTCTTTCCAGTTATGCGGGGCGGAATGAAGGTGCACGCCGATACTGGTACCGGGATAAGCAGGGATCAGTGTCTGTAGTGCAAAAGTGACCTGTTCCGGCGTGGCCACACCAACTGTGTCTGCAAGCGAAAGTATACGGATGTCTTTGGCTACCATTTCTGCAGCCCAGCGGAGGAGAATTTCCTGGTTATACTCATCACCGTAAGGATTACCAAAGCCCATGCTCAGGTAAATCACTGCTTCTTTTCCAGTCTTAACACAGAGTTCCTGTATTGCATCGATCGTTGCAGCGCTTTCTTCCATGGTGCTGTTGGTGTTGCGCTGCTGGAATGTAGGTGATACAGAAAAAGGGAAACCGAGATAGCTGATCTCATCGTACATCACCGCATCGCGGGCACCCCGCTCATTGGCAACAATGGCGAGCAGTTTGGTTTTGGTTCCGGACAGATCCAGTCCTGCGATCACATCCTTTGTATCTGCCATCTGCGGAATTGCTTTCGGCGATACAAAGCTGCCGAAATCCAGGGTATCGAATCCTACTTTCAGCAATGTATTGATATAGGCGATCTTCTGATCTGTTGGAATAAAATGAGCCCAACCCTGCATGGCGTCACGCGGACATTCTACCAAAGTGATCTGATCGTTCAGCATAAACTGCGGTTAAGATTAGTATAACAGTTTGAAGATATTAGAGCCTTTGTTTCATGGCTTCATACAGTACAATACCCGCTGCCACCGATACATTCAGGGAATCAAAATTACCTTTCATCGGTATACGGAAAAAAGCATCGGCCGCTTTTGCAAGATGAGCCTGTACACCGCGGCCCTCATCGCCCATGATCACACAGCAGGGTGAGGTCATATCCAGTTCAAAAACATTCTTATCGGCCCTCATTTCACTGGTGAATACCTGTATACCATTGAGATGAAGTGTATCTACGGCTTTCAGCAGGCTGTTCACACGACAGATATGGATATGTTCAAGCGCACCGGCGCTGCTTTTCATCGCTTCTTCATTAAGCGCGCCCACTCCTTTATCCGGTATGATGATGGCCTGCGCTCCGCAGCAAAGTGCGCTGCGTGCAATCGCACCGATATTGCGTACATCCGTAACACCATCGAGCATCAGGAACAAAGCCAGTTCACCATTTGATACCACATGATCGATCACCTGCTGAAGATCCATGTATTGGACCAATGCAGTAAATGCCACCACACCCTGGTGATTGGCCCTTGTAAGGCCGTTCAGTTTTTCCTGCGGCACCTGCTGGATGGGGACCTGCTTTTCTCTTGCCAGCAGGCGGATCTGCTGGATCACATCGCCGGATGCGTTTTTATGAAGCAGGATCTTATCGATCGGTTTACCGGTCTGCAACGCCTCTATCAGCGGCTGCCGGCCGATCACCAGTGAACTTTGTTTAATAGCCATATGTAAAGGTAACTAAAGACGGCCTTCTGCCTGCATCAGCCTGAGTTTTAAAATACCTGCTACGCTCATTGAATCCGTGATCTGCCCTTTTTCTACCATGGAAAAAGCTTCACCAAAGGGCAGTTTCCGGATTACCAGCTGTTCCGTTTCTTCAGGTGCGGCTTCCTGCTGAACAAGACCTTTGGCCAGATAAACATAGGCCAGCTCATCGCTCACCGAATTGGAAAGATGCATCGTCAGGATCAGCTGCCAGTGGGAGGCAACAAGCCCTGTTTCTTCCAGCAGTTCTCTTTGGGCGGCTGCAAGACAAATATCCTGGCTGACCGGCTTCCCCGGTTCGTGCAGACATCCGCCCGCCGGGATCTCCCAGCTGTATGCGTCTAAGGTAAAACGGTACTGTCCTACCAGGAACGTATTCAGATCTGCATCTACCGGCAATACAGCTACCGCGGTATTTTTAAAATGCACTTTGCCGTAAATACCTTTCCCGCCGCCGGGATTGATCACATCATACTCAGTAAGCGAGATCCAGGGATTATCATATACCGGCTTTTCCTGCAGGATGGTCCAGGGGTTCTGTTCTTGCATAACAGCAATTTTGGTAAAATTAAAGGTTTCGGTTATGCACAAAAAGAAACCCCTGCCGGAACAGGCAGGGGTTCAATTGATTCGTTATTATCAGATTCCGAAAGCTTTTTTCACTTTGGAAACATAATCCAGTTTCTCCCAGGTAAACAGTTCCACTTTTACTTTCTTCACTTTACCATCCGGTGAACGGAATTCTTTGGTTACCACTTCATTTTTGCGGCCCATGTGACCGTAAGCAGCTGTTTCGCTGTAGATCGGGTTACGCAGTTTGAGGCGCTGTTCGATAAAATAAGGGCGCATGTCGAAAATGCTTTCTACCATCTTACCGATCTGGCCGTCTGTGAGGTTTACTTTCGCGGTTCCGTATGTGTTTACGTTAATGCTGGTTGGTTGTGCTACACCGATTGCATAAGATACCTGAACCAGTACCTCATCTGCCACACCTGCTGCTACGAGGTTCTTTGCAATATGCCTTGTTGCGTAAGCAGCTGAACGGTCTACCTTGCTCGGATCTTTACCGCTGAAAGCACCGCCGCCATGTGCACCTTTACCCCCATAAGTATCTACGATAATCTTACGGCCTGTTAAACCGGTATCACCGTGCGGACCGCCGATCACGAACTTCCCGGTTGGGTTGATATGATACTTGATCTTATCATTGAACAGTTTAGCGTATTTTTTGTACTTGCTCTTCACGCGCGGGATCAGGATCTTCACGATATCTTCTTTGATTTTGGCAAGCATCTTTGCTTCTGTGTCAAAGTCGTCGTGCTGGGTAGATACCACGATCGCGTCTATGCGAACAGGCCTGTTGTTATCATCGTATTCCAGGGTAACCTGGCTTTTTGCATCGGGACGCAGGTATTTGATCTGCTTGTTCTCTCTTCTCAGCGCAGCCAGTTCAATCAGGATCTTATGTGCCAGGTCAAGCGCCAGCGGCATATAATCATCTGTTTCGTTAGATGCATAACCGAACATCATGCCCTGATCACCAGCACCCTGTTCTTCTTTTTTCTTGCGGTCTACACCCTGATTGATATCCGCAGACTGCTCATGAATGGCAGACAGGATACCACAGCTGTTCGCTTCAAACATGTATTCGCTCTTGGTGTAGCCGATCTTGCGTACAACACCGCGGGCTATTTCCTGTACATCCAGGTAAGCTTTGGATTTCACTTCACCGGCCAGTACTACCTGACCTGTTGTTACTAATGTTTCGCAGGCTACTTTGGATTGAGCGTCGAAAGCAAGAAAGTTGTCGATAAGGGCATCAGAGATCTGATCAGCCACTTTATCCGGATGTCCTTCAGATACACTCTCGGACGTAAAAAGATAAGGCATATAAAAAGTATTTAACGGGTATAAATATATTACAATGTTGAGCTTTTCATCAAATGCGCGAGAAAATTATCCGTAAACGCATCCTGAAACGACTGTGTGTACCGCCTCCGAGTCTTACACGTCCATTAGCTATATCATTACCGACGCTTGGATTCAGGTAATTGAGTGTAGTAGTTGGTGTAGTCGGATATGGAGGAGTATAATAAATAGAGTCATTTACGGGAGCGGTCAGACGCAGCGTATGCGTTGTATCTTTCCTGGTTATGACGCCCTGTGCATACCTCGTCAGATCAAACACATAGGAACCTACCCTGTCGTACCCATTAATACTTTTATAGGTGAGGAAGCCGCCGAAACTGGAAATATTCGGGCCATCGGAGCTGATGATGTAATCATTAGGTACATTACGCTTGCGCTGGTTCACTGAATCCCATACGCTCAGCAGCAGGTAACGCGGAGGCAGCATCGCGGCTTCAATAGTGGTAAGGTTCGCATCATCAGGCACCTGCTCTGCGATCAGTTCCGCACGGTGTATGATCCGGTTGCTGAGGTCTTTCAGTCCCGGAATACGCACACGCACATAAGTACCCGGACCGGTTTGTACATATACCAGTGAATCCGGCTTAGCCGTAGTGGTGAGGTGATTACTGATCTCGCTTCCGGCACGGTTACGGGTTACAAAGTTGGCGCTTCTGCTCACACCTGCCGTAAAACGGAAATTCACCACGTTGGTATCACGGGTAGTTGCTCCGGTAGTGCTTGAGCTATAATAAAGTGCAAATTTTGAATTCGTATCTGTCAGGTTAAACTGCAGCAGTGCATTGGCCGGGCTCGTCGCATCTGCCGTTAAGGCAAAGCCTGCAAAGTACTCGCGCAATACTGAATCTGATTTATACGCATTGGTGGAATCGTAGAATTTGATGAACCTCGCAGCAACATCACTCCTCACTTTGATCCTTAACTGGTTCACCGCATTTTCGTAGCGGTTCTTCACAGAATCTTTCAACCTCCGGATATCGATCGTTACCGGCGGAGCCAGCTGGCCGCTGACATTAAGAGGACGTACATTCGGATAGTTGGACGGGTATGCTGAAGGCTGGATCGGCGTATTATGATCAACTTCCGATAAAGTAAGCCTTATGGGTTGTGTGGAATCGCCATAAACACCCTTGTAGCTCAGGATCAGCACCGCAGAATCTACCACGATACTGTCCCTTGTTCCGGGAACACTGAACGGGTACAATGCAGGCTGCATTTCAAAATACATGGACGCCGTTGTACGGCCAAACAAAGGATCATTGGTAATAGCTCCTACCACATGCTGGTCTGCTGCATATACACGTGCAGTATCGGCATCATCAAAACTATCAGTCATAACATCCAGCAAAGTATCTTTGGTAACCACACCATCAATCGGTGGTATTAACCCGCTGCCCAGTTCAGTAGAAGTAACCCTGGTACAGGCAGCCAGCCAGATAATGGTTATAAGAACGGCGAATAATGGAAGTCTCCGCAGTGTAAAAATTGATTGCATGGATTAGTTATTACTTGCTCGCAAGGTCGTTGTACAATTCTAAATACTCTGTTAAATCAGAATCCCAGCCTTTAAAAGGAACTACCTTCTTTCCCTTTACTTTTCCGAACTCGTCGGTCAGTTTTTTATCGATCACATCAGACCCGAAAGTAATGGCATCCGCAAAAGTAGCACCACCTTTGAAAAGAGCTGTGTTATCTGCGCCTTTAAAGGCTTCCAGGTCTTTCTCTTTGATGTTGGCGTTGATAACCGCCTGCTTTACAAAGTCTTCACCCAGGTTCTCTGTAAAAGTATTCTGACCGATGGTAAAGATCACTTTACTGTTACTGAAAACAGGTTCTTTTTTATAAGCGGTTTTAATGTAGGCAGGGATCAGGGATGTCATCCAGCCGCTGCAATGGATCAGGTCCGGCGGCCATCCGAATTTCTTAACGGTTTCAAGCGCCCCCTTGCAGAAGAATACCGTACGGAGGGCGTTGTCTTCAAACCAGTTTTCATCATCATCATGAAATATCTGCTTTCTTTTGAAGAAATCTTCATTCTCAAGGAAATACACCTGCAGTCTCGCATTTGGCAATGAAGCCACTTTGATCTGCAGCGGATGATCATCATTATCTACCGACACATTAATTCCCGACAGCCGTACCACTTCATGTAAACGATGCCTTCTTTCGTTGATCACACCGAAACGCGGCATGATACACCTTACTTCCAGCCCGCTGTCATTACTCTTGATAGCAAGCTTATTGATCACCTCTGCAAATTCTGTCAGCTCCAGATAAGGAGACATCTCAGTAGCAATAAATAAAATTCTTTTCTTTGTCGACATTATTACGCCAATTTAGCAGGATGCTTAAAAATTAGTTGGCAAAGGTACGAAAAATATGAAGAATTTAAACACCAGGCCCATCCAGCCCCCTAAACCGAGCCTTTATGATACTCTTTAAAAAAGCAGCAGACCTGAAGAATTACCTCGATTCTGCGCCCGGTCCGAGGGGTTTTGTACCCACCATGGGGGCCCTTCATGAAGGCCACCTGGCGCTGATCAGGGCCGCCAGGGAGCAATCGGCGGTCACGATCTGCAGTATTTTTGTGAACCCCACCCAGTTTAACGACCCTGCCGATTTTGAAAAATACCCCGTAACCATAGAAAATGATATCCTTTTGCTGGAAAAAGCGGGCTGTGATGTGCTTTTCCTGCCGGCTGTGACGGAAATATACCCCGATGGCCTGCCTTCGGAGCAATACAACCTCGGCCGGATCGAAACACTGCTGGAAGGCGCATTCAGGCCAGGCCATTTTCAGGGTGTATGCCAGGTGGTAAGCCGCCTGCTTAACCTTGTACAACCTGATCTGCTGTTCATGGGCCAGAAAGATTACCAGCAATGTATGGTGATCGCCCGGCTGCTGGAATTAAAAAACATGGCAACCCGACTCGTGATCTGCCCTACCCTCAGGGAACCATCCGGACTGGCTATGAGCAGCCGGAACATGCGGCTCACGGAAACGCAGCGGGAACAGGCAATTGTCATTTACCGCGCACTGCAGCAAATCAGGTCGGAGCTTGGCCAAAAAACACCAGATCAACTCGCAGCCGAAGCAACCAAACTGATCCTGGAAGCCGGCTTTGAAAAAACGGATTATGTCAGCATCTGCGATGCACGTACACTGGAGCCCGTAACCGGATGGGACGGGGAGACAAAACTGGTAGCGCTGGCAGCGGCATTCATCGGAAGTGTACGGCTGATCGACAACCTGCTGCTGAATTAAGTTTAACATAAATATGACCAGTGGGGAGAGATGCTTTTATGCATCGGTCAGAACTTCTTACTTTTGCAACCATTATGCAGATAGAAGTATTAAAATCGAAAATACACAGGGCAACCATTACAGAAGCCAACCTTCATTATGTAGGCAGTCTGACCCTGGACGAGGACCTGATGGATGCCGGTAATTTCATCGAGAATGAAAAGATCCAGGTAGTGAATGTGAATAACGGAGAAAGGCTGGAAACTTATCTTATTAAAGGCAAAAGAGGCAGTGGAATTGTTTGCCTGAACGGCCCTGCAGCCCGCAGAGGTGCAGTGGGCGACCTGGTAGTGATCATTTCTTATGCTACCATGGATTTTGAAGCAGCCAAGGAATTCAAGCCCTCTGTTGTATTTCCGAAGGAAGGCAACAAACTGTAAGCAGACGACATTTTTACGGCGCAGGCACGGCCTAAACACCCGAGTACATGAAGAAACGAATCGCATCTTTATTAAAATACCTTTTCTTCCTCGGCCTGGGTATATTCCTGGTATGGTGGAGCCTGCACCAGATACCTGCTGAAAAATGGAACGATTTTAAGAAAGGATTGCAGACTGCCAATTACTGGCTGATCCTCCCGGTGTTCGTGATACTGCTGTTGAGTCACATGCTCCGGGCCCTGCGCTGGAAGATCCTGATGCAGCCGATGGGTTACAGACCTTCATTCATGAACAGCTTTTTCGCGGTAATGGTAGGTTATCTGGCTAATCTGGCCGTTCCCCGCCTGGGTGAAGTGCTGAAATGCACGATCCTGGCACGTTATGAAAAAGTTCCGGCAGAAAAACTCGTAGGTACCATCGTTGCAGAACGTGCGGTGGATGTAATTTCACTCGCCCTCGTTTTCCTGCTTGCGATGACCGTACAATCCGATATTGTAGGCGAATACGGCATGCAGCTGTTCAAACAGCTTTTCGAGAACAAAAGCGGCCAGTTTTCGGTGATGAAGATCGCCGTTGTACTGGGCGTGCTGGCAGTAATGATCATCGCGGTGATCATCCTGTTCAAACGGTTTTCACACCTGCGCATTGTAATGCTGTTCAGCAAGATCCTGAAAGGTATCTGGGAAGGTCTGAGCAGCATCCGTAACCTGAAGAACAAAGGCACATTCATCATCTACAGTGCCGGCATCTGGATGTTGTATATCCTGGGCACCTGGGTAGGCCTGCTGGCCACACAGGGTACTGCGCACCTCGGGATGTCTGCGGCAATAGGCGCACTCGCATTTGCAAGTATCGGCATGATCATCACACCGGGCGGAATCGGCGCTTACGCTTACTTCATTGCCAAAGTGCTTGAAAAAAACAATATTTCTTTTGAAACAGGCTTCGCCAACGGCACGCTGCAATGGTTTGCCCAGTTCATCATCGTGGTGATCGTAGGAGCACTGAGCCTCGGCCTGCTGCCTGTTTATAACAAAAAAAAGCAACCTCATGAGAGCCGTTAATGCCATTCAGCAAAAGATCGTAACCCTTCCCGCATTACTGTCGCTTGCAGCCGGATGGCGCATGACAGGCAAGCAAATTGCATTTACGAATGGCTGCTTCGACATATTACACGAAGGACATATCTTCTCTTTTTCACAGGCGGCTAAAGAAGCAGATATACTGGTAGTGGGCGTTAACAGCGACAGGAGCGTTAAAGCCCTCAAAGGTCCGGACCGCCCCATTAACCATGAGCATAGCCGTTCTCTCCTGCTGGCCAATCTCTCGCTGATAGATGCAGTGGTAGTGTTTGATGAAGACACACCCTTCAACCTCATCACTTCGCTTATGCCGGATGTACTGGTAAAAGGCGGAGATTATACCATTGAGCAGATCGTAGGCAGCAAAGAAGTGATCGCCAACGGGGGCCGGGTAGTCATTAATCCGATCGTGGAAGGCTTTTCAACCAGCGGCCTCATCCAGCAGATCAAATCGTCTTATTCATAGTCGTTTACAGCCGTTTCCGGAACAAGAAACTTAACATTAGCATCCCTCCGCATCAAGTATATTTGGCATGGACCAGTTACAGTATCATGTCAAAAAAACAATTCATTCAGCGGGATATCAGTTGGCTCAGCTTTAATGCACGTGTGTTACAGGAAGCAAATGACCCGGATGTGCCACTGAAAGAAAGGATCCGTTTTCTGGGCATCTTCTCCAATAACATGGACGAGTTTTTCAGGGTGCGCGTAGCTACCCTTAAACGCATGACAGAACTTGCCGGCAAACGTAAGAAACTGAACATGCACATGGAGATCGCGCCGCAGTCGATCCTCGATAATATACAGACCATTGTACTGCAGCAGCAGAATGAATTCAACAGAATCTGGGAAGGAATACTGAAGGAATTGCGTAAAGAAAAGATCTTCCTGACAGACGAAAAACACCTGAACAGGGAACAGCAGGCTTATGTGAAAAAATTTTTCGATGACGAAGTACGCGCCTATATCATCCCCCTGATGATCGAAACCTTACCTGCACTGCCCTATCTGCGCGACAAAAGCATTTATCTCGGCATTGTCATGCGTAAGCAGCATTCAGCCTATGAACAGAAATACGCACTGATCGAAATTCCGGCAAGAGCAGTAGGCCGGTTTATACAATTGCCGGCAGGGAAAAGCGGCGAACAGCATATCATCCTCCTTGAAGATGTGATCCGTTTCAACCTGCCGCAGATCTTCTCCTATTTCGGTTATGATTATTTTGATGCGCATATTTTTAAAGTGACGAAAGATGCAGAGATAGAGATCGAAGAAGATATCAGCACTTCTTTTGTGGAGAAAATGGAAAAAGGGCTCAAGAACAGGCGGAAGGGGAAACCGGTCCGCTTTGTATACGATAAGGAGATGGATGCGGGCCTGTTAGGTTACCTCACCAACAGGTTAAGCCTGAGCAGGAAAAGCAGTATCATTCCCGGCGGCCGCATCCATAATTTCAGGCATTTCATGGACTTCCCGGATGTGTTCGGCACAAAAAATCCGCGGCGTGCTGCATTTACACATCCATTACTCAGAGGCGCAACGCGGGTAACCGATGTGATTGCGAAGAATGATGTGATGTTGCATTTCCCTTACCATTCTTTCAATACGGTGATCGATCTGCTGCGGGAAGCAGCCATAGACCCGGATGTGATCTCTATCCGCATCACGGCATACAGGCTGGCATCCAGTTCAAAAGTGATCAACGCCCTCATCAATGCCGCAAGAAACGGGAAACAGGTAGTGGTAATGCTGGAACTCAAAGCCCGCTTCGATGAGGAAGCCAACCTGGAATGGAAGAGCGTGCTGGAAGAAGAAGGCGTAAAAGTATTGCTGGGTGTTCCGAACATGAAGATTCATGCCAAGCTCTGCATCATCAAAAAAAGAAAAGGACCGAAGATCATTCAATATGGTTTTGTAAGCACAGGTAATCTCAACGAAAAAACGGCCCGTGTGTATGGCGACCATTGCCTGCTGACCTCTAACAGGAATGTAATGGCCGACATCAACCGTATTTTTCACTACCTCGAGAATTTCAAAACACAGCCGGATCATCTGCGGTTATGCAAGACGTTGCTGGTTTGCCCTACAGGCATGCGCAAACAACTCATGCAACTGGTCAATGCCGAGATCAAACATGCAAAAGCCGGAAAAGAATCAGGCATCACACTAAAACTGAATGCGCTCAGCGATACGGTACTGATCCGCAAATTATACGAAGCAGCCGCTGCAGGCGTTCCGGTAAAACTGATCATCAGGGGGATCTGTTGTGCCATGACAGAAAATAAAAAGTTCAAACCACCGGTTACAGCCATCAGTATAGTTGACGAATACCTCGAACATGCCCGGGTAATGATCTTCTGCAACAGCGGGAAAGAAAAAATTTACATCTCCAGTGCAGACTGGATGGTGCGCAATCTGGACCACCGTGTAGAAGCGGCAATTCCTGTGACAGACCCTGAAATCAGGCAGGAATTGAAAGATATTATCCACATTCAATTAAGAGATAATGTAAAAGCCAGGCTGCTCAACAATGATTTATCAAACATCTATGTACCTTCCGCAGGTAAAAAAAAGGTACGCTCCCAGATCGAGACGTATCAATACCTGTACAAGAAAAACATAGCACCTGGTGAGGTTAGCAGCGATTGATATAGGAAGTAATGCCGCACGCTTACTGATAGTGGATGTAACAACAGATGCTGCGGGCACACCCATGTTCAATAAACTGAACCTGGTACGTGTTCCCCTGCGCCTGGGTTTCGACGTGTTTGAAAAAGGCGAGATCTCCAAAGAAAAAAGAGGCATGGTACTGCAAACCATGAAAGCTTACAGCCACCTGCTGAATGCATACCAGGTTGAGCATACCATAGCATGCGCAACAAGCGCCATGCGCGATGCACGCAACAGTGCCGACCTGATCCGCAAGATCAGGCTGGAAACAGGCCTCAGCATAGAGATCATCAGCGGCGATCTGGAAGCCTCCCTGATCTACGAGAACCATGTAGCCGAACATATGGACCCGCTGCACAGTTATCTCTACATCGATGTTGGCGGCGGAAGCACAGAACTCACTTTTTTTGCAGACGATCAGCTGGTATTCAAGGATTCTTTCAACATAGGCACGATCCGCCTGCTCAAGCAGATGGTAGACGACAGCATGTGGGACAATATGAAAAACCACATCAAACAGAAAACAAAAGGTTATAAAAAGATCGTGGCAATTGGTACAGGCGGAAATATCAACAAGGTCTTTTCACTCAGCAAGAAAAAAGACGGCAAACCGCTCCCAGCTGAATTATTAAAGGATTATTACAAGGAGCTTTCCAGTGTTTCCCTGGAAGAGCGTATGCGTATTTACAAGTTCCGGGAAGACCGGGCAGATGTGATCGTTCCTGCGCTGCAGATCTATATCAATGTGATGCGCTGGGCCGATGCAGACGAGATCTATGTACCGAAGATAGGCCTGGTCGACGGACTTGTGCAACATCTGTATTACAGCCTGCAGCCCCAATCCTGACCATTTGCCATCCCTACCGCTATATTCCGCAGATTGAATAGCTTTGCCAATTAAACCAAGCAGCTGATGAGTATTCATAAAGATGTTAAAAAGGTCACCACGCATACCCTTCTTAAAATGAAGGCTAACGGAGAAAGAATTTCCATGCTTACCGCATACGATTTTTCATTCGCACGATTGTTTGATGCCGCGGGTATTGATGTAGTGCTGGTGGGCGACAGTGCCAGCAATGTAATGGCCGGCCACGAAACAACCGTACCCATCACGCTCGACCAGATGATCTATCATGCACAGTGCGTGGTAAGAGGCATTTCAAGAGCGCTTGTGGTAGTAGATATGCCATTCGGCTCTTACCAGTCCAATTCGGACGTGGCGCTTGCATCCGCAGTAAAGATCATGAAAGAAAGCGGTGCGCATTCCCTAAAACTCGAAGGTGGCGAGGAGATCATCGACAGTATCAAAAGAATTGTGGCAGCCGGCATTCCGGTAATGGGACACCTGGGACTTACCCCGCAATCGATTTATAAATTCGGCACCTATACGGTAAGGGCTAAGGAAGAAGCGGAAGCAGCCAAACTGATCAGCGATGCGAAACTGCTGCAGGAAGCAGGTTGTTTTGCTATCGTGCTGGAAAAGATCCCTGCCACACTGGCAAAACAGGTGAGCGAAAGTCTCGATATTCCAACCATCGGGATCGGTGCCGGGAACCATTGCGACGGGCAGGTGCTGGTGATGCATGATATGCTGGGCATCAACAACGAATTCAGTCCGCGTTTCCTGCGCAAATACCTGAACCTGCAGGAGCAGATCACAGGTGCAGTGCAGCAATATATCGGCGACGTAAAATCACGCGATTTCCCTTCGGAAAACGAATCATATTAAGAATTCACCGATAAGCCGCCTGTTTTCACCCAAATTCTTTCAGATGCTGCAACAGGCAGGATAGATTTGATAGAATGAATGTCAAAAAAATAGTTACCATCATAGCGCATGTAGCGGCCTGGGCCTGTTTCCTGTCGCTGCCTTACCTTGTCTTTTTCCCGAGACTGCGTGAATTCAGCCTCAGCAACCATATGCTTGCCACGATCGTGTGCAACAATGTGTTTCTGGTTGTTTTCTATTACCTGAATACCCTGGTGCTGATCCCGAAGCTGCTGATCGAGAAAAAATGGTTATGGTATGCCCTGTCGATCGCGGCCAGCCTCACTGTTTTTCTTTTCGTGCCGAAGATGATCGCTACGGTAGTAGCGCCGCCCGAATTTATTCAGGTAGGAAAAGAATATGTGCGCAACCCGGCATTCCAGGGCAAACCGCGTTTCTCAAGGCCACCGCGTTACCGCCAGGGAACCGATCCTTACAATACCATCATTTTCCTGCTGGTCTTTACCGTGGGAACCTGTATCTCTGTAACACAGCGCTGGCTGAAGACTGAGCGCAACCGCCAGGAAACAGAGAACGAAAAACTGAATACGGAGCTTTCCTTCCTGAAATCGCAGGTGAACCCGCATTTCTTTTTCAATACGCTCAATAACATCTATTCGCTTGCCATAGTAAGAAGTGAGAAAACCGCACCAGCTGTGATGAAGCTGGCATCGATCATGCGGTATATTCTAACCGAAACCGAGCGCCACCTGGTGCCGCTGAGCAACGAAGTTGCATTCATCACCAATTTCATAGAATTGCAGCAGGTAAGGCTGACAGACAAGGTAAAGATCAATTTCCATGCAGATGGCTCGATCGATACGCTGCTCGTAGCCCCGCTCCTGTTTATCCCCTTCGTTGAGAATGCATTCAAATACGGGGTGAGCACAAAGTCGCCCTCGCAGATAGATATCAGCATAAAAGCGGAAGGCGACAAGATCCTTTTCACGGCAGTCAATTACATCGTACCTTCAGAAAACAACCTGATGGAAAACACAGGTATCGGCATCAATAATGTAAAACGCAGACTGGAACTCATGTATCCTGAAAAGCACCGGCTGCAGACAACACAGAAAGACAATTACTATACCGTTCATCTTGAAATAACAACAGCATGATAACCTGTATCGCAATCGACGACGAACCCCTGGCGCTGCAACTGATCAATGAGTATTGCGGTAAGATCTCATTTCTCAAGCTGGAGAAAGTGTTCACTGATACCGATGAGGCCAAAGCCTATCTCCTGCAGAATCCCGTGGATCTTTTATTCCTGGATATCCAGATGCCGGATATTAACGGTGTGCAGTTCTATAAAAGTCTCTCCGAAAAACCGCCCGTAATTTTTACCACGGCTTATAAGGATTTTGCGGTAGAAGGCTTCAATATGGATGCTGTAGACTACCTGCTGAAACCTTTTGAATATGACCGTTTTCTGAAAGCCGCGTATAAAGCGAAGGAATACATAGAGTTCCTGAGTTCCCAGGAAATGCAGCTCAATTCGATCTTCGTAAAAGTGAATTATGAGATCATGAAGATCAACCTGAAAGATATAGAGCTGATCGAAGCACTCGATGATTATATCAAGATCTACATCAAACCCAATCCGGTATTAACGCTGATGACGTTGAAAAGCATCCAGGAAAAACTTCCGGCCCGGGATTTTGTACGCGTGCACAGGTCGTTCATTGTACCGCTTTCCCGGATCGAAAAATTCAGTAAAACCAAATTATGGATCAGCGGCAAAGAGATACCGATCGGCAGCAGTTACAGCCAGGTATATGACCAATTGTTAACGCTTTCTAAAACAAAGTAGTTTCCCCGGTACATATTCCTTGCTCACCTATATAATTTCAGTTTTTTTATTTCCGACATTACTTTTAACCTGAAAATGCTGAATAAGCGTTTCATGCAGGGTTTTAGATAATAAAGGTATCACAGGTTGTTCTCAACGTATGTGGTACCTTTTTTTTGCCCGCCATTCAACAAGGAGACGCGACCCGTTGACCCGGTTTACCTTACCTTTGCGCCAAATTATTTGATATGGATTTTTTAGCCCAACTTAAAATAACGGCACTGAACCCGGGCGTTTCCACCGGCAGTGAATGGATCAGCAGCAAAGGAGAACAGATCGATTCTTTCTCGCCCGTAGACGGTACAAAGACCGGCAGCGTAATGGCAGCTGACGAAACATCCTACAACGAAGTGATCGTTAAAGCAGAAGCAGCTTTCCGTGAATGGCGGTTATGGCCCGCGCCGAAGCGTGGTGAGATCGTACGCCAGGTAGGTGAGGCATTGCGCGACAACAAGGAGCCGCTCGGCAAACTTGTGAGCTATGAAATGGGTAAAAGCCTGCAGGAAGGTCTGGGTGAAGTACAGGAAATGATCGATATCTGCGATTTTGCAGTTGGGCTTTCACGCCAGCTTTACGGCCTTACCATGCATAGTGAGCGTCCTTCGCACCGCATGTATGAGCAGTGGCACCCGATCGGCGTAACCGGTATCATCTCAGCCTTTAACTTCCCTGTGGCAGTATGGAGCTGGAATGCAGCCCTGGCCTGGGTATGCGGTAACACTACCGTGTGGAAGCCAAGTGAAAAAACACCACTCTGCGCAATCGCAGTACAGAATATTGTAGCCGAAGTATTCAAAAAGAACCAGGTACCGGAAGGCGTTAACTGCCTGGTACAGGGGGGAAGAAGTGTGGGCGAATGGATCAGCAACGATACACGCATCCCGCTGGTATCTGCAACCGGTTCAACACGGATGGGCAAAGCTCTGAGTGCAACTGTAGCAGGCAGGCTGGGCAGGAGCATCCTGGAACTGGGCGGCAATAATGCCATTATCATTTCCAAAGATGCAGACCTGGATATGTCGATCATCGGCGCCGTATTCGGAGCAGTGGGAACGGCAGGACAAAGGTGTACCACCACCCGCCGCCTGATCATCCACGAATCCGTTTATGAAAGTTTCAAACAGAAACTGGTAAAAGCATACGGACAACTCCGCATCGGCAACCCGTTGGATACAGCCAATCACGTAGGACCACTGATCGATACAGACGCTGTAAAAATGTACCAGGACGCCATCGCACAGGGCAAACAGCAGGGTGCAAACTTCATTGTTGAAGGCGGCGTACTGGAAGGTGCAGGTTATGAAAGCGGCTGTTATGTAAAACCATGCATCGCAGAAGCAACCAATGATATGCCCATTGTGCAGCACGAGACATTTGCACCGATCCTGTACATCATGAAATACAATACCCTCGATGAAGCCATTGCAATGCAGAACGGGGTACCACAGGGGCTTTCTTCAGCGATCATGACACTGAACATGCGCGAAGCAGAACAGTTCCTTTCACATGGCGGAAGCGATTGCGGTATTGCCAACGTGAATATCGGCACAAGCGGCGCAGAGATCGGCGGTGCATTCGGCGGCGAGAAAGAAACCGGTGGCGGACGCGAAAGCGGAAGCGATGCATGGAAAGCATATATGCGCAGGCAGACCAATACCATCAACTGGGGCACTACACTGCCGCTGGCACAGGGTATTGTGTTCGACTTCAATTAATCGTTCAATACATATCATAACAGAAAAGCCCCGCACTTTGAAGAGCGGGGCTTTTTATTTTCAGACAGGAAACCTGTACTTGTTTTAGATATCGATCGCTTCGCCGTAAGCAGCTGCAGTAGCTTCTTTCAGACCTTCGCTCATTGTAGGGTGCGGGTGTACAGCATTCAGGATCTCGTGAGCTGTAGTTTCCAGCTTGCGGGCAACAACAGCTTCGGCAATGTTTTCAGTAACATTGTTACCGATCATATGACATCCGAGGAACTCACCGTATTTCGCATCGAAGATCACTTTTACAAAACCTTCAGTTGCGCCGGCAGCAGTTGCTTTACCACTGGCAACAAACGGAAATTTACCAACCTTGATCTCATATCCGGCTTCTTTTGCAGCTTTCTCGGTATAACCTACGCTTGAAATCTCCGGTGTGCAGTAAGTACAACCGGGGATATTGTTATAATCGAGCGGTTCAGGCAGATGGCTGGTCTTTTTCTCAGTATAAGCCATATGCTCTGCTGCGTTGATACCTTCTTTGGTTGCAACGTGTGCAAGCGCCTGACCCGGAGTACAATCGCCGATGGCGTAGATACCCGCCAGTGAAGTCTGCTGGTACTGATCCACAACGATCTTACCTTTTTCGGTTTTGATACCGCTTTCTTCAAGACCGATGTTCTCGATATTGGCTACCACGCCCACAGCGCTCAGAACGATATCTGCTTCAAGCGTTACGGTAGAACCATCCTGCTTTTTTACGGTTGCTTTTACGCCGTTGCCAGATGTATCAACAGATTCAACAGAAGAATTGGTCATGATCTCAATACCCTGTTTTTTGTATTGCTTTTCCAGTTCTTTGGAGATATCCTCATCTTCAACAGGAACGATGCGCGGCAGGAATTCAACGATGGTTACTTTGGTG
Organism: Sediminibacterium ginsengisoli; assembly: GCF_900167075.1. Lineage (GTDB taxonomy): Bacteria > Bacteroidota > Bacteroidia > Chitinophagales > Chitinophagaceae > Sediminibacterium > Sediminibacterium ginsengisoli. The sequence continues at coordinate 368,473 of NZ_FUWH01000002.1, read as the reverse complement.
CCCATACTGTTGTATACATATGCGAATTCTACTCCTATCGCGCCACTACCTACGATGATCATGCTTTTAGGCTGTGTGGTGATAGACATCGCTTCGCGGTAGCCGATCACTTTTTTGCCGTCCTGCTTCAGGTTTGGCAGTTCGCGGCTGCGACCGCCTGTTGCGATCACGATGTATTTGGATTCCACCACCTGCTTGCTGCCATCAGCCGCAGTTACTTCAACCTGGCCCTTGCCCTTGATGCGGCCATATCCGGGGATCACATCGATCTTGTTCTTTTTCATCAGGAACTGGATACCCTTGCTCATTTTATCCGCTACACCACGGCTGCGCTTGATCACACCTTCAAAATCGTGGGTTCCCGTGGCATTGATGCCATAATTGGCACTATGTTTCACATACTCATATACCTGCGCACTTTTCAGCAACGCCTTGGTAGGGATACAGCCCCAGTTAAGGCAGATACCACCCAGGCTTTCCTTTTCGATGATCGCTACTTTAAATCCTAACTGTGAAGCACGGATAGCTGCGGGATAACCGCCCGGTCCGCTACCAATTACAATGACGTCGTATGCCATAAAATATTGATTGTTGATTGAATAGATATGCAAACATGCTTTTGCGCAGCAAAAATACTTGCTATTGGCCAAATGGAAAAAAATGTCTGTATCCTGTATTTCATGCAAGTTTCTGCCGTTTTCCCGCCCGCCCTTAAACAGGTGATGGCCGCCAGGGCAGCCATCACCTGTTTAAACGTATTAAAACGGTTATTTCTTTTCGATTTCCCGTTTCATATTGCTCAGTGTCTCCTCCATATTCTTGCCCATCATGCCCTTCACGAATGGCAGCATGATGTTCATGGGATACGCCATGCTGCTGTGGAAGCTCCAGTTCACGTTTGTAGTGCTGGTATCGGTCTGTTGCAGCCTGACATTACATTCGGCCTTTCCTTCGAAAGGTTTGATGAAACGGAGCTCATAGGCAACCAGGTTGTTCTGCTCCAGTTTTGTGATCTGCTGCTCGCCCTTACCGGCTTTTTTCTCACTGTCCCAGGCATAGAGGAAGCCTACTGTGCCATCTGTTCCCGTGTAGGTTTTCTTCATTCCGGGATCCATCATCACCCACACATTGTAATAATCCTGGTTTTTAATCATACGTGCATAATCATACACCTGGGCCTGTGGCCGGTTAATGGTTATGTCACGCTCCATCGTATACTCTTTCGGCATGAACAGTGCAATTACCAGTACCAATACCAGTAACAGCAGGATCGCAATTATAATTTTTTTGAGAATTTTCATACAAAGGTTTTTGGTTTGCTTAAAAATACAATAAAGAAGCACTTTTTCATAATCTGACGGATTATCCCGGTACCCGGATGATCCGCAAACCATTATGGCTTCGTTGTGCAAACCTACCCCTGCCAGACATATTCCCTGCGGTGCGATTACGGCAAATTGAAGGCTGATTGCGACAGCCTATTCCCTGTTCATCAGTTTAAACGCTTCTTCAGGCGAAGCCAGGTACGCACGGTAAACAGCTTCCGTATCTCCTACCCTGATCTCGTACTGATCCTTCGCCCAGCTTTCCGTAAAAGCCTGCGCCACCTGTGCAGGAGGAATTCCCCGCTCGCCGCCAATGGCACTGGAGAATGTTGTGTTCACGAGAGGAGGCATCAGTTCATACACTTTCACAGAACTTTTCCGCAAAGCAAACCTCAGCGATTGCGTATAAGAGTGCAAGGCAGCTTTACTGGCCGAATAGGTGGGAATCAGCCCCGGCACAAATGCCACCACCGATGATACATTTACGATGGCTGACTCTTCCTGTTTTTTCAGTAACGGCAGCAGCAGGCTGTTCAGCCGGATAATTGAAAGATAATTCGTGAGCATTTCAGCCTCCGCATGCGTAAAAACATCCGCCTGTTCATCCGCGAGGTCCAGCAGAACTGCATGGCCGGCATTATTGACCACCATATTCAATTCCGGGAATTCCAGTTCCAGTTTCTGCACCAGTGCAGCTACGTCAACATTACTTGTTACGTCCGCTGCAACAGCCGTGGTATTCTCCAGTTCTGCAGCCGCTTTTTCCAGTCTTTCCTTATTCCTGCCGGTGATGATCACCTTATTGTTGCGGCTTAGCAGTTTTGCCAGTTCGAAACCTATACCGGCACTTCCGCCGGTTATCAGGATCGTGTTACCTGTTGTTTTCATTCTATTTTGTTTTAGTATTCATTTATTATATACCGATCGGTATATGTGTTAGAAAAAAAATTTATTTGCTCAATCCTCTGATAAGGTCTTCGGCAGTTGCCAGTACCAGATCAAGATCCTGTTTATTCTTTGATGTTCTGCTCAGCAGAATCGCGCCTTCTATAAGTGCGATCAGGGATAAAGCTGTTCTTTCAGGATCAGCGGTTTTCCTGAATTCCCCGTTCTCAACTCCTGCGCGTATGATCTGCACCAGTGATTTTTTCCAGGAAGTAAATGCCGCTGCCGCCTGTTTGCGCAAAGGCTCATTCGTATCGTCTGCTTCAATGGCCGTATTCATGATGGGGCAGCCTCCGTCCGGGAAAAGGTGACGGCTACTGCTGCTGAAAACCCTTACGTTAGCAAGCAGCTTCCCTTTGGCAGTCGTTTCCGCTTTAACCTGCTGCTGTATAACGGATATCCTGTTCGCAACATTGAATGCAAATGCTTCCTGCGCTACTTCTTCCTTATTCAGGAAATTCCCATAAATACTCCCTTTTGTAAGGCCGGTTGCTTCGGTAAGATCAGACATGGAAGTACCCGCATAACCTTTCCGGTTAAATACACCCGCCGTAACTTCTGTAATAAAACGGCGTGTCTGCTCCGAACGCGGGACGAACTTCATATTGCAAATATACCAATTGGTATATGAAAGATCAAAAAAAACTTTCCGCTCATCCAATAGTGGTTTCCTTTGAACAAAAGATCACTAATTTACATTCCTATCTTTTCAGGTAAAACCGTTATTATGCCGGCTTATTTCGAGGACCAGCTACTGGAAAAACAGGATTACAAAATCCAAAACCTGCCAACAGGTGATTATGCAGGCTGCACCTTCAATCACTGCGACTTTTCCGGAACATCTTTATCTGGGGTTTCTTTTGAAGATTGTGTATTTTCGGATTGCAATTTCAGCCTGAGCAAACTTCACGGTACAACTTTCCGGGATGTAAAATTCAACGGTTGCAAGATGCTGGGACTGCATTTTGAAGATTGTAATCCATACGGGCTGGCCCTGCAGTTCGACCACTGTATCCTGAATCACAGCTCTTTTTACAAAGCGAAGATCAGGAAGACGGTTTTCAAAAATACGCAGCTGATTGAAACGGATTTCACTGAAGCGGATCTTACCGGTTCTGTATTTACGGATTGTGAACTCAGTGGTGCCAAATTTGAACAGACCATACTGGAAAAAACCGATCTGCGCGGAGCGGTGAACTTTATCATAGACCCGGAGATCAATAAAATAAAAAGGGCCAGGTTCGGCCTGTCCGGCTTACCTGGCCTGTTAACCCGTTACGACATCGAGATCGACCACAAAAGTTAGGCTTGCTCTGCGACGTTTTCAGGTTGGTTACAAACATCAACGATCGTAAATGTCTTGTTACCGGCAGGAACCTGCCAGTTTACTTTCGCACCTTTTTTAAACCCGATCAGCGCAATAGCGATCGGTGCGAATACAGACACTTTCCGACTCTTGATATCTGCTTTTTCAGGAAGTACAAGTGTGAGCTCGATGAGTTTGTCCTTCTCTCCTTCTTTTATCCGTACAGTAGAATTGATCCGGACCACATCGGCCGGGAGTTCCTGTGCTTTTACCAGTTTGGCCTTCTTCAGTTCTTCCTGCAGCATCACAGCATTCTGCCTGTCTGCAACAGTGGTCTGTGTCTGCCTTTTGATATAGGTACTGATCACGTCAAAATCTTCGGGTGTGATCATCAGTTCATTATTCTCGTTCTGCATAACTATCAGTTTAATTGTTGATAATCCTGTTTAAATATTTTTCGGCTGGCGGCGAAATAGATCTCTTCAAAACTCCTCGTCCTCTGTTCATCCACACGTCTGAAGAAACGGGCTGCTTTGATCTCATCAGGACTGCTGAACCCGCATGCTTCCATGATCTCTTTTGTAGCTGCCAGTGTATTGGCATGAAAGCTGGCTACCCGGTTCTTCTTATCTGTTACATCAAGTCCGTTATACAATGTTTCATCCTGCGTTGCCACACCGGCAGGGCATTTATCGCTGTCGCATTTCAGTGCCTGTATACAGCCCAAAGCGAACATCATTCCTCTTGCGCTGTAGCAGGCTGATGCACCAAGTGCAAGGGCTTTCAGAATATCGAACCCGGTAATGATCTTACCTGCTGCTATGATCCTGATCTTTTCTGAAAAACCAAATGCATCCAGTGTGCGCCGGACGAATGTGAGCCCTTCATACAAAGGCATCCCGAGATGATCGGTGAATTCCAGTGGTGCGGCACCTGTTCCTCCTTCTGCACCATCCACACAGATAAAATCGGGCAGGATCCCGGTAGTTACCATCGCATCGCAGATATCGATGAACTCCTGCTTGTCGCCAATACATAATTTGAAGCCGACAGGCTTCCCTTCGCTGAGATTGCGCAGCAGCTGCAGGAACTTCAGTAATCCTACCGGTCCGTCGAATGCGCTGTGCCTTGCCGGTGAATGGATCGTGGTGCCTTGTGCAACATTCCTGATGGCGGCAATCTCCTGTGTGTTCTTCGCTGCAGGTAATATACCGCCCTTGCCGGGTTTCGCGCCCTGCGACAATTTCACTTCGATCATTTTCACGTTCGGAAGCAGGGCTTTTTGTCTGAAGGATGACATATGAAACCCGCCATTCTCGTTCCTGCAACCGAAATAACCTGTACCGATCTGCCAGATAAGATCACCGCCGCGCATATGATAATCGCTGATCCCGCCTTCGCCGGTGTTCTGTGCAAATCCACCAAGAGCAGCCCCTTCATTCAATGCAGTAACAGCAGTCTTGCTCAGGGCACCGTAACTCATCGCACCTATATTGAAAATACTGGCTACATAAGGTTGCGAGCACTGGGAATGACCGATTTTTACGCGCAGGCTTTCCGTTTTTACGGAAACAGGGTAAATGGAATGGCCCACCCATTCGTAACCAGGTGCGGAAGGATCGGCCTGCATACCGAACGCAACCGTCTGTTTCTGGTTCTTCGACCGCTGGTAAACGATCGAACGTTGCCTGCGGTTAAAGGGTTTACCATTGAGATCGTCTTCGAAAAAATACTGCCTGATCTCCGGCCGGATATTTTCCAGCATATAACGGAAATGCGCAAGTATGGGGTAATTGCGCCGCAACGCATGTTTTTTCTGCAGCACATCGTACAATGCCAGCAGTAAAAGCGGCAAAGTGATACATAGTAGCCAGTACCTGTTTGAATCGTACACAAAAGCGCTTTTCAGCACAACGGTATTCAGCAGCACGAGTATGGCTATGATGGTACCACTGACGGAAATATTTTTTTTATGAATAGACATATGATAGAATTTGCATCCTGAAAATGTGGCGAATTACGATTATCCCACCCGATGCAAAAAGAGGCTGTACTGATAAGCATTCCATGCTTATTGCTATTGCCCGCGGTAATGATACCCGGCTAATATGATCTGTTTGAAATAAGGAACAGCACTGCTTTTATGACCCGACAGGACAAAATTCCGCGGCTGCCTGTGAAATCAGGCCGCGGCCTGCGTTTTAAAAGCTTTGAAGCTGGAGAAATAATACAGGTTAGACGTAAAAGGAAGAAACTCTGTAAATGAGCAGGTGTAACAATCCGCCGTATCACGTACAACAAAGTACCTGACAGGTGTTAACGGCTTGATATGTGGAATAATACCCTGCATGTTTGAGCAAACATAGGAAATTATATTTATTCAAACCGTTAAATCAGTCGGCCTGGTTCATTGCAGTGGCAAAGGTATTTACCAGAGTGTGAATAACAGTGCGATTGCCGCACAAGCCATCACCAGGAATGTAGCCCAGAGGAATGTTTTGGATAACCAGCCGCTTTTGAATTTACCCATGATCTTTTCATCCGATGCGATCTTGACTACCAGGAATAAGAGGGGCACAGCAGCGATGCCGTTGATAACTGCCGTATAAACCAGCGCTTTTACGGGATCTATCCCGATAAAATTGATGATCAGTCCTACAATAGTTGCAATCGTGATCACACCATAAAAACCATGCGCTTTACGGAGCTTGAGATTAAAGCTGGCATTCCAGTTAAATGCTTCAGATACGGCGTAGGCGGCCGAGCCGGACAAAACAGGCACGGCAAGCATACCGAGCCCTATGATACCGATGGAAAAGATCAGCTTGGCAAGATAACCGGCGTGCGGAAAAGAACTTACCAGCGGTTCCAGGGCTTTGGCTGCATCGGAAGCGTTACGGATATCCGTTACACCGCTTTTATGCAATACGGTTGCGCCAACCAGTAAAATACACCAGGTTGTGAATTCGGAAATGATCATACCTACCGTATTGTCTTTGCGCATGGCCCGGATATGCGGCCAGCGCACCCTGGGTTTCCCGTTTACGATCATTCCTTTTTCCTGTAACTCCTCCACTTCCTGTGACGCTTCCCAGAAAAACATATAAGGTGTAATGGTTGTGCCGAAAACACCCGTAATAATGAACAGGAATGCAAACGTGAATTCAAAATGAGGAACCACCGTTGCGCGTAATACTTCCGGCCAGGGCTGATCTACGATAAAAACTGTGATGGGATACGCAAGCAATGCCAGCGCCAGCCATTTAAGGATCCGGGCGTAAACCCGGTAACTTGTGAATACTTCCAGCAGCAATATACCTGCCGTGAAGAGCAACGTCAATACAACAAACGGAACAGGGATCAATAATTGGGCAGCTGCTGCCATTGCACCGATATCTGCACCGATATTGATGGTATTGGCTACTACCACCAGCCCTACCACACTGTATAATATTTTGCTACTGTAATGTTCGCGTACAACCGCTGCAATGCCTTTACCCGTCACTAGTCCGATTCTCGCGCAGGCTTCCTGCACGGCAATCATGAAGGGCAGCATATATAAAGCTGTCCACAGTTGCCCGTATCCGAACTGGGCGCCCGTCTGCGAATAAGTAGCTATACCAGACGGGTCATCGTCGGCCGCACCGGTAGTAAGCCCGGGACCTAACAGTCCGAACACTTTACCTAATTTTCTTTTCCGGATCCGTCTTTTTTGTTTGGCACTCATTTGTTGTTGTTGAAAGGCTCGTTTATTTCAATCCCTAATCCAGCTTCAGTTTCTCCTCTTCAAAATCCAGCCGGTGCAGGAATTTCCTGACCACTTCTTCATCGATACGTGAATCAGTCTTATTCCTCTGCAACAGGAATTCGCGTTGCCGGCTGATAACCGACCTGTAGATAACTGCGATATGTTCTTCCAGCTTGTCCGTTCCATGGGCCTGCAGCTGGTGCTGCCATTGTCCGGCCAGTTTTTGCAATAAAAGATCCTGTCCGAGCTGATCCGGATGGTTGGTCTGCAAATATTCCAGCGCCTCGCGCGCCAGTGCTTCGCGAAGCTCACGGATCGTTTCCTCTTCCGGCTGATGATCGTTGAATTCTTTCATTTTTATTTTCCTGATCAGTACGGGCAAAGTCAGCCCCTGTAAAACCAAGGTTACGAGTATCACAACAAATGTGATATACAGGATCAGGTTACGGTGGGGGAACGGAGTACCATTATCCAGTGTTACGGGGATCGATAATGCTGCCGCCAGCGAAACCACACCGCGCATGCCGGTCCAGCCCAGCACCAGCGGCGCTTTCATACCCGGCCTGTTATCGGCAACGGTAATAAAGCGACTGGCCAGCATGGTCACGATCACGGCGCCGTAGGCAGCGAGCATCCTGCCCAGGATCAGTACGGCAGTGATCAGCAGACTATAGCCTGTAGCCTCGTAAAAGCTGATACCATCCGCTTTCAGGCCTTCGATGATTTCAGGCATGTCCAGCCCGATCAGGAGAAACACCAGGCCATTCAGCAGGAATACCAGGCTTTGCCAGACATTCTCGCTGCGCAGCCTTGACGTAACGTTGAGGAAGCGATGCCTGTGGTAAGACAGGAAAAGTCCGCCGCTGACCACAGCGAGTACGCCTGAAGCATGCACTTCTTCTGCTGCGATATACATAGCATAAGGCGTGATCAGCGTAAGAATAATATCTGCATTTGCATCTGTAGGCAGCCATTTATGTGCTTTAAGAAAAAGCATTCCTACCAATAATCCGATCACCGTTCCACCGGCTACCATCCAGCAAAAACTCAGTGCGGCCTGGTGCCAGACAAACTGGCCGGTAGCAACCGCGATCAGGGCAAAACGGAAAATGATCAGGGAAGATGCATCATTGAGCAGGCTCTCACCTTCCAGGATCATTGACATACGCTTCGGGACCTTCACAAATTTCAATATTGCTCCGGCACTTACCGCATCCGGAGGCGAGACGATGCCACCGAGGAGAAATCCCAGCGCTAATGAAAACCCCGGGATCCATGCGTTTACAACAAAGGCAACAGAAATAGCGGTAAGAAAAACAACCACAAATGCAAAACTGCCAATGATCCTGCGCCAGCGCCAGAGCTCTTTCCAGGAATTGGCCCAGGCAGCTTCGTACAACAGGGGCGGAAGAAATATCACAAAGATCAGTTCCGGGTCTATTTTCAATACCGGGATACCAGGAATAAAACTGATGATAAGCCCTGCCAGCACGAGCAGCACAGGATAAGCTACTTTGATCTTATTGCCCAGCATGATCAGCAAAAGGATCAGCACGATCAATGCGAGGTAAAAAGGAAAATGATCCAGCATAGGTTAGTTTATGACGAAGTAAGGATCTGACCTTCAATATTGATGTCAATCGCTGCTAAAAGTTAAAACATTCAGCGCAATCAGGAAAAAAAAGAATGTACCTGGTAGAGGTGCAGTTCGGGCATGTTGCCGGTTACCAGCATATCTGCACTGCGCAGCCAGGCATGCCCCTTATAAACGCCGGTCTCATCTTTATAAAATCCAATGTAAAGGGTACTGGGTATTCCTTTCTTACGCAGCAGGATCTTGGCAGTCAGTGATCTTGTATAACATTCCGTTTTCCAGAATGTGTACCGGTCTGCAAGGGCTAATGCAGTTTTCACTTCTGTACGGTATTGCAGGGTTTCGGGGTCGGGTAGTTTATCGGTTTCAATACTGTCTGTACCCAGCCATTTCATCACTTTCCTGAAAGGAAGAAAGCTAAGTGTAAAACGCACGAGACCCGACAGAAAAAGCGCCCTGAAAAAAAGGAACTTTTGCCGGGTTGAGAAATGAAAAAAAATGCGCGTTTTTTTTACGAGAGACATAAGGATCTAGCTTCAAAATGGCAAGATAGCTATTTTACGTGCAGTAACTGCTAAGTGTTACCGGTAGCTGTTTACCCAAACAACGATATAAAGCCTGTGTACATCTGATGTTATCTGCGTAATATAAAGACATGTTCAGTTCCAGCATATTGTCTTCAAAGATTACCACCGTATTATTCGGATGGCACCAACCACGCATATAATGGATTACGCTTATATTTGTCAATCAAATATAATCGTTTTTACTCATGCATCAGTATTGGGGATTTGGCTTGTACATCACATCAGAAATTGAGTTTCCGGAATTGTATCCGTTTCCATTTTCAGAAGTACCTGACATTACCATACAATATGGCAATACTCCAAAGGAACTTAGGGGTGAGCCAACGCTAAAGAGAGTAGATATGTTGGTTGCACCTACCGAATACCTTCTTAAAGTGAATGGCATTGCGAGCTATTATGCAAGTAATGGCAACAGAATCATTGTACAGCCAGCTGCCGGCGCAGACATCAGCAGTGTTCGTCTTTTTTTACTGAGCAACGCTATCACAGCCATCCTTTATCAGCGGAATACAATTCCTTTACATGCATCTGCTGTAGTGTATAATGAGAAGCTTATACTTTTCTGTGGGCATTCAAGGGCAGGAAAATCCACACTTGCCACTAAGTTGAACGCACTAGGTTATCCGATATTTTCGGATGACATATGTGTATTAAAAATCAGCAATGATGATAAGTTAGTTATTTATCCTTCTTATCCGATGTCTAAACTGTGGGAAGACAGCTTCGATCTTTTATCGGTGCAACGAAGCGAATTGAATGTTCAGCTAAGACCTCATCTGGCGAAATACGGAAATTATTTCCACGGTTCTTTTGACATGCTCTCAAGAGACATCTTCTGCACATTCATATTGAATGATTCACATCCTGCTACTAAAGAAGATGTAGAGATTAGAAAAATAAGTTCAATGGAAGCATCTTTAGCATTATTCAAAATGCCATATAGACAATTGCAATTGGATGGTATGCTAAAACGGGCTGTCAATTTCTCCACCTTGTCCAAACTATCCACAACTTCCTCGGTATATGAAATAAGGAGGGACCAGAACCTGAATACAATTAACCTGCTGGCGGAAAAAGTTATTGAATTAATACATTTCAAATGAGGATTGATGTTGCGAAAAAAATAGTCTGGCTTGCATCCTATCCGAAATCAGGTAATACATGGTTCAGGATGTTCTTATCTGCACTACTGAAAAACGATGGTGCATTTAATATCAATACACCTGAAATCCAGGGCATTTTTTCATCAAGAGCGCTTTTTGAGCAATTCACAGATTTCGACTCCGGTTATCTTTACAGGCATGAAGTATTGCAGTTGCTCCCGGAGGTGTTCACGGAATTCGCCAACCTGAACCAATCTTCAGAGAAGCTGTTCCTTAAAGTTCACGACGCATATATTCTGAATGAAAAAGGGCTTCCTATAATACCAGCTGCTCCAACAAGATGTGCTGTTTATTTTATCAGAAATCCACTTGACATTGTTGCATCTTTTTCAAATCATATGGGCAAATCTTTCGACCAAATGATCCTAACCATGAACAACCCCATGGCATTCCTGGCATCTCAAAAAAACAACCTGAATAACGAAAGCCAGTTTCCGCAACTGCTGCTAAGTTGGAGCGAACATGTATTAAGTTGGAAATATGTTACTCAATTTCCAGTTCTAATAATCAGGTATGAAGATATGCTTGCCGACACACTGGCTACATTTTCCAGGATTACGGATTTTATTGGTTTGCAAGCATCTCAACAGGAAATCAATAAAGCTTTAGCTACTACCAGCTTTCATCAGTTAAAACAACAAGAATCTACTGCCGGGTTTAATGAAATAAATCCATCAAGATCTTTTTTCAGGCAGGGGCAGGCTGGGAAATGGGTAGATGAATTAACAAAAGAGCAAGCTAATTTGATCATCAGTACGCATGGAACTGTAATGCAGCAGTATGGTTACCCTTCAAGTTTAATTATGGAATAGATGACACTGCAAAAATGGAATATTTATTTTTGGGTAAAATCCAGCTTTTCTATTTCCTTATTTTCTCTTACATTCTTCCAGAAATCGCGGAGCAACCAGTATTTAGCACCATAATGAGTAAATATCTCATTGTCAGCATCTATGTCAGTAGCCGCTGTAAAAGATATCAACTGACGGGGAAAATCTATATTTTTATGCGTATTAGGCTTATCAGCATGATTATAAATGGATCCAAAACCAAGAGCCAGATATTGTTTAACACCATACGTCTGGCATTCTGTGCACGTGCATGATTTGTTACCCCACACATAATCATTAATTACATCATCATGCTGAGCTTTCTGGCGATAGCCAAGTTTTAGCAGTTTCGCCTGTTCGATCAGTTCTCCGGCAAATATTTTCTCCCTGGCAAAAATACCGAAGCCATGCACAGGCGATTTTCTTATCTCTATTTTAGAAGGACCGCCAATCACATCACGAGGCGGCTTTTCTTTTTTGCATAAAGGTGGTTCCGTTATTGGTGAAATATCTGGTTGGCCTGTAAAAATCACCTGCGTATCGGAAAAATTTACCTGGGTATGCTGCAATTCGGGGAAATTTCTGAGCAATTCCTGCAATTGTATTTTTACTGCTTCAGTCATCCGATTGATTTAGGAGAATACTACAATGATTTATAATGCAACACCTTTGAATTGAGTTTACTCTTTATGCACAACAAAACCCTTTATACAACCTCATTTCATAAAAAAGGAAAGTATTTCATGCCGTTTAAAGTCTTTAACTTTTATTCTTTTCATTGTACAATTTCAATAGCATGAATTGATTGCATCTGTGTAAGGTAGTTAAGTGTATTCAGAATACATTGCTCCGCTTTCACATCATATTCTGCAATAAGCTGGTCTACAAGTTCACCAATTATTTTCGGTTCCGGTATTTTTTCCCAAATATCTGTTCCTACTTCGTTAAGGCCGATATAATCCCCACTTTCAAGATCCATCATAACAGTTTCCGTACCAACCCTGCTGATCAGGAATTTTTTTTCGTTGCGACGAATTACCGAATTTAAAGTAAGAGGGTATTGAGACATGAAATATGTTTTGATGAATTTAGATACTAAAATATGCAATTTCCCCTTTATTCTTCTGAATGCATTATTTTTATTCAAACCATGCTGACAATTATGAAAGAGATACTAAAACGCTGTGCAGATTCACTACTTTTTTATCCGGATGATTACGGCCATATTTACGGCGCTGTAAGAGAACTGCATAAACTTTATGCACCGATCACAGGCATTACTGCGGGTGTTCAGGGAGCCGGCAGTGATATATATTTACCGCAAGGTAAAGCCATTTCACCTCCTCATGCTGCATTCTGCCTGCTGGAAGGCCAGCGCACATCTGTTTTCATGCGCGGTATATACCAGGCTATTTTAAAACTGAAGACCATTTACCCGAGTACACGATTGACTATTTTATACGCAGGATGCGGTCCCTATGCAACACTGGTTACGCCTCTTACTACCCTATTCAAGGCTGAAGAGATTAACATCCAGATGCTCGATATAAACCCAATCTGCCTAGAAGCAGTAAAAAAACTATATACGGAACTGGGTCTCTCAGCTTATGTAGGGTCCTATATTTGCGAAGATGCTACCGTATATCAGGCGGAAATCCCCCCGCACCTGATTATTTCAGAAACCATGATGCATGCACTTGTCAGAGAACCGCAGGTTGCCATTATGCTCAACCTTATTCCTCAGTTAACTCCCGGAGGACTATTTATTCCACAGGAAATCACTGTAAGTGCTACGCTCTTGAATTTCTCCCAGGAATCCAAACGTTGCCTGGATGCCAGTTTTAATCCCAAACGCACATCTGTTGGAAAAATTTATACCATCAGTCAGCATAATTGCCAGAAACACCAGCCTGTTACGGTTAGAATGCCGGAAAATTTTGAAGAAACAAAAGAATTATATCTTTTAACAGACATCAGGGTGTTTAATGATCAAAAGCTTAGCATTAATGACTGTAGTCTCAATATACCTGTTAAGGTTCAGTCAGTTGAAGGTTATGAAGGCAGAGACGTAACATTTGAATATATCATGGGTGAAAAGCCTGCGTTTCGTCACCATTGGAGTTAAACAAACGTACTTCAGAAATCTATACCTGCATGAAAATTCTTGAAGATATTAATAGTCACAGAATTTATATCGCGGGGCGAATGTTTACCCAACTGTGATGTATAAGGCGACCGTCTTAAATATAAAACTATAATCTGATTTTTTTCTAGAGGGAATGACAGTGAGGAATACCAACAAGGAAAAATTAAATTAATAACCTAACCAATAATAATCACGTAATTACGATACTTAGGCTTATCCTCGTATATAAAATTTATATGCAAATTCAATGAAAAATAACAAAGCTCCGCTAGGCAACCTTAAATTACGATATCACTCATAATCCGAAAAAGTCACCAATAACAAGGAGCCGGCTTGTATTATTTAAATTAACTACTACCCTTTGTAGCCGCACCTTCTGAGATAGTTACAGCACCACTTTTAACCGCATCTTTAGAGATTAAAGTTACAACTGGTTCTGACCAGGTTTTGAGGCCTTCATTAGAATGAATCATGTTCATAAGTGAAATAATTTTAATAAAGTTATGAAAAAGAATAAAATATTACAAATTATTCTTTTCTAGCCACCTTACAATACAATGTAGCCTTTTTCTGTTCATCCTGCCATTCAAGATAAAATAATCGCGGTCGTTGTCGAGGCTATAACCCGCCATTAATTTATCAAAATTGACATAAGGAAGCCTTTCCGGCAGGCCCGCTTGTTTAAGCCACGCGGCTATACTTCCTTGATCTCTGATCCAATTCGGCAATACGAACGGATGGATCAACGATTCTTTATCTGTTCTCCTAATAATGCTCTCCGGTATAACAGCCGCCATGCTTTTCCGGTATAACAGCCGCCCACCAGTAGCATTGGCTTTCTGTCCGGCCGGAATACTCAGCATGAATTGCAGCAAGCGCCTGTCCGCCATCGGAAAACGGGTTTCAGATTTGTAAAGCAAACTATTTCTGTCTTCTGTTTCCGGCCTGTTGCTGACAAGTATTTTCTGTAAGGACATCTTTTGCAGTCTCCTGTAGCTTCGCGGCCATCCGGGCGGGTCTTTTACCAGGCGCTGGTATTCCGCATGGGATAATGTTGGTGTTAAAAAATTGCCTGGAAGGTTACGATGATTTTGTATAAATCTTTTTTTGCGGTAAGCTGTCAATGATTTCTCCAGATAACAGTCTGCTGTTGCTTTGAACAATAAAGCGAGCGCCTTCATAGCACCCATTTCTCGTTTTGCTTCTTTTAGGAATGTTCTATATCTCTTCTTTTCAAAATGTTCAAAAAAATAACCCTCTGCATAACTGGTGACCATCTGATCGCCGGGGAAACCGGACAAAAGCACACGCACGTTTTCTTCCACCACTTTCTTTTTAAGCGGATCATGCCATGGCAATAACACACCAGGGCCATCGTTGATTCGCAATGCCAAGTCTATCTCCTCCATAAAATTGCTGTAACCATCCTCTCTTATTTTTATTACCTTATCAACATTGGCAAATGCAATAACTTCATCAGCAAAATGTTCTTCAATCAGATCTTCTGTATTATGATAAAACGTTTTTGACTTTTCATCGAACCCGTACGAAAAAGTCGCTATTTTTTTCCCTTCTTCATGCAACATACGTGCAGCAATACATGTAATACCTGAAGAATCAAGTCCGCCGCTTAGTTCGGCTCCGACAGTGAATGCACTTCTTAGCCTGCATTTGATTGCTTCATCAAATAGTTCTTTGAAAGCATGAACATAATCACGTGGATCTTTATAAATTATTTCCTGCTCGGTATCCAGTTCCCAATATTTTGTAAGCTTTAGACATTTTCCTTGGATTGATACAAAATGCCCCGGTGGCAAACGGGATATCCCTTCATAAGATGTTTCCGCCTCATTATGATCAATAAATCCAACCATTTTCATCAGATAATCGTGATTTGCTTTTTGTTTAATACCAGGAATTGCAAGCAATCCTTTTTTTTCTGAAGCAAAAGCAAAAAAGTGATCATCTGAATAATAAAATAATGGCTTAATGCCAACATGATCCCTTACACAGAATAATTTTTGTTCTGAAGGGTCCCAGATTGCAAATGTGAAATCCCCCACAAAATGTGAAAGGCATTCTTCGCCATATTTACAATATGCTTTCAGTATCAGGATGCTGTCAGCCAACTGCGGCCTTTCATCCTGCATAACTCCAAGTTTTCTGAACAGTTCTTCACGGTTGTCTATCCTTGCATCCGCAACAATGGTCATCCCTGATACAGCATCTGTAAAAGGAAGTTTTTCGTGGAAGGATTCCGGCGTGTTAAATAAGGTCAATTGACCCAACATCGTCTGTTCGTCTGCCCATATACCAGAAGCATCAGCATTCCAATGGTCGAGAGCCACTTTCATCAAAACAGCTTCGTCTGTTAAGACTGGTTGTTTATCTATGTTACATTTACCGAAAATCGTACTCATACACATTAATTATCCGAAACAGCGACCCGGAATTATACCCCAGATCCGGCAATAGTATGCCGGCAGAAAAAAATCGTTGTAAAATAACATATTTATATGGATAATCTGGTTATCTGAACAAACCACTGTTAATTGTGCGTCTGCAGCCACTATTGTACCAGGAGGCTCATCCCTCTTTTCGCTGCCGGCAGTAGCATCCGTAATTTTTATCGGTGTACTGTTAATAAAAGTAATAGCACCTTTATTCCATGGATTACAAGCTTTAACGAGACGAACAATTTCATCTGCGGTCATCGTATCCCAGGTGATGGTAACATCCGCTGCCGCAGGCTTCTTATAATATTTCATTTCACCGTTCTTATGAGCAACAGGTACTACGGGTAAAGAATGCATAATTAGTTGCAGGATGAAAAACACGCCTTCCGTGCTTAACTGAGACAAGAGCATATCTGCAAGCCGGCAGTTATAATGAGCCATATTATCTATTTCCTTCATCCATACAACAGGACCATCATCAAACTTCTCGGATAGCAGATGTATAGACACGGTCAATTTTGGCACGCCCAGTTTTAGCTGCCAGAATACAGGAGAAGGTCCGCGGAACCCGGGCAGGGCGCCTGAATGGATATTAAACATTTTTACGTTTAGGTTACCTGTTTTTTTTATATCGATGAGACGTGGGTAGCCTGATACAAAAACTACATCCGGCGCAACAGATTTTATCCAATTGTACAGGTCTTTATCCGCATTTTTTTCAATGGCACAGGCTATATGCTGAGCCTGCATGAAAGCTTCCACCTGCTGGTTGGCGAAAGGATCCGGTGACGGGCAAAAAAATACATGCACCTCTAAGCCACGGGCTTTAAGTGCATGTATCAGGTATAGAGCATATTCGTTATTTGTAATGATACCTATGCGCATGAGTCAGTTTGGTTCAGGCATAAACATACGCAATTATCATTACGGCCGCATAGGAAAGTTTCCAGAGAGCGCAATAATGAAATTCATCACAACATATGGCATCAGGTTATTGTGCGAACCTGCACCTCCGGTATTAACCACCGTTGCGGTATCCAGCGTACCATTTGCGGCAGCGGGATTATAAAAATCTACCGCTGAATATGTTCCACCGGCACCATTGGATTGTGCAAGAACAGCTCCATTCGGCGAAGTTGTTGTTGCAGGGGCTGTTGACGCAACCATAGCATGATTATGTGCAGGCATGGTTGACTCATCGATCGTTACACTAACAGCACCTCCGGTTTGTCCTAGTACATAATTATTAGTTCCTCCCGATATAACACCGAAACTGACAGGCACCCTGCCCCTTAGATCAGGAAGATTAAAAGTATTAACACCATCTCCGCCATAGGTAGTTCCTATCAATGCAAACAATCCCGGATTTCCGCTAACCGAAATCGAAGCACCATTGCAGATTGCCCAGCCAACCGGAGCGTAGGATCCCGCAAAAAGTCTTATTTCACCAACATAATTATCCATTTTAAATTAGTTTAACTGTTATCAACTATTTTTTACTCTGTTAAGGACGTGGGGGATAGAGTCCCGATATTGCAATACAATAATTCAGTACCAGAAAAGGCGACCTGTTTTCATGCGCACCACCGCCACCAGTAGAAGTAACTGAACTTGATAACAACGTTGTTAATGTATTGGCCTGTGGATTTACGGCATAAAGATTGGCAATTGAAGCATTTGTAGTAACAGTTGCTCCTGCTGTTTTTACATTCGTGTTACTCAAAAAGTTAGTGTTAGGGTTACCGAGATCATAACTGTTATTGGCCAATATTGAATGCGTATGCGCCGGCAAATTGGCTGCAACAAGCGTTACCGCTTCCGCCCCCCCTGCAACGCCCTGAGTAGGATATTGAGCAGACTTATGAATTATAGCACGTCCGTTCAGATTAGGCAGATTAAAGTTTTGGTTATTCCCACCATACAGATTGCCTATCAGCGAGTATAATGCCTGATTACCTGTTACGGCCAGACTCTGACCGTTACAAAGCGCCCAGCCACTGGGCGCATAATTAAATGGGAATAGTCTGATCTCTCCAAGAAGTGGATCCATAATATATTTTTTTTGTTTTAATTAATTAACCTTAACAAGATCGAAGCAAGCTCCTCCTAATTAGGATTTTCAGGCCAGATACCATTTTGAACACAAATACAATAGTTCATGACCAGAAAAGGCCCCATGTTATTATGAGGAGTATTTGTTCCAACAACCCCCATCTCAATTGCCGACATGGTAATTGAAGATGTATTTGAATAAGCGGCGATATTGGATTTTGTTGTGCCAGTAGTTGCTGCGGGCACTGCAACCGAGACCGTTGGTCCTGGCGCATTTGTTGTTCCCTGGCCAATTACAGCCTTAACTGAGTGATTGTGATTAGGCATCTGGTTGGTAAGCAGGCCTTGTGTTGCCGATCCACCGGTTTCGCCTAAGGTATCAAAGGGAGTTTGTCTGGTATCCAGTTGCGTCGCAATAGCGCCCTGAAGGTTCGGTAAATTGAAATACCCTTGTTGTATATTACCTCCGTAAGAGGTTCCGATGATCGCAAACAATGCCTGATACTGATTGATAGGCACTTGCCTCCCATCGCAGGGTAACCAGTCAAGCGGAGCATAGGTAAAGCCAAAAGGCCTGATTTCTCCATAAAACGGATCTGCCATAATAATTGTATTTTAAAGGTTAAGGAAATATGTTTTATCGCAACCGGAATTACGGGTTGCTATTGTCAGCAACAGGACCAGGTGACACGGGTGGAACCGAGACCGCACCGGGAGCTGTTATGCCTCCGGAAGGCGGGCTGGTTTTGTTCTCCGTACTCTTGATTGCCGCGTAAGTACCCGAACTGATACCCAGCAGCATCAGTACATTATCACTCACATCCGGAAGAATGGTATCGATACAGGCTGTTCCCGAACAACATCCGGCAGGCACACAGTTCATCAGGTTATGCAATGCACAAGTGATGAACCATGCTCCGATCACCATGTTGAAGATCACGGTCTGCAGCCGGTGGATACTTACCCCATTATTGTCTGAAAGAATATCGATAAAGAAATTATCGCCATTGGTCTCCTGGCTCAGAATGCGCAGCGGCTTTGTGGCATCACCCACATCTATCAGTCTTCCGGCAGCAGTTGTGGCCGCACTGATCCCGAGGAGGATTACCGTGGAATTGGCCAGGGCCGGGATATTTCCGCGCGTAATGAATATGGTGATGAAAAGCGACATGATCACCAGCGTCCACCAGGCCAGCTGGGAACGCGAATAGCTATAAGGTTTTTTAGGCGCGGAACTTTCATCACGCAACAGATCATATTTTTTATCTAAAAAAATGATGATGAATAACAGGATCGCGAACACGACCCAGTAAACCAACAAAGGATGTTGCTGCATGGATAATAGATTGTTAGTTAAGGTTGAAAGCGAATGGATTATCTGTAGGAAACAGTTGTTCTATTCTGCATCCAATATAGAAGGGATTTTTTACAAAAGCAAGTGATTCTCAAAAAATAATGCAGTTATTTTTTAAGTAATAATACGGGGGTATTTTTCCCGGTATCGACAGAAGATGCATCCATTTTCTCTTATCGCTTTTAATTATTTTTTTCATGCCTTTTATTACCGGATTATGAACAATTCTCATTTTCTTTCCTGTTATTTTCAAAATGATCACTCGTTGCATCCAGGCAATAGACTCACGGCTTAACTTTGGCACGAGTTGATATACCAGTTATTCATGAGCAAAGAAAAAAACAGTTACCTTTTTACCCAGCACTTGTCGGTAACAAGACAAAACAGGGAAACCCACAAAGGAAATAAAGCTTTTACATTATGGTTCACAGGTTTGTCCGGCGCAGGCAAATCAACCATTGCTTCCTTGCTCGACAAATGGCTGTTTGACAACGGTTATCATTCTTATGTACTGGATGGCGACAATACACGTTTAGGCATCAACAGCGATCTTGGTTTTTCAAAAGAAGACAGGACTGAAAATATCCGCCGTGTTGCAGAAATGTGCAGGCTGTTCAACGATGCCGGCATCATTACCATTGCGTCTTTTATTTCGCCTTTTGAAAACGACAGGGAAAAAGCTTCAGCCATCATCGGGAAAGACAGCTTTTATGAATTATTCATCGATTCTCCGCTTGAAACCTGCAGGAAAAGAGATACAAAAGGTTTATACCTGCTTGCAGAACAGGGAAAGATCACCGATTTCACTGGTATCAGCAGTCCATATGAGAAGCCTGAAAAACCCGACCTTCATCTTCATACTGCTGAAAAATCTCCGGAAGACAGCCTCATCGAATTGATCACATGGTTGCGCCAAAGCAGCAAACTGCTGAAATAAGACTCTTTTTACCTGGCTTTACCTATACACTTATACGCATCACCGATTATATCTTTGTTTTATAAAGCGTGGTTTTATCTTGTACTACCCTTCTGCGCAAACAACTAAGTAGTATGAAAAAAATTCTCACCTGCTTGTGCATGTGCGCATCTGTATTTTTTGGATTTGGACAGACAACCGGAACTATTAAAGGTAAACTGACCGACACACTTTCGAAACAAACCCTCAAAGACGCTTCTGTAACCGTGCTGAATGCAGGCGACTCAACGCTTGAAATGGCAGGTCTTTCCAAAGCAGACGGAAGTTTCGAGATCGGCAACATCCCGTTTGGATCCTATATTGTGCATGTTGCATTCCAGGGCTTCGATCCATTTTATAGAAATATCTCGTTATCCAAAACCAATGCAGTGCATGATCTCGGCAATATCATTCTTCATGTGCACGAGAACGATCTGGGCATGGTAACCGTTACCCAATCGCCTATCACTGTAAGGAACGACACCATTGAATATAATGCTTCCAGTTTCAAAACAAAACCCAATGCGGTAGTGGAAGACCTGCTGAAGAAATTCCCGGGCATGGATGTAGACAAGAACGGCGGTGTAAAAGCCCAGGGCGAAACGGTGCAGCGTATACTGGTAAACGGTAAAAGGTTTTTCGGAGATGATCCGAAACTTGCAACGAAGAACCTGCCACCGGATATCGTTGATAAGATCCAGGTATTCGACGATCTCAGTGACCAGAGCAAATTCACCGGATTTGACGATGGCAATCGTGTTAAAACGATTAATATCACTACCAAGAAAGACAAGCAGAAAGGTTATTTCGGGAAAGCTGTGGCCGGTGCCGGCGATAATGGCACTTATGATGAAAGTATTAACCTGCATCGCATGAACGGCAACCAGCAGATCGCAATTGTGGGGCAGGCAAATAATATCAACAAGCAGAGCTTTACTTCACAGGATTTCCTGAATGGAGGAAATGGCGGTGGCCGCGGCCGCAGTGGCGGCGGTGGCGCGGGCATCACTACCAGTCTTGCGGGCGGCCTCAATTACCGCGATACCTGGGGAAGCAAGACAGATGTATCGGGCAGTTATTTTTACAACGACCAGCGTACCAATTCCGAACAGGAAACACGCACACAGAATATCCTGAAGCAGGATTCTTCTTCTTATAATGAACGCGAAAGGAATTCATTAAGAAGCAACCGCAATCACCGCATCAATTTCAATATAGAATCAAAACCGGATTCTAACAATTCATGGGTATTCCGACCCAATATCAGTTTTCAGCAGGCAGTGCCATCTTCTTCGTCATCCAATCTCACTACCGCCGATCCTGATGGTAAACTTGTTAACCGTTCCGCAAGTACATCTTCAGGAACCAACAGCGGGTTCAATATCAATGGCAGCAATCTCCAGTTCAGGCATCGCTTTGCGAAAAAAGCACGCACGGTTTCGCTTGATCTCGGATTTTCTGCAGGCACCAATAACAGCCAGGGTTATAATTATTCGATCAATGATTTCTTCAGACCGGTAAGCAAAACAGATACGCTTAACCAGTATTATATCAGCAAATCCAATTCGTTCAGTTTCAGTCCTACCCTGTCTTATACAGAACCTATCGGCAGAAACCAGATACTCGAATTCAATTATAACTTTTCCTATTCGCGCAATAACTCATCCAACAATACTTACCGTTTCAACAAGCAGACGGGTACTTATTCCACGTTCGACAGTCTTTTCAGCAATTCATATAATTTCACCAGTACTTCCAACAGGGGCAGCCTCAACTACCGGCTCCAGGGAACCAAATACAATTTCAGCCTGGGAAGCGGCATTCAGTTTACCGAGCAGAACAGCCTGAATACAACCAAAAATATCCAGGTGATCAACAAGTTCACCAACTTCACACCAACGGCCAATTTCCAGTATAATTTTTCGAAAACAAGGAACCTGCGTGTGAACTATAACGGCCGTACCGGCCAGCCTTCGATCCAGCAATTGCAACCGCTCGTTACCACCAGCGACTCCATTAATTTTCAGATCGGCAATCCTGACCTGAAGCCACAGTTCACCCATAGCCTGCGCGTGTTATATCATTCATTCGATCCCGTTACCCAACGCGTTTTCATGTTCACGGTGAATGCAAGTGCGGTTCATAATGACATACAGAGTTCTGTGATCCAGAATGCGAACGGCGGCAGAACTTCTACCAGTGTAAACCTCGACGGTACTTATGCCATTTCAGGCTACCTGAACTATGGATTCCCTTTAAAAAATCCGAAATCGAACCTGAATTTCACTACCAACGTAAACTATAACCAGGCTCAGACACTTGTAAACAAACAAAGCAATTTTACCCGCAATACGCAGTTGTCGCAAACCATCAAGTGGACCACCAATCTGAAAGATAATTTCGATATGAATTTCAGCGCAACCACTTCTTATACCATTGCGCGGAACAGCTTGCAGTCTACGCAGAATGCCAACTATTATTCGCAATCCTTCTCTACCGAAGCAACTTATTACACCGATAACGGCTGGATCGTGTCGGCCGACTTCGATTATACTTATACAGGCAACCGCACCGGCGGATTCAGCGCGAGCGTTCCTTTGCTGAATCCATCCATCGCCAAGCAATTTCTGAAAAACAATGCCGGCGAATTAAGGTTATCTGTTTTTGACCTGCTGAACCAGAACCAGAGCGTTACCCGCAGCGTAACCGGTAGCACCATACAAGACCAGCGTTCTACAGTACTCACGCGTTATGCCATGCTTACGTTTACCTATAACCTGCGCCAGTTCGGTGCAAAACCAAAACGCAGGCCGTTTATGCAGGCAACGCCACGTAACGGTAACGGAGGTGGTATGATACGCCAGGGAGGCGGAAGACCAGGCGGCATGCGCGGTGGCCGTAATGAAGAATAAGAATTTGTTACAATAAAAGAAAACAGGCAGACTTGTCAGGCCTGCCTGTTTTATATAACTATTGCAAAGTTATTTTTTTATCAACTCCAAGGCCTTCAGTACGGTCGGATCTGTGAGATTGGCTACTTCAAAATAACCCTCTGCTCGCCAGATCTGGCGGCCCATCTGTGCACGCAATTGTTTTACCAGTTCACCCCTGTCTTTAGGCGCAACTGCATCGAGATAAATACTGTCTTTCCTTACATAAGAAACAAAGGCATTCCAGTCGTTCTCGTCGTTCATGAATTTCGAAGGGATCTCCAGCGCAGATTTTGCTTTAGACAATTCCGGGTGCTGCATATAAAAACGGTACACAAAACTGCTGAGGAGATTC
Source organism: Sediminibacterium ginsengisoli (assembly GCF_900167075.1). GTDB lineage: Bacteria > Bacteroidota > Bacteroidia > Chitinophagales > Chitinophagaceae > Sediminibacterium > Sediminibacterium ginsengisoli. The sequence goes on along the minus strand of NZ_FUWH01000002.1, from coordinate 344,727 downwards.
TTACGGTATAATTTCATCAGCAGGCTGTCGATCCTTGTTGTATCGTAAGGAACAAATACATCAGGTGTAATTCCACCGCCGCCGTATACAATACGTCCGCCCGGTGTTTTATACGGCTTGGTTTCATGTTTTGAAGTATCACCTTTTACCATCTCTCCATTCTGGAAACGGGATACCAGCTCCTCTTCGTATTCCTTCTTTCCCTTCGTATAGGATTTCTGGATGTTGCGGCCAAGTGGAGTGAAATAGCGGGCTATCGTGAGTCTTACCGCCCCGCCATCGCTGAGCTGGAACTGCTGTTGCACAAGTCCTTTGCCAAAACTTCTCCTGCCGATGATGGTGGCGCGATCCCAGTCCTGCAGGGCACCGCTCAGCACTTCGCTGGCAGAAGCAGATGTTTCATCGATCAGCACCGTGAGTTTACCGGTTTCAAACAATCCGGGACGTTTACAGTGGTACTCATATTTTTCTACATGTTCGCCTTCGGTATAAACGATCAGTTTATCATCACTCAGGAATTCGTCGGCAATGGCAGTGGCTTCTTTTAACAGACCGCCGCCGTTTCCGCGCAGATCGAGGATCAGTTCTTTCATACCTTCTTTCTGCAGTTTTTCAAGCTGGGTCATGAACTCTTCATAGGTTCTGTCCCCGAACTTGTTAATGCGGATAAATCCGGTAGTAGCATTCATCATATAGCCCACATCAACGGAAGCCACAGGGATCACGCCTCTTTCGATCGTAATATTCTTCACTTCATTTCCCCTGAGTATTTTCACGGTTACAGAAGAGCTGGCAGGGCCTCTCAGGCGTTTGCGGATATCGTCGGGGTTTAATTTCCTGCCTGCAAGCGCAATACTGTCGTTCACCGCCAGGAACTTATCTCCCACACGGATCCCGGCCCTGGCAGAAGGTCCGTCTTTGATCACGTTCATCACATTAACGGTATCGTCAAAGAGTTGAAATTCAACACCAATTCCCTGGAAATTGCCCATCAGTTCTTCGTTCACATCGTCGAGATAGGCTGCGGGAATATAAATGGAATGCGGATCGAGGTGAGAAAGCAATTCGGTGGCTGCCAGTTCATTGATACTGTCGGCCGATACTTTATCAACATACCTGTTACGGATCAGTTCTACCAGCTCCTGCAGTGAACTGCGCCTGGCGGTATTAAAAAACCTGTTACCGGTGGTTTTGCCTTTCAGCTGGTAGCCAATGACCATGCCGAGCACCATCACCAACGAAAAAAGCAGGGGTAACCAAACCTTTAATTTTTTACTTCCCATATTCTTCTGCTTGATTAGAGAGCGGCAAATATCCACATTAAGAATGAAATAAGGTTACCGGCCATGAAGTTTAGCATAATAATGCGTTTTTGTGCTTATTTCGAATTGAAATATGTTGTAAGTTTGACATTAGTGCGTTTTTTTGCTTACTTCGTGCTTGAAAAGAATGCAAAGCAGGTCTGCAAGTGACCTCCACGCATACATATATTTAAATAGTATTATGCCAATAAAACTGATTGCTGACAGTGGCGCGACGAAGTGCGAATGGTGCCTGTTGCAGAATGGCCGTAAAAAAACCATCCACACCCAGGGTATCAGCCCCTATTTCCTGTCGGCAGAACAGATCACAGAACTCCTCAGCAAAGAATTGCTTTCCAAGCTGAAAAATGTTACAGTGGACGAAGTGTTCTTTTATGGCACAGGACTGTCTAATCCGGATAATGTAAAAATCCTCAAAAAGGTACTGAAACAGGCTTTCCCGAAAGCAAAAATAGAAGTGAACCACGACCTGCTTGCGGCTGCAAGATCGCTTTGCGGCAACCAGAAAGGCATTGCCTGCATCCTCGGAACCGGCACTAACTCAGCTTATTATAACGGGAAGAATATTGTGAAGAACAGTCCCGGCCTCGGCTATGTGCTGGGCGATGAAGGAAGCGGCGCTTACCTGGGCAAGAAAGTGCTGCAGTATTACCTGTACCGCACATTCGATGAGGAGCTGCAATCACGCTTCGAAAAGCGATTCCCCGGTATTACAGCGCCGGAGATTCTCGACAATGTTTACAAAAAACCACTGGCTAACCGTTACCTGGCATCCTATGCCATTTTTCTTGCGGAGAACCGCGGGCATTATATGATCGAGAATATCATTGAAGATGGCCTGAACGACTTTTTCTTTACTCACTTATATAAATACAGAGAAACGTGGACCTTGCCGGTCAATTTTGTAGGCAGTATCGCTTTCGGTTTCAAAGATGTGCTGAAAGATTTATGCAACAGCTATGAGCTTGAACTGGGCAAAGTGATCAAAGCCCCGATGCAGGGATTAATCGACTATCACCGTTAAAATTCATTTATGTCAGAATTCATAAAAGTAACAGAACAACCTTCTACTTACAGGCATCTTGAAAAAATGCCGATTCATGAATTACTTGTAAATATCAACAATGAAGATAAGCAGGTACCATTGGCAGTGGAGAGGGCCATACCGCAGATAGAGAAGCTGGTAGCAGCCATAACGGATAAAATGCTGGCCGGCGGACGTTTGTTCTACATCGGAGCAGGAACCAGCGGCCGATTGGGTATTGTGGATGCGAGTGAATGTCCTCCATCTTTTGGCGTCCCTTACGGGCTCGTGATAGGCCTGATCGCAGGGGGCGAAAAAGCAATTACCCAGGCGGTAGAGTTTGCGGAAGACAGTACGGAAGAAGGCTGGGCAGATCTGCAGAAGCATTTTGTAAGTGATAAAGATGTGGTAGTAGGGCTTGCAGCCAGCGGCACCACGCCATATGTGATCAGTGCGCTCAAAGAATGCAGGAAGAGAGGTATTATTACAGGAAGCATCAGTTGTAATCCATCTTCACCGGTATCTGCAGAAGCGGATTTCCCTGTTGAAGTAGTGGTAGGACCGGAATTTGTAACCGGCAGCACCCGCATGAAAAGCGGAACAGCGCAGAAGCTGGTGCTGAACATGATCTCAACCGCAACCATGATACAGCTGGGACGTGTAGAAGACAACAAAATGGTAAACATGCAGCTCAGCAATGTGAAACTGGTAGATCGTGGCGTGAAGATGGTGATGGACAACCTCCACATGGCCGATTATGAAAAGGCAAAAGACCTGCTGCTGAAACATGGCAGTGTGAAAAAAGCAGTTGAAGCGGTAAGCTGAGCAACTGAATAAAAAGATTTGAATATCTTTGCAAATACCAATCAAGGACTGCAATTCTAACAGCCCCTGATTGGTATTTTTTTTATTATGCATGAAATAGAACCTTTTTACAACTGGCGGCATATTTACACTTCGGAAGAAGACCCGCGCTCGCCTTTTTTTGGCAGAACCTACAGCGAGTTCGAGTTTTCGCAGACGGTTTACAATTACTATATCCATCCGCAATGGGACGATTTCGGTAGTCGTACACTGTACATGAAGATCATTTATGCTGATTATGAGCTGCAGTTTGCGGTGATAGAACTGATCGGCGAGTGGAACGATGCCATCGAGAATGATATCATGGAAATGAAACGCGAAGTGATGGACCTCCTGTTCAATGAAGGGATCACCAAATACATACTTATTGCAGAAAATGTGCTCAATTTTCACAGCAGCGACAAGGAATATTACCAGGAATGGTATGAGGAAGTAAGCGACGAGAACGGCTGGGTTATTGCACTGAATATGAGTGAAGCTGCACAGCATGATTTCAGGAAAAAGAAGCTGAATTATTATATTGAACTGATGGAGATCCCGGAATGGCGCACTTACAAGCCCTACCATCTTTTCAAAAAGATAGACGATGAACTGATGAAGCGGCTCGACTAGCTTCACGCCCTCTTTCGCATCCTGACGCATAAGGATTACCTTTGCAGGATGGAACAGAAGAACATGCCTTTTAAAGCTTACCTGGAGAACCTCGGTATCGATTCATTGAACGAGATGCAGGAAGCGTCGATCCGGGCAAACGAAGAACATGCAGATGTGGTACTTTTATCAGATACCGGATCCGGCAAAACGCTGGCATTCCTGCTGCCTGTGCTGCAGCGGATGGACAAGGCGAAGAAACACACGCAGGCGCTGATCATCACCCCTTCCCGCGAACTGGCGTTACAGATAGAAAAAGTATTCAAAACCATGGGTACGGGTTTTAAAGTGACCTGCTGCTACGGCGGTCATCTGCGTGAAACAGAAGAGAACAACCTCAAAGAAGCCCCTGCACTCATCATCGGAACACCCGGCCGCCTGGGCGATCATTTACGCAGAGGAAATATTCAACCTGATGGAATAGAAACGCTTGTACTGGACGAGTTCGACAAATCCCTGGAAGCCGGTTTCCAGGAAGAAATGGAAGAAGTGATCGCAGCAATGACCAACCTGAAAAAAAGAATCCTCACTTCTGCAACAGGCGGCGAGGAGATCCCGGCATTCATTGGCCTGCAAAATCCTTTAACACTGGACTTTCTTTCAGGCGAAGCGCCGGATATGCTGGCCATACAGGTTTTAAAAAGCGAAGAAAAAGACAAGGCAGAAACCCTCTTCAGGCTGATCTGCATGCTGGGCAACCGTTCTGCCATCGTTTTCTGTAACCACAGGGATGCAGTTGAACGTACCAGTCATATCCTTTCCGAAAAAGGCATTCTCAATGTATTCTATCACGGCGCACTGGAGCAGCGCGAACGCGACAGCGCATTGTGCAAATTCAGGAATGGTTCCTCCAACGTACTGGTAACTACAGACCTCGCATCACGCGGACTTGACATCGCCAATATCAGGTACATCATTCATTATCACCTGCCTGCCACAGAAGATGTTTACACGCACCGTAACGGCCGCACCGCACGTATGGAAGCAAGCGGCACCGCGATCCTCCTTTTAGGACCTGAAGAGAAACTGCCTTCATTTGTAAACCCGGAAGAACTGAGCGAAATCAGCTTACCGGAAAAGGCAGAATTGCCTGAGAAACCCAAATGGACCACGTTATTCATTGCAGCAGGCAAAAAAGATAAAGTGAATAAAATAGATATCGTAGGTTTTTTTTCCAATAAAGCGCATCTGAAAAAAGAAGACATCGGCCTCATTGAAGTGAAAGATCATTTCTCTTTTGTTGCAGTGAGAAAACTGCAATCAAGCCGCATCTTACATCTTATCCAATCAGAAAAGATCAAAAACAAAAAAGTGCGGATCGAGTTTGCGAGATAACCCGATCCACACTTTCTGTTCAATACGGTTTTAGACGTTACCGGTAATACTCATAAGTGAATACCGCGCCGTTTTCAGTGTGCTGTAACGGGAATCCATCCGCATTATAGCCCTGGTAAGTGATGAGCGATACATTCTCCGGCTGCCCTGGTAAAAGGAAGTTCTTAACGGTTTTCTTTGTAATATTATTCCTGTTAACCCCAAAGGGCATTACCCAGGTATGCTGGTAAGGGTTCGCCTTATTATCGTACTCATAGGTTGTTCTTGTTGTAATGGTTACCGGGGTTATTGCAGAACTGCCATTGTAATATTCTTCAGTCTGTACATTTCCATTGGCATCATAGGTGTATGATGCACGGATATAAAAACCGACTCCACCGTTACTGCCGGGAGTGAGTTCCGATGTAATCAGCTGCCCCTGTGCATTATAACTATTCGATGCGGCACTGACATGTCCGTTCCTGTTATAAGTATCCGTTTTTTGCAACAGGCCATTGTTGTTATAACTGAAGATCGTGTAACTGGTGTCGTACTGAGGAGTTGTAAGTGAAGAGGAATAATTCATGAGTCTGTCTTCACGAACAAGTTTGTTGTTTGAATATGTGCGGGTTACATCCTCGGATTTTACACCGGTGCTGACATAACTGATCCAATGGACCAGTTGCCCCGCCGTATTGTAGAAATACTCACTGCTGATATCAGTACCGGATTTGACACGCGCAAGTTTGCCTTTGAAATCACCTCCCGTTACAGGGCCGGCGTCTTTGGTGCAGGATGAAAAAAATACAGCCAGCACCGCAGTTAGTGAAAGCAGGTAACGCATAACAATAGTTTTTAAGGGTTATGTATAAGCATTGCCATGTTCTGACAAACCATATCCCTTTTCCGTTGCACCGTCAGCCCAACCGCGCCGTAAGCCCCAGTCCATGCGCACGTAAGGTATCCAGCGCTTTATCATAGCCGGCATCCGCATGACGGATCACACCCATACCCGGATCATTGCGCAATACCCTTGAGAGACGTTCTGCGGCCTCATCGGTGCCGTCGGCTACAATAACCATCCCGGCATGGATACTGTAGCCCATACCAACGCCGCCGCCATGATGCAGGCTTACCCAGCTGGCGCCGCCTGCCGTATTGACCAGCGCATTGAGTACCGGCCAGTCTGCTACGGCATCGCTGCCATCGAGCATAGCTTCCGTTTCCCTGTTAGGCGAGGCAACAGAACCGGTATCGAGATGGTCGCGGCCGATCACGATGGGCGCTTTTACCCGGCCTGTTTTTACAAGTTCGTTGAAGGCGAGGCCGGCCTTTTCGCGCTCGCCCTGCCCAAGCCAGCAGATCCTTGCAGGCAGGCCCTGGAAAGCGATTCTTTCCTTTGCCATTTTCATCCAGCGCTGCAGGCTTTTGTTTTCAGGGAACAGCTTCAGGATCAGTTCATCCGTAACGGCTATATCGGCGGGATCGCCGCTCAGGGCAGCCCAGCGGAACGGACCTTTTCCTTCACAGAACAATGGCCTGATATAAGCAGGTACAAAGCCCGGAAAATCAAATGCATTGGCCAGACCATGTTCCTGGGCCCTTGCGCGAAGGTTATTGCCATAATCGAATGTGATAGCGCCGGACAACTGTAACTGCAGCATCAGTTCAACATGCAGTTTCATGCTGTCGTATGCGAGTGCGATATATTTTTCGGGATCTTCCTGTCTCATTTTTGAAGCGGCTTCATTATCCAGTGTATGCGGTGTATAACCGATCAGCGGATCATGCGCAGAAGTCTGGTCGGTGAGCACGTCCACTTTCACCTGCCTGTCTATAAGACGCTGTAACAGCGTCACAGCATTACACAGCACACCGATGCTCAGTCTTTCGCCGGCATCCCTGGCAGCGACGGCCCTGTCGATGGCCTGGTCTATATCTGTAAATTTCAGGTCGAGGTATTTTGTTTCGATTCTTTTATCGATCCGCCATTCTTCCACTTCAGCACATAAGGCAACTCCATCGCACATGGTGATGGCCAGCGGCTGAGCGCCGCCCATACCTCCCAGACCCGCAGTAACGCTCAGCGTTCCTTTCAGCGAATCATTGAAATGCTTGTCGCCGACGGCAGCAAATGTTTCATAAGTTCCCTGTACAATGCCCTGTGAGCCGATATAGATCCATGAGCCGGCAGTCATCTGTCCGTACATCATCAATCCTTTTTTCTCCAGCTCGGTAAAGTGTTCCCAGGTTGCCCATTTAGGCACCAGCTGTGAATTGGACAACAGCACGCGAGGCGCGTCTTTATGTGTTTTGAGGATTGCAACCGGTTTCCCGCTCTGGATCAGCAGTGTTTCATCATGCTCAAGGTCTTTCAGCGCTTTGATGATCAGGTCGAGGCTTTCAAAATTACGTGCAGCTTTGCCCCTGCCGCCGTACACGATCAGGTCGTCGGGCCTTTCGGCAACTTCGGGGTCGAGGTTATTGAGCAGCATCCGGAGTGCGGCTTCCTGGATCCAGCCTTTGCAATGCAGTGATGAACCCGTAGGGGTTTTATATTTCGTAACGTCGTATGGCATTCTTATCGTTTTAGCGCGATGAAAATACAATTTTTCTCCAACCGCCTCCTGCGAAGATTCGTGAAGCATGACCATTCAGCCCTGCAAACATCCGCCCGCCCTTTTTCTGTTTCGCAGAATCTCTGCCCGGTTGTTGGTTTGCATAACTAAACACCTGAGCATGTACCGTTTCTTATACGCAATGGCATGTAGCGCCATTGTTATGGCCTGCGGCAAAACCGCCACAAGCCCTGTTACACCTCCTTCGCCGCCGGCGGGTAATACGATCTATCAGAACCTGAACGACAGTAGCCTGTTTTATAATCAGAGCATTGTTATAGACCTGAACAAAGACGGCATTGCCGATTTCAGGTTCAGTAATGTGCTCATACAGGAGAACAATGCATTTTACCTGCAGTTTAAAGTAAAGCCGTTGAACTCGAACAAACTGCTGACCGTTACTGTAGATGAACCTTTCGTTGCCTGCATGAATGCAAATGAAACCATCGGCATCACACCGTTAACACCTTATGAATGGACGGTTTCGGCTTCAGCGCTGGTGATCAAAAATGCGGGGAGCATCTGGGAAGGCCCGTGGAAAAACCGCACGGACAGCTACCTGCCGGTACAGCTCGAAAAGAACGGCGCATTGTATTCAGGCTGGATCCGGATTTCGTCCAGCAATTTATATCCCGCAAGGATCATAGTGCACGATGCGGCAGTGAGCACCGTGGCAGGAACAGGCATAACAGCAGGCAGCAAATAATGGAAATAGCCTTCGAATGCGTTATATTTGGGTTATAAAAATTTTACTATGGCGTTACCAGTTAATAATTCCAAGGGAGGGAAACAGGCCGCAAAAGGCAGCAAGCCGGGTGGCCAGGGTTCCAAATTCATTGTAAAGCCCGGCGCTTCGAAAGCGGTTGGGGTTGCTAAAAAACCAATCAAAACCGGCGGATCCAGGGGAAGCTGATCCTGTTAATACAACAGGTCGTCGTAAGCCGCTTGTAATTCATTGTAAGAATGGTTGTCACCTGCAAGCCGGGCGGCAGCCATTCCTTTTTCATACCATTCCACAGCCGCATCGCGCTCACCGTTACGTTCCAGCAGCCGGGCAAGATGGTAATAAGAGCCCACATAATCAGGACTATCCTGCAGAATGGCCTCGAATAAAGACCGGGCTTTGTCGTCGGCCTCCGCCTTCACATACTCCAGCGCCAGTGCATGCCGTAAAAAATTATCTTTTGGCGAGGCCTCCAAAAACTCCATAATCCTGGCAATACGGTCTGTCATAGAAATGTTTTTGTGTACAAATGGGCAGATAGCGAAATTAAGCAGATAAATCCTTGCAAAAGCCCGCAAAATGGCATAATTAAATTTTCCCGTTAAATATATAATCCAAACCTTTGCCGCGTTGAAAACCTTACTATATTTGTATTGGTTGCATAAACAACTATTTTTTCCTATAGCCGAATAAAACAATTGTTATCTATGAAAATTTTAGTTTGCGTGAGCAAGACTCCGGACACCACTTCAAAAATTGCCTTTACAGATGGCAACAGCAAATTTGATGAAGCAGGTGTACAATGGATCATCAATCCTTATGATGAATGGTATGCATTGGTAAGGGCGATTGAACTGAAAGAAAAAGACGCTTCTGTAACACTGCACCTGGTTACCGTTGGCGGTGCCGATGCAGAGCCGATCATCCGTAAAGCGCTTGCGCTGGGTGGCGATGAAGCGATCCGTGTAAATACTGATAACAGCGACAGTTATTATATTGCTGCCCAGATCGCGGAGATAGCGAAACAGGGTGGCTACGACCTGATCTTCACCGGTAAGGAAACCATCGATTACAATGGTTCCTCTATCGGCGGTATGGTTGCAGAACTTACTGATGCACCTTATATTTCCCTCGCAACTAAATTTGAACTGAACGGAACTACAGCTACCGTTACCCGTGAGATCGAAGGTGGTGAAGAAGTGGCCGAAGTGGCGCTGCCGCTGGTAGTAAGCTGCCAGAAAGGCGTGGCAGAGCAACGCATCCCTAACATGCGTGGTATTATGGCTGCACGTACCAAACCATTGAAAGTGGTAGAACCTGTTGCTACCGAAGCACTCACCAGCATCGTAAGCTTCGAATTACCGCCGGCGAAAGCAGGTGTGAAGCTGGTAAGTCCTGATAACGTGGCAGAACTGGTAAGATTACTGCATGAAGAAGCAAAAGTGATCTGATCACACTGAACAGAAGGTTCCATTATTTCAACTCTTAAAATCCGGCATAATATGTCAGTATTAATATTCGCAGACCAGGCAGATGGTCATATCAAAAAATCTTCTTTCGAAGTACTTACCTATGGCGCAAAACTGGCCGCCCAGCTCGGCACAAGCGCAGAAGCGCTGGTATTGGGCAATGTGAACGACGATCTCGCTTCACTGGGTAAATATGGTGTTACCAAAGTACACCAGGTAAAAGACGCCAATCTGGAACACGTGGATGCACAGGTCTATGCCAAAGTAATTGCCGAAGCAGTTACCGCTACCGGCGCAACCGTGGTAGTCATTTCCCATAACCAGACCGGCAAAGCCGTTGCTTCACGTGTTGCAGCAAGACTGAAAGCCGGTATTGTAGCAGGTGCCAGCGCATTGCCGGATACTTCTAACGGATTTGTTGTACGCAAGACCGTATTTTCTGGCAAAGCATTTGCCAATGTAAGCATCAGCTCTCCTATCAAAGTGATATCACTCAACCCCAACAGCTTTACTACTGTAAGCGGAGAAGGAACTGCGGAAGTAAACGTACTGAACATTGCAGTGGAAGCGCCAAAAGTAAAAGTAACTGCCGTGAACAAAGTAACCGGCGAAGTACCGCTTACGGAAGCCGATGTTGTGGTAAGTGGCGGACGCGGTCTGAAAGGCCCTGAAAACTGGGGCGTACTCCTCGACCTGGCGAAAGAACTGGGCGCAGCTACCGCCTGCAGCCGCCCTGTAGGTGATGCACACTGGAGGCCGCATCACGAGCACGTAGGACAAACCGGCGTTCAGGTTGCACCCAACCTCTATATCGCTCTTGGTATTTCCGGCGCTATCCAGCACCTTGCCGGTGTTAACCGGAGTAAAGTGATCGTGGTGATCAATAAAGATCCGGAAGCTCCTTTCTTCAAAGCAGCAGACTATGGTATTGTAGGCGATCTGTTCGAAGTGGTTCCGAAACTCACGGAAGAAATCAAAAAGATGAAAGCGGGCGCTTAATCATCTTTCACATAAATGAAAACGGGAACCGCAGCAGCAGTTCCCGTTTTTTATTTTTGCCATTGAAGTTCAGAGGCCATTTAACCTGCCGCCATCTACGGGGAGATTGATGCCATTGATGTAGGCTGCTGCCGGTGAACACAGAAATGCAACGGCAGCCGCAAACTCCGCGGGTTCGCCAAGACGACCGGCAGGAATACCGCTCACAGTCTGTTCCCGGATCTCACCGGCAGTACTCGCATTTCTTTCTGCCTGTTTTCCGAACAGGTAATCCAATCTTGCTGTACGCGTATAACCAGGCAATACATTATTTACCGTAATGCCATGCATGGCTATCTCACCTGCAAGGGTTTTGGCCCAGTTGGCAACGGCTGCACGTATACTGTTGGAGATCCCCAGCCCTTTGATCGGCTCTTTCACGGAAGTGGAAACAATGTTTACGATACGGCCATATCCAGCCTGTTTCATTCCCGGCACCAGCAACTGTGCGAGCAGGTGCGCAGTGATCAGGTGCGAACGGAAAGCCGTATCAAGATCTGCCACAGCCGTATCCAGCAATGGACCCGATGCCGGGCCGCCGGAATTATTAACGATGATATGAACGGTACGCTCATTACCCAGGTAAGCCGCTACTTTATCCCGCAATGCTGCAGGATCGGAACTGTCTGCTGCAATGAGATCATGTTGTTGCCCATTCTTACACGGGAGCGCGGTTTTCACCTGTAACAGGTTGGCTTCATTCCGCGCAAGCAGCAAAACATCTGCTCCGAGCAAAGCAAGTTCATAAGCCACAGCCGCACCAAGCCCCTGCGACGCACCGCATACCAGTGCCGTTTTACTTGTCAGATCGAGATTCATAGTATTATGTTTTACAAAGCCCTGTAATCTTCCCGCACCGGGTTGAATACATCCATCAGTTTGCAATCGGTAACAGCCAGCCCGGAATGACGCACGCCGGACGGGATCACCACAACGCTGCCGGGACCAAAACGCACCGGAACACCATCGAGCGTCAGCTCAAATTCACCCTCCAGCACATGGGAAACCTGCTCATGCGGATGCGAATGTTCCGGCAGCATGGCACCGGCAGCTACATCCAGGTAAGAAAGCGTCATGCTCTCAGTATGAATAAAACGGGCGGCATAACCTGGCACAATTTCTTTGACTGCGATACCGGAAAGGTCAAATACGGGCATATAGGAATGATTGAACGCACAAGTTACAATACACGGCCCATCCGTTACAAATCTTTCCGGCAGCAGAGAAACCGCCCCGGCTGATGAACAATTCGTTAAATTCAACTATTTTCGTGTCCGTTATGAAAAAGATAGAACTGGAGATAGTCGCTTTGTCGCACAGCATTACCCAAACGCATTCCTATGCGGTGGTACTGGGAGAAAGTAACGGGCTGAGACGACTGCCGATCGTGATCGGAGGCTTCGAAGCACAGGCTATCGCGGTAGCATTGGAACACATGCAACCCAGCAGGCCGCTGACCCATGACCTCATGAAAAATTTCATGAACGCTTTTAATGTAGAACTGCAGGAGATCGTGATCAGTGATCTGCAGGAAGGCATTTTCTATTCCAAACTCATCTGTTATACAGAAAATGATACCGTAGAAATAGACAGCCGTACCAGCGATGCCCTCGCGCTTGCCGTACGTTTTGGTTGTCCTATTTACACCTACGAACATATCCTCGACAATGCCGGTATTATCATGGAAGATTCCGGCGGTGAAAAGAAAAGCAAAACAGAAACAGCAGAACAGACTGTTGAGGAAAATGCACACAGCGACCTGCATACCATGACACTGGATGAATTGCAGACTCTGCTGAATGAAGTACTCGAGCATGAAGACTATATCCGTGCCATCGCCATCAGGGATGAGATCAACAAACGTAAATAATTCCTCATCGTTCCATCCGATTGTCCATGGTAGTTTTTCCAAATTGTAAGATCAACCTGGGACTGAATATTGTCCGCAAAAGAACGGATGGTTATCACGATCTGGAAACCATATTCCTGCCAGTAAGCCTTCGCGATGCCCTGGAGATATTACCGGCAGGTGCAGGCGTAAATGAGATCAGTTTTACAGCATCCGGTTTACCGGTAAACGGCAGGCCGGAAGATAATCTTTGCATCAGGGCCTGGCAATTATTAAAAAAAGACTATCCCGGATTACCCGCAGTGAAAATGCATTTACACAAAGCCATCCCGATGGGAGCAGGATTAGGCGGCGGCAGTGCAGACGGTACTTTTACATTACGTTTATTATCCGATATGTTCCAGCTTGCCATCCCGGACGAACGATTAAGCGAATATGCGCTTGAACTGGGAAGCGATTGCCCTTTTTTCCTGCTGAACAAACCCTGTTTTGCAAAAGGCAGGGGTGAAGAAATGGAGCCATTGGAGCTGGATCTTTCAGGATATAAAATACTGCTTGTACATCCGGGCATTCATATTTCTACCGGCTGGGCATTTGCGCAGATCAGGCCGGCTCAGCCGTCAGTTTCACTCAAAGAACGGATCACAATGCCGCCCGCACAATGGAAGCAGTTTATTAAAAATGATTTCGAAACGCCGGTACTGGCAGCATATCCTGAACTTGCAGAGATCAAAGATCAACTGTATCGTTCAGGCGCAGTTTATGCTTCATTAAGCGGCACCGGCAGCACGATATACGGTATCTATCAGCATGATGCCACTATTCCTTCAGACCTGTTCCGCAACTATTCTGTCTCGCATGCAACTTTAAGCAGCAGACCCGACTAAACTGTCAATTACCTTATTATTACACATTACCGGATAAGTTGATTCGCTCCATTCCTGCAAACTCTTGCACAAAACCGAAGAAAACCATAAACTAACATTCGTTTTCATATAGAGCATATTCAACAATACTTACTATTTATTAAATAATTTCAATAAAAACAACGCTTAAGTAAAATTATTTTTCAAAAAGAGCGCAATATTTTTTAATTTACTACCTGATCGCCTGCCATCTTTTTTTCATTCCCAAATTCGATTGTACATGCTTGTTCCTCAAACCAGCCAGGGTTTGTATAGCCCTGCTTTTGAACATGATGCCTGTGGTATAGGCTTTGTAGCCAGTATCAAAGGCCGCAAATCGCACCAGCATATTTCAGATGCGCTTACCGTGCTTGAAAACATGGAACACAGGGGCGCCTGCGGCTGCGAAAGCAATACCGGCGATGGCGCGGGTATCATGATCCAGATTCCGCACGAATTCTTCTTTGATGAATGTGTCCGGCTTGGCGTACAACTCCCCTCTTTCGGGCAATATGCAGTGGGCGCGATCTTCTTTCCGAAAGACCTGCAGTTGCGCGAAGAATGCCGCGACATATTTAACCGCGCAGCAGAAAAGCTCGGGCTGGATATTCTCCTGTACAGGAAAGTACCGGTAAATCCTTCCGGTATTGGCGTAACGGCTCTTTCAGCCGAACCTGTAATGGAACATGTGTTCGTGGCCTGCCCTGACCATATTACCCATGCAGACGACTTTGAACGCAGGCTTTTTATACTGCGCAACCATGCAAGTCATACGATCAGGAATACAGTCAGAAAGGATGAGATCGGTTTTTACCTAGCTTCGCTTTCATGCCGTACCATTGTTTATAAAGGACAGCTGACCAGCAGCCAGGTAAGGAATTATTTCCCGGACCTGAGCGACAAAAGAGTAGTATCTGCATTCGGTCTCGTGCATTCCCGTTTTGCCACCAACACCTTCCCTTCCTGGAAACTGGCGCAACCATTCCGTTACATTGCACATAATGGTGAGATCAATACCCTGCAGGGCAACCTGAACTGGTTGCGCTCCAGTGAGAAAGGTTTCACTTCGCCCTATTTCAGCAAAGAGGAAATGGACATGCTGTTACCTGTGATCACAGATGGTCAGTCGGATTCCGCATGCCTGGATAATATGATCGAACTGCTAACGTTGTGCGGCAGGTCATTACCACATGTAATGATGATGCTGATCCCTGAGGCATGGGACAACAATGAACAAATGGATGCCGCCAAAAAAGCATTCTATGAATACCATGCCTGCATGATGGAGCCCTGGGACGGCCCTGCGTCCATCTCATTCACCGATGGAAAAATAATCGGCGCTACACTTGACCGGAACGGGCTACGTCCATCACGCTATTGTGTAACCCTGGATGAAAGAGTGATCATGGCATCAGAAACAGGCGCACTGCCTGTGGAAGCATCGCTGATAAAGGAAAAAGGCAGGCTGCAGCCGGGAAGAATGTTCGTGGTAGACATGGAACAGGGCCGGATCATCAGCGATGACGAACTGAAACAGGCGATCTGCGCACGCAAACCTTATGCAGACTGGCTGAACAAATACAAGATCAGGCTGGAAGAATTGCCTGAGCCGCGTGTAATGTTCACGCACCTTGAGCCCGAACAGGTATTCAAATACCAGAAAGCATTTGGTTATTCCACTGAAGACCTGGACACTATTATTGCACCTATGGCCATCGATGCAAAGGAACCCATAGGCTCTATGGGAACAGATATTCCCCTCGCCGTACTCAGCGACCAGCCGCAGCATCTGAGTTGTTATTTCAAACAGTTATTTGCGCAGGTTACCAATCCGCCCATCGATCCGATCAGGGAAAAAATGGTTATGTCGCTGGCCACATTTGCAGGCAGTAACGGCAACCTCCTCAGTGAAGACCCGCTTGCCTGCCACAGTGTAGCGCTCAGGCAGCCCATCCTTACCAATTATGAACTTGAAAAGATCCGCAGCATCGATACCGGGATTTTCCAGGCAAAAACGCTGCAGACCTATTTCAGGGCCGATGGCAAACCAGGCTCGTTAAAAGCAGGGCTGGACAGGCTTTGCCGTTACGCTGCAGATGCGGTGGAAGACGGTTTTGAAGTGATCATACTCACCGACCGGGCCATAGATTCGGACCATGCACCCATGCCTTCGCTGCTGGCCACATCAGCCGTACATCATCACCTTATCCGCAAGGGCTACAGGAGCCGGGTTGGAATTATTGTTGAAGCAGGCGATGCATGGGAAGTACATCATTTTGCCTGCCTGATCGGCTTCGGTGCAACAGCCATCAATCCTTATCTCGCGTTATCATCTATCAGGGACATGAAGCTGAGCGGCAAACTTGAAAATGTGCAGGACGTGGATCAGCTCAAAAAAAATTACATCAAGGCAGTTAACGATGGCCTGTTAAAAGTGTTTTCAAAAATGGGTATTTCCACGCTGCAATCCTACCAGGGTGCGCAGATCTTCGAGATCATAGGACTGAACAGGCAGGTAGTGGATACTTATTTCACGGGGGCCACTTCACGTATTGCAGGTATGGGACTGGATGAAATTGCGCGTGAGGTACTGGCGAAACATCATTTCGCATTCAGCAAAAAAGCAATACCGTCAGACAGGCTGCCTGTTGGCGGCATCTACCAGTGGAAAAGAAAAGGCGAATACCATCATTTCAATCCGCAGACCATTCATCTCCTGCAGTATTCAACAAGGATGAATGATTATAACACTTTCAAAAAATACGCAAAGCTCATTAACAAGCAGGATGAAAAAGCCTGTACCTTAAGAAGCCTGTTCAGGTTCCGGCGTAATAAACCTTCTATTCCGCTGGAAGAAGTAGAACCGGCTGAAAACATTTACAAACGTTTTGCAACGGGCGCTATGTCGTTCGGATCCATTTCCTGGGAAGCACATACCACGCTGGCCATAGCCATGAACCGTTTAGGCGGGAAAAGCAATACCGGCGAAGGCGGAGAAGATGAATCACGTTATGAACCAAAACCAAACGGCGACCAGATGCGCTCCTCCATCAAACAGGTAGCATCTGCACGTTTTGGTGTTACAAGCCGTTACCTGACAGAAGCCGATGAGATCCAGATCAAAATGGCACAGGGGGCAAAACCGGGAGAAGGCGGACAACTACCCGGCCACAAAGTAGATGAATGGATCGGCAGAACACGCCATGCCACACCAGGCGTAGGGCTGATATCACCACCACCGCATCATGATATCTATTCCATCGAAGACCTCGCGCAACTCATATTCGATCTTAAAAATGCCAACAGGAATGCACGCATCAATGTAAAGCTCGTATCCAAAGCAGGTGTTGGAACGATTGCAGCCGGTGTTGCAAAAGCAAAAGCAGATGTGGTACTCATCGCAGGTTTTGACGGAGGCACAGGTGCTTCACCGATCAGCTCGGTAAAGCATGCAGGTCTTCCCTGGGAACTCGGGCTTGCAGAAACACACCAGACATTGGTTAAAAACAAATTGCGCAGCAGGATCACCGTTCAGGCCGACGGCCAGATGAAAACCGGCCGCGACATTGCCATAGCAGCTTTGCTCGGTGCAGAAGAATGGGGCGTTGCAACGGCCGCGCTGGTTGTGGAAGGCTGTATCATGATGCGCAAATGTCATCTGAATACCTGTCCTGTAGGCATTGCAACACAAGATCCATTATTACGCGATCGCTTCACCGGAGATCCGGAACATGTGGTGAACCTTTTCCGTTTCATTACACAGGAACTGCGCGAGATCATGGCAGAATTGGGTTTCAGAACAGTGAATGAAATGATCGGCCAGGTAGATTCGCTGGAAATGAGAGACGACATCAGTCACTGGAAATATGCAAATCTCGATTTATCCGCCATACTTTACAAAGAACCCGCATCGCTGTATACCGGCTTATATAAGCAGGAAGAGCAGGATCATGGCCTCGCAGCTATTCTCGACTGGCAGCTGTTACGTGCGGCAGAACCTGCACTTAAGAATGGCGCGCAGGTAAAAGCATCTTTTAATATCAAAAACACGGATCGCACCATAGGGACATTATTATCGAACGAGATCACAAAAAAATATAAAAGCGAAGGACTTCCCCACGACACTTTGCATTTCAGTTTCAGGGGCACTGCAGGACAAAGCTTCGGCGCATTCAACACAAAAGGAATGACGCTTGAACTCGAAGGCGATGCAAACGATTATTTCGGAAAAGGACTGAGCGGCGCGCGGCTGATCGTTTATCCTGAGAAAGATGCGTCTTTTATCCCTGAAGAAAATATCATCATTGGCAATGTTGCGTTTTACGGCGCTACATCGGGCGAAGCTTTCATCAGGGGAAAAGCAGGTGAACGATTCGCGGTACGTAATTCCGGCGCATCTGTTGTAACCGAAGGCGTAGGCGATCATGGTTGTGAATACATGACCGGCGGCACGATAGTCATACTCGGCGAAACCGGCCGGAACTTTGCAGCCGGAATGAGCGGCGGAATTGCTTATATCTATGACCCTGCCGGAAATTTCACCGACCGCTGCAACAGGGAAATGGTAGACCTGGATGAAGTATCATCCGAAGACCTGCCCTTATTAAAAAACATGATCGGCAATCATTATAACTATACAGGAAGCACTGTGGCGAAATTCATACTGGATGATCTCGAAAATCAGCAAAAGCATTTCATAAAGGTCTTTCCTACAGATTATAAAAAAGCACTCCTGCAACAACGCCTTCAGGCAACCATACCATCATAACCAGCAGTTTAAAAGATAATAACCATGGGTAAACCAACCGGATTTATAGAATTCTCCAGGGTAGCCCCCGAAAAAAGGCAACCAGAGAAAAGGGTCAAAGATTACAATGAGTTTGTAGCAAGATTACCAGACCAGCAACTGAACCAGCAGGCCGCCAGATGCATGAACTGCGGCGTACCGTTTTGTCATAGCGGCTGCCCGCTCGGCAATATTATCCCCGAATTCAATGACGCAGTTTACCGGCAGAACTGGCGTGAAGCTTATGAGATCCTAAGTGCCACCAATAATTTCCCTGAATTTACAGGACGCATCTGCCCTGCACCCTGCGAAAGCGCATGCGTGTTGGGTATCAACCAGTCGCCTGTTGCAATTGAAGAGATCGAAAAGCATATTATTGAGATCGCGTTCGATAAAGGTTTTGTGGTACCGAAAAAGATCAATCTACGCACTGGTAAAAAAGTCGCTGTTGTCGGTTCCGGACCGGCAGGTCTTGCTGCGGCCGCACAGCTGAACTATGCGGGACACGAGGTAACTGTTTTTGAACGGGATGATCAGCCAGGCGGATTATTGCGCTACGGTATTCCCGACTTCAAACTGGAAAAATGGGTTGTGGAGCGGAGGATCACGCTGATGAAGGAAGAAGGCATCATATTCCGATGCAATGCCAATGTGGGTGTGAATACAAGCATCAGCGACCTGCTTCGCGGATTTCATTCAATTGTACTGGCCGGCGGATCAACCATCCCCAGAGATCTTGACATACCGGGAAGGCAACTGAAAGGGGTGCATTTTGCCATGGACTTCCTTAAACAGCAAAACAAAAGGGTAAGTAATACAGCGGCCGGCAATACAGAAGAAATAAAAGCAACCGGCAAACAGGTAGTGGTAATAGGCGGTGGTGATACAGGCAGCGATTGCGTAGGAACCTCCAACAGGCAGGGAGCGGTTTCCGTAACACAATTCGAGCTCCTCCCCAAACCGCCGGAAAAGCGCACTGCATACATGCCCTGGCCAACTTACCCGATGACGCTGAAAACCTCCTCCTCGCATGAAGAAGGTGTGGAAAGAAACTGGGCAGTTGTTACCAAAGCTTTTCTCGGCGATGAAACCGGGCACCTTACCGCCTTGCGGATCGCAGACCTGGAGTGGACATGCGGCAGCGATGGCAGGCCCGCGCAATTTGCAGAAAGACCTGGCAGCGAACGAACTATTCCCTGCCAGCAGGTTTTCCTGGCAATGGGTTTCCTGCATCCGCAGCACGACGGACTGATCAACGAACTGGGAATTAGCCTCGATGAACGCGGAAATGTAAAAGCAGATGAGCAGTTTTTCCAGACCAGCATTCCAAAGATCTTTACAGCCGGCGACATGCGGCGTGGTCAATCATTGGTGGTATGGGCCATCAGTGAAGGCA
Source organism: Sediminibacterium ginsengisoli (assembly GCF_900167075.1). Lineage (GTDB taxonomy): Bacteria > Bacteroidota > Bacteroidia > Chitinophagales > Chitinophagaceae > Sediminibacterium > Sediminibacterium ginsengisoli. The sequence continues at coordinate 324,767 of NZ_FUWH01000002.1, read as the reverse complement.
GGGAATGCGCAAGAAAGGTGGATGAATTTCTGATGGGCAGTTCTTTGCTGGAGAGTAAAGAACTAAGCTGTCTTTCAAATGAAAAATATTGATATATAAATGTAGGGGCCTGTAAACACTTACTTGATAAGGTTTATTTCAAAATAATTTAAATATAAATAAATTAAATTTATTATTTTTTGACTACAGAATTAGCTTAAATGGTAACTTCATGAAAGAAATAGTTAAATATATATTTTTAAAATATCATGAAGAAACCAACGCTAAAACAGTCAGCTCCGTTTGCGGTATTGGCACTGGTAGCCCTTGCCGCTGTTTTTACTCCAACTTTACCCACTTTCACAAGCGGCAAATTCAACAGTGCGGATATCGCCTGGCTGCTCACGGCAACGGCGCTGGTCTTCCTGATGACACCAGGGCTTGCATTTTTCTACGGCGGGATGGTGCACAGGAAAAATGTGATCTCCACCATGATCAAAAGTGTGGTAGCGGCGGGCGTTGTAAGCATATTCTGGGTATTCATTGGCTTCAGCCTTTGTTTCGGCGATTCTGTCGGTGGTTTCATCGGCAACCCCGGCACTTATCTTTTCTTTAAAGGTGTTATGTCGGGCGCACCATGGAGCCTGGCCCCTACCGTTCCCTTTGCCCTGTTCGCGCTCTTCCAGCTGATGTTCGCGATCATTACCCCGGGACTTGTTGTTGGTGCGGTAGCAGAGCGGATCCGGTTCACAGCTTATATTCTTTTTATTGCTTTATTCAGTTTGCTGGTCTATGCTCCTATTGCGCACTGGACCTGGCACCCCAACGGTTTTCTTTTTAAAATGGGAGTTCTGGATTTCGCGGGCGGAACGGTTGTACATATTTCGGCAGGCTGTGCGGCACTTGCCGGAGCAATGGTACTCAAACGCAGGCAGGCTCATTTAAACCACCAGGAAGTGCCGCCAGCTAATATCCCTTATGTATTGATCGGAACGGGCCTTTTATGGTTCGGCTGGTTCGGGTTCAATGCCGGCTCGGCACTGGGCGCAAACGTTCTGGCTGTTTCTGCATTCGCAACTACCAATACAGCTGCTGCTGCCGCCGGACTTTCATGGATGTTCTTTGACGTGATCCGTGGTAAAAAGCCATCCGTTCTCGGGTTCTGTATCGGCGCCGTGGTTGGCCTGGTAGCCATTACACCGGGTGCAGGTTTTGTGGCTGTTCCGCAGAGTATTTTTATCGGATTCGTTTCTGCGATCATTTCCAATATGGCAGTTTATTATAAAAGCAAATCCGTGCTCGACGATACACTCGATGTATTCCCCTGCCATGGTATCGGGGGCATGGTAGGTATGCTGCTTACCGGAGTCTTTGCAAGCAAGGCAGTGAATGATGCGGGTACGGACGGACTTTTTTACGGCAATGCAGCATTCTTCTTTACACAGCTGAAAGCACTGGGTATTGTGATCGCTTACAGTTTTACCGTTTCTTTCCTCATTTTCAAATTCATCAATTTTGTCCTTCCGTTGCGGGTGAGCTCAGAAGAGGAAGAAATAGGCCTGGATGCAACACAGCACAATGAAAAATACGTGCAGGGAACACTGATCATTGAAGAGAGCGGCAGGTACGAAGAAACAATCCTGCTGCCACAGCATACCCCATCTCCGGTGAACGGTTCGGTAGCTGCTTCCGTGCATTAAAAACGCAGATGCTGCTTTGTTCTGATTTTATGTTAAGTTCGGCCAATGAAAGGCTTAATCAGACTGGCTCAGTATATCTATTGCGTTTATGCGTTGCTGATGTTCGTGATCCTGATGTTCCTGGTTTTCCCGTTTGTATTGCTGTCGCTTCTTTTCGGAAAACTCAGAGGGGGCAATATGATCTACGGGCTTTGCATGTTGTGGGCGAAAGCCTGGTACCTGCTTACGGGAATAAGGCATAAAGAGATCCACGAAGCGCCGCATGACACAAGTCGTCAGTATATTTTTGTAGCGAACCATATTTCCTATATGGACATTCCGCCGCTGGTACTGATCGCACACCAGCCCATCCGTATCCTCGGCAAATATGAAATGGTGAAGATCCCGGTGTTCGGATGGATTTACCGGGCAGCTGTAATCCTTGTTGACAGGCGCAATGCAGAAACAAGGGCCAGAAGTGTAAGGGCATTGAAAAGCGCATTGAAACACGGCATTTCCATCTTCATTTTCCCCGAAGGCACATTCAATGAAACCGGCCAGCCCCTGAAAAGTTTTTTCGATGGCGCATTCCGGATTGCCATTGAAACGCAGACTTCGATCAAACCCGTATTATTGCCCGACACGATCGACAGGCTGCATTACCGCGGCATTTTCGAATTGACACCCGGCATCAACCGCGTGATATACCTTGAAGAAATACCTGTAACGGGTATGACCCCGGAAGATATTCCCGCACTGAAAGAGCTGGTTTACAGGAAAATGGAAGCAGGTCTGCGACGCTATCGCAATTACCCAGCTGCTTAAAGCTTATTTTTGCTCAAATTCCGCCGTTTTGTTTATTGAAGTCATCATACCACTTGCGTTACCGAAAAATTATACCTGGGCTGTGCCATTGGCAATGCAATCCGGCATACAGCCCGGCGTGCGCGTGGAAGTAACTTTGGGAAATAAAAAATATGCAGGCATAGTCAAACAAATCCTGCAGAACAAGCCGGCTGCTTTTGAACCGAAAGAGATCCTGAATGTGCTCGATAATGAGCCGCTGCTGCATCCGCAGCAACTGGAACTCTGGCAATGGATCGCGGAGTATTATATGTGCACGGAGGGTGAAGTGATGCAGGCAGCCATTCCCGCCAATCTCAAACTCTCCAGCGAAAGCGTACTGATCTGGAACGAGACCGCAGAATATGAACCATCCGACCTCAACGATGCGGAATACATGGTTACGGAAGCGCTCGAAATGAAAAAGGAACTGCGCTTATCGGAAGTGCAGCAATTGCTCGACAGCAACAGGGTTTACCCGGTTATCCGTAAACTGATCGACAAAAACATCTGCTATGTATGGGAGGAGCTGAAAGAAAAATACAAGGTAAAGACTGAAACCTATATCACGCTCCACCCCGATTATCACCAGGAAGAAAATCTGGCCGAACTGCTGAACAACTGGACTTCACGCGCGGCGAAACAATTGGAATTATTACTGGCCTACCTGCATCTTGTAAAAGCGGAAGGCGAAGTGATCAAAGCAGAACTGCTTAAAAAATCCGGCGCAACAGACGCGCAGCTGAAAGCATTGACGGATAAGAAGATCCTTGTTGCGCAGAAAAGAGCAAAGGACCGGATCGTGTCATTACCCAAAGACCTTAACATCCGTTTTGAGCTTTCTCCTGCCCAGGAAATCGCACTGGGCGAGATCAATGCCCGCTTTGAAGATAAAAATGTTTGCCTGCTGCATGGTGTTACCGCCAGCGGCAAAACCCAGCTTTACATAAAACTCATCGAAGCGCATATCGCAAGCGGAAAGCAGGTACTGTACATGCTTCCGGAAATTGCGCTCACGGCGCAGATGATCAGGAGACTGCAACAGCATTTCGGCAGCCAGATCGCCATCTATCATTCCAAATTCAATCCGAATGAACGCGTGGAGATCTGGCACAAAGTAAAATCAGGAGAGATCAAAGCTGTATTGGGCGCACGCTCTTCCCTGTTCCTGCCGTTCAGGCAACTTGGTTTTATTATCATAGATGAAGAGCATGACGCTTCTTACAAACAGCAGGAGCCGGCACCGCGTTATCATGCACGCGATGCCGCCGTTTATTATGCATCATTGTTCGGCGCCAGGGTTTTGCTGGGCAGCGCCACTCCTTCCATAGAAAGTTATTACAACTGTGTGCGCGGGAAATATGGTCTTGTTACGCTGTCGGAACGTTTTGGCAATGCAGCCCTTCCGGAAATCAGGCTGGTAGATCTTACGCCGTTGCAGACCAAAGGCAAGCTGGCATTCTCACCCGCGTTGCTGCAGGAGATCAGCGATTCGCTGGTTAACAAAAAACAGGTGATCCTTTTTCAGAACCGCCGCGGTTATGCGCCTTACCAGATCTGCAATACCTGTGGCTGGATTCCGCATTGCAAACAGTGTGATGTAACGCTTACTTACCATAAATCGAAGAATAAACTGGCATGCCATTACTGCGGCACTGTATACCCGGTGATACAAACCTGTACCGCCTGCGGCAGCCATAATTTTATCCAGAAAAATTTCGGCACGGAACAGATCGAAGAATTGCTGACCGAAAAATTCCCCGACGCAAAAGTGGCGAGGATGGATTATGACAGCATCAAAGGCAAGAACGACCATGATGCACTGATCAAACGCTTTGAAGAACAACGTATCGATATCCTGGTAGGTACGCAGATGGTCGTAAAAGGACTCGATTTCATTCATGTGAACCTGGTAGGCATCATTGATGCCGACGGAATTCTGAACTTTACCGATTTCAGAGTAAACGAAAGAGCATACCAGCTGATGGAACAGGTAAGCGGCAGGGCCGGCAGAAAAGATGCAGATGGAAAAGTACTGATACAGGTCAGCAATGTACACCATCCCGTACTGCAGTTTGTTAAAGCGCATGATTACACCAGCCTCTTCCATGCAGAGCTGAACAACCGCAGACAATTCGGCTACCCGCCTTTCACAAGACTGATCCGTGTAATTTTCCGGCATAAGGAAAAACACCTGGCAGAGGAAGCTGCCAACCTGATGATGCAGGGCATGAAAGCGGGTTTCGCACAGGAAATGAATGGTCCTGCGCAACCTGTTGTGGACCGTGTGCGGAACCAGCATATCTGGGAGATCCTGATCAAACTGCCCAAAAACTCAAACCGCATCATTCAATGTAAAAGGGAGATCGCACAGCAGATCGTGATCATTCAATCGAATAAGCGTTACAGATCTGTCATGATCCTTCCGGATGTAGACCCGGTATAACAATCGCGCCGGATTCTTTATTTTCATGTACCGAATATGACTTTACAGCAGAACATATCGCTCAGGCCTTTCAATAGTTTTGGCATTGATGTACGGGCCAGTCATTTCGCAGCATTTTCTTCTGCAGATGAACTGGAGCAATTGTTAGCATTACCTGGATTGCCCGCACCTTTCATACTCGGTGGCGGCAGTAATATCCTGTTTACAAATGATGTGCAAAGGCTTGTGCTGAAAAACGAGCTGAAAGGGACCGAGATCATACGGGAAACCGAATCTGAGGTTTACGTAAGAGTACAGGCTGGCGAGAACTGGCATGCATTTGTCAGCTACTGTGTAAATAAAGGTTTGGGCGGCATAGAAAACCTGAGCCTGATACCCGGCAATGCAGGCGCATCGCCCATGCAGAACATCGGCGCGTATGGCGTGGAGATCAAAGATGTATTCCATCAGCTGGAAGCATGGCATATCCGGGATCAGTGTATAGTAACTTTTTCGGCGGCCGACTGTGCATTCGGCTATCGCGAAAGCGTATTCAAAAACCGGTACAAAAACCAGTTCGTGATCCTGAACGTCACGTTCCGTTTAAGCAGGAAACCGGTTTTCAATACCAGCTATGGCGCAATTGAAGCAGAGCTGGAAAAGATGGGTGTGCAGGAATTATCCGTACGTAACATATCACAGGCAGTGATCAATATCCGCAGCAGCAAGCTCCCCGACCCGAAAGAAACCGGGAACGCGGGAAGCTTTTTTAAAAATCCCGTTATTGAGCCATCTTTATTTGAACAGTTAAAAACTGAATATCCGGGTATTCCCGGTTATCCCGGTGCAGCAGGACACGTAAAAGTTGCTGCCGGCTGGCTGATCGAACAATGCGGCTGGAAAGGCTATCGCCGTGGTGATGCAGGCTGCTATCCGAAACAGGCATTGGTTCTGGTTAATTATGGCAACGCCAGCGGTGCCGAGATCTATGCACTTTCACAGGAGATCATCGATAGTGTTCATAAACAATTCGGTATTGTTCTTGAAAGAGAAGTGAATATCATTACCTGAGCTTTTGGAAAGTTCTGAACTTTCCAAAAGCTGCTTTAAACAACAAAGCCATCTCCTTTTGCAAGAGATGGCTTTGTTTTATATTCTTAAAGGAAATTACATGCCCGGGAAAAGCGGCCTGCCTATTTCAAGCCCCCTGAAAGGCCAGGGAACACCTGCAAGTATCAGCACGAACGCCAGCAGGAAGAAGGTAAATGCTTTCTTATATTTCACTTCATCCGGAACAGCTTTTTTTGCCATACCGTGTGCCATGGTCAGGAATACGATAGCAAGAATCATTGTTACCGGGTGCTCCATCCAGAAAAAACGGAAGAATTTGTTCTTCATAAAACTTTCGCCTTCGGGAAGTGTGGTCTTTAAAAAACCGAAGCGCCCGAAAGCCACCTGGTACAATCCGATCAGCAAGGTGATATGTCCGCTGATCATGGTGAACAGCCATAGTTTTTTCACTCCGGGAGTAAATGCTTTTTTCCCTGTCCAGCCACTATAGGCTTTAAACATTGAAACCAGCAGTAATACGAGGATCACCCAACGTAAAAGATTGTGTAAATGCAGCAAGCCTGTGTCCATAAAGCTATTTTTTAAATATTGATGAATATGATTGTTCTGAACGGATGATTAATCTACCCAATCCGCAATAAAGAGATTGGTATCCCTTGTTCCGCCGTTGTTACGGTTGGAAGAAAAAATGATCTTCTTTCCATCCGGGCTGAACATCGGAAAGGCATCGAAACCTTTGTCGCGACTGATCTTTTCGAGGCCTTTGCCGTTTATATCCGTAAGATACATGTTAAAGGGGAAACCGCGCGGATATTCGTGGTTACTGCAGAAGATAATATGCTTACCGTCCGGCGTAAAATTAGGCGCCCAGTTGGCCTGTTTCAGGTCTGTGATCTGTTTTGCATCAGTACCATCGGCATTGGCTACCCACACTTCCATATTGGTAGGTGCTACCATGCCCTGCGCCAGTAATTCCTTGTATTCTTTGATCGCTGCTTCCGTTTTAGGTCTGCTTGCACGCCATACGATCTTTTTTCCATCCGGGCTGAACCATGCACCACCATCGTAACCCAGTGCGGTTGTTACCTGTTTTTCTTTACCGGTGGCAATGTCCATTACATAAAGATCGAGGTCTCCGTTCTTATCACTGCAGTAGATCATTTTTTTCCCGTCCGGGGAAAGGGTTGCTTCCGCATCATATCCTTTTGCAGTTGTCAGCTGACGTACGATCTTACCGTTGAGATCGGCCATATAAATATCATAGCTGTCGTATAAAGGCCAGATATATTTATTCCCGTATTTGGAGCGGTCCGGCACTGGCGGGCAGGCATCGCCACCTTTATGCGTGGAGGCATAGATGATATGTTTCCCGTCTGGCAGGAAATAAGCGCAGGTAGTGCGCCCCTTACCCGTACTTACCTGTTTGTAAACGAATGGTTCGTTTGCACTTTCAGGCACTTTACCAATGAAGATCTGGTCGCAGTTCAACCCTTCCTTCGGGTTGGTACGCTGAAAAATGATGTGTTTGCCATCGTAGCTCCAGTAAGCTTCTGCATTATCGCCGCCAAAAGTGAGCTGGCGCACGTTCCGGAAATGTTTTTCCCCGCTGAAATGGACAGAATCCTGCGGAGCCTGCTGGGCCGGCAGTGCAGTCTGCACAAGGAAAGCTGCTGCCAGGAATAAAATATTTTTCTTCATAACTGTTAATGAGCCGCAAAATTAACACTAACAACGGCGTATTGGTAAAAATAATTAAGCAGCCTGCCTGCGGGCATTTATTTTTGCACCATGAAATACAGCCTGTTGCTGCTGCTTGTATTAGCCGCAGCTTGTACCAATAATCGTCAGCAAGATAAAGTGGCTGAGGCCGGCAGGGATAGCGTGCTGCCCGCTGCGGCTCAGCAGCTATACAGCGCCATCCGCACCAATCCGGACAGCATGGGACTTCGTTTGCAACTAGTAGAGATGCTCGACAGCATGGCATCTTATAAACCAGCCCTGCAACAGATGGATTCGCTGATCACGAGGGACAGTCTGAATTATGGCCTCTGGTTCCGCAAAGCACAGCTGCTGGAAAAAGTAAAAGATACCACCGGCGCCATCCGCTCCTACAGGTATGCAGCCAGGATCTATCCATCGCCGGATGCGCTTCTTTCAATGGCCAATCTTTACGCAGAACGCAAAGACCCGGCAGCACTGGAACTATGTAAACAGGTAAACACGTTAAGATTGGGCAGGGAGTACAACGCACACTGCGATTTCATCAGCGGCGTTTATTATGCACGCATCGGGAACAGGGATAAAGCGATAGCGCTGTTCAACAGTTGTGTTGCCAACGACTACCGTTACATGGAAGCATATATGGAAAAAGGATTTCTTTATTATGAAAACAAACAGCCCGCCGAAGCCCTGAAAGTATTTGAACTGGCAGTGGCTGTTAATAATACTTATGCCGATGGTTATTACTGGGCAGGCAAATGCAATGAAGTCCTTAATAACAAAGATGCGGCAGCGAGCAATTACAGGCTGGCTATATCCCTTGATGCAGGAATGACAGACGCAGTCAATGCATTAAAACGGCTCGGTGTTTCATAAATAAATGAACATTCTCAGCAAAAAACAAGAATTTCGCAGTTCAAAAAACAATTATGCCTCTTATAGCCCCCTCTTTATTAAGCGCTGATTTTCTGAATTTACAATCAGATATTACCATGCTCAATGAAAGCCAGGCCGACTGGTTTCACCTGGATGTAATGGATGGAAGATTTGTACCCAATATCAGTTTCGGCTTGCCGGTGATCGAGCATATCCGCAAAGCCACTACCAAGATCTGCGATGTGCACCTGATGATCCTCGAACCGGGGAATTATGCGGAAGCGTTTAAAAAAGCGGGTGCCGATGTACTGACCGTTCACCTGGAAGCCTGTCCGCACCTGCACAGGAACCTGCAGCAGATCAAGGCGCTGGGCATGAAGGCCGGTGTGGCATTAAATCCACATACGCCTGTTCATTTGCTGAGCGATATCATCCACGAGATAGACCTGGTTTGCCTAATGAGTGTGAACCCTGGTTTTGGCGGCCAGCAGTTCATTCCACATACGCTGGAAAAGATCCGTACACTCAAAAAAATGATCACAGAAAAACAATTGCACACACTGATCGAGATCGACGGCGGTGTTACATTGCAGAATGCGCCCTCACTCGTTGCAGCCGGCGCAGATGTACTGGTGGCAGGCAATACGGTTTTCCGCGCACAAGACCCGACTGCAACAATTGCAGCCCTGAAAGCCTGTTAATTAAAGTTCTGTTAAGTAATGATAGTAAAAGCGTGCCAATGGCGCGCTTTTTTTGTGCAGGTCTGCATGGTTGTCATTCTACAGGTATCGGGCACGATTACTGCATAAGATCTCCACAGCTGTGTATAATATCTATTAGGTTTTTATACAGGTTCCCAATTAAATTTGGAATAGATGGTCGTTAGCAAGTAAGTACCGAAATCCTATTCCGTCAAACCCAAAAGTGAAACAGATTGACAGAAGCAATTATCAACCTCGAAACCGTTAATCCCATTGAATTCTTTGGCGTCAACAACGGTAAATTAGATCTGCTGAAAAAGAAATTCCCATTGTTAAAGATCCTTTCCCGCGGGACACAAATAAAACTGAGCGGGGCCCCTGAACAGATTGATTCAGCAAAAGAAAAAATTGAGCTGGTTATCCAGTACCTGCAAAGGAATGGTCACCTGAGTGAAGGTTATTTTGAACAGATCCTCGGTGGCGACGATGCAGAAGTAGTAGACAATTTTGTGGACAGTAACCCCAATGATGTACTTGTTTTCGGCCCAAATGGCAAAACGGTACGTGCCAGAACGCAGAACCAGAAGAAAATGGTGCATGCGGCAGACCGTAATGATATCGTTTTCGCCATAGGACCTGCCGGTACCGGTAAAACCTATACTGCCGTTGCCCTTGCTGTTCGTGCATTAAAGAATAAAGTGGTGAAGAAGATCATCCTTACGAGGCCGGCCGTTGAAGCGGGTGAAAACCTGGGTTTCCTGCCGGGCGACCTGAAGGAAAAAATCGATCCGTACCTGCGGCCGTTATATGATGCCTTGGACGATATGATCCCTGCGGACAAATTAGGCTATTATATGAGTACCCGCACGATCGAAATTGCGCCGCTGGCTTATATGCGCGGACGTACGCTCGATAATGCCTTTATAATCCTGGATGAAGCGCAGAATACCAATGACCTCCAGCTGAAAATGTTCCTGACACGTATCGGTGCCAATGCCAAAGCGATCATCACCGGCGACCCCACGCAGATCGACCTGCCGCGTAACCAGCGCAGCGGCCTGGAAAAAGCGACCCGGATATTGAAAAACATCGAAGGTATTGCCCATATCGAGCTGAACGAGGAAGATGTGGTAAGGCACAGACTGGTAAAATCGATCATTAAAGCCTACGACAAGGAGAAGGAACGCGAAGAAAAAGAATACGGACCTCAGCAGCAAAGTCATCGCTGAGCCAGCGGATAACAAAAGAGGGAAACCGGTTAACGATTTCCCTCTTTTATTTTATAAGCCGGTGTGCTTATTGCTCACCTAATATTTCATGACCCAGTTTATCCCTTTTGGTCTGCAGGTATTTTACATTATGCGGATTGGAAGGCACTTCAATAGGTACGATCTCCTCGATATCAATACCGTAACCGCTTAAGCCCGCACGTTTTCTCGGATTATTACTCATCAGGCGGAGTTTGGTGATGCCCAGGTACCGCAGGATCTGCGCCCCTACGCCATAATCACGTTCATCTTTCCCGAAACCGAGATGCAGGTTGGCTTCAACCGTATCCATACCTTCTTCCTGGAGTTTGTAGGCTTTGAGTTTGTTCACAAGACCGATGCCGCGTCCTTCCTGGTTCATATAAAGGATCACCCCTTTCCCTTCCGACTCTACCATCTGCATGGCTTTATGCAGTTGTTCACCGCAATCGCAGCGGAAGCTGCCGAGGATATCGCCGGTAAAACAGCTGCTGTGCACCCTTGTAAGTACAGCTTCACCGGGAACCCAGCTGCCTTTGATGAGGGCCAGGTGTTCGCCGCCGGTTGCTTTTTCCTTAAAAGCCACCAGTTTGAAGTAGCCGTATCGCGTAGGCATTTCCACTTTAACGATCTCTTCGATCAAAGAATCCGTTTTCAGTCGGTAATCGATCAGGTCTTTGATGGATATGATCTTAAGACCGAACTTTTGGGCTATTTCCATCAGTTCGGGCAGCCTGGCCATGGTACCGTCTTCGTTCATCACTTCCACCAGCACACCGGCAGGTTCGAGACCGGCAAGACGGGCCAGGTCAACTGCGGCTTCTGTATGACCGGCACGACGCAGAACGCCGCCATTTTTTGCTTTCAGCGGGAAAATATGCCCCGGGCGGCCCAGATCGGCAGGTGTTGTAGCCGGATCAACCAGTGCCAGCAGGGTTTTCGATCGGTCTGAAGCCGATATGCCGGTAGTGGTTCCGTGCCCCAGGAGGTCTACTGAAACGGTAAACGCGGTTTCGTGTAAGGAGGTATTGGAGCTGACCATCGGGTCGAGCTGCAGTTCTTTACAACGGTCTTCGGTAAGGGTGGCACAAATCAGGCCGCGCCCTTCCTTACTCATGAAATTCACAATTTCTGGGGTGGCATGACGTGCTGCTACCACAAAATCGCCTTCATTTTCACGGTCTTCATCGTCTACAACGATGATCATCCTGCCATTGCGTATATCGTCAATAGCATCCTCTATCCTGTCTAACATAGATAATGATTATCCCGCAAAATTACATTGGATCAACCGTATATGGTCATAAGAAAACTGAAAAAACAAACTTATTCCGGGTTTCGAATATAACAGCAAACGGATTAAAATAATAATTTATATGAAAAGTGCTGCATGGCTTTGCCCGTTTTTTATCATAAAAAATGAACAATTTAATCAAAAAAAGGCAAATCCGAGTATAGGACATAATTTGTTAACATTCTGTTGAAATTCCTCGGAGATATTTCACTTTCTTTGCACTTGAAAATTAACGTAACCAGTAAAATTATGAGAAAAAAGATTATCGTGATGCTGACCTTCGGTCTGGCATTGTTATTTTCTGTAAGCTCTTTCGCACAGGTAACAACAAGTAGCATTTCCGGAACGGTAACAACCGCAGACGGAAAAGAGCTGGTTGGCGCTACTGTGAAAGCTACCCATGAGCCAACAGGAACAGTTTACACCACACAAACCCGTAAAGGTGGTACCTATGGTATCGCAAACATGAACCCGGGTGGTCCTTACACCATCCAGGTGAGCTTTGTGGGTCTGAACACAGAAAAAAGATCAGATATCTACCTGCTCCTCGGTGAGCCGCTGAAATCTGACTTCGTGGTTGGTGAGCAAACTACAAACCTGGGCACCGTTGTTGTAACTGCAGCTGCTTCCAAAACAGATGCCAACAAAAACGGAACCTCTACTACGCTCGGAAGAGAAAGGATCGAAACCATGCCTACTGTTGGCCGTGGTCTTGCCGATTACCTGAGAAGTACTCCTCAATTCAAATTAGCGAGCGGCGGTAACGCTTCCAGCGAAAACGGTTTCTCGATTGCAGGCCAGAACCTCCGTTACAACTCTTTCTATGTGGATGGAGCTGTAAATAACGACGTATTCGGTCTGGCATACAGCGGAACAAATGGTGGCCAGTCGAGCATTTCACCTTTATCCATCGATGCGATCGATCAGATCCAGGTGATGATCTCTCCTTACGATGCCTCTGTAGGTAACTTTACCGGTGGTGCGATCAACGCCATCACCAAGTCCGGTACCAACCAGACCCACGGTTCTGCTTACTACATCTTCCGTAACCAGAACCTGGCAGGTAAAACACCTACAGGTCCTAAAGATCAGGCTACCAGATACAGCCCTTTCAGCAACAAACTGTACGGCTTTACCCTCGGCGGCGCCATCATCAAAAACAAACTGTTCTACTTTGTGAGCGGCGAGCTTCAGAGAGACCAGACTCCAAACCCGTTTGACCTGTCTACCTATAATGGAGACACCAAAACACCTGCTGCTCTCCAGGCGCTGATGAACAATATCATCGCAAGAAGCGGCGGATATAACCCGGGTACTTACGATAACAGCCTCGGCGAACTGAAATCAGACAAACTGACTGTTAAAGTAGACTGGAACATCAACGAGAAAAACAAACTGACTGGTAGCTTCCGTTATACAAAAGGCGACAAACTGATCGTATTCTCAAGCACTCCAAACCAGCTGAACTTCTCTAACTACGGTTACCGCTTCCCTACAAAGACAGCTTCAGGTTCACTTGAGCTGAAAAGCACGATCGGTAAAAGCTCAAGCAACCGTTTACTCTTCACGATTACTGACGTTGAAGATGACCGCGGTCCGCTGGGCGGAGCTGTTGCACCAAGCGTAACCATCACCGATGGTACAGGGGGAAGCATCCGTTTCGGTACAGAAGCGAACTCAACTTTCAACTACCTGAAACAAAGCAGTTACAACCTGTCTGACCAGTTCAAATTTGTCCTGGGCAAACATAACCTGACTGCTGGTTTCGAGGCTGAATATTACAAGGCATTCAACTCATTCATTTCAAACGGTACCGGTACTTACCAGTACAACAGTGTTGCCGACTTCCTGAATGATGCGAAGCCAAGGCAATACCAGGTTGGTTTCCCGCTCGTTGGTTCAATGGACGAGAAAACAACTGATGCTGCTGCTAAATTCAACGTATTCAGGGGTGCACTGTTCCTGAACGATGATATCAAAGTAAACCAGAACTTCACTGTTACTGTTGGTCTGCGTGCTGACTACTACAAGTTCATCACCAAACCGATCTTCGATCAGTTCGCGATCGATTCTGCTTTACCGAAATTTGCACAGTACTATGATCTGAAAGGCGCAATGCCTGGCCAGATGGCTAAAGTACCGGTATCTCTGTCACCCCGCGTAGGTTTCACTTACAAGATCCCTGAAGAAGGTCTCGTGATCCGTGGTGGTCTGGGTATGTTTACCGGACGTATTCCATTGGTATGGCCTGGTGGTGTTTACAACCAGACCGGCCGTTCAGTAGGAAGCTACACACTGAGCACTTCTGTGAATGCTGCCATCTGGAATGCTGACAAGGTTCGTTACAGAACTACTCCTTACACTGCTGCTGAGGTTGGTATCAGCCTCGACAACGCAAAAGGACAGCTTGACCTGATCGCTAAAGAATTCAAAACGCCAAAAGTATTCAGGACTTCACTTGCAGCTGACAAGAACCTGGGTCATGGCTGGACTGTAACCGTAGAAGGTATGTTCACCAAGAATATCAATGATATCGCTTACCAGAACATCAACCTGATCCCTCCTACCGTAAGATCAGTAGGACCGGATAACCGCCTGGTATATGGTACTGCAGCATCTGCATCAAACCAGATCCCTATCAGAAGCAACGGTATCAACCCTTATGGCAGCGGTGTTTACCTCATCAGCAATCAGGAAGGTGAAAAAGGATTCTCTTACAACCTGACCTTCCTGGTTAACAAAACCACGAGAACAGGCTTCAACTTCTCTGCAAGCTATAACTACGGTGAGTCATTCGTTGTAAACGATGCACAAAGCTCAACCAATGGTAGCCAGTGGAGCAGCCAGGAGAGCATCAACGGACGTAACTACCTCACAAGAAGCGTTTCCGATAACAGCTTCGGTCACAGGGTATTTGCATTCGTAAGCAAGAAGTTCACTTATGCCGGTGGCAAACTGGCTACAACGATCGGTCTGACTTACAATGGTCAGTCTGGTAACCCTTACAGCTACATCTACAATGGTCAGGCTAACAGGGATGGTATCAACTTCTACGACCTGATCTATGTTCCTACAACACAGGATCTGGCGAATATGACTTTCATTACCTCAAGTGCAGTTACTGCAACTCCTGATGCACAGAAAGCAGCGTTCGATGCATACATCAACAACGACAAATACCTGAGAACACGTCGTGGTCAGTATGCTGAAAGAAATGCTTCACGTACAGAATTCACCAACGTAGTGGATCTGCGCCTGGCTCAGGACTTCACTATCAAACTGGGTAACAAGAAATACTCTGCACAGGTTATTTACAGCATGATGAACTTCAGCAACTTCCTGAACAGGGATTGGGGCCGTCAGTTCTTCGCAAGCTTCGATCAGTTCCAACTGCTGAGCGTAAGCTATGCTGCCAACAGCCTGGTACCAAGGTATACATTCAACCCAACTACAGGCCGTCCGGGTTCTGTAACCACTACTGTAACACCTGGTTATTCTTCAAGGTGGAACAGCCAGCTGGAATTCAGGATCAGGTTCTAATCCTGTACGGTAACAATATAAAGCGTCTCTCCAAACGGGGAGACGTTTTTATTTGTGACTATTCCTCCTTAAAAATTCCAGTTTTCTCGATAAAGACGAAATCGGTTGCTGTCAGCCCTTACATTTGCATAGAGAATTGAATCAATAAAGCAGTACTGTATGAAGGTGAATACCATGGCCGAAATGATGGCAAACGGCGAATCTCCCGAGATCCTTTTCTGGGTTGGTTGCTCGGGCAGCTTTGACCAGCGTGCACAGAAGATCACGAAAGCATTTGCATCCATACTGGATAAGGTTGGTATGAAGTATGCCATCCTCGGCAAGGAAGAAGCCTGCACCGGCGATCCTGCACGCAGGGCCGGCAATGAATTCCTGTTCCAGATGATGGCCTATCAGAACATACAGGTACTGAATGGTTATGGCATCAAAAAGATCGTAACCACTTGCCCGCACTGCTTCAATACCCTCAAAAACGAATACCCGGAACTGGGCGGCAATTACGATGTGATCCATCACACCACATTATTGCAGGAACTGATTGATACCGGACGCATCAAAATGAAAGAAGGCGGCAGCTTCAAAGGGAAGAAGATCTCTTACCACGACAGTTGTTATCTCGGCCGCGCAAACGATATCTATGAAGCACCGAGAAAAGTGCTGGAAATCCTCGATGCCGAACTGGTGGAAATGAAAAGATGCCGTTCCAAAGGCCTTTGCTGCGGCGCGGGCGGTGCCCAGATGTTCAAGGAAGATGAACCGGGGGATAAACGCATCAACATTGAAAGAACCGATGAAGCCCTCGCTACCGGCGCTGCCGTGATCGCTTCTGCCTGTCCTTTCTGCAATACCATGATGACGGATGGCGTCAAGAACAGGGAAAAGGAAAACGAAGTGGCCGTTCTGGATATCGCCGAGCTGATCAACAGCAGTATGGCCTGAGCCCGGAAAGCACATAATCGGGCAAATGCTTAATTTTGCCTTATGAATTTAGATTACCAGCAATATATACCTGCCGACTTCCACGACTCTTCAAGGGTCTGGATCTACCAGAGCAGCCGTTTATTTACCATATCCGAAGCACTGGAAATAGAACCGCTGCTGCAGGAATTCACAGCCTCATGGAATACGCACGGTACGCCGGTTAAAGGTTATGCAAACCTGTTTTTCGGCCAGTTCATCGTACTGATGGCAGACGAGACCGTGACCGACGTAAGCGGCTGCAGCACCGACAGTTCTGTTCGTGTTATCAAAAAGATAGAATCCCTTTTTAAAGTGGATATGTTCAACAGGCAGAGCCTTGCTTTTGTGGTGAAAGACAAAGTGGAAGTCTTGCCCATGCCGCAACTGACCTATGCATTGGAAAACGGGTTTATCAAAGGCGACACTTTATATTTCAACAACCTCGCAGCTACAAAAAAAGACCTGCTGAATAACTGGATCATTCCGGTAAAACAAAGCTGGCTCGCTGCAAGAATCCCGGCACTGCAACACTCTTAAATAAAGCTTATGCGGTTGGATGCACTTACCCCCTTGCTCTGGACCAACGACCTGGAAGGCACTATTGATTTTTACAGTGGCCTTCTCGGTTTTACCCTCGATGAGTACAATGCCGACTGGGGCTGGTGTCATTTGCGCCGCGACCAGGTAAACCTCATGTTTGCACGACCGAATGAGCACTCTCCCTATGATGGGCAGCCATTATGCACCGGGAGTTTTTACATCTATACTGCAGATGTAGATGAAGCATGGACAATGCTGAAAGACAAAGCCAGGATCGGTTATGCGATCGGTAATTTCCGGCATTGTATGCGTGAATTCGCAATCCTCGACAACAATGGATATATGCTGCAGTTCGGCAGGGAACTGAAAGAAGGCGAATCGGTTGATGAAGAAAACCAGGAATAACTTTCCGGCTTCGTTCTATTTCTTCGTTTTCAATTTATCCAGCATTGCTTTTTTCTGCTTTTCGCTCATTTGTGGTTTCTGTACAATCCTGTTCAGCTGGTAACTCACCGTTAACCTGAAATTGCGGGAATTGGTTGAACTGAAATTCTCGAGATTAAAGTTAGGTCCGTATGTATATGTGGTATATTTCTGCACCGTGAACGGATCAATGATATTCAGCGTAACGATCAGCCTGCGGTCCATGAACTTACGCTGGATCCCGAAATTCATATTCAGGTTACTGCGGCTCTTACCCTGTGCATCCGCATAATTATTAAACCGTGCGTTACCTTCGAAAGAAAGTACGTTAGACGGTGTGAAAGAATAGTTCAGCGTTGTGAGGAAAGTGTTCCCGTCACGGTATTTATACAATACTTTTTCCCTTTCACCGTATTGGTTATGCCTGAAAACCACGCTGCCGTTCACACGGAATACCCTTGAGAAAGTAAAACCGCCGAATACGCTGGCTTCATATTCCTGCCTGTCGGCAATATTGAGCCAGGTGGTTTCTGTTTTACCGCCACCAACAAGAGTACGGATGGAGTTGATCACTTCTTTTACTTTATTGTAACCGACCGATGTATTCACATAATACTTGCCTTTGATCCAGCTCACATTCCAGTCGAAATTGTCTGAAGTAGACGGCCGGAGGAATGGATTACCGAAACGGATATTGTATGGATCGGTATAAGTGATATTCGGATTCAGTTCACCAATACCCGGCCTGCGGATAGTGGCACGGTACACCAATGACGTATTCAGCGTTTTGTTGAATTCTTTCCGGATGGTAAGATTAGGCAGCACATTCCAGTATTTATTATCAACATTGGAAACATTGCCTTTGATAAAGTCGAACGACATAGTAGTCTGTTCTGCCTGTGCGCCGCCCGTAACACGCAACTGACCAGGGAACAGGAAACTAAGCCCGGCCCGGATGGTAAAAATGTCCTGGTAGAATTTAAAGTCGTTACTGAGCAGATCGTTCGGAATGAATACGCTGTCTGATTTACGCAGGTAGCTTGTGTTCAGCGCATTGTGGTTATGTGATTTCTGATAAGTAGCGCCGGTTGAAAAGTTGCTTCCTTTCCACATCAGCGGCTTGTTATAATCCACCCGCAGCGATCCGGATCTTGAATAGTTATCGAGTAATTGCGCCTGTGTTGAATCCACACCCGTAGGTACATAGTCCGGGCGTAAGAACTGCTGGAAGTAGTTGAGGTCATTGTCGTTCTTACCAACATTCCCGTTCAGGATCACACGGAAATATTCTGCAAGATTATTTTTTGCGCGCCGGGTATAGCTTACGGACACGTTATGCCCGTAACCGGTACCATCACTGCCGTTTTTACGGTTACTGATCTTATAAACATCATCGAACCGGTTGATATTGCGATACTCCGTGAAGCTCATGTTATCGAACATGTTCAGGTTACCCTGGTATGTAAAGTTGAGCGTGTTCTGTTTGTTGATCTCATAATCTACCTGCAAGCGGAGATTCGGCCTCAGGCTTTTATTTTTATAATTACTCTGGGTATACAAACCGTTTGTAGAGTCCTTGTAAATATTTTCACGATTGGAGTAACTGTTACCGGTAAATACGCTTCCCGTAACGCCGCCATTGATGTTGATGGAAAACTGTTTGTTGCGGTAGCTGGCATTCCCGGCTGTATTGCCTTCTCCTCTTGTCCCCCCGCTTGCGGTTACACGTCCTACCCAGCCGATCTTTCCTTTCTTGGTAACGATATTGATCACGCCTCCCGTTTCGGTTGCATACTGCGGCGGCGGATTACTCATGATCTCGATCTTTTCGATGCTGCTGCCGGGCATGCTTTCCAGCAGATCCTGCAATTGCTGTGCACTGAGATCGGTTGGTTTGTCGTCTATGAGGATCTTTGGCTCTTTACCCTTTAGCAGGATTTTCCCGTCGGGATCATTGTTCACCAACGGTATGTTCTTCAGCAGTTCGGCTGTACTGGAACCACTGCTGAGAGCGCTTTCACCCACATTATACGTAAGCTTGTCATCTTTGTTTTCGATCAGTGGTTTTTCAGCATATACAACCACTTCATCCAGAGCAGTACTGTTATCATTCAGCTTGATATCACCAAGGTTGAAATCATAACGTTCTTCACGGAGATAAATACTATCGAGGTTTGTTTTTGCAAAACCTACCGCTTCAACAGTGAGCCGGTAATAACCAAAGGGAAGCGCCGTAAATTCGAATGCACCGTTCTTATCGGCGGCATTACGGATCCCCTTTGCGGTATCGTTCATTTTGGAAAGCAACAGGTTCGCATAAGGCAATGGTTTACCGCTTTTCGCGTCCAGCACATTTCCGATAATGATGCCAACCATTCCTTTGTCTTTCGCATTGCGGTTCTGCGCAGGCAAAAGATGACCAATACCTAATAATAAAACCAGGGCTACAAAATTCTTCATGTTGCTATCAAAGTAAGTTATATCATGCTATTTATTCAAAAAAAATAGACAATTGGCTAATTTTGTTCACTAAATCGGTCAACTATGTATATGATTTATGGTATCCCGAATTGCGACACCGTTAAAAAGGCGTTGACCTGGTTCCGGGAGCAGGGAATTCCCTATGAATTTCATGATTATAAAAAAGCAGGGATCACCAAGGCTAAACTGACTGCCTGGTGCAAACAGGTGGGCTGGGAAATACTGGTTAATAAGAAAGGAACTACCTGGAGAGGGCTTGACCCTGTCATTCAGGCCGCTGTTACTTCGCAGGCAGCTGCAGTATCGCTGATGAGTGAAAATACCAGCGTGATCAAAAGGCCGGTCATTGAAAAAGATGATAAAGTGATGACGGTAGGTTTCGATGCAGCTTTGTATCAGAAGACATTCAAATAACGATCGCTCTATGCACAGAAGAGGGGAAGTGCAGACTTCCCCTCTTCTGTTATTTATGTTGAACAGCTTATTTCAGCAGGTTCTTCAGGGTTTCCTGGAGCTCCTCCGCGCGCAGGTCTTTACCGATGATCTTTCCTGTAGGATCGAGCAGCAGGTTGGCCGGGATGCTGGTGATGCGGTATAACTGCGCAACTGCGTTGTTCCAGTATTGCAGATCGCTCACATGCGTCCAGGTCAGTTTGTCTTCCTTGATGGCTTTCAGCCAGCTTTCCTTACTCTGATCCAGTGATACACCGAGTACGGTGAAATTCTTGTTCTTGTACTGCGTATAGGCTTTTACCACGTTAGGGTTTTCCATACGGCAGGGTCTGCACCAACTGGCCCAGAAATCGATCAGTACATATTTTCCTTTGAATGAGGCGAGGCTGACAGGTTTGTTGGCCGTGTCTTTCTGCGTAAAAGGCAATGCCTGTGTTCCCACCATACCGATCTTAGAATTCTCAATAGTAGAAGCAAGCGCTTTCGCGTACGTATTCTGTAATGCAGCAGGCTGAAGCTGGTTATAGTTGGCTTCGAGCTCTTCGATACTACTCATCAGCGGACTGATCGCAAACAATATGAAAGCGCTCACGGGTGATGCCGGGCGTTCTTTTACATAATTGGCCGCTGTGGCAATCACTTCGTTTTTATAAACATTGAAAGCCTTCACCAGGGAATCCTTCCTGGCAGGATCTTTCTCCGGGTCGATCAGGGTAGCGGTTCCTACTACTTTTTCTTTCAGCGGGTTAAAACGGTCTTTATATACCTGGTAATCGTCCTGGGTTGGCGAACCTTTGATTACAGCATTGGCGATTGTGGTAACATCCCCTGTGGCAGTCACACTCTCATTGCCAAGGAATATTTCAAAAGCTTCCGGGCGGCCGGCAAAACCTACCCGGTGCAACTCCGGTGAAGTTACTGAACCGCGAAGTGTAAAAACGCCTTTGCGGGCAGTGGAGGTTGCAACGGTTTTCCCGTTCATGCCGTTGATCAGGTATACGACCGTGCTGTCTTTCAGTCCGGAAATATTTCCCTTCACCTCAAACCCGTTGTTTTGCCTGGTCTGTGCGATCCCGGCCAGCGGCAACAATAACGCAATGCATATTTTTTTCATATCACTCGGAATGTCTTTTTTTCAACACTTCTATTACTTCCTGCAAGTTATGTCCTTTGGCGTTAATCAAAAGTAAATAGTGAAAAAGCAGGTCGGCCGCCTCACCCAGAAAAAGATCGGGATTATTATCCTTTGCCTCAATCACAAGTTCCACTGCCTCCTCGCCCACTTTCTGGGCAATTTTATTGATCCCTTTCTCATGCATCCGGGCCACATATGACTTTTCAGGCGGTGCCTGGCGGCGAAGGCGAATGATGTCTTCGAGATAGGTCAGAAAGTCCTCGCTGTGGTTCCGCTCACTCCAGCAGGTGTCTGCTCCCGTATGACAAACAGGGCCTGTGGGATGTGCTTTGATCAGTAAAGTGTCCTGGTCGCAATCTGCTGAAATACTTTTCAGTTCCAGGAAGTTGCCGCTTTCTTCCCCCTTGGTCCATAACCTTTTTTTACTCCTGCTGTAAAACGTCACTTTACCGGATTCCTCCGTTTTCTGTAATGCCTCGCGGTTCATAAAACCCAGCATCAGCACTTTATGTGTATTGAAATCCTGGATCACCGCAGGCACCAGGCCATCTGCATATTTATCAAAATCTATTTTCATAGCGTATGCTTTGATTGTTTGTTCAACGATTCCCATCAGATCCGCACGTTGATTCCTTTTTCACTGAGATAGGTTTTCAATTCCGGTATACCTACTTCCTTAAAATGAAAGATACTTGCAGCCAATGCCGCATCTGCTTTCCCTTCAGCGAATACCTCTGCAAAATGTTCCATATTTCCGCCGCCGCCGGATGCAATCACAGGAACCGGTAATAACGAGGCCAAAGTTCCGGTAATATCCAATGCGAATCCTTTTTTTGTTCCGTCGTGGTTCATCGAAGTAAGCAGGATCTCGCCGGCACCAAGCGCTACTGCCTGCTGCGCCCAGTCCAGACATTTTGTTTCTGTCCTTACACGACCGCCGTTAAGGTAAACATACCATTCACCGTCATCTTCCATACGGGTATCGATGGCGAGTACCACGCACTGGCTCCCGAATTCACCGGCAAGTTCTTTAAGCAGTTCCGGACGTTTGAAGGCTGCGGTGTTGACAGAAATTTTATCCGCACCGTTTTGCAAGAGGACGTTTACATCGTCTACAGATGCGATGCCACCACCAACCGTAAAAGGAATATTGATATGGTGAGAGATCCGGTTTACCAGCTCGCTCAGGGTCTTTCTTTTTTCATTGGTTGCCGTTATATCCAGGAACACCAGTTCATCTGCGCCCTGCCTGGCATACAGTGCCCCGAGTTCTACAGGATCGCCTGCATCCCTTATATTTTCAAAGTTGATTCCTTTTACTGTCCGCCCGTCTTTGATGTCCAGACAGGGTATGATCCGTTTTGCTAACATCCTTACTAATTAATTTAAAAAATGATCAGGAAGCTTTATTCAGCCTGCTCAATTCTTCCATTGAGATCCTGTTCTCATAAAATGCTTTTCCTACAATAGCACCTGCACAACCTATCGCCGCCAGTTCTTCAAGATCGGGCACAGAACTTACGCCGCCGCTTGCGATAAAGAATAAATCCGGGAACCGGCCGATGATCTTTTTGTACAGATCAACAGAAGGCCCCTGTAATTTGCCATCCTTGCTTACATCCGTACAGAATACCTGTTTCAATCCAAGTGCTGCATATTGCTGCAGCAGATCGAACACTGAAACGGAAGTGGTTTCGAGCCAGCCTCCGACGGCGATCTTCTCATCCTTCACATCAGCACCAAGCAAAAATTTTTCAGCGCCGTACTGATGCAGCCAGCGCTTAAACAATTCCGGATCTTTTACAGCAAGGCTGCCGATGGTTGCCAGCGCTGCTCCTGAATTCAATACTGCTATGAGGTCTTCCTCTTTTTTGATACCACCCCCAAAATCGATCACAAGCGATGTATTGGAAGCGATGGTCTCCAATACTTTCCAGTTCCTGACGCTGCCTGCTTTTGCGCCATCAAGATCTACGAGATGCAGCCTGTTCAGTCCTGCACCTTCAAAAGCTTTTGCTACTTCAAGCGGATCTTCATTGTAAATAGTTTTTTCGTTGTAATCGCCTTGCGTGAGCCGGACGCATTTCCCGTCGATAATATCAATTGCCGGTATAATCTGCATTAGATTCTTCATTAAATATGACTGATAAAATTCCTGAGGATCTGTTCTCCCACAGCAGCACTTTTTTCAGGATGAAACTGTACACCATAAAAATTATCCTTATGCAACGCCGCACTGTAAGGTTGGATATAATCCGTTGTTGCTATGGTAGCCGGACCTTTTGAAGCATAGTAACCATGTACGAAATAACAATA
The DNA here is from genome assembly GCF_900167075.1 of Sediminibacterium ginsengisoli. Lineage (GTDB taxonomy): Bacteria > Bacteroidota > Bacteroidia > Chitinophagales > Chitinophagaceae > Sediminibacterium > Sediminibacterium ginsengisoli. Next base: position 301,085 of record NZ_FUWH01000002.1, on the reverse strand, counting down.
ACTGTTCTCTGCAATACCGTTGAACAGTTTTGTTCGCAGGTCGTACACCGTATTCCAGCCGATCTGCGGTATTTTAAAATCCTTGTTTCCTGCGTTATTAAAAGCCTTTACCTGCTCATCGAATATGCCGATACAGGTGGTGTCATTCTCTTCCGAATGACTGCAGAGCAACTGCATACCCAGGCAAATGCCCAGCACAGGCTGTGTCAGTTCCCTGATGACCTGATCAAGCTGTCTGGCTTTCAGATACTGCATGGCAGAACTGGCTTCACCCACACCCGGGAAGATCACTTTATCTGCTGCCCTGATCTGTTCGGGATCATCCGTTACCTCGGCGGCTGCGCCAATCCTCTCCAGCGCATATAATACGGATTGTGTATTCCCGGCGTTGTATTTTATCACTACTGTTTTCATGTTCCTGGCTTTTATATACTCCTGTTAGTTTTCCAGGATACCCCGGATAAATGTTTGTGTTGCTTTTGAAAGATCAGCAGCACCATCAATTGCTTTTATGTAAGCGGTACCGATAATACCTCCGTTTGCAAAACGGCTTGCAGACCGGAAAGTCTGGTTGTCTTTGATGCCGAACCCGACCAGTACCGGGTTTTTCAATTGCATTCCCTTTAAACGTGCAAGATATTGTTCAACGGCTGCAAAGTCTTTGTCTTTACCGGTAGTAGCGGAAGAGCTCACTGCATAAAGAAAGCCGCTGCTCAGATCATCGAGTCTCCTCACCCTTGCTTCACTGGTTTCGGGGGTAACGAGAAAAATAAAATCGAGTCCGTATTTTTTGATGATGGCGCTGTATTCATTTTCAAATTCATATTCGGGGAGATCCGGCAGGATCAAACCATCAACACCGCAGGCTGAAGCATCTGCACAGAATCTTTCAAACCCGTATTGCAGTACAGGGTTCATATACCCCATCAATACAACCGGCAGGTGAATGTGCTGTCTTAATGTTTTTAACTGTGAGAACAGCAATGCTATTGTCATTCCGTTCTCAAGCGCCTGCAGACCGCTGGCCTGGATCACAGGGCCGTCTGCCAGCGGATCACTGTATGGCATTCCAAGTTCCACCATATCTGCACCGGCATCCTGCAATGCTTTGATAACAGTGATTGTACTGTCAGTTTCAGGAAAGCCTGCTGTACAATATACATTCAGCACATCCTGTTGTTTTTTCGAAAAGAGTTCTTTTATCCTGCTCATGATCTTTTTCTGTTTATTGGTTCATTGCATGCATATAGGTTGCCAGGTCCTTGTCGCCGCGGCCACTCAGGCATACTACCACTGTATCAGCAGGTGTTAATTCGAGCTTATTCAATGCTGCCAGTGCGTGAGCGGATTCGAGCGCCGGGATGATACCTTCCGTTTTTGCAAGATGAAAGCCCGCCGCAAGTGCTTCTTCGTCTGTTGCGTTAAGAAAAGTACCGCGACCGGTACTAAAGAGATGCGCATGCAACGGACCGATACCCGGGTAATCAAGACCTGCCGAAATACTGTGCGGTTCTATCACCTGGCCATCTTCTGTTTGCATCAGCAGGCTTTTACTCCCATGCAGAATACCCGTTTTACCCAATTGAGTGGTAGCCGCACTCATTCCGCTGTGAACGCCATGGCCCGCAGCTTCCACTGCTACCAGCTGCACAGACGGCTCATCCAGGAAATGATAAAAAGCCCCGGCGGCATTACTGCCTCCGCCAACGCATGCGATCACATGTGTTGGCAATTCATTGCCGGTAATCTCTTTCAGCTGTTGTTTCGTTTCATAACTGATCACCTGCTGGAAACGGGCTACCATATCCGGGTAAGGATGCGGCCCTACCACACTCCCTATCACATAATGTGTATCGGAAGGATTATTGATCCAGTCGCGGATAGCTTCATTGGTAGCATCTTTCAGTGTTTTGCTGCCGCTGACGGCCGGTATCACCGTAGCGCCCAGCATTTTCATGCGGGCCACATTCGGCGCCTGGCGTTCGATATCTTTTTCCCCCATGTATACTATGCACTCAAGTCCCTTCAATGCACATACGGTAGCGGTAGCCACACCATGCTGACCGGCACCGGTTTCTGCAATAATCCTTTTCTTGCCCAGGCGGCCTGCCAGCAGGATCTGCCCGATGGTATTGTTGATCTTGTGGGCACCGGTATGACAAAGATCTTCACGTTTGAGGAATACAGTTGCACCGGTTTCCGCGCTTAATCTTTCCGCACGGAACAAAGGCGTAGGCCGGCCCACATAATCTTTCAGCAAAGCATCAAACTCTTTACGGAAGGATTCATCTTCCATGATCTCAGTATAACGCGCCGCCAGCTCTTCTACATTACGGTGCAGCATTTCCGGAATATAAGCCCCTCCGAACTGACCATAATAACCACGTGCATCGGGGTGTTGGTATGTTTCCATAAATCTCTTTTTACCAGCTTGTTTATATTTGTTTTACCTGCTTCACAAAATCCCTGACCAGTTCCATGTTCTTAACACCCGGCGATGTTTCTAAACGGCTGTTCACATCTAATGAGAACAGGTCTTTTGCTACAGGGTAACCTGCAAAGTCTTTTATTTTATCAATGTCTTCCGGGCCGATTCCTCCACTCAGGAAGAAAGGTTTGTGCACATCAAGATCTTTAAGCAGCTCCCAATTGAACTTTTTGCCTGTTCCTCCGTAACCTGCTCCATCGGTATCGAACAGGAACATATCTGCTACCTCCTGGTAATCCTTCACTTTCCATAAGAGGTTATCGTCCTCACGGATCCTGAATGCTTTAATCACACTTACGTAATCCGCGATCTTTTCGCAATATTTCGGTGTTTCATCACCATGAAGCTGCACGAGGTAAAGACCGCAATCGTCAACTGCCTGCAGGACATCTTCAACAGACGCATTTACAAAAACACCTACTTTATTGATGTTTTTTCCTTTGATCTTTTTCAGTTCGGCACGCGACATGAACCGGGAGATATACCTGGGCGAATGCGGGTAAAAAATGAACCCGCCGAATTCAACGCCCATTTCATCGAGTTGTGCTACCTGTGCAGCACTGGTCATGCCGCATACTTTAATTCGCATTTTGTTTTGCTTTTAATTGATTAACGAAATCAGTAAAAGCAATCGAAGGATTGGCCTGCTTCATAAAGTTCTCCCCGATGAGGAACCCGGAGAAGCCGGCGCGGCGTAAAGTTACAATAGTATCTATATCGCTGATACCACTTTCAGCGATTGCCGGTTTTCCGGCCGGTATTTTCCCGATCAGATCCAGGGAAGTATTGATATCCACCTTGAAAGTCTTAAGGTTACGGTTATTCACACCTACCATGTCTACCATATCACAGATATGCCCCAGTTCTGTTTCATCATGGATCTCAAGCAGCACTTCCATGCCCAGGCCTTTTGCGAGCGTGCCCAGCATCATTACCTCTTCAGGATTCAGGCAGGCTGCGATCAAAAGGACGAGGTCGGCTCCCATTGCCTTTGCCTCGTATACCTGGTATTCATCGATCATAAAATCTTTCCGGAGGATGGGAACGTTCTGAATCCTGGCGGTTTCAAGGTCAGCAGCAGTACCGCCGAAAAATTCCTTGTCTGTCAGCACAGATATACCCGAAGCCGATGCTGCATACGCTGTTGTAACCTCCACCACATCTGCATCGCCGTTGATCAGTCCTTTGGAAGGTGATTTCCGTTTAAATTCAGCAATGATGCCTGTCCGTTCCGGATCAGCGAGGAATTCGCATAAAGAGAGAACCGGTCTGGCAAACAACGGGCGCTGTTCCAGTTTATCAACCGGGAAAAGTGCTTTATTCCGCTCCACTTCCTTTCGTTTGTTCGCAACGATCGTGTCCAGTATGTTCATGTTATTGGAGATTGATAAGTTTTTGCAATGAGCGGTAAGCGTTCCCGCTTTCAAGGCTATCCACGGCAGCATCCCATGCAGCCTCATAGGAGTTGAAATTCCCTGTACAGTTCAATGCCATAGCCGCGTTGGCCAGTACTACAGCATTCTGCGCCCAGGTTCCTTCGCCTTTAATGATACGCTGGAAGATCTTTGCGGCTTCTTCAACCGAGTTGCCGCCGTAAATCGCTTCAGCCTCTACGGTTCTTTTGCCCAGCTGCTGTGGTGTGCAAACACGTTCGCCTTCATTGGTGATCACTTTTGTATCGTTGGTGAGGGAAACTTCATCATAACCGTCGAGCCCGTGAATAATGGTGAACGACCTGCCTGTCTGCTGCAGCATGTAATTGTAGATCCGTGCCATCTCGAGGTTGTATACCCCCACCAGCTGAAAAGAAGGGTTTACAGGGTTCACCATTGGCCCCAGCATGTTGAAGAAAGTACGTACACCCAGGTTCCTGCGCACAGGTGCCACCACTTTCAGGGCCGGGTGAAACAATGGCGCATGAAGGAAACAGATATTCGCTTCAGCAAGTTCTTTTTCCAGTTCTCCGCTGTTACTCTTGAACCTGTAGCCCAGCTGTTCCATTACATTAGACGATCCGCTGATAGAAGATGCACCGTAATTGCCATGCTTGGCTACTTTCTGGCCGGCACCTGCAACAATAAAACAGGATAAAGTGGAGATATTGAATGTATTCTTTCCATCGCCACCCGTACCAACAATATCTATAATGCCTGTTCCGCTGAAAGAAGGCTTCACGGATAATTCCATCAGTGCATCGCTGAATCCCTGCAGCTCTTCAATGGTAATACTGCGCATAAGGTATACCGTTATGAAAGCGGTCAGCTCGTTCTGGTTAAACTGTTCTTCTGATATCTGCAGCAGTACTTCCCGCGCTTTTTCGCGTGATAATGTTTTATGTTCGAAAAGGTATTGTAATATTTTTTTCATTCTGGAGGATTTGTGATGTACGATGCTTAAGCTTTCAGCCAGTTCCTTAATAATTGTTCGCCGCCGGGTGTGAGTACGCTTTCCGGATGGAATTGCACTCCCTGCACATCAAACTGTTTATGCCGGAGCGCCATGATGTGATCTTCAGCATCTCTTGCGGTTACTTCCAGCACATCCGGAAATGCATCGCGGCTTACTACCCAGCTGTGATAACGGCCGGCCTGGATCTCGGCCGGCATACCTGCAAACACACCATTGTCTCTGCCCGGAACTTCCTGCTCTGTAATATATACCGGCGTTGATACGCCATGAAAAACTGAACTGAGATTATGCAGCTGCGCACCGAAAGCTTCGCCGATGGCCTGGTGCCCGAGACAAACGCCCAATATCGATTTGGAAGCAGCATATTCTTTTACCAGCGGCAGTAGTAAGCCTGCTTCTTCCGGTATACCGGGGCCCGGCGACAGGATGATCTTATCATAATCCTTCACTTTCTCAAGCGCTATTTCATCATTGCGGAACACATCCACTTTTGAATGGATTATTTTTTCAACCAGATGTACAAGGTTATAGGTAAAAGAGTCGTAATTATCGAATACCAGGATTTTCATTGTTCTTTTTTTCTGATGATCAGATGTTCTCCGCAAGGATCACAGCTTTTTTCAATGCATTTAATTTATTGTTCACTTCCTGCAGCTCGCTTTCCGGATCGGAAGCAGCCACTACGCCTGCGCCGGCCTGGTATACCAGTGTATTGTTCTTACTCAGGAAAGTCCGTATCATAATAGCGTGATTGCAATTACCATTGAATCCCATGAACCCGATCGCTCCGCCGTAATAACCGCGCGCCGCAGGCTCATAAATACTGATCAGCTGCATGGCTTTTACTTTCGGCGCACCACTTAATGTTCCTGCGGGGAAAGTTGCGGCCAATAATTCAAATGGATTATGGGATCCGGATACCTGGCCGGTCACTTCACTTACCAGGTGGATCACGTGACTGTAATATTGAACCTGTTTGAACTGGCTTACTTTAACATTAGTGCAGATTCTGCTCAGGTCGTTACGCGCAAGGTCTACCAGCATCACATGTTCTGCATTTTCTTTTGCATCGCTCAGCAACAATGTTGCTGCCTGCTGATCGGTTTCATCATTCCCGGTACGTCTGAATGTGCCTGCGATCGGGTGAACAATGGCTTTTCCATTGCTGATCACGAGCTGCGCTTCGGGCGATGAGCCCATCAGTTTATAATCTCCGTAATCGAAATAGAATAAGTATGGTGAAGGGTTCACACTACGCAGGGAACGGTACACATTGAATTCATCGCCTGTAAAGCCCTGTTCAAATCTCCTGCTCAGCACGATCTGGAAAACATCGCCGCGCATGCAGCTGCTGATCCCTTTCCGCACCATTTCGCGGTAGCTTTCGTCAGGCATATTCGTCGTTTCTTCGCCTGTCCTCGCAAAAGGATATACAGGCACATCTTTGCTGCGTATGAGCGACTCTACAAGACCGGCCTCGCTTTCCAGTCCTGCAATACGGTTCTCGCAGATGATCAGCTCATCTTTAAAGTGATTAAAAACGATTACATACTGGTACAAACGATAACGCATCAATGGAATGGCCTGTTTGTCTTCAGTTGCAGCAGGACGGATCTGATCGAAGAACTGAATGGCATCAAAAGCGGTATACCCGAACAATCCCTGTGCAAAAGCGGCTTCTTTGTTTTCGTTTTCTTTTACTTCAAAGCGCTGCATAAATTCCCAGAGCTGATCCGCTACCGCCGTTTTACCCGGCACCGGTTTTTGCGGTTCCTGTCCGGGCAGTTTGAGTTCTGCATCTCCGGAAGCATTGATCTCCATACCAGCAATGGCATTGATGGCAATAAACGAGTAGCTGTTCTCTGCCACGTGGTGATCCGTGCTCTCCAGCAGGATGGTATCCCTGAACCTGTCGCGGATCCGGAGGTAAATACCCACCGGCGTGTATACATCCGCCAGCATTTTTTTGCATCCCGTTTCAATTACAATCCTTTTCATATCCTTGCTTGTTTTGCCTTATTTGCAACAAAAAACCCCGACATTTCTTGTCGGGGTTCTTGAATATCAATTCAATAAAGTATTGGCAATACCATTACAATCCCCGATCGGAGTTTGAATGCCACCACCAGTATTTATTAATAGTCTGAATCATTGCAAGTGCAAGGTACGTAACCTTATCCTTTCCCTGCAAATTTTTTTTCGGAGAAAAATTCCCGCGTTAACTTCAATACATAACCAGACCTATGCGAAACCTGTTTTTTCTCCTGTTATTTCTTGCCAATAATGCTGCAGCCCGGCAGGACACGGCCCTGCTCCTGAAGCCCGATCAGGTATTTGATGGTGAACAGCTTTACAAAAACTGGGTTGTTCTTGTAAGCAACAACAAAATACTCGCGGCAGGCGACATAGGCAGCATTATGTTCAAAGGGATTACCAGGACTATTGAAATGAAAGGTCAAACCCTTTTGCCCGGTTTGATAGAAGGCCATTCGCATTTATTCCTGCATCCTTATAATGAGACCAAATGGGATGAACAGGTGCTGAACGAACAACGTGCAGAAAGAACCGCCAGAGCCGTCAACCATGCAAAAGCAACCCTGTTGGCAGGATTCACCACCGTCAGAGACCTGGGCACGGAAGGCGCAGATTATGATGATGCGGGCCTGAAAGCCGCCATTGAAAAAGGCATCATTCCCGGCCCGCGCATGATCATTGCTACCCGTGCCATTGTAGCAACCGGCAGCTATGGCCCTAAACTCAAAAACACCGATGATGTTGTGATCCGGGGCGCGGCTGAAGCCGATGGCATAGATGCACTGATCCGCGAAACCCGTACACAGATCGGTAATGGGGCCGACCTCGTAAAAGTATATGCGGATTACCGCTGGGGACTGAACAAAACAGCGCAACCCACTTTCACTCTCGATGAGCTTAAAACAGTTGTTGCGGTTGCCGCTTCTGCCGGCAGGAAAGTAGTGGCACATGCTTCTACCGCGGAAGGAATGACCCGGGCCATACTTGCCGGCATCAGCACCATTGAACACGGCGACAAAGGCACACGCGAAGTATTTGCCCTCATGGCCAGAAACCATGTAGCGTATTGCCCCACCATCAGCGCCAGTGAAGCCACAAGTGAATACGACGGCTGGAAAAAAGGTACTTTACCCGAACCTGAAAAAGTGGCCAACAAAAGAAAAGCTTTTTCCCTCGCATTGCAGGAACATGTAACCATCTGTTTCGGCGGCGATGTTGGTGTTTTTGCGCATGGAGACAATGCAAGGGAAATGGAAAACATGGTAGCTTATGGCATGGCTCCGCTGGAAGTACTTAAAAGCGCCACTTCCGTGAATGCGGATGTGTTCGGGTATGGCGACGGTATCGGAAGAATCAAAGCCGGTCTGCTGGCAGATCTTGTTGCAGTCACAGGCAACCCTGTTGAAAATATTTCCAATATCCGCCAGACAACCTTTGTGATGAAAAATGGCATTATTTATGTAAATAAGATCAATAATCCTATCCCATGAAAAAACTTGTGTTTTTCGCCTGTATCCTTTGCCTCTGCACCTCGTTCCGCTACAAGGCCGATGATTCCATTGTAGGCACATGGATCAACAGCAAAGGCCAGGTACATCTGCAGATCTACAAACAGGACAATAAATATTACGGCAAGATCATCTGGCTCCAATCGCCCAATCAACCGAACGGCATGCCGAAAGTGGACAAGAACAATCCCGACCACAGCCTTCGTACGCAACCGATCATAGGCCTGGTTATTCTCCGGGATTTCACTTACCGCGACGAAGAGTGGACCAGTGGCCGTATTTATGATCCGGAAAGCGGGAAAGTGTACAGGGGCATCATGAAAATGCCCGATGACGCCACACTGAATATGCGGGGTTATATAGGTATTTCCCTGCTGGGCCGTACGGAAACCTGGAAACGGGTAACCAAATAACTTTCTGCAGCTATTGCACGATCCTTATGGTTTGATTAGCTTTAACGAGGCGCCGCTTTCCCATTCCGGCCTGCTTACCTAAATCAAACCGTCATGAAAGCCATTCTTGCGTTTTCCGCAATCCTGTTCATTTGCTGTACATGGTCCTGTAAGCAGTCAGATCCGGACAAAGAATATTTTGCCGTTACTGATTCCGGCGTACAGACCGGCGGTATTAAAATGATCAGTATCGAAACACCAAAAGGCCCGATGAAAGTATGGACCAAACGTATCGGGAATAATCCAAAAATAAAATTACTGTTACTTAATGGCGGTCCCGGCGCTACGCATGAATATTTTGAATGCATGGAAAATTTCCTTCCTGCAGAAGGTATTGAATTCATTTATTACGATCAGCTGGGTACCGGTAATTCCGATAACCCGAACGACACTTCTTTCTGGAGTCTGCCACGCTACGTGGAAGAAGTGGAACAGGTAAGAATAGCACTGAACCTCACAAAAGATAATTTTTTCCTGCTGGGACATTCCTGGGGCGGTTTGCTGGCGATGGAGTATGCTTTGAAATATCAGCAGAACCTCAAAGGACTGATCATTTCGAATATGATGTCCAGCTGCCCGGATTATGGCAAATACGCCAACGAAGTACTGGCTAAACAAATGGATCCGAAAGTACTTGACACCATCCGCAAAATTGAATCCGCAGGCGATTTCCAGAATCCGAGGTATATGGAATTACTGTTACCTAACTTCTACGTGAAACATATCTGCCGCATCCCGCTTGATCAATGGCCGGAGCCTGTGAACCGTTCTTTTTCCAAAATGAACCAGTCGCTGTATGTGACCATGCAGGGACCAAGTGAATTCGGCGTTGCGGGCAAACTTGTTAACTGGGACCGTAAAAAAGACCTCCCGAAAATAGCCGTTCCCACATTAACCATCGGCGGGCGTTACGATACGATGGATCCTGCCCATATGGAATGGATGGCCGGCCAGGTACAGCATGGAACCTACCTGAATTGTCCTTCGGGAAGTCATATGTCGATGTATGATGACCAGCAGGTATATATGAAGGGGTTGATCAGTTTCATGAAGAATACAGCCGGGAAATAAACCAGCGCAACGTTTCCGGCATGCCTGGTGTCACTGCGGAAAGCCTGCTTTATTATGAACAGAATAATTACCTGCTGCCTGTTGGCTGTTACACTGGTTGCGTGCAGCAAAGAAGAACCGCAGATAACGCTTAACGGCAGATTTACGGAAGAAGTTCCTGTAAAAGGCCGTTCTCAGCTAACATTTACGAGTCAGTATCTTGTCAAGAGCGAACCGGGAAGCAATTACACGGATACGTTTAACTATCAGATCATGCCGGGCAAAATCGTACTCCGGCACTGGAATTATGCCACTTCATCAGCGTTTGAATTTGAGTATATCGACGATAATTCTTTTCGCATAATTAATCTGTATCCGTCTATTCCTGAAAGTCCGAAAGTGATGATGCTGTATAAAAAATGAGCGGAATATCAATTAACATTCCGCTCATTTTCAGTTTTTAGGATTACAATACACCTTTTGTAGACGGAAGATGATTACTGAACGGATCACGCTTCACTGCCATCCGGATGGCTTTTGCAAAAGCTTTGAAGATGGATTCGATCTTATGATGTTCGTTATCGCCACGGCATTCGATATTGAGATTACAGCGAGCTCCATCACTGAATGACTTGAAGAAATGGAAAAACATTTCCGTAGGCATCTCACCGATCTTCTCTCTTTTAAACTCAGCATCCCATACGATCCAGCTGCGTCCGCCAAAATCGATCAGCACTTTGGCTTCGGCCTCATCCATCGGCAATGCGAAGCCGTATCTTTCCATTCCTCTTTTATCGGCAAGCGCCATAGCAAATGCCTCGCCCAATGCGATGCCTGTATCTTCGATGCTATGATGCTCGTCTACATGCAGGTCTCCGCTGGTTTTAACAGCAAGGTCTATTTTCCCGTGCCTTGCGATCTGATCCAGCATATGATCAAAAAAACCAAGGCCGGTATCGATCTCAGCTTTACCATTGCCATCGATATTCAACTCTATCGCGATCTTTGTTTCATTGGTTGTGCGTGTATGTGACACTTTGCGCATACCCAGTTTGAGAAAAGCATATACATCTTCCCATTGATCGGTTTCCAGCGCTATCGTTTCACGTAGTGTTGCTTCCTGTTCTTCAGAAAAACTATGCAGGCCCGAACGGAAATAGATTGCTTTGCAGCCAAGGTTTTTTGCCAGTTGTATATCGCTCCAGCGATCGCCGATCACAAATGAGCTGGCGATATCATACCCGTCGTTATTGATGAAATGCTGCAGCAAGGCCGTGCCCGGTTTACGTGTGGGCTGATTCTCGTGCGCGAATGTGCGGTCTATGATCATTTCATCAAACACAAATCCTTCACCGGCCAATGTACGTACCATCAGGTCGTGATAAGGATGAAAATCGAATTCGGGGTAAGCGTCCGTTCCCAATCCGTCCTGGTTGGTCACCATCACTTTATAATAATCAAAATCCTTCGCGATGCGCGATAATGCAGTGATGGCGCCGGGAACAAACGTCATTTTTTCAATGGCATCCACCTGGAAATCGGTTGGCGGCTCCTGCAGCACTACCCCGTCCCTGTCTATAAATAACACTCTTTTCATCTTCCTTATTTTTTCGTCCTTACTGCTTTCACTTCGGCAACAGTTACCGCTGAGCTTTTATTGCTCCAGCCCGTTCTTACATAAGTAAGCACATCTGCAATCTCTGCATCTGTGAGGTCTTTGTTGCCGGGCATATTATTGCTGTAAAACTCACCGTCTATTTCTACGCGATCAGTCATGCCGTTCAGTACAATTTTAATGAGTTTTGCTTTGTCTTTTCCTGTCACTGCACTAGCACCATCCAAGGGGGCATTCAGATGCGGAACACCACCGCCGTCGGCCTGGTGACAGGCCATACAACGTTTTACGTACACCTGTTTTCCCCGCTCTGCAGATGCTTTTACCGCTACCGGTTGCTGAACCGGTTCGGCCCTGAAAGCAGTCATCAACATGATGATCGCTGCTCCTGCGCCAAAGAACAGTTTCTTTTTATTTGCCATTGTAGATAATTCTGTAAATAGTTCCTTTGACATCGTCGGTTACATACAAAGAGCCGTCTGGCCCCTGTGCCAGTCCGCAAGGCCTGTGTTGCGCCTGGCGTGTGCTGTTTACGGTTTCCACACCGGCAAAACCATTGGCAAACACTTCCCATTTGCCTGTTGGTTTGCCATTTTCATAAGGCACGAATACCACATAATAGCCTTCCTGTGGTAAAGGCGAACGATTCCATGAGCCATGGAATGCGATGAACGCACCATTTTTATATTTTGAAGGGAACTGATTGCCGGTATAGAAGAGCAGTCCGTTCGGTGCCAGGTGACCGGGGAATGCCATCGTTGGATTGATCGCTTTGCTGCCGCCTTCTTTTTTACCGTCGCCACCATATTCCGGTGCCAGTATTTTCTTTTGCTGAAGCTGATCGTAGTAGATATAGGGCCAGCCTGCATCGTCGTTCTGTTTTAACGCATAAAGACATTCGGCCGGCAATTCAGCGCTCTGTTTTTCTGTGAACATATCCGGATACAGGTAACTCAGCTGATCTCGCCCATGCTGCATGACGAAAAGCTGATCCAGTTGCTGGTTCCAGTCGAGCCCAACCACATTACGTAAACCGGTTGCGTATCTTACTCCCTGTGCATAACCCTGGTTAAGTTTATCGGCCCTGAACTGCCATATACCGCCGGCTGAATCGAGGATCGGGCAAGGCATTTGTCCTTTGGAACCGATGGTACGATCTACTTCCTGGCAGGCATTCGAATAAGCACCGATATTCACATAAATATTTCCTTTATTATCCAGTGCGATGGACTTGGATTCATGCATCCCGCGGTTGATCAGACCTGTGATGATCTTTTCCGGCTGATCCGGATTGATCACTTCGCCTTTATCGTTTAGTTTATACCGGTAAACATCGGCATCGGAAGAGGCATACAGGTAATTGTCTTTGATCACGATGCCCGTGCCGCCATAATTCCCGAATCCTGTATTTTCTTCAGTTTTTCCATCGCCATCCTTATCGCGCAGGCGAACGATCCCGGCACCTTTATTTACACGCATCAGTTTTAGATAAATATCGCCCTGGGCAGTTACTGCAATATGCCTTGCCCGGCCGGTATTCTCTGCCACTTTCAATGCACCGAAACCTGCGGGAAGTGTAAGCCCCGCATTGTCCGCATCGGGTTTGATCTCACGTACTGCGTTCTTCAACGAGTCCGAAGCGCAGGCGTTCAGCGAGGTGGCGGCATTTAAAGCAATAGCCAGCGAAAGGATCTGCCATCTGTTTTTCATATGATGATTTTAATTTGATCCTGAAATTACAACTCAAAACCGGAAAGCGGCACATTGTTTACCGATTAAACCAGTCGCTCATCGCGTCAATCAGCAAAGTGTTTTCTTTTTCCGTTCCCACCGTGATCCGCAGGCAGTCTTCGCAAAGCTTTACATTGCTCCTGTCGCGCAGCACGATCCCTTTTGTAAGCAGGAAATTATAAACCTCGTGGGCATCCCTGATCTTCACCAGGATAAAATTGGCATCTGACGGATATACTTTTTCTACCGTTGGCATGCTTTCAAAAACCCCGGCGAGTGCATCGCGCATATCTACAAGAATGCGGATCATATCATTTACCTGGCCTACTTCTTCCAGCGCGGTCAATACCAGTTCCTGCGTGGCCTGGTTGATATTATACGGCGGCTTTACTTTATTGAGTATTGAAACGATCTCTGCCGATGCAAAAGCCATCCCGAAACGGAGACCTGCGAGTCCCCAGGCTTTGCTCAACGTCTGTAATACTACAAGATTCGGATATTCCCCAAGCTCCTGCAGGAAAGAACGCTGACGGGCAAAATTGATATAAGCTTCATCAACCACCACAATACCATTGAAATTATTCAGCACCGATTCGATATCGGCACGGTTCAGCGAATTGCCAGTCGGGTTATTGGGCGAACAAAGCCAGATGAGTTTTGTATTTGCATCAACCAGTTGCTCAAGGTGGATCATATTCAGCTGGAAATCATCGAGCAACGGTGCTTTACGTATTTCCACGTCGTTGATACTGGCACTCACTTCATACATGCCGTAAGTGGGCGGGCAAATGATCACATTATCCTTTCCCGGCTCGCAGAAACAGCGGAAAAGCAGGTCGATACATTCATCGCTGCCATTACCGATAAAGATCTGTTCGGCTGCAATAGCTTTGATGGCTGCAAGTTTTTGTTTCAATGCCTGCTGGTGCGGATCGGGGTATCGGTTATACCATTTCAGCAAAGGCGAACCAAGGCTGTTCTCATTGGCATCTAGAAAAACCTTTGCTTCACCGCTGAACTCATCCCTTGCAGATGAATACGGTGTAAGATTCCTGATATTATTCCTGGTGAGGTCGTATGGATTGAACATACTGTTATGATTAACTGTTAATTTATTTTTCTGAGACGAATACTTACTGCTTTCTTATGTGCCTGCAACCCTTCTGCTTCTGCCATTTGTTCTACTGTATTACCGATGGCCCGGAGTCCTTCACGGGTCAGCTTCTGATAAGTTATCTTTTTCACAAATGCATCCACACTTACGCCGCTGTATGCTTTTGCGAAACCGTTGGTTGGAAGCGTGTGATTGGTACCGCTTGCATAATCGCCTGCGCTTTCAGGAGAATAATTACCAAGAAATACGGAGCCGGCATTGATCACCTGCACAGCAAGTGCTTCATCATCTTTGCACGAAATGATCAGGTGTTCGGCTGCATATTCATTTACAAGGTTCATTGCTTCTTCATACGATGTGGCAATCACGGCTTTGCTGTTTTCCAATGCGCGTGCCGCGATCTCTTTCCTCGGGAGGTCTGCAAGCTGCTCTTCCAATGCCTGCTGTACTTTTTCAACAAGCGTTTTGCTGACACTTACCAGTAATACCTGGCTGTCGGCTCCGTGTTCTGCCTGGCTCAGCAGATCAGCAGCAACGAATTCCGCATCGGCGGTATCATCGGCCAGAATGCAGACTTCACTCGGACCGGCCGGCATGTCGATAGCGATCCCCTGCTGCTGCACCAGCTGTTTGGCGCAGGTTACATACTGGTTACCGGGGCCGAAGATCTTGTACACCTGCGGAACTGTTTCCGTACCAAAGGCCATCGCCGCAATTGCCTGCACTCCGCCAACCGCAAACACTTTTGTGATACCCGTGAGCTGTGCAGCGTAAAGGATCGCAGGATTCAGCCTACCATCTTTTCCCGGAGGTGAACACAATACCACTTCCTTACACCCGGCAATAGCTGCCGGAATCCCCAGCATCAGTATCGTAGAAAACAAAGGGGCAGAGCCGCCCGGGATATAAAGACCCACTTTTTCGATGCCTACACTTTTACGCCAGCATTTTACACCCGGCATTGTTTCTATTGCTTCTTCCCTGGTCACCTGCTGTTCGTGAAACGAGCGGATATTGGCTGCCGCCTGCCCTATCGCTTTTTTAAGTTCGGGCGACAATTCATCCGCGGCAGCTTCAATAACATCCTGCGGCACGCGGAAATCTTCCAGTTCCACCTTATCGAACTCACGTGTAAATTTCCGGATGGCAGCATCGCCGTCCTGCCGCACTGCATTGAGTACCGGCTGCACCAGGTTATATAACTGTGTTGTATCAATTACCGGCCTCTGGATGATCTCCTGCCTGTTCGCTTCCGATAAAACATTCACCACTTTCATGTTTGCTGTTTGTATTTAAACGATCATTTTTTCAATCGGTACTACCAGTATTCCCTGGGCACCCGCCGCTTTCAGCTGTTCAATGATATCCCAGAACTGGTTTTCATTAAGTACACTGTGTACACTGCTCCAGCCAGGTTCTGCCAATGGCAGTACCGTAGGACTTTTCATTCCCGGCAGCAGACCAATGATCTCTTCCAGTTTTTCATTCGGTGCATTCAGCAATATATATTTATTGTTGCGGGCTTTTTTTACAGACTGGATCCTGAACAGCAAACGTTCGAGCAGCTTCATTTTCTCAGGCTGCAGTTCATTGTTGCGGATCAGTACCGCCTGCGACTGCAGAATGGTTTCCACTTCTTTCAGGCCATTCATAAAAAGTGTTGAGCCGCTGCTTACGAGATCGCAGATCGCATCTGCAAGACCAATTCCCGGCGCTATTTCCACGCTGCCGCTGATCTCGTGGATCTCAGCTTCCACACCATTTTTATCCAGGAAGGATTTTACCAGCACCGGGTAACTGGTAGCTATCTTTTTCCCTTGCAGGAAAGCCGTTCCCGTATATTCTTCATTACGTGCAACGGCAATACTGAGCCTGCATTTCCCGAAACCGAGTTTTTCAACAATGGTATTCTTTTTTGCTTTTTCGAACACGACGTTCTCGCCTACAAAACCGATATCGGCAACATTGTCTTCCACGTATTGCGGAATATCATCATCTCTGAGGAAATAAAGCTCCAGCGGAAAATTGGTTGCCTCGGCTTTCAGCTTGTTGACACCATTACTGATATCAATACCGCATTCTTTCAGTAACCGCATGGAATCATCGTGTAAACGACCGCTTTTTTGAATAGCCAACTTGAGCATAAACTGTAATTAATATGATTAAATGCCGCATGCAACATCAAACAATAAAAAAAGGCCCACCTTCCGGTAAGCCTTTAATGTTTTATTAATGTCAGCACAAAACACCGTCAGCCTACCTGTTCGGTAAGTAATGATGATGGTGGATATGTGCGAATTGTTGCATACTTGAAGCACAAAAGTAAGTCATCAGCTCATACGGACAAACTTTTTTCTTACCCGTTTATCACACTATTTGAACGATAACATTATTTTATAATTATCTTCCCCTATCTAAAAACTGCTCATGAGATATTTAATCTTCATCCTGGCTTTCTTGTCTGCATTCTCGCAGGCATTGCCCGCACAGCAGCGAAAACTGGTCTGGAGCGACGAATTCAACACCAACGGCCTCCCCGATCCTGCCAAATGGAGCTATGATACCGGCGGCCATGGCTGGGGAAACCACGAACTCCAGTTTTACACTTACCGCGAAAAGAAAAATGCCCGTATAGAGAATGGCGTATTGATCATTGAAGCTTTAAAAGAGCAGAAAAACAATAACGCTTATACGTCTGCCAGGCTGGTTACAAAAGGCAAGGGCGACTGGACTTATGGCCGGATCGATGTAAAAGCGCGACTGCCGCGCGGCAAAGGCAGCTGGCCCGCCATCTGGATGCTGGCAAGCGTTCCCAAACTGAAGTGGCCCGATGACGGTGAGATAGATATCATGGAGCATGTGGGCTATAACCCTGGAACCGTACATGCATCGGTACACTGCAAAAAGTATTACCACAAGATCGGCACGCAGAAAACCGCTACGATACCCGTTCCGGATTTCAGTGACAGCTTTCATGTTTATTCGCTGGAATGGGATTCGGAAAAGATCACGATGCTGATCGATAATAAACCTTATTTCAGTTTTCAGAATGAACATACAGGTAATGAAGCCTGGCCCTTCGACAAGCCTTTTCACCTCTTGCTGAACCTGGCCGTTGGTGGCGACTGGGGCGGACAGAAAGGCATTGACGAAACCGCATTCCCTCAAAAAATGGAAATCGATTACGTAAGAGTTTATCAATAATAAAACCCCAACTAAAAACCAACAACATGAAAAGAATGTTTCTCAGTGGGTTACTGTTCTTCAGCATGCTGGGCAGTTATGCGCAGGACGCTGTTAGTTACCAGTCGCCGCCAAAAGAAATCGCAGACCTGCTGCTTGCCAGGCCAACTCCCGGCGTGAACATCGACAGTAAGGCAGAATGGATGCTGCTGATCGAACGCAACAGTTATCCTACGGTGGAAGAACTGGGTCAGCCTGAACTTCGTATTGCGGGTATGCGCCTGAATCCAAACAATTACTCGCCCAGCAGGCAGACTTATATCAACAATTTCGTTTTAAAGAATATCAAGACCAATAAAGAAATGAAGATCACCGGTCTTCCGGCCAATATGCTGGCGGGAGGAGTAAGCTGGAGCCCTTCAGAAAGCAAAATTGCTTTTACCAATACAACCGGAACCAGGGTAGACCTGTATGTGATCGATGTAGCTACGCAAAAAGTAACAAAGATCAATAAGCAGCCGCTGAATACAGTGCTGGGCAATGCTTATACATGGGTAGACGATAACACCATTCTGTACAAAGCCACTACACAGCCGGCAACCAATGCACCTAAACGTCCGATCACACCGAAAGGACCAACTGTGCAGCAGAACCTGGGTAAAGCGGCGCCAAGCGCAACTTTCCAGGATCTGATCAAATCGCCGTACGACGAGCAGTTGTTCGAATTCTATGCCACTTCACAGCTGGTACAGAATAAGAATGGTGTAGAGACCAATATCGGCAAAGCCGGTCTGCTGTCATCATTCAGCCTCTCGCCAGATAAAAAATATATGATGATGCGTACCACACGCAAACCGTTTTCTTACCTCGTAACTGCAGGTGGTTTCCCGTCTACCGTAACCATCAACGATCTCAGCGGTAAACTGGTGAAGGTACTGGCAGAATTACCCTCCAGCGAGGGAACGCCTTCCGGTTATGACAACACACAAAATGTACCACGCGGATTCGACTGGCGCGATGACGAGCCAGCAACCATTACCTGGGCACATCCGCTGGACAGCGGTCTGATCAGGAAGAATGTGGAGTTCCATGATGCCGTTTATGCCCTCAGTGCACCATTCACCGGAGAAGCGAAAGAACTGTTCAAAACAAAATTCCGTTATGGCGGTACAACATGGGGCAATGCAACACTTGCGCTGGTGCAGGAGAATTCACGCACCAAACAGATGAGCCGCACCAGCCGTTACAATAGCACTACCAACAGCCTGGAAACCCTGTATGAGCGCAACCAGACAGATGCCTACAGCAACCCGGGATCTCCTGTAAGCACCAAAAACAAATTCGGCAGAAACGTGATCCTCACAACGGATAACGGCACCAAAATGCTGATGAACAATACAACCGGTTCTTCACCAAAAGGAGATCTTCCATTCCTCGCCAAGTTTGACCTGAACACTAAAAAAAGCGAGATTTTATGGCGTTGTCCTGAAGGTACTTTTGAAATGGTGACCGATGTACTCGATCCTGAAAAGCTTGTACTGCTTACCCGCAGGGAATCACAGAAAGACGTGCCTAACTATTATATCAAAAACCTGGTATTGCGCGTAGCTGATCAGCCGATCACATCTTTCGCCAATCCTTACCCGCAAATGGAAGGCGTAACCAAAGAAAAGATCAAATACAAAAGAGCAGATGGCGTAGACCTTACCGGTGATCTTTACCTGCCAAAAGGTTATAACAAGGATAAAGACGGACCATTACCTGTACTGATCTGGGCTTACCCACGTGAGTTCAACAGCGCTGCAGATGCCGCACAGGTTCGCGGAAGCCAGTCTCGCTTTACTACAATTGCAGCCGGATCACCCATTTTCTATGTAACGCAGGGTTATGCGGTGCTCGATAATGCAGAAATGCCGATCGTAGCGAGCAGCCCGGATAAAAAGCCGAACGACAATTTTGTTGAGCAGCTGAAACTGAACGCACAGGCGGCTATCAACAAACTTTCAGAAATGGGCGTGGGCGATAAAAACCGCGTAGGTGTAGGCGGCCATAGTTATGGCGCATTCATGACGGCAAACCTGCTTGCGCACACCAACCTGTTCAAAGCAGGTATTGCACGCAGTGGTGCTTACAACCGTACACTCACGCCATTCGGTTTCCAGAATGAAGACCGTACTTACTGGCAGGCACAGCAACTCTACACAGAAATGAGCCCGTTCACTTATGCAGACAGGATCAAAACACCGATCCTGCTGATCCATGGAGACAGCGATGACAATACCGGCACCTACCCGATCAACAGCGAACGCCTTTTCGCAGCGATCAAAGGGCACGGCGGAACCGTACGCTTCGTATTCCTTCCTTATGAAGCACATGGCTACAGGGGTAAGGAAAACCTGCTGCATGTATTGTGGGAGCAATACCAGTGGCTGGAAAAATATGTGAAGAATGCCAAATAGTCTGATGAACATCATCTTCTGACCTGATAAGGAGTTGCTGGCGCAACTCCTTATTTTTTTACCTTTATACGTAAATATTTTTTATGAAAACGAACATCGGAATAACAGAGAAAAACCTGCAGGCATCGGCTTTAAGACTTAACCAGCTCCTTGCGGATGAATACGTGCTCTACACCAAAGTGCGCAACTATCACTGGAATGTGGAGGGAAGTAATTTCATGGAAATGCATAAGTTCTATGAAGACATGTACAGCGGTATCGATGAACTCATCGACGAGATAGCAGAACGCGTACGCATGCTGGGACATTATTCGGAAGGCAGGCTGAAAGATTTCCTGAAATTAACCGCGCTTTCTGAAGAGGAATACACCAATAACCAGAAAAAACAATTACAGAACCTGTTGTCGGATCATGAAACACTGGTGCGTAACCTCAGGAATGACATCAACACTTTCAGCGACAAATACAAGGACCTCGGCAATGCAGATTTTCTCACCGGACTGATGGAAAAGCATGAGAAATGGGCCTGGTTTGTCAGGAGTTACCTGAAGTAATCATGCATAACCGGACAATATGCGTATCAAAAGCGGACAGTACATTTACCTTTATGACCTGTAACAGCATGATTTTCAATACATAAGAATACGGCATATTCTTTGGCTACGTCTTACAAAACCAGCTTCATGATCAGGCATTTTTTTAAGACGACCATCCGGAATCTTTTCAGGAATAAGACCTATAGCTTTCTCAATATTTTTGGCCTGGCCATAGGCATTGCCTGTGCCGGGCTTATTTTTTTGTGGGTGGAAGATGAAACCACTTACGACAACAGTTATGCGAAAAAGGATCAGCTGTATGCGATCCGAACCAACCAGACTTACGATGGATTAACACGTACCTTCTCCTCATCTCCCGGTCCGCTGGCACAGGCAATAAAGACGGAGATCCCCGGCATTGTGAATACCTGCCGCGTCAACAACATGAATTCCCTTTTCACCATCGGCGAAAAGAGTGTGTATAAAAGAGGGGCATATGTAGACCCGTCTTATCTGAGCATGTTCACACCGGAGCTGATAGCCGGCGATGCAAAACATGCATTGGATCAGTTAAACTCGGTGATCATATCCGAGAAAATGGCAACTGTATTTTTCGGTAATCCTTTATCAGCAGCAGGCAAAATGATCAAGCTGGATAACAATCAGGAAATGCTTGTATCTGCTGTAATGAAAAACAGGCCGGCCAATACAACAATGGAGCATGAATGGCTTGCGCCTTATCAGAATTTCTACCTCAAAAATGACTGGCTGAACAACTGGGGAAGCAATGGCACCAATACCTATGCAGAATTAGCACCTGGCGCAAATCTTGCCGCGATCCAGCAAAAACTGCATGGCTTTATCGCACGTAAGGCAGAAGGAGCCATCGCGGATCCTTTTCTTTTTGCAATGAGCGACTGGCGTCTGCGCGATGAGTTCCAGGATGGCAAACAAAAAGGGGGCCGTATTGAGTATATCAGGCTGTTTATCGTAGTGGCATGGATCATTTTACTGATTGCCTGTATCAATTTTATGAACCTGGCAACTGCAAGGAGCGAAAAAAGAGCGCGCGAAGTGGGTGTGCGGAAAGTATTAGGTGCTGGCAAGCGATCCATGATCTTCCAGTTCATCGGCGAAGCGTTGTTTATGGCGGTGGTTGCAGCAGCGGCAGGGTTATTGTTGATCAGTATTGCGCTTCCTTTCTTCAATATCATGATTGAAAAGAAAATCTCGATGAACCTGACCCAGCCCTCTCACTTGTCCGCGCTGCTGCTGATCGCAGTGATATGCGGTTTTGTGGCCGGAAGTTATCCTGCGCTGTATCTATCCTCTTTCAACCCCGTGTATGTATTCAAAGGGATAAAAATAAAAAGCGGCAGTGCGGCATTCATCCGCAAAGGGCTGGTAGTACTGCAGTTTTCATTATCAGTCCTTTTTATCATCAGCACAGTAATCGTTTACCAGCAGATACAACATGTGAAGAACAGGGATCTTGGTTACGATAAAGACAATCTGCTCTCTGTGGAAGTGCATGGCGATATGGTCAAAAACTTTACCGCCATCAGGCAGGACCTGCTGAACAGCGGTTATATAGAAAATGCGGGCCTGAACAGCTTCAATACCATCAGTGTAGGTAACAATACATCCGGTCTCGAATGGCAGGGCAAGGAACCGGGCCGGGACATCCTTATCTCCAACCGTTATGTAAGTCCGGAGCTTATCCGGACCTTAAACATACAGATGCAGGAAGGAAGAACGTTTGAATCAACCGGCGCAGACAGCAACAACGTGATCATCAGCGCCTCATTTGCCGCATTGATGGGGCCGGGAAGCGCGCTGGGAAAGATCATCCGGAAACCCGACAATTCAGAAAGCGGGTATCGCCAGCTGACAGTTGTAGGCATAACCAGGGATTTCCTGTACGGTGATATGTATGGCCAGAAAAGCGATCCCGTTATTTTTTATGCAGATCCTTCTTCTGCACGTTTCCTATATATCCGGAGCAAAAAAGACGCAGATACCAAAAAGATGCTGGCTGTAACAGAAAACATCTTAAAGAAACACAATCCAGCCTATCCGTTCGATTATCGTTTTGTGAATGAGCAATTCAATGCGGTGTTCAAAAGCGAAATGCTGGTAGGCCAGCTCTCACGCATTTTTGCGATTCTGGCTGTCATCATTTCCTGTCTTGGCCTGTTTGGTCTCGCAGCGTATACGGCAGAGAGAAGAACCAAAGAGATCGGCATCCGTAAGATACTTGGCGCCAGCACTGCCGGTATTACGAAGCTGCTTTCCCGTGAATTCCTGCAGCTGGTACTCATTTCAAATATCATTGCGTTTCCTGCTGCATGGTGGGTAATGAATAAATGGTTACAGTCTTACCATTACCGGATCACTATCAGCTGGTGGGTATTTGCTGCGGCAGGTATTGCTGCATTGCTGATTGCCATTGCCACGGTCAGTGTTCAGTCTGTAAGAGCAGCCATGGCAAGTCCTGTTAAAAATCTCAGAACCGAATAGATCTCAGCCAATGATCAATGCAAAAGGCGCGGCAGCATGTCTGTCTGCGCCTTTTTGTATCCGGGAAGGAGAAAGTGCCCGGATTTGTAAAATAATAGGGATAAACAGGGCAAGTGTTTATCTTAGTGCAACTCAAATCCCGCATTATGCGTTTTTCCGCTTTCCTTATCACCTGTGTGCTATTGACCTTTCAGGCAAATGCACAGCAGTATTATCTTTTTGCCGGCACTTATACGAATGCAAACGAAAGCAAAGGTATTTATGTATATAAATTTGATGCTGAAACAGGAGCGGTAACATGGATCAGCAATACGGACAGTTGCACCAATCCTTCTTATATCACATTGTCGCGCAACGGTAAATATCTCTATTCGGTTAATGAAACAGGGCGGGATAAGCCGGGCCGGGTAAGTGCTTTTTCGTTCAGCAAATCGGATGGTTCGCTGACATTACTCAATACACAACCGAGTGGCGGAGATGACCCCTGCTTTGTAACAACCGACAAAAAAGGCAAATGGCTGTTTGCTGCCAATTACAGCGGCGGTAATCTTTCTGCTTTTCGCCTGAACAAAAACGGCAGCCTGCAGCCTTACACGCAGCTCATCCAGCACCAGGGAAGCAGTATCAATCAGAAAAGGCAGGACAAAGCACATGTTCATTCAACGTTTATCACACCCGATCAGCGATACATACTGGCCGCTGATCTCGGAATGGATATCATAGCGAGGTATCATTTTGACGAAAACAGGGAAGAGCCGCTGAAACGGATATCAAGCACAGCTGTTGAAGCAGGAAGCGGGCCGAGGCATATTGCATTTCATCCCCGTAAAAGTTTTGTCTACCTGATATCCGAACTGAGCGGTACGGTAACGGTATATGCAGATATACATGGCGGGCTGATCAAACAGCAAACCATCGCCACCCACCCGGATGATTTTAAAGGTCAGCCAGGAAGTGCCGACATACATCTTTCACCCGACGGCCACTTTCTTTACGCCAGCAACCGCGGCGAAGAAAACAACCTGGCCATTTTCTCTGTGGACAAGAAAAGCGGGCTGCTTACCAAAGTGGGTTACCAGGCAATCCCGGGCACTGGTCCGCGCAATTTCATCATCGACCCGAAAGGAAAATTCCTGCTGGTTGCCAATCAGAAGACCAACAACATTGTGATCTATAAAAGAGATGAACAAACCGGCTTGCTGCAACAATTGCCGCAACAGGTAAACCTGCCGGCACCAGTTTGCCTTCAATTATTAAAAATGAAATAACTGCTATGTCCGTAAGTCTTGCCAGCGAACAGTCTCTCACCAGGGAGCAGAACAGTTACCAGCATATTTACTTTACAATGCTGGGCTGGCAGGTGACAGGAAAATCTGCGCTGACGGAAGAAACAATCGATATACTTTCAGAACTCATTCTTCAGCATGGATTTATTCCTTATAAAGCGCATCCACAACCTCCGTATTTCGCTCTGATCCTCTCCATTCTGCAGGAGTCGCGGAAAACATCTGTTTTATCACAATACCAGGCTGCGCTTGAAAAAGAATATCACTTCTGGATGGAAGGCAGCGACCAGGTAACAACAGAACAGCCGGTACATAAAAGCGTTGTACGCATGCCAAACGGCTGCATTCTCAACCGCTATCCTCCTTCTAGTGATGAACAGGCCGCTGAAGAAGCTACCGGGTGGGCAGGCACCAAACGCTGGCAGCAGGGAACACCGAATCCGTTTTTTAATACGATCCCTGTTGATCTTAACTGTCTGCTGCTGTTTTATGAAGCCACACTGTTGTCGGTTTACCAGGAGCAGAACGACAAAGAGCAGATAGACCGGATGCTTTACCAGATATTACGGAGAGAAAAAACGATACAGCAATATTGCTGGGACAAGGACCGTGGCTTCTTTACAGATTATGATTTCGGGTTGCAACAGTTTTCTGAAGCGTTAACACTGGCGGGTATTTACCCGTTATTCTTCAAACTTGCGTCCGGAACACAGGCGAAACAAGCTTTAAAATTACTGGAAACAGTTCTGCTTGAAGCGGATGGGCTTGCTGTTACACTCAACAAAGACGCGCATATAAAGCAACTTCCTGTTGCTGCAGTAATGCAATGGATCAGCTACAAGGGTCTGATGAATTATCACCTGCTTACAGCGGCGGTCATGATCAGGGAAAGATGGATGCAGGCAAACACAAGCGAAAACAGGGATCCTGTGGCCACATCGGTTTACCTAAAATTGCAGAAAAGCTGATGCTCAGAAACTATTCAGCCTGGCACGTTTTAACTGGTATTGGAAAGCACCGAGCACGATCAGGAACATTCCGGTCATCAGGAAAAAATATTGCAGGAAATTATCATTTCCCAGAATAACCATCTGTACTACCACACAGGTCATCACAACAATTCCCTGAACAATAATAAAAAAGGGATAATAACGGTTATTCTTCAGAACAAGTATGATCGTGAAAAGTGCGAACAGGCCCAGTGCTACTACAAGTATCCAGCCCGGAATATAAAAATCATTGAACACGCTTCCTCTCAGCAGGGTATGCGAGAGGCCAACTGATGCTCCCGACGGATCCTGGATCATCCGGGCACCGAAATACAGGTTGCATACAGCAACAAGCACAAGGATTGCAATCGAAAGCAGGCGCGTTGTTTTCATACAGGCAGATTTAACATGAATAACACCTGTTAAATTACAACCCCTTTATTCATTCTGCAAGTGCCCTGCCTACCGCTTTATCCACCGTCATTGCACTTTTTCAGAACAATCAGGGCAGTTTTGCCTTTTTGGCTGCAAGTACTTCTATATCGAATACCAGCACACTGTTGGGCGGGATCTTGCTGCTGCGGGTACGCATCCCATATGCCTGTGCCGATGGTATGATCACCCGGATCTTACCGCCTACTTTGGATTTCGGTATAGCGAGTTGCCAGCCCCTGATCAGGCGTTTCAGCGGGAATGTAGCGGGCTTGTCCTTTGTACGGTCAAACTCCACACCATCATTCAATACAAATCCCCTGTAGTTAACAGTCACAGTATCTGTCACTTCCACCGCCTCGCCTGTTCCCGCCTGCAGAATATGATAATACACACCTTCCACACTTCCGGTGGTATCCAGTTTTTTGGCAGCTACGGAATCCGCGATCATCTTTTTGTCGCGTGTCGCCTGCTTTGCGCTGTCTGCGTTCTTAGTCCAGTCTATTGCCGGCTTCTGTTTCTGTTCCAGCCTGTTGAATACATTTCCATACCGACCTTCGCCTTTCTGGAAACCGCCGTTCCAGAGGAAATATTTGCCATCAGCAGTTGTGCCGCCGCCAATATCGATGCGGTCTTTCGCCCTTCCGGTGGCATCGCTTGAAAAGCTGGCTTTTGTAAGTTCCTGCCAGTTACCGTTGCTGCCCTGGATCCATTGATTGCTGAAGAATGCCTTACGCTGGAGCTGCCCGTCTGAACCACTGAAATTTTCTACAAAAGAATAGGGATTGAGCAGATAGCGGCCATCCTGCGGAGCCCTGAATGCCGCGATCAGTTTCCATTTCTGCACTTCCGGAACATAAAAATAAGCGCTGTAGATGGTGCTTGTGGTGGCACTGTCGGGCAATGCCGTTACAACGAATTTATAAGTCTCCCCTGCCTTCCAGTTATATACCCAGTGGCTATGTCCGCCTGTTCCTTCATTGCCAAAACTTTCGGTCACAACATCTTCACCTTTGCCGATCAGGCTGACCTTATTTGAATCCGCTACCTTTTTGCGATCTGCCGGCTCTTTACCGGCATCCCATACAGAGAAGATGATCCTGCGTTCTGTGGCACTGTTTACCTGCATACCGAAATAACCTCTTGTAAAACCAGTGGCCATATAAAAGCTGTGTACAGGATCGGATCCAGCGGGAACGGTTATTTCATTGTAAAAGGCAATGGTCTTAAAGGTGTCGAGCACATGATAACGCATATGCACCGATGCTGCATTACGTCTGGTTTTCAGGTTGGCGCTGAGATCACCCGCCGCTTCTCCGGCAAGTTTAAGTGAAGCAATAGATGCAATGCGTGCACCTGCTTTTTTAACGGCTTCAAGTTCGATGGAATAAAAGCCGCTGTCTGGTAATGCCACTTTTCCTACCTGTATGGTTCTGAAAGAATCGGCGGCGGGAATATCAACTGTAAATAGTTTTCCGGCCAGTTTAACGCGCAGTTTGCTGCCTGCAACAGAATTTTTTGCATTCAGCGCAAGCGACAATTCTCCTTTTTTACGCGCGAAGAAAAAATAGCTGATCTTTTGAGCCGGATCACTCCATTGCAACGAACCATCCTTTTCTGAAAAAACCTGTTCACTGTTCTTTTCTGCGGGAACGGCATAGCCGGTTGCACCGGGCAGAACAAGTTCCTGGGCATCAGTATAGTTAAGGAATGAAAGGATGAATACGGCAAGAATGAAACTTCTCATAAAGTCTGGTTTGAAGTTTCAAACATACTAAAAAAGGCCTCACACCGAGCGCAGCAGGTCGCGGAACCAGTAGCCGGATTGCTTGATGGTTCGGAGTTGTGTTTTAAAATCCACATGCACCAGTCCGAAACGGGCGGCGTAACCTTCAGACCATTCAAAATTATCGGTCAGCGTCCAGGCAAAGTAACCGCCGATATTGATGCCTTCTTTTTTAGCCCTGAGCATCGCCGAAATATAGTCTTTGAAGTACGCGATCCTTTTTTCATCGTTCACCACACCATTTACTACCTGGTCTTTAAAGGATGCGCCGTTTTCGCTTACGATGATCTCCTTCACACCGCCGTAAAGCCAGAAACGTTTGATCATACGGTAAAAGCTGTCGGAGTTGATTTCCCAACCCATATCCGTATGTGGTACTTTACGCGTGGCAGCTTTCACTTCCATGGCATGTATGTATGGAATGAGTGCGTTGTATTTTACCGTGGTGGCGAAGTAATTCTGGATACCTATGAAATCGAAATTGAAAGCCATGCGTTCGGTATATTTCCACGCTTTATTATGCAGATGGATCTTATCGAGCAGCGGGAAATGATCTTCATGCGGGTATCCCCGGCCAAGTACCGGCTCTATGAATAAACGGTTCAATAATACATCCGCTCTTTTTGCTGCCATGAGGTCTTCATCCCTGCCGGTATGCGCCATTACTTCGCTGCAGGAAAACGTAGTACCGATGTTTGCACCTCGCACCGCTGTTCTTACAAGCCGGCCTCCTTCGGCGGTGCACAATGCTGCGTTATGAATAGCCGGAAGAAAGTTAGACAAACCCGTTTTTCCCGGCGCGTGTTTTCCCATCATATATCCCAGCGAGGTAAAGCCCATCGGCTCATTCATCACGATCCAGTTCTTCACCCTGTCGCCAAAAGCTTCCGTACACACGTTTACAAAACGTGTGAACCATTTCAGCATCTGGTGACTCGTCCAGCCCCCGTTCTTTTCCAGTTCCTGGGGAAGATCCCAGTGATAGAGTGTAACATAGGGTACAAGATCCAGGGCAAGGCATTCGTCTATCAGTTTGTTGTAAAACGCAATACCCTCTTTATTCACACGCCCCATTCCTTCGGGTAGTACACGGCTCCAGGAAATGGAAAAGCGGAACACGCGGAAGCCCAGGGCTTTCACCAGTACAAGGTCGTCTTTGTAGCGGTGATAGAAATCACAGGCTTCATAAGGTTTGGCGGCGCCTTTGATCTTTCCCTGTCGGCGGGAGAATACATCCCAGATGGAAAGACCGCGGCCATCGATATTATATGCGCCTTCATTCTGCGCGGCGGCCATGGCCACACCCCACTGAAAATCGGGCCCGAAGGCTTTGGCTGATATATGCTGGTATTGTTGCAAGCCTGTTTTGCTGCTAAGTTGAAGCTTCGTGCCAACAAAACAACATTAATTTAATATTATCAAAATTTCATATCAGAAAAACGGGTATAAAATATTGCAGTTCCGATGCTTATTTTTACAATATGATAAGCTATAACCCTAAAGAGTGGCTGCGTTTTATTTTCCGTTTTCACAGGGCAGATACCATTCGCAAACTATTCCCGCTGATCGTGGCCATCTGTCTTTACTCCTGGCTGATCACTTTTGTAGAACTGGAATACCTTCCCGCTTCCATTACCAATTTCACAAAGAATATACCAACCATGCACAGCCTGCTGGGCTTTGCGATTTCAATGCTGCTGGTTTTCAGAACCAATACCGCCTACGACAGATGGTGGGAAGGCCGCAAACTCTGGGGCTCTCTCGTGAATAACAGCAGGAACCTGGCGTTGAAAATGAACAGCCTGCTGCCGGTTGACGATCAGAAGAACAGGAGTTTTTTCAGGAAAAGCATTGCCCTTTTCGCAAGTGAGCTGAAGCAACACCTGCAGAACGAAAAGACAAGGCTGGCGCTGGATGATAACCCGCATCCGGAGATACAGGGTTTCGATACCAGCAAACATATCCCCGCGCAGATCGTTGCGCTGATGATGACCAAGGTAAACCTGCTCCACCGCGATGGACAGATCAACGGTTACCAGCTGATGATGCTGAACGGGGAACTGCAGTCGTTTATGGATGTCTGCGGTGCCTGCGAGCGGATCAAGAATACGCCCATACCTTATTCATACAGCGTGTTCATCAAGAAATTCGTCTTCTTTTACGTGATTACCCTGCCACTGGGATTTGCACATACGTTCAGCTATTTCAGCATTCCCATTGTGGCATTTATCTTTTATGTGCTGGCGAGCCTCGAACTCATCGCAGAGGAAATAGAAGACCCCTTCGGCAAGGATGAGAACGATCTGCCGATGAAAAAAATGAGTGATAACATTGCTCGGAACGTGCAGGAAATACTCCACTGACAGCTCATTTCACAGCAATATGACCCGTAAGCCCGGCCTGTAAGCCGGGCTTATTTTTTATCGATTTATTCGTTAACAACTTCATAATCAATAAATTATACCTAAACATCTTTGTTTTATCAATCTTTTTTCAAAAAATTAAACAAACGTTTGATTAATTCAAACATTTGTTTAATTTTGCTCCCGCATTTAAACGATCCCTATGAGTAGTACAGATAAAAAAGACGTAATTATCCAGGCGGCCATCGAACTGTTTTCAGAGAATGGTTTTGAAGGTACTTCCATCCGTGATCTCGCTGCCAAAGCCGATGTGAACGTGGCAATGGTCAATTATTATTTCGGATCGAAGGAGAAACTCTTCGAAGCGATGGTGGAACAGAAAGCTTCTTTTATCCGCGAAAAACTGGAAGAGATCGTTAACGACCCCGGCAAATCTGAACTCGAAAAAGTAGACATGGTGATAGAGAACTACGTGAACCGCCTGGTGAGCCAGCATAAATACCACCGTGTGATCCATCATGAACTGATGCTGCAGAAAAGGCAGTCGCTCCACGACAATATCATTGCCGTTTTTACCAAGAACAGGAATGTAATGATCAATATCCTGGAAGCGGGCATCCGTAAAAAGATTTTCCGTGAAGTGGATATCGAGCTTACGCTCGTTACAATGATGGGTACTATCAACCAGGTGCTGCTTTCAAGGCCTATGTGCAGAATGCTTGTAGAGCAGGGTGCTGATTTTGATCCGTATACCAATGAACAGTTCAAGCAAAGATTGATCAAACATATACAGCAGGTGATGCACGCCCACCTGCTTTATCCTAATGCTTAATACCATTACCAACCAGGCTGTATGACGCCGGTTAACCGAAACAATACAAACTAAACAGTCATGTCCAAGCAAGCAAACAAACCAAAAAAATCTCCGGTAAGGATCATCATCCTTTCAGCTGTATTCATCGTAGCCGCATACCTGGGCTACACAAAGATCAGCTATGCAATGACCCATGAGACCACCGATAACGCTCAGGTGGAAACCCAGATCACACCCGTACTTCCGCGCGTGGCGGGGTATGTAAAATCCGTTGCAGTTAAGGATTACGATTCGGTAAAAGCTGGCCAGCTGCTCGTTGAACTCGACGATGCGGAACTGCAGACACAACTGCTCGAAATGGAAGCAGATTACAGGCAGACGCAGGTTGATGTGATCAATGCAAAAGCTGCGCTGAACAATGCCCTTGTTTCGCTGAAAGTGAACAAAGGCAATATCGACCTCAGCAGTATGCGTAAAAAGAAAGCCGAAGATGATCTCAAACGCGATCAGAACCTTTTCAACGACCAGGCGATCACAAGGAAGCAACTTGACGACAGCAGGTTCAATGCGGAAACTGCAGACCAGCAGTTCCAGAACAGCAAAACAGACCTCACTTCTGCCGAAAGCCGTATTGCCGTATTGCAGGCAGGTGTGCAGAAAGCGGAAGCTGCGCTGGGAGTAAAACAAGCCAAGATCGAACAGACAAAACTGAAACTCACTTACACAAAGATCTTTGCACCGCAGGCAGGTAAGATCGGCAAGAAAAATATTTCTGAAGGTCAGTATGTACAACCCGGTACGCCGCTCTTCTCTATCGTGAACGACACCACGTTCTGGGTAGTTGCCAATTTCAAGGAAAACCAGCTGAAGAAACTCTATCCCGGCAAAGAAGTGGATCTTGAGATGGATGCATATCCCGACGTAAAACTGACAGGTGTGATCGAAAGCCTGAGTGAAGCTACAGGAGCCAAGTTCTCCCTGCTGCCTCCGGATAACGCCAGCGGCAACTTCGTGAAAGTTACACAGCGCGTACCTGTAAAGATCAATATCAAAGACATCAACAAACACAGGGACATACTGCGTGCCGGCTTAAGTGTATATGTAAGCGCTGCCAACAGCAAATAATGCTGCATCAAACGCAGGTATCATTCATCCCATTTATGTTGAAAAAAGATTTTTATGGCAACTCCTAAAGGCTTTGCAAGGGCGATCATAGTGATCACCACGGTTACAGCGGCTATCATGGAGCTGATAGACACGTCGATCGTGAACGTGGCCCTCAGCGATATGAGCGGCAGCCTTGGTGTGAATATCGAAGATATCAGCTGGGTTATCACCTCTTATGCAATTGCCAACGTAATCATTATCCCGCTTACAGGCTTCCTTGCGGAATATTTCGGAAGGAAGAATTACTATATCGCTTCCATGATCATTTTCACGGTAGCATCTTATATGTGCGGCCAGTCCACCAGCCTTATCGAGATCATTATCTGGCGGTTTGTGCAGGGTGTGGGCGGCGGTGCGCTGCTCTCCACGTCGCAGGCTATACTCTTCGATGCCTTCGAGCCGAAAGACCGGCCTATCGCATCGGGCTTATTCGGTATGGGACTTGTATTAGGCCCTACATTAGGACCAACACTCGGTGGTTATATCATAGACCATGCATCCTGGCCGCTGATCTTTATGATCAATATCCCGATTGGTATCCTCGCTACATTCCTCTCCTTCTCATTCATCGAAAAGAAGCAGGGCGAAGGGAAAAACAAAAAAAATATCAAGATCGATTATACCGGTATCATGCTGCTGACAGTCGGGATCGGCAGTTTGCAATACATGCTCGAGAGAGGAGAATCCGAAGATTGGTTCAGCAGTAAAACCATTATTGTAACATCTATTCTTGCAGCGGCCGGCCTGATCGCTTTTATCTGGTACGAGCTGAAAGTAAAATCACCCGCGGTAAACCTGAGGGTACTGAATAACAGGAACCTTGCATTTACCACCATCTTCACTTTTGTAGTGGGTGTAGGGCTTTTCACTTCTGTATTCGTATTCCCGGTACTGGCACAGCGAACGTTGGGTTATACCGCTTATGAAACGGGTCTTACACTCCTTGCTCCAACCATGATCACGGTACTGATGATGCCGATCATTGGAAAGCTCATGAGCAAAGGCATTTCTCCGATTCCATTTGTGGTGATCGGGTTCCTGCTCTTTGCAGCTTACTCGTGGCTGAGTGCAGGTGTAAGTCCGGATGTGAACAAAAACGACTTTTTCTTCCCGCTGGCGCTGAGAGCAGTAGGTATCAGCATGGTACAGTTACCGCTGATCAACCAGGCTGTGGCAGGATTACAACCAAAAGATTATGCATCGGGTATCGCGCTGAACAATATGATCAGGCAACTTGGCGGCGCTTTCGGTATCGCGCTCGCCAACAATTACATCGCTCACCAGTATGCGCAGCATCGTTACGATCTGGTATCGAAAATAACCGGCGAATCGCAGATGTTCATAGAACGCAGCAATACCATTGCACAGGGAATCATTGCCCGGACGGGCGATGTGGCGGGCGCAGGCACAAAAGCTGTGGCAACGATCAACAATCTCGTAGACAGGCAGGCCTATTTCCTTTCTTACCTGGATACGTTCAGGCTGATCACCATCTTCTTCATACTGGTAATACCACTGGTTGGTTTTCTCAGGGTGAAGAAAAAATCAGCCGCTGAAATGGCAGCAACCATGAAAGCAGCGGCAGAAGCGCATTAAACCAGGCGGCAGACCGCTGCCGTTGAGAAATAATAAAGACCAAAAAACAAGACATGAAAAAGATATCCATCACAATAGCCGTTTTCCTTGCAGCCGTTTCACTGCAGGCGCAGGTGACGGTGAACAGCGAGCTGAAAACGCTCATCACAAAATCCTTCGGTTATTTCCCGAGGATCAAAGAAGCGGAGAACATGGTTGTTACCGCACAGGAAAAATTAACGCTCACCCAACTCAACAAATTACCGGATGTAACCGGCGACGCATCTTATGCCTATGTAAAACCGAAGATCGAAATCCCGCTGAACGGTACCGATTTCCAGTTTGCACCTGTACATAACCTGAACGGAGCAGTGAACGCTACTTATGCACTTTTCGATTTCGGTCGGCTGCAGGCAAATATCAATCGTTCAAAAGATGATCTGCAATATGCAAAACATAATGTGGAATATGCCCGTGCCCAACTGGCCAATCAGGTTGCGAATGTTTATTACAACATTGTTTACCTGCAGAAAGCGATCCGTATTCAGGACGATGTACTGAATTATCTCACAGAGAACAAACGGATCGTGGAAAGCCAGCTGAGGAACGGCAATGCACTGAAGATCGACCTGCTGAATATCCAAGCATCCATCGACAATGAAGAGAACCGTAAAGCGGATCTGAAAAACAGCCTGCAGAAGCAACTCAACCTGCTCGAATACACTACAGGCATCAGTCAGAGTACCGGAACAGCTTTTGACTTCGACATCAGTCTTACCGATGCTTCAAGCGCACTGGGTATTGCACAAACCGAAAACCTTGACTTTACATTGGCGAAAGACAAGATCACACAGGCACAAAGTGATCTTGCTATTACCAAACTGGCAGAAAAACCAACCGTGGGTGTTAAAGCTGCTGTAGGTGTAAAAAATGGCTATGTGCCTTACATCAACGACATGCGCTTCAACTATATGGCGGGCATTTCATTTTCCGTACCTATTTATAACGGAGGGCGTAATAAACAACAGCAGAAACTCCAGCAGAACATTATCAGGCAGAATGAAATGGCCGTGGAAACACTGAGCAACAATTACAAAAAAGATATTCAGCAGGCATTGACAGATATTGCCACCAACCTGGAACGCATCAAAAATACGCAGGGGCAGATAGACCAGGCCAAAGCCGCTCAGGTGCTTGCCACCAACCGTTTCACAAACGGCACCGGCACAAACCTGGAGATCACCAATGCGAGCACCAACGTACAGCGAGCGGAGCTTACCAAACTGCAGTATGAATACCAGTTATGCCTGGCTAAAGTTGAGCTGACAAAATTGATGGGTTACCAATACTGGCAATGATCCTCCATACGGAAAAACCCGGAAGACCGGAAGATGAATAACAGCGGAATTGAATGACCAGTTGACTTTCGGGCTTTCCGTATGGTGGTTTTATTATCTTTTCATTTTAGGTTTGGACAAGGGGTTGCAGCAATGCGCCCCTTTTTTGTGCCGCTTATTTTGCCTCAAACCAGATCGGTTTTGTTTCGTCAGGATCGGCGTTGTAATTGATAAACAGTTCTTCGCCCGCAGCAACATCTTTTACTGTAGTGATCCGTATGGTTTCGGATTCATAATCCATTTCGTACAGGCAGTTGGCGGAATAGGAATGATTGTACATGGAAAGGTAACCGAGTGCCACACAGGCGCTTTTATAATCATCACCCCATTCGAAGATATAATCGAAGAGCATGGTCTTTTCTGCATGTGCACGTTCTTCCGGGTCGAGCACCAGCACGGGAGAGATTTCGATAATGGTACCTGAGGCCAGGGGTTCGGTCGTAAATACGCCGCGGCCGCGGTCTCCGGAAGGGGCAATGGTCAGGCAGGGTAATAGCATAGGCGCAAGCTACGGTTCAAATATCATATAACAAACACGTGCCCTGCATGTCAATAAATGAACATTCTCCTTAAATTGCAGCCATGTCACTCGAACTGGAACAACCCGGGCTCAATGAGCAATTTGAAGCGCTTATCGCGAAAGAAGATAAGCTGGCGATCAGGGAATTCCTTGATCACCAGAATATCAGCGATGTGGCGGAACTGATCAATGAGTATCCCGAGTATGAGTCTCAGATCGTTGCCAATATGGCCATTCACCGGGCTGCCAGCGTTTTCAAGATCCTGGACATCGCGCAGCAGAAAGACATTGTTAAAGAGCTGCCCTCCGCCAAAACAGCAGAACTGCTCAATGAATTACCTGCCGATGACCGCACAGACTTCCTGGAAGAGCTGCCGAAAGCCGCCATCAGGGACCTGATCAAACTTCTCGATCCGGAAGAGATCCGCATTACATTATCCATGCTGGGTTACCCCGAAGACAGTGTGGGCAGGCTGATGACGCCCGACTATGTTTACGTTTATGCACACAATACCGTAACCGAGGTTTTCAGTACGATCCGTAAACATGGTAAGAACAGTGAGACCGTAGATGTGATCTATGTGATCGATGAAAAAGGAGAACTGCTGGATGATATCAGGATCAGGGACGTGATCCTCGCATCGCCCGAAAAGAAACTCCACGAAATCATAGACGGGCGCGTGGTATCCCTGAATGTGAACGACGACCAGGAGTATGCAGGCCAGGTATTCAAGATGAACAACCGCGTTGCGTTACCTGTTGTTGATGACAACAATATCCTGCTCGGCATTGTTACCATCGATGATATGTTATGGGTAGCCAATGAAGAGTTCAGCGAAGACATGCAGAAAATGGGAGGTACGGAAGCCCTCGATGAGCCCTACCTCGATATACCTCTATTAAAATTATTCCGCAAACGGATCGGCTGGCTGGTAGTGCTTTTTCTCGGCGAGATGCTTACCGCAACAGCGATGGGTTATTTTGAAGACGAGATCGCAAAAGCCGTGGTGCTGGCCCTGTTCGTTCCACTGATCATTTCCAGCGGCGGTAACAGCGGCTCGCAGGCTTCTACCCTTATTATCCAGGCCATGGCAGTGGGCGAGATCACCATTTCCGACTGGTGGCGTGTATTACGCAGGGAATTATCCAGCGGAATGCTCCTCGGTGCTGTACTTGGTATCATTGGTTTTATACGCGTTGCCGTATGGCATTCCATTGCTCCTCAGTTATACGGACCACACTGGATGATGATTGCGGCAACAGTTGGTTTTTCTCTTGTGGGCGTTGTACTCTGGGGAACACTTTCCGGATCGATGCTGCCCATCATGCTTAAAAAACTGGGCGCCGACCCTGCCGTATCATCTGCACCGTTTGTAGCCACGCTGGTAGACGTTACAGGCCTGATCATCTATTTCAGCTTTGCTTATCTTTTCCTCCAGGGTCTGCTGCTCTAAAAACTGTAAAGGAATTTTGCCAGGAACATCCTCGGCCTGATCGTATATACACTTTCACTGATATTGTTGGATGAAAGCGATAAAGTGCTGTACGTATCCGTATTGGTGATATTATTCATCGTAAGCTCCAGGTCTGTTTTCCATTTATTGATCTTCCAGGTAAGGGTGACATCCATGAACAGGTAGCCGTTGATCTGCATGCCCGGAAGACGGTAAGAATAGTATTCCCCGCTTGCCTTGAAGTAAACCTGCTTGCCAAATGTGACGTTCGCTTCACCGTTATGCTGCCATTTGATCGCAGCCGGCGATGCCGTATTTGATTTGGAGGCACTCAACGGTGTATTGCGGGATGTAACATAAGATCCGTTATAGATCAGTCCCAGCCAGGATGTTATTTTGGAATTGACACCGCCTCCAAGCATCAGGTTACTGTTCCGGTATTGTAACAGATTGCCATTCTGCAGCTGGTTAAATGTAGACTGCCGCCAGCTGGATTTAATGCCGATAGTTGTGCGGAGGGCAAATAGATATTTGCTGATATTTCCTGCGAACGTAATGCTGCTGGTACGGTTATCCATTTCCAGCAATCTCGCCTGTTGTGCAATATCAGACAGACGTGAATCCGTAATAGTATTGGTCTTGTTAAAAGAATACGCCAGGGACGCAGATGCGAAAAGTATCTTTAATGAATTCCTGAATGTGTAATAACCGCTGATATTATGCTGCAGGTTCACCGGTATCAGTTCGCCGCTTGCATTGAAATCCCGGTAGTTCTTCATCAGGTAACCATCATAAACATTATCAATATTGCCCCTGGTATTATTCATGGCATAAGAACCGGTCAGGTAACTTTCTTTACCAACCTGGTACCGGATCCTTGTATAAGGTCTGAATGGAAATGCATTGAGTTCGTATTCCTTCTGACCAGTTGTATAACGTGTATACTCATTATTGAGTAAAAAATTGAACGACAGCTGTAATTTCTGTTTCGTGTAAGTATATTCTGCTGCAGCGTACAGGTTCCGGCGGTTCCAGTGCAATGCGTTCTTAAAACTGTCGGCCACCGGACTCTGCCCCCCGCCCATTTGTATAATATCCAACTGACTGTTCAGCTGCTGCTGCTGGTAGCTGAACCCGGCTTTATAGGATTGCTGCCAGTTGCCCGCAGCGATCTTTAAACTCACATATTCATTGGTATAGAAAGTAGGAACATTCACAGTCTGCACGAGCGCTTCGTAAGGGTTGCCGTTATTGAATTTGCCTGCATACAATCCCGGATCCACGCGAAGCGTAGCAGGATTATTGGTATTGCTTACATAAGAAAAAAGATCCAGCACCTGTTTGTTCCGCAGCACTTTCATGTAATTGAGCTGATTCGAAATATTGGTCAAAGTGCCGGACAATCGCTGATCAACATGACTGGCCGTAGTTGCCTGCATGGCTGCAACGGTTGTTGTTGGCTCATTCTCGATGAGCGTAACATTGTTGAGGTAATAACCGGGCTTATTTGCAGTTAGCGTCCATTGCATGGCAAAGTTATTGGTGCTGTAACGGCTGTCCTGCTTTTCACTGTAACGGATGGTATCGCCAGGCAGATAATAGGTATTGCTTAATGAAGAATTGCGGTATTGTTTATCATGCAGGTAATAGCTGTTGATCCTGAGCTGCCAGTCGTTGTTCAGCTTCACAAGATCATTGATATTCAGCAAGCCGCTGTTGTTGAAAAGATGTCTTTTCTTGCTGATATCCGGGGTGCCTGCACCGCTGACATTCAATAGGGATGGCGGTGGCGTGCTGCCCACGTTGTTCAGCATGTCAGACAGATTATGCATGATCACATCTTCAGCCAGGTCTGTACCTGTATTATTCAGCTTATAATAATTGATGAATTTTACCGCTTTCTTAAACATCATGGTATTGGCCGTTACATTATACAGACCGGGTGTTCCGAATGCGGCGTCTCCCTGACCTGAAATTTTCAGCCGCGCTTTGTCTTTCATGATCAGGTTCATCGCGGGTTTATCGCTGTACAACACATCTTTCAATGCTTTGATCGGCTGATGGTTTTCCAGCACCTGCACCTTGGAAACCATATCCTCGGGCAGGCTCCTGGTTGCAATATTATACCTGCTGTCCAGCAGATCATCTCCATCGATGTAAAAATGCGATATAGGCTTGCCCTGGTATTTGATCTTGCCATTCGCATCCATTTCAACGCCGGGCAGTTTCCTGATCACATCACCTATCGTTCTGTCCTGCGGGTCTTTAAAAGATGCCACATCGTAATTCACCGTATCCTGCCGGCCGATGATCGGCGCTGTTTTATTCTTCACTGTCACTTCCGGCAAACGGGTGATCGCACTTTCCAGGATAAAATCCAGCTGTTTTGCACCATTCAGTTGCCTTGATTCTTTTTTGAATCCCATGATGTTCGCATGCAGCCAGAGACTGTCCGAGCCGCCTTTATTATAAGCGACCTGGTAAAGGCCCGCCGTATTGGTGATGGCAAAAGCCAGAACTGGACCGTCGGCATTACGGGTAAGGGTAATACTTACCATCGGCAGCGGACGATTATCAGGGCCGGTTACTTTACCCTGAACAAAAGGCTGGGCTGTTACAGCACATACCAATAAAAAGCAGATCTGGGTAAACAGGTACTTGATCATACTAGCACTATTTGTTAGACAGTTCAACCGGGTTATTCATTTGTTTTTTAGTACCTGGTGTGCTTACCGATGAGATTTTCACAGAACCGGTAACACCTTCAACAGCACCTAAGCCCATCGCTGCTGCGGTATTTTTTATGGTAGCATCGCGCATACGTTTAAATTCCCTGGCGGTGGTTTTGATAGCATTATCGGGTGGCCCGAATGTGATCTGTTTATCACGGCTGTCTTCAAAGGAAGTAAGACTGAACATCACCTGCTTTTTTGTATCGCTCGCTTCAATGATCAGCCCGGGCAGTCCGCCCAGTTTCCATGGCCCATTGCTGTAAGGTAACTGCGGCGCAAACCAGGCTTCATACGTGCGGCCTTTGAAAGTGGCCACTGCATTCTGACAATCGATACCATTGATCTTTTTCTTTTCTGTACCAATGGTCCAGCTGATCTGCGGAAAAGAATCCTGGATCAGGTATTCCTGCACCACTTTTTCAACCGTGAACACTTCAGCGGTGTTGTAATCCTTATAAAAAGAAGTTGCCGACCCCATTTTAACCCCCCTCATATCTATATGTATCGGCCCGCCCGAGCGCGACATCTGTTCAAATTTGGCTGCCTGTTCTTTCATAGAAGTGATCCGGTCATAACTCTGGAACAGGCTGGAAGAAGAACCGAGGTATAATATCATATTCTCCGTATAGATATCTGTTGGCTGGGTGGTATCCCGCATATGCGAGAACAGGTAATGGGCCGTTGCGATAGCCGTATCTTTTTTCTGGGCCTGGATGGAAGCTGTGATCATAAAACCGATCAGCAACTGGGTGGATATTTTTTTCATAGCGTATGTTTTAGCAATACAATTATAACTAATAATATAGTTTATAAACTATTTCCTTAGTTAATTAAGGTTAATAAACCTTGTTTTTCGCTGTATAACCCGCCATTTTGTATTTTTACAATAAAAAGAAATGGGCGTTGCAGATCAATTAGCACAGTTAAAAGCGGAAAAAGCAGCCGCTAATCTGAAAACAGGACAGGATTTCCTTGCAGAAAACAAAAAGAGGCCTGAAGTGACCGAATTACCGAGCGGCCTTCAATATGAAGTATTGGTTCAGGCAGAAGGACCGATGCCTAAAGCTACCAATGAAGTAACCTGTCATTATCACGGTACGCTGATCAACGGAACGATCTTCGACAGTTCGGTACAGAGAGGCAGGCCGGCTTCTTTCCCGCTGAATATGGTGATCAAAGGCTGGACCGAAGGTTTACAGCTGATGCCCCAGGGAAGTAAATTCCGTTTCTTCATTCCACCCCATCTTGCATACGGCGAACGCCAGGTAAGTGCTGAGATCGGACCGAACAGCACACTGATATTTGATGTGGAACTGATCAGTTTCAGATAACTCCTTCGTTGCCTGGAGGTGATGAGGAAGTTTCCACATCGCTTTCCGGCTATACCATATTGTTTCTTCAGACCATGAGGCATTACAATGGCTCATGGTCTGAACTTAGGGTATCATTTCAAAACAATAACATGACATATTATCTCAAGGAAATAACCCGGATAAAAAATGCCTGTTATGGAAACCAGGGGCAGCTCGATACGGTAATCGGTACGCGTCATTATATTAACAACAACTACGATCAGGAACTGAACCTGGATCTGCTCTCGCATGTGCGGTTCACTTCTAAATTTCATTTGCTGCGGTTATTCAAAAGGTATTATGGTCAAACGCCGGGGCAATACCTTACCGACAGGCGGATCGCGAAAGCAAAAGAATATTTAATGGCAGGATCAACCGTAACTGAGACCTGTTTCAACATTGGTTTCGAAAGCCCCAGCTCATTCTGCACTTTATTCAAACAACGGACGGGCATGACACCGGCCGAATTTCAGAAAAAAAGCAATTTTCACAAATCCTGACCACCTACTTTCAGAGAATTTAGCAGCATCAATTAAAATGAAAAAAGATGAAAGTACAAGTAGTCAGCATTCCGGTGCTGGATCAGGAAAAAGCATTGCAGTTCTATACTGAGAAACTTGGTTTTTTGAAAAAAGTCGATGTTCCTTTAAGCGAGCACAGCCGGTGGTTAACCGTGGTAAGCAAGGAAGACCAGGATGGAACAGAGATCCTGCTGGAGCCTGCACCCAACCATTTTGAGCCGGCTAAAGTTTACCAGAAAGCACTTTTCGATGCTGGCATTCCTTACACACAGTTCAATGCAGCTGATGTGGAACAGGAGTATGAGCGTCTTTCGGGTCTTGGGGTTGAGTTCAGTGTTAAACCTACTGCCATGGGAACGGTTAAAATTGCTGTTTTCAACGATACCTGCGGGAACAATATCCAGATTGTAGAAATGCTTTGATGCTATTCAATAAAAAAGGGCTTTCAGATGAAGCCCTTTTTTATTGATCTTTTATTCAGTCATTTCACTCAGCTCCAGCCAGCGGAATTCTTTCTCTTCGAGAAGATCGGTGATCTCCTGCATGCGGGCGCTGAGCTTGCTCAATTCGTCAAAAGGCAGGTTACCCGCGCTCATTTTCTCTGCAACTGCCTGTTTCTCGGCTTCCAGCTGCGGCATTTCTTTTTCAAGCATTTCGAACTCCCTTTTCTCCTTGAAGCTCATTTTCTTTTTTGCTACCGGTGCCGGTGTTTCAGCAACAGCTTCTTTCACCGGCTGTTGCTGTTGTTTTACGGGAACGGCATTGCCTTTATCTTCCTGCTCCTTCAGCCAGATCCTGTATTGGGTATAGTTACCGGGAAAATCGCGCACAGCACCTTCGCCTTCAAATACAAAAAGATGATCTACAAGACGATCCATAAAATAACGGTCGTGCGAAACGATCAGCACACAACCCTGGTATTCGCTGAGGAAACTTTCCAGCACTGCCAGTGTAGGCAGATCGAGATCGTTTGTAGGCTCATCGAGGATCAGGAAGTTCGGGTTGCGGAAAAGGATGGTGAGTAATTGCAAACGCTTTTTTTCGCCGCCGCTGAGCGATGAGAGATAGGTATACTGTTTATCCGGCGGAAAAAGGAATAATTCCAGGAACTGTGCTGCACTGAGGCTGCCGCCTTTTGCCAGCGGGAAACTTTCTGCAAAAGTTTTTACATATTCTATCACCCGCATGTCTTCTTTGATCACCAGCCCCTGTTGTGAAAAGTTGCCGAACACAACTGTTTCACCCACGTTGATCTTGCCACTGTCTGCCGGCTCCAGTTGTTGTAATATGTTCAGGAAAGTTGATTTACCAACACCATTCTTACCAATGATCCCTACCCTTTCGCCTTTACTGAAAGTATGATCGAACCCTTTGAGGATCACCAGGTCTCCAAAGGATTTGTATACTTTTTTCATTTCGATGATCTTTCCGCCCAGCCTGTTCATTTTCATCTGCAGCTGCAACTGTGCATCTTCGATCTTCTGTTTGGCTTTGGCTTCTATATCATAGAAATTATCCTGCCTGCTTTTGCTTTTTGTGGTCCGCGCTTTGGGTTGCTTGCGCATCCACTCCAGTTCTTTGCGGTATTCGTTCCTTGCCTTGTCTATGCTGGCCTGTTCGCTTTCGATCCTTGCTGCTTTTTTTTCCATGTAGTTCTCGTAATCACCCTTGTACACATACATGTTCTCACGCTCCAGTTCCCAGATCTCATCGCAGACAGCGTCCAGGAAATAACGGTCGTGGGTTACCAGCAGCAGTGTTACATTCTCTGCGGAAAGATAATGCTCCAGCCACTCGATCATTTCCACATCGAGGTGGTTGGTCGGCTCATCCATCATCAGTAAGGTATGCTGGTGCTCAAAACCCAGGTCGATCAGTGTTTTTGCCAGCGCTACCCTTTTGCGCTGGCCGCCGCTCAGATCACTCACCCGGTGCTGCAGGTGATGAATATTCAGCCTGCCAAGGATCTGTTTTACTTTTGCTTCAAATTCCCAGGCACCGAGTTCATTCATTACATCGATCGTTTCAGCTATCCTTGCCCCGTCTTCCGCTTCTACCGCTGCTTCGTATGCGCGTATAGCTTTGATCACGGGATGCTGTAAATGAAAAATATTCTCAAGTACGGATTTATACTCATCGAACTTCGGGTCCTGCTCAAACAGTGCAACGGTTACATCTTTATGGATCCATAATTTACCTGAATCTGGTGTTTCGGCACCTGCCAGGATGCGCAGAAGCGTTGATTTTCCTACCCCATTCCGGGCGATCAGTGCAATCTTGTCGCCCTCGTTGATATGAAAAGAAATATTCTTGAAAAGCGGGTTGATGCCATAACTCTTGGTTAACCCTTCGGCAGAAACATAATGCATGCGGCAAAGATACTACTCTGCGGGCGTTCGGCAGGCCTCAAAATGAAGCAGGGCAGACCCTGAGGTCCACCCTGCCCGGGTTATTCTTAGGATAGGAGAGACAAAGATCACTGGTAAGCCAGCGGCGGTACGGCGGGAAGCTCGTTGGCCAGGCGACGTAACACTTTCCTGGAATACCAGCAGCGGAACACCCGCTGCAATACAACAGCCCCGGCAAAAAACACGATATATCCCCCGATAAACCATGCACGCGGATGGTCGGAAAGAGTAATGATGCCTGATACGATCAGCAGCACATA
This sequence comes from Sediminibacterium ginsengisoli, assembly GCF_900167075.1. Lineage (GTDB taxonomy): Bacteria > Bacteroidota > Bacteroidia > Chitinophagales > Chitinophagaceae > Sediminibacterium > Sediminibacterium ginsengisoli. The sequence continues at coordinate 256,930 of NZ_FUWH01000002.1, read as the reverse complement.
TAACACAGTTACACCTAAACCGGTAGAGGCAGACAACAAAGCATGCTGCATGGCATATTGCTTTACGATCTTGCGTTCGATCAGCCTGTTCTCTTCTTCAGTAAACTGGTTCAGCTGCACGCTGATCATCCTGCGCCGGATATGGAACATGCCGATCTCGCCGGCAATATGCCTGATGTCCGAAACATTACTGATGGTAGTGCGTTGTTCCATTCCTGCTTACTGTTGTTTGATTACGAGGTCAAAAGTATAAAGGCATAAAAACGCCCGCAAGGTGAAAAACACCCATTTTTTGAAAAATGCCCTTTTGAATACACAGATCACCAATTGCCTCTTCACCCCTGCTTTTTGCTTTTTCATCCGTTCAGCATCTCCCCTTCCTTTGCAAAAGGCTCCGGGAACCGGTCTGTTTTTAATTAATCGTTACATTTAGCCAATAAACCATAACTACTTATGATGAGAACCAGACTTTGTTGCCTGGTGGCTGTGTTGTTGCTTACGACCCTGTCCGCCTCAGCCCAAAACATTCCTTCTCCGAAAGAACATTTCGGTTTTAACATCGGCGATGATTACCAGCTGGCTAATTATACGCAGACAGAAGCTTACTTTAAAAAGCTGGCTGCTGTGTCTGACCGCCTGAAACTGGTTGATATCGGCGCCACTGAAGAAGGCCGCTCGCAATACATGCTGGTGGTATCTTCTCCTGCCAATCTTAAAAATCTCGACAAGTACAAACAGATCTCGCAGAAACTGGCCCATGCCGAGAACCTGACCGATGACCAGGCACGTGCACTGGCTGCAGAAGGTAAAGTGATCGTATGGATCGATGGTGGTCTGCATGCTAATGAGGTAGTAGGTGCGCATCAGCTGATAGAAATGGCCTGGCAGCTATCAAGCCGTCAGGACGCTGAGACCAAAAAGATCCTCGATAATGCGATCATCCTGCTTACGCATGCAAACCCTGACGGGCAGGAGCTGATCTCCAACTGGTACATGCGTGAATCAAAGCCCGAAAAGAGATCTTTGCAGCAGGTACCGAGACTGTATGAAAAATATGCCGGCCACGATAACAACCGCGACTTTTTCATGCTTAACCTGAAAGAAACACAGAATATGGGTCGCCAGCTCTTTATTGAGTGGTTACCACAGATCATGTATAACCACCACCAGACCGGCCCTGCCGGAACTGTTGTAGCGGGTCCTCCTTTCCGTGATCCGTTCAACTATGTATTCGATCCGCTGGTGATGACAAGTCTGGATGCCGTTGGTGCGGCAATGATCAACAGGCTGAATGCAGAGAACAAGCCAGGCTATACCCAACGCGCCGGTTCGCCATATTCAACCTGGTATAATGGCGGTCTTCGTACGGTAACCTATTTCCATAATATGGTAGGTCTCCTGACGGAGATCATCGGTGGTCCGAACCCTACCACTATTCCGCTGGTGCCGCAAAGGCTGATCCCGAGCAGTGCAAACCCTAACCCTGTGTTACCACAGGTATGGCGTTTCAGGAATTCAATCGATTATTCCGTATCACTGAACTATGGGGTACTGCAATATGCGATCCGTCACAGTGATGAGTTGTTATACAACTTTTACAAAATGGGGCGCAACTCGATCGAGCGTGGCGAAAAAGATTACTGGACGCTCTATCCGAAGCGTGCCGCGGAAGTGACCGAGATGCAGCAACGTAATACAGCAGCCAACGCGGCACAACGCCCCGGCGGCAATGCAGAAGGGCCACGCGGCGGCGGAGGCAATGCAGCATCATCAGCCAAATTCTTCGATTCTGTTTACAAGAACCCGGAACTGCGTGATGCAAGAGGCTATATCCTGCCTTCCGACCAGGCAGATTTTCCTACAGCGGCACGTTTTATCAATGCCCTGATCCGTACCGGCGTACTCGTACATAAAGCCAGCAGCGACTTCACCGTTGCAGGAAAAAAATACCCTGCGGGTTCTTTCATTGTGAAGAACAACCAGGCATTCCGTCCGCACGTAATTGACCTGTTCGAGCCACAGGATCACCCGAACGATTTCCAGTATCCGGGAGGTCCGCCGATCGCACCATATGATGCGGCAGGATGGACACTGGCTTATGAAATGGGAATCCAGTTCGACAGGATCACAGAGAACTTCGATGGTCCGTTCGAGCGCATTCCTTACGGCGAACTGCAAAGTGTAAAAGGAAAAGTAACAGGTGCTCCTGTTGCCGCAGGTTACCTGCTGAACAGTGCAGCCAACAATTCATTCACCGCTGTGAACGACCTGCTCAAAGCAGGTGTGGAAGTATACCGTTCTGCAGATGTGGTTGCAGGCAGCAATTTCAGCCAGGGATCATTCTTCGTTCCGGCTTCGGCTAAAAACAAAACACTGGTTGAGCAGGCAGCGGGCACACTCGGAATCGAGATCAGTGCGCTGGCCAAACGCCCGGCAGCACTCACCCGCATCAACCCTGCACGCATTGCGCTCTGGGATACTTATGGCGGTTCAATGCCATCAGGCTGGATGCGTTATATCATGGAACAATTCCATTTCTCGGCAGAAGTGATCTATCCGAAAGATATCGACACCGGCAACCTGCGTTCCAAATATGATATTATCCTGTTTGTAGGAGGTGCTATTCCTTCTGTCAATACCGGCGCCAGCGGTCGTGGCGGTTTTGGAGGTGGTGCAAGACAGGAAGATATTCCTGCAGAGTTCCACAAAATGCTGGGCAGGATCACACCGGAGAAATCTATTCCTGAACTGAAAAAATTCCTGGAGCAGGGCGGTAATATCCTTACCATCGGAAGCAGCACCAACCTCGCTTATCACCTGGGTGTTCCGGTAAAGAACATGCTTACAGAAATGGTGAATGGCCAGGAGAAAAACCTGCCGGGTGAGAAATATTATATACCTGGAAGCATCCTGCGTATGAAAGTAGATTCAACACAACAGGCTGCATGGGGCATGGGTAGCAATGCAGATGTATATTTCGATGCAAGCCCGGTGTTCAACATCCTGCCTGAAGCACAATCAAAAGGCAATGTGAAACCACTGGCCTGGTTCCCGGATGCGAAACCATTGCGCAGCGGCTGGGCCTGGGGACAGTCCTATCTCGAAGGCGGCATCACCGCTTTTGAAGCCGGTATCGGTAACGGCAAGCTGATCGCGTTTGGTCCTGAGATCACATTCAGGGCGCAGACACACGGCACATTCAAGTTCATTTTTAACCAGTTATATACAGCATCCAAAGCAAAATAAAGCCGGAGGCTGAGCAACTTAAATCCGTCATGTGGTTCATCCTGCATGACGGATTTTCTTTTATGGCTTATTAACAGCGATCAGCCGGTAGCCTTCCGGGAACTGGCTGAACCAGAATGCACCGTTTACGATCATTGCGCCCTGGTAATTGCGGAAGATCTCATTGAGTGGCTGCGCAGCAATCTTTCTTTTCATCTCAGCAGAAAAAATAACCGGCCAGGCTTTCAGAAAACCCGCTTTGTCTTTATAGGCTGGTAAAGGAAATTTTGTGTATGCCACTATACTGTCTTTCATTCCGGCCTGAACCCATACTTTCCAGTTCGACAGAAAATTTTTGAATGCAGAAGGATCGGTAAACCCGGCAGAACTCCAGGAAGAAGGTCGCGTACCATCTGCAAACAGCGTATCGGGAGCAGACAGATCATCTGTATGTTCCGGCTCGCTGATCACTTCCGCAACAGTGTCGCTTATTACCACCGTTTCTGTACGCCGGCTTTGCGATTCACATGCAGTTAAACAGGAACCTGCCAGTACGGCACACAAAAGAATATGGCTGATATTGATGTGGTTTTTGTTCATAGTTTTATTTAACTGGTTAATATAAAGTTCCCCTTGCATGATCTGACCAATATAGAACGGTTACTGGCCACAGATTGTCTTTTCTGCTTTTCGGACACAAAAAACGGATAATCTTTTTTATTTTTTTTCGCTTCCGGCGCGGCTTCAATATATAACTACATTTTTCTTCACCTGCTGTTTTTTGCAGGGAGTATTGCGACAACCCAGGTTTATTCACGCTATAATTTAGCAGGTTCCTGCAACTGTCTGCTTTTAAAGAACGCAACAAAACGCAATCATCTTCCAATACCTATTCTCTTTAGGTATCAAACGGTGTTTTCATGGTCCGTGTTTATACGTTCCGGATGCTGATGCTCCATCTTTTGCTGCATTAAAATAATTAATCTTGCATACTAATTTATTAAAATCATGTGTGGAATTGTTGGTTATACAGGCCCGCGTCAGGCCTACCCTGTTATACTTAAAGGATTGAAAAGACTTGAATACAGGGGGTACGACAGTGCCGGTGTTGCATTGCTGAACGATGGACAATTAAACGTTTACAAGAAAAAAGGAAAGGTTGCCGAACTGGAAGAATTCTGTACCGGTCAGGATCTGAACTCTCATATCGGCATAGGACATACCCGCTGGGCAACGCATGGTGAGCCGAGCGACAGGAATGCACATCCGCATCGCTCACAAGGCGGTCATCTTGCCATGATCCATAATGGCATCATCGAGAACTATGCACAGATCAAAAAAGAACTGCTCGGAAAAGGCTATCACTTTACAAGTGATACCGATACCGAAGTGCTGCTGAATTTCATAGAAGACATCAAGACCAATAACAACTGTACACTTGAAGAAGCATTACGCATTGCCCTGAAAAGGATCGTGGGCGCCTATTGTATACTGCTCGTATCCGACGATGATCCCGAAACCATTATCGCCGCAAGAAAAGGAAGCCCGCTGGTAATCGGCATCGGCAAGGGCGAGCATTTCCTTGCAAGTGATGCCTCACCTATTATTGAATATACCAAGGAAGTGGTTTATGTAAACGATTATGAGATTGCGATTGTAAGACCCGACGAACTGATATTGAAAAATATCGGCAATGAAAAACAAACGCCTTTCATCACCAAGCTGGATCTGGAACTGGCTGCCATAGAGAAAGGCGGTTATGAACATTTCATGCTGAAAGAGATCCACGAACAACCCGACACCATTTTCGATTGTTTGCGCGGCAGGCTTTTACCGCAGTCCGGGCAGATCATCATGAGCGGCGTTGACAATCACATCGATGCATTGAAAAACGCGCAACGCATCATTATCGTAGCCTGCGGAACAAGCTGGCATGCAGGTCTTGTAGCCGAATACCAGATAGAAGAATTATGCCGCATACCGGTGGAAGTGGAATATGCGTCCGAGTTCCGTTACAGGAATCCCGTGATCAATGAAGGTGATGTGATCATTGCCATTTCGCAAAGCGGCGAAACGGCCGATACGCTGGTGGCACTCGAAAGCGCGAAAGAAAAAGGCGCATTCATATTCGGCGTCGTGAATGCCGTAGGCAGCAGTATTGCGAGACTCAGCAATGCAGGTGCTTATACACATGCCGGCCCGGAGATCGGAGTGGCAAGTACCAAAGCATTCACCGGCCAGCTTGCCGTACTCACCATGATGGCCCTCAAGATCGGTTATGCAAAAGGAACGATCAGTGAAGCCAGATATATGCAGCTGATGCATGAACTGCAGGCCGTTCCGGAAAAAGTAAAAGAAATCCTTGCCGACACTTCTGTGATACAGAATATCGCGGCGAAATACAAAGATGCACACGATTTCCTTTTCCTCGGACGCGGTTATAATTTCCCCGTAGCACTGGAAGGCGCACTGAAACTGAAAGAGATCTCTTACATACACGCAGAAGGATATCCTGCCGCAGAAATGAAACATGGCCCTATTGCACTGGTAGACGATCAGCTGCCGGTGGTATTTGTAGCTACAAAAGATTCTTATTATGAAAAGATCGTTTCCAATGTACAGGAGATCAAGGCACGCAAAGGAAAAGTGATCGCAGTGGCAACTGCCGCAGACGACGTGATCCCGGGCATGGCAGACGATGTAATGTTTGTACCGGATGCCGATGAAGTGATCGCTCCTTTATTAAGCACCATCCCGCTCCAACTGCTCAGTTATTATGTAGGGCTCGCCAAAGGCCTCGACGTAGACAAACCCCGTAACCTGGCAAAGAGCGTAACTGTTGAATAACCCCCAAACCCAAATGGTCCGCATGGCTCAGAACCTGATCTCAAAAACACCGCTCGCTGCGCTTGGTTATAATTTTATCGGAGCGCAATATATACCGAAAGGCAAGGATGAATATTATCTCCGGAATACACAGAACAGCAACGGCATCGTGTACCGGCAGCTGGGCGCTTTTGAAATTGAGATGCTGGTCAGGAACGGCAACATCAGCGACAACTGGAATAATATCCTTGTCTCCGATGCCTTCAATCCTGAACTGGTACGGAACTGCAAGTTCTACGGACTTGTACGCATCGGTAAACTTGAACCTTACTGCCTTGGCTTCAGCGATCTGAAAGCTGCTGTGGGATTATACAATTCAACCATCATCAGCTGCGACTTCGGCGACAATGTGGTGATCGACAATGTCAATTATCTCTCGCACTATATCATCGGAAGCGAAGTGATCATTACCAACGTAAACGAACTTGTTGCAACCAACCATGCCAAATTCGGTAACGGCATTATCAAAAAAGACGAGACAGAAGACGTACGGATCTGGCTGGAAATATGCAATGAGAATACAGGCAGAAAAGTATTACCCTTCAACGGTATGCTAGCGGGAGATGCTTTCCTCTGGAGTCGTTATAAAGACGATACGGTTCTGCAGGAAAAATTCAAACAGTTTACAGAAGCGAAGTTTGACAACAAACGCGGTTATTACGGAAAGATCGGCAACCGTACGGTGATCAAGAACTGCAATATTATCAAAGACGCGTGGATCGGATCGGATGCCTATTTCAAAGGTGCCAACAAACTGAAAAACCTCACCGTTAATTCCGGCCCGGAAGGGAAAACGCAGATTGGCGAAGGCTGTGAAATTGTGAACGGCATTATCGGCTATGGCTGCAGGTTGTTTTATGGTGTGAAAGCCGTTCGGTTTATCATGGCATCTCATTCTCAGCTGAAGTACGGTGCACGGCTCATCAATTCTTACCTTGGTCATAATGCAACTATTTCATGCTGCGAAGTTTTGAATTCACTGATCTTCCCGGCACATGAGCAGCATCATAATAATTCTTTTTTATGCGCCGCACTGGTGATGGGGCAAAGTAATATTGCCGCAGGTGCTACCATTGGTTCCAATCATAACAGCCGGGGCGCAGATGGCGAGATCATTATGGGCCGCGGATTCTGGCCAGGGCTATGTGTAAGTCTCAAACATAACTCAAGATTTGCGGGCTTCACTATTCTTACCAAAGGCGATTACCCTGCCGAACTCGATATCCCTATTCCGTTTTCGCTCGTAAGCAATGACGTCAGCAGAGACCAGCTGGTGATCATGCCTGGCTACTGGTTCATGTACAACATGTACGCACTGGCCAGGAATGCATGGAAATATGCCGACCGTGATAAACGTACGGAGCGTACACAATTTCTCGAATATGATTACCTCGCACCGGATACCATTAACGAATTGTTGAGTGCGCTCACCCTGCTGGAAGAAGCTACAGGAAAAGCCTATGAGCGGACACTGGATAGCAGGCAAAAATACACCCGCGAAGAGACAATTGCTACCGGCAAACAATTGCTGGCATCAGGCAATAAGATTGTCGACAGTCTTGAAATCTCGCTCACCAATGTTGAAAACAGCAAGCGGAAAGTCATTCTTATAAAAGTGTCTGCTGCTTATACATTGTTCCGGGATCTGGTTATCTATTATGGCATAACACAGGTATTGCAGTTCTGCCGGAGTAACGAGGTCAAAAATTTTGCATCGCTGAAAGAGCAGTTACCGGCTTTCAAAAAAAGAAACAACTGGCTGAATATAGGCGGACAAATGATCCCTGCAGAAGACATTGATATTTTAAAAGAAAGGATCAGGAACGGAAAGACAAAATCATGGGATGATGTACATGATTTCTACCGTAAACAGGCAGATAAATACCCGGACCAGAAACTGAAACACGCACTGGCTGCATTACAGGAGATCAGTGGTATTGATGTCAGGAAGACCGACGTCCATCGTTTCAATGCATTACTCGATGCCGCTTTGTCCACAAAGGAATGGATGACAAAAGCCATTCACGATTCACGCGCCAAAGATTACAGTAATCCTTACCGCAGAATGGTGTATGAAAGCTTTGCCGAGATGATCGCTGTTATCGGCAAACCGGAAGACAACAGCTTTATCAGAGAACAGCTGAAAGCGCTGGCACATTTCAAAAAAGAGATTGCAGCACTGAAGAAAAATATGAAATAAAAAAAACGCAGTCAATCATGACTGCGTTTTTTTTATGCTCAGGATTAAGTTCATGCAAAACTTACAATAACTTAAGACCGAGACCAAGCTGGATCTGCTGGTTCTTCCATTTATCCTGATTATCGATATCATTGATATTACTCAGGCCAATATTGTAACGACCATAGATGCGCAGCATGCTCAGGTTCAGTTGTATACCACCCACCATGGAGAAGTCGCCGCTTTTGAAAGCTTCTTTTCCGTTCTGCAGGAAATCCTTATCCTGGCTTAAAAGTATTCCGAACTGAGGGCCGGCATTCAGGGTAACCAGGTTACCGATATTATAACGGAGCAGGATGGGGATAGAAAGATAATTCAGCTTGATCTTACCATTCGGATCTGCAGAAGGATTTACATACGTGGGGTACAAAGTATTGAAACTGGAACGTTGTGTGGTTGACTGATTGAACAGCACTTCCGGCTGAACACCCCATTTCTTGTTGAAATCTATTTCCATCCAGCCTCCTGCGTGGTATGAAAAATCAAACCCGTCTTTAAAGGATACACCGTCAACCTTGTTCAGGTTGGCCCCCAGTTTGGCACCCAGGCGGAATCCGCCCTGCGCGTAGGAAGCACCGGTGAAAACTGCAATGGCAAAGCATGCCAGTAATAATCGTTTCATAAGTTTCGCTTTTGTTTGATTTAGATGAATTCAATGATTGTGCCAGAAATTACTTACCGCATCTCACCCGCTATTTCCTTTCCAGCTGTATCACCGTGATCTCAGGCAGGATACCTACGCGTCCCGGGTAACCAATAAAACCAAAACCTCTGTTAATATATAATTTCTGTTCTCCTTCCGCATACAATCCAGCCCATTGCTTGTACATCCATTGTACAGGGCTCCACCTGAAATAGGGGTTTTCCACGCCAAACTGCATGCCATGCGTATGACCTGCGAGCATGAGGTTAATGTCAGGATATTTAACCCGTACTTCAGCATCCCAGTGGCTCGGATCGTGGCTCATCAGCAGTTTGAAAGGCGCCTGTTCTGTTCCGGGATACGCAAGTTCCATTTTTCCGTATTTAGGGAAATTGCCTTTTGCACCCCAGTTCTCGATTCCGAGCAATGCAATCTGTGCGCCTTCTCTTTCAAATAAAATATGTTCATTCATCAGTAAGCGCCAGCCCATATCTGCGTGCACCTTTTTAAGCTGATCGAGGTTCTTATTCTTTTCTTCCTTCGACGGCCAGGCAACATAATCCCCGTAATCGTGATTACCCAGTGTACTGTATACACCCATCGGCGCTTTCAGTCTGCCAAAAACATCCAGGTAGTCTTTCATTTCGTCTGCACGATCATTCACAAGATCTCCGGTGAACAGGATCATATCCGGTTTTTCCTGCAGGATCATGTCGATACCATGTTCAACAGCCTGTTTGTTCTGAAAACTTCCGCTATGAATATCGCTGATATGAACGATCCTTAAGCCATTGAAAGCGGCCGGTAAATCCGGGAAACCCAGTTTCACTTTTTTGACCTGGTAATTATATTTATTGCCGAAGCCATAGATCAGCGTACCGAACAGGGTAGTGCCCATTCCAAGCCCAAGCCAGCTGAAAAAAGTGGACCGTGGTATTGCCTGTCCCGCCCCTACCCCGCTGCCTGCCGCATCGCGCGATAATTTCCCGATCAGCCATACGGCCACCCGCCGGAGATCATCGGCTGCAAAAAATACCGATGCCAGCAGTTTCGCAAAAAACAAACCTACCAGTATGGCAAATACATAATTGCGGAAGATCTTCGATGTCTGTAACGACATCAGGTACGGGAATGTTACAACCGTAAGGATCGTAAGAGCTGAAATGATCCAGAAAACAACCTGGATGGTCATTCTTGTTTTATCGCTCGCATTACTGGTAACTGTTTTTAAAGCCTGGTATACATATAAGTCGAGAGCCAGCATGATCGCTGCAATGATCCACCAGGTAGTAGCGTTTCGCATGAGTTGATTGAATTGATCTGAATCAGAGACGGATAACATGCAAATTTATTGTTTCCCGGTATCACTATCGTTTTACCACTAAACATATACAATATTTAATTATACATAAAACTTTCAGAAGCTGCTTGAACCAAAAATCAGTTCACAAAACCGGGCGGGAAAGCTTCCAAACCTGTCAAATTGCCTAATAACTCCCGGTCAATGATGAAATCCTAATTACAAACCCGTATTTTTGACCACTTTCAAAGTACCGTTCAGCATGAAACTGACCTTTTACGGACATTCCTGTTTTGCCGTTACCATTAACGGAGCAAAGATCCTCTTCGATCCGTTCATTACCTATAATGAACTGGCGAAAGGGATCGATATTAATACCATTGAGGCGGATTATATCTTTTTATCGCATGGTCATACCGATCATGTGGCAGACTGTATGGCGATCGCTACCCGCACGGGTGCCAAAGTGGTGAGTAATTTCGAGATCTGCGAATGGATCGGGAAGCAGGGACACGCCAATACGCACCCCATGAATACCGGCGGTAAATGGAAATTTGATTTCGGTACCGTGAAATGTACCGCCGCCCAGCACAGCAGCGGTTTACCGGATGGCAGTTATGGCGGCAACCCGATGGGATTCCTCTTCATGACAACAGAAACGGATTTCTATTACAGCGGCGACACTGCACTCACCCTGGACATGCAACTGGTACCGCTCTGGGCAAAACCGGCGTTTGCGGTATTGCCTATCGGGGATAATTTTACGATGGATGTGGCAGATGCGATCCGCTGCTGCGACATGATACAGTGCGACAGGATAGTGGGCGTACATTACGACACATTCGGTTTTATCAAGGTAGACCGTGATGCGGCCATTCAGGCATTTGAAGCGGCGGGAAAAACTTTGCTGCTGCCGCAGATCGGGGAAACCATCGAGATCTGAGACTGACAGGAAGATTTATCATATTCAGGAAAACATTAAAGCCAAGAAGGCCCATATTATGGCGAGAATTATCGGAGTAGCCAATCAGAAAGGCGGCGTTGGAAAGACAACAACAGCCATTAACGTTGCAGCAAGCCTTGCAGTACTGGAATTCAGAACACTGCTGGTAGATGCTGACCCGCAGGCGAACAGCACCACCGGTGTCGGATTCGATCTGCATAATATTACGAGCAGCCTGTACGATTGTATGGTGAACAATACGCCTGCGGCCGATGTGATCCTGAAAAGCGATGTACCGAACCTGGACGTGATCCCTTCCCATATCGACCTTGTAGGTGCGGAGATCGAAATGATCAATTACCCCAACCGCGAGAACGTGATGAAAGGTATCATCGATGCGGTGAGAGACAAATACGATTTCATCATCATCGACTGCTCTCCTTCACTGGGCCTGATCACCGTGAACTCACTTGTTGCTTCAGACAGCGTGATCGTGCCGGTGCAGTGTGAGTTCTTTGCACTGGAAGGTCTTGGTAAATTGCTGAACACCATCAAAATTGTACAAAGCAGGCTGAACCCTGAATTACAGATAGAAGGCATCCTGATGACTATGTACGACGGCCGTCTGCGTCTCTGTAACCAGGTGGTAAGCGAAGTACGCCGACATTTCGACGAAATGGTATTCGATACCATCATACATCGTAATACCCGCCTCAGTGAAGCGCCGAGCGTAGGAAAACCGGTTGTATTGTACGATGCGGAAAGCAAAGGTGCCATAAACTACCTCAACCTTGCCAAAGAGATCCTGCAGAAGAACGGTATGACCAAAATGTCGAACGAAGAAAGGATCATCGAATAACCGGAAGCCATCCGCCATAACTGATTATTATCATGAGTACACCCAAACAGAATAAACAGAGTAAGGAACTGATCGGTAAAGGTCTCAGATCCCTGTTGCAGAATATAGATGCAGACCTGAAAACAACAGCAGGAACCTTAAAGACCGATGTGGTAGACCAGGCTACATCCATGGTGCGGATCCCGATCGGCGATATCCAGGTAAACCCCAAACAGCCGCGCCGCGATTTCGACGAGCAGGCTTTGAATGAGCTTTCGGCATCGATCAAACTGCACGATATTATTCAGCCCATCACCGTTTCCAAACTTGCGAGCGGCAAATACCAGCTGATCGCGGGTGAGCGCCGTTTCAGGGCATCGAAACTGGCAGGTCTGAAAGATATGCCGGCCTATATCCGCCAGGCAAACGACAAAGAACTCCTGGAACTCGCCCTGCTGGAAAACCTCCAGCGTGAGAACCTGAATGCCATAGAAATTGCGCTGAGTTATAAACGCATGATGGAAGAGCTCAACCATACACAGGAACAAGTGGCTGAGCGTATGGGTAAGGAAAGGAGCACTGTAACCAACTATATCCGGTTACTGAAACTTCCGCCCGATATCCAGCTTGCCATCCGCAGCGGCTCACTCAGCATGGGCCATGCAAGGGCACTGATCAGCATTGAAACAGTAGACAAGCAATTGTTCGTTTTCAAAGAGATCCAGCAGAAAGGTCTGAGCGTAAGGCAGACGGAAGAACTGGTGCGCAATCTTTACAAGAATGAAAAAGGCCAAGCTGTTAAATCTGCTGTAAAGTCTGACCTCCCGCCCGCATATAAGAAGATTGAAGATAATTTAGCTTCACATTTCGGAACCAAAGTAAAATTGACCCATAATAAAAAAGGGTACGGGAACATCAGCATCGAGTATTATTCCCTTGAAGAATTCAACAAGATACTGGATGCAATGAATGTGACCGTGAGCTGATCTTCTGATGAAAAAATACAGGCATTTTATATGGCTCTTCCTTGGTTGCAGCCTCTGCAGCCTTTTGCATGCTCAGGACGATAAACAATCGCTGATGAATGCAAAGCTGCTGTCGCCGCGTACCGACACTACCCCAGCGCGGAAACCTGCGCCTGTTACTATTACAGATACATCTGCACTTAAAAAGAAAGACAGTCTTCCACCCGTTGCCCTGCACGATCCGCGTAAGGCAACCCGTCGTTCAGCCATCATACCGGGCTGGGGCCAGGCGTATAACAAGCAATACTGGAAGATCCCGATCGTTTACGGGATCATCGCCATACCCGTAGGTCTGTTCATCTATAACAATAACTGGTATAACAAGACCAAAACCGCCTACGATGCATTATATCGCGCCAGTCAGGGCGACAGCAGTGGCATGGCCCAGATCGCACCAGAATTACGCGGACTGAGTGCAGCATCCGTACAGAGTTACCGTAACGCTTTCAGGCGCGACCGTGATTATTCTATTCTCTGGTTTCTTGCGGCCTGGGGATTACAGGTTGCAGATGCTACAGTATTCGGTCACCTGAAGCAGTTTGATGTATCGGACGATCTTTCCCTGAACGTAAAGCCCATTCTCAATACGCAAAGCGCCGGCGTTGGTCTTACGCTGAGCATCAAGCCTGCGGTAAAGAAGCAGCCGATTGCACGTTAAATCAAACAAGTAAGCAGATTTCAACCTAAGTTTGCCCGGGATTTCATCTTACAATCATTAACACTTTTAATATGAAAATAGCGTTGATCGGTTATGGCAAAATGGGCCAGGCCATCGAACAGGTGGCCACCGGCAAAGGACATGAAGTGGTATTAAAGATCGATATTGACAATGCACACGAGCTGAACAGCGAAAATGCAGCAAAGATCGATGTGGCAATAGAATTCACCGGTCCGCACAGCGCTTTTAACAACGTTATGAAATGCCTGGAGCTTGGGATCCCTGTTGTATGCGGCTCCACAGGCTGGCTGGAACACTGGGATGAAGTGAAAACATACTGTGAAAAGCAGAACGGCACACTGATCTATGCCAGTAATTACAGCATCGGCGTTAACCTCTTCTTTGAAGTGAACAAATATCTCGCCGGACTGATGAAATCGCATGCAGACTACAGTGTTTCAATGGAAGAGATACACCATACACAGAAAAAAGATGCTCCGAGTGGCACCGCTATCACACTGGCAGAACAGATCATGGAGCAGATCGTCTCCAAAACAAAATGGGTGAACGGCGAAACAACAGCGGCAAACGAGTTGTCCATTATTTCAGAACGCACAGACCCCGCTCCGGGAACTCATAAAGTAAAGTACAGTTCCGCGGTAGATGATATCGAGATCATCCATACAGCACATAACCGCCAGGGTTTTGCCGGCGGTGCTGTGCTTGCCGCTGAATTCACAGCCGGCAAAAAGGGAATTTACAGTATGAAAGAAGTGCTGGGCCTGTAAAGACCCGGCATTTTATTAATTGATCGTTCCTTTGAATTGTCCCTGTTCTGCGAAAGCTTCTTTACCGTTGCTGTTGTAACATAAAACATAGAACGTTCCTTCCACATAATTACCATCGAGTTTGGTGATCACCACCTCACCGCCGGCTGTCATGGCTGTTCCTGAAGCGCCCCTGTTATCAGATGAATAATTAAGACTTCCGTCTGCTGGTTTGGTATAATCTTTCGTGATAACGATCCCGCCATTCGATGCAGAAGGCCCGAACTGGATTTTACCTGTTGCGGTCACTTTCTTGAGCAGTGTGATGGTAATCGCTTCCTTACCGCCATCGCGGATAGCTGAAATACCAAAAGTTGTTATCCCTGCCACGGTGGTCTGCACAATGCCCGCCTGAGTGGACTTGAAGTCTGTTCCGGCATTTCCATCAAAACCGTAACGGCATGTAACCGTTGCACCGGTGCCTGTTCCGCCTGAAGTTCCATCATCTTTTTTGCATGATACGGCCAGTGTAAACATTGCAATCATAACTACATAAGTCCTGGAGAAAAATTGTTTCATTGTTTGGTTGTTTTTATGCTGCAAATATGTCCGGATAACAAGGGCCATCCTATACCCGGCACAGGGTATTTATTCATTAGGTTCATAAATACCGCACAGAGGGTATGGCCGATCAGTGATTTTATTTTCATTTTTGAAAAAACTCGATACTTCTCATCTGCTTACGACTACTGATTATGAGAAATAGAACAGGCTCCTTCCTGCTTTTACTGTTTTTGTGCTGCGTGAATGATCTTACGGCACAGACTGTCATCAATGCCGACAGTCTCAGACAGGCGCTGCCTTTGGCCAGACATGATACGGTACGGCTTCGCATCCTTCAGCAATTGTCTGTTTATTATTACCGTGGCGCGCGAAACCTTGATTCTGCAGTTGCGTACACCAACAGGTATATTACAGGTGCCAAAGGTTTTCCCGCACTTGCCCGTCCTGTTGCAGAAGCTTATAACCGGCTCGGCATTATCCGTTACCAGCAGGGAGAATATGAAAAATCGCTCGAAGCTTTCAGGAACCAGTACCGGCATGCCTTGCAATACAAGGACAGTCTCAATATGTCGAATGGAATCAATAATCAGGGCAATGTATATATTGAGAAAAGAGACTATACCGAAGCGCTGAAATATTATAACGAAGCTTTACAGATCAGGAGGGCCATCAGAGATAACAATGCCGTGGCACAAAGTCTTGCCAATATAGGTTTCATTCATAAAGACCTTGGCAACTACGAAAAAGCAACAGATTATTTCCTGCAGGCATTAAGGGTATTTGAGCAGATGAATGATGAACCGCGCACCGCAGATGTGTACAATTATCTTGGCACTGTAGCCATTATGACCAAAAGGTTCGACAAAGCCATCGATTACAGCAAACAGGCGCTCCGGATACAGGACAAACTCAGCCTGCCCAATAAAGGGATCAGTCTGATTTCTTTGGGAACAGCTTATGCGGAAAAACAGGATTTTGAAACAGCCCTTGCTTACCTCCTCCGGGCCAGAACGCATTATACGCCTCTCAACGATAAAAGGCAGCTGCTTCATATTACCACCAATCTTGCAGAAGTATACTTCCGGAAAAAGGAATTCGGGCTCGCTGAAAAGCATTATCTCGAAGCGCTTCAGCTGGCAGGCAATATCGGCAACAGGCGTTCTGTATCTACCTATTACCTGGGGCTGGCACAAGCGTATATCGAACAGCAAAAATTTACTGCCGCCAGGACGGCTATCGACAGTGCCGCAGTAAGTAGCCTGAAAAGCGGGAATAATGCAGAGAAGAAGCAGTATTATGAGATAGAATCCAAATATTATGAAGCCATCGGCAACCTGAAGCAGGCACTGGAACAGTACAGGTTATTTGTAGAAGCAAAGGATTCTTTACTGAACACCGAGAACAGCAAAGCCATTGCAGATCTCAATATCAGGTATGAAACGGAAAAGAAGGAGCTGAAGATATTGTTACTGGGCAAAGCAGACTCCATCAAAAGCCTGCAGATCAGTAATCAGCAGCTGGAGCTCACCAGGAGCCGGCTGGTGCTGGCAGATGCACAACTTGCAATTGCCAATAACGAACTCGAAATAAAATCGCAGGAACAGCAGATCCTTCGCCAGCAGCTGGATTCCACCCAAAAGGAAAAAAGTATCCAGTCGCTGAAAGAGTTGTCACGCATCCAGTTGCTGGAACTTGACAACCAGAAGCTGCTCGTTGCCAAACGGAATATCTGGATCGGCATTATTGCGCTCATGTTCCTTTCCGCATTATTGCTGGGTTATAGTTTCTACAGCCGCTACAAACGCAGGCAGGAAGCAAGATTACAGGCCACGATCCTGCAGCAGCAGGAACTGGCATCGAAAGCCGTGATCGAAGCGGAAGAGAAAGAAAGAAGCAGGATAGCCACCGATCTGCACGACGGCGTAGGCCAGGTAATGAGTGCTGCAAAAATGAACCTCAGCGCCATGGAGGGAGACCTTGCTTTTGCAGACCCATCCCATCGCGCAGCTTTTGAAAAAGTAGTTGCCATGATCGATGAAAGCTGCAAGGAAGTGCGGGCAGTTTCTCACAACATGATGCCGAATGCCCTGCTCAAATCCGGGCTTGCCAGCGCCGTGCGTGAATTCATCAACCAGATCGATGACCGCATCATACAGATCAACCTGTATACGGAAGGCTTGCAAAACAAGCTGGACAGCAATACGGAAACCGTACTGTACAGGGTGATACAGGAATGTGTGAACAATGTGATCAAACACGCTCGTGCGAATCACCTCGATATTTCACTATTCAGAGATGAAGATGGATTATCCGCCACCATTGAAGACAACGGGGTCGGTTTTGATCCGCAGGTGCAGAGAGGTAATGAAGGCATCGGCATGAAGAATATCCAAACACGTATCAGTTACCTGAAAGGAACAGTAGAATGGAATTCTTCGCCCGGCCAGGGAACAGTGATTGCCATCCATGTACCGCTTGCAAATTCCTTATAGTTTTACTTTAACGCTGCCTGTACCGCTGCAGGCGAGACAACGGCTGTAGCTGCCGAAAGATAAAGAGCGGTTCCCGTATTTATCTCTTTCAACCTGGCCGCCATAAACTGTTGAGTGGATCTTTCCTGAACCAAAACACTGCATGCACATGGTACTGGCAGAACCGCTGTTACCCTGGGCAGAAGCTGACGCTCTTGCATTTGCGGTAGCAGATGCAGGTGCCGGCTTAATCACGGCTTTACCATTTACGATGGAAACACTGGCTCCGTTGGTAGCTGTATAAACGCCGTTGTATTCTTTATCGTTCAGATAAGTTCCGGTATACTTTGTGCCATTGGCAAATGTATATACGCCTTTGCTCTTTTCGTTGTTGGTGAAAACTCCTTCATAGCGGTCTCCGTCTGCAAAACGGAAAATGCCTTTTCCGTGTCTTGCCCTGTTCACAAATTCACCGGAGTAAGTATTACCGCTGCTGAACCGGTAAGTACCGTTACCCGTTACACAATCCCCGCTGATGCAGTCAGGATCATGGCCTGACACTTCCTTAAAATCCTTTGCATCTACTTTCGCTGCGGCGTAATCCACTTTCACACCATTGTTATAATATACCTGTTCTTCTTTGCCGTTTTTATATTTTACAATCCCCTTGCCATTTTCCACACCTTTGGTAAAGTGTCCTGTATAGGTATAATCGTCATAGACCATCACTCCTTCCCCATCGGGTTTCCCATCCGAAAAATCGCCTTCATATACGCACCAGCCGTAATCATATTTACCTTTTCCGTTCACACAATTGCCTGATTTGCACTGCGCGGAAAGGTGCAGCGTGCAGGAACATAATGCCAGGCATAAGAGATACGATTTCATCTGTAATATTTTATGTTTGAGATTCTCATTATTACGGCGTTTTAACTGCAAGTTCTTTCGCCTTCCTGTTATCAGCATCGGCAAGATCGTTTTTACCGGACTGTTTGTACATAAATGCGCGGAGGCCGTACATCACGGGATCCATGGCATATTCATTCACGGCAAGATTCAGTACCGCAATAGCTTCGCTGAACTTCTTAAGATTACCAAGCGCTGAAGCTTTTACGATCAGTCCGTCGTGATTGAGCTTTTCTACCGCCAGGCATTTTTCTGCTGCGGCAAGTGCTTCGGTTTCGCGATTCAGCTTCAACAGTACCGACCCTTTCAGCGCATAGCTGTTTGCATGGCTGCTGGTAACACCAAGCGCTTTATTCACGGCAGTTAATGCGGCTTCGTAGTTTTTGGCTGCATCCAGGCAAAGCGCCATTTCATAATAAGCGTCCATTATACCGGGCCCGATCTTTATAGCTGACTCGAAATCGGCCAATGCTTTGCGGCTGTCTGACTGATCTGCATATAAACGCCCCCTGTTATTATACGCGTAGTAATTCTTCGGATCGATCAGTATCGCTTGCGAATAATCGGCTTCAGCTTCAGGGTATTTTTTCATCGCATAATAGGCACGTCCGCGCATGTTATATGCTGGTGCAAACCGGTTATTCAAGGAGATGAATTTATCATAGTCTTTCAATGCCTGTTCATACCTGCCGAGGGAAAGAAAATCATTCGCCCGGTCATAGTAGCTCATCGCATAATCAGCATTCAACTGTATGCACTTTGAATAAGCACCAACAGCAAGCTGTATATTACCGATCAGGTCAAGTGCATTTCCTTTAATGGCATATACCTGGAAGAAGGACGGATCTTTCTCTATTGCTTTATCTGCCAATTGTAAAGCCTCAGCGCCTTTTTCCATAGCAAGTGTAGTCCGTGCCATTACCACCAGGAAATTCATATCCTCTTTACTTAACCGCAGACCTTTTATTCCTGCCGTATAGGCTTTACCGAGCTGCCCTTTATTGAGATAAAGATTGGCAAGTGCATTCAGGCTGTACAGGCTGTTGCTATCCTTTTCCACTGCTTTTTCAAAAAAGCCGATAGCATTGGAGAAATTGCCTTCACGGAAAGCCTGGGTGCCTTTATCTTCCAATTCATTCACGGTCTGGGCAGTCAGTATGAATCCTGTCAGCAGATTGCAGACAAACAGGGCAATAGATTTCATGTGATACATTTTGGTAAAAGTAGAGTCCTGCCACATGCCATAAATACCCAGTGCAGGGTATTCTGCAGCAGTCAGGCTCAGATACTTTTACACAAACAAAAGATCCATGAAATCGCTTACCGCCCTTTTTCTTTTAACCGTTCTGTTTGCAGTGAAAACACAGGCACAGCTGAAAAGCAGTACATTGGTCGACTCTTCGGGCAACTATATTGAAGAGATCGTGTACAACGCCGGCAGTTCACTGTTTGCCGTTTTAACCACCTGTAAGGGAGACAATAATTGTACAAATCTCCAGATCTACGATAAAAGCCTGGTACGCAAAGCCAGTCTTACCATCCCGGCCAGAGCAGACTGGATGGTATTCAACCCAGCGTCTACATTGCTGCTGGTTGGCGGCAGCGGTTATTCAAGCCGGAAAGGTTGTGTATACCTGTATGATATAACCAGCATTGATAACATCAAAACCATTTCAGGCCAGGTTGTAGACGACCAGATAGAAGCCGGTGCCTTTTCACCCGGTGGAGAAATGTATGCCATCAGCGCAGCGAAGGCAAAACAGATCCTGGTGTTCAACACTTATGATCAGTCGCTTTCTACAAGAATTGCGCTGGATGCAGCTGCGCCCAAAATCAGTTTTTTCAACAATGAGGAGATCCTGGCCAATATCGGCTATTCACAATTAGAACTGATCAATTTTAAAAAGCAGCAATCTCCGGTACGTTTCACTGCACCCAACGATCTCGGCATTAACGGTTTTTATATTGCCAGGCAGGGATACCGGATGTTAGTGAGCACCATGGCCAGAATCTACCTGTACGACCTGAAGCAGATGAAAGACATTGCGTATGAAAGAGTGGGGAAAAACAGGGATGCATCTTACAGAAGCACGTATGGAAAAGCCATTTCTCCCGACGGTAATACTGCCGTTATGATCTATGCGCATAAAGTGCTTGTGCTTTATAATGATTTCAAAAAAAACAGGGAGATAGATTTTAAACAAAGGCCGGGTATGAAAGACAGCTGGTACCGGTTCAGCAATATTACTTTCAGTCCGGATAACACCAAAGTGCTTTACAGTATCGGCAACCAGCTGTACGTATCAGATTATACTGACTGGGTTCCGGGTAAATAGCACCCGCAGGCAGGCATCATTTGTTCGAATAAAAAAACAGTCCGATTTAAAATAAGCGGTATTTTTATCCCGCTTATTTTAAACATGACCCCATTGATCCCCATTGCAATAGTTGATGATCACCAGATCGTGATAGACGGGATTGCGGCGCTGCTCGATAAACATCCAGCCATCGTTATCAAGGCCACGGCAACATCAGCAACAGATATGATCCGGCTGCTGAAACAGGAACAGGTATCGATCCTGCTTACGGATATCATGATGCCCGGCATGAGCGGCAGGGAACTTGCAAAACAGGTAAAGGAAGCATATCCGTCTATCCGTATACTGGCTCTCAGCATGAGCGGACAAGGAGATGTGGTGAATGAAATGATCAACGATGCCGATATTTCTGGTTATGTGCTCAAGAACATCAGCAAACATGAACTGATCCATGCGATCGAAAAGATCGCGGCAGGCGGTATTTATTTCAGTGATGAAGTATTGAATGAGCTGCAGAGATTCAGCAGTCAGCGCCAGGAACAGGAAGAAGTAAGGCTAACGAACCGCGAGATCGAGATCATTCAATTAATTGAAAAGGAGTTTTCCAATAAGGAAATAGCAGACACGCTTTTTATCAGCGAAAGAACGGTAGAGACCCATCGCAAGAATATCTTCCGGAAAACCCAGACAGGCAGCCTGCTGGGGCTTGTCAAATATGCTTATGAGCATAAGCTTATCAACAGGAGCAGCACTTCCCGTAAAGACGCTTAAAGTTTGAATGCGAGTCCGCCTTTGAAAAGCAGTGCACTTGAATTGGCAGAAGCTCCGGGTTGTTTCCAGCTGTTATGGGTAAGCTGGAATTCGAACAGGCCGAGTTTAAGACCGCCGCCCAGTTCATAAATGAAATTGCTGGATTTGGCATCGCTCTTAGAATAGCTCTGGATCGCTACCCCACCGTTACCCAGTACAAACAAAGGACCGATAATGTTCTGCCGGATCCCGATTTTTAAAGGATTTACTTTAAGTGTGCCGTTTGGAATACCGCTGAGGTTGCTGATATTACTGTAGGCCTGATAGCCGATGGTACCAACCAGCATGGTCTTTCCAAACCCGATACCGCCGCCGAATTCAACGGCAACGCCGTTTTTATAGGCTTTCTTCATTTCATCGTTGGAAGGCGATGCGTAAGCACCATTGGCAAACAGCAGTACCCTGGGGCGCTTCAGCAGCTGGGCGTTTGCAGTGGAAACAGAGTATATTCCGCAAAGTATAAGTATGGTTACTTTAATGATGTTCCGCATGACTATAAATTAGGATGTAAAGAAAATGATTTTCCGATAAAAATCAGGCCAGGCAAGATATTAAAAATAGGTCGAATATTTATAGCAGCTATAACCTTTAATCGTTACATGAAGCAAAATTCAACAGAAATGACTTATTTCGCAGAATAATCTGAATCTCAAATATGTTATCGAAAAAAACACAATATGCCTTTAAAGCGCTTACCTTTATGGCCGAGCGAAAGCAGGAAGGCCCTGTTTTGATAGCAGAGATCGCAGAAAAAAAGAGAATTCCCCTCAAATTTCTTGAAAATATATTGCTGGAACTGAAGAAAGCCGGATTACTGGAAAGCAAAAAAGGAAAAGGCGGCGGTTATTTCTTCAACCAGGAACCTCACAAGATCCCCCTAGCACTTGTGATGCGGCTCATAGAAGGTCCGATTGCCCTGCTGCCTTGTGTAAGCCTGAATTTTTACGAGAAATGCACCGACTGTAACGAAAAAAAGTGCGGACTCAACAGAGTGATGATCGAAGTAAGGGATAATACCCTGAAAGTGCTCGAGAACAAAACCGTTGCAGACTTAGTAGCTGTATAAAGATTTTACAAATATCAAACCAAACCCATCTGTTATGAAAAGAATAGCATTACTGCTGTTATGTTTGCCCTTTTTTAGTGATGCCCAGGTACTCGGCCTCGGCAAGAATGCTGTAAAAGTGAACCTGAGCTCACTCGTACTCAAAAATTACAGTTTCTCTTACGAAAGAAGTATCACCAAAAGAATATCGCTCGGGCTCGGTTTCCGAACACAACCAAAAGGAAGTGCGCCATTCCAGGGTACGCTTGAGAACATCATCAACAGCTCCGATGTAAATATCAGCCGTTTCCAGATGGGTAATACCGCCTGGACACCGGAAGTTCGTTTTTACCTCGGCAAAGGCAATATGAGAGGGTTTTATATCGCTCCTTATGCACGTTTCGCAACCTTCGACCTTACTGCCCCTGTAAAATACACAGCATCTCCGGGTGGCGGCGCTCCGGCAGTTACCAAGGAAGCTGATTTCACCGGTAAGATCAAATCAACCTCCGGCGGACTTATGATCGGAACCCAGCACAGGCTGTTCAAAGTGCTGGTACTGGATATCTGGATCATCGGTGGCCACTACGGAACCAGCAAGGGAGATCTGAACTTCGCTGCACCGCTGAATAACGATGAGCAGACAGCATTAAGGCAGAACCTGAACAAGATCGATCCTTCGCCATTCAAATTCACTTACAATGTGAACGCTTCCGGCGCACAGATCGCATCAGACGGTCCATGGGCAGGTATCCGTGGTGCAGGTATCAACATCGGTTTCCACTTCTAATTGCACCACATCATTGCATAAAAAAGCTGCGACAGTATCGCAGCTTTTTTATGCCTGTATCTTAGAGTTATTCCTGGTGTGGCAGGTTACGCAACATGTCTTCCGTCATTTTTGCAAGATTATATTCCGGTTTCCAGCCCCAGTCTTTACCGGCAACACTGTCGTCTATACTTTGCGGCCAGCTGTTGGCAATTTCCTGGCGGTAATCAGGTTTATAACTGATACTGAAGCCCGGGATATGTTTACCGATCTCTTCAGCGATCTCTTTAGGCGAGAAGCTCATGCCGGCAATATTATAAGATGTACGGACTTTGATCTTATCAGCCGGTGCTTCCATCAGTTCCATTGTTGCACGGATCGCGTCGGGCATGTACATCATGGGCAGGTAAGTATCTTCCTGCAGGAAACACTGGTATTTTTTATTTTCAAGCGCTTCATGATAGATTTCAACCGCATAATCGGTTGTACCGCCGCCTGGTGCCGATTTGTAACTGATCAGTCCGGGATAACGGATACTGCGCACATCCACGCCATAACGCTGGAAATAATAATTGCACCAGAATTCACCGGCATATTTACTGATACCGTATACCGTTGTAGGTTCAATGATCGTTTGCTGCGGACACATGATCTTGGGAGAGGTAGGACCAAATACCGCAATGCTGCTTGGCCAGTACACTTTATGCAGTTTCTCCTCCCTGGCAATATCGAGCACGTTCAGCAGCCCCTGCATATTCAGGTGCCAGGCCAGGTTAGGATTTTTTTCGCCGGTGGCGGATAAGATCGCGGCAAGCAGGTAGATCTGTGTAATGTTCTGGCGGATCACCTGAACGTGAAGCATCTCCTTATTCATCACATCGAGACTCACATAAGGTCCGGTGCCTTCCAGCAGCGGATTCTGTTCGCGGAGGTCGGAAGCGATCACATTATTGTTCCCGTATTGTTTCCGGAGCGCAAGCGTAAGCTCCACACCAATTTGCCCGGAAGCACCGATCACAAGTATTTTATCTTTCGTGACAGACATAAGCAATCATTTAATGAAGTGCAAAGAAACTTAAAAAAACGAGCACTTGTTAGCATCGTCCACCCGATCCTCACATAAAGGCGTGGCTAAGAGATTTAGACGTGAAGGCCATATAAAAAACTGTAATTTTGCATTTCAAATCAGACTTATGATCCCATCGTTTATAGCAGATCTGACACGTAACCAATCTTACGACCAGGACAATTTCTTCCTTATTGCCGGCCCCTGTGTGGTGGAAAGCGAAGACCTGGTAATGGAAGTAGCGGAGCGGGTATCAGGCATCTGCAAAAAGCTGGGCATTCCTTATATTTTTAAGGCGAGCTACCGTAAGGCAAACCGTACAAGTGCAGGATCATTTACCGGTATCGGGGATGATAACGGACTCGCGCTGATCAAAAAAGCAGGCGAGCGTTTTCAGCTCCCCACCACATCGGATATACATGCGCATGAAGAAGCGGCCATGGCAGCTCCTTATATCGATATTCTACAGATCCCGGCTTTTCTCTGCCGCCAGACCGATCTTCTCATTGCAGCGGCCGAAACAGGCAAGGTGGTGAATGTGAAAAAAGGCCAGTTCCTGAGCGGGCCATCCATGAAATTTGCAGTGGAAAAGATCCGCAAAGCGGGAAATGACAAGATCATCCTGACCGAGCGCGGTACCACTTTCGGTTACCAGGATCTCGTGGTAGATTATCGTAATATTCCATGGATGCAGGAGCAGGGTGTGCCGGTGGTGATGGATTGCACGCACTCACTGCAGCAGCCGAACCAGACAACAGGTGTAACCGGCGGAAACCCGCAGCTGATCGGCACTATTGCCAAAGCAGCGATTGCGGCGGGAGCAGACGGACTGTTCATAGAAACACATCCCAACCCGGCCGTAGCCAAAAGCGATGGCGCGAATATGCTGCAACTCGATCTGCTGGAGCCGTTACTGGAAAAACTGGTAAAACTGCGTAAAGCTGTTATCTGAGCAGACGTGGATCACAAATGGCGTAAAGGGTTACGGCGGCCGGCAAGGATATAATTCTTCATATTGATCCAGAAAGCAAGGATCATATAGATCACAACCGGCGATCCCATGGTCAGGAACGATATATAGATGAACCACATCCGTATACGCGAACTGGCAATACCCAGGCGGTCTCCTATTGCCGTACAAACGCCAAAGGCGCGCAATTCAAGAAATTCTCTGATTTTCTGCATAGTTGTACTGATAACGGGGAATTCACTTGCAAATTAGGAAATTTCCCTATTGAACCCGAATCCCCGGATTATTTAACATTCACTGCTATTTCCACGGGCAAACAGCATGACAAAAGTTTGACATTGTTGCTCCTTATCCTTCCTTTTTTTCGTAGATTTGCGCCTGTCAGAAACAGCATTGAGCGGCTCTGAATGATGGCGGGCTGATTCATGACGGGTAAAGACACATTAGAATTATTAAATACACAATTTCAACTTTTAGCTATGGCTTTTGACATTCAAATGATCAAGAAAGTGTACGCTGGGATGCCGGAAAAAGTGGATGCTGCGCGTAAGGCGCTGGGCAGACCGCTTACCCTGTCAGAAAAGATCCTGTTCGCGCATTTACATACCGACCAGCAACTGGCCGACTTTGAGAGAGGTAAATCATATGTAGACTTTGCACCGGACCGCGTAGCAATGCAGGATGCAACTGCACAGATGGCCCTGTTACAGTTTATGCAGGCAGGACGCCCAAAAGTGGCCGTTCCATCTTCCGTACACTGCGATCACCTGATCACAGCAAGAGTTGAAGCAGCAGCAGATTTAAAGGTAGCAACTACAGAAAGCAAAGAAGTTTATGACTTCCTCGCTTCTGTATCGGATAAATACGGTATTGGTTTCTGGAAACCAGGTGCCGGTATCATTCACCAGGTAGTACTCGAAAACTATGCATTTCCGGGTGGTATGATGATCGGAACCGATTCTCATACCGTAAATGCCGGCGGTCTCGGTATGATCGCGATCGGTGTGGGTGGCGCTGATGCCTGTGATGTAATGGCAGGTTTGCCATGGGAACTGAAATGGCCAAAGCTGATCGGTGTTAAACTGACCGGCAAACTGAACGGCTGGACCTCACCAAAAGACGTAATCCTCAAAGTGGCCGGAATCCTCACTGTAAAAGGCGGAACCGGCGCAATTGTTGAATATTTCGGAGAAGGTGCAACCAACATGAGCTGTACCGGTAAAGGAACCATCTGTAACATGGGTGCAGAGATCGGTGCAACCACTTCTACTTTTGGTTACGACGACAGCATGAGCCGTTACCTGAAAGCCACCGACCGCGCAGAAGTTGCGGCACTGGCAGATGGCATTAAAGAATACCTGAACGCAGATCCTGAAGTATATGCAGATCCTTCCAGATACTTCGACCAGATCATCGAGATCAACCTCAGCGAACTGGAACCACACCTGAACGGACCATTCACACCAGACCTGGCTACTCCTATCTCTAAAATGAAAGAAGTTGCTGCCGCCAACGGCTGGCCTACCAAAATTGAAGTAGGTCTGATCGGAAGCTGTACCAACAGTTCTTACGAAGATATCAGCAGGGCAGTAAGCCTGGCTAAACAGGTAGAAGCCAAAGGCCTCACTGTGAAAAGCGAATTCACCATCACACCGGGCAGCGAACAGGTACGTTACACCATCGAGCGCGACGGTTTCCTGGAAACTTTCAACAAGATCGGCGCCAAGGTGTTTGCCAATGCATGCGGACCTTGTATCGGTATGTGGGACCGTGTAGGTGCAGAGAAAAAAGAAAAGAACACCATCGTTCACTCTTTCAACAGGAACTTTGCAAAAAGAGCCGATGGCAACCCGAATACTTTTGCTTTCGTAGGTTCACCGGAACTGGTAACAGCAATGGCTATCGCAGGCGATCTGAACTTCAATCCGCTTACAGACACACTCACCAACGATAAGGGCGAACAGGTAATGCTGGATGCTCCATCAGGCGATGAACTGCCGGCAAAAGGTTTTGCAGTGGACGATGCCGGTTACCAGGCGCCATCTGCAGACGGCAGCGGTATCACCGTAGTAGTAGATCCTGCTTCCAAACGTCTGCAGTTGCTGGATCCTTTCGCGCCATGGGAAGGCACTGACCTCAAAGGTCTTCGCCTGCTTATCAAAGCAAAAGGAAAATGTACCACAGACCACATTTCTATGGCAGGTCCATGGCTGAAATTCCGCGGACACCTCGACAATATCAGCAACAACATGCTGATCGGTGCGCTGAACTTCTTCAACGATAAAACGGATAATGTAAAGAATCAGCTGGATGGCAAATACGAACCGGTTCCTGCAACACAACGGGCTTACAAGGCAGCCGGCATCGGCACTATCGTTGTGGGTGATGAGAACTACGGTGAAGGCTCATCAAGGGAACACGCAGCAATGGAACCACGTCACCTCGGCGTAAGGGCGATCCTCGTTAAATCTTTTGCAAGGATCCACGAGACCAACCTGAAAAAACAGGGCATGCTCGCGCTGACCTTCAACGACAAGAACGATTACGATAAAATACTGGAAGATGACACTATCGATATCGAAGGTCTGACCAGCTTTGCACCGGGACAGCCGTTAACACTGGCACTGCACCATGCAGACGGTACTACTGAAAAGATCGTTGTGAATCATACTTACAACCAGCAGCAGATCGAATGGTTTAAAGCCGGCGGCGCGCTGAACATCATCAGGAAACAGGTAGCAGGATAATTCATATTCCGGCTTCAATCATAAAAGGATAGCGATCAACGCTATCCTTTTTTATTTACATGTGCCGCATGATATGTAACTGACATTCACATTTTTTTATCCTTTGATAATCCGCCATCCGTCAAATACCCGCTATCTTCACTGCCTTTATTCACCCTGCTTTTTTCAAATCACATGACCCTCAAGATCGTAACTGTTGCAGCCCTCGCCACATTTGAAGTGTACGCCGCCATACCTGCCGGCTTTGCATTCGAACTTTCACCCTGGATCATTTTCCTTGCCAGTGTTACCGGCGGGCTCGTTGGCGTATATGTAGCTGCATTCCTAGGCGACAAAATCAAAAAATTCATTGCCAGATACCGCAAACCCAAACCCAAAGAAGAGAAACCACCAACCGGCCTCATCTACCGCATCTGGGATAAATACGGAACAATTGGCCTCGGCTTTATCGGAACCATGACCGTTGGCGCACCCGTAAGCATCGGTGTAGGTGTAGGCTTCAATGTACCGCTCAAAAAATTACTTGTCTGGTGTTGCCTCGGCGTTGTGGTCCGTTGCGCTTTGTTTACTACGTTGGGACATTATGGGATGAAGTTGTTGTAAAGTGTAGTGAGGGCGAAGTGAGGGACACCTGCGGCGTGGGGAGGGCGAAGTGAGGGACGCCTGCGGCGTGGGAGAGCGAAGTGAGGACCTTTGAAGCAAGTGCGGCTATAGAAAGATCGTCAACACTTCAGTAATCATCGCATCTTACAGCATCAACTTATCCATCCTCACTTCCACCTACCTCCTCCTCACTTCGCCCTCACTCCCCTCACCCCAAACCACCCTACATCGTCTGATCATCCGCACTCGGCCCGTAACTGCCAGGAATAGGAATATCAAGCAAACGAAGGTATACGCCCAACTGAGCACGGTGGTGAATGAGCTGCGAAAGGGAAATGCGAATGAAATCCTTTTTGGATGATGAGGAATAGATCTCTTCGCCATTACGCAGGATCCATTCAGGCCAGAGGTCGGCATCGGTAGCTTCCTGTAATGCTTTACGGCCATTTTCGAGTGACCTTTCAAAATAGGCGAGCAATTCTTCTGTGCTGTTGATCACTTCAGGCGTGTATGGATTGTTGGAGAAGTCGAGTTCGGTGGTGTGCAGTACCATATTTACCCATTCCGGCAGTTCTGCGATATGCGTTGCCAGACGGATCAATGTCATGCTTTTGGTATGCGGCTGCCAGTTAAATTTGGCAAGCGGCACCAGCGCCAGCATTTTACGGGTTGTTACAGCTTCTCTTTCAAGTTCTCCGAGGAAAGATTCAACAAATGTCATTGTGGTTGTTTTTGGTTAATACCACAAAGAAAAAAGGGGCCACTGACAGCCCTATGGCAGCCGGTTTTTCCTTTTGAAAAAAAATTAATAACTAACCGGAAGCTGTTTCATATAATCGCCCAACGGCATGTGCTCTTTGATGCGGAAAGGCTGCCCCGTTTCAGTAACGGTTGTGATCCGCTGTACTTTAAAATCGCGGTATTGATGACGCATGTGACACCAGCCGATGAGATGCCAGCTGAATGCATAAAAGATCAGTCCGATCGGCTCAACATTCCTTTTGCTGGCCTCTTCGCTGTTGTTGGTATAAGTAATATGTACGATCTGCCTGGCGGCAATAGCATGTTGCAAAGTGGCCAGGTGATCTGCATTATTATATATTCTGTCAGGCACCTGCAACCTGATATTTCCGGAAAGCGCTTCCATATTGTCTTTCTGACCGGTGCGCAATACGGCTTTCACTTTATGGAGCGCAGAAGAATAATGGGTTTTAATGGATCTGTCTGCAAAGCCGGCAACCAACGCCTCCGTCAGCAATAATGCATTCGCTTCTTCTGTTGTAAAAGCTACGGGCGGAAGAAAATATCCCTGCACAATAAAATAACCTTTCTGCTGCTCGAAGCTGACGGGAATACCCGATTCGCAGAGCGCCTTAATGTCGCGGTAGACTGTTCGCACGCTGATGTTGAACCTGTCCGCTATTTTCTCTGCCGGCACATATTTCTTCGCCTGCAATAACGTTAGCATGCTGAAGAGCCTGTCGATCCTGTTCATGGCTGTAACTGATTTTGATGATCCTTGCGCTTACAGTTTGCGGATGCGGATATTCCTGAACCAGGCCTGCCCACCATGATCCTGTAATGCAATATGCCCCTTTGCAGCCATGCCATATCCTGCTGTATTCTTCCACTTTCCGTTCATTTTCTGTTGTTTCCAGGCATCGCTGTGAAATTCATATTCAGCTACTTTTTTATTATTGAGCCAGTGTTCAACATGATTGCCTTTTACGATAATCCGGGTTTGATTCCATTCGCCTGCTTTATTGGCCGCAGGTTCCAGGGGTGGATTCATGGCATAGTTGGCACCGGTTTTCTGCCAGGCTTCCAGTTTCCCGGGGTAGCCTTCGTCATCAATCAGTTGGTATTCCGGTCCGCTTTCATAAGATGAAGGATATTCTTCGGTTACCCTGTAAAGTATCCCGCTGTTTGCGGCAGGTGCTATTTTCCATTCCAGTTCCAGTTCAAAACTGTCGAACTCTGCATCAGTGATCAGGTCGGCATGTGTTATTCCCGCCCCGGTATTTCCTTTACAATAAAGCGTTCCATCGCTGACGAGCCAGGATGTGGCAGGTTTATGCTGGTATGTACGCCAGCCGGCCAGGGTCTTTCCATCAAAAAGACTTGTCCATTCGCCTTTTTTCTGGGCATTCAGTCCGCATAACAGCAGAACAGACAGACATAAAAGGGAAAACTGTTTCATAAGGCTATTATTGAGGTAATGAAGATAAGGAAGCTTATGCGCCTGAGCATGGAAAAAATGCCTTCCTCCTACTATTGGGCACATTGTCATAATTTTGTGCTATGAAGCAATTCAATGTTCCCTCAGGTTACCGCAGTACGCTCATCAGCGGTATCAAGAACAGGCGTAAAGAGCAGGATAAGCTGAAAAAAGATTTTACGCCTACCCTGCTCAACCTGGGCCCGTTACAGATTTACCTGGCCAGGCATTTTGGTTTTTGCTACGGTGTGGAGAACGCGATTGAGATTGCATTCAGGACCATTGACGAGAATCCCGGCAAAAACATTTTTCTCCTGAGCGAAATGATCCACAACCCGCAGGTAAATGCGGACCTGCAGCAACGCGGGGTTAAATTTCTCCAGGATACTTATGGCCGGCAGCTGATCCCTTTTGAAGACCTTACCGGCAATGATGTGGTGATCATCCCCGCTTTCGGCACCACGCTCGAAATTGAAACGCTGCTGAAAGCCAAAGGCATTCCTACCGAGAAATATGATACCACCTGCCCTTTTGTTGAGAAAGTATGGAACAGGAGCGAGCAGATCGCCAGGAAAGGCTACAGCATCATTGTGCATGGCAAACCCAAACATGAAGAAACAAGGGCTACATTCTCACACGCGTCCAGCCATACGCCAACAGTTGTGGTAAACGATATGGAAGAAGCTGTTGAGCTGGCGCGATATATCACAGGCGAAAAACCTGCCGAAGCATTTTACACCGCTTTTGAAGGCCGTTATTCACAGGGCTTCTCCATTGAAAAAGATATGGAACGCATCGGAGTTGTAAACCAGACAACGCAACTGGCCAGTGATACCCAGGCCATTTCCGACTATCTCAAACAGGTTTTTATAGAAAAATATGAGCTCAGTCCTGCCAATATCAGCGACCGGTTTGCAGATACGCGTGACACACTCTGTTACGCCACAAACGATAACCAGACCGCTGTAACAGCCATGCTTGAAACACCGGCAGACCTTGCCATCATTATCGGCGGCTATAACAGCAGCAATTCCTCTCACCTGGTAGAGCTTTGCGAAAGCAGGTTACCGGCTTATTTTATTGATGCGGCGGATAAACTTATCAGCAGGGAAACCATTCTGCACCGCAACTGGCGCACCAAAGAACAGCTGCTCGTAAATGGTTATCTGCCGCAAAAGGAACCGCTCAGGATCCTCATGACCAGCGGCGCGAGCTGCCCGGATGCTGTAGTGGAATCCGTGATCCGTCAGCTGGCATCTTTTTATGGCGTGGAAGATCGTATACAGCCATAAATGATCTTATACCCGGAGATTTAAGCTTTTCTTACCAATAAGCTTCCCGGAAAATTTCCCTGCGGTGAATAATACAGTAAATTAGAGGTACATCTTCGAACCTGTTAATCTTGCTGTATGAAAAAAGCCGCAGTTCCGCAAAGGATAAAGATCGCTTTATTGCTTGCGATGGTGTTTATCCTGGTTTTTGCGAAAAACCGGATGGATACGAAAAATGTATCCGCACTCGGACATTCCTTTACTTCCGTTTATGAAGACAGGCTCGTGGTGGAAGGTTATATCTTCCGCATATCCCATCTTCTCTACCAGAAAAAGATCCATGCAGATGAGATCACAGCAGGTACGTACCCGTTAGATAAAGCCGGAACACAAAACCGTGAAATAGAAACGCTGCTGACCAGTTATGCCAAAACCAAACTGACGCCCGAAGAAGAAACGCATTTCAAAGCCCTGACCGACAATATTCATTTTGCCCTTGCAGCTGAAAAGCAGTTAGCTGACCGGAAAGACAATTCGGCAGGCATAACTTCAGTTTTCAACAAATCACTCGAACAGGCTGAATACCAGCTGCATCAGTTATCGGGCATACAGATCAAGGAGGGGCAGCTGATGAATGACCATTCCAAACGTGTAATTGCAGGTTCAACACTGCTGACACAGTTTGAGTTGGGTATGCTGGTGATCCTCGGCCTCACCATCCAGGTGATGATCTTTACGGGTAAGACTGCCAAACAGCCTTTTCCTGAAAATCCGCAGCTGAACTGATATTTTCAGCCGATTCGCTGTATCTTCACGCTATATAGCTGAAGCTATCGACCAATATCCGAACCGTCTATTCCCCTGCAAATGTTTCAGAAAGTTCTTTTTTCTCTTACTGTGGCCGTTTTTTCCGGCCTGATCATTTTTATCATTACTTATTTTATATCCTGCGAGATCTATCAGCCAAATGAAACGGGTCCGCGCAAAAGCCTGCTGTCAACACGCCAGATGCAGGTATCCCTTGCCGTATCCTTTGCCACACTCTGTTTAACTTGCTGGGGAATGATGGTAAGATTCGACAAGATCAAAGCCTGGCTCGGCTCCAAACTGCACGGCTGATTACCGGCAAATTCTGCCTGCTTACCTTGTGTTGCCACAAATGGCAGACCGCTTGCTTAATTTTGATCAAAAGCAATCGGGGCATGAAGAATAAGGCAAGTACGATACTGGCACATGTTACAGGATGTCTCGTGTTCCTGCTGTTACCCGTATTGTTTTCACCAGGGCCGCAAACATTCAGCGAAACCTTACAGAACTGGCATACCCGCCGCGACCTGCTGATCGGAGCTCTGTTCCTCGGGATCTTTTACCTGAACCTGCAGGTGCTGATCCCCCGATTCTACTTCAGAAAGCGGTATGTAGTGTTTGTACTGCTCCAGGTAATCTGTCTGCTGGCAGCAATCTTTATTGCCAGCAAACTGGTCCCGAACGAATTTGCCGTCATGCGCAAAGCAATGCCACCCGGCGGAAGGTTTATGCCTGGTAAAATGATGCGCAACCGGGAAATGATGCGCGGGTTCGGGCCGAGAAGAAATGACAGCTCCTGGCAGTCCCTGCTGTTTGAAATGTATCACCATCTTTTTCTTTACCTGGTGATGCTGTTCTTTGCAATGACCATCCGGATCAACCGGCAATGGGAAAAGGCAAGACAGGAAAAACTTTCTGCAGAACTGTCTTATCTTAAAGCACAGATCAACCCGCATTTCCTGTTCAATACGCTCAACAGCATTTATGCGCTTGCAATAGACAAATCAGATCAGACGGCCAATGCTGTTATCAAACTGTCTGAAATGATGCGGTATGTGTTGAATGAGGCTGACAAGGATAAAGTACCACTTGATAAGGAGCTGGCTTATATCCGTGATTATATCGAACTGCAGGAAACGCGGTTTGCAGGTTCTGTCCCCATCTCCTTTGTAATCTCGGGAGACACGGACAACAGGGTGATCGCTCCGCTGATACTGATCCCCTTCGTGGAAAATGCCTTCAAGCATGGTGTGAATGCGGAAGAAAATTCAGATATCAAAATCGATATCGCCATAACCGACAACAGCCTGCAGATGGTGGTCATCAACAATAAGGTGACCATCGCCAGGAACAGGGAAGAACACAGCGGACTGGGGATAGAGAATACAAAGAACAGGCTCGAACTTATCTATCCCGGATCCCATGTATTGAAGATCAGTGATGAAAAGGATCGTTTTATTGTTTCACTCATATTACTGCTCGCATGATAAAAGCTATCGCCGTAGACGATGAACCGCTGGCATTGAAAGTGCTTGAAATGTTCTGCTCAAAGACCGATTTTATCGATCTCCAGCGAACATTCCATATGCCCAACGAAGCGTTGCGTTTTGTTCAGCAATCTCCTGTAGACCTGATCTTCATGGATATTAATATGCCTTCTATTTCGGGTATAGATCTCTACAAAGCCATTGAAAAACAAACCATGGTGATCTTTACCACTGCTTACAGTGAATATGCTGTGGAGGGGTTTAATGTAAGCGCTATCGATTACCTGCTGAAACCTTTTACACAGGAGCGTTTCATGACCGCTGTTCAGAAGGCCAGAGATTACTTCAATTACCAGAACGAAAAAGGAAAAGGCCAGGATCAGCATATTTTTATACGTGCCGATTACCGCCTGGTAAAAATCAGCCTGAATGACATCCTTTTCATTGAAGGACTGGACGATTATCTCAAAATACATTTATTGGGCCAGAAACCGATTGTGGCACGTATGACGATGAAAACAATACTGGAAAAACTGCCTGCATCACAATTTATCCGTGTGCACAGGTCTTACATTGTTCCGTTGCAGCGTATAGAAAGCATCCGCAATAAAAACATCACTATCAATAATACAGAGATCCCGATCGGCAGCAGTTATGAAGAACAGTTCTTAAAATCATTCAACAGGTAATTCCTGTAACAGCGTAAATAAAAATGGCCTGCAGTGCAGGCCATTTTTATTTACTATTCTTCACTTGTATTCTTCAGTTTTCCGAGCAGGGAATAACCATTGCCGGTTACCAATTTTTGTTTCAGCCAGTCAATACCCGGCTGATCTTTCAGTTCTACATAACCATTTTGCCGCGAGCCGGTTTCCACCTGCTGCATCATAAAATGATGCGTGTCTTTCACCAGGAAAACATATTCCTTCCCTTCATAACGCAATACCGTTTCTTCCGGAACAGCTATGGTTGGCTTAGCCTCGAGCCGGAAAGTACCGGTAAGGAACATACCCGGCAGGAGATCGTGGTTTTCGTTCTCGAAATGACAATGCACCAGGCCGCTCCGGTCGTCTTCAACATTCCTTGTTACCATCAGCACTTCCACTTCATATTGTTTACCGGGCTTATCGGCTAAGGCTACCATTGCTTTCATGCCTTTCCTGATCTGGTTGATATCCTTTTCAAAAACGGTAAGCGCTGCATGTATATCGTCCGGGTTTACCAGTTCGAAAAGCACGTCCGACGGATTTACATATTTACCGATGTTCACATTCACCCTGCTCACAAAGCCGGTAATGGGCGACCTGAGACTAATGGTTCTTGAAATATTTCCTGTATTCAGTTTTTCGGGATCGAGCCCTACAATACGCAGTTCTTCATCCAGTGCTTTGATCATCACCTGTTGTGTCTTGAATTCACTGAGCACCTGCTGGTAACTTTTTTTGCTGGTGGCATCATTGTCGCTCAGCTCTTTCTGACGCTGTACATCACTGGCAAGGAATTCCATTTTGGCTTTTGCTACCAGGAAATCCTGCTGCAGCTGCACATAGGCTTTATCCTCCATGGTAGCGATCACTTCGCCTTTCTTTACTTCCATACCTGGCAGCAGGTGTGAGTTTTTAAGATAGCCTCCTAACGGGAAACTTACAGATACCATGCTTTGCGGCGGCACATCTACCTTACCATTCACACGTATGGTACCATGCAGGGCCTTCATTTCAGGAGAGGCGATAGTCAATGCTGCATTTTTAAGCTGTGCATCCGTTAATGTTACATTGTTCTCAATAACAGCTTCCGATCCGTTTGCAGATTCAGCTTTCTTTTTTGTACCGCATGCTGTGAGCACAATCAGTAAGCAGATAAATATATACTTCATAATTAGTTGGTTGTATCGTTGTTTAACAAATAATCCAGCTCGATCTCCGCCAGCTGTATTTCTTTTAAAGCTTCCAGGTACTGCGTCTCAATGCTGATTGCCTGACTGAACAGGTTGCCCCATTCGATATAGCTGATCTGTCCTGCGCGGTACTGTTGTTCAGCTGTGCTGATCATTATGGCAGATTGTTTCAGACCATCCCTTCTGTAATATGCTGCCACGCCTGCATATTTCTGTTTTTTCCGTAACGCATTGTTCATTGCTGTCTGTAATACCAGGGCAGCTTTACCGGTATTGGCTTCCTGCAGGGTTTCATTGGCTTTGGCCGCTTCTACCGCTGCTTTACGTGCTTTGCTGAATACCGGCAGCGACAATCCAAGGGTTACGGACGAAAAGCGGCTGCCTGCGTTGAAGTAGCGTTCACTCTGGTCTTTGTATGCCTGCCAGCCTATGATAGACTGATTATTATATCCGATTGTCCATTCCGGTTTCAGTCTGGTCTTTTCAAGTGCAGTTTCAGCCGCAGCCCTTGCTTCCAGCTGTTTCTGATATTGAAGCTCCGGATGAAGCCGGAGAAGTGCCGTATCATGCACACGTTCTTCAGCTGACAATGTTTCTGAAGGGACTACCGTTTTTCCCAACCTTGCGAGCAGCTCAAGTTCTGCCTGCACCATTGCAATATCGCCGGCATTCATATCCAGCTGCAGGCGGCTCTGGAATGCATAATGGTCCAGGGCAGTTTTTTCAAGCAGGTTACTTTCGCCTTTTTCAAAACGCAAGGCGGCAATCTGCTGGTAACGCTTATAAATACTGTCTGTTCTGTTCAGCAGTTTTTCGCGGGCAAACAGGTATTGCAGATCGAGATATAATTGCTGCACCAGTTTTTTAAGCTCTGCTTTTTTAAGCAGTGTTTCTGCCTGTGCCGATGCCAGCCAGGTTTGCAGTACAGACTTGTAACTTCTGTATGTACCAGCCGCATTCAAAGGTTGTACAACAGAAAACCGTGAATCGAAGTTGAAACTGTTATAGTTACCTAATTCCGTAGAGAACTGGGTTTTGGGTATTTGTCTTGCTGTTTGCTGCTGCAGAAGATAGTATTTTTCCTGAAGCCTGCTTACCTGCATGGTTTGTGCATTGGCGTATGCGCTGTTCAATACTTCTGTAAGACTTGTTCTGCCTGTTGCAGGAGCCTGACTGAAAGCAGCGCTGCCAGACAGCAGCAACAACAGTATTACCAGTGTTTGTTTCATGGGGATCCTATTTTTTCTTTTTTCAAAAAGCAGGTATAAGGCCGGCAATACAAATAAGGTGAGCAATGTAGCCGATACAAGTCCGCCAATCACTACTGTAGCCAGCGGCCGCTGCACTTCTGCACCGGGACCATTACTGATGGCCATAGGCAGAAATCCAAGCGAGGCTACAGCCGCCGTCATCAGTACCGGCCGCAGCCTTTCTTTTGCAGCGAGAAGTATAACATCTTTCAAGGAGAGTTCAGCATCGTCTTTTTTACGGTTCATTTCCATTACCAGTACAATCCCGTTCAATACAGCTACTCCGAACAAGGCGATAAATCCTACACCTGCGGAAATACTGAATGGCATACCACGCATCCACATCGAAAACACCCCTCCGATAGCCGATAAAGGAATGGCAGAAAAGATCAGCAGGCAATACCTCAGTTTCCGGAATGCGAAGAAGAGCATCAGGAAGATGAGCATCAGTGCAACGGGCAATGCAATGCTCAATCGTTTTGTAGCATGCTGCAGATTTTCATATTGTCCGCCATAGGTGATATGATAGCCCGGCGGCAGTTTCAATGATTTTGTTTTTTCGGTCAGTTCATTAACGATACTCTGCACATCACGCCCTCTTACGTTGAAACCCACGGTGATACGGCGTTGTGCATCTTCCCGCTGGATCTGGTAAGGACCATCTTCAGAAGATATGCTGGCCAGTATATCCAGCGGCACCTGGCCACCACCGGGCAAGCCAACCATCAGGTTGCCGATCTGCGCTGCATCTTTTTTCTGAGTGCTGTCGAGCCTGATCGCAAGATCAAATCGGCGATCGCCTTCAAACACCACACCTGCAACAGCGCCGGCATAAGCAGCCTGGACGGTATTGTTGATATCGGCAATATTTGCACCGTACCTGGCAATGGCTTCCCGGTTATAACGGATCACTACCTGCGGCACGCCCGTTACCGTTTCAACATACAGATCGCGCGCGCCATCAATTTTACCGATCAGCGTACCGAGCTGGGTGGAATAAAGCGCCAGGCTGTCGAGATTATCGCCGAAAATCTTGCAGACCACATCCTGTCTTGCACCCGTCATCAACTCATTAAAACGCATTTGCACCGGGAACTGGAAGCCTGTTGAAACTCCGGGAACTTCTTCCAGTTTACGGCTCATTTTTTCTGCCAGTTCATCATAGCTATCTGCATTCGTCCACTCTTTTTTGTCTTTCAGGATCACCATCATATCGGCCTGTTCCATCGGCATCGGATCTGTAGGGATTTCGCCTGAACCGATCTTTGTAACAACTTTCTCCACTTCGTGGAAATTATCCAGCAACACTTTGGCTGTCTGCTGTGTGGCATTGATGGTTTTAGTAAGTGATGATCCCGGCAGCAGTCTGGTTTCAACAGCAAAATCGCCTTCTGCCAGTTTAGGTATGAACTCCCCGCCGAACGTTGTCATCAGCGCAACAGATAATCCGAACAATACCATTGCCGAAGCAACGATAATGCGCGGCCTTTTCAGGCTGCGGCTCAATGCTGCGTGGTACCAGCGCTGTAATTGCTTCATTACGCGATCGGAAAGATTTTCCTTATGACCCGTTTTGCGGCTGAGACAAAGTGCGCTCATCATGGGAACATAAGTAATAGAGAGCAGGAACGCCCCGATGATGGCAAAAGAAATGGTCTGCGCCATCGGTCTGAACATTTTCCCTTCAATGCCCTGCAGCGTAAGTATCGGCAGGTAAACGATAAGAATGATCACCTGCCCGAAAACGGCCGCATTCATCATTTTACCCGCCGCATGTGTTACTTCACGGTCCATTTCTTTACGGTTCAGAAATGCAGCACCGAGTCTGCCGCTGAGGCTTAACCTGTGCATCACGGCTTCCACAATGATCACCGCACCATCTACCAGCAATCCGAAATCAAGAGCCCCGAGACTCATGAGGTTGCCGCTTACCCCGAAAAGGTTCATCATGATCACGGCAAAGAGCATGGCCAGCGGTATCACCGAAGCTACGATCAGCCCTGCACGAAGGTTTCCGAGGAACAGTACCAGCACAAATACTACGATCAAAGCACCTTCGATCAGGTTCTGCTTCACGGTTCCGATCGCGTTATCAACCATTTTGGTACGATCGAGGAATGCTTCAATGATCACACCTTCCGGCAGCGAACGTTCGATGGCTTTTATTTTTTCCTTGATGCTGGTGATCACTTTTCCGCTGTTCTCCCCTTTCAGCATCATTACAACAGCACCGGCAACTTCACCTTTGTCGTTATAAGCCGTAGCCCCGTAACGGATGGCACTGCCGGCCTTCACGGTTGCCACATCCCTTACCAGCACCGGTATGCCGCTTTTGCTTTTGCTTACCACTATATGTTCTATATCGGCCAGATTGCCCACAAGCCCTTCCGTACGGATGAACAATACCGACGGCCCTTTTTCAATATAGGCACCGCCGGTATTACTGTTGTTCTCATTCAATGCGCGGAATACATCGCTGATGGTAAGGCCGAAGCTCTTCAGCCTGTCGGTATTTACTCCTACTTCATATTGCTTCAGTGCGCCACCGAAGCTGCTTACTTCCGCTACGCCTTCCGTACCCAGCAGTTGTCTGCGTACGATCCAGTCCTGGATGGTTCGCAGGGTTGTGAGATCATATTTCCCTTCGTAACCCGGTTTGGTCCTTACTACATACTGGAATATTTCACCGAGCCCTGTTGTTACCGGCCCTAATTCGGGCGTGCCCATTCCCTGCGGGATCTGTTCTCGTGCCTGGGCCAGTCTTTCATTTACCTGGGTTCGGGCCCAGTAGATATCTGTTTCATCATTGAAAACAATGGTAACGAGGCTGAGCCCGAAGCGTGAAAAGCTCCGCTGCTCAATGATGCCCGGTATATTCCGGGTAACCTGTTCCACCGGGGCGGTAATAAACCGTTCCACATCCGGGGCACCGAGGCTTGGTGCCGGCGTAATAATAACAACCTGGTTATTGGTAATATCCGGCACTGCGTCGATAGGCAGTTTCATCAGATCCCTTATTCCCAGTATAATCAATACAAGTATAAACAGGCCCACCACCATTTTATTGGCAGCTGAGAACCTGATCAGTCTGTTCAGCATGTAAATTCAGTTAAAAGGTACAATGCATGACGTATTGCTCTCTTTTAAGGATATATAGACGCATGCAGCATTACAACGGCGTTGGCCGGTCAACATGCATGGGTTTCAGCCGGCGTCATATTCCGGTTGACAAAAATATCCTGATCATACCTGTCGGGGCGGCTGAAAGATATCATGAGTGGCAAACCTTGGAACGAATACAGTATTGATCACTGCGTGGGTCTGCTTATGGTATTGGGGTTGAAAAAACTCGATATTGATCCGTTGCGGCGGAAAACTGTTGAATGCGATCACGCAGCAGTCGTTCACCGTTTTGAACGGCAGCTGCATATCGCGCTGGTAATCGTTATCCCTGATATCGGGACCGATGTAGTGCATTTTAAGGAAGGCGGTAAGTGTAATGCTATGATCGAGCGCTTTATGTTCTATGTAATGTTGCATCAGAACAGGAAGCTTCAATAACTGGCTCGCCTCGGTAGTACCGAAGAGGTAAATGCTGAACAATAATATTGCAGCCAGTTTTCGCATCACTCAAAGATAAGGGGATTGGTCCATGCAAACAATGCGTTGCCGCATTGCCAAGCTAAACGGCTGTATGTGCCGCCACGACCGGCTAACACATACAACCGCTGCTATGTATCTCTATTTCAGGGCATTCAGGAAGGTCCATTCCACACCCAATAACCAGCTTCTGTCGGCCATCCGGTTCATATTCCCGGCTAACTGAAACCTGTAACCCAGGTTTGCCTTTACCGTGCTGTTAAAGATCAGCTGAACTGCCGGCGCGAGGTCGGTAGCGTACCGCTTCTTATCCAGGCTGCTTTGTCCCAGCAACTCGAGATAGAGGTTCAGGTTGGTTTGCCCGTAGCTGGTATACTTTTTCGGCAGCACCAGGTAACCGGCAGAAAGTGAATAATTGATCGCTTCATAAGGAACCGTGTTTGCGGCGCTTTTATCATTACGGCCACTTTGCAGCGATTCGGTTAAGCTTACTGTAGTTGATATGGCCAGCTTATGCAGCAATTGCGTTGCGATCACACCAAACTGAACACCCGACTGATCCCCTTCAAGACCCAGTTCATCATACGGTGATTTATTCCGGCTGTAAGCAGCTTCTGCAAAAGCGGCCAGCCTGAAATGGCTGTACATTTCATCACTTGTATAAAAACGGTATTTGGCATAGGTACGCACACTTTCCCAACGCTGAGACGTGCTGTACATATCCGAAAAAGTGGTGGCGGCATGGATCATCAGGTTCCGGTTCAGCCCAAACATCAGTTCTGTGGTATGCCTGCTTTCCGTTCGCGACAGCAAAGGATTACGTAACCATTTTGCAGATTGTTTGATGCTGACCGATCTGGCGGGCATATTGCTGGCCGGTTCGGTAAAGACATAGAGTTCCTGTGCCTGCAGTGAGCCTGCAAACAATGCCATTAAAGGCAGTAATATAATTCTCATAAAACTAAGGTGAATTCCGGCGGCAATACACCGCCGGAATGGTTTTATCAAATGGTTACATGGTATACACGCTTACCTGAGTCATTTCCTGACGGACAACAGGAAGCCATGGTGCCTGTCTGGTAACATTTCATGCTGGTAAGCTGACTGTACTTCTTAAATGCTTTTGCAGAGATGAAGTTTTTGTCTACCAGTGTGATCGTTTTCTCACCATTCAATGTCTGGTCTTTCACATCAACAAAATGAAAGG
Source organism: Sediminibacterium ginsengisoli (assembly GCF_900167075.1). GTDB lineage: Bacteria > Bacteroidota > Bacteroidia > Chitinophagales > Chitinophagaceae > Sediminibacterium > Sediminibacterium ginsengisoli. The sequence continues at coordinate 214,400 of NZ_FUWH01000002.1, read as the reverse complement.
TTTTATTGCCGATCGTTACATGGGCATCTTTCTTCACTTTGGTATCTGAAAAATCAGTGGTGAGTTTAAGTACGGCAACAGAGAACCCCGCGCCGGTCACCGCTTTGCTCAATGCATCCGGGTCTACGCTGGCGCCATTCTTAAAAACAATATTATAGGTGGAGCCTTCGATATCGGGCGTTACTTTTTCAATAAAGGGAATGGCGGTAAGTGCTTTGTATATCGCTTTGGAGCACATGGCACAGGTTAATCCGCTGGCCTGCAGGCTGGCATTCTTTATCTGCGCCTGAACAGCTGCGGACATAACCAGCAGCGCCATTGCTAAAAACAGCTTTTTCATTGGTTATAATTTTTAGGATCAGTAATGAGGGTTAGTTCTTTTCAGACTGTGGCTTATCATCTTTTTTATCGGCTTTGCGCTCGTACTGGCAGCACTCGTCCAACTTCATGTAAGCTTCGGTATTACCTTTAAGATCCTGTGTATCATAACCGGCGTCGGCTATTTTCTGCTGGATTTGTTTGCTCCCGGTTTTTGCAGAAGGATATTTTACGCTGAGGATATGCGTATCCTTATTCCAGACAGCAGTTGTTGCGCCGCCTTCTTTTGCAGCTTTTTCAATGTTTGATTTGCACATGCCGCAGTTACCCCAAACTTTGATCTCTTCCGATGCTACGGCAGATTTTGTTTTTGACTGGGCCATTGAAACAGTTGCAAACAGTATAAAAGCAATGCTGAAGAATAATGATTTTGTTTTCATATTGATGTGTTTTGAAAATGATGAAGGTTAAAACTAAAGATAGACTGATCCGGCAAGGCAGAACGGGGCATACGCTTCATTACAAGGTATAAAACAGTGCTGGCTTTACTTTAGCCGGGTTAACCGTATCAGATTCTGAAAACACAATACTGCAGGTAGATATCCTGCTCTGAACGCAAGGGAGGTGCGTGGGCATCGGCATACAAATCTGTATTGCCGTTAAAAAGCGGTGCGTCTAACAGGTTCAGTTGCTGACCAATCAGAGCAACCGGCGCCTGGAAAACAAAATCAGCATAAGTGGCTTTATGACTGTCGGCCAGTTTTACCACTTTCTGTTCTGTTTTGCAACAACCATCTTTAGCAACTGTTTTTTTCTTTTTGCCGCATTTACAGGTTGCTTCGGAAGCAAGCTGCTCCATCTGTACGGAGCTCAGTTTACCCATGCAATAATGCATATTCATTACTACACCACTGCTGATGGTGAAGTAGATGAGTGCAATTACAGCTATGAGTATCCGCTTCATTACTGCAAAAATAATGAAGGCTTCCGGTAAAATGTAAAAAAATCTGTTAACTCATCAGTTTACCACAGGTGTTCAGAAGATTAAGTAGCGTTTGATCCGAAGAGTCTGTCTAATGTGTGGGCATTGCCCCGCAGAGCAGTACAATGTTCCTCTTCTTTCGCTGATGTCTCCCGAAGAGAACTCTGGCAGCACGCACTTACGATTTCTAAAGCTGCTTATAGATTTCAACCTTCAGACGGTGTGTTGCTCAGGCCGCCGGGACTCTTCTTTGCGCCTGCGCTTCTTTGGCCTCTGCAAACACTGGTAGATTTATTAAATTCTTCTGAACACCTGTGATCAGTTCACGAAGTTCCACCAGATCCCCAGCCTGGTCCAGAGACCGGGATAAGGGTAAAGTCCGGATGCGAAGTTGTACTTACTGAATTCAAAACCTTTTTTAAGGTTGAGGGTATTCAGGTTTTCGAGGCGTACAAAGCCTTTGAAGCTTTTGATCCGGAAATTGAGGAAAAGGTTGATGTCGGGCCTGTTACTGATGCTTTGCGTATTCTGATAAAGGAACTGGCCCATGAAAGGCGAGTAATTATCCATTTTATAGGGCGTATTGTAACGCAGTTCCACACCGGTTGACAGAAACAGGTTGGTATAAAAATTCCCTTCAAATGCGATCCTGTTCCGGGTGAACAGCAGGGGCAGGTTAACCGGTGGCTGACCTGTGGTCTGCTGCAGGTGTATTTCCGTATACCAGTTCCAGTGCCTGGATAAACGGATCTTTTTTTCCGCATTCAGATGCAGAACATTGAACAATGCTGCTTGTTGCGCAGCATGGAACATACTGTCGAAATAGATATAATTCGTTACTGCAAAATATTCTGCACCCGCTTTGAATGAAGCACCCGGATTTTCATAAATACCGAACAGGCGGATCACATTCTCTTTGTTGAAACCACCGGCATTGAGTACGGGAAAATCGCTTTTCGGGTCAAGGATAAAGGATGGGCTGCGGTTTACATTCTGGAAACCGATATTCAGGTAACCAAGCCTGCTGCCCAGCAGGCGCTTCATACTGATCAGTGCTGCATAATCTCCCGCATTCAGTCCGTTCAGGTACAATTGCCCGTTCGCTTCAATGTCCCAGACCTGGTTGCGGGTGCGGTTACGGTATTCGCCTAATGCATAAATATTATGGTATTTGCTTATCGTAGTAGTGATATCGCCGAATGTTCCTTTCAGGTTCTGCAGGGCAATACCCGCTTTGAGGAACTGGCTCTGGTTGTTTTTATCGGGGAAAGAGATCAGCGCAAACTCGTTGGTAACGCTGTTCCACCTGTCGCGGAAGCTCAATCTTGCGTTATTGGGTAATACCACATTATAATACGTACGGTATTTGATCGAATCCACGGCGTTATCCAGGAACTGGTAGTCTGCACCTGTAATATTGAGAGTATGTTCTATGCGGAAACGGGGGTAAAATAATTTGATGGTAACAGAATCCGTAACCAGCGAATCTTTCTTGCCCAGATCGAAATGATGCCTGAACAGGATCGTTGAATTGCTGTAAATATTTCCTGTGTTTACAGTTGTATTGAAAGGATTCCGCGTGAAGGTACTCCCCTGCCCCAGCCTTGTTTCCAGTTCATACGGATCATTCAGGGCAAGACTGTCGAGCTTCCTTACATCCTGTAAACCGCCGTTTTCTGAAGAAGCACTTTTGTTGGAGAGATAGATGAAAAAATATTCATACTGCCTGTTCCTGGTCTGGTAATGCATCGTGGCCCGCATATTACCCTGACTGGCATTCTGGTTTTTCAGGATGCCAGGCGCATTTCCGAACCGGTACTCGAAAGAAAAATTGAAGTTGCTTTTGCGGTTCTGGGTATGGGTAATATTGAGCAGTTGTTCCGCTTTGCTTCCGATCAGGTACGACAGTTCGGTATACGGCCTTGTTGTCTGGTAAAACTTTGTGTTCTCGATCGTAAACTGGTAAGGATCATATTGGTGAAACCCTGCGTCGAACCCTGGTTTCATGAGCGGATTGAACAGGAACGACTGGGCAGCGGTAGCATAGTTTCCCAGCGTATGATAATTAGCCGGTAATGGAAACCGGGTATAAAAATCATTGATCGAAGAATCGATGATGCGGTTACGTGTTGAATCGAAAAAACGGTAAAAGATCGTAATGGAATCAGCGAATGCATCACGATGTTGCAGGGAATCGCTTCCTTTCGCTTTTTTGATCGGTCTGCCGGCACGGTCGTAAGTGATGTCCGGGTCGATCGTTTTCTGGGTACCGGGCCGGATCTGCTGGTTCTGCGCCATAGCCTGCTGAGTGGCAGCAGCCATACCACAACACAATAAACAGATCAGTATTTTTTGCACCATCGTAACGGGCATACCTTTTAAATATGTTGCAAAATATAAGATAGTACAGGGTTTTACGCCCAGCAGATAGCTGTAATGTTGTTAAAATAAGAGGTCGCCTACAGTGTTTTTACCAGTTCAGTGAACAACAGGGTGAGCTTGGGTTCCGCCGCTGCTGCAGCTTCAAGTACTTCCTGGTGCGTGATCACATTTTCTTCCTCACGGATGCCGAGGTCGGTAATCACACTCATGGCAAATACTTCCATACCGCAATGAACAGCGGCAATTGTTTCCTGCACGGTGCTCATCCCTACTGCATCTCCACCTAAAACATGAATCAATTTATATTCGGCGCGGGTTTCAAATGTAGGACCTGTTACGCCAAGGTAAACCCCCTGCTTCAGTTCTATATTATTCGCTTGCGCAATTCCTTCAACAGAGCGGATCAGTTTTTTGCTGTAGGGCTCGCTCATGTCCGGGAAACGGGTACCGAGGGAATCATCGTTTTTACCCAGTAACGGATTAATGGTGAAAAGGCTGATATGATCGTTGATGATCATCAGATCGCCTACTTTAAACCCTGGTGTAACCCCACCGGCAGCATTGGACAGCAGCAATGTCTGCACACCCAGCAAACGCATGGTACGCACAGGGTAAACTACCTGCTGGGGCGTATAGCCTTCGTAGAAGTGGAAACGGCCGGCCATCACCCATACTTTTTTACCGCCCAGTTCTCCGAAAATGAGGCGGCCCTTATGCCCTTCAACAGTGCTTACAGGAAAATGCGGAATATCATTATAGGAGATCTCACGCTCCACTTTTATTTCATTGGCCAGGTTGCCGAGGCCGCTGCCGAGGATAATACCGATCGCAGCATCACCCGTTCCCAATCCTTTGATATAAGCTACTGTTTCCTGTAACTGTTGCATGGTTTCAGACATAAATACTTAATTAGTGGGCAAATATACGGAAAGGTTCACCGTAGCGGATAAAGGAATCAGTCAGGTTACAAAAGGCAGATGCCGGCTTCATCATGAATTCACATAAATTTCACCCTATTTTCAAAATCATTAGCTACTTTCAGGCGTAGCTAAATGATATCGCATGGTTCCAGCTTTAAGAGAAGCATTTAATAAAGCCTTTACAGAAGAAAAATACCAGGAATACCTGGCTGATCTGGACAGCAAACATCCGGGGGCCATCGACTTCAGGGTGGCCGAGACCCCTGTTTTTATAGATCGGGAGTTCAGGGACAAGATGCTTTCTGCCTGTGAGAGCATTATCGATGTAATTACACAGTTCAACTTCAAAACACTCACTTTACACGCTATTCCGCCCGAACTGAAAGTACCTGGCGACAGCGGCCATACACATTTTATCGCTTTCGATTTCGGTATCTGCGAAGACGGCCGGGGCGGTTACGATCCGCAGCTGGTTGAAATGCAGGGGTTCCCGTCTTTATTTGCTTACCAGGCATGGCAGGATGAGGTTTTACGCCGTTATTTCAGCATTCCCGGAAATTACAGCACTTACCTCAATGGTTATACGGAAGCCAGCTACCTGAAATTGCTGAAAGAGATCATACTGGGCGATCATACACCCGAAGAAGTGATCCTGCTGGAACTGTTCCCGCACAAACAAAAAACAAGGATCGATTTTTACTGTACGGCAGACGCTACGGGGATACCGGTTGTATGCCTTACCGAACTGGTTCAGAAAGGACAGCAGCTCTTCTACATCAAAGAAGGCAGGCAGGTGCTGGTTAAACGCATTTATAACCGCGTCATTTTCGATGAACTGAGCCAGCAACCGGAAGAGGTACGCGAAAAAGGACGTATCCTGCTGGAAGAGCTGGACGTGGAATGGGTAACGCATCCCGACTGGTTCTACCGCATCAGCAAATACACATTGCCTTTTATCGATCATCCGTATGTGCCTTATACCCGTTTCCTGGCAACCGAAGCCCCGTTGCCCGAAGACCTGGAGAATTATGTATTGAAACCCTTATTTTCATTCGCAGGTCAGGGTGTAGTGATCGATCTTACACAGGCCGATATCGATGCCGTCACCGACCCGCATAACTGGATACTGCAGCGTAAAGTGCAATATGCAGATGTGATCCAGACACCCGGCGATCCTGCCAAAGCCGAAATACGTATTTTCTATTTCTGGAAAGAAGGCTGGGATCGTCCTGTAGCCGTCAACAACCTGGCTCGTCTCAGCAAGGGAAAAATGATCGGTGTGCGGTACAATAAGGATAAAGACTGGGTAGGCGGCTCTATGGCTTATTTCGAGCAGTAACGGCCACTTACATGGCGCTGGTCATTTCTGTATACCAGTTGCTTAATGATGCATCCATTTCTTCTATCAGCTGTATAAAAGAAAACCGTCCCATGGCATAAGGTACGGGTGTTTCACTGTCGGCCGCCGTGATGTATACTATATCATATTCATTACCGGGGTAAATGGTATTGGAGTCAAAGCAATACATGCCGCCGTCATAGGCATCTGCAAAAGGCAGTAAGCCTTTGTCGAGCGTAATATCCCTGCCCCAGTTGCAGATACGTTGCATGTTGTCATCGATCCAGCTGCGGGTATGTTTGAAGAAAGAGGCTTCGTGTGCGAAAAAAAGATCTACAAAGTGCTTGTAGCTAAGGAACATGATATAGGTTTCGGGCAAAGCGATACCGGTCAGTTTTTCATATTTGTCGAAGTCGGCAGCACTGATCGCCGCGCGCTCCGGTTTCCAGAAACACATGTCCTGTGACAAATGGTCTTTGGAATGATCCATCATGTAATCCGGGACCATATACATCCGGTTGAACAGGCCGTTGATATCCGTACCTGCTACCGTTAGCGCATGATCGATGCATGAAGTGATATACCGGTATTCCTCTATCATATTAGTACTGTAAAGTTATGGGAATCGGCATGGAGAATAATTGCCGGGTTCCTTATCCGATCACATGAACCCGTTTTTTTCGCTGCAGGTACTTCTGGTGGATGATCTCACTCATCGGCTTTTCAAGCACTTTACTTTCCACCCACGAGATAACATCCAGGTAGGCGAATGCACGCGTTTCGAAACGGCTTTTTTCAAATTGTTTGATGGTTTCAAGAAAACTGCGCAGTTCCTGCTTGAGTTTATAGCCCGGCCGGTGAAAAGAGTGCCGGAGAAACTTGAACATTTCTTCCTCGATCACCGTCAGGTTCTCCATGCGGGCCATAAAACGATATACAGAACGGATCAGCGACCCTTCTATCAATTCCACATTCCCCAGTTCATAGTGTGCCATCATGTGCAGCAGTCGTGCATAGCATTGCAGATCGTTACGCAGATCCACATGATCATTGATGATACGGCGGAGATAATCGATCGACATTTCATAATCGCCATTACCGAAAAACAGTGTGGCCATTTTGTAATTGAATACAAGGATCCTGTGTTTGTCGATATAAATAGCATTTTCTTCAAGCTGTTCCTCAATATAAGGTACGAGCGACAAGCCTTCCCGGAAAGTACCCGTCATCAGGTGCCAGTTGATCTTGGCACTGGTGATATAGATAAAAGTGTGTACCCGGAAAATATCGTGCATATTCGCCACCGGCGTTTGGGCAAAAACCTCGAAACGGCCAAGCGTATGCTGGAAACCTTCAAAATTACGCAGGTCAAAATGAGCATTCAGCACATTATGCAGACCTTTGATATAATGACCGGTTTCCACGGCAATCATCGCCTCCTGTTCATCAAAAAGCCCTACCCATTTCTGGCTGTATTTGTAATACATGAGAAAATCCTGGCGGATAAATGCATACCAGCAATAACTCTGGTAGAGATATAAACGTTCGTAAAAGCCGGTAAGCGCCCCTGCATTTTCCGGAAGATGCGATTTGAAATAGGTTTTTATATCTGTTTCGTCTGTTTCGTTACGTGCATGACCGTTTTTCACATACCAGCTGTACAGCTGCAGGGCAAGGTTCGATAACTGCGTGATCACTTTCCGCTTTTCATTCACTTCTATGGCTTCCGCAGTAAGGCGTTCAGCCCTGTCCTGCATACTCCTGGTGATATGGAGGGTTTCAATCTTCTTTTCGAGTGAAATTACCTGGATCAAAAAACTGTCCTGGTTATAGGCGAGCGCCAGGTCTTTCACCTTATCCAGGATCTTCAGGCTTTGGTGGTATAACCCTTTGTTATACAATATCCTTGCATGATCCAGCTGTTCATGTAATTGAAGGTCAATACTTTCTGAAGTCTTAAGCAGGCGAAGACTGGCCAAAACCTGTTTGTAAAGATGTGTTTTGAGGTTTGCCAGCTGTGGTTTTTCCACAGAAGACAGTTTTTTCAGCAATAATTTCTCGTCGTATTCGGAAAGTTTGTCCAGCGCATCGAATAACTGGATGATTTTCAGGTCTTCTTTAGCGGAATTTCGTTTGATGTATAGCTTGAAATTTCTTTTTTCCGACTTCTGAAGGGATCTTATCAATTGAAATAAAGGATCAGTTGAACGGTTGGGCATCATAAACTTTTTAAGCAAAAACTCAATACTACAAAGGGTTTCAGCCTACAGCAACCACTTTCAGCATAATAAATCCTTTCCAAAGTTGTTTTTTTTACTGCCATACAGTACTCTACATTTGTGATAGAATAAAACGATAGCAACAGCAAAATAAAGGCAAGCAATCGTAAAGCAAACAATCGAAGAGAACTGCAAAAGCAGTTAAAAATATACAAGGTATCCTGACAGATACATCAAGAGTTTTCGTATGGCAAGCAATCGTAGAGGTCGTTCCGTTTCCACGGAGGGACCCTTTTTTTTGCAATAATAGCCCAAGAACCGATATTTTCCACTTTTTTGGCTTCTTTTTTCAGTTCCTCCCTGAATTATTTTACTGAAACAGGCGGTCAGGCATTGATTTTTTCATGCGCCCAGTCCAGCGCGATCCGTAACTGTTCTTCACGTGTGAGGTTGCTGTTATCGAGAATGATGGCATCGTCTGCTTTTCTCAGTGGGCTGAACTCGCGGTTACTGTCGATATAATCGCGCATTTCGAGGTTATTCCGTACTTCTTCGATCGTGATATTCGGGTTTTTCGCGTACAGTTCCTTAAATCTCCGTTCCACGCGTACGGCCGGATCAGCGGTAACAAATATTTTGAGTTCGGCCCGGGGGAATACGGCGGTGCCGATATCACGTCCATCCATTACAATCCCTTTTTTCCTGCCCATTTCCTGCTGCTGTGCAACGGCAAACTCCCGTACATCCTTCAGCGCAGATACTGCACTTACATGTTCGCTTACCAGCATGTCACGGATCAGCGCTTCCACGTTTTCATCATTCAGGTACATATCGCTGATGCCGGTATGTTCATTATACTGGAATGAAAGACTAATCTCTGTCAGCGCGTTTTTAACGGCATCCAGGTCTTCCCAGTTGATGTGATTACGCAGAAAATAAAGCGTAATGGCCCTGTACATAGCCCCGCTGTCAATAAACACATAATTCAGCTTATTGGCCAGTTGCCTTGCCAGCGTACTTTTCCCGCAGGAAGAATAGCCGTCGAGTGTAATGATAATCGCTTTTTTTTTCATGAGTCCGTTGCTATGATCAGACGGGGCAAAGTTGCATAAAAAAACCGGTGTTAGTAACACCGGTTTTAAAATTTGCCATATCTGATTAAGGCATCAGAACCGTATCGATCACATGAATTACGCCGTTGCTCTGGTAAACGTCTTTGATAGTAACCATAGCTGATCCGCCCTTTTCATCAGTAAGTACAAGTTTGCCGTTTTTCATGGTAGCTTTCAGCACACCGCCCTGTACTGTTTTGATTACCGCAGTTCCTTTTCCTTCTGCGATCAGTTTTGCGATAGCCGCTGCATCCCATTTTCCGGCTACCACATGATAGGTAAGTACGGTGGCAAGCATTGCCTTGTTCTCTGGTTTGAGCAGGTTTTCTACTGTTCCTTTCGGCAGTTTATCAAACGCTGCATTTGTTGGTGCGAACACGGTGAAAGGGCCTGCACTTTTCAATGTTTCAACCAGCCCTGCTGCTTTAACTGCGGCAACGAGCGTGGTGTGATCTTTTGAATTCACAGCATTCTCAACAATATTTTTTGATGGATACATTGCAGCCCCGCCAACCTCTACGGTCTTTTCTTTCTGGGCCATAGATGCATTGATAATAACTGCTGACAGCATCAGCATGATGAGCTTCTTCATACATGTTCGTTTTTATTTTTTCGCTTAAGTGTTTACAGGAACATGTACGGAGGCCGATGTATTATGGATTGCCAATACCGAAAAGATCTTTTTTTCTTTTCTCCATTTCAGCAGCTATGGCGCGGGAATCGGCATCGCGTTGCTGCAGTTGCTCAATAATATGCTCAAAACTTTTCTGATCCCGGTTCTGGCTCAATTTGAATACATGATCCAGCGAGGCAACCCTGATCTCGAATGCTATAATTGCTTTCAGCATACGTTCCAGATATGCTTGGGGTAATTCTTTATACAAGGATGGTGAAGCAGGGTTCTGCTCAAAATGAGCGGTGAGTTCATCAAGCATTCCGGGTAATGCAGCAGCATCGAGAAAGTTGATTTCTCCGGCGGCATGCACCGTCATATAATTCCAGGTAGAAGCCTGTTGTTTATTCTCGTACCAGCTGGCACTTACATACGCATGCGGACCGGAAAAAACAGCGAGTACCTGCCTGTTATTTTCAAAAGCTTTATGATGATCCGTTTGTTTCATGATATGCCCCTGCAGATATAACCCGTCTTCCCGCTCTTTGATCAGCAACGGAACATGTGTGGCAACGGGCGTACCCTGGGCACTGGTTCCGGTAATAATGGCAAATGGATAATTACGTATGAATTCATACACTACCTGCGGGTTATGCTCTTTGTGATTGGGAAGATTATACATGCTTTAAAATTAGCCGGTTCCTGCAGGTTGTGCAACAGTAAAACATACAAGTGGATAATGTTATTGTTAAACGGAAAAGCCACGGATTGGCTGTCCGTGGCTTTTCAATTATTTACATGAGCTTTAAACTACTACACTGATCGGTTCAGTGCGACTGATATTTGCATTACGAATCGCGATATTACGGATCGCCTGCGCTGCAAAGGATCTGAAAGCTTCCTGGCTGGCCGGCTCATCGCCTACCATTGCAGGTACACCGGCATCACCACCTTCGCGGATACCCTGCACCAGCGGTATCTGGCCTAAAAAGGAAAGATCATATTCTTCCGCCAGTTTTTTACCACCTTCTTTACCAAACAGGTAATACTTGTTTTCCGGCAGTTCTGCAGGCGTGAAATAAGCCATATTTTCTACCAGTCCGATGATCGGGACATTGATCTGCGCCTGTCCGAACATGGCAATCCCTTTTTTTGCATCAGCCAATGCCACATTCTGCGGCGTTGTTACAATCACCACACCTGTTACTGGCACAGTCTGCATGAGTGTAAGATGGATATCGCCTGTACCCGGCGGCATATCGATCACGAGATAATCCAGTTCGCCCCAGTCAACATCCGTTACAAACTGTTTGATCGCACTGCTTGCCATCGGTCCGCGCCAGACCACAGCATTCTTTTCGTCTACCAGCAGGCCGATGCTCATCAGTTTGATACCGTATTTCTCCAGCGGCACGATAACTCCTTTACCATCCATTTCCTTCATCATGGGCCGTTCTCCTCTTACACCGAACATAATAGGTACGCTCGGACCGTAGATATCGGCATCCATCAATCCTACAGATGCTCCGCCTTCGGCAAGTGCAAGCGCGAGGTTAGCGGATACGGTACTTTTCCCAACACCACCTTTTCCGCTCACGACCGCGATAATATTTTTAACCCCGCCCAGGATCTGCTGACCGTCTTTACGGTTGGTAGAAGTGTTTGCGGTAAAATGGATAGATACATTGGCATCTTTGTTCACCAGCAGTTTGATCGCATTTACGCTGGCTGTACGCATCATATCTTTCATCGGACATGCCGGCGTAGTGAGAACCAGTGTAAAATTGACATCATTACCGGAAATCTTGATATCCCTGATCATATTAAGTGTAACCAGATCCTTTCCCAGGTCCGGCTCCTGCACATTGCTCAACGCCTTTAAAATGGCTTCTTCTGTCATCACGCAAGTTTTTGTTAAAAAAGAAATCAGGCCGCAAAGTTAAACGCTTGCGGCCTTACTTTGTCTTTATTCGCGTCGTATTTAGCTACCCTGGCTTAATTTGTGTATAAACGCTTTGTATTTTTATGCCGATGAAGAGAACTTTACGATACTTTTTAATTATTGCGGTTCTGGGGGTTTCTGTCCATAAAACGGCAGTAGCCCAGCAAATTAATCCCAATCCTTACCGGGATTCTATTGTACAGCTGTTTGGAGTGGTTATGACAGCAGACAGCCTCCGGGGTGTCCCCTCTGCCAGCGTGATCGTGGAAGGCAAAGGCCGGGGTACCATTACCAGCCAGGACGGCGTATTCTCCATTGCCGTGCTGAAGGGCGACCGGATCACTTTTTCCAGCATAGGTTTTAAAGACAAAACGATAGTTATACCGGTTGATCTTAAAGAGAACCAGTACAGCGTGATCCAGCTGATGGTCAGTGACACCACATATCTCCCTGCCACCATCCTTAAACCCAGGCCAACCCGGGAGCAGTTTGAACGGGATTTTGTAAACAATACCGTGCCGGACGACCTGCTCGAAACCGCCCGTAAGAATACGGACGAGGCTCAGCGAAGGATTCTTGTGAACAGCCTGCCGGCCGATGGCAGAGAGGCAGTCAATTTCCAGCTTCGCCAGCAGGCTAACAAAGCCTATTACAGCGGCCAGGTTCCGCCGATGAACATTTTTAACCCGGCTGCATGGGCCGACTTCATCAAAGCGTGGAAAAGGGGCGACTTCAAGCGAAAAAAATAATATAGGTGGGATAATTGTACTCCGGCCGGCAACTTCCTGAGCAAGGAATGCAGGAAGGCTTTACATTTGCGGTAACTTACAAACGATTGTTTATGTCTTTGAAAAATATCGCAGTGATCGGCGCAGGAACTATGGGGAATGGTATCGCGCATGTATTTGCCCAGTCAGGATTTAGTGTAACGCTGATCGACGTCAACAGTGCACAGCTGGAAAAAGCTGTTCAGACCATCGGACGTAATCTCGACAGGCAGGTGAGCAAAGGCAGTTTGACAGAAGAACAGAAGACCGGGACATTACAGCGCCTCACTACTCAGACGGATCTCGCTGCGGGTGTCGCAAATGCATCACTGGTAGTAGAAGCCGCTACTGAAAATACGGAACTTAAACTCAAAATATTCCAGCAGCTCGATGCAGCAGCGCCTGCAGATGCTATCCTGGCAACAAATACCTCATCCATTTCCATCACCAGGATTGCTTCGGTAACAAAACGACCGGAACTGGTGATCGGTATGCATTTCATGAACCCTGTGCCGGTGATGAAACTGGTAGAGATCATTAATGGTTATGCTACATCCAAAGAAGTAACGGCAACCATTACCGAACTCAGCAAACAACTGGGCAAAGTGCCCTGCGTTGTGAATGACTACCCGGGATTCATAGCCAATAAAATACTGATGCCCATGATCAACGAGGCGATCTGTAGTCTGTATGAAGGCATTGCTGGTGTGGAAGCGATCGACAGCATCATGAAACTGGGTATGGCTCATCCGATGGGACCATTGCAGCTTGCAGACTTTATAGGGCTGGATGTTTGCCTGAGCATTCTGCAGGTATTGCACCAGGGCTTCGGCAATCCCAAATATGCACCTTGTCCGCTGCTGGTAAATATGGTTGCGGCAGGAAAGCTCGGTGTGAAGAGTGGTGAAGGTTTTTATACTTATACACCGGGAAGTAAAGAACTGGTAGTGAGCAGCAGGTTTGCCGGGTAAACTGCAGACGATTAACCGCTTATATGTTTTTCCTGTTATCCAAACTATTGTATTTTCTGCTGGCACCACTAACATGGATAGTGGTGTTGCTGGTATTGTATTGGTTTATTCCCGCAACGCGTATGAAGAAAAAGTACCTTATATCTGCAATTGTATTGCTCTTCCTGTTTACCAATACTTTTATCTATGAAACGGCTGTAAAAGCTTATCAGCCGGCTCAAAAAGAGATTCCGTCAGGCACATCTTATGATGCGGGTGTTTTACTCGGCGGGATGTCGGGTTATGACAAATTCGGGAAAGGGGTTTTCAATACAGCATCAGACAGATTTATACAGGCTGTCAAGTTATATTACAGTGGCATTATCCGCAAAATCATTGTAAGCGGAGGTGCAGGGCAATTAAGGAAATCCTTTCCGGAAGCCCCGTTCCTGAGGCAGGAACTCATTGCAAGCGGTGTGAAAGAAAATGATATCATTATTGAAGCGCAATCGAGGAATACTGCCGAGAATGGATTTTATACCAGGCAACTCATCGACACATTACATATCAGGATGCCTGTTGTGCTGATCACTTCTGCCATACATATGCCAAGAGCAGCGAGTGTATTTAAAAAAGCCGGGGTACAGTTTGTTCCCTTTCCCTGTAATTATTCAGTTATAGACTCAAGGGTAGAAATAAAGGATCTGATTATCCCATCTCCGAGACTACTGGATGAATGGACATTTTTCATAAAAGAAATCGTAGGCATCACGATTTATAAACTAACCGGGAAAGCTTAACTGCGGGCAGTTTTACGAACATCTACAAAAGGCATATCAGATAGTCTGTAAAGCACTTCCTCTACCCTTGACCTCGGGATCCCGATCTTCAAAAGACAGAACAATTGATTTTCCTGTGTGACCACGCTGCAGCCGCATTGCCTGATCACCAGCATCACTTCATTCATTCTTGTATAATCGAACTGAAGTTCATATTCTACCTCGATTGGTTTCTGGATGGTGGGCACCAATTGCAATGCCATTGAAGCAGCAGATCTGTACGCGTTGATCAGGCCGGGCACACCCAGCAAGGTTCCACCAAAATACCGCACTACGATAATGTTCACATTGGTAAGCTGCTTGCTGTCTATCTGGCCGAGTATCGGTCTGCCCGCACTTCCTGATGGCTCACCGTCATCACTTACCCGGAAATTATTGCCATCCAGACCGATGCGGTATGCAAAACAATGGTGTACAGCTTTATGATGTTCTTTTTTAAGCACCTGCAGCTGCTGTTTAAATGCGTCAGCAGAGGTCAGGGGCTGCGCGTAAGCAATAAAACGGCTGCCGCGGTCTTTGAACTCAGCCATGCCGGTTTTATCAATCGTCTGGTAATAATCTTCTGTTATCATAAATTATGTCCGAATGCAATGAGCCAGATCGCCAATATTGAAAGTACAATACCAATCCAGTTGATCTTTGCAAGTTTTTCTTTGAATAATATCCAGGCAGCCACGGAGCTGAACAAAACAATACCCATGTTATTCACCGGTATGCCCGCACTGCTTTGCCAGGGGCTGACTGCCAGGAACTGCATCAGGCACCAGATGGAGAAATAATTGGGAATACCAATCAATATTCCGGCTAATACACTTTTCCATGCAAATTGTTGTTTTCTTCTCAGCAATTGAACAAGCAGGATACAGCTTCCTATAAATGCAGCTGAGAAAAAGCCACTGATCAGGAATGCGTTTTTAGTTTCAGCGGTCACATATTGCTTCTGAACATGATTGATCAGCGCATCCAGCAGACCGCTTCCGATGAATAAAACCGCAGGCAGCAATATCAGCTGAAAGGAAATACCCTGGCCGGCAGCACTTTTATTTGCCGGGCGGTAACAGGTCAATATTACCGCAATAAGGGCAAGAATGATTCCGATTGTCTGCCAGAGAAAAAGATGTTCATCGTATAACCATACCGAAAAGAGTACGGGAATGATGAGTGAGAGTTTATTGGCAACGGATGCCACTGCAACACCGGCTTTTTGCGTGGTGATACCCACAACATTGAAAATGGACACAAATAATATCCCCATTACACCGGCCCACTGAAACCAGGGTGTTTTGAATGAACCGGCTGTTACAGGAAAAGACCCGTTAACAACGGTACCGGTAATCACGCAGGTGATATAATTAAAAATGATTGCCTGGAAAATACTGATCCTGTAGCGTTCGCAGACTTTAAACGCCAGGGTGAGGTAACTGGTTAATATGATGCTTCCGATAAGGTATACCATCAGGGTCGGTTTTGTTTTTGTTCTGCAGGCCGGTAACAGCGGATGCGGTCAGAGAGAGACTTTTCTTCTGATTCAAGCCATGCATCCGTGAGTTGAGGCGCTTTCAAGCCTTTGCCAATCACCAGTTGTTCATTGGTGATAATGCGGGCTTCATCCCATATTCCCTGTTTTATGAATTGCTGCAATAGAGTACTTCCACCCTCAACAATGAGGCTTGTCAGTTGCAGCTGGCAGCAGGCCTCTGCAATCTGCTCAACAATTCCAGGTGCAGGTTTCAGGCGGTAATAACTTAGCCCGGTCTCTTCCCGTTCCACCAGGTTGTTCAATACAATTGTTCTTTGTTCCCGGTTGAATAATTTGAGAGAAGCGGGCAGTTTCAACTGTCTGTCCAGCACCATTCTCACAGGGCTGTTGCCTGCCGCGTAACGATTGGTAAGCGCGGGGTCGTCGAGTTCTGCCGTACGGCTTCCAACCAGTATTGCCGCTTCTTCGCTGCGCCACCTGTGTACAATGCGATTGGTCAGCGAATTGCTGATCAGCAGCCTGTCAGTTTCGGTACCGGCCATATAACCATCTGCCGTCTGTGCCCATTTCAGTATAATGTAAGGCCTTTGTTTCAGATGAAATGTAAAAAAACGCTGGTTCAGCGCTATGCATTTTCCTTCCAGCATACCGCAGATGACTTCAATGCCGGCTTTCTGAAGCTTCTCAATGCCTTTACCATCTACCTGGGCAAACGGATCGCGGCAGCCTATAACCACAACCGGGATCCTATTCCGGATAATCAGATCACTGCAGGGTGGTGTTTTACCATAGTGGGCGCAGGGTTCCAGCGACACATACAATACAGATTGCGGGATCAATGCCCTGTCTGCATCAGCTACGCTGTTAATACAGTCTACTTCTGCATGCGGACCGCCATAAACCCGGTGCCATCCCTCTCCGATAATCCTGTCTCCATGTACCAGCACGGCCCCTACCATAGGATTGGGCGCAACGAAGCCTTTGCCCAGGAGGGCCAGATCGATACAACGGTACATATATTTTTCAGATACGCCAGACATGACAGAATTGGCAAAAATAGACAAATGATAGTAACATTGCAGCATGACCATCTCCCAGGCCAATCAATTACTCCTTAGTACTCTCAATATGAGTTATCCCGGCAATGAAGCTTCCGCAATTGCGAACCTGGTGATGGAAGAGCTTACCGGTAAGACGAAAGCATACCGGTTATTACACAGTCAGGACAACCTTTCCGAATCAGATCAGCAGCGCTTCAAACGCTATCTCGCAGGGCTTGAAAAAGGAAGCCCGGTACAATATGTTCTGGGCGAAGCATGGTTTGGCGGCCTGCGTTTTCATGTAACAGAAGCGACATTAATTCCCCGGCCGGAAACAGAAGAACTGGTGGAAGAAGTTATCGCCTATCAAACAAAGATCCGGAAGCTCCTGGATATAGGCACGGGAAGCGGTTGTATCCCGGTTACGATAAAAAAACGATTACCCGCTGTTTCAGTCAGCGCGATAGATGTCAGCACTCCTGCGCTTGCTGTAGCCAAAAGCAATGCGGAAAGACACCAGGCCGATGTCAATTTTATGCAGTTTGATTTTCTTCGTGAAGATACCTGGACAGAGCTGGGCATTTTCGATGCGATTGTAAGTAATCCGCCTTATGTAAAGGAATCGGAAAGCGTCACTATGCTGCATCATGTATTGAATCATGAGCCGCACCTGGCCCTGTTTGTTCCGGACGCGGATCCATTGCTTTTTTACCGGAAAATAGCCTTATTCGGGAAATCTCATCTTACTCCCGGGGGAATGCTTTTTCTCGAGATCAACGAAGCACTGGGAAGGGAGACTCAGGCACTGCTGGAGGAATACGGTTATACAACAACACTAAAAAAGGACTTTTACGGAAAAGACCGGATGATCCTTGCAACGCTTGCCTGATATATTATTGCGCCCCTGAATTATCTACTGCCATTACCGGTGTTGCACCCAGTCTTTTGATCACCTGCATTACTTTGATAGCCGTGCCGAGATGGGATGTACTGTCGCCATTGATCACCACGGAAGGTTTTTCCGTTTCTTTGGCCAGGAAGGTTTTCAATTCCGGCTCCAATTGCTCAAAGCTGATCTTCTGTGAGCCGATATAGATCTGCTGATCCTTATCCACAGTTATAACAACGGTTTGTTTGGATTTTGTATCGCTTTTGGCTTTAGGGTTCGACACTTTGATCACATTGGGATTAGCCAGCGTAGACACGATAAGGAAGAACAATAACAGGATGAACAAAATATCGTTCAATGCTCCTGTATGCATTTCCGGATGTGTTCTGAATCTTTTCCTGATATTCATGAGGTGGCCTGTTGTAATGTGATGTGAAGATATTCTGCTTACCTGGTTGGTTCCTGCAGGATATCAATAAATTCTGCGCTAGCAGCTTCCATACGGTTGGCAGTTTTATCGATCTGGGTACTCAGAAAGTTATGTCCCACATAAGCTATCAGACCGATGATCAGACCTGTAGCCGAAGTGATCATTTTGGTATAGATACCGCCTGCAATCGTATTTAACGTGTATTCACCTGTTGAAGCTATCCCATAGAAAAGCTGCACCATCCCTACAATGGTTCCGAGGAACCCGAACATCGGTGCAATCCCTGCAATCAGAGAAAGGATGGAGAGATTACGTTCCATACTATACATTTCAAGCTTTCCCACATTTTCCATGCTTTTTTCTATCGCATCTATCGGTTTTCCGATACGCTGTATGCCTTTGTCGATCATACGGGCAACCGGGTTATTGGTATTTTTAGCCAGGCTGCGGGCTGCAGATACGTTTCCGGTCATGATATTATCCCGTATAATGCTCATGAAATTGGGTTCGATCCGGGATGCCCGCCTGATTGCCAGTAATCTTTCAACAAATACGAAAATAGCAGCTATGAGCAGCATGTATAACGGATACATGATCCAGCCTCCCTTTTCGAGAAGGCTCCACATAGAGATCTTTTCCGGGGGAGCAACTACTGCAGTTACAGCTTTTTGCAAAGTATCTGACTGGAGAAGATAGAACATGCTGATTGGTTTATAGTTTGGCTAAAATTAACTGCTTCTACAAAAGAACAGTGCCGCTGTGAATAAAATTGTCTGCCTGCCTTTTTTTAGGAAAGCTTTTACACATGGAAGTTATTTTACATGACGGAAATAGCGCTTACAGGGTAAGCTGGCAAGTTTATCACTTGTTAAGCCTATCTCTTCTTCAAAAGAAGTTTTGGGGGAGAACACCCTAAATATTCTCCCCAAAACGTACAGGGACTTAAAATAATTTCCACCAAATGAATTACCCGCGCATTCTTTCCCAGTTTTTATGGAGTTCCATGTAACCGGTCACCCTCGCGATTTTGGCTGCTTCATCAGTCAGGCGGTCGATTCTGTACCCCAGTTCAGCAAAACCACGGGTAATCCTATCACCCTGGCAGGTAATTTTGCTGCCTTGTAAGGCTACCGTTTTTTCAAGCTTGTTCAGTCTTTCTTCCCCTTGGTCAAGACGCTCTTCAACCCTGGTTAACCGCGCCTCAACTCTGTCCAGACGAAGCTCAACTCGGTCCAAACGTTCTTCAACCCGGGTTAATCGTTCTTCAACTCTGTCCAAACGTTCTTCAACCCGGTCCATCCTTTCTTCCAGCCGGGTCAACCGCTCGTCAATCCTGGCAAACCCTGCAATAACCAATTCCGTAAGCGCTGTCAATTGCGCAGAGATCTTTGCTAATCCAGCTTCTAAAGCCGCTACCCTTTGTTCCATTTGCTGATAATTTTAGCAAAGTAAAGAGCGGGCGCTCCGGATAAACCGGAGTGGAATTAAAATATCGGCGATTTATTTTTCTTTCATTTTCATCATTGCCATGATCTGCTTCATCGTCCTGTCCATTCCGTCGGCACTGCCATCCAGGAAAATCACATTGCCTTTACCATATTCTGCAAAATTCTTCACTGCTTCCGTCCACATACTGAACAGGATCACATTCGTATCCAGGTTGGCCTGTTTCATCTGCTCTGCCGCATGACTCATACCTTTGGCCACTTCTTCCCTGAACAGCGCCACACCCTGACCACGCAGCCTGGCCGCTTCGCGCTCTGCCTCTGCCGCTATCTTGATCGCATTACCTTCCGCTTCTGCTGATTTGGTCTTAGTAATGAGCAATGCCTGGCCTTCATTCTCTGCTGCCGCTTTCAGGTTATTACTCGCAACCACTTTACTCATGCTGTCCATGATCTGCTGATCGAACGTGATATCATTGATCTGCAGATCCTGCAGATGATAGCCCCAGTCTTCCAGGGAATGATCGATCTGTTCCTTTACAAATTCCACAATTTCCCTGCGCAGCAGTAATATTTCCGCCTGTTTTTTTGTTGCTACAAATGCCCTGATACTCCCTTCCACCGTTCTGATCAGCGCCTGCATCAGGTCTTTATCGCTGATGAATTTGAACGCCACATTTTTTATGGTCTCTTCATCCTGGTTGATCACCGAATAAAGGAGCATACTTTTAAAATAAACATTAGCCTGATCTACGGTTACTGCCTGAAATTCAAGCTCTACAGAGCGGTTCTGTATGCTTACTGTCTTGTACACCTGTTCGATCAGCGGGATCTTGAAATTCAATCCGGGTCTTAAGATCCGCCTGTATTTTCCAAACATGGTAATAACAGCAATAGTACCCTGGTTTACAGTTACCAATCCGCTGAAGATAATAATGAGGATGACCAGCACCCACCAGTATGCTGCGAGAAATGCCATAAGCGTATGTTTTAAGAAAACAATTTAAGCAATACCGAGGCAATTATTCTACAATATTTTCATTACCGGCTTCATTTGCCAGCGAAACAATCACATCTACCACATTGCGTATGCCTGCAAGCGTGGTCGGCTTGATGAGATAACGGCTTGCGCCCTGATTGTAAGAGTAATTAATATCTTCAGTGGCTGAAGAAGTACTGAGAATCACGATCGGAACATGCTGAAAACCAGTTGCTGACCGGATATCCCTCAGGATTTCACGACCATGAATCTTCGGCAGATTGAAATCCATAACGATCACATCAGGTGCTTCCCGCACATTTCCAAGGTAACCCGCTACCTGGCCGCCGTCTTTGATCAGTTCCAGTTCATAATCAATACCATTCTCCCGCAAAGTTTCCTGCAGAAGCTCTATATCATCCTGATCATCTTCTATCAGCAATATTTTGATGGTATGGGGCATATGCAAGGCTAACTGATCTACACAAAGATACCTGCAAATTGCCTGAAAACAGCATGCTCTTTTCTTGGATACAGGGCATATAATTTGTATATTTAAAACAGAACAGGTTAAGATTTCCATTCATCCTGTTTGCCAATATTCCAATATAATGCAATCGTGAGCCCTGCAGCCCGATACAAATCTGTATCAGGATTGATACTATTTCTCGGTTTATCAATCCTGCCTTTGGACGCGCATGCCCAACCTGCTCCTCATTTTTCTGCCAATATCACTTCCGGATGTGCACCGCTTGTGGTTCAGTTCAGGGATTCTTCTACCGGCAATCCTTCTTCATGGAAATGGGACCTTGGTAATGGAACCACTTCTACCAGTCGTAATCCAGGTGTTATTTATGCTCAGCCCGGTCTATACACGGTAAAACTGGTTGTAACCAATGCTGCCGGCTCCGACTCACTGGTGAAAACCAATTACATCGAAGTTTACGCCAAACCGGAAATTGATTTCGTCCCGTCCGTTACTGCCGGATGCGCTCCGCTGCCCGTTACGTTCAGATTCACAGGCAGCCCCGGCTCCGGAACAGTTGCGGAAACGACCTGGGATTTTGGCGATGGTCGGATTTCCCGCGACACGCAACCCCGCAACGTTTATACCATTCCAAATACCTATGGCGTTACATTAACAGTAAAGAACAGCAAGGGTTGCGCTGCTTCCCTTCAAAAACCCGCGCTTGTTAATGCATCGGGCGTGAAAGCTTCATTCAACTATAACTTCATCAATACCTGTGAACCACCCGTTACCGTTTCTTTCACCAACACTTCCGCTTCACGCGACCAGCCAACTTATAAATGGGATTTTGGTGACGGCGGCTCCTCCGCCCAGACATCGCCGCTGCACCAGTTCGAAAGCCAGGGTTCTTATACAGTTTCACTGATAGCCATGACACAGGCGGGTTGTGCCGACAGTTTCAGACAGGTAATCCCCATCGGGGTACTTACTCCCGACTTTGCTATTCCCGTTATCTGTATCAACACACCTGCTGTATTTATCAGCACTTCATCACCCAGTCCTTCATCGATGGAATGGGATTTTGGCAATGGGTCTGTTGTAAATGGCGACAGTGCCGCAGTTACCTTTACATCTGCAGGCACTTATAACATAAGGCTTACTGCACATTTTGCAAACTGTGTAAGAACTGTCAGTAAGCGCATCAATATCGAAAACAAGCCTGTTGCATCATTTGTATTGCCGGGCGATGGATCATTCTGCAGAGCACCGGTTGGTGCAGGCTTTATCAATAAATCACAGGGCGCTTCATTGTACAAGTGGCTATTCGGCGATGGCAGCACTTCCTCTTCCGAACATCCTGATCATATCTATACTGCAGAAGGTTCATATGCCGTTACATTGATTGCCTATAACGTTAATCAATGTACCGACACTGCCCTGCAAACAAATGCAATACGTATTCAGCAACCCGTAATCGATACCATCACAGGAATACCGTTCCGCGGCTGTTTACCTGCAACATTGAATATGACACCCCTGATCCGTTCCGCAGAACCGATTGTGGGTTATGAATGGAATTTCGGCGATGGCACCACATCCTCAGATGCTTCACCCGCTCATACTTACACAACAACAGGCACCTATGATGTGTCACTTACTATTACTACTCGGAGCGGATGTAAAAAAACCTTAACCATACCCAAAGCTGTCATGGTGGATGTGTTACCTGTTCCGGCTTTCAGCGCTTCGCCGGTTGATGTATGCGCATCTGTGCCGATCCAGTTTACCGATGAATCTACCGGCAATATTCAATCCTGGCGCTGGGAATTTGGAAACGGCGGAACCTCGGGGCTGAAAAATCCAACCTACTATTACAATGATACCGGCTACTTCAATGTAACGTTAACCGTTATCAACAATGGCTGCCGCAACAATATCACCAGAAACAGGCTGATACACATACAGGCACCCGTGGCTAAGTTCTCATATACATTCAACTGCAACAATGATTACAGGCGTGTTTTCATTAATAATTCAATTGATGCAGGCAGCTCCACCTGGGATTTCGGTGACGGACAGACCAGTTCGGAACGTAATCCTATTCACATCTATACACAGCCCGGGCTTTACACCGTAACCCTTACCGTTACCAACGGCACCTGCACAGATGTTCAGAAACAGGAAGTCCGTATCATTGATGCGCGTCCCGCTTTTATATACAGTCTAGATAATGCCTTTTGTAAAAACCAATCAGGCATTTTTGTTGCCACACAGTTCGAGAGCGCTCTGGTGTCTGCTTTTACATGGTTCTATGGCGATGGAACGGCCAGCGAACGCAAGAAAGAATATGAAACCATTGAACATACTTATCAGCGTGCAGGATCTTATCAACCATTCCTTGTTGTTGAAAACATCCTTGGCTGCCGCGACACTGCGCGTATTTCAGCACCATTACAGGCTTATGGACCCATAGCAGCATTCCGTAATACGGCGGGCAGTTGCCTGAGCGACGGACTGATCACTTTCACTGATACATCAGTCAGCGATAAGATACATCCCGTTACCAAACGCGAATGGATGTACGGTGACGGATTTGGAGATACTTTCACAGTGCCCGGAGCCACTCATAAATATGAAAAAGCAGGAAGTTTTGTTGTAAAACTGAAAGTTACGGATTCTTATGGTTGCATGGATTCCGTCGTCAAAAACGCATCCGTCATCATCACCAACCCTAAAGCCGAATTCAATATTTCTGACACATTATTATGTTCAAAAAACAACCTGAAGTTTACCTCCGCATCAATAGGCAGTCCTTCATTTACGTATAGATGGGATTTTGGAGATGGCGGGTCATCAACAGCAGTGAATCCGGTGCACTTCTATAATCAGGAAGGAACGTATGCTGTCAGATTAAAAATAACCGACAATTACGGCTGCACTGATAGTGTTTTCAAACAAAACCTGGTCACCATTGCAGACCCGCATGCTTCATTTACACTTGCCGACACTTTCGCTGTTTGTCCGCCATTAATCATCAATCCTGAAAACACATCTGTAAATGCCCTGAATTATACATGGACTTTCAATGATGGAAATATTTCCGGGGAAAAGAACCCTGTTCACTATTACACCATGGGTGGGGAATATACACTCGAGCTTGTTGCAGGCGGCTTCGGTAATTGCAGAGATACCGCAAGAAAAAAACTGGTTGTGAAAGGGCCTTCCGGCAAGTTCACCTACGGAGACCTGAATGGCTGCGACACACTGACTGTCCGGTTCAAGGCTGTTGCGGCCAATACATCTTATGTTGTATGGGACATGAACGATGGTAACACCTTTGCTTTAGAAGATTCATTATTTAATTATACCTACGCACAGCCAGGCAACTATGTTCCCCAGGTATTACTTACCGATAATGCATCCTGCCAGGTCACCATCAAAGGCAAGGACACGATACGCATTGCTTCTGTAAAAGCCGGTGCTGCCAGTAGAATCACACAACTATGCGATTCTACTTATCTTTCCCTGACCGACTCTTCAACGGTTACAAACGCAAGGATCAATAATTACCTGTGGACATCCGTTACAAAAGGTATACGTACAGGATCCAACGCAGTCCTTACTTATACGGATACAGCCATGGAGCAGATCTCACTTGTGGTAACAACAAACGGCGGTTGTTCAGACAGTACCCGCTTTCCGGTTAGCATTCCTTTGAAAAGAAGCCCGGATATCCGGACGATGCATCCTGCAACAGCCTGTGCCAACACCGCGGTATCCTTTTTTGCAGCCGACTCTCTCACACATGTGATCACAAGCTGGCGCTGGGATTTCGGAGACGGATCCGGGGCCGGTACTGCCACCGCCACTCATCTGTATAATACAGCAGGTAATTACAAGGTTACCTTAACTGCCATTGATAATGCAGGCTGCGCAGATACGGTTGCCAAATCACTGCTCCTGTTTGAAGCGCCTGTTACCGAAGCCGGCAGGGATACCATTATCTGCCTCGGAAGCAGTTTAACGCTGAAACCTTCCGGCGCTGAACAATATAACTGGAGATCATCTGCAACATTAAGCTGTACTAACTGCAGCAACCCCGTAGCTACACCAGGTGGCCCCGCTACCTATTTTGTAACCGGCTCTAATCAATATGGCTGCCATTCTTCCGACTCCATACGTGTTGGTTTGAAATTTCCGGTTCGGGTTAATGTGCGGGGGAAAGACACGATCTGTATCGGCGAAAGTACCCAGTTGTTTGCAAGTCCTGCTGAAAGATACCAATGGACTCCTGCCATAGCTATCAGCAACAGTACAATTCCGAACCCGGTTGTAAGGCCACTTACCACAACAACGTACACTGTCCGTGCAGGCGATTCACTCAATTGTTTTTCTGATACTAAAAGCATTACAGTTAAAGTATACCCGATACCAGTTATCAGCATAGCGGATTCCGTGAAAGAAGTGCCCGCGGGCAACACTGTTCAGCTGCGAACTGTGAATTCATCAGACATCAACAACTGGCGATGGAGTCCCGCAATATGGCTAAGCTGCAATAATTGCCCGGAACCATTTATCAGTCCGAAAAACAATATCACTTATCGTGTGCTTGTTTCAAATGAAGGGCATTGTACGGCAGCCGACGAAGTGAAGATCATCGTTACCTGCTCAGGATCGAATGTTTTTATCCCCAATACATTTTCTCCCAATGGCGATGGCATGAACGATGTGTTCTACCCACGTGGCAAAGGTTTGTATAAGGTACGTTCATTCAATATTTATAACCGCGCCGGGCAGCTGGTCTATTCCGTAAGAGAATTTGATGCGAACGATGCCAGCAAGGGCTGGGATGGAAAATCAGGTGGCAGGGAAGCACCAGCAGATGTATATGTATATACCATTGAGATCGTTTGTGAAAACAATGCGGTCATCGCATCGCAGGGTAATATTTCATTGCTGAGATAATGATCAACAGCAAACACTATATATCAAACATAATTTACAGGGCGCGCCTCCTGTTGCTGGTGCTTGTAACAGGCTGTTCAGTGATCAAGGCACAGGATACACATTTTTCACAGTTTTTTGAAACACCTATATTACGTAATCCTGGTTTATCGGGCATATTCGATGGCGATGTAAGAGCACAGACAGTATTCAGATCTCAATGGGCCAGCGTTACCGTACCCTATACAACAGGAGCATTAAACGCAGAGTATAAATTTCCTGCGGGAAAGAATAATGATTTTGTAACTGCAGGACTTGCTGTTATGTACGACCGTGCAGGAACAATTAATTTCACCACTACCAACCTGATGCCTGCATTTAATTACCATAAGTCGCTCAGCGGCAATAAAACAAAATATCTCTCACTGGGTTTTATGGCGGGTCTCGTTCAACGTAATATCGACAGGACAAAGATCACCACGAATAACCAGTTCGATGGAAACGGTTATAATCCTTCACTTCCGGATGGCGAACTTTTCAGTCAGACCAAATACAGTTATTTTGATGCATCCGTGGGTATGTCATTCAACTCATCCATCGGCGATAATACCGGGAATTATTATGTGGGAGTTGCCTTTCATCATATCAACACCCCACAGAACTCCTTTTACAGAAACCCATTGGTTGAAACAAAACCAAAGTGGGTAATATCAGGTGGCTACAAAAGCAATATCAATGAAAACACGGCATTGACACTGCTCGGAGATTACAGTATGCAGGGAGATTTTTCAGAATGCGTATTCGGTGCCATGTATACCTACAAACCGGGCGGCGGCACTTATAAGCGCAGTTATTATATCCATTTCGGCAGTTTTTTCCGCTGGAACGATGCGATCATTCCCATTGTAAAACTGGATTACACACCTTTTTCTTTTGCGCTGAGTTACGATGTGAATATCTCCACGCTCAATAAAGCAAGCGGCGGCAGGGGTGCATTTGAATTATCGCTGACTTTTATTGGCTTTCTCGACAGGGAAAACAGTTCGCGAAATGCAGTATTATGCCCGAGGTTTTAGCCGACCAGCAGCGTTGCTGCACGCAACAGCCGTATGCAGCAACGCTGTATAATAAATTATCCATTTGCAATAGCACGGTCGAGATGCACATAACCGCCGTCCACGTGGATCAGCTGGCCTGTTGTATGACTTGATCTTTCGGATAAAAGAAAAGTGACCATAGATGCAATTTCTTCCGTTGTGGTCATCCTGTTGCCTAACGGAATATTCGCAGTGATTATTTTCAGTTTTTCTTCCGGGTTGGGTAGTGTCTGAATCCATTTTTCATACAGCGGCGTATAGCTTTCAGCAACGATAACTGCATTTACACGGATCCCGTACTTCAGTAATTCCACAGCCCATTCACGGGTGAGTGCATTCCTGCCGCCGTTTGAAGCCGCATAGGCAGAAGTTCCGCCCTGGCCAGTTTCTGCTGTCTTTGAACCTATATTCACAATAGCCCCCTGTGATCTTTTCAGCCAGGGAAGTGCATGATGAGCAATGAGATAATAATGCACAAGGTTCCTGTGCAGGGAAGCTATAAAGCCTTCATAACTGCCGTTCTCCAGCCCTACTCCATCATTTACGCCTGCATTATTCACAAGGCCGTCGATTCTTCCGAAAGCCGATGCAACTTTTGTCACCGCATCTGCACAAGCCTGGGGGTCTGTCAGTTCAGCCACTACCTGGAAAGCTTGGCCGCCCTTTGCTTCAATAGCCGAAACCGTATGTTTGTTATCAGTTTCGCTTCTTCCAATGATGCATGGGATAGCACCTTCAGCAGCCAGTGCCAGTGAAATGCCTTCGCCGATTCCCTTGGCACCGCCGGTTACGATAACCACTTTGTCTTTTAATTTCAGGTCCATAAAAATTCGTTTGATGTGAAGCTATTTATTACTGCCAGGCTTTTACCAGCTGACGTGAAGTCCCAAGTCCGTCAATACCGAGTTCCATTACGTCACCCGGTTTCAGGTAAATCTGCGGGTTAAAACCCAAACCAACGCCAGCCGGGGTTCCGGTAGATATCACATCACCCGGGAGCAGGGTCATGAAGTGGCTGAGGTAAGACACAAGATAAGGAATGTTGAAGATCAGGTTGGCTGTGGTTCCATCCTGCATCATTTTCCCGTTTACACTCAACCAGAGACGCAATGCGTCTACGTTTTCGATTTCATCACGCGTTGCCATAAAGGGACCAAGCGGCGCGAATGTATCACAGCTTTTCCCCTTCACCCACTGTCCGCCACGTTCCAGCTGGAATGCCCGTTCGCTGATATCATTGTGCAGGCAATACCCTGCCACGTAAGACAAGGCGTCCGCTTCTTCCACATAGCTCGCTTTCTTGCCGATCACCACCGCAAGCTCAACCTCCCAGTCTGTTTTTTCCGAGTTCTTAGGGATCATCACATCATCATTCGGCCCAACGATAGCCGTGGTTGATTTGAAGAAGACAATCGGTTCTTTTGGAATTGCAGCATTGGTTTCCTTTGCATGATCTGCATAGTTAAGCCCGATACAGATGATCTTGGAAGGACGTCCGAAAGGACAATCCAGTGAAACATCAGCAGGAACCACAGGCAATACGGCCCTATTCTCGTTTACAAATGCCTGCAACCGCACAAGCCCTTCCGTTTCAAAAAACCGCTCATTGTAATCTTCACCGAAGGATGATGTATCCAGGTATTTCTCCCCCTCGATCACACCGGTTTTCACCATTCCGTCCTGTCTGAATCTGATCAATTTCATAAGTTCTGCTTTTTATAATGATAGATTTATTGTTATTCGCCGACAAACCACACTTCCATAGCCAAAGGGCCATGCGCACCGATCACCAGCGATTGTTCTATATCTGCTGTTTTAGATGGCCCTGCGATAAAAACGCCGAACCCAGCTTCATCTATACGGATCTTCTTATAGGCACTATGCATATCGGGCACAAGATCCGTTAACTGCACAATGATTATAAGCTGCCGGCAGATAAAGGGCAGCAGCCTGTTTATCATATCTTTTTCATTTACCCATACCGCAGCATTTTCAGCGACCGCTATTATTCCGGGCACGATCACTGTATCTACGGCCTCAAGCTCCTGTGCTGTTGCGTGCCGGTATTTCGCAGCAGCCGAAAGGTCTGTTGTATTGATCACCCCGCCATGCTGCTGCTGTATTCTTGTTTCAACTTCGCCTGTATCTTTCAGGTGTACAACTTTTCCACCGATACCTGTAAGTGTTTCAGTAAACCATTCAGCCAGTGGCTTTTCATGTATAAAAACAGGAATTTCAGGCAATGGTGAAAAAGCCGGCCTGTTTTCCCTGATCATACTCAATATTTCATCCCTGCTGCTCATTTCGGTTCTTTTTATACCAGGTTTTAAAACTTTGCGCTGGTGCCGACGGCATTTCACGCTGGCGATACCACGGGTTGAGTTTATTGTTAAACAACCAGGGCACAGCCCGCATCAGTTTTCTTGCCGTATTAGCTGTTCTCACAAAAAGCCCTGGCTTTGAGAGTACCGCAGCCATCGTTTTCATCGCCGCTTCTTTTGCCTTGCCTCCATAGCCTTCTTTCATCAGCACCTGGCGCCAGCTCCATAATTGTTCGTGTATGTTGATCTTTACAGGACAAACATTGGTACAAGACCCGCAGAGCGTTGATGCAAACGGCAGGTCCGCATTATTCTTCATATCAAGATTCGGAGCCAGTATTGCACCGATCGGACCTGCAACTGCATTGTGATAACTATGTCCGCCACTTCTCCTGTAAACAGGACAAGTATTAAAACAGGCTGCGCAGCGGATGCATTTCAGGGAATTCCTGAATTCAGGTCTGCCGAGCTGTCTTGCGCGGCCATTGTTAACAAGTACAAGATGCAGTTCCTGTCCCGGGGCCGGCCGGTGAAAATGGCTTGAATAAGTAGTAACAGGTTGCCCTGTAGCGCTTCTTGCCAGCAATCTTAAAAAAATGCCCAGATCTTCCGCTCTTGGTATGATTTTCTCAAAACCCATACATGCGATATGCAGCTTTGAAGCATGCGCGCCCATGTCTGCATTGCCTTCATTGGTACATATCACAAAACCTCCCGTTTCTGCTACGGCAAAATTGACACCTGTTATTGCAGCATCTGCAGTGATAAAATGATTCCGTAACACTGTTCTAGCAGAACGTGTGAGGTAAACAGGATCGTTATTATTTTTCTCGGTGTGGAGGTGTTCATGAAAAGTGTCGCTCACGGCTTCCTTTTTCAGGTGAATAGCCGGCAGCACGATATGACTCGGATGTTCGTTACGCAACTGAACAATATATTCACCAAGATCAGTATCGATCACGGATATACCTCTCTCTGCCAGATAAGGATTCAACCCGCATTCTTCCGTCAGCATTGATTTGCTCTTCACTACCTTTTGCACATTGTGCGAACGAAGGATTTCAGTGATGATTGAATTGTGCTCTGCCGCATCATTGGCCCAGTGCACATGGATCCCGTTCTTTTTTGCGTTCGATTCAAATTGCACCAGGTATTCGTCCAGCCGCGACAAGGTATGCGCTTTTACAGCCGAAGCCAGTTCACGTAATGTTTCCCACTCCGGTACAGAACGTGCTGCCTTGTCGCGCTTTGAACGTACGAACCATAACGTCTCGTCATGCCAGGAAACATAAGGCTTATCCGCCAGGAATGCCTCAGCAGCTTTACTATGTGATACAGGCAGCGTACTCATTGCGCATTCAGGATTTGGGCAAGATGAATCACTTTTATATTGCTTCTCTGTCTTTTCAGAATGCCTTCCAGGTGCATCAGGCAGCTCATATCTCCGCCGGTTATATATTCAACATCATTAGCGGCATGTTCTTCTACGCGTGATTGCCCCATGGCAACAGAAACAGCTTCTTCCGTTACACAGAAAGTTCCGCCGAAACCACAGCATTCATCTGCACGCACTGGATCAATCAATTCAATCCCCGCCACTTTATGAAGCAATGACAACGCTTTTGAGAATGGTGGCAACATCCGCTCACTCATCGATGCGAGGTGTAGCATACGCTGTCCATGACAGCTCACATGCAGCCCGACTTTAAAAGGGAATGACGCATTCAGCTGCTCAACTTTCAGAATATCGGTAAGAAATTCAGTCAGTTCGTATACAGTGTTTCTGATTACAGAGGCTGTACTTTCGTCAGCGTCGTGCAAATGTTCTTTAACATGTAATACGCAGCTGCCCGAGGGGCATACCACATAATCAAATCCCCTGAACTGCTTAATAAAATTTGCATTACAACCCGCAGCATAAGATTCGAAGCCGGAATTAGCCATAGGCTGCCCGCAACAGGTTTGCGCTGCAGGATACACTACTTCACAACCCAGTTTCTCCAGCAGTTCCATGGTAGCGATCGCTACCTGCGGATAGAACTGGTCTACATAACAAGGTATAAACAACCCTACCCGCATCAGTTATTCAGTTTAATAAAACCGCCATCGATCGAATAATCGTTCCCGGTGATAAACGCGGCTTCATCCGAGCAGAGATAAAGGATCAGTTTAGCCACTTCATCCACTGTACCCATACGGCCAATGGGCTGCGACTTCGATAATTTATCGAACATTTCAGCTTCGCGTCCGGGGTAATTTTTAGTGATGAATCCATCCACGAACGGAGTATGTACACGGGCCGGGGAGATCGTATTACTGCGGATATGATCTTTGATATAATCCCTGGCCACTGAAAGACTCATTGCATGTACAGCACCTTTACTCATGCTGTAAGCAAATCGGTCTGCTATGCCTGTTACAGCAGCAATAGACGACAGGTTCAGAATCGCACCACCGCCATTTTGCTTCATCAGCGGAACTGCTGCGTGCAGGCAATTATACACGCCTTTTACATTTACATTGAATACACGGTCGAAGTCGGCTTCACCAGTATTCTCTACGTTCCCTACATGGGCAATGCCGGCATTATTAACAAGAATATCGAGCTTACCGATTTTAGCGAACAAGACATTCACCTGCTGCTGATCGCTTACATCGCAGGTGTGGGCCATACCTTTTCCGCCATTCTGCTGCAATTCATGCAGGCAGGCAGTTGCATTCGCTACAGACAAATCCACAATATGCACAAACGCCCCTTGTGCCGCGAACACCTGCGCCACAGCTTTTCCTATACCACTGCCGCCTCCTGTTACAACTGCTGTTTTTTCATCTAATCTGAACATACGATCGGTTTATTTTAAAGCATTTTCGTTTTTACTTATTAAAGACTTACGCCTCTTTTCCAGGGGATAAAGTCGTCCTGGCCGAGCAACACAGCTTTGGGTATCGTTTCTCCGTTCGCTACGCTGATACAGAATTCGAGAATTTCCTCACCCATTTCAGCGATGGTTTTCTCGCCGGTAATTACACCACCTGTATCGATATCAATAATATCGCTCATTCTTTTCGCCAGTGAAGTATTGGTAGCTACTTTGATCGTTTGTGCTACGGGGTTTCCTGTTGGAGTACCGAGGCCTGTCGTAAACAGGATGATGGTAGCGCCCGACGCTGCTTTACCGGTTGTTGCTTCCACATCATTACCTGGTGTACAGACCAGGCTCAGCCCGCTGCGGGTTGCCGGTTCTGTATAATCGAGCACATCAACAACTGGCGAAGTACCACCCTTTCTTGCCGCGCCGGTAGATTTGATCGCATCTGTGATCAGTCCGTCGCGGATATTGCCGGGCGAGGGATTCATGTGAAAACCGGAGCCTACTTTAACAGCAAGCTCATCGTAAGAACGCATCAGGTGCATGAATTTTTCAGCTGCGGCTTCTGTCACACACCTGTCGATCAGTTCCTGCTCAGCGCCGCATAATTCCGGGAACTCGGCCAGCAATACCTTCCCGCCCAATGCCACCAGCAGGTCTGAAGCATAACCTACAGCAGGATTTGCAGAAATACCGCTGAAACCATCACTCCCACCGCATTTCACACCCAGCGTAAGCGCACTCAATGGTGCTGGTTCACGGTGAATTTTATTTACCTCTACCAACCCTTTAAATGTTGCCCTGATTGCATCTGTGATCAGGCTTTCTTCACTCTCAGACTGCTGTTGCTCAAAAGTGAACAATGGCTTATCAAAAGCAGGATTGCGCTGTTTCAGATCCTTCAGGAAATACTCTGTCTGCAGGTGCTGACAACCCAGGCTGAGCACTGTTACGCCTGCCACATTGGGATGATCTGCATAGGCAGCCAGGAGGGAACTCAGTGTAGATGCATCCTGCCTTGTACCGCCGCAACCGCCGGTATGATTGAGGAATTTAATGCCATCTATATTTTTAAAAACCCTTTCGTTATTATGGTCAGGCGCCGGGGAGAAGTCAGCCGATTCGATATCGACACCCTGCTCATATGCTTCCAGCAACTGGCGGGTAAAGCGATTGTATTTATCCGAGCGCGCATAACCAAGTTCGGAATGCAGCGCTTCCCGGATCATGTCAAGGTTGCGGTTCTCGCAGAATACCATCGGGATGAACAACCAGTAATTGGCTGTACCGTAACGACCATCCGTTCTTTTATAACCCTGGAATGTTCTGTTAACAAAGCGGGAAGTATCGGGCGGGCTCCAGTGATATTCAGTGCCCCTGTAAGCATATTGCTCGGCCGCATGTTTGGTATTCCCTGTTGTCATCAGGCTACCCTCGTGTACATCGTGCTGTACTTTGCCCACCAGTACGCCATACATGCGGACTTCTGCCCCCTGTTCCATATCACTGATGAAGAATTTATGTTTGGCAGGTATCTTTTCTTTCAGCCTGATTTCAATATCACCAAACTGAACCACTGCCTCTGCCTGCAGATCACGTAGTGCAACCAGTACGTTATCTGCGGGGTGTATCTGTAAAAAATGTTTTGCTGAAACAGCTTGTATCAATTCCATAACAGGTGCATATTAGATTTATTGAACGGGACGGAGTTTATGTCCCTTCCATCCGAATAAGAAAACAACCGCGAAGCAAATCAGCGGTACGATATAACCGTTCTGGATATTGCCTGTACGATCGGCAATATAACCCAGCACCGGGGGCAGCACGGCGCCGCCAACAATAGACATAATGATCAGGCTTGAACCGATCTTGGTATCGCCGCCAAGGTCTTTTATTCCGAGTGCAAATATGGTCGGGAACATGATAGACATAAAGAATGCGATACCGATCAATGCATATATCGTGATCATTCCTTCCGCAGAAATAGCAATTCCACACAGTACCACGTTAACTGCTGCATATAAGGTAAGTAATTTTTCCGGTGCTATATAGCGCATAATAAAGGTGCCGATAAAACGGCCGCTCATGAATGCGAAACCACAGATTCCAAGGTAAGATGAAGCAGCCTGTTCTCCGATACCCGCCGCACGCGTTGCGATGAGTATGAAAAAGCTCGACACACAAACCTGCGCGCCCACATAAAAGAACTGTGCAATCACCGCCCAGCTCAGGTGCCTGTGTCTGAGTGCGTGCCATACCTTCTTTTTCTCACCCGCTTCTTCTTTAACATCCGGTAAACGCGTGAACCAGAAGAACAGGGCTACAAGCAGGATGATACTTCCAAGGATGATATACGGCATTTTAACGCTGTCCGACTCCGACTGCAGATAAGCATTTCTTGCCTGCTCCGTCATTGCCGCCAGTTCAGCATCGGTCAGGTTTTTTCCCGACAGGATAAAACGTCCGCCGATCAGTGGTGCTATTGTTGCCGCGAGACCGTTAAAGGATTGAACGAAGTTGAGCCGCTGCGTTGCCGTTTCCGGTGCTCCCAGTATGGTGGCGTACGGATTGGCTGCCGTTTCAAGTATGGTAAGTCCGCACGCGATGATGAACAAAGCGCCGAGGAAAAACAGGTATTGCCGGGTATCTGCTGCCGGCACAAAAAGAAAGGAACCAAAAGCAAAAAGCGTGAGGCCGATGATAATACCGGATTTGTAACCATATTTCCGCATGATGAATCCGGCAGGCAAGGCCATGATGAAGTAAGCAATAAATACCGCAGAGTCCACCAGCGATGACTGCAAGGTACTCAGGCGGAATGCTTTCCGCAGGTGCGGGATCAGGATCGGATCCAGGTTATGTACAAAGCCCCATAAAAAAAAGAGCGATGTTACCAGGATAAATGGCAGGAGGTAATTGTTTTTCTTTTCCATAAGCAAGCGTTACTGCACATAAAAGAAGCTTCAAATCATATGAGAAGTAGTCATCTATGTACCGGGAACTTCTTTCCAGAAGCGTTTTTCAGCCAACAAATAACGAGTGAAAGCGCTTGCACGCAATGCAGCCGCTTTACCTTCTATTCAACTATTTTAACACTCAAATAATTCAGTTTTTTAATATAAGTAGCAGGGCGATGAAAAAAAATGATTTCATAAAAAGATAACCTATATTTACATCGAATCGATTGTTTTAGCCAAATACTTGTCAAAATAGCTCAATGCGCCCCCAGTTATTAAAAATATCGAAAGGTCCTGGGCATTCATTCAGTGTCCGCCAGGATCTCTACCCGATCAACAACCGCTGGCATTACCACGGCGAGGTAGAACTCATTCATATCAAGAAAGGTGAAGGCACCCAGTTCATCGGTGATAATATCAGCCGTTTCAAATCGGGTGATGTGATGATCATCGGAAGTAACCTGCCCCATTACTGGCGTTTCGATGATATCTATTACGAAGAGAATTCGCCCAAGACAGCGGATGTGCATGTTGCGCATTTTCATGAAAAATTCTGGGGCGATCATTTCCTTCACCTGCCTGAGAATCTCAGCATAAAAAACGCACTTGAAAAAGGCAAACGGGGTTTACAGGTTACCGGCAGTACGCGTGAAAAAGTTGCGGAAATCCTCGAATGCCTGATGAAAGCCGAAGGCGCCAACCGTATCGTATTGCTGATGGAAGCCTTATCTGCCATCGGTAGTTGCCCTACCGTGTCTACCATGTCATCTATCGGTTTCAAACATGATTTTGTAGAATCGGAAAATGACAGGATCAACACCATTTATGAGTATTCCATGCGCAATTTCAAGAATAAGATCCAGCTGGACGAGATTGCTGCCATGGCCAATATCAGCCCTAATTCTTTTTGCAGGTATTTCAAGTCGCGCACCAGAAAAACCTATTCGCAGTTCCTGATAGAGTTACGTGTGGGCCATGCCTGTAAACTGCTGATCGAAAACAATTTCAGCATCAAGCAGATCTGTTATGAAAGCGGGTTCAATAATTTTACCAGTTTCCATAAATATTTCAAGCTGATCACTGGCAAAAGTCCGCTCACTTATCAGAAAGAATTTACAGCCAACTAACAGAACACACATCCATATCCACCAGAACCGATTATGAGAAAACCACTTGCTTTTTTCGTTTGCACAATACTGTGCCTGGAACTGATTGCGCAAAACACCAGGCAGATCATCCTGGAAACAAATAAAACAGCACTGGTACTTACTGTTGGCAGCAACCAGCGGCTTGTACAATCTTATCTTGGCAAAAAAACGGATACAAGTGTTTACAGGCAGTTAAAAACAGGCAGGGAAGTTTACCTCACCGCTGGTATGGAAAACCAGAATGAAGCGGCGATCAGGGTTGTGCACGGAGACGGCAATCCTTCTCTCGAACTGCAATACGTTTCTCACCGCGTTTCTCCAGGCGATGACAAAAACATCAGTACAACGGAAATCCTTTTGAAAGACCCCGTTTACCCGGTAGAAGTTACGCTTTATTACCAGCTCTTTTACAACGAGAATATTATCAAGACCTGGAGCGCTATCAGGAACCTTGAGCAAAAACCTGTTCAGCTTTACCAGTATGCCTCTTCCATGCTGCACTTCAATGCAGGTCAGTACTGGCTTACGCAGTTTCACGGTGATTGGGCAAGAGAGGTTGAAATGGTGGAAGAGCAACTCACGCCCGGTATCAAAGCCCTTGAAAGCAAACTTGGCACCCGCACCAACTTTTACCAGACACAGACCTTTTTCGTTTCGCTCAATGAGCGCTCCACGGAAACAACCGGCGAACTGATTGCCGGCACGCTCAACTGGACCGGTAATTTCAAATACAGTTTCGAGATTGACCAGCGTAACGGGCTACGTGTTATTTCCGGCATTAATCCGTATGCATCCGAATACAAACTGATGCCATCGGAAACCTTCACCACACCTGAATTCCTTTTTACCTGGTCCGGCAATGGCAAGGGTGAAGCCAGCCGCAACCTGCACCAGTGGGCCCGCAATTATGGTGTACTCGATGGTAAAGGCAACCGCCATATCCTGCTTAATAACTGGGAAGCAACCCGTATGGCTTTCAATGAGAATAAACTCGTTGAACTTTTCGATGAAGCCAAAAAACTCGGCGCAGACCTGTTCCTGCTGGATGATGGCTGGTTTGGAAACAAATACCCACGTAACGATGACAAAACCGCCCTGGGCGACTGGCAGGAAGACAAATTAAAATTACCCGGTGGAATCGCCTACCTGGTTAAAGAAGCAGAACAAAAAGGCATTCATTTCGGAATCTGGCTGGAGCCGGAAATGGTTAGTCCTAAAAGCGAACTCTATGAAAAGCATCCGGACTGGATACTGAAACTTCCGAATCGCCCCGAACATTATGGCCGCAACCAACTCGTGCTCGACCTTGCCAATCCGAAGGTGCAGGACTTTATTTACAACCTGGTGGATGATATGCTTACGCGCTACCCCGGGCTCGCATTTATCAAATGGGATTGCAACAGAAGCATGACAAATGCGTACTCAACATACCTCGGCGAAAAGCAGTCTCATTTATATATCGAATACACCCGTGGCTTTTATAAAGTGATGGAACGCATCAGGAAGAAATATGCAACGCTTCCGATCATGCTTTGTTCTGGCGGCGGCGGCAGGACCGATTATGGCGCGATGAAATATTTTACCGAGTTCTGGCCAAGTGATAATACAGACCCGCTCGACAGGATCTATATCCAGTGGGGTTATTCCTATTTCTTCCCCGCAAATACCATTACGGCACATATAACAGGCATGGGTAAACAGCCATTGAAGTTTAAAACCGACGTGGCAATGATGGGTAAAATGGGTTATGACATCCGTACCAACACGTTCACACCGCAGGAAATGCAATTCAGCGCGGAAGCGGTAAAAACGTACAAGCGTATCAGTCCCGTGATCTGGTATGGAGACCAGTTCAGGCTGATATCGCCTTATGAAAGCAACCGTGCTGTGTTAATGTATGTTTCTGCAGATAAAAGTTCGGCCATCCTGTTCAATTATAACCTGAACAGCAGCCGGAAAGATATTTTCGGAAAAGTATTACTCGAGGGACTCGATGCCAGGAAGAAATACCTGCTGAAAGAGATCAACCTGTTCCCGGGTACAAAATCCGCCCAGGCCGATAATGACAAAATTTTTACAGGTGAATACCTGATGCAGATCGGATTGAATCTTTCAGGCAACAGGGCATTGCCTCAAACCAGCAACGTATTTGAACTGACAGAACAGAAATAGCAATGATCTAATCCAGTTTTACCTGGCAGGTTTCTCCTTTACGGATCGTATATTCTTTGGTACCTGAACCCGATGCGATACTGATGAGCAGCTGATCCTTCTTGTTCGTACTGCTTACTTTGATATCAAATACGCCGCCGAAAGCATGGATCTTTCGAAGCATCATGTTTTGCCAGCCTTCGGGCAGCCGTGGAGTCATATTAAACGTGCGGAAACCGGTTGGTCTTATCCCGAACATGCCTTCGGTATAAATGCGGCAATACAAACCACTTTCAGCTGAAAGATGACGCTGGTTGCCTTCGGGATAAGCTTCTACTGCATAAGGCACATGCTCGCCCAGCAACCTGCGGCGGGAAAAATAAGTGAGGTAACGCATGGCTTTTTCTGTGGCTCCCGCGGCAAAAGCACCACGCAGGCCATATAGGGTTGAACGATCCCAGAAGGTCTTATCTCCTGCCAGCGTAGCCAAACCGTCCTCTGTCCATAATCTTGGCGAAAACAATGCCTCCAGTGTTCCTTCTCTCCGATTGAACATATCCATCACCAGCGGTGTTGCGATCCAGGCACGCAAGGTATCATTCCCTTCGTAATAACGGTAAGTATTATAGCCTTCTACCGTTGCCCCGAAATATTTTTCAATAGCTATGTTCAGACGTGCAGCTTTGTCTTCATAGGCTTTCAGCTGAGCAGCAGGTTTTCCCAACAATTTACCGAGCATCACCGCCGAACGTAATGCGTCATAATAAAGACAGCTTGTATTCAGATTGGCTTTCCCGGCAGGGAAACGGCCTTCCAGCTCGTCGCTGTTACTCTCTGCCACGCCCCGGCTGTTCAGTTTGCGGTCGAGATATTCAAGGCACCACTCTATCAATGGCCATAATACAAGTGCGCTGTCTTTACTTCCGTAAGCAAGTCCGTACCTGCCGGCACCGTAAGCGATCATAGCCATATCCCCCCTGTCTTTCGCGCCCTGCCATACCGATTTACCTTCCGCAATAATTGAACTCGGAATCGGTTTGTACTCGTCATTCATATAACGTGCGAACAATCGGAAAGAATTCATTGCAGATCTGTTTCCTAGTGTATCCCCCAGGAATGCAAAAAAAGGGTTGATGTACTCAGCCTGGTCATTGGCCCAGATCGCGGCATAATATCTTAGCCCGCCCGGACCGTGCATGTAACCGCCTTTTGTATTGTAGATACTTTCGGCTGCACGGATCTTTGCAAATGCGAAAGTTGTATTCAGTAAAACGTCTGGAGTTTCCAGTACCAGCTTAGACAGGAGTCCGTTGATCCGGTCTTTCCTTTTCTGCTCTTCCTGTTCTGGAACGAGGGGCAGGCTGTTTTCACTGCCTGTACGTGCTTCATAAAGTATAGCGAAAATGGCGCTGTCTCCCGGCTGCACCTGTTTCACACCATCACCGATCGTTGAGATAACAAAGCTATGCGGGCCACCATCGGTTCTTTCAGTTGCAGGTCTGGTCTCTCTTTTCAGGTATTCCATTTCAAATCTCACCGGCTTCTGTGTACCGTTGATGAAGACCATTTTTTCAATCGCTACAGGTTTGTCTACAGAAGGAAAATAACTGCGTATCAGTCTCACACCTTCATTTCCGATCAAACTTTCTACTTTCATAATGCCATGATGTGTGATTCGGATCGCTTTTTCAGGCAAGGATG
Organism: Sediminibacterium ginsengisoli; assembly: GCF_900167075.1. Lineage (GTDB taxonomy): Bacteria > Bacteroidota > Bacteroidia > Chitinophagales > Chitinophagaceae > Sediminibacterium > Sediminibacterium ginsengisoli. The sequence continues at coordinate 174,096 of NZ_FUWH01000002.1, read as the reverse complement.
ACTGAACGGCTGCATTGTATACACCGGCTTTAAGTATCTTATCGTTGATGAAGAACCGCGGCAGGTCGTTATCCTCTGCGTTATAGGTCATATGTGCAATGGTGCGGACCGGCAATAAGCGGTAGGAAGGATATACCATCGTTCGCGAAAAAGAAGGCGTTGCATTGCTGTCGATCGTATATCGCATCCACATTGCTACTTTCTCGCCCCCCATTTCTATATGATCACTGTGTGGCAGCCGGCCGTTGATCAGCCATTCGATACTGCCGTCGTCTTTTATACGCCAGCGATCGGTTTGCGCAATAACCACAAAAGGCAACAGGAGCAAGACAAGCAATCTTATACGCATAGACAAGTTTTGAAACTTAAACTACAAATCAACTATTTTGCCTTTCGTTTTATCTTCCGGAATTGGCTAACCATTCACTTATTCTACCATTCCATCCACGCCAGTTGAATTACTGTTTAAATTAGGTTCTGAAACAGATTCCGATTACTTTAAAAACCGCCATATGATTACCAGGCATATCGTTGCCGTTGCACTCGCATGCAGCGTTTCCGCAGCAGCTATTCTGCAATTATCTTCAGATTCTTCATCCGTTAAGAACCAGCCTGTAGCAGGTTCTTATGCCGGCAGCAAATTTGTAACCGCAAACAGCGATGGTTCGCTTACCTACACACCTGATGAAAAAGGAAATATTATCCCGGATTTCAGCAGGGTTGGTTTTTACTGGGGCGACAAAGAAATCCCCGACATTGCTGTTGTGAAAACAATCAGCCCAACCGGAACAGAAGCCGATCAGCAGCTGCTGCAGGATGCAATCGATGAAGTAAGCAAACGTCCGCTCGACAATAACGGATACAGGGGCGCCATATTGTTGAAAAAAGGTGTTTACAAACTCAGCAACTCCATCAAGATTGAAGCTTCTGGCGTTATTCTGCGTGGCGAGGGCGATACTGAAAAAGGAACAAAATTATTACTCACCGCCACGCAGCAGATGCCATTGCTCATCGCTGCCGGAAGCGGGAATATCCAGGAAATAAAAGGATCCAAAGTACAGGTAACCGATGCTTATGTGCCTGTAGGTGCTCATTCCTTCAGCGTTTCCTCCGGCACAGGCTTCAAAGCGGGCGATAAAGTGATCCTGCATACCACCACCAACGACCAGTGGATCAGTGATCTCCGTATGGATAAAATTGAAGGACGTGAAGGCACCAAGCAGTGGAAAGCCAGTGAATACAATTTCTCTTTTGAAAGGGTTATTACCCGCGTGGAGGGGAATAAAGTGTTTATCGATAATCCTGTTGTAATGGCTATCGATTCCAAATACGGCAATGCAGAATTGTACAAATATGATTTTGCAGGCAGAATCAGCCAGGTAGGAATTGAAAACATTTTCTTCCAGAGCGATTACCAGACCGATACTTCCGAAAATCACGGGTGGGATGCGATCTCGTTCAGAAAAATTGAACACAGCTGGATCAGGAATGTCACTTCTCGTTATTTCGGCTACTCCTGCGTGAACCTCAGCGGACAGGCAAAAAATATTTCCGTTCTGAATTCAAATTGTTTCGACGCCAAATCAGTGATCACCGGCGGACGCAGGTATTCTTTCAATAACGACGGGCAGCTGAATCTTTTTATCAATTGTCACACAACCGAAGGCAGGCACGACTTTGTGACCGGTGCACGTGTATGCGGACCCAATGTGTTTTATAATTGTACAGCTAAAAGAACACATGCCGACATAGGCCCTCACCACCGCTGGGCAATGGGTACACTGTACGACAACATTACCACCGACGGTGAAATCAATATCCAGGACAGGGGTAACTGGGGCAGCGGACATGGCTGGGCTGGTATTACACAGGTATTGTGGAACTGTTCTGTAAAAGCCGCTACTGTACAAAACCCATGGGCCGGCGGCAAAAATTACAGTATCGGGTTGCAGGGCGTGAAAAAAGATGGGCGTTTTAAAGAGAGAAATGACGGCGAATGGGAACTGCAACATAAAAAAGCAGATCCGCCATCTTTATACATGGCACAATTGAAAGCCCGGAAGAAATAAAACATATGTTATACGAACTGTATAACTGATTGATCCTTAAGAAACAAAAATGCCTGCTATTTGCAGGCATTTTTGTTTAAGTATCTAGCTGTTATCAGCGTAATAAAGCCGTTGCACACCAGAGCAGTGGTGCCTGCCCGTGCTGATCTCCGGTAAGTCGCTTTCTGTCGAGATAATATTGACGATCGTTCTTTTTATTGGTGCCTTCGCATACATCCGTAATGTCGTTATCTGCATTGATATAACCGGTCAATGCCAGCCAGCCTTTACGGGCAGCAGGTCCATATACCTGTTTATCGAGCCAGCCTTCTTTAACGCCTGTTATGAAAGCAAATGTGAACATACCACTGCCCGAAGTTTCTTCCCATGAAGCGGGGTCATCCACCAGCTGGCGCCACATTCCTTTTTCATTCTGAAACTGAAGCAGTGATGCCATCATCTTTTTATATCCGTCCATGATCCTGGGCCTGTCCGGATTGTCTTTGGGCAAAGAACGAAGCAGTTCACTCATACCCGCAGCCATCCAGCCATTACCCCGCCCCCAGTAAAAAGGAACATCCGGCGCATGATAGAAAAGTCCGTTGGGACGCTGAAGCGAATCCAGGTAGAATACCATTTCCTTTGCGGCTTTATCAATATAGCTCCTGTCGCCGGTAGCACGATATGCCTGTGCCTGTACACAGGTGATCATAAACATATCATCTATCCATAAACGTGTTTGCCAGGTAAGGCCTTTCCCGTAGAACCGGTGCGACTCTGCTGTTACACGCGGCCCTTCCGGTGGCCCCCATTGTTTATCGGCGATTCTTTTTCCCAGATCGAGGTAACGCTGTTCTTTGGTCTGGCGGTAAAGTTCCAGCGGAACAGAACCGAATACTGTATAGTCTACGTGATCAGGTTTGGGGATCAATGTATCCCTTGATCCGAACAATGGCTCGAACCTTTGTGCAAGCTGGGCTGTAAGGGTTTTATCTCCTGTAACAGCAGCAAAATTCAATGCACCGTACCATGTACATGTTTCTGCATAAGTGATTACGCGGGGAGGTGTTGGCTTGCCGAAATTCGTATGCGGCGTTGCGATGAATCTCGCCGCTATTCTTTTCCCGACCTCAGCAGGTCCGGCCCCTGCAGGGAACTTTTTAAGATCCTGGGCACTGATTTTCATGGCAAGCGGTATTGCTGCCAGTGCCAGTGCTGCATGTTTCAGGTAAATGCGTTTCATATTTTAATTCAGGTTTTGGTTATTTATCATGAGATTCAGGTACATAATTTTTGACGGGCTGCGCTTCTATCCATGACCTGTCTTTGTCCGTCAGGCATGATGTGAAGAATGCCGTTACCTCGCCTTTTTCATTGGTGAAAACAAAAGGACGTTCGCGACGACGGAATGTATAACTCGTCCCGTCATCATAATTCACCGTTTTTGTATACACAGGGTCCTTCGACAATAACTGATAATGCACTCCATCTTTGGAATAATACTGTGCGCCGTTCTTATTAACGCCTGTCGCATCGCCTTTGAGATCACTGAGGATCACATTATATTGCCCTGAAGCCCACCAGATCGTCGGATCTTCCAGCTGATTTACGCCGGGTAAAAGATTGTTGCCTTCATTGAGCAGTTTGTATTTAGAGCTAAACGATGTTGCTGTATATCCCTGTGCTATGCGGATATCATTCACAGCCTTTCTTCCAAACACATAAATACTTCCATCCGCCCGCACAAGCGGTGCAGGGTTCGAGAAAGGCATAGCTGTACTGTCGCAGCGTGTCCAAGGGCCATTTATGGATGAAGCATATGCATAGCCCGTTTCGTTGGCGGACGAGATATAATATAACACATACCTATCACCCGCTTTCACGATCTTGGGATTATGGGCTCTGTCATTATCCCAGTACCCTTCGCGCTTTTGAACCACTACTTCCTGAAAAGTATAAGGCCCCAGTAACTGATCTGAAGTAGCTCTTACGATCTCTGAATATTTCGTCCAGCCTGCCAACCCATACTCTTCAGGCCAGCGGGATGCGAACATATGATATGTATTTCCCACTTTGATAACAGAAGGACACCATAAAATATAACCGTCCATCCTGAAACCACCGTTTTTAACTGCAGGTCCGATCGATTCTTTCATAGTTGTTTGTGCATGAGCACCACAGGCCAGGTATACCGCAACCAGTAAATGGAAGAACTGCACTGCATATTTTTTCCTTTGTTTCATAACGTACATTTTACTGCGATCAATATTTTCCTTCTGTTTCACCCGGCCAGTCATCTGTTCTGAAAGGCGAAGCCGGCAGACCTGCTTTGTTGAACAAGGCGGGTCTTGAAAAAGGTTTCCACGCAAACCGGACTGCTGCCGGCTTTATTACTTCATCACTCCACACTTCGATCGTATTGCCAACGATCTTCGCGTTCGCTTTTACAAACTTCTTGTCCGTGCCGGCAATAACAAATTCGCCCAGTAAAGCTTCCGGACTGTTCAAGCCTTCGGCATGATCGAATGCGAGGATCATTTTATTTCCTTTTTGTTCCGCGCTTTTATACAACGGGCCTGAATAAACCAGGTCTTTCCTGCCATATTGTTTTGCGAGTGCCCAACGTGCAAGCCGTTCTCCGACCGGCTGCTTGTTTCGCGGATGTATATCTGTACTGTCTCCGAGGTCCGTGATCACCACTATACCAGTATTTGGCACGGAGCGGTAAGTCATCAGCTGTGCCTCCCTGATCTCGGGGTGCTGCTTGTAATGTGTTGCGATCTGCACAAAATAGAAAGGTAAAGATGCCTGCCATTCTTTGCGCCAGCTGTTGATCAGCGCAGGGAATAATGTGCGGTATTGATAAGCACGCGCCGAGTTTGATTCGCCCTGGTACCAGATCACACCTTTTAAGGTATAAGGTACCAGCGGATGAATCATCGCATTATAAAGTTTAGTGGGCGATTTGGAATCCTTCATGGGATCGACCGGCTTTTTAGGTTCAGGTTTTGCAGTATCCTTCGGGGCTTTTTTCCATGCATCCAGATCTGCAGCATATTTTTTTTGTACTTCGGGATAAGCAGTCACAGCATTATCATAACGCGTAAGAACAGGCTGGAGTATTTCATTGCTTTCCAGTACTTCTCTGGATACCCAGGATTCCGCAGGAGTTCCGCCCCAGGAACTGTGGATCATTCCTACGGGAATACCCGTTTCCTGTATCAGTTTACGGGCAAAGAAATAGGCTACCGCAGAAAAACCAGCTGCCGTTCCAGGTGTACATGCGCCCCAGCTTCCTTCCACATTCTTCAACGGCTCGCCGGAAACAGCCTGCTTAACAGTAAACAAGCGCATCTCCGGATAATTTGCAGCAGCTGTTTCTTTTTCATAATCATTGATGCCTGTCCGCCAGCCCTGTCCTTTCGCCAGCGGAAATTCCATATTGGACTGACCGGAACATAGCCATACTTCACCAAGAAGCACATTGCTTACCCGGATACTGTTATGCCCTTTGAATTCGAGGGTATAGGGGCCGCCTGCTTTTATGGTATTCATACGAACCAGCCAGTTCCCGTTTGCATTGGCTGTAACTTTTGCAACCTGGTTATTCCAGCCCGCTGTTACCTGAATCTCTTCACCCGGATCTGCCCAGCCCCATAATGCCACTGTTGTTTGCTGCTGCAGCACCATATTGTCTGCAATAACAGCCGGCAATTTTACATTTGCCTGCAGCTGCTGCAGCAAAAGCAGCAGGACAATTAAAAAACTAACTTGCTTTTTCATGCTTATGATTTGATCATTATTTTACGGGTTCAAGGATCACACTCCTGAGTTTGAATAATTCTTTTCCATCCTGATAAGGATGAATGCTCAATGTATATTCACCCGGCTGCTGCACTGTTGCAATACTTACTGCGTGTTTAATAAACAGCAACGGTGTGTTCTTCTCAAATTCCCCGGTTTTCAATGTCCTGAACAGGTATTGCTGACCGGCGAAACCGATCACTCCTTCCTGCTTAAAGCCTTCCTGTCCGCAGCTGTATTCCAGTACGATCCTGTAATCACCGGGCTCTGTCACACGTAACTGAAAGGAGATGCTATCTTTTTTCTGCTGCATATCTATAACACAGGTCTCATGTTTCCAATCGCCGAAATAATGACTGAACGTAAAGCTTTTTGTTTTGGGATTACCGGACAATCGCGCTGTATGTGCGTCGAGAACAGTTGTTGCATATTGACCGGATACTATCTGCGCTGACTTATTATCATAACCTGGTTGCGCGCCCGTGTACTCAACTACAAATACAGTGTTGGGAGCATCCTGTGCAAAAGCGGGTAACTGCAGTTCAAGATCATTCCCTGCTTTTTTCCAGCTAACGGACTGCCGGTTTCCTAATGCATATACAGCTTTAACGGCATTACTGAATCCGGGTACCAGCAATTTTCCGTTGCCCGGCCTGCTGAATACATGAAGGAAAAGTTTGCCCGGTTTTGCAGTGGTTACGCCCCAGGGCTGTTGCGGTATAAAACCGTAAGTAGTGCCATAGATCGCTTCGCCGTTTTTCTTTAGCCACTTACCAGTTTCCCGGAGATATTTTACAGAATGATAAGGGATCCGGCCATTCCCATCAGGTCCAACATTCAACATCAGGTTGCCGCCTTTGGATGCCACTTTTGCCAGCAGCTGTATAATAGCAGCAGGTGATTTGAAATTCAGGTCATGTTCGATATAACCCCACGAATCATTATGTGTGTAAATGGATTCCCATGCGCCTTTCACAGGCGCGTCAGGTATTTCAGAATCTCCGAAATCCTTGTAATCACCGAGGCCTTGCCCCACCCTGCTGCTGAAAAGGCTTTGCGGTTGTAAGGCATGCAGACTGTCTACAAGTTTTTGCGTTTCTTCTTTCGTTAAACCACCCGGAAGATCAAACCATACAATACCGAGCGGACCATAATTGGTAAGCAGTTCTTTTAATTGCGGTATTGCTTTCTGGCTGTAATAGCTGGCGTAATTCTTTTTGCTTTCATCAAAATCCCAGCTGTTGCGTCCGCCATTCGGTTCATGCCAATCCACAAACTGTGAATAATAAAATCCGAACCTGATATTTTTTTTCGCTGTTGCAGTTGCAAGCGCTTTCATGGGGTCTTTGCCATAAGGCGTTGCTTTTACGATATTGAAATCAGAAGCCTTTGAATCGAACATCGCGAAACCTTCATGATGTTTCGCTGTAATAACAAGATATTTAATGCCCGCATCCGAAGCCAGCTGCGCCCATTCGTCTGCGTTGAAGTTCACAGGATTAAATGTTGATGCTACTTTAGCGTACTCTGCAGCCGGTATTTTTGCCTGGTTCATGATCCACTCGCCGCTGCCATAATAATTTTTCCCGTTCCACTTACCCGCAAGCTTTGAGTATAATCCCCAGTGAATGAACAGACCAAACTTTGCATCTTTGAACCAACCAACATTGGGGTGTTCTTTCAAACCTGTTCCTTTATCCCACATCTCTTCCATTACCTGTGCATAACTACTGGTTTTGGCAAAGAAAACCAGACAAAGAAGTAACCTTATATATTTCTGTTTTTTCATCATCGGATGGTTATTTGAATGAGTTGTTCCTGCTGATCTCGGAATAACTTGATGGTAAATGTGTTCCGTAGCCTTTTCCCGATTTTGGCCTCCCGCAAAGCACGCAGATCCGGCGTTGCTGTTTCATTGAATTCAAGGATCACATCATTCGGCCTGATATAAGCCCGCAAAGGGCTTGAAGCATCCACTTCCTTAACTAACACACCCGTTTCTGCATGCATGCCTGTGGCAGATCGTTCAGCGAGTGTATTCAGGTTCTTCACTTTTAAACCCATGAACTCTGAAAGTGCCTGGTCGTTTTGTTCATTGAATAACAGTAATTCCGGCAATGGCGGTTCCATTGCCCGGGCTTTCAACGGCGGTGAGATCACGCCAAAATTATCCATCGGGAAATTTTGAAATCCCGTGGAGAAGGCTGCCGATCCGGGTTTCAGCCTGTAATCACCTTTGGACGCATCCATGAAAGCCGGCGCTGCATAAACGGAATGCTGATCGTGTCCTGCCTGCTGCTCTTTGATCAGCGACAGGGAATCAAGGAAAACATTTTTATCTACTTGCTTACCCCACACATTGATGCGTACGGGTTTATAAGAGGTTGCAATCACATTTTTCACAAATACATCTTCACTGTTACGGAACCATACGTGCGGATGAAAGGAATTATTAAGGATGATATTGTTCTCTGCCTTCCTGAAAAATCCTTCACGAAGTTTAAGTCCTCCGTTCAGCAGCACGTTATTGTAAATCTCGTAATTGGTTGAACCGTCATCAAGATCTATATCCCAGCCATGATCGCAGCGGAACCTGTTATACCTGATAATATTAGTATGAACTGCATCCAGCAATACCAGCTCATCACGTAATTTATCCGTACGGGCATTCATGCTGTCGCGCACAGGGTGCCAGAACCGATCCCGCCCCCAGGAATTGAATGCACCGTGATCTCCTGTTTCCAGCACTGTGTTGAACACATCGTTGTATTCAATCACATGGCCACCCCAGGTTCCGTCGTTGATATTAATACCTGCACGCGGAACATTATAGATCGTATTATGCTTAACGAGGATATCCTGCGACATGGAGATCTGTACACCAGCCACCTGTTTCTCCTCCAGCCCGATATCATGTATCAGGTTGTCGTACACCGTGCAGGCTGCCGGATAATTAACACCAATCGGGCCTGGCGTTCTGTCGATCTTTTCCAAAGGCAATGATTCGTGATATTCATAAAGCGGCGACCGGACAGCTGCAGGATCGCCTGCAAAGCATACCGCACTTGCACCGATATTGATAAAGGAACATCCTGAAACATCATCGTTACGGTTATAATTGCTGAAGAATACGCCGTTACCTCCCAGATCATAAAAAGAAGCCCCTCGCACCGAACAATGCTCTGTACCGGTGAAGAATACTGCAGCACCACGGTATACAGCCCAGTCACTGCGCAGCAATGGTTCATTCGTCTGCATGAAAGTCCTGGTTGTTTGCGTAAATGACAATCCTTCAAGAGAAATATTCCTGACCGGATCTGCCGCAGTTCCCCTGAACTCCGCAAGATGCGCCAGTTGCGGAACTTCAATTACCGCTCTGCTAAGACTCGTTGGTGTGGCAGGATAATACAATAGCAGTCCTTTATTCTTATCCGCATACCACTCTCCCGCAGTATCTAGTTCTTCCCTGACATTTTCTACAAACCGGAAATCTTTGTGCATTCCCATCTTACGGTTATTCTGCCAGCCCCCTTCCATTTTCAGCGCACCGGTATCATCCTTGCCAAGAACCCGGTAATGAAAATCGCCCCATTCACTTCTGTGTAAAGCATGTACGTATGCGCCTTCCGGATGGTTCCATTTTTTTATCCGTTCAGGACTGATTGCATCCGGAGCTGTGCCCTTGAATATTTTTGCAGCTGGATTATAATTAGGATAACGCGCCATCTGCTGTAATTTCCCGTTAATGAACAGCCGGTCCCAGGTGAGATCTTCGGGTATCGAGGCCCGCCAGGTTGTTCCGTTGTTCTTTTCCCATTTCAGTTGTAACTGCCTTGCACCACTGAATACAACCTGCTCGTCATGATACGCTGTGAATACCAGAGGTTCATTGTCTTTCCTGCTATCGGCAGGAGTAAATACCAATGGCTTTTGCAGATAATAAGTACCGCCACGCAGGTATACTGTTAATTTCCCACGAATAGTCCTGGCTTTAAGCTTAGCCTGTTCTGGTGTTGCGAATGGTTTTTCCTTCGTGCCTTCATTTGCATCATTTCCAGATACCGACACATAAAGAACAGATTGTGCTGACAGTTTTATTCCTGTGCATACCATTAAAAGCATGCTTAAAAAAATGTAAAGACAGTTCCGTCTGATCATGTGTGGATTATTTACCATTCACCAGGAAATAAACGATCCGGCAGGCATTGCCTTTTGAATCCGGATCTTTTTTGTCCGCTATGCGAATGCTGAGTGTATGTTTTCCTTCCGGCAATCCGTCTGCAAGAACCTGGTACCAGGGAAGATGTAACGACTTGCTCCATTGGGTGTACAGGTTCATTTCTTTTTCTTCTTTGCCATCTATGCTGTAACTAATAATGCCTGCATCTGGTCCTGCCAGCACTGCAATACCTGCAGCGTTTCCTGTAAATGAAAATGAAAGTGATGCGCCGGGCTTCTCCGCTGTCAGCACAGGTACATTTACAAAGCCTGGCCTCGTCCTAACGCTGTCCGATGGCTTCCATGAAGTATGAAGCGCAAAGCCTTTGCTTTCAGCCTGGCCTACTTCAACATAATGACCTTGCGTATAACTGGTTTTATCTTTGGGTGCAGGCAATGTATATGCCAATGGTTGTTTCAGTTCTTTCTGCTTAGCGCCTGCCAGCATTGTCCGGATAGTTGCCGCATACAGTTCCTGCCCGAATGGCGACGGATGCAGGTTCTTAAAATCATCCTTCCAGTTGAATTCACCGGCACCGATCCGCCTGGTAATTTCTTCCGCCAGGTTGATAAAAGGCAATTTGTAATAAGCTGCCAGGTCATGATGCAAGGTTACTTCTGCCGGCACTTTACCGTTGTTATAATCTGCGATCTTGTCTTCGTCAACAAATGCCATGAGTACAATATCCATGTAAGGATTTGTGCTACGGGCATGACGAATGATTCCTTCCAGTGCTCTTTGCTGCTGTATTGCCGCCGTTCCGTTTACATGGTCATTTACGGCGCTTTCCACAAAAAGCAGGTCAATCTTTCCCTTGTCGAGCACATCCCGTTGCAGCCGGAATACATGCGGCACACTTCCCAAAGAAGGTATGCCTGCATTGATAAATGTAAACGCTATATCCGGGTATTGCATTTTCAGGTATGCCTCCGTCTGATCACGCCAGCCTTTCATGTTGGTGATGGAACCACCGAGAAAAGCCACTGTGGCCTTATGATCTTTGATCATGTAATAATGAAAATTATCCAGGTTTCCGTAACGCCTGATAAACCCTTCACTCTGGAGCTTTTGCTGTGCGATCGCAGTGAGGCATTGCAATAGCAACAGTCCGGGCAATATTTTTCTGAAAATGTTCATTTTCTCCTGCTTTTATTTTCCCGCTGTTATGTCTTTTCCGGTGAGCCTCAGGGTCAGTTGTGCTTCAAACAGCGACAGCGGACCAACCTGTTTTCCCTGCAGCTGGTTTACGCCTTCATGTGCAAATGTTACTTTACGGTCAGACTGAAAACCAACCAGTACCGGATCTGCAATTGTATAATTGCGTCTCTTCGTCATGTCCCAGAAATCATAGTGCTGGTCTTTTGCGGAGCTGTGATGGAAATTCCACAATACCAGGTTACGGCCATGGTGCGGATGTCCGGGTTCCGGCCCACCGAGGTTATAGAATACACCTCCGGTAATATCATCGTATAAAGTGGCATAAGGCTGTCCTGAGTGAATATCAAAATTCTGATCCGTTCCAAGACTGCAATGAGTAACAACTGTACCTGCCGCGCTGTAACCGGTGCCCGCACCGTGGTGTTGTGCATTATTAAAACTGCAATCGCGTATCAGTACACCATAACCGGTGCGTGCATGTACGGATGCATGTCCTTTCTTGCCACGGAAATTTGTTTGCTGAACAGTTACCTGGTATCCGGAGCGGATATATATTCCTTCATTCCAATCGTGGAACTCGCAGTTTCTTACCCAGCTGTTCTTTACATATTCCATACCGATTGCTTCCCAGGCATAATCGTGTATTTCATTTTTATGATGTATAAATTCTTCAGGGTAGGTTTTCCAGTTACTGGTGAACAGGATATCTTCAACGCCACACTCTTCCATGTGCGGATAAGTAACCACATCCCAGGAAGCATCAGGCACCATGCGGATATCGAGATGTAACGGATTTTTAAACCGGACCTTATTCCCTTCTATTTTCTCAATCGTATGAATTTCATAAATCTGCATTCCGCCATTCGCGCCAAAGAGTCTTGTCCATTCGGGCTTCAGTTCCAGCGGGGCAAAATACTGGCGTGTGAAAGCCTCGCTCCTGTTACGGATCACGATATCCTGCCCTTCTCTCAGCCCGCTTACATCCGCTACTTCTACTGAAAAAGTTTCACGGCTGGCGTTCTTTGTAATTGTGGTCAGTTTTTTTGATTGAACGTCTGCAGGTTTGAAATAGATCTGTCTGCCGTTGATGCGCATCTGGTGCTGGTATATTTCGGTTCCGCCGGGGCCACTTCCAGCGCCTTTCAGCACAATGTTGCTTTTAGAGATCCGGATCTGTTTTTCATGCATCGTATCTGCCGCGATCATGTATTTCCCTGCAGGAAAATAAACGACGCCACCGCCGGGATTTGCTTCTGCTGCAAGGATCGCCTTCTGGATTGCATCATCGTCATAACCTGCGTCGTTCGGTATAGCGCCATAATCTGTTACCTTGAAATATTTTCTGCCACTCACATCAGGGATCTGTTTTTCAGACCAGTGATAACCGGCATAAGAAAAATCAGGCAATACCGGCACCTGACCTGATTGTTTTGCTTTTACAAAATCTTTCCATAAAGGTGCAATGGTCTGGGCCTGTGGTTTCAGAGAAGCCAGGCAAATACCAGCGGCGAACAGGAACATTCTTTTCATCGGATATGCGTTGATTAGCGGAAGAGTTTTATTTGTAATTACATGAAAGGAAAATACTCATTAGTCTATTTCACCTGTTTTCATTTTCCCCTTACCCCATGGATTCTGGTTTTCAACCTGGCCGTTCAGTACAAGTTTAACAACTGATGCGATCGTATCCGGTGCTGTTGCCGGTACTGTGATGATCAGGCCGTCTTTTGTACTTTCTGTTTTAAGCGTTGCATTTCCGGCCAGAAGGTTCGCCTGCTGCGCTGTATTTTTTACGCCTGGCAATAATAATTTACCATCGGCTGGCCAGTCAAATACCGAAAGGTATAAAGTGGTCTGTCCTGGTTTTTCTTTCATGGTGCACCGTCCCCAGGCCAATGGCAGCAGCGGGCTTGCTTTTGTTGCATAAATCGCTTCGCTGTTCACTTTCATCCAGTTGCCGATGGCCTGTAAGCTTTCAATACTTTGCTGGGGGAATGCGCCATCAGGTTTGGGACCTACGTTCAGCAGGTAATTCCCGCCTTTGGATGCGATATCGCAGAGATTCCTGATCAGGGTCTCTTTGCTCTTCCACTTATTGTCTGATGTTCTGAAGCCCCAGGTTCCGTTCATCGTCATACATGTTTCCCAATCAAGGCCATCGAGTTCACTCAGGTTAGGGATTTTCTGTTCCGGGGTTTTGGTATCACCGGGAAAGTTGGGGCGTTTCAGCCTGTCGTTGGTAATGATCTGTGGCTGCAGCTTCAGGAGGTTTTGTAATTTAAGCGCAGCATCGTCAGTCATGTTCGTAGGCGTATCCCACCACAAAACAGCCACATCGCCATAATTGGTAAGCAACTCTTTCACCTGCGGAACGGAAACCTTATCTATATAATCTGCAAAACTTGCTGTTTCCTGTGCAGGATCCCAATGGCCATTATGTTCTTTAGTGTAGGCATCTATGCGAGCGCTGTCGGGATTCAGCCAACCTTCGCTCATCACTTTGCGTGCCGCTGATCCCCCGGGATTGTTCCAGTCCTGCGCCTGTGAATAATAAAAGCCCAGTTTCATGCCCTGCTTTTTACAGGCAGCGGCCAGTTCTTTCAGGATATCTCTGCCATAAGGTGTGGCATCAACAATGTTCCAGCTGCTGGCTGCCGATTTGAACATGGCAAAACCATCGTGGTGCTTGGCTGTGATGACGATGTATTTCATCCCTGCGTCTTTCGCCATCTTTACCCAGTCATTGGCATTGAATTTTACCGGGTTGAACTGTTTGGCATATTCGCGGTATTCTGCAACCGGTATCTTGGAACGGTTCATGATCCATTCTGCACCACCTCTCAGTTGCTCATGGTCTTTATATACACCAGCCAGCTGTGCGTAAACACCCCAGTGAATGAACATCCCGAAGCGGGCTTCACGCCACCATTTCATGCGTTCGTCTTTTGACTGTTGCTGACTGAAGCCCTGCTGCAGTATTGCGCAGCTTACAAGCAGAAGGAATAACTTTTTCATATATGCGTGAATCGTTTAGGTAATCAAAGACTACGATGCAACTAAGCAAGAATTCCTTGCCTGCGTTGCAGTACAATTAACCTGTTGTTCAGCAATTTTATCCCTTTATGTATATGCAGGCTGTAAAAGATATAACGAGGACTACCTGGCTCCCAGAACAGGGCTTGTCCAGGCAGGACCAACTTTTGTATTTTTCCAGAAAAGATCAGGTTTTACGCCTGGCACCTGCCAGATGCCGTCTTTGTCTTTAGCAGTTCCGGTAGCTTTTACAGCAAACCCTTCGGGAAGCTTTGTTCCTGCGGGCACATCTGCGATATTGCCGGAGAACTGCATCACTACGCTCTCATCAACCCAGTTTACAGGTTGCCTGTCTGTGATAATCGTATTGTTATTAAAAACAGTATTAAGCGCGGGCAGGTAACGGTCTGCATTTTTACCGGCACCGATACTCAGCGATTCTTTACAATGAACGATCGTGTTTTTGCTGATCACCGCATTCTTCACCTGCCAGTGGCTGGTTAGTATGGGGTTCGGCAATCCATCCATAATGGAAATAGCGGCGCTGAGCCCTGTACCCGTCAACTCCTGGAAAAAATTGTCATGCACCTGCTGGTTTTCACCTATGATGCGGATACCGCCTGTATTAGGTTTGTTATTTCCGATAAAGATATTCCCATATGCTTCATTGTTGTTGCCATGCCTGAGGGTCAGTGTTGCACTGCACTCGTAAAAAAGGTTATTGCGTAATATATTGCGGCACGACTTATTCGAGATGGCTTCAATTTCCCCGTCGCAACGGTTGAAGATGTTGTTTTCGACGATAGTATAAGAATCGTGCATGGACCAGGTGCTGGTGCCGATCCTGATCGTTTCACCACCATTGACGCCAAGTTCAGGACGCTGACCGAAATAATTATGATCGATACGGTGATAATTGGGCTGATCGGAAAGCCAAACTACCAGCGTAGTGCCCTGGTGTGATTTTCCTTCCAGCCAGCAATGATCCACGCGGTTATGATGACCATAAAGCGAAAGCCACTTGTAGTCTTTTTTGATATCCGGCGCGTTATAATTAACAATGGCAGTGTTCGTAACCCTTGAATAAGATGTTTTTGCAGAAAGCACGATCACATCTTCTTTCTCCGAATGACCATCTGTAAAATACAGGCCGTCCACTACCAGCCAGGTTCCTTCAACAAGTAATGTGGAAGTACCGGTAAGTTTTGTTACGCCAGGTTTTTCCGTTGTTAATACAATCGGTGCCGCTTCCGTGCCTTTTCCTGAGAAGACCAAACGCTGATCTTTCCACTGGCCGTCTGCGAGAACTACCTTATCACCGGGAGCAAGTTTCAAAGCCTGCAATTCAACAGCACTGTGGATCTTGTATTCAGTTGCATTTACTGCAAATGATATTGCAGAACAGATCAATAACAGGATTCTTTTCACACCGATCGTATTTAAATGATTCAGAAATTATTTACCACAACTTTTTTTCTTTCAGTTTCTTGCTGCGCAGTAATGCTTCGAGATAGTAATAGTCTGCATAATTGAGCGGCACATCCACTTCACTGTTTGATGGTTTGGAGCCTGTGCTGTGCATCAGGATAAAACCCTTATTGGCACCGACCGGAGATGTATAAGCCGGTGTAGAAAGGCTCTCCAGGATCTTATCTGCAGCGGTACGGTACTTTTTACTTTTGCTGCTGTACAGGCTCAATTCATACAGCCCCGATGCGATCACGGCTGCAGCCGACACATCTCTTGGCTCATTGGGAATATTGGGCGCATTGAAATCCCAGTATGGAACCAGGTCTTTCGGCATATTCGGATGACCGAGGATATAATCTGCGATATGCTCTGCCTGTGCCAAATATGCTCTGTTCTTTGTTTCCCTGTAACACATTGTGTAACCATACACGCCCCATGCCTGCCCGCGCGACCATGCCGACTCATTTGCATAGCCCTGGTGTGTGGTTTTCTTCACCACATTTCCTGTAAGTGTATCATAATCCACCACATGATAAGAACTGTAATCAGGCCTGAAATGATTTTTCATCGTCGTGTTTGCGTGTGTAACAGCGATGCGGTAAAAAGAACTGTCGCCGGTGAGTTTTGTTGCAGCGAAAAGCAGTTCAAGATTCATCATGTTATCGATGATCACCGGGAAACCCCATTTGTCGCGGCTGTGATCCCATGAACGGATGATACCGATGGTTTTGTTGAACCGTGTGGACAATGTACGCGCCGACTGTATAATTACGTCTTTATAATGCGGATCCTTTGTAAGTCTGTAGCCCGTTCCGAAACTGCAATAGATCTTGAACCCCATATCATGCGTGCCGCCGTTCAGTTTCTCTTTTTCAATATTGGCAGTAAATACTTCCGCTTCCTTTTTCCATTCAGGTTTACCGGTGTATTCTTCCAGGAACCATAATACGCCCGGGAAGAACCCACTTGTCCAGTCTTTGGACGCAACCATTTTAAGCTGACCGTTCTCCAGCGTTCTCGGTGTTACGAGTTCTGGTTTGCCTGCATTCGCTTTCGGAATTTCCTGCAGCATCACTTTTGTCTGCGCTTCTGCAGCACTGAATATAGCCGGCAGGTTGATTTTTTGCGCTTTCAGCGAATATCCTGCTACAACAAGCAGGCTGGTAAGCATCAGTCTGTATTTCATTTTCCTCATTTTATTTTTTTACCGGCACCAATTGTACCTCAAATAATTTCATCAGTTCTTTACCGCCGATAGCTTCGGGGGTAATGGTCAGTGTATGGGTTCCTGCAGGCAATGTAACCTGGCCTGCTTCTTTCAGGATCGTATTACTTCCTTTGTTTAATGCTTCTACCTGGTCTTTGAAAGTAAAAGATCCGAGTGTCAATACATAACTTCCGGCAGATTCAGCTGAAACAGCATACCTGATATTCACTTTATAAGTGGCCGGCGCAACGGATTTAAATGTCCAGCTGATCGTCTGCGCCGCATTTTTCCAGCCTTCTACATAGTAGCTTCCCGACTTACCATCCCCGAAAGAAAATCCTTTTCCCTTCAGCGTGGCGTCGAAAGCCAGAAGCCTTGTTGTTGTATTGGAAGTAATATAGCGCGTGCTGTCAGTTGTTCCTGTTTTAGGATCCAGTTCCATCACGATCACAGTGTTGCTTGTATCTGCTGCTTTCAACGGAACAGTCAGCTCGATGTAGCCGGTATTTTTCTGAACCTGCAGTGACTTTTTATCTGCATCCGTAAGCAGATATGCTTTGGCCACACTGCTCAATCCGCCCACCAGTAATTTCCCGTTGGATGGCCATTCGAATACATGCAGATAAATACGATTGTCTTTTTTTGTTGTCACACCCCAGCTTTGTAATGGCAGACCGGAAGGGTGTGTTTTAAAAATACTTTCCCTGTTCTTATCTGTCCATGCGCCAATTCCATTTAAGATATCCAGGTCTTTCTGATCAAACGAACCATCACCTTCCGGGCCGATATTCAGCAACAGGTTACCATCTCTTGAAGCAGCTTTGGCTAATAACCTGATGAAGAAAGAGGCAGGTTTATGGCTGTCGTCAAATTTTGAATAACCATAACTTTCATTGGTGGTAGGGATCGCTTCCCAGTCTCCGGTTACCGGTGCAAATTCTGCGGGTCTGTCGCCGGTATTTTTATAGTCACCGAAATTAGCTGCGGCAGTTCTTACCAGTCTGCCATTCACCACTACATTCGGATCAGTAGCGCGGATGGCTTCCAGGATGCGGATATTTTCAGAGAGTGGCAATTTATGCGGTGTATCAAACCAGATAATATCCGGATGATATTGTAGCAATAATTCCCTGATCTGCGGGATTGCTTTTTCGTCTACATATTTGACCGCTTTTGGAAGGAGTTCGGGATGTACATCAAACCAGTCGCGGCCCCCATATAAGTTCTGATCGCCGCCGGGATTCTTGTATTCCCAGTCGTTACCAGGAGCATCCGGATGCTCCCAGTCGAACGCGTGTGAATAATAAAACCCGAATTTGAGTCCGTATTTTTTGCAGGCCGCGGCAAGTTCAGCCATCGGGTCTCTTTTAAAAGGCGTTTGTTTCAGCAGGCCGAATTCTGAAACCTTTGTATCATACATGGCAAATCCATCGTGGTGCTTGGCAGTGATAATGAAATAACTCATCCCCGCAGCTTTTGCATCACGAACCCATTTGTCTGCATCAAAATGTACAGGATTGAACTGGTGTGCCAGTTCCAGGTATTCTGCTCTTGTGATTCTTTCTTTGCGCATCAGGTGTTCCGCATAACCACCTACTTTCTTTCCCTTCCATTCGCCGCCGGGTAAAGAATAAACACCCCAGTGTATGAACATACCGAACTTTGCATCGCGCCACCACTGGATGCGCTGTTCATGCGTTTTCATGGATTCTTTCCACCAGCCGTTCATGGCCTTATCTATCGCCTGCTGATCGCGCTGCTTTGTTTTGTTGGTCATGTCCTTGTCCTCATCGCCCTTCACCTGCGCGTCTATGCCCGACGACAATAACAATGCTGCAGCAAATAACCCGATATATCTGTTCTTCATTATCTTATAAGATTGATCAATCAATATAAAGTTTAAACTATAGCCAGATTAATGGATGTCTTACCGGCAGGTTGCGGATCACTTCTTCGCCTGAAGGTGCATGCTCCAGCTTCTTCCAGGTATCCAGCCATTTATTTTCACTGAAGGCAAGAGCGCCCATGAAAAGGAACGGCTGTGCAACAGGCCATTCATCCCAATACATCACATCTTTCTGGTAAGGCCAGCTCTTCTTATCCGCTACATAGGGATACAGAAAAGTGATTCCTTTTTTGATGTTCCTGCCATCAGCGGTTGTAAACTCCCAGAGGTTATTGTCTTTGGCTGATAACAATCTGCAAATAGTTGTCATCGCATCCAGGTTGAATAATGAGTAACCATACGGTTTGGTTCGTTTGATCTCTCTTGGAAAACCACCGGCAGCGTCCATCTGGTTAGGCAACAAGATTTCCCGGTAACGTTTACTGCAGAAATCCTGCAAAGCCATATCGCCGGTAAATTTTGCAAACGCTGCCACCTGCATTACCCAGCAGGTACCATGATTATTCTCGGCGTTCATTTCATCTTTACCGTACTTGTGGGTGGTAAGCCATTGCAGGTATTCCCCGAACCAATGCTTCACCTGCCGCAATGCTGTTTGATCCATTGCACGGGCATCCTGCATTACCATCAGTCCCTGCACTACTTCTACCAGGTGAATAGTATCGATAATGCCGATTCCCCTGCCTGTATACCGGCCTTTGATTGCCTGTGCATACAACAGGTTAGGATTCATTTTTGTTGCATCGTTCACAAACCATGCCATACAATGCAGCATCGCCTGTTTAACATATTTTTCGTCTCCCGTAAGTTTATATGCAGATGCCAGTGCGCCTATGATCCTGCTGAACCGGATCATTGCATGACGGTGCGCCACAAAATTGTCGGGATTGGTCATGCCGTCTTTCTGTATATATGGGCTATCTGCACTTGCCGGATTGGGCCACCAGTAATCTCCTTCCGAAAAGAAATCATGTTTACCTCCGGCGCTCCTGGGTGATGATGCGGCCGTAACAGTTTCAGGCTGTTGCTGCATGGCCCAGGCGGCTTCTTTCAACACACCTGCCCTTAATGTTTCCGTGATCTCCAGCCGCATATCTTTTGGACGATATGCTGTCAGTATTCCGGAGCTAAGCAGTAAAACACAAAACATCAGTCGCTTCATATGTTCATTTTAACGGGTCATGAATTTCCAGGTTATACGACCTATATTATCGGGTTTACCCGGCACAGCATCACTGACACTGCCGCGGAAACTGCCTTTTGTTCCTTCCACCCTGATTTCCCTGAAGATGTAATCACCTTTTTCATAATTGAAGGTTTCACCATCGTCATCATATAACTTATATACAGCAGGCTTTTCGCCATAATGCCTGATCTCAATATCTATCTTTTGCCCCGCAGCAGGCGCGTGCATCAATGGCGGCATGAATGGTATAATTCCGCCATCTCTGACGTATACAGGGATCCGGTTCAATCCGGGTTCTACCGTGATCACATTACCATCCCCCGCCAGCTCTCCTGTATAGAAATCGTACCATTTGCCTTTGGGAAAAACAACCTTACGGGTTTTCTGGCCGGCGAAAAGTGGTGCTACCAGCAAGCAGTCGCCTGCCATATACTGATCCTTGATCTCTTTGGAAACAGCTTCTGCATAAGGGTTCTCCTCGAGATTACTATTGGCTGCTTCCTTTTTGGCTTCTGCCCTGAATCCTTCTTCCATGGCCATACCTCTGAACGGCGGTATTCCTTCAAAATGATAACGTGCAAACGCCGAATACCAATAGGGCATCATCTGCATCCGCAATAAAGCCAGCTCCCTTACCTGTTCTGCCACTTCGGGATACGACCATGGCTTTGTTCCGCTCGACCATGCATTGATCATTGCCATGGGTGAAAAGATCACAGTCTGAAAACGGCGTAACCATTCTTCTGCGGTTTTAGACGCACGTACTTCCGGTGTCCATAATACACCCGCAGTACCACTGTTGATCAGTGCAGTTATGAAATCTTCGTGATTGTAATAATCGTTATAGAGCACATATGGAAAAGATACCGCACCGGCATTGGAAGCACGAACCAGTCCGTAAGTGCGGCGGTTCTGTTGTTTGAATAATTCCGCGCTGTAACGTTGTGCCAGTACGCCATAAGTCTGCCGCATCTGTTCTGCAGCTTTGCCCGAAGGGAATGTAGCTACATCGGGCCAGAGATAATGATCATAGCCGTCTACCTCATCTATCTTGTAACCGCTTACACCAATGTTTACCTGGTTCTTCTGCAGTTGCCCGAAAAAGATCTTACGTGCTTCCGGCATTGTAAAGTCTGGCACTTCGCCCGTCCAGACGGTATGTGAGCCCGTGTAATTTTTAATCGCTTCAAAAAAAGATGCATCTTTCGATATGTATGGATTGATCCACAGGTTCAACCTGATCCCTTTGCCCAGCATCGATTGCACAAATTTTTCAGGGTTCGGGTAGCGTCGGGGATCCCAGGTGAATGTGCCGGGATAGGCCTTGCTCTGCCAGCCGGGTTCCAGGCCGATATAATCGAGCGGAAATCCTTTTTCAGCAAATGCTTCTGCCTCTTTTTCTACTTCGTCTGCCGTGTATAATGATTTTACGCGTTGTGTAAAACCCAGTCCCCAGCGTGGTGGCAATACACCTCCTCCGTTAAACAGGTTAAACCTGCGAACCGCATCCAGCATGGTTGGCCCTGCAAATACATAGACCTCCACACCTGTTGCCGGCACCAGCATTTCCACACCATCCGAATAAGGTCTTGAGCTCCAGCTTTTATCTGTATTCCTGTCTTTTGATACAGGTGGATTTTTGCTATCCTTACGTACCGCTGTTCCTGCATATACGTTGATATATCTTGCAGAATTGACAAACACTCCATATCCTGCCGATGATACATAAAAAGGCGTTGGCGCATGCGTGCGGCCGTTGTCCTTACCGCCATAATGATCTACATGCAATTGCAGGATCTTGCCGCGCTGGTGAACGGTCTGAAAATTCAATCCGAAACCATACAACTGTTCTTCTTTCTGCAGCGGGAACAGCAGCATTGTTTTACCGTCGGTTTGTTTACCGGCACGGAAATCTTTCTCAAACGGGAAACTGCCTTTGCTCATTTTCTGCAACGCAGCTTTATCGGGAGTTGCTCCTGAAGCTTTAATCAGATCGTACGCTTCGGGCTTACCTATAATTGTTTTCCATACACCCGGAGCTACTTCTTCCCAGGCAGGCTGTTGTGCAGCAGCCCCTCCGGACAGAACAACAAACAGAATAAAACATGGTATAATACGTATCAGCTTCATAACATTATAATGGAACGATCCTGTATGATTTTCCCTTTTCTGTTTTGAAATCAAGTTCATAACCTCTTGCAAGTGAAAGTTCAGGCAGAACAGCATTTCCGTTTTTGCGGTATGGCGGCACTCCGTATACCGTATTCAGCGGATTATCATTGATACCTTTTACCTCAGTTCCTTTTACTTCCACCACACGAACCGGGATGGCAGCGCGGATGCGGCAGTTGCCGCCATTGGCTGAATAAACCGCAGCTTCTTTCAGCTTGTGATCATTCCATTCTATAGAGACAGTGAAATTACCGCGTGCTTTGATCCCCTTTACATGACCATCTTTCCAGGCGGATGGCAGTGCAGGCAGTAAAGACAAAAATCCTTCATGACTTTGCAGCAGCATTTCTGTAATACCCGCTGTAGCCCCAAAGTTCCCGTCGATCTGGAAGGGAGGATGCGCATCGAACAGGTTGGGGTAAGTTCCGCCACCGCCCATTGTTTCGCGTTTTTCGCGCGGGTCGATGTAATTGAATGCTGCGCCCAGTATCCTGTATGCATGTTCTCCGTCCTGCAGCCTGGCCCACCAGTTGATCTTCCAGGCCATCGACCATCCTGTACTCACATCACCGCGATGGATCAATGATTGTTTAGCTGCTGCTGCCAATTCCGGTGTTAATGTTGTCGTTACCTGGCTTCCGGGGTATAATCCAAACAGCTGTGATATATGCCTGTGTTTATCATTGGGATCATCCCAGTCTTTGAACCATTCCTGCAGTTGTCCGTACTGACCGATATGATAAGGATACAGTTTCTCTTTTTCTGCAGCCAGTTTCGTGCGAAGTTCCTTGTCAACCTGTAATATATCCATCGCCTTGATCACTGCAGTATATAATTCACGGATGATCGACATATCCATCGTCGATGCTTTGCTCAGCTGGTATTCTTTCTTGTTGATCTTAACTGTATTCTCGGGAGAAGTTGAAGGACTTGTTACCAGATAGCCGCTTTCTTTATCAGTGATCAGCCAGTGGCGCATGAATTTTGCTGCGCCAAGCATCAGCGGGTATGCTTTTTCTTTGAGGAATTTTTTATCTCCTGTGAACAGGTAATGCTCCCACAAGTGTGTGCTGAACCAGGCGCCGGCCATGGGCCAGGCAGACCAGCGTGGCATGCCCTTGGGATCCCATTCATATCCACCCGGAGGTGAAGTTTTTGCCCAGAGATCGGAGTTATGATGCACGGTCCAGCCTTCTGTAATTCCATAATTTGTTTTAGCCGTTATTGCACCGTTTACTGCAAGCTCTTCCATGAAATCAAATAATGGCTGATGGCATTCCGAAAGATTCGTGTTCTCCGCCAGCCAGTAATTCATCTCGGTATTGATATTGGTGGTATAGTTACTTCCCCATGGCGGCTGCACATGATCATTCCATATCCCCTGGAGATTTCCCGGTCTTGATCCTGGCCTTGAACTCGCGATCAGGAGATAACGTCCAAACTGGTAGTACAGCGTCTGTAACTGACGGTCAGTTCCGCTCTTTCCAAAATCACGCAAACGCTGATCTGTCGTTTTCTGCATCGCAGCAGCATCCTTACCCAGGTCCAGTTCCACACGGTTGAATAATGCGCCATAATCTGCAATATGCGCCTGCTTCAATGCCGCATAACCTTTCGCCGCAGCGTTGCGGAGATTAGCTGCCGCTTCAATGGCAGGATTTTTTCCTTCCAATCCGGGCGACTTGTTATAACCATTAAAACTTGTAGCCCCGGACACATAAATCGTAACCGCATTGGCACCACTCACACAAAGTGCAGTATCTAGCTTTTCAACTTTCCCACCTTCTGCCTGTAACTTCACATGAACCTCGAATGTCATTCCTTCGCCCTTCGGGTTCTCATCATAAGTAACCTGTTGCGGCTCTATATCCCTGTTGGCAACATGTTTCGGCGCCTTACCATACAACACCATTTCATTTCCAGGCTGCGTATTTACATGGTATCTTAATTTACTGGTCAGCGCAGTTGTGAAACCGATTGCATTCTTTTTATCAGCGGTGAGTCTTATTACCATGATCTTATCCGGGTGACTGATAAATGTCTCCCTGGTATAAGTTATTCCGTCCTGAGTATAACGAACGGTAGATACAGCCGTGTTCAGATCCAGGCCACGATAATAACCAGCAGGATTTGTATGGCCAGTTCTTAACCACAGATCGCCCATCGGCAGGTAACGTGCAGAATAAGGACCCTGCAATTTTTTCCAGAGAACAGCAGCGCTGTCATAATTACCAAGATCTATCTGCGCGCGGACCAGCGGTAATATTTCCGGTCCATGTGCTACATTTCCAGGGTTGGGGGCACCAGACCACAGTGTGTTATCATTGAGCTGAAATCGTTCTTCTGCCGTTCCGCCAAATACCATGGCTCCCGTTTTGGCATTACCCAACGGCAGCGCTTCTTCCCAGATTGATGCGGGTTTGTTATACCAGAGCTTGAGATCAGGATCTGTTTTGCGAACCTGCGCGTTGACGACACTGCATAAAAGAACCGATGCAGTAAACAGGATATGGATTCGTTTCATGTGTTACAGGTTTAAGAACGCAGTCGGCAATTTATCCGCAGCAACACTTACCACGCTTTTGCCTCCTTTTAATTCCACTTTTATGATTGCCGTACCATTGTACATCTGCACATACCTGGAGCCTGAAGATGTTCCCTGGTTGTCGATCAGCTTACCATCTCCGGCCAGTCCGAAACGAACAAAATTGGCCGCATCGAGACATTGTATTCCTTTTGCATCGAACAGTTTTACCTGTACGGTTGCAATGCCATCCTGTTCAGAAAGCTTTTCCAGTACCAGTTTTGCAGGCGCTGCCCATTTTTCTGTCTGATAGCGGAAAGAGACATTATCTTCCACCTGAACTTTTCCTTTACGCGCCACCACACGAACAGTATTATTGCCGGCATTGAATTTCAGATTCCAGCGAAGTCCTGCAGCAGGGAAATCCTGGCTGTTCCTTTTTTTAATACCCATGCTTTTCCCGTTCAGGAAGAGTTCGGCTTCATCGCAGTTTGAATATACTTTGACCATCTTCTCTTCATCAGCATCTCCCCAGCGAACAGGCATAGTATGGCCGTAAATATGGACCATCGGAGTATTTGTCCAGTACGACTGGAATACATAGTAAGATTCTTTTTTGGTCAGATCTCGTTCCACCACACCTTTCTGGTTCATGTACGGGACAGGATTATCAGGTCTTACCGGTGTTGAAAAATCTTTAAATGGCCATTGAGCTGTTCCGGTAAGCCAGGGCATGGTCTCCTGTTCTTTGAGATGCCAGTCTACAAGATTGCAGATATAGCTCTCACTCCAGTCACCATCTTTGGAAACCCTTGCCGCGCCGCCAAAAAGAGAAGCATCACCTGCGCGTTCATCGGCAGCTTTTGCCGCGGTTATCCCCTGCAGGGCTTTATCTGGATTTTCGGAATGACGTCTTGCGTGACTGTCCCCACCCCATTCCACATGCAGGAAATGATCTACTTTTTCAAACTCGGCCCTGCTTACATCTTTGTATTCGGTGTAGATGCCGCGATACCAGCCTGCCCAGATTGAAGGCGAGTATACATCTACAATATCTTTACAGAAATCACAGCGTCTGATGGCTGTTTTTCTCGTTGGATCCAGTTTATGTGAAAGATCATTCAATTCTTTCATGAACGCCCTGATCTTTTGCTGATCGAATTCAGGAAAATCTCCCGGCCAGTCGTTTTCATTACCCAGTCCCCAGATGATCACCGAGGCGTGATTGTAATGCTGGTTGATCATATTGGTAAGCATCCTGCGCGCCTGTTCTTTATAAACATCGCCACCCAGACCGCCGCGGCACCATGGAATTTCTTCCCAGACAACAATCCCAAGGCTATCGCACAATTCCAGTATGGTGCGTGATTGCTGGTAATGACCGAGCCTGATGAAATTGACGCCCATTTCTTTCATCATCACCATTTCTTCGCGCATCATCTGGTCTGTCATGGCCTGTGCCACACCTGCATGATCTTCGTGGCGGTGTGTGCCCCTGAGCAACAGTCTTTTTCCATTCAGCATGAATGGCCCTTTCTTCACAAATTCAAAATAGCGGAAACCGATCTTTTCTGTGTGTACAGCCTGATCAGTTCCGGTTCCTACCGTTACACGTACCGTATACAGTAAAGGATCTTCTGTAGACCACAGTGCGGGAGATGTTACCTGGATGGTTCCCAGATCTGTACGCCCGCCTGTAAGGTTGATATTTTTGGTGAACCTGTTTACTTCTTTTCCTTTCGGATCCACGAGCTGCACCGTTACGGCTGTATTTGTTTTTCCCGAAGGATTATACAGGTCTGCGCTGATCTGTACAGTTCCGTTTTTGTTCGCTGCATTTACTTCTGCTTTTGCAAACAATTGCTGTACCGACAACTGAGGAGTATAAACAAGATTGAGATAACGGTAAATACCACCGTAAAGATTAAAATCTGAAAGATCAGAAGGGATCAGTTCAAGATCGCGGCTATTATCCGTACGGATGGAAACCGGAATCTTTCCTTTAAACTGTTTCTGATACACATCTGTTTTGCGGAAAGCCTCTACAGCATCTGTGATATCCACTGTCCATTCATCATAGCCACCTGTATGCGACCCCACCTTCGTGGTATACACATATACATCTGATTTCTGTCCGGCACCTTCAAAATGAAGTAGTGTTCTTCCGCCTGCATAAGGATTACTGATGTCAAGCTGCGCGCGGTACCAGGACGGCCCCTGGTAATAATTCACATCAGGATCAACAGCATCTTGCGCGTTCACACAATGGGGCAGTGTGACCGTTTGCCAAAGGGGCACACTTTCAGGATTACCTTTCCCAACCGGTCTTACCGCTTCCCAGATACCACCGAGATCCTGTTTCAGGAATTCCCAGTTATTACTGAGCCTTATCTTCTGTTGTGCCACTGCCTGCACTGTGAATCCCAGCAGGAATAATGCCGTAAAAATCTTTCTGATCACCATTGAAAAAAAATGAAGGATTATTGCAGCAATATAGCATTACTGCAATAATCCTTTGGATACATTTAAATTATTGTGTGTTCGTTGTCAGGAACCCGTTGATCACATGCACGGATCCATTGGTTGCAAGGATACTGCTGGTCTGTACATTCAACACCGTATTCAGCTGGATCGGGTAATCCGAAGTATTGCTGGGTGAAGAATTCAGCACCTGCATCTGCATGATCGAATTCGGATTTGTAACGAAGTTCGGGATCGCAAAACCTGTTGGCGCCGTTGTGAAGGAACCGGCCGGAGCTGTTGTTTTCACTTCTACGTTACTTTGCGCAGGCAATGTATAGTGATCATACACGCCCTGAACGATCAGGTATTGCAGGTACTTTTTCACTGCATCTTTCGGATAGTCTTCCCATCTTTTTCCTGCAACATTGGTAGCTGTTTTCACATTGGTCCATACAGCTTTCGCTGAATTATTATTCATGAGAATGAAAGTCCTGTTCGGAACCTTGTATTCGTTACTATCCATCCCGCTGTAAATGATCGCATTGTACATCACCCTGAAAATGGTATCTGTATTGTTTGCTACAGAACGGTCTACAATGTATTGCCAGGCGGTTCTGTTGATATGCGGATCTACGGTATGTGGTGTTCTGTTATAATCTGTCTGAAGTTTATAGCAACCCGATAACATGGTTACCATGCCAATGGCCAGCAGAAAACCTTTCGTTTTTATATTGATCTTTTTCATGGTATTAGTTATAAGAAGGGTTTTGAACTAATTTCTTGTTGTACTCGAGCACATTCCTGTGCAGCGGGAAGAGGATCTTGTTCAGATCAGATC
Source organism: Sediminibacterium ginsengisoli (assembly GCF_900167075.1). Taxonomy (GTDB): domain Bacteria; phylum Bacteroidota; class Bacteroidia; order Chitinophagales; family Chitinophagaceae; genus Sediminibacterium; species Sediminibacterium ginsengisoli. The sequence goes on along the minus strand of NZ_FUWH01000002.1, from coordinate 146,068 downwards.
CAAAGCCGTCTGGTGCGCTTCCATACTTGGTCTGCCTGATCTTCAGGATCGGGTCCATCACCTCTTTCACTTTTCCGGTACGTACCAGGTCGAACCAGCGTTTACCTTCTGCGAAGAACTCGTAACGCCTTTCATTGAGGATCACATCTTCCATCTTATCCTGTGTTGAGATAGAAGGATCTGTTGCCAGCAGAGCAGGCAGGCCGGCACGAACGCGGATGTAATTCAGGTAACGTAAAGAGTTAACAGGGTCTCCGCTCCTGTTCAATGCTTCCGCATAGTTGAGGTAAACATCTGCGAGGCGGTACATGGTCAGGTACACATTATAGGTATTAGCAAGTGCCGCGCCGGTTCCTGTTGGGATCACATTACCGGCAATGTTATGGAACTTGATCACCTTATCCCAGTGACCTAAACCTGGCAGGGTATCATAAGAGAATTTAACCCGGATATCCGCCGTATTCTTCTTCCAGTTGGTATGCAATACCGAATCCATTGCCACAGGGTTATTAGACAGTCCCATAGAGATCGGCAGACATGCACAACCATTGAAGTTATAATCCCAGCTGATGCTCCACATAGCTTCGTTGGTGTTAGCCGGATTGATGAACAGGTTTTTCCAGGTTGCCGCTGGCTCCAGTGTGGTTCCGGTGCTTCCGTAATCAACCGCTTTCGAACCTTTTGAAGTGAATACATTGGCAGTCCAGGTGATCGCCTTAGGGTAATCTTTCTTCCAGAGATATACATCTGCGAGCATCGCTGCAATTGTTCCTTCATTGATGTTCCAGATCACAGCAGTCTGTTTTTTCTGGATCATGTTGTAGGCTTTTGTCAGATCCGAAACAATTGTATCGAGGATCTCTGCTTTCGGATTACGTGGCTTGGACGCCTGTTGTGTAATGTCCAGATACGGCTCTGTCCATAATGGCGCATCACCCCATAATCTTACAATGTAGAAATAGCACATAGCACGCATGGCATATGCCTGGGCGAGGTTATTATTCACCACATTGGTTGTTACAGCATTATCGAAAGCAGCTGCCTGCGGAATGTATTTGATACAGGTGTTCGCACGTCCGATGGTACGGTAAAGACCTGTCCAGTCTGCCACCGAGTTACCTGAAGTCATCTGGTTCAGTGCTTCTTCGGTGATAGTGGTGTTGTTGTACTGAGACCTGTCGAAGTTGTCCGAACGGCCCTCGCCCCAATAGTGATATTTACCGGAGAACCCATTACCATCGCCGGTCATTTCCTGCTGGAAAGATCCGTACATACCGGCCATGCCCGCAGTTACGTCTTTCAGTGATTTGAAATAGTTCTCGGTTGGAACCTGCGTCAGCGGTTTTTCATCGAGGAACTTTTTACAGCCCCCGGCAAACACTACGAGGACTAATATTGAAATGATATTAACTAACTTTTTCATGATACTGTTTTAGAAATTAACATTGATACCAACACCCAGTTCCCTGCGTTTGGGATACTTTCCATTATCCTCTCCGATGTTCAGACCATTCGAGCTGAACTCAGGATCGTACCATGTATAATTTGTCCAGGTAAGGAGGTTATTACCATACACATATACGGATGCATTTTTCAGTTTCAGCTTGCTTGCAAGGTTAGAACCGAGTGTGTAAGCAACCCTTACACTGCTCAGCCTGAGGAATGAACCATCTTCGATATACAGGCTGTTATAACCATTGCTGATACTGCCTCTTGTGTCTTTCAGCGGGAAATAAGGATACTGTGAGACATCTCCCTGCTTCTGCCAGGAGTACAGTGCTGCATCCCAGATCGGCGGCGTATAAGTTGAGCTGAATGTGTTCTGCGCATTACGTACTGCGTTATAGATCTTGTTGCCCGATTGTCCGTTGAAGAGGAAGTTCAGGCTCCAGTTCTTGTATTTAACAGTTGCTCCGAAACCATAGAAATAATCAGGCTGTGCATTACCTGCGATCACTTTATCTTTCTCGTCGATGATACCATCGTTATTCGCATCATACCACTCGGTATCGCCACCCTGTAATTTGAATCCGTTCCTTGATTTGTAGTTGATGGTTCCTGTATATGGTTTTCCATCGAGTGTATAAGTACCGTTTGGTTTACCGTTCTGATCCAGCACTACTGTAAGCCTGGTGCCGTTTGCATCATATGCATTCGACTCGTTCCACTGGTAAACACCCAGGTTTTTCCATACATAGAAATCACCGATCATTCCACCTTCCTGGATCAGCCATTTGTTACCTGAAATGAATGAGGTATGGTTCGCCAGTTCAGTGATCTTGCTTCTCTGGAATGTAATGTTACCCATCACTTCCACACGCAGGTCTTTCTTAACGATCGGGGTTGCGATCATTGAAAGCTCAAGACCTTTATTCTGGATAGATCCCAGGTTGATGTTCACGTTACGTTTGCCGGTTTCGCCTGGCAGTGCGCTGTTGTACAGCAGGTCGTTGGTATTCTTGGTGTAATAATCCACTGTGATGGTTACCCTGTTCTTGAAGAGGCTCAGATCCAGACCGAAGTTGGTTGAGGTTGTGCTCTCCCAGTGAATATTAGCGTTACCCAGTGTGGTGTTCTCTGCAGCTCCGAAATTACCGTTGTAGTAATTCTCACCGAAGTTCATTACTGTGTAAGAAGGATAGTTGCTGTTTCCGATACGGTCGTTACCGGTTTTACCATAACTCAGGCGGAGCTTACCGTCTGTCAGCCAGCTGCTGGTCCTGTCCATGAATTTCTCACTGGAGAATATCCACGCCAGTGATCCTGAATAGAAAGTACCCCATTTGTTATTCTGCCCGAAACGTGATGATGCATCACGGCGTAAGGTAGCCTGCGCAATGTAACGGCCTTTATAGCTGTCGCCGATACGTGCAGTCAGGTTCGCATCAGAATACGCTGTTGCTGTTGTGTAGCTTTTTGTAAGATCTACCGTACCTACATTACCCACAAGGATTTCTTCGCTGAGGTATTTGTAGGTTGCGATAGACATACGATCGTCTCTTCTTCTGTCTACACCAAATACCGCTGTTCCGCTAACGTTGTGGTCACCGAAGCGTTTGTTATAGTTCAGGTATGCCTGGTACTCCCAGTAGAAGTTCTTACCTACTGTATTGCTTCCGGTTGCATCGCCTGTTCCACCGTTGGTCAGTGAGCTTGGCGTGAACTGTGAGTTGCTGTTATTATCCAGCTGTGCGTTGAAAAGCGTTGTCAGCTTCAGTTCTTTCGTGAACTGGTAAGCCAGCTGTGTATTGAATTGTACTGTGTAGTTTTTATCGAGATCGATATTATACAATGCCTGTGCTACCGGGTTTCTTTTCGATTCGATATAACCTGCATAGCTTCCGTCAGGACGGTATACGCTTGTCCATGGGTTCCTTTCAAACACCTGCTTCGCACTGTTACCCACAGGAATGGTGTTACCTGTCTGGAATGCAAATGCAAGGCTGTGTGATACAGTCAGTTTTTTCGATGCCAGGTAACTCACGTTGATCTTAGACTGAACCCTTTTGATCCAGCTGTTAATCACGATCGCCTGGTCATCTGTATAAGTGATACCACCGTAGTAATTAATTCCTTTTTGAGCCCCGCTGATACTCAGGGATGCAACTTGTTTTACACCGGTCCTGAAAAGCAGGTCCTGGTAATCGTTATCTGCATTGAGGTAAGGGTTCAGTGAATCCACATTGTAACCATTGTTACCATCACCACGCATAGCACGGTAATAACGAAGTTCATCTGCAGATGTAGTACGCAGTTTATGCGCCAGTTTTCCGTAGAGTCTGTAATAGTTGGCATTGATCACCGGCCTTCCTTCACGTCCTTTTTTGGTAGTGATCAGGATCACGCCGTTTGCACCGCGCGCACCATAGATCGCTGCAGATGCGGCATCTTTGAGGATGTCGATGGTTTCGATATCATTAGGGTTCAGGAAGTTTCCGTTTTCACTGATGATACCATCGATTACATATAAAGGACCATTACCTGAATTGATGGTAGAGGCACCGCGGATCTGGATCGTACCTTGTCCTGCAGGATCGCCGTTATCATTGGTTACAAGTACACCGGCAGCTTTACCCTGGATCGCATCGAACATGGTTACAGGTACGCGTTCCGCGATGTCTTTGGCACCGATGGAATTCACCGCACCAGCCACATCTCTTTTCTTTTGTACACCGTAACCGATTACCACTACTTCATCGAGGTTGGAGGCACCTGCAGAAAGCGTAGTGTTCACGGTTGTTTTACCATTTACAGGTTCTTCCTGGTCGATATAACCTACGAAAGTGAATACCAGTACGGATTTCGCATCCGGTACCGTAATTGTATATTTTCCTGCTGCGTCCGTTGTGGTTGACTGGGATTTACCCTTCACCGTTACGGTTACACTCTGCATAGGATCGCCTTTGGCGTCTTTTACAATACCGCTGACCTTAAGGGTCTGGGCTTGCAGCTGCAATGTGAATAAGAGGAAAAGTGTAAGAAAGATGGTTGCATAGCGCCTGTATCTTACACCGGGTACAGGCATGCGCGGAATGTGTTTTTGTTCCATATAGCAAGCAGTTTTTGGGTATACATATTCCTTTCCGCAGTTTCGGTTTAATAGAAAGAAATATGAGTTTCGTTTGCAATCAGGGTAACAGGTAACTCTTTATTGCTGTGCTGCCATTGTATTTCATCAGAAAAAACATATCGTAGCAACAGCCCGGACTCACCTATAATCCTAATTGCAAGTAAATTCTTTTTTCATGCGGGTCAGTTCGCCGTATTTACATTGTAATAAACAATTTTAGCATCATTTTTACCCTTTAGTGTCAATAGCATGTACGTTAAGGTTATTTTTTTCAGAAAGCGGTAAATCATTATTTATAAACGTAGCCGGACAAGTTTCAGTTTTTTATGTTGATTTTCTGTTTCAGACGCAGATCCGTGGATGAACTGCCGAGCATTATTTCAAATTCACCGGGCTCTGTTACATATTTCAATTTTTCATTCAGCAATGCGAGGTCCTGCTGCTTCAGTGTAAAATGTACGGTTTTACTTTCACCAGGCTGTAATGTGATACGCTCAAATCCGCGCAGCTGCAGATCGTATGTAGTTACACTGCTTACCATATCTTTTACATACAACTGCACTACTTCATCACCTTTTACTTTTCCCGTATTACTGATGGTTGCACTGATCTCAAATTCACCGCTGTTCAGCCTGCGTTCACCGGGTGTTACTGTAAGATTACTATATGCAAAGCTGGTATAGCTTAATCCGTAACCGAAAGGATATAAAGGCCCGTTCACACTTGTTTTGCCGTAACCATTATCGCCCTCGGAAGGTTGTCCTGCCTGCGATCCGGGCTTGTACGGGAAATTCAGTTCGATCTGACCAATCGATTTCGGGAATGTCATCGCAAGTTTTCCGCCGGGATTGTAATCGCCGAACAAAGCCTCTGCAATGGCAGTTCCGCCGGAAGGGCCAGGGAACCAGGCTTCAAGTATGGAAGGCACATATTTATTAGCCCAGTTGATGGTTAAAGGCTGTCCGTTGATCAGCACGAGAACAACAGGTTTACCGGTTGCATAAAGTGCTTCAAGGAGTTGCTGTTGTCTGCCCGGAAGATCGAGTGAGGTCCTGGTAAGACTTTCGCCCACGCGCTTCTCATCTTCACCCAATACTGCAATGATCACATCAGCAGTTCTGGCTTTTTCCACAGCTTTGCGGATGTCTTCCTGCTCCTGATTGGTAAGCGGTGTTGGGATGATCTCCGTTTCTGGCCAGCCTTCGTTTACAATTTCGCAGCCTTTCTCATAACTGACCTGAACATTACTTCCTGCAAGCTGACGTATACCTTTCAGAACGGATGTCACAGGATTATTGGATGGACCATAACGACTGATCGTATGGCTCTCAGCATCTGCAAGCGGACCTGTTACCAGGATATTTTTAAGTTCAGAACGGTTCAAAGGAAGCAGTGCATTTTTATTCTTGAGCAACACCAGTGATTCACGGTTGATCTGTAAAGCAAACGCATCATCTTTTTGGGTGTGAACCAGTTTATCTGCCGCTTTTGGATCCGCCACATAGGGCTGATCGAAAAGGCCAAGCATGAATTTCACACGCAGCACATCCCGTACACGCTGGTTCACCGTTTCAATGCTCAGTTTCTTTTCTTTTACCAGTTCGCGTACATTGTTGATATAAGTAGCAGGGGTTGCAAAATCGCACCAGACATTCAGTCCGGCTTCTACGGCCATACGTGTGGCTTCCTTCAGATCGGCAGCCACCCTGTGTTTTGATGCGATGAACTCTACCGCACGGCTGTCTGACACAACATACCCGTTAAAGCCATATTGTTTCCGTAATAATTCTGTCAGGAAATAAGAGCTGCCTGTTACCGGAACGCCATCCCAGTCGTTATAGCTGCTCATCACGCCAAGCGGTTTCGCTTCCCGGATCACACGTTCAAAAGGATACAGGTATAACTGGTGCATTTCCCTTGGCGCCACATGCGGATCGGTTCTTGCATTGCCATCCCTGCCACCTTTGGGAATACTGTACACCGCAAAGTGTTTAAGCGTTGCTGCTACTCCCTGCGACTGGATACCATTCACCATCTGTTTGCCAAGTTCGGCAATATGAAAAGGATCTTCACCATAACATTCCACCACACGCCCCCAGCGCGGATCGCGTGCAGGATCGAGGATCGGTGCATAGATATTGGTATAACCCAAAGCTTTGGCTTCACGACCTGCAGTTTCACCTGCGATCCTTACGAGCTCACGGTTCCAGGTACTGCCGATAGAGATCGGTGCGGGTAAAGGAGTGGCACGGTCATGACAGAGACCATGTATCCCTTCATTGGTAAAATCTACCGGGATCCCCATCCTGGTTTCTTCAATGAACCATTTCTGAATAGTATTGATCGCTTCTGCATGTGTGCTGTAAGGAAAAGAATAACGGGTCTGTGCTTTCTTATTATTAGGGAGACTGTTCAGTTCTTCATCGATATTTGCGATGCCATCTTTCCAGATCTCCGTTTTCCATGCAGCAGTAGGCATTTCATCTTTCAACACACGACCATAACCATATAATGTTGCTAGCTGACAGGTCTTTTCGTCAAGCGTCATCAGCGACAGGAGATTTTCTACTCTTTTACCGATGGGTTGAGTCCTGTCTTCAAACAGATCTTTAACGCCGTTCTTATTGAAATCGATCCAGCCGTTATGATAGATGGTCTTTTGCTGGGCTATGCCGGTTAAGGCCATAACAGTACTGCAGATGAATACCAATGTCTTTTTCATATGCGTGTAGTGGTTGCGATCCGTTAAAGAGATATGCTTTATTGTGGCGAGTATGGGAAGCTTTGCCTGATCCCCAGTTCCAGGCCACGCAGTTCTGCGAGACCGCGTAAACGGCCGATGGCAGAATAGCCGGGGTTGGTTTTTTTCTTCAGGTCGTCGAGCATCTGGTGGCCATGGTCCGAGCGCATCACAATGGAACAGTTGCGTTTGTCCATCACTTCCACCACTGCTTTCACAACTGCATACATATCCACGTTACCATCAAGATGATTATCTTCAAAAAAGTCGCCGTAAATATTTCTTCTTGTGCTGCGCAGATGCAAAAAATTGATGCGGTCGCCGAACTCACGAACCATTGCAGGCAGATCATTATCGGCATTAACACCGAAGGAACCTGTACAGAAACAAAGACCATTGTTCAATGAAGGGATCGCATTAAAAATATAGCGCAGATCTTCTGCATTGCGAACCACACGCGGCAAACCGAGAATTGCAAAAGGCGGATCGTCCGGATGCACTACCAGTTTAATGCCGGCATCATCTGCAACAGGTACAATCTCCCGAAGAAAAGCAACCAGGTGTTGCCGCAACGCATTTTCATCCACATCTGCATACGCATCGAGGGCTTCCTGGAACTGTGCGATCGTGAAACTCTCTTCGCTTCCGGGCAATCCTGCAATGATATTTCTTTCCAGCTGTTTCCGCTCTGCATCGCTCATTGCATCAAAACGGTCTTTTGCACGTGCGATTTCCGGAACGGTATAATCTGCTTCAGCACCTTTACGCTGAAGGATATAAAGATCGAATGCGATGAATGCTGCTTTTTCAAAACGCAACGCACGCGATCCGTCTTCTACTTCATAAGCAAGATCCGTACGCGTCCAGTCGAGCACCGGCATGAAATTATAGGTCACGGTCCTGATGCCACAGTCTGCGAGATTACGCAGTGTTGTTTTATAATTCTCGATATATACAGCAAAATTACCGGTGCGGGTTTTGATGGCTTCGTGCACAGGCACGCTTTCCACCACGTCCCAGGTTAAGCCTGCTGCTTCCACAACAGCGATCCTTTCACGGATCTCCGCCACAGTCCACACTTCCCCGTTGGCAATATGATGCAATGCAGTTACCACACCGCTGCAGCCGGCCTGACGTATATCTGAAAGGCTTACCGGGTCTTCCGGACCAAACCAGCGCATCGTCTGCACCATACGCTTTCCGGCATCCTTTATATTCTTGACTGACATGATTGTTAAAATTGATCCTGGAATTTGTTATACACCCCCGAATATAGAAAAACCGCCATCCACACAGATCATTGCACCGGTCACAAATTTCGAGGCATCGCTCAGCAGCCATACCAATGCGCCTTTGAGTTCGTCGGGGTGACCAAACCTTTTAAACGGTGTCTGCCTGATCACCAGTTCACCGCGTTCTGTATAACCGCCTTCGGGCTTTGTAAGCAGGTTGCGGTTCTGTTCGGTAAGGAAAAATCCCGGGGCGAGCGCGTTCATCCGGATGCTGTCGCCATAACGGTTTGCCAGTTCTACAGCAAACCATTGCGTATAACAGTCAACCGCGGCTTTACCCATATTATAGCCAAGTACTTTGGTAATGGCACGTTTGGAGTTCATGGAAGAAATGTTCACGATACTGCCTTTGCCTGTTGCAGCTATCGCTTCTCCGAATACCTGTGTGGGAATCAGTGTGCCCCAGAGATTGATGTCGAGCACCTGTTTCATACCTTCCATATTCATGCGGAAGATATTATCCGTGGGTTGCAGCACACCAGCCGGCATATTACCGCCGGCAGCATTCACGAGGCCATCTACACGACCGTATGTGTCCAGCACCTGTTGCTTTGCGGCAGTCAGCTGTTCTTCATTCATAACATCCGCAACAAGGGCCAGTGCTTTGCCACCAGCTTCATTGATTGCAGCGGCACGTTCTTTTGCCACGGTTTCATTGCGACCCAGTATGCAGGGTATGCCCCCCGCTTCAGCGATCGCCTGAACAAAAGCATGACCCAGAATACCGGTCCCGCCGGTAACCACGATCACTTTTCCCTCAAGGGAATAATTATTTTCCATACACGACAAGCCTTATTGTACAAATAAGCATTTCTAAACGCCTGCAACTTACAAGAGTTGGTTATAAAAAAATTGGCAGAATAGTAAGCTATTTGTGTATTTTATCAGGGAATCGCACTGTTATGGCCATTCTGGTCTACCGGTTACCGGTTTTACCTGTTAGCCTGGCTGTCTGCTGCACCATTTAAGCGGCCGGTAAAAACAGTCAGTTGAAAATAAGGTTTTCGATGCATACTGAAAAGCAACCGCATCAGGTATTACTCACCATTGATCAGTATTCCTTCGAGTCCTTGTTTGCCGATCGGGGCATAGGGATACCAGTTCCGGGAATAAGGCAGCAATACTTCCGTGGCAGCCAGATCCGGAAATAATTTATAGTCGAATTTGCTGATGCGGCTGCTGACATAACCGGGATAATAATGACTTCTGCCGGTCTGAATGGCGTATTCTATTTTCCTGAGGATGAGCAGTTTGCCAAGGCTGTATTTTTTATATGCGGGATCAAAAATATTGAGGATGCCGGCAAGGGAATGATGACCTTCATCAAAAAAACCTGCGGCGATGAGTTTCCCGTTATCGCGCACCAGTATCATTTTGGTATCGTAAACTTCATGTTCGGTAACATCAAGCAGGTATTCCCTCGCGGTAGGCGGCACCGGAAAACTGATCCCGAGCCGGTAACCGGTATACAGTGCTTCAACTTCTTCGGTGAATGCGCTTTTTGCAATTTCAATACTAAAGCCCTGGTTCTGACGCAAGATCCTGCTGCTCGCGGTACTGAGCCGGTATTGCTGCAGGTTGAGGCGGATCCAGAATACGGGTACATAACTGCCCTCGTATTCGATAAAGTCGGTGGTCATGATCAGCGGGCCAACACGGTACCAGCCTCTTTCAAGGTAATCATCGAGCAGTTTGCCGGTTACGCGGTCAGGTTTTTCGATCTGGTAAAATTTCAGGTACATAAGCAATTCAAATATAGAGCCGGACTACCTGTAACTTATTTTCCCGGTGCAGGATATTTTTTGCGCAGGTGTTTTACCGAAGCTTTGATCAGTTTTTCGAGCACAGGCTGGTTCACATCAGACAGTTTGCTGATGTATATACAGCCTTTGCCGCTTTTATGTTTTCCCAGCTGTTCACGCAATTGTTCGCGCTCTTCGGATTCAATGGAAGTATAAAGGCTGATGGCATTACTCCGCGGAGAGAAGGCCACAAGCGGCGCACTGCCTTCGTGTCCGCTCTCGTACTTATAATCGTAGCTGCCGAAACCAACGATCGCTGTACCCCACATTTCGGGTTCGTAGCCGGTTTCTTTGGTCATGATCTCTGCGAGGCGGATACAATCTGCACGCCTGCCGGGGTCTGCCACGCCGGCAAGGAAATCAGCCACACTGTTTTTGGTGGGAATAGTTTTGTTCTTAGCCATGCTGCGGGTTTTATAATGAAACGGAGTTACCCGGTTTCATTTCCAAGATAAAACTTTTTCCGCACGCCTGCCAGGGTTCAGTTTTTTTCTGATAAAGTTTTGAACCTGCCTGAGTAGGCCTGTTTCAGCGCAGCATAAGCATTGGCAACACGGGAAATGGCAGCGGAATGATCATGCAGGTTTTCACGGTTTTGAAAAGCTGCCATAGATGGTTGCGTAAGTGCCTGTACAGCAGCTTTCCATTCTGTCCATTGCGGCAGAGACGATAGCCGGCCTTTGTAATAGGCATCGAACTGCTCCAGCAGGTAATAGTCACTCCGATCCAGCCAGCTGCCGTCTTCAGCAGGAATAAAGACCGCGAATGGCACGATCATCTGGTTGCTGGCGGCAGTGTCTTTGGTATGTCTTTCACCAAAATCCATGCGGGCATTAAGCCAGCTTTCCAGCCCTATGATGCCCAGTGAAGGATCTGCCGGCTCCCACCTGTCGAGTGTTTTGTTATAGATCTCCACCCAGCGGTGGTCATTATGCTGTAGTCCGAAAACGCTGTAACGGTTGCCTTTTTCTTTCACCAGCGCTGCCGCCGATGCCTGCCTGCGTTCTGTATAAGGATGGATATTAATCTCCGCCGTTGCCCGGTAACGGATATCGGAAGCTTTGATCATAGCCATGTATACTTTCGCCAGTTCAGCACAATTGCCGCCCTGGCGGGCGATGACCTGGTTCACGGTACGTGCCTGGTAATCAGTAGCTGTCCATTCGAACCTGCTGCTGAGCCAGTAGAGTATTTTGCGGGCCTTTTCATAATCATCGGTCGCATAACCGCTGATACTGTCGGCAAAAGCGGCCAGGTTCAGTCTTGTGGTATCGATCTGCTGCGCTCCAAGCAGGCTGTGAAATAAAAGGAACAGTATTGTGATTTTCAGTTTCATCATTTTCATTTTTGCAACAGCAATACGCAGCCGGCTGCTTTTTGTTACAGTTGATTACCGGATTGCAGTTTCAGGTATCTGAAGCTGCATTTCTGACCTGCAATCCGCCAAACCAGAATCCGCGGTATTTTTTTGGCGGGATATGGCCGAAACTATACATTTGCAATTCCTCTGAAAATGAGGGCTCTTATTTTACGGGGGATTAGCTCAGTTGGCTAGAGCGCTTGCATGGCATGCAAGAGGCCACCGGTTCGAATCCGGTATTCTCCACTTGTAAAGCAGTGGCTTACATATAAAATGTAAGCCATTTTTCATTTACGAGAAACTAAGGCCTGTTTTTGATTCTGTTAATAACTTTTCAGTTGACGGCAAAAAAAAGCCCTCAATGAGGGCAATTCTTCAATATCCTTCTTTTATCAGTTTAAAAACATCATCCCGGTTATAGTAAAGTGTTTCACCAATTGTCTTTACTCTCAGCTTTCCATCTTCAGATCACCAGTAAAAGTGACAATAGTATCATCGACGTTTCTTCTCAAGGTTTCTTACGCTTTACAAACAAAAAAAGAGATAGGGTATCTTTTACCATTTCGGCACCCTTGTATCTGGGAAGAAACTCCGTCATAACACTTAATGGATATACCTCGTATGCAGGGTGGGGTAAAAAATCCCGGGTTTCACCGACACCTGAATGATCAACACTACCTTCAGGAAAACTACTGGCGATCAGTCCCTCATATTCAAAAAAGGATTCGATCCTTTGTTGTTCACCAGGTTTAAGATTTCCAGTAGTCATGAACCATGTATTGAATCCTTTGCAATCTCCCTGCGCTTCGCATCGTACAATGACTTTGATCTGATTAATGGAAATAGAAGCGCTGTGATTGGTCATCTCCAGGAACAGCCCCATTTTATCATAAGGAAAATTCCTTTGGGTACGCTGGCAAAAAACACGGAACTCAACATCGGGTTGCAACTGGATGGCCATTTGCTGTTTGGCCAGTGCCAGGTATGCTGAATGTTGCTGTTCGATTCTTTGCAGTGCCTCGTGTATAAGAAATATTTCTTCCTTGTAATTACTGGTGATATTTAACGCCTTGATCTTGGGTATTGATTCAAGCTGCCGGTCGAAGATCTCAAAATACAACTGTAATTGTTCTTTTGTTGGCGCAATGATGCGGTCATCCGCCTTGATTGCTGCCCCCAGGTATTTTTCATCGAAACGGTTGCTTAACCTGAATCCAAGCAACACATCCAGCAGCGTTTGTGATTTATAAAAAGGGATACCTCCCTTTTCCTCAACCGGACACTTTTTCTCAAACTCTTTGTTCGTCCGTTCAATGATGTCATAGAGCGCGCTTTCATACTCCGAGATCTGCTTTTTGGTTAATTCCTTATAACCTGCATCGGCCAGCTTTCCAGCCAGCAACTCACCAACAGACAGACCTAAACCTCCTAAAATAGACATAGCAATACATTTTTAGAATAACTATATGCGTTGTTCTTTCACCTTACAAAAACATATCATGGGAAAAATTGCCTGGGGAACCCTAATATATGAACAGGGAACGGAATAAGCAAATCGCAGGATAAAGGCAATCATTTTGAAAGAAAATCAATTGATGAGAGCCGCCTAACAATCAGTTCCTAAAAGAGGGATCATTTCAGACTATTCAGAGGATCATCTGCTTTTCAGGCACCCGCTCAATAATCGCCACTTTTACAGGAAAGAGGCTTTATTGGAAAGAAAATCTGACAATGATAGTAGTAGCGCTTCGTTTAAAAAATTTACTACACGATGGGTGCACAACTTTAAATATTGAAACTATTCTATTACTCAGGGGCTTTAAAAAAATTCATAAGCGTATTTCCTTGGGTATAAGTAGGCCCTTGACTATGCAGACGCATTAATTTATTAACAGGGCAGCATACTATTTCGTCTACACGTTTCTTTTTTAACCTTCACCCGGAAGATTAAAAACGGGCAAAGATCATCGCTGTGGCATACAGCTATTTGCATGGTGCTTTATAAAAAACTAATCATCCTTCCCTTCATCACTTCTATATTTCCGCCTTAATTGTATCACCCTGAATTTAACATGATCATAAATCAATCCCGTTATCAATAGCAGGCTTGCCATAATCAGCGCATGGAGGTTTATGTTGACATAAAGAACACCACCTGCTATGCCCCCCAGGAAGAAGAAACTGATGATCGTGAGCCGTAATTTGATCGATGCGGAAAGTTTACGTTTGTGCTCAGCGGTTTTGTAGAAGAACAATTGGGCTAATTCTATGCCTAAATCTGTAAACAAGCCGGTGAGATGCGTAGTTCTTACTGCCGCATTGGATATGGTTGTCACGAGAGAATTCTGCAGGCCCATTGCGAACAGCAGGCCGAATGCGATCAGATCAGGATTGCTCTTGATCAGTTCGCGATAGAAAATGCCAATGAGCAAAAGCAATACACTCTCTATGATAACGGGCGCCACATACATGATCCGCTCATTTTTCCTGGCCACCCATTCCGTGAGCATTCCTGAAACAAATGACCCTGAAAAGAAAAAGAATATATACAGAAAGTAAATGAAGCCCTGCCAGAAGTTCAGTTTAAACACCTCATCTACAAAAAAAGCAAAATGCCCGGTTACGTTTGTTGTAAGCCTTTGTACAGCAAAAAAACCTGCCACATTTACAAGGCCCGCCACAAATGACAACAGGGACGCAATTTTAAGATTGTGACCAAGTGTACGCGTTTTTCCCTGATGCCTGAACAATGGAGTGAAGATTTGGAGCAAAGTTATCAAACCATTCAGGTTATGCGTATTGATATTCAGCAATTTTCTTTGAGCGGGTATCTGCCCGGATCACAGCATAAAATTTCACTACTTTTATAGGACAGCTATCTGACATGGAATTCTATGACGCAACACGAATAGCCAGGTTAACTGCAATCCTCACACGCCTGCAAAGCGGACGCCTTGTAACCGCAAAACAATTGGCGGACAATTTCGGGGTTAGCGTCAGGACCATTTACAGGGATGTGAAAACACTTGAACTTGCCGGAGTACCGGTGTACACCCGGGAAGGAAAAGGCTATAGCCTGATGGAGGGTTATAAACTTCCGCCTGTGATGTTTACCGAACATGAAGCCAATGCTTTTATCACCGCTGAGCACCTGATCAGGAAAACAAGCGACACATCGCTGATCGCTGAATATGGCACAGCCGTGGCCAAGATTAAAGCAGTATTAAATGCTGGTACTAAGGAAAAAGCAGCGTTGCTGTCGCAGCGTATTGCCGTTAGCCCTGCGTTTACGGAAGACAGCCCGAGCGATATACTTACCCGGATACAAGCCGCACTAACCAGCTTCAAAGTTTTAAAAATTATTTACCAATCTGACAAGGGTGAAGACCGGACAACACGCGAGATTGAACCGTTCGCGTTTTATTATAGCCAGGAAGAAAAATGGCTGCTCGTCGCTTTTTGCCGGTTAAGAAGCGATTTCAGGATGTTCAGGCTTGACCGGATCAAATCGCTTACGGTTACTGACGTTGTCTTTACCCCGCACGATATCACACTTGCTTCTTACCTGGAAAAAAAACAAAAAAATTATACCCCTGACAAACAGCTGTCATAAGACCCTGCGAATTTTGTTCTAATCAAACTAAATGACAAGAACATGAATTTCGTTTCAACTAGGATCATTACCGCGCAGGTTAGTAAATTGATCGCTTTTTATGAGCAGGTGACCAGGATCACCGCCATTCGTTTCACTGAAGATTTTGCAGAACTCCAAAGTCCTGGCGCAACACTGGCGATCGGCAGCACGAGAACCCTCCAATTCTTTGGAGGCCCTGAAGTGGCCAAAGCCGCAGCAAACCGTACAGCGATCATAGAATTCATCACATCCGATGTAGATGAAATTTTCCGGGAACAAGCTGCGTTCCTGGCCCCATATCTGGTGCAGGAACCAACCACGATGCCGTGGGGTAACCGGTCATTGCTTTTCCGCGATCCGGACGGCAACCTGGTTAACTTTTTCACCCCCGTTAGCGCAGAGGCCATCAGGAAATTTGAGGGCAAGGTTTAAGCGTAAGGCGGGCACTGTTGTGATATAAATGCGTTAAGACACGCACCCGCAGGTTTATAACGCTTTAGTTTTCTTCGGGCTGTTTTATATTGATATTCTGAATAAGATCACGCAACCTGTTCTCATTTTCATCAGCCCATTTACCCAGGGTCCCGATAACAGGAATGATAGTTTCTCCAAATGAGGTCAGAGAATATTCGACTTTGGGAGGAACCACTGCAAAAATTTTCTTTTTAATCAGTCCATGCGCTTCGAGTTCGTTTAACTGTACATTCAGCACTCTTCGTGAGGCATCCGGGATTTTTCTTTGTAATTCACTGGGACGTTTATGTCCAGCATTAATAAACCAAAGTAACCGGATCTTCCATTTACCATACAAAACCTCGCCTGCCAGGTCAAGACCGCAATTCAGGTTTAAAGGGATCTTTCTTTCACGCATAGTATAAAATTAATCTAATGGGCTTACACGGACAATATGGGATAAATTTATCCCTATGCGATTCGGCTCCCCGTAATTGTTTGAGCAGCTCATACGTCAGAAATTTGGATATCAATTCTAAAAAGAAAATCCAAATGAATTACAACAGTGAATTAAACGGGAAAATTGCCCTGGTAACAGGAGGAACAAAGGGAGCCGGAAAGGCCATTGCAGAAAGGCTGCTGCTGGCAGGCGCTACTGTTATTATTACCGCAAGAAACGCGCCTGAAAATCCAGCCCCGAACCTGCATTTTATTTCAGCTGACCTGAGCACAGAATCGGGAACACAAAAAGTGGTAGCTGAGGTTCTGTCGAAGTACAAAAAGCTTGACATTCTTGTAAATAACCTGGGAGCGTCGGAAACTCCGGGCGGCGGTTTTTCGGTTTTAACCGATAAAGACTGGGAAAAAACCCTTCAAACAAATTTGTTGGCACCAGTGAGATTAGACCGTGGCTTTTTGCCTCAGATGCTTGAACAGAAAAACGGGGTGATCATTCATATTGCTTCTATCCAGGGGCGACTTCCGTTATACGATGCAACACTTCCTTACGCGGCAGCCAAAGCCGGCCTGATCAATTATAGTAAAGGTCTATCGAAAGAAGTGACGTCTAAAGGCGTACGGGTACTGACAGTTTCGCCGGGATGGATCAGGACAGAAAATGTCAAATATTTTTTAGAACGGATTGCCTTGAGTTCAAATTGCTCCATGGAGCAGGCTGAACAAAGCGTTATGGACGCCTTAGGCGGAATACCCTTCGGAAGGCCGGCAGAGCCTGAAGAAGTAGCTGAGCTCGTTGGATTTCTGGTTTCCCCAAGAGCGAACTACCTGACAGGGACAGAATTCGTCATCGATGGCGGCACAATACCAACCATTTAATTACCAATAAAAATAACAACGCATGAATTTGCCGAAAATAATTGCTGACTTAGTAACAGCTCAAAACGAATTCGACAGTTTAGCTTATGCTAATTGTTTTTCTGAAACAGCCGTGGTATTTGACGAAGGAAAGACACATACCGGAAAGGCGGATATCCAGGAGTGGATAGAAGACTCAAATAAAAAGTATAAATCAGTAATGAAGCCGTTGTCAATAGTGCATGAAGGTAAAACAAGTGTTTTATCAGCAGAATGTTCGGGAACCTTTCCCGGAAGCCCGGTTATCTTAAAATTTCATTTTGATATAGAAGATGGCCTTATTCAAACTTTAAAAGTAACGGGCTAACTGTATAACAGACAAATAGTAGTTCCTGAATTACCAGAAGCAAAGAGGGTGTTTCAAAACCAGGAAGCACCCCCTTTCTGCAAGATATGAAGCCGGCTTAGGGATGTAGCTTCGTATTGTAAGGCATAGGTATTTAATTTACAATTGCTTTGTCACCATCACTTTTATGCCAGTCGTTCAGACAATAGGCAATGCGCCTCCATCAACAGAATAGTTTATGCCCGTGATATAATTTGCATCCTGAGACACCAGGAATGTTACGAGGCTGGCAATTTCTTCGGGTTCAGCCATTCTTCCCAAAGGAACACCTACTTTGTCCATTATTGCTTTAAATGCTTCGTCAGATGTGATATTGGATGACTTTGCAAAGTTGTCAATAAAATCCAGCATTAAGGGTGTCTTAACCACGCCGGGCGAAACTACATTTACCCGTATCCCCTTTGCGCCTACTTCGTTTGCCAACGCTTTGCTGTAAATATTCAATGCCGCTTTTGCAGCAGAATAAGACATGGTCATTTCCCAGATCGGCTGTTTTGCAGCACCTGTAGAAATGTTGATGATCACACCTTTTTTTTGTTCGATCATTGTTGGCAGTAATGCTTTGTTGATACGAACCACAGACATGAAATTGAGTTGCCAGTCATTGTACCAATGTTCGTCCGAAAGAACGCTGAAACCGCCACCCGGGCTTAAATTGGCGCCTGCATTGTTGATAATGATATCTATCCTTCCGTATTTCTCCAAAATCTCTTTTGCAACTGTTGCTGCACTTTCGGGTTGGGTAAGGTCTGCCGGTATGAAATACTGTCCGTCCGTGTTTTCATCCGGCGCAGTTCGGGCGGTTACCACGACCTTTACGCCCGCCTTACTTAACCTTTCAGCAATGGCTTTTCCGATGCCTTTCGTTCCGCCTGTTACCAGGGCAACTTGTCCTTTTAGTGAATTGTCCATATTATTTTTTTAAGAATGAAAGACAAAGGAAGGAACAATACTTTACTTTTGATAGTAGTTACACCAATGTATAGTAATAACACGAAGTAAAGTATTGAATAAAATCAACCATTTTATGAGTAAAAAAAAGTTGCAACAGCCCGTAGCAAAATGTACACTTCAGGAGATTTTGGGTGTCATTGGCGGAAAATGGTCTATGTCTATTATCTATGCTTTGTTTACAGGCAAAAAACGTTTCAGCGAATTAGAACGGTTAATACCAAACATAAGTACCCGGATGCTGGTGAAGGAATTGAAAAACATGGAAGCAAACGGGATTGTTGTGAGAAAAGTTTTTGCAACCGTTCCACCAACCGTTGAATACACATTAACGACAAAAGGGGAAAAGTTAGAGCCCATTATCAATGAGCTGTATAAATGGGGTGTTGAGTATGTTGGTTAGCGTTTGTTCATCAGGCCTTATATTTCTGCTGCAGGCATCAAAGAAGCAGGGAACAGCCAGATTACTGAATTATTAATTCGCCGGTGTCTGTATCGGGAATACATAACGCAGGTATAAAAAGAAAAATACGATCGAGATCGTCAGGATCACGAGCCCGATCACAGCCGAATCTATTTTAATCCCTTCTTTCGTAATCTCGAATTTGGTTGAGGGCGGCAGATTCTCTGCCAGGTTTCCTGCTGCAATATTTGCATTTTCTTTCGCAGCCTGCAAACGTTGTTTTGTATAACCCATGCTGGCCCTGAACTGCAGGTAAGAAAGAAACAAACCCGCCAGCACAATAAAAGTAACGATAAAAAAAAGGATCTTTCCCGACAGCAATTGCCAGTTATGTATTGCCATTCTTTGTGTAAACATATATTGATGGTAAACCGCTTCCGTTTTTACCATAGCCGCCCTGGTTGCCGAATCTGCTTTACTCTCCAGGGTTGTGGAGTAAGCCATACTCACCGGTGGTGTATTATTCGTAGCAGACATCGCTTTCTCGAATGCAAGTGAATCCTCCCTGTTCAGGCGCTCTTCCTGTGCCTGCAGGGTGCTGTGTGAAATACAGAAGAACAAAAAAGATAAAAGATATTTCATAGCATAGCACTTTTATAAGTTGCAGCCGGTTGCTGACTGTAAGAAAGTTTTGAATGTGATCTGGCACTTTACCATGCTCTCTACCTGTTGCGGAAAGGTAAAGGTTGCTATCTTCTGGTTAAACAATTGCCTGAATCGCCTTGCACAGGCATTAACAGAAAAGAGCACGTCAAAATAGCCGGACTGCTGCCGGTAGAGGTTAATAAGATCGTTCTGGTTTGTTGCAGCAATGGATGAAGAAGGCCAGGTCGGCAGTACCATGCCCGCACCGCAACAGGCATTCATAACATAATGCAGCTGTTCTATACGGATCTTTCCGCTCTGAACCGCTGAAAAGAAAACCGGAAACTGCATCTCCAGGTTTTCTTTCGTTAATGCAGAAAGCGCCTGAAAATTAACCTCATCGTTTAATTGCAATACAATGCCTGTATCGGATACCTTCAGCAGTTTACTGCTATCGCTGGCAAGATTTTTCAAACTGTCTTTCTCTGTCCTTGCCAAAAGTCGGTACAAATCAAAATTTTTAAGGTTGACCTTATTGCTGTATTCTACCTGGGAAAGTATTGCCTGGTTTTTATCATTTTCATTTTTTAAGTGTACCATCTTTTCCCGGAGACTGTCGATGGTTTTAATGAGCGTGAAGTTTTTCTCGTTGCTTTTAAAATAGCTATCGAAAGCTTTTTTATCGGCGTCGGACACCTGCTGACCCTGTGCAAAGACGGCCAACAGCATAGCACAGAAAAACAGGTAACATTTTGGTTGCATAGCCGTTTATTTAAATAATATCCCTGGTCCACCATCCTGAATGCTGCATTCCTTTGTCCGGTCTGCATATTATAACATTCAACAGCAAGCTGCTTCAGGATCTTCCCTGCGTTAATACAGTTTATATGGAATAAATCTACTATTTAAACCTGGATTATGCAATAAGGTTAAACCTCAATGCGGTAAACGCTCACGCACCAATCCGTATATCCAGGTACCTGCAATGGCACTTAGCAGGGTGATAACCACTACCGTGGCCCCTGTTCCTATCTGGGCAAACAGCGGGCCGGGACATGCACCTGTTAATGCCCAGCCAAAGCCGAACAGCAGTCCGCCGTAAACCTGGCCTTTGTTAAATGATTTGGAATGAAATACGATCGGTTCTCCGTAAATTGTTTTGATCTTGAACCGTTTGATCAGCCATACAGACAACATGCCCACTGCTATGGCACTACCGATGATGCCATACATGTGGAACGACTGCAGCCGGAACATCTCCTGGATACGAAACCAGCTTATCACTTCAGATTTTACGAAAACGATACCAAACAGCAACCCTACAAGCAGGTATTTTAAGTTATGGTACCAGCGGTGCTCAAGGCCGCTTTCGTTAACACAGATAGTATCGAGCGAGCGAACTTCGAAGTCGGTATTTACAGTTGTTTTCTCCTGCATCAGATTAAAATATTAAAGTGAAAGTATGACCGGCAAAATGAGATTGGCCATGATAAAACCGCCTGTCATGAAACAAATAGTTGCCACCAGTGATGGCCATTGGAGGTTTGATAAGCCCATGATGGCATGACCGCTGGTACAACCGCCTGCATAACGGGTTCCGAATCCTACCAGGAAACCGCCGGCTACCATCAGCATAAAGCCTTTTAGCGTCAACAGCGAGCGCCAGCTGATAATATCTTCCGGAACGAGGTTATTGTAATGGGTGATGCCGTATCCGGCCAGTTCGTTTGCCAGCCTGGGATGTATTGCAATGGCATGGGGGTTTGCCAGAAATTGTGCAGCAACTATGCCCCCGATAAAAATCCCGGATACAAAAAACAGGTTCCATACTTCCTTCCTCCAGTTGTATTGGAAAAAAGGAATTTTTGCAGGCAAACATGCTGCGCATATATGCCGTAATGAAGAACTGATGCCGAAGGATTTATTGCCGAGGATCAGTAATACAGGAACTGTTAGTCCTATGAGCGGGCCGGCTACATACCAGGGCCAGGGCTGCTTGATATATTCGATCATGTTTTGTCTGGTTTGATAACGTTATTTGTGGGCATTGATGAGTTCTTCAAGCCGGGCCACGGGTAATGGCCCGTGATGTTGCCACAGTATCCCGCCTTTACGGAAAAGGATCATGCTTGGCACTCCGCGCAACGCATAAGCGGAAACCATTTCCGGGTTTTCGTCTACATCGGTAAAGATCACATCGGCTGCGGGAGCGGCGTTTTTCTTCAGTTCTTCCAATGCCGGCGCCATTATTCTGCAGGGGCCGCTCCAGCTTGCGATGAAAACGACCAATACGGGTTTATCCTGTTTAATTGTTTCCTGAAAAGTCATCTGATTTGGTTTTATTTTTTTGAAAGAGAGAAAAAATCAATGTACCCATCACTGCGCCGTACAACGTACTGTTAAAGGGTTTGGACGTAATCATGCAGGTACCGGATGCACACCCGATATAGTACCAGTAGCAAAAACCCGCCGCAGCCCCGGCTATCGTAAGTGAATGCCTGTAATTCATGAATTCCTTCATAGCTGGTTCCTGTTATGGTCGGGCATACGGCAACCGGATGTGCTGCAACAACCAATGTTGAGTAAAGGCATCAGGGAGAGAACAACTCCCGCCAATGCCAGCAACCACTCTCCGGCAAGTATACCCCGGATAACAATAAAGATACCGAATGCAAGCCTTAACAGGCGGATAATATTCCAGCGTTTCTGGCATTGGTTCATTTTTTTATTTTTTTGTATTGATCCCTAAAACAAAATAGGCCGGGCAAAAATTTATAAACGAGGTGACGAGTAAAATCACAGCCAGTACAATAAATACCACGGCCAGATTACCGGAGATCAGTCCCGTAAGATAGGATACCCCTATCGCAACTGCGATCAATATGCGGATGATCTTATCCGCTGCACCAATATTCTTTTTCATTGTGTTGTTATTTATGAGTTAAACACTGCTGTACATTCTGCCAGGTATAACCGTTGATTACATGTTGGAATCCATGCTGTTCCAGGATGGATTTTGCCTGACTGCTGCGGTTGCCGCTGCGGCAGAAAACAACGATACTTTTACGGCCCCTCAATTGCTGCAGTTGAGACTGCAGACAATTCAGTGGTATATTAATCGCACCCGGCACGCTTTCTACGGCAAACTCTGCCGGTGTTCTCACATCCACAAGTAAAGCGCCATTGCTGATTATTTCAGGCAGGCCATCCGTTGCTGACGGCATGAATAGTTTTTTTAGTGTCTTAAACATTGTATTCGTTTTTTAAAAACTGATCTGGTTACCGTTGGCCGAAAGCCATTCCTTCATGCCGCCCGCATAATTTTTCACCTTATCAAATCCATTCCGCCTGAGAATGGAATAGGCAATCGCAGACCGGTCTCCGGCCTGGCAGTGCACAATGATCTCTTTTTCCTTATCGATCTTATCCAGGTTATCAGGTAAGGTTCCTGCAAAAACATGTATCGCGCCGGGGATATGACTGGCTTTGTACTCCGTTTCTCCACGAACATCCACGATCTGGATACCCGGGTTTCCGATTGCATCCTTAACAGTTTCGATTCCTGTTATATCAACTGTATGCAAATGCACAGGGATCGTATTAATTTCGGAAATATAACCGTAAACATTATCCAGCCCGATACGCATCAGTTTCCGGGCCAGTTCTTCCACCTGGTCATCATCGGCTATGAGCATAAACTGCTCTTCATAATCAAGGAGCCAGCCTGCCCAGGTAGCAAAGGAATTGTTATGCTGTATGTTCAGGCTGCCGGGCAGAAACCCTTTTGAGAAATCCTCTTTGCTGCGTGTATCAATCACTTTTATACCTTTTGCGCGGGCAGACAGGAATTGCTGGTTGGTTAAACGCGGCAGATTCGGCACCTCAATCAGCAACGGTCGTTTCACTTTATTAAGCTGTTTCATCTTCGCAAAATACCTGGGCGGTTCTGGCTGGTCTGCCAGCAACTGGTCTGTAAAGTCCTGTTCATTGACGCCGTATTGGAAAGCCCAGTTACGTATTTTTTCATATCCCACCGTGGAGCTGTGAACGGCGCCGAGGGATTTTCCACATGCGGAGCCGGCACCATGGGCAGACCAGACCTGGACATATTCCGGCAACGCCGCAAATTTTTTAAGTGATGCGAACATTTGTCTTGCACCTGCTTCTTTGGTACCAATGAATCCGGCGGCCTTCTCTAACAGGTCTGGCCTGCCGATATCGCCCACGAAGACGAAATCGCCGGTAAAGATCATCACGGGCTTGCCGGTTGCCGGATGATCGGTGAGCAGGAAACTGATGCTTTCCGGCGTATGTCCCGGGGTATGGATTACCTCTAATGTAAGATTACCAACCCCGATCAGGCTACCCTCCTTCAGGCCGATATGCGGAAATTCATACTGCCAGTCCTCGCCGCCTTCAGCTGAGAGGTAAAGATCTGCTCCTGTTACCGCTGCCAATTCACGGGAACCACATAAGAAATCAGCATGAATATGTGTTTCTGTGATGTGTGTGATGCGCAGGTTCTGCTGTTGTGCGATAGCAAGATAGGTATCGATATCGCGTTTCGCATCAATTACAATGGCTTCGCCCGTTGCCTGACAACCGATCAGATAGCTGCCCTGTGCAAGGCTTTTGTCGTAAATGTGTTCAAAAAACATAGCTTTATTTTTATGATCAGATTTTGATAATGCAAATCTCCGCCGGTATTTTTTCCTGTACAGCTACTTTGGTTACAGAAGGATTATTTAAACACCGTTTCACGCAAAATGATATAAACGCCCATTACCAGGATGAACCAGCCAAAGCCGGGCTTCAGCTTGCTGCCGTTTATTCTGCCTGCAAGCCAGCTTCCGATAAGAATGCCCGCAACAGCAATAACTGTAATACTTAACAACAGCTTCCATTGAATAACAAGTCCCTCCGCTGAAAACAAAAACCCTGCAAGAGAATTGATCGCAATCACGACCAGGGAAGTGCCTACCGCTTTTTTCATGGGCATTCCCAAAAGATTAACCAGGGCTGGTATAATAAGAAACCCGCCACCCGCACCCACCAGTCCGGTAAGCATACCAATAAAAGTACCCTGAACGATCATCAGCAAAACATTAGCGTTTTCCTTTGCCTGTTGTTGCTTCCGGATCATACTCCTCGCGGCAAGAATCATGAGAACGGCAAACAGCACCATGAGCAGCATACTGCGCGTTATAGTAAACTGGCCGATACTGAAGATCTGCTGCGGAATAGCCGGCACCAGATAACGCCGGGTAAGATATACGCCCGTTATGGAGGGGATACCAAAAAGCAGTGCCGTTCTCAGGCTTACCAGGCCTTTCCGGAAATAGGAAAGAGAACCTGCCGTACTTGCAGAACCGACAACAAAAAGTGAATAGACAGTTGCTGCTGCAACATCCAGCCGGAAAAGGTATACCAGCACCGGCATTGTTAAAATACTGCCCCCGCCGCCGATCAGCCCTAATGAGATGCCGATCAGAACGGAAGCCAGGTAGCCCGTTATATTCATTGTTGATGCATTCAGAATACAAAGCTGCACCAACGCATCAAACCGGCCTGCTACTTTGGTTACACAAGGGTGATTTTATTCCTGCCGAGCTGTACAACGCCGTTCTCTTCCAGTTGTTTCAATAACCGGGAAACGACTACACGCGCAGTACCCAGTTCATTGGCAAGTTGTTCATGGGTAGTTGAGATGGTTTTATTCTGTACCAATTCCGCTTTCTTCCTGAGTAAGTTCAGCAGCCTTTCATCTACCTTCTTAAATGCTATTGCATTGATGATATCCAAAAGCTCTTCGAAGCGTTTGTGGTAGAGTCGGAAGATATAGTCGAGCCATTGCGGATAGTCCCTTATAAATAAAGATACTTTATCTGTTGGCAAAAAAAGAATCTCGGCATCTTCTTCCACTTCGGCCTTCACCTTGCTGGTCTCATTATGCATACCACCCAGGAAAGACATGATACAGCTCTCTCCCGCCCTGATATAATACAGCAGTATTTCGCGGCCGTCATCTTCGGTACGGATCACTTTCAATGTTCCTTTGATAACGATGGGAATAGAACGGATATGGGCATGTTCATTCAGGATCACGCTTCCGGCAGTATACTCTTTCCGGATACCGTTCAGGTATAGCTGGCGAATCAGTTCCGGCGATAATTTCGAATCAGGTATTTCCTGTAAATCTTCCATAGCTAAGGCGAGTCCGGCTTCACAGGTGCCGGACAGACATCTAAAGTTAGGCTTTATCTGCTTAAATAACCGGCCTGAATCAGGCAGTTTGCAAGGTCGGCCAGGTTTGAACCGATTTTTGTAACTTGAGTAATAAAATCCAATAGGCGCCAGGTTTTTATTTCGAGCTATAAACATGGAAAATATAAAAAATAAAGACCTTTTGCAAATCGCATTTGATGCCGCATCCAATGGTATTGCGGTGATGCAATGCATTTACGACAATGAGCAACGGGTGAGAGATTTCTCTGTAGTGCTGCTGAATGCGTCTTTACTCAGGCAGCTCGGAAATACGGAATATAAAGACAGGGTATGCGGCGATGTATTCCCGGTTATGAAAGAACCACCTGTTCTTGAAGCTTTCAAAAAAGTGGCAGAAACAGGGATGCCGGCCGACATCGAACATAAATACATCGACCAGTGGTTCCATTTCACCGTTGTTCAGCATGTTGACCTGCTTGTAGTAACCATAACCGATATTTCCGAACGCAAACGAACCGAAATCACACTTGCAAGAGCCCTTGACGCGGCAGAAAAACAGCAGCGGCTTTATCATTCCATTACAAACAATACGCCTGATCTCGTATATGTATTCGATCTGAACTATCGTTTCAGTTATGCCAACAAAGCCCTGCTTTCCATGTGGGGCAAATCAGCTGCGGATGCGATCGGAAAAGGATTACGGGAAAACGGCTATGAAGAATGGCATGCCCTGATGCATGAACGGGAAATAGATCAGGTGGTAGCCACTAAAAAGACCATCAGGGGTACCGTATCATTTCCGCATGCCGAATTGGGAAAACGGATTTACGATTACATCCTCACACCCGTTATCAACGACCAGGGCAAGGTAGAAGCTATTGCCGGCACTACGCGAGACATTACCGACTTTAAACAGACTGAAGAAAGCCTGCAGGAAAGCGAGATCAGGCTGAAAACGGTGATCGACCAGACACCTGCACCAACGCTCGTACTGAGCGGCGATGACCTGATAATAGAACAGGTTAACGAGCCGATGCTGCAGCTGATCGGTCAGGGCGAAGGCATCATTGGCCGCCCGCTGATCGATGTGCTTCCGGAACTCAAAGGACAATATGTCTGGGAACAGGTACAGAAAGTATACACGGATGGAACACCATTCGACCAGTCGGAAGTATTGGTGCCGCATACCCGCAATGGCATTATGCAGGATCATTATTATAACCTGGCCTACCGGCCTCGGTTTGAGAACGGCCGCATAACCGGCATGATACAGGTAGCCATCGATGTTACCGAACAGGTGGTTACAAGAAAAAAGGTAGAGGAAAGCGAGAGCCGATACCGCAACCTTTCTGAAACACTGGAGCAGCAGGTCAGCGATCGAACCAAAGAATTACAGCGTTCCAATGAAGATCTGCAGCAGTTTGCACATGTGGCCAGCCATGACCTGAAAGAACCTGTAAGAAAAATAAAAACTTTTACCAACAGGCTGGAACAGCATTTAAGCGGCAAGCTGGATGCAGACGCCACCCGTTACATCGACAGAATCCATATTGCCACCAATCGCATGTTTACGATGATAGACGGCGTGCTCACCTATTCAACGCTCAATGCCGGCATGCATAATTGTGACAAAGTAGATCTGAATGAAGTGATCAGGAATATAGAAACGGATCTCGAAGTAACCCTGCAGGCAACAGGTGCAAAAATCCTGAGCAATTCTTTGCCGGTTGTGGAAGGAGCTGCGGTTTTGCTGTATCAGCTGTTTTATAACCTGATCAATAATTCGATCAAATTTGTTCCGCCCGCCACCAGTCCGCAGATCATTATTTCATCGGAACAAAATGGCGCTGGTTTCACAAAAATCATTTTACGCGACAACGGCATCGGGTTTGAGCAGGCATATACCGAGCGTATTTTCGACACGTTCACCCGCCTCAATTCAAAAGACAAATATGAAGGAACAGGCCTGGGGCTCGCACTTTGCAAAAAGATCGCAGAGCGGCACAATGGCAGTATCACAGCTTCAGGAAAACCGGGCGAAGGCGCTGCATTTACGATCATACTTCCCCTGCAACAAAAACAGGATACCGTTTAACCCATGGAAAAGAAAATATTTTTACTGGCAGATGATGATATGGATGATCGTGGAATGTTTTGCGAAGCGCTGGAGATCATAGACAACAATATCGTATGCCACGCTGTTTCCGATGGCCGGGATGCCCTGCATGCATTGAACAGTCTTAATACAAAACCACTGCTGATTTTTCTCGACATCAATATGCCTGTAATGAACGGCTGGCAATGTCTTGAGAAAATAAAAGCGGACGACCGATACAATGATATCCCGGTTATCATCATTTCAACCTCATCCCACCAACGCGAAATGGACATAGCCAGGAACATGGGTGCACTCTGCTATTTTACGAAGCCGCTTCATTTTGATGAACTTACTGATGTTTTGCGCATCATTGCCGGTAATATTGGCCCGGAATTACCATCAGCACTGAAGTATATCGAATCAGGCGTATCGAAATATGTCCATACCTTTCCTCGGGATAATTATTAAATAACAAACATCCGCCACATAACAACCGCGGCATATGCACCGATGCCTTATTTTTGGTTCAAATAAATATCCTTGATGAAACAACTACTTACGTTTGTATGCGTGTGCTGCATGTTCCCGGTATTTGCGCAGCAGACTACCATGATCAAACAGCTTAACGGTAAAACCGTCCCTTCCGAGAATATACAAAAAAGATTGCAGCAGCTGGTAGACAGTGCTAAACTAGCGGGCCTGCAGGTAGCAATCATCAATGACAACAAAACAGTCTGGACCTCCAGCTTTGGTTATAAGGATACAGAAACCCGGCAAAGGCTGAACGACAGCACTGTGATGTATGCCGCCTCTCTTACCAAACCGGTAAGTGCCTATATTTTCATGCGACTTGCTGAAAAAGGAATTTTCAGTCTCGACAAACCGGTACAGGCATACCTGAAGAAACCGATTGGCGAATATCCGAAATGGAAAGACCTGGCAGATGATACCGCATCCTTCAATCGCATTACACCCAGGATGCTGCTGTCTCACAGCTCCGGGCTGCCTGTTCTGCGCCAGTTGTACAATAACAAGACCAACCTGATCGCCAAACCCGGCGAGAAATTCTATTACTCGAACGAAGGCATCAACCTGCTTGGTGTGATCATTGAAGAATACACCGGCAAACCGCTTGAAGTAATTGCAAGGGAAGAAGTTTTTGCTCCCCTGCAAATGCCGCGCACGAGTATGATCTGGGAAAAATCTTTTGAGAATAACTTCTCTTATGCTTATTTCAAAGACGGTAAAAAATATGGTTCCGAAAGGCGGGAAAGCAGCCGAGCCGCCGGCTCTATGACAACAACCGCATCGGATTATGCCCGTTTTTTCATCAACCTGATGACACAAAAGGGATTGAGTAAAGCCGCCTATCAGCAATTATTATCGGCACAAATTAAAGTAACAAGCAAGCGGGGTTTTGGCCCATTAAAAGACAGCCTCACGCATGAAAATGACGCCATCAAACTATCATGGGGCCTTGGGATAGGGTTGTTCCAATCGCCGCATGGCAAAGGATTTTTCCATACCGGGCACGGCGATGCTAACCAGAACTATGCAGTCGCTTTTCCTGAAAAAGGCATTGCGGTGGTCTTGCTGAGCAACAGTGAGAATTTTGAAACAGTTTCTGCAGAAATTGTAAAAGCCTGTATCGGCGATATTTATTCGCCGATGAAATGGCTTGGACACCTGGATCATTGATCAGGTGTTGGGGCCTGAGCGACAAATGCGGCACCTGAATGAAAGTTAGAATTGATAAACAACTTTAAAAATAGTAAGAGCGTGCTGCGCTGAGTCCCCTCCGGGAGACATCAGCGGAAACAGCGTAGCACCTTGAGCGACCAGAAGTATGAATTTGAAGTGGCTTAGAGAATTGAAAATATCTTCAAAACACCATACATCATTCATCCAACAGTTTCAACATAATAAGAACGGACTTACACTGTTTGTAAGTCCGTTTTATTTTGCACAGTATCTTTATACCGCATGGCACAAACCATTCTTCATTATTTCCTGCATTTTGCATTCCCGGCAATCGTTGCATGGTTCTATACGCCTGAGCGCTGGAAAAGGACCTATCTTCTGTTCCTGTGCACCATGGTTATTGATCTTGATCACCTGATCGCGATACCGGTATTTGATCCATGCAGGTGCAGTATTGGTTTCCATCCCCTGCATAGCTGGCCAATGATCGGGGTATACTTATTGTTGCTGGTACCCAAAAAAACGAGGATCATTGCTGTCGGATTGCTCTTACATATGATCACCGACGGAATCGATTGCCTGTTATCAGCATACAATGGCTGTGCCTGATATTATTTCTTTTTTCTCCTTTTCTTTTTCCGTTTACCCCACCAGATATAAAAACCTGTTACAGGTAACGATGCGGCAATAAGTGCAGTGAAGAATACCAATATCCGGCCCGGCAAACCTGCAATACCACCGGTATGGATATCGTAGGTCATGCGGTTGGCTTTCTCACCGGGGTTAGCATCTTCATATAAACCCCACACAGATGGCTGAAACCGTTCTGCTGTGTATTGATTGAAGTAGAGATTATCGGTCCTTGTATATTTTCCCTTGTCGAAGTACATCATCAGCTGGTAAGACGCTGAATCAGTTTGGGGCAACCTGATCTGGTAACGTGCTGCATCCGGATAAGCAGTAGTTGCAGCAGCCACAATTTTGTCTATCACAGGTATCGTATCGCTGATGGATACTTTTTTAGAAATAAACACAGGTGGTTTGGGACGGCTTTTTCCGCCACTGAATAACCAGTATTCAGCATTCATCACACTTTCAAAACTCCAGGCAAGTCCTGTGGCAATAATAAATATCAGTACCCAGCTTGCATAAAAACCGAGTACGCTATGCAGATCGTAGTTCAGGCGTTTAGGAGAGGCATCCAGCTTCACGCGAAAGCTACCTTTTCGGGCGCCTTTATTCCGTGGCCACCAGAGCACAATGCCACTTAATACGATGCCAGCAAAGATGATCATACAGATACCCACAACTACTTTCCCGATCTTTTGCGGCAACCAGAGATACATATGCCCCTGCAGTATGAATATGAAAAATTCTTTGTCCATATCCTGCACCCGCAGCACTTCACCCGTATAAGGGTTAAGAAAAACACCAAAATAATAAGGTTGCTTTGCGCTGCGGTTAATGAAATGAACTACTACCGATTCACTTCTGCCTTTATAAATGATACGGGTCGGCTTTTTATCCGGAATTTGCGCCGTAGCAATTTTATATATTTCTGATGCGGGGAGATACGGGCCTGGTTGTTCCTTTACCGTCAGATAAGATTCCGTCAGCTTTGACAGTTCAGGCTGAAAACAATAAATGGCCCCGGTCAATGCCATGGTAAAAAACACCAGCCCGGACACGAGTCCGAGCCAGCGGTGGATAAATCCCACGATATTTTTAAGCCGTCTTTTAGAATTTGAGCGAGACACTGGCAATGAAATTCACAGGTTTTTGAGGAGATCCGTTATTATTCCAGTAACGCTGGTCTGAGAGATTATTACCTTTCAGTGCTACCCTGAATTTTGGCGCATCGTAGAAAGCAGTTGCACTCAGCAGTGTGTATGCAGGAACTTTGAACAAATTAGCCGCATCGAACCATGATGCCCCGGTATAATTTACACCGGCACCGAGGCCCAAACCTTTCCATGAACCTTCAGGAATGGTATAGCTGGTCCAGAGGTTAGCAATATTGGTTGGGCTGAAGATCACATTTTTACCTTTGAGTGATGCAGCAGCATTGATATAAGTATTCTCATTATAACCATAACCTGCCACAATGCTCAGGCCTTTGAAAGGACTTGCGATCACTTCCGCTTCGATACCACGGCTGCGCTGGGTTCCGTCCTGAATGGTGAAGTTCAGACCGCCGATCACTTCCGTCCTGGTAGAATTGGTTACGTCGATATTGTAGAAACTTACACTACCGTTAAGCTGCGTATTGAACAGATCGAATTTAACACCACCTTCCCACTGGTTACCATATTGAGGTTTCAGTACGAGGACAGAACCGTCCGGTTGTGTAGCAGGGGCCAGGTTCACGAAACCGTTCATGTAGTTACCGAAGAGCGATAATTTATTTTTAATGACCTGGTAAACGAGACCGAACTTGGGTGAAACAGATGTTTGTTCATAACCACCTGTATACAGTCCGGTTAACGGCGAATAAGTACCGCGGGTAGAAAAATGGTCAACACGCAGGCTGAGCATCGCCATCAGTTCATCTGTAAGATTCACTACATCTGAAGCGTAGATACTTGCATTTTTAGAAACAGTATTAGACGATGTGAAACGTGAAGCGGTTACGTTTTCCAGTGCGGTACGGCTCATGATGCGTATAGAAGCACTACGGATATTAATGGTATCGAAGTTAACCGTAGCGCGATACAGTTCATTATAGTTGTAATTGTAATCCAACCCGATCACCATCCGGTTGCGCAAGCCGCCGATCTTGAAATCGCCGATAAAATTCTGCTGCACTTCAATATTGCCGAATGTTTCAGGGGTTTGATTCCTTACCACACGGGCATACATGGAGTCGTTGAGCATGTTCAGGGCGGTCCAGTAGAAGTTCTTGTAGAAGCCAACTGAATACAGGTAGTTGGTTTGCGACTTCCACTGATCAGAGATCTTATACTCGATCTGAGCCTGCAGGTTGTTGATCCCGTTGTTTACATCGGTGCTGTTGTTGATATATGACTTTTTATAATCCAGCGGCAGGTCTTTGAAGTTGCGGGCAGTGATATTGTTCAGGTTGCCGAGTGAGAAAGAAACCACGGTGTAATTACCACGTGTTGCTTCCATATCCAGTGTGAATTTCAACCGATCGTTCACCTGGTAAGAAAATGTTGGTGCGAAAGTATAGTTTTTGTTGAAGCCCTGGTCCTGGAAGCTTCCCTCCGACTGACCAGCCGCATTTACACGAAGCAGCATGGTTTTTTCCTTATTCAGCGGCGTGTTGATATCAGCCGTGATCCTGCTGAACTCATAGCTGCCGCCGGCGAAGCTGATTTCGCCGCCAAACTGGTCATAAGGGCGTTTGGTTACATAGTTATATACACCACCGAAAGTAACGTTCCTGTTACTGCCGAACAAAGTACCGGAAGGGCCTTTGATCGATTCCACACGCTCGAGGATAGCCGGGTTGAGCGGAACGATTGCACTTGTAGCCATGCCATTCCTCATACCAATGGTGGTGGAAAAACCACGCATGCTCAGTCCCATAGAACCGCCTGCCGAGAAATTAGGTACGGCACCCGGTATATTACGGTAAAGGTCGGTACGTTCAATAATTACCTGGTCCTGCATAATAGCACGACCCACTACATTGTATACCTGCGGGTTTTCCAGGTTACGCAGTGGCATACGGGCCACATAATCGCTGGATTTGTAAACGAACTTACTTTTAGAATTGGTAACCGTTACCTCCTGCAGTTCACTGTTGGAAATGCTGATCCGAAGGTTAACGGTTACGGTTTTATTATCTTCTACCTGTACGTTCTGGTGCAGGGTTTCGTAACCTACCAGGGTCACTTCCAGTTTGCGGTTGCCGGAAGATACTTTAGATATGGTAAAATATCCTTCTTCATCGCTAACGGTACTGCGGCCGGTACCGATAACCACAACCGACACAAAAGCACCAGGCTGATTATCACGGGTTGTAATGCGCCCTTTAACAGTACCTGTTGGCACCTCATTGGCAAACAAAGAAGAAAAAGAACAACTTAAAAACAAGAGGAGGTACAGAATTCTTTTCATAGCAGTCTCACAAATTTTGCGCGAAGTTGGCTGCTTTATGTTTCAGGTATTTTTTAAATCGGGAAAAATGGGTTACGGATTTGGGAAAAGAGACGTATATCCCCTAATTTACTATAAGGAAACGTTATAAAATGAAAAATATTACCTATTTATTAGGAGCTGGCGCCAGTGCATTTGCAATGCCCGTTATTAACAACATGCGTACCCGAATAACATGTGTTTTAAATAAACTTGAAGATTTTTCAGATACAAAGCTAAATACTGAAACCTATTTTAAAATCGGTTTCAAAAAGGAGTTTCAACCAGAATATGACAAGATTCGCAAAGAATTAATATGGTTATTTGAAGAATCTGAACATCACCAAACAGTAGATACATTAGCAAAAAAGCTGTACCACACTGACGAAGACGGTTTATTACGTCTTAAAAGAGCTCTGATATTTTATTTCCTTTTAGAACAATTGATAGATTTTCAAACGGAGCCAATTAATACTTCTAATCCTGATGCATATAGAAAAAAAGATATGCCCGACAAACGTTATGATAGCTTTATTGCTTCGATTTTAAAAAATGAGCCCGGCAAAGTAATGCTCAAAGCGGGAATAAGTATTATTACCTGGAATTACGACATGCAGTTTGAGTTATCTTTTAAAAATTATAAAAAAGATGCAGATGCATATATTTTCAATTTACAAAAACAACTTCAGGTAGTCCCTTCACGATATTGTATTGAATCTCCTGAATATTTTAATACTCTCGACGAGAATAATTTTTCAATTGTAAAATTGAATGGACAAGCGTTATTTTATAACGAGGACAAACAGAACTATCGTACTATTTTAGATGAACTCGCTCCATATCAAAATGAACGTCTCAATAATTTTTTCCACTACTCAAGACAGTTTCTTACAGAAAATTGGCCACAAGATGACTTTTATAAAATGTTCAACTTTTGCTGGGAGCATAACGAAAACGGCCCTGCATATGTTTATAAAAACATAGATAAGACAATAGCTTATGCTAAAAAAATTGCCGAAAAAACTGAAATACTTGTAATTATTGGTTACTCTTTTCCTTTTTTTAATCGAGAAACAGATAGCTTTTTAATTAATAACATGAAGAAGCTACAAACTGTTTATATACAAGACATGCCAAATAGAGTAGGAAATATTGTTTCTTTATTCAAATCCTCTTTTGAAGGTCTGCCATATCCAGGGCCGAGTATTATTCCCGTATCCTATATCGATTCATTTTTTCTTCCTCCGCAACTTTAATTGGAATAATCGTATCCTGATATCAGAAAAAGCATATTCCTATATATATAGCCTAACAAGCGCTTTATACAAGTTCTGTTTCTTCTTCAAATTTAAACTCCGGGAAATAATATGAGATCTCAGTTCTATCCAGTACGATATCTGCCACAACTGATATCTTATCTCCATTGACCTCAACATGATCGTTCATCAAAAAGACGCCTTTTTCTAAAAGTAATATTTTCAGCCTTTTTATTATTTTGTCTTCATGCCTGGGAGTCATTTTTCGAAATTTATCAATTATGATAACATCGCCTGCTGTCTTCTCTTTCGAACCAATCCTCCTTGCCACCCATTTAGGTGCGATTCTGACCGATTGACTATCAATAACTTCAACTACTCTGACTTTATTCATATTGTATTTTTAGGTTCAACTCAGTTATTATAGTTTATTGAAAAATCAGCCCCCGGCTCCTCAGGCCGTTTCTTTTTCATCTTTTGTTCCTCTTCCTTTGCTTTTATAATGGTGCTAAACAGTTGCCATAACACCAATAAGGAGAATATGGAACCCAGGCAGCTAAAAAACAATGCCCCTATATTAAAATATATACTATACAATGAATACACCTGAACTTTCAGAACATAATAAAGCTCAGCAAAGAAAATGGCCACACCCAGACCTGTCATCAGCCTCAGTATCTGATACTTCGGATGCAACTTCCTGACCTCTTGTTTATTCCTTTTTAATAACATACTCAATTCATTCACTTTCCCTTCATAATCCGGATCTTCCTCAAGAAGATTTTGAATTCTTCTTATTTGCGCCCTGCTCCTGTCTTGGGCATTCTCAATGGCAGAATAGAATAACGGTATCCATAAAGAAAATGATGGGCCTATAAATCCTAACATCGCAATTACCACCTTCACATATAAATCAATCATTTCTTTCATCGGCTAATACTTTTACAATTAGAAAATATCTATTCCATTCAGATCCATTTTCAGCTTCTACATTTAACTAAAAGCAATTTCAATTATTTCCTCAATAAATCGCATGCGTATTTATACCTCTTTTTGTTGCCAAAATGGAGATCGTTGATAGTAGATTTTCTTCCATCCATATCATATAAAAAAAAGCCGTTATCATAATGACAACGGCTGTGTACTCAATCAATATATAAAACATTTACTGCGACCTGTTCTTCTCACTAAAATCAATCTTCCGGTTGGCACCCTTCACTTTATCGTTACCGAAATTCCAGGTTAAGCTCAGATTTGATTTACGGAGATCGTAGTAGTTGTTGAAGGTTTGTACATTATCCTGGTAATAATTGGTACCGCGACTGAGATACTGGCGCAGAATATCGTTCACATTGAAATTAACCTGCAGTTTTTTAGACCAGAAACTAGCTTTGATTCCAATCGTCAGGTTAGCGCGGGTCTTATAATAAGAATTCCCGTCGCGCTGCGGCAGGTTCTGCCAGTAATTGACCAGCAGGATCAGGGTCCGCGCCTTGTTCAGCACAATATTATTAAACAGCGAATAATATAAAGACGAACCGCTCTGCGCCTCCACGCCGAATGTATTGGCCTCGGCCCGCACATGCTGGTAACTGAGTGCCGAATTCAGTTCCCATCGTTTAAAGAAGATTTCCGTATAATTAAGCTGCAGACCTATATTATACTGGTTATAAAAATTCTCAAAAGTGCTTATCTCGTATAAGCCTGACAGAAAGCTGAGCTGATCATACCCATTGACCATTCGCTGGTAAAACAAACTGGCTGCCAGCTTGCCACGGAATATATAATTAAACTCTACATTATGATTGTAAGAGGGCTGTAATTGAGGATTGCCGGAATAATAACTATACGGATTGGTGTACCAGCGGAATGGATTTACGGCCCGGAAATTAGGCCGATCGATCCGCTTTGTATAATTAACACCCAGCTGATGATCTGCACTGATCTGCCAGTTCAGGTAAGCGCTGGGAAAAAACCTGCCATACTTATATTTATTACGATCTCCACTTGATGGCGAATAACCTTCTACTTCTGCATACTCATAACGCATGCCCAACTTCGCCGACCACTTTCCCCAGTTTTTATCCGCACTTACATAGGCCGCATAATTCTTTTCCGCATAATCGAACAGGTTGCTGCGCTGCGGATCCTGCTGGTAATTTCCCTGCACAAGATCGTAATAACCGATATCTGAATTATTACTGAAACTGGTATACTTAAGACCTGTTTCCAGCTTGATGGTTTTTAGATCAGAAGTAAGATCTGCCTGCCCCGAATAAATACGGTAATGCACAGACGATAATGTCCGCACCGTATCCGTCTGATCCGTTGATAGATCTTTGGTTCTGAAATCTACCGTATTCTGCGGCGTATTATCGTAAAAATTCCCGGCAAAGCTCAGTTTACTTTTACTAAGCTTCAGATCATAATAAGCATTCAGTGTTTGCGCCCTGTCGCGGCTGCGGTGCTGCGATCCTGTAGTCAGGCTTTTGGTATAGATCATACCATTATAATAATCCGTATTGTTGATGATATCCATGCCGGAATGGCTGCCTCCCATATCATATACCAGCCCGGCATTGGAGCGTTCATTGGGTTTATAATCGAGGCTGATATACATACCGCGGGTGCTGTCGGTATCGTAGCGGTCGTCATGACTACTCGACGAACTGTTACCTTGTATCACATATCTTTCATCCACGTTTTTCTGACTATTCCAGCCGCGCAGTTTCAGAGAAGCGGTTAGTTTTTCCGCTCCGTAATTCAACCCGCCACTAACGCCATAAGTGGAATAGGTAGCCTGGGTTTGCCCGGCAGTGAGGTAACCACTCCAGCCGGAATAAGGATTTTTCTTGAGTACAAAATTGACAAGACCGCTATTCCCCTGTGCCTCGTATTTTGCCGGTGGTGCTGTGATGACTTCAATGCGCGAAATATTTTCGGAACGGATGCTGCGAATGAATGCAGCCAGTTCTGTACCCGAAAGCCGGATCAGCCGGTCGTTCACCATCACTGCCACACTGCTTTTTCCGGCAATGAACACATTTCCGTTCTCATCAACCCTGATCAGCGGGGTACTTGATAATACATCAAGCCCATCACCACCCTGTGCCACGATCGATCGTTCTACGTTATAGATCAACCGGTCTGTTTTTCTTTCAAGCAATGGCTTATTACCGGTGATCGTCACTTCTTTCAGTTGCCCTTCTTTCAATTTCAGGGAAACATCCTGCAATACGGTTACAGGTTCTGCTATAGTTATAATTGCATCAGCACTGTCCATACCCAAAGCACTGACGTGCAGCCGGTACTTTCTTTTTTCAGTTGCCGTTAACTGGAATATACCCGAAGTATCTGTAAATCCTGTTTTTAATAATTGCTGATCTGCATAAAGACTCACAGCTGCAAATTCAATGGGCTGCCCGGCCGGGCCTGTTACTCTTCCTTTGACCTGAAATACTTCGGTCTGTTTTTTTTCGATAAAAATATTATTATCCACCTGGCGGAACGACAAGCTGGTGTTCTTCAACAGCAGCGTCATTGTTTCTGCAATGGTCCTGTTCTCTGCCGGAATGGTAAGTTCTTTAACCGCTTCCACTTCTGCTTTCCGGTAATAAAAGCGAAAGCTGCTTTGTTTCTCAATTTCAGTTATCGCACGAAGCAGATTCTCGCCTTTCAAACCAATACGGACACGATGCGTATTTATATCCTGTGCTTTCAGACTGCCGGCTGATAATAACAGCGCCCCTGTCAGAAACAACAGAAAGAACAACTGTCTGATACGAGTCATACGAATAAATAACGTGTAACAAACCGGCACCGGATATTGCCGTCTTGCAGAAAAAATCATAGTTTTAAATGTTTTAAGTTAACTCCTGTTGATTTAAGATCTATTCCCGGTTGCCGCCGGGAATCTGAGCGGCCCGGTTGCACCCGGTCCGCTTTTATTTTGATGATATATTGAATCATGGCGAACATCCTTTCCCGTCGATCCAGATACTTCCATCCGCTTTGCGGGTATAGGTTGAGCGGTTAAACTCACAAAGAACTTTTAATACCGCATCGAGATCATTGCTCTCAGGGGCCGATCCCGAGAAACGGCAGGCGCGCACGCGTTCATTTGCGAAGCGGATCGATACATGAAACCGCTCCTCCAGTTCTATTGCAGCTTCCCCGAAAGTGATGTTATTGAAACGCAGCTCATCTTTCCAGCCTGCTACCTGTGCCGCATTAACCATTTGCGCCAGCGTTTGCCCGTTACCGGTATTATAATGCAGCTGCTGATCAGGCGTAAGCACCGCTAGTATGCGTTTACCATCGCTTACACGCACTTTACCACGGGTAACGGTTACCGTTATTTCATGCGACTGTTTTCCGGTGCTGATATTGAAGGCCGTTCCCAGTACAGTTGTACGGACTTGTCCTGTGTGTACGATAAAAGTTTTCTCCGGATTATGTTTCACATCGAAATAAGCTTCTCCATCCAGGTAAACCTCTCTTGTATTGCCTGAAAATTCCTTTGGATAACGCAATGAAGAACCTGCATTTACCCATACAACACTTCCATCGGCCAGTTCTATCTTCTGCTTCCGGTTTTCAGAAACCTGCATTATGGCCAATTGCTGCCGGGGTTCGGAAAACTTATCTGCAGTTAATAACCCGGCAAACAATACAACCAGCAGAATTGCCGCAACTGCCATCCACCTGCGGACCGGATAGATCCTGCGGACAGGCGTTTCCCTTCGCACCGTACCTGACACTTCTGCCTGTAATTTCCCCAGCCAGAGCGATTTTGATTGTTTGTCCATTTTACCCCATTCCGAATCCGGGTTCTGGTAACGCGTCAGCCATTGCTCCACAACAGCCTGCTCTCCGGCACTAGCCGTTCCATTGAGGTAGCGGTCCAGCAATTGTTCAATATTATCGGGATTCATCTTCGGCATTTACAGGATGTCGTATAACCCTGCCGGTAGTACCGGAAAAAGTAGAAAAAGTTTTACTGCAGGTAATCTGCCATCATCAGTATGAGCATGGGCAAGGAAAGCGCTGTCCGGAGGTGATTGAGGGCTATTGTCAGCTGGTTTTTGATGGTTTGCTCCGAAAGCCCCATTATCCGGGCTATTTCGGCTATGGAACGATTTTCCTTACGACTGAGACGAAATATTTCCTGCGTCTTCTGTGGTAACCCGCCAAGTGCTTTTTCAACCAGCTGCGCAGTTTCCTTTGCATAGATAAGTTCTTCTATGGCCGGCTCGAAACTATGCCTGAGCGCCTGCACCATCTGTGCGTATTTCTCGCGGGTAATGTTTTTACGGACGCGGTCAACAATCTTATAATTCAAAGCTGTATACAGGTAGCCCTGAAGATTTTTCTCAATATTGAGGTTCTTCCGGTTCTTCCACAATTCTGTAAACAGGTCGTGCAGCAGATCGCGGGCATCTTCCAGGTCGGGGAGCCTGGTTGCAGCATGATCAGCCAGCTGTTCAGCATAACGCCGGTAGATTTCCGTGAACGATCTTTCATCGTCCTTCGCCATGAGCCTGATCAGCGCGGTATCGGAAAGTGTATGCATGCTGCAGGCAAATATAGAGAAACCAAGCTTTAGTGCCCTTGCTCTGTGTCACCGGCACTAAACAGCTCAAAGCTGAAAATACTTCCTTCGCCCGGACTGCTGCTAACAGCTACCGTTCCGTTCATGGCTTCAATAAAATCTTTACAGATGGCGAGACCTATCCCTGAACCTTTATTTGCAGTTCTGCCCGGCACCTGGAAATAACGTTCAAACACACGGCTTTCATATGCACTGTCTATGCCCGGCCCGTGGTCAGCTACCGAGAAACGTAATTTATCTCCGGCGGCTTCTACCCGTAAGAGAACCAATGAATCAGTTGGTGAGAATTTAATTGCGTTGGTGAAGAAATTGATCAGCACCCAGCCGGTTTTGTCTGCATCAGCATACATCACAGGCAAATTTTGCGGAACCTGTTGTTCAATGCGGATGTTTTTCTCTTTGGCCATATTGCTTACAGCCCCGATTGCATGATCGATAATAACATAAGGGCTCACCGCCTCCATGTTCACTTGTAATCGTCCGGCTTCTACCTGAGATAAATTCAGGAGTTCGCTGAGTATACGCAACATCCGCCTGTTATCATCTTTCAGCTGTTGCACCAATTCTTTTTGTTCATTCGACAACTGGCCTATACGCTCGTCTTCAAGCAGCTTCAGGCTGAAATCCGATGAAG
Organism: Sediminibacterium ginsengisoli; assembly: GCF_900167075.1. Taxonomy (GTDB): domain Bacteria; phylum Bacteroidota; class Bacteroidia; order Chitinophagales; family Chitinophagaceae; genus Sediminibacterium; species Sediminibacterium ginsengisoli. The sequence continues at coordinate 104,872 of NZ_FUWH01000002.1, read as the reverse complement.
CCAGTGGTGTCTTCAATTCATGGGACACAGTAGCTATGAAATTGGTCTTGGCGGTATCCAGTTCCTTAAACGAAGTGATATTCTTCAGCACTATCACACGGCTCGACTGCCCAGTCTGCTTCACTTCAACGGTTTCCCTTATATAATAATTCTCGCGCCCCTCTACCACGATCTTGAACGGTGCCGTGTTTTCATTTTCAAGCAGGTACCTGAGCAGATCATTCTTTCCGGCCAGTTCGGTTACATTACGGCCAACGGTCTGTTCAGCAGTAAGCCCGAGTAATTCCAGGGCCATCTGGTTCGCGAACAGTATTTTTCCATTGCCATCTATCCCAATACTTGCATCTTTCAGGCTGTTGATCACAGCTTCGGCGCGCGCTTTTTCGAAGATCAGCTTGTTCAGGTTACTGTTCTCAAAACTTTCCAGGCGTTCACTCATGGTATTAAATGCCTGAGCCAGCTGACCAAATTCATCCTGCCGGTCCATATGGATCCGGTAGGAATAATTCCGGGCCGATATCTCGCTGGTGGCCGCTATCAGTTTCCGGATAGGCGATACCACCACATCCGGGAAGTTGAATGTGAAAGTCAGCCCTATCATACAGGTAATGGAAATCACCACAATGATCACTGCGTAGGCACCTTGAGCAGATCGCTGTGCTTCGCGGTTTTTCCGCTCAATGGCTTTCATATTCAGTGAGAGAATTCGATCAAGCGCTTCCTTCATTTCTTTCCTTGCTGCGATATCGGAAGTATTTGCCTGTAGTTTTATCCAGCCTGCTTTCAGGTCACGGGTAGCTTCGCGTTCGCCTGGCTCTGTGATATTGGCCTCCTGTAAAGATAAAAGACTATCGAATCCTGACGGAACGGTGGCGGTTGCAAGACTATCGATCTTCCGATCCATACTGCGGCAATATTCAAGCGACTCATAATTATCCTCAAGTATGTTTTCAGACGCTTTCATTAGCGCTACCTGGTAATAGATGCTCGTTACGCCGGATACAACCAGCAGCAACAGCAGGAAAATTGTCCCCAAACGGATCTTCTGTTTGATATTCAGCGCCATCATGACAAGATTACGATATCCACTTCGTTTTTAGACAATGTTTTCAGCAGCTGGTTAAACACATTGGTTTTCAATATTACCCGGAACAGGTTAAGATGCGGCTTACCGATACAAACGGTTGTTATACCCCGCCCTATTACCGTATCAACGATCGCATCCGCAACATTATTTCCTTTTACCCGTATCACTTCAGCACCGAGCTCGGTTGCATTTTTAAAATGATTGATCAGGTGCCGTTGCGAAGCCAAAGGTATTTTATCTTCAGTTTCCCTGGAAGTCTGTACATATAGCACAAACCAGCGGCTGTTATAATAAGAAGCCAGTCTTGCTGTTTTGCGGATCACTTTGCGTGCAGTAACATGGTTCGATGAAATACAGGCCAGGAATTTTTCATGGCGATATGCACTGTTCTTCGCACTGATCTCATAATCAACTTTACGCTCTACCTGGCCTGCCACTTCCTTCAGTGCAAGCTCACGCAACTGCAATATTTTTTCGGGCTGAAAAAAGTTGGTCAGTGCCTGCTGCACTTTTGCCGGATCGTATATTTTTCCCTCCTTCAGCCTTGCGATCAGTTCATCGGAGGTGAGATCGATGTTCACTACTTCATCAGCCAGTTGCAGGATCCTGTCGGGAATGCGCTCCTGAACAGTAATACCGGTGATCTGTTTCACTTCTTCATTGATGCTCTCGATATGCTGGATATTGACCGCACTGATCACATCTATTCCTGCGTCGAGAATCTCCAGCACATCCTGCCAGCGCTTTTCATTTTTGCTGCCCGGAATATTTGAATGTGCCAGCTCATCAATGATCACCACAGGCGGCGAAAGCAACAGTACAGCCTGCACGTCCAGCTCTTCCAGTTTTTTTCCTTTGTAAAACACTTCCCTTCGCGGAATCACCGGCAATCCTTCAAGCAGTGCCTGTGTTTCTTTCCGGTTATGCGTTTCGATATAGCCGATCTTCACATGAATACCTACGTCTGCCAGCCGGTGCGCCTCCTGCAGCATGCGATAGGTCTTGCCCACACCGGCACTCATGCCGATGTAAATCTTCAGCCTGCCTTTGCGCTCCTTGTCTGGCAATGGGGACCATATGTCTGCAGTGTCTTTTTTCATGGATGATGATCAGAGTCTGAAGGATACAGCCACAGTAACACGGCTTTCATCTTTCCGCAGATCAGGCCGCCAGTTGCCAACGGGTGTATCGGCCCAACCATCGGGCGATGTGGTGCCGCCAGGTCCTGCGAAATAAGGAACATTGGCTGCACGGTAACCGTACTCCAGCCTGAACGTGACATGATCATTCGGCATCACGTCAAAAGTGGTGGTAAACTGGCCGAGATTCAGTTTCTGCTTCGGGTCAGCATTGATCGCATCTGTATAATCGTTGGGTACCACAGGACTTGGCGTAAATGCAAGATATGTTCCGGGATTGGTAAGAACATCTCCTCTCAACGTAAGTGCCAGTTTATTCTTATTAAACCAGATCCGGTTTGCCAGCGAAGTACCGGCCATGTATTGCTGCTTTGCAGTTACACCATCACCGCTCTGGAATCCGTAATGCGTATTCAGACTGAAAGCAGCCTGGGAAATGCCTGTATTTTTTGCATTCCTGTAATAGCGCGCCACAATGCTGTTGTCGTGGTGAAACCGGATCCGGTTGCTGTTACGCGTATCTTTTCCATAATAGAAATTTGCTACAAGCTGTACATTCTCCGAAGGACGGTAATAATTGGAGCTTCCCACACCTATCCCCTGGTTCCAGCTATTGTAGGTTTGCCAGCCATTCAGCAGCCAGAGCTCTGTTTTGAATTTCTTCGAAGGATAAACCTGAAGGCGTGCACCGGTAAAATAGAAGGGCGTAAAATCGCAGACGAGGCTGCGCTGGTAATTCCAGTTCTCATTAAGCACATAGCTTTCCAGTCCGATATAACTCATAAAGATGCCCATCTCAACATTAACACCATACCACTTGTTGAAATGATAACCAGCCGCTGCTTCACGGATGTATTTCAGGTTGCTCACAGATGTGTTACGGCCATGTAATACCGAACCATCGCCATCCTGCACAATAGACCCCATCTGACCGAACTGCAGCCATAAACGGCCGATCACATTCTTGTAATTCGTTTCAACACCAAGGCTTGCCATATTCAGCGTGAATTCGTTATGCCGGCCTATCGCGCTGGAATTGGTATGGGTTTTATCTTTCGGGTTATTGAAGTTGTAATTGTAGTAGGCATCGAGGTAAGCTACACCGGTCAATATCGTTTCGCCTGTTTTTTTATCTGTAAGCACCAATGGGTAATTCTGCTGACGGTTCTGGCCATTGATCCAGCTGAGATCCATACCACTGAATGGCACTTTGGCTGTGCTGTCTGTCTGCGCCTGCGCCGTAATCATCATTGCAGCAAAAACGGCGGTGATTGTTCTTCTTTTCATATTAGTGTCGGTTAAATTTATTTAAGCTGATCAAGCGCGATATTGATACGCAGCACATTGATCTTTTGAATTCCATTAATGCTTTTATCTGTCTGTTCTTTAATCAGATTGATGACAGATCTTTCCGGAATAGCACGTACAGCCGAAATCCTGGCTGCCTGCACCAATGCGGCCTGTAAAGAGATATCCGGATCCAGACCGCTGCCGCTCGCTGTTACCAGGTCGGAGGGGATATTTTCTTTTCTAATATCCGGATTATGACCCAGGAAGCTGTCGATCCTCGCACGTACTTCCGTGAGATAAGCAGAGTCTGAGGGGCCCTTATTGCTTCCGCCACTGAGCGAAGCGTTATAACCTGTTGCTGATGGCCGGCCGGTAAAATAACGGTCTGCTGTAAATCGCTGACCTTCCAGCTTATAACCCACCACGCGCCCATTGAGGGTGATCGTTTCACCTTCTCCGCTTGCGGGTGCAGCTTTTGCAATGCTCCATACCAGCAGCGGGTAAATGCCCATGAATAAAAGAATACAGACGACTGTTAAGCGTAATGCGGGGAAAATATGTTGTTTCATGTTGTATGATTTAAAATTCAGAACCAGTTGCTGATGAGCAGATCGATCAGTTTAATTCCTGCGAATGGAACGAGAATACCACCCAGGCCATAGACCAGCAGGTTACGCCTGAGCAATGCGCCTGCACCTACCGGTTTATAGCTTACCCCACGCAAAGCCAGCGGTATGAGAAGCGGAATGATGATCGCATTGAATATGATGGCTGAGAGGATCGCACTTTCGGGACTGTGAAGGTTCATAATATTCAGTCCTTGCAAGGCCGGCAGCGAACTGATGAATAAGGCGGGCACGATCGCGAAATATTTTGCTACGTCGTTGGCAATGGAAAAAGTAGTGAGTGTGCCACGTGTCATCAGCAATTGTTTACCAATCTCCACGATCTCTATCAGTTTTGTGGGATCGTTGTCGAGATCAACCATATTGCCGGCTTCCTTAGCTGCAGCGGTGCCACTGTTCATAGCTACGCCAACATCGGCCTGGGCCAGTGCGGGCGCATCGTTTGTGCCATCACCCATCATGGCTACCAGTTTGCCGGACTGTTGTTCTTTTTTGATATAGTTCATTTTATCTTCCGGCCTGGCTTCTGCGATATAATCATCTACACCAGCTTTTGCTGCTATATATTTTGCCGTAAGCGGATTATCGCCCGTTACCATCACCGTCTTCACACCCATTCTGCGTAAACGTTCAAAACGTTCGCGGATGCCGGGTTTAATGATATCCTGCAGCTCCACCACGCCCAGTACTGTTTCGTTTTCGCTTACCACCAATGGCGTACCGCCGCTGCCTGCGATCGCCCGTACATGCTCTTCGGCTTCTACCGGGAAGTAATGACCGGCTTTTGTAACCAGCAACCGGATCGCATCTGCCGCGCCCTTACGGATTCTTATTCCCGCCAGGTCTACACCGGAACTACGGGTTTCTGCAGTGAATGGGATAAATACCGGATCTTTTATCTGATACGTGTGTACTGTTGCTCCCGCAAGCTCAAGGATGGATTTCCCTTCGGGCGTTTCATCTGCAAGCGATGCAAGTACTACTGCCCTGATTAGTCTTGATTCATCAATACCCGGAATTCCATGGAAACGGGTTGCTTTACGGTTACCAATAGTGATCGTGCCGGTTTTATCGAGCAGCAGTGTATCAAGATCTCCCGCTGTCTCCACCGCTTTACCGCTCTTCGTGATCACGTTGGCACGCAACGCCCTGTCCATTCCTGCAATACCTATTGCCGACAACAACCCTCCGATCGTCGTTGGAATAAGACATACAAAAAGTGCTATAAAAGCTGCAATCGTAACCGGCGTGCCCGCATAGTCGCCAAAAGGTTTGAGCGTAACACATACTATGATGAAGACCAGCGTAAAACTGGCGAGTAAAATGGTCAGCGCGATCTCATTGGGCGTTTTCTGGCGGGAAGCGCCCTCTACCAGCGCGATCATTTTATCGAGGAATGATTCGCCGGGCTCGGTTGTCACCCGCACTTTTATGCTGTCTGAAAGCACTTTGGTTCCGCCGGTAACAGATGATTTATCGCCGCCTGCCTCACGGATCACCGGTGCAGATTCGCCTGTGATCGCTGACTCGTCAATCGTGGCGACTCCTTCGATGATCTCTCCGTCCATCGGAATAATATCTCCAGCTTCGCACAAGAAAACATCTCCCTTTCGGAGCATGGATGATGCAACCAGTTTTATCTCGCCAACAAACATTTCGCCAACTGCGAGAACCTGTTTTGCCGGCGTCTCTTCTCTGGTTTTGCGAAGCGAATCAGCCTGCGCTTTACCTCTTGCCTCTGCAATAGCTTCTGCAAAGTTGGCGAAGAGCAGGGTTATTAAAAGAATGATTGTGATCAGCAGGTTATACACGAGACTACCCTGTGAAACGTCTCCGGCACCTATCCAGATACAAACCCCGATCATGATCAGCGTACTGATCCATACCGTAAACATGACCGGGTTACGGAACATGCTACGCGGATTCAATTTGGCGAAAGATTGCACCATCGCAGTCAGTAACAGTCTTTTATCAGTAAGAATCATATGTTCATTGATTTTCGGCATATACATTCGTTTTATTTCATTCCAAAAAATTCAGCGATCGGTCCCAGTGCCAGTGCCGGGAAAAAACTCAGCGCGGCCACAATGAAGATCACAGCGAATACCATGATCCCGAATGTACCTGTGTCTGTCCGGAGCGTTCCTGCAGATTCAGGGGTGTATTTTTTTGCCGCGAGTATACCTGCTATGGCAACGGGGCCTATAATCGGCATGAAACGTGAGAGCAGCATAACAATACCGCAACTGATATTCCAGAACTGCGTATTATCGCCCAAACCCTCAAAGCCGCTCCCGTTATTGGCTGCGGAAGAAGTGTACTCGTAAAGCATTTCACTGAAACCATGGCTGCCGGTATTGTTCAGCCAGCCTGCGGCAGCTCCGGGATGATGCACATAGAAATAGGACGATAATGCCGTTCCTGTGAGTATGAGTAGCGGATGTAATAAAGCAATGATCGCTGCTATCTTCATTTCCCTGGCTTCTATTTTCCGCCCCAGGAATTCCGGCGTTCTGCCTACCATCAGCCCGCTGATGAATACGGCGATGATCATGAATACATAAAAATTCAGGAAACCTACGCCAACGCCGCCATAAAAAGCATTGATCATCATGCCCAGCATGGCAAACATTCCTGAAAGAGGTGTAAGGCTATCATGCATGGCATTCACCGAGCCATTGGAAGTGCAGGTAGTTGTGATAGCCCAGAACGCAGAAGCTGCGGAACCGAAACGGATTTCTTTTCCCTCCATACTGCCATGCGGCTGCGCAATTCCGAGTTGCTGCAGGGCAGGGTTTCCTTTCATTTCATAATAGACTGCCGGTAATAACAGGAGGAGAAAACCAATCGTCATTACCCCGAAAACCATCCATGCAAAACGTTTTCTGCGTATAATGTATCCAAGCGCAAAGAGCATGGCCACCGGGATCAGGAAAATGCTCATATTTTCCGCCATGTTGGTAATATAATTCGGATTCTCCAACGGATGTGCCGAGTTGGCACCGAAGAAACCGCCACCATTGGTGCCAAGTTGTTTGATGGCGATCATAGCTGCAGAAGGACCGCGGGCTACCTGTACAGTATCTCCCTGCAGAGATACATACTCACTCTTTCCTTTGAAAGTCATCGGTGTTCCGTTGAACAGCAGGATCACGGCAAGGATCAGCGACAAGGGCAGCAAAACGCGTGTACAGCTTTTCACGAAATAGTTATAGAAGTTGCTGTTATGCGGCGTTGCTTTTTCGCGCATGGCAAAGAAAACGATTGCACAGGCAGCCATCCCTGCGCCCGCGCTGATGAACTGGAATAACATCAGTACCATTTGCCCCAGGTAAGAAACACCTGTTTCGCCGCTGTAGTGCTGCAGATTGGTATTACTTACAAAGCTGACCGTGGTATTGAATGCAAGGTCTGCGCTCATGGAAGGATTGGCATCGGGATTCAGCGGGAGCCGGCTCATATTCATCAGTACCAGCATGGAGAAAAAGAACCAGGCAAGATTGATCGTCAGCAATGCGGCCAGGTTCTGCTTCCAGTTCATGTTTTTGTCTGGATTGATTCCGGACAGCCTGAAGATCATTTTATCAAAAGGATTGAAGAAGCGGTCTGTCCAGGTACGTTCGCCGGCATACACTTTCCCGATATATTTTCCAAGCGGAACAGCCAGGAGAATAGTTCCCAGGAACATCAGAACGATGCCGGTTATTTCAGCATTCATCTTTTAGAATTTTTCGGGTTTAATCAATACGTAGCACAGGTACATAAAGACCAGTATGGCTACAATGAACAGGTATAGCATATTTGTCAGATTTTTTCGAACCAGCGGATCGCGCGGAAGAATAGGATGAAGCCGGCAATCCCGGTGAGCAGCAGAAATATTGTTAGCATAAAAGGTTTTCAGGAATCAGGCAATGGAGGTGCCGGAATCTGAGTGGGGCGTTAAAATAAGCCTGAAACACCTGTATATAAAGGATTACAGAGAAATGTGTTTCTACGGCCAGAATTCCGGCCTTGGGTAATACCTTTTCATTTTGAAAGGGTTCTTTTTCATTTTGAAAGGTAGCAGCGCCCTAATGGTGCTTCAGAATAACCAATAAGAGAATAAACGTGGGAGCTATTTGGGAATTACCAGCTGGTATTCTTCCATTTTGCGATACAGGGTTGTTAATCCGATGCCGAGTAATTCGGCGGTGCGTGTTTTATTACCGCCGGTATATTGCAGCACTTTACTGATATGCTTTTTCTCCACTCCGGCAAGAGAAAGGTTATTGGACTGATCTGTATTGGCGACCTGGATCTCATAAGGCAGGTGCGATGGCAGTATCTCGTTTCCGTCTGTGAGAATGGCCGCCCGTTCCATCACGTTTTTCAGCTCGCGAATATTACCTTTCCATTTGTTTTGTTTCAGCAAATGAAGTGTATCAGGATGAAGCTGTTTCACCGGCTGCTGTTCTTTCTGTGCATAGCGCTGCAGGAAATAACCGGCCAATGCTGCGATGTCTTCCGTACGGTCGCGTAATGGCGGCAGTGAAATGGAAAAACCATTGAGGCGGTAAAACAGGTCTTCCCTGAAATGCCCCTCAGCGATCTCTTTTTCAAGATTGCGGTTGGTTGCTGCGATAAAACGGACATCCACGCGTGTCGGCTTTTCATCACCGAGCCTGATAAACTCGCCGTTCTCCAGCACCCGCAGTAATTTTGCCTGTAAGCCGGCATCCATTTCACCGATCTCATCAAGAAATAAAGTTCCTTTATCTGCCAGCTGTATAATTCCTTTCTTGTCTTTTACTGCACCTGTATAGGCTCCGGCCTTATGCCCGAACAATTCCCCTTCGAGCAGGTCTCTGCTGAAGGCACTGCAATTGATGGCGATAAAAGGTTTGTCTGCCCTTTTGCTGCCTGAATGGATCGCACCTGCAAAAACTTCCTTACCGGTGCCGGTTTCGCCAAGCAGTAATACATTCACATCGGTTGGTGCAATTTTCCGGGCCAGTGATAAAGCCATAGTTACCTGCGGCCCTTTCCCGATGATAGCATCGAACCCTTTATTGCTCAGATCTTTGATACCAACAGCTGCTTTCCTGTTTTCAGCAACCCTGTCAGCGGCCTGGTGCAGCAGCGGGATGATACGATCATTATCATTTCCTTTCGTGATATAATCAAAAGCACCGTTTTTAATAGCAAGCACGCCGTCACTGATGTTTCCGTATGCCGTCAGCAGGATACATTCAGCCTGCGGAAAGCGTTTCTTCAGCTCTTTTACGAATGCCACACCGCTTCCATCCGGAAGTTTCACATCGCAAAGCACCACATCGATCTCATTCCGGTGAAGTATAGTCAGTGCTGCATCAAGACTTGCGGCCTCTTTTACAACAAAGCCCTCCAGGCCAATGATCCGGGAGAGCAGCTTACGGAGCGCTTCCTCATCGTCTATGATTAATATCCGGGCAGACATGTTTGCAGGGGCTTTTGTTCAACAAAATAAGTATATAATTCGCCGATCCGGAGAAATATAATTTAAAGAGGCGGGTGATCGTGAAAACTCAAACTGCAACTTTAACCATTTGCACATTGGTTCTTTATATTTCCAGGCAGTTTTACCGCATAGATTCTTGTCCATATGCATTGCACTACTGACGTATTGAAATCTGAAACAAATATTCCTTATCGGCAATATCGCAGATATTCATTTTCGTTCTGGTAGAACTATTAAACGCAGAAGAAGGCGCAGGCGAAAATGGCTGCTGACGCAGCAGAAGCAAACACCCTCATAATCAGACAGATACCTTTATTCACAGGCATTACATCAGTTTTTCTTTGTCAACTCAGAAAAAATAGTTCATTTTTGTTGCAGACTTTTAAGATCGCAAAAAGTAATACGTCTACTATCTTTTAACGCTTAAGAGTATCTGTATGCCTGAAGCAAAACAACCACTTGCTATTGATACGATCAATATCCTCACAGATGGGGTCATTGTACTCGACCCCGGCTGCAATGTCCAGCTATGGAATGATCGGATAGAAATGCTTACGGGTATTCCCGAAGCCGACACATTAGGCAAACACCTGACTGCCGTATTGCCTTCCATAGCTTTGCATGAGCCATCGGTTACCGCGCTGGAAAAAGTCAGAATGGGAATACCGGTTTCCGTACCTGCCGAAACCATTTATGGCGCAGGGCACTATGACTTATACTATATTCCTGTTAAACAAAAAGATGACATTGTCGACAGTATCATGCTGGTAGTGCGTGATATTTCCCAGGCCTCCAGGCTGGAAGCAGAACTGGCAGAACAGAATGCTGCTATTGCAGAAAAGAACCAGGAACTAAAAAGGAAGACCGCCCAGATCAATGCCTTGACGCATCTTATATGTCATGATTTTATGGATCCCATGCAGAGTATCTATACCAGTGTGGAACATTTGCTGACAGATGAAAAAACAAAATTATCTGCCGGGGGCAGGAATAATTTCCGGCTGATACAGGCCGCCCTGCAGAAGATGCGGCTGCTGGCAGAAGATACAATCTCCTACCAGGCAGATATCAACAGGAATACGATACTTGCTGAAACAGATCTGAATGAAGTGCTTGCCTGCTGCAGAAAAAGGCTGGCAGAAGCTATTGAGCTTTCCGGGGCTTCAATAAATGCCACACATCTGCCTGTTTACAGAGGTAACAAAATGATGCTGGTTCAATTGTTCCAGCACCTGATCATGAATGCCATCACATTCCAGATGCCGGGAAATAAGCCAATGATCAATATCACCACTGAATATGTGTCCTGGGAAGAACTACTGTATAAACAGGTGGTAAAATCATCGGTTTACCTGGCATTGAATTTTGCAGATAACGGTATCGGCTTCAACCAGGTTTACGCCAGCGATATATTCCGTGCATTCATGAAAATCGACAAGACAAAATTTCCGGGTAAAGGGGTCGGACTCGCACTTTGCAAAAAGATCGCAGAGCTGCATGGTGGTTTCATAAAAGCCGAAGGAAAGCCGGGGGAAGGAAGTATTTTTCGTTGTTACCTTGAAAAAAACTGAGAAATTTTATGCGGTTTAAAAAGTCCGCAAATCGCGTGCCGTTTTTGTTGAGGAAATAAGTAAACATTAAGCATAAAATTTCCACAAAAATTTCTCATTTTTTACTGGTATGCTATTTTAATTCTTGTTGTATCAACTGGGTTCCGGCCGCGTTCTGCTGTCTGACATTACATATTCGCAAGAGATATTTTCGTTTATAACGCTAGCCGTGCTTCCGTTGTAAATACCTAAAAGTCAATCAATTAAACTATCATCATGGCAATCAGGCAAAAAAGTGGGCAGAAACGTAATGCCATTTATGAAGGCCTGGAATCGTTCTTCCAGGAAATTGAAAAGAAGTACAATGTTACCCGCGAGGAAGTCTTACGGGCTGCGGAAGAATTAGGTGCGATCAAGGGCAGAATAAGGACCTATTTTCTTGTTAACAGCTATGTAAAAAAGAAACGTGATTCATAAAAGATCGAACCGCAGGAAAAAGATAATTGCATTTTGGCGTATCTTTTTCCTATGGAATTAAAAGAAGCTGTTGTATTGCAGAAACTGGGTGGTAATATCAGGCGTCTGCGTGAGAAAAAAGGCTGGACACTGCGCGATATGTCTGAGCGATGTGGTATCGATAACAGCAAGATATCCAAGATAGAAAAAGGCACTATTAATATCACCATTATGACATTATTGCAACTTTCCATTGCACTCGATACAACGCCTGCGCAGTTGCTGAAATGAATCTCGCATTCAACTTATTCAGTCCCATCACCATCGCCTCTTCCTTTCTTTGCACCCGGAAGGATGATATGACTCTTCGTTACAAATTGCTGTAATTCTTCCAGCATCTTTGCGGTGAACCATTGTTCGCGCACCATTCTTTCGATGGGCATGGTCAGAAGTTCTTTCAGACTCCCGATATTCTTTTCTGCACAGGCAGCCTTCAATTCATTACTGAACGGCAGGTCCTGTATATCGTTATCAAGGTAATTCATACGACACTCTTTGCGTTGTATCAAGATGGCCAAACACGTTTAAAAGCAGTGCCGAGATCTCATTGATTGATATTGGTTTCTTCACACACAGGTCTGCACCTGCATGCATGGCAAGATCAACTGAATCATCAATATTGTTTGAATAAAGAATAATGGGAACTTCATGCAGATGTCCGTTTTGCCTGATGCTGGAAATACCATCTATTCCGTTGCGCAGCGGCATATTCAGGTCGATAAAGATCAGATCGGGTTTCATGTATGCCAGCATTTTCAATGCATGGTCAACACCCTGCGCCCAGGTGCATTTGTAGCTGAGGCCCGTATCCTGTAAGGCGGCAGACAGAATGATCATTTCATCCTTATCATCGTCGATAAGCAATACATGCTTTTTCATAAGATGGATTTTCCGGTAATTAATAAATGCGTATACCGACTTCGTATAATGCCAAGGCTGATGTTCCGGAAAAAAGATAGTGAAAAGGAAAATTATGTAGGTAAACGCTACCCGGAGGCAGGGAAGACTTAGATAATTACTATCAATGTAACACTATAAAGGTACCCGTTTAAGCAATGCCAGCCAATTATATTATTCCGTGTTTACACGTTGCTGAGTATTGGGGAATGCGATCTACAGTGAACATACGAATGGTTTTTGCTGCACCTGTAAATAAATAACAATCATGAAAAGCAGCAATAAAACCAACCATGCAAAATTTGGTTCTGAGCCGTCAAAAGAAACATTCGGAGATCCCAACAAGAAAACCGAATCACCTGAAAAGAAAACCAATGATGCGATTGTTACAGGTGCCCGCCAGGATGCAAACAAACCAGATCATAATAAAGACAAAGCCAAATCTTCCCATCAATAAATCTGCATTCAGATACAGTGCATGTATTTGACTTTATGAAACAACAAATGGAAACACATACCTATCAGTTACAGGACAACGGCATTTTTCCAAACAGTACACTGCCTGTTGTTCATTACCGTAACGCTATTGAGCTTTCCTTTTTCAGGCCTGCGCACCAGCTGGGCAAGCTTTTCAATATGAATGGCTGGAGTAACCAGCAGGATGGCGGCATCTTTACTTACCATCATTATCACAGCAATACACACGAAGTGATCGGTGTTTACAAAGGAAAAACCTTTGTATTGCTTGGCGGTGAGAATGGCAAACAGATCGTAGTGCATAAAGGAGATATCCTGGTCATTCCTGCAGGAGTTGCACACAGGAATATGGGCCGGGAAAAAGATGCCTGCTGCATTACCGCATACCCGGATGGAAAAGATTATGATATCCATACAGGCGAAGCAGGCGAGCGACCTGCTGCCGACCAGCGAATTGCTGCAGTTGATCTTCCTGCAGCCGATCCTCTGCTGGGCGAAGACCAGGGCATCTGTGCCATATGGAGAAATATGCACATTGCGCACCATTCACTATAAGCAACATTCCATAAATTAATGACCATTGGATCCAGGATTAGCAGGCTGCCGGCAGAACTTGCATTAATTTACCTGCAGCTGGCGTATTAAAAGCTTATCCGACCGGACAGATCTATGTTACTTAATGAGGCAGCGGCCAGCAATGACTGACAAATGCTTCGGGAATACCATATATAAAAAATCCGCCATGTTAAACATGACGGATCTTATTATTTGAACTTACTATTTTTATTCCCATATTTCTGCTTTTCCTTCCAGCCACTGTTTCACAGATTCTGTGGTAACAGATTTCGGCCTTTCGAGCGGGAAGCCGAGGGCCCTGTCCCAGCAAAGACTGGCCAATACGCCCAATGCACGGCTTACAGCAAAGAGAACGGTATAGAATTCATATTCTACCATGCCATAATGCACCAGCAGTGCACCACTGTGTGCATCTACATTTGGCCATGGGTTCTTGATCTTTCCGAGCGACTGTAAAATAGGAGGTACAGTTTCATATATGTTCCATACAGTGTTCACCAGTTTGTCATCCGGCATATGCTTTTTACCGAATTCCATCTGCGCGGTAAAACGCGGGTCTGTTTTACGGAGTACTGCATGCCCGTAACCTGGTACTACTTTACCGGAAGAAAGGGTTTTCTGTACATAATCAGCGATCTGTTCTTTGGTAGGAGCATCGGTACCCAGTTCCTGCTGCATTTCAAAGATCCACTTGATCACTTCCTGGTTAGCCAGGCCGTGCAGCGGACCAGCCAGGCCGTTCATTCCCGCTGCATAACTCAGGAAAGGATCGCTCAGTGCAGAACCTACCAGGTGAGTAGTGTGTGCTGATACGTTTCCGCCTTCGTGATCAGCATGAATGGTCATGTATAAACGCATCAGCTCTTTGAAGCTTTCGTCTTCATAACCCATCATATGTGCCAGGTTACCGGCCCAGTCGAGCAGACCGTTCGGCTGGATATGTTCGTTGTTCTTGTATTTTCTGCGGTAGATATAAGCTGCAATTCTGGGCAGACGGGCAATGAGATCCATCGCATCATCGTACACAGAGTTCCAGTAATCTTTTTTATTGATACCCTTCGCGTATTCTTTGGCAAAATTGCTTTCGGTCTGGAGCGCCATCACACCGGTAACAAACATGGTCATGGGGTGTGTACTTACAGGTAAGGCGTCGATGGTTGCGAATACATAGTTAGGAACATGACTGCGGCGCTGCCATACACTGGTCAGATGGTTTACATCTTCTTCGTTTGGTAATTCACCTACGAGCATCAGGTAGAACAGACCTTCGGGTAAAGGTTCGCCGCCACCGGGAGCTTTTGGAAGTTTATCCTGCAATTCCGGTATGGAATAACCTCTGAACCGGATACCCTCCTGCGCATCCAGCAGGCTTGTTTCGGTTACAAGTCCTGTGATACCTCTCATTCCCTGGTATGCCTGCGACAAAGTAACTTCACCTATTTTCTTGTTTCCGTGCTCCTTCAGCAACTCTTTGATCTCTGCATTCGATGCATCGGCTTTGGCTTTGAACCGCTCTTTAATAATTCCCATGACTGATTTTTTTTGTTTAATAGCAATCTTTACTGCATCCGCTCACGAAGGTTTCAGTTTGACGGCTAAAGGTAAAGCAACTTAGGTTTGCAGCAAAACAAATAGCGTAAAGCTTGTGTAAATTAAGCGGATAAATTACTTGGGTGCCTTCCTGTAAAGGTAAATAACTACAAAAACGAAGATCAGGTTAGGGATCCATGCGGCAATCAGTGGCGGCAGGTTCCCTTTTGTTGAAAAAATGGTAGAAAAACGATCGGTGATGATGAACAGTGCCGCTATCATAAAGCCTACAGCCAGGTGCACACCGCTGCCTCCGCGCACTTTACGCCCTGCGATGATGGCCCCGATCAGTGTTAACAGCAGTACAGTTACAGAAGTGGCGTCACGGCGGTATCGTTCAACTTTAAGGTCGTTCAATCCTTCTGATCCCCGCAGCTCTTCCAGGGCGATGAACCTGTCGAGTTCAGGTGTGGTAAGTTTATCTTTGGTGTATTTATCCCGACTCAGATCAAGCGGTTTGAAACTGAAACCTTCCACTTCGGTAGAAGTTAAAGTAATATGTTCTTTTAACACGTCTATTTTCCGATCGATCACTGATTCCAGCTTCCATTTGCGTGTGGCTGTATCCCACTGGATCACATCAGCCCGTTTATTTTCAACTACTTTACCTTGTTTCACTTTATAAAGGAACATAGGTCCGCCTCTTTTGGAAAGTGTATCATACGAATAGATCCCTGCATAGGTGAATGAATCGATACGCAGGTAAATATTACTGCTGGTATTCAGTAATGCGTTATACGTAGAATTACGGTCTATATAATTGGCCTCAAACGCTCCGCGGATTTTATTGGCGCGTGGTACTACATACTGGTTGGCAAACCACAGGATCACCGCCAGGAAAATTCCTCCGATCCAGTAAGGCCTGAGCCAGCGGCCATAGGAAGTTCCGCTGGCAAGAATGGCAATGATCTCGCTCTTACCCGCCATTTTGGAAGTGAAGAAAATTACCGCAATGAATACGAATAAGGGAAAAAGCAATGCTATGATATGCGGTACAAAACCGTAATAATAATCCGTAATGATGCGTTTGATGCCGAGGCCGGACCGGCCGAAATCTTCCGTTTTCTCGCTTACGTCCACTACAATAGCGATCACGGCAAACAGGAATATCGAAAAGAAAAACGTGGTGAGGAATTTTTTCAGTATGTACCTGTCGAGTTGCTTCATGGAAGATTATCCGGGCAAATATACGCCCGGGGCTGCAATAGGCAATAGCCGTCTGGCGCTTCGGCCTGCCGGCTGTGATAATTATTTGATAAAAAAAGCCCGGAATATTACAGCCGTTGTTTCAATATCGGTATCATTTCCTGTTTCCAGGAACTGAAATCGCCGGCCAGGATATGCCCGCGGGCTGTAGTTACCAGCCACAGGTAGAATGACAGGTTCTGGATACTGGCCAGCTGCAATCCGAGTATTTCATCGGCCACAAACAGGTGACGCAGGTATGCTTTTGTATAATACTGGCTCATTTCATTGGGCAACCCCGGATCGATCGGTGAAAAATCGGCCGCCCATTTCTTGTTCCTGATATTGACTAAGCCCTGTGTGGTAAACAACATGCCGTTACGGCCATTGCGGGTTGGCATCACACAATCGAACATATCGATTCCCCTGTCGATCCCTTCCAGGATATTCCAGGGTGTACCAACCCCCATCAGGTAACGGGGCTTGTCTGCCGGCAGGTTCTCGGCACAAAGCTCTGTGAACTCATACATCATTTCTTCCGGTTCGCCTACGCTCAGTCCGCCGATGGCATTGCCCACCGCATTCTTCTCTGCCACAAATTCGCAGGAAGCTTTCCGGAGATCTTTATAGGTACTTCCCTGTACGATCGGGAAAAGGTTCTGTGTATAACCATATTTATCTTCCGTCCGCGCCAGTTGCTCAAAACACCTGTTGAGCCAGCGATGCGTCAGATCCATACTTTTACGGGCATACGAATAATCGCTGGGGTAAGGCGGACATTCATCGAACGCCATAATAATATCCGCGCCGATAGCCCGCTGTATATCCATCACATACTCTGGTGTGAAAAGATGACGGCTGCCATCTATATGCGACTGGAACATCACCCCCTCTTCTTTGATCTTACGGTTGGCAGCCAGTGAAAATACCTGGTAACCGCCACTGTCGGTCAGGATCGGCCTGTCCCACCCGTTAAAGCGATGCAGTCCCCCCGCCGCTTCCAGCACTTCTATACCCGGACGCAGGTAAAGGTGATAGGTATTCCCCAGTATGATCTGTGCGTTGATATCCTGTTTCAGTTGCTGCTGTGTAACGGCTTTTACGCTGCCTACCGTGCCCACGGGCATAAAAATGGGCGTGAGTATTTCCCCGTGATCCGTCCGGATCTTCCCTGCTCTTGCCTTGCTCCCCTGTAACCCGGAGGCCTGGAGCTCAAAAGTTAATGCTGCCATAAGCGGCAAAAATACGTTTCATTTGGCTATTGGCAGGCCGGTGATCCAAATTCCGGTGGCGGATTCCTTTTTGTTATTGCTTGTCCTTACTTTTGCGATATGACTATACCGCTGCTTATCCGGGACATTGCATTCTATCTATTCTGTGCAGTGATAGCGATACAGGTTTTTTATTACCTGTTCTTTTTCCGAAGACTTGCATTTTACAAACCCGCATCCAGGCAAACCACACTCGAACACCCGGTATCGGTGATCGTTTGCGCAAGGGATGAAGCACATAACCTGGTGAAGACCCTGCCGGGGATCCTGGTGCAGGACTATAAAACCACTTTTGAGGTAGTGCTGGTGAACGACAATTCGACGGACGATACCCGTTACCTGCTGGACGAATTCAGGAAATCGTTCAAGAATCTCAATCATATTGCGCTAACGCAGGAAGCAAAAATGATCAGCGGAAAAAAGTTCCCTTTGTCGATCGGTATTAAAAGCGCAAGACATGAAATTGTTTTGCTGACTGATGCGGACTGTGTTCCTGCTTCCGAATTCTGGATCCAGCGGATGCAGGAGAATTACGACGATCAGATAGAAATTGTATTGGGTTACGGTGCTTATCATAAAAAAAGCGGTCTGCTCAACAAACTGATCCGTTTTGAGACATTTCATACCGCACTGCAGTATTTCTCCTATGCGCTGGCAGGCAGGCCTTATATGGGCGTTGGCCGTAACCTCAGCTATAAAAAAGACATTTTTCTCCGCAACAAGGGCTTTTCCTCTATCAACCAGATCCCCAGCGGGGATGACGACCTGTTCATCAACAAAGTAGCAACCGCAGCCAATACTGCTATCTGCATCGATCATGAAGCCCATACTTTGAGTGAGCCCAAAGAGACCTGGAACGACTGGATGACACAGAAATACCGTCATTACACTACCAGCAAATATTATAAAGGCAGCCATAAACGCTGGCTGGGCATGTATTCACTGACTTTGTTCCTGGTATATCCTTTACTGGCATTCAGTATCATCTTCTTCAACTGGTGGATGGCGCTGGCTGTATATGGCGTTCGTTTGCTGGTTCAGGCGATCGTGATGTACAAGGGCATGAAAAAGCTGAATGAGAGCGATCTCTGGGGCTGGTTCCTGTTCATGGATATCTGGATGTTCTTTTATTATCTTTTTACACTGCCCGCAATATGGAAAGCACCCCGCAAAAACTGGAACTGATCCGGAAATACTTCAGCGATTTTACCGAAACGCAGCTTGAACAGTTTGCTGCACTGGAAGAATTATATAAAGACTGGAACGCCAAAATAAACGTGATCTCACGGAAAGATATAGACAGCATTTATCTCCATCACGTACTTCATTCGCTCAGCATTGCAGCGGTGGCAGATTTTGCACCGGGCACACAGGTGATCGATATCGGCTGCGGCGGCGGCTTTCCCGGTGTACCACTAGCTATTTTTTTCCCGGAAGTAAAATTCCTGATGGTAGACAGTATCGCCAAAAAACTGAAGGTAGTGGATGCAGTTGCAGAAGGTGCCGGTATTAAAAACATCACCACCAGGCATACCAGGGTGGAGGACATCAAAAACCGAAAATTCGATTTTGCCGTTTCAAGGGCCGTAGCACCGCTGAAAAGCCTCTGGGCCTGGGCTTCTCCCCTGCTGAAAAAAGGCCAGGACCAGGATATTGCCAACGGACTGATCTGCCTCAAAGGCGGGGATCTGGCACAGGAGATTTCAGAAAGCGGGGTCCGGCCGAATATCATGCCGGTTGATAAGATCTTTCCGGAGAGTTATTTTGAGGGGAAGTTTGTGTTGCATGTGAGGAAGTGAGGTGGGTTTGGGGTGAGGGCGAAGTGGAGGGGTGCTTGTTGCACGGGTGAGGGCGAAGTGAGGGGGTGCTTGCTGCACGGGTGAGGGCGAAGTGGAGGGCGTGCTTGTTGCACGGGTGAGGGCGAAGTGAGGGGGTGCCGGTGGCACGGTTAGGGCGAAGTGAGGGGGCTAACCGGGGTTAGCGGTGGGGGTGGTGGCCCGGATAAGAGAGGAGAGGCTTTTAAATATATTTTTCCTTTGCCGGAAAAGCGGTTCCAGCTCGGCGGCAGTAATGTATTCCAGGGCTTCGGCTATACCAAGTGCTGCATCTACCTCCACAAGTGAGCTTCTTGAGATTTCGAAAAAACGGGCCCTTTCTTTTGGCGATCTCCGGGCGCAGCCTTCGGCGAGATTCAGATGAACTGATAATGCTGCACGACGGATCTGAGAAATAAGACCAAAACGCTCATCAGCAGGTAACTTCTTTGTGATCCTGTAACAATTCACTACAAAACTTTTCGATTCTCCGAAAATATACATCCGGGCATGAACTAGCGATGATTCCATGCTTTGCAATGTACTATTGCCATGACTTGTAACTGGTACGTATAAATACGCTATTTAATTATAGGGACTTGCACTTTTTACGCAGGCCGTACATAAAAAAAGCGACAGTATTTACGTACTGCCGCCTTTTTATAAGAACCTGAAACGATTAATCAGGAATGACCAGCTTGTTATTGCTGCGGTTGATATCGGCCATGCGTTGTGACGGATCGATCTCTACTGATTTAATGTCTTTGATGCTGCGTGAGGTTTCGAAAGTGTATTCAGGATGCGTCCAGCGCCATTCGGTATGAACAGTGCGTGGGGTCTGGTCTTCTGCTGCTTTCTCGCCGTACATCAGGTTCAGCGGGATGTAGTGCAGTTCCTGGGTTCCATCCTTGAAGGTAACCAGCACATCTACAGGCATGGGCATTTTACCGATCCTTTTCAGGGTAATAGCAGTTTTGCTGCCGTTCACATTGATATCACCTACTGCATAATCGATGGTTTTGGTGCTGTATACCCAATACTCTTTGTACCACTGCAGTGTAATACCACTTACTTTTTCTGCTACACGGATAAAGTCGTTTGCATTCGGATGTTTGAACTTCCAGAGATCATAATATTTCAGCAATACCTTATCACGCACTTTATCACCCACGATATATCCGAGCTGGCCCAGGAATGTAGCGCCTTTTGAATACGATGCGCTTGAATAAGCCATATTGGTATTGAAATGATCTGAGTGTGTGGTCAGTGGTTCTTCAAAACCGCTTTTCGCGAGTGAGAAATAACCATTATAGTTAGATGCCTGCTTGGCAGGAAGTGCATTCCTTCTCTCGCTGCCGCGCTGTGCATTTTTCTTGGCGGCTTCGCTGGTGAAAGGTGAAAAGGCCGCGCAGCTGTCGTTATAGAAAGAAGAGACTTCTTCAGATGCGTAATTGGTGAATCCTTCATCCATCCATGGGAAAAGGCTTTCATTGGTACCCATGATCTGCTGATACCAGCTGTGCATCCATTCATGGAACACAGTTCCGAGGCCGGAACCTTTCAGCAGGGTAGCCATGGCATATTCCATACCGCCGTCGCCACCTTGTATAAATGAATATTGCGGATAAGGATATTTCCCGAAACGGCGTTCGATATAAGGCAATACTTTTTCAGCAGCCCACAGTACATTGTTCCAGGCACTGTCGGTCTTCGCATCGCCGGCTTTGTAGAATGCATGCAAAGTAACAGTAGGCAGTTTCTTTGAAATGTGAACGTACTTATCATCGGCAGCCCATACAAAGTCGTGCACGTTGTTTCCTACGAAATTCCAGGTAAGGGTATTACCGGTTGGTGCAGGGATTTTTACGTTCGGTGCCTGGTAACCGAAACCGATCTGGTTAGGGTTTTGAAGTACACCTGTAGCAGCTACCATATAGTTTTTATCGATCGTGATCTTCACATCGAAATCACCCCAAACGCCATAAAATTCCCTGGCGATATAAGGATTGGCATTCCAGCCCTGGTAATCATATTCTACCATTTTAGGATACCACTGGCTCATGCTGTAGCGAACGCCTTCCGCGTTATCACGGCCGCTGCGGCGGATCTGCACCGGTACCTGGGCTTCGAATACAACATCCATCACCGTTTTACTTTTTGGCAGCAGTGGCTTATCGAGCTTTACTTCAAGAATAGTCTCATATTCGCGGAGTTGCTGCGCTTTACCGTTGATCATAACGCTCTTTACTTTCTGGTAACCGATCTCGGTATCGGAAAGTTTGCTGATACGGTCTTTTACACGTGCATCCCAGTCTGCAATGGGTTTACCTTCCCGGTCTGTACGGCCGCTGTTTTTTCCCAGCTCCCTGCTGCGCACGTCCATGCTGCTGTTAGGCTGAAATGCATTCCAGTAAAGATGGAAATAAACCTTATCGAGGGTATCGGGTGAATTGTTGGTGTACTCGAGTTTTTCAGTACCGGTGAACCGGTTGGTCACCACATCCATTTTCACATCGATATTGTACTTGATCCGTTGTTGCCAGCGATCGGGCTGTGCCTGTGCGGCCGACAAAGTGCAGACTGCTGATGTCAGCAGTAAAAATCTTAGCAGGTGTCTTCTCATGATTGTTAAGGCTCGTTTATGTGATAGCGGTAAATTTCAGGATTTTACGCTTACAAAACACATGAAAATGACCAATGGGCCAATCTTTTTTGGCCCCGAACACCTGGCTATAGCTGATATTAGGTTATAATGTAATGGCTTCCCTTTTGAGCTGACCTTTTTCGTCGAAAAACAGGTATTTCTTTTCGAGACCGCTTTTGCGGACCAGCAGGCGAAACCTTGTTTCTTTTCCTTTTTCGCTGATCTCCTGTACTTCTTTTACTTCCCATCCGGCAAAACGGCTTTTGTGAAATCCGTCTTTAACCGCAGCACTCAGCTGATCGTAGTTCAGCTCACGGCTCGTTTCAAGCCAGCTGCCTTTACTGTTGAATTTTGCAGCGGAAGGAACACCGTTATCAGAGAACCCGGCTTCGAAATTGGTAAGATTATCTTTCCAGGAAACTTCGGAAGCGGCGGGGTATTTTGCTTTGAACGCTTCCGTAACGGCAGCCGGAACATTACGCAGCTGCGCGAATGAAGTTACTGCGGTTACCAGGCCAAGCAGTAATATTGCCAGGGATTTTTTCATGATATTTTTTTGATGCAGATGCAGCAAGAGTTATGCCAGCTATTCTTTTCCGGCAACGATCAGAACGATCTCTCCTTTCACGGTCTTTGCCTTGAAATGTTCATGCACTTCTGCCAGGGTACCACGTTTATTTTCCTCGTATAATTTGCTGAGTTCGCGTGTTACCGAGCAGGCTCTTTCAGCACCAAAAACAGTAATGAACTGTTCGAGCGTTTTAACCAGCCGCATGGGACTTTCATAAAAGATCATCGTCCGCTCTTCTACTGCCAGCTGGTTCAGTAAGGTCTGCCGGCCTTTCTTCAGCGGCAGAAATCCTTCGAACACAAAACGGTTGGTGGGAATACCGCTGTTAACCAGCGCGGGTACAAAAGCGGTAGCGCCGGGGAGGCATTCTACTTTTACATCTTCTCGGATGCATTGTCTTACCAGCAGGAATGCCGGGTCTGAAATACCGGGTGTACCGGCATCCGTGATCAGCGCAAAGGTTTTTCCGGCTTTCATCTGGCTGGCCAGGTGTTCCACCACTTTATGCTCATTATGCTGGTGATATGGCGTCAGCGGTTTCTGGATCTGGTAATGCTGTAACAGTTTGGAAGATGTGCGGGTATCCTCACAAAGGATCACATCTACCTGCTGCAGCACTTCCAGCGAACGCAGCGTGATATCTTTCAGATTGCCAACAGGTGTGGGAACCAGGTACAGCATGAGGTATGATTAAGGCATGAACCGGCAGGTACGTGCGGCCGGCCAGACCTGCACGGCAGCTCAGTAAGATCAGTTCACCAGTTCGATCTCGTAAAATTCCATTACAGGATTTGCAAGCAGTTTTTTGCTGGCTTCTTCTGCCACCTGTTTTGCTTCTGCTTCACTCGCAGCATCGATCTGCAGGGTGATGTGTTTGCCTACCCTTACATCATTCACAGATTTTACACCAAGGTTCTGCAGGCCGCCCAATACAGCTTTTCCCTGCGGATCCAGCAAATCTTTCAAAGGCATCACCTTGATCTGAACATTATAGGTCATGATTCTTGTTGTTTAAGCGACAAAGATAGAATTACATAAGCAATAAACGTTAACGGAACTGCAAGCCAGCCCAAAGAAATGCCGCCAACCGTTGCTATTACTGCAAGAATAATAAACGGCATTGCTTTTTTCAGTGTGAGTTTTTTGAATTTCAGCGCCATCATCGGCAATGTGGATACCATCAGGTAACTCACGATCAATGTAACCGCATACCAGAACCATTTGTTCAGCATACATTTCATTACCCACGGCTCACTCGTATTCCAGTAGATCAGCGGAAAAGATGCAAATAAAAGCCCTGCCGCAGGGATCGGCACCCCGCTGAAACCATATTGCTGTTTCGTATCGATATTGAAACGGGCCAGGCGGTATGCACCGGCACAGGGCAGTATAAAAGCCGGCAACAACCAGAGCATACTGATGTTAAGTCCGTCTTCCTGCTGCGCATAGCTCAAACGCAGGAACTGGTAAACGATCAGCCCGGGCGCAACCCCGAAACTCACTACATCCGCCAGCGAATCGAGCTGCTTTCCCATTTCGGATGGCACTTTCAGCAGGCGGGCCGTGAATCCGTCGAAAAAATCGATCACCGCGGCCAGCAGCATGAACAGGCTGGCCATATAGATCCTTTCAGGAATCTCTACAATTATATCACCATTTATATCGGACGACATGCTCAGTCCTGTCTGCATAATGCATACAATAGCAAGGCAACCGAATAAAAGGTTAAGAAGCGTAAACAGGTTGGGGATTTGTTTCATGATCTTGACGGCCGTGTAAAAAATGTTGAACAATCAATTATTGAATTGTATCAGCGTTTTTTCATTAATGTTTCTATTTCCTCTGCGGTGATCGGGATATTTTTCATCAGGTCGGTGCTGCCGTTTCTGGTCAGCCATACATTATTTTCGATCCTGATGCCGGTCTGCTCCTCTTCAATATAAATACCCGGCTCAATGGTGAGCAGCATACCTGCCTTGAGCGGCCCGGTACGCGTACCCAGGTCGTGTACGTCGATACCCAGATGATGCGAAATGCCATGATAGAGGTATTTACGGTAAGCACGGTTCTCCCGGTCCTCGTTCTTTACATCCGCTTTGCTCAGCAGCCCCAGTTTGATAAACTGATCTGTTGCTTCCTCACCTACTTTTTCTGTATAGTCAACTACACTGATACCGGGTTTCAGGATGCTCTTGGCGTAATTATGCAGGTGGAGACAGGCATTGTACACCTGTTTCTGCCTTTTGGTGAATTTACCGTTTACAGGTATTGTACGGGTCAGGTCGGCACAGTAACCACCGTATTCGGCTCCGAAATCCATCAGTAACAATTCGCCATCCAGGCATTCCTGGTTATTGCTTACATAATGAAGAGTCCGCGCACGGTCGCCGCTGGCGATTATGCTGTTATAAGCCGGTCTTGTGGCGCGCTGTGAAAGAAAACTATGCCAGATCTCGGCTTCGATCTCGTATTCCATCACGCCAGGCTTGATAAACTGCAGTAATCTGCGGAAAGTTGCTTCCGTAATATCTACAGCCTGCTGCAGCACCACCACTTCTTCCTTCGTTTTGATACCGCGCAGTTCTTTCATGATCTTAGCCGCCCGGTGAAACTGGTGCAAAGGATATTGCTGCTTCATTTCATCTATAAAACGGTAATCACGCGTACGTACGAGTGATGCTTTGCGGTCGTTCTCGTTCGAATCCAGGTAAATACCATCCGCCAGGTGGATCCAGCCCTGCAGGAGCGCATCCAGTGAATCGAGCCAGATCACGGTTTTGATACCGGAAATGGCGGTGGCTTCTTCTGCCCTTAACCGGCGGCCATCCCATTTTTCCTTCAGTTCATTCGGGCGAACCAGCACCAGCACTTCGCGGTATTTAGGATCCGGGCAATCAGGGAAAAGGATCACCATGGAATCTTCCTGCTCGATACCACTGAGCCAGAAAAGATCACTGTTCTGTTTAAATGTATAAAGTGCATCGCCATTGGAAGGCGTTTCATCATTGCTCACAAACACGGCAATGGTTGCCGGAAGCATCTCTTTTACAAACCTTTTCCTGTTATTAACGAACAAGGCAGGATTTACAGGTAAATATTTCATAGCATGGGTTGTTGCACGCAAGATAGATATTAACGGCCCGACCCCGTCAATCACCCCGCAGCTATTTGTTAAAATTTATAAAAGAAAGCAGGATTATTTTTCATTTACGAATATGATCGTACATTTACTACGAAATAATTCGTCAATCATTTAAAACTAATAATTATGTCAGCTTTTACATTAAAACACGCCATGATCGCAGTTGCCGCTGTTTGCGCCGGGATCACATTTGCCGCCTGGCAAGCGCCCGATTCGGGCAAACCTGCCGGAACAATAACTTTCCAGCCGGTGAAAGACACCCTTCCGAAATCCAAACGTTCTTACAGGTATGAACGCAGTTATACAGCCCAGGACCTGGAGAAAGCCATGCGGGAATTAGACATTGCCATGGATAAATTAGACCGCGACGTTATGATCGATACAGGCAAACTGAATGTTGACATCAAACTTGCATTTGATGAGATCGCCAAGATCGATTTCGAACGTATCGGGGTAGATATCCGAAAAGCACTGAATAATATCAACTGGACCGAAACCAAGAATGCCGTAAAGAAATCACTGGACGAAGCTGAGATCCAGCTGAAAGAGATCGACACCCGCGCCATTGAAAAGAGTGTTCGTGAAGCAACCAGGAATGTGAACCAGAATATTTCGCTCGACATAGACGGCATTGTCAAATCCAGCCTGAAACACGCCAAAGAAGGTCTCCGCAAAGCACAGAAAGAAATTGCAGAACTGAAGGAATTCACCGGTACGCTGGAGAAAGACGGCCTGGTTAATCCTAAAAAAGGCTACCGCATTGAAGTGAAGGACAAAAAACTGATCATCAACGGTCAGAAACAGTCAGACGAGATCAACAAAAAATACAGCCGCTTCCTGGATCGTGAAGATTTCAGCATCAGCACCGATGCAGAGGGTGTTTATTCCGTTTAACACGGATATGCCTTACAGCAGCCAGGCCCGCATGGATCGTTGAGAATCGATGCGGGCCTGTTTATATTTATCCGGAAAATTTTCTTGTTATTAATACCCGAATTTAACCGTTGGGCAGCGGACCGAGCGGCCAAGCGAATTGGAGAATACACCACTTTTCACAACCGACAATTCATAGGCACCCCTTGTTCCGTTGAGGTTACTCAGGGTAGAAATGGTAGCGTCGTAGTTCAGTATGATCTTCAGGTCGTTCACTTCATAACCGATCATGGGAATGATCGCGTCTGCATTGCGGTAATAAAGTCCGAAGATCATCTGCGAAGTTCCGTCGCCGCTGAGGTTACGGTTGGCATTGAAACCGATCACCGTTTCCCAGGCTGTTCCCATTTTGCTTACATATAAGTTAGGGTTGATGATCCAGAGGTCTTCAATTTTAAGGCTTGCATTCGCAAACCCGGTGATCCGTCTTTTTACACTCGCATCGGACACTGAAGGATCAAAAAAACTTTCTCTCGGTTTATTCACGTGCATGATGCTGACCCCGGCATTGAAATAAAGATTGTCGGAAGCGAAATAAGCATAGTTCAATCCTATCTGCAGATCGAGATAGGATACGCTGCTGTTGGCGAAAGCCTCATTGGGTGGAATCGAAACATCAAAGAAACGTCCGTTCCACTGGTTATCGAAAGTAAGTTTGGAAACATCTACCCTTTTATTCACATAACCAAGACTGAATCCGCCGCTTAACAGACTGTTGTATCCGATCATCTGGTGATAAGCGATCGATCCTACAGCAGTTGTGGCGCTGAGATTACCTGAGCCGGCCACATCTTTCATCAGTGAAAGCCCTACACCCATCCATCCGTTCTCGAACCGGTCTGCAAAGATCTTTGCATCGCCCCAGGCGCTCATGGTTTTGTAGGGGTTGCCCACGGATGCCCACTGGTTACGGTAATTTCCACCTACACGGTAATCATAATCCGGGTTGAATCCGGTATTGGCCGGGTTCACCAGCATGGGTGTATTGAAGTACTGCGAAAAATGCAGATCCTGCGCCTGCAGCGATGTAACTGCGGCGAAGCATATCAGCAATCCTATATATATTTTTCTTGCACTGTCCATATCTCGCTATCTATCTGAGTAAAGTAATATCGCCTTTCCTGGTTATTTTTTTGCCGTCGGAGAACTCAAGCAGGAGGGTATAATGGTATACATCCTGTGGCTGGATCGCGCCTTTATACGTTCCGTCCCAGCCTTCGTTCTTATCTACTCCGGTATATACCAGTACTCCCCATCGGTTATAGATCTGCCAGGTCATTTTGGCAATGCCGTAACCCCGCACGTAAATCCTGTCGTTCCTGCCATCGCCGTTCGGAGAAAATGCATTCGGTATATCGATCAGCGGTATAATGGTGATCGGTATTACCTGGCAAACCGTATCCGAGCAACCTGCATTGTTATAAGCCACCAGGCAGGCATTGTAATTCCCTGAACTGTTATACAAATGTTGTACTATGGTATCGCGCCTGATCGTCATCAGGGTATCGCCATCGCCAAACAGCCATTTATAATAATCCGCTCCCGCCGATATATTATTGAATGTTACCGGTGTATTCGGCTGGGTTGGCTTGGGGGTATAACTGTAGCCTGCCTGCGGTTTGTCTTTTACGGATATCGTAAAATAGGCCGTATCCCTGATGTTACAGGTATTGGGATCTATCGCGATAAGCCGTATTGTATAATCGCCTATGTTATTATACAGGTGTGTTGGACTGGTTGCCGTTGATGTGGCACCATCGCCAAAATCCCATTCAAAACTCTGTCCGCCGAGCGACGTGTTATCGAACACGGCCGTATAAGGAGCACAGCCCAGGGCAGGTGTATTGAACTGTGCTTTTACATTGGTAGCTATCCGGAGCTGCATGGATATTGTATCGTCGTAATTGCAATAACCCGTATCCCTGAGCACCAGTTTTACATCGTAGGTACCGGCTGCGGCATAAGTATGTGTTACGGCCCTGCCGTCTGTTATCATGGTAGTACCATCGCCGAAGATCCAGAGGAAGCTGGTATCATTAAAAGGTTTGCCCGGCGGTGCGGTGGAGGTATTCGTAAACAGATAATTGAGTGCTGTACAGGGAGGTTGTTTGGTGGCGGTGAATCCAAGCACCGCTTCATCATTCCGCACCCGCATGGTCACATAGCTCGTATCGGTGATGTTACAGGAAGAAGAATCCACCGCGATCAGCATTACCCTGTAATCACCCACATTGCTGAATGTATGTGTAGCTGAAGGAATGGTAGTGGTATCACGCCTTGACCCATCGTTATAATCCCAGATATATGTTTTTGCGATCGCCAGTGTATCCGAAAAGACTGCTGTTAAAGGCGCGCAACCTGTGGTATCCCTGATCACGCCATTGATGGAAGAACGTAGACCTGCGCCTACACCTGCAAGATTAAATGCAATTTTCAGCGCCGCCAGGTTACAGTTGGGTGAACCGTTGTTCGGCGCCCATACACCTGCCGACGTAGGGAACCGGCCACCACGGCCGCAATTCGCACACATCGACTGGTAGATCACACCGTTTTTGTCAAACCTGCTGGTACCGCCGTCCACGTGATCAGCACCGCCGATCTCACCGAAGAATGAACCATACAACTGTGCTTTTGCATCACGTTCCAATACGATAAAATAAAAATCGCTTCCATCGGTTACATTCTGGTAAGCATCCGGGGTAATTGCCAATCCACGGGTGCCGCTGTTGGGGTAATTGTTTCGTATATCCAGTTCACCGCCCCATCCTGATACATACAGGTTCTCGCACCTGTCTACAAGAAAGGCTGTTGGCGAGATATTAGGCGTTGCTGCTGCGGTTCCGAAAGTGGTAGAGAACACATAATCCGAAAGATTCTGTTCCAGCTTGCTGATAAATTGTTTACCTCCTGCCTGCTGGAAAAAAGTTGCTGCACCTGCAGGCTGTTTTATTGTCCAGCCGCCGGTAGTGGTACCCATGATATAGGGATAACCCGATTTATCGAACTGCAGTCCGTAAACCAGGTCTGTTCCTGACGTACCAACATAAGTACTTCTCACATAGGTTCCGGCGGGTGTAAATTCGTAAATGAAACCATCGCTTGTACCGCCGTTGTATGCTGCGCCGATCACGCCGCTGCGTGCGCCGGGCATATCTGCACTTGCAGTTGCACCTCCCACCAGGATATTACCGGTGAGCGGACTGATGGCAAGTACAAATGCCGCATCATTATCGGTTCCGCCCATGCGCGTACTCAGTAATACGGCCGATAAATTCGGGGTGAATTTCAGTAATACAGCATCCTGTTTCCTGCCTGTACTGCCCGGCATCGGTGCAGCCTGGAAAGCTCCGGGCGTAGTTGGAAAATCATCAGACTGCGTACAGGATGCCACAAGTATATTTCCGGCTCCATCCAGGATCACTTCACTTCTTGCATCATCGCCATAATTCACATCAATGGATTCAGGACCCGGGTTAGGATATTTATTGCGGATGTTCACACCATCATTACCTGATCCTGCTACTTTCACAGACCCGACCAGGTTTGTTCCCGTGGCGTTGAGTTTGGTAACAATAATGTCCAGCCCGCCGCCCGGCGAACCTGCAGACCTGTATTCTCCTACTGCCCCGCGTAAAGGATAATTGGGTGAATTGGTGCGCCCTGCAATAACAAGGTTACCGGAAGCATCCACTACCATACTGTGCGGCTGTTCATTACCAGAGCCGCCTATATAAGTTGCATAAACCCTGTTAACGCCGGTAGGGTCGAATTTCATAATACCGATATCATATGCACCCGTACCATCTGAAGTAGAGCCGCCCTGGAATGTTGACTGAAACGCACCATTACTCACCGGAAATCCTGCAGAGAACACAGTTCCTCCCGCGTAAAAATTACCGGCACCGTCGTAAGTGGCCGTATAGCCCCAGTTATCAGCAGCGCTGCCTGTGAATGTTGAAAACACCAGGGAAGGATCTATTACCAGTGTGGCCGCTTTCGAATAAGAACCATCTATTTTGAACCGAACGATATTTCCTTTTACCTCGAACCGGCTCGGTATTTCCTGGCGGGTTCCGTTTACCAGCTGATAGGTGTATGGGGGTAATTCTTTTACTTCATCTACCGTAGTCTTCATTACCAGCCCGCCCTCACTCTGTTTAAGACTTTCCAGGCCTTCATAATACATGGCTACCTGAGACACATCTGCACCGGGATTAACGATAATATCGTATTTCAATGTACCGTTGGCAGTATAATACCGCACGTCAATGCCAGGATACATGTTCTTATATGTGATTGCCTGGAAAATTTTGCAACCCTCGCCCCATTTGGAAGGATCATTGCCGATAATGTAATTATTATAAGCAGGCAGGGCCTTATCAGGCACTGCCTGTGCAGCAGGATTGGCATTGAGAAAACGCATCTGGTAAACATGCCCTCTCAGCGTAACCTTATCGGCAGGCTGCGAAGTTCCTCCATTGCCGCCTGAACCACCACCGGTTTCTGGTAACGGGCGTCCTTCTTCATCTGCGAGGTTTGTTTTTTTATTGGTTGTTGCGGAAGTTTTATGAAGAGGGTGAGCCATTTCGTAGAACTTCTCCATATCATCCTGGTTATAGAGTATAATTCTATAACCGTCCTTATGCAATGCAAAAGCACCGGCGCCGATATCACCCTTGTAACGGATGGCTGCATCCCATTGTCCTTTGTTCTCAATAAATTCAAGATACCCCTGCGCAGAACAATACCCACAGATCATCATCAGCATGCAAATCCTGACTAATCCTTTCACTACAGTCAAAGCAATTTTTTTTAAAAGTTACGATTTAAATACGGTTTTACCGCTCAACAGGTTTGGTTATGATATCTTGCTCCAGGCATTTTTACGCCCCTGCGACTGCAGATGGATTTTTAACTGCAAATTCTTTGCCATATCCAGTTCCGGGTCTTCGCTGCAGAGTTGTTCGGCTTCTGTTTTTGCCTTTTCCAGCAACTCTTTATCGTTTACGATACTTGCGATCCTGAAATTGAGCGCACCGCTCTGCCTGGTGCCTTCTATGTCGCCCGGACCACGCAATTCTAAGTCCTTTTCCGCAATTTTAAACCCGTCGTTGGTCGCACACATTATCTTGATCCGTTCGCGGGCATCTTTGCTGGCTTTGACACTAGTTAATAAAATGCAAAAACTTTTTTCACTGCCTCTTCCCACGCGTCCGCGGAGCTGGTGCAGCTGGGAGAGACCAAATTTTTCTGCGCTTTCAATTACCATAACCGATGCATTAGGCACATTTACACCTACTTCAATTACAGTGGTGCTTACCATCAGCTGCGTATCGCCGGTAACGAAGCGTTGCATGTTGGTTTCTTTCTGTTCGGCGGGCTGCCTGCCATGGACCATGCTGATGCGATAAGGCGGATCGGGGAAAAAGCTTTTTACCTGTTCATAACCCTGCATCAGGTCTTCATAGCTTAACTTCTCACTTTCTTCAATCAGCGGATAGATAAAATAAGCCTGCCTTCCTTTGGTGATCTCGGTTTTCACAAAATCCATCACGTTTGCCCTCGCGGTTTCATAGCGATGTACGGTTGTGACAGGCTGGCGGCCGGGTGGCAGTTCATCCATGATGCTGTAATCAAGATCGCCGTAGGCAGTCATGGCAAGTGTACGCGGGATTGGCGTTGCCGTCATAACGAGTACGTGCGGAGGAATGACGGCTTTCTCCCAGAGTCTTGCACGTTGCGCAACGCCAAAACGGTGCTGTTCATCAACGATCACTAGACCGAGGTTTTTAAATTGTACCGTGTCTTCAATAACAGCGTGCGTTCCAACAACAAAATGAATCGTGTCTTCCTGCAGGCCCTTCAGTATTTTTTTACGCTGCGCAGCTTTGGTACTGCCGGTGAGCAATGCTATTTCAACAGGCATTTCCTTCAGCAGTTCACTGAGACCGTTGTAATGCTGTTGTGCCAGTATTTCTGTAGGTGCCATCAGGCAACTCTGGTAACCGTTATCTGCCGCCAGCAGCATGCTCAGTAATGCCACGATCGTTTTACCGCTGCCCACGTCTCCCTGCAGCAGCCGGTTCATCTGGCGTCCGCGCCCCGTATCTGTCCGGATCTCTTTCAGCACCCTTTTCTGTGCACCTGTGAGCTGGAAAGGAAGGTATTTTGAGTAAAACGTGTTAAAGTAATCGCCCACCTTTTCAAACACAACACCTCTGCTGCTGTTATGTCGCTGTAGTCTTACCAGGTTTAGCCGCACCTGTGCAATAAACAGTTCTTCAAATTTCAGTCTTTGCAGCGCCCTCTCATAGAGTACCGGTGATGCCGGGAAATGAATATTACGGTAAGCTTCATACCGGCCCATGAGCCGTAGTTTTTCTACCAGGTATTGCGGCAGGTTCTCGGGAATATCTTCTGCCTTCAGTTGAGCCAGTAAAGTATAGGTGAGCTTGCCGATCTGTCTTCCGTTGAGCGATTTTACCTTCAGCTTTTCCGTTGTGGGATATACCGGCTCAAGGAACTGTTTGCCATCGGCTTTGGCGGGAACATAAGGTTCTATTTCAGGATGAACGATCTGGGGTTTCCCGTTGAAAAAGCCGGTACGGCCGAATACGAGGTACTGCATCCCTTCCGTAAGTGATTTCTGCACCCAGCTGATTCCCTGAAACCAGGTCAGTTCCAGTATACCGGTATTGTCTTTCAGTATGGCGGTCAGGCGCCGGCTTCTTTTTTCGCCACTGATGGTCATCTGCAGGAGTTTTCCCGCCACCTGGATATATTCCGTGGCAGGGCTGATCTCTGCAATGGCGCTGACTTTGGTTTTGTCGATATGCCGGTTGGGAAAATGCAGCAGCAGATCGGAGAAAGTAAAAATATTCAGTTCTTTCTTCAGCATATCGCCGCGCAGGGGTCCCACACCTTTCAGGTATTCGATCGGGGCAGCTAATATGTTCGACGGTGTGCTGATAAGATTCTTTTTACTGATACATTAATCAGCAAATATCGGTGTAATGATCATTAGAAATTCCATAGCGGTATTCCGGCATTTACATCCCGAAACCATTCATTATCTTCGCGCCCATGGAAAAAGAGGTTGTAGTAAGCGGTATCCGCCCCACAGGTTTCCTGCATCTGGGCAATTATTTCGGCGCAATGCGCAACTATGTGCGTATGCAGAACGACGAGAAGTTCAATTGTTATTTTTTTGTAGCCAACTGGCATAGTCTCACCACTCACCCCGATACAAGAGAGCTGCAGAGCAGTGTGCACCGGGTGATTGCAGAAAATATCGCCTGCGGGCTCGACCCGGATAAAGTAGCCCTGTACATCCAGAGTGATGTTCCGGAGATTGCAGAACTCTACCTCTACCTGAACATGCTCGCCTATAAAGGCGAGTTGGAAAAAACACCAACATTCAAAGACAAGGTAAGGCTGCAGCCCGATAATGTAAACGCAGGTCTGCTCACATATCCGGTACTGATGGCCGCCGATATCCTGATACACCGCGCCGTGAAAGTACCTGTAGGAAAAGACCAGGAACAGCACCTGGAGATCGCCCGTAATTATGCAGACAGGTTCAACCACCGCTACGGCGAAGTACTGCCGGCACCTTATGCTTTCAATTATGGTGGCGAGCTGGTTAAGATCATGAGCCTTGACGGGAACGGGAAAATGAGCAAAAGCGAAAACCAGATGAATACGCTTTACCTGGCCGACGATGCCGACCTGATCCGTAAAAAGATCATGAAAGCGAAAACAGACCAGGGACCTGCCGAGCCAAATTCGGTGAAACCGGATTATATAGAGAACCTCTTCACCCTGATGAGGCTGGTAAGCACCGAGGATACTGTGGCAAAATTCGAAGCCGATTTCAATGCAAGCTCAGCGGGTAATGTAGTGATCCGTTATGGCGACATGAAAAAGCAACTCGCGGAAGACATGGCAGCTTTTATGAAACCGATCTCCGAAAAAGCGGCTGATATACAGAACAATAAGGAATTACTGAACAGGATCATCAGGCAGGGAGCAGATAAGGCAAGGGCCAGCGCCAGCGCCACGCTGAAACTGATCAGAAGCGCCATCGGGATGGATTACAGTTAGACCGGCTTATTTTGTAAGCCCGTTTTAAAATCTTTACCTTAAGTTCGTAATTCTTACCTCCAAACTGTTGTTCATTTTATGTCTATGCCAAAACTTAAGAAACCAAAACATGTAGCGGTAGCCGGTAATATCGGTGCGGGAAAAACCACGCTGACCGAAATGCTGAGCAAGCACTATCGCTGGATACCACAGTTTGAAGATGTGGATCATAACCCTTACCTCATGGATTTCTATGAGGATATGCCACGCTGGAGCTTTAACCTGCAGATCTTTTTCCTGAACAGTCGCCTCAACCAGCTGCTCGATATTCATCATGGTACAGAAACGGTTATCCAGGACCGCACTATTTATGAAGATGCCAACATTTTTGCACCTAACCTGCACGAAATGGGGCTGATGAGCAAGCGCGATTTCGATAATTACTACCAGTTCTTCCAGACCCTGAAAACCATGGTACAACCACCGGACCTGCTCATTTACCTGAAGGCATCCGTACCTACGCTGGTTGCACAGATCCAGAAAAGAGGGCGTGAATACGAAGAGAATATCCGCCTGGATTACCTCAAAAGACTGAATGAATATTATAACAAATGGATCGACGGGTATAAGGAAGGCCAGTTGCTCGTGATCGATTGTGATAAAAATAAATTTGCCGAGAACGATGAGCATTTCGGGGACATCATCGGTAAAATAGACGGCATGCTGTTCGGATTATTCTAAGAACAGCTGTTGTGAAATCATTGAAAAGCATACTCCGGTATGCTTTTTTTATCCCCGGATCCAAATAAAAACTCCACCCGAAGGTGGAGTTTACAGACAAAGCAATCGAAGAGACCGGTAAACAAAAACTTATACTTTCGGAGCGGCTGCGAGTATCTCTTCATTAACGCCATCTGCGTATTTTTTGAAGTTCTGGATAAACTCTTTCGCCAGTTCCGTACATTTTACATCATAGGCAGCAGGATCGCTCCATGTGCTGCGTGGGTTTAAAATTTCTGCAGGTACGCCGGGACAGCTCTGCGGTACTTCCATACCGAAAACAGGATGCGCTTCATAGTGCACATTATTCAGATCTCCGTTCAGTGCCGCAGTGATCATGGCCCTGGTATAGCTCAGCTTCATACGGCTTCCTTCGCCGTAAGCACCGCCGCTCCAGCCGGTATTGATCATCCATACGTTCACCTTATTCTCCTTCATTTTCCGGCCCAGCATTTCTGCATACTGACCAGGATGTAAAGGCAGGAAAGGTGCGCCGAAACAGGCGCTGAATGTAGATTTAGGTTCTGTAACACCCGCTTCCGTACCTGCCACTTTAGCTGTGTAGCCGCTGATGAACTGGTACATGGCTTGCCCGGGGGTCAGTTTGCTCACCGGAGGCAATACGCCTTTCGCATCGCAGGTGAGGAAGAAGATATTCGCCGGCAGTCCGCCCATAGCAGGCTCCTGCGCATTGCTGATATAGGAAAGCGGGTAGCTTACCCTTGTGTTCTCGGTTATTTCCTTGCTGGTGAAATCGATGGTATTGGTGCCGTTCAGGAAAGTAACGTTCTCCACCAACGCACCCGGACGGATCGCGTGGAAGATCTCAGGTTCTTTTTCTTCCGTGAGGTCGATCGTTTTGGCATAACAGCCGCCTTCGAAGTTGAACACACCATCTGCGGTCCAGCCATGCTCATCATCTCCGATCAGTTTACGTGCAGGATCAGCACTCAGCGTTGTTTTACCCGTACCGCTCAGTCCGAAGAATACAGCCACATCACCTTCATTACCCATATTGGCACTGCAATGCATGCTGAGCACATTCTTTTCGTGCGGCAGTACATAATTCAGGATCGTGAAAATGCCTTTTTTCATCTCACCGGTATAACCCGTTCCGCCGATCAGGATGGTTTTATGTGTAAACGATACTATGGCGAAATTATGCTGACGGGTACCATCCACTGCAGGGTCTGCCTTGAAGCCCGGTGCCTGGATAATATGCCAGTCGGCCTTGAAATTCTCCAGTTCGTTTTCGGAAGGACGCAGGAACATATTGTAAGCAAAAAGATTGCTCCACGGGTTCTCATTGATTACACGGATATTGATCCTGTAAGCCGGGTCTGCACAGGCCGCCGCATCCCTTACCCATACAGCAGGACGCTGGTTCAGGTAAGCCATCATTTTCTCCTTCAGCTGGTGAAAATATTTTTCGTCGATGGGAATATTGAAATTATTCCAGTTCACTGTATCTGCCGTAACAGCATCTTTTACAATGAATTTATCCTGCGGACTGCGGCCGGTGAATTCGCCGGTGCGGATGCAAAGCGCGCCTGTATCATTACGTACGCCTTCGCCGCTGATCACAGCCTGTTCCACAAGTTCTTCAGGTGATAACTGGTAATGTACACGGGTTGATGCCTGAAGACCAAGTACTTCAAGCTCTTTGCCAGGGATAGATAAGGTTTGTAAAGTCATATGCGAACAATCGTTAGTTAGTGAGGCAAAAATAGGAGTTTCGATGCATGTATCATTTGCTTTGTGTTTTGGCTACACGTTAGTATTCATCAATGTTTCGGAGATATTGGTATATAATTTCAAAACATATTACGGGTAATTGCGGTTTCTAATAGAACAACATGACCATAATTGAAGATTTACAAAAAATAAATCTGGAAAAACCGGCAGAATAACGCACATCTCCGCTCAAGCATCTATTTTTACAAAAAATTGAAAAGTATGCAGGCAACAGCGCCAAAAGGACTGGTAACAGCTGAACATCTGGAGTTTTTCAAGGCAACCATTGGTGAGCAGTACGTGCTGGTTGACCAGGAATCACTTACAGATTACGGTCATGACGAAACGGAACGTTTACAGTATTATCCTGAAGTGGTGTTGAAACCACGGACCGCAGAAGAGATTGCGGCAATTATGAAATGCTGTAACCAGTTTCATATTCCTGTTACCCCACGTGGTGCCGGAACCGGGCTGAGCGGCGGTGCACTTCCGCATCTCGGCGGCGTACTGATCTCCAGCGAAAGGATGAACAGTATTCTTTCGATCGACGAACGCAATCTTCAGGTTATTACCGAACCGGGTGTGATCACTGAAGTGTTGCAGAATGCTGTAAAAGAAAAAGGCCTGTTCTACCCGCCGGATCCGAGCAGCCGCGGCAGTTGTTTCATCGGCGGTAATATTGCCGAGAACAGCGGCGGACCGAAAGCAGTTAAGTACGGCGTTGTAAAAGATTATGTGCTGAACCTCGAAGTGGTATTGCCTACCGGCGAGATCATCTGGACGGGCGCCAATGTATTAAAAAATTCCACCGGCTATAACCTCACACAATTACTGGTAGGAAGTGAAGGAACACTCGGCATTGTTACCAAGATCGTTCTGAAACTGATCCCTCACCCGCAATACGACCTGCTGATGCTGGTCCCCTTTGCATCGCTCGAAAAAGCAAGTGAAGCTGTGAGCGCCATTTTCAGGGCAGGATTTGTACCAAGCGCACTCGAGCTGGTAGAGATCGATGCACTGAAGATCGTAAGCACTTTTGTAGACAGTACGGCCGTGCCTGTTAACGATGATATAGCCGCACACCTGATCATAGAAGTGGATGGTAACAATATGGATGTACTGATGGGCGAAATGGAGGCGATCTCTGAATTGCTGACCCAGTTCGATGCCGGGGAAATATTTTTTGCAGACGATGCCCAGCAGAAAGCGGAACTCTGGAAGCTCCGCCGCCGCGTTGCAGAAGCAGTAAAGACTACCGGTTATACCATTGAAGAAGACACTGTAGTACCAAGAGCCGAATTACCGGCGCTGATCAGGGGTGTGAAAGAACTGGGCAGACAGCATGGT
Source organism: Sediminibacterium ginsengisoli (assembly GCF_900167075.1). Lineage (GTDB taxonomy): Bacteria > Bacteroidota > Bacteroidia > Chitinophagales > Chitinophagaceae > Sediminibacterium > Sediminibacterium ginsengisoli. The sequence goes on along the minus strand of NZ_FUWH01000002.1, from coordinate 66,145 downwards.
TTTCACGCGGTTTGTTACGGACATGCCGGCGATGGCAACCTCCATATCCGCATCAATCACCCGACCATTAAGAATAGTCATGGCAATGCAGAAATGACCGCAGCGCTGACCGAATTGTTCCACCTTGTAAAAAAGCTGGGCGGAACCATCAGCGGCGAACATGGCGTTGGGCTGATCCAAAAACCGTACCTTGATACTGTTTTCCAGGCAGCGAACCTGCGGCTGATGCGGGAGATCAAAAAAGCATTCGATCCTAACAATATTTTGAATGCCGGAAAGATTTTCGATCTGCAATAATCAGTTAGGTTTGTATAAATGAAAATGATCATGAAGAAATTCTTTTTTACCTGTTGCCTTTTATTAGGCACCGCGGGACTTTTTGCGCAGCAGGAAGAGAACCCGGACCCTGAAAAAGGAAAGTTCAAAAAAGAGAATATATTTCTTGGTACCAGCCTCAATCTTGGTTTTGCCGGCAATTCTTTCAATCTCGGGCTGAACCCGGAGATCGGCTACAGTATTGCCAACTGGCTGGACGCGGGCATGTCGTTCAACGTGAATTATTTTTCGCAGAATGCTTCAGATTATAACAGCATCCGTTACAGGAATTTCAGTTTCGGCGGCGGGCCCTTTATCAGGCTCTGGCCGGTGAACTTCCTGCACGTGCAGGTGCAGCCCGAACTGAACTGGATCAGCTCTTCCCAGAAAAACATGGTGAGCAACCAGTCCAACACCTACAAATTCAATTCTAGCAGCCTGCTCGTAGGCATCGGTTATGGTTCCAGGATGATCGCCGATCATTATTCCTACATCACACTGATGATCGATGTGCTGCAAAACCCGAATTCGCCGTACCGCGACCGTTACAACGATCCGTTACCGGTATTCAGGGCAGGCTTTGGTTTTTACCTCAGCAAAGGGCGCCGATAGCTGTTTCCGCATCATGACAAACGATCAGGCGTTCTTCCCAGTTCTCATAAAGAAAACCCTGGTAGCTCATATTCCTGATATGGGCCACCAGGTGATCATAATATCCTGCTGTATTCAGCAGGATTATTTTTTTATCGTGGATCTGTAATGTGTTCCAGGTAAGCATTTCGAACAGCTCATCGAGTGTGCCGTGCCCGCCGGGAAGTACAATGGCAGCATCACAACGCTCATACATCATACGCTTCCTGATATGCATATCCGGCACCACGTGGATCTCCGTAAGCGCATCGTGCATCTGTTCCCAGGCCAGCAGCAGTTCGGGTATCACACCGATCACTATACCGCCGTTATCCATCACACCGTTGGCCACAGCTCCCATCAAGCCTTTATTACCGCCACCATAGACCAGGCTGATCTGCTTTTCCGCCATCAGTTTCCCCAGCGCTGCCGCTTCCTGCTCAAACAAAGGGTTATTACCGCTTTTTGAACCGCAGAAAACTGCTATACATTTTACCTCCATACCTTTATTTTTCGTGTCGCAAGGTAGTAATTGCCGGGAGCATTTAATGGTTGGTTTCAAAAACAGCAGAAACACGCAAACTGAATGCTGATTTCATCATCACTTCCCTATCTTTACCACCGTTGTCCTGTCATATTTAAAATATAAATGTTATTAGTATGTCCCCATTGCTGCTATTTTCTTTTGTGATCCTTTATTTTCTTTTATTGCTGGTGGTAGCCTGGTATACCGGCCGCAACAGCAATAACGAATCTTTTTTCATTGGTAACAAGAACAGTAACTGGATGCTGGTTGCTTTCGGCATGATCGGTACTTCACTCAGCGGTGTCACGTTTGTAAGTGTGCCGGGTGCAGTGGGCGATGTGGCAGGCAACAGTTTCAAAGGCTTCGCTTATATGCAGGTGGCTATCGGTTACCTGATCGGTTATGTGGTGATCGCTTATGTGTTGCTGCCGCTCTATTACCGGCTCAATCTTACATCGATCTATAACTACCTGCAGCAGCGTTTCGGGAATGTGGCATACAGAACAGGTGCATTGTTCTTCATCATCAGCCGTACCGTTGGTGCAACAGCAAGGTTATACCTCGTGATCAACGTGATCCAGTTCTTTATCCTGGATAAAATGGGTGTTCCCTTCGTGGTTACCGCGGCCGTGATCCTGCTGATGATCCTGCTCTATACTTTTGAAGGCGGTGTAAAAACCATCGTTTACACCGATACCCTGCAAACATCGCTGATGATCGCAGGCCTGATCATCTGTGTGGTGTATATTCTCAGTCACCTCAACCTTTCTGTAGGCGAATCACTCAGCCAGATGAAAAGTGTGGGCTATCTCAACGTATTCAATACCGATGTGAACAGCAAAGGTTTCTTCCTGAAACAGATCATCGGCGGAGCATTCATTACCATCGCCATGACTGGTCTCGACCAGGAAATGATGCAGAAAAACATCAGCGTAAAACGACTGGGCGATTCGCAGAAAAATGTAATCACGCTGGCCATCGTGCTGGTATGCGTATTATTCCTGTTCCTCCTGCTGGGCGGCCTGCTTTACCTGTATGCCACATCCCAGGGTGGTGTTTACCAGGATGTGATGGTGAACGGTAAAGCGGTAAAACAACTGGTGCTCGACAACAACAATATCATCGGTGATAAAATGTTCCCTTCCGTGGTGCTGAATTATTTCCCGCCTGCGGTTGGTATCATTTTCATTATCGCGCTGATCTCAGCACTTTTCCCGAGTGCAGACGGAGCTCTGACGGCACTCACCTCTTCATTCTGTATCGATATCATCGGCCTGAAGGAAAGGCACGACCTGGACGAGAAGCAGAAAAAGAAACTGAGGCTCACGGTTCACCTGAGCTTTACGGTAGTGTTCCTGTTATGCATCATGGGCTTTAAGGTGATGAACGATAACAGCATCATCGACAAGATCCTGGACCTCGCAGGTTATACCTACGGACCGTTGCTGGGCCTGTTCGCCTTCGGCATCTTCACCCGCAAAAGCCTGCCAAATACACTGGCCATAACGGTGATCTGCGTGCTGGCGCCGGCAATCTCCTATTTCCTGAGTATCAATGCGAAGGACTGGTTCGGTGGTTACCAGATCGGTATCGAGCTGCTGATCATCAACGGACTGATCACTTTCCTCGGCCTGCTGGCCATAGCCAAACCGGCTCCGGGGGAAGCAAAGCTCACAGCCGTATAAATTACCTGAAATAATCATATGAATGAACGGGATATCCTCACAGGGTATCCCGTTTTCATGTTTGACCGGCAGCCGTTTTCCCTGAAAAAACGGATATTTGCAGGATGGATCTTATATCTCCCCTCGTTGAAAGCTATGCCGGGCAGTATACTTCTGCCGAAGATGCCCTGCTTCAGGCAGTGAACGAGCAAACCATGCGCGAGCACCCGCAATCGCATATGCTCAGCGGGCATGTACAGGGGAAATTTTTATCGTTCATCAGTACTATACTTCGTCCCCGCTACGTTTTAGAGATAGGAACATTTACAGGCTACAGCGCGCTTTGCCTCGCGGAAGGCTTAACGGAAGACGGCGAACTGCATACCCTTGAACTGAGAGAGGCAGATGCCGCCACCGCAAAAAGCAATTTTAGCAAAAGCAAAAGAAATAAGCAGCTACATTTGCACGTCGGCAACGCCCTGGAACTGATTCCGGCGCTGAACAGGAAATGGGACCTGGTTTTTATCGACGCAGATAAAACCGGTTATATCGATTATTATGAAATGGTGGTTCCGTTGCTGAATGAAAATGGTATCATATTGGCCGACAACGTGCTTTTTCACGGCCAGGTACTGGAAGAGCCTGTTACGGGCAAGAACGCCAAAGCTATACAGGCTTTTAATGAGCATGTACAAAAAGATCCCAGAACAGAACAGGTATTGCTGACCATCAGGGACGGCATTCTCCTGATTAAAAAGAAAAACGCATGAAAAGACTGATCCTGCTCCTCTGCATCGCCGTTTCACTGACCGCGCATGCACAAAGAGAAAAGGCCGAAGCTTATATCAATACTTACAAAGAGCTGGCCATCAGGGAAATGATCCGGACCGGCGTGCCTGCTTCCATTAAACTGGCGCAGGGCATCCTGGAATCACAGTATGGCGAGAGCAACCTTGTAAAGACCTCCAACAATCATTTCGGCATTAAATGCAAGACCGAATGGACCGGTGCAAAAACATACCATGATGATGATGAGAAGGGTGAATGTTTCCGTGTATACGGAACATCCGAGGATTCTTACAGGGATCATTCCGATTTCCTGAAAAGCCGCCCGCATTATGCGTTCCTGTTCAAGCTCGACCCAACCGATTATGAAGGCTGGGCAAAAGGTTTGAAAAAAGCAGGTTATGCAACAAGTCCTACTTATCCCCAAAGCCTGCTGAAAGTGATCAATGATTATAACCTGCAGCAATACAGCCTGGATGCGATTGCAAGGATCAAACAGGGCATTACACCTGCCGATACCGAATTGACGGTGATCGCAGCAGCGCCATTACCCGGCCCTTCTGATGTACAAGCCACGGTTCACCCGCCGTTGGTAAAACCAGCAGAAACTACGGTTGCACAAAAAGAAAAAGAGGAAGAACATAAAGAAGCAGAAACGGTGACGCCTGTTGTAAGCGCCCCGGTAGCAGCCGTAAAGAAAACATCCTTATATCCCCAGGGTATTTTCACCATCAATCACACCAAAGTGATCTATGCAAACGAAGGTATTTCACTGCTGGCGCTGGCAACTACTTACGATATCAGTCTTGCCAAACTCCTCGAGTTCAATGACCTTGCCGAAATGGATGTGCTGGATACAGACAGGCTGATCTTCCTTGAGAAGAAACAGAAAAAAGGCGCAAGCGATTTTCACGTTGTAGCCGATAATGAGACCCTGCACGATATCTGTCAGAAAGAAGGCATCCGTATGGAGAGCCTGCTCGAATACAACAAGCTCAACAAAACTGCAGTACCTGCCAACGGCCAGAAACTCTATCTTCGTGCCGCGATACCGGCAGCAGCCAGATCGCGTACTTAATAAAATTCATCATTCGTTTCCAAAACCTGCAACCATGTCAGTCATCAACGTACATGATAAATCATTTGTACCCTATCTTTCAGAAGAAACCATTCTGGGCAAGATCAGGGAACTGGCCGCAGCGTTGAGTAATGACTATGCAGGTAAAAGGCCGCTGTTCATTGCAGTACTGAACGGCTCTTTCATGTTTGCATCTGACCTGTTCAAAGAATTACATATCGATGCGGAAATATGCTTTATCAAGCTCGCATCTTACAAAGGCACCAAATCAACCGGGCATGTGATCACCGCTATCGGACTGGATACTGATATCACCGACAGGCATATCGTGATCCTTGAAGACATTATTGACACCGGTAAAACAATGAGTGAATTTTTGCCGCAACTCAGGAACCAGCATCCCGCATCACTGAAGACAGCAGTGCTGCTGCATAAACCGGACGCTACCGCATATGAAGTGCCGGTGGATTATTGCTGTTTTTCTATCCCCAATAAATTTGTTGTAGGCTATGGTCTCGATTACGACGGGCTCGGACGTAATATCCGTGAGATCTACCAGCTGAAAGAAGATTAAGAAAACAGATCGCCGCTTCCTTAAAAACCAGATGCCCCTGCATGCAAGGGCATCAAGCTCATTTTATTTAACAACCAACTACCTAAGTAGCTATTGCAAAGTTAGACGATAAAACAAGGTTTTCACCCGTTTATCATTAAAATACCATTAAAACCTGTATTAAACCGCAAAATTGATCACTACCCGCTGACGGTAAGCTACAGGAACATTATCGCGTTTGGCGGGGTTCCAGCCCGGCCCCTCTTTGATCAGCCTTGCCATTTCTGCATCGATGCCGTAGCCATTTACTTTGTCTGTACGGAAATCAGAGATCCTGCCGCCGGCATCTACCATGAAGGACATCGCTATCTGGTACTGGCCTGCAGGGGCACCATTGGCCCTGATGGATTTTACATTGATATTGCTGCTGATATATTTCAGAAAACCAGCCGTTCCTTCTTTGCATTCGGGCAGTACCTGCGGAGGAGGTGTCCTTGTTGCCCGGACCGTTACATCGGATAAATGGATGCTATCCGCTTTCAGCTGAATGGTCTTTGCCGGCAGTTTAGGCATCACCGGCAGCTTATCGTACTTCCGCTCTGCCCTTTTCATGCTTTCCGGGTTATTGATCAGGTAAGTTTCAGTGGTTCCGTCCTTCAGCGTAACAATGAAGCTTGCCGGTTCTACAGACCAGCGATAGGCTTTAACATCGGGGTTGGCATTCAGAAACGCCTGGTATTCGCTGTTCTCTTTATTAGGCAGACTGATCCACAATTTAACACTGTCTTTTCGTGTCCGGATATCGATCACACCATTACGGGCAGGTTCACCGTATTTATCGATCGCGGCCTGGTCTTTCAGGATACGGACATCAGTAACTGAATTCGGGTTCAGTTGCCTGAACTCTTCCTGCGAAACCAGTTCGCCGTTGATAACAAACAGGGGACGCCTGGTGGAATCTACTTTCCAGCGGTCGAAAAGGTTGTCATCTTTTATATTGTTCACTGTTGAGAATTGCAGTCTGTTCGCGCCTTCCGGCCTGCTCAGGATCAGATCATCGCCTGATCCTTTGGTCAGGAACCTGATGGTGTCTGCTTCAAAAGTTGGCGTATCATTGGTACGTGCATTATATTCAAGACCTTTAAGGTAATACTGGATCGCATTCAGCAGTGAAACAGCAAGACGTTCCCGGTAGCTGGCAGTTTTAAGCTTTGCGAGATCTGAAGGATTGGTGATATAACCGGCTTCGAACAAAACCGCAGGACAAGAGGGCTGGTCTATCATGTACAGCTTACGTGCACTGTTATCGATGATCTTGGTGGCCCCATTCGCTTTAAGTGTATTGGCCATATAGGAAGCGATGCGGTGATTACCTTCTTTCTTTTCAGGAGATGCGGTCTGCTGACTGATCATGATCTCCATGCCGGATGATTTGTCGGCCTCGCGGGCAAGAGCACTGTTACAATGTAAGGAGATGACCAGTTCGGGACGCAGTTCTGTGATCATCCTGTTACGTTCAGCAACAGACTGGGTGATGTCTTTGCTCCTTGTGAGTTCGATATTGATTCGGTCATTGGCATTGAGTTCTTTGATGAGTTTCGCAAGTTCCAGCGTGATGGATTTTTCGCTGGTACCATCGGCGCCGAAAGTACCGTTATCAGCACCACCATGGCCCGCATCGATCACAACGGTATACCTGCCGTTAAGTGCTATGGAGGCCATTGATGCAGAAGCAGCAGGTTCATCCTTACCGGAAACAGAAGCAGCAATGGAATTCACCACACTTTCAACCACCGTTTCAACAGAGATGGTTTTGCCCTGGTTGTATTCTTTGTTGCGGAATGCGAAAAACACAACTACAACGGCGAGCAAAGGCAATACAACCAGTCTGCGCAGGTAGCTGAAGCGGGGATCTGCATTATTGGTAAGCATCAGCAATCTTCTTTTGATGGGCGAAAAGAAGAATGGGTGCGCCAGCTCAAATTTCCGTTTAGGATAAGCCGCAGTGAGCAGCATCTGTGCCAGCAAAGCAGTATCACCATTGTTAACGGCTTTTTTATCCGCGATGAATTCATGGATCATTTCCATTTCCTTTTTCAGCAGCCAGAAAAAAGGATTGAACCAGCCGCCGATCAGTAATATCTGCACTACGAGTTTATCGATAGTGTGGCGCTGACGGACGTGGGTAAGTTCGTGCTGAAGGATCTGTTTACCGGCTTCACTGCGGATATCGATCTCATCGTTCCAGAAAATATAACGGAAGAAGGAAAAAGGCGTTCCTTCAGCCTGAGTGAGGATCAGGTATACATCACCCACATTTTTGCAGGAATGTGTACGCAGGAGCCGGTATAACCGGTATATACCACGCACCAGGAAAAACAGGAACATCCCGGTAACGGCGATATATACTCCTGTTACCAGCAACTCCCAGTTGAAAGTGAACTGCGGGTTGGCAACAGTAGCTTCTATGGCAGAATTATTATCGGCCAGCACCGCAAGCAGGCGCATCATTTCAGGATTGATATCTGCATTGCCCGGATTAAGCTGGATCTTGATCAACGGCACCAGCCATGAAAGCACAGCAACAGCCAGCAGATAGAAACGGTTATACTGGTGAAACTTCTTATTCCGCAGCACCAGCATGTAATATCCCATCATAACCGCGCTGCAGAGGATCACCTGGACGAAGTAATAAGCAGTGGTTAGCATCGTAAATAAGTTTTAGTGTTTTTTATGTTTCATCTGCTGCAGCAGCAACTCAAGGTCCTTAATACTGAGTTCTTTACTTTTCACCATAAAAGATACCGCATCGCTGAAAGAACCTTCGAAATAACCTTCCACCAATGTACGCATCGAGTTGGATGAATACTCGCTCTTGGAAACCAGCGGGTAATACTGGTGTACCCTCCCTATGGGTTTTACACCCACAAAACCTTTGTCCACCAGGATCTTTACAATGGTGGCAACGGTGTTGGAATGAGGACGCGGTTCGGGCTGGGCTTCCACGATATCTTTCAGAAAAGCCGTTTCAAGCCGCCAGATAGATTGCATGATCTGTTCTTCAGCTTTGGTCAGTGGTTTCATAATGATCTGTTGATGATCAAATATAAAACTATATTTTTAGTTTTAAAACTATTTTTTTAGTCAATTAAATGTTAATCCGGAGCATCCGCCGGCTCGGCTTAAACTGCTAACTTGCAAGCTGAGTTATCCTGATTATGAAGTATTATTTAATTGCAGGCGAAGCCAGCGGCGACCTCCATGGCAGCAACCTGGTGAAACAGCTTCACAGTAAAGATGCCCGCGCGGAGATCCGTTGCTGGGGCGGCGACCTGATGGCTGCGGCCGGTGCGGAAGTGGTGAAACATTACCGCGACCTGGCTTTCATGGGTTTTGCCGAAGTGGTGAAGAACCTGCCTGTGATCCTGCGGAATATCCGTTTCTGCAAAGAGGATATTCTTGCCTGGAAACCCGATGTGCTGGTGCTGATCGATTACCCCGGATTTAACCTCCGGATTGCATCCTGGGCAAAAGAACAGGGTCTGAAAGTGGTGTTCTATATCTCACCCCAGGTTTGGGCATGGAAGGAAAAAAGAGTGATCAGAATGAAACAGTGCATCGATAAAATGCTTTGTATCCTTCCCTTCGAAAAAACCTATTATAAAGAACGCTGGAACTGGGATGTTGATTATGTGGGTCATCCGCTGGTGGAAGTGGTGAATGAAGCGCTTGCACAGTATACACCTGCTCCAGACCGGGTAAAGACCATTGCACTGTTACCCGGCAGCCGTAAACAGGAGATCTCGCGCAAGTTGCCGGTGATGCTGGAGGTAGCGGCACATTTTCCCGGCTATCGTTTTGTGGTGGCTATGGCGCCGGGGCAGGAAGAGGCTTTCTATACGCCATTCCTTCAGCCTTACAGCAATGTGGCCGCTGTTCGTAATCAGACCTATTCCCTGCTGCTTCAATCCGATGCAGCGCTGGTCACCAGCGGTACGGCTACACTTGAAACAGCATTGCTTGGAATTCCGGAGATCGTTTGTTATAAAGGAAATAATATCAGCTACCAGATCGCGAAAAGGTTGATCCGCATCAAATATATTTCACTGGTGAACCTGATCATGGATAAACCGGTGGTAAAGGAACTGATCCAGCATGAACTTACCACCGCTAACCTTGTGAAAGAGTTACAAAGCCTGCTTACCGATGAACAGAAACGTGCAGTGCTGAAAAAAGATTATGCCGATCTGAAGACATTACTCTCGAAGGAAGGAAATGCATCTGAACGCGCAGCTGCGATTATTTATGATTTTGTAACCGGCTAAAAACGACCGTTACCTGAATAAGGGTAACAACACCAGTTTAAAAATGATGATCAGTACAGCGATCAGGAACATGATCAGGGAAATACGATTCATGCCGTGCATATACTTCATCCACTGGGTACGCGGTTCGTTCGGGTCCCTTTTTTTGATGTAGAGATATTCTGCAAGCTGACGCCAGATACCCATAGACTTTGTTTCTGTAAAAATAACAAGACTTATTCATTCAAACATACCCTGTTCAATCAATACACCATGAAAAAAACATTCACACTGATTGCCCTGCTCCTCTCGTCCGTTCTCTTCGGCCAGGTGAAAGAAGGTTATATCAAATATGCCGTATCTGTTGACAACAGCAGCGACGAAACAATGAAAGCCCTGATCGGCAATATGCAAAGCCGGCTTCATTTTAAAAATACAAAAGCCTTATATGAACTTTCGGGTGGGATCTTTTCCATGAAAACCCTGGTTGACGATAAAGGCTTACTGCTGCTGACAGACCAGATGGGCAAGAAATTCTATATGCGCAAGAACAGGGCGCAGTTGTCGGCACAGCCATCTCCCGCTCCGGTGATCACTTATACTACGGAAAAAAGGACCATCAAAGGTTATCCCTGTTCCAAAGCGGTGATCACTGTAAAAGCAGGAAAAGCAGGTGAAACAAAGACCACGATCTGGTTTACGGAAAAACTGCAGAATGCGGCCGCACTCGAAGGAGCCAATACATTGTTTAAGGATCTGAAAGGGCTGCCGCTCGAATTTGAAGTAACTAACGGCCCTGTGAAATTCAAACTTACCGCAACCGAGATCAGCACCGCACCGGTTCCTGATGCCACATTCAATGTTTCACTGGCGGGCTACAAGGAAGTGTCTGTTAAAGGCTGATCACCGGTGCAGCCATTGTTTCAGGCAGTCAGTGATCTGGCGGGCTTCGATGATAAAACCGTCGTGGCCGTAAGCTGAATCGATCTCTACCAGCGTGGCATGGGGCATATGCGTGTTCATGAAACGCTGTTCTTCGGGCGGACAGAGAATATCGCTTCCGATGGCCATGATCAGGGTTGGCTGGGTCAGCTGATTCAATGCTTTCATCAGGTCTCCGCCACGGCCACGCGCCAGGTGATGGCTGTCCATCGCTTTTGTGAGCAACCAGTAGCTATACGCATTAAAACGTTTAACAAGTTTATCGCCCTGGTACTGGATATAGGATGAGGCTCTGAAATTGTCGATCTTCTCCGGATCCGGGTCTGTTTGCGCATCCTGGAAAATCCCGTAGTTACGATACGTCAGCATTCCGATGGCTCTTGCAGCTTTAAGTCCTTTGGCGCCCGCATCCGGTGCCGGATCCCGCCAGGTACTGTCGGCCTCAATGGCCAGCCGCTGGGCAGTATGCACTGCTACTCCCCAGGCGCTCTCAGATGGTGAAGTGGCAATGAGGAAGAGTTTTTCAATGCGATCCGTTTCCATCGCACACCATTCCAGCGCCTGGTAGCCGCCCATGCTTCCGCCCATCAGCAAAGCGATCTTTTCAATGCCGAGATGTTTGCGCAGCAGTATATGCGCCTGCACCATATCCCTGATGGTGATGTTGGGAAAAGTTGAATAATATGGTTTCCCCGTTTCCGGGTTGGTGCTTGCAGGGCCGGTGCTTCCGTAACAGGAACCCAGTATGTTCGCACAGATGATAAAATCCTTATCCGCATTCACCGCTTCGCCTCCGATCACACCTTTCCACCAGTCGGCACAGTCTGCATTGGCCGTAAGCGCATGGCAGACCCATACCACATTGCTCCCGGCGGCATTCAGTTTGCCGTAGGTATGGTAAGCGATCTGCAGGCCGGGCAGCACTTCCCCGCATTCCAGTGTAAAAGGCTGCTCATATTGAAAGACGTTCATCATCGATTATTCCGTATTTGAACGCAAAATAAGTGCATGGTTAAACTACATTTGCATAAATTTTTCCGGTCACCCAAATATTACCCCCTCATGACCACCAGGATCGACATTACCCGTACCGGCACCGATTATGCTTTTGAAGCGGTTGACAGCAACGGCCACCGGATGCAGATGGACGCCGCCGAAGCCATAGGCGGCCATAACAGCGGCATCAGGCCTATGCAGACTATCCTGATGGGACTGGGTGGCTGCAGTGGTATCGATATCGTATCCATTCTGAAAAAACAGCGGCAGGAGATCAGCTCATTCCGGATGGAGATCGAAGCGGAGCGTGAAAGCGGTAAAGAACCTGCTTTATGGAAGGAAGTGAAGATCCGTTTTGTGTTTGAAGGTAATATCGACCCGGAAAAAGCACAGAAAGCATGTGCCTTGTCGATAGACAAATACTGTTCTGTGGCCGCAACCCTGCGCGCTGCCGGATGCAGCATACAATGGCAGGCAGAAGTGATCTCACCAGACAATAATGTTCATCAATCTTAATTTCCCCGATTATGCAGCACCGGCAGACACAGGTGATCCGGACAAGGATCGAACAGACACCCGAGATGGAACATGCAGCGCCAATGTTCCTTACCAGCAGCTTTTGTTTTAATGATGCAGAGGAAATGCGTGCGGCATTTGCCGATGAGAACGACAATAATATCTACAGCCGTTTCAGTAATCCGAACGTACAGGAGTTCACAGACAGGATGTGTACACTGGAAGGTGCAGAAGCAGGATTTGCAACCGCATCGGGCATGAGCGCCATTTTCGGATCGTTCATGGCTTTGATGAAGCAGGGCGATCATCTCCTGTCCTGCAATGCGATTTTCGGGAGCACGCATACTGTCATCGCCAAATACCTGCCCAAATATGGCATCAGCCACAGTTATATCCCTGCCACGGCAACGGAAGCAGAATGGGAAGCTGCCATCACACCGCAAACGCGGATGATCTACCTGGAAACGCCTACCAATCCCGGGCTTGAAATACTGGACCTGGAAATGATCGGCAGGGTTGCAAAAAAACACAATGTAATTCTGAACGTCGATAACTGTTTTGCCACACCCGTTGCGCAACAGCCAATCCGTTTTGGTGCCGACCTCGTTGTTCATTCTGCTACCAAATGGCTCGATGGCCAGGGCAGGGTACTCGGAGGTGTGATCGTTGGTAAAAAGGAACTGATCAAAGAAATCTATCTTTTCTGCCGCAGCACCGGTCCGTCGTTATCTCCGTTCAATGCCTGGCTGCTGAGCCGGAGCCTTGAGACCCTTGAAGTGCGCATGGAAAGACATGCATCGAACGCATTGTACCTCGCCCAATCACTGGAAGGACATGCTAAACTAGCCGGCGTTCGTTATCCTTTACTGCCCACACATCCGCAACATGCCATTGCAGTGCGTCAGATGCAGAACGGCGGCGGGATTGTTTGTTTTGAATTAAAAGATGGCCTTGAAGCAGGCAGAACATTTTTGAACAGCCTGAAAATGCTGTCGCTCACCGCTAACCTCGGTGATACCCGCAGCATCGCATCTCACCCTGCAAGTACAACACATGCGAAGCTGACAGAAGCCGAAAGACAGGCAGTGAATATAACGCCCGGACTGATCCGTATCTCCGTGGGACTGGAACACAAAGAAGATATCCTTGCAGATATCCTGCAGGCACTCGATCAGGCATAAATAAAAGCATCATCCGGAAATCAGCAAACTATTTCCGGATGATGTCCTTACCATTTACCATTCCACCACAATCCATTTCAGCAGTACCATCACTGCCGCAGTGGTCATGGCGCTGCGCAAAAGCAGTCCTGCAAAATAATTTCGCTTAACACCCTGTCTCCGCCAGCCGGCATCGCCTGCATCCAGCCTGTATTCGTTAAAACTCATTGCCAGCAGTGCAACTACCGTAACAATAAAGACGATCGCTCCGATAAGATAAAAGGATAACATGGAATTTATTTTAGGATAAGGAATCTATGCGTGGCTTGCATGATTGGTAAGCAGAACAACGGAATCATCTACTGCACGGAGGCCATGTTTTACGTTTTCGTGTACAAGGATCATCTGGCCTGTAGCGAGTGTGAACACATCGTCTTTCAGTGAAACACTCACTTCGCCTTCTATCACCTGGATGATCACAGTACCGTTCACTGTATTTTCCGTTGTATCAGCGCCCGCCTGCAGGCAGATCAGCACGCTGGTTACATGGTCGGTCTTGAATAAGGTAATGCCATTACGGTCGTTCTTCTCCCATGCATCTTCGTTCACCAGTTGCATGGTAGCGATGTTAACATCGGCAAGCACATAAGGTGCATCGATCACCCGCTCTCCGTCGGGCCTGTTGTAGGTAGCTTCAGTGTATTTCATCAGGTCGTTTTATGGATATGGATATAATGCAAAAAGAATGCGAGACCGCATTCCTTTTGTTTGATTCTTATAAAATCAGTTACTGAGGAGATATTTCCTCAACGTTTTAATTGTTCGTTTTAGGTTTAACGCGGCCGGTCTTCCGGTCGTTAGCACGACCGATCACATAACCGGTACCGGCACCGAGGGCTGTACCGATCAGGATACCTTCCGTGCGGTTACCATCCTTACCATCGATCAGCGCACCGGCAACGCCGCCCGCCACACCACCAATGGCAGTTCCTTTAGCCGCATCACTCCAGCCTTTCTTTTGCTGGGTTGGAGCAGGTGCTGATGCTTCTGCCGCATCATATGCGGGTTCCACACTGCGTCGTACAGGAACTTCGCGTTCCCTCACTGTGGTCTTAACCACCACTACCGTATCTTTTTTAGGTTCTTCCTTGGGTGCATTTCTGCAGGCTCCGAGGAATGCCGTTGCGGCTATAATTGCTATTGCTGTTTTCATCGTTGAAAGTTTTAGTGAACAAATCCGTTTTACTTTCACGATGCAAAAAAAATGCGCAGTATAGCTTCTTCGCGTTCAGAAGCCAGAATTGTGGAAGCTATTCCCCACCCTTACCCAGAGCGTAGACAATTCCCATCGCAAGATGCCTGAGGAAAAGCGGATCTGTATAAGATTCTTCGGTATGCCCTAATGCGGTATAGAATGAACGCCCCCCATCGAATTTTCTTTTCCAGCTGATCGGATGGAGTGCTCCGTTCTGACCTCCTGTATAACTGCTTTCATCTACAGTGAGCAGGATCTGCAGTCCCGGCTGGATATCCCTGAAATTGTACCATTCATCTTTCTTTTTCCATTGCAGCGGCAGGTGTTTCGTTGAAGCGTCGCCGGGACCCGCTACCTGTACAATTGCCTCCTGTTGTTTGGGGTGGTTTGTAAAATAAGCGCCGGCGAGTTGCCCGAACCAGGGCCAGTCGAACTCGGTATCGGTAGCTGCATGTACTCCGGCAAAACCACCACCATTACGGATAAAGCGGATGAATGCATCCTGCTGTTCATCATTCAGCACATCGCCGGTTGTGTTCAGGAAAAGTACGGCAGCGTATTGATTCAGGCTTTTATCATTGAAAACGCCTGCGTCGGTGGTTGTATCTGCCGTGAAACCATATTCCCTGCCTAATTGAACCACTGCCCTGTTTCCTGCGGCGATGGATGCATGATGATAGGCTTTGGTAAGTGAAAACACAAGCAGGCGGGGCGATTTTGCAGCGGGTGCAAAGGCCATGATGATACATAAAGCCGGCACGGACAACAGGAAAAGGAGCTTACGGCACATAGGAAGGATTTAAAAGCTGTTGCTCAGGGATGAATAATTCAGTGTTATAAATTAAGAATTATACGTATTTTGAACACGTACAGCCATTCATGTAAATCTAACGAAACCAAACCGTAAAAACAACCGCTTTATGAAAACCAAAACCGGTTCACTGCTTGCATCAATGATGTTCATTGAATACTTTATCTGGGGCGCCTGGTATGTTACCATGGGCACCTATATGAATGAACACCTGAAAGCATCCGATGTGGAAATAGGTGCAGCTTACAGTGCGCTTGCCATTGCCACCATGATCTCGCCTTTTTTCATAGGACTGGTGGCCGACCGCTTTTTCGCTGCGCAGCGTATCATGGGTGTGCTGCATCTCGTGGGCGCCGCATTGCTTTTCCTCGCCACCACCATAGAAAACAGCAATACTTTTTACTGGATCATCCTGGGTTATTCGCTGTTGTATATGCCAACCATCGCATTAAGTAATAATGTGGCATTTGCGCAGATGACCGATCCCGGCAAGCAGTTCCCCTGGATCAGGGTATTCGGCACCCTCGGCTGGATCGTTGCGGGCATACTGATCAGTAAAATGGGGATTGAAAAAACATCTTCCACCTTTTATATGGCTGCCGGTGCTTCAGCCGTACTGGGTCTGCTGAGCTTTGTGCTGCCCAATACACCGCCCAAAGCCGCTGCAGGCACTTCCGCATCAAGCGCGCTGGGAACAGAAGCATTTGTGCTTTTTAAAGAACGCCCTTACCTGATCTTTTTCATTGCAGCCATCCTTGTCTGCATTCCGCTTTCTTTCTATTATGGTTTTGCAAACCCATTCCTCAACGAAGTGGGCTTTGAGAATGCCGCAGGTAAAATGACCCTGGGGCAGGTATCCGAAGCACTATTCATTCTTGCGATACCATTCCTCTTTAACAGGATCGGGGTAAAGAAAATGATCCTGCTGGGTATGACGGCCTGGATCCTGCGTTATGTATGTTTTGCCTACGGCGATGCAGGAGCGGGCGCGTGGATGTTGTATGCAGGCATTATCCTCCATGGCATCTGTTATGATTTCTTTTTTGTAACCGGCTACATGTATACAGAAAAGAAAGCGGGAGAAAAGATCAAGAATGCCGCGCAGGGGCTGTTCACTTTTGCCACTTATGGTGTAGGTATGTTCGTGGGTACCTGGTTCAGCGGGTATGTGGTAGACCAGCATAAAACAGGAGCAACGCATAACTGGCAGAGCATCTGGTATGTACCGGCTTATATTGCACTGGGAGTGCTGATCTATTTTATCCTTTTCTTCAAAGAGAAAAAATCTCCGGCTAAAGCCTGAGAACATTGTTTTAATTATTGATTTATTGCAGAAAAAACACAGCATGAAAAAAATTGCCATGCTCGGATCCGGCTTTATCGGAAGATTCTATGCGGATTCGATACAGGGATACAGAAGCAAAGACAAAGTAGTAAGCGTTTATTCAAGACGCGAAGAAAGTGCAAAGAAATTTGCGGAAGATTACAGGTGCAGCCACTGGACCACCGTAATGGAAGAAGCCATCGCGCATCCTGATGTTGACATTGTTTGTATTGCATTGCCCAATAATCTGCATGAAGAAGCGGTGATGTTATGCTGCAAACACAAAAAAGCGGTAATGACCACCAAACCTCTTGGCCGCAATGCAGCAGAAGCCAAAAGGATGCTGCTGGCGGTTGAAGAGGCCGGTATTTTCAACGGTTACCTGGAAGACCTGGTTTATACCCCGAAATTCATCAAGGCAGTGGACAGCGTTAAAGCCGGCGCACTCGGACGGATACTCTGGGCCAAATCACGCGAAACGCATCCCGGCCCGCACAGTGAGTGGTTCTGGGACCTGGAGCAGGCGGGCGGCGGCTGTATACTCGACCTGGGCTGTCATTGCGTAGAGATCTCGCGCAGTTATATCGGCAAAGACATCAAACCGGTAGAAGTAATGTGCTGGGCAGACACGCAGGTAAAACCCATCGATGCAGAAGATCATGCCATTGGTCTTGTGAAATACGAGAACGGTGCTATCGGTCAGTTTGAAGTAAGCTGGACTTTCCGTGGCGGCCTCGATCTGCGCGACGAAGTAATGGGTACCGAAGGCACCATCTGGATCAACAGCTTCCTTCGCACGGGATTTGATATGTTCACTACAGGTAAAGGCGGCGATTATATTGCCGAGAAAGCGGAGAGCAACAGCGGCTGGTTATTCCCTGTGGGCGATGAACTGAACGAGCTCGGTTATAATCATATGTTCATGGACATGTTCAATGCGCACGACAGCGGCACCGATCCGAAGGAAACTTTTTACGACGGTTATGTGGTGAATGCGATCCTGGACGCTGCTTATCGTTCCGCAAAATCAAAATTGTGGGAACCAGTAGTGCTGGATATCTGGAGAGGGAAAGAAGGGCTTACCAAGGAAAGTCACCTTGTATCTTATGATGATGCGCATTATCTCATCAAAGAAGAAATGACGCATTACGGCGATAAAAAACTGATCCTGAAACATAAGGAAACAGGCGCCATATCGGAGCAGATCATCAAATAAACAAAATATGCTGAAGCAGGAACATTTCATTCACCAGGTTTATTTCTGGCTGAATAATCCCGGGAATGAAAACGATTATATGGCATTGCTGAAAGGGTTGGAAAAGCTGGTTAAGATAGCCGCCATTCAGCAATGCCATATCGGGGTTCCGCATACAGCATCAACGGGCGAAACAGTGGAAGGAAGCTATTCATTCTCCTTCCTGGTTGTTTTTACTTCAAAGGACGCTTACGAGCATTACCTGCAAGACCCGATCCATCTTCATTTTGTAGATACCTGCAAACATCTCTGGAACAAAGCGCTGGTGTATGACAGCGTTGGGGCAAAACCTGTTTAACTTCTTTCTTCCCAGACCTGCACCAGTTCTGTGAGCACCTCAACAGCTTTTTCCATATCGTGCACACCGATCCATTCATGCCGGCTGTGGATAGCCTGCATACCTGTAAATATATTGGGACAGGGCAGTCCCATAAAGCTGAGCCTGCTGCCATCAGTACCACCGCGTATAGGCTCTTTGGTTACCGTTAAACCCGCACGGGTGTAGGCTTCCATGGCATAGGCACTCACCTGCGGGAAATTATCGAGCACTTCTTTCATGTTACGGTACTGTTCAGTTACCGTGAACGTCATACCTGCATTGGGATATTCGGCCAGCACTTTTGCTGCGATATTTTTCAACCGCTCTTCATGCACTGCGAGCATTTTTGTATCGAAGTCCCTGATGATGAACTCAAGCTCTGCCTGTTCTGCAGCGCCTTCTATTCTTACAGGATGAACAAAGCCTTGCCGGCCTTCCGTTACTTCCGGTGCCCATTCCTCAGACGGAAGTGCCGCAAGGATCTTTCCGGCGATCTTCATTGCATTCACCAGTTTACCTTTTGCATAACCCGGATGAGCGATCACACCCTGAATCCTGATCTCAACGCCATCCGCACTGAATGTTTCATCTTCAAATGTGCCCAGCTCGCCTCCATCCAGCGTGTAACCGAAATCGGCGCCGAGCTTCTGCATGTCGAGCATCGCTGTTCCCTTTCCCACTTCTTCATCTGGCGTAAACAGTATTTTAATATCGCCGTGAATGATCTCCGGATGCGTTACCAGGTATTGCGCCAGCTGCATGATGATCGCAACGCCGCTTTTATCATCGGCGCCCAGTAAGGTAAGTCCGCTCGCCGTGATCACCGGCTTGCCTGTATGCTGAAGCAGGTACGGATAATCAGCAGGCCTGATCACCTGCTTCGGATCATCCGGCAGAATAATATCCCCGCCATCGTAAGCAGGATACAGTATCGGCTTTACATGGGTGCCGCTGCAGTCGGGCGCTGTATCCACATGACTGCAGAAACAGATCACAGGCACCTGCTTTGCACTGTTCGACGGGATAGTGGCATATACATAACCATAAACATCAGTTTCTGCTTCGATGCCCATTGCATTGAGTTCCCCGGCCAGCAATGCAGACAAATGCTTCTGCTTTTCTGTGGAAGGATGTGCTGAAGACTGCGGATCACTCTGTGTGTCTACCTGCACATAACGCATAAACCTTTCTGCAACCGGGGAAAGAGTAGAATTCATATACTTGCTTTGAGCGGCAAGTTAGGGTATTTGAAAAAAGCAAAGCGCTCACTCGTATATAACAGGTGAGCGCTCTTACATTTATGCTGACAAATGATTAAGGCATAATGATCAGCGGACTGCCGCCATCGATAGCAACCAGTTCCAGGTCGAAGATCAGGTCTTTGCCTGCGAGCGGATGGTTGGCATCAAGCACTACCACATCTTCCTTTACTTCAGTGATAGTTACCGGTAATTGCTGTCCTGCACCATTGTTCATAGCCAGTTGCATACCAACTTCCGGGGTCATATCCTGGGGAAAACGATCTTTAGGGAATTCCATGATCAGTTCATCCTGCTTGGGGCCATAGGCCTCGTCTGCAGGGATATGGATTGTTTTCTTTTCCCCGATGGCCATACCGGTAACGCCATTATCAAAACCCGGGATCACCATTCCGCCACCTACTTCAAACTCCAGTGGTTCGCGGCCTGCTGAAGAATCGAAAGTACTGCCGTCTTCCAGTTTACCGTGATAATGTACTTTAACAGTATCACCTTTTTTAACTTGTTGCATGTTTTACTATTATAATCAGAAAATCTTTCCGCCAAAAGTACAACCTAAAATGCAGTGCCGGGAGTTTTTTTGGCGTATTGCGGCATCAGCCCTTTTTACGGGGATTATTTTACGCAATTAACCGCTGCAGGAGTACAGTGTTTTACATTTGCAGCATGATAAGCGGTACAATTTCTTCATTACAGCAGTTAAGGATCATATTCATGGGTACGCCCGAATTTGCAGTGGCATCGCTGGATGCGCTTGTTAAAGCGGGCGGTAATGTGGTGGCAGTGGTTACGGCTCCGGACAAGCCTGCCGGGCGCGGACTGAAACTGTCGGAAAGTGCGGTAAAGAAGTACGCGGCAGAACAGGGGCTTCATCTGCTCCAGCCTGAAAAACTCCGCGACCCGGGTTTTATCGCAGAACTGGAAACGCTGAAGGCTGATGTACAGGTAGTAGTGGCATTCCGCATGCTTCCGGAAATGGTCTGGAACATGCCCCGCCTCGGTACCATCAACCTGCATGGTTCCCTGTTACCACAATACCGTGGTGCTGCACCGATCAACTGGGCGGTGATCAACGGGGAAAAGGAAACAGGTGTGACCACTTTTAAACTGCAGCACGAGATCGATACGGGTAACATTTTATTACAGGAAAGTTTTCCGATCGGACCGGATGATACTGCCGGCGATGTGCACGACCGGATGAAAACCATCGGCGCATCGTTGCTCGTAAAAACAATACAGCAGCTCGCTGAAGGCACATTGCAGGATCATCCGCAGCAGGCACCTGCAGGCGGACTGAAACATGCACCCAAGCTATTTACGGAAACCTGCCGTATTCAATGGGATCTGCCTGCAGAACATATTTACAACCTGGTGCGTGGCCTGGCCCCTTTTCCAGGCGCGCTCAGTTCGCTGGATGGAAAGATCCTGAAGGTATTCGCATGTGCCAAAGAGATCGTTTCGCACCATGATACGCCCGGTACAGTAAATAGTGATGGGAAAAGCTTTCTGAAATTTGCGTGCGCGGATGGTTATATCCATATCCTGGATATGCAGCTGGAAGGCAAAAAAAGAATGCTGGTTGCAGATTTTCTCCGCGGCTACCGATTAGGCGGAAAATAGTACAACATCAGTTCATTAATTGCGCTTTCAGGTCTTCGTATGTCACCACACCCTGTTTACGCCAGGTTTCTTTCCCGTTTTTATACACGATAAAAAAAGGAATTGCAGGAACGTTGAGCGCTTTCATCAGGTCTGTATGTACGCCACCATCTATACGAACAGGAGTGTATTTTCCTTTCAGATCTTTTCCTAGTTTGTCCAGCACAGGCAGCATGGCCTGGCAGGGCGGGCACCAGTCGGCACCAAATTCTACCAGCACCAGGCCTTGCGCAGGGATGCTTTGCTTATATGTTTCCAGGCTGAGCTGTAGAATATTATCGGAAGTTTCTACCTTATTGCCAGCCAATTTCCAGGCAACCAGGCCGCCTTCCAGGTTCTGAACATTTGTAAACCCCTGCTCCCGCAACATTTTGGCAGCCTGTGCACTGCGGATGCCCGATGCACAGTAAATGAGCAGAGGTTTCTGTTTGTCGAGGTATTTTGTTCTTTCTGTAAACTCATCTTTCCGAAGCCAGTCCGCCTGTAATGCATGCTGTAAATGACCGGATTTAAATTCAGCCGCCGTACGTACATCCAGCAGTTGTATACCGGACACAGTCATTTTTTTGCTGAATTCGGCCGGACTGATCTCATCCTGCGCAACAGCATTAAAAGATAAGAGGAATAAATAAAAGAATGGGACACAAAAACGTGCTGAGACCTGCTTCATAACAATAGAACCTGGTTATTCAAAAAAAGTAACGGAAACCGGGAAGCGTGTATCAGACATCCCCAATGCTGCAGCAGCAGAATTGCTCATACGCAGCAGCAATCCTGTTCCGCCTTTGGTTTCTACCAGTGAAGAAAGTACTTTGGCGCAGATGCTTTTATTGTTCGTTCCGGTAATACGTACAATAGTTCCGGGTGCTACATCATTGATCAGCACATAGAATTTTCTATCCGACCAGCCACTGATGGTTTTGAATGTAGCCGCATCTCCGCTCCTGAATTGCTGTGTGGCGTTTGCCTCTTTTTTTGCATATGGGATAGCAAAATAGCCTTCATCGCCCTGCTGAGGTGTATAAGCATATTCATCTGCAGGGGCTGTTTTGGCTACAGGCTCAGGTGCAATGGTTTTTGGAGCCGCAACCGGTGTTACCGGTGTTGTGGTGGCTGCCGGTTCTTTTTCTTTTACAGCAGGTATTTCTTCTTTTTTAGCAGGAGCTGTACTAACCGGAGTTGCTTCCGCAGTTACCGGTGCCTGCTGGATGATTACCGGTTCCTGTGCCGGGGCTGATTTTACGGCAGAGACATTATCGTTGGATTTGATATAACCAACAATGAGTTGCTGCCCCACTTTTACCACATCATTTTTGAGCCCATTCCATTCACGGAGGAGTTTCACATCTACTTTATGATAAGCCTGGCTGATCTTGTACAGGTTCTCTCCTTTCGCCACTTTATGATAAATAGCAGTACCGGAAGCAGATGATGTGGTATTGGTAGCAGGTTGTGTGCTTAAGTTTTTGGCTGTAACGGGTATTTTAAGGACCGCACCTTTTTTAAGAAGTCCCGAAGTTTTGATTTTATTGGCTTTGGCAATCTGGGCTACAGTTTTACCATATTTTCTGCCGATAGAACCTAATGTTTCCCCGTCTTTTACTTTATGTTCAATATACTGTGTTGGCGGTGTTCCCTTGATCACCTGTTTATCCTGTGCGGATAAGGCTATGGTAAAAAGTGAAGCGATGATCAGAAAATATTTCTTCATATTCTTGGGAGTTGCAATCTGCAATTTTAGTTTTTCAAAATACGCCATTCGGCGGGATAATAGTTGTTTACCCTGTTCGGTAACACTTTCACCCAACCCAGTGGCAATCCTTCACAGCGTATCAGGTTCCAGCCTTTTACGCCTTCCGCACTGAACTCTTTGCGCCGAAGATATTGCAATGCATCCTCTTTTTGAAGGTTCAGCGCCGGAAAATGCCCCAGAGGGAACAAACTTAATGCCAATTCATGCGCCGGAATCACATCCTTTCCCTTGATACTGCCGATTTCTGTACCTGCGCGCCTGATATAAAGTCTTGCTGCCAGCATTTTCAGATCGGTCAGCCATTGTTCAGGTATTGCACGGATGCTTTCTGCCTGTTTGAAATAAGCATAACCAGCCGGTAAAGGCATAAAATCTGCCAGTTGCTGCATTTCCTGCTTTCCGGGAAGTACAAGCTGCTGTTCTTTGAGCCGCCCGGAACTACCGGCCCCTTTTTTACGGAATACGGCCATGAAAAAGCCTTCCCCGTTCAGACGGTGCGGGTAAAACCGATAGCCGTACGCGCCCTGCTCCGATCTTGTGGTTATGATGCCCCATTCTTCTACTGGTATTTCCACCGATTCCATATCCATTTCGCGGATCAGCCAGTCGGCTATATCCTCGTTCTCTGCCTGCGAATACGAACAGGTGGAGTAGTATAACATACCGCCTTCTTTCAATGCAGGAAGACTGTCTGCCAGTATCCGCTGCTGACGCTGGCTGCAGAGTTCAACATTGCCTTCACTCCATTCGGTTACTGCATCAGGGTCTTTCCTGAACAGGCCGCTGCCGCTGCACGGAGCGTCTATGATCATCGCATCGAAATAATCTCCGAAAGGTTGAAAATGCGCCGGGTCGTTGTTGGTTACAATGATATTTCCTGTTCCCCATTTAGCCGTGTTCTCAGCCAGAACAGCAGCCCTCGCACGGATCACTTCATTGGAAACCACCAGTCCCTTTTCAAAATATGTAGCGGCCAGTGTGCTTTTTCCGCCGGGTGCCGCACAGAGATCCAGCACTTTCATTCCTGCCGGTTCTGTTATGGTTGCCTGCAGTGCATGCCAGAGGAACATACTGCTGGCTTCCTGTACATAGTAAGCACCGGCATGAAATATGGGGTCGAATGTGAAAGAAGGTCGTTCAGACAAATATCTCCCATCCCTGCACCAGGGTACCTGGCCGGAAAAAGGGAGTGAAAAAGTATCGGGTTGTTTGGCCGGATTGAGCCGCACAGAAGTTACCTGCACTCCTGAAGCATGCACAGCTTCAAAGTCGGCACGACTGAAACCCGGCATACTTTCCAGCGATTGTAAAAGAGAGGAAGGGATCAATCTTTTTTTATGCAAAGATACGCCGGAATCAAAAGCCCGGACCGGCTATATATTTTTGATCTCTGTAACCAGTTTCTGCAATGCTGCTTTTGCATCACCGAACAGCATGGATGTACGCGGATGAAAGAAAAGTTCATTTTCAATACCTGCATAACCGGGCTTCATGCTGCGTTTGTTCACGATAATGGTTTTGGCCTGTTCCACTTCCAGCACCGGCATACCATAGATAGGCGAAGCCGGATCGGTTTTGGCTGCAGGATTCACAACATCATTGGCGCCCAGCACCAGCACTACATCGGTTGTTTTGAACTCGTCGTTGGCCTGCTCCATCTCCATCAGTTTATCATAACTGACGTCCGATTCGGCCAGTAATACGTTCATATGTCCGGGCATTCTTCCCGCTACCGGGTGGATAGCATAAGCAACCGTAACTCCTTTTTCTTCCAGCAGCTTCTCCAGTTCATGACAAACGTGCTGTGCCTGCGCAACGGCGAGTCCGTAACCCGGCACAATGATCACTTTATTGGCATAAGCCATGCAGACAGCCGCGTCTGATATACTGATCTCTTTGTAGCTTCCCTGGCTTCCTCCCGAAGCTGAAGCAGCACCTGCCTTACCACCGAATGAACCTACAAGCACATTCACCAGGCTGCGGTTCATCGCCTTACACATCAGTATCGTGAGCAGGGTTCCGGCAGCTCCTACCAGAATACCACCGGTAAGCATTACCTGGTTGTTGTACAGGAAGCCACCACAGGCTGCCGCAACCCCGGTAAAAGAGTTCAGCAGGGAGATCACCACCGGCATATCGGCACCGCCAATGGGCAACACAAAGAAAATTCCGTAGAGCAGTGCCAGTCCTACCGTAATATAAAACGGCATACGTGCATGCTGTACATCCGACGGGTAGGTTAAAAAGAAAGCCGCCATCAGTATTGCTGCAAATAAGATAAGATTGAATATATGCTGACCGCGGAAAGAGAAGTCTTTGATCCTGCCGTTGAGTTTACCCCAGGCAACCACGCTGCCGGCAAAGGAAATACTGCCAATGATAGCGCCCGCTATAATGGTAAGGTAATGACCGAACGGAACAGCTGCAGAAAGCGACATGCTTTCCGTTGCTTTATGTACCTGGTAAATATGATCGAATTCCACAACAGATATCAACATGGCACAGGCACCGCCCATTCCATTGAAAAGGCTTACCATTTCTGGCATCGCCGTCATCTTTACTTTCTTCGCGGCCATCAGACCCGTAATGGTACCGATGGCAAGTCCGCCGAAGATCCAGGCGTAATTATGGAGTTTTACACCATCTTCTTCATACAGGAAAATAGTGCCGAAGATGGCTATTGTCATGCCTGCAGCTGCCAGCAGATTCCCTTTGCGGGCAGTTTCCGGATGTGAGAGCATTTTCAATCCTACAATGAATGTAACAGATCCGAGCAGGTAAATAACTGTAAGGAGACTTAAACCCATAAAGCTTTTTTTGAATCGTTGCGTTGATGAAAGATGATCAGGCTTTTTTCTTTTTGAACATTTCGAGCATCCTGTCGGTTACCATGAAACCGCCTACCACATTCAGCGTTCCCAGGATCACTGCCAGAAACCCTACAATCAGCGCTGCGTAATTATCAGCTTCTACCCTTCCCATAACAATGATGGCACCGATAATCACTACTCCGTGAATGGCATTGGCACCGCTCATTAAAGGCGTATGCAATACGCTGGGCACGCGGCCGATCACTTCTATCCCGAGGAAAACGGAGAGGATCACGATGTAGATGATCTCAATGTTTGCATGTATCCAGCTGAGCATTGTTTCCATATTTTTTACTTTATCACTTTTTACAACAGGCCAAGTACACGGTCATGTACTACTGCGCCGTTATGTGTAACACAACTTCCTTTTACAATATCATCTTCAAAATTCAGCAGCAGGTTTCCTTCCTTATCCATGATGAGCTGCATAAAATTGAGCACATTTTTCCCATATAATTTACTTGCATCCGAAGGCATATCCGATGCCAGGCTGCTGTTGCCTACGATACAGATCCCTTTATGATAAACAGTTGTATCGTTCTGTGTACCGGCCACGTTTCCGCCTGTTGATGCTGCAAGATCAATGATCACACTGCCTGCGCGCATGCTGTCGAGCATGGCTTCGGTGATCAGCAGCGGCGCTTTTTTGCCGGGGATCTGCGCTGTTGTGATGATGATATCTGATTTGGCCACAGATTCAGCAAGCCGCTGCTGCTGCCTGCGTTTATACTCTTCCGATTGCTCAACCGCATAACCACCTGCGCCGGAAGCATCTGCAGCACCTTCCACTTCAATGAATTTGGCACCGAGACTCATCACTTCTTCTTTCACGGCCGGTCTTGTATCCGACACTTCCACCACAGCACCCAGCCTTCTTGCCGTTGCCACTGCCTGCAATCCCGCCACACCGGCTCCGAGTACCAGTACTCTTGCAGGCGTGATACTTCCTGCTGCGGTCATGAACATCGGGAAATACCGTGGATATAAGGTTGCGGCCAGCAATACGGCCCTGTAACCCGCTATATTCGCCTGACTACTCAATACATCCATGCTCTGCGCGCGGGTTGTACGGGGGATCATATCCAGGCTGAAAGTGGTGAGTTGTGCCCGGGCCCAATCCTGCATCAGCGGTGCCGTAAACAGGGGCTGGTAAACACCAATTACTACGGTACCGGACTTCAGTTTAGTGAGATCATTTGCTGTAAGCGGCTGGATAGCCAGTATAAGATCACTTTGCTGCAGGATCTCATCGCGCGAAGCGATGGCAACACCCGAAGCAACATAGGCTTCGTCTGCTGCAAACGCCGCTGCGCCTGCCCCCGCTTCTGCCAGTACCCGCGTATTGTTTTTGATCAGTGACTTCGCCTGTTCGGGTAACAGGGACACTCTTTTATCGTGGTTTGGTTCCCTAAGTATGCCAACAATCATGACTTCAATGTAAGATTTTTTCGCCATTTCTGACCGATGGATATACCAGCGGTTAAAGAAAGATCATATGCGTGCGAAAATCTTATCCGGGTCAGAAACGAATGCTGAAATGCTGCTTCTCTTTTTGTTCTTTTCTGAAGAAAACGATGCCGATAAAAAAGAGGTCGATACTCAGGGTCACTTCTTCCATCCCGCGTACCTCATCCCAGGCCTGTTCCATTTCGGCGCTCCAGTGAATATCGTCTAGTATCACGATGCTGTGCTCCTGCAGGTGAGGGAGAATTTGCCTGAAGTACCTGACCGTAGGCTCATAACGATGATTGCCATCGAGAAAAGCGAGGTCGATCAGGGGTATGGTTGTTAAGGTTTCTGCAAGTGTATGATCGAAATTGCCTTCAACAACCCTGATGTTGCCGAGGCCAAGTTTACTGAAATTATTTTTTGCCACAGCAGCCACAGCAGAAGCCCCTTCCATCGTAGTGATCCGGGCTGCGGGATTTGCAGATGCAAGATAAGAAGTGGTAATACCCAGTGAGGTTCCCAGTTCAAGGATCACGGAAGGCTTAAAATGATCTGCTATACGGAACAGCAGCTGGCTGAATTTGGCCGGTTTCAGTGAAGTGGCTGCAATGGAAGATAACTTTCTTACATTGTCTTTTTTAATACGCGAACCGGCACCGAAATCTTCCAGTGTTATTTCCCGGTGATCGGACAATAAATCTTTACGTAATGCTTCCAGCTGCGAATACGCATAAAACTGACGCTGATCGTTCAGCACCTGTGTAATAAAACTGAATACAAAAGGTGAATGAACGCCGTGCCCTTTACCGTTGGATGCGGTGATATAATACCTGAGATACTTAAATCCTAACTGAACCGGTGAATACATAATTGCCTGCTGGTTTTATGAGTGCCGAACCCTGTTGCGCCGCTGAAACGGCAATAAGGCCAA
The DNA here is from genome assembly GCF_900167075.1 of Sediminibacterium ginsengisoli. Lineage (GTDB taxonomy): Bacteria > Bacteroidota > Bacteroidia > Chitinophagales > Chitinophagaceae > Sediminibacterium > Sediminibacterium ginsengisoli. The sequence continues at coordinate 37,790 of NZ_FUWH01000002.1, read as the reverse complement.
AAGCCAAAGTAAAGCATATGCCGAACATAACAGGCATATATAATTCAATATCTTGAAAAACAGGTCGAAGGTATTCCAGGTAGACGCCGGATGATCCTTGTACAATAAAGCCAGCATAACAACGCTGAGTATCCCGGAAGAACGGAATTTTCCGAAAAGGAATAATACACAAAGAAGCACCAGCGCAATAAAACGAAAGGCAACCGCATCCGGCGGCCATAAAGAAGTATGTTCCGCTACAGTACTGGTAACACCCAGGCTTTTCATCAATTGTATGATCCCGATCGCCTGGCGTACAAGAAATACGGCATAGATCACCATCAGCAGGTTTACCGAAGCCAGTACTGCACGCGAGTAACCGGCAAGACGGGTACCAGCTGTCCATACTATTACTAATAATAATGGAACAACCAGGGAATATGCTATTTCAAAAAAGCTGATCATACCGCAGTATTAAGACCGGATACGATCCCAGACCTGGAAACTGTATGCATAAGCATGCTTCTCGTCTGCTTCATAACGGTGTTCGGAAGCCAGTTTCCATTCAACCGGGTCAAGTTCGGGAAAAAATGTGTCTCCGTCGATCTGTGTATGTACTTTGGTGAGGTAAACCTTATCAGCCTGCGGCAATGATGCTTTGTAGATCTCGCCACCGCCTATTACATATACTTCTTTATAATCCGCTTTTTCCGCCTCGCTGATCGCAGCTTCCAGTGAGTGAACAACCACAATACCTTCTGCCTGAAAATCCTGCTGGCGCGTGATCACGATATTCAGCCGGCCCTGCAGCGGCTTGCCCGACAATGATTCGAATGTTTTTCTTCCCATTACCACCGGCATTGCCCAGGTAGTGCTTTTGAAAAAACGCATATCGTTCGGCAACTTCCACAGCAACCGGTTATCCTTCCCGATAGCATTGTTTTCTGCAGCTGCCACAACAAGTGAAATAAGCATAGCTCTTGTTTAAATCTTGAAACCATTCCGGTGCTATACAGCTACCGGTGCCTTGATATGCGGATGATGCTGGTAATTCTCCAGTGTGAAATCCCCGAAGGAGAAACCGAAAATATCTTTCACTTCAGGATTCAGTTTCATTACCGGCAGCGGGTAAGGTTCGCGGCTGAGTTGCAGCTTTGCCTGTTCCAGGTGATTGCTGTACAAATGCACATCGCCGAAACTATGCACAAAATCACCGTATTCCAATCCGCAGACCTGTGCCACCATCATGGTAAGCAAGGCATAAGATGCGATATTGAAAGGCACACCGAGAAAAGCATCCGCACTGCGCTGGTACAGCTGGCAGCTCAGCTTGCCATCAGCTACATAAAACTGAAACAGTGCATGGCAGGGCATCAATGCCATTTTGGGTAGTTCTGCCACATTCCAGGCGCTTACGATCAGGCGGCGGCTATCCGGGTTTTTCTTAATCTGGCTGATCAGGTCTGCGATCTGGTCCACAACCGTCCCGTCTGCGCCCGCCCAGCTGCGCCATTGCTTGCCGTATACCGGCCCCAGTTCGCCATTGGCATCGGCCCATTCGTTCCAGATGCTCACACCATGATCGGTTAGGTAACGGATATTGGTATCCCCTTTCAAAAACCAGAGCAGCTCATAAACAATGCTTTTGAGGTGCAGTTTCTTGGTGGTGACCATCGGAAAACCTTCCTGCAGGTTGAATCGCATCTGGTACCCGAAACAGCTGATCGTGCCCGTACCGGTACGGTCGGTCTTTTCGGTTCCGTTGTCAAGGATATGCTGAAGTAATTGCTGGTATTGCCGCATAAGGTGCAAATTACGTTTCTGCAGCCGATGAAGCGCCGAATGATTTTCACCTTATGGGGAAAAAACCTTAGCGGCCTTTTCTTCTTGCCAGTTCCTTATTGATGAGCGACAGTTCGCGGCCTGTTTGCCCGCTTACACTGCTGTTCTCCTGTGCCCGGCGCATCAGGTAAGGGATCACATCACGTATAGGACCGAAAGGAAGGTATTTGCTTACGCTGAATCCTTCCTTGGCGAGGTTGAACGTAATATTATCGCTCATGCCGTATAACTGTGAAAAATGGATATGGGGATGATGGTGATTGATGCCTTTTTCATCGAGCAGTTTCGCAGCACGGAGATTGCTCTCTTCATTATGCGATGCCACAATAACGGAGATCTCATCCAGGTGATCAATGCAATAGGATACTGCCGCATTATAATCCCTGTCGGTACTTTCCTTATCAGGCTGTATCGGCGAAACGCCTTTGCGTTGTGCGGCTCGCGCCCTTTCCTTTTCCATATAAGCGCCGCGTACCAGCTTCACACCCAGCAGGAAGCCCTGCTCACGTGCAATGCGGTGCGACATCTGCAGGAAATGCAGCCTGTCGTGCCTGTATAACTGTATCGTATTGTAAACAATTACTTTCTCTTTATTGAACAGCGCCATCATTTCCATGGTCAGCCTGTCTACCGGGTCCTGGATCCAGCTTTCCTCCGCATCCACCAATACACCGATACCCTTTTCAGCTGCGGCTTCGCAAATCGAATACATTCTTTCACGTACACGGTCCCATTCCTGGATCTGGGCTTCATGATCATGAATACCACTTCTCAGTCGTGGCGCTTCATCGAGCGTCTGCAGCAATGCAAAACGGGCGATACCGGTCACTTTTACACTGATAAAAGGGATATTTCCCTTGGTAGCGGCATACTGGATCACACGTATGAACTCGTCTGTAGCATGATCGAAGCTGGCTTCACCTTCTTTTCCTTCAACACCATAATCAAGAATCACATCAACGCCGTATTTACCCAGGATATCGCCAACTTCCGCAGTCTGTTCCAGTGTTTCACCTCCTACAAACTGTTTGAAAATGGTTTTACGGATCAGGCCATGAACAGGCAGGCCGGTTTTCATGATAAAAGGCGTGAGGCGGGTACCCAGCTGTACAAACCAGGGATAACCCATGGTCCTGAACAACAATCTGGCTCCTTTCAGGTCTTTATCGGACTTATAGGCAAATGCATTCTCTGTATTGTCGAAAGATATATTCATGTGCTAACATTCGTTCGTTACGCGAATATCGGTTGCTGTTCGGTAAGTAAAAAAAGGTTTTGCGATAATCGGCAATAATTTTTGGTGGCGGGCTTTGTTCATACGGGTAAAACATAATATGATCCGCCCTTAAAAAAGCTTGCGGGTATAAGTCAGAAATCCTGAAATTCGCGCATGATCATTACAAGCATAGAAATCTATAAGTATTCGATCCCGATGGTTCCATTTACCATAGCCACGGGCACGATGCATTTTGCACAGAATCTTTTTATCCGTGTACATACGGATGCCGGTATTACCGGTGTGGGTGAATGTTCTGCATTCCCGATGATCGTTGGCGAAACCCAGGCTACCTGTTTTGAAATGGCCAAAGATTTCGCGGCTGTCTGGAAAGGAAAAGATGCGTCGGATATCAGTGCCCGGCTCGCCGAGCTGGACCTGTTCACTGCGCGCAACTATACCGCCAAAAGCGCTTTCGACCTTGCTTTATACGATATCGCGGCCAAAGCTGCCAACCTGCCGCTGTATAAATTCCTGGGCGGTGAGCTGAGAGAGATCGAAAGCGATCTTACCATTGGTATCGGCACACCAGCTGAAATGGCCGCAACTGCTGCCGGCTTCCGTGAAAAGGGAGTAAGAGTGATCAAGGTAAAACTGGGTAAAGAACCTCTGGAAGATATTGAACGGATCAGGCAGATCAGGGAAGCCATCGGTTACGAAACCAGGATCCGCATCGATGCCAACCAGGGCTGGAGTTATGAAGGTGCCGTACAGGCGCTGACCGGCCTCGCCGCTTACCAGATCGAATTCTGTGAGCAGCCCATGCGCACCTGGAACGATGAACTCCTTCCCGAGCTCTGCAAGATCTCGCCGATACCTGTAATGGCTGATGAAAGTGTGTATACCCACCATGATGCGGCAAGGATCATCCGCAACCATGCGGCGGCTTATATCAATATCAAATTTGCCAAAAGCGGCGGCATTCACGAAGCTATCAAGATCAACCGGGTAGCAGAAGCTGCCGGCATCCCCTGTATGATGGGCGGCATGCTCGAAAGCCGTGTAGCGCTCACAGCCAAAGTCCATTTCGCCATGGCATTTACGAATGTAAAATTTTACGATCTCGATACCTGCCTGCTCGGACATCTCGAAGATCCGGTAACCGGCGGCGTTACTTACCAGGGCATGCACCTGTACTTACCTGAAAATACAACAGGAATCGGGGCCGATGTGGCAGACAGCTACCTCGCAAAGCTCGAAAAACAGGTGATTTAGCGGCCCCATCCTATCTTTGCACAAATAGCAAAGGAATGGAAGCAAAAACACCGGCCGAGAGTTTCACCATTATGAATGAACTGGTGCTGCCGAATGATACGAATACTTTTGGTAACCTCATGGGAGGCCGACTGATGTACTGGATGGATATTGCAGCCGGCATTGCAGCCGGAAGGCATTGTAATACACCGAGCATGACGGTTTCGGTAGATAACCTCAGCTTTAAGAATCCTATTAAACTGGGTAATGTGGTGCATATTGAAGCTAAAGTCTGCCGTGCCTTTAATACTTCGATGGAAATTCACCTGAAAGTATGGGGAGAAGACCTGCTTCATCAGTATAAATATGAAAGCAACGAGGCATTCTTCACTTTTGTAGCCCTGGATCCCAATGGCAAACCACGCCAGATCCCTTCACTGCGCCCGGAGTCTGAAGAAGAGAAAAAACTGTATGAAGGCGCCCTCAGAAGAAGACAGATCAGGCTGATCCTGGCCGATAAAATGAAGCCGGAAGATGCAAATGAATTAAAAGCGCTTTTCGCCGAAAAGATCAGCTAAGAGGAAAAGGCAGGATTTTGATCATCCTGCCTTTTCTTTTGCCTTTCATGATCCGTGACTCACCGGCACTCTCATTTAACGAACAGCCGGCAGCCCCGAAACAAACATTTATTCCACATAACCTCCCGGATCAGCCGGACTACCTATATTTGTCCTGCCCACGCCCGGATCTCTGCCATCCCTAAAAAGGAGTATTCGGCAGGATTTCCCCTAAATCTATCTTCGTCTGTTAAAATTTGTTAAATTGTAGGTCATGTAACAAGCCTGCCAGCAATGTGATGAGCTCTACTCACTTATCATATTCCTGTGAGGTTAAACCAGAACTATTATTCTCAGAGACTGCTATAACAGAGGAAAATGGAAATATTAAATAAGTATATCTACGACCCGCAATTGGATTTGCTTGGTAAAGGTGGATTTGCAACCGTGTATAAAGCCTACGACAAAGTGCTTGAAATGCCCGTGGCTTTGAAGTTCTTTCATCCCCAGGATCAGTCGAACAAGTACACGATCATCAACGAGATCAAAAGAGCCATTATACTGGCGCACCCCAACATCGTAAAATATTATGGTGTTGAAACCCTTGTGAACCGGAATTTCCACGGTCAGGAAGAAGAAGTGCAGATCGGAGTAATGGAATTTGTGCAGGAGGGGCAGATGAAGACCTTCATGAGTCAGAATCCGCTTACTACCGAACAGTTGAAAAAACTGCTGATCGACATCCTGGAGGGATTACGTTACCTGCACAGTGAAGGCATCATACACCGCGATATCAAGCCACAGAATATCCTGCTGGGGCGCGACAAACAGAATCGCCTGGTGGCCAAGATCGCGGATTTCGGGATCAGTAAGGCAGCCGATTCCAACCAGGCAAGTGCTTCTATCCTGCTCGGCACGATTGAATATATGGCCCCGGAGCAATTCAATCCCGAGCGTTATGGCATCAATAAAAAGATCAGTTACAACGTAGACGTATGGGCTTTTGGTGTAACGGCTTATTACCTGTTAACAGGCGATCTGCTGTTCGGGTCACGTTCCGGTGATACTTCCGCTGCACAGATGATCACCAAAATCGTAAGCGCAGAGGGTATAGAAGAAAGATTGCTGAAACTGCAGGAGCCATTCAAAAGCGTACTGCTGAAATGTATCATCCCTGATGCAAATAAAAGAACAAGTGACATTGAGGAACTGATCTCTATACTCAAGGGACAGGCTTACCAGAAAAAGCACGATCCTTTCGAAAACAGCGCTTCACCTGCGCCGGCATCCACACTCAATCATTTTACACAATCTGCACCGGCGGCTGTTTCCGATGATCACACCATGGAGATCAGTACACCGCAACCTGCTTCAAAACCGCCACAGCCTGCGAAAGCAAAAGCAGCCAGGAAACCGGTACAGGCCGCAGCTGATGACAGTACCCAGGAAATCAATCCCGCAGACCTTCCCAAAGCGGCAGCATCTACTGTTCCTGATGAAGCTCCTGAAGAGAAAAAAGCAGGCAGCAAAAAATGGCTTATTGCAGCAGTAATTGCAGTTGTTCTGGGTGGCGGTGGTTACTGGGCCTACAGCAATTTCGCTGCCGGAAACAAGGATGAAAAAGCAGCTACTGAACCAGATATGGTACTCAGCATTGGTTCTAACCTGGTACCCCTGCAGGGAGGTTCGTTTGCCATGGGCACCAACGACCCGAAACGTAATCTTGACGGGCCCGAGCATACGGTACAGGTAAATCCGTTCCTGCTTAACAGATATGAAGTAACACAAAGGGAATGGAATGCCGTGATGAAGGACAACAGGTACAAGGATACAACCTTCGCTGATTTCCCTGCAGACAGTATTTCATGGGAAGATACACAGGCGTTTATCACAGCGCTTAATAAACTGCTGGAAGAAGGCACCCGTAAAGGAAATAAATACGAGATAAGCAGGTTCCGTCTGCCTACTGATGCAGAATGGGAGTTCGCATGTGTTTCCGGACATCCTGCAGGAAAGGAACCCGACCTGGCCAATATCAGCTGGAATATGAACAACTCAGGCAAAACAACCCATAAAGTAGGTACAAAGGCTGGAGATGACAATGCATTATTCGACATGCTGGGTAACGTATATGAGTGGACATCAGACTGGTATGGTCCGTACCAGCAGGCATCACCACAGCAGGGAAAGGTTTTACGGGGCGGTGATTATGAGAACGATGTATTCTTTGTGCATGAAAAAGCCCGTAATGCCGAAGTGGTCAACAAAAGAAATAAGAATATCGGCTTCAGACTTGCGGCCGACAAATCAGCGAACTGAGCAACCAATAATAATCACTGAATGAAAGTGAATTCATTCGGTATCAAGACTACAAGCTATGAAGATCAAAGCGTTTTCATTAAATGAGATCGGAGGAAGGAAAAATGTGGAAGATGCCATCATGCCCGGGCAATACACACCGCAGTCGCCGGCGCTGTTTATTGTCTGCGATGGTGTAGGCGGAAGCAGCTTCGGGGAAGTGGCTTCAGAGATAGCAACAAAAAGTTTTTATGCAACATTTGAAAAGGCGGAGATCCGGAATGAAACGGATTTCAGGCAACTCCTTGAAAAAGGATTAAAACTTTTTCAAACGGAAACAGCTGTTTTTATCAGTAATAATCCGTCTGCATCCAATACCAGTACAACCTTAACGCTGGCCGTATTGCAACAGGGCAAAGCCTATGTTGCCTGGTGCGGAGACAGCAAGATCTTTCAGCTGAGAAACGGAAGGCCCGTATTCAAAAGTAAAGACCATTCACTGGTAGCGGAGCTGGTAATGCAGGGCGTGATCACCGAGCAGGAAGCAGAAACACATCCGCAACGCAATATTATCACGCGGAGCATTAATGTAAATACAAAGGCAACGGATATAGAACATGCAGTACTGCAGGACATCCGGCAGAACGACTGGCTCCTGTTATGTACTGATGGCCTGATGGAACAGTTTACGGAAAACCGTTTCCCCGAACTGCTCGGCGAATTTGCTGCTGATGTGAATTACAGCGAAAAGATCAAACAGATCTGTGAAGGAAAGACCAAGGACAATTACTCCATGTACCTGCTGCATATCGGCCAGGCCGGAGGAAAAGCAAAAGGAAAAATCCTGCTTCCCCTGCTACTGCTGATCGTTGCTGTAGCGGCTGGCGGCTGGTTCGCATACGATCGTTTTTCAGCGAAAGAACAACCGGCAAATACGGTTGAAAATACTGCGGAGAAGAAAGATACTGTCAGGTCTATCATGATGGTTCGCCCGCAGGAAGACAGTTCAGGTAAAAAAGACAGCACGCATGCTGCAGCAGGAAGCGACAGTATCACTGTAAATAAAACATCACCCAAAAAATAAAACCTATGCCAGTAAATGTAACCGCATACGAGGCAGAACTGGAACAGTTGGTAAACAGGAGCAGGCTTGCCCTGGCGGAGATGGAAAGTGTGATCACCAAGATAAAGAATTACGAATCGCTTGCCACTACTTCGTCGCAGAAAGCGCAGCAGGAAGCGAACGAGGCAACGCAATTCTCGAATAAAGCGCAGCAGGAGGCGAATGAAGCCATACAGGCAGCGCAGCGCGCGCAGAATGAGATGAAAGAAGCGATGGATGCATCGCAGCGCGCGCAGGCAGAAATGAAGGAAGCAACTGATGCGGCGCAGAAAGCACAGGCCGAAGCACAGGCAGCCGACAAAGCCAAACAGGATGCAATGGCGGATGCACAGGCGGCAGATAAGGCTAAACAGGACGCACTCGCAGATGCACAGGCGGCGGAGAAAGCAAAGCAGGATGCAGTGAACGATGCGCAGGCCGCTGAAAAAGCAAAACAGGATGCACAGGCAGACGCGCAGGAAGCAGACAAGCATAAGCAGGATGCATTGGCAGATGCACAGGCCGCAGATAAAGCAAG
>NZ_FUWH01000002.1:0-28954 GCF_900167075.1 Sediminibacterium ginsengisoli | reverse complement strand
ATGCACAGGCCGCAGATAAAGCAAGAACAGATGCACAGGCAGATGCACAGGCAACGGAAAAAGCAAAACAGGATGCACAGGCAGACGCGCAGGAAACAGAAAAGCACAAACAGGATGCATTAGCAGATGCACAAGCCGCAGACAAGGCAAAGACCGATGCACAGCAGGATGCACAGGAAGCTGAAAAACACAAGCAGGATGCATTGGCAGACGCGCAGGCCGCAGACAAGGCAAAGACCGATGCGCAGCAGGATGCACAGGAAGCTGAAAAACATAAACAGGATGCATTAGCAGACGCACAAGCCGCAGATAAGGCAAAAAATGATGCAATGGCTGACGCACAGGCCGCAGAAAAAGCCAAACAGGATGCCGTGGCAGATGCGCAGGCTGCAGAAAAAGCTAAACAGGATGCAGTAAACGATGCGCAGGCTGCGGAAAAAGCAAAACAGGATGCTGTAGCAGATGCACAGGCCGCAGAAAAAGCCAAACAGGATGCCGTTGCAGACGCGCAGGCTGCCGAAAAAGCAAAGCAGGATGCACTCGCAGATGCACAGGCCGCAGACAAAGCAAGGCAGGATGCACAACAGGACGCACAGGCTGCGGATAAAGCAAGACAGGACGCTCAACAGGATGCTCAGGCCGCAGATAAAGCAAGGCAGGATGCAGAGCAGGACGCCAAGGCTGCGGATAAAGCGCGTATAGATGCAGAAGAAGACGCGAAAGCCGCAGACAAAGCAAGGCAGGATGCAGAGCAGGATGCAAAGGCCGCGGACAAGGCGCGTGTAGATGCAGAAGAAGACGCGAAAGCCGCAGACAAAGCACGTATAGATGCCGAACAGGATGCGAAAGCTGCAGATAAAGCAAGGGTTGATGCAGAATCCGATGCAAAAGAAGCTGATAAGGCCAGGGTTGACGCACAGCAGGATGCACAGGCTGCGGATAAAGCAAGAGTAGATGCGCAGCAGGATGCACAAGCCGCAGATAAGGCCCGTGTAGATGCACAGCAGGACGCACAGGCGGCAGACAAAGCACGTGCCGACGCACAGGCAGATGCACAGGCGGCAGACAAAGCCAGACAAGATGCGCAACAGGATGCGCAGGCTGCGGAAAAGGCTAAAACAGATGCGCAGAATGAAGCCAAGGAAGCCGCTACAGCATCCGAAAAAGCACAGCAGGAAGCGAAAGAAGCTGCATCTGCTTCTGAAAAAGCACAACAGGAGGCGAAGGAAGCCGCATCCGCTTCCGAGAAAGCACAAAATGAAGCCAAAGAAGCGGAAGCTGCTTCCCAGAAAGCACAGGATGCTGCCAGCAAAGCACAGTCTGAAGTAAAAGAAGCAGAAGACGCTTCCAATAAAGCCAAAGATGAAGCCCGCGAAGCAGAAGATGCTGCCGTAAAAGCCAAAGACGCAGCACAGGAAGCCAATGACGCAAAAGGCTACGCAAACGACGCCGGCCAACAGGCCGACCGTTATGCAGTAGATGCCCGGAACTATGCAAATGCAGCCGAGCACTCCGCACATGAAGCTGCCGCTGCGGCATCGAGAGCTGCCTCTTCAGGTGGCTGGTCGGATCTTAAACTTAAAACGGACATTGCGCCGTTAGAACCGGTTTACAGCAAGCTGATGCATTTACATCCCTGCAACTATCATTTCAGAACAAAAGAGTTTCCGGGTATGTATCTCCCCGCTGAGATGCAGTACGGACTTATCGCGCAGGAACTTGAAAAAGTATTCCCGCACCTCGTTTACAATACAAATACCGGCGGAACGGATCATAAAGCGATCAACTATGCAGGACTGAATATCCTGTTATTACAAGGGTTGAAAGAACAGCATGAAGAGCTGGCAGGCATTAAGAACGAATTGCAGGAACTGAAAAAAATGATGCAGGCAGAACAACATTTATAAAGGTAAAACCATCTGATATGACCAGGGCTGAAGTACTTGAATTTCTCGAATTACCGGAATCTGCAACAGATCATGAGATCCGTATCAGGATGAATGATAAGCTGGCTTATTTCCAACGGCTTTCGGAAAATGCCCCTAATGATTTTTTACGCAAGCTGCACACATCCAATACCGAGAAAATCAGGAACCTGCAAACACAGATGCTGGGCGCAGATCTGCAGCAGGCCGCCCGTTCTCATTCTTACGGAAACCAGAGAGAAGAAGCCCGGCCCGTGCAGTCACGCAAAACAGAAGTAGCCTGGCTGGTAAGACATACCGAGAACCAGTCCGCTATCACATTCCCGTTGTTTTACGGCAAGAACCACATCGGCAGGAATGTACAATCGAATGATCCTGTGATATTGCTTGATGAAGATCCTTATATCAGCCGTGCACATGCAGTACTGGAAGTGATCAATATCAACCCGCTCCAGATCGTGGTATGTGATGATGCACAAAGCAATGGCGGCAAACAAAGCAAGAACGGCACTTATGTGAATGGAAATGACAGGAGGATCACACAGCGTACAATGATCGGCCCGAACGACACCATACAGGTGGGCATGACTAAACTGATCGTTCGCCTGAACAATACCAGTATACACAAGATTGTACAGGAAGTAGAAGAAAGCGATTATATGAAAACAGTAGTTATTGATGTTTTTTAACAGCAACGCTTATGAGAGAACTGAATTATATAGCAGAAAGATTTGAGGACCTGATGAAGGAACTCCCCGTTTCCGGTTATGCCGGGTTTCTGGATGAAACAAAACGTAAGATCAAACAACTGGCAGATAAAGAAGCTTTTTATATTGATGTCTTCTGCAGCGTGAATGCCTCGTCTGAAAGCAGAAAACTGGCCAGGCAACTGGAAGAAACAAGCAGTAACAGCATATATCGCATTACGGTTAAACATGAAAATAATTACAGCGTCCGTGTTTTCCAGGATGTCTTTCCTACGGTAGGTATCATTCTGCTGGATGAAGAAATGCAGAAAGCCGACAAGCTGATACAATATTTCCGCAGGCCCGATACCACTTACAGATTACAGCTGGTAGTGAACCTGCTGCAGGACCAGAATGGCGCACGCGATTTTACAAGACAGTTCAGAAGCAAGGCCGTTATCCTTACACCTGAAAACCTCGAAGGCAAAACAACAGAAGATATCATCAAAACTGCGATAGAAGATACCGCATCTATCGACAAGATGAAGAAGATCGCCTACCTGAACAGCATCAAACCTGTTTTCTCTTTCCTGGATGAGATCCTTTCTGCCGAGAATAAATCAGCGCAGACACGTAAGTTGTTACATACACAGAATACCAATATCACCCGTAAGGAAGAACAGTCGATGAATAACAGCGAAGTAGTGAGCAACCTTCGGCAGCTGATCCAGAAATCTGCGCAGGAGCTTGAAAAAAGCTACAAGCTGAAATATGAGGATCTGAACAAACCGAATACCGGTCAGTTCTCTATCATCACCGCACAGCAATGCGGCAAACTTGAAGATTTTGAACGCAAGAGCCTTGCAGAGAAAAGTGAGAAGTACGAGACTTCCATTGCAGAGGATTTCCTGAATAAATTCACAGGTAATATTGCTGCATCTATCCGCACTGAGTTGGGTAAGGATGAAGCGTTTATCAAAAGTTCTTTCGAAGACCTGATCGCACAGATCAATATTCAATTAAAAAATAAAGGTATCCAGCCATTGAAAGCCGATACCATCTACCCTCCTTTCCCGGAAAAAGAAAGAACGATCCAGTCGTTCTGCTACATGAATAAAACTTACAGCGGCGAGATCATCAAAAAGGGTGCAATGGAATACTTTGTTGCACTGCGTGATTATACAGGCCTGATCATGGTAGTGGGTGGTCTGCTTGCACCGTTATCAATTGTGGCATCTGCCAGCGAAAGCGGCATCTTTAAACATATTGCCACATGGGTGAAAGCATCTACTGCCGGCATTTCGCTGCTCATGATCGTTTATGGTATTTACGATCTGCGCAGAAGGATCCCCAAAAAACGTATCGAAGAATTTGAACGTGAGCTGGGCAAAGCGAAAGACCTGCTGCAACAGGAATCCAAGCGCATGTTCAATGACAGCAGCCGCGACTGGACCAGCAATATTTCCAACTGGATGCGCGACACTACACAGAATATCAACCTGCAGATCGAAAGAAATATAAAGGACCTGCAGACACAGCGTACGAGCCAGATGAACCAGGAGAAAAATCAATTGCAAAAACAGCAGCAAAGTGTTGAAATGCTGTTGCGCAGTATACAGTCGGCCGAACGTGTTAAAGATCAGCTGAACACCCGTTACAGGGAAATGGTAACAGAAGCAGAAAAAGATTTAAAAATATAACGATGGTATTAGGAATAGATCTCGGAACAAGCAATACGGTAGCAGCCTCACTGAGCAGGGATGGTAGTCCGGTATTGATACCCGATGCCAATAATAAAGACGTTCAGATAACGCCGTCGATTGCGCTGATCGAAGGCAGGAAAGCTTATGCAGGCAATTTCGCGGAGAATCTCTATGAAACGCTTCCGGACAAGCAGATCATTTCATTCTTCAAGAGAAGTTTCGGCACACAGGATCCCGTGTATTTCGATGACGATAAAAATGCCTGGTTCAGTGAAACAGTGGCTTCTCTTGTATTGCGGAAAGTAAAGAACGATGCAGAGCTGTACCTGCCGGATGGTTATAAGCAGGCAGTGATCACTGTTCCTGCGCATTATAATGATGTGCAGCGTAAGTCTGTGATCGAAGCAGCAAGACTGGCCGATCTCGAACTTACAGCCATCATTGAAGAACCGGTTGCCGCAGCATTGTTTTACGGAAGCTTTAATAAAAAGATCGATGAAGAGATCATCCTGATCTACGATTTCGGCGGTGGCACATTTGATCTTACGCTGATCACCAAATCAGGTAACCAGCTGAATGTGATCGCAAAAGACGGGGTGAACAAACTTGGAGGAAAAGAGTTCGATGATATCGTACAGCATTCGATCCGGGAAGATTATGAAAAAGCGTTCGGCAACAAACTGCCCACCGATAAGCTCACCGGAAACCGGCTGCAGAAGATCGCAGAAAAAATAAAAATAGAATTGAATGACGCAGATACGCCAAGAAATATCAGCAAATGGATCATGGTAGGCCGAGATGCGTTTGAGGCAACATTCTATTACGACATCTACGCGGCGCAGGCCACACAGCTGATCGTTAAAACAGAACAGGCCGTGAACCGTTGTCTCCGTTCGCTTGGTATGCAGTTCAGCGATATCAACAAAGTGGTGTTGATCGGCGGCACATCCAGCAGCAAACTGGTCTACAATTTCTGGAAGCAGAAAGTTGGTCCGCAACAGGAACTCGTTTATCACCAGCCGCTCAGCAGTGTGGCCAAGGGAGCAGCGCTGTATGCAGCATCATTCAGCAACGGCAACAACCAGGAGATTGTTCCGATCGATCTGAAAAGCGTAAGCACCTATAATATCGGACTGATCATGGCCAACGATCCGAGAAGACAGATCGACCTGCTGATACATCGTAATACGCCATTGCCGGTATCATCTAAAAAAACGTACAAGGTAAATCCGCAGCAGACAGAATATGTAAACATAGAACTCTGCCAGTTCTGGGATCCGCAGGAAGATGTACATAAACTGGGAACCATTAAGGCAGGGCCGTTCTCACTTATGTCTGAGTTCTACCTCGAAGTGGCTGTAGAAAACAGGCTGAACGGAACCATCGGTATAAAAGTAAGGAATGCAGATAACGGTAAGGATATCAAATTCGAGTTCATCAGGAAGGCATCAGATCACAAGTACGATTACCAGCAGCAGAAATCGATGGTAGACAATATTTATCTCAATAATTACTTATAAAACCATTCGCACTATTGTTATGAAGTTGATGTTATTAAAATGGTTATTAGTATCCGTTACAGCACTGGCCGGAACAGCTGTGTCTGCACAGATGATCAAAGCGCCGACCAATACCAAACCGGTAGACCCGCCAAAGAAAAAGCCGGCGGCCAAACCCGTGGTGAAATTCAAGGATGACGATGATGATGTTAAGGCAGACAGCGCCGCAGCCCCTGCAAAAAAAGTTGACAACACATTCGCTTACCTGACCCTGAAAGCCAACAGGGGCGCAGCGATCAATGTGACTATCAACGACAATGAATCAGGGAAGATCAGGGCCGGCATGTCAAAAAAGATCCCGCTGAACAATTCAGATGAAATGCGGATCTCATTGAACGATGGCATGGGGAATCTGTATGATACCACCTTTGTGGTAGATGATAAAGATGCCGGACATAATATTGTTGTAGCCTTCCCGGAAGTGGATTATGCAGCCATCAAGGCAGAAGAGGCACGTTTGAAAAAAGAAGCAGATGACCGCATCAGGCTTCAGAAAGAAGAAGAAGCGCGTAAAATAAGAGAAGCTGAAGAAGAGGCCATCCGTGTACAGAAAGCAGCGGAGGAAGCGCTCAGGCAGCAACGGATCACGTTGCTCACAGAAACGGAATCGGGGCTGAAAGAACTGATCAGGCAATCGCTGTCAGATAAGACAACCCTGCAGCAGCTGATCGACAAGATCAGGAAAGGCGAGATCGGTATAACGCCCGATGTAACGAAAGCACATGATAATTTCATTTCAGATAAGACCCTGCTCAACGAGAATCTGAAAACCTACACGGATTCCGCAATGGCATATAACATGAAAGACAGGCGTGAAACTTTCATGAAAGAAACAAAAACAGACCAGGATAAGATTTTAAAAGATGAGTTTTACAATTTCATTCCGGCTGTTATTGCAGGCAAACAACCCATGAGCGCCAATGTGCAGATTGCATTCAAAGCATCCCGCAGTTCGGATATCCCTTTCTTTATTGCGAAAGACAGCCTCGACGAGCCAGTTATTGCAGGCAAGCGTCCGCTGATGTATGCACTTGAAGTAAAGAGTGATAGTTCTGTTTTCCGTTACCTGTTCCAGAATGGCGTAAGTGCCAATAATTTCGGTAGCAGGTTCCCTGAGAACAAAGAGATCTATGCCACTCCGTTAGCTTATGCAGCCATAAATGGCGATGTAGAAGTGATCAGGTTGTTTGCAGATCATGAAGCAGTGTTCTTCCCATCGAGCATGTCGAAGCTGGATAAAAAGAAACAGGTAAAGTTCCTGCTTACCAAGTTTGGCAGCAATGCAGATGTAATGGCTGTTCTGAAAGAAAAGAAATACGATATGGATGACGGTACTGCAGCCATACTTGCAGCAATTGCATCGATAGACAGCAGTATGGTACAGGTGGAAGGAGGTCAGTTCACAATGGGCTGCACAAATGAGCTGGCAGCCGATTGTGCGGGGGATGAGAAACCAGCTATACAGGTAACGGTGGACGGATTCCAGATCAGCAAATATGAAGTAACACAAAAGATCTGGGCCGCAATCATGGATGATGAAAATCCAAGCTTTTTCAAGGATTGTCCGAACTGCCCTGTAGAAATGGTAAGCTGGAAAGCAGTTTCAGAATTCATTCAGCGGCTGAATAAATTGTCCGGTAAAACTTACCGTTTGCCCACAGAAGCAGAATGGGAATTTGCAGCACGAGGCGGAAAACAAGAGAATAAGGATTTCATTTACGCAGGAGGTAAAGACATTAATGAAGTGGCCTGGTATAAAGACAATTCCAACAAGCCCTCCCCTGTTGGTACTAAAGCACCGAATGCGCTGGGTTTATATGATATGAGCGGTAGTGTTTCTGAATGGTGCAGTGATTTTTATGCTGCTGATTATTTCACACGCAGCACGCTGAACAATCCGAAAGGTCCTGAAGTGAGTTCACAGAAAGTAACGCGCGGAGGATCGTTCATGCAATCATCCTGGTCTTCTCGTTTGTCTAACCGGGAAGGGCATGAAGAAACATTCAATAATAACAATACGGGTTTCAGGTTAGCGATGAATCTCCCGAAATAGGAACCTATTGTACTCCCATTAAAACAGAAGGCCTGCATACTGATGCGGGTCTTCTGTTTTAATGCGCAAAGTTGTGATGTTTACCACGCAGCATGTATGCATGGCTTTGCTCTATGGCATCCATGACGGCAGCCATGATCTCATCAACCGGCGCCTGGTAATTCAGCTGCAGCGGCTCCTTGAAACGTATGGAAAGACGAACACCTTTTTTCTTGAAGGAAAGTCCTGTTTTACTGAAAGCTCTCCAGAACCCATTGATCACAACCGGTACAACGATGGGGTTATTGTTCCTGATAATATGTGCTGTTCCTTTACGGCCCGGCGCAAAGGGTTTGGTAGTTCCCTGCGGAAAAGTAATGACCCAGCTTTTATTGAGCGCCTGGTCTATCTTCTGCGTATCCGATTCATCGCGGTGGCGGTTGATATCTTTACCAGCTTCACGCCAGGTACGTTTAACAGTAATAGCCCCGCCCAGTTTAAACAACCGGCTCAGCCAGTTGCCGTTCATGGTTTCTTCGGCCGCCACAAAATATACGTTTGTAAACGGATTAAGCAGGTAATACGGAATTCCAAGCCGGTTCTTTTTACGCCATTTCACCGCACAGAAAATATGGAGGAAGGCGATCACATCAGCGAAATAGGTCTGGTGATTGCTGACAAACAGTACATTCCGTTTAGGGAGTCTCCGGAGGTGTTCGGTACCCGAAATACTGATCCGGTTCACCAGTACAAGCCCTGGATATGTGATGATACCTACCAGGAAGTAGATCACAGAACGTATTAACCTGATATGCCGCAACCGCTCACCTAATTTCATACTGCCGGATTTTGCAAAGGCCTGCAAAATAAGTAAACTGAACAGATTGACGCTGATTTCTTAAAAATAACTCCGCAGCCGGAAAGTATCGGTTCGATAACACTACTTTTGCCATCTCAATAATGTACCCATGCAACTCACCACGGTAATATTTGATATAGACGGATTGCTGATAGACAGTGAGCCATTATGGTATGAAGCTGCTACTGAAGTATTCGCGTCCTATAATATCAAACTTACGGAAGAGCAATATAAAACGACTACCGGTCTAAGGACCAAAGAATTTACCCAATGGTGGTTAACTTATTTCAATGTACCGGCTTCCGAACTGCCGGTAGCGGAAAAAAAGATCATCGATGCGGTACTTTACAAAATAGAACACAAGGCACAATTAATGCCGGGCGTATCTTATATATTTGAATTTTTCAGGCAAAAGCATTTCAAAATCGGTCTGGCCACTTCTTCTCCGCAGGAACTGATCGATCTGTTTGTGAGCAAAGCGGGTATTGCAGATCTCCTGCATGCCACAGCTTCCGCATCAGAATTACCGTATGGCAAGCCGCATCCGCAGGTTTACCTGAACTGTGCCGGATCTTTAAAAAGTCAACCCGTAGAATGCATCTGTTTCGAAGACTCATTTAATGGCCTGATAGCTGCCAAGGCGGCCAGGATGCAGTGTGTGGTGGTACCCAGCCTGGGCCAGCAGAAAGACGAGCGCTGGGGCGCTGCCGATCTTAAATTATCATCATTACAGAATTTTGGCGAACTGCATTTCAACCTGTTTGGGAAATAGTATTTTGGCCGACTGATAAAATAAAAATCCTGCTACTGATCATTGCAGGATTTTTTATGCTTCATGCTTACCATATTCAAAAAAAAAGAAGGGCTTACACTGAGTGTAAGCCCTTCCGTTATATTCTGAAGAATCAGATTAGTTCTTTCCTTTCAGATTTGGGTGTGGAGCCGGTACGCTATTAGGACCTTCTTCTGTAGTTCCTTGCAGATCTACAGTGTTAGCGTCACCGCTTTGACCGTAAGTGAATACGAACCTGCTTTCAGCGATACCTTGTTTTTCAACCAGGTATTTGATTACCGCGTTAACACGCTCCCAGCTCAGCTGTTGAGCAGCTTTGCTTGATGCACCGTAACCGATAACTTTAATTTTACAGGTTGGGTTAGCGCTGATTTTACCAGCAGCTGCATCCAGAACGCTTTGTGCATCTTTAGACAGCTTAGCGTTTCCTTTGAATTGTACGCTAGGCAGGTTACCGATGTTGCACTCGTTTTTAGCAGCCTGAGCAGCAGCCATGTTAGACATCATGTCTTTGATCTCTTTGCAGCAAGCTGGCTCTGGACAAGTACCAACACCGTCGTTGTTCACAGGGAAGCATTTCAGAGAAGTCAGGATTTCTTTATCCCTGTAGTCAGGAACACCGTCACCGTCTGTATCTTTTGCCCTACCGTGAGAATCAACAGGAGCTCCGGCAGGAGTGTTAGGCTCGAGATCGAACTGATCTGTAACACCATCACCATCTGCATCAGCCAGTACCGGCTTAGGCAGTTTCATATGCTGAGGAGCATTCACCTCGCTGTAGATGTAGTTGTTCGGGTTCAGCCACCACAGCGGTTGTACGCGCTTAGCAGTGTTACCGAGGTTGATGTTCAGTCTGGCAGTAGTCAGGCTGTAGTAATCGCTGTTGTTGCCAGCGAGGTAACCGTCGAGGTAATCATATCCACCGCGGGCGATGAAAGTGAATTTCTGCTCAAAACCGAGGTTAGCTTTGTTGCTCAGTTTGAACGCGATACCAGTACCGACGTTCAGACCGTGGAACAGTCCCCAGCTTTTGCTTGCAGTACCGATCAGCGCATTGTTGCTGTAAGGGTATGCAGCAGAACCTGGAATGAATACATAAGAGCCAGAAGCTGGTTCTTTGTAAGTAACCTGGGTTCCGATAAAGTTATAACCTGCTAACAGGTAGATATCTGTTTTCGGATTGCCTGAATAGTGACTGATAGAATTCAGTGATGCAATCAGGTCCAGACCCAGCATGTGGCTCTGGTTTTTGTAACCACGTGCACCAATGCTTGGTTTCTGATCTCCGTTTGCGAGGATACCAGTGTAACCAGGCCTCAGAGAGAATACATGACTCAGGGCTTTCCTGAAAGTAATGTTTCCACCGAAACCTACGTTAGAACCTACATCTCCGAGGATGAACGCAGGACCTACACCGATACCTAATTCCCACTGGCTGCGAGGCTTAGCAGGGTAAGGATATTGGTTGTTTAAGAATTCGTTGTGTTGAGGAAGGTTTTTCACAGCGATTTTAGAGGTGTCTTTCCATGACCATCCCCAATCGGTCTGAGCCATACCGATCGACTGTAACAGTACGACCAGGGCCACAGCTAAAAGTGACTTCTTGCTTGCCATAAGATATAATTGATATTTAAGAATTTAAGACCCAGAAAACATGACAAAAATATACGGTATGAAACAATTGTCCAACTTTTAACATCTTTTTTTTATTTAAGAAGGATAATTGAATCACTTCATAGACCATTGCAAATCAATTAACGCTGCTTTACTGCCGCATATTGTGTGTATCCGAATTATATTGCACCATAATTTGTCCATGAAACTAGCAAAACAGGTCATATCAGAAGAATTAGCAAGGTTTGAGATCCATTTCAGGGAATCGGTAAAAAGCAGGGTGGCTTTGCTCGACAGGATCATGCAGTATATTGTAAAAAGGAAGGGAAAGCAGTTAAGGCCGATGTTTGTATTGCTGAGTGCCAGGCTGGGAGGAACTATCAACGAGAGCACTTACCGGGCGGCATCGCTGGTGGAACTTCTTCATACGGCCACGCTGGTACACGACGATGTGGTAGACGATTCACTGGAAAGACGCGGTTTTTTCTCTATTAATGCCCTCTGGAAGAATAAAATAGCAGTATTAGTAGGCGATTATCTTCTTACAAAGGGTTTACTGCTTTCACTCAACAATAAAGACCACCGGGTACTTGAAATACTTTCCGAAGCTGTGAAACTGATGAGCGAAGGCGAACTGCTCCAGATGGAAAAGTCGCGCAAGCTGAACCTGGATGAATCTGTTTATTATGAAATTATCAACGGAAAAACAGCTTCTCTCCTCGCTTCGGCCTGTTCCGTAGGCGCATGTACTACCTTTGACAACGAAGACGATATCGAACAGATGCGGCTTTTTGGTGAAAAAGTAGGAATGGCTTTCCAGATCAAAGACGACCTGTTCGATTATGGCAGTGCCGATGTGGGCAAACCTACCGGCAACGATATCAAAGAAAAGAAGCTGACCCTGCCGCTTATTTATACACTGAACAATTGTTCCCCCGAACTCAGAAGAAAACTGATCTATATCATCAAGAACGAGAACCAGGAACCGGAAAAAGTCCGGTTTGTGATCGATGCAGTTGCACAGGCGGGAGGAATCAGGTATGCAACCGAAAAAATGTTCGGCTACCGCGATGAAGCCCTGTCCATATTACACCGGTTCCCGGCTTCCGAGGTCCGGGATGCACTTGAAGAACTTGTCCGTTATACTACTGACCGAAATTATTAATGGAGAAGAACTGGTATATACAGCAAACGGACGATGCCCTCACGACGGCATTGCAGGCCGCATTGAAGGTCAACCGCACCCTATGCGGCATACTTGTACAACGCGGCATCGACGATTTTGAGAAGGCAAAGGCCTTTTTCCGGCCGCAACTCGCGGATCTGCACGATCCATGGCTGATGAAAGACATGGACAAAGCAGTTAAACGTGTGCTGGAAGCAATAAATGGCGGAGAAAAAATTCTTGTTTTCGGGGATTATGATGTGGATGGAACTACTTCTGTCGCCTCCATGTATCAATATCTGCATGCGATTTACGACCAGCTGGACTTTTATATTCCGCATCGTTACCGAGAGGGATATGGCATTTCGAAAGCCGGAATTGATTTTGCCCATGAAAACGGTTTTACGCTGATCATCTCACTCGATTGCGGCATCAAATCTGTGGAACTGATCCAATATGCAAAAGAACTGGGGATCGATTTTGTTATATGCGACCACCATTTACCTGGTGCAGAGTTGCCTGCAGCCGTTGCCATCCTCAATCCCAAGCAGGCAGATTGCCCTTATCCATATAAAGAGCTTTGTGGCTGCGGAGTAGGTTTAAAACTGATGATGGCGCTGAGCCGGCAGTTACAGTTGCCTGATGAATCATACCTACGTTATCTGGATCTTGCAGCTACAGCTATTGCTGCCGACATAGTTCCAATAACTGGCGAAAACCGGATCATCGCTTTTCACGGACTGAAAAAAGTAAATGAAAATCCCTGTGCGGGCATCAAAGCACTGATGCAGCTGGCAGGAGCAGGAAAATACATGCATATCACCAACCTGGTATTCATGATCGCTCCGCGTGTAAATGCAGCAGGCAGGATGGATGATGCCCGGAAAGCCGTACAGTTATTTATTGAAACGGACGAAAAGCAAGCCCTATTATATGCAGAAATGCTGCACAGTGATAATGCAGACCGCCGGGAGGCAGACAGCACGATCACCGAAGAAGCCTTAGCTCTCATTGAAGCAGACCCTTTGAACGGGAACCGTAAAACAACCGTTGTTTTCAAGGAGCACTGGCATAAAGGAGTAGTAGGGATCGTAGCCAGCCGGTTAATAGAAAAATATTATCGTCCTACGATTGTACTTACCCGCAGCGGAGATTATGTGGCAGGAAGCGCACGCAGTGTTGCCGGTTTCAATCTTTACGAAGCGATCTATGAATGCCGTGAGCATCTCCTGGGTTATGGCGGGCATTTTGCGGCCGCAGGGATGACACTTTTACCCGAGAATGTTGCCGCTTTCGCAATGGCTTTTGAGAATGCGGTGACGAGCCAGATCACCGACGATCTGCTGGTTCCCCAACTGCTCATCGACGCAGAAATTCAATTCGCGGAAATCACGCCGTCTTTTTATAATATTATTACACAAATGGAACCATTCGGTCCGCAGAACATGCGGCCGGTATTTATTGCAAAAAGAGTGACCGATACAGGGTTTTCTAAGATCGTCAAGGATCAGCATATCCGTTTTGTTTTAAAACAGGGGAAGCATACGTTGACGGGAATCGGGTTCAACATGGCGGCCAAGTTCGCACTCCTGCAACAATCAGCACCTGTAGACATTGCTTTTACCATTGATGAAAATGACTGGAACGGCGAAAAAAGTCTTCAGCTGAAAATCATAGATCTGCGGGCAAGTAATTGAACTGATTTATACTAAGCATCATATTTCAGCACCACATCCCCACCAACCGGGTAACCGGTACAGGTAAGCACGCGGCCGTTTGCGATCTCTTCATCGAGCAGAACATCATTATGCCACATCCATACTTTTCCCTGGATACAGGTTGCAGCACATGCACCACATTGGCCGCTTTCACAGCTATAAGGCAAAGGGATGCCCAGTGCTTTTGCAGCCTGCAGAATAGTAACCGGGTATTCCGTACTGAACTGCCAGGTATCATTGTTTGTTTGTATAGTTATATGATGCGGTTCCTTATCAGGAGGCGAAGGTCTTTTGGCGGGCTTTTCAACCTGGAAGAGCTCTTTGCGGATATTGGCAGGCAATATACCCCGACCTTGCAGCACAATCGTAATCATACGCATATAATCGAATGGGCCGCATAAATAAAAGCCGGGAGTGCTGTTTTTTTCTGTGCCGAATTGCGTTAAAAACCGTTCAATAAAGCCTGCATTCAATCTTGCAGCAGACAAATCTGCTGCAGTGCTGAATAAGAAGTGAATCCGGAAACGTTCATTGAATTCATTTTCCAGCAATTTTAGTTCCTTATAGAAAATAGTGGTTTCAGGAGCTGTATTGCTATAAATGAGAAAAACAGGAACATCAGCATGTTGATGCAGAATAGTTTTGATCAGTGCATATACCGGCGTGATACCGCTGCCGGCTGCAAAGAAAACAATGGGTTTACCGGGAATCATGAATGGGGGTAATGTAAAGAACCCTGAAATCCCGGCTACCAGAAGCATATCTCCTTCTTTTGCCTTATCGATGAGCCAACGTGAATATTCACCGTTTGCAATTCTTTTGACTGTAATACGCAAAGGTTCATTCAGTGATGGTGCAGATGAAATGGAATAGCTCCTCCGTACTTCTTCGCCGCCTGCTTTGAAGAAGACAAAAGTGAGGAACTGGCCTGGTTTATATTCTACCGGAAAACCATCTGCAGGCGCCAGTTCGAAAGACCTTGTATCAGGTACTTCAGTAATGATCTTACGGATATAAAATTGCCTGTACTGACCTGGCTGCTCCATATTTAAAGTTAGGACAAATAACTCACTCCTGTTTTTTCACACGGCCATACATCATCAGCAATCCTGTTACCGCTACAATTGTGGCCAAAACTATAAACCATGTTTCACCGGAATTGTATTTATATACAAACATGCCTGTTATTCCGCAGGCTATATTATGTAATGCAGTGTATGTAAAAATAAACCCGGGAAGTCCTGCTTTCCTTGAAAATAACCTGATTAACAGCAACAGGATTGAAATGGCAAATACTCCCACCATCAGAAACAAGTACCATATTGTTATACTGAACCATTTTCCAAGTGAGGAGTGATCGGGATAAGAGCTGGAAAAAAGCAATACGGTAATAAGACCAATAACCGCTGATGAAAGCAAGATTTGTTTACCTAACCGATTTTTTTGCATGGATCAAATTATAACAAGCGCTTAATAGATAATGTACTTTATTTACGGCCGGTCTGATCAAAATGCCAGTGCGATTTATACCCGGACGACATAAAACAAAAGGTGCGGAATATTACATACCGCACCTTATATGATCAGATTTATAGCGTTTTATTAAGCCTGCTGCATTAACTCTACGCTCCTGTTGATGAAACTTGTAAGATCGTTGCCCTTGAGCAGGCCTTGCGAAAGCAAGGCGAGATCGGCGAGGTTTCTAACCTGTTTTTGCTGCAGGTCAGCATTTTCCTCTTTCAGTAATGTCTGGTAGATAGGATGATTACCATTTACGGTCAATGTTACTTCATCCGGCATCTGCGCATAGAAAGCCGTCATTCCACCCCCAACGCCGGCCATATCTTTCATCCTGCGCATGAATTCGGGGCGGGTTGCAACAACTGGTGCTGTGGTAGCACTCAATCCTTTTACTTCCGTTGTAACATGCAGTTCAGGAATCTCTATGGCAAATAATTCTTTTAATTTAGTTGATTCTTCTGCACTTAAGATGCTGTCGTTGCCTTCCTGTTTATCGATCAGGTTGTCTACTATATCAGCATCAACACGGACAAAAGTTACATTATCCCATTTCATTTCCATGGTATTGATAAACGCAGCATCTACCAGCGTTTCCATTTTTACCACCACATAGCCCTTTTCCCTGGCTGCCTGAACGTACGCATCCTGTTGTACCGGGTTTGTTGTATAGAGAACAACGGTTTTACCTTCCTTGTTTTTCTGAAGAGTTTCAGTGGCTGTTTTATATTCTTCGAGTGTATGGAATTTGCCGCTTACATCTTCCATTACCAGGAATTTGTTGGCTTTTTCAAGGAACTTATCGTCGGTCATCATACCATACTTCACAAAAAGTCCGAGGCTTTCCCATTTTTCTTCGAAAGAGCTTCTTTCATTACGGAATATTTCTTCCAGTTTATCCGCAACTTTCTTTGTAATGTGTGCGTTGATCTTTTTAACATTCGGATCTCCCTGGAGATAGCTTCGGCTCACATTCAGCGGAATATCAGGACTGTCGATTACACCATGCAGCAGCATGAGAAATTCCGGAACGATATCTTTTACTTCATCTGTAACAAATACCTGGTTGCTGTATAACTGGATCTTGTCTTTCTGTATCTCGTAACTCTGTTTGATTTTCGGAAAATACAGTACACCTGTAAGATTAAAAGGATAATCTACATTGAGGTGTATCCAGAACAGCGGTGTTTCACTGAAGGGATACAGTTCTTTATAAAATTTTTCATAATCTTCCTTGCTCAGTTCCGACGGTTTCTTAACCCACAAAGGATCGGTATTGTTGATCGGTTCCTGTTCCTCTTCTTTTTCTACACCTGCTTTTTCAACGCCTGCTTCTGAGAAGAATATAGGTATTGGCAGGAATTTGCAGAACCTTTTCAGGATACCCCGGATTCTTTCCGCATCGAGAAATTCCTGGCTTTCTTCATTGATATGAAGTACGATCTTTGTTCCCCTGTTATTATAATCTACATTGTATAATTCAAATTCGGGGCTACCGTCGCAGCTCCAGTATACACCACTCTCGTCTTTAAAACTTTTTGAATACAGTTCCACTTTATCGCTTACCATGAAGGCACTGTAGAATCCAAGACCAAAATGACCAATGATATTGGCGTCTTTGTATTTGTTCATGAATTCTTCAGCTCCGCTGAATGCAACCTGGTTGATATACTTATCAACTTCTTCTGCGGTCATACCAACACCACGATCAATGATGCTCAATGTTTTTTCTTTGGCATCCAGCACAACATCTATTCTCAACTCTCCCAGTTCTCCTTTTGCTTCCCCTATGGAAGACAAGGTCTTTATTTTCTGGGAAGCATCTACTGCATTACTTACCAGTTCGCGAAGAAATATTTCATGATCGCTGTAAAGGAACTTTTTGATTATCGGAAAGATGTTCTCTGTCTGTACCCTTATCTGGCCTTTTTGCATAATAATTCTTTTTGTGGTGCAATATCAAAGAAAATACCAAAGCAGCCGCACTGACAGGATGACACACTGACAGGATAAAATAGTTCAATTCCCGATAATTTTTACATCATCCAGCCGGAATGTGGTAGTATGTTTGCCAATTGTGCTTACCGGGTCTCCGCCTTCATACCTGAAAGCAATATATACATTACCGGCATAGCTGTTCAGATTTATATTCCCTGAGTTAACCCAGTTGGCTGCTATGTTGGTACTGCCTTTGGATATCATTGCCGCCAGCTGAGTCCATTTGGCTTTCCAGGGCGTACTGCCACCATCATAATTGGTGGAGATCAATACCTGCAAAATTGCACCATTGTCATATCCATCTTTAGTTTTGCAGGACAATATTTCGTTGGCGGAATTATTCAGGTTGATGGCCGGGGTTATCAGCCAGGTAATCACCGAGGGCTGACCGGTTGCAAAAGCAGACAGTTCAGTATATCCATTGTCCCCTGCTTTTTTTGACATGAATTTCCGGTCTCCTGCTTCAGCTATATTTTTCCAGCCCTGCAAGATAAGTTCTGTATCTGCTATTCCGGTTTCGAAATCCTCATTCAATAATGTTTTAGGGCCGGTACCGGTACAGCGCAGATCATTCATCTGAATGTCGCTGGTATCCCGGATCAGCAACTGTTTTTCCGTTTTATAGACTGAATATACTGCTGTAATGCTTCCATTACCCCTTGGGGTGTTGATTCCGGCAAATCTTGCATAAGCACTTGTGCGTACATAAATGCTTCCACCGCCACAAACCTTCAAGGTATGATTGACAGATTGTTTGTTGACAATATCTGCGTAGGGTTTTCCGGTATCAGACGCAGCAAACTCTATCTGCTCTAACCTGATCAGCTGGCTCTGGTACGAATCATTCAATTCATCTATGGTTATTGTTTTGGGTTGAACCGTCCCTGAGTTTCCCGCCTTTACAATATAACGCCCAAATAAAGCTTGAGGAATACCTGATAAAGATGGATTCGAGGCAACTGATCGGTCAACCCCAGCTCCCAGTTGAATATTTCTTCCGTAATCACCCAGCCAGAGCCCTTTTAACCTGATCAGTATTCTTGTTCCCGCCGGATACTGGTTATATAATGAATATCCTTCCATTTTTACGGTAATCCCGGCGGTTGTATCCTGGATCACCAATGCTTTATAAAAATTATCGCGGCTATCATCAGCAGTAATGATTCCTTCAATAATTGAATCATCCATGATCTGCTCAAAACTACCTGTGACATGCAAATTTCTTAATGTACCAATGGTCATATTTGAGCGAATGGCCGGGCCAGTATATGGCGGAGGTTCATCGAATTCTTTATTGCAATAAAAAGAACTTATAATCAATGGAAATAAAACCGACGCGTGTAACCAATAACGTGATGTAATTTTCATAGGTGGTATTATTAAAATCTGTAAGTAATGCTGGCGAAAAAATTCAACCCGTTTGCATAGAAAAATTTGGGGGGATATCTGTCTACATCCTTTTTATCTGTATCGAAGCGAAGTTGTTCATAGCCTCCGGAAATATTCTGGTTATTCAGGCAGTTGTTAATACCAACATTAGTCGTTATTCTAGCGTAACCATTTTTAGCCGCTCTTTTTAACTGCCAACTGGTCCCGGCCGAAATATCGATCGTGAAATTATCCGGGAGCTTTAATTGCTTAATGATACTGTTCCATTGTTCACTCTGTGGTTCTACTCCTTCCAACGAACTATATGTTCGTCTGATGGGATTGAATTCGAGCCAGCAGGATCTTGTATAGCTTCCTGTTACCGTTGCGAAAAAAGCACCGGTGGATTGATAACGAAATTCCAATCCATATACTTCCTGCGGTGTGCCGGGAATTCTGAAATACTGCGTATAAAGCGGTTCCCTCGATACGATATAGGCATCGTTATCCAGGCTTACAGTTACCTGCGGCCTGGAAGTATAGTAATATCTTCCGATTGCTGCAGCTAGTCCCGCAGTCCATTTTTTATTAAGCCTGACTTCTGCGCCCAGCTCAATACCTACATGTTTTTTATTGATGGAACTGATCGCATAATTAACAAATGTCTGATATTCGTCATGGTAAAAAGACAACACATTCAACCCTTGCCTGAACACTGTGATATAACCTGAAAAACGAAGCCTGAATAAGGGACTGTTTATAATATACCCGGCTTCGGCATTTTGTATCGTTTCATGATTCACCTCTTCCTGACGTGTATCTCTTGTACGGGGCGATATGAAAATATTATCTGCAAACGGAGCTTTCGAGAACAGACCTGCATGCAGATAAAAATACCTCCGCCCATCTATTTTATAGGTAATGCCTGCCTTAACAGCAGGATCAGAAAAATGCAGCATTTCTGATTCTCCTAACGAATTGCCCGGAAACAGTCCGTTACGGACATAACCAACTCTCTGCACCTGTGAATAGCTATAGTCCAATGCAAGAAAAAAGTCTGTCTTTTTTCTCATCCATACCGTCTGCAGCCAGGCATTTGCATAGCGCATTTTGTATCCATAATCATATCCGAATTTATCCCCTTTATAAATCAATCTGTTGGGATGGTCCAGATCATGCTGCAGCGCATCAGGATCGTTGGGAAAGTCTCTTTCCGCAAACTGGTTATGATTGACATAAAAGTCGCCCCCGAGCAGGTCTTTTGCTTCTTTGTAATATCTGTTATTTTGCTGCATCAGTTGCACACCGGTGGTAAGAGTAATATTGCCGGTCAGGTTTGTATGTAATATAGCTGCCATGTTTAACGCATTCAGTCTGCAGATTCGTTCTTCCTGGATATAATGCGACCTGAGCCCGGATATAGTATACCCGTCTCTTCCATTTGCATTTAACACTGATTCGCGTGAATTCCTGTTGACATCATACATTTTGCCCCAATCCAGCTGGCTTACTGACTGATCTGTTCTGTATGCTTCAGCCGTTGCCGCTTTCAAAACAGAGTCCTGCTGAAAACCCGGCAGATAACGGTAATAATCCGGTCTCGGATCTGCCGCTTTGTACCATTCAAGTCCTGTAATACTTCTGCTGCCTGCGATAGAACCAAGTATGAGATTAAAAGTGGTGAGGTTGTTTATCCGCGATTCATGTCTGAGTATAGCAACCGGCATATGAGTTTTACCTGTATTTGCATTTCGTTTCTGATCTCCCTGATATCCCCAGTTCGGATTATATTTTTTTCCAAGCAACATAGAAAGCTCATTAACGACAGCTGATTGTTTGCCGTTTTTTAATGGTGCTCCGAAAACTACAAGGGAAAGGGATTGCCTTGGATTAAGCTGTTTTTCTATACCAGCAAAATAGCTCCAGCCATCATAGAATGTAGCCGGAATGGCACTTTCATCCGCATACCTGCGGCTTCCGCTGAAAGAAAAGGCCCAGCCATTTTTCAGTTTTCCGGTATGCCAGGTCATCATCCACCGGTGTGTATATGCCCGGTTAGATAAAGAGTAGCTCATTTTTGTCTGATTGGCAAACTGCCCCGGTGTTGCCTGAATTGCTACGGTATTTCCGACATTTCCAAAGCTGAATTCATTGGGTTTCAGAAATTGAGACGTGGTATTACGCATTACATCATTCAGTCCATTCCAGAGACTCCAGGGTGTGCCACCGTCATCAAGCAGGTTCATGGGAAGGCCGTTGAGAGTAGTTCTGAAATACGCAGCATCATAACCTCGCATTCTGAAACGCGAATTACCGAAATGAAAAGCTGCGATACCAGAAAAAGGATCTCTGTCTGAACTCAGTATGGAAGGTATATATTGCTCATTTCCGCTGCTCCTATCATTCTCATTTAAAAGAACAGCAGATAATTCATCTCCTCCGGCATTGTCTTTTTCATATATAAACATTGTATCCCGGAATTGTTTTTTTACCGGGTATGCACGTTTTCTTTCCTGTGCACCGGCAACACCAACAACAATGCTGCAAATCATACTAACCAACACATATTTCATCATACCAGATTTGTTTACGGATCAATTATTTGATCTGAGGGTAAAACTACCAGCGGCCACTCCGGCCAGCCCGCCGTTCATCACAACTGCGGCAATTACGCAAGAGGTTAAAAGCTTAAGAAATCTATGTTTACAAAAACAAAGACATGGTGCGTATTTCCTTTTTATACTGGCTGTTATCTGTTCCGGTTTTCATGTGTGCGCAGGCTAACCGGTTTAAAGTACGGGTGATCGCTTTTTATAACCTCGAGAATCTTTACGACACAACGGATAACCCTGTTGTAAATGATGACGATTTCACGCCTGCCGGCAATAAGCGTTATACTAGCAGGGTATATTCGGATAAACTTGAAAAACTGGCTTCGGTGATCAGCAGAATAGGAACAGAATCATCGGAGGCCGGAGCCGTAATTATCGGTGTAGCTGAAATTGAAAATGATACTGTACTTCTGGATCTATGTAACCAGCCTCTGCTTCGTCAAAGGCAATACAGGTTTGTTCATTACGATTCCAAAGATATCCGCGGAGTAGATGTTGGTCTTTTATATCAGCCTGCTTATTTTATACCAATTGAATCCGAACCACTCTTTGTTCCTTTACCAGGGAAAAGTAAGTCGGCTGCTTATACCCGCGATATTTTATATGTCAGGGGCTTGCTGGATGGAGAAGAAGTGCATATCTATGTCAATCACTGGCCCAGCCGGCGTGGCGGGGAAGAACGGACAAGCATTGCACGTGAAGCTGCTGCTGCTGTATGCCGGTCCCATATTGAGCGGATCTGCCTGGCCGATACAGCTGCGAAAATCATTGTGATGGGAGACCTGAATGACGATCCGTATAATTCCAGTATTACGAAAACATTGAAAGCCAGGGGCAAGCGTTCCGATCTCCGGGCCGGCGACCTCTTTAATCCCTGGGATTCACTTTACAGGAAAGGGATCGGTACGCTGGCACACCATGACAACTGGGGTTTATTCGATCAGATTATCCTGTCTCAATCCTGGTTAAATGCACCTGAAGGTTTCTTTTACTACCGGAATCACATATTTATGAGACCTTATATGATGGAAAATGCCGGGCGTTATAAAGGTTATCCTATGCGAACCTGGGATGGAGATAATTACAGAGGAGGTTACAGCGATCATTTTCCCACTTATATTACTCTTTTAAAACCGTCAGGTAAGGGCTCTGTACCTTAATTTTGTCTTATTGGTTGTTAAAACCACTGGTTCCGGAATAAAAAGGCTGTTTTGACCACTAAAAAGTACTGATTTTCTTCCTGTTTTAAGCCATTTTCCCTACTTTTGCAGCCCCAAATCTGTTTTGGCAGATTTTCCGCACAGCGGAATCCGATGGGAAAAAACCAATTTAAAAACCTCAAAATTCAAGTAATGAACAATTACGAATTGATGGTGATCTTTACCCCGGTACTGTCTGAAGAAGATTTCAAAGCTTCTCAGAAAAAGTACGAAGATTTCATCGCCGAGAATGGTGGTGGAACTGTACACAGTGCTCCATGGGGACTGAAATCACTGGCTTACCCTATCCAGAAAAAAACAACCGGTATCTATTGGATACTGGAGTACACCGGTCCTTCAGATCTGAATGAAAAACTGAAGATTCAATTGCTGCGTGATGAGCAGGTAATGCGTCACATGGTTACAAGACTCGATAAATACGCCGTCGAGTACAACTATAAGAAAAGAAATGGCGGATTTGCTGTAACTGAAAAAACGGAGGGTTAATATCATGGCAAAAAATGAGATCAAATACCTGACCGCAATCAAACAGGAGAAGCCAAAGAAAAAATTCTGCCGCTTCAAGAAATACGGTATCAAATACGTTGATTACAAAGACATCGACTTCCTGAAAAAATTCGTGAACGAACAAGGTAAACTGTTACCTCGTCGCCTGAGTGGAAATTCACTGAAGTATCAGCGTAAAGTGAGCGATGCTGTTAAAAAAGCACGTCAGATGGCTTTACTGCCTTATGTAACAGATTTGTTGAAATAAATAATTAGTTAACCATCCCTAATCCCGCCTGGCGGGAGACAGCTGAGGATCAGATCTGCAGCTGGGCTTGGGACTAAAAAGCAGAACATGCAAGTAATATTAATTCAAGACGTAGACAACCTGGGTGGCCGCAATGAACTGGTTACCGTAAAAAATGGTTATGCTCGTAACTACCTGATCCCTCAGAAATTTGCTGTTGAAGCAAATCCTTCTAACCTGAAACAACTGGAAGAACGTCAGAAAGTTCAGGCTAAGAAAGAAGCGATCATGCTGGCAGAGATCAACAAAGTGATCGAAGTACTGAAATCTTCACCTGTTAAGATCGGCGCTAAAACCGGTACCAGCGGAAAGATCTTCGGTAGCGTAACTTCTTTACAGGTAGCACGCGCTATCCGTGATCAGAAAGGCTACGAGATCGATCGCAAACGTATCTCTATCGTTGATGAAGTAAAAGAATTAGGTACTTATAAAGCTTCTATCGACTTTGGCAACGGTAACGTTACTGAAATCGAGTTCGAAGTAGTAGGTGAATAATTTAACTACACCTTATCAAAAGAAAGCCTGTTTTTAACAAACAGGCTTTCTTTTTGTTCATCCCTTTAAGTTCCTTTGGAGGATGAAATGCAGGATGCCGATCATAATTAGTTTTTTCCTGGTTATATGCACTGCTCTCCAGGCTCAGGAAATCAATAATGATAACCTGTACACCAGGGAAGGTATTTTTATTACGAAGAAAAGATTACTGATTGCTTCCTGTCTTAAATCTTTACAGGCAGATAAAGATGATCCGGATGCAACTAAAATCTGCGATTGCCAGGTTTCACTTCTCAATAACAGATACACCCGCAAAGAAGTTGAAGCATATACGGTGATGTATAAAGAACAGGCTCTTATCAGACTGATGGAAGCAGATAGTAAACTGCAACAAACAATTCCAGCCTGCGTTGAGAAAGATTCATCACTTAATCTATTTGCTATTCCTGCTTTTGTACAGTCATTTCGTCCTCGTCTTGCAACCAGTATCCGGCAATCTTACAAGCAGGAAATCTCACAGTCTAATTTACAAGAGTATTGTAATTGTGTAATGGATGTATTTACTAAAAGAGGATTTACTCTTCGTGATGAAAAGAGTCTCTCCGATCCGAACTCTCTCTTATACAATGAACTTGCCTATACCTGCGGAAGCCCGGTGAGAGGTAAAGAAGACGCTGGTTATATCTGGCAATATCCTTCGCAATCTTCTGTTGTTGGTAATAAGCTCACAGATACTATTCAAACAATACAAATTGCAAATACTACCAGGGTAAAAGTGCGGATTGGCAAAGATGAATATGTGTGGCTTCTGGACAGCGGGGCTTCAGACCTGCTGGTTTCAGGCACTTATGCAAAACAGTTATTACAGGATGGTTTACTGAAACAAGATGATCTTATTGGCAATGGAAATTATTTACTGGCAGATGGCCGGGAGATTGCCTGCAGGCGCTACCGCATCAATGGCATACAGATCGGGAGTTATATTCTGAATGATATTGTGCTGGCTGTTTCCGATGAAGTACGCCATTTTTTGCTGGGAAAATCGGTTTTGAATAAATTCAGTTCCTGGACAGTGGATAACAGGCTGAACGCACTGATCCTGGTAAAATGACGTTTTAGCCTTATATTCAACTATTTAGAAACGTATCGTTTTATATCAGCAACCAGGAATCCTCCAGGATTTCAGTAAATAGTGTCAAATCGGTAAAAAAAAGTTGGCAATTCTATAAAATCCATAACTTCGGTAGTCCAATGACAGTTCTTCCATATCTCAGAACGTTTTCACGTAAATGTTTCAGGATTTTTGGTTACTGATTTCTCATTGGTTTTTTGATCACTTAATTTTTTTAAAGAAATGAACATTTACGTTGGAAACCTGAACTGGAACATGACCAGCGACGACCTGCAAAACCTGTTTACTCCTTACGGAGAAGTAACAAGTGCAAAGATCGTTACCGACAAATTCAACAACGACCGCAGCAAAGGTTTTGGTTTTGTTGAAATGTCTGACGATGAAGCAGCACGTACAGCAATCAGCAATTTGCATGACACAGAAGTTCTGGGTCGTAAGATCGTTGTAAACGAATCAACTCCACGTCCTGAAGGCGAAAGAGGCGGCTTCAAGAAGAAGAGCTTCGGTGGCGGCGGCGGTAGCCGTGGTGGTGGTTATGGTGGTGGTGGAAGCCGTAACGGCGGTGGCGGTTACAATCGCGATCGTGGTACCGGTGGTGGTGGATATAACAGGTATTAATATTCCAAACATCTCATCCGTAATAAAGTCTGGCTGTAAAGGCCGGACTTTTTTTATGTGTGTGTGTTTGAGGGAGAGTGAGGTCGGGGGGAGGGGTATGCCTGGGGGTCATGGTGAGGGGGAAGTGGTGGTGTGGATGATGGGGATGAGGAGCTGTGAGTTGGGGGCATAAAAAAAGCCCGGTCAGTAAACTGAACGGGCTCAATGAATATGGCAGCTACCTACTCTCCCAGCAAAATGCAAGTACCATCGGCCATGAGGGGCTTAACTTCTCTGTTCGGAAAGGGAAGAGGTGAACACCCTCGGCAAAACCACCATAAGAACTTTACTGACACATACAACTCTTATCATACTGTCAGCGTAATAAGTTACATATTGGGAAGCTAATTTCGACCATTACAAGAAAAAAAATAAAGCTTACGGGCAATTAGTACTACTCGGCTTTGCTGTTACCAACTTTACACCTGTAGCCTATCAACGTCGTAGTCTTCGACGACCCTTAAAAGTAAACTCATCTTGTGGAAGGTTTCACGCTTAGATGCTTTCAGCGTTTATCCTGTCCGTACATAGCTACTCTGCATTGCACCTGGCGGCACAACAGATACACCAGCGGTACGTACGACCCGGTCCTCTCGTACTAAGGTCATGTCCACTCAATTTACTAGCGCCCACCACAGATAGGGACCGAACTGTCTTGCGACGTTCTGAACCCAGTTCACGTGCCACTTTAATCGGCGAACAGCCGAACCCTTGGGACCTTCTCCAGCCCCAGGATGTGACGAACCGACATCGAGGTGCCAAACCTTACCGTCGATATGAGCTCTTGGGTAAGATCAGCCTGTTATCCCCGGAGTACCTTTTATCCTTTGAGCGATGGCCCTTCCATACAGAACCACCGGATCACTTTAGCCAGCTTTCGCTCCTGCTCGACGTGTTTGTCTCACAGTCAAGCACCCTTTTACTAATGCGCTCTGCGTACGATTACCAACCGTACTGAGGGTACCTTTGCGAGCCTCCGTTACTTTTTAGGAGGCGACCACCCCAGTCAAACTACCCACCATGCAATGTCCCCAGTTATGGGTTAGGTTCTAAGCAACAAAAGGTTGGTATTTCAACGTTGACTCCACAATGCCTGGCGACACTGCTTCATAGTCTCCCAACTATCCTACACATTTGTGGCTCAAAATCAATGCAAAGTTGTAGTGAAGGTTCACGGGGTCTTTCCGTCCCGTGGCGGGTAACCGGCATCTTCACCGATACTACAATTTCACCGGGCTCGTGGAGGAGACAGTGTTCAACTCATTAGACCATTCGTGCAGGTCGGAACTTACCCGACAAGGAATTTCGCTACCTTAGGACCGTTATAGTTACGGCCGCCGTTTACTGGGGCTTCAGTCAGGAGCTTTGGCTTGCGCCGAACACCCTTCCTTAACCTTCCAGCACCGGGCAGGTTTCAGGCTCTATACGTCATCTTACGATTTTGCAGGGCCCTGTGTTTTTGTTAAACAGTTGGTTGAACCATTTTACTGTGACCACATCGCTGTGGTACGCTTTATCCCGAAGTTACAGCGTCAATTTGCCTAGTTCCTTCTCCACGGCTCACCCGAGCGCGTTAGAATACTCATCCCGTCTACCTGTGTCGGTTTGCGGTACTGGCTGCTATGCTCGCTTTTCTTGGCAGGGATTTTATTGTTTCGCTTCGTCCGAAGACTCCACTCAGCGTACACTTCCGTCCGTACGCAACAACCACGTCCCTGCGTCACTTTTAATGCATAGCAGGTGAAGGAATATTAACCTTCTTTCCATCAGATGCCCCTTTCGGGTTTTCCTAAGGACCAGACTAACCCTGATCCGATTAACGTTGATCAGGAAACCTTAGACTTTTCGCGTTAAAGTTTTTCACTTTAATTATCGTTACTTATGCCTACATTTTCTTTTCAAATCGCTCCAGCATACGTCGCCATACACCTTCTGTGCAGATTTGAATGCTCCCCTACCACTTCAGACAAGCTGAAATTTAGAACTTCGGTTCGTAGTTTGATGCCCGATTATTTTCCGTGCAGGATCTCTCGACCAGTGAGCTGTTACGCACTCTTTAAATGAATGGCTGCTTCCAAGCCAACATCCTGGCTGTTATAGAAATCCCACCTCGTTTGATCAACTTAACTACGTATTAGGGACCTTAGTTGCTAATCTGGGTTATTTCCCTCTCGGCCCTGGACCTTAGCGCCCAAAGCCTCACTGCTGCAGATATTTATTAGCATTCGGAGTTTGTCAGGGTTTGGTAGGCGGTGAAGCCCCCTAGCCCAATCAGTAGCTCTACCTCTAATAAACTTCTAAATGCAACGCTGTTCCTAAAAACATTTCGGGGAGAACGAGCTATCTCTCAGTTTGATTGGCCTTTCACCCCTATCCACAGGTCATCCCAAGACTTTTCAACGTCAACGGGTTCGGTCCTCCAGTGTGTGTTACCACACCTTCAACCTGCCCATGGATAGATCACAAAGTTTCGCGTCTGCCCCCACTGACTAGTCGCCCTGTTTGGACTCGCTTTCGCTGCGGCTCCGTTAAATATGAACTTAACCTCGCCAGTGAGGAGCAACTCGTAGGCTCATTATGCAAAAGGCACGCCGTCACTCATATTGCAGAGCTCCGACCGCTTGTAGGCGCACGGTTTCAGGTACTATTTCACTCCCCTGTTCGGGGTGCTTTTCACCTTTCCCTTACGGTACTGGTTCACTATCGGTGTCTGAGGAGTATTTAGCCTTACCAGATGGTGCTGGCAAATTCATGCAGGATTCCTCCGGTCCCGCATTACTCAGGATACCACGCGTCCTCGATAATTTGCACTTACAGGGCTATCACCTGCTATGGCTCATCTTTCCAGATGATTCAGTTTGATATCGATTTCTAAATGTGGTCCTATAACCCCGGATCGGCACGCCGACCCGGTTTGGGCTCTTCCCTTTTCGCTCGCCACTACTCAGGGAATCATTCTTATTTTCTTTTCCTCCCGGTACTTAGATGTTTCAGTTCTCGGGGTTGGCTCCCTTGCGGGTGCTGCATCTTCAATACAGCAGGTTGTCCCATTCGGAAATCTACGGATATAACGCTCGTGTGCAGCTCCCCGTAGCTTATCGCAGCTT
>NZ_FUWH01000016.1 GCF_900167075.1 Sediminibacterium ginsengisoli | reverse complement strand
GGTTATAATAACTTCAATAACAACCGTAATAATCGACCAAAGCGTAAACGTTCTGGCTGCACTTCGGGTGTGTCTGGTGATAGCCGTAAGCCGTGGGTACGTGGTTGGAAAGCCAGTCGTCAAGGCTTTGTTACCATCATATGTGGCCCTAATAAGGGTACCAACGTACATGAGAGCCGTACAGGTCGCAATTGGGAAAACTGGACTGCTACGGTTCAGGTTGGCATGGCTGCTCCTTATCTCGTTAGCTGTCTTTACGATCAATCAACCGGTAAGGTTTCTATTGAGAAACTCGGATTGGTATTGAATCCTAAAGCGCCTAATGGCGGTTACTGCGGCCGCTTTGGTCAACCTAAAAACCGCCGCTAATGAAGTTCTTATTAAAAATGGGTGGCTTTCTCCGTAAGGCAATGATTTTCGGTGTCGTGCTGGGAGCGGTGAACGCAGGTTTCAAAGCTGCCCATGATTACTATGAAGGACATGCACCTGCGGACGCAAAGCCTGAAGTGAAGAATGACTAATCATCCCTATTCAATCGCAACGATTGGTGTGACAGGTAGCGGCTTTATGCATTTTCTTTCCCAGGTGCCGGGCGTGATCTCGGCCCTTGGTCAGATTGCAGTAGCGATTATTGCTGTAACACCAGCTATCAAACACATTCTTAACAAAAACAAAAAGAAAGATGAAATCTAAGACATTGTACATACTCGCTGCCGTGGTTGTTGCCGCTGGTGCTGCGTGGTACTTCTTCGGATCCAAGATCAAAGCCATGTTTATTAAATAGTAAACCATGGCGCGAAAAACCAAAAACCGAAAGGCCGCCCTTGTATTAGCGGCGGCTTTTCTTCTTGCTGCAGTTGCTTTTGTGTGGCGTATCATATTCCCGAAAAGAAACGAAGGGGATGAAACGTCAATGCTGGATGACTTGCAGAATACATTAACAATTTACAATCCATTTATGAGTGCAAAAAAAACAGCTGAAGCTATCATAAAAAAATGGGAAGGTTTATACCTCAAAGCCTACCAAGATAGCGCGGGAATATGGACTATCGGTTGGGGTACTATCAAGTATAAAAACGGTGCATCCGTAAAAAAGGGTGATGTGATCACAAAGGATCAGGCCCAGGCAGAATTTGAGTATGAGTTTAACCAGAAATACGATTTCGTTGTTTCGAGGTCAAAGGTTAAGTTAACGGATTCTCAAACGGCTGCGCTTGTATCGTTTGCTTATAACGTTGGTACTGGTGCTCTGCTCGAATCTACGTTATGGAAACGTATACAGGCCGGTGAATCAGCAAAGGCCGTAGCCGATGAATTTCTCAAATGGAATAAGGTAACCATCAATGGTGCAAAGGTTGCGATTGCAGGCCTTACGAATCGCCGTACTGATGAGCGTGCGCTGTTCCTCGTTTAAAAAAACAATATGGCATATAAAAGAAAAAACAATCAGGCAACGCAGTACATGCGTTGGGGTATTATCGGAATTGTTGTGATCGCGGTTATCGCATTCGGCAAGTCCTTGTTAAATAAGTTTTCCAGTGGCTTTGCTTTTCTGTCTGCCGGTAAGGATCAGCAGAAGGTAAATGCAGATCTTAATCAGCAGTCGTCAACTGCTATCCGTACCAGCTTTGTTGTCGGTGTTGTGAAATCGTTGAAAGATATGTTTGATGCTTGGTCAACATCGGAAAGCGAGGTAGTGGAATGTCTCAACTCTCTCCGCAATGCTGAAGAGGTGCAATATGCATCTACTTACTACCAGAATGCGTATGGCAATTCATTGAAAAATGCAGTGCTGAAGGAATTAGACAGCTGGGGCAATCCGATGGGATGGTTCAGTAAAAGCCACTGGTCTTCTTTAAACAAATACGTACAGGATAATCTCGTTTAATATGGCATTCTTTGAAGATTTAACGAAAACAGTTAATAACGTAGCAAGCAATCCGCTTGCAGCTGCTACGGGCTTTATTGGTGGCTTATTCAAGCGAGATACATTGTCCGATTGGAAAGGATGGCCACCGGCACAGGCGAGAGCATGGGTTACCGATTATCCGGCTGATGAAGATAAGGCACGTACAGCTTCCAATCTCTATGGTTATGTTAGCAACAAGGGGTTTGATACGCTTGTTAATCAGGATGGGTATGATTCTTATGGCACTTTCAGGCGTAAAGTAACGTACAAGGAAATTGCTGCAAAGATCCGCGCAGGCGGCATGTCTGCTGAAGCCGATGCTGTAGAAAGGCAGGATCCTAATTACTCAAAAAGTACGTTCCAGCTGGCTGGATCTACACAGTCATTTTTTCAGAATCCTGTTGTACAGTCGAACCCGATTGTTGGTACTGTTAATGGCAAAGTAGAGACACCGGAGCCGGGCAATACAAGGGTTCCTAATACCAGTACCAAGTCGTATATGAAAATCGGTGCTGTCATTGTTGCTATCGTTGCTGTTGTTATTGTAGCGATCAGGGCAATGAAACCAAAAAGGAGGTACGGTTATGGCAGACGTTAAGAATAACAGTAGCCGCCGGCAGAAAAACAGTGATTGGGAAGCTACCAGTGGTATTACCGAGATCCTTAACAAGCCTGAAGAGTTCGGAAAGGGTGACCCCGGAGATCCGGGGCCTCCCGGCCCTTCAGGCCCAAAGGGTGATAAAGGTGATAAGGGCGATAAGGGTGATACCGGTAATGATGGTGCGCCCGGCCCGAAGGGTGACAAAGGTGATCCAGGTGAGCCCGGAGCGGGTGCTGTAGATGAACGTTGGGTAACGTATTTTGATGAACATGGCCGTAATAGCCTCTATTTTCAGGATAACGGCGGTAATAAAATACATCTCAAGCCTACCAGTATTTCCGATTCTGGTACAGCTGTATTGCAGGTTTTTAGGCCTGAAGATATTACTGCTCGTCTTAAAATAGATGCAACCGAAACCGAGTTTGATGGTTCAATAAAGACCGGTGAGACTTTCGGCATTGATCCCGCTGCTGTCAAGATTGGTGTTCCGTTTCCTTACAACGATCTGATCACATATGAATATTATGTTACTGAAGATGATACGTTGGAAGATATGAAAACAAAGTTTAACGCCCTCTTGAATAGATTGACTTCGACTTTGGGCGGCTCGATTCTTCCGGTCAACATCAACGGTTATACATTCCCTATTTCCATCAGAAACGATTAAATACAAAATTCAATGACAAAAATAGCTTTACAAACGGCCATCAATGTTGATGGTTATGATTATGAGGTGCAGTACAGATCATCAGGAGCTGCGCGTATGCGTTACATGTTGCTGCATGGTTCAGAAGTTGTATATGCATCTACTGTGTTGTTGCAGAAAGAAGAAACGGATAGCTGGCTGACAGACGATGTGCTGATACAAAAAATAGCAGCTCTGCATCCGGGTATTGATTTTACACCTGTAAATCCTGCGCAATGATCACAGATGTACAATTTATAGCGCACTGGACAGTCCGCGTATATGAGGCAGAAACCGATACTTTAGGTCAGTGGCACTACAACATTACTGAAAGATTCATTCCGATATCGGAAGTCAGTGAGCCGTATAATATCAGTGCTGAATGGGGCAAAGATGCCGCTAAGGCAATGCTTGGCAGTAATGCTACGGATTTGCTGTCTTCTTTCGCTGGTTACAATGTTGCTCTCGATGCCTTAGTGTTAGAGCCTCGCCGCCTGTATTCAAGGGTAATGAGTAAAGATGTGCCGGTGGCTAAAGGTGATACACTCATGTGTGTTTGTCCTCCACCTGGGCGATAGTTGACATAAAAAAAGTGCAGGTTACCACGCCTGCACTTATAAATCCTTTCGGTTAGAAAGTTACACATTAAAACACCGGCCACCACAGCCGGATATTCTTATCCACAGTTGTTGGAAAACAATAATGGAGAGAATATATCGTTATAGTATCTTAGATGCCGTTTTATACGACACATTAAGCAAATAAACACCACCACCACATGAAACCATTTCCCTCACTCCTTACTGCCAATGGTATGCCAAACATACTAAAGTTTTCTGTAATACTGGCAGATTTTCATTTCTTATGTCTTTATCCTCTCCGATGGGGGAGTAGTTCTATTTTGTAACTCAGTCATAATCAATTGATTGCGAGTTTAAAATAGTATTAATTATAAGATATTTAATATTTGTTTTTATTACCATTTTTAAGTCAGTGGCTATGTTGTAAATAAAATATAGATAAAAAAGAAAGAGTAGTTTACGCAAAATATTGCCGAGTTCTAATGCGTTAACTTTGTGAAAGCGATATAAACTTATGAAAGTTAAATTGGGTCAAGCGGTCAAAATGTTTTTCGGTAATTCTTCACTCGAAATGGTATACTTCGAAGCTATAAGTAATGCCTTAGATGCAGAGTCTACTAAAATTAATATTGAAATCTCAATTGATGCACAGAATAGACCCGAGACTTTTGAAGTTAAAATATCCGATAATGGTTTAGGCTTCGATGATAGTCGATATGCTAAATTTTCAAATCTTTTTGATGTTGAAGAAAGTTCTCATAAAGGACTAGGAAGATTAGTTTACCTATGCTATTTCGATGAAATAATCGTCAAGAGTATTTTCTCGAAAAATAAGGAAAGGAGATTTACTTTCTCTCAACAATTTGAAGAAGAAAAATTTGAATTAAGTAATATACCCGACACACCCAATGGCACTTCCCTATTAATGAAGAGCTATACTTTACAAAAAATTGCAAAGTCTGAATACATAACTCCTAAAGATATTAAAAGCAGAATCTTAGAAGAATTTTATTCTAGACTATTTCAATACAAGAAAAATGGAAAGACCATAGAAATAAGCATTAAATCGAAAGTTGATAAAAGAGAATATGAAGAAGTACTCTCTAGTGATGAAATACCATCAATGTTATTTGTAGAGATAGAAAGTACTTTAAGTTTATACGACAGATTCCAGCTTTATTATTCCATTGAAGAGGTCAATGCTAGTGAAACATCTCTAATATCTGCAGTTTCAGTAGATAATAGAACTTTTAAGGTAGAATTAATAGCAGACGAAAATATTCCCACTGGATATAAAATGGTGTTCTTATTATTTTCAGATTACTTTATAGGCAAGGTTGATGCGTCAAGACAAAACTTAACGTTGACAAAACCTGAGTTAAAAGAAGTTCAAAGAATTTTCAGGAAAAAGGTTACATCACTAATAGAAGAAAAAATTCCTCGTATAAAAACGAATAATGCGAAAATTAAAGAAAACTTAGTGAATAGATATCCGCATTTGAACGGGTATTTTGACATTGATAATATTGGCTATATCAAAAGGAATGATATTTTAAAAAATGCACAAGACGAGTTTTTCAAAGCTCAAAAAGAAATTTTAGATGCGCATCATTTAACTGATGAACAGTTTGAAAAATCATTAGAAATTTCAGCGCGCGCATTAACAGAATATATATTGTTTCGTCAACTTACAATTGAGAAGCTCAAAAATTCAACATCGAAAGATAGTGAAGCTGACTTACATAAATTAATCGCAACAAAAGGAAAAGATGGAAAATTTGAAAAAACGAATCTGGTAAAGGATATATACAAAAATAACTCTTGGTTGTTGGATGATAAATAT
Source organism: Sediminibacterium ginsengisoli (assembly GCF_900167075.1). Classification (GTDB taxonomy): domain Bacteria; phylum Bacteroidota; class Bacteroidia; order Chitinophagales; family Chitinophagaceae; genus Sediminibacterium; species Sediminibacterium ginsengisoli. The sequence goes on along the minus strand of NZ_FUWH01000016.1, from coordinate 32,767 downwards.
ATGACTTATGAAATAATCCTGAGTGATCGAGAAATGACTGAGCTTGTTGAACATTTAGTGAAAGGAGAAGAAATTCAAAAAGATATTGACAGACCAGATTTCGCTTTTGTTTTTTCAAATAACCCAAGGGAGGATAAGCCTTTTGATGTAGTAATTGTCGAATTAAAAAAACGTGGCCTTGATCTTTATAATAATTTAAAAACGATTAACCAACTTGAAAATAGAGCAAGAAATTTGATGAAGTATTATAATAATAAGATTCAAAGGATATGGTATTATGGAATAATCGAATTCAATAGCGAAGTTGAACTGGCTTTATCAAGTGACTTCACAGAACTGTATTCAACAGGAAAACTATATTACAATGAAAAAGATGTCGCCATTTCATTAAATCCTAAAAAAACTGTACCTGTAGGTGTTTTTATGTGGGATATTGATGCTATTGTAAATGACGCTAATGCGCGAAATAGTACGTTCTTAAACTTCATTAAAAGTAAATTTGCAACTCAATAAATCAATTTTCACAGATTTGGAACTTTGGCAAAAGCCAAAGCATGTCCTTATTACTTGCTTAGTATTCTTCACTACCGCGAATGTGATCCTGGATTATGTATTCACCCGGTTTCAAAACAGTTCATTCTACATTTCCGAGTCGCTGCTGTTCAGTACTTACTGGTTGTTATATCTGCCATTGCTGCTATTAACGTATAAACTGACCCAAACCACTCAAAAGTCGATATTTAAATTATTGATCATCAGTTCGGCGATCGTATTCCATATGCTGGCTTACCCGGCTTTGGTGTGGATCTTGTCCGCTGTATTTTATGAGCATACATTCGATTACTGGCAGACTTTCAATTACGCCTTATCCGCTTACTTCCTTAAAACGGTGATCGTTTACGGGTTCTCGCTGGTCGCGTTTACGCTTTTGAACAGGAAAACCGAAGCAATTGAGCAGTCAAACGCCGCCAGGAACTTTATCAGCTCGATCCTGATCAACGACAACAATAACAGGAAATCCGTACTGGATGTAAATGAGATCCTGTATTTCTCGGCCAATTCACCTTATATCGATATTTACCATCCTGACAGGAAATACCTGTACACGGAAACGCTGAAAGCCCTGGAAACGCAATTGAACGATCAGCAGTTTGTACGCATCCATAAATCGCATATTGTGAACCTGGATAAAGTCGCAACGATCCAATCCCGTCAGAATGGCGATTACGATCTCACGCTCGCAGACAATACCATGCTGCGCCTAAGCCGTAATTACGCGAAGCATTTCAAACAGAAATTCTCAGAACGCCATCAGCTTACCACAAAATAGACTCCGCTTACCTTATCTGATTTGACAATCAATGGTTTCAATAGTCTCTTTGTAAAAAAAGTTGACCATGAAAACACTGATAAGCTGCCTGTGTATCTTATTTATCAGCTGCAGCGGACAAACCAACCAAGAATCAACCCTAAGAAAAAATGCAATCATTGGCGGTGGTTGCGATGGTTGTGAACTGATGTATGTAGGGATGCCGGAAACCATCCAGTCGGAAGATACCAGTCCCGGCTGGAATGAAAAAGGACAAAAACTGATCGTAACCGGAACCGTTTTCCAGCTCGACGGCCAGACACCTGCATCTGATGTGATCATCTATTACTGGCAGACGGATCATGACGGCTATTATTCACCGCGGCCAGGCATGGCTGAGAAAGCCCAACGTCACGGCCATATCCGCGGCTGGGTTAAGACGGGTAAAGATGGAAAATATACGATCAGAACCATTCGCCCCGCTCCTTACCCGAACGATATTTTGCCCGCACATATTCATTTAGCCATCAAAGAACCGGATCTGGCCAACGAATATTATACCGACGAGATCAATTTCGACGACGATAAACTCCTGATCCCGCATTTCAAAAAATACCCGCAGCAGAACCGCGGCGGCAGCGGTATTGTACGGGTGCTGCTGAAAGACAGTTTACAGATTGCCGAACACGATATTGTTCTCGGTCTGAACATTCCCGATTACCCGAAAAAAGGAACGGCCAAAGTACAATCCGGACTGAACATCGGCGAAGACCAGCCTTCGTTTACACCATTCCACGCATTCGGGCCGGATAAGGGAACACAGACCTGCCCGGTCTGCAAATACGGCCGCTACCATGGCATTGTTTATTTTGTGAGCAACCTGCCCGACTGGCCAGCCATCAAAAGCTGGCTCAGCTTCCTGGAGCAGGAAAGCGAAAAACGCAAACAATACCTGAAAGTCTATTTTGTGTACGGGAACAACAGGAACTACAATAAAAATACGCGCCAATCCGAACTGGAAAAATTAGGAACCGAACTTAACATAAAAAATACCGCATTAACTTTTGTCCCGGCTTTCAACGATAAAGCCACTGAAGCCCACCTGAACAAGATCAATCCCGAAGCTGAGAATACTTTTATCATTTATAAACACCGCAGTATTGTGGGGAAATATATTGATCTGAAACCGACGACTGAGAATTTCAATAAGCTGTCGAAGACCCTGGGCAAAACCCGCGGCGAATATTTTAACCTGCCTGAGCCTATGCATGATTAGTATTTTGTTGTCCCGTACCCTTGTCATTTTTGTATCTGGAACTAGTTCTTTTAGTTATCAGACATATTTACTATATTTCACATATCGCTTAAGATTACCAAACTGAACTGCTGCCCCATGAAACTGCTCATCTTCATCCTCGGAATCCTGAATGGAGCCTATATGCTGCTCGATGGCATTTATGTAATGCTTAAAGGCAAATACATTGGCCCTGAGAAGCCCGGTCCCTGGGCAAATCTCTTTTACAAACTGAATATTGATGTGTTCAAACTCGGGCCGTTGTTTCTGATCTATGGCCTGCTGTGGCTGGCCTGGGTATATGGGTTTTGGACGAACCAGAGTTGGGCTTATCTATTTGGGGTAATTATTTCTGTGCTTACGTTGTGGTATTTGCCGGTTGGGACGGTGTTTTCGGTGGTGGTTTTGGTGGTGCTTTGGAGGATGAGAGAGAACCCATTTTCTTAAGTGATCGCAAATAGTTAAATGATATATTAGTAAGGGAATCCGTAATCAAATGTATCTGAAGATGGGTACTTTTGTATATGGCTGATGTACACTCCAAAGAAATAAGAAGTTTCAATATGAGCCGCATCAAGGGTAAAAACACCAAACCCGAAATGCTTGTAAGAAAATTTCTTTTTTCACATGGACTGAGATATAAGTTGCATGATAAAAAATTACATGGCAAGCCTGATCTCGTTTTACCGAAGTACAGAACAATTATATTTATAAACGGTTGCTTCTGGCACGGACATGACCAATGCAGGTATTTTGTAGTACCAAAAACAAAAACTGATTGGTGGCTGGCTAAAATAAACGCCAATAAAGCAAACGATGCGGAAAATATCGCAAGATTATTGCATGAAAAATGGAAAATAATTGTAATATGGGAATGCGATTTAAAGGCTGATAAAAGGGCTGAAACATTGCAAAACCTTTTGAAAGGAATAACAAACAGAAATGAGTTTTAAATACATAGATTTATTTGCAGGAGCCGGAGGATTATCGGAAGGTTTTATCAGAGCCGGTTTCGAGCCCGTTGCACATGTTGAGATGGATAAGGCGGCATGCTATACCTTAAAAACACGCGTTGCCTATCATTATTTAAAAAAAAACAGTCAATTTGATATTTACATATCATATCTTAAAGGTGAAATAACACGATCTCAGCTTTATTCAAAAATTCCGGATGAATTATTGAATTCGGTAATTAATCTTCCTATCGGTGCTGAAAATAACTCCGCAATACATAAAGCAATAGAAACTCAACTAAAAGGGCAAACTGTAGATTTGATTATTGGTGGCCCACCCTGCCAGGCGTATTCGCTGGTTGGTCGAGCAAGATCTGAAAATGGAATGAAAGGAGATCATCGTAATTATCTCTATGTTCATTATGCAAAATTTCTGGAAAAATACAGCCCCAAACTATTCGTTTTTGAGAATGTAATTGGCCTTTTATCCGCCGGCAATGGTAAATATTTGAGCAACATGCAAAGGCTGTTTGAAAAGAAGGGGTATGAAATAAGGAAATTCAACGTTGAGGCAAATAATTTTGGCGTTTTACAAAAACGGAAACGTATTATTATCATTGGTTGGAAGCAGGGATTGAATTATATAGTTCCTGACCTGCTGACAATTAAGATAAACAGCAAATATGCCGTGCAAGCCTTGTTAAATGATTTGCCCAAAGTGCAGGCTGGCGAAACTGCTGCAAGATTTACAAAATACCGTGCTAAAACAAACGAATATCTTACCAACACTGCAATACGCAATGGCATTAATATACTTACACAACATATAGCACGACCGCATACACAGCAAGACAAAGAGATATATAGAATTGCAGTCAATAAGTGGAATAATAAAAGGGAACGATTGAATTATAATGATTTGCCGGAACGATTGAAAACCCATCAGAATCGTAAATCTTTTTTTGACAGATTTAAGGTTGTAGCGGCTGATGAGGCCTTTTCTCAAACTGTTGTTGCGCATATTTCGAAAGATGGTCATTATTATATCCATCCGGATATTGAACAAAACAGGTCTCTCACAATACGTGAAGCAGCAAGATTACAATCATTTCCAGATGACTACTTTTTCGAAGGTATTAAAGAAGGAATAGTAAAAACACCTGCATTCAAACAAATTGGAAATGCGGTGCCGCCTCTTATGGCAGAAGCAATCGCTAGACAACTTTTTGATATACTTAATAAATAAGAGTTTAAACGATAATTTCCTAAGCGAATTAAGACATGAGTGAAAATTTAACATTAAAATTCGATCCAAATACTATTGAGCATTTGGGCATTTCTTTGTATTCTAAGCTTCCAAGTGTTTTGTCCGAGTTAGTATCTAATTCATGGGATGCGGATGCCGATAATGTTCGTATAAATTTCTATGATAAAGACGGAGCTAAAGAGATTATTTATGAAGACGATGGAACGGGAATGTCCTTTGATGAACTTAATTATAAATTTTTATTAATCGGCAGAAATCGTCGTAGAGAAACCAAAGATAGCAAAACCGCAAAAGATCGATTTGTTATAGGAAAAAAAGGGTTGGGTAAACTGTCAGTTTTTGGCGTTTGTGATATAATTGAGGTGAAGTCAATTCAAAATGGCATACTAAATCATTTTAGAATGTGCTTAAACGATATCAAAACCGCAACTACTGGAATGTACAACCCAGAGTTGCTAAAAGATAAAAATACACCTACAACTGAGTCTAATGGAACAACTCTTTATTTGAAATCCATTAGGCGAAAGTCTGGATTTAATTTAGGCGATATCGCAATTAGTCTTTCTAAAAAATTCATGATTTTTGATGCATTGCAATTAAAAATGTTCTTAAATGATGCTGGTGAAACTGATGTAACAAATGAACTAAAATTTAATTCTTTTGAAGAACAATTCAGATGGGATTTTCCTAATAGCTTAGATGAGTCATATAAGTATAAAGATAATGTTAGGGGATTTATTCTGACAACGGTCACACCCATAAAAGATACAGAAATGTCAGGCATTTATTTAGTATCTAGAGGGAAAATAGTAAATACTGCTAGTTTTTACGGATTAAGGGATAACGATCAATTTCATTCATATGTTACGGGATATCTTGATGTGGATTTTATAGACGATTTTAATGAAGATGTAATATCGACTGATAGGCATTCTTTAAATTGGGAGAATGATCAAACAAAAGAGTTACAATTTTTTTTACAAAATGTAATAAAAAAAATAGGCAATGAGTGGAAACGTAAAAGGTCAGAGGTTAAAAAAGAAGATATTAAAAAAACAACACTTTTGGATATTGCTGAATGGCAAAAAAAACTACCTAGATTTGAAAAAGACCTAAGTGACAAAATTATCGAACCGATTTTATCGAATCCAAGAATTGAAACAGAAAAATCTAGTGAAATAATAAAGAACGTAATTGACAAATTCGAAAATAGAACTTTTAAGGAGTATGCCGAAAAAATAGCTGAAATTTCAAATGAGGAGCAATTACCACAGTTTCTGACACTCATATCGGACTGGAAGGCAATAGAGGCAAAACAATTTAGGGATATTGCTGTCTCTAGGGTTGAAGTAATTAAACAATTTGAAGAATATTTAGATAATGATACTAAAGAAGTACCTACTCTTCATAATTTTCTTAAAAAATTCTCTTGGCTTCTTGATCCGAGAATACTTGAATTTAGAGATGAAGTAACCTATAGCAAATTATTAAGTGAAACTTTTCCTGATGAGGTTTTAAATATTCAAGATAGAAGGATTGACTTTTTATGTAGCAATGCTTTAGGAGAAATATTATATGTAATAGAAATTAAAAGAAGTAGTTACAAAATTGATGAAAAAGCTATTGAGCAAGCGTATAAATATGGAGTTTTCTTGAAGAAAAAATATGCTCAGCATGTTGGTTTCTCTAAGGTTGTGTGTTATGTCGTAGGAGGTTCTAAATCTGGAGATGATTTTTTTGAAAGTAAAGAGGACACTTATAGAAAATCGGGTGAAGTTTTTGTTAAAACTTATAGAGAATTGTTAGAACAATCTAAGGAGTACCATAAAGAGTTTATTCAGACTTACAATGAATATAATAACCGCTAATAACCGTTTCATACTTCCCTTCATGGCACCCGCTAAAAAATACCCCCACCTCCCCCGCATCATCATTCCCGTATTACTTATACTCGGCATCACAGCTTCCATATTCGTAGTACGCCTGGTATTCTTCAACAAAAGCAAGGAATTACCGGTTTTGGGTGAGGCTAACCATACAGTGGGTGCATTTTCCTTTACCAACCAGGACGGCCAGACTTTTACAGATAAAGACGTGGCAGGTAAGATCCGCGTGGCGGAGTATTTTTTTACTACCTGTCCGGGCATTTGCCCTAAAATGAATACGAACCTGAAATCGGTTTACCAGGCTTTTAAAGACCAGCCGGATGTGGTGATCCTGTCGCATACCGTAGATCCGGTGCACGATAGTGTTGCGGTACTCAAGGCTTATGCAGGCAAATACGGCGTTACAGACGGGCGCTGGCAGTTCCTGACTGGTTCCAAAACCGCTTTATATGATGTGGCTGCTGCTGAATACCTGCTGGCGGCTACAGGTGATACTACAAGCATCGATAATCAATTCATTCATACCCAGCATGTTGCGCTGGTTGATCAACAAAACAGGATCCGCGGGTTCTATGATGCTACTGACCCTAAAAAAGTGGAACAGCTGATCGCGGATATCCGGGTGTTGGAAAAACAATAATCCCGCTCACATTCGGGCAAAGAAAAACCGCCACGAAGGCGGTTCATCAGTAAGCTTTGGTTGGTGGTATCAGTTAGTATTGGTGTGTTGGTAATTGCTTACCATTTATCTACTTCCTCAGATGCATTGCTTGCCGCAACGGTCTCTGCTACTGTCTGTGCTGGTGCGGCCACAACTGCCGGCGACTCCTCTTCTACCGGCTCTTCTGCAACTACTGCAGCTACATCCTGTGGCTCTGCTCCTTCTTCCGCATCGTTGTACTCGTGGTTGAACGCGTCAAAGTCAAAATCGGGCATCAACTCGGTCTTCACATAATCAACCGCTTCGTTCAGCGCTTTGATGAATTTGTTGAAGTCCTCTTTGTACAAAAAGATCTTATGCCTGTCGTACCCATTGTTGTCGAAACGTTTACGGCTTTCAGTAATAGTAAGATAGTAATCATTACCTCTGGTTGCCCTCACATCAAAAAAATAGGTTCTTCTTTTGCCTGCCCTGATCCGCGTGCTGTAAACACTTTCTAGTTTTTTTTCGTTGTTCTCGTACGACACAGTTTTTAGGTTTTGGTTGGTTAATTCCTTTTTATGACTAATACAAATATATGATTGTTATTGAATTACCAAAATTTTGCCCAAAATGTTTGAAAATAGTTACCTGGTCAGCGCTTTAGGGCGTTTCAGGCTATGTCCTGGCGGTGGTTTTCGGTGAGCTGGAGTCGGTAGAGCTCGGCATAATAGCCGTTTTGGGCCATCAGTTCGTCGTGGGTGCCTTGTTCGGTCAGGCGACCGCCGTCGAGAACGAGGATCCTGTCGAAGCGGAATGAGGAGAAGATCCTGTGGGTGATGATGATGGCTGTTTTATCGTGGAGGTAACGGTACAGGTTGCTTACAATTTCATGTTCGGTCTTGGCATCTACGGCGCTGAGGCAGTCGTCGAAGACCACGATCTCCGGATTTTTGATCAGTGCACGGGCAATGGAGATCCGTTGTTTCTGACCTCCGCTCAGTGTTACGCCGCGCTCGCCGATCATGGTTTCGTAACCTTTGTCGAAGCCCAGGATCTCTTTATGTACACTGGAAAATCCGGCGGCCTGTTCCACCATTTCCTGCGTAGCCTGTTTTTCCAGCCCGAAACTGATATTGTCTTTTACGGTATCGCTGAACAGGAATACATCCTGCTGCACATAGCTGACCTGCTCGCGCAAAGATTTCAGCGCAATATCATGCAGGCTCTTCCCTCCTATACTGATATTTCCCAGCGATGGATCATAGAACCGGAGCAATAGTTGCGCCAGGGTAGATTTACCGCTGCCCGTACGTCCCAATATCAGTATTTTCTCGCCTTTTTTTATTTGCAGCTGAATATCCTGCAACGCAGTAATGCCCGTATGCGGATAGGTAAATGTAACCTTGTCGAATACGATATCACCGCTTACTTTCACCGGCGCAGCATGGCCTTCATCTTCAATGGCCGGCTTGGTCTTCAGGAATTCGTTCAGCCTTTTCTGGGATGCTGCGGCGCGCTGGATCATGCTGGCCGTCCAGCCGATAGCACTTACAGGAAACGTGAGCATATTGATATAGATCACGAATTCAACGATCAGACCTACTTTACTCGTGTCCTGCAATGCCTGTAAGCCGCCGATCAGGATAGTTACCAGTGTGCTGATACCGATCATCAGGGTCATGCTCGGGAAATAGATCGCTTCTACTTTGGCAAGACCTACCGCATTATGTTTGTAAGATTCGCTGTTCTGCCTGAAAAAGCCGAGCATCGCTTTCTCCTGCACAAAGGATTTGATGACCCGGATACCTGAATAGGATTCCTGGGCATTGGTGGTCAGATCCGACAGGAGTGCCTGGATCTTCTCACTTTTTTTATTGATGATGCTGTTGACATAATATATAGTAATGGCCAGCAGCGGCAACGGCGCCAGTACATACAAAGTAAGCGTCACATCCTTACGCAGCATGTTCACCACACAAAAACCGATCAGTGTTACCAGGTTGATCAGGTACATGATGGCCGGGCCGGTGTACATCCTTACGCGGCTCACGTCTTCCGTCATGCGGTTCATCAGGTCGCCGGTGCTGTGCGTTTTGTAGAAACCGGTGTCCAGCTTCTGGTAATGGTTATAGATCTCGTTCTTCTGGTCGTACTCGATATGTCGGCTCATTACGATAATGGTCTGCCGCATAAAGAACATCAGGATGCCGCGGATCACTGCCAGCAATAAAATAGTAAGACTGCAAACGGCCACCATCCAGCCAAAACTGAACTGTGCGGCATGTACCGCATCGATAAACCATCTTACCAGGATATCATGGGCAGGCTTGGAAGTAACCGGTGCTGCGCCGGGTAAGCGCTGCTGCACCATATTCACCACAAAACCCGTTACCTGTGGCGCCAGAACTGCAAAATAGTTCGATAATACAACGAACAAAGTGCCGATAAAAAAGCGAACGCGGTATTTCCAGAAATAATGATGTAAGGCTGCCAGGTGCTTCATGAAGAGCAAAGGTAGGAACCGGCGCTCTTATACAGCCGGAGTATTTGATAAATGGAGTTGTTTCCTGTGAACCTATGGAACAGTAGCTCCTGCTGTTATGATTTGGGCAGCCATTCTTTCAGGCTTACCATATAAATATTCGGCAGGCCGTTCCGGTAGGAATTGAATAAAGATTCCAATTGGGCCGGCGTATAGGGTTTGTCTGTTGCCGGCGTTTCTCTCGAAGCTGAAAAATACAAGGTTTTGTTATCTGCCGATAATCCCGGTGCGCCCTCCGGTCCCGGCGTGTTCACCGCAGGACCGAGATTACGGGGTTCCGTCCAGGTGCCATTTTCGTTATAACTGATCCACAGATCATTACCGCCAAGTCCTCCGGTTCTGGTTGAACTCACGAACACGATAAATTTTTCATCCGCTGAAATGATCGGGTCGAAATCATTGGCTGCCGGCGTGTTGAACGATAACTTCTCCGGCAACTGGTATTGTCCGTTCAACAGCTTCGATACATAAATATCTGCATCCCGTCCTTCTCTTGAAAAATAATAAGCATTGCCATTGGCCGCTACAGACGGATACTGTGGTTTCATTCCTGCTGATACCGGCAAAACAAATGGCTGCGGTTCTCCGGTTATTTTACCATTTTCCAGCTGCACATAGAATAATTTATAATCGAATTCGGTCCTTTTCTCACCTGCTAACGGTCTGTCAGACATAAAATATAAGCGTTTACCATCCGGCGCCACAAACGGATCGGTATCCCGATACTGACCGGTAAACGGTGCAGGTTGCGGCTGGCTCCAGGAATTTCCCTGCTTGTTTGAAGTGTAAATAGCGATCAGTCCCCACCCCGTAGTAGTTCTGCTGTAAAAAACTGTTTTTTCATTCTTTGTAAAAGAAGCATTGAGTTCATGCGATCCTGCAGAAATAATACCCGGCGCAAACATAACAGGTTTGGCGGCTTCCTGGGCAGATAACGCGGAAGAGGTAAGAAAACATGCGATTACTATTATACTGAGCTTCATTTTTTTACTAAAAATGCATAGTCTGCGTTTCCCAAAAACAGCATTACTGATCAACGGTATTATTGGTATTTAAAAGGGCAGATTATGATCATTAACATATTATCATTGTCTGATTTCTAAATCATTAACAATCTTTTTAAAAATCATAGCTGTACTTTGTATGTAGTCTAAACCCTGGTGAGAAAAAAAATAATACATACCACCCAACGTATTTTTTTATTTCTGATGGCCCTGCAGATATTGAACCTGTCTACAGATGCCATCAATTTCCAGCCTATGGGCACTTCCTCTGCTACTGTTGTCGAATACAATGACCTGAACACATTGGTTGAATATTTTGCCGAAGTCGTATTGGGAAAGAAAAACGCTTTCCCTGAAAACCTGCAGCATGAAGAAAAGCAATCGCAGGTGCAGAAGCATATTACGATCAAATTATTCAATCAATCGACACTTGTTGACAACTCTGTCCAATACACCGTTTCTGCGCGTTACAGTACACCTGTGGACGACAATAAAACGGTTCGTTTTGCAAGAGAGATCACACCCCCTCCTCCCAAAGCCTGAACAGGCCTACACACAGACCTGAACACCGTCTGCTCCACAGAGCTATAGCGTATGCGTATAGCCAGTGATTATTTTATTGCAATACTCTAAAACAGAAACCATGTTACCGACCCGTGTATGGGGATGGCATGCCATCCTTAGGGGAAGTGTGGGCATTTTTATGCTCCTGCTCCTCTGTGCCCCTTTGTGTGCACAAAATGACCGTACCGATACTTTAAGGCTTAGTTTACCCGATGCCGAAAGGATCTTTATGGAAAAAAATCTCGATCTCGTAGCTTCCCGTTACAGTATCGATGCTTCCAAGGCCCTGATAGAACAAGCGAAATACTGGGATAACCCGGTGCTCCAGACCGATCAGAATATCTATGCCAATGGTAAATTCTTCGCTCATGGTAAAGATGCCAATGGTGATCTGCAGGGACAGTATTTTATACAGATCCAGCAGCTGATCAAAACCGCAGGCAAACGCGGCAAGCTGATCGATATGGCTACCACCAATGCCAGGATCAATGAACTCCAGTTCAACGACCTGATGCGGAACCTCAAATACCAGCTGCGCAGCAGTTATTATACCATGGAGCAGCTCTGGAATATTCACAGGCTCTACCAGGAACAACTCACGCATATCCGCCAGCTGTTCACTGCCATGCAGGCCCAGGAAAAAGCGGGTAATACCGCACGCAAAGACCTGCTGCGGATCCAGGCCCTGCAATTATCCGTACAACAGGACCTCGCAGATAATGATGCGCAGCTGGCCAATGTACAGACCGACCTGCGTATTCTCCTTCAACTGGAGGGCAATCAGTTCATTGTTGCCGCTGCCACAGATGCCGGCAGCCAGGTACCGTTAATGGTACTGGATGACCTGATCGCTACAGCTAAACAGAATAACCCGGCTTATGCATTGCAGCAGTCGCAGATATTGTACCAGCAGCAGAACCTGCGTTATCAGAAAGCATTACGTTCACCGGATATAACGCTTGGCCCTGAATATGATCACAACAGCAATTACGCGCCGCATTATGTGGGTCTCAGCGTTTCACTGCCACTGAATATTTTCAATAAGAACCAGGGTAATATCAAAGCGGCAAACTTTAATGTAAAACAGGAAGAAACCAACCTGCTGCAGGTAACACAGCAGATGAACAGTAATATCACCAATGCCTTAAACAAGCTTTATATCACGCAAAAAGCGGCCGGTACAGAACAGACAGACTTCTACAGTGAATACAATCGCATGTTCGGCAATGTAACGGAGAGCTATCGTAACCGGCAGATCAACCTGCTCGAGTTCATCGATTTTTCCGATGCCTACCGCGAAGCCCGGCTGAAATTGTTACAACAACAGCTGAATCTCCGGCTTGCCAAAGAAGAACTGAATTACCAGGTTGGTAAAGATGTGATCCGCTAAACCCTGTACCATAAAATATCAGAACATGAAAAAAATCAACATTATTATAAGTATCGTTTTCTCTTCAGGTATTCTGTTCACTTCCTGCAAAGAGAAAACAGAAGCACCGCCCGCAGCACCAACAAAAGTATGCATCAGTGACTCGATGAGCCATCTGATTAAACTGGATACTGCTGCTATCTCCAATATCAGCAGCCAGCTTTCGCTCTCCGGTGAAGTAAGCTTCGATGAAAATAAAGTAGTGAAGGTCTTCCCTTTCAGCGGCGGACAGGTACTTGAAGTTAAAGTTTCACTGGGCGATCGGGTAACCAAAGGCCAGACGCTTGCCGTGATCCGCAGTGCAGATGTTGCAGGTAACTACAGTGATCTGCGCAGCAGTTCCGCAGATGTGGCAATTGCGAAAAGAGAACTCAATAATGCAAAAAGTCTGTACGAAAAAGGGATCAGCAGCGAAAGGGAATATACACTGGCGAAGGAAAACTATGAGAAGGCAATGATCGCCAGTAAAAAAGTAAACGACCAGATCCAGATCAATGGTGGCGGCCATACCAATGCCAACGGGAATTATATCATTACCGCACCCGCCAGTGGTTTTATCGTGGAAAAAAATACAACGGCCGGAAGTTATATCCGTACCGATAACAGCAACAGCCTGTTTACAATTTCAGACCTCAGTCATGTATGGGTGCTCGCTAATGTATTTGAAGCCGATATCTCCAAAGTGAAACTGGGCGACAATGCATTGATCACCACACTAGCTTACCCGGGTAAAACATTCAATGCGAAAATCGATAAGATCAGTGAAGTACTGGATCCTTTGAATAAGGTAATGCATATCCGTATGACCTTGCCCAATGAAGGCTTCATGCTCAAACCTGAAATGTTCACCACCGTTGTGATTGCGAACCAGCTTGCAGAAAAAACGGTGAGCATTCCGTCCGAAGCAGTCATTTTCGATAACAGTAAAAAATTCGTGGTGGTGTATCACGGTAACTGCAACCTGGAAATACGCGAAGTGGAGATCCGCAAAACCGTCGGCAATATCACTTACCTGAAATCGGGTCTGCAGGCCGGTGATGTGGTGATCAGCCAGAACCAGATCCTGTTGTACAGGGCATTGACAGAGCAATAATGTTTCCGGTAAACAAAAGCATGTACCATGAACAAATTCATTAAAAATATCATACATTTTTCACTACGCCACCGTTACCTCGTGTTCTTCCTGACCGCGGTGATTGCTGCACTTGGCGTATGGAGTTACAAGGAAACGCCGATTGAAACATTTCCCGACGTTACCAATACACAGATCATCATCATTACCCAGTGGCCGGGCCGGAGCGCTGAAGAAGTTGAGAAATTCATCACCATTCCGCTGGAGACCGTATTGAACTCGGTGCAGAAAAAATCGAACCTCAGAACCACTTCTTCATTCGGGCTTTCCTATATCCGGATTATTTTCGACGATGATGTGGATGATGCATTTGCGCGGCAGCAGGTCATGAGCCGGCTCAACGGTGCCGATCTGCCGGAAGGGATCAAGCCGGATGTGCAGCCGCCTTATGGCCCTACGGGTGAGATCTTCCGTTATACGTTGCAAAGTAAAACAACAACCATACGGGATCTGACCACTTTACAGAACTGGGTGCTCGACAGGCAGTTCAAATCGGTACCCGGCGTTGCAGATGTGAACAGTTTTGGAGGTGAAGAGAAAACTTTCGAGATCAGTGTGGATCCGAACCTGCTTACAAAATACAACCTTTCCTCTATCGATGTATACAATGCCGTAGCAAAAAGTAATATCAATGTGGGTGGCGATGTGATCAACAAGAACGGGCAGAGTTATGTGGTGCGCGGTATCGGTTTACTGGATAATATCGATGATATCAATAACGTGATCATCACCCGTATCGATAATGTTCCCATCCTCGTAAGAAATATCGGAACGGTGATCGAAAGCAGCAAGCCTAAACTCGGACAGGTAGCGCTGAACAGGCAGCAGAACCAGATCGAAGGTATTATCGTCATGCGCAAAGGTGAAAACCCAGCCGAAGTGCTGAACCGGATCCGGGAAAAGGTAAACGAACTTAACTCAGGTGTATTACCCAAAGGTGTAACGATCTCTACCTTTTACGATCGTACCAACCTGATCGATTTTTGTACGGAGACAGTGATCCATAACCTGGTGGAAGGTATTATACTGGTAACGGCTATTGTACTGATCTTTATGGCCGACTGGCGTACAACCGTTACTGTAAGCATTGTGATTCCCCTGTCGCTCCTATTTGCATTCATCTGTATGCGTATGAAAGGAATGACAGCCAACCTGCTCAGTATGGGCCCGGTCGATTTTGGAATCATTATAGATGGTGCCGTGGTAATGGTGGAAGGGCTCTTTGTGGCACTCGATCATAAGGCACGGGAAGTGGGAATGGAACGTTTCAACAAACTGGCGAAGCTGGGGCTGTTCAAGACCAAAGGTGCTGAAATGGGCAAAGCGATCTTCTTTTCCAAACTGATCATCATTACCTGCCTGATCCCGATCTTCGCGTTCCAGAAAGTGGAAGGCAAGATGTTCTCGCCGCTGGCTTATACACTCGGTTTTGCGTTGTTAGGGGCGCTCCTCTTCACCTTAACACTGGTGCCGGCATTGTCCAGCATCCTTTTAAGAAAGAATGTCCGGGAGAAGCATAATATAGTAGTATCCTTTTTTGAAAAAGGCATTGGCAAATTACTGGCAGTTGTATATCGCAATAAAAAGAAAAGCGTGCTGGTGGCAATTGCAGCCATGGGGCTCAGCCTGTTCTCTGCCAAATTACTGGGAACAGAGTTCCTGCCGCAGCTGAACGAAGGCGCTTTATGGGTAACTGCCGAACTTCCCATGAGTGTTTCCCTGGATGAAGCCAATACGATCTCAGCAAAAATGGTTGATGTACTACAGCGCTTTCCGGAAGTAAAACAAACACTCACACAGGTAGGCCGTACCAACGACGGAACCGATCCGAAAGGATTCTTCAATGTGCAGATCCAGGTAGACCTGAAACCTGCGAAACAATGGGAAAGAAAAGGCACGGTTGATGACCTGATCGCCGATATGGATAAACAGCTGAGTAAATTCCCGGGTATCGTATTCAACTATTCTCAACCCATCCGCGATAACGTAGCGGAAGCTGTTGCAGGTGTGCCTGCGGCCCTTGCCGTAAAAATATTCGGTTCGGATTTCAACACGCTGGATAAGGCGGCAAAAGATGTAATGGCACAATTGAAAACCGTTCAGGGCGTGGAAGATCTTGGGATATTGAAAAACCTCGGGCAGCCTGAATTCCGCATCGAACTCGATCAGCGTAAAATGGCATTTTATGGCGTAAGCACCGCAGATGCACAGAGCGTGATTGAAATGGCCATTGGTGGTAAAGCAGCTACGCAGTTATACGAAGGTGAACGCAAATTCGATATCCGCATACGTTACCAGGAAGGTTTCCGCGACGATCAGGACAAGATCGAAAGACTGATGGTTCCTGCAAATGACGGCGGTAAGGTTCCACTGAAGAATATCGCGGACATTAAAACACTTACCGGCCCTGCCTTCATTTACCGCGATAACAACATGCGTTATATCGCCGTGAAATTCTCCATACGCGGCCGTGATCTCGGTAGTACTATCCGCGAAGCACAGGCTAAAGTGGCAGCCAATGTAAAAATTCCCGAAGGCTACAAAACTACCTGGAACGGCGAATTCGAGAACCAGATCAGGGCTACGAATACGCTGACCCGGGTAGTACCCGGCTGCCTGCTCGTGATCTTCCTGCTGTTGTTCATCACGTTCGGCAATGTGAAAGATGCATTGCTGACAATCATGAATGTACCGTTTGCCCTGATCGGAGGTATTCTTGCGCTGCATGTTACCGGATTCAATTTCAGTATCAGTGCGGGCATCGGTTTCATTGCGCTGTTCGGGGTCTGTATCCAGAATGGTGTGATACTGATCTCGGTGTTCAGGAAAAACCTGGAAGAGAAAATGCCACTCGACGACGCCGTCCGTGTGGGCGTGATCTCAAGGGTGCGGCCTGTGGTAATGACGGCACTCATGGCCGCTATCGGACTTATACCTGCAGCCATCAGCACCGGCATCGGATCTGAAACGCAGAAACCACTGGCTATCGTGGTGATCGGAGGTCTGATCACTTCCACCATACTCACCCTGCTGATATTGCCGGTGATCTATGCACTGGTTCATAAGCTGATCCACAGGCGTAAGAACAGAAAGCTGGCCGGTAAAGCCGGAATTTACAGTTGATCTCAATAAAATGGCCCTTTCAGGAATGAACGGGCCATTTTATGATGTAATTCTTGCTCAGGTTAATTTATTTACTACTTTTACTTTTTATAATGAACATGAAGCGTGTTTATTACATACTGAACCAATGCCTGCTGACCGTCCTGGCCCTTATGGTGCTGGGTATGGGGCTTAACAGTTTCAGCCGCTTCATTTCCGCCCGGGTACTTGCATCCGAACATACTGTTTACGAAAAAACCGCGAGGTTATCTTCCACACACCAGATTGTAGCCAAAAGACAGAAACAAGCAAGACCCGACAGCAAAATCCCGAGAAATAACCCTGCACACCATACGCACTGCCATCAGCCCGCAACCGTTCTTTATGCGGAGAGATATGCAGATGCAACCATGAAAGGATTAGTTGAACTATCGCGTAAGCACAATCCAAGTCCTTATTCTTTCAGTCTCAGCAAATACGACAAGGAGATCAATCCTCCCCCTCCCAAAGCCTGATTTACAGGATTCACTTACTGTATTTAAATTTCCCGCAGATCGGGGACGTCTGCCTGTCTCTGCATAGCAGCATTCCGGCATTGATTGTACTGAATTTTGATTTATTACCGTAAGTATCCCTGAGCGCGTTCCGCCGTTTCCGGCGCAGTTATGTCTCTATGCCATCCATTCTATATTTCAAGTTTACGTCTTGTATAAAGCACATTTTCATTTCTGTAGTTGGTTGGTTTTCAATAGCAACAAGCCTGCCCCTTTAAAAGGGCAGGTCTTGTTCGTTATCAAAAAAAAATGGTGGCCGGGTGACCACCATTTTTAATTAGCATTCTCACTATTCAATTACAACCTAATATAATGTAAACTCTACCCTCCTGTTTTTCTGCCTTCCGGCTGCCGTTTTATTGCTTTCGATCGGCTGACTTTCGCCATAACCTACCGCTTCAATGCGTGAAGGATTGGCTCCCTGAGATACCAGGTAAGATTTTACCGATTCAGCCCTGTCTTTGGACAGTTTCATATTAGCCGCATCTGAACCTACATTATCGGTATGTCCGGCCAGTTTCAGGCTGAAACCTTTCTTCACCAGGATCTCTGCTACCCTGTTCAGTGTTGGATAGGATTTAGAGCGGATAGTTGATTTACCAAAGTCGAATTCGAGATTTTTGATCGCATCACTTACAATTCTCCTGTCTTCTTCGGTGATCACATACTGCTCCTTCTTAATAATAGTAGTGTCTTTGGCAACAGGCAGCGGGCAACCGGAGCCGTCTACTTTTTCACCGGCTGGTGTGTTCGGGCATTTATCGAAGAAATCGGCCACACCATCTTTATCGCTGTCGAGCTTCATTTTATCCAGTTCAGCTTTCCAGCCACTTGCTGCGGCAAGGTCCTGCTGGAGCTGGCTCACTCTGGCTTCTGTATTGTTCAGCGAAGCCCGCAGTGCATTGTTCTGGTCTACCAGATCCTGTTTCAGCTGAGCTGCCGGGTTATGGGTAGCCAGCTGGGGTTTGTTACGTCCGCCCAGCGCAAATTCGAGGCCGAGATGCCCATAAGAGAATTTATCGCTCAGGTATGGCGGGTTGTAAAAGCCATCCAGGTCATCCCCATCCACAAAATTCATACGGTAGCCCATATCGAGGTTTACGCTCTGCGAAAGGTTGAATTTCAGGCCGATACCTACGGGAATGAAGAATTTGTTGATGCTGCCGTCTGGTTTAAAATCGATAGCGGTACCGGCGTTATTGGTAACTACAGGGTTATAATTCAATACACCACCACCCACACTTACATAAGGCTGTACAGCAGTATGAAGCTGGGTCCAGTTGATATTACCCAGTGTGATCACCCCGCTCAGGGCTGCCGACCAGTTAATGTCTGTTTTGAACGATTTGTAAGGTGTTCCGGGAGGCGCGCCATTGTCGTTATTGCCTTCCAGGGTACCTCTTAAGAAGTCTGCCTGAATTCCGAAACGGTGCGAGATCTGGTTTTTGATATAAGCACCATAACCGATTGTTCCCTGTCCTTTGGAAAAATCGTTTCTGCCGCCAATAGCTATAGACGGGAAGAGCATGCCTCCGTGTACGCCAATTGACCAGGTTCTGTAGCTGCCGGTACCAGAAAACAGCTGGGCCGGTTTATTCAGGGCAGTGTCCTGTGCTCTGCCGGCGGATAGCAGGGAAACCCCGAGTCCGGTCAGCAGAACGATCTTTTTTGATGATAAAAGCTGCATAATGCGTTGTTTTTAAGATTAAGCTAGTAGGGTTTACACTGGCGGATATACCAAACTCATGCCAGCAGAGGCCCGGAAAACGGCATTTAACTCACCGACGGGCAACCGTTCGTCCTAAAGCGGACAATTGATACACTGATTTCATCCCTGTAAAACGGCCTTTAATATTTCATTAAGAAATCGGCGCAAAAGCTTACCAGTATTGGATTGCATGGCAGTATTAACCCACGTTAACATTCCCGTTAACACCATTCATCATAACCGTTTTTAAAAGTCTGTCACTAATCACAATCCATTTCGTCATCGAAATGCGCGATTATACTTTTGACATGTCAATACAACGAAACGAATTGACAACAACCATTTCTCTAAAACATTTAAATACAAAACACATGAAAAAATTATTTATCGCTGCCCTGATTATCGCAGCCGCCACAACCACCGCTTTTGCAAACATTGCTGATGTCAACAACAAGTCTGCACTGCATTTCAAAAACAAGTTCACCAAAGCAGTTAATGTGAACTGGACTTCAGACATCAACTACGATAAAGTAACTTTTAACACAGACGGCCAGCAGGTAAGCGTGTTCTATACACCACAGGGGCAGCTCATCGGAACCAGCACCAACATCGGTTTTGACAAACTGCCTAAAAAAGCGATCACTGCTGTTACCTCAGAATACACCTACCCAGAATACAGCCTGAAAGAGTGTATCAGGTTTGAGAACGCAGACGGAGATGTTCAATATTTTGTATCTATGGATAAGGGTGGCGAATATGTAGCATTCGAAGTAGACGAGACCGGCGCCATCAGCGTTCTGAAGAAATAAAGGTATTTCTTCCCCTCAATTGTTCAACCACCGCCTTCTGTTGAAGGCGGTTTTTTTTGCGTGAATATGAAGGTGTTGGGAAAATAAATACACAGTTCAGGTTTAATAATTAACAGATGTGTTGCCAGTGATTTCAAGGCGGAATGGTATGATTATGTTAACTTGACAGCATTTTCGCATCATTCCGCCAACCCGATATGCCAACGCGTTTTTTATATGTTTTGCTGGTTGCTGCTTCTTGCCTGGTTTCTGAGGCCCGGGCACAGGAACAACAGGCGGACACAGCTTTTTTCCTGGCGGGAAAGAAGGGATTGCTCGGGAAAATAGGGAAAAGCCTTTCGGTCAATAACCCGGCCCCTGCTATACTGGCCACTGGTGCTGTAAAGAATGATTCTGTATTCCGGAAGTTCAGCGGTAAAGTGATCCGTGAGATCCAGATCGAGAAGCTGGGCTTTGAGAAGTTTGTGAACGACACCAATAAAGTGACCCGGAATATTTTCAGCCGTGCGGGTGATGCCCTTCACACCAGTACCCGGCGACGGGTGATTTTGAATAACCTCTTTTTTGCGCCGGGCGATACGGTTTACCCCTACCTCATGGCCGATAATGAAAAGCTGCTGCGTGAATTAAGTTACCTGCAGGATGCCCGTATCGAGATCAAGGAATTGCCGGGCAATACCGATTCGGTGGATGTGCTCATCATCTGTAAAGACGTTTTTCCGGTTGGCGGCAGTGCCGATCTCGGATCGCCTACGAGCGGGAGCATTGAGGTAAATGATGATAACCTGGTAGGAACCGGGAACCGGATCCAGTTCATCAGCTATTTCGATATGGACCGAAGCCCTACTTACGGATTTGGTTTCCAGGCACTTAAGCGGAATATAGCGGGTACTTTCATCAACGTTGCGGTCGGTTACCAGACCGAAGCACCGGCTTTCAACAGTGGCCGGAGAGAGGAAAAAGCCTTATACCTGCGTGCCGAACTGCCATTACCGAGTCCATACCATGTGTGGACGGGAGGACTCGAATACGCAGTGCGCTTTACACAAAATGCCTATAAACCTGATTCGGTCTACAATAGTGATTTCCGTTACAATTACCGGCTATTCGATGGCTGGATAGGTTATAACCTGGGCGCCAAACAACGACTGCAGGAAAATTTCAACTCCAGGCTTAAGAAATTCGTAGCGTTAAGGGGTATTCACCGCCGGTTTACCGATGTGCCGGATCTTTACAAGAACCTGTATAACGTATACTATTCGGACCTGGTAAGTGTACTCGGCTCATTCACTATTTTCGAGCAGGATTATTACCATACCAATTTCCTGTATGGCTTTGGACGGAATGAGGACGTACCGGAAGGCTTCAACCTGTCCTTTACCGGCGGGCTGAGCAGAAGAGGTCAGGCAACCCGGCCTTATATCGGGTTTGAATACCAGCGTAACTATTTCTCCAACCGGAAAAACTACCTGAACTATACGATCCGTGCGGGAACCTATTTTAATAAGAATCTCCTGGAAGACATCAGCTTCCTCACAAGCATAGATTATTTTACGCGGCTCAGGAAATTAGGGAACAGCAAATGGTTCCTCCGGCATTTTATCAGCGGCAGCATCACCCAGCAGGCAAGAACGATCTATAATGAGCCGCTGCTGTTATCCAGCATTTACGGGATCCCGTTGCTGAGTAATGAAAACATCAGGGCTTCCACACGGATCACATTCAACGGTGAATCCGTGTTCTACAATACCTGGAAACTGCTGGGTTTCAGCTTTGCGCCATTCACTTTTGCGAATGTTTCTTATCTCAAGACCATCGGCGCAGATCTTCATAAAGGAGATATTTATACGGCAATTGGCGCAGGTGCGAGAACGCGGAATGAAAACCTGGTATTCGGTACAATGGAATTACGGGCGAGTTATATTCCCAGAACCAATGGAAGCCGTACTACCACCTGGTATATTGCGTTCTCAACAGATCTGCGGTTCAAATACAACAGCCAGTTTATCAAAAGGCCGGAGTTTGCCGTAGTGAACTGATACCGCACATCCAACAGATTGCGGATTTTAATCAATTGGTTGTAATTTCAGCCCTCACCTCAAAAAGCAACTATGAAAAAACTATTTGCATTATCAGCCCTTGCGGCATTTTTCTTTGGTACTGTACAGGCGCAGACACCGGAAGCCAAACCCAAGCCGAGTCCTGCTGCCAAAGTTTCTGAAACCCTGCCGAACGGAACAGTGATTACCATCGATTACAGTCAGCCTGCATTGAAAGGTCGTGTAATGGGAAAAGATGTAGAACCGATGGATGGTAAAGTATGGCGTGCCGGCGCTAATGACGCCACTGTATTTGAAGTGAGTAAAGATGTAAAAATAAACGGGCAGACCCTGCCGGCAGGAAAATATGGTTTCTTTACGCTGGTACAGAATGGGCAGTGGACATTCATCTTCAACAAAGTAGCCAAGCAGTGGGGAGCATTCTCATATGCACAGGATCAGGATGCATTGCGTGTACCGGCAAAAGCAGGTAAAACAGCAGCACCGGTTGAAAGGCTTACTTATACCATCAGCAAAGCTGGTGAAGTAGCGTTGTCATGGGGAGATGTTAAAGTCTGGGTTACTGTACAGTAGCGTTCAGTGATTTTGAAGATATCGGCTGCAGTGAGCATTGTTTACTGCAGCTTTTTTATGCGGATATGTAAACCGGAAATAAATCCTGGGCAGATTGGTTAACGTTTTCATGCTCCTGCTATGCAAAAATGTTCCTTTTCCTTACAGGAAGTTCCGTAAGTTAGTCGGGCGGGAAGGAATTGCGTGAACGATCATTTATCGCATTGAAAAAAACAGCATTGAACGCAAATCTTTTTCGTAAAATCGAAACCATTACTTTTCTGCTCATCACCATTTGGGGTGTGGTGCAGGGCCAGGTAACGGTTTTCTATATTATATACCTGTTCTGGGCCCAGGAATTGGTGCGAACGGTTGTTAATTCCATTGTGCTTAACAGAAAAGAAGGTAATACTGCAGCCGTTTACCACCAGATGAAGGGCAGCTTTTTCCTGCTCTTCCTTTATGTGATCTTTATTGTGGTACTGTTTGGCATTATACTCAACTGGGACAATCTTGATCTGCTGAAAATAAATCTGCGAATCTTATTACTGCGTAACACCTATTTCAACATCAACATGGTGCTTTTTGGAGTACAATATTACCTGTACCTGAGGTATAACGGGCTGAACCATGCGGATATAAAAGCTTTTAACCGCAGTCATTTGATCCTGCACATTTCTATTGTTATTGCCGGCGTCATACAGATGGCGGTTGTAAAACAATACCCGGCATACTTTTCAGGCAAGGAGCTATGGGGCTCAGCGTTGGTGGTTTTACCGTTTTTGTTATTGAAGATATGGCTGGGACGAAAATAACTGCCGTTCCAGTTGTCTGTAAGGATAAAAATTAGAGTTCACTTCTATTAAATACGATGGCCGGACCTAAGATAAATCCAGAGGCAGGCATTCGGTAATTCAATACGTTTACTAAAACAGATGGTTCCTGGCAAGGCATTTTAAATGAGTCCTGATATTCAAATTATTTCTTTCCATCCGATTTGTACAATAGTTACCGGCACGATGAATGGCAGCCGGTAATAACGACCTGTATAAAGGAAGCCTGTCAGCATAAACCTTTCCGGGTGTACCTGTAATATGATCCGTTATTTTACGCACCTGTTCTTTGTTCGCTTCCAACCCATTGCTGAACCAGCGTGATCCTAACCTGCTGTAAGGGTTATGATCGTATTGTTCACGCATCTGCCATTGAAGAGTCAGGCTATCCTTGCCGGCTTCGGAAGATGGCAGACAGCATTTATTGACATATGTACAGGCTGAGCAAGATAATTATTATCGTAGGTTTGTATACGAGGTAAAGTGTATGACAAAAGCATATAATTTTTTAGCCAGCTGGCAGTTATTCCCTGAGAAATGCCGGTTTGAACATGGGGTGGCGCCGAAGAGCGGCAATTACCGGATTGAAAGTCCGGATGATATAAAACTTCGTATCATCATGAGCTGGGTTACAATAGAAGATGAAGCATTCCACGCCGAATACGAAGTGGTGCCCGACGGGCTCGAACATCCGCTCAACGGCGAGGATGCCGACCAGATCAGCGCAACAGTTACCGGCAGTCATTATTTACTGGTACGTTTGCTTAAAGCAGGAAACCCTGTACTGGAGATCGAACACAATATCCTTCCCAACGGTTACATGCAGGTAATACAGAAAGGAAAAGACAGTAAAGAAGGATCGTTCACCAATACCGAGATCTACCATAAACAATTAAGTGTATTACCTTATGCAGCTTCCGTTGGCGGTGTAGCCATACGCGCTACGAAAGAAGGAATGATCAGGCACAGTGCCCTCACCGCGATGGAAGAACAGACAGAAATGCAGCTGTTGCAGATCCGGCAGCAGATCGAATTGCTGGCAAGGCAGGCACAGGAGATCAGGAAACGAAAAGAACTGAGCCTGATGATCTATGATGCAAAACTGAGCTTCAAACCTGTTATCGGCCAGGTATATCATCTCTATGAAAAAAAAGACGGAACACATACCCTCTCCATGGTAGCGCCTTCCGAATGGGGCGCCGGCGGACCTTTCAGGCAGTTTATCGCCTCCGTTAAACTGCTGGCTGATCATACCTGGGTGGAAGTGGAATAAAACCAACCCGTATCGCGGCAAATTGAATACCTTACCGTAAATTAACAGGATGATCATCGATGATATTGCATATGCTTCGCGGTATTACACACTGGGAAGCCGCATCCGGCAGGCACTGGTATTTCTGCAGGAAACAGATTTTGCTGCTATCCCGACTGGCAAACATGAAGTAGACGGTGAAAATATTATTGCCATTGTGGATGAATACGACACAAAAGATGCAGCATCCGAACAGCTGGAATCACATAAAACCTATATTGATATCCAGTACCTGCTGGCGGGTGAAGAACTGATCGGGCACCTGTTGTTACAGGATCAGTTGCCTTCTGTTCCTTATAACGCGGAAACAGATGAGATGATATTTGCAGAACGGCCGGCTTTTTTCTCGAAACTGCAGCCTTTCATGTTTGCGATCCTCTATCCTACCGACCTGCATATGCCTGGCATCATTTCGGGAACACCAACCCGTGTGAAAAAAGTTGTGATGAAGGTAAAGGCAGACTGAATCTTATATTTCCCATAAAGCGACAAAGTGTATTGATATGAACCCCATCATCAGCCTGAAAAATGTACATAAACATTACAGCAATAAACAGGTATTGAACGGCGTCAATCTCGACATATACCGCGGCCAGGTAATCGGATATATCGGCCCCAACGGCGCGGGTAAAAGCACTACGGTGAAAATTCTCTGCGGACTGATTTCGGATTATGAAGGCGAAGTAACGGTTGATGGCATCGATCTGCGCAATGATCCCCTTGCCGTAAAAAGCCGCATCGGTTATGTGCCGGAACTTGCAGAATTATATGAAGTGCTTACGCCTGCGGAATTCCTTGGCTTTATGGCTGAACTGTATGGGATTCCGGCAGATCTCGCACAGGAACGGATGATGAAAATGCTCTCGGCTTTCGGACTGGAAACCAATGTCAACCAGCGCATGGATACATTCAGCAAAGGCATGCGTCAGAAAGTGCTGATCGTGTCAGGGCTTTTACATAATCCCGACATCATTATCCTCGATGAACCATTGAGCGGACTGGATGCCAACAGTGTGATCATTGTAAAAGAACTGATCAGCAAACTGGCGCGTGATGGTAAAACTATTTTCTACTGTAGTCACATGATGGATATCGTAGAAAAAGTAAGCGACCGCATTGTGCTCATCAATAACGGAACAGTGATAGCAGACGGCAGTTTCGAAGAACTGAAACAACAGCAGGGCAACCACAGCCTCGAACATATTTTTGCGCAGCTGACTGCAAAAGACACACTCACAGATGCGGCCGACAAGCTCATGAACGCATTCGGACATTAACCTTACGTTATGAACATCATCAACCGCGCCTATCTTTTTTTATTGCTGCAGCCATCGTCTTTATACAGGCGTATGGGAGTGAATACTGCACAACTGAAAGCCATCCTTTCCACCAAACTGATGATGGACGACAGACGCCCCAACAGTCTGCGTCAAACCCAGGGAAAAAATGAAAACCCTTCGAAATTCGCCACGATCGGTACCATGATCGTGTCTGCCGTGGTTGGGTTACTTTTCCTGACCACATTTTTTGTCGGCACAGAATACATTACAAAGCTCACCCTTTATTTTGCCATTTATATATTCATGCTGGCTTTTACACTGATCTCGGATTTCACATCTGTACTGATCGATGTAAGAGATACAATGATCATACTGCCCAAACCGGTAAATGATAAAACCTTCCTCCTGGCGCGGTTACTGCATATCATTATACATATATCGAAAATGATGATCCCGATGACATTGCCGGGACTTATTTATCTTATTGTGAAAACGGGCTGGGGTTCCGTCATTCCTTTTATGCTGATGGTTGGAGCAGCTACACTGTTTACTATTTTCCTGATCAATGCCGTTTATCTTGTGATCCTTCGTATCACAACGCCGGCCAGGTTCAAAACTGTGATCAGTTATTTCCAGATCTTCTTTGCCGTATTTATTTATGGCAGTTACCAGATCGTACCACGGCTCATTAATAAAGCACTTTATGAACAGTTCAGTATCGAAGGAAAAGCCTGGGCCTGGCTCCTTCCTTCTTACTGGTTCGCCGGCAGCTGGCAGTTCCTCTATTCATTCCGGTTTACCTGGCCGCATTTCATTTCTTTCCTTGCAAGCATTGCTGTGCCGGCGCTTTCTATCTGGGCAGTTGTAAAATATTTTGCGCCATCTTTCAACAGCAAACTGGCCATGATCAGCGGAAGCGCAGACAGTGGGCCGGCAGCAACGGAAAAAGCAACAAAGGCAAGAGGGAATACGCGTACGCTGTCGTCCAGACTGGCATCATTAATCACCAGGCCGGGTGCTGAGCGTATGTCATTCCTGCTTACCTGGAAAATGACGGGCCGTAGTCGTGATTTCAAACTGAAAGTGTACCCGGCTTTCGGTTATATGCTGGTATATCTCGTGATCATGTTCATGAATTCCAATGGACTCACCCTTACCACTATACGCAACCAGCAGGGTTCGGGTAAATTCATTTTTATGGGAGTTACTTATTTCAGCAGTTTTATCCTGATGATGGCGCTGCCCCAATTAATTTATTCAGACAAATACAAAGCCGCCTGGATCTATTATACCACACCGGTACGCACTCCGGGTGAATTGATCAGCGGTGCCGTGAAAGCCACCATCGTAAAATTCTTTGTTCCTGTTGTTTTACTGATCACTATAGCTGCCGTATCGGTGATCGGTATTAAAATAATTCCGAATCTTTTGCTGGGGATGGCCAATATATTACTGATCGCTTCGCTGATGGCCTATATATCTATTACACAGCTTCCTTTTTCAGAAGAACAATCCAATGCGCCGAAGGGAAGTTTTGTGCGTACGCTGATTGCCATGTTTATCCCGGCTTTATTGGCGCTGCTGCATTATTTACTTTACCAGTTCATGGTGGTAGTAATTATGCTTGCTGTGCTGTCGGGTATTGCCACCTGGCTGGTGCTGGATGCTTTAAGAGCACGCGAATGGACTAAACTCCGCCGTTATAAGCACGGCTGATCTTTTGCAGGCTGGCCTGGTTGTGACAGGGTTAACTTGCTTTCCGCTCTGCAGATGTGGTATCGAAGCTGTTTTTGTTCAGGCGCTTGCGGTAGTTTTTAAACATACTGTCCCACTGGATCCGCAGCACTCCTATTACACCTTCTTTGATAATGCCTTTACTCATCTTGCTTACACCGATTTTACGGTCGATGAAAGTGATAGGCACTTCCTTGATCCTGAAGCCGAGCTTCCAGGCTGCAAATTTCATTTCGATCTGGAATGCATAGCCCACAAATGTGATCTCGTCCAGGTTAATGGTTTCCAGCACTGTGCTGCGGTAACATACAAAGCCCGCTGTAGGGTCGTTTACCGGCATCCAGGTAATGAGTTTGGTATATAGTGCGCCGCCCTTGGAATATAATTTCCTGTCGAGCGGCCAGTTCTCTGTTTTTCCACCGGGTACATAACGGCTTCCTACGGCAACATCTGCCTGTTCGTATTTGCAGGCATTGTAAAGACGTTCAAGATCTGCAGGATTGTGGGAGAAATCGGCATCCATTTCAAAAATGAACTGGTACCCCCGGTCAAGGCTCCATTTGAAACCGTGTATATAAGCGGTACCAAGTCCGAGTTTGCCGCTTCTTTCTTCAATGAATAATTTTCCGGGATAAACAGCTATCAGCGATTTAACGATCGCAGCAGTACCGTCGGGAGATCCATCATCAATCACAAGGATATGGTAGCCCTGATCGAGCACAAATACGGCTTCGATAATAGCTGTGATATTATCCTTTTCATTATAGGTTGGTATGATAACTAACTTTTCCAAATAGCCAGGGAACTTTTATTGTTTTGCGCTAAGTTACAATTCGCAGGCATAATCCTGCGATCCGGATCGCCAAATCGGGTAAAAACACCCGTGAATAACCAAACTTACCCTTTTTTTAACAGAGTGCGGTTCAGTATTTCGGTCAGTTTCTGCTTGGTATTCATGGCAAAATCACCTTTCATCATCCAGTCGTAGTACTGTGGTTCTTCCTTCAGCACCTGAACAACGGGTTTGCCTTTGTGTTTGCCGAAGTTGAAAACCTCTACACCTTTGTCTTTTACAAAACGGCGGGCAAAATCCACGATATCATCTTCACCGGTAAATTTCACAATACTTTCTACGGTATTACCGATCTGCGGATAACGTTCCACCTGCGCTTCCAGCACTTCCCAGGTTGCAGTGGCATCTGCTTCTGCGCTGTGTGCGCCATCGAGGTTTTTCTGGCAATAGAATTTATAGGCAGCGCTTAGCGTACGCTGTTCCATCATATGAAATACTTTCTGTACATCCACCAGCCTGCGGCCATCGGTTGAAAAATCGATACCAATGCGCAGAAATTCTTCAATCAGCATGGGTATATCGAAACGGTTACTGTTATAACCGGCGAGATCGCAGTTGTCGATGAACTGTTTTACTTCATTGGCCACCTGTTTAAAAGAAGGTGCGTCTTTTACCATCTCGTCTGTAATACCATGGATTTCGGAAGAGCCGGCAGGGATAGGCATCAGCGGATTGATCAGTTTACGCTTCACCTGGCGGCTGCCATCCGGCATGATCTTTACAACAGCAAGTTCAATGATCCTGTCTGTGCTGATGTTAACACCTGTTGTTTCCAGGTCAATAAATGCAATGGGGCGCGTAAGTTGAAGTTTCATTGGATGGAACGAGGTTTTCTTAGGTTGAAGTTTGCGTGATTTTTTTTGCGAATGTAAGCATATCCAGCCCATCATAATTGCCGCTGCTCATTAAAAGAAGATTTGACTGCCGGTAATTCCTTGCTTCCAGCCAGTCTTGCAGCGTATCCCTGTCTGTAATCACTTCCAGTCCGGGCTTTGCAAAACCTGTCACAACCTTATCTGCCGCGAGTTCCGGCATTTTTTTGATCTCCAGCGCGTGCTTCGAATAAAATACCGCAGCCTCGTCGGCTTCATCCATCACATGCTGGTATTGCTCCATGAAATCGGCATTGAGACTGCTGTAGGTATGCAGCTCGAGCAACGCGATCAGCCTGCGTTCGGGATATTGTTTTTTTACCGCTTCAATGGTTGCTTTTACCTTGCTGGGTGCATGGGCGAAATCACGGTAAACATTCGTGTCGTTATTCGCTGCCAGCAGTTCCAGTCTTTTGGATGCTCCTGCAAAACTGCCGATGGCAGGAATAAAATCCGCGGCGGCAATACCTGTTTCCCGGCAGGCATAAAAAGCCGCATTCAGGTTCATCAGGTTATGGTTGCCGAACACCTGCAGTGAGCCGCTCACACCATCCAGCGTTACCGTGGTGGCGCCGTTTGAAATAGTATGTTCCGGTACGCCATATGGCTGGTAACGGAGGTCTTCCCTGCGGCACTCATCAACCAGCGCTGCAAGTACCGGGTCTGTTTCATTATAGATGAGCAGGCCGCCGGCTTCTATTTTCCCGATAAAAATGCGGAATTGCTCCAGGTAGATCTCAAAAGTGGGAAATACATTGATATGATCCCAGGCAATCCCTGTAAGGATCGCCACATGCGGAAAAAGGAAATGAAATTTAGGCTTACGCTCGATCGCACTGGCCGGATATTCATCACCTTCACAAACGATCAGCGGCGAATCTGTTATTTTAACCGACTGATCGAAACCGTTCAGCCTGGCCCCGACAAGATAATCGAAATCCCTGCCCAGGGTTTTCAGCACATGCATGATCATACTCGTAGTGGTGGTCTTGCCATGGCTTCCGCCTACCACGATCCTTTGCTTCTGCCTGCTTTCATGATAGATATATTCGGGGAAAGAATAGATCTTCAACCCCAGTTCCCGGGCTTTCACCAGTTCCGGGTTGTCGATACGGGCATGCATACCCAGGATCACTGCGTCAAGATCCGGACTGATCAGATCGGGCTGCCAGCCCATCGCCGCAGGTAACAATCCTTCGGCGGCCAGATTGCCCAGTGCAGGTTCAAATATCTCATCATCAGTACCGGTTACCTGGTACCCCTTCCGCTTCAGTGCAATAGCCAGCTGGTGCATCACACTACCTCCAATCGATATAAAATGAACCTTCATGATCTGATATGTTAACACATTTTAAGAATAATCGGCAGACCTGACAGGCTGCATTTCCATGCCACACCTTATCTTTACCTTTGTAAAAGCCAAATTAAGGCTAATATCATATTTAATTATCAGGTATGAAAAAGATTATTATACTGACGCTTCTTGCATTTTCCGGCGCGGTGTTCCTGTCTTCCTGCGCTTCCAGTAAAGGTAAAGGCTGTCCAACCACCAATCCGAATTATTTTAAGATATAACAACGGCAGGTATTTTTAAACGGAGCGCAATGATCAACTGGATAAAACTTACAAAAGAAGAACAACTTGCGGATATACAGGCAGCATCTGCCGGTAAGCCGCAGGTCATTTTCAAGCATAGTACCCGCTGCAGCATCAGTTCTATGGTTCTGTCACGACTGGAAAGAGAATCGGTGCATACGGATGCGGATTTCTATTACCTCGACCTGATCGCTTTCCGCTCCATTTCCAATGAAATTGCAGAGAAGTTTCACGTACATCACGAATCGCCGCAGGTGCTGGTGATCCGGAACGGTGAATGTATTTATGATGAAAGTCATATGGGCATCACTATGGACGAGATCGCACAACAGGTAGCCTGATCCTGTTCTTATTTTACACCTGCTTACTGCTGATTATGATTTTCATTCTTTCCATTGCTGTTACCGTATATCTTGCGATCGGCATTATTTATTTTGGCATCCGCATCAAAAAACACAGCCAGCTCCGCGACACCATCAGTGAACTGGGCGAATTCGGAGCCCCGCTTTCCCCTCAGGTTAATAAAGGACTTTTCCTTCCGGTAGGAATTGCCTGTTTCCTGGTAACAGCGCTTTCACTGGGCAGCGGGCCATTGTTCGGTCTCTCCTTCTGCCTCGGTACCGGCTATACGCTGGCAGCATTCTTCCCCTGCGATCCGGGCTCGCCCTTCCAGGGAAGCACCAGGCAACAGATTCATAATATCGGTGGCTTTATCGAATACGCAGGCGGAGTTTATTTCCTTTCCAAAGCAGCCGACGAATTTGGTCCGCAGCCCTTCTGGGACTACAAGACCGCTGCAGTGATCATGTTCTTTGTCATCATCCTTATCTCCATGCCTAAAATGCCGGTCCGCGGACTCATTCAGCGTGTGGGCGAAGTCGTGCTGTTTGGCAGTATGATCATGCTGGCGATGATGCGCAGCTAAGATGCTTAGCCGGTAATAGTTAAAAGGTAACCGCTTCCGGGTTCGCAAATCTTTATCGTACGATTTCTGGTGCTCGGGCCGCTGACATCGTCTTTCTTTTCTCGCTGATGTCTCCCGAAGGGGACTCAGCGCAGCACGCTGTTTCTATTTGTAAAGTTGCATATAGATTAAGCATTTTTAAAGGACTGTTTACGAACGTCAACCTAAGTGTATAGGTTGATATTTCAAATTGTTGTTGGTCAGGCGACCACAGGTGTTCGAAAGATATTTATGAGGAGTTACACAATAAAATAGCGTTCATTTTTTCGGGATCACCGCCGCACTTGATAATCAGATATTTAATTATCTCTGCTTCGAGATCAGCGGCGAACTTCAGCCTGGGTATTTTATATCCCGGTTGTTTCGTTTCTTTTTTATAAGCGCTTAATAAAATGGCTGCGATCATTGTGACATAGAGAACAACCTTAATCCCATTTTCACTTCTATTCACCAGGTGACTGAAATTGAATAATTGCTTGATGAATTTGAAAAAGACTTCAATATCCCACCTTCGG
>NZ_FUWH01000017.1 GCF_900167075.1 Sediminibacterium ginsengisoli | reverse complement strand
TAAAACAACAGGGAAGGGGAGAACCAACCACCACCATTTTTTGATGAATCCCCAGACAGTGAGCCATATAGATGACGGCTTATTGATACCGCCGCGGATCTGTTGATCTACCGCATATATGTCAGGGTTCGGGGTCACCGTTGGATCCACTACACCGGCTTTTGTCTTGCCATACTTTGCCAGATATTCACTATCTGACAAATTCGTAAGGTCATAATCAACCTGGGTGATCTTAGCAGATCCATTGCCTAATACACCTCCGCTAACTTCATACGCCACTTTACGCAAGGTGTTGCCTATCTCTGTGCCGCCCGGAAGCGGCTTAAATATGCCGTCCAGAAAGCCCATGTTATCCGTTTACGCTGATTACGTTTACGAGCATCACAGTTGTATCTACCGTATATTCAACGTGAGCCCTGATACTTGATCCTACCGGGAATGTGAAATAGTTCAGACCTACCGGTGTAATGGATCCATTGATATTGAAAGCAGCGGTATTCATTTCTGAAAGATGCTGCTCAATCTCGTCAGGCAGGAGCGTGAGCTTCTCATTTTTCGGAGAAGTCAGTTCCAGCTTTACGAGGTTAGCTTTAGGCAGTGCCAAAAGGTGAGTACCCGCAATCTCAATCGGTGTTGATACATCCTTAAACGCAGGGGCTTTTTGGTAATCAAAACGAGTTTGTGCGTTCTGTCTTGTCTCAAGACTGTTGATCGTAATAGTGCAATCTGCAGGAAGATCCTTTACACGCAATGTGTAAGATTCATTAGGCTGCGGGTCAATATCACCATCAAAACCGATATTAACGGTTCCTTTGATAAACGTGTTTCCACCAGACGTGATAATGCGTACCGCTCCGTGAGTTGTATTTGTGCCAACTTCCAGCAAATCGAGCAACGGAGTTACTTTAAGGATATCAGCGTTACCATCGCGAGACACTTTTTCAATCTCAAAAGTTGCTGTCTTAATTGCTACCTGGGCTTGTGCCGCAGACATACCAACACACTTAGCAACGATCAGGAATTTCATAAAACGGCTGGCAACCTTAATCGAACTGTTACCGGGGCCAAAGGGATTTTCTGTAATAACCATTTTGTTTCTTTGTTTTGTTTGTTAATGCGCTTGCAAGCATTTTCTTTTACAAAACAAAGGTTAGCCACCCCCAGTTAGAGGGTGGCGCATTGTGGCTCATTTTGGCGCATTCTGGCGCATTTTGGCGCATTCTGTCTCAATCCATTTAGGACGAAATTGAGGGTCAGGAAAGGCATCGTAACGCCTGAAAAAGTCCATGTATGTTAGACGGCATCTGCCTAACGCCGCCTTGTCGGTAGCGTAGTACCGCGTTGCGGTGCGTCTGGATACTCCAAAATAGAATTGATAATGTGCAGGTTTACATACGGGGTTATGTGCAAGTGTTGTAGACATCAGGGGGATGTTTAATTGTTGTTAAATACGTGTGGCATGAAAGGGATGAAATCAATCTGTGTTTCAGATAGCATCTGCGTTTTGATCAGATCATTATTGATGTAATCAAAAACACTTTTTTGTGATCGCCGCAGATTTAGCCAATGAAACTTTTCGTGAAACCATTTACCGAGCGAATAGCGTTCTACAACACCCAAGACATGATCGAGGATGAAAGACGACTGCAAGCAGTCGCCTTTTTTCTGATAAAATAACGCATCAATCGCAAGCCTTTTGATAAAGGACTTTGTGTAGTTTGTTGACTTCGGTTTTACGCATACAGATGTCGAGAAATAGGGCGTAGCCTCTAATATCAGCGGTGTGTAACGCTTCATCCGAGAAAAGCGAACACCTGGTTCATTGTATGCCATCTGAAAATGGTGGTGGTAGTAATACGACAACAGAGAGGTGAATTTGCTAAGCAAATTCATATCAGTAAAATCAAATAACGATTGAGGATCTTCCCCGGTTTGATCGATACTTTCAACAATCAAATTGCGCGGCTTCTTAAGCGAAAATTCAATCCGGTAAAC
The DNA here is from genome assembly GCF_900167075.1 of Sediminibacterium ginsengisoli. Lineage (GTDB taxonomy): Bacteria > Bacteroidota > Bacteroidia > Chitinophagales > Chitinophagaceae > Sediminibacterium > Sediminibacterium ginsengisoli. The sequence goes on along the minus strand of NZ_FUWH01000017.1, from coordinate 6,476 downwards.
ATCTGTGTCCATGTCAAAGTGCGATTCTTTCCAAAGCTGTTCTATCCAGGGCTTCCAGGTCTTTTTAATCATTTCTTCAGTCTTGTTATACATCGTAATTGCAGTACCTGAAGATCTGGAACCCCAAGTGATACCGGTAACCTCGTTTCGTGAATAATGGATCTTCATAGACTTTCCTTTCATCACCAGTTTACGAGATGCACAATCCAACATGAACGCCTGTATATTGGTTGAATACCCTGCGATTTGCTGAACATCGATGAACAAATCCACACGGGTATAATTGAGGAATGTTAACGAGTATTCGCGACAAAAGTTCTCAATGTTAACGTGCAGATCTGGACTATAGCAAAACCGGTTCGCTATCTTAACCTTAACGAGATTCTTTGCCAGAAATGACGGGCGCGGCAGCATTTCCAACTCCGCAAATGGTAATACCTCACCATGTACAATGGTGTCGATTCGCCATAATTCAGTGAAGTACTTAGTACCGTGACCCGTGTTCTCATGCTGGAAAAGAAACGGCTGTTCCGGTAAGTGATTAAGATCTGCGTGGGCTGTAAATTCCAACCAATCGAAACCCATACAATAGGTAACGCCCGGCCGAGTTATTTGTGTGAACGTTTCGCCGGTGGCATTTTTGCTCCCCTGATAGTCGGGGGGAGCAAGGAGTTTTGCTATTCTCATTTCGCACCTCCTTTGTTGTTTTGGCAGATAAGCGCCAACTGGTAAAGCCATTTAGCAAAAGGTTCAGGTGTACGTTCACGATCCGCTTTCGGAAGATCCTTTAAACGCTTATTAAATTTAGACCCGTGATTACCGCCAATGCAATACTGTACAGCATCAAACGACAATGGAATAGGCGGAACATCGGCAGCTTGAACGCCCACTATATACAACCATGTGCGTTTTCTTGCTTTATGACCCCACCAACTTTGATCCACTGACAACGACCATCCACCATACTGATCATAACCGGCACCAGGACGAGGAAGTCCGGCCGCAGCCCACAAAGTAGAATATTCGGGATGCTCAAGAACACCACCACATTTACGTATTACAGCTATTGCATGAAATGCCAGGTCTTTCTCATCCGGACGAGGCTTTGCAAAATGACGTAAACGACCCCATGCACGGCATGGAGGATGTGCAATTACAGCTGAAGTATTCGGGAATGTACGCGCATCGCGTTCTATATCGTAAACATCCAATCCCATAGTCTTATATATGCTGTCCTGACGACAATAAAGGGCGGCTATCATTTGGCACCTCCTTTCTGATCGTCATTGTAGAGACGTTTAGGAGTGAGGAAAGCGATAATGTACGGTTGCATCGAAACATCGAAGCGAGAGATAGGAACAACGTGCATGTGTTCAATGCACATGGTAGGGTAGCAGTACGCTACAAGGGTACAGTTCATAAATTGATGTTTTAAGGTGATAAACCCCGTGGTAGGGGATCGTAGCGGATTGTGGGGGGCACCCCCACACCCCCGCAAGGGTGGTTTTTCATAGACTTTTTACGCCTGCCGGGTGGGTGGTAACTACCCGGCAGGCAAGGCCTACGGCTGACGGAACAAGCGGTACACTTCGCGATTTATACGTGTTGGGTAAAGTCGGCCAGTACGCGGTGACCTGTAATAAAAGAAACCACCGGAAGAACCTTCAAATACCCATGGTTTACCAACGCAGGTGAACCGAAACAAAGCGCCAAACGAAAGCGCAGAAAACTGTTTTTTCATGTGTGTATGGTTTTTGGTTTATTGCGCCGCCAGTAGCCGACATATTGACGACTGGAAGCATCGTAAAAAAATATTGCGTACGCATCATGCGTATTGATACAGTATTCTATAAAGTCTGCAACATGGGTAATGTTGCGGTACTTTAAGACCAAGCCGGGCGGGGCTTTAGCTATAGCACGGAACTTGTTTTTCACGTTTATACATTTGCTTTTTGAAAATTCGACGATGGTAGCTTTCCAGCTTATCCACAACGTACGCCGGGTGATCATACGGGACTGTCAGGAGGTAACAACGGACTTCAGAAGAAGGCGTAAAGCACAATACATAGCCATCATAAAACCGGATAACAAACTGACCAAGTGTCAGATTCCCATCGTTTTTATATGGTATTTGAACCCTGCGGAGGTACTTCATAAACGCTCTTTTCGCAGTCAAATCAGCGTTCTTTTTCTTCTTAGTATAGGCAGTACTAAGCAGTTCAATTTCAAGGTTAGTTTTTTTCATCCGTGCTTAACGCACTGATATTCAACATATTGCAGAATGGATTTTCGCTACAATCTATTTAACATAATATTAATTATAGGATAACAATACTGACATACTGACACGTTGGCACGAGTCATGAACGTACCTTTGCAAAATTTTTTATTCAAGTATGCCTAATCAGAGACTTAAAAGAGAATGCGTTATGCGCATGAAACGCGGTGATACGTTTAGTCGTTATCCGTTCAGAACATCCCGGCTGTTTACTGTTATTCGCCATTATCCCGAAACCTCGCAGGTTGTGTTGCGTTGTCATGAAACAGATTCTGTAGTCTGTCATTCCACACCTTATAAATGTTATCGCCGTGTCAAGAAACAAGTTCCGTGCTATAGCTAAAGCCCCTCCGGGCTTGGTCTTAAAGTACCGCAACATTACCAACGTTGTGGCTTTTATAGAATACTGTATCAATACGCATGATGCGTACGCAATATTTTTTTACGATGCTTCCAGTCGTCAATATGTCGGTTACTGGCGGCGCAATAAACCAAAAACCATACACACATGAAAGAAGTAATGTTATCAAAACTTACACCCGGAGATTGTTTCGCTTTCTCGCAGCGTGCTGCGTTAGTTTATCAGTATGTGGGGCTTATTACTGGTGTTCACTTGTATCGTGAATATCATTCGAGAAAGCTCTACGTATGGTCTGGTGATAAATTAGTTTATGCGTTAATCTAAAAACCACACACACATGAAAAAACAGTTTTCTGCGCTTTCATTTGGCGCTTTGTTTCGGTTCACCTGCGTTGGTAAACCATGGGTATTTGAAGGTTCTTCCGGTGGCTTTTTTTATTACAGATCACCGCGTACTGGCCGACTTTATCCGACACGTATAAATCGCGAAGTGTACCGCTTATTCCGTCAGCCGTAGGCCTTGCCTGCCGGGTGGTTACCACCTACCCGGCAGGCGTAAAAAGTCTATGAAAAACCACCCTTGCGGGGGTGTGGGGGCGCCCCCCACAATCCGCTACGATCATCTGCCGCGTTAACCAGTGGCGGTACACATTAAAACAAAATAACTAACCATGAATTGTACCCTTGTAGCGTACTGCTACCCTACCATGTGCATTGAAGATATGCACGTTGTTCCTATCTCTCGCTTCGATGTTTCGATGCAACCGTACATTATCGCTTTCCTCACTCCTAAACGTCTCTACAATGACGATCACAAAGGAGGTGCAAAATGAGATATAATAACAGAAACAATCGTTTGCGCATCCGTGAGATACACAGTACGTCATTGCGCGTTTATGAGCCTTTTGCCTTGGTTCCCGGCGGTATTACATACCGTATAGTGGATGCCAACAGAACCCATTTCTTTTATGTAAAGTATGACCGCGATTTGCGTATCGAGGGAAGCCGAGTGTTTTCTACCCCTCACAGGCGTGTGCTGTCATTATGGAGGAACTGGAAATGAGAACATCAAAACTCCTTGCTCCCCCTGACTATCAGGGGAGCAAAAATGCCACCGGCGAAACGTTTACACAAATAACCCGGCCGGGTGTCACCTATTGTATGGGTTTCGATTGGTTGGAATTTACAGCCCACGCAGATCTTAATCACTTACCGGAACAGCCGTTTCTTTTTCAACATGAGAACACCGGGCACGGTACGAAATACTTCACTGAACTATGGCGTATTGATACCATTGTACATGGTGAGGTATTGCCGTTTGCAGAGTTGGAAATGCTACCGCGCCCGTCATTTCTGGCAAAGAATCTTGTTAAGGTTAAGATAGCGAACCGGTTTTGCTACAGCCCAGATCTGCACGTTAACATTGAGAACTTTTGCCGCGAATATTCGTTAACGTTTCTCAACTATACTCGTGTGGACTTGTTTATCGATGTTCAGCAAATTGCACGGTATTCAACCAATATACAGGCGTTCATGTTGGATTGTGCATCACGTAAACTGGTGATGAAAGGCAAGTCTATGAAGATACACTATTCGCGAAATGAGGTAACCGGTATCACGTGGGGTTCGAGATCTTCAGGCACTTCAATTACCATGTACAATAAGACCGAAGAAATGATTAAAAAGACTTGGAAGCCTTGGATAGAACAGCTTTGGAAAGAATCGCACTTTGACATGGACACAGATGTTTACCGGATTGAATTTTCGCTTAAGAAGCCGCGCAATTTGATTGTTGACGGTATCGATCAAACCGGTGAAGATCCTCAATCGTTATTTGATTTTACTGATATTGATTTGCTTCGCAAATTCACGTCTCTGTTGTCGTATTACTACCACCACCATTTTCAGATGGCATACAATGAACCAGGTGTTCGCTTTTCTCGGATGAAGCGTTACACACCGCTGATATTAGAGGCTACGCCCTATTTCTCGACATCTGTATGCGTAAAACCGAAGTCAACAAACTATACAAAGTCCTTTATCAAAAGGCTTGCGATTGATGCGTTATTTTATCAGAAAAAAGGCGACTGCTTGCAGTCGTCTTTCATCCTCGATCATGTCTTGGGTGTTGTAGAACGCTATTCACTCGGTAAATGGTTTCACGAAAAGTTTCATTGGCTGAATCTGCGGCGATCACAAAAAAGCGTGTTCGATTACATCAATAACGATCTGATCAAAACGCAGATGCTATCTGAAACACAGATTGATTATTCCCCTTTCATGCCACACGTATTTAACAACAACTAAACATCCCCCTGATGTCTACTACACTTGCACATAACCCCGTATGTAAACCTGCACATTACCAATTCTATTTTGGAGTATCCAGACGTACCGCAACGCGGTACTACGCTACCGACAAGGCGGCGTTAGGCCGATGCCGTCTAACATACATGGACTTTTTCAGGCGTTACGAGGCTTTTCCTGATCCTCAATTCCGTCCTAAATGGATTGAGACAGAATGCGCCAAAATGCGCCAGAATGCGCCAAAATGAGCCACAATGCGCCACCCTCTAACCGGGGGTGGCTAACCTTTGTTTTGCAAAAGAAAATGCTTGCAAGCGCATTAACAAACAAAACAAAGAAACAAAATGGTTATTACAGAAAATCCCTTTTTACCCGGTAACAGTTCGATCAAGGTTGCCAGCCGTTTTATGAAATTCCTGATTGTTGCTGACTGTACCGGCATGACAGCTGCGCAGGCACAAGCAGCGATTAAAACGGCTACGTTCGAGATTGAAAAAGTGTCTCGTGATGGAAATGCCGATATCCTTAAAGTAACGTCTTTGCTGGATCTGCTCGAGGTTGGAACAAATGCAAATGACGGTGCTGTTCGTGTGATTACGTCCGGTGGTAACACCAAGATCAAAGGAACCGTTAATATCGGTTTTGATGGCGATATTGATCCGCTGCCCAATGAATCTTACACATTGCGTGTAAAGGATCTGCCGGCTGATTGTAAAATTACTATCAACAGCCTTGAAACAAGACGCAACGCCCAAACTCGTTTCGATTATCAGAAAGCCAAAGGCCTGAAAGATGTGGCTACTCCGATCGAGATTGCAGGTACTCACCTTTTGGCACTGCCAAAGGCGAACCTTGTAAAGCTGGAATTGACTTCTCCGACTAATGAGAAACTCACGCTTCTGCCTGACGAGATCGAACAGCACCTTTCAGAAATGAATACAGCAGCTTTCAACATCAATGGAGCTATTACGCCTGTTGGCCTCAACTACTTCACATTTCCGGTTGGTTCAAGTATCCGCGCTCATGTGACGTACACTGAAGATACAACTGTGATGCTCGTAAACGTAATCAGCGTAAACGGATAACATGGGCTTTCTGGACGGCATATTTAAGCCGCTTCCGGGCGGCACGGAGATAGGCAACACCCTGCGTAAAGTGGCGTATGAAGTAAGCGGAGGTGTATTAGGCAACGGATCTGCTAAGATCACCCAGGTTGATTATGACCTAACGAATTTGTCAGATAGTGAATATCTGGCAAAGTATGGCAAGACAAAAGCCGGTGTAGTGGATCCAACGGTGACCCCGAACCCTGACATATACGCGGTAGATCAACAGATCCGCGGCGGTATCAATAAGCCGTCATCTATATGGCTCACGGTCTGGGGGTTCATCAAAAAATGGTGGTGGTTGGTTCTCCCCTTCCCTGTTGTTTTATTGCTGGTGTTGCTATCTCGTGTTGTCCGCAAGGGCGACAAGAAAACAAACAATTATCAATCCAAAAAGCGTAGGTAATGAATTATCAAAAGTGGG
>NZ_FUWH01000005.1:192669-292638 GCF_900167075.1 Sediminibacterium ginsengisoli | reverse complement strand
AAGCTGCGATAAGCTACGGGGAGCTGCACACGAGCGTTATATCCGTAGATTTCCGAATGGGACAACCTGCTGTATTGAAGATGCAGCACCCGCAAGGGAGCCAACCCCGAGAACTGAAACATCTAAGTACCGGGAGGAAAAGAAAATAAGAATGATTCCCTGAGTAGTGGCGAGCGAAAAGGGAAGAGCCCAAACCGGGTCGGCGTGCCGATCCGGGGTTATAGGACCACATTTAGAAGTCGATATCAAACTGAATCATCTGGAAAGATGAGCCATAGCAGGTGATAGCCCTGTAAGTGCAAATTATCGAGGACGCGTGGTATCCTGAGTAATGCGGGACCGGAGGAATCCTGCATGAATTTGCCAGCACCATCTGGTAAGGCTAAATACTCCTCAGACACCGATAGTGAACCAGTACCGTAAGGGAAAGGTGAAAAGCACCCCGAACAGGGGAGTGAAATAGTACCTGAAACCGTGCGCCTACAAGCGGTCGGAGCTCTGCAATATGAGTGACGGCGTGCCTTTTGCATAATGAGCCTACGAGTTGCTCCTCACTGGCGAGGTTAAGTTCATATTTAACGGAGCCGCAGCGAAAGCGAGTCCAAACAGGGCGACTAGTCAGTGGGGGCAGACGCGAAACTTTGTGATCTATCCATGGGCAGGTTGAAGGTGTGGTAACACACACTGGAGGACCGAACCCGTTGACGTTGAAAAGTCTTGGGATGACCTGTGGATAGGGGTGAAAGGCCAATCAAACTGAGAGATAGCTCGTTCTCCCCGAAATGTTTTTAGGAACAGCGTTGCATTTAGAAGTTTATTAGAGGTAGAGCTACTGATTGGGCTAGGGGGCTTCACCGCCTACCAAACCCTGACAAACTCCGAATGCTAATAAATATCTGCAGCAGTGAGGCTTTGGGCGCTAAGGTCCAGGGCCGAGAGGGAAATAACCCAGATTAGCAACTAAGGTCCCTAATACGTAGTTAAGTTGATCAAACGAGGTGGGATTTCTATAACAGCCAGGATGTTGGCTTGGAAGCAGCCATTCATTTAAAGAGTGCGTAACAGCTCACTGGTCGAGAGATCCTGCACGGAAAATAATCGGGCATCAAACTACGAACCGAAGTTCTAAATTTCAGCTTGTCTGAAGTGGTAGGGGAGCATTCAAATCTGCACAGAAGGTGTATGGCGACGTATGCTGGAGCGATTTGAAAAGAAAATGTAGGCATAAGTAACGATAATTAAAGTGAAAAACTTTAACGCGAAAAGTCTAAGGTTTCCTGATCAACGTTAATCGGATCAGGGTTAGTCTGGTCCTTAGGAAAACCCGAAAGGGGCATCTGATGGAAAGAAGGTTAATATTCCTTCACCTGCTATGCATTAAAAGTGACGCAGGGACGTGGTTGTTGCGTACGGACGGAAGTGTACGCTGAGTGGAGTCTTCGGACGAAGCGAAACAATAAAATCCCTGCCAAGAAAAGCGAGCATAGCAGCCAGTACCGCAAACCGACACAGGTAGACGGGATGAGTATTCTAACGCGCTCGGGTGAGCCGTGGAGAAGGAACTAGGCAAATTGACGCTGTAACTTCGGGATAAAGCGTACCACAGCGATGTGGTCACAGTAAAATGGTTCAACCAACTGTTTAACAAAAACACAGGGCCCTGCAAAATCGTAAGATGACGTATAGAGCCTGAAACCTGCCCGGTGCTGGAAGGTTAAGGAAGGGTGTTCGGCGCAAGCCAAAGCTCCTGACTGAAGCCCCAGTAAACGGCGGCCGTAACTATAACGGTCCTAAGGTAGCGAAATTCCTTGTCGGGTAAGTTCCGACCTGCACGAATGGTCTAATGAGTTGAACACTGTCTCCTCCACGAGCCCGGTGAAATTGTAGTATCGGTGAAGATGCCGGTTACCCGCCACGGGACGGAAAGACCCCGTGAACCTTCACTACAACTTTGCATTGATTTTGAGCCACAAATGTGTAGGATAGTTGGGAGACTATGAAGCAGTGTCGCCAGGCATTGTGGAGTCAACGTTGAAATACCAACCTTTTGTTGCTTAGAACCTAACCCATAACTGGGGACATTGCATGGTGGGTAGTTTGACTGGGGTGGTCGCCTCCTAAAAAGTAACGGAGGCTCGCAAAGGTACCCTCAGTACGGTTGGTAATCGTACGCAGAGCGCATTAGTAAAAGGGTGCTTGACTGTGAGACAAACACGTCGAGCAGGAGCGAAAGCTGGCTAAAGTGATCCGGTGGTTCTGTATGGAAGGGCCATCGCTCAAAGGATAAAAGGTACTCCGGGGATAACAGGCTGATCTTACCCAAGAGCTCATATCGACGGTAAGGTTTGGCACCTCGATGTCGGTTCGTCACATCCTGGGGCTGGAGAAGGTCCCAAGGGTTCGGCTGTTCGCCGATTAAAGTGGCACGTGAACTGGGTTCAGAACGTCGCAAGACAGTTCGGTCCCTATCTGTGGTGGGCGCTAGTAAATTGAGTGGACATGACCTTAGTACGAGAGGACCGGGTCGTACGTACCGCTGGTGTATCTGTTGTGCCGCCAGGTGCAATGCAGAGTAGCTATGTACGGACAGGATAAACGCTGAAAGCATCTAAGCGTGAAACCTTCCACAAGATGAGTTTACTTTTAAGGGTCGTCGAAGACTACGACGTTGATAGGCTACAGGTGTAAAGTTGGTAACAGCAAAGCCGAGTAGTACTAATTGCCCGTAAGCTTTATTTTTTTTCTTGTAATGGTCGAAATTAGCTTCCCAATATGTAACTTATTACGCTGACAGTATGATAAGAGTTGTATGTGTCAGTAAAGTTCTTATGGTGGTTTTGCCGAGGGTGTTCACCTCTTCCCTTTCCGAACAGAGAAGTTAAGCCCCTCATGGCCGATGGTACTTGCATTTTGCTGGGAGAGTAGGTAGCTGCCATATTCATTGAGCCCGTTCAGTTTTACTGACCGGGCTTTTTTTATGCCCCCAACTCACAGCTCCTCATCCCCATCATCCACACCACCACTTCCCCCTCACCATGACCCCCAGGCATACCCCTCACCCCAACCTCACTCTCCCTCAAACACACACACATAAAAAAAGTCCGGCCTTTACAGCCAGACTTCCCAATATCAGAAAAACTTTATTCATTTTCCATCGTCATAATATCCCGGTCAAAAAGGTAAAGCCCACTCTTGTCGTCACCGATCAGTTCCAGTTTGTCATTGCATTCTCTTGCAAGCCTTTCTTCCTCCATCTGTTCCATCACATACCATTGCAGAAAGTTATGGGTGGCATAATCTTTCTCCGCAAGCGCAATTTCTACGAGGTTATTAATGCTTTCACTTACTTTCAGTTCATGTTCGTACAATTTTTCGAATGCCTGCTTCAGCGATACAAATGTAAGTACCGGTTGCTCCAGTGCTGGGATCACAGCAAAACCGCCTCGTTCATTGATAAAATGGATCAGTTTCAGCATATGACTCCGCTCTTCTTCACTATGCTTAAAGAAAAACTGCGTAACTCCTTTCAACCCAGGCTGAATTTCAGCCCAGCTGCCCATGGCCAGGTAAGCCTGGGACGATTGCGCTTCCATCAAGACTTGTCCGTTTAACGCTTCTTTCATTGTTTTTGACAGCATACTCATTCATTTTTTGATGTACTTATCGTAAAATAAGAAATATTACGCATTATGAAAGTTTATGCATTCATTTTTATTCCCATTGTAACGGATATAACGGCCGGCTGTACAATCGATTACGTAGCTTTGCGCAAATCCCCTTCATGTCTTTTGAGCATCAAGATATAACTGACTGTAATCGTTGCGCGAAAAGGTTCACTAATATCTTCTGCAATCCCGCGAATGATTCCATGCGGGAAATTGATGCTGAAAAGACCTGCACTTCCTATAAAAAAGGCGAATATATCTTCAAAGAAGGTGCACGCCCATTCGGCATCTATTGCGTTAACCACGGTAAAATAAAATTATCCAAGCAGGGCGACGACGGTAAAGAACAGATCATCAGACTGGTGAAACCAGGCGACCCGCTCGGATACCGCTCTCTGCTTAGCGGCGATCGGTATAATGCGTCTGCCATTGCACTTGAAAACAGTGGCGTCTGCTTTATTCCCAAGGACCTTTTCATGGGTATCCTGCAGAAAGACAGCTCTCTTACCCTGGAAATGCTCAAATTGCTTTCTGATGACCTGAAAAAAGCAGAACAGCAGATCACTCATCTCGCGCAGAAACCTGTCCGCGAAAGGGTGGCAGAGGCACTTTTATTCATCAAAGAAACGTATGGTTTTGAAGAAGATGGCCAAACCATCGCAGCTGCATTCAGCCGGGAAGACATTGCCAATATTGTAGGCACCGCTACCGAAACCACCATCAGACTGCTTTCCGAACTCAACCGGGAAGGATTGATCCAGCTCAACGGCAAGAAAATAGTGATCCTCGACCTTAAAAAGCTTGTCCGCGTAGCTGATATTTCAGATTGATCCTGTTACATGATAAAAATCATCTTTACTCCAATTACCTGTCATTTTTAATCCTGCGTTCCTGTGCCACATTTGCCAAAATACTGAATGGCAATGTCTGGACAAATTGAAACGGATCAGCTCAGGGAAATGCCGGCGATGCAGTTCACCGAAACAGTAATCAGCCGGGTTTATCCCGTTCTGTTCGGGCAGGTGAGCGGGATTGGAGAATATATGCAGCAGCTTTTCCCCGGCAATGATGAACGGATTTATCAGTCTTTGCTCAATAAAATCTATAGTGAACTCGACGATCAGTACCGTAAGGAAAAGCTGGTATTATTCCCTTTTATCCTGCAATTACAGGCCGAAAATAAGCTGGCCGAGAGCTGCAAACCTTTCAAGAGTGTAAAAACCCATTATACCAGCATGCTGGTACTGCTTACTGAAATCAGGGAAAATCTCCGGGCCGGTGATGTGATCCCAGTCACGGGTAGTATCCAGGAACTTGTGAATTTATTGCAGGTTTTTGAAAAAAACCTGGTAGCAGTGCACGTTACCAAAGACAAGTACCTGTTTGCGCCGTTCAGAAGTTGTAAGGGCTGTAAATCGTTATAAGATGAAATCATTTATAAGTGAAGCGGATAGCAAAACAACATATTGTGCGCATTGCGGTGATGTATGCGGAAGCGATAGCAGACAGGCCTATAACTTACAATTCTGCTGTGCAGGTTGTGAAACAGTATACTCGATCCTGAATCAGCATAACCTTACCCAGTATTATTGCCTGAACGATGCACCCGGTAATAAACTGAAAGACATACCCGATTCGGCTTTCAGTTATCTCGATGATGAAAAGACCATGCTGGCATTGCTTGCGTATAAAGACGAACAGAGAGCCCGCGTGGTATTACACCTTCCGCAGATCCACTGCAGTTCCTGCTTATGGTTACTGGAAAAACTCGACAGGCTGCATCCCGGTATACTTGCCTCACAGGTAAATTTCCTCGCAAAAGAGATCGCCGTCTCCTTCGATCATAAGCAGTTATCATTGCGTCAGGTAGCGGAATTACTGACGTCCATCGGTTATGAACCGCATATTTCCCTTTCCGATGCCGAGGCCGGCAAACGGAAAAAATACAACCGCAAAGTTGCCATGCAATTGGGTCTTACCGGTTTCTGCTTTGCGAATATCATGCTGATCAGCTTTCCCGAATACCTCGGATTATCTTATGAAACTGAACCTCATATCGCCGTATTTTTCAGGTATATCAACTTATTACTTTCTTTACCGGTTTTCTTCATCGGGGCACAATCCTTTTTCGTGAATGCCTGGCAGGGACTTAAACAGAAATTCCTGAATATCGATGCACCAATCGCACTGGCCATACTTGTTACTTTTACCAGGAGCCTTTACGAGATCATCGGGAATACCGGCGCCGGTTACCTGGACAGTATGAGTGGTATCGTTTTTTTCATGCTGATCGGCAGAACCCTTCAGCAAAGAACAGAATCTTCATTGCGTTTCAACAGGGATCACACCGCTTATTTCCCGATCTCGGTTACCGTACTGGATAATGGCGAACGCAAACCAAAAATGCTGAGCGCCCTGCGCAAAGACGATATTGTTCAGCTGCACCACAACGAGATCATCCCGGTGGATAGTATATTGAGCAAAGGAAAAACGGAGATCGACTACAGCTTTGTAACGGGTGAATCCACACCTGTTCCGGTTACGCCCGGCGGAATTGTTTATGCAGGCGGACGCATCAAAGGCAGCAATGCGGAAGTGATTGCACTGAAACCTTTTTCGCAAAGCAATTTTACACAGTTGTGGAATGATCCTGCATTTTCTTCAGACCATAAACAAACCACATCTTTTATAACACTGATCAGCCGTTATTTCTCACTGGTATTACTGATCATGGCATTTACTGCCGGTACTTACTGGTACCTGATCGATCCTGCAAAAGGCTGGCATGCGTTTACTTCTGTGCTCATCGTTGCCTGTCCCTGCTCCTTATTGCTGGCAGCTTCGTTTACTTACGGTTATACCATGGAACTCTTTTCCCGGAAAGGCCTCTTTGTAAAAAATACAAACACAATCGAGAACCTTGCACTTACCGATCATGTGGTGTTCGATAAAACGGGAACACTTACTGATGCTGATAATGTAACCATTGAATACCAGGGCCTGAATTTCAACAGGGAAGATCTGCAGGTATTTATTTCGCTGATGTCGCTTTCCGTACACCCTTTGTGCAAGGCACTGGTGAAGCAATATGAAGATGTGGAACTGATCCCCGTTGAACATTTCAAGGAAACAGAAGGTAAGGGTATGGAAGGCTGGATTAACGAAAAATATTATAAAGCCGGAAGTGCTTCATTCCTGAAAATATCACCGGTGAACCTTGAACCGGCCAGTGAAATTTTTATGTCGATCGACGGAATGATCCAGGGCAAGTTTGTGATCCGCAATAAAGTAAGATCTGATATACCTGCATTATTGAAATCGATGAACGGGTTCGGTATCAGCCTGCTGAGCGGCGATAATGAAAGTGCAAGGATGCAGATGCGCAAACTGTTCCCGCAGCATGCAGCCTTGTTGTTCCGTCAATCGCCGCAGGATAAACTGGATTACATACGTCGTCTGCAGCTGGAACAAAAAGCGAAAGTATTAATGATAGGCGACGGACTGAATGATTCCGGTGCATTAAAACAGGCGGATACGGGGATCACCGTTGCAGAAGATATATTTTCTTTCTCACCGGCCTGCGATGCAATTATGGACGTAAAAAAACTGGGCGGCCTGCATCATTTTATCCAGGTGGCAAAAGCTGCGAGGTGGATCGTAATAGGGCTTTTTATTTATTCGCTTTGTTATAACGCCGTAGGACTTTCTTTTGCCGTGAGTGCAAAATTGCAACCGGTCATCGCAGCTATTCTCATGCCGGCATCATCCATCAGCATTATCCTGATCGCTTACCTGGCAACACGCAGGGCAGGCATAAAATACTTCGGAACTGAGCGTATCGCGAAACATGATCAAAATCATATTTCTTCCTAATCGATCACATTTTTCACGCGGCCGGACAGAAATAATTTTGCCTTATTAAATCGATCGAAAGTGAAAGTGATCATACTCCTTCTCGGAATCAGTTTACTGGTAGCCGTTTTTTTTCTGGCGGCTTATCTCTGGAGCGTGCGGAGCGGACAATTTGAAGACGATTATTCACCGGCACACCGGATCTTTTTTGACGACGATAACCATCAATCTAAACCATAGCTTTTATGCAGGCAGAGAAGTTCTACTATGATAACAGGATCGTAAAACAGTTTGGTATCGCAACCCTGTTCTGGGGCATTGTCGGAATGCTGGTCGGGGTGATCATTGCATTCCAGCTCGCGTTTCCCGCGCTCAATTTCGGAATCCCGTACACTACGTTTGGCAGGCTCAGACCTGTTCATACCAATGCAGTCATTTTTGCTTTTGTAGGTAACGCTGTATTTGCAGGTGCTTATTATATCCTGCAAAGGGTATTGAAAACCCGTCTGTTCAATGATACGCTGAGCAAGATCCATTTGTGGGGCTGGCAGCTGATCATTGTGCTCGGTGCCGTATCGCTGCTTGCCGGTTACACTACCGGTAAGGAATACGCTGAACTGGAATGGCCGATCGATATCCTTATCACCCTCATCTGGGTTGTATTTGGAGTGAACATGTTCGGTACCATCCTGAAAAGAAGAGAGCGCCATCTGTATGTGGCCATCTGGTTCTTTATCGGTACCTGGGTAGCAGTAGCCTTACTTCACATTGTCAACTCTTTTGAACTGCCGGTAACACTCTTCAAAAGCTACAGTATCTATGCCGGTGTGCAGGATGCCCTTGTGCAATGGTGGTACGGACATAATGCAGTTGCCTTCTTTCTTACCACACCATTTCTCGGCCTTATGTATTACTTCGTGCCGAAAGCTGCAGATCGCCCCATCTATTCTTACCGCTGGAGTATCATCCACTTCTGGGCGCTGATCTTTATCTATATCTGGGCAGGACCTCACCACCTTTTATATACCGCTTTGCCCGAATGGGCACAGGCATTAGGTACCGTATTCAGTATCATGCTGATCCTGCCAAGCTGGGGCGGTATGCTGAATGGTCTGTTCACACTGCGTGGCGCATGGGATAAAGTACGCGAGGATCCTATTCTTAAAATGTTTGTGGTTGCACTCACCTGTTATGGTATGGCCACTTTTGAAGGACCGATGTTGTCGCTGAAATCAGTGAACGCGATTAGTCACTATACAGACTGGACCGTTGCCCACGTACACATTGGAGCGTTAGGATTCAACGGGTTCATGGTCTTCGGTATGTTGTATTACATGGTGCCACGAATGTGGAATACAACCTTGTATTCACGTAAAATGGCGAACATGCATTTCGTGATCGGTACCATTGGTATCCTGATCTATGCAATTCCATTGTACTGGGCAGGATTTGCGCAAAGTATCATGTGGAAGAAATTCACTGAAAGCGGTCAGCTGCAGTACCAGTTCCTGGAAACAGTAACACATGTGATCCCGATGTATGTGGCGCGCGGAATAGGCGGAACCCTTTACCTGGTTGGTGCAGTGCTTGCTGTGTATAATATTTCAAAAACCATGAAGCAGGGAGCATTCATCAACAATGAAGCTGCTGAAGCATTACCGCTTTCTGCACAGCCGATGCCTGTTGTGAAAATGCACTGGCATAGTGTGATCGAAAGAAGGCCTGTACGAATGCTGGTGATGAGCCTGATTGTAGTGGCTATCGGTGGTGCTGTGGAGATTATTCCCACTTTCCTTATCGAAAATAACGTACCTACGATCGAAGCCGTAAAACCATATACACCGCTCGAATTGCAGGGCCGCGATATTTATGTGCGCGAAGGTTGTTATACCTGCCACTCACAGATGATCAGACCTTTCCGGGATGAAGAAGCACGCTATGGCGAATATTCAAAGGCTGGCGAATTCGTTTATGATCACCCGTTCCAGTGGGGTAGTAAACGTACCGGACCGGATCTGCAGCGCGTAGGTGGTAAGTATCCGGACAGCTGGCATTACCGCCACATGAACGATCCGGAAGAGATCAGCCAGGGTAGTATCATGCCGGCGTATCCATGGTTGCTCACTGCAGATCTGAACACAAAAACAACTCCGGCTAAAATAAGAGCGATGCAACAGCTCGGCGTTCCTTATCCGAAAGGCTATGACAAAGTTGCCAATGAGGAATTACGCAAACAGGCTGAAGGGATCGCAGCAAATCTTGCAAAAGATAAAATCAAAGTAAGCAGCGAAAAAGAGATCATTGCAGTGATCGCTTACCTGCAGCGCCTCGGGGTTGATATTAAGCATTCACCTAAACCAAGCAGCAATGAAGTTCACTAATTACCTCAAACAGATTCAGGACGTAAGCATCTATCCGCTTATATCGCTCGTTCTTTTCATGACCGTATTTGTAATAGCCGTTGCCTACGTATTCAGTGCCGATAAGAAAAAAATGGAAGACAAGGCTGGTATCCCATTAAAATAAAAAAACAACCTATGTTGCTCAGACTGGTAAAAGATAAACGGAGATCATTTATGCTGGCAGGTTTGCTGCTTGCCTGCTCCGGTGCTATGGCACAAACCGCCGCACCCGCCACAGCCGTACCTGCTGCAGGTAACGGATATGAAGTAGCTCGTTATGTGATCGTGATCATCGCTTTTGTAATGGCCTGCGTCATCGCGGTGCTGGGAAGCGTTCTGAAAGTTGCAGCTGCCATGCACCTGGAACGTGTTAAAGAAGAAGAAAAGAAAAAAGCGGATCTGCTCAAACCTGCTGCCAGCATATTCGCATTACTGCTGACCTTAAAGCTTTCTGCGCAGGATGTGGCCGCAACAGCAGCGCCCGCAAAAGCATCTTACCTGCCATGGGACATTACTTTGTTTCTCTGGGTGCTTGGTATTGAGCTTGCTGTAATCCTGTTCCTCGTAAGATCATTACTGCAGTTCCTCCCTGCAAAAAAAGCAAAGACTGCCGAAGAGATCGAAGCACGCAAAAAGCTTCCCAGCTTTTTCCAGAAGATCAACAAGACCGTTCCGCTGGAACAGGAACATACACTGGACCTTCAGCACAACTACGACGGCATCAGGGAACTGGATAATAATATCCCCGGCTGGTGGAAGATCGCTTTTTACGGTACCATCGTTTTTGCCTTCGTGTACCTCTACCGCATGTTTGTGGCTGAATCCATGCCCACACAATTGCAGGAACTGGCCAGGTCTAACGAAGCTGCAGCTATTGAAATGCAGGCTTATCTCGCAAATGCTGCAAACAACGTGGATGAAAAAACAGTCACCATGCTCGATGCAGCAGGCATCGGCACCGGTCATGAAATATTTATCAAGAACTGCGCAGCCTGCCATGGCGATAAAGGCCAGGGTGGCGTAGGACCTAATCTTACAGATGAATACTGGCTGCATAAAGGAAGCCTGAAAGACGTATTCTACTCCATCAAATACGGCTGGCCGGAAAAAGGAATGAAGAGCTGGAAAGAAGACCTGTCGCCGGTACAGATAGCGCAGGTAGCGAGTTATATCAAATCGATCAAAGGTTCCAATCCGCCGGCAGCCAAAGAAAAACAAGGTGAACTTTTTGAAGAGCTGGCAGCAGATTCAGTGGTAGCAAAACAATAAAATGCAGAAAGAAGCAGGTTATAGTACCCCGGGTGACTTCAGGAACAAGATCACAACCGTAGACAAAAAAGGCAAACGGAGCTGGTTATATGTGTTGAAACCGGAAGGGCGTTTTTATAAAGTACGGACATGGGTATCGGTGATCTACCTGCTCCTTTTCTTTTCCCTCCCTTTTGTAAAAGTACATGGCTCCCCGTTCTTTCTTTTCAATATCACGGAAGCACGCTTTGTCTTTTTCGGCAAGGCTTTCCTCCCGCAGGACTTTATCCTCTTGGGAACAGGTATGCTGGTATTTCTCCTGTTCGTGATCGTTTTCACACTGGCATTCGGCCGTGTTTTCTGCGGCTGGGCCTGCCCGCAGACCATCTTCATGGAAATGGTATTCCGTAAGATCGAATACTGGATAGAAGGCAGTGCGACCAGGCAGCGTGTGGCTGATAAAAACAAATGGACCTCACGATTGATTGCAAGAAAAGCGCTCAAGCATGCTATTTTCTTTATCCTGTCTTTCATTATCGCCAACACGTTCCTGTCGTACATTATCGGTATGGATGAACTTCGCCGGATCATTACGGAACCTGTATCCGAACACCTCGTTGGGTTCATTGCGCTTTTGTTCTTTACCATTGTGTTTTACATCGTTTACGCATTTGTACGTGAGATCGTTTGTACGGTGATTTGTCCTTACGGAAGATTACAGGGCGTACTGACCGATAAAAATTCCATTGCGGTCAGTTACGACAGGGTAAGGGGCGAACCGCGCTCTAAACGCCGTTCCGAGGAAAATGCAGGTGATTGTATCGATTGCAGCCTTTGTGTTCACGTATGCCCTACAGGTATAGATATCCGCAACGGCGTACAGCTGGAATGTATCAACTGTACTGCCTGTATCGATGCGTGCGATAGTATGATGAAAAAGGTAGGGAAACCTACAGGTCTTGTCCGATATGCAAGTGAGAATAATATCATCGAAGGAAAGAAAATCGGGTTTACTTACCGTATGAAAGCTTATACGGCAGTGCTGGTTGTACTGATCGGTATACTTGTTACCCTTCTGGTAACCCGCTCAATGTTCGATGCTACTGTGCTGCGGGTGCCCGGACAGGTGCTGCAGGAACATCCGGACGGAACGGTGAGCAACCTGTACAGGATCCGCGTCGTAAACAAAAGCAATATGCCACAGCCATACCATATCAGGCTGAAACAAAACGGCGCCAGCATTCAATATGTAGGCAAAGCGCTCGACAGCCTGAAACCACTGCTCGAATCGGAGGAGACATTTTTTATCAGCATGCCCAAAAGCATGATCACTGCAAGAAAGCAAAAAATAGATATCGAACTGATGTCCGGTGAAGAACTGGTACAGACCAAACAGGTATCTTTTATAGGAGAATATTAATATGATCAGGAAACTTACACACGGAGGCAATGTTGTTTTGGCCGGTTTTGCGGCAATGATCCTTTTTATGGCCACGTTGGTATATATGTGTACCAGGCAGCGTATTGACATGTCTACCGACCGTTATTACGAACAGGAGCTTGCATTCCAGTCGCAGATCAATGCCGCGGCCAATACACAGCAATATGCTGCCCAGTTCAGCGTGCGTACAGAGCCGGGAGTGGTTATATTACAACTGCCAGCCAGCCTGAGTGGTGAAATTGAAAATGCAAATGCTGTTTTTTATTGTAAATCAGACAGTCGTTTGGATCAACAGGTATCTTTGCAGCCGAACGCGGGCGGTGAATACCGGATCAGTACGGAAAAATGGAGCGGCAAAGGCAAAGCGTTCGTAGCAAAAATAAAATTCAACAGCGGCGGTAAGTCTTTTTACCAGGAATTACCAGTCACTATTCAATGATGATCAAAACAGCAGGGTTAATGAAAACAGATATCAGGAACAGGAAAGATATTATGCTGCTGGTGAATTCGTTTTATGATAAGGTACGCATGGACGTAACCATCGGCAGGTTTTTCAATGAAGTGGTAAAGATCAACTGGGAAGAACATCTTCCTAAAATGTACAGTTTCTGGGAATCGGTATTATTCGGCACCGGTGGTTATAAGGGGAATGCGATCAGGAAACACCTGGAAGTGAACAGGCAATCCCCGCTCGAACTGAAACACTTTGAACAATGGCTGGTTCTTTTCAAGGCTACCGTAGATGAACATTTCGAAGGTGAGAAAGCCGCAGAGGTGAAACAAAGGGCCATAGCCATGTCGCAGCTCATGTTATTCAAGATCGGACAAAGTGCCGAGCCTACATTTATTGCATAATTATGTCAGCATTCTGGTTATCAGCATTTATCCTGGGTATTGCGGGGAGCCTGCATTGCATGGGAATGTGCGGCCCGCTGGTGATGGCCATGCCGTTCAAACAGGCTGGAAAATCCTCACTGCCGGTTTACCTGCTGTTTAAAACAATCGCTTACGGATGCCTGGGAATATTTGCAGGACTTTTCGGGCGCGGTTTTGCATTGCTTAACTGGCAGCAGGTGCTCTCCGTATTGGCTGGCATTTGTATCCTGATCATAGGCCTTCTTCCCGGTATCATGCGCCGCGTTCCTGTTTCTTCCGTTCTGCAGCAGCAATATGCCAAATGGTTTCTCCGCATGCAGCAGACCCGTAAACGCAGGTATTTTGCGGTTGCCGGCTTTTTGAACGGCTTGCTTCCCTGCGGACTCGTGTATGCTGCATTTGCAGGTGCATCCGTAACAACTTCAGCACTCGGCGGTTTTACTTATATGTTCCTGTTTGGCGCCGGTACCATTCCTGCACTACTGGCTGTGATATGGTTAAAAAAAGGCGTTTCATATAACGTCCGTAAACGAATCAGCCGTTTGTCTGTTGTTGTATCCGTTTGTATTGGTGTACTACTCATTATCCGCGGGCTGGATCTCGGTATACCTTATCTCAGCCCTTCTGCCAGTCACAATGAGATCAGTTGTCATTAATAAAACACATTCGTTATTTACTGGCCCGTGTTTTGAATGTTTCGTACATTTAAAAAGCATTGTCTGGCTGCTATGGATACACTCACACATATTGCCCTGGGAGCTTGCATAGGAGAAGCTTTCCTTGGAAAAAAGATCGGCCGTAAAGCGATGCTTTGGGGAGCATTGGCGCAGAGCGCTCCGGATATCGATTTTGTTGGTGCTTTCTGGCTGAACACAACCGAGAACCTGCTCGGTCACCGGGGCTTTACTCATTCCATTTTATTTGCTGCTGCGGCTGCTGTTTTACTGGCACTGATTGCCGATCGCGTACACAGGCCGCATGATATCCGTACCCGTACCTGGTTTCTTTTCTTTGGTGTGGAGGTATTTGGACATATTTTCATTGATGCTTTCAATAATTACGGCGTTGGCTGGTTCGAGCCATTCAGCCATCATCGTTTTTCGTTCAATGCGATCTATGTGGCTGACCCGTTCTTTTCCATCTGGCCGGGTATTGCCTGCATAGCACTGATCTTTCTGAGGCGAACCAGCCGTGCAAGAAATGCCTGGTGGAAGTTCGGGATCGGTCTTTGTTCTTTTTACCTGCTCTATTGTCTCTTCAACAAAATAAAGATCACACGGGAAGTGGATGAGATCGTTGCGAGGCAAGGTATTCCCCACCAGCGTTATTTTACAACTCCCGCACCTTTGCAGAATTGGTTATGGTATGTGGTAAGCGGGAACGACAGCGGCTATTATGTAGGCTACAGGTCTGTATTCGACAGTCGTAAACAAATGGATTTTCATTTCTTCCCCGCTAACCGCTACCTGCTCGAAACAGATAGTCTGCGTCATGATCCCGACCTGCAGAGACTGAAACGTTTTGCCCAGGAATTCTATACGGTGGAAAAATGGAGCGACACACTCGTATTCAACGACCTGCGTTTCGGACAGGAAGTAGGCTGGTTCGATCCCGCAGGTAAATTCGCATTTCATTATTACCTGAGCCTGCCCGGCGATAATACGCTTGTGGTACAACGTGGCCGCTTCGCAGGCTGGAACCGTGCTGCATTCAAAAGCATGGGGCAACGGATTACAGGCAACTGATTATTTATGATCAAAAGTAACAAGTCTGAACATCAGCCTTACAAGCTGGTAAGAGAGCCATAATACAAACTGACGCAGCGGGCTTCTTGCCTTTTCTACCTGTTCCCGTGTAATATGTTCACAATCTGCCTTAATGATCTCATCGATCATTCCTGACGCCCGTTTCGCAAGCATTTTATCCCTGATGTCAAGATTCAGTTCTATACTGCCGTAAGCGCTGAGGTCATTGATATTGTAAGATCCGACCGTAAGCCACTCCTTATCACAGATCGCCAGCTTGCCATGAAGGATATTCCGTGTGTATTCGTAAATGTCTACGTTATTGCGCAATAACCAGTCATACATGAACCGTTCTGCATTCTTGGATAACTTTACATCAGACATGCCGGCCATGATCACACGGACTTTTACCCCACGTTTTACCGCGCGTTCAATATATTTTTTCATTTTGGCACCCGGAATGAAATAACTGCAGAGGATGGTTATTTCATTTGAAGAAGTAGTGAAGATCTCGCCGTAAGTTTTGGATACCTGGTTTCTGTGCCGCAACCAGTCGTTACGGCTGATGCGTACGGCACTGTGACCAAATGAAGGATCATAAGCCGGAGGCGGAGACACCGGCCTGAAATTGCCGGGAAGCGGAGCGATGCCTTTCCATGTTCTGAGACAGATGCTGAACAGTTCCTGTGCTGCAGGTCCTTCCACATGCACGGCAAAATCGAGCCAGGCAGGTTTGCCGTTGATGTCATTGTATTTATTGCTCACATTCACACCGCCCACCAATGCACAGCTGTTGTCGATGGCAACCACCTTATGATGCAGGCGCCGGCCGAAATAAAATTCACGGCTTTTAAAGAAAGGCTGAAAGAACCTGAAATGTATACCTGCATCTTCCAGTTCCTGCAGGAAATCCTTTGGCAATGATTGTGATGCATAACCATCTACGAGCAGGAATACACATACTTTCCTGGCAGCGGCTTCTTTAAGTGCATCGGCAATGGCCCGGCCGGTTTCATCTGCGTCGAAAATATAAGTCTGGAAATGGATCGTATGTGATGCGCCGCTGATCATCCTGCGGAGCAGATCAAAATAATCCGCACCGCCGCGTATAAGTTTTGTTTTATTAGCTATGCTGAACTGCCGCGTTTTTTTTCGGCGGCTTCCCATGGTTCGGCGCATCTTCTGTAAAGGCATTAGTGATACGGATTTTTATAAAAAACCATACCACTAATGTAACTTTTTAAAAGATACGATCCTGCAATCAGCGTTTACTGTTCTTCACAAGTCTGCTCACACGGTACACAAAAAATGCACAGACAACAACAACAGCTGATACCACAAAGCCCAGTGTGTCGTAATGCTCCAGCGGACTTGATTTGGTCGGCTGGTATACGATCAGGCCAGCGCATACAGCTGCAATGCCTCCCGCCATCGACTGCAGTGATGAGTTGATGCTCATGAATGCGCCCCGATCCTGGAGTTCAGGGATACTGGTGGTAAGGGTAGTAGCCGGGATCATACGGCTCATAATACCCATGAACATGACCATATTGATCACAATGATCTCCCACAGCGGCACGGGTGTGAGATGGGTATAAAAGATGATCATCACAATGGCGATCACTGAACCGCCAGCGAACAACGCGAACTTGTCGATACGGTCACTTAGTTTTCCGATAACCGGCATGATCACGATCGAACTAAGTCCTGTAAGCATAAAGATCAGCGGCAGCTGATCCTGGTGGATCCGGATATTGTTGATGAGGAACGCACTGCCGAAAGGCATGAGCATAAAACCTCCCACACTCATT
Source organism: Sediminibacterium ginsengisoli (assembly GCF_900167075.1). GTDB lineage: Bacteria > Bacteroidota > Bacteroidia > Chitinophagales > Chitinophagaceae > Sediminibacterium > Sediminibacterium ginsengisoli. The sequence goes on along the minus strand of NZ_FUWH01000005.1, from coordinate 275,598 downwards.
AATGCTGTGGCTGCAAAACCTGTCTGGTATCTTTTTTTAGATAGAGTATGCCATAAATGCAGCAGTGGGTTTTTATCCGATTGCAATGCCAGGTGTTGGGTTACGGGTTTCAGTTTTACCAGGATCGCAAGACCGATCAATGCCGCCAGTACTACGATCATCAGGAAGGAGCTATGCCAGCCCCAGCGGTTGGCAAAATAAAGCCCGATGGGAATACCAAGCACCTGGCTGGCCGCAAACGACATCTGTACAAAACCCATTACCCGACCGCGCTGGTGCACGCTGAACAGATCTGCAATGATCGCCAGCGAGATCGCACCGATCACACCGCCGAACAGCCCGGTTACGATACGTGCAAGCAGGAGCATGTGATAGTTCGCTGCCATGGCGCAGAAAAAAGTGCCTAAGATGAAGCCTGCATAGAAGAACAACAGCAGTTTTTTCCTGTCGAACTTGTCTGCAAAACCAGCCGCCAGTATCCCTGAAGCACCTGCACTGAACGCATAGCTGGATACCACAAGGCCGAAATTGGATGTACTCATATTGAGTGATTTCATCAGGATATCACCCAATGGCGATAATACCATGAAATCGAGGATAATGGTGAATTGTAATAAAGCAAGGACAGCTACCACAAATTTCTGGTAACCGGTAAACGGGGGTGGGGTTGTAGTTTGTTGTTCCATAAAAGGATTATAAAAGCTCAGCACACTGGAATCCGGCGCTGTTTACGAGATGAATAATATTGTCTGTACAAAGACTGTAAGAGATCACACGCAACACGCGGTCGATGTCTTTCATGTCAACTGTCCAGGATTCGATACCTTCCACTTCATGCAGGGTCCGGTGCAGCAGGATCCGGTCGAGTTCCGTCTGCACGTTCGTTTTGAAAATAAAGATATGTTCGGGATTAATGCTCATAGGTTAAGTTTTGGTATGCAGGTATGTTATTGTTTTTTCAAGGCACGTAATACCAGGTCGAAAGTCTGCCAAAGCATTTCTTCCGTCATGGCAAATTTCTTCCCGCCCACACTTTGTCCTTCATGATGAAAACGCAGCAGGGTATACAGCGGCCCGAATGCAACACACCAGTATACTTCCAGCGGCAGTTCATCGATCTCACCATTCTCGATGGCATTGGAAAGGAACTGGCTCATAACCGGACGAAGCTGGTCTGCAATATGCCGGAAGATCTTCTCCTGGAAATATTCCGTCGATTTCAACTGTTCCAGAAAATGGGCGCTGAGCGGATATTGGGTGATAAAACCGCTGCGATTCTTCCATTGCTGCCTTAATCCGGTTGCGAAATCCGATGCAGGATCAAAGCCCTCCAGCATCGTGGTGCACATGTGCTGCGCTTCTTCAAGCGCAATACTCAGGATCAGGTCGTCCTTGTCGCGATAGTAGATATAAAGTGTGGCAACTGAAACATTACAGGCTTTGGCCAGCTTGTTCATGCTGAAGCCATCAATGCCATACTGCACCAGGTGCTCCATGGCTTTCTGCTTTACCAGCTGCTCTTTTTCTGTATTGCGGGTTCGCATAGGCAAATATAAGTGAACGATCGCTTATTTATTGTTCAGGCTGGAATAAATTTTTCTCAAGGATAAAAAAGATCTATATGGAGATATATAAAACTGATCCGGGACCTAAGCAGGATGAAACCGCAGCCCCTGAAACGATCGACCGGCCCGAAAAAGAAGAAGGGGAGCGTCATGGTGAGCTCGATAGTGATATTGCTGAACATGAATTGCTGCCGGATACAGACCGCATCGAGGAGAAATGAACTGCTCAGAACAAACTGGTCTGGCTGTAAACCGGAACGGGAGCGGGTATCGGTTCATTGCTGTTGCGGACTTCAAATACCGCAGTTTCTTCAAAGCGTGAGGCAACGATCACTTCCGTATTTCCACGGTGTGCACGGAAAAGGTCGGCAACAATTTCCGGTGTATTATTGTTTTTGGAAAGGTGCGCCAGCAGCAGATGGCTCATATAGGCAGGCCTGTGCTGAAGGAACAGCTGTAATGCCTCATCATTGGAAAGATGCCCGTTTCCACCGCTGATCCTTTTTTTCAGGTGATATGGATAACCGCCGTTGAAGAGCATGTCCCTGTCGTAGTTGGCTTCCAGGAAAGCCGCATGGCAATTTTTGAAATAGCGGGTCACCTGCTCGCAGCAACGGCCTATATCCGTGAAAATACCGATGTTCACCGCATTGCCCGATACCATAAAACTATGCGGATCGCCGGCATCGTGGTATTTGGTAAACGCATGAATGGTCAGTGTGCCGATGGTGACCGGTTCTGCGGCCCGGAAGGAAACCGTTGTTTCGAGTTCCAGTCCGGAGTACTGTAATGTATGATCTGTAATATAAACCGGCAGTTTGAACTTTTTGGAGAGAACCCTTACACCTGCAATATGATCGCTGTGCTCATGCGAAATGAAGATGGCTTTCACGCGCGACATGGGCAATCCGAGCCGTTTCATTCTCTTCTCCGTTTCCCTGCAGGATATCCCGGCGTCGATCAGTACGGCTTCACTGTTATTACCGATATAATAACAATTGCCGTTGCTCCCGGAATTCAATGAGGCGATGAATAATGACATAAGCTGAACGGCAAAAATAACAGTTAGGACCCGCTTCACATATATTCTTCAGAATAGAATATATAAGGCTGTGTATTTCCGGGAATTTATCAATTAAGGCATCTGGTTCAGGCCATGGTTCATGGCATAGACGATCAGACCGGATTTACTTTTTACATTCAGTTTGCGGGCCAGTTTTTTACGGTAATCGTCTACGGTTCTCGGACTCAGGTACATTTTGGCTGCGATCTCCTGGTAGGAGAGTTCCTGGCATAACAACGCAAGGAAGAGTCTTTCCTTGTCGGTAAGGTTAACGGCTTTTTCTTCATGCGAAAGAATATTCTTTTTGATACCGCTGAAGATCTTGGCAGATAAGGCTTCCGGCAGGTAAACACCTTTGTCGATGATAGCATCGATCGCTTCCTTCATCTTTTCCGGGTCTACATTTTTGGTAATATAGCCATGTGCGCCTGCCTGGATCATTTTAAGAATGGTCGTTTCATCGCTGTACATGGACAATGCCATGATCTTGATCTGCGGAAAATGCGCACTGACCCATTGGGCCGTTTCAAGTCCGTTTTTGCCAGACATATTCACATCCAGTATCAGTACATCGGGGATCTTGTGATCTTTCAGGTGGCTGATCACTTCATTTCCATTATCCACATCAAACAGGGCTTCAAACCTGTCGTAGGTCAATAGTAATTTTAACAACCCTTTCCTTAACAAAATATGATCATCTGCTATGCCAATTGATATTTTCTTCTTCATCATAGATGTCTTAGTTGTCGTTTACGTCTCCGGTATAAATATACTTATCGTAGTCCCTATCTGCAAAACACTTTTAATACTGACCCTGCCGTTGAAGAGACTTGCTCTCGATTGTAAACTTCTGAGTCCGATCCCGTTAAATGCGGGCTGATGGGAGTTTTCAGTGTCAAAATTAAATCCTTTTCCGTTGTCGGAAATTTCAATATGGATACCATCGTCCATTTTAACAATACGTAATTCTACGTTCTTTGCCGAAGCATGTTTAATGATGTTGCTCATGATCTCCTGGAACATCCTGAACAGCAGCAGGTGTGTATTGGCAGACAGGATACCGGCATCGGCATATTCCAGGTTGTTTTCCACGGTGATGCTGAATATTTTTTTCTGCGCAAAAAGCTCCAGTTCATACTGCATGGCTGCAAAAGCTCCCATTTCCGTAATCCTTTCCGAATGCAATCCGCGGGAAAGCTGTGAAATATCTTCTATTGCCTTCTTTACCAGGTCTTTTGTGTCTTTCAGCAGATCCGCAGCAGGTGCTTCCATCGGCATATTCTGCAGCAGGGAAATATTTACATTGGCCAGCAGCATGATCTGGCCGATATTATCGTGGATCTCCTGGGAAATATTTTTAAGGATGTCTTCCTGTATTTCCAGTTGAGTGCGGAGCATTTCCTTTTCAAAACTGCTTTTCAGGTTCTGGATCTCTTTTTCCTGCAGCAGTTTTCTTTTCTGGTATAATAATAAAATGGTGATAATAAAGCCGATCAGTGAGATGGCAATAATAATATTGGCTAGGAACTGGGTGTAGATTTCCGGATACTGATTCGGCATATAAACGCAATAATGAACAAAATATATAACATTGAGTTCAGGAAACGCAACATGTGCAAAGAATTATTGATCACGGCGCGTGATAACACAGACATATAATTAATGATGCCAAGGATGGAAACGGAAGACGTGAAAAAGAAAATGATACCCGTGCTGATCCAGAATGATGGCTCCCGCAGGAGGTTCAGCCGCGCCGAACTTTTAAAAATGGAATAAAAGTACATGATACCGAGTGCCATCATCAGCAGGCTGCATAAGGTATAAGTGTAAGTATGAAAAACATTGTAACCCTGTATGAAAAAAATGTTCACAAGACATACTGCAGGGATGATGTACAATAATTTTCCCGTGATCCTGCGGCTGAACTGGCCCGGTGTGGCTGCATAAAAGAAATAGGTAAAAAAGACGAACTGTACGATGGAAAAAGCATTGAACAACGCTGCATTGTTCCCCTGCTGACGGGCCATCATCACACCCGCATATTCCGTAATAAAACCCAGCAGCAACATATAGGGAAGCAGTTTCAGGTAAGCGGGGTGCCTGTACCTGAACGTAGCAAGGAATCCAATGATAATGGCGGATACCAGGATCTGCCGGTCGATCGTCATTTCCATAAAAAACTCCCGCTACAATTTATAGCGGGAGTAAATATACATGTTCAGCTGATGGGATCAGAATACAATCATATTTTCTTTATTGTCGATCAGTGAAATGCCGATTGAACCCATTTCACCATCATCGCCGATGGTGCCGCAATAAGGCGGGCAAAGACTTCCGTAATTAAAGGCCAGGATCTCAGATCCTGTTTCGCCCTGGATATAAATGTCTTTGTTCGCAGGAATACCAGCCGCGGAGGTTTTTTGTTTTGTTGCAACCAGTACCACCGTCTGCCTGCCCTGGAAAACCGGATCACCCGCGAAATCTGCTGCGTAAACACCGTAGTACATTTTAATGCCGTCAGCACCATGTTCCCTGGCTTCCGCAATAAAGGCTTCCAGTTCTTCCAGTCCGTACCAGGTACTCAAAGCATCTTCTTTACCCAGTTTGTTGCTGTTGTGGATCCATCTTTCTTTTTTGTAATTCCTGATGAGTTCGTCTACGTGTTTTGTGTTAACTTTTTTACCGTGATTGATAACAGTTGTGGTTGTCATAAAGATAGCTTTTATGGGATGATTTAATCAGCCCAAGCTACTTGCGTGATCAGGAATAAAAACTTCGTAATAAATTGATTTATATGAAATTATGTTAAAAGAAAATACGTAATATAATATGGATCAAATCTATTGTTGTGAATATGATAGTAAAATACCGTTTTATTGCGCAATTAATACCGTTTTATTTACGCTAAACCCGTGGTGATTACGGATATGTTTTCCCGGTGTATAACGGTAGTTTTCTTCGTATATCCGTAAGATCTGCAATAATCTTACCTGAATCGATTGTCAGAAACTATAATTATTTAATAAATCCTACCAGTCTTTGCAGAGACGCCTCTTTGGGTTCGGTGCCAGGCGGAGCCCAGGCAATCAAAAATGATGCGCAGCACATTTTGATAGAAGCCAAAGAAGCGTTGGCGCAAAGACGAGGCCCAGCGGCCTGAGCGACCAGAAGTACTGAAGTGAGTGAAGTTCGAACACTCATGTGGCTGCTTAAAACTATCCGATAACCACATGTAATTATAGGATCAACTGCCATTGCAACAACCAGGATAACCCACTAAGCAGCAACCATACGAACCACCACCGGAGAGGCAGCCGGAGCGAGACAACTGTTTTATAGTGCAGCCCGGCAGTCACAATAACCGATAATCCGATAGCAACAATGAGCTGATGCAGACCGCTCACATGAACAGGCAGGAACGGTATGAGGTAATAACTCAGCAATAACACCGACGCCCAGAGTGAGGTTATGGACAGCTTACGAAGAAACGCAGGCCGCAGTTGTTGTGGCAGGAGCCTGGATGAAAACACCGCGGCAGCCCATTTCCCCAGTGCAATAATCCCGGAAAGCCACATCGCCTTGATATGATCATAAAGCCAGAAACGCCCGAGGATAAAAAACACAGTAATGGCAGCTGAGATGATAAAACAACAGCAGCTGAATAGTGTAGATTTATTTGCGTTCATTATCGGACCGGAATTTGAATTGGTCAAATATAGCCGGTGCCGCATCCGGCCATATACCCGGTTCTGGGTATGTTGTGCATGGATTGCCGATGCGGTTGAATATTTGGTTAAACCTGTTAATGGACCTCTCCGGGAATCAATAACGGGCTTCTGTGGATAAATACAGGAAAATCGCGCTTCCTTCAGCGATAGTTCTTAAGTTTACGCAAAATAGACCTGCATGAAAAAGCTGAACATATTATTGTTGATCCTGTTTTTATCCGGAAGCCTGAAACTGGTTGCACAGGATAAACCTGATTTCTGGGACGATGTCCAGGTGATCAAACAATACGATAAAATGTTCAGCCAGCCGAAGGGCGCAATCCTGTTTACCGGGAGTTCTTCCATCAGGCTCTGGTCCGACCTTGGTTCTATGTTCAGGAATTACACGGTGATCAACCGTGGTGTGGGCGGCGCTGTTACCAATGATATCGATCGTTATGTGGAAGATATCATCGTTCCTTACAAACCCCGCCAGATCGTGCTGTATATCGGCGAGAACGATGTACTCAAAGCGCCGAACGGAGATACCATTTTTCTTCGCTTCAAAAAATTATTCGAACATATCCGTTCCCGTCTGCCGGATGTACCGGTGGTATATATCGCTATCAAACCCAGTCCGTCACGTGTGCAGTACCTGCCCGTTGCCATCCGTGCCAATGAGCTTATCAGCGCTTACCTGAAGGAGCAGACACATACGGCTTTTGTGGATGTGTTCAAACCCATGCTGGATGCCAAAGGACAACCCCGGCCTGAGCTGTTCAAGTCTGATATGTTGCATATGAATACCGAAGGTTATAAGATCTGGCAGAAGCTTATACAACCTTTACTGATCAAAGAGAAATAAGATCAGTTCTTTAAACCCGCGATAATATTAATGGTAAGCGCCACCACGAAAGTATTGAGCAGGAAGGATAACAGCCCGTGTAGCAATACAACCCGCCTTACCAGTTTTGTCTGCACTTCCACATCAGATACCTGGAAAGTCATGCCGATCACAAAAGCGAAATAAGCAAAGTCAAGATAGTCAGGCTTGTCCTCTTCGGGGAAATTCAACGCCGGCGCCTGTTTTTTTTCAGCCGCATCCGGTTTGTTATAATACAGGTACCCGTAATGAATAGTGAAAATGGTGTGCACCATTGCCCACGAAAGCAGCATGCCGCCCACGGCTGAAAGAATGGTCAGTGTTTGTGATGTATTGCCCTGGTCGGAAACAATCAGCTCCAGTACCGTGAACAGGCTTCCGAAAGAGCCGAGCAATACCAGCGCAAACACAATCATGCGGCTGCCATCTTCTTCTTTGGCATGGGCCCTGATCATGGCCGGTGTGCGTGTAAAGATCACAATCCAGGTAGTAACGAGATACGAAAAAGCAAAAGCGCTCCAGGAAAAGATCAGCACAAGTCCCGCCTGGAAATCTCCCTTCCTGGTGAGCCAGCCTGCTATTCCCGCCAGGATCACAGAGATCAGGATGCGCTGAAGCGGATGCATCCTCAGAAAAATATTGCCCGGTTCCCGTTTACCTCCTCGCTGCATAACTGTAATTAGAACCAGAAATTACGCTTTTTTGAATAGCCGGGATTAAAATCCTGTTAGTCAGGCACAAATTATTTGGCGATCTGGATAAAGCTGGGTAATATTGGTCACCCAATAATTGGTTAACCAATTATTGGGTGACCAATTGCTAATTTATTGCCATATGGAAATTGTAAACGACGTTTTTGAGAACATTAAGGCTATTCAGATTGAAAGTCCTTCAGACAAGATCATCCGTCAGCTCAAACAACTGATCACTTCAGGCCAGCTGAAACCTGGCGACCGGCTTCCTTCCGAACGCCTGCTTTCCGAACGATTCGGCGTGGGCCGCAGTTATGTCCGCGAAGCGATCATGAAACTGGAATTCTACGGTCTGCTGAAAACATCTCCCCAGAGTGGTACTTACGTGGCAGGGTACGGTATCAAGATCCTCGACAGTATCATCAGCGATATCATCAAGATCAACAAAGACGATTTCGGTTCCCTGATCGAAGCGCGGTATTATATGGAAATGACTTCGGCCAGGCTCGCAGCGGAAAGAAGAAGTGAAGACGATATCCGCGAACTGAAAGCGGCTGTAAACGATTACAACGAAAAGATCGCGCAGGGTCAGGAAGGTGCGGAAGAGGACATGCTGTTCCATATCAAAATAGCGAAAGCTACAAAGAACACCGCGATAGAATCGATGGTGCTGATCCTTTCGCCGGACATCATCCGTTATAAGATCGAAACGGATGTCTGCAAGCGCGACCTTGAAACAATGGCGATGAAACAGCATGAAGATATCCTTGATGCCATCATCCGGCAGGATGTCAAAGCTGCGGAACTGGCCATGGCCACACACCTCGACAAAATACTCCGCGCCAGTAAACAACAATTCATGAACAATAAAGATGTGCTTGAGTTTTAATGCAGGCCATTAAAGATTGCTATAACGACTAATTCACCATAACTAAAGATTGCCCTTATGAAAATTGCCTTAACCCCCGGGAGAAGTCTCTTTCTTCTGCCCCTGCTGCTGTTTTCCTGTCTCGCAGGAATAGCCCAGCAGCCTAAACTGACTGTAGCCGGTAAAGTAATATCGGCAGAAACAAGCCTGCCATTATCAGGCGCCAGCATTACCATTAAAGAAACCGGCAAAGGCGGAACAACTGATTCGGCCGGTAATTTTTCCATCAAAGTGGATAAAGGTCAGTCGCTCGTGATCGGCTATATCGGCTTTGAGAGCAAAGAATACAAGATCAACGCAGACCAGCGCCTGTCGGTATCGCTTGTTACTGTAGCAGCCACTTCTGAAGACGTAGTTGTGGTGGGTTATGGTACGCAGCGTAAATCGCATCTGACCGGTGCGATCTCGAAGTACAAGAACGACAGGCTGGATGAAACACCTGTATCGCGGCTCGACCAGGCATTACAGGGTAAGATTGCCGGTGTGCAGGTGCAGAACACTTCTTCGGAAGCAGGCTCTGCGCCAAAGATCCGCGTTCGTGGTCTGAGTTCTATCAATGCAGGCGCAGATCCGCTGGTAGTGGTAGACGGACAACCTGTTCCCGACGGTCTTGCCTATGTGAACATGGCCGATGTGGAATCGGTGGAAGTGCTTAAAGACGCCGCATCTTCAGCGATCTATGGTTCACGTGGTGCGAGTGGTGTGATACTGGTAACAACAAAGAGCGGTAAAGCGGAAAAAACAAAATACAATTTTAAATTCTCATCGGGCGCCAAATCTGCGTATGAAAGATACCCGATGATGAGTGTTACGGAATATACCAAGATGCTGTTCGACGAAGCTGCGCTGAAAGCAACGGATCCAAGTATTACCGCTCCAACTGGTAACGCCATTGCAACAGCCGCCGAAAGAGCTGCTTACGTGATAGAGAATACACTGATGGGTGGTAAGCCGACCGACTGGCAATCGCAGGCTTTACGTACCGGCAAGGTGCAAAACATTCAGCTGAATGCATCTGGTGGTAAAAAAGAGATCCAGTACTTCATCTCCGGTGCTTACCAGAAAGATGAAGGAATGATGTATCACAGCGATTATGGCAAATACAGCATCCGTACAAGGGTCGATGCACAGTTAAGCAAACGTGTGAAACTTTCCATTAACCTGAACCCTTCTTATGCAAAAAGAGAAAGGCCTTCTGTGAACTATATCGATTTTGTGCGCTTTATGTCTTACCTGCCGGTATACCATACCGATGCAACAGCTGCATTTGCAAACCAGGTAACGCAATGGGCAAATATAAAGCCTGGTGATTTTGCACAGGCGCGTCACTTCAACGGGCGTGTATACAGCGGCCTGATGCCTGATGGCAGCAACTGGGTGAATACTGCTGCGTCCGATCCTTTTGCTACGGCGAACAATACACCTAAGTCCATCATGGAAACACGTACCATCACTTCCAATGAATACAGAGTGCAGGGTTCTGCTGATCTTACCGTGAATATCCTGCCGGGTCTCGATTTCAAATCAATGGCAAGTTCTTATGTGAATTATACCACCGGTCTTGATTTCGCCAAAAAGAACTCCAGCAACGATGGTGTGGTAAGTAAAGGCATATACAACAACCGCATGTACATAGATCTGCTCAGTGAAAATACGTTCACGTATAACAAGAAGATCAAAGAACATTCATTCAATGTGCTGGCTGGTTTTACAGCACAGAAGACCATGATCCGCGATGAGCAGATCACCGGTCTCGATTACCCCAGCGACAATATCACTACCCTGAATACTGCACTGCAGATCGATAAAGCCAATTCTTACAATACAAAGAACCAGATCGGGTTGTTGTCTTACCTGGGCCGTATCAGCTATAGTTATGCCAATAAATACCTGGTGTCTGCCAGCTACCGTTCAGACGGAAGCTCCTATTTTGCGCCGGGTAAGAAATGGGGCTCATTCCCTTCATTGTCGCTTGGCTGGGTTGCCTCCGAAGAAAAATTCCTGCAGGATGTTGAATGGATCAGCAGGCTGAAACTCCGCGGCAGCTACGGTGCTACAGGTAATAACAGGATTACGGATTTTGCATTCGTTGACCTGCTGTATGCTGCCAATTATCCTTTCGGTACCGGTACGGGAACTGTAACTTCCGGTCAGGCTCCTTCTACCACCATACTTTCCAATCCTGATGTTACCTGGGAAAGAACATTCCAGTACAACTTCGGTCTCGACCTTGCCCTTTTCCGTAACCGCATCAGTCTTTCAGTGGATATGTACCAGTCTAAAACTGACCGCCTGCTGCTGCAGCAATCCGCCATGGCTTTCACAGGTGTGCCGCTCAGCTGGAACAACATAGGAAGCCTGCAGAACAAGGGGCTTGAGATTGAAGTGACATCGAACAATATCACTACCAAAAATTTCAAATGGACCACCACAGCCAATATCGCATTCAATAAGAACAAAGTACTTGAACTGGGCAGCGAAGCTTACCTGCTGAACCAGGGCGAGCGTACCGAGCTTTATATGAACCGCGTAGGTGATCCGCTGATCCAGTATTATGGTTACAAAACAGACGGCGTATGGCTTTCACAGGCGCAGATCAATGACGCCAAGGCAAAAGGGCTGACCAGCAACCTCAGCAACTTGTTTGTGCCGGGCGGCCTGAAGCTGGTTGATCTGAACGGTGATAATGTGATCGATGATAAGGACCGCACCACATTAGGTTCGCCTTATCCTGACTTTACTTATGGTATCACCAACAATCTTAACTACAAATCTTTCGACCTGAGCTTTACCATTCAGGGCGTACAGGGCGGCAAGCTGGTGAACGGCGATCCGAACTATAATGAAACCAAGCGCTACAACAGGAATTATAACACCAACCGATGGCTGAGTCCTTTGTATCCGGGAGATGGCAAAACGCCTTATTCAACTGTTGGGTTCAACTGGATGCTAACCGATTATGTGATTGAAGATGCGTCTTATTATGCATTGCGTGAAGTGATCATTGGTTATACATTGCCGAAATCTGTTGCGAAAGCAGCTCATCTCAGCTCGCTCCGTGTTTATTTCTCGGCGCAGAACCTGTTCTTCCAGTCGGCGAAGAATTACAGGGGTATCAATCCTGAAGCAAGGTTCAATACCGGTCCTTATGCGACACCACTTGTAGACGGCTACCAGCGCGGAAGCTTCCCGATGCCGAGAACAGTGCTGTTCGGACTTGATATCAACTTCTAATCCTCAAATGAAAAGACAATGAAACGTTATCATCAATATATCATCCTTCTTTTTTGCATAGCGATGACCGCATGCAATAAAGTGATAGATCTTTATCCGCAGTCGAACCTCAACACCGGAACCTACTATTCCAACCTGGAAGAAGTGCGTGCTGCACTTACCGGTTGTTATAACGGACTGCAGAAACCGATGGCTTCCGAATGGCAGTTTACCGAACTGCGCAGCGATAATACCAAGCAGGGAGTGCCCGGCAGTACGGCTTCAACCAACCGGGATCTGAGTGATCTTGACATGTTTGTACCCAGCACGTCGCATGCGGCTATTTATACTTACTGGCTGGCTACATACAACAATATCCATAATGTGAATCTGGTACTGCAGAAGTTAGGTGTGAGCTATGATGCGGCGGCAGGAACGATCAACTTCAATGCGATCAATATACCGATCGCAGATGGCGACAGGAAAAAACTTGCGGCAGAAGCGTTGTTCATCCGCGGATATCATTACTTCAATCTGGTTCGCTTGTTCGGCGGAGTGTTCCTGGTAACAGACCCGATCTCTCCGGCCGAAGCAAAGACAATGAACCGTGCATCTGTAGCGGATATATATAAGCTGATAGAAGCGGATATGAAAGCCGCAGCAGCCAATGGTATCAATACCAAATTTACTTTGATGGCGGCAGGCGATATCGGCAAGGCCAACAGCTGGGCTGCAAAAGGGTTGCTTGCAAAAGTTTATCTGACGATGAACCGTAAGTCAGATGCCATTCCATTGCTGCAGGATGTGATGACCAACAGTGGTTATTCACTGCAGGGAACTTATGCCAATGTATTTTCGGTTTCCAATGAAATGAACTCAGAGATCATCTTTGCAGTGCGTTATAAGGCTGGCGGTATAGGGCTGGGCTCACCATTTGCCAATGCATTTGCACCGCTGAGCAGTGGTTCGGCTGTAGTGAACGGAGATGGAAAAGGCCTGAATTATCCGACTGCTGAAATCGATACTGCATTTATCAGCACGGATGCACGCAGGGCTGTCAGCATCGGAGTATATGGCAGTGGCACAGCAGCAAAACTATATGTGAAGAAATATGTATCAACTGTTGCGGTGGCTGACGATGCGGAGAACGACTGGCCGGTATTGCGTTTTGCCGATATCCTGCTGATGCTTGCAGAAGCACAGGGTTTTGTGCCGAACAGTATATCGCTGATCAACCAGGTGCGGGCAAGATCATTACCCGTGGTTAATCCGGGGCCTGGTAACATTGCAGATTTTGAACAATTATTAGCGAACGAACGCAGACTGGAATTTGCATTCGAAAACCAGCGCTGGTTTGATCTTGTCCGTTTCAACACCACGCTTACCACCATCAAAGCGGAGCAGCGGATGAAAGATCACTTCGCGAACGAATACAATGCCCATTACAAGCTTTACACAGCACCTGCGCTTACACTTGCCGAGCTGCAGGGAGCCGTGGTGGCGAATAAGCTGATCCTGCCGATCCCGCAAAGAGAGATCGACAACAATACACAATTGAAAATTGCACAAAACCCTGGCTACTGATCTTTTGAATAAATGATTATGCGTAAACTGATTTTACATATTTGTTTGTTCCTGGTAATCTCGGCCGAAGCGCAGCCTGTCCGTAATCAGGCTGAGCTCGACAATGCGATCAGGAAAGCAACACCTGGGAGCAGGATCGTAATGGCCAAAGGTGAATGGAACAATACAGTGATTCTGTTTGAAGCAAAAGGTACCCCCGGATCCCCGATTGTGATAGAGGCCGAAGAGGCCGGTGCCGTAAAGCTCACCGGCAACTCTTCGCTTCGTTTTGCAGGAGATCACCTGGAAGTTCGCGGACTGCGTTTCACGAACGGTTTTACGCAGGCCGGTCCTGTTGTGGAATTCAGGAAAAACGATCAGTTGCTGGCAAATGATTGCAGGATCACGAATTGCGTGATTGAGGATTTCAGCAAGCCGGACCGGTTTACGAGCGACAGCTGGATCGTATTCTGGGGCAAGCGAAACCGGATGGATCACTGTACGATCGGCGACAAACTGAACATCGGCACCACACTCATTGTAGAGCTGAACGATGAGCGAAGCCAGCGTAATTTTCACCGGATCGACAGTAATCATTTTTACCGCAGATCAGTGCTTGGCTCGAATGGCGGTGAAGAGATCAGGGTAGGGGTATCGCGCTATTCGCTGACTCCCTCGAATACGATCATCGAACATAATTATTTCGAGAAAGTGAATGGCGAGGTAGAGATCATCTCGATCAAAAGCTGCTATAACACGGTATCCATGAACACGTTCTTCGAATGTGAAGGCGGACTGGTACTCAGGCATGGCGATCATAACGTGGTAACCGGCAACCTGTTCCTGGGTAACGGAAAACCTTTTACAGGTGGTATCCGTGTGATCAATCCGGATCAGACCGTGACCCATAACCTGGTGCTGAATGCCGCCGGTGTCAGGTTCCGATCTGCATTGGGGGTACTGAACGGCGTGCCCAATTCACAGATCAACCGTTATTTCCAGGTGAAAAACTCAACGATCAGCCGTAACAGTTTTATTGATTGTGCAGCGATCGTATTCGGCGCCGGTAAGGATAATGAAAGAACTGCTGCGCCGGAAAACGTGCTGTTCAGCGGTAATTATATCTCCGTGAAGAAAGGACCACTGTATGAAGATCTGAATAATGACGGCGGGATGATCATTAAAAATAACGGCACCGATGCTGTTACAGCCCCGAAAGGATTCGCAAAGATAAAAACCCGGCAGGTTGAATGGAATGGTATGCAATTGACATATCCTGCCGATACCAGCGTGGGGGCCGACCTGGCAAAAGTGGGTTATGTGGATAAAAGAAAAGTGGGCGCTGCTTATTTCAGAACGGAAGCAGCGGCTGAACCTGCGGGCAAAACGATCACAGTGAAACCAGAACAAAGCAAGCAATTGCCGGCTATTGTTGCCGGAGCAGGCGTTAATGATGTGATCCTGCTTACCGGTGGCGGCCGTTATGAAATGGATGCATCGCTCAAAGTAGATAAGAAGATCACGATCAGGGCTGATACGCGGACCGAGCTCGTACATGTAGGAGAAAAGTCACTCCCCGCGTTTATTATTATTGAGAATGGTGGCAGTCTTACGGTTTCCGGCATCTCATTCAACAGCGCCTGGCAGAGCTTTGGCGATGCACAGTCTGCGATTGTGCCTGCTGCTAAGAATATGAACAGACATTACCAGCTGGTAGTGAAGGATTGTGAATTCTATAATTTCAACGAAAGCAGTTACGCGAGTTTTAAAGCCGCAAAGGGGACATTCGCCGACAGCCTTGTTTTCGAAAATTGCCTGTTCCGCAATATGAGCGGTGCGGCAATTGATCTTTCTGCCGAAAGGGACGATAAGGGAATCTATAATGCAGAGAACGTAATTATACGTAATTGTATTTTTACGGATATGCTTGCCGGTGCTATCAATATTTACAGGGGCGGGAATGATGAAAGCACTACCGGCCCGTTTGTAACGATAGATCACTGTATTTTTAATAACGTTGAAAACCGTGAGCAGGGCTGCGTGGTCAAACTTCTGGGTGTGCAATATGCAAGGATCACCAACAGCATATTCAACCATAGCGGACAGGGTGGCCGGAGTATCTGGTTTGAAGAGATGGGCTGGGATGATATCAAAGTTGACCATTGCAATTTTTATGAAGCCGGCAGGGTACAAAGCTTCTATGGCCGCCTGATGGGGAAGAATAACAGTAAGCTCAATCCTATGTTCGTGAAGAATGATGAAAAGTTACAACTCCCTGCAGGCTCACAATTAAAGAATAAAGCTTCCGATGGCGGTGCGGTCGGTATTAAATAAATAAGATGAAAAAGATCGTTTTTTTAATCATGGGCGGGCTTTGTTCCGTAATCGCATTCGCGCAGCATCCATCGCTGATGCTGACCAGGAAAGGCGTATCGGAGATCCGTGCAGGGATTGATAAATACCCGTTGCTCGCTTCCTCATTCCGTGAAGTGAAAGCGGATGCGGATAAGGCGCTGTTAAACCCTATAGTGGTTCCTGTTCCGGCCGATGGCGGCGGTGGTGTTACACACGAGCAGCATAAGAAGAATTACCAGTATGTGCTGGCATGCGGAACTGCATACCAGATCACGGGTGAAAAAAAGTATGCAGATTATGTAAAAGACATGCTGCTTAAATATGCAGCAGAATATAAGCGTTGGCCGCGCCACCCTAAACGCAGGCAGGAGCCGGGCGGCAAGATCTTCTGGCAGAACCTGAACGATGCTGTCTGGGGCGTATATATGATCCAGGGTTATGATTGTGTGTACGATGCGCTGAGTGCAGCAGACCGTAACAAAATAGAAACCGATCTTTTTGCAGAGATGGTCAATGAGATGAGCGTAGTAAACTCGAAAGTGTTTAACCTTATCCATAATCACGCTACCTGGAATGTTGCTGCGGTAGGCATGGCGGGCTATGTCTGCGGCCGCAAAGAATGGGTGGATCTCGCATTGCGCGGAACTGCCAAAGATGGCAAGACAGGCTTTCTCGCTCAATTGGATCAGCTGTTCTCCCCTGATGGTTATTATACGGAAGGGCCTTATTACCAGCGTTATGCTATTCTCCCCTTCATGGTATTCGCAAAAGCGATCCGCCAGTACCAGCCTGAACTCAATATCTATGATTACAGGAACGGCGTGTTGAAAAAAGCGGTCAATACAAGTTTGCAATGTACTTATACCAATAAGGCATTCTTTCCTTTGAACGATGCAATGAAGGATAAAACCTATGAAAGTGAAGAGCTGGTCTATGCAGTTGATATTGCTTACAGTGATTTCGGATCAGGAAATGAATTGCTGGATATAGCCCGTCAACAGAACAGGGTGATCGTTAGTGATGCGGGATTGAAGGTGGCCAAAGCTGTTGCTGCTGATCTTGCTACTCCTTTTGTGTACACACCGATGTGGATCAGCGACGGCAGCAATGGTAAGGAAGGTGGTATCGGCATCCTGCGCAGCGGTTCCAATAAAGACCAGACCTGTGTTGTAATGAAAGCTGCATCACAGGGAATGGGCCACGGTCATTTCGATCGGTTGAACGTTCTCTTCTATGATAATAATACAGAAGTGCTGAATGATTACGGTGCTGTCCGCTTCCTCAATGTGGAAACAAAAAACGGTGGCGGTTATACAAAAGAGAATGATGCCTGGGGGAAAGCTACAGTGGCGCATAATACACTGGTAGTGGACAGGCAAAACCAGTTTGGCGGTAAAATGGACGAAGCCTCTAAATTCAGCCCGCAGCTCGTTTATTTCAATGCCGGTAAAACCCTGCAGGTGGTAAGCGCTGTTGAAGAGCATGCCTATAAAGGCGTAAAATTGCTGCGCACTGCCGTTCTTTTTAAACCAGATGGTGCTGCGGGAGCGCTGCTGCTGGATATATTCAAGGCAACATCCTCAGACAAACACCGCTATGATCTGCCTTTCTGGTATACCGGACATATCACCAATATCAATTTCGCATACAGGGCAAATGCCACGCAGTTATTACCACTTGGTGATAAAGATGGTTACCAGCATATCTGGCTCAACGCGGAAGGAAAGCCGGGCATTGCAAACGGGGCAGTCACTTTCCTGAATAACAACAAATTCTATACAACCACGTTTTTGTCGGACACTTCACTGAAAGTTAATTTCATTACCTGTGGCGCGAATGACCCTGAATTCAACCTCCGTAGCGAAAAAGCATATATGCTTTCTGCGGAAGCAACCGATCGCAGTTTTGTAAGTATCACAGAGCCGCATGGTAAAACCAATCCTGTGGCAGAATTTACAACAGGATTTATGCCGGCGGCCAGGAATATCCGCATGTTGACTGATACGCCGGACAGCACTGTTTT
This sequence comes from Sediminibacterium ginsengisoli, assembly GCF_900167075.1. Taxonomy (GTDB): domain Bacteria; phylum Bacteroidota; class Bacteroidia; order Chitinophagales; family Chitinophagaceae; genus Sediminibacterium; species Sediminibacterium ginsengisoli. The sequence goes on along the minus strand of NZ_FUWH01000005.1, from coordinate 257,606 downwards.
TTCTTTCGAATACAATAAGCGTCTTTACACTGTAACGATCCGCTATAACAGTAAGGATGAATTTATCACGATCAAATAAATCAATATGATACGCAGTAATGAATTCCTGTTTGAAAATGAAATGCCATGGGAGGACCTGGGTAACGGCATCCACCGCCAGGTATTCGGTTATGATGAAACACTGATGCTGGTAAAGGCAAAGTTTGATGCAGGCGCTGTAGGTGTATTACACCAGCATATGCACAGCCAGGTGACTTATGTTGACAGTGGCGTTTTTGAAATGACTATCGGTGATGAAAAAAAGATTATCCGTAAAGGGGATGGTTATTATGTTCCCCCGCATGTAATGCATGGCTGCGTTTGCCTGGAAGCGGGTATGCTGATCGATGCATTCAGTCCGCACAGGGAAGATTTCTTAAAATGATCAAACAGACCTTATGAAACAGATAACAACAATCTTATTACTTCTCGCCTGCATCAGCCTGTCGGCCCAGCAGGATACAGTGATCAAAAAAGTGGAATATCCCGCAGGCTATGAAGCCCGAATCGATGTGATTTATTCGCGGGTAAATGGCTGGGAAGGACGTGAGGATATTTACTTCAATCCCAAAGCGTCCAAACCTACGCCTGTTGTATTCAATATACATGGTGGAGGCTGGAACCATGGCACCAAAGAATCTCAAACCGGTTTTGCATCTTTTTTCAAACAGGGTTATGCCGTTGTGAACGTAGAGTACCGCCTTGTTCAGGTTGCTCCCGCACCGGCTGCGGTAGAAGATGTGCGTGCTGCATTGCTGTATGTGGTGAAACATGCAAAGGAACTGAATATCGATCCGCATAAGATTGTGATGATGGGCGGCAGTGCCGGTGGCCATCTCGCTTTAATGGGCGGCCTTTTGCAGAAAGATCATCGCTTCGATGGCGAGTACAAAAATGTGAACGATTTCACGATCGCTGCGATCGTGGATAAATACGGGCTTGCGGATTTTGCTTTTCCGGGAATCGAAAAATATAAATCCGAAATGAACTGGCTCGGTGATTATACCAAAGATCCGGCTAAAGTACAGTCTGTTTCGCCTGTGTATTATGTGAAGAAGAGCAGTCCGCCCACTATTATCATACATGGTGATGCTGATCCGAGAATTCCTTATGAACAATCTGTAGCGCTTCATAAAAAATACCTGGAAGCAGGTGCGCCGGTTAAATTCATTACGGTAGAAGGAGGGCTGCACGGTAATTTCCCGCAGGAGAAAAATCGTGAAGTGAATAATGCGATCATGGCTTTTCTTAAAAGTTATGGATTGTGATCCTGGATATTAATTGTTGCAGCTACAAAAGAAAACGTCCGGCTTATGAAAGTAAAAGGGTTACGATGGTGGGTACTTGGGCTTGTGGTGCTGATCACCATTATCAATTATCTCGACAGGGGCACGCTGAACTACATGTGGGTGGCCAATCTCAAGGTTAAGTATGCGTTGGTGCAGGAACAGGAACCGATGCCCGCATTGCCTTATGCTTACTATGATGCATTTACGGCGCGCTATACATTGCATCATGCCGACAGCAGCATTCAGCAGGTGTCTGAAAAATCAGTTATGGTTCTGCCGGATGGCGATATACAGTATGTGAAGAAAGGTGGTATTGCTTACGGTCTGGGACTTGTAAATGAAAATGATCCGCAGGAAGTAACAGATGATAAACTGAAAAAACTGTATTCGTACATCTACATGTTTTTCATGGTAGCGTATGGTATCAGTCAGCTGGTATCCGGTAAGATCTATGACCAGATCGGAACGCGCAAGGGATTTATCATGTCGGCCCTGGTATGGGGTACGGCGGATATGCTTACTTCACTGGCAAGAGGTGTGGCATCGCTTAGTTTTTTCAGGGTACTGCTTGGTTTGGGAGAAGCGGGGCCATGGCCAGGCACTGTAAAGTCGAATGCAGAATGGTTCCCGGTAAAAGAACGGGCATTTGCGCAGGGTTTATTCGGTGCAGGCGGGTCTGTAGGTAATATTCTTGCACCGGTGATCATTTCCATGCTGTTCATCGCGTTCGGATGGCAGAAAACATTTGTGATCGTAGGTTCACTCGGTATTATCTGGATCATTCCATGGCTGATCATTAACAAAAGTAAACCGGCAGATCACCCGTGGATCACTGAAGAAGAAAAAGAGTATATTCTTTCCGGGCAGCCGGATACCGTGGCGGTACACGATAAAGCCCGGAGCTGGGGTGCACTGCTCCGCGACCGGAAAAGTTACGGCGTGATACTTGGTCGATTTTTCCTTGACCCGATCTGGTGGATGTTTGTGGCGTGGCTGCCTATTTATCTGAGCAGCCGTTTCAAGCTCGATATCAAGCAGGTTGCCTTCTCCGCGTGGGTACCCTATGTGGGTGCAGCGATCGGGGCTATTGCTGGTGGCTGGTTTTCCGGGTATCTGATCCGTAAAGGAAAGCCGGTGCATACAGCAAGGCGTACAGCGATTCTTACCGGGGCAGCTATTACACTGCCTGCCATGATCGCGGCTGCTTTTGCCGGAACGGCATTGGTGGCAGTTGTGATCATGTCGTTTATCCTGGGAGGTTTCCAGTTTGCGATCGTGAATATCCAGACGCTGCCAAGCGATTACCATTCAGGTAAAACGATCGGCTCACTGGCCGGTCTGGGTGGCGCTGCTGCAGTACTCGGAACGATACTGACTATGTTCCTGGTGCCCTATATTACCAGCAATAATAACTGGATTTTATTTTTTGTGATGGGGGCATTGCTGGTGCCGTTATCTATCGCATCTGTATTTATCTTTCGCGAAAGAAAACAAAACTGATAATCATTCTTAAATACATACACATGAAACTAAACGGAAAAGTAGCAGTGGTAACCGGCGGCTCAAGGGATATCGGAAGAGCAGTATCGGTTAAGCTGGCTGCAGAGGGCGCAAAAGTAGTGATCAACTATCTGAACAATGAAGCGCAGGCTAACGAAACACTGGCAGAGATCAGGCAGGCCGGTGGAGAGGCTGTTATTGTAAAAGCTGATGTTACGAAAACAACAGAAGTGGCAGTACTGATAGCGGAAGCGCAGAAGGCTTTCGGACAGGATATTCATATCCTCGTAAATGTAACGGGCGGCCTGGTAGCCAGGAAACTGCTCGCAGATATGGATGCAGATTTCTGGGATCATGTGATGGCGCTGAATGTGCGTTCTGCATTTCTTGCAACACAACAGGTAGCGCCTTATATGCCGGCGGGTGGTGCAATTATTAATTTTTCTTCACAGGCTGGCCGCGATGGCGGTGGTTTCGGTGCTTCTGCTTATGCAACGTCGAAAGCCGCTGTTGCCACTTTTACAAAAGCGATGGCAAAAGAACTCGGCCCTAAAGGTATCCGTGTGAATGCTGTGGATCCGGGTATGATTGCCACTTCATTCCACGATACATTTACCAAACCTGAGATCCGCGTGAACGTGGCCAATGCAACACCATTGCGCAGGGAAGGCAAGGCGTCGGAAGTGGCAGACCTGGTTGCTTACCTCGCTTCAGATGAGAGCAGTTTTATTACCGGTACCAATATCGATATCAACGGCGGTACCTGGTTCTCATAAATATAAGGCCGGTTAAAAGACAGATATTCATGAAACGGTATATGCTCATATGTTTCATCCTGTTCTCTGCATGGATATATGCTGGTGCACAGGATAGCAGCGTAAAGAAAACAGTTTTTTTGCCTGCAGATTATACTGCCAGTCTTGATGTAGTATATAAAAAAGCGGACAACTGGGATGGCCGCATGGATATCTATCTTCCGCCGGCTTCCGGCAAAACAGCACCATTGCTGATCAATATTCACGGCGGCGCATGGCGTAAAGGGCGTAAAGAAGACCAGTCAGGATTTGATACCTATTTTAAACTGGGGTTCGCCGTGGCCAATATCAGTTACAGACTAAGCCCGGAAGCAAAAGCTCCCGCTGCTGTGGAAGATGCCCGCTGCGCGCTGATGTATATGGTAAAACACGCTGCAGCGATGAATATAGATGTGAACAGGATCGTATTTGCAGGTAGTTCTGCAGGTGCCCATCTTGCTTTACTGGCGGGACTTACGGCTGATAATCACATTTTTGATAAAGGTTGTGAAGTGGCAGGCCCATTCAGGATCGCAGCGGTAATTGCGCAGTCAACGCCCGCTATTCTTTATGATTCATTGCCTGATGGCCGGCTGAAAGTTCTTCCGGATGATGCTATTTATGAATGGCTGGGAGAGAACAGAAATAACGCAGCATTCGCGAAAATGCTTTCGCCTGTAACGTATGTGGCAAAAAATAACCCGCCTGTTTTCCTTACACATGGCGATGCAGACCCGCGTGTTCCTTACGGACAATCGGTATTGCTGGATAAATTGTTTACAGGTGCCGGTGTTCCTCATACTTTTATTACCGTTCCCGGCGGATTGCACGGTGGCTATCCGAAAGAGAAACAGCAGGAGATTAAGGCTGCTATTACGGATTTTCTGCAAAAGCAGGTGCTGAAATAGATCGGCCGAGTTGCTATGTCCCTGCCCGTTGTATACGCAGGTTTGAAAAGTATCCATCTGAATTGTCGCCTACCCATAATCCTATTTTTCCGGATCTGCGGTTACTGAATTGTTTTACCTGCAGGCTGGGTGTACTGCTGCCGTTCACAAATACTTTTACATCCGGATAACGGATTTCTATTCTTACATGAAACCAACCTGATGCTTCCGGTGGCGGGATAACAGCTTTTTCAAATTGTCCGTTAAGTGAGTCGCGGAGTAGCTTCCAGGTATATATAGGGTGCGAGATATATTGTACGGCATGGATCCTTCTGATGCTGTCCGCTGCACGGAAATTGAAAGGCCTGAAATAAACAGCATCATAATGCTGGTCATCCTTTCCGTGAAAAGCAATACCGGTGAAACTTCGCTGCAGCATGTCTCTTCCTTTGATATCTACTTCGATAATGCCATCGGAAAAGGATTCCCCGGTGAGCCAGGCAATCCCGTCAAGCGGCGCTTCTGAGAAACGGATGCCTGTTTGCCCGCCTTCACTGAAAGAACTCACCGTTCTGTTGAATACTTCCAGTTTTTGCTGCCCCGCCAGTGCTGCCAGATCATAGGTTCTGAACTGCTGACCTTTTACAGTTAAAGTGAACAATGCCGGCAAGAGGAATACAAAGAATGTTCGCATTTCTTTTTCAGGAAAGTTACTGTTCTCGCAGTCTGATATCAAAGTAACTATATCACCGGTGCCTGGAAAGGAACAGCTGTATTCTGTGCGGATGAAGGGTAATCAGTTGCCCGATACTATCCGCTTCCATGCATCATATTGGTCCAGTACTCTCTGAGGCTCGTAAGTATACCAGCCATAACCATCCCTTCTTTCCCTGTCTACTTCGGCAAGGGAATAGACCAGTTTACTGTCGCGGTTGCAGAAAACCGGTCTGTGTGTTTTCAGTTCATAATAGCGTGTCCAGATCAGCGGAGCACCCGGACTGTTCACTACAATGCGATCATGTCTTGATACTGTAAAAGGTGTTACAAGTTCTGGCGCATCGATTGTTTTTATCCTGGTGTCTTTGATGGCAGATGCCCTGAACCAGGTTACGGCATTCTCAATAGCGGTTTTTACTGCAAACGAAGGTCTCCTGATCTTCATCAGCAGCAGTACAATGCCTGCGCTTTCATTGTTGCAGATGGCTGGCGGTTCAAATTTCCTTGCCCATTCAGGTTGCAGGGTAATTTCATTATGCTGCTGGCACCAGCCGGTTGGCTGGCCAGCGTCGTTGATCTGTGTTTTCAGGATACAACTGACCCCTTTGTTGAAGGCTGTAACCAGCTCCTTTCTTTTGACCGGGTCAATGAATGCATACTGCGGGGCATCGTCTGTAATATCTTTCAGCACTTCCATAATCCCAATGTACGCATCATCGTTAAACGTAATAAAACGGCTGTAATTCTGTTCAAGCGGATAATATTGTGGCCAGCCGCCGTTCTTGTATTGTGCGGTAAGGATATAGTCTAGCCCTTTCAGTGCTGCAATTTTGTATATTTCCTTATGTGTAAGGGTGTATGCCTGCGCGAGGTAAGCGATCTGTGTGTACGTGCTGCCGTTATCGAAAGTAGTATGCAGTTCGTTCCGTGCTTTTATAACACTGTCTTGCTGCGCTGCGGAAAGTATAGCCTGCATATCATAGTTCTTGGGCCAGCCGCCATTGCTTTTCTGGAAAAGGACAATATTGTCTGCAATTGCGTTGATATTGTCTGCACGATAAACCGGCCTGCCTGGCAGCGGATTGATCATATTCGATTTATCGCGGATATCATACCAGTGATGTGCCGCATCCCTGAATCCGCTTGTGTCTATCGGTGCATGCTGCTGGGCATAACCTGTAAGGCCCCAACAAAAGCCAGGCAAAAAAACGGTCAATGAACGAAAAATCATATATTGGAAGCAGTGCTGCATGTTGAAGATTTGATGTATTAAATATACAAATCAGAGCCATCCGCAGATTGGATTCGCCAGACAGCACCGGGTTTAATTGTATTTATATTATCAGTTGTAATTTTATGGCCATGGATATAAGGCAATGGCTGCTGCAAAAAACAGGGTGGGTGATTTGCTTGATGGCCATTGTTTCATGTGGCCACTCCGGGTCACGCAGTTCTGAAGCAAGTCCTTTTTTTCAGTCAGCAGTCGCTCATGCCGATTCACTGGCACTGGATAATAAAACCGGTCAGGCACTTCGTTATATCGATTCATTTTATCATTCCAATGACAGAAAAGCAGCCATAGCCGATCATTATCTGAAATATGTTACCCGGATCCGCTGGTTCAAGGATAAAAATGATTTCGTAAGTGCCGGAATAAATGCCGATAGCGCTCTGAAGCTGCTGCTGCCTTATGCAGATGACGATGCATACAATCTTCTTTGCGCAGAAGCATATCTTGTAAAAGGGGATATGTTGTATTACCAGGGATTGTTCAGCAATGCATATCCTTATTATTTCCAGGGCAGCCGTATTGCAAAAAGCAGGACTGATTCCTGCTATTATAATCATTATATGGCCCGCTTTGATCTCCGGTTGGCCATGATCAGTTACCGGATGGAAGATTATACCACGGCTATCTCTTATTACAACCAGGCAAGGACACATCTCTCAGTCTGCACAACCGGGTTCGATTACCTGTATGAATACCAGGGTGCACTCAGTAATACAGGACTCAGTTACAAACGCGCAGGAGATCCGGACAGTGCGCTTCTTTATTATAAACGTTGTATAGATTTCCTGCGCGATAATCTACCCGCATATCCGGCCCACAAGACTTTTATTGAAAAGGCTACGGGTGTTGTCTATGGCAATATGGGTGATGTATATATGCAGCTTGGTCAACTTCAGCTGGCAGACAGCATGTATCGAACGAGTATTGAAATCAACTCACGGCCGGGCAATTATAACCAGGATGCACTGATGACAAGAGTGAAACTTGCAAGGCTTTATCTGTTGCAGCAGAAGAATACAAAGGCTGGCGAATTGCTGCAGCTGATCGGAAATGAAAATCAGCTGGCTGGTAACGAGAGCAAACTGTTGTTCCTGCAAACCGTTGCGGATTATCGTACTGCTATCGGCGACGGACAATACATCGCACAGAACTGGAAATATTTCAACACGATCAGGGATTCTATTGAACAGGAAAAGAAACGCTTCCTAAATGCCAATGTGAACAATGTTTTCAGACTGCTGCAGCAGGAATATGAAATAGGAGCACTCCGTAAGCAGGATAAGCTGAAAAGTATTTTGCTTGCGGCAGCCATTGTAACGCTGGCACTTGCAGCCGCGCTGATCATCCTGGTGATCAGGAACAGTCGTGCCGCCATCAGGCATGCAAGGGAAGTGGAACAATACAATAAAGAGCAACGATTTGCCTTACTGGCGCTGGAACAAAGCAATCGCGAAAATGCAAGACTTGCCAAAGTGCTGGCCCATGACCTGAAAAACCCGATCCATGCCATTTCCTCCATTTCAACGCTTATGCTGCGCGACAGTAACAGATCGAAAGAAGATATTACTCTTTTCGGACTGATCAGAACTTCCGTGAACAATCTCCTCGCCGTGATCGATGATATACTCATTGCCAGGAATCAGAATGGCAGTATCGTTTTGCAGAAAGAACCCGCTGATCTTACAGAACTGCTGCAGCAAAGCGTGAAGCTGCTGCAATTCAAGGCGCGGGAAAAGCACCAGCAGGTGATGCTTGAAACACATGGGCCGTTGTTCGTAAGTATAGATAGTGATAAGATCTGGCGGGTGCTGAATAATCTGCTGGTCAATGCAATTAAATTCAGTCCGGAGCGGACTTCGATACATATAACGATGTTACAGGATCAGGAAAATGTAGTGATCAGCGTAAAAGACCAGGGTATCGGTATCCCCGAAGCATATGCCGGTAAATTATTTGAACTGAATCCCGATACGCAGCGGAAGGGCACGGCGGGCGAGGAGACTTTCGGTCTTGGGCTTTATATATCTAAAATGATCATGGAGGCGCATGAGGGAAAAATCTGGTTTACACCTAATCCTGAAGGTGGCTCCATATTCCATATCGCATTTCCTCTTGCTGCCGGAATTAACGACGCGTCAGATTGAAAACTGTAGTATTTAATTTCCCCTTTTTGTCTTTTTCTTCCAGTGTGATATCAAGTTTATCTGTAGCTGAACGAACATAGCTTAATCTGAGTGAACCATCCGCAGCGGCAAACACAGCTTTGTTCTGCACAAGCTGTACCAGCGGGAAAGATTGCGGGTGCTCCTTGTCCTCCCAGCCAATACTTCCGGGGTTGAAATGCCGCAGTTTCATTACCGGTATTTTTCCTGTCTGCTCTATGATCATGAATTCATAAAAAACAGCTTTGCCGTCTTTCACGCATCTGAATGTGGAAGTCATGCAATCGCCCATCGGCGCACTCCAGTACTCTTCCATGTCGCCCCATTCGTGTTTCTGGAACCAGTTGCCGGTCATGAAAGAAAGGTCTTTCAGTGAAGCTGTCAGTTCCTGTGCATTGCTTTTTAATGCAGATACGAGCACTACAAGAAGAATGGTTTTGAATTTCATATTGGTAAATATACTGGTTTGTTCAACGGAATTAAAGACTCAGTGTTGATCGTACGATCTGAACAACATTCGCATAACTGTTTGCAAGACATTTTTCCAGTCCGGTTCTTTCTATCCAGCGGATCTCAGTGATGTCTTCTTCAAGCTGCGGAACAAGCTGCTGTTGACCGGGTGCATGCATTTTATACCAGAAAGTTTCCTTGGTCACATCCTGTTGCAGGTAAGTATCAAAATAATCATGGTAAGTTGTTCCTGCTGCAGATTCTATGTGAACTTCCTGCAGGCCTGTTTCTTCCATTACTTCTCTTACTGCACAGGCTTCGATTGTTTCACCTGTATCGAGCTTACCTTTCGGGAGATCCCATTTCCCCCGGCGGAAGATCATCAGCAGTGCGCCGTCATCGTTCAGTACCAGCCCGCCAGCTGCGGTGATTTTTGTTGTTTGCATCTGTCAAAGATAGCGAATGCGAAGGGTGATAATGCTGCTGATATGCAAGCAGATATATAAACGCCTGGCTATTTCTGCTCACTGACGGAAATAGCCAGGCGTTCGAATGCGTACAAGTATATGGTTGCGCTTATGTGTTAGCTCCCATACATAGTATCATCATTAAAGCCGGCGGGGTTGAACAAGGTCTCAAGTTTTATATCCATCATATTAAACTCTGGTTTGATCCAGGCTTCTTTAACAATTTCCGGCTCGTTGTTTACAAGAATTTCCATAAAGGGTTATTTTGAATACAAAATACGAATATGCGGGCTGATAATAAATCAATGAAGCTTTTTTTTTAAAAAAAAACAAGGGCATTCCCTGGCAACGCATCATATTCATATAAAGATTTCAATATAATATACTTATCACCATTTGCGAGAAAAAATGCGATATAGTATTTGAAGATGCACACCAATACGGTTCTTTTAAAGTTGGCATGGCTTTACTTTCTGCTGCTATTTTTTCATGAAATCCAGCAATCTGTCAGCAGGAGAATCCCAGTTCACGCAAATGAGCCAGCGTGCGTACAGCCTGCACGCTGTGTATGGTCATTAAGCTTGGGATTTTGTTGGTTGCTCCCGGTCCGTAAGGCCGTAATTGCTGTAGTGCTGAGATCAGTCCTTGCCTGGAGAAAAAACGATCGAATATAAAATCGTATTTTGAATTACTGAGTTCCGTAACCATATCCGCAGAATGACTAAGCGCCCGCCGGACAGCATCAGGACCGTAGGGTAATTTGTTTTTACGCCAGCGGATCTCAGGAGGTACAAAATCTTCTATCACTGCACGGACCAATCCCCGTCTTTGTCCGCCAATGGTATAAAGATGTACAGGTGCATCTGACAGGAATTCGAGCAGATCCTTATCGTACAATGGATCGCAGGACGAAATCCCATGCATGGAATTCCTGTTGGTAAACATAGTGATTATCCGCCCCACTTTACCGTTATTAATGAGCCCGGCATTGTTCATATCTGTTTGCTTTTGTCTGCGGACCGCATCTATACGGGACAGGTATGGTTCCAGGAATGCAGGTTGTAAATGGTTGCCGGCAGCTGGTTGCCGTTTGGGGCGTAAGCGTTGCCAGGCGGTTGTGTGACTCAGATAGTCATGCCTGAGCACACTGAGAACGCTTGAATTGTCATAGGCAGCCAGGGATTTTGCTATGCGGAAAGCGCTGGCAAATGCGCCTCTGTTTACCAGCAAGTAAATGCCGGATGCGTGCGTTGTAACGCCACCGTCGCCCCCAATACCCGTGAACAATGTGCGGACGTCGTTTTCCTTTGCGGCATTGAGAATAGCCTGTTCCATATAAAAATACCCGTTGGGGATATTTTCCTCTGCTGCGAATGCTTTCTCTACCGGATCGAAGGGTCCTGTATTGTCTGCATTCACATATGTTTGTATGATGTTTGGGAACATCCTGTTCAGGGAATCGATATAATAACGTTCGTCCCGTTCGATGCCTTGGTAATTGACCGGTAAAGCCGATGAAAAAGCATATAAAGGTTTATTCTTTTTCGCAAGAACAGTGGCCATAATGCCTGCAACCGTTCCCGAATCCAGTCCTCCGCTCAGACTAATGCCCGTGTTGCCAAATACATTGATCCTTTTTTCCACAGACCTTATCAGCAGTTCGCGGAATTGCTCAAGCCACTGAGCATCATTTTTAAACTGGTACTTTCCACCTGCAGCAAGCTGCCAGTAAGTATGTACCGAATAAATTCCGTCCCGGAATTGCAGTGTTTTGCCACCGCAAAGCGCTCTGATCCCTTTTACATAAGTATGCTCCTGGTTGCCAAGGCGGAACAGGTGGTTGAACAGGTGTTCTTCATCAAAATCCCGTTGCCCGTTCATGGCAGCCACAATTCCTTTGATCTGGCTGCAGAACAGGAAACGGCCTGGTTCAGTGGTATAGAAAAAAGGCCGGAATCCGACCGGGTCGGTGGCTGCGAAAAGCTCGCGGCTTTCTTTGTTGAGAATAGCAAATGCGAATTCGCCGTCGAGATGATGAACACATGCCGTGCCCCATCTAAGATAAGCCCTGAGGATCAGTTCAGGATCGGAATGCTGTGATGTCCGGTCCGTTTCAGGACAGAGTTGTTTTACCAGTGTATCCCTGTTGTCGAGACGGCAATCGGCTACGATCACAAGATCGCCGGATTCAAAAGGCTGCTTTTCATTTTCCTGTTGCGCGTACAGGGCCATTTTACAGAAGCCAAGACTGCCAGGCGAGCCGTGCCAGTAACCTTCGCCATCCATTACGCAGTGTGCAAGGCTGGCGCGCATTTTTTTGATTGCTTCGGTTTCAGACTGATCAGCCTGTTCATGTAAAATGCCATAAATCGCGCTCATGGAACAATATTAATCTGCTTTGCCGAATATCCGGGGCTGCCGATGAATAATATTTGTCAGTAACCTGTTCATGCGCAGAAGCTATTTACCATATACATCCAGCAATTGCTTCAGGTCGGCCAGCGTATTGATCTCGCCCGGCGTTTTATCTTTCCGCCACCTGCTGATCCGCGGAAACCGCAGTGCAACGCCGCTCTTGTGCCGGTTCGATGCTGCTATCCCTTCAAATGCGATCTCGAAGACCAGCTCTGGTTTTACTGTTCGGACAGGCCCGAATTTCTCCAGCGAGTTTCTTTTTACGAATGCATCTACCTGTGCAAATTCTTTATCTGTTAAACCTGAATAAGCTTTTGTAAACGTAACAAGCTTATCGCCATCCTGCACTGCAAAAGTGTAGTCGGTGTATAAATTACTTCGCCTGCCATGTCCTTTTTGTGCATAGACCATAACGGCATCAATCGTGAGGGCATCCATCTTCCATTTCCACCAGTCGCCGATCTTTCTTCCCACCTGGTAGGCAGATTGGATACGTTTCAGCATGAGACCTTCTGCGCCCAATTCGCGGGAACGTTCACGTATAGCAGCCAGTGCTTCCCAGGTTTTGAATGAGATGACGGGAGAAATAAAAACAGGAATAGCTCTACCCGATGCCGACAAATCGTTCACGATCTGTTCCAGCAGTTTTCTCCTGGTTTCCAGCGGCTGATCGCGGATGTCAACGCCATCGTATTCGAGCAGGTCGTAGGCGTAAAAAACAACCGGTGCTTCCTGTAATTGTTTTTTTGAAACATTTTTCCGGCCTATCCTGGTTTGTAAAACGGAGAAAGGTAAAGGCGTATCGCCGCGGCCCGGCAGGATCTCGCCATCCAGTACTGTTCCGTCGGGGAGCAGGTTTTCAAGCACCTGGTATTCCGGGAATTTATCCGTCATCAGTTCTTCACCCCGGCTCCACACAAACAACTGCCGGTTTCGTTTGATGATCTGTCCGCGTATGCCATCCCATTTCCATTCTGCCTGCCATTCCTGAGGATCGCCGAGTGCTGCGGGTTCTTTGTCAAGGGCATAAGCCAGGTAAAAAGGGTATGGCTTTGAATGATCCGCAGCAGCGCCTTCATTATTCAGCAACTCGGAAAATTTTGTTGTTCCCGGATCCCAGTTGCCGCTGATGCGGTGAGCGATCACCGGTGCATCCATCTGAACGGTTTTGGATAGTGCATTCACCATTACTTTCTGCGATACACCAATACGGAAACCGCCTGTAATGAGTTTGTTGAATACAAAGCGTTCCTCCCGGTTCAGGTGCCGCCATGTATCGGTAATGAACTGTTTCTTTTCCGGCTCCTCTGCCTTGCTTAACCGGATCAGCGCATCAATATACCAGGAAAGACTTTTTTGCTGTCCCTGTATATCCGGCTCAGGCAGCAGCAAGGCAATGGTCTCGCCCAGATCGCCAACGGTATGGTAACATTCCTCAAACAGCCATACCGGAAGTCCGGTGATCTCCGCGCACCAGTTTTGCAGCAGGGTGGAATTCACTACTCTTTTCGGTCGTCTTCCGCTGAAAATAGCGATCACCCATACTTTGTCTTCATCAGCAGCATGCGTAAAGTAATAAGATAACGCATCCGTTTTCTCATTGGTGCCGGTAGACGTGCCCAGTACCTGTACCAGGCTGGCAAAACCGGTAAAGCCGTTTGTTGTAAGCGATATTTCAGTGCTGCTGCTCATGTTGTTTCAGGTGCTTGTTCGGAAATAATACCGTTCTCTTCTTTCAGCTCGGTTATTTCTTCATCATTACCATATTCTGTCTTTACTTCGGCCGCTTCAAGTCCCTGCTCGTTCAGGTAACGGCTGAGTGCCGATTGGAAACCATGTGTTACAAATACCTTTTGTGCGCCTGTGGCATTGATGGCCTGCAACAATCCCGGCCAGTCGGCATGATCACTTAATGCAAAGCCTGCATCAACATTACTTCTCCTGGCATGACCGCGAACCTGCATCCACCCGCTGCATACGCCAACTGCATAAGGCGTGAACTTTTTCATCCACGGGCTTTCCGCCGCGCCCGGCGGAGCGATCACAACACTGCCTTTCAGCTGTTCCCTGGGTGTTTCGGGTGTTACACGCCTGATATCCGGTAACGGGATCCCGGCCTGTTGTAAAGTTTCGTGTACATTATATACGGCACCATGCGCATAAATATTTCCTGTTACAGCACTCACCGCTTCCAGTATGCGCTGGGCTTTGCCTAGACTGTAGGCAATCAGTACACTTGTTTTCTGATGTGATTGATTGTTCCGGATCCAGTTGCTGATGTCATCATAAATGACCTGCTGTGGCTTCCAGGTATAGATGGGCAGACCAAATGTTGATTCGGTAATGAATGTATGGCAGCGTACAGGTTCAAATGCGCCGCTCAGTCCATCGTGCTCTGTTTTATAATCGCCGCTGAAAACCCATACCTCACCATTGTGTTCTAGTCTTACCTGCGAGGAGCCGATAATATGCCCGGCGGGGTGCAGGGAAAGGCGTACACCGTTGATGAAAACAGGTTCGTTCCAGCCAACGGACTGATAGTGATTATTGCCCAGTCTTAACTGCAGCAAAGGCAGGGTCAGGTGGTGGCACAGGTAACTGGCAGAACCTGCGCGGGCATGATCACTATGCGCATGTGTGATTACCGCCCGTTCAACGGGTTGCCAGGGATCGATGTAAAAGTTACCTGCGGGGCAATAAAGTCCTTTGTCTGTAAAACGGATCAAATCGGTATTTTAATTGAAATGACCAGCAAAAAGAGCGCCAGCCCTGTTATGCCATTATTGAACAAACGTTATACCGTCCATGTTCGTGCAGGAAGGGGAATCATGTCAATGACCGGAAGAGTCGGGCCCGCTGCCGATAATCAGCAATAAATGCTGGTTGTACATTTCTTCCATACAGGCCATTGTTTCCGTTTCGCACTGTTCAGGGGTTACATCAAATCTTTCCAGCAGTCCGGAGATAATTTCTTCAGCTTTTACCGGCGATCCGAGCATGTCCCATATACAGGCGGCTACATAGTTAAGGCCAATATAATTGCCGGTATCCGTATCCATCATGGCCATATCTTTCCCGATACGGCTGGTCAAATACTTATTGTTCCTGGTGATGATTGTATTTTTGGTGATTGCAGCCGGCATTGTTTTTTATATTAGCACCGTTCAAATATAGATAACAACGAGGCAATGCATGAATATCTGAGTATATTTTTCATGCTGAATGACAAATAATTTTTTTGTGAAGACCCATCATCGGAAAATGCCTGCAGATTATATCCGCTTTGGAGAAGCATGGTTTTTGCTGCTCGTGGCGAGGTGTATGCTGGTGGTTCTTCCTTTCCGCAGGCTGGCACCTTTGCTGGGCAGGGATATTACCGCAGAAAGTATCCCGCTTATGCAAAACGGCCGGCAGGCGATGGCTGCGGAGATCAGCACCGCTATCAGGCGCGGGTGCAGGCATGCGCCTTTCCGCACCATGTGTTTCGAAAAAGCCATTGCGGCCAAACTGATGCTTCGTTTACGCCGTATGCCGTCCGTATTATTCCTGGGTGTAAGTTTTGAAAAAGGCGGTGTGAAAACGATGAAGGCACATGCCTGGCTGCAATATGGAGACAGCATTGTTACGGGAGGGGATGAAATGCAGCAGTATCACCCGGTTGGTATATTTTATAGTTAAATCAAATTTCAGGCAAGATGAGCAGCGCGTCATATCAGTGTTTTTTAAGGATGTTGGTTCTGGTATGTTTTTTTTAGTTGCGCTGTTATAATCTTAATCATATGACACCAAGAGATGGCGCCTGCGTGAGTCTTTGGCAGGACAGTGTTACGCCTTTCCGGCCCGTTAATCAGCCGGATCGTAACCTGATATACGATGTGGCTATCGCAGGCGGCGGGATCACAGGACTTACTACAGCCTTGCTGTTGCAGCAGTCCGGCAAATCCTGCATCCTGCTCGAAGCCGAAACATTGGGATTCGGAACCTCTGGTGGCACTACTGCACATATCAATACCTTCCTGGATACTCCTTATTCCACTATTCATAAAAACTTTGGAGAAGATAATGCGCAGCTTGTTGCAAATGCAGCCAAAGAAGCGATTGAGCTGATCAGCAGGAATATCCGGGATCATCATATTGAATGCGGGTTTGAGTATAAACCTGCTTATGTATTTGCTGAGACGGAGGAAGAAGAGAAAGAACTTCGGAAAATACACGAGGCTACGATCGGCGCAGGAGTAGACATGGAAGCCGTTACGGAAATCCCCGTCCCGTTCGGTTTCAAAAGCGCTTTCCGCATAAACGGACAGGCCCAGTTCCATCCACTGGATTATCTGCTTGCATTGGCAAAAGCCTTCGAAGACGCCGGTGGCATTATCATACAGCATTGCAGGGTACTCGATGTACAGAATGATACGCCCCTTGATATAGAGACAGATGCCGGGAATTACAAGGCGGTTGCCATTGTTTTTGCAACACATATTCCCGTAGGAATAAACCTGTTGCACCTTCGTTGTATACCTTACCGGAGTTATGCCATGGCTGTAACCCTGGAGAATGACGCTGCCTATCCTGAAGCATTGGTATATGACTCTCAGGATCCCTATCATTATTACCGGACGCAACTGGTAGATGGAAAAAAGTATATGATCGCAGGGGGCTATGACCATCGGACTGCCGAAGAAGAAAATACTGAAAACCGTTTTCGTCAGCTCGAAGCCTATCTCCGGACGCATTTTGCAGTTGAAGAAGTTCATTACCGCTGGTCCTCCCAGTATTTCGAACCGGCAGACGGGTTGCCTTATATCGGCCACCTGCCCGGTCACCCGGGAAATATTTACGTGGCCACCGGTTTCGGCGGTAACGGAATGACATACAGTGCTGTTGCTGCCCTGTTATTGAAAAGTATGATCCTGGGCGAAACAAGTCCTTATCAATCGCTTTTCAATCCCAACCGGATCAAACCTGTTGCGGGCTTCCTCAATTTCATCAAACATAACGCAGATGTTGCCGTACACCTGGCAGGTTCATTATGGTCGGCTACCAGGATCGCTACATTGTCAGAACTGGCTCCGGGCGAAGGAAAAGTAGTAAAATATGACGATCATAAGATTGCGTTGTATAAAGATGAAGCCGGCGTACTGCATGCCGTTCATGCAGCCTGTACGCATATGAAATGCAGCGTTACCTGGAATACTGCGGAGCGATCCTGGGATTGTCCCTGTCATGGTGCACGTTTTTCCGCGGCTGGAAAAGTGCTGACAGGTCCTGCCAATATACCGCTTGAGCCTATTCAATTGAACCCTTAAATATGCTATTATGAGTTTTGACCAGTATCATGAACCACCGGAAGAACTTTCAGCCGAAGTGCGGACTTTTGCACGCATGATCACTTCACTTACAGAAGAAGCGGAAGCGATCGGCTGGTATGAGCAACGCATTTCTGTTGAGAAAGACAAAGAGGCGAAAAAGATCATGGAGCAGACCCAGCAGGAAGAATTCATTCACTTTGCAATGGATCTTGAATTTCTCCTCCGGAAAAAAGACAAATGGAGAACGATCATGAAAAATGTATTGTTCAAGCCAGGTGATATTGTTGAGAACGGAGAGAAAGCGGAACAGGCAGTAGAGGAATAGGGATTGAGGATTTTATTCCACTTCAAACACTTATTCAGCCGGATGAACAATATCATCTCTGAGGTATAAACTGCCGGTGGTATAATTATTTACTTTTTACGGATATGGGACTAACTCAATACCGAAAAAAGCGTTCATTCAGCAAAACTCCTGAGCCAACAGGTGGTAAAAGCACCAAGAATTCCCTGCTATTCGTTATCCAGAAGCACGCAGCAACCCGGTTGCATTATGATTTCCGTCTGGAGATGGACGGTGTACTGAAAAGCTGGGCTGTTCCGAAAGGTCCTTCACTGAACCCGCGGGATAAACGCCTGGCCATGATGGTAGAAGATCATCCTTACGACTATCGTGATTTTGAGGGTATTATTCCCAAAGGACAATATGGCGGCGGAACCGTGATCGTTTGGGACACAGGAACATTTGAACCCCTTGATCCATCCGGTGATAAGCAGAAAGATGAAAAGAATCTGCTTAAACAGTTAAAAGCAGGCTCATTGAAATTCAGATTGAACGGTTCAAAAGTAAAAGGTGAGTTTGCCCTCGTTAAACTGAAGAATGCAGATGAAGATAACGCCTGGCTGCTGATCAAGCATAACGACCGGTATGCGAGGCAAACAGATATTACGTTGAAGGACAAATCCGTCATCAGTAAGAAAACGCTTGAACAGATCGCTGCAAATCCGCCACGGGTATATGGCCGTAAAACCATTGAGCCGGGAACCACGGAGAAAGATCAGCCTGTTTCAACGAAAAGAGTAGGAGCGAAACCGGCGGCAAAGAAAACGGTTGCAAAAAAAACGCTGCCTGATCCTGCGCAAAACCCTTTACTGAAGGAACTGAAAAAAATGCCATTCCCTAAAACGGTTTCCCCCATGCTTGCATCTCTCGCAGGCAAAGCATTCGATGCTGAAGGCTGGTTATACGAGATAAAATGGGATGGATACCGTGCGCTTGCTTTACTTAATAAAGGCAATGTTCAACTTGTCTCAAGGAATAATAAATCCTTCAACGAAAAGTTTTATCCGGTATATGATGCTGTCAGTAGCTGGAATATCAATGCTGTTGTGGACGGCGAGATCTGTGTTTTGAATAACAAGGGAATTGCGCATTTCGGCTCTTTGCAGAACTGGCGGAGCGAAGCTGACGGCGAACTGGTCTATTATGTTTTCGATATCTTATGGTTGTCGGGCAAGAGTACCATGGAACTGCCGCTGGAGCAGCGCAAGCAGATACTGAAGGATCTGATTCCTGATAATTCAGTAATACGATACAGCGAAAGCTTCGACACATCTGCTGCCGAATTTTTAAATGCCGCATCAAAAATGGGCATGGAAGGGATCATGGCCAAACGGAAAGAAAGTATTTATATGCCCGGCGAGCGAACCAGGGATTGGCTGAAGATCAAGGCTAATAAACGCCATGAAGTTGTAATAGGAGGATTTACCAATAATGAAGATTCGCCCAAGCCCTTCAGTTCTTTACTGGTGGGTGTTTACGCGAAAGGGAAGCTGGTTTATACCGGTAAGATCGGTACGGGCTTCAACCAGCAGACACAAAAAGATATGCTGAAACAGTTCAGGCCGCTTGTAACAAAGACCTGCCCCTTCACAGAAATCCCTGATGTGAACAAACCCTCCCGTTTCAGGCATAACCCGCCGCATGCCACTGCTACCTGGCTGAAGCCGCAACTGGTATGTGAGGTCAGTTATACGGAAATTACTGATGATGGCGTAATGCGTCATCCTTCTTTCGAGGGTATGCGGACTGATAAAGCCGCAAAATCCGTGAAGGCGGAAGTAGCGGTTGAAGTGGAAACCACACTCACTGCAAAAGAGAAAAAGGCAACCCGGAGATTGATCAGGCCTGTAACCAAAGAAAGAAAAACCTTATTGAATCCCACCGAAAAAACACAGGTTAAAACAGTGAAAGGTCATGAATTGACTTTTACCAACCTCAACAAAATATACTGGCCGGATGTAAAGGTTACCAAACGCGAGATGCTGAATTATTATTACCAGGTAGCACCTTATATTATGCCCTATCTTATCAACCGTCCGCAATCACTCAATCGTTATCCGAATGGGATCAGCGGACACAGTTTTTATCAGAAAGACATAACGGGTAAAGCGCCTGAATGGGTAAAGCAGATGCCTTACCGTACCAGTACAGGTGAAGACAAGAATTTCCTGGTACCACAGGACGAATCGGATCTGCTGTATATGGCAAATCTGGGTGCTATCGAAATGAATCCGTGGAACAGCACGGTTGATAATCCCGATAACCCCGACTGGTGTATGATCGACCTTGATCCGGATAAAGGAAACAGTTTTGAACAGGTGATCACTACTGCGCAGACTGTAAAAGAAGTATTGGATGAGCTTGGTGTAACAGCTTACCCGAAAACATCAGGCTCTACAGGTATTCACATTTACATCCCTTTAGGCGCAAAATATGATTACGATCAGAGCCAGCTTTTCGGAAGGATCATTGCAACGAATGTTCACCGGCGGTTGCCCGGGTTTACCAGTATCGAACGGCTTACAGCCAACAGGAAGGGAAAGGTCTATGTGGATTTTCTCCAGAACCGCCCCAAAGCCACGCTTGCTGCGCCTTATTCGCTCCGGCCTAAGCCCGGTGCCACTGTGTCTATGCCATTGCATTGGGAGGAAGTAAGGAAAGGATTGAAGATGAAAGATTTTACAATTAAAAATGCAGTTGACCGGATCAGGAGTGAAGGTGATCTGTTCAGGCCCGTGCTTGGCAAAGGTGTGAACCTGCAAAAACTGGTGAACCAACTGAGTGAAATGGAGGCGTGATAAAATATTCTATTAATTCTAAATATAACATTATGTCAGACAACAAGCAAAATACAGGCAAACAGGATGATATCCGCGTGGATCTGAACGATCCGTCTGAAGTGGAATACCTGCACCGGCAGTATCCCCACAAAACACATGAGCAGATCAGACAGGCAGTTAAAGAATTCGGCCCGCTGAGAAAAGATATTGAAAAAGCTTTAAAAGCGGGCTGAACGGGGAATGAAATACTTTCCGCAGAAAAGTGGTTTTAAATAAGGAATTGCTGAAAAAGGATCGGTTAAAAAGTTTTCCGGGTTGTTTAATTATTAGTATGTTTGTCTGCACCTGACGAACGGCATATCTATATTCTTAACTCTGAGGGTATATTCACATCCAACTAGCGCATTCCTTATTTTTTTAAACCATCGTTCATGAAAACCGATATCAGCAAACTACTGCAAAAAAATCACAAACAGATACTTGAAGACTGGATGACCAATCAATTGGCGGATGCATCCCTGCGCGAAGACCTGATGAGCAATGAAGAACTTGGCGAGCAGTCGCAGGAATTGCTTTCGGCGCTGCTGAAAAGTATAAATGACAAGAACCTCAATGATGTTCAGTCTGAAGAATTTGAAAATGTGTACGAGATCTTATCCGGAATTTCGATGTCAAGGGCGAGGCAGGGGTATACGCCCAGGGAAACGGGCATGTTTGTGCTCAGCCTGAAGCAGGCTATTATCGGGACACTTACCAAAATGCTTAAAAACGATCCCCAGGCACTGGTAGATGCCAGTTTCAAAATGAATAACCTGCTGGATAGTCTGAGCATTATGACTTTCGAGACCTTTATTAAAAGCAGGGAAGAAGTGATCCTGCGCCAGACGGATGAGATATCTGAGATTTCAACACCGGTTATACGTGTGTGGGATGGAATAGTTGCTCTCCCCATTATCGGAACATTGGACAGCTCGCGTACACAGGTAGTGATGGAAGCGCTTTTACAGGAGATCGTTGAAAGTGGCAGCACCATCGCGATCCTCGATATTTCCGGTGTTCCTGCAGTTGATTCGCTGGTTGCGCAGCACCTGATTAAAACGGTGGCGGCAACGCGTTTGATGGGCGCGGAATGTATTATCAGTGGCATACGCCCGGAAATTGCACAGACCGTGGTGCACCTGGGAATCGATCTTTCCAACATCGTTACCAAGGCATCTCTTGCCAGTGCATTGCGTCATGCATTCGGTATTCTGCAGCTTGAAGTACAAAAAAAACAAAAAGATAAAACCGTGAGGTAAATATGGACAGGATCCCAATTTTACGGATGGGTCAATACCTGCTTGTAACCATCCAGATAGATCTTTACGACAGGCTGGCCACCAATCTGGAAAGCGACCTGGTACAGGCTGTTAGCAAAACGGGCGCCCGCGGTGTGTTGATCGATATTTCCGCATTGTCTATCGTAGACTCGTTCATGGGCCGTATTCTCAATAATATCGGTAGTATGTCTAAGATCATGGACGCCGAAACAGTAGTGGTAGGTATGCAGCCGGCCGTAGCTATCACGCTCATAGAACTGGGACTTGAGCTGAAAGGTGTGCATACTGCGCTGAATGTAGAGAAGGGAATGGAGTTGCTTGCAGCAAAAATTAATTCAGCGTACGAAGACCCTGACGAAGATGAAGCTGGTACTGAATAAAGATAAAATGCAGATCATCAGGGAGCAGGACGTAGTTCCGTTCCGGAACCGCGTTAAGGAATATGCGACCAAGATCGGTATGGGTATCGTTAATCAGACCAAGCTCATTACAGCCGCCAGTGAACTGGTGCGTAATATGCTCAAATACGGAGGCGGCGGCGAAGCGCTGATAGAAGTGATCAGTCAGGGGCGCGACAACGGCATCCGGCTTACTTTTACAGATAAAGGTCCTGGTATTACAGATATACCTCTTGCCATGAAAGACGGTTACACCACGGGTAAAAGCCTCGGGGTTGGATTGCCCGGCGCCCGCAGGCTGGTGAATGAATTTGATATCAAAAGCACTCCCGGATCGGGTACTACAGTGTGCATCATTAAATGGAAAAATGGTTAGCCGTATTCATACCCAGTACCGGGCCAGCGACCGCAGCTATCTCGCACTGCTGAAAAAAGAAATTCATGCCCTGGCAACATCTGCCGGTTTTTCTGCAGCGAAAACAGGACGCATAGATATTGTAGTGGCGGAAATGGTCAGCAATCTTGTTAAACATGCACAGGACGGGCATATACTGGTAAGGCTGGTAGAATTTGCAGGCATGCAGGGCATTGAATTGATCACTATTGACAGAGGTCCGGGAATGTCTGATGTTAGCCGTATGATGACCGACGGGATGTCTACAAAAAATACACTCGGGCACGGGTTTGGCGCCATGAAACGCATGGCTGATGTATTCCAGGTGTATTCCCAGCGGGGCTGGGGTACGATCGTACTTACGCGATTATTTGAAGCAGATTTCCCTTCGTTGAAAAAACTGCCGGATACAGAGATCCAGAACATGGTTCTTCCAAAACCGGGAGAAACAGCCTGTGGCGATGGCGCATTTACACTGGAATCCGCACAGTTTCTCAAAGTATTCCTGGGCGACGGACTGGGGCATGGCCCGGAGGCCGAGCTGGCAGTTCTAGCTGCAGGCAAAGCTTTCCGTGAGACCAGGGAGAACGACCCGGTATCGATCATTCGTGAGATGAATACAGCTGTAAAAAAAACAAGAGGCCTTGTAGGAGCGGTGGCCGTGCTGAATAAAAAAGAACGGAAATGGCGTATCTGCGGAGTGGGCAATATATCTGTAAAAATACTGGGCGAGTCGTTCAACAAAACATACACCTCTTATAACGGAATTATTGGTCTCAACCTTCCGAATACACTCAATGCACAGGAAGCGCTGGCGGAAAGAGGCCAGCAGCTGATCCTTTGCAGCGATGGACTTAAAAGCCGTTGGGAACTCGTGAAACATCCCGGTATCGGCCGGTTCGATCCGGTGATCACCGCTGCCGCACTGATGATGGATTATTCACGTAATACGGACGATCTTTCGGTATTGATTTGTAAATTAAACAGGTAAACCCGGGCTTATGCAGGAACTGACGCAGATATCGCTTGAAAATGAAATGGACCTGATCCTTGCCCACCGTCGTTCTATGCGGCTGGCGGAACTCGTAGGCCTGAGTGTGCCCGCTCAAACCACTTTTGCTACAGCGGTTTCCGAATTGTCGAGAGGGGTGATAGAAGACAATGCAAAAGGGATGATCGTTTTAGGTGTTACATCAGACAAGCAGGGCCATTATGCCGTTGTGCGGCTTCACCACCGCCCGTCCGGTAAGCAATTTCGTAACAACGGTCTCGATCAGGCCCGGAAACTGGTGAGCAATGTTGTTGTAAGTACAAAAGATGCAGAAGCCGTCATAGAACTGTTCTATTATTTCCAGCCTGTCAGCCGCATCGATGTCCGCCGCATCGATGAGTGGCGCGGGCTGTTTCGCAATGAACCTCCCATGTCGGCTTACGAGGAACTCAAGGGTAATCATGAAAAGCTGCGTGACCTGTCGGAACGTCTGCAACGGAGCGAATCACAATACCAAACGCTGGCAGGAACCTTACCGATGATTATTTTCTCGCTTGACTCAGGCGGGAAATTCAGTTATGCCAACCAGTGGCTTGAGACTTTGACTGGCATGACTACAGAGCAATTGAATAATAATGGCTGGGCTTCGGTTGTACACGAGGAAGACCTCGCCGATTTCAGAAACCTTATTTCAGGCGGAGCGGGTACTGTTACAGATAGGAAGATCCAGGTACGCCTGGGCAAATATAAAAGCAACGACTATTTCTGGCACCAGGTATCGCTGACCCCGGTTTATAATGAACGGCAGGAACTGCAGCACTGGATCGGCTACATGGTAGATATTCACAACCAGAAAGTATACGAGGAAACACTGCGCAAGAATATCGAACTGCGCGAATCCCATGAGGCGATGGAGCGTACACAGCAGATCATGGAAGAATATATCGACCGGCTGAGTATTTCCAACCAGGAGCTGCAGCAGTTTGCTTATGTGGCATCCCATGATCTGCAGGAGCCCACCCGGAAAATATTATTTTATACAGACAAAGTCCTTTCCAGGCATGCGCATACCCTTAATGCCGAAGTTGCATCTTATGTGGGAAATATCCAGTCAGCTTCCTATCGTATGCGTGACCTGATCCACGACCTGCTGCTGTATGCACAACTGAACAGCACACCATCTGCATTCGAGGAACTTGCACTTACGGATATAATGCATGAAGCCGTTGGCGACCTGGAAGCTGCGATCCAGACATCCGGCGCCCGTATCTCGGTGAGTGCTTTGCCTGTTATCCGGGGCGACAAAAACATGTTGCGGCGGTTGCTTATTAATATTATTTCCAATGCAATCAAATACGCCAAGCCCGAGGTTGCACCGCAGATAGATATTACTGCGTTTACAGGCAATGGAATGGTTTCGCTTTCTTTTAAAGACAATGGTATCGGTTTTGAGCAGCAATATGCGGACAAGATATTCCTGTTGTTCCAGCGCCTGCACTCCAGAGACCTTTATTCCGGTACCGGTGTAGGTCTGGCTATCTGTAAACGGATCGCCGAAGCGCACGGAGGAACGATATCGGCAGTGTCGGAACCAGATCTGGGTAGTGTGTTTACCGTTACATTTGCTCAAACCATTGCGGCGGATGAATGAAAATTATACCATACTGATTGTAGACGATGATGCTGAGGATCGTGGGTTTATGCTGGAGGCTATGAAAGAACTGGGCGCCGCCGATCTGATCGGTTTTGCAGAAGATGGTGAAAAAGCATTGACAATACTACAGCGGCGGGCTAAACAGGGCAATCTGCCAAAGCTTGTTGTAATGGATTTGAATATGCCTAAACTTAATGGCACGCAAACGATAGAACTGCTGAAACAGGATGTTGAACTTGCGCAAATACCGGTTATGATCCTGTCCACTTCCATCAACCGTTTCGAGCAGGAAAAAGCGTTGTCCCTCGGCGTACACAGTTACCTGATCAAGCCGTTTACTTTCCTGGAAGCTATTGAGACCGCACGGGGATTCATCGGGTTTGTTTCATAACAGCATTGCTTTACGCCCGGTAGCTATCGGTATTTAAAAAAGTATTCAGTAAGAATTACTAGGAATTAAACGTATAAGCATCAGCACCCGGAGATACTACATCAAATAATGTATCCGTTTTTACATCCAGCACTGTCAGTTCCGGTTTGTTCCATTCTTCTTTGGCAGTTTGAAATTCGCTGATTAACGGATTGTTCATATTGAATAACAGTTGGTTGGTGTTAAATATAATGCAAGATAATTAACAGGGAAAATAAATGCGACTGTTTTTTGAGAACAGAGCCATTTAAAATGAAAATCCCTGTTCTTCCAGATGTGCCAATACCTGTGCCGACAGCGTTGCCTGCAAAGTTCTGATGCTCTGAACGCTTGTAGCACTTCTGAACCCTGCAAAAGGTTCCAGTAACTGAAGGCCGTTCAATACGCTTTCCCGTGAAAAAAAACGTTCAAAGATAAAATCATAACGTGAAGAGGAGAGTTCAGCGGCCATAATACCGGCTTTATTACGTGCCCGCCTGATCATATCCGGCCCGTAAGGCAGTTTATCTCTTCGCCACCGGATCTCGGGTGGAACAATTCCTTCGATGGCTGCACGGATAAAACCCCGTCTCTGGCCATGAGCTGTGTACAGGTGCACAGGTGCATCGGTCATGAATTCCAGCAGGTCCCTGTCGAAAAAAGGATCACATGTGGTTATGCCATACCAGGCATTCCTGTTTGCAAGTGCTCCTGTTATGCGCCCGAATTTGCCGCTATTGGTATTTTTAATCAGGTTTTCATTCGGATGCCTTTCCGGCCTGTCAGTGAGTCTTGGCAGATATTCCTTTAAAAAAGCAGGTTTAAAATGTGAACTGACTGCAGGGTGTTGCGGTTTACGTACAAATGATCTGGCTGTATTCCACAGAGGTGTACGGCTCAGGTATTCGTGTTTGATCGTATTGAATAAACTGATGTTGTCATAAACAGATAAAGATTTGACTATGCGCAGCGCCGCAGGGAAGGCACCTTTACTGATGAGCGGGTAAACTCCGCACTTTGGTGCGCTCACAGCGCTGTCGCCGCCCAGGCCTGTGAAGAAAGTACGGACCCCATTTTCTTTCGCCGCAGTGAGGAGGGCCTGTTCCAGGTAGAAATAAGCATTGGGGATATTTTCATCAGCAGCAAAAGCATTCCCCGCCGGATCGAATGGCCCGGTATCGCCTGCATCTACAAAAGTGGATATGATGTTGGGATACATCCTGGTCATTTCGCCGATATAATACCGTTCATCGCTTTCAATACCCTGGTAACCGGCAGGGAGCACAGAAGTGAATGTATACAAGGGTTTGTTTTTCGCAGCCAGCGCCTGCGCCAGAATACCTGCAATGGTGCCGGAGTCAAGCCCCCCGCTCAGGCTGATGCCTGTGTTACCTGCATCACTGATCCTTTTTTCTACGGATCTGATCAGCAGGGTCCGTAACTGTGTTATCCATTCATCGTCTTTGCTGAACCTGTATTTGTTCCGGGCTGTGAGTTGCCAGTAAGTCTGCACGGTACAGATTCCCTGGCTGAATAAAAGTGTTTTGCCACCGCAGAGCGCCCGGATTTCTTTTACATAAGTATGTTCCTGCTTTCCTCTCAGGAAATGACTGTTGATAAGATGTTCCTCATCAAAAACCGGCTGCTGCATTACAGCAAGCACCCCCTTGATCTCACTGCAGAAAACAAAACGATCGGTTCCGGTAAAATAAAAAAAAGGCCTGTGCCCGACCGGATCAGTAGCGGCGAAAAGTTCGCGTGTCTCTTTATCAAGGATAACGAATGCGAATTCGCCATCCAGGTATTCAGGACATCTCTTTCCCCACTTACGATAGGCCAGTAATATTATTGCTGCATCAGTGAATTGTAAATTCTCCTTTACGCCGGTTCCCAGTTGTTTAATGAGCGTTTCCCGGTTATCGAGCCGGCAGTCAGCAACGATCACAAGGTTTCCGGATTCGAACGGTAGTTGTTTGGCTTCCTGCTCCCGGTACAGGTTCAGTCTGCAGAAGCCGAGCCCGGCCCCGGGATCATGCCAGCTGCCTTCGCCATCGGTTATGCGATGTATAAGACGGGCGCGTATTTGCTGCAGCTGATCCGCAATCGCCGGATATTCATATTTATGCAGGATACCATAAACAGCGCTCATGGAACAATATTAATGTAAATAATGAAGAACCCGGTTTCAGGCTCTTACAAACCATGTGGAAGGTATTCTACAGCTACCTGATCTGGCCGCTGTTTTTTAACAGCTGAAACATGACAACCGAAAATTTAATTGGATTAGGTGCCGGGATCATTACCGGTTTTTCAATGGTACCGCAATTGATAAAAGTGCTGCGCGAAAAGAAAAGAGGTAACCTGTCGCCTTTGACCATTGCTATATTACTACTCGGGCTGGTACTTTGGATCTGGTATGGTTTTCTGAAAAAGGATCTGCCCATCCTCATTACCAATGGTTTTTCGGCACTCGTCAATCTTGCTTTACTGATCAGCTGCTTTGTATGGAAGAACAGGTAGCGGATGAAAAATTTCTACACATCTTTCTGAAATAGTTTAAGGTTGCTGGCACAACTATTTGTTTGAATGCCTAAAGCGATATCATGTCAACAACTCAATCTTATACACTTATTACCGGGGCTACCAGCGGCATTGGCTATGAACTGGCTAAACTATTTGCAGCAGACGGCAATAACCTGGTGATCGTGGCACGTCATATAGAAGATCTGCAGCGTGTGGCTGATGAACTGAAAGCGGCATATAATATTGATGTGATCGTTTCAGCGCGTGATCTGTTCCTGCCTTCGGCACCGTTTGAATTACATATGGAATTGCGGGAAAAAGGTATCGTTGTTGATACATTGGTCAATGATGCAGGTCAGGGGCAATTCGGTGAATTTTCGGAAGCAGATATACATCGGCTGCTGGACATTATTCAGCTGAATATTTCCAGCCTGGTTGTACTTACAAAACTTTACCTCAACGATATGCTGGAGCGGGGTAGTGGTAAGATACTAAACCTTTCTTCCATTGCCAGCCGGTACCCTGGCCCATTCCATGCTGTTTATCATGCAACGAAAGCATTTGTACAATCTTTTACAGAAGCGATCAGGGATGAGAATAAAGATAAAGGAGTTATTATTACTGCATTACTCCCGGGAACCACTGCAACAGATTTTTTCAATAAAGCCAATATGAATGATTCCAAAGCCGTACAGGAAGGAAAAATGGCTGATCCTGCAACTGTTGCGAAAGACGGATATGAGGCACTGGAAGCAGGCGATGATATGGTGATCTCCGGCTTTAAAAACAAATTCAACCTGGCAATGGGTAAACTAATGTCGGACGAAACCAAAGCCGCTCAAATGCATAAAATGCAGGAGCCCGCAGATACTGAAAACCATTAATTAATCATCTAAAAACTAATCTTATGCTTAAATGGTCATTTGCCTTTTTCGTTATTGCACTTATTGCCGCTCTCTTCGGATTTACCGGCATTGCCAGTGGCGCCGCTTCCATTGCAAAGACGCTGTTCTTTATCTTTATTGTGATCTGGCTCGTGCTGCTGATCCTGGGCGCAACATTATTTAAAAAATAGATTCTTCGGGTAAATAACCCGGAAATAAAAAAGCGATCGTAGTTTTTTACGAGCGCTTTTTTATGCGGAGGACCACAAGTATTTGGAAGAAATTTCGATTCTCTGAGCCGGCTCCAATTCATTGCTTCCGGTAACTCAGGCCGCTGACCTTGTCTTTCTTCTCTCGCTGATGTCTCCCGAAGGGGACTCAGCGCAGCGAACTTGTGACTTCTAAAGTTGCTGATAAGTATGGAAGATCGACTCAAACAGATAATTCATCTGAAAGAGCAACTTTGCCACGGTTTTTCCGTATGATCCTCGAATAAAGTGAGATCTCTTTATCGAACAGGAAACGGAAAAATAATTTGGTCCATGAGGTATGATATGCCAGTGTATCATAAAATGCAGGTGCTTCTGACCTTATTTTTGGTAACTTGTTCCAGGGCACGGAAGGGAAGTCGTGATGTTCATTATGAAACCCTACGTTGAAAGAGATCGAATTGAACGCGCCGTAATAACTGTAGGTTTCCTGCTCGCCGTGCGTAAGATAATGTTCCTGTATCCAGCGTGCGCCCAGCGGATGCAATCCTACCGAAAAGAAAAAACTCAGCACCAGGAAAGCAAATCCTTTAACGCCGAACAGGCAGATAGCCGTAACAAATACGGCCTGCACCGCAAAGTTCAGAACCACCCAGCCGTCGAAAGGTTTGATCTCTTTTAATCGAGACAAACGGAACAACTGGAAAAAAGGATAAAATAATAACCAGATCACCTTACCAATAAAATAATTATTGATCAGTTTCGCTTCCCAGTGATTGGGCAGATCGCCATCAAGGTCATGCACACCCTGGAAGGAGTGGTGCTTGATATGATACCGTTCGAAAGAAACAGAACTTGGGAAGATCAACGGCATATTGGCAAAAATGCCGGCGAGCCGGTTTGCGTTCCTGCTTTTGAAAATAAGCCTGTGTGCACATTCGTGGATCATGACAAACAGCGAATGATCGGCAAACGCACCTATAAAATAAGCTGCGGCAATAATCAGCCACCATGAACTTTCTGCCAATAGCCAGGTCAGCAGCAGCTGGATCAGCACGAGCGCTGCAATAGCAAAAATAGTAGTTGGATTTTTACCGATCAGTTTACGGATATGCGGATGCTCACGTAAAATAGCTTTTGTTCTGATGCGGTGTGGTTCGGATGTTTCGGAATAAACGAATTCTTTTTTAGAAGGCATGAATTCAAGATAAGCTTATTTCAACCATATAGCGGTTAAAAAGAGATTAAAACAGTAAAAATGAATACCGAATAATTTTACAACTAGTCCAGTGTTTAAACATCGGCAACTGATTAATTATAACAATTGCTTAAACGGGGAATAGATTCCCCGTTTAAGCAATTGAATCTTGAATGTTCTTTAATATTTTATTTCTACCCTTGTTGTGTTTGTTTTGCTGTAAGCCTTGCCTTTACACACATTGCATGTGTTTTTGACAGTATAAACGCCGATGGTTGTATATTTTGGTGTGAAGACCAGTGCGCCATTGCTGTAATTAGGAAGGTTGTAGTTAACGCTGGCTGTAGAACCAAAAGATACCTGTGCACTTTTGGTGGTGCTCGAACCACCGGTTCCATTGCATGCTGAACAGAAAGATTCCGAAAAGCTTTCCTCAAGTGTATAATCACGTACTATATAATAGAAACCGTTTTTTTCGATCGCATAGCCTGGTGCCATACCTGCCTCTGTTGCAAGTGCAAATTTCCCGCCCGATACAAGTACATTGTCGCCTGCCTGTATGGCTGCTTTCGGCATCATGCTGCCTTTCAGCGTTCCGGAAGCAGTAGTTATTTGTGTCCGGCTGATATCGCCCGGATAAAAGGTGATCAGCCTCATGTAGGCTTTAGGTCTTTTATTAAGTATGCTATTGTAAATGCCGATTTTGGCTGATTCTTTTTTCCTGTACTCCTGCATAGACTTGCTGAACATGGTTGGCTCAAACAGCGAGGCAGTAGGGCGGAACTGAACGCCGCGGAAGCGAACACTGTCATAATAGGCCGCCGTTCCGTCTTTTTTAAATGCAACAGGATATGAGGTGCCTGAAAAAGTTTCAAATGAGATCCCCCGGAACCATTCTAACCCATTGGTATAACCCTTAGACCTTGCATATTCTGCCGGGGCCTGTGCAAAACTCAGTTCAGCATTCCACTCTTTTTCATTCCTGTTACCTGTAAATTCAGCGGCAACCGGTATGGCATTTGTACCGCTATCAACCTTCCAGCCATAACCAACCGGCTGCCCGCTGACCCAGGGAGCATAATAGTTTACAGGTTTTTTTTCATAGGATACTACCCACTCTTCGGTGCGTTTTCTTTTGTTTACCACCAGTTTAAATACCGGGTGCATTTCAATCCGTGTTACGGGTGTCAGTACAGACGAGTCTGGCAATAACGCAGCCAGTAAGGATCTGGGTGAGATCTGCTCGCCATTTTTCCAGAACCCGGGATCGCGGAACCCGTCTTTATATACAACGGTTCCCGGTCCGTAAGGAAGGCCATTGAGTGTGAAACCATAATAGGTTGAAAAAATATTGACGTTGAGCGTGTCGAAAACAGCCTTATTGATATCCGGCAGCAATTGTTTGATCACTGAAGTCCCTTCTGCCGGGATCTTCCAGTTTCCTTCCAGTACGTCTGCATGAAAGCCGAGATCGGAGAACTGCTTTACTTCCACGCCTGCCATCAGCAGGCCAGCCTGCAGACTGGTACGGTAAGCATTCTTGTTATATACCGAAAAACCGGTTGGTTTTCCATAATGAAATTGTCCTTCGCAGAAACTGCCCGGAACAGTAGAATTATCACTGGCATTCAGCGCTACATACATCGTTCCATAACCGTGGGGGACCAGTTTCAGCGGATTGCCCGGATCGAATGAAACGTCTCCGCTATAAAAAATAGTAGGCTTGAAATGATCATCGTAACCATAAACAACCAGGCCGTTTACCGGCTTGCCTTTTATAAACTCACCCCTGAATGCATAATGATAGAGGTCATGGTTCTCAAAAGTTCCTGTTCCATGCGGCATTCCTTCTTTCCATTCGCCTGCATATTTTATCATTCCGTTATAGCCAACAATAAAAGTGCCTATGCCATCCGGAAGGCCATTTTTCAGCTGGCCGGTGTAACGGTAATTTTGCGGCTTGCCTGTAAACGGGAAATGCAGGTATTCCCCATACACGGAATCCAGTCCTGATGCAGATTTATGTATTGGTTTATTGTAGAGATAATTGTAGAAATTGAAATGTACGGATTGCGCACTGGATGATAGCGCAACAGCTGAACATACCAGTATCAAAATCCCGGTTATTTTTTTTCTGAACATGCTCGAAATATTTGTCAGTAAAAATCATTCAGTCCCGAACCGGCAGTGAATCATGTTTGCCGGCTCAGGATTATTGTATACTATTTACGTATCGGCGGTAATTCATAACGTGTGTCATACATACCACCCGCCAATGAGTATTCTTTTTCTTTACCGGTCTTGTCTACGTAGGTCTTCTTTCCGTCTTTTGTTACTGCTGCCTGCCCGTCGTAAAATGGATAGGCGCTGGTATATATGAAGGGAATAACAACTTTTCCTGCGGCATTCATATAACCGTATTTGCCATCTTTATACAGGTTGATCAATCCTTCTGTATATTCAGCTGTTTCATTGCCGTATTGCTTTTCGTCCACACTGATCTTATTCTCATAAATACATGGGATCACTTCTTTGCCTCTTTTATCCAGCAAACCTGCAGTGCCGAAACGGTTGAATGGATCCGTTTTCAGTTCTGCAACGGCAGTGAAATAGGAAGTGGTATCGCCATAGCCGGAAATACGCAGGTATTTCATATCTGTAAGCAGTTTTCCGGTTTTGTCGGCCAGGCCATAACGGGCTTTTATTTTTTCCCTGAAGTCGGCTGTACTCATGCCTGCCTGCTCATTGCCAAGGATGATTGCGTTCTTGAAAACGCTGATCCTCCCATGAACGGGCTGAAGGATGAACTTCGCATTTTTATCCATCAGTCCGTACAATGTTGCGCCGGCCACTTTAGGATTCGCTACGCCAACAACATAAAATCCTTCCGGGTAAGTTACAATACTTGTGTAAACCGGCTCTGCCACCCATTTGCCTGTTTTATCGATTATGCCATATTTCTTTCCGAGCGAATCTGCAGAAGCAAGCAGACCGTTGTTCAGGCCATAATAGTTATTCCTGGCAAGGGGGATCTTTCCGAAGGGTACCAGTTCCTGGCCTGTAACAGTAATGATGCCCGCCTTGCCATTCAGCTCCGCATACAGGATACCATTCTCAGGTTTACTCAGGTGTCCGTAAATAAAAGGAAGCAGGGTTTTCCCGTTTTTGTCGATCATGCCTTTTAATCTTCCCAGCGATACAATCGCATAGCCATTATTAAAGTAAGCAGCATGATCGAATACAAAAGGCGTAAGCCTGTTCAGTTGTTCGTCTACCAGGGCATACGAAGTGTCATGAACGGCCATAAAAGAACGTCCTTCTGCAAACTCCGATATGTACTTGTAAAGCGGGTCAAGCAGGCGGTAACCATCTTTATCGGTAAGTCCTACTTTAGCAGACATGTCACTCTCAAACAAATCCCAGTCATCATCTTCATCGTCAGCCGGAACAGTTGCAGCGGATGTTTTTTTACCGGTAGCGTCGTAATAATAACTCTGCATTTTTCCTTTGGGTGAGGCAACCGGTTTCGCAGCAACCGGCCCTGCAAATGCAGAGGTCTTGTTAACGATCTTTCCTGGCAATACAGCGTCATTGTTCCATTGTTTTGCCTCAAAATCGTCGAACAGGATCTGTTGCCTGTGGTAAACAATAAACCCTGTTCTGGCGCCCAGCGGTACATTCTTCAGTGTGGCTGTATCTACAATATTCTCGTTCAGGTAAAAAGTGTAATAATCGCCGGTTACATCGATGCGGAGTACATTGGGGCTTCCTGAACCTGTTCTAACAAACTGGCTTTTTTTCCAGCCTTTGGAAACCGGTATCGTAATGGTGCCTGAAGTAACGATTACGCGGTAATAACCATTACCCGATACGGCGAATTCGATACCGTTACCGGCACCGATTCCTCCGTTAACAAAAATTCCATAACCCCTGTCTGTTGACCCGGAGAACCAGGTAGCGCTGGCACTTACGGAGTAGGGCAGGCTCCTGTTTACCCATAAATTCCGCATGCTTTTATAACCACCGACGGACTTATTAGTAAGGATATATTTTCCCCCGGTTACTTCATATTCCACGGAATCTGTTTTGTTAATGGCCCAGCCAAAACGGTTATCCGTAAAATCATCTTTAAGGATAGTAGTGGACAACATTTGGGCAGAGCTGGAAAAAAAGAATAATGTGAGCAGTGCAGCAGTTAAATATCGGTTCATTACAAAATTTTGGGTGAAAAATCACATAAACCCATGGCGCGTGCAATACTCCATTCGGATAGTCTGTAACATTTCATTTGCAGCTCGCAGATATTCTTTATTTTGATAAGGCTTATGAAATGCTTTCTGCTGCTTTTTATGTTGTACCTGTGTGCCGGTGCGGCTACCGGTCAGTCCGTACACTGGCCTGCCCGTTATTTCAATGCCGGTAATGGCCTGCCGCAGAACACTGTGTACGATATGGTGCAGGATGATGAAGGCTGGTTGTGGATCAGCACCGATAACGGTGTATGCCTTTACGATGGTTACCAGTTCCGGCATGCAGAACAGCTGAAAGGGGGAGCAGCACTGGAGCGCGGCGCTGCTTTTTTTCTGAAGGAAGGCCCGGTTCTGTGGATTTTTCAGAAAAATAATATTGCGAAATATGATCTGCGTCAAAAAAATATTTCAGTATATACAGCTCCTTCAACAGGCTTTACGCTGATGTATCCTGTTTTTTCAGACAGCTCCAGGATATTGTACCGGTCTGGCCATATTTATGCATTTGATAAAAAAACAGGACTCACTAAGCCCGCTACCGAAAAGGAGCCCGCTTTCCGGAAGATCTGGACAATCGATTACCCGAAACTCAAAACCAATGATTATTATGCGCTGCACCATGACGACAGTCTGGGCGGACTTTATCTTGCAAGGCTGGATACATCAAGCCTTCGTATCAATGATATAAGAACGCTTCCGGACGGTATCCGGGATTTCTGCAAACTCGGACGGGCGTTTCTGTTCATCGACACTAAAGGTGTCATTTATCTGGCTGAAGACCAGGATGCACCACTTCGACGCGTTGCAAATTCAGATATACTTGCCGACCGCTATCATTCTCTGGTAAGTGTGCAGCTGGATGATCATACCTATGTTATAGGGATCGGAACGGATGTTTTTCATGTGCAGACGGGAAACGGGTTTTCAATACGCCGCGTCACACAAACCGATGGCAGTTCGCTGGTACAGAAAGGTAAATTGCTTTGCCTGCTCAAAGACAGAACCGGTAATGTATGGATCGGTACCAATGCAGAAGGCCTTGTACAGATCCCAACGCCTGGCAACAGTTTTATGCTATACCGGTCTGCACAACCCGAAAAGAATTTTATCCGCACCATTCATACAGATGCTTTTACGGGAGATATATGGGCAGGATTGTATTTCGACAATGTCGTGGTGTTCGACAGGTATGGCATGCAGAAAAAAGAACTGACCGAACGTATGGGCAGAATGCTGGGAAAACATGGCGTTATTAATTACATACATCAATTGAGCCGGTACGAATTACTGGTATTTGCGGATCTGCAGAAAACCTTTTATGTGAACCTGGAAAAAGGAACCGCCAGGCTTTGTGAAGTAGTCAGGAACGGAATTTCAGATACGGCTTATTTCAGGATGATCAAAAGTCTCTCTTTTGTAACGCCTTTGGGCAATAACCGCTTCTGGCAATTGTTCGATATGGCACTGCACAGGATCAGCTACCGTAACAATAAGATCTATATCGATTTTGTAGTGGATCTCCCTTTAGGAGCCAGCGCCCTGTATGCGGAAAATAATAACAGTTTCTGGATAGGTGTTACCGGCAAGGCGATACAGGTAGACAGTACCGGACAAACGCGCGACAGCCTGTTGACAGAGCGGGGATTGAAAGTAACTGCCATTACACGTGATAAAGCAGGGCAGCTATGGATCGGTACCAATTACGGACTTTTTGTTTTCAATAAAGGCAAGCTTGTGCAAACATTTACCCGGAAGAATAACTTGCCCGATAATTGTTTTTATGCACTGGCGGCAGACAGCACCGGCCATGTCTGGGGCAGTACAAACCGTGGCCTCATCCAGTTCGATATATACACAATGCGTTTCGCCGGTTTTTCAGAGAAAGATGGTTTGCAGGGCAGCGAATTCAATACCGGTGCGATGTATAATGCAGCCGATGGAAGAATATTCTTTGGTGGTATATCGGGGCTCAACGCTTTTTATCCATCTATGTCAGACACTACACAGCGCCAGCTGAAAGTATACTTCACCGGAATGATGGCGGGCGATAGCGTGCTTTTCAGTCCGTTCGATATTTTGCCCGGGAAGATCAAACTGCCGGCAGGAACCAACAGCCTTTCGGTATCTTTTTCGGTATTCAACTTTTTTACACCCGGCGCTAATGAATACGAGTATCGACTGGGAAACGAAAAAGAATGGCTTTCTGCAACCGGCAGGAATGACCTGCAGTTGGTTCTCACTCCCGGGGAATATAACCTGCAGGTACGGATAAAGGGCAGGCCGGATTCAATGACATCGGTACTCATTTACCTGCAGCCCCCTTTTTACAGGTCCTGGTTATTTGTGATCGCATGCGCAGTGCTTGTTGTTTTTATTGCCGGGTTAATCATTTACCTGTATACGCGCGCGCAGTACCGGAAAAAGATTGCAGCGCTAGCCCTGCGTGAAAAAGTGCAGCAGGAAAAAGAACGCATTTCCCGTGAGCTGCACGATGATCTCGGTGTAAAAGCGAACCTGCTTTCTTACAATGCATCCTTGCTGATCGATCATGCTGGTACAACAGATAAAAGCATCGGCATGCGAATCAAAGATGCAGCAGATGATATGCTGCTGGCATTACGTGATACCATGTGGACACTCAAGCAGGAACAGATCAGTACCACGGAAGTATGGCTCAGGTTTAAGAATTTTATCAGTAAAATGCAGCGCAGCTACCAGCAGATCAGTTTTACAGTAGAAAATGAGTCAATCACAGAGACCTTACTCGCATACAATGACGCACTTAACCTGATCCGGATACTCCAGGAAACGACGAATAATGCAATCCGGCATAGTAATACCACTGTGATTCATTTTTCCGCTTCGTCAGAATCCGGATATACAACTTTTACAGTACGGGACGAAGGCCGTGGTTTTGCAGAAACAGCAACAGGCTTGGGGGATGGCCTTGCGAATATGCGTTACAGGGCAGGGCAGTCGGGCTTTCTGCTGGAAGTGCAGTCGGAAAAGAGCACCGGTACTACTATAACGGTTCGCGTATAGTTATCCGTTTGGAGTATAATCCGCAATGCGGGAATAGTTATCTTAGTGCTGTTGATGTTACTAAATTCATAACATGCCGATATCCGTAGCCATAGTAGACGATAAACCTTCCAACAGGCAGATCCTTAAAGACAAGCTTCTCCGCCATGGTCACTTCAGTATTGTAATGGCGGCCAGCGACGGAAAAGATTTTCTGCTTCAGATGCAGGGACTGCCGGAAGCCGCGCTGCCCGATGTAGTGCTGATGGATCTGGAAATGCCCAATATGGACGGCGTAGCGGCTATTGCTTCGGGTTCTTCTTTATACCCGGCCTGCAAATTTGTGGTACTCACGATTTTTGACGATGAAGATAAAATATTCAAAGCCATCAAAGCCGGAGCCAGCGGCTACCTGCTGAAAGATGAAAGCGCTGCCAATATAGCTGATGTGCTCTGGCAGATGTATGAAAGTGGTGTAGGGCCGGTTTCGCCAGGAATTGCTTTTAAAATTTTACAGCTGGTGCAGAAGAATCCAGACATTTCTTTCGGAAAACAAAAGCCGGAAACCGTTCCGGACTTTTTCCAGTTAAGCCAGCGTGAAAAAGAAATACTTCAGTTACTGGCCAAAGGCCTGGGCTACAAAGAGATCGGCGAACAGCTGCATATAAGTGTTAATACAGCGAAGAAACACGTGATCAATGTTTACCAGAAACTGCATGTCAACAGCCGCGCGCAGGCACTGAGACTTGTGTATGAGAAAGGAATGCTGTAAACCTAATTTTTCTTATCGGTGAATTTCAGGTAAGTAAGTTCAAACCTGTTGTTCTTTACCGTGCCCTGTATTTCTGCTTTGCGGATCTTATTGCAAAAACCTGTTTCCTTATCGTGCGCATCTCCGAAGGAATCTACATCTGCGCCATCTACCCAGTAACTTTTGCCATTTACGCGAACAGCGAGATGACATCCTTCGCCTTTCATTTTAAACTGGCATTCCCCGCAGGAAACTTCTGCAATCCGGACTTTTTTAGCCGGGTCAATTTTTGAAAAATTTGCTTTTTTATCCTGTGCAGATCCGCATACAGATATGAGTACGAGTGAAAGAATTGCTATAAGGTGTTTCATTGTATTTTATTTTCTTACAAAATACATACTATTTGGTATCGGAAGCATACGAATCCCGATTTCGGATTTTAAAGCGATTCCTTGTTGTGTTTAATCAGTTTAACAAGAACCGGCCCTTGCCCGCCGGCATAGTCCAGCGCAGAACAGAAACGTGCACTGCGTATGGATTCTTTTATTTCCGCGATATGAGGATCGTTGTATGGTAAGGTTGCTTTTCCGCCTGTGATCAGTTGTATCAGATGCTGATCAGTTAAGGGATGTCTTTCAAAAAAGGGTGTTTGATCTTCAGTTGTATCCGGCAATATTTCCGGTGCCGGTATATTTCGTGCAAGCCAGCGGGTTTGCATATATTGGCGTACCCTTTCTTCCATCCGGGAGAATGCATGGTTTAATGATCTTGTGCCATCTGAACAATGCGTTTCGATTACGAGGTATAGACTGTCTTTTTTCAGCAGGTAACCGTTGATCACCAGTTCATGCAGCTGCACACGATCATTCAGGATGCCGGCAATCAGTAGTTCATATTCGTGGTCCGTCAGCTGCGTTTTCCAGTTCCCTGCTTTGAGTAATACGCCAACCCTCATCAGGTTTGGATCTGGATCTTTGGACGAATAATCAGTAATGCTTTTGTTGCCCATCGGAAATACGAATTACGCTTGTTGATTTAATTGAACTGCCTGCGCAGCAGCCGTAAACGCTGCCTGAAAAGATGTTAGGCCCGTCTGCGCTTTATTCAATTTTATGCTGGCTGCATTTAACTCAAGCGTAGCTTTGCCTGCCGCGATAGCAGTCTGCTCGCACGCAAGATTTGCATTGTTATAAGCCTGCTGGTATAATTGCTGTAACGACATATCATTCTTGTTTTTACCAGCGGTCAGCTGTAAAGACTTTATCTGTGCTTTGACGGATGTTGCGGCAGTTAAAGATGACTGATGGCCTGAAATTGCAGTTACGGCAGTTTTCATAGCCGCCAGCATTGATGCAACCGCATTGTTGGCATTATTTCCCGCCTGGCCGGTCAGGTTGATCAGTTCGTCCGAGATCAAAGGGTTCAATGCCTTTTTCCGGATGATAAGGTTTGCCATTTTATTGAGGAGTTCTGCTGCGCAGATAAGTTTGCCGGTGGTGTTTTTGAGTTCATGTGCAAATGCAAGACTTTTTGTGGTGGTGGTTTCCATTTCATGGTAGACCTCGTCTGCGCTTTTCTCAAGGTTTTTTATTTCCTGTGTCAGTTCATTCACCAGATTGAGGTTAGCATATGCCCTGGTACGCCCGGCCTCTGCTGCTTCAAGAAAAGATCGCGTAAGCTGCATTTTTTCAGAGAGACTGCTAACAACCACCTTTTTCTTTTCAACATTGTGTTGTTCTTTGTTTACTTTTTGCGCCAGTGTATTAAGCAATGCTATTTTGCTTTCGGAAATGCCATATTCTTGAGAAGATAGTTTCATTATTTGCTGGTTGATTGATTCCATTGTTATAATTGGCTTATTTCGATGAATAAATGATGGCTTTTACATCCTGATAGCCAGACCAGTTGTTGGTAACACCGGAAACGCCATCAGTACCGGGCCACACAGACAGGATCACCGGCAGGTAACTGTTGCCATTGATCAGCCTGTTACCCGAAATATCTGTCGTGTTATTATCTATCTTAACATTCCATTGCGTTTTGGTAGTTGCTTTTTTTGTGCCGTTTTTTTTAATGATAGCTGTTGTTTTATTTGCAACCAGGTAACTATCGGCAGTTGCTTCCAGGGCAATGTCTATGTTGCAGACAAAATCCGGCTCTGACTCTCCGCTGTTGCCAGAGTACATGGGGTGGGGTAAAAATATACACCGGTATTGAACGGAATCCGCATACGGGAAGTTTTCTTCCACTTCAAAATGCAGCAGCATAGGGTTATCGGTATCCTGTATAATGCTCTGTGCATTCACCGCAGGCAACGGGCTGCCAAATTGAAAAGATGCCGAAGGAGCCGAGAGGAAGTCGTCAAAATCGTTCCGTCTTTTCTTGTAGGCCTCTGTATAAGATCCATATACAAGTAC
Organism: Sediminibacterium ginsengisoli; assembly: GCF_900167075.1. Taxonomy (GTDB): domain Bacteria; phylum Bacteroidota; class Bacteroidia; order Chitinophagales; family Chitinophagaceae; genus Sediminibacterium; species Sediminibacterium ginsengisoli. Next base: position 216,745 of record NZ_FUWH01000005.1, on the reverse strand, counting down.
GGCGTATTTCCACCCTGCAACTACAGGATCTCCGTCTGTATCCCGGAGTTGATTACATGAAAGAGTACATGAATGCATGGTGCTGCCATTGTGAAATGGCTGGCCGGTATTTTCCTCCCATTGGTTCTGCACTGCATTTTCTGCATGAGATATATCAACCAGGTACTTCTTTTCGTCTTTTACTACTAGTACATGGTAAGCGTTTACAGGATTTTGCAGATCTGTTGTGGAAAACGGACTTTTCAACGGGGTGAAACTAACCGTACATTTATCCAGGGATATATTGCTGACCCTTAACGAAAGGTTCAGTAAGTCATTTGTAAATTCATGTGACTGCCTGGCGGCGTCAAGAACTGCCTGGCTGTTTTCAAAATTAGCCTGGGCTGCTTTTGCTCCGGCGTTCAACCATGTCAGCCGGTCGGTTTGGTCTTTCTGTAACTGCATGGCATATGAAAAATCATCGTTGGCCGATTCTTGTATTTTGGTCATGCAGCCATGCACCCTGCCGGCATTTTCTGCCAGCACAATGGGAACCGCGGCGATCTGCGCCAGTATTTCCATGGAATGCTGAGCGCCGGTTTCTGCCATCAATGCCGTTTCATTGAGCAATGTTCTTAACTCGGCCGCCTGGTTATACATTTCACTATCCATGTCAGCTGCCTGAATAATTGAAAAAATACTGTTTATATCACTTGCTAAAGTTATGATTGCAGTTGTTGCGGTCTGAACCTCAACTGCTATGGCAGCGGCAACATTTGCCGATTGTTTTATGCACAGACTGGCATGGCCGGCCGACTCTGCAACAGCATTGCTGGCGTTGGTGCTAATTGCCGTCTGCTCTCTTACCCGTTTTTTTTCCGACAGGCCTTCCTGTGTTTGGGCTAGTTGCAGAGCAATAGCAACAGCGGCTTCCCGGGCATGATAAAGGGTTAACATGGCTGCATCATTGGCAGCTTTGGCAGTATCGTCTTCCAACTGCGCCTTTTCTATGCAGGAAATGATTGTGTTGCGGAAGTTTTGGGTATAGTTGCTCATAAGTGTCAGGGAATTAGAACAGTAACGGCTCTGCCGGAATATCTGATCGTGGGGGGAGATGATAAACATAATAACTGCAGCTCAAACTACAAAATCAAAAGGCGATTGTTTAACAACCGCCTTTGATTTTTATATCGTGGTAAAAGATGTCTGATCAGGGCATTGCAGTAGCTGTCATCTGCCCGCGGATCTCTCCGCCGGTATTGGCGGCTGTTCCCATGGAGTAATACCAGTTGCCGTTCCTGAGCTGTGTAGCCTGGTCGGAGGTCAGGGTCATGCTTCCGGTAGTAGTGCCGGTACCCGTCCAGCCCGTTCCCATGGTCCAGGCAGGACTTACTGCAGTACCTGCCGACCCGGAGGCGCCGTTATAAAATCCGCCGGAAGTAGGGGCGCCGGAAAGGCCATTCCAGCTGGTGGTATAGTTCATCTGACCTGTACAGCATACAGGTAGATGAAGAAATACGTGTAAATGATGATGAGCAGGATAATAAAATACAGGTCTCCGAACGATATATCATTCCGCAGGTGTGGCAATCGGATGCCAGTGGAAAGAAATCTTATATGGGCACTTATGCACACGCCATTTACGATCAGCTGCCCAACCCCGCAACATCCTATAAGAACGGCCCTCTGGCGCTTAGTTATCCGCAGTCTATTCACCAGGTAATAGAATTACATATGCCCGGGAAATGGACATTCCCCAATGATTCCTATGAGATCAGCAACGAATCTTACCGGTTTACATTTAAAGTGATCGAGCGGGATAGTGTAATCCTCTTGGATTATACGTTTAAAACAATAAAAGATTGTATCGATGAAACTGCCATGACAAGGTATAAAGAGGATTATACTAAAATTATCAGCCTCCTGGAATACACTTTGCCAGAAAGCGGTACAAGCCTCACGTCAGGAGAGGGTTCTGTTAACTGGATCGCTGTTATACTGGGTTTAGTAATCGCGATAGGATTGTTCCTGCTTTTCAGGAAATACAATGCCAGTTCTGATGAGACCAGGTGGTTCCAGCCGGGCATTAAACTTGGGGGATGGGTAATCGTATTAGGTATTACCATTTTGCTTCAGCCCATTGTCAATTTATATAGTTTGTTCAGTGATAATTACTTCAGCCTTTCCGGATGGGAATATCTGGGCAGCATAGGTGGTGGAAGACTGCAAGGGATTTTATTAATGGAAGAGGCTGGAATGCTGATCATAATTGGTATGACCTGCGCTTTATGTTACTGGTTTATGAAACGCCGGGATATTTTTCCCAGGATGTTTATCATATATGCGGTCGCAAAATTTTCCATTGTTCTGCTACTCTCGTTTTGCTACGCAGGGACGTCTTCTTTACCGGATGGTGTTCAAACAACTAATTTTAAAGCATTATACCAATCTTTCTTCTACGGACTTATCTGGATTACTTATCTGAAAAGATCCGAACGTGTGAAGCAGACTTTTACGTATCCTTATATACCTCATAAAGAGGCGGACAATGAGGGTGAAAGCGAAGTCGAAAGTGAAGATGTGACGCTTCAGGATCCGGATAAAACTGAGTAATAACCTGTTTTGCGGCAATCGCCGGCGGAAAGTCCAAAGCGCTTACATTTACAGTGGCCCGTAGTTTGTGGTCATTCTGAGATATGTTATGTCTGTTATGTTTATCTACATACTATTAAGCCTCGTTGCCTGGTTTCTTGCAGCCATTTACTTGGTCATTAATAACAGACGGATCGCATTGTTGAAAGATCAGCCCGTATTGCTTAACAAAGAACATCCCGTTGCACTGATCATTGCAGTCAGGAATGAGGAGGCAGATCTGCGCGAGGCACTGGAGAGTGTTTGCCGGCTTCGTTATGAACCACTGAGGATCATTGTTGTCAACGACAGATCAACCGATAACACGCCGGTCATACTTCAGCAGATGGCCGGAATTTTTCCGCAGATCAATATCGTAACCATCACAGCATTGCCGCCGAAATGGCTCGGTAAAACCCACGCGCTTTACCAGGGCGCACTTCACACAGATGAAGAGTGGATTCTTTTTACAGATGCCGATGTACATTTCCATCCGGATGCGCTGAACAAAGCCATGCATTATGCAACTTCCCGCAACCTGGATCATCTGACCATATTGCCGGAAATAAACTCAAGGTCCTCAGCACTCAACAGTGCAATGGTCACTTTCCGTACAATGCTCGAATTGAAACTTCGCCCCTGGAAAGCAAGATCACCCCGGTCATCTGCTTCGGTAGGTGTAGGCGCATTCAACCTGTTGCGGCGGACTGCCTATGAAAAGATCGGTACGCATGAACGGATCAGGTTAAAGCCGGATGATGACCTGCAACTGGCTAAAATGATCAAGGAGAACGGATTGAGGCAGGATGTGTTGTATGGTAACGGCCAGGTGCAGCTGGAATGGTATACCAGTATCCGGCAGTTTGTGCAGGGGCTTATGAAAAATATGTATCCTGCGCTGGGTTACAGGTTGTCACAATCTATTTTAGCTATATCCGGTACTTTTTTTGTGTTTGTATTGCCTGTGCCATTGGGTTTGTTGTCGGGAAATAATCTTATGATACTGATGGCTTTACTGATCCTTGTCATTCAGCTTGTATTCAGCCGGATCCGGGATCATAAAATGAAGTGGTGGTATGGACTTACGTTCCCGCTGGCCGGGGCATTAATGATGTATGTGGTTGCAAAAGCGACCATACTTACCCTTAAGCAAAATGGAATTTACTGGCGCGATCATTTTTATTCGCTGGAGGAATTGCGCGAAGAAAAATAAAATGGGGAAGGTAATTCTGTATTAAGGTGTATTGAAGTATCCGGATACTGTTCATTGATTTGCCCGGTCAGGCTTAGTATATTTATATTATGAAAATAACCCATCATATTGCACAACACCTGCTGGATGTTTATACAGGCGGGAACTTGGACAGAAGTAAATGTGGCCGGCGTACTGGCAGATGTATCCTATAACGAAGCTGCCGTGGTTACCGTGGCTACACCTAATTCGATCGCCTCGATCGTCCGTCACCTGCTATTCTGGAACAGGGTAATGATACAAAGAATAGAAGGTGTTCAGCCCGAAATCCCTGCTGCGAATGGTTTTGATGTTCCGCCGGTTCAAAGTGATGCGGATTGGAAAGCCCTCATTAAAAATATGCTGGCTTCTGCCGCCGAACTGGCACTGGCGATTAAAAATACAGATGATACAAAACTCGAAATGCCGATCATAGCAGGGTTTACTACTACCTATAAAAACCTGCAGGGAACAGTGGAGCATATTCATTACCACCTTGGCGAGATCATGATCTTAAAGAAGCTGATCAGGAATAAAAGCTGACAGGCACAGAGCTCCAGGAGCAGGGAGATCGATCTGCTTTGAATTTGTACAGAGGGGCGGGTGAAGCAGAAATGACAACACCTGTAAAAGCGTATAACTACGCCGTAGTGGGTAAAGATTGCCTCATTTATTTTGGGTCGCAGTGCTACGGTTTTTGCAGTGCAGGAGCAAACGTTTTTTATGAACCTGCACCCAGCCCGGCTTGGTTTGATAATTCTGATCCTCAGTTGTAATAATAACAGTCAACATCCACCTGCCGGCGACAGCCAGGTTACAGCCGTATCCAATGAAGTTGTGGATACACTCCCACAGCCTTTTGCTACCAAATCGGTTCGTAACTACAGTAAGGTAATTGGCTGGCCTGGAGGTAAAACACCTGTAGCACCCACAGGATTTAAAGTGGAGGCTTATGCGACCGGCCTCGTTAATCCGAGAAACATCTACGTGGCAGATAACGGAGATGTGTTCGTGGCGCAGGCGAACACCGAGGTAAAAGGCATCAAAAAGGTAGGTGCAACGATCATCGGTGCGACTAAATCGCAACGAATGGGAACCAGCGCGAACAGTATTATCCTGTTCCGCGATGAGAACAAAGACGGTATTCCGGATCGGCAAAGCATTTTCCTGGCAGGGTTGAACCAGCCTTTCGGCATGCTTATCCTCAATAATTATTTTTATGTTGCCAATACGGATGCGCTGTGGCGCTATCCCTATAAACCTGGCGATACTGTACTTACTTCCAAAGGCGAAAAGATACTGGATCTGCCGGCGGGTGGTTACAATAACCATTGGACCCGTAACCTGCTCGCCAACAAGAGCAAAACCAGGATCTATATTTCGGTGGGATCGGGCAGTAACATCGCTGAACATGGTATGGCAAATGAGACAAGACGCGCCAACATTATCGAGATCAATCCTGATGGCAGCGGTGAAAAGATCTACGCCTCCGGACTTCGCAATCCTGTTGGCATGGACTGGGCGCCCGGTACCGGCGTACTGTGGACCGCTGTCAATGAGCGCGATGAGCTGGGTGACGAACTCGTACCTGATTATGCGACCGGCGTGAAAGAAGGAGGCTTTTACGGCTGGCCTTATTCTTATTTCGGGCAGCATCCGGATCCTCGCATGGAAAAAGATCCAAGGCCCGACATGGTCGGCAAAGCCATCGTGCCCGATATTCCGCTGGGATCCCATACAGCTTCACTGGGCCTGGCATTCTACACTGGTAACACTTTTCCGGCACGTTACCGCGGCGGTATGTTCATTGGTCAGCATGGTTCCTGGAACCGCTCAGAGCTATCGGGTTATAAGGTTGTTTTCATTCCTTTTTCAAACGGTAAGCCTGCGGGCAAGCCCGAAGATTTCCTTACCGGCTTTATTGCGAATGCCGGCAAACAGGAAGTATATGGCCGACCGGTGAGTCTCGCGGTGCTGAAAGACGGATCAATGCTGCTGGCAGATGATGCAGGGAATACATTGTGGCGGATCGTAGGGAGATAAATTATAAGCTGGCTTTTCCCTTCAGCATAAACTGATTCTTTGTTTTTGTTAGCCTGTTTATAAAAACTTGTACGCAGGGCTGATCCGCGGGAATTAAAGAGTTATAATAGCGTTCAACTTTCAGTGCTATTCGGCAGTCTCTGTGGTTGTTGTAGCCGAAGACGCAGACGTTGCAGCAACAGGGGCTGGGTCGGGTTTCCATTTTTTGTCATCGTTCATCCACGTAGCTACTTCCGTTTTGCTTTTTTTAGGTAAGTCAACCTTACTGGAAAATATACTGTTCATCACAAATGCAAGATCTTCTGCGATAGTGTTATACTCAGCCTTCCTGTAACTTCCAAAGTCAGAGAGTATTGCGCGTGGCGATTCATCACCATCAATATTGGTGATCAGTATATTATCGGATTTCATGTCACCCGGATGGTAGCCTGCTGATTTTACAATATCCAAAGCTGCTTTTATTTCCTTTGCATATTTCTTCATTTTTGCATCAAAGGCTGCATTGTATTTTCCGATCCTGTCTACCTGCTCCTCACTCATTGCTCCCAGTTTCTCATACCTCATTATAATCACATATTTTTTTACCTCATCCTCATTGTCTGGATCTGTAACCGTTATTGCTTCATATGTATCCGGCGTTATAGAGTTTCTATACTCTTCAGAGGCATCCTTGTTCTTTTTCTCGATCTCGTCTCTTGCATAAACTTCCAGGGGAACATTACCTTTCATTACGATTGCAGAACTGACTATTTTGACAGCTACATTTTTGTCTATTGGAATATCGCCTTCCTCATCATTCTGGTATCTTTCAAAAGTTTCATCGTTGAGGGTACCCTTATGTACGACGCCAGCCGCACTTGCTTTCCCGATCCTGCCACCCAATTCCAACAGGTTGCCCAATGCTGTGTCATACTCATCTTCTGTAACTGATGTCAGTCTTGTCAACTGAAAAACCTTCGTATTACTCCGTGTGCTACCGGTACTCAGTTGATTTCCCTGCACTACCTGACTAATTGATTCTTGATGTTGCTTATTGAAGTTCCAGCCTTCAATCGCAAATCGTTTTAACTGCATTGCTTTTGCGCCCATTACATCCGCTTCTTTTTCCAGGCCGTCATCATCGTTGATGTTTACCTGTTCTTTCATCTGGATGGTTGGTTTGACCCGTCCCTGTTTCTGCTGTACCACATGCCATGCTTCGTGAGGCAGGTGTTTTTCCTGGCCGGGCGCAACATGAATATCGGTTCCCTGAGCATAGGCATGCGCCTTCAGTTGTGCGGGTTTATCTGAATTGAAATATACCCTGACATCGTCCATCGCAAATCCCGATTGTTCTTCGATTCCGTCTTTCAATTGATCTGGCAGACCAGTTTGGTTCGGGGGCTTTACCGATGGTTTAAATTGGGATTGTGAATCTGTAGAATTTGAAGAAGGAGAAGCTGAATGCTTGAAGCGTTGAGTAATTGGCCTGGTTCCAGAAGATGCTGCAGGCCGATCGTTGCCGCTGTTAACCTGTGCGGCTTTGTCGCTTTGTGCCAGATCAGTGTTCGCTTCAAGTTCATCCGATCTTTTTTCCTGCAGTACTGGCATGGCGGGAAGGGAAACAGAAGCCTTTCCCGAAGTATGATCAGCCGTATCTCGAATAACTGGTGCTGATTGCCTGATATCAGTAGGTTGGTAACTCAATTTGGTATCTTATTGGAAAACGATGATGATGCTTTACGAGAATTGACAGTTAGTTCAGCTGATCGCCAGTATTCCTGATGCAACAACATCAAACTTTTATCGAACTCAATTGTAGCGTAGTCGTATGCTTTATAGAGTTCTGCTAAGTAGCTGTCCTTTTCTTCCTCACCATGCGGGGTGTTATTTTAATAGTAAGACCTGATAAGGATTATGCTATGATTGTGCAAGGGGAGACTAAATTTATCAATTCAACTTGAAAATCAGAAGGATTTTAAGACTTTTTATTATATATTTTATAAAAAATCTACCTGAAGGCTTTGCAGATAAAATATTATAACGCTGTTTATCTCTTTTGCAGCCTGGTTAATGAATGAGGGTATTTGAATTGCTCCTTTCATCGCCGGTTTAACAATATCCTGAATATTCATTCTGAAAAAACAGAAGTATCCTTGAAAAAATCTGAAAGGTTCGTTATCAGCCCTCCGGTGGTAAAAGTTACATCAGTCATTACATGATTCGCGTAAGCATTCTTTCCTTTGATGGTACCAAACGACTGTGAAACAAAAATACAACGAGTATCGCTCAATGGCATGATCTCAAGTACAGTCCAGCGCAGGGCTTCATAACGTTTAAACATACATCTGAAAAGTGCCTGTATACGGCTTTTGCCGGAAATGATCTGCGAAGGGGGAATCCATAATGTTGCATCGTCTGTGAACCAGTTGCTTACTGTTACAGCATTGAGCGTGTGCATGTCATTCATAAACGCGTGAATCCTTTTGTCCATATACAACTTACGATTGAATGGTTGCATTTGGATTGAGGTAAAAGCAAAGTTTCTTATTATAAATAATTGTTTTAACAGGGTTTTGCAGATGTCCGGACTATGTTACTGCGCGTTCTGTAACGATTGATCCTGGCTTCAAATCATTACCTTATTCAAGCCATTTACGTTTATGTGAAAAGCATCGCTCTTTGAAGACCCATGGCGAGGGTGGAGCCGCTTTGTTGTTCCGGGCGGTAGCTACAGCGCATCCATATTGTTGAAATAGATGGTCCGGGATTCATCAAAGGCCAGTGAGCACTTTTCCTGCCTTTTTGTTGACCGATCTTGATCAGGTATTTCGATTTCAGGTTCCGAGTTCAGGAGGGAAGAAGTAGTCGTATCCTGCCTGCATCAGTTCGGCCACATGCGGCAGTGTGCAGATCTATGTACGTTTCTTGTTTTTTCCTGGAATGATTTGAATATTCATTTTTTGACTTGCTCCTGAAGTCTGTGTCGGGATGTGGGGGCAGGAGTGGCGGAAACAAGTGGTGAAGTTGGGTAAATGGACACAAAAAAGCCCGTAAATCAATGATTTACAGGCTTAGTGCGGAAGAGGAGATTCGAACTCCCACGCCCGGTAAAAGGCGCTACCACCTCAAAGTAGTGCGTCTACCAATTTCGCCACCTCCGCATTTCTGAGGACTGCAAAAGTAATAGAAAATATGAATCAAAAAATTCCTTTTTGCGCTTGCAGGAATATTTTTTTTAATGCTGGTATGAAGCAGCTTACATCCTTTCCGGAACACGGATCCCCAATACGTGCATAGCTGTTTTGATCACCTGGGCCGTGAGAGCCGCTAATTGTAACCTGAATTGCTTTTTGGCTTCGCTTTCTGCATTGGCAATAGAATGTTCTGCATAAAATGAACTGAAGGTCTTGGACACGTTGAATACGTAAATAGCCACTTTTGACGGGTCGTGCTCACGTGCTGCTTCTTCCAGTATTGCCGGGAACTGTTCCAGCTCAATAGCCAGTGTACGTTCCAGCGGCAGCAGCGGGAGATTGGCCGTTCCTGCCAGATCCGTGATCTGCTCCTGTTTGCGCAGGATGCTTTTGATCCTGGCGTGGGTATATTGTATGAACGGCCCGGTAAAACCATTGAATTCGATGCTTTCCTCCGGGTTGAAGATCATTTTCTTTTTAGGATCCACTCGAAGCAGGAAAAATTTCAGTGCCCCGATACCGATGATCTCGTAAAGCTCCTGTAATTCGGTTTCCGTGAAATCTTTTACTTTACCCAGCTCTTCAGTTTTCTGCCTTGCAATAGCGATCATGTCTGCTACCAGGTCGTCTGCATCTACAACCGTGCCTTCCCTGCTTTTCATTTTACCGGAAGGTAATTCCACCATGCCGTAGCTCAGGTGAAAAATACCATCTGCTGAAGGAAGCCCTAATTTCTGGCAGATCAGCTTCAGTACTTTGAAGTGATAGTTCTGCTCGTCACCCACTACGTAAATGCTTTGGGCGGCGTTGAACTCTTTCTGTTTTTGTTCGGCAAGGCCGATATCCTGGGTAATATATACAGAAGTGCCATCCTTGCGGCGTACGATCTTTTCGTCGAGCCCGTCGGCAGTCAGGTCGATCCATACACTGCCGTCTTCTTTCTGAAAGAATACATGTTTGGCCAGTCCTTCTTCTACCAGGTCTTTACCCAGCAGATAGGTATTGCTTTCATAATATACCTTGTCGAAATCGCTGCCGATCTTTTGATAGGTTTCGTCAAATCCCGCATATACCCAGCTGTTCATGCGCTGCCAGAGACTGATCACGGTTTCGTCTCCTTTTTCCCATTGCAGCAACATGTGCTGCGCTTCTTTCATAACAGGGGTGGCATTCCTGGCCAGTTCACGGATCTCTTCATAAGCTTTAATGGCCGCTTCTTTTTTAGGTCCGTCTTTTTCAGTGGTATATACCTTCTGCAGTGCGGTCAGCTTGGGAAGATCTTTCGCTTCGAAGGAAGAAAAATCGCCTGCAACTGCTGCATCTATGATCGGCTCGGCCTGGGCTTTAAGTTCATTCTCGAATTTGACATAATAGTCGCCGACAAAATGGTCGCCTTTGATCCCTGTCGATTCAGGTGTGGCGCCATTGGCATAACGCTGCCAGGCGATCATGCTTTTACAGATATGAATGCCGCGATCGTTCACGATACAGGTTTTTACGATCTCATGCCCGGTATGTTTCAGGATCTCTGCAATGCTCCAGCCCAGGAAATTATTCCGCAGGTGTCCGAGGTGCAGCGGTTTATTGGTATTGGGAGAGGAGTATTCCACCATGACCTTTTCCTGTCCTTCTTCCGCGAAACCGAATTTGGGATTCTGGTACTGGCCGCTTACAAAAGCGGAACAGAAATCGTCTGATAATACCAGGTTCAGGAAGCCTTTGATCACGTTGTAACCTGAAAAAAGATGGGGCTGTTCCTTTACCAGGAAACTGCCGAGTTCTTCGCCCAGCGCATCCGGCGATTTTTTCAGTTGTTTTACAAAAGCGAAGAGTACAATGGTGTAATCGCCTTCAAATTCTGTTTTGGTAGCGTTCACCAATACCGTTTCAGGTGCCAAGTTAACGCCGTAAAGCTGTTCAATGGCTTTTGCTGTAGCCGCTTTTATCTGTAAAACAACACTCATGATTCTTAACAATTTGGGGTTGCAAAAGTAGTCAATTAAGCCCTACCTTCGCCGGCGTTAATGCGAAAGTTACACGAACATACCCGTAAACTGATCCTCCGGGGGGTAGATCTGTTCTACCCGCTCGTGAAAAGGTTCATGCCTTTGCAGACCTTTCGTTATGCAGCCTGCGGAAGCTTCAACACCAGCCTCGATATTATTTTATTCTTTATTTCCTATAATTATATTCTTGATAAGCAGCCGGTTCACGTGGGTTTCCTGACCATCGGGCCACATATTGCCGCTTTCCTGATCGGGTTTACTATTACTTTTCCCATCGGTTTTTACCTCAGCCGCTATGTCGTTTTCCAGGCTACTTCCGTAGCCAAAAGAGAGCAGCTCGGTAAATATTTTATGGTAGTACTTGGTTGCCTCTTCCTCAATTATGCTTTCCTGAAGCTGTTTGTGGATGTGCTGGGCTGGTATCCAACACCTTCCAAATTGCTGACAACCGTTTTTGTGGTAGCGTTCAGTTATGTTTCGCAGAAGCATTTTACATTCAAGATCGTTCAGAACTGAACTTTTGGAAAGTTCTAAAACTTTCCAAAAGTTGGCTTAACACAGAAAGCCTGCCCCATGCCGGATTGTGGTCTGCTATATACCTCCGGCGTTCAGTTATGTTTCGCAGAAGCACTTTATATTTAAGATCGTTCAGAACTGAACTTTTGGAAAGTTCTAAAACTTTCCAAAAGTTAGCGTGATACAAAACGTCTGCCCCGTACCGGATTGTGGTCTGCCATATACATCCGTATACGCACCGCCTTCGTAAAGCAGGCATATTTCACCGGCCTGTTTATCCGCAATGATTTTAAATAGCAGGATACTGCTTATTGAATCAGCACGATTCATCTGCTCATAACCTTCGGTTTTCCGTACCTGCCATTTGCCGGGCGGACTACATAACTCCAGACGGAGATTACCTGAACTGTCTGCAGGTAATTGCCTGATGTATGGATAACTGTGATCGTAGGGACCCCATTGTGTAAAAACCAGCGGTTCCGAAGCTTTTGCAGCAGGCATTGTTAATATGGTATCAGGAATCTGTTTCAGCCTGGCATCCTTCTGGTAATCGAGTTCAAGGAGGTCGTCGTCTCTTTCAATATCGAGATCGGTTACACGGCCGGTAGTATCGTAAGCAATTTCATAATTGTCTTTCCGGTTGCCGCTTAATGCAATGGAGTCCGATTCCTGCACATGGAAAACCATATAATTATTGATGAAACGATTTGCTGCAACCCAGAAATTCATGCTCCTGGTGCTGTCCGGCTCTGCAATTGAAGAGCGGATATTGATACCAATGCTGTCGCCATCGAAACGGTTGAGTGCTATATTGATGTTCCTGCAGTTTTCGGTAAGGATGCCGGTTTTGTTGGCTGCAAGATCATTGTCTGTTATGTCATTGAACTGGCAATGCCGGAGCAAAATGCCGTTTTCAGCATGGCTGATCCTGTTTTTCATGATCACCGCATTCTTTGCCTGAATGATACTGAAACCATTTGCGGTTGCCCCGGATACATCATTCCCGTACAGGAAGTTATCGCTGCTGAAATGCTCCGGCCACGGTTCTCCTGGTCTGATTGCGATCCCGTTATTGCAGAAAGTGGCTGAGTTGTATGCAATAACATTATTACCGGATTCGCCCTCAAGCAGAATTCCTGTTCCTTCACCTGTGCCTGGCAGTGCAATATTCCTGTCGGCACGGTTATAACTCACGCGGTTCCCGGAACTGTTCACCAGCCGTATACCTGTTCCATTGTTAAATGCAATCGTATTATCCCTGATAATGCCATTGTTGCTCTTATATAAGATCAGTCCATCCTGTCCGTTGGTCAACCGGTTTCCCGTAAAACGGATCTCTGAACAGCCTGAAAAAAGCACAACAGGATTTGTTTTTATCATTTCGGCATAGGGTGGCGGAACGTCTGTCTGACCTGCCAACGGACGCCTGTTGTATCCCAACCTGCAATTGATAACGGAAACCTGGTTTGCATTTTCTGCCATCAACGCAGTCCGGTAGCCTGTAACTGTTGCATTGCGTATGGTAATATTAGCAGAACCCGCTGCGATCCGGATGGCTATTCCTTCGTATTGCTGGGGTGCCATCCCATCGTCAGTTGATCCTGTAAGTACAGCTTCATTGAAATCGACGGTAATATTATTACCGCGGATGAGGATGACGCTTTGCGCACCGGTTTCTTTTATTCTGTAAACGTCGCGGGCGATCACCACCGATTCCGTGATCACCATGCCTGCTCTTAATCTTATTTCAGGCGCCGCATGAAGCCCTGCGCCGGAAATAAAAAACAGTATAATAAATAGATAATGTCTCAATAGTTGACCGGTGAAACCTTTTCCGCTTAAAACTGCAGCTTCACACTGCCGAATATACCAAAATCATTAGTGTTGGATTTAAATATAGATGGCGGAAAGCCCGGTGGTATATTCCGGAGCGGTGCAAACCGCCATACCAAATCGATCCGCAATACCTTGAAAATGTTTTCCAGGCCTGTACCTGCTTCGGTATAGAACCCGCCGCGCAGCGAACGCATACGGTATTCGTAATAATAATCTGTGATATTCAGGCGGCGGTTGGCATCGGAAAGATTGCCCCATACCGTTTTCACATTCCAGAACTGGCGCATGTTCGATTTACGCATAAATGGCAGGAGGTTCAGTAACTTTTTTTCAATATTATGTTCGAAATTAATCCCCACGTAACGGTCGCTCACATATTCAAAACGGTTCATCAGGTTAAATGCCTGCCTGTTGTAATAATAGATCTCATTACCCGGATGCGTTTCCAGTAACATAAACGGCAATGGCTCATTGGTAAATACCTTGCCGCCATATAACATATAGTTGATCTTACCCCAGCCCGGAATACGTGTGCTCTGGGTAATATTGGCTGACACCCTTTTATATTCATAATTGGAAGCAAACAGGTTCCGCACTCCCATTGCCAGCCTTGCTTCAAATACAGGCTGGTGGCTTTTCAGTTTCATCTCTTTCCGGTGCCTGCTGATGGTACGTTCTCCCGGCGCATAACGGAGGCGAACTCCCAGTTCGGAACTTACAATGTTTTCCTGCATCGGGTGGCTTAGCAACAACTTCTTTTCGGGTAAGGGTGTATGCGTTTCATAATTCGTACGGCTGAAAAACGGCTGCACCGAAAGTTTATTCTTCCATTCCTTGTTAACAGAGAATTTTACTTCTTCCACTCCGAGGAATTTCTGGCGGGTGTTGGGCCGGCGGATCAGCTGGCTGAACATGTTGTCAGTAGTAATGTCTTCATCGTTATAACGTGTGCGTCCATTGTCGAGATCGTTAGTATAAGAACCATAAAGGGTTAGTCCCTGCTGTTTCGGCAGCTTATACGTTACATCGAAGCGCCCCTTGAGTCTCGCATCCTTGAAGCCATAAGCAAGATAACCATGCAGGCGCAGGTACTTGCTGAATTCGGCTGTGGTACCCAGGTCGAAGCGGAGCCTGAAGCGTTCCAGCTGGTTGGCGCTGACCCATTTGTACCAGGGGCCGATCTCTATCGGTCCGAATTTTTTATGTCCGTCCAGTATAAAAGTAATGGCATTGGTATATTTGATGAAGGCAGGGATGGTTTTGATCGTGTCCATCATTTTGTACACTTTCATTTCGTTTACGCTGAGTTTCTCATGGCGTTGCTCATTCCAGTAATCACTGCCTTTTTGTCTTGCATCTTCCAGCACCAGCACTTCCTCTTTCTGCGAGTTGAGCGCGAGTTTCTGTGTAATGGCCGGGTCATTGATCCGTACGTTGCGGTATGTACTTGTTTTACGACCAATAAACGACACTTTTTCCTTGCCCAACGGAGAAATATCAACCACCAATTTATCCTTTGCGAACATCCAGACACTATCCGGCGTAAGTGTAAATTCCTGTACCACGCTCAGCCTGTTCACGAAATTGATGTTGGCCGTAGCCGAAATGTTCAGGTTGATACGATAAATGCCCCAGTTGCCGCCATGGATCCAGCAGTCGCCACTGAAAGTGTTCTCGCCTTCTCTTTTCGGGGTGAAGAATAAGTGCAGGTAACGCTGGCCGCCGATGTATTGCGTATCGGCTCCCTTATAATTATAATACCTGTCGCCGACACTGCTCAGCGGACTGATAAATTCTTTGCCGAAAGCGTTGGTATAATCCTCGTACACATTTGTTTTCTGGTTGATACCGCCGAGGAACTGAAGGAGGCTTTCATTTTTCAGGCCATCCGTTTTGGCAGCTTTGATCTCTTCACGGGCTTTATAGGGGTTGGTGCTGTAATAGTAATCGGAGAGGGCTTCCGTCATGTAAACGGGCAGGAAGGGCTTTTTTTCGGAAACGCTGTCAATATTGTCGAGTATGAATGCAAAGGGCTTCAGCAGTTTTTTGTCGAAGTACTGCTGGTTCACGTTGTTGATGTCAAGCTCCAGCTTATTATATAGTTCGTATGCATAATTGTCATGCCTGTATGGGTTATTGCGGGCTTTATTTGCCACAATTGCTTTCCACCAGCGCAATCCTTTGTTGAATTTCGATTTAACCTCCACCGAATGCCCAAGGTTCACCTGCTGCAGTACGAGGGTAATGGCAGCGGTGTCTTTATAGGTATTCCGGAAAGGACGCTGCAGTTCGGTAAAACCTACATAGCTTACCACAAGGGTATCTTCCGGGTGATGGCTCAGCTTCAGCGAGAAATTACCTGCACTGTCGGTTACGCCGCCCGAACCGGCTTTTTTCCAGAAAATACTGGCAAAGGGAACGGGTTCTTTGGTAAAATTGTTGATGACCCTGCCATGAATATTGCCGCGTTGCTGGGCTCCGGCCAGTAAAGGGAGCAATAGTAAAAGACACAGGTAAGGTACTACAAAGGGGTTACGGTCAGTTTTCTTCACAAACAAATACGCTCAGGGGGTTAAATAATATTGGCTAACCAGGTATCGGAACTCTCTCTTTTATGGCATGCACCTCAAACCTCACTCTGGAACTGTTTGCAGGAGATAAGACAAATTAGGTAAATAATCTGGAATAAACTGAAATTCTGCCAAAACTAATTTCCACAGATAGCTGACAAATTTTCATTTCACTGACAGGTGGCATAATGATTGACTATAGAAATCTGATTATTCATCGAAATTCAATCAGATATGGGCAAAATAATAGGAATTGACCTTGGTACAACAAACAGTTGCGTGGCCGTTATGGAAGGAAACGAGCCGGTAGTTATCGCCAATGACGAAGGGCGCCGGACTACGCCTTCAGTGGTGGCCTTCCTGAAAAATGGCGAACGTAAAGTGGGAGACCCCGCCAAACGTCAGGCCATTACCAACCCGCAGAACACCATCATGAGCGTAAAGCGCTTTATGGGCCGCAGGTACGACGAAGTGACTGAAGAAATCAGTCACTGGAGTTATAAAGTAGCAAAAGGCGACAATAATACCGTTCGCGTTGCAATAGACGATCGTTTGTACACGCCGCAGGAGATCTCTGCCATGATCCTGCAGAAAATGAAAAAAACGGCAGAAGACTACCTCGGCCAGGAAGTGACCGAAGCAGTGATCACTGTTCCCGCATACTTTAACGACGCCCAGCGCCAGGCAACCAAAGAAGCCGGTGAAATTGCAGGGCTGAATGTAAGACGTATCGTGAACGAACCTACAGCAGCAGCACTCGCTTACGGCCTCGATAAAAAACATGCAGACCAGAAGATCGCAGTATTCGACCTTGGTGGTGGTACTTTCGATATCTCTATCCTGGAACTGGGTGATGGCGTTTTTGAAGTAAAATCAACCAATGGTGATACACACCTGGGTGGTGATGACTTCGATAAGGTGATCATGGACTGGCTGGCTGAAGAATTCAAAAACCAGGAAGCGATAGACCTGCGCAAAGATCCGATGGCGCTGCAAAGGCTGAAAGAAGCATCAGAAAAAGCAAAGATCGAGCTGAGCTCTTCTTCAGAAACAGAGATCAACCTGCCTTATATCACAGCTGTGGACGGCGTTCCCAAGCACCTGGTGCTGAAGCTGAGCCGTGCACGTTTTGAGCAACTCGCAGACGACCTGTTTGCCAGGTGCCTGAAACCATGTGAAGCTGCACTGAAAGACGCAGGTTATGATAAGTCACAGATCGACGAAGTGATCCTGGTAGGTGGTTCTACACGTATCCCTAAAGTACAGGAGATCGTAGAGAAATTCTTTGGTAAAAAACCCAACAGGGGCGTAAACCCGGATGAAGTAGTAGCACTTGGTGCAGCTATCCAGGGTGCGGTACTGACCGGTGAAGTAAAAGACGTACTCCTGCTCGATGTAACCCCGCTGAGCCTGGGTATCGAGACCATGGGCAGCGTGATGACCGTGATGATCCCTGCGAACACCACTATCCCGACCAAGAAAACAGAAATATATTCTACCGCGAGCGATAACCAGCCGGGTGTACAGATCCATGTACTCCAGGGCGAGCGTCCGCTGGCAAACCAGAACAAGAGCCTCGGTATTTTCAACCTGGATGGCATTCCGCCGGCACCAAGAGGTGTTCCGCAGATCGAAGTAACATTCGATATCGATGCCAATGGTCTGCTGCATGTAAGCGCGAAAGACAAAGGCACAGGTAAAGAACAGAAGATCCGTATTGAAGCCGGCAGCGGTCTGAGCAAGGAAGAGATCGAGAAGATGAAAGCAGAAGCGAAAGCAAATGAATCATCAGACAAGGAAGCCCGTGAAAAGATCGAGAAACTCAACCAGGCCGACAGCCTGATCTTCCAGACCGAGAAGCAGTTCAAAGAGTTCGGCGATAAGATCCCTGCTGATAAAAAAGCACCGATCGAAGCGGCTCTGGAAAAACTGAAAGAAGCGCATAAGAACCAGGATATTGCTGCAGTAGATGCTGCTATGGCTGAAATGAATACCGCATGGACAGCCGCCAGCGAAGACATCTACAAAGCACAGGCGGCGGCCGGCGGACAAGCCGAAGGTGGTCAGGCCAACCCTGGAGGCGGACAGGCAGGAAGCGATACTGTGGAAGATGCACAGTTCGAAGAAGTGAAATAAAAGCTGTCGTTTTTTGATAATTTTCAGGCTCCCATTGCATAATGGGAGCTTTTTTTTGCCTTTTCCTGACGCGGGGCGCGTTAAACTGCCGCTGATTTCTACCGAAAAGTCATTGTTCTAACATTTATTCTGAGAATGCTTTTTTTTACTGACGAACTTTGTACCTTACCTGTTCTACCCGACGGAATGCCGGATAGGCCTAAACTGTCATCACATGCAAAACACAAGAATCGGATGGGTTGGATTGGGCCGGATGGGAACACCAATGTCGCAGCGGCTCATAAAAGCAGGCTGTCCTGTTACCGTATATAACCGCAATAAGGAAAAAGAACAGGAACTGATCAATGCGGGTGCAGCGTCGGCAGCATCACCAATGCAGCTTATGCAACGGGCAGATGTAATCATACTGATGGTTTCAGATGATGCAGCAACAAGAAATATTTTTACTGCAGATGATGGCTTACTGGCCGCGGCTGTTACGGGCAAGATCATCATTAATATGAGTACGGTATCGCCGGATGTGAGCAGGGAAATGTCGGCCTTGTGTGATGCGCAGCAAAACTGTTATATAGATGCGCCGGTATCGGGCAGTGTGAAGCAGGCCGAAGAAAGCCAGCTGGTGATTATGGCAGGCGGTGAAGAAACAGCATTCCTGCAGGCAAAACTGGTGCTGGAGAAAATGGGAAAGCTGGTCATGTATATGGGTGAAGTGGGATCTGGCAATACCACCAAGCTGGCCATGAATACATTGCTTGCATTGCAGGCACAGGGGCTGGCGGAAGCAGCTGTGTTCGCACAGAAGCATGGCATTGCACTTGCCGATCTTTTTACCCTCATCAATAACAGCGCAATGGGCAGCATTTTCCTGAAGATCAAAGGCGATGCCATTGCAGCTAAAAATTACCAGCCCGCATTTGCTCTCAAGCATATTGTAAAGGATCTGCAGCTTGCCCGGAATGCCGGTCTGCAAACCCCTTTGGCAGAAACAGCACTGAAAACCTTTTCGGGAGCTGAATCCGCGGCAGGAGAATCAGATATTATAGCCATCGCAAAAGAGCTGGGCCTGAATTAAGCAAGTGGCAACTCTTTAAGCCAATCATTAAGTTGAATATGCAAAGCGGCATGCCTGACATTATTTTCCGGTAAATTGGCTCATGCGCTTGCTTTGTTTCTTTTTATCGATCCTCATTTATTTGCCTGTGAGCCGGGCGGCTGAAAAGCTTAGGATTACCTGTATAGGTGCAAGTATTACCGCCGGCGCAAGAACTGCTGATCCTTCCAGTGATGCTTTCCCCGCGCAGCTTCAGCAAAAGCTGGGGCACCAATACATCATCTCAAATTATGGAGTAAGCGGAACAACGATGCTTAAGAAAGGTGACAAACCTTACCAGCTTACCACCGCTTTTGAATCGGCACTGAAAAGCGAACCGGATATTGTACTTATCGACCTGGGCGGTAACGATAGTAAAGCTGTCAACAGACCTTTTCTCTCAGAACTGGAATCAGATTCGCGGGAAATGATCAGTCGTTTTGCAGCGCTTCCATCACATCCCCGCATCATCCTGTTATTGCCGGTTGTTTCTTTCAGAACAGACACTTCCGGGATCTGGGATCCTGTTATTGTAAAAGCAATAATACCCCGTTTGCAGCAGGCCGCCTGGAAAGAAAGAACAGAAGTGATCGATATGCACCAGCTGCTGGTGAACAGGCCTGAATTGTTTGCAGACGGCATTCATCCCGGGACAGAAGGATCACACATCATGGCGGAAAGATTGTATGATGTGATTGTGCAGAAAACAGCGCCGGGTTTTGATCTGTTCAGAAAAATAGATACCGGTAAAAAGATCAGTTCCTTTTACGGGTATGACTGCGCCGAATTTACCATAGATGGCCGCAATTGTAAAGTGGTTAAACCGAAGCAGGCTGCCCCGGGAAAACCCTGGATCTGGCGGGCGCGGTTCTGGGGACATGAACCGCAAACCGACATAGCACTGCTCGAACGCGGTTATCATGTGGTCTACTGCGATGTGATCGAACTCTTCGGTAATAGCGAAGCGATCGGTTACTGGAACCGCTTTTATGCTTTGTTACAAAAAGCCGGACTGGCAAAAAAAGCAGTAATGGAAGGCATGAGCCGAGGTGCCGTCTATGCACTCAACTGGGCAGCCGAAAATCCGGGTAAGGTTGCAGCTGTATATATCGATAATCCCGTACTGGATCTGAAATCATGGCCGGCAGGTAAGGGTAAGTTCAAAGCCTGGCCTAAAGAATATGCTTTATTCAGGACAGATTATAACCTGCAGACAGAAGAGGAGGTTGATCATTTTCATGGAAGTCCGATCGATAAGATCCGGCAGCTGGTAAAAGGGAAATTCCCGATCCTGATCCTTTGCGCGGATGCAGATGAGGCTGTTGCCCCGGAGGAAAATACTTTACCTTTTGCGGAAAAAATGAAAGCAGCCGGTGCAGATGTTACTGTATTGCATAAACCGGGTTTCAAACATCATCCGCACAGCCTCCCCAACCCAGAACCAATTGTAAATTTTATACTGAACCATAACAGGCATTAAGACATCGTCACAAACAGAACTGATATGAAAAGAACAAAAAACTGCCGGCTCGCTTTCCTGTTTTTATTGTTGCCGTCCTTGATGGTTTCCGCGCAAACATCCATCCGTATTACGAACAGTACTGCAGATAAAAGACTGGAAGAGCTGGCCGAATTGCCTTATTCAACTTTTATTGCAGCTTATCCTGCAATAGCCAAGCAATCTTTCAGACTGGTAACGGAAAGCGGGAAGGAAATTCCTTATCAGCTCGAATACAACGGGCAGACCGAACCACGGAGTATTCTTATTCCGGTAACGCTGGCTGCAAATGCAAGCCTGCGCATCTACGTCAAAGCCGGTAAGCCAGCGCCTGTTAAACCACGCAGTTTTGCACGTTATGTGCCTGAACGGTATGATGATTTTGCCTGGGAAAACGATAAGGTAGCGTTCAGGGTATACGGTAAAGCACTTGAAGGACGTAAAGATAACGCCTATGGAATGGATGTATGGTCTAAACGTACCAGTGAACTGATCATCGATAAATGGTATAAAAGCGGCGATTACCACAAAGACCACGGAGAAGGAATGGATTATTACAGCGTAGGTTTTACGCTTGGTGCCGGCGATATAGCACCTTATGTGAACGATTCCATTTATTTCACACATAATTACAGTAACTGGGAACTGCTCGACAACGGTCCGCTGCGCAGCAGTTTCAGGTTAACTTATCCTGCCCGTAATGTAGCGGGTACAATGGTTACAGTTACCAAGATCATCCGGATCGATGCAGGTTCACAGCTGAGCAGGGTAGAAGCGTTTTTCAGATTTGAGGGGAAAGATTCTTTGCCATTGGCAGTAGGCATTGTAAAACGCGGCCCCGGCGGTGCTTCCCTGTTGCAGGAGGATAAGGGAATTATGGGTTACTGGGAGCCAGAGAGCCCGTTGAATGGCGTAACCGGTATCGGAACAATATTTACTTCGCAGGTGAAAAGTATGAACCTGCTGAAACCGCATCTGCTTACATTAACTGCGAAACAGGCAAGCGGTGAGCCTTTTATTTATTATACAGGTGCGGCATGGAACAGGGCAGGACTGATCAGGAGCGATAACGACTGGTTTGCGTATCTCCGCCAATACGCCGGTCAGCTGAAGCAGCCACTGCGTGTGGAGATCAGGTAAAACTAACGGTTGAAAGTTTTGTGGGCAGATAACTGTTTCGTTGAATAAAACCGGAAACAGTTTGTGAATAGTTGAAATAAAATGACTATTTTTTCCTCCCAATAAAAAACTTCTAACAGTCAACCGTATGAGTCAACAAACAAAATGGGGCCAGTTTGGCACATTGATCACCGTGTTCTTCTTCTGGGGGTTCGTTGCAGCAAGTAATGATATCCTCATTCCCGTATTTAAAAAAGCATTTGATCTTTCCCAGGCACAGAGCCAGCTGGTGTCGGTTGCTTTTTATGTGGCATACACTGTGGGATCACTTATTTATGTAGGTATTTCCAAACTAACCGGTACCGATCTGCTCAACAGGATCGGGTATAAGAACGGAATTGCACTGGGGCTTGTGATCTCGGCAATTGGTACTTTATTATTCTATCCTGCTGCCAATACCGCTTCATTCCCTTTAATGATCAGCGGGCTTTTTGTGGTAGGTCTCGGGTTCTCGTTGCAGCAGATCGCGGCCAACCCGCT
Organism: Sediminibacterium ginsengisoli; assembly: GCF_900167075.1. Classification (GTDB taxonomy): domain Bacteria; phylum Bacteroidota; class Bacteroidia; order Chitinophagales; family Chitinophagaceae; genus Sediminibacterium; species Sediminibacterium ginsengisoli. The sequence continues at coordinate 194,374 of NZ_FUWH01000005.1, read as the reverse complement.
TGCCGTAGTGATCGGCGATCCGAAAACCGGTTCGCAGAGACTGAGCATGGCCGGCGGGGTCAATAATTTCGGAACAACCATCGGACCATTGCTGGTGAGCTTTGCGATCTTCGGTAGTGTAACCAGTTCTTCTTCAGAAGCAAGTATCGAGAGTGTAAAAACACCCTATCTTATACTGGGAGCTGCGTTCCTGCTGGTAGCAGCGTTCTTTAAATTTTCATCCATCCCTGATAAGATAGACCTGGAACAGGTGGCAGCTGAAGAAGCAGAAAGCCAGCTTAAGGTAGCGCATAAAAAATCTGCCATCCAGTATCCGCAACTGTGGATGGGAATGATCGGCATATTTGTATATGTGGGTGTTGAAGTAGCTACCGCGAGCAACCTGCCGGAATACATGAAACAGCATATGGATATTTCCACCGATAAGATCGCTCCTTATATTTCTTTATACTGGGCGAGCCTGATGATCGGTCGCTGGACTGCTTCTGTAGGTGCATTCGGCGTTAGCAAGAGCAAGCAGAAAGTCCTCAGCTTCATCATGCCTTATATCGCTTTTGCGGTTTTCCTGATCGTAAATACCATCGCACAGCATGATATTACTTCTTTCTTTGTATATGGATTTGTAATTATCGCAATGATCATCGGCGACCTGCTCAGTAAAGGGAATCCGGCAAGAATGCTGTTGATTTTCTCGGCAATGGGTATTGCTGCTCTCGTGATCGGCATGCTTACAACAGGTGCTACCAGTGTATTCGCGTTTATCAGCGTGGGTCTGTTCTGCAGTACTTTATGGCCTTGTATCTTTACGCTTGCTGTTGCTGGTCTTGGCAAACATACCAACCAGGGAAGCAGTCTTCTGATCATGATGATCATGGGCGGCGGCCTGATCAGCTGGTTGCAGGGTGCTGTGGCGGAAGATAATATCCTGGGCATCCAGTACAGCTATATCGTAGGTGTGCTGTGTTTTGCTTACCTCGCGTTCTACGCAGTTTATGCAAAGAAGAGCCTGAAAAAACAAGGCATCGATTATGATGTAAAAGCATCAGGAGGTGGCCACTAGGCATATTCCTCATAAGATAAAACGGGCGCTGATTCATATCGGCGCCCGTTTTTATTGAAGTATACATTAAATGATCTTAGTAATACCAGATGCCTTCGCAGAAACAAGATGGGTTCGCGCGGAGAAAGTAAAATCGTTACGATCAACTGACAATCAAAAGACCATACCAGTCTTTGCAGAGGCGTCTCTTTGGGTTCGGTACCGAGCGCAAGCGTAGGTAATCGAAATGATGCGAAGCTCATTTCGATAGAGGCCAAAGCAGCGCTGGCGCAAAGACGAGGCCCAGCGGCCTGAGCGATACAGATGCCGGCACCCGCGTGGAGGTTGGAATTTATAAGCAACTTTAGAAATGGTGGCTGCGTGCTGCGCTGAGTCCCCTTCGGGAGACGTCAGCGGAGGCAGCGTAAGATCAGCACGATTAATCATTCACCAAAAGATCCAAACCAGTCTTTGCAGAGATGCCTCTTTGGAATCGGTACCGAGCGAAGCTCATTTCGATAGAGGCCAAAGCAGCGCTGGCGCAAAGACGAGGCCCAGCGGCCTGAGCGATACAGATGGCTGCACCCGCGTGGAGGTTGGAATCTATAAGCAACTTTAGAAATGGTGGCTGCGTGCTGCGCTGAGTCCCCTTCGGGAGACATCAGC
>NZ_FUWH01000005.1:139298-192539 GCF_900167075.1 Sediminibacterium ginsengisoli | reverse complement strand
AGCGACACAGATGGCTGCACCCGCGTGGAGGTTGGAATCTATAAGCAACTTTAGAAATGGTGGCTGCGTGCTGCGCTGAGTCCCCTTCGGGAGACGTCAGCGGAGGCAAGGTTGAAATCTATAAGCAGCTTTAGAAATCACAAGTGCGTGCTGCGCTGAGCCCCCTTCGGGAGACATCAGCGTGGGAAGAAAGATGAGGCCGGAGAAGGCTGTGCCGAACATGACTGGCACAGTTCTGCATCTTCAGACGGTACGAATAATTTAGTGTAATGATTAATTAGAAAGAATATCAAACTTGCTTTTCGGCCTTTTGGCTTCCTGCCAGATGAAACCTCTTAACCGAAGCTCTTCATGGTTTACCTGGCGCATAGGATAAGCTGTTCCCTCCAGCTTATTGATAAATGTGATCCGTTGCGGTTTGCCTTCTTTGAACCTGGCTTCGATCACATCCGACTGGTTCCGGCTCACACCGATGAATTTATTATTATCATCGATGCCATAATAAATATTTTCTGCATTGCCCTTGGCCCGCATGAAATTGATCTTGCCATCTTCGAACAAAGCGTTAATGGTATAACCTTTCAGCTGGTTGTAATACTTCATGGCGCTGTCTACACGGCTGATGCCGATCCCGTTATTGAATACATAAACACGTTCGGGTTTCTTATTCTTGATATACAGGTAAATCGTATCGCCATTGAGCTGGTTGCTCTGTGCCCACACGATCGGCTGTTTGAAAAGCCTGAACACTGAATCCTGCAGCGCGTAAAAAAGACTGTCGCCCGTTGCCTGCAGCGAGTCTGAATAGATGCGTACGTTATAATAAGCTTCAAAATATTTGTCGTTGCTGCTGTCGGCTGTTGTCCTGTCTATGTGCAGGGTCGCTCTCGATGAATCCCTGATCGAAGGTACTGGTCTTAGTTTCTGTAGTTCCGATAAACGGGCGCTGTATAAAGTATCTGCAGTGATAAAGATCGAATCACGGTTCTGCTTGATCAGTAATACCGGCTTTTCCGTGGCCAGCAGAATGTCTTTTTTCCGGTTGATCATCACGTGATTGGCAATCATGTCAACACCTTTTGCCGTATCCTTTTCATGATATACCACATTGCCGCGTAACTCGTTCATGCCGGTTGTGTCATCGAATGCCATGTCATCTGCCGTAATGGTATACGTGCTGTCGTCTATGACAGACCGCTCGTACATGGTTGCTTTTTTATTCTTTATATCGATGATCGCATTCCGGGTTTTGATAATACGGCTTTCGTTATAGATCGTACTCGGACTTGTAAGGGTTGTGATCTCCGTATTGGTATTGTAAAACAACGTGTCTGTGAGCACGCGGTATTCAGGGTCGTTCAGTACCACTTTCTTCTTGAAATGCACATCTTTGGTATCGCCGTAGTAATAGCCTTCAGTACTTGTCAGAACCGTTTTCTTATTCACCACTTTGCCGCCTTTGAGGTAGGTTCCTATTTTCAGGGATACATCGTATTCCAGTTCTTCTGTGGTGAGGGTACCTTTGCCGTCTGTAAGTTTTACTTTCTTCTTCAGAAATGCTTTTTTCTCATTTCCGAGGTATTTCATGTACTGGGCATAAGTGTGTATGCTGTCGGCATCGTTGATATGTGCATTGCCGAATGCTTCAAGGGTATTGTTCTTTTTATCGAGCAATACACTGTCTGCATAGAAATGGGTCTTGCCCTGTACCATATGCACTTTTCCGGCAAGGGAAACCAGGTTATTGGTATCGCCCTGGCGTACGTTATAACGTTCTGCTGAAATGAATTCGATCAGTATGCCGTTTCCCGGCTGCGTGGTATCGGCAGTCTGCTGCGCACTGAGCTTTCCCGCAAATACGCATGAGGCGGTCAGCAGGATCGTATATAGCCATCTGTACATCATTATTTACGCAGCGAATCTGGTACGGGCAGTGGGGCCATTAAAGGACCGCTTTTGTCTTTCTTGCCGAAAACGGAAATGTTCACATAGCGTTTCGGGTGTACGCGCAGATCGTCCATCAGGATATTGGCACTGCGAACCGTATTGGTAAGGTTGTCGTACAGGGTCTTATCGTTCATTAAACGCCCGAGTGTACCGTCTGTTGAGCTGACTTTCGCCAGTATATTGTTCAGGCTTTCTATGGATTTCTTCAAGCCCTCTACTGCGCCGTCTATATCTGCCTTAGACAGGTTCTCCGTTGTTTTTTCAACGTTGGCGAGCATGTTCGTTACTTTGTCGTTATTGTCGGCCAGGTTTTTCGTAAAGCTGTTCACATTGTTCATGGAAGCTGCGATAGCGCCGGTCTGTGCATTCAGCATGGATTGTATGGATGCGGAGGAAACGGCCAGGCTGGCTGTGGTGCGGTTAATATTTGCGATTACAGCCTGCATATTGTTTTTTGTAGCCGGATCGAAAATGCTGTTGATGTTGGAGAGAACACTGTCGAGTGAGTGCAGTGTGGCTTTCACCTGGTCTCCAACAGGTCCGAGGGCGTTCATCACCTGGCCCAGAATACCCGGATTGGTAGCTGTCAGAACAGTATCTCCGGATTTCAGAAACTGAGCGGCATTTCCCATCCTGATCTCGATACTGGAAGTGCCCAGCGGGTTTTCGCGGATACTGGCCAGGGAATTGACCGGGATATTATAATTGTCTTTCAGCTTGATTGCAACAATGATAGACGACAGGTTTTTATCGGCATTATCGATCTCATAAACGGAACCTACCTGGAAGCCGTTGATGAAAACGGGATTGGATACCATAATGCCCTTGGTGTCGGCATATTTGGCATAAATGAAATTACCGGTTTTGAACAGTGTTTTTCCTTTCAGAAAATTAAAGCCTAATATCAGCAAAGTGATGGCTATCGCCGTTAACGCACCCACTTTGGTTTCGTTCGATATCTTCATAGGGTACAAAACTAAGGTTTCTTAGGCTCTTGCCTGTAGCCGGAGGCTGTTAAAATATTTATTTTGAACGGGTTTACTTACCGCCGCTGCCTTCGCTGGTGATACCCAGCTGCTTTTCGAGGGATAGTTTATAGATCCTGAGTGAGCGTGTGATCACTTCGGCAATGTCTTTCTGTCCCTGTTCGCTGTTGAGATAATCTTCCTCATCAGGGTTGGAAATAAAGCCGGTCTCTACCAGCACGGCAGGCATTGAAACAGCCTGGAGTACCCAGATGCCTTTTTTACGCTGCTGTGCCTGGCGGCTGATACGCCCGATCTTCTGGAATTCTTCTTCTACCGTAAGGGCCAGTTTGGCGCTGCGCTGGAAATATTGCTGGGTCATCACGTTCGCAAGCATTCGTTTGGTAGGATCGTTGGAGCTTTCCTGCTCAAGCGCTTTGATCTCTCTTGCGGAAATGCTGTCCATATATTCATCCAGACCTTCGCTTGCCGCCGCTTTACGCTGTTCTGTTTTGTCAACCCCGTAAATAAATGTTTCAGTTCCTTTTGCCGGGTTGGGCGTATACCAGGTACGGTATTCTTTTACCTTGCGGGTTAATTTTTTCCGGTTTTTGCCCTTTCCCTTATAATAGGTTTCTGTTTTATAGCCCACAAACTCGCGGTTCCGGATCGGGTCGGCAGAGTTTACGTGGATGCACACAAAGAGATCGCCTTTGGCCTGGTTGGCAATACGGGCTTTGGTTACCACGGAATGATAAATATCCGTTTTACGGGTGAGCACCACTTCCACATCCGGCATCTGTTCTTTCAGCTCCTGCTCCAGTTTAAGTGATACGGCCAGCGAAATATCTTTTTCTGTTGAGTACCGTCCTTTAGCCCCGATATCCTGACCTCCGTGCCCCGGGTCTATAATGATCCGTTTAAGCACCTGCTTCTGCATGGGCGGGGTATTTTTCGTCGAAAATGCACACAAAGCCAGAAATCCGAAACTTAACAAACCAAGGACAACATATTTACTCCGCATCATATCAATTCGTTAAAGGATTTTTTTGATAATACGATTTACAGGTTTAACACTATTTTTGCCCACTTGTGATTATGAGCAAACTCCGTAAAATTAACGTAAAAACATGGCTGCCTATTGTTGCCGGCGGATATTTGCTTTTATTTACCTTTTATGCGCAGGCCGGAGGTACTCCCGCTACCTACATGCGCCTGCTTACCGACACCATCCCTTCTTCACCGAAAACAGCAGTTCCGGGAAACGCCGACAGTACCCGAAAGGCAGACACAACCGGCCGGAAAGACAGTACCCTGCATATAGATTCACTCCGTATTTCAAAGGATTCGCTCGATGCCCCGGTGAAATACAGTGCTGAAGATTCGGGCGTACTGATCATGGAAACGGGCGATTTTTACCTCTACGGTAAATCGAAAGTAGACTACAAGAACCTGAAAGTGGATGCCCAGATCATCAGCTTCAATCAGAAAAGCCAGACCCTGAAAGCATATGGCGCGCTGGACAGCACCGGTAATCCCCTGAGCAAACCCAAGTTTGTACAGGATGATATGGAAACAGTGAGCGATTCCATCTTCTTCAACCTCGAAACAGGGAAAGGGCTTGTAAAAGGCACATTCCTCAAACAGGGGGAAATGTTCGTATATGCAGAACGACTGAAAAAAGTAAATGCCGAAGAGGCTTTTGCCTGGCGGGCACGTATAACTACCTGTAATCTCGATACACCGCATTTCGCTTTCCGCACACGCAAGCTGAAAGTGATCAATAACAAACTGGGCGTTTCCGGAAGTGCTTACCCCGAATTTGAAGGCGTGCCCATGCCTATCGGTATTCCTTTTGGTATATACCCGCTTTACCAGGGCCGGCATTCTGGCATCCTGGCGCCGGCATTTACATCGAGCGAGGATTTTGGACTGGGGATCGAAGGACTGGGTTATTATAAAGTGATCAACGATTATGTGGACGTTACAACAAAAGTCAATCTCTACTCTTATGGCGGCTGGCTTTTAAATGCCAATTCCAAATATATACAGCGTTATAAATTCACAGGAAGCCTGAACATTACCTTGCAGAACAGCAAAACGCTGAACCGTTTCGGCGCATCTAAGGAGGAGTTCAGCAAATCCAGGTCCTTTATGATCAACTGGACACACAGCCGCGACAGCCGTGCCCGTCCCGGAACCAATTTCAGTGCCAGCGTAAATTTCGGAAGTACGAAATTCAATGAGTCGCTGCTCAATAATCCATACCAGAATTACCAGAACCAGCTGAGTTCATCTATTTCGTACAGCAAGGACTGGAATGGTAAATACAATATATCGATCAACGCCAACCACAACCAGAACAATAACCTGAGGCTGGTGAACCTGAACCTGCCTACGGTAAACTTCAACGTTGTTACATTCTATCCTTTCCAGAAAGAGGAACAGATCGGAACGGGAAAATGGTATGAGAAGATTGGTATCGGCTATAGCGGTAACATACAGAACCAGCTGGCGTTCTATGATACTGCATTCAATTTCCGCCGCCTGCTCGATACCATCCAGTGGGGAGCAAGACATTCCATTCCTATTTCATTACAGCTGCCTTCACTCGGTCCGCTGACCCTTACGCCGGGTATTTCCTATGAAGAACGCTGGTACGGGCAAAGCATGTTCGCGAAGTGGAATACCACTACAAAACGTATCGATACAACCATCTCGAAAGGATTTTATACAGCCAGGCAGGCCGCGTTCAGCCTTGCGGCGAATACCAGGATCTTCGGAACCTATCTGTTCGGGCCTAAAAGCAATATCGTAGGGATCAGGCATGAAGTAAGGCCAACCATCAGTTTCAATTATACGCCGGATATGGCAGCATCATACTATTATGACCTGCAGGTAGATACCACAGGTCGTAAAGTGCGTGCATCGAGATACCAGGGATCACTGAACGGCAGTTTTTCCGAAGGTGCTTTTGGTGGTGTTTCTTTTGGTATAGATAACCTGCTCGAGATGAAGGTGAAGAATAAGAAAGATACTTCCGAGCCCGACCGTAAGGTTAAACTGCTCGATGGTTTCGGTTTCACATCTTCCTATAATTTCCTGAAAGACAGTATGCGTCTCGGAACCTTCAATCTCTACGCGCGCAGCACCCTTTTCGATAAGATCAACATTACCGCAACCGCATTGCTGGAGCCATATGATACAGACAGTATGGGCTTTGCAATCAACAAACTCATCTTCGATCCCACTAAATTCAAATTCGGACGGCTCTCTTCCGGTAATATCGCTGTAACTACTTCATTCCAGAGTAAGACGAAAGATGGCAAGGAGGCAAAAGACAAACAACTGCCTGTTGATCCGTTCATGACGCCTGATGAACAACAGCGCCAGTTGCAGTTTGCCAGAGCGAACCCGGCAGAGTTCACTGATTTCGATATTCCATGGTCGATCTCGTTCACCTATTCACTCAACTTTACACGCGCCGTAAAAGCGGATTACAGCGGCTTTGAAACCAGGACTTTCTCTACCCTGAACTTCAATGGCGATTTCAGTCTTACGGATAAATGGAAAGTAGGAGCCACCGGTTATTACGATGTATCGGGTACAGGACTGCAGCAGCTCAGTATGTTCATCACAAGGGAAATGCATTGCTGGCAGTTATCGATCAATGTAACACCGATCGGCCGCTATCGTTCGTTCAGCATTCTGATCAATCCAAAATCAGGTATCCTCCGCGATCTGCGGATCAACAGGAGCCGTACATTCTCGAATTACTGATCTGCCTGAGTGATGAAGCAGTCAGATAAAGTGAAGCTGTTTGGGGTACGCAAAGGTTTAGACAACTGAGATCGTTATTTGTTCCTGCTTTCGTAATAATCCCACATCTGCCTGAAGATCTTTTCTTTCAGTTCCTTCGCAGAAACTCCCTCTGATGCTACCGGCGGCAGAAAATGCATTTCAAGACGATGTGGTACAAGGTAAAAGAACTTGTTCGGTGGTAATACTTTTTTTGTGTGAAAGAGCAAGGTTGGTATCACCGGTTTCCCTGTTTCTGCAGCCAGCCTGAAAGCTCCGTCGTAGAAGGATTTCAGCGGATCATTGCTTTTGTTCCTGGTTCCTTCGGGATAAATAACCATGTCAAGCCCGATGCGCAGTTTCTCTTTCATTTCCTCATAACTTTTCCGCTTGCTCTCGTCGCTTTTGCGGTCTACAAGCACACTGCCGAATGTATAGACCCAGCCAAACACCGGTACTTTAGCAAAACTTTTCTTGGCAATGGTTTTATTGGCGCGCGGCATAAACGGCGTACTTACGGGAACATCCATCAGGCTGTTATGGTTGCAGACAACCACATAATTGGTGTCCGGACTGAAATGCTCTTTGCCATATACACTCAACGGACAACCGATCAGGCGCAGGTAGATCCACATCCATACAGCCGATACATGCCTGTGCCACCTTGCTTTGGCCGGATCCTGCAAAAGAAAACAGGGCAGGTAAAAAATGATCGCGATGAGTAAAGTGGCAATAAAAAGTACTAGTCCCCATAAGGCCCAGATCCTTGCAAACAGGTTCTTCATGAACGGTGTTTTTGGAATGAATAAATGATGATGTCTGGATTATGTCAGGGCCGCCAGTCGATTGGTTCAAGTCCTTGTTTTGCCAGCAGTTCATTGGTGCGGCTGAAATGTTTGCAACCGAAAAATCCTTTGTCGGCGCTGAACGGCGATGGGTGTGCAGCTTTTAATACGCTGTGTTTTGTTTCGTCTATCAGCACCTGTTTTTCCTGTGCAAAGCGTCCCCATAAGAGAAATACAACTCCTTCTTTTTCTGCCGATATTTTCCGGATCACCGCATCGGTGAAATCCATCCAGCCGATCTTGGAATGACTGGCCGGTTCGTTGGCTCTTACCGTAAGCACTGCATTGAGCAGCAGTACGCCCTGTTCTGCCCAGCGTGTCAGGTTGCCGGTAGCAGGGATCGGCATCCCGATGTCCGTGTATAATTCTTTGTAAATATTTACCAGCGATGGCGGCGGTTTAACACCATCGGGTACGGAAAAACTCAGACCGTGTGCCTGTCCGGGATTGTGATAGGGGTCCTGGCCCAGCAGCACTACTTTCACCTTGTTAAACGGTGTCTTCTCAAATGCATTGAAAATAAGGTGTCCGGGCGGATAAATGACTGCGCCGGTAGCTTTCTCCGTTTTAAGATGTGCGGAAAGCTGCATGAAATAGGGTCTGTGGAATTCCTGTTTTAATACTTCCTTCCAGCTGGGTTCTATTTTAACGTCCATAACCAGTGATTGGCTCGAGTTGATAAAACACGAATGTACTGAAGAATCCTGAGCTTGACCGGGGGCTACTTCAGCAATGTTACACTACCTGAACTTGGCTGGTGGAGGCTGCTTAGCCTGATGATGTAATAATAAGTTGCCACCGGCAGTTTTTTGCCTTCAAAGATGCCGTCCCAGGGTTTACTGTAGCCGTTTGAAGATTTGTAAACAGCATGACCTGCCCGGTTGTAAACCTCCACACTGCATTCCGGGTAATATTGCAGGATCGGAATCAGCCAGGTGTCGTTGATGCCATCACCGTTAGGAGAAAACGCATTGGGGGGAATGATCGGCGGATCTATAATGGTAACCTGCACGGAATCGACCAGGCTACAGGCATATGGGGTGATGGCTTTTACGTAGTATTTACCTGTCTTGGCAACCTGCTGGTATGCGCTGATCGGCCTGACCGCAGTTCTGTCGTACCAGTAAGAATAAACCCAGCTGCTGCTCACAGGCACAGTCTGCGTGAGATCCACAACTGCGGGACGTGTGGCAGGAAGCGGGTCGGTAGCTTTAAATACAGGTAATGGATGAATAGTTACTTTGGCGGGTTTCATAACGGCACAACCAACGGGTTCGGTTCCTTTTACATAAAAGGATGTAGTTGTCTTGAAAATATGACCGGGTGTTAAAGGAGAGGTAGTGCCGGCCGCGTCCAGCCAGTAAGAGAAACTGGTAGATGTAACAGCACTGCGCACACTTCTGCTGGCCGCATCTGTTAATGCGATCGCATCGCAGGCTTCGATATCCGATACACTGAATGCAGGCGGATTACTCAGCGTAACCATTACGGGCATTACATCGCTGCAATTATTGGAATTGGTCCCTTTAATGTAGTAAGTACCTGTTCTGGTAAGCGCTGCCGGTGTACTTAATGGTTTGGTTGCAGCCGGGTCTTCCCAATAACTGAAGCTAAGGCCCGGAGAACTTCCTGCTGTTACGGCTGAAACTGTGAGATCGACAGCGCCGGGGATACAGGCAACCGGAGGGCTTGTGATCTGCACGTTGGGGGTATTTAAAATTGTTACGCCGATCGGCCGTGTTTCACTGCAACCTGCAGCATTATTCCCTTTAATATAATAGATTCCGGACTTGATCAGCTTTTCCGGAGACGGAAGATATTCGGTCTCGCTCACATCCGTAAAATAAGTGAATGAGATACCCGGCGAACTCCCTGTGGTGACCGAGGCGGCCGTAAGATTTACGCCCGTGGCTTCACAGCCCGACAGCGATTGAACTGTAACCATATTGAAAGGATCGCTGGAACCTTTGATCTCAGTTTTCAGTGTATCCAGACAACCCTGGTTAGGAAAAGGTGTGATCTCAAGCACGATCTTCGTGCCCACAGGCGGGAGTGGGCTCAACTGCAGTATATTGTCTGTGCCCAGCAGCGTTGAAAAGTCTTCCGTATACCATTTGTAAGCCTGGAAACCGTAAGGTGCTTTAAGGTTAATAACAGAAGATCCGGCACAAAAAACGTTTCCGGTAATCGGCTCTGAACAGTTTTCATTCACATCGAGATATGCATAACCGAAATGACCTTTTCGCGCGCAGTCGTTTACGGTGAATTCAAGGCGGATCGTTTTTCCTTTAAATGCGGAAAGCTTCAGTGTGATCGGTGCCCATGGCTTATAATACACTTCTCTTTTTACCGTAGACTCTTTGAAGCCGGGCAGATTGGAAGAGGCTACAAACTGGAATGCACCGCAATCGATATACTGGTTAGCAGTTACATCAAATACTTTTACGGTGAACTGCGGCTGTTCAAAAGCATCATGCGGCGGGTTCTCCAATACAACCGCGTAATTATAGATGATGCTGTAATCCGATTGCACATTCGGTACAACAAATGTGTAAGAAACCCCGACAGCCCTGCCGGACGGATTACCCCCTGTATTCAATTTCAGTGAATATTTGCTTCCGTTCGGACAGCTGACCGGGAAATCGCCGAAATAATCTTTTACTTCAGTTGATCCTTTTTCGATCAGGGTATGCAGGTCGTTAGGCGGACCTTGTGCAAGCGAGATCTGGCCGGCCCTGTCGATTTCCCCGGTAAGGCATACCCAATTGTCAAGCGTACCTTTCTCAAAACCGATATTGTCAGGACAGTTTTGTCCGAATATGCACGCCGGCATAATAATCAGTAACAGAGAAATAAAGTGCTTCACAATAGTTACGGGGGTTTATTGATTGATCACCTGCACAAACAGAACGCTGCTTAAAAGCTTAAATATAAACGAAATAGCGCAGTTACTGAACTTTTGGAAAGTTTCAGAACTTTCCAAAAGTTGACTGAACCAGTGCAGTATGCTCATCGAAATGGATCAAAGGACCTCAGGTGTTGGGAAGAATTTAATAAATCTACCAGTCTTTGCAGAGGCGCCTCTTTGGTTCGGAACCCAGCGCAGGTAATCGAAATGCTGCGCAGCACACTTCGATAGAGGCTAAAGAAGCGCTGGCGCAAAGACGAGGCCCAGCGGCCGGGCAGCCTGAAGCAACTGACTTGAATCGATTATAGAATCGAAATACCTTCCGAACACTTGTGATCAAAGGACCGAAGTGCTGAACTTTTGGAAAGTTCTGAAACTTTCCAAAAGTTAATTTCCCGAAGGAAACTACTTTCTTTTCGGAAACCACTATCTAAAATAAAGTAATCTGCTTAATTTTGATGTTTAAACGCTGAGCATCGCTGCCGGCGTAATATCAAAAACCTCAAAACATCATACCATGGAATTACTCAACGCATTGCAATGGCGTTATGCTACCAAGAAAATGAATGGGAGCAGGGTGCCCGAAGAAAAAATAACCGCAATACTGGAAGCTGCAAGACTCGCACCTACTTCTTCCGGTCTGCAGCCTTTCGAAGTGATCGTGATCAGCAACCCTGAACTGAAACAACAATTACTGCCCATCGCGAAAAACCAGCAGCAGATCGTAGACAGCTCTCACGTGCTTGTGTTTGCAGCCTGGGACGATTATACAAAAGAAAGGATCGAAGAAGTATTCGACCGTACGGCAAAAGAACGGAATGTGCCTTCTGAAAGTATGGATATGTACCGGAATATGCTGCTTGGATTGTATGTAGGACGCAGTGCCGATGAAAACTTCGCGCATACAGCACGGCAGGCTTATATCGCATTCGGCCTTGCCATCGCGGCTGCCGCTGAACTGAAAGTGGATGCTACACCGATGGAAGGATTCGACAGTAAAGCATTGGATGAATTACTCGGACTGGATAAGAAAGGGCTGAAGAGTGTAACACTTCTTCCGCTGGGTTATCGCGATGCGGATAACGACTGGCTGGTGAACCTGCCCAAGGTTCGTATGCCGAAAGAGCGTTTCATTACCGAGTACAAATAATTTTTGATCACTTACAACTTCTGATATGATATTGATAACAGGAGCAACAGGGCATTTCGGAAATGCAGTCATTGATTTCCTCTTGAAAAAGATCCCTGCTGCAGAAATAGCGGCCCTGGTCCGCGATGAACAGAAAGCGGCTGGCCTGAAAGAAAAGGGCATTGCAATACGCACCGGTAATTATTTTGATAAGACTTCGCTGGTAAAGGCATTCACAGGCATCGACAAATTGCTCCTGGTGTCATCCAATGATTTCAACGACAGGTTCGGGCAGCACAGGAATGTGATCGATGCTGCGGTGGAAGCTGGTGTTAAATATGTGGCATATACAGGTGTTTCGCTGAAAGATGTAAACACATCAGTACTGAAAGATGCCATGCAGTCGCATACCGATACCGATGAATACCTGCGTAATTCCGGTCTTACGTACACGTTACTGAACAACAGCTTGTATGCAGACATCATACCGATGTTTACCGGCGTGAACATTGCCCAGACAGGAATTGCAGTGCCGGCGGGGAACGGTAAAGTACCGTTTGCAACACGCTCCGATATGGCAGAAGCTGCTGCCAATGTATTAACGCAGCCGGGCCATGAGAACAAACAATACCCGATAGGCAATGGTATCGCTTACTCTTTTGCTGATATTGCAGCAACCTGTGCAACTATTACAGGAAAGCCCGTTAATTATACGGATCTGAGTCATGAAGCGTTCCTCGAGAATTTAAAGAATGCGGGTGTGCCAGACGGTCTTGCAGCATTTACAGCCGGGTTTGCGCTGGCAATCAAAAATGATGAATTCAATCTCCCCGACGATACACTTGAAAAACTGCTCGGCAGAAAGCCGCAATCGCTGGAAGCATACCTGCGGTCAAGGCTTTTCAATGAACATAATACCGGCGTATAGCACAGCATCGTGTACATTTGTGCCCTTCAAAGCAATCTTGTGGATTTTTTAAAAGGGCTGATATTCGCAATACTGTGGGCTTCTGCTACTGTGGCTACCAAAATAGGACTGCATTCTGTAGAACCCTTTCTGCTTACCGCCATTCGTTTTGCGGTAGTAAGCATATTGCTGCTTTTATATGTTCATGGGTATAAAGGCAGGCAATATGCTTTTCCGCGCACGAAAGATTTCCGCGGGCTTGTATTGCTGGGTGTGCTGAATATCACCGTTTACATGACGGGTTATATCATCGCCATCAAACATGTATCTGCCGGGCTGATCAGCCTGGTAAGCGCCACCAATCCGCTGATACTGATCCTGCTGTCCGCAGCGGTATCAGGCCGTAAACTGAAATGGTATGAATACACCGGTATGGTGATTTCGCTGTCCGGACTTTGTCTTGCAGCAGTGCCCAATCTTTCCGATCCCCATGCTACCTTCACCGGCATCGCAGCTCTGGTGGCGGGAATTGTGGCATTGTCGGCCGGGAGTGTTTATTATTCCCGTTGCGGGCTTACCTTACCCAAGATTGTTGTCAATACCTGGCAGATCACGATCGGAGGGCTGCTCTTTATTCCTATCGTGCTGCTCGATCCCACACCACATTATCTTATACCGGATACCCGTTTTTTCCTTACCCTCGGCTGGCTGGTGCTGCCTGTTTCTATTGTGGCATCGGGCCTCTGGCTGTTCCTGGTGCATAAAGATGCCGTAAGGGCAGGGATGTGGCTATTCCTTACGCCCGCATTGGGTTATTTCCTTGCCGTACTGATCCTGCACGAAAAACTTACCTGGTTTGGCATCTGTGGTGCGGTGCTGGTGGTAACCGGGCTCATGATCGCCCGTAAGCGGAAACAACTGGCATAGCTTTTACAGCAGTTGAAGTAAAAAACATATGATTACAAGAATTACAGATGTGCCAGATAATATGGTCGCTTTCCATGCCGTAGGGAAAGTAGATGCCGCCGATTTTGAAACGGTGGTAGTGCCGGCAGTAAGTGAACTCGTAAAGCGTACGGGAGAACTTAATTACCTGATGCTGATCGATACGGAATTAAGTGATTTCACTGCGGGAGCCTGGTTCCAGGATATGTTGCTTGGTATTACAAAATTCACGAAATGGAAAAGGGTGGCGATCCTCACAGATTCAGCCGCAGTAAACAAATTCACAGATATATTCAGCATTGTGGCACCGGGTGAATTCAAAGGCTTTCGCAAAGAAGAATTCGATCTTGCGGTGGAATGGGTTTCAGCGGCTTAGCAGTAGATCAGGCTGCAACAGGCTTGCGGACAGTGCCGGAGCGGAGAATGCGTTTTCTGTGCTGCGCTCCCCATTTTGCGATCTCCCCGATGATCACATGCAGGGTTTTCCCGTATTCGGTGATCTCGTATTCAACAGTTACGGGCTTGGTATCATAAACGGTCCTTTTTACAAGCTCGTTTATTTCCAGTTCTTTCAATTCTTTGGAAAGCATTTTGGAGCCGATACCTTCCACTTCGCGCTGCAGTTCCATGAAACGCCTGGTACCGAAACTCAGCACACCGAGGATACGGATCTTCCATTTTCCGTTGAGGATATCCATGGTATCGTCAATGGCCTGGAGATGTACCCGGCAACTTTCAGGAAAAGGCTTTTTTTCAATTTTCTGGTTCATGGATCATGTGGTTTCTGTGGGGAAAGTACTTCCTGTCCGGAAATCGCTTTCAAAAATAAACTATTCTTTTGAACTTTGCATTCAGATCAATCAACGAAATAATATGGAATTAGGAATCAGTACGTTCGGAGAAGTGAGCCCCGACGGCAAAGCCGGTAAAGCGGTCAATGCGCACCGCAGGATGAAGGAAATGCTGGAAGAAGTAAAACTGGCGGATGAAGTGGGGTTGGATGTATTTGCAATGGGCGAACACCATCGTCCGGATTTTATCATTTCCGCTCCGGAAGTGATGCTTGCGGCAGCTGCGGCCATTACCAAGAATATCAAACTCTCGAGTGCAGTAACGGTATTGAGTTCTGCAGACCCGGTACGTACTTTCCAGGGTTTTGCGTCGCTGGATCTTTTGTCTGACGGCAGGGCTGAGATCATGGCAGGCCGCGGTTCTTTCATTGAATCCTTTCCACTGTTCGGATACGACCTTGGTGATTATGATGAACTCTTCATCGAAAAGCTGGATCTGCTGATGCGCATCAATGAATCGGAAAAAGTAAACTGGAAAGGTACTCATCGTGCGGCTATTCCCGGGCTCGGCGTTTATCCGAGACCTTTACAGGAGGCTTTACCCATCTGGCTTGCAGTTGGCGGAACACCCGCATCGGCGGTTCGCGCAGGTAACCTGCAGCTTCCGATGGCTCTGGCCATCCTTGGCGGTAACATGAAACAATATGTTCCCTTCGTGGACCTTTATAAACAATCCTGGGCAGAAGCCGGTCATGATGCATCGAAACTTCAGCTTGCCATCAATACGCATTTTTACCTGGCAGATAACAGCAATCAGGCGGCCGATGAACTTTACCCTTCCTATATCGCCATGATGAACAGGATCGGGCGGGAGAGAGGCTGGGGCGCAATGGGCAGACCTCAATATGACCAGTTACGTTCTGCGCAGTCGCCACTGATCGCCGGCAGTCCGCAGGAAGCCATCGACAAAATACTTTACATGCATGAACTCTTCGGTAACACGCGTTACCTGGCCCATATGGTAACCGGTTCCATCCCGCATGAAAAGATCATGCACTCGATAGAGATATATGGTACGGTTGTGGCACCTGCCGTTCGGAAAGCTTTGGGGCACTAATTCTTTTTATAGACATAAGTACCGCCATCGGCAACACAGTTGGAACTGCCGATCGTCATCGAGTCGCCTGCTGCATTGAAGCTGAGATAGCCTTCCTGTTTGAAGCTGCCTTTGTTCATGATGAGGTAGGTGTTATTTTCACGGGCGCTGCAATCATCTTTGGTGCCCACTACATACAAACCATTGATGGTGGCGTTTCCGGGATCTTTCTTGTCGAACCTGCCATCGCCCATAAATACCAGTATATGCCCGTTGCCGGCCGGATAATTGATATTGCCGGGATAGCCGATAAACCGGGCCAGTTCCCAGGTACCGGTGATTTTTGCAATATTGGGATCGTCTGCCTTCTTGTTACACGCAAACATGGCCACACAGGCAAGCAGGGGAAAAAGTTTTTTCATATGGCTTTTTTGGGAATGACGGCAAAATGTTTGCCAGCGTTGCAAATCATTAAGTCTTTATTTTTGCAGCTTCAAAAAAAGAGTATGAGAATAGCGATCAATGGTATGGGACGTATTGGCCGGTTGCTGCTGCGTCGCCTGGTGAAGATTGAAGGCCTTGAAGTAGTAGCGGTGAATGATATTATGACGCCGGCCCAGCTGGTTTATCTCCAAAAATATGATTCCGTATATGGTGCAGCGGAAGATGAAGTAGCACTTGAAAACGGTCAGCTGTGTATTGCCGGTAAAACGGTTCAGATACTGCAGCAGCCTGATCCGGCAAAGCTTCCCTGGAAAGAGCTGGATATAGACCTGGTACTGGAATGCACCGGGCTTTTCATGGACAGCGCCGGCGCCGGCACGCACCTTCAGGCCGGAGCGCGTAAAGTATTGCTGTCTACCACGGGAGCGCCGGATATACCGCTTTGTATCTATGGCTTCAACCAGCACCAGGTATCAACCGGAAGCCTGATCGTTTCCCCGGGCGGCTGCATGACCAACTGCTCAACCCACCTGATATACCTGATGCAATCCATCGGTATTGAGGCGGTTCATCTCAATGTAGTTCACTCTTATACTTCGCGCCAGCACCTGGTAGACGGTCCTCATAAAGATATGCGCCGCGGAAGGGCAGCAGCAGAATCCGTTATTCCCGTACCTGTAGACCTTGCAGAATCGCTCGAACGTCTTTTCCCGGTGCTGAAAGGCAGGATCCATACGGTAACCACCCGGGTGCCGGTGGCAAATGGTGCGCTTGCAGATTTTACTTTCCAGATGAAAGCGGATACCAGCGTGCAGGAGATCAACAGGATCTTTAAAGAAGCGGCTGCGTCTGAATACAAAGGCATCATTGCGTATACGGAAGATCCGCTGGTATCAAATGATGTACGTGGAAATACGCACTCCGCAGTTGTGGAAGGTTCGCTTACCGCAGTCACGGGTAGGATGGTAAAACTGATGGCTTTCTTCGATAATGAATATGGTTATACCTCACGGGTGGTTGATTGGGTTAAACTGCTGAAAGAGCAGCAGGCTTCTTAAACAGGCAGAAGTTTTACCAATGGTGATCAATTATGAGTAACTTGAAGCATGACTGCCAGAAAAAAATTCCTGCTTCTGTTCTCAGCTGTTGCATGGTTTGCCCTGATATGCCAGTTCATGCTGCAGCAGCAGGTAACTGCGATCGCAAGAGCAGAATTACTTATCCGGTTCTTTAGTTTTTTTACGGTGTTATCCAACCTGCTCGTTGCTGTTTGTGTAACATCGCTCCTGATGAGGCCGGCAGGATTTTTCCGGCGGCCGGGCGTGCAATCTGCTGTTACGCTTTATATTCTTATTGTAGGACTTGTTTACAACATGGTATTGCGTCATTTATGGTCGCCGGAGGGTATGCAGGCTGTTGTGGATGATCTGCTGCATTCGGTTATCCCGTTGATGATGTTGTTTTACTGGTGGCGATGGACGGATACCCGTTCGCTGCGCTATAACCAGGTTCCCTTCTGGCTGATCTACCCCGCCTGTTATACTCTTTTTATTCTTTTACGCGGACATTATGCGACATGGTATCCTTACCCTTTCATAAACGTAACGGTGCTTGGGTATCCGGAGGTGATGGTCAACAGTTTTTTTATAATGCTGGCATTCCTTGCGGTGGCATTTGTTATAGTGTGGTATGGAAAAAGAAAAAAGTACGGCCCGGTAAATGTTGCCGCATAATGATCAGGCGGATAAATACAACTCCTCAACAAGCGCAGGTAATGCAACCGGGATTTCAAGAAAGAAGCGGCATTGCCATTGCTGCGTGCGTTTTGCCTGCGGACTTTCCGTAGCATCCCAGGGCGCATAGACACGGATCCCTCGCTTTCCTTTTTTCCCCGAACCGGATATGATTCCCTGTTTGTGAAACTGGGCTGCGGGGAAAACAAACTGACCAAGCCGATTGCCATTGCTTACGGCGATCACGAAAAGATCGATTCCATCGGATAAATCAAAAGGTGCTGTCAGCCCATCAGCATCTCTTTTCCATATGGTAACGAACTGGCCCGTTTTCAACGGTGTGATCTTAGCTGCCCGGAACACAACAACGCGATCGTTAAGGCGGAATCTGCATGCTTCATAAGCAGCACTTTCTGGTTCGGTAAGCAGCCCGGCGCAATGCAGCCCGAATTTTTCAAATACATATTCCTGCGCAGTTGAAAACTGTTCCATGTTGCCTTGTATCAGAGATGAATATCAGAACTGCCTGATCAACTGAGCGAGCAGGTTCATGTCGGTTTTCTCAATAGCATGCGGTGTTCGTGGCAGAACGGCGAAAGCTGCGTCGGGCAAAGCCCTGTATACGGTCAAAGTTTCTTCCGCAGGAGCCATTTTGTCTCTGTCACCAACCATCACCAGGCATGGGCAAAGAATGTTTGGGTAATCCTCTTCTTTCAATGGATTGTTGCTGCCGACCGCGAGCAGCATATCGCTGGTTCTTCGTACTATTTCCTGCCAGCTGTTCGGGGCATGACGGCTGGCAAGTGTTGCTGCAAATGCAGGCACTTTAGCAGCTATCGCATCGGCATCGAGCATTTTGGTTTCCTGGCGTGCGATGGTTTCTGTCCACCGGAATTTCGTACCCAGGCAAATCACTTTTTCGATTATTTGTGGATAATGGCGGGCCATATATAATGCCGTATATCCGCCCATGCTGTAACCAAAAATGACTACTTTTTCAAGTTGCTCCTGTATGATATAGGCAAGCGCGGCTTCTGCAAAAAGCTGAATAGAAAAGGGTGCGTCGGGCAATTGTTTGCCGCCGTGTCCTGGAAAATCGAACAGGTGAACTGTATAATCTTCTTCCAGTTTTGCAGCAAGCGGCACCAGTTCCGCAGCAGAGCCGATTGCGCCATGTAAAAGCAACAGGTGTTTTTTCATAAGTATGAAGATAGGTTCTTTATACAGGTTGCATGTGTAAAATCCAGCAATGGTAATACCGGCAGATTGCCCTTCATCAACAGGCATGCAGCAGGTTTGGTGGTCGTTTTTTACATAAGAGAATGAAGGCGCAGAGAGGGCTGCGTATCCCGGCATATTACTCTATCATTTCAGTAGCCTTTTTTGTCATTCTGTTCCTTTCGCATTAAATTTTTATCATCGGTTATGTCTATGAGGGTTCATCTAAATTCCTTCATGAATATGAGTAAAAGACTAACTCTACTATGTGCCTTATTCTGCATGCTGGCAAGCAGTTTTGCAGTTAAGGCCCAATCCGTTTCAGTGAACGGGGTGGTGCACGACAAGACGGGTAATCCTTTGTCGGGCGCCTCTGTTACAGTAAAAGGTACCGCCCAGAATGCGGTAACCGGTGCAGATGGTAAATTCCAGTTAACGGCATCTGCCAATCAGAGCCTGGTGATCAGTTTCACAGGTTATGCAACAAAAACGGTATCACTCCGCAATGCAACGTACCCGCTTAAAGTTGTTCTGGAAGAAGATGCAGCACAGCTGGATGAAGTGGTTGTAACCGGTCTGGCCACCACTGTAAAAAGACGTAATTCAGCCAATGCCGTAGCCGTGGTATCTGCAAAAGATCTTACGGGTACAGCGCCTGCACAGACTTTCGATGCGGCGCTGAACGGTAAGATCGTTGGTGCGAACATTACAGCCAATTCAGGTGCACCGGGTGGTGGTATCTCTGTGAAAATGCGTGGTGTGACTACCATTTACGGTAATACCCAGCCCCTGTATGTGATCGATGGTGTGTATGTCAGCAACCGTACTGTATCTACCGGTCTCAACGCAGTAACAAGGGCTTCAGATAACGGAAGCATTACTTCAGACCAGGATAACGGAACCAACCGTATCGCAGATATCAACCCTGCGGATATTGAAAATATCGAGATCCTAAAAGGGGCATCGGCCGCAGCGATTTATGGCTCACAGGCTGCAGCGGGTGTGGTGATCATTACAACCAAGAAAGGTAAATCTGGTAAAACAAGGATCAATGTTTCGCAGGACCTGGGTGTGTTATCTGCGTCTCACCTGCTTGGTCAGCGTCAGTTCACTGCAGAAACAGCTGCCAATCTCGGTGGCAGTGCTACCAGCACTAATCCTGCAACCATTGCCGCAAGGGCAGCTATCCGCCAGCAGTTCCTGGATGCGCAGGCGGCAGGAAAGATCTATGATTATGAAAAAGAACTGTATGGTGAAAAAGGATTTATCCGTAACAGCCGTATTTCTCTGAACGGAGGTAATGATAAAACAACTTTTTTTCTTTCAAGCGGTACGCAGAAAGAAGATGGTATCATTAAAGGAACAGGTTATCAGAGAAGCAGTATCCGTCTTAATGTGGATCACCGTATCACCAATACGGTTAAAGTGGGATTAACTTCATCTTACACCAATTCATCTTCAGACAGGGGTGTGACGAATAACGATAACGCGAGCGTTTCATTTGGTGTTGCGCTGGCCGGAACTCCTGGTTTCATGGAATTGCATAAGAATCCGAATGGTAGTTATCCGCGCAATGGTTTCAGCTCTTCCAACTTCCTTGAAACAAGAGATAAAATGAAGAACAATGAAACTATTAATCGTTTTACTACCGGGTTTAATTTTGAAGCAGGTCTTCAGCAATCTGAAAAATCTGTAACAAAGCTTGTGGCCAGGGGTGGTATCGATTTTTATCACCTGAAATCATTTGTGCTGTTCCCTTCATCACTTCAGTTTGAAGAAGGAGCAACAGGCGGACATAATATACAGGGCAATGTAAATGAACTGAACACCAACTGGAATGCAGGTCTGGTAAACGTTTTCAGGCCTAATGAAAATCTTTCATTCACCACTACAGCCGCGCTGACGCATGAGTATGGCAGCTATGATAATATTATCAATAATGCAACCCAGCTGATCGGTTCAGAAACCAACATCAACCAGGCCGGTGCGATCAACGTAACACAGCGCAGAACAAGCTACAGGAACGACGGTCAGTTTGTGCATGAAGAGGTCAGCATCAACGACTATCTGAATATTACTGCAGGTGTGCGTTTCGATAAATCAACCAATAACGGTGACCATAAAAAATACCTCGCTTATCCGAAAGGTAGTGTGGCGCTGAACCTTTCAAAAATGCCGTTCTGGAAATCAAACCTGATCAATGATCTGAAACTGAGGGCTGCTTACGGCGAATCAGGAAACTTCCCTTCTTTCTCCAGCCGCTTCATCACTTTGGGCGGAACTAATATCGGCGGACTTGCGGGTTCCCGCGTAGACCTGGGCTGGGGTGATCCTTCCATCAAAGCAGAAAGGCAGACCGAACTTGAAGTAGGTGTGGATATGAGCCTGTTCAATGGCAGACTCAATCTGGAACTCTCTTATTACAACAAACTTATCAAAGATCTGTTACTGCTGAGCGATGTTCAGGGTTCTACAGGATTTGCGAGCAAATGGGTAAACGGTGGTAATCTGCGCAACCGCGGTATTGAGGTTGGATTAAGAACAACACCGGTATCGAATAAAAACCTGCAGTGGAATTCAAATGTAAACTTCTGGTTAAACCGTTCTAAAATGACCAAACTGGATGTTCCTGCATTTGACCCGGGTAGTGCTTTTGGTGCTGGCTTTGGTTCACTGTTTATAGAAGAAGGTAAGTCTGTAAGCCAGATCCAGAGCAACCGTGGTGGTGTTGTTACCCAGGTGGGAGATATGGAGCCTGATTTCCAGATGAACTTCTTCAACGAGATCACTTTTAAAAAGAACCTGAGTCTTCGTTTCCTGCTCCATTGGAAAAATGGTGGTGATAACGTGAACCTGACACAACTGCTTTCTGACCTTGGAAGAACAAGCGTGGATTATGATGAGGTTAAAGGAAACAGCACAGCCGGTGCAACACGTCTTTCCCAACTCGGCGTAGAAGCACCTTATGTACAGGATGCAAGCTTCGTTCGTTTGAGGGAGATTGGTCTTTACTACCGTTTGCCACTGACTTCGAAAGTATTACAGAACGTAAGGGTAGGTGTTTCAGCGAACAATTTCTTCACATGGACAAATTACAAAGGATATGATCCGGAAGTATCCAATTTCGGCGCAGGCTTCGGTGCGGGTGTTGACGTTGCACCTTTCCCGCCTTCCAAAAGATTGCAGTTCCATTTATCCTTTGACTTTTAAATCTAAACTTCTATGAAGATAAGTAATATGATATGTGCGGCTGCTGTTGCAAGTTTGTCGCTATACAGTTGTAAAAAAGATGCGATTCCTAATCCGAATGCACCAACCATTGAGGAGATCATCAAAAACCCGACCATCGCGCAGCTGAATAACCTTGTTACTGGTACAGAATCGGGCATGCGCAGTGAACTCGCCACCTATACAGATGTGGTGAGTGTACTTGGTCGCGAATACTACCGTATGTCTTCTTCAGATTCAAGGTTCACGCAGGATCTGCTTGGACTTGATAATACGGTACTGGATAACAGTGCTTTCTATATCGGTAATCCATGGCTTTACCGCTACAATACCGTGCGTACGGCTTATGTACTGATAGAAGGTGCTAAAAATTCACAGTATATTTCTGCAGAGCAGCGCAAAGCTTATAACGGTTATGCAAAGACCATTATCGCTTACCAGCTGCTGATGAACCTGAACCTTACGTATGCCAATGGTATCAGAACGGATGTCAGGGATTACAAGAACCTTGGGGCAATCGTTTCCAAAGATCAGGCTTTGACTGATATCGCCGCAATGCTTGACGAAGCGCGTACCGATCTGACAGGATCTACTGTCAGCTTTAGCCTCTCGTCAGGGTTCGATGGTTTTGCCGATGTGGCCGGCCTCACTAAATTCAACAGGGCTCTCGCTGCCAGGGTTGCCGTATATCGCCAGAACTGGCCTGCAGCGCTCACCGCACTTGCCGCTTCTTTCATGAATATGAATGGCGATCTTAACACCGGTGTGTATCATGTATATGCTGCTGCTCCGGGCGATCAGCTTAATCCGCTGTTCGTTGATAAGAACAAGACAGGTGAGATCCGTGTTGCACATCCTTCCTATGCAACATCCATCGATGCAAATGATGACAGGATCAATAAAACCTCTCTGCGTACCACGCCAGCCAGCCAGGACAATCTGACCAGCGACAGGGATGTATGGGTTTACCACAGTAATACTGATCCGATCCCAGTGATACGTAATGAAGAACTCGTACTGCTGTATGCAGAAGCCAGTCTTCAGAGCGGAGGTACAGGACTGAACGATGCCAGGACGGCTATAGACAGGATCCGCGCCGCGCACGGTGTTGGTCCTTATGCAGGTCCTTTTACTGCAGCTGCACTACTGACCGAAGTATTGAAACAACGCCGTTTTTCACTTTTCGGAGAAGGTCACAGGTGGATCGATCTGAGAAGGAACGGCCTGCTGAATACATTGCCAAAAGACAGAACGAACGATGACATATGGCCCCAATTGCCTTTGCCATTGAGCGAGAACTAGACAATCTCGTGTGCTTTTAAGTTTTGGGAGGCTCCGGTGACGGAGTCTCCCTTTTTTTTGTCCCGCTCTCGCTGAAATGTAAAAAAGCGTAACCGGTAATTACTGATGAACGGTAGTTTTTGCTTTTCACCAAGGCATCACCGGCCACGCTAACCGGATCATAAGAGGCATTAATTTAATCGTCCCTGTAAGACCGGAATTATACGAAGCTTATGAGTTATTATCCTTTTATCAGGTTGAAGAACATGGTCAGATCTTTAACGTTCAGGTTATTCAGTTTTTATAACCGTGAACTGAAACATAAATTACCAGTGTATGACCTTCAAACCATAGAACTGATCCGGCGCCTGCCGGCAGATGCCGTATGTGTGGACATC
This sequence comes from Sediminibacterium ginsengisoli, assembly GCF_900167075.1. Lineage (GTDB taxonomy): Bacteria > Bacteroidota > Bacteroidia > Chitinophagales > Chitinophagaceae > Sediminibacterium > Sediminibacterium ginsengisoli. The sequence continues at coordinate 168,906 of NZ_FUWH01000005.1, read as the reverse complement.
GGTGTAAATGAAGGTCAGCTTTTTCATGCCATGACCAGGCATTGTACAAAAGGCACCATACATGGCTTTGAACCGATCCCGCACCTCAACCGTTATCTCGCCAGGCGTTATGCTTCGGGAAGAGTAAGTATCTATCCTTATGTTCTTTCCGATACGATTGAAACGGCCAGTTTTTATTATTTCCCCGGAAGAACAGGTGTAAGCGGACTTTCGAGACGATGGAATGTATTGCGCAAACTGGAAGCCAGGGAATTAAAGGTGCAGACCAACAGCCTGGATGCGTTGCTGGAATTGCAAAAGCTGGATCTGATCAAAATAGACGTAGAGGGTGCGGAACTGAAAGTGCTGAAAGGGGCAAGAGCGAATATTATGCGATGCAGGCCGGTCATCGTATTCGAATGCGGTTATGGCGGGCTTGATTATTTCAAAGGCACACCTGAAGAAGTCTATGCATTTTTTGAAGAAACAGGCTATGTGATTTCCCTGCTGCGTTATTACCTGGATGGTTTGCTGCCACTGGATAAGCATACATTTCTGTATATGTATAAGCATCGTTATGAGTTCCAGTTTGTGGCGTATAGTGCATGAGCAGGAGACGCGGAACACTGTAGTTTGGAAGATTAAGTATAGTGAGGGAGAATTGAGGAATGGTGCGGGTGTAAGGTTGGCAACCTCACTTCTCCTCACCATATGATCAGTTTAAATCCCTGTACAATACCTGTATGGTATCAGGCGAGCGTTGCATCAATACAATGCTTTTACCTGCGGTTAATGTTTGTGTGAGTTTTTCATTGCCATGCCGGATGGTGAGCAGGTGCAGCCCTTTTTCTATCTGCACATCAAAATGCTCACTGGCAGCCGCAGCAAGCTGGTCTGTTTTATCGCCTTTGTCGTCGAGGCAAACCATTACGCTGATGGCACCTGTCTGTACCAGATTGGTGCTGATGCGCAGTTTGCTGAATAATTCATAAAGCGCGGCAACCGGTTTTTCTCCCACGAACGAAAAATCCTGGCTGTTGAGCTGCACCAGTGCCTGGTTGTTCTTGATTACAAAAATAGGAGGCAGGTTCTTGTTCGTTTTACCGTGAATGACCGTACCTGGTAAGGCGGGGTTGAGGAAACATTTTACGTAAAGCGGGATATTCTTGTTTTGTAAAGGCTTGATGGTTTTCGGGTGAATGACCTGTGCACCGTAATAAGCCATTTCGATCACTTCCCTGAAGCTGAGCTCGCTGATCAGTTGTGTATCTTCAAATGTTTTAGGATCGGCATTCATCACGCCTTCCACATCTTTCCAGATCGTAAGGCTTTCTGCGTTGAGGATATTGGCAAATACTGCGGCCGTATAATCACTCCCTTCTCTGCCGAGCGTGGTATTTTCATTGTCGTTCGTAGAACCGATAAATCCCTGGGTAATATATAATGCGCCATCGCCGATCTCATCACGGATGCGTTGCGTAGTGGCAGGCCAGTCAATGGCGGCATCCCGGAAATTATTGTCAGTCCGGATCAGGTCGCGTACATCCAGCCATTCGTTACCAATGCCGTCCTCTGCCAGGAAATGACTGATAATGGCCGTACTGAACAACTCACCGGCGCAAACGATCTGGTCGTAATAATAATCGAACTCTCTTACCGGCTGATCATGCAGCAGCCATTCAACCTCAGTGAAAAAATCGTTCAGCTGGCTGTAGCAGGCATTGTAGCGCGTAACCAGCAGGTACTTCGCCGTATTAAGATGCTGGTTTTTAACTGTATTGAACAATTCAAGGGCTTCCTCTTTTTTGCCGGCATAAAAAGCTTCTGCCACTTTCTCCAGCGCATTGGTGGTTTTGCCCATGGCTGATATAATAACAACCAGTTGTTCCGACGGATATTCACGCAAAACCGCGGCCAGGTTTTTGATCCGTTCAACACTGTTAACACTTGCGCCTCCGAACTTAAATACTTTCATATGTTTACTATTACCTGCTCTCTTAAAGAAAACCATAAAAATAGTTAATTCCCTTATTACAAAGCGGCGTTGGTACATTTGTTGCATTCATGCAGGAAAAAAACAATGACCATTTCCCTCATCTCCAAACATATTGCAACGGCCCTGGTGATAACTGCCATATTATCCTGCAGCAGGAATACACCCGTTGCCAGTACACCGGCACCGCCTGTTAAGGCCGCACCTGCGCCTAAAAATGCGCTCACGGGTAAACTGAATGAGGATATCTTATATTATGTGAACGATTACCGCCGCTCCCGGGGGCTTGCCCCGCTGCAGATGCTGGATGCTGCTTCGGTGCAGGCTTATAATCACAGCAAGAGCATGGCAACGGGCTCTACTTCATTCGGACATAACGGCTTCGAACAACGGGTTGCGAACCTGATGAAGACAGAAGGTCGTATCACGGCCTCCGCAGAAAATGTGGCATACGGTGAATTGTCGGCCAAAGAAGTAGTGAAAGGCTGGCTCAATAGTCCCGGTCATAAAAAAAATATCGAAGGCAATTACGCATTAACCGGCATAGGAACCTATAAGAACAGGGATGGAGTCATCTATTTCACGCAAATTTTCCTGCGTAAATAAGCAACATTCTCATACCGCATAAAGCATAAAAATTTTATCAGCAGGATTAAACGGCACTTACTACCTTTATCCAAACGATTCTGAGCTTTATGATGGTAAACAGGAACATCCTTACACTTGACGAATTTACACTACAGCAATTAAGACAATTTCCTTCCGCTACCGGCGAATTAAGCAGCCTGCTCCGTGATATCGGCCTGGCTGCCAAGCGGGTAAATGTAGAAGTGAACAAAGCCGGCCTGGTAGATATCCTTGGCGATGCCGGCTCGGTGAATGTACAGGGTGAAGATGTGAAAAAGCTCGACATCTATGCCAACAACCAGTTCATGGGCGTACTGAAACACGGGATCAGCTGTGCTGGTATCGGAAGCGAAGAACTGGATGATTTTGTGGTATTTAATGATGAGGTTAGCAATAACAGCAAATACGTAGTACTCTTCGACCCGCTCGATGGCAGCGGTAATATTGATGTAAATGTTTCTATCGGTACTATTTTCAGCGTATACAAAAGGGTAAGTGAAAAAGGAAAACCCTGCACCAAAGAAGATTTCCTGCAGCCCGGCAACAGGCAGGTGGCAGCGGGGTATGTGATCTACGGATCCAGCACCATGCTGGTATATGCCACACGCAGAGGCGTAAACGGTTTTACATTGGATCCTTCTATCGGCGAGTTCTCGCTCAGTCATCCGGACATTCAATGCCCGGCGGAAGGCAAGTTCTATTCTGTCAACCATGGTAATTTCTTTCAGTATGAGGAACCCGTGCGCAGGTATATCGATGCCTGCCAGCGGAAAACCAAAGAAACCGGCGGTCCTTACACCCAGCGGTATGTGGGTAGCATGGTGGCGGATGTGCACCGTAACCTGATCAAAGGCGGCATATTTATGTACCCCGGAACTACAGACAAGCCCAAAGGCAAGCTCCGTCTTCTATACGAAGCAAATCCATGCGCGTTTATCGTGGAAATGGCCGGAGGCAGTGCTACAGACGGAAAGCAGCGCATCATGGATATCGTACCCGATGAACTGCACCAGCGTACGCCGCTGTTCATCGGCAGCAAGTTGATGATGGAAGAACTGGATAATTATCAGACAGGAAAAATATAAACATGAAGCAAATCTGTATTCTTCTGCTGGTTGTGCTGGCTTTGACAAAAAACGGCTCCGCGCAGCAGAGAATTGAACCGGGATTGATGAACTATATTGTTGGTGCCAAACCAAATAATATCATTTACAGGGATACTTTATATAAGGGCAGTACACAGTTCATGCGTTTATTTGCGCGTACGCGCGATGAAGAACTGATGAAACTGTACCGCAGACATCAATCGAATAAAATTACCGGGCAGGCGCTGGGGCTGGTGGGTACCGTTGCCATCATCGTTGGTGTTGGCCAGATCTCACGCGATAACAGCGGTGTTGGCTGGGGGCTGGTTGGCGGCGGTTTTGCGGCTACACTGGGCGGAGGCTACCTCACATTAATGGGACAGAAAAACCTGGCAATGGCCGTAACTTTGTTCAACCAGCGGTATAGTCGTGCTTCTATCGGAATCGGAGTATCTGACAATGCAGCCGGACTGGTTGTAAAATTCTGATCTATGGCTAAAGCGATTATTACAGTAAAGGACCTGCATAAGAAATACGGCGATTTTGAAGCCGTGAAGGGATTGAGTTTTGAAGTGTATGAAGGTGAGATCTTCGGTTTGCTCGGGCCGAACGGGGCGGGTAAATCAACTACGCTGGAGATCATAGAGACGCTGCGCGAAAAGACCAGCGGGGAGATCTGGGTAGACGGTATCAATCTCGACGAATCGCCCAACGAGATCAAAAAGATCATTGGTGTGCAGTTGCAGACCTCGGGTTACTATCCCGGGCTGAATCTTTCAGAACTGATTACGCTTTTTGCGGGGTTGTACAATGAGGATATCGATCCGGGTAAATTGCTCGATACCGTTAACCTGCGCGATAAAGCGAAAGCGAAATACAAGGAATTGAGCGGCGGACAAAAACAAAGATTTTCAATTGCAACCACACTGATCAATAAGCCCAGGATCATCTTTCTCGATGAACCTACCACCGGCCTTGATCCGCAGGCGCGCAGGAACCTCTGGGACCTGGTGCAGCAAATCCGCGAGCAGGGAACAACCGTTATTATCACCACGCATTATATGGATGAGGCAGAAGTGCTCTGCGATCGCGTTGCGATTGTAGACAGCGGCAGGATCATTGCCCAGGGATCGCCGGATAAACTGATCGATGACCTGGTGGCCAGCGGATTTGAAAGACCGAAAGAAGTGAAGAAGGCCAACCTGGAAGATGTGTTCATCCAGCTTACAGGCCATGCATTGCGTGGAGAGTGATTAAGGTTCTGATACTATAAACGATATTTATGAGCAGCGATCCCCGTTATCCCATCGGCCAATATGAACCGCAGCCTTTTTCGGAAAAACAGAAAAAAGAATGGTTGCTCGATCTCCGTTTCCTGCCCGAAGAACTGGAACGCTCCATACTGAATTTAGATTCGGCGCAATTACAGACGCCTTACCGCGAAGGCGGCTGGACTGTGCAGCAGGTGGTGCATCATGTTGCCGACAGTCATATAAACGCTTACACACGTTTTAAACTGGGGCTTACGGAAGACAAGCCGGTGATCAAACCCTACGAGGAAAAGGAATGGGCATTGCTGCCGGATAATGACAGCATACCTGTGAATGTCTCTCTCACTTTGCTGTATGCATTGCACCAGCGGCTTGTTGCCACTCTGCAGGATCTTACCGGAGAACAGTGGCAGCGCAGTATTGTGCATCCGGAACATGGAAAAGAGATGACGCTCTGGCACCTGCTGGGCATGTACGCATGGCATGGCAGGCATCATACCGCACATATTACGTCATTAAGAGAACAAAGGGGCTGGTAAAATGGAACGGAACCTCAGGTGGAAAAAACTCAAATCTGAATATGTTTATAAGGACAGGTGGTTCATTGCGCGTGCAGATAGCTGCGAACTGCCGGATGGCCGTGTGATTGAACCTTATTATGTAGTAGAACTGCCCGACTGGACCAATGTGATTGTGCTCACAAAAGACGAACGAATGGTCTTTGTGAAACAGTATCGTTATCCTGTAGATGCTGTAACCTATGAGTTGCCCGGCGGCATTATAGAAAAAGGTGAAGAGCCTCAGCAGGCAGCGCTTCGTGAAATGGAAGAGGAAACCGGTTATACGTCTGCGGACATATCGTTCCTGATGAAGTTATCACCCAATCCTGCCATTAATAACAATACAGCTTATTTTTATCTTGTGCGGAATGCAGAGCCCAATGGTAAACAGCAGTTCGATGCATTCGAAGACCTGGATGTAGTGAGCTTTTCAAAAGAAGAAGTGCTCAGTTTGCTTCGTGAAAACAAAATACAGCACGGCGTGCAGGTTGGGGCGGTATACCAGGCGCTGTTAAAACTGGGCTGGCTTACGGAACAATAAGAAAGTTTGATTACAACGATACTTCAGCTACAACAAAAACACTTCCGCAAACAAGGATCATATCCTTTTCATGTGCCCTGGTAAGTGCTTCGCGAACGGCGAGTTCAACGGTTGCATAGGCTTCGCCGTGGAGCTGATGAGCGGCGGCGAGTTCCTGCAGGGCAAGCGCATCCATAGCACGTGGTAATTGCGCCCTGGTGAAATAATAAGAAGCATGTTGGGGGAGATGTTCAAGCACCTGTTCCACATCCTTATCTTTTACCATGCCGATTACAATATGGAGGTGATGGTAGTCTGTGTATTCGAGCTGTTCACGCACCTGCTTTATTCCATCTGCATTATGCGCTACATCGAGTACAACCAAAGGTTGCTCCCGTACAATTTCCCAGCGTCCATGCAGCCCGGTACTCCGCTTTACCTGTTTTAAAGCTTTGTGAACGATTTCCCGCCCGATGTTCCAGCCCTGCAACTGCAGCTGGTGTGCCGCTTCCAGTACGGTAAGAAGATTGTGGCGCTGGTATATACCGGGAAGATCCAGTTCGTAAATATGATGGGTGTCCTGCTTCCGGTCAGCGACCTCTACATGCAGGTGATGGGCCTGGTATTTCCAGTCGGTTACGTACCTGCATTCCTGTGCAAAAATGATGGGGGCTTCTAATGCATTCGCCGTTGTTTCGAATACAGGTCTTGTTTCTGCAATAGCTTCACCAATTACAACGGGGATGTTTTTTTTGATGATCCCTGCTTTTTCCTCTGCGATCAGTGTTAACGTATCACCCAGCATATTCATATGGTCCATGCCGATATTTGTGATCACACTGAGTTCTGGTGTGATGATATTGGTACTGTCTAACCTGCCGCCCAGGCCGGTTTCGATCACGGCAATATCCACTTTCTGCTGTGCAAAATAATCGAAAGCCATGGCCACCGTGATCTCGAAAAAGGAGGGTTCGACACTATCGATATAAGGCTGTATGCGGCGGGTGAAATCGACAACAAAAGCTTCATCACACCATTCGCCGTTGATTTTGATACGCTCCCTGAAATCTTTCAGATGCGGCGATGTATACAATCCCGTTTTATAACCGGCTTCCTGCAGGATCGCTGCCAGCATATGACTGGTAGATCCCTTGCCGTTGGTTCCTGCAATGTGTACCATTTTTATATGCTGCTGCGGATTGCCGAGCGCTTCACATAAACGGTAGGTATTGGTAAGGTCTTTTTTGAATGCATCTGCGCCGATACGACTGAACATGGGCAGCCTGCTGAACAGGTATTCGACGGTCTCAGGATAGGTCATGGGATTACATGTTTGAAATCAGGTGCAATATCCTGAACATGCAGCAACTAACAATGATTATCCGCGTACTTTAAAGCTGAACACCAGTGTGCCGCTCTGTTCTTCATTGCCGGCAGTCAGCTTCAGGCTTCGTGCTTTCCGGAGCGCAATGTTGCGGATATTCTGATTGGTGGTTGTGGTTCCTTTATTATTGACAATCGCCTGCAATACATTACCTGCTTTGTCCACCGTAATATCTACCGCTACTTTGGCGTTTTCATTAAAGTCATCTTCAAAAGAAGGCAGCCTGGAAAACCTGCGGCCGTCCAAACCGTTACGGATGCTTACTCCGCCACCACCTGCACCGCCGCTTCCTCCATTGCCACTGGCAGCATTGCCTTTGTAACTGTCTGAATTCGGATTGCCATTCGGATTTCCCTGGTCTCCTTTACCGCCTGCAATACCCTGGTCGCGCACGCCATTGTAGCTATCGGCCCTGTTGCCGCCGGGTGCAGCTGTTGTTCCGCCTTTAAACACGGCTTTTGCTTTCGGAGGTGCCGGCGTAACATTGGTCACCGTTGCTTTTACGGGCTTCTTTACGGGTGGGTTTTCCTTGATAACAGGTTTGTTCAGCGGTTTTGTGGTTTTATTGACCACCGGTGCATCTTCATCCGCATGTTCATCTGCCTCAACGCTGGGTTGTGCGGGTGTTTCTGCCGCTTGTTGTGGAGCGGCTTTCACATCTTCCAGTGCAGAAGGCTCACCGGGTATTTGCGGGGCGATATCGCCAAGTCCGGTCTCACTGTTCCCAAGATTCACTTCTATCCCTTCCCCGAACTCGGGCTGTGTTACCTGGGGCAGCGTCCACTGCAGGAAAAAGAACAGCAGGAACAGCAACACACACACGAGTGCGGTGATGCCTGATGCTTTCAGATTCTTTTCCCTTTCGAAGGAGGCAATGGCCATATATTGCTGATTGGTCATATCAAATATACGTTTACCGGGCAACGGGAACCGCCGGTGTTGAAAAGTACAGCTATAAGACTGCCATAATCCACTTTTTACAGATAAAGAAAGGTTAAGATTGGATCTCTGGCCAGCCGGAAGAAGAAATTCTATGCTTTACGGAAGAATACATCGTACCCGAAACGCAGCAGGGTGGCGGTAACCACCAGCAGGAAAAAAATACGGATAAACCGGTTACCCTTGGATAAGGCCAGTCTTGCACCCACCATTCCGCCCACCGCATTGCTGATGGCCATGGGAATCGTGACTGTCCACAGGATACTGCCTTTCACCAGGAAAAAAACAATAGAGCCGAAATTGGTCGACAAATTGACCATTTTGGCATTCGCACTCGCATGCAGGAAGTCGAAGCCGAGAATGGAAATAAAAGCCAGTACCAGGAAACTGCCAGCGCCGGGACCGATGAATCCATCGTAAAACCCGATCACAGAACTGATCAGCAGACTATACCATAACATTGCCTTCGGCGAATGATTTCGCTGGGTATGCTGACCAAAATCTTTTTTGGCATAAGTGTAAACAGCAACAAGGATCAAGATCACGAATATCACCGGTTTCATGAAACGGTTGCTCACCACTGATAATAACATCGAACCCAGGAATGCCGCTGTAAACGCTGTGATGCACATCAATCCAAGTATGCGCCAGTTCATTTTCACCCGCCTGAGGTATTGCCTGGCCGCAAAAGCTGTTCCGCTGAACGCCGGTATCTTCAAAGAGCCGATCACGGTGGAGACGGGGTATTGAGGTAGTAATACCAAAGCAGAAGGTGTCTGAATCAGTCCGCCACCGCCTACAATGGCATCTACAAATCCGGCAGCGAAAGCAGCAGTACAAAGAAGGGTCAGGGTGATTGCGTCCATAGCTGCCGCAAGATAAGCCGCTATGCTTTATCTTTTCGCGCAAACAGTGATTTCATGCTCAGTAAACCTGATACAGGTCCGGGCACAAGCAGTAAGAACAACCATTGCTGATAATGGGATGTGGTAAGCGAGAACCAGAGTTCGTTCATCAGCCTGATGCTTACAATGGTAATGGCGAAGCCGATGCTGGTTACCAGTGTCAGCGCCGTTCCCTTATGTGTCTGCTCTGCATTTCCTGCAACCAGTGCCGAGAATTGAGGCGAATCTGCCGCCGCCAGTGTTCCCCAGCAAAGCATGCCTGATATAAAAACAACAGGTGGTGCAAGGAAAAGCAGCGGCAGTAATAAACAGAAAAATCCCGATCCGGCCAGTGCAACAAAAGCAATGGCTGCACTTCCTTTTTTCTGCGCAAGGATACCGCCGGCCATACAGCCGATGCTGCCTGCGGCGATGATGAAAAAACTGGTAAGTGCTACCGGCAGGGTAGTGCCATGCTTTTCATTATATAAACTCAGCAGGGCCGGCGTGAATGCCCATAATGTATACAGTTCCCACATATGACCAAAATAACCTCTTGCCGCTGCGCTGAACTTTGGCGCACGGAACAGGCTCCTGAATACAGACAGCTGAAACCCGCTGCCTTTTATGCGGAAGGGGCCGTCCTTTACAAAAATCCCTACCAGTAATCCACCCGTTGCAGCGAACAGGCTGGTAAAGGTAACCACCTGCTGCCAGGGTAATTCATAAGAACCGCTTCTTACAAGATAAGGCAGCGCTGTTCCTGCAACCAATGCACCCACGAGTAGTCCAAGGGCTTTGCCGAGCTTGCCTGCAAACCAGTCGGCCGCAATCTTCATCCCGATCGGGTAAACGCCGGCGAGACTGCAACCCGTCATGAAACGGAATGCCAGCAGTAAAGGGATACTTCCGTTTGCATAGATCACCAGCTGGTTGAATAAGGCTGCGGCCAGTGAAGAGACCAGGAATAGCTTTACCGGTGAAAACCGATCAGCGAGCATGAGGATCGCAAAGAGTAATGTTCCGCTGATAAAACCCAACTGCACCGCAACGGTCATATTCCCCAGCAGGCTCGCCGGTAACCGGAATTGCTGTTGTATGCCCGGTAATATGGCATTGCCCGCAAACCAGGTTGACGTACCTGCAAACTGGGCTAGTACAATAACTGGTAAGATATAAGGAGGTGTTTTCTGCATCGTTATGTTTTAGTCCTGCGGTTCGCTATGATGATCCCCGCAATAACAAGTATGCCGCTGTAAATATGGATCGCCGTGATGCTTTCGTGCAGCAGTGCTACCGCTTCCAGTGTGCTGAACACCGGGATCAGGTTGCCGAAGAGCACGGTCCTTGTTGCTCCCAGCGTTTGTATGGCATTGTTCCAGCAGAGAAAGGAGATCACTGATGCGCCGAGCGCCACATATAAAATAGCTGCTCCGAGCGGCCAGCTCCAGTCTGTTGCCGGCGTATAATGGCTTTCATAAAGATAAAAGGGGAACAGTAAAAAAGTACCCAGTGCAAAAACAACGAAAAGAAATGCAACAGGCGGTAATGTTGCCGGTTTGCGTTTTACAAGTATGCTGTATACAGCAAAGGCAAATGCACCGGCAAGGATCCACAGATCGCCACGTGAAAAACGAAACGCAGCCAGTTGCTGCAGACTGCCGCCGGAAAGCAATAGCAGGATACCCGAAAGGCAAAGCAGCATTCCCGCAAGACGCGCAAAAGTCAGCCGCTCTTTCAGAAAAACAACCGCCATTACCGTTGCGAATACAGGTGAAGATGTTGTGCCGATCAGTGCCATATTGATGGCAGATGTATGATGTCCGGCGATGTACACACAGGTATTGAATATCGCGATTCCTGTGAGCGCTACCGCAAAGAGATAAAATTTGTTTTGCAGGAAAAACCTGAATGCTGCGCGCAACTGCGACCAGGCCAATGGTGCAATCAAAAGAGAGGCGAGCAGCCAGCGGTAAAAAGCAAAACTCACCGGCCCGATCTTACTGATCACGCCGCGCGACAATATGAAATTTCCCGACCAGATAATCACGGCCGTTAATGCCAGCATCACACCGGCAAGCTGGGATCTGGAGGTAATACCGGTGTCAGATGGCGCCTGCAAAGTCTTTGTTATAATCGCCTCTGATACGTTCCATCGGCGGGTTGAAATAACCGAATTTCAGGTTGGTGAACTCTTCCCTTATCAGGCTCATCAGCTGTTTGATGCCCAGCATATCGCCGGTCTCATTCACGCCGATCTTTCCCATATACCAGTCTGGATCGATATTGAAATTCCGCCACTGGATCATGGAAAGGTCTGTGTCTATGATCAGTTTGCGCAATGCTTCATATTCTTCCTCGCTGTCTGTCATGCCCGGGAATACAAAGTAATTGATACTTGCCCAGCCTCCGAAACTCCGCACTACTTTCAGACTTTCAATAATGTCTTCAAAACGGTAATTGTTGGGGCGGTAATAGGGTTCGTAAATATGTTTGCGGGCAGAATTGGTGCTCACGCGGATACTGTCCAGTCCTGCTTCGCACAATGCCTGAACTGCCGCCGGCTTGGATCCGTTGGTGTTGATGTTGATGCTGCCGCGTGGTGTATGCTTCCTGATCTCGATGATGGATTCACGGATCGTTTCCCACATCAGCAATGGCTCGCCTTCGCAACCCTGGCCAAAACTCACGATCGGGAAGGGCGCTTCCATCAGGTGCGGTACGGTAAATTCCACGATCTCTTCTGCCTTTGGTTTAAAAGTAAGGCGGTCCTGTGTGGATACGATCGTTTCTTCTTCCGGCTGGAATGAAATGCAGCCGATGCAGTTTGCATTACATGCCGGCGATGTTGGTACCGGGCATTCCCAGCGCGACATGGAAAAATTCCTGGCTGCAGGGCAGTGGTATGTCATACAGCAGGTTTCCATCAGGTGTTTTACAAGCCTGTTGTGCGGGTAGGTCTCTAACAGGTGTTCTGTTCCTGATTTGATCAGTTTGTCGTCATAACCGGCACATTCCTGCCTGATATCCTGTTCTATCCTTACTGCCGGAACATAGGTCTTTTCGTTCAGCCAGCCTGCGGCCGTGTAACAGAACAGCGGTAAAGTGGGTGCGTCTGGTAATGTTTCGTAAGCCGCGATATAAAGCCCGGTATGCGCCGGCGGAATGAATGCTGCTACAGCCCAGCCTTTTTCACAGATACGCATTTCACCTGTCTCCACGTCTATGCCAATGCCCCTGCGGCCCGGCAGTTCGTAAAGATTACCACCTTCGGGCAACTCTATCCAGTCTTCCTCCGGGATGGGAAATGCATCCCAGCCCGCCCGGCCCGTTACATAAAGGCTGGTATCCTCAAAAATGTTACCGTTGCCGTCTGAATACATCAGGTAAGGCGATTGTGTTAATGCCATATTGTTTCTATTCCTTGATCAGATTTATTCGCTTACTGCCTGGCGGCAATGAGCTGCGCTTTGCAAAAGTCGTTAAATTCCTGTTCTGTACGCGCGTTCACTGTGGTGGATGTTTCTTTCTGGAACAATTTGTTGTTGGTGAAGTCGATCGTCAGTAATCCGTCCTTCAATACCACATTATTCAGCTCAGACCAGCTCACCCTTCTTTTGGGTAAACTGTTGAAAATGATCTCTTCGTTGTCAAAACCTATTTCCTGCGGGAATTTTACCTGTTTTTCCACCAGTGCGGCCACGAGGTAAACGATACCCGGGATAGTACCGTCCGGCAGGTTGAACCATCCTGCGGAGGCAAAGATCAATGCCAGCCTGTAATAAGGATATTGTCCTTTTTTACGCTGGATGTAACAGTACACACACCAGCCCGCGATCAGCGCTATGATAGTAAGTAAGTAATAATTTTTCTGCTGTGCGGGTTCCTGAAGTGTAAACAGAAAAATGGATACTGCCAGCAGGAGCATGAAAAGACTGATCCTGTCTGCCAGCTTCGTGCTTCGCTGCTTCAGCGTAATGATATAATCGTAGGTTTTCATTCTTAGTGATCTGCAGCAGTGGTTTTCGGCTGTTGATTTTTCATCAGCAGGTTACACATCCTCCATAATAATTGTGCGCCCACCACACTGTCCCAGTCCGTTGCGCCGATGCCTATTTCCACCAGGTCGAAACCGATGATCTCACGGCCGCTCGCAGTTATTTTTTTGAAAAGATAAAGTATTTCCTCGCTTTCGAAGCCTCCGTGGACCGGTGTGCCGGTATTGGGGCAGAGTTTCCTGTCGAGCCCGTCCACATCAAAACTGATATATACTTTCTGCGGCAGCTGCTCTATGATATCTTCCGCGATCCGTTTCCAGGTTTCGCCTTCGTATTGTTTTTCCTTGATCCAGCGGTCGAGATAGGTAAGCACCCGGCCGTTGCTGTTGCATACAAGATCCCATTCTTCCTGACAGAAATCCCTTACACCTACCTGTACCAGCCTGATGAGTTCGGGTATTTCGTTCAGTGCGTTGTACATCACAGACGCATGTGAATAAGTGAAATTCTCATAACCTTTGCGCAGATCGCAGTGTGCATCTACCTGCAGTACGCCGAAATCGCCGTGTTTTTCTGCCAGTGCCTTCATAAAACCGAGTGAAATGCTGTGGTCGCCGCCAAGCAGCCCTACCAGTTTACCCTTTGCCAGCAGGTTCTTCGACTGTTCATATACCCACTGGTTCATGTAAACGCCGCCTTCGTTGATCTCTTTCAGGCTTTTACACATGAACTTGTTCTTCTCGATCGCTTCGCCTTTGGAAATATAATCGATATACAGTTCGGCTTCCTTGCGCAGGTAATCGCTTTTAAGGAGCAGGCGTTTGTCGGTTTCCTTCATATAGAATCCCTGCTTCCAGCCATCGGGCATGTCGCTGTCGTAGAGATCCACCTGTGTACTGCATTTGAACACATGGTCGGCCGCGCGGGCCGTACCGGCTCCGCAGCTGACGGTAACTTCCCAGGGAACGGGTAAGATCACCAGGCGTGCATCTGCTTCCGTAAAAGGAAGACCGAAAATGTTGTTGTTGGGATTTCCGACGGCGTTGGGGTCGAAATTCGATAGATCTGCCATGACAATGCTGATTTGCAAACAGCGCGCAAAGTTAGGCTAAACTTTGGGGTTTGGATGAGCGGGGTGTTAAATTTATCAAACTTCGCATAACAGGGCCTAAACATCAAACTAAGACGTACTTTTGCAGCCTAAAAGGGGCCAAATGAAGAAATTGCACATTGTACTGCTCGTAATGATTGCCGCTGCCATTGTTGTACTGATCAGCTATACCGGCGACCTTACCACTTATGAAACCATCGCTTCGGCTAAGCAGAAAGAAGGAAAATTCGTGAATCTGATCGCGAAGCTGGATAAAGAAAAGCCGCTTGAATACGACGCCGTTAAGAATCCCAATTACCTGAGTTTTACAGCGATAGATACGCTTGGTCACAGCATTAAAGTCATTTATCACAGTAATAAGCCAACCGATATGGAAAAAAGCGAGCGGCTGGTACTGAAGGGAAAAGTACAGGGAGATCATTTCGAGTGCAAGGATATCCTGCTGAAATGTCCTTCCAAATACAAGGACGATCCCAAAGCCATGCAGAATAACCTGCAGGCATCCAACAACTAATTCAGATCCCGATCCCGGCACTGCAAGCAGCCGGTTCTCTGTATCCTAAAAGCACCTGCGTACATGAAGTATCTTGGAGAACATTTACTACCCGGACAAACAGGACATTTTTTTGCGATCCTTTCACTCGTAGCATCCATTGTAGCAACGATCGCTTATTTCAGAGCATCAAGAATACTGGCACCTGCAGAAAAGCAAAGCTGGATCCGCATGGCGCGGGTGGCATTTTTCGTGGAAACCGTGAGCGTGCTTGCCATGTTCTTTACTTTATATTATATCATTTCGAACCACCTGTTCGAGTATAAATATGCTTATTCACACAGCGACCGCAGCCTGCAGGTGGAATACCTGCTGAGTTGTTTCTGGGAAGGTCAGGAGGGAAGCTTTATGCTCTGGAGCTTCTGGCATTGTGTACTGGGCTGGGTACTGATCAAACGTGCGGGCGACTGGGAGGCAGGTGTAATGACGGTGATCAGTTTTGCACAGTTCACGCTGGCAACCATGCTGCTCGGGATCTATTTCTTCGGAACGAAAGTAGGCAGCAGCCCGTTCTCGCTTCTGAGGAACGAGATGGATGGTCCGATCTTCAGCAGGCCGGAATACCTGAGCCTGATCAAAGACGGAACGGGTCTGAATACCTTACTTCAAAACTACTGGATGGTGATCCACCCGCCGGTACTGTTCCTCGGTTTTGCATCAACCATTGTACCTTTTGCTTACGCGATCGCAGGATTGATGAGCAAAAAGCATGAGTGGGTG
The DNA here is from genome assembly GCF_900167075.1 of Sediminibacterium ginsengisoli. GTDB lineage: Bacteria > Bacteroidota > Bacteroidia > Chitinophagales > Chitinophagaceae > Sediminibacterium > Sediminibacterium ginsengisoli. The sequence goes on along the minus strand of NZ_FUWH01000005.1, from coordinate 153,282 downwards.
AAACCGGCATTGCCATGGGCATCGTTTTCAACTGCGGTGCTTGGAACCGGTATCATGATGGGTGCTGCATGGGCTTACGAAAGCTTGTCGTTCGGCGGCTATTGGGCATGGGATCCGGTGGAGAACGCATCGCTGGTGCCATGGCTGACACTGGTGGCAGGGTTGCATACCAACCTGATCTATAAGAACAGTGGTTATTCGCTTCGTCCCACTTATTTCTTCTACATTATTACATTCTCGCTGATCCTTTATTCAACGTTCCTGACCAGGAGCGGAATATTGGGCGATACTTCGGTGCACGCATTTACGGATCTCGGCATGAATACGCAGCTGCTGCTGTTTGTACTGGTATTTGTGCTGCCGGCATTCTTCCTGTTCTTCAGGAATTATAAAACGATCCCGTCAATCGTAAAAGAGGAGAATACCTACAGCCGTGAGTTCTGGATGTTCATCGGTGCACTGGTATTATTCCTGTCGGGCGTGGTGATCATTGCAAAGACCTCTACACCGGTAGTGAATAAATTATTCGGGACCAATATCGCACCGCCGGAAGATCCGGAGTTTGCACATAACCAGATCCAGGTATTTGTAGCGGTAGTGATCGGCGTGCTGACAGCCGTTTCACAATATTTCAAATACAAGGATACGCCTAAGGCCTTCTTCGGTAAGAAGATCTGGCTGCCTACATTGATCGCAGTGCTGATCAGCATTATGATCAGCGGCTTCGGGCAGGTGGGGTATGATAAAAAAGGACCAGGCTTCCTGGTAGCGATTCATCTCGCCATTTTCGCAGCTGTTTACGCGGTGGTGGCAAACAGCGCTTATATCTGGCTGGGACTGAAAGGTAAGCTCAAGGCAGCCGGCGCTTCTGTAGCGCATATCGGTTTCGGTATGGTGCTGGTAGGGATCCTGATATCGAGCAGTAAAAAAACGGTACTGAGCTGGAATACAACCGGTGTAACGCCGCTGCAGGGCGATCCGAAAGACAGGAATAACCCGGCCGGCAATCCCGCTGAAAATATTACCCTGTTCAAAGGTGTAGCTACCGATATGGGTAAATACATGGTAACCTATACCCAGGATACGATTAATGAAAAAGACCGCAAACGTTATTTCGAGATCGATTTCAAGGGGAAAAATGGCGACGAACAGTTCAAACTGTACCCGGATGTGATCAAGAACAATAAGGGAATGGAAGGTTTTGCGGCAAACCCGGCGGCAAGGCATTACTGGTATAAGGATATATTCGTTTATATCACTTCTTTCCAGGAAAATACGGGTGAAGACACTACCGGGTTCCGCAACCGCGAAATGAAAGCGGGCGATACGGCATTCTACAGTAATGGTATGCTGGTATTCAATAAAGTGATCAAGAATCCTGCAGATAAAAAAGCATTATACCATGATGATGAAACGGCATTGTTCCTCGACATGACCGTGATCTCCAAAGACGGCAGGCGTTATCCTGTTTCGCCGGGTATTGCACTGCACGACGGAGGCGCGGATATGAGAGCCATTACAGATACGGTGATCTCACAGAGCCTGGTACTCAAATTCAATAAAGTGATCAACCAGGAAGAAGGCAAACTGGAGATCGGTGTGAAGGAAAGCGGGGCCATTACCGACCTGATTACGCTGAAAGTGTATGAATTTCCGATGATCAACGTATTGTGGCTGGGGATCCTTGTAATGGTAACCGGCCTGGTGATGTCGATCGTGCAACGCGTAAAGAAAACCGGCAGCAGCAGGCTCAGGTCTATTTAAACAGCACTGGTTTTGCCGGGAATTGTTAGCGAAAGATTAAACGCGGGTTACTTTTTCATTGCAGCGGCTATTAATAGGGCAGAATCCCTAATTTTAACCGAAGTGAAACCTGGCCGGGCAAATATTATCCCTGTAATATTATGTGTAGCAATTGCATGCAGCTGCTTTTGTACAACTGCCGGCGCGCAGGCAAAAGGCCCGTACGATACGGTGAAAGTATACGCCTATATTACGCCCGAAGGCGATACGATCGGCCAGAGTATTCTGCCGGGTGTTGAAGTGATTGGCAAGCTGACACGTAAGTGGCGGAATTACTGGGCCGACTGGACAAGGCTCCGCAACGCGGTCTATGTAACCTATCCTTATGCCAAAGCAGCCAGCCGGATCATGAATGATATCAACAGCAGGCTGGAGCATGTGACCGATAAAAAGCAGCGAAAAGCCATCATCCGTTCGAAAGAGAAAGAACTCAAGAAAGAATTTACCGACAAACTCACACAATTATCGATTTACCAGGGTAAGGTATTGATGAAGCTCATCAACCGCGAAACCGGTAACAACTGTTACGAGATCATAGAAGAGTATAAAGGTCTGGTAAGTGCGGCATTCTGGCAAACTGTGGCGCTTGTATTCGGCAGTAATCTCAGGCAGAGTTATGATGCTGCGGGTAAGGATGCGGCCATGGAACAGATTGTGCGGGATGTGGAAGTGATGTATGGTTACAGGCGGGGCAGCTGATGTTATAAATTTTTCTCCAGCATATTGATGAATTCAGTTCTTGAGATCATGCGGGCGCCGAGGCTTTCAAGATGTGCGGTATAGACCTGGCAATCGATCAGCGCTACATTTTCCTGCTGGAGTTGTTTTACGTATTGTATAAAGGCAAATTTGCTCGCATTGCTTTTACGGCTGAACATGCTCTCGCCGAAAAATAGTCTACCCATTCTGATACCATAGAGTCCACCCACCAGTTCATCACCCTGCCATGCTTCCGCACTGTGTGCATAACCAAGTTGATGTAATTCGTTAAAGGAAGTTTCCAGTTCATCTGTGATCCAGGTGCCATCCTGGCCTTCTCTGTTCTGGGTTTTACAGGCGGCGATCACATCGGGGAAAGCAGTATTGGTAGTGAACCGGAAGCTATTTTTCCGTTGCAGCACTTTCATGCTTTTGCTTTCTTTCAGCTCTTCCGGGAAAAGGACAAACCTGGGGTCGGGGCTCCACCAGAGCGGTATATCACCATCAAACCAGGGGAATATCCCGCAACGATAAGCCAGCAGTAATCTTTCTAGGCCCAGATCGCCGCCCATGGCCAGTAAACCGTCTTCCAGCGCTTCATGCACCGGGGGAAACCAGATCTGATCATCGAGTGCGTAAAGTGGCATATGCTGCTGCGGGTAAGAGAAATGAGTTGTATCAGCCGGAATTAATCGGCAATGGCTTCTATCGTGGCACCGATACCGCGGTCAGTAATGGCATCACACATGGGTTTGAGTGTTTCGTAATCGCCTTTTTTAACTGCGTATTTACCTTTGAAATGGATGAGAATGGCAGATTGTTCGGCCTGCTCGTGCGAATGGCCGCAGATGGTGACCAGTGTTTCGATCACCCACTCGAATGTATTCACCTCATCGTTCCATACAATAAGGCTGTACGATTGCGCAGTTTCAGTAAGAACATCGTGTTCTGCTGATTCCCAGGGCCGGGTTGCGTCATTAAACGGAGAGAGGTTCATCCGGCAAAATTAGAAATTGTAAGGGGGATTTTAAAATTTGAGCTGAAAAGATGGGAAAAATGGTTTTCTGAACGGGAAGCTGATTGTTGGTCAGGAGACCCCGGGTCTGCGGAAGACTCTTAATTCTCTAACCATTTTAAATTCATTGCTTGCGGTTGCTCGGAACGCCGGCCTCATCTTTCTTCTCTCGCTGATGTCTCCCGAAGGGGACTCAGCGCAGCACGCATTTGCTATTTCTAAAGTTGATTGTACATTTCAGTCTCAGACAGGTGCAATCATCCGCTCAGGCGACCAATAACGGTTGAGGTATTAAAAGGCCGATTCGTCCTTCTGCTATACATGGAATGACATTTGTCAGGATCTTATTTATGTAAGAAAACAGGCTGAAACTGATTTTAGTTCGGGTGGATGGCCGGAGTTGTTAATAACTCCGGGGGACTACAATACAAAGTTTGCTAACGGCGGATATACCATTTGGCTTTTCCAGTCAATAGAGAATACCTTTTTGATTTTTTCAGCCAGATCTGCAATAGAATCAGCCTTTCTGATAAATAAGTTAGCACCTAACCTGTATGTTGTTTCTATATAAGAGCCTTGCCGCGCGGCTGTTAACATAATAACAGGCATTTCGTCATACCGTGAATCCTGCCTGATTTCACGTATGCAGGAAATGCCATCAGTACAAGGCATCATAATATCCAGGAATAATATATCGGGGATTTGCTGCCTGAGCATGTCGAACAGGGTTTTGCCATCCTGCGCATGCCTGATTTTAACTTTGATGGAGATATCGTTCAGTGCAAGTGTGAAAATAAAAACCTCTTCCTTGTCATCGTCGGCAATAATGATATCTTCAATCATTGATGTGTTGGCCACGGAGCTATTTTTTAATAGTCAAAAGCAACAATATCATGATTTGATTATCATTACTAAGAATGAAAGTAAGCTTTATAGTTGATTTTTAAGCTAAAAAGGCAAACAATTACCGTATTAACCCGGACTGTGTAGAGGCTGGCAGATTTTCTACTGTGTCGCCGGAACCATGAGGTCTCGTTCCCTCAATCTCTGTAAAAGCCATGTTGTATATACGGTACAGAACGCAAAGAACCGTTTCTGCAAATACCGGTAGATTTGCTATTGAATGTGAAGGCAGGATCGTAAATTCAGGGTTATATCTTCTGAACGATAATCATTTTTTTATAATACGCACTATAAACTGAAAATGTCAAACCCATCAGCATCAACCCATTTCGCTCCACAATTGTATATTCCTAAAGGGCAAACCGATATACAATTTTATATCAACCTGGGCGCAATAGAAATCTTTTGTTTCCGCAACGATGACGGCACGATCCACGTTGCGGAACTGGAGCTTGATGGTGCGATCTTTCATGTGCATGAGACCATGAGCTCAACTGCGATCATGGATCCGTCAAAACTGGGGGCGGTTACATCGATCATCGGCCTGTTTGTTCCGGATGTGGATGCAATGATGCAGAAGGGAATAGCTGCAGGCGCTGTTGAAATCGATCCGGCGCAGGATTATGATTATGGTTACCGCCAGGGTATGTTCCGCGATCCTTACGGGCATTACTGGCAGATCCAGAAAAAGATCGGGCTCAAATAAAAGCGTTGATTTGTCAAACTTTATAATATTGAATCATGGTTGTACAGGAATTTACGCTTAAGTTATGTGTAGCATTGGTATGCGGGTTGCTGATCGGCCTGGAAAGACAGGTCAACCGGAAAGAAGCGGGCATGCGGACGCACAGCCTCGTGGCATTGGGCTCGGCGATCTTCATATTGATGTCTTACGAAGTGGTGACCAAATTCGGCGGCGATGTGACGCGTATCATCGGTCAGGTGGTAACCGGCGTAGGCTTTATCTGCGCGGGCGTGATCATGCATAAGGGTGCCAATATCCATGGCCTTACCACATCAGCAACCATCTGGTGCGCTTCTGCGGTGGGTTGTATTGCTGCCGGTGGTTATTTTGCCGAAGCATTCATCAGCACCGCGCTGGTAATCTTTGTGAATGCAGTGCTGAAGAACGCGGATATGTATATTAATGCAAGATATAAGAATAAGAAGGGGGAGGAGGATAATGTTTAGATTTCATCCGTTTATTATTTCATTCTATCATAAATCAACTCTTTAATTTCCTCGCCGTTGTTGGTCGCTGACCAACAATAACGTTATATCGCAGCAACATGCATTTCTTTATTTGAAAGCTGTTTATCAATTCCCACCTTTAGGCGCATGCTGTCATCCGTGTCACTCAGCCGCTGGGCCTCGTCTTTGCGCCAGCGCTTCTTCGGCCTCTGTCGAAATGTGCTGTGCATCATTTCGATTACCTTCGCTTCGCTGGGTACCGAACCCAAAGAGGCAGCTCTGCAAAGACTGGCAGATTTATTAAATAATTCCGAATACCTCGGATTTATAACAAACCAACTCTTTAATTACCCCCCGCCGCATCATCATTATTAATCCCCCTGCGGTTCTTTTTCAAGCCACTGCTCAATCCCCCGAACTTATAACTCACGCTCAGGTTGAAATTACGGTAGATCATATGTGATGTGTTGGATTGATGAAAATCTTCCGTAGCGGTAAACATCGTAAAAGAATAATGTGTCATGAACGGGTTATTCGCAATAGCCGAGAATGACCATTTTTTCAGGTTGCAGGTAGCGCTGAAGCTTGTGTACCAGTAATCGTTCGAGCCACCCTGCAGATTCACGTAACGCCTGTTGTAGCCGCCGCTGGCACCAAACTGCCAGATGCTGTTCGGTTTGTAGGTGGCATTGGCAAATGTGTTGGTACGCGGACCATGATTGCTGAAAAATTTCCCGTTGTATACGCCGCGGACCCACACATAAAAAATACCGGTATTGAAATTCACAGACCATTTGGGGTTGATGGTAAAATTGCCTGCCACATTAATGCGCGCAATACGACTCTGGCCCACATTATCGAACGTAGTCTGGCTAAGCGTATCCGCCAGTATCCTGGTAACCGATTCTATGTTATTGTTGGTATACATATAACTCAGTTTGGTATTCAATGATCCGCTTTTATACACTTTATTATATCCCAGCTCAAACAAATGACTGATCACAGGGCGCAGGTCAGGGTTACCGCCGCTGATGATCTGCGGGTTGCTCCTGTCAACAAAAGGATTGAGCATGGTAATGCCCGGACGCATCAGGCGGTTGGTGATCCCGAATGTGAGTGTGCGGCCTTCCTCCAGCAAACGCATGACCGATACTGTTGGTACAAGGTTGGTGTATTCCAGGTTGAGCCGGGTAGCGGTAGATGTAAAGTCCGCCGCAATGCGGGTCAGTTCTGCCCGTACACCGCCCTGGAAAGTCCATTTGGTAAGTTTCGCCTGGTAGGAATTGTATATACTATATACATCCTGCGAATAACGGAACTGGTTGGCACGTGTCGGATCGTTTATATACCCGTTGGCAGTTGATGAATAGATCTGTCCCGTTGCATCACTGTTCATGGTACGCAATATAGCTTTGGCACCGGCTTCCATTGTTATTTTGTTCAGGGGATGAACATAATCAACCTGGATCGTGTGCTCATTGAAGTTGGCATCGTTACGCTGCGTATTGTTGGGTTGGGTGAATTTGAATACATCAGTTATCCGGATGTCTGCCGCCTGTTCATTGAGTGAGTAAGAATAACGGTACGATGTGGTGAGTAACTGGTCTTTTCTGTGTTTGAAACCGAGCTGGTAATTAAGTCCCACATCGATGCCTTTATTCCTGTAATAGCCTTCGCTGCTCAGGCGGTACGACTGAAGAACGGCGCCAGAAACGTCTTTATTGGTGCTCATGCGATCAAAAAACTGTTCGATCCGGCCCTGGAAATAATTCCCTGAGGCCGTTAATAACTGCAATGAATCGATCTCATAACTCAATTCTCCGCCGGCATACACGAACTTGTTATTGCGTCCGGAAGTGCCGGTTTGAAACAATGTGGAAGGCGAAGCGCCAAAGGTTTCACGCAGGTTATCCTGCCCGGTAGTGGTGATCGGACTGATCCCTGTTCCGCCATACATTGACAATCCGAACTTATCTTTTTTATACGTGCCGTTAATATTGATGTTAGGGCCAAACGGTATGTTTTGACGCAGCGAAACGGTTCCATTATAACCTTCTGCCGTTTTTTTCGTGGTGATGATATTGATGATGCCCGCCAGTCCCTCACTGTCATACTTAGCAGGCGGCGTAGTGATCACTTCAATTTTTTGTATGATGCTGGCCGACATAGATCTCAATACATCTTTCGGATTATTGGTTACCAGTGCCGAGGGTTTGCCGTTGATGAAGATGCGGTAGTTACCACTTCCCTGCAGCTGGATATTATCATCGCCGTCTACCGTGAGCAGCGGTACGCGGCGCAGCATGTCCATGGCGGACTGGCCTTTGCTTTGCGGATCGGACTGTACATCGTAGGTGAGCCGGTCGATCTCCTGTTTCACGAGTGGCGGGCGTGCTGTCACGGTCACGCCAGAAAGCTGGTCAGCAACGGGAGCGAGTAAGATCTCGCCGAGTGCGCTGGCAGAAGCGGGCAGACTGATCAGTTTTGAATCATAACCAACATAAGAAACGGCAAGCTGGCTGCCGGGTGATTGTGTTGCAACCTGTAAAGCAAACTGTCCCTTCTCGGTCGTTACCGTTGTTTTCAGTTTAGTACCTGCAGCAGACTGCAATGCCACATTTACCAGCGTCAAAGGTTTATGGGTTACAGAATCGAGCACAGTTCCGCTAATGGTACCAGGCTGTTGGGCCATACCATTTATTGTAAACAGGCAAAGAAAAAGAGCAGTCATCCAGTTTCTCATGAGAGTGGTTTTCTATAAGAACTCAGGATTTGAAAAATGTTGCAGAAAAGTGTGCGGGAAAGTGTTGAACGGTCAGTGGGTGGGATGGATGAAAAAATGAGATATCGCTGCAGGTTGCCGGAATGGTGTTTCAAACGAAGATACTTCTGTCATGAAAAAACATAATCAGCTTAATCGGATAGAATGAATACTTTATTCCTATTATTAAAAAAGAAAGCGGAATACGGGTAACGTGTTTATACGTAAAAAATAAAAATAAAATTCATTTTAATTCAATATTGACAGCATTTTGAATATATATATCATTTTACCAAAGAAAGAAATCAACACCTTTTGTGGAAAAAATAATGCATTGAATCTCTTGATTGGGAGCAATAAAATTGCACATATTTGTTGCGTTCCCCCCAGAACATTATTTAACCAAACTAACTGACAGCTTTGAGATATTTTCTCATACTGCTATTGGCTTGCATGCAAGGCAGATCGTTGCATGCACAGCAGTTGACCGGGGGCACAAGTCCAGCCGGAGTAGCCGATTCGGCCTCACATACCGGTTTGCATTTAACTTCCGTTACTAAAAATTACGATCAGCTTTCCTCCGGGCTTGACCGTGCTGCGGAACGCGCACTTTCACGTTTTGAAAAGCTGGAACAAAAGCTGAAGCGCAAACTTGCCCGCAGGGATAGTACTGCAGCTAAAAAATTATTTGCCGGATCAGAACAGCAATACCGTCAGCTGGAGCAAAAGTTGAAAGGTAGTGATTCACTATCTTCCGTTCCCAATCTCAATACTTACTTACCCGGACTGGATAGCCTTAAAACCAGCCTTCGCTTCCTGGATCAGCCGGGAACAACGCTGAAGAATATTACCGGCGGAGAGTTGTCCAAAGCTACTGCAGCCGTAAGCCTGGCAGGTAAAAATTTACAGGATGCAGTGCAGGTACAGCACTTTCTCAAAGAACGCCGTCAGCAACTGAAAGAACAACTGGAACAACTGGGCCTGGTCAAAGACCTGAAGAAACTGAACAAAGAAGTATACTATTACCAGCAGCAACTCAATGAATACAAAGATCTGCTGAACCATCCGGATAAACTGGCGCAGCAGGTAGTAAGCCGCCTGCGCGATCTGCCTGCCTTTAAAGATTTCATGAGCCGTAACAGTGAATTGTCGCAGTTGTTCCGGGCGCCGGGCAATGCCAATATACCCGGTTCGCTCGCGGGGCTTCAGACAAGAACTTCCGTACAACAGCAACTGAGCCAGCAGATCGGCAACAATGCGAATCCGCAGCAATACCTGCAACAGCAGATGCAGCAGGCGCAGGGCGAGCTGAATAAACTGAAAGACAAAGTGAACCAGCTGGGCGGCGGCAGCAGCGATATGGAGATCCCGGATTTCAAGCCCAACAATCAGAAAACGAAAAGTTTCTGGAAAAGGCTGGAGTACGGTGTGAACATCCAGTCGCAGAAGCCGAACGGTCTGATGCCTGTAACCAGCGATCTCGCTTTAACGGCAGGGTATAAGCTGAACGACAAAAGTACGATCGGTATCGGTGCCTCATATAAGATGGGCTGGGGGAAAGATATCAGCCATATCCGCATCAGCAGCCAGGGACTTGGCCTTCGCAGTTATGTGGATGTAAAGCTGAAAGGCAGTATCTGGATCAGCGGCGGTTATGAGTACAACTACCAGCAGGAGTTCTCGCGGCTTGACCAGCTGCGGGATCTGAATGCGTGGCAGAAGAGCGGGCTGATCGGCCTGAGTAAAAAGTACAAACTGGGTAAGAAGAACGGTAACCTGCAGCTGCTCTGGGATTTCCTGAGCTACAGCCAGGTGCCAAAAACACAGCCGCTGAAGTTCAGGGTGGGGTATGTGTTTTAAAAACTAAGGAGTTAAACATGCAGACCAATAAAAGTAAAATGAACAGGAAAAGAATTTTGCATTATGCATTAATTGTATTGCTGCTGACCTGGGGCAATGCTTATTCGCAAAGCGGTCCGGGAAAAAGCGCGGCAAGAGGGGTGGCAGGTTCAGATCAGCCTCCGGCTTTCGGGAAACTGGATAACAGTATGGTGCCGCATTCTCCGGAAGCAGAAGCCATCATTAAAAATACTGCTTTGCCTGTTACGTTATATACAGGTATGCCGCAGATCAGTGTGCCGATCTATGAGATCAAGGGTAAGAGTATTTCTTTACCCGTTGCGCTTACCTATAATTTCAACGGTTTTAAACCCATGGAGGTAGCGAGCCGTTACGGCCTGGGCTGGAGTTTGCAGGGGGAAGGTGTGATCACCCGGATGGTCAAGGGCAGATTAGATCAGGAAGATGGTAATGTGTTACAGCAGTATGATGATTACGCGGATGCCAATATGCTTACAAGAAAGCAGGTTGAGTTAAGCCATATTGCAGATGGCCAGTTTGATGCCGAACCGGATCTGTATGTATTCAACTGTAACGGGCTCAGTGGCAAATTTATCTGGATGCATGGCCAGGCCTATATGTTCCCGCACCAGAATATCCGTATCCAGAAATATGGCGAAGGCTTTCTTATCACAGCAGAAAATGGTACCCGTTATTCTTTCCAGGCATATGAAACCAGCACAAAGCCACAGGTGGAGGGCGCCTTGCCATTGCCGACACATAAATCTGCATGGTTTATAACCGAGGTTATTAGTGCGGATCTGCGTGATACGATAAAGTATCACTATGCAGATTACAATTATCTGCAGCAACCTCCGATGACGGATAGTTATACCATTCAGAATGTGGAAGCCATGGGGAGTGCGGTGCATAACTGGAGCAAAACAGCCGATGTGGGCACTCAAATCACTACCCAATTATTGACCTCTATTACCTATAAGAACACCCGTATTTTATTTGGTGCAGCAGGAGAAGCGAGAACAGATATATATGGCGGATCATCTGCAATAGGATCTATCGAAGTCAGCAGTAATGAACCAGGATCGAAATTTTCAAAGGTTTTCCGTCTGAAGCATGATTATCAGAACAGTAAGCTGAATCTCCGGTCTGTTGAGCTGACCAATGCTGCACTTGATACGGCAAGGAGTCAATGGTACAAATTTGATTATGAAGGTGGCCTGGGTAGTGGGGTCGATATGTATTCCTGGCACAACGTTGCAAGAAGTATTGACAAATGGGGGTATTATAATGCAGCTGCTAATGAGAACAGGATGATGTTCACAGCTGATGAGATCTATAATCCGCGTTATACTGCCGGCGATCGTTCTGTGAATGAATCGGCCAGCAAGACAAATATGCTGAAGAAAATGACCTTTCCAACGGGAGGCTATACATTGTTTGAATATGAAAAAAACCAACATGGCAATAATCTCGATGATGGACCTGGTTTACGTGTAAAGAAGATATCGATGTTCGATAATGCTTATGCAGACAGTGCCGCTTTGGTAAAAGAATATGCTTATAACACAGGGCTGAGTTTTTATGTTGATGGTATTTCTTCCAGTACTGTAGTAGTTAATAATGTACTATGCGGCGCATTGCAGAATACTACGAATATCACGTATCGAACAGGTCCTGCATCTTTGTTAAGTGATTTGCTGAGCACTCCGTTTTATTATCAGCACGTTACCGAAACGAATCGTTCATCTTCTGCTGCAGGTGTTTCTGAGTACGAGTTTAGAAACTTTGTAGATGAAAATCCAGACATTTATCTCTACCAAAAGATTGATAAAGCTTATAAGGGCGGGACGTTGGTTCCTGTTAAGCGGGTGATTAATAAAGAGGTTTCAATTCAGCGTGAAATTTTTATTGGAGGAGGCGCTGAATTGACGGATGTAATTGGTACTCCTGATCCACCTAATACCTGGGCTTGCCAACTCGTGCCTACACCAGATCAAACTCAGAATGTTGATGGCCTGGAAAAAGTATTCAGATCGGTAATCAATTCTAGTTATGTATCGGCATACCGGCGAACGGATGAAGTGATCGACAGTACCTGGGATTCGAATGGCCTGAATCCGATCAGGGTTGCCAAAAAATATTATTACGATAATCCTTCTTATAGGTATCCTACCCGCATTGCAACTGCGGATGCTTTTGGAGATTCGCTGATCACTTATATGAAATATCCGCAGGATTATCTTCCGGCCGGCGTTGCTTCGAGATATACACTTGATACTGCCTTTTCTACAGCCAGGTGGCGTGCAGCTTACAATTATGGAAAATGCTATGACAGTCTTGTTACGGCACTGATTCCGTATCAGCCATTTTCCAGTAATCCGGGCATGTTCTCTGCAACAGCTAATTCCTTTCATTGTGAAACAAATTTCAAAACTGCTTCTTCGGTTGTCTGGGCAAACCGCGACACCGCATTGGCGCAATATTACCGCGGCCTTACACTTGCCCGTGCCGCCAGTACCATTCCGCAGCAGAAAGCCATGTACTGGATGCAGGAGAATAATGTATTGAATCCGGTGATCGAAAGTTATACCGTGCGTAAGATCGGCAGCAATGAATTCATGCTGAGCGCTACCCGCAATGAATACAACCTGTTTAATGACGCGCAGGGTTCAACCGTGGCTATGCCTGCCGGAAGCAGCCAGCTGGAAGTGAGCGATTATCTGCAGAAAAGCAGCTTTCTTGCTAATACCGGTGATTTCTATATCAGGCAAACACAGGCAGAATACGACAGCGTACTGAATCTTGCCGCCCAATGGAAGATCAATGATGTGAAACAGACTTTCCTTTGGTCGTACAATAATCAGTATCCTGTTGCAGTTGTCACGAATGCTGCCGCAACTGAAATTGCTTACAGCAGCTTTGAAGCAGATGGTAAAGGCAACTGGCAATACGGCGCATCTGGTGTTACGAGAGATCTCACAGCAGTAACGGGTGATCATCATTACCGGTTAAGTTCAGGCAATATCAGCCGCAGCGGGTTAAACAGTAATACAACATATATACTCAGTTACTGGCTGAAAAGCGGCAGCGCATCTGTAAATGGCGGCAGTGCAGGAACTTCTGTTGCTACCCGTAATGGCTGGACGTTGTATCAGCAAAGCCTTACAGGTGTTACCAGTGTTACATTAAGCGGCAGCGGCTATGTAGATGAACTGCGGTTATACCCCGGTAATGCCCGCCTGACCACTTATACCTATGAACCACTGATCGGTCTTACCAGCACTACCGATGCCAACAACAAAGTGATCTATTATGAATATGATGGACTCAACCGGCTGGTGTTGATCCGTGATGAAAATCGTAATATCCTAAAACAAATCTGTTACAGCTATTACAGCGATTCCACCCAGCCTTGTTCGGAAGTGAATGTCGCAGCCAGTTGGGTGAACAGTGGCAACGCTACCTGCCAGACAGGTACCGGTTCTTATCTGACGGGCCATCAATTACAGCTGCAGGTTGATGAGAACCGCAACAGTCCAACTTTTAACCAGTCGAGGATCACAGATCTGGGACTTAACACCACCGCCTGTCCTGTTAACGCCGATTGGGCTGCAACCGGTAATCTTCGTTGCGTAACCGGCAGCGGCTATAATACCGGAGCACAGGAGAAAGAAGAACATGATAATAATCCATACAGCGCACTTGGCAACCGCTGGGTGAGCAATGGAACAAACACTACTGCCTGCCCGATC
>NZ_FUWH01000005.1:0-139035 GCF_900167075.1 Sediminibacterium ginsengisoli | reverse complement strand
ACCGGTAATCTTCGTTGTGTAACCGGCAGTGGTTATAATACCGGTGCACAGGAGAAAGAAGAACATGATAATAACCCATACTCTGCACAAGGTAATCGCTGGGTGAGCAATGGAACGAACACCACTGCCTGTCCCATCACCCCCGACTGGCAGCCGACAGGCACTTACCAGTGTGTATTGGGAACTGGAGGTTTTGCAACCAGCGAACAACAGCAGCAACAGCATGATAATAATCCTTACAGCGGTCTTGGCTATCGTTGGGTAAGTGTTGGTACCAATACCACAGCCTGTCCGCTGGTGCCATCGTATACGAACACCGGTAATACCAGATGTGTGACCAATTCAGGTTATAATACCGGTGTGCAGGAAGTGGAACAGCAGGACGTGAACCCATATACGGCTTACGGTACCCGCTGGGTATACGGCAGTGTTAATTACAGTGCCTGTCCTGTACAGGAAGACTGGGTAAATACAGGCGGATATACCTGTGAACAAGGGTCTGGTAGTTACAGAACAGGCGAACAAACCGTGGAACAGTACGACCAGAACCCTGTAACACGTGCAGGTTACCGCTGGGTAAGCAATGGCACCAATACAAGCGCCTGCCCGGTAACACCAGACTGGACCAATACAAGTAATTACCGTTGTGTAACCGGCAGTGGTTATAATACAGGTCAGCAGGAAAGACAGCAATACGATCAGAATCCTTATAGTGGTCAGGGGTATCGCTGGGTGAATGTGGGTGCCAGCAGCGCCTGTCCTGTAACGCCAGACTGGGCTACTACAGGTAATTACCGTTGCGTAACAGGTAGCGGCTATAATACCGGTCAGCAGGAAGCAGAGCAATACGATATCAATCCTTACAGTGCGCAGGGAACACGTTGGGTAAGCAATGGCACCAATACAAGCGCCTGCCCGGTAACGCCTAACTGGGTCACTACTGGTAATTATCGTTGTGTAACCGGCAGTGGCTATAATACCGGCGGCCAGGAAGCAGAACAGTATGATGCCAATCCATACAGTGCACAAGGAACGCGCTGGGTGAGCAATGGCACGAATACAAGTGCATGTCCCATTACGCCCGACTGGAACAATACAGGCATTGTTCGTTGTGTAACCAGCAGTGGTTATAATACCGGCGAACAGGAACGTGAGCAATCAGATCATAACCCATACAGTGGCTTAGGTACCCGCTGGTTAAGTAATGGCACCAATAATGCAGCCTGCCCGGTAGTGCCGGACTGGGTGAACCAGGGAAGCCCGGTTTGTGAAAAGGTGACCGGTGTGGAAAATACCGGCTACCAGCTTCAGAAACAAACGGACCAGAACCCGGTCACCAACCTCGGCATCCGTTGGGTGAATATTGGCCAGAATCTTACAGCATGCCCATTGATCGTATATGTGCAGCTCAGTTATGAGAACATGTTCGAAACGTTTGATGGCTATGTATATGCGGATGTTAAGCTCAGTTTCTATCACAACAGTGCTATGACGATCCCTGCCTATGGAAATGGCTTAACCATCAATTACGAAATTTCAGAGAATTGCAATTCTACCACTGAGCAAATAGAAGGCGATGGAGAATATATGTATTTGCAGAGAATGGCGCTGCTGGTTTCACCAGCCTGGTCTTGCCCTGTTGATTACTGGCTACTGACGGGAGATGGTTATTATATCGTGTATTAAAAGCTACAAAAAACAGAAGAAGATGAAAAATAAAAATATACTGCGCACATTATTGATTTGCTCACTGCTGATAGCAGGAGTCAATGTTCATGCACAGCTGCAACCGCCTGCCAACCTTGAAGCACAACGTGCACAGGCAATGAAGGTAATGCAGGAAAAACTTTCGCTGACCGATAAGCAGGTGGAGGATATCCAACAGTTGACAAAACAGTACGAAGGGAAAATGAAAAGCATCACAACCACGGATGCAGCCAGTCGCCGCCAGCAGCTGGAACAGAACCAGCAAGCTTACCGTAATGGTCTGCAGCAGCTGTTGTCTAAGACCCAGTGGGAGCAGTACCTGCTGATCGAAAAACAGCGCCGGGAGCAGAATATGCAACAGCGCAATGCCACCATGAAGATCCAGAAGCCGATTCAATAACGTATAGCCCGTTTAAGATATGTTTACTCAACAAACCTTCTCCCGTTCCAGCCACCGTATAGCCTTCCAATGGGGACACTCCAGTCTCCGCATAGCCTTCCAACGGGGACACTCCAGTCTCCGCATAGTCTCCCGAAGGGGAAACTCCTGTCTCCGCATAGTCTCCCGAAGGGGACTATGCGGACTAGCCATGCTACTGCTTGGCACCTTATTGCATGCCCAGAGCAACAAACCCAACAGCGGCAGTGTATTACCCACAGTAACACCTGTAACAGCTCCCGGATCTTATGATGCAGCGCTGCGTGTTAACTATGTACGCACACTGGATGCAACAGCGCCGGTGAGCGATGTGGCCAAATTCCGCAAAGCGGGATCGGACAGTGTAAAACAACAGACCCAATATGCCGATGGCCTTGGCCGCCCGCTGCAAACGGTGATCAGGCAGGGTAGTCCTTTGCTTAAGGATATCGTTAACCCCGTTGTGTACGATAACCTGGGCCAGGAGCGTTACCAGTATCTGCCGTATGTATCATCAGGATCGGACGGATCTTTTAAAACAGATCCTTTCGCGGCACAGGCCTCGTTCTTAGCCACACAATACCCGGGTGAGTCCGTGTATTACGCAGAGACGCGTTATGAAGCATCGCCGCTCGCACGGGTTGAAAAAACACTTGCGGCTGGTAACAGCTGGGCCGGCAGTGACCGTGGCGTATCGGTAAGCCTGGGCAAGGCCGGCGCAGCAGATAGTCTTTACAGGATCGAGTCTTTCCCTACCGGCGATATTTACAAAACACAAACCACGGATGAACATGGCAAAGCTGTGATCGAATACAAAGATGCCGAAGGTCATGTTGTGCTGAAAAAAGTCCAGCTGTGGGATACGCCGGGTGCAGGCTTCAGCGGCTGGCTGACTACACATTATATCTATGACATATTCGGGATGCTGAAGTATGTACTTCCACCCAAAGCAGTGGAACTGTATTTAAGTGGTGCACTATCTCTGTCTGCTGCCCGCACATCCGATCTGAGTTTTATTTACAACTACGACGGCCGCCAGCGCCTGACCGGCAAAAGGATCCCGGGAGCCGGCTGGACCTACCTGGTGTACGATAAGCGCGACCGCCTGGTGTACAGCCAGGACACAAAACTGCGCGATGGCGGCAACCGCTGGCTTGTTACACTGTATGATGACCAGAACCGCGTGGTATCTACAGGTATTACAGTCATCAACAAGGAGCGCGATTCCTTACAGGCAGTGACCGACCGCCAGTTCCTGGCCGCAGTACCCACTACCTTAACCATCAGCTTCGGCGGCGCACTGAGTTCGGTGAGTCTTCCGTTTACCTACAATCCCTTGCCGTCGGGTGTGAGTTATACAGCGCTGACGATGAATTTTTACGATGATTACAGCTTCACTTCAAAGAGCTACAGTACAACGGATAACGGCAAGCTGGATGATGGCGGTAACGCTTATGCAGAAAGCCTGCCATCGGCTGCCAGCCTGCAGACCCTTGGTATGCCAACAGGCAGCCGGGTAAGGATCCTCGCCGATCCTGATAACCTGTCATCCGGCGGCTGGCTGGAAACGGTGAGTTACTATGATGAAAAAGGCAGGATGGTACAGACCCAATCGGACAATTACAAAGGGGGACTGGACATCACCACCATGCGCTACGACTTCAGCGGCAAAGTACTCACCACTTACCAGCTGCACAATAACCCTGCAGCCAGCGAACAGGTACGCAGCAAGACCAATATGCTGTACGACCGTAATGGCCGTGTACTGGAAATAAAGCGCACACTGAATGATGATGCGAATACAACCCGTTACCTGGCACGCAACAGTTATGATGAGCTGGGCCAGCTGAAAGAAAAGAAATTAGGTCAGAAAGGCGCGGGCAATACCACAGAACTCGAGTTGCAGGATTACAGCTACAATATCCGCGGCTGGTTAAAGGGAGTGAACAATGCTTACAGCCAGGGTACAGGTAACCGCTGGTTCGGTATGGAGCTGAACTACGATTATGGTTATGATCATAACCAGTACAACGGTAATATCGCCGGAATGCAGTGGCGCAGCGCGGGTGATGGCGAACGCCGCAGTTATGGCTATGGTTACGATAATGCCAACAGGCTGTTATACGGCGACTTCAATCAATATACCAGCAGTAACTGGGATCAGACAGCGGGTCTTAACTTCAGCATGAAAATGGGGGATGGTATACATGCGGACTCAGCCTACGATGCCAACGGCAATATCCTGGCCATGACACAGAACGGCTGGAAGGGAACTGTAAGCGGACAGATCGATAAACTGAGTTATGATTATTTTAGTAACAGCAACAAGCTCAAAAGTGTATTTGACGCCTCCAATGATCCGAATACAAAGCTGGGTGACTTCCGTACCAGTGCCACCAGTGCCAATGCAGCAGCAACGGATGCACAAATGAAGACGGACTATGCATACGATGATAACGGTAACCTGAGCCAGGATAAGAACAAGGATATCAGCAGCATCGTGTACAATCACCTGAACCTGCCTTATGAGGTAACGGTAACCGGTAAGGGAACGATCCGTTATATTTATGATGCCCTGGGCAATAAGCTGGAAAAGCAGACCGTAGAAACAGCACCATCTTCCATTACCACCAAAACAGCCTATCTGGGAGCCTATGTATACCGCAATGACACGTTGCAGTTCTTAAGTCATGAAGAGGGCAGGATACGCAAAGTGAATGGAGCATTTGTGTACGATTATTTTGTAAAAGATTATTTAGGTAATACCCGGATGGTGCTCACCGAAGAACAGCAGCAGGATACTTATCCTGCTGCAACGTTCGAATATGGGGCAACTGCCACAGAAGGAAATTATTATGCTATTAATACCGGCCTGATTGCAGATAATCCTGTCGGATTGCCTGTTTACCAGAACAACAATGGTAATCCTCCGACAAATCCCAACCCGGCTAGTTCGCCAACGGCCAACAGTCTGAAGATGTATAAACTGAACGGTCATAGTGGTGATAAATCAGGTCTTGGTATTACAGTGAAGGTAATGAGTGGTGATAATGTTATGATCTATGGCAAAAGCTTCTGGCGCACCATTGGCAGTAATCCAACAAATAGTTATAACCTGGCTGCAACAGATTTGTTAACCTTGCTGGCTGGAACGCCTGTAATCACGGGTGCCAATAAAGTAACAGCTGGCTCACTGACCGGATCAACGAGCATCACTAATGGTGTAAGCGACTGGATGAGTAATGCACCGGCAACCGGTACAGCACCTAAAGCCTACATCAACTGGATACTATTCGATGAACAGTTTAAGCCGGTAGCCAATAGTAGTGGTTTTGATGCGGTCAGCAGCAGTACGGATGATCTCAAGTCTCATGCGCATAATGTAAACATTACTAAAAACGGTTATCTTTATGTGTATGCGAGTAATGAGAGTGATGTTGATGTGTTTTTTGATAATCTCCAGCTGATCCATAATCACGGACCATTGTTGGAGGAGACACATTATTATCCATTTGGTTTAACGATGGCGGGAATTTCCTCTAAAGCGGCTGGGAAGTTTGATAATAAATACAGGTACAACGGCAAGGAATTACAGGAGAAGGAGTTTAGTGATGGTAATGGATTAGAGTTGTATGATTATGGGGCGAGGATGATGGATCCTCAAATTGGGAGATGGCATAGCATAGACCCACATGCAACTAGCTATGTAAATTGGACTCCTTACAACTATGCTTTTAACAATTCCATAGTTTATGTAGATCCTGATGGAAAAGATGGTAGAATTACACACAAGCAAGGAAAGGGAACCAAAGAAAACCCCAATGAAATTCTTATTGAAGCAGATTATTACTATAATAAGAATTCATTAACTCAAGAACAGGTTGAAGGACTTCAAGCTGCAGCTGATGAGTACAATAATTCATCCGGTACAAGTGGGGATTCGAAAAATGGTACCTATACGGTAATTAAATTCAAAATAAATGTAAAGGGGTTTGATACTGACGAACAAATAGACGACGCAATTGAAGAAACAAGATTTTTTAACAAAGATGGATATAAGTCCAGATATGGAAATAAGGTTACAGTCTCTGAAGGTGAAATAGGAGAGGAAAAGAGCACATTAGGAGAAGATAATGGCAAAAATGTCAATTTGTATGGAAATGTGGTATCATTTGTATCTAAAAAGCATAATTATAGTGCTAAAAATCTTTCCAAATATGTGTTTATGCATGAGATTGGTCATAATTTAGGGGCAGAGCACTCCGATCCAAGCCCAATGTCAGCTGAGGCAGTATTTATTGCATTTATGAGGCCTGGTTGCCTTGGAGGTGCTGGATGTATTGAAAAATGGGATGTAAACAGTGACTCTAAAAATTTCGATAAAAAATTGCCAGCTACCATCGTAGATAGAGCTAATGCAAGTACAAAAGGCAGAAAATATTTAAAATATCCAGAAGAGCAATAATTATGAAAAAATCAATTATCACTTTATCTATAATCTTGCTGTCATTTTATGTAAGGGCACAAGAACATATTACGATTGATACAGTTAATAGGTTTGTATATTTAGTTTCGGTTTCAGAAAAAAAGATTTTTAAGGATAAAACATTTGCATATCCTGGGAATAAGACATTCCAAATATCTTCTCCAGTACAATTGTCTAAAAGTGATGTTCTTTTAAGGGTGAAGAAAAAGCTTGATGTAAAAAAGATAAATGATACGGCATTTATTGATAAAAGTTTTTTATACTTAGATGATTTAGTTAATCCAAACGAGATTAAAATAAAGGAGCAATTGAGACCAGTCTATGAATCAGCAGTTACATTTAAAAAGTCATCAATAAAAAACCATCGCGAAAAACTTGGATCGAAGGATTACTTAGTGTCAATAAAGTTAATTACTGGCAGTTGGTGGCATTTAAAATTGCCAAAAGAAATTTTGTATAAAATTACAGGCAGTAATACCGCTCAATATTTTGACCAGAATTCGAATAAATTAGCAGACTTATTTATAGTTAAAGAACTTTTGGCTTCCGAATATCTATGATTTGGTCGTGTATCAAATTATCTGGTTTTTCTCATATGCCTTATTATATTGAATTCAAAGAGCCTTCGGGCTCTTTTTTTATGCCTGTTTTTTGTGAAAAATGAATGATCTTGAAACAAAATTCAATCATGATAAGTACCTCCTTGTACTTCGTGTATCAAATTATCTGGTGAAATGAAATGCAGGTTTTGCCACCACAACTGAAGGCAATTACTATGCGATCAATACCGGTGCTATAGTAGACAACCCTGCCGGCTTACCTGCCTATCAGAACAATAATGGTAATCCGCCGGTAAACCCGAATCCGACGAGTACGCCGACTGCAACGAGCCAGAAGATGTACAAGCTAAATGGTAATAGTGGAGACAAAACCGGTCTTGGTATTACTGTGAAGGTTATGAGTGGCGATAATGTCATGATCTATGGCAAGAGCTTCTGGCATACCAATGGCAGCAGCCCTACGAATAGCTATACGTTAGCTGCAACAGACCTGTTGACATTGTTAGCAGGAACCCCTTTGATCACCGGTGCCAACAAAGTAACAGCCGGTTCACTGACAGGATCAACCAGTATCACCAACGGTGTAAGCAATTGGTTAAACAATGCGCCTGCAACAGGAACTGCCCCGAAAGCATATCTGAACTGGATATTATTCGATGAACAATTTAAGCCTGTCAGTGCCAGCAGCGGCTTTGATGCAATCAGCAGCAGCACAGATGATCTGAAGTCTCATGCTAAAAACGTAGACATTACAAAAAACGGTTATCTTTATGTGTACGCGAGTAATGAGAGTGATGTGGATGTGTTCTTTGATAACTTACAGCTGATCCATAACCACGGGCCACTATTGGAAGAAACGCATTACTATCCTTTTGGGTTAACGATGGCGGGGATTAGTAGTAAGGCGAGCGGGAAGTTGGAGAATAGGTTTAAGTATAATGGTAATAAATTGGAAAGCGGTGAGTTCTCTGATGGTTCAGGGTTAGAAATGTACGATTTTAATGCTCGAACATATGACCAGCAGATAGGAAGATTTATGCAGATCGATCCATTGGCTGATGAGGAAGATCAGGAAACACATACTCCGTATCATTTTGGATTTAATAATCCTGTTTTACATAGTGATCCAGATGGGAAAAATCCTATATGGGGTGCTTATCGAGCTATAATGCTTTATGCTAAAATAATCGAGTGGGTTTCAGGACAGGCAGCTCCAGCAGCGGTTGCAATCCCTACGGTTTTAAAGGATGCGACATTGGTTGCACGATCAGCCGTACCTTTAGATGTTAAAAGGGAAGTAGATAAGGCTAATAGTCAAGCGAAAACCGAAAATAAATCATCGTCTGATCTGGAAAAAGCTCAAGAGCGAGCTAATAAGCTTAGTGAAAAAGAAAGGCCGAGTCTGCCAATGACAAAAGCAGGTAAGAAAGCCGCAAAAGAAGTGAATAAAGCAAAAAATGAGGGTAAAATGCGATGTGAGAATTGGGTAATGTTCCCAATTATCTGATTTTAATAACAAGTCTGTAAATGCTCGATTTTAAAGAAGCCTCGTGCTCCTTTTTTAATGAAAAAAAACAATAATATTCCTTCTATAACACAGGACTATTATTGCAAAAGGCAATTTCAACTATTCATGTTCTCAATTATCTGATCCGATGAACTGTAAATTTTGTAATGCAACCTGCCGGAAAGCCGGGAAGCAAAATAATGGTGTTCAGAAATATCAGTGCAGAGATTGCAAAAAATACCAACAGTTAACATACAAATATTTTGCCTGTACATCTATCACAATGGAATTGCTACCCAAACTGGTTTGCGAAAGCGTTGGTATAAGAGGCATGGCCAGGATACTGAAAATAGGGGCCGGAACAGTGATCCGTAAATTGAAATATATCGCCGGCAATCTGGTAAAACCATCCGTTTCGCCAGATTGTAAGGAAGTCGAGCTGGATGAGATAAGAACTTATATCGGCAAAAAAGAAAACATGTGCTGGATCGCATATGCGATCTGCAGCAGAACCAAAACACCACTGGACTTTATAATTGGTCGTAGAACAAAACAGTCCTTAAGCATTCTCGTATATTCGCTTTTGTCGGCACAGGTCGAAAAAATAAAAACCGATAACCTGAACATTTACCGTGCACTGATACCCCGGCACATGCATATCAGTAATGCATACAACATCAATCACATAGAAAGATGTAATCTAAATTTAAGAACGCACCTCAAAAGGTTAAGCCGGCGAACCATCTGTTTCAGCAGAAGCGCGGAAATGTTATCAGCATGTCTCAGTATCTACTTCTGGTTTCCCGCTTCAATATAAAAGCCGCAGCAAGTTTATCTTACTGCGGCTAACATTTTTTGTGATATCAGATTACTACTGCACAGTAACCGCAACCTTCATCTCCCCATGACAACGTCACTTCTCCGGCTTTGCTGATGGTATAGGTGAGTCTTTCAACAGATGCTGCTGTTTTCCCCGCCTTTGCCGGAACGCGCAATGCATCCTGATCCTGGGCATAGGAGAATGCTCCCCACTGTTTGGCTGCTGTATTAAAAATGAATGTCCATGGCTCACCAACGGCTCAGTTGGGTGATGAGCCGATGAAACCCAAGCCTATCAGGGAAAAGAAAAATACAAACTTTTCTTCCTTTATCGAATTACTAAATTGTATGCCTGAACACAATATCCCCCAAGTTTTGCGCTTGATCCATGATCCTCCGATCCTGGGTACGATAAATCTTTGCGAAAGGCTTAAAACAAAAAGCCTCAGCATTTCTGCTAAGGCTTTCTCTGTGGGAGCACACGGGTTCGAACCGCGGACCCTCTGCTTGTAAGAAAGCCTTGTAGGTTTGTAAAGCTTTACCATACATATAATTACTTTAACTATAAAGAGTTGATAATCATTTTTATAGAGATTATTTTTGATTATTTATTTAAGCAGTATTACTGATTTACCATCCTTATCGTTTGCAATTGGTTTGCATATGAAAGGGTTGTGTGGGGTTGATTTTGTGAAAATTTAAAATGGTTAATCATGTCAGTCACTTATGTAATTCGTCTAGATGAGCGAAAAATTAAGCTCGATCAGACCTACCCAGTTAAACTTTGGGTAACTTTTCAAAGAAGGGCACTTTCTTACACAACAAAAATTAGTCTCAGTAAAGCGGATTATTCGAAGCTAAGTGCTTCCAATCTTCGTAATGAACTAAAAGAAGTTCGTGACAAAATTCATAAGCTGGAAATGGATTTAGACGAGTACATTAGGGAATTAGGAGAATTTAGCTTTGAGATTTTCGAGATGAATTTTGTTTCCCGGAACTCTCTATTGATATATCGGAGTGCCAAAAAATCTACTCCTGCTCAACTCCCACAACACTTTGATTTTCAGCCTTTCGAGAAAAAATTCCGCATATTGAAAGAAGATGGTGCAAAAAAGGACAACTTGCTTGGCGGTTATGTTACTTACGTTTCTGAATTACTTCAAGCACAAAGCCCGAAAACAGCAGATCTGTATCAGACTGCTTATTATTCGCTATTTAGTTTTAAGGGAAATCTTCGGTTGGCTTCCATCACTAAGCAATATTTAAAGGAATATGATGCATGGATGCGTAATAAGCAACTGAGTCGGACTACAATAGGGATGTACTTAAGAACCTTGCGAAAAATATTTAACAATGCTATCGATAATGGTATTTTTTCCAAAAAAGACTATCCATTTGGTCGAAATAAGTATATCATTCCCTCCGGACGAAACGTTAAAAAAGCATTGGATAAATCCCTTTTAGCTGGGATCTATTATTATAATCCGGTTTCAGAAAGAGAATGGTTTGCAAGGGACACTTGGTTGTTTCTCTATTTTGGGAATGGAATGAACCCAAAAGATATGGCATTGCTTAAATACAAAAATATAGATGATGGCTTTCTTGTTTTTGACAGGTCAAAGATTGAAACAACAGCGAAGGAACAATCAAAACCAGTTTCAGTTTTTATAACAGAAGAGATTTCTAATATTATTAATCGCTGGGGTAATAGAAAGATTTCAAATGAGACATATATTTTTCCCGTTTTAAAGGATGGGATGAATTCATTAGAACAAATGACTGCTATCCAGTATTTTGTTAAAGCAACCAATTATTGGATGAAGGATATATTTTCTAATCTTGGCTATAATAAGAAAAGTACAACTGTGGTTGCGAGGCATTCTTTTTCTACCCATATGCTTCATAATGGAGCCTCCAAGGAGCTAATACAAGAATCTTTAGGGCATTTGAATATTAAAACCACAGAAAATTATCTTGGCAGTTTTGAAAAGCCCGTAGTGAGGGAGTTCGCAGAAAAAATGATGTCATTTAAAAGGGATCATAATTCTGAATGAAAAAATTAACAGATTTACAAGGTTGCTATTGTTGTAGCAACCTTGTAAATTTTGTAAAATCGTAATCGGAATTTGTGCGTAATGATTAATGTGAGGTTATGAATAGGAAAATATGTTTGTATTCAGGCGTGATCGTGTCTATTGTGATCTGTGAAATAGCCAGTTATATAAGAATTGCCAGAAAGATTAAATTACTGTCCCAATTTAATCCTTGCTTGGGTTGCGCATTTCTTATCAAATATTTTCTCTCAAAGTCTACCTTGTCTCACTTTTTGCCTCCTTTGATTTATTATGAAGATTACAAATTAAGGTGAGTTTTTACTGCCCACTAACTACGTATTATTAGTAAATCAGTTATTGTCATCTGTACAATTTGCTTTTTAAAATCAATTTTATATGAACACATTATTTATTCCTACTGAGGAAGATTTTAAGCGCTGGATTAAGGAAGCCGTTGATGAAGCTTTGGGAAATCATAATGTAAAGGGTAATATGGTAAGCTCAGAACCTGAAGAAGCTCTTCTTACCAGAAAAGAAGTGGCTGCTATGTTTCGTGTATCAATTGTAACCCTGCATACTTGGATGAATTTAGGATTGCCCTGTCATAAGCAACAGGGTAGAGTTTATTTTCTCAGGTCAGAGATAATAGACTATTTAAAAGGGAAGGAAAGAAAGGGCATTGGTATAATTGAGGTTGATGTTTCAAAAGTCTAATGAAATTCATTGTAAATTGGTCGACTACAGAAATGATCATTGGGTATGATTTTTATATTAATTCCCCAAACGAATACCTATGGATGGAATAAAGCTTGATAAATGGCGGGCATCTTTTGCAGAGGAGGCAAAGGCATTACAAGTAAATTATGATTCACTTTTCTTATTAAAGGATTTCACGGATACATATAATTTAATGGTTGATCAAAGTAACCATACTCTCTATTTAAGATTTGACGCTGACCTGCCTGCCGAAATTCAGGATCGTCTTGAAAAACTGTTGCTTTTAACAAAACCTGAAGATTCAATTTAGGTTAAATGCAACCACATTGTGATTTTTTGTCATTGATGGTAAAATAAACATACTATTTTTGCATCTGATGCGAAGTATAGCGTTCATACTTGCCTTTCTTGTTTTACTACTCAGTATATTACCATGTGCTGATACTGGTATGACTGTGAAAACAAATAAGGCTAAATCTGAACAAGTTTCGGCATCCAAGCATAAGGACAACAAATCAGATGATGATTTATGTCCTCCATTTTGTCATTGTGGATGTTGTGCTAGTGTTTCAATCAAAACGAATTTTTTAGCAGTTGAAGCTCGTCCTGCTTTTTACGGTAATAATGCTCCTTATTATTTACCTGGCTCTATTTCCGCCATTTCTTTGCCTATCTGGCAACCTCCCCAATTATTAGGATAATTCCTTAGGATTACTGTGCCCATTGCACAGCAAATTATCTTTTATTACTATCCAAACATTGTGGTTATGGCTACCTCAAAGCCGCCTAACCGCAAGCGTAAAATCAACAATGAGATTAAGGATCCTGTTAAACCAGCAGGAATGAGGATGATAATATACTTTACCATTTTTCTGGTCTCTTGCATTTTATTACTTGCTACGGCGGGGTTGTTGTTAAAATTCTATCACATGATTTCAAATCATAAATAGGTCATGTTAAATAAAATCATTGATTTTTCGATTAAGAATAAATTAGTCATTGGCATTTTCACTTTTGCCTTGATTATTTGGGGAGTGATGTCTCTGAACAAACTCCCAATTGATGCTGTACCTGATATCACTAATAACCAGGTGCAGATTATTACGGTGAGCCCATCATTGGCAGCTCAGGAGGTTGAACAGCTAATATCATATCCAGTTGAACAAACCATGTCTCTGATCCCGGAAATTCAAGAGGTTCGTTCAATTTCACGTTTTGGTCTTTCCGTGGTGACTGTTATATTCCATGATGACGCCGATATATATTGGGCGCGTCAACAAGTTGCTGAAAGATTGCCGGAAGCTAGAAGTAAAATACCTGATGGCACCGGTGAGCCTGAAATGTCCCCAATCTCAACGGGATTAGGAGAAATTTACCAGTACGTATTGCACCCCAAAAAGGGCTACGAGAATAAATTTAATGCAAGTGATTTACGTACTATACAGGATTGGTATGTAAGAAGGCAATTGCTGGGAACGCCGGGAATTGCTGAAGTAAACAGTTTTGGTGGTTTTCTAAAGCAATATGAAATCGCTTTAAACATCAATCAGACCCGGAGTTACAATATTTCTGTTGCAGACATTTTTACTGCACTGGAAAAGAATAATCAAAATACCGGAGGCTCCTATATTGATAAGAAACCCAATGCCTACTTTATCAGAAGTGAAGGTTTGATTACCAGCTTGGGTGATATTGAGCGTATTGTTGTGAAAAAGACGGCAACTGGTTTCCCTATCACTATTCGTGATATCGCGACTGTAAATTTTGGTGCTGCCAACCGCTATGGAGCATTAACCCGTAATGATAAAGAAGCTGTGGGCGGAATCGTTATGATGTTAAAAGGCAGCAATTCCAGCGATGTTGTCAAGAGAGTGAAAGAAAAAGTAACCCAGATACAGAAATCATTACCTGAAGGAGTTGTGCTTGAAGCATTTCTGGATCGAAGTGAATTTGTGGGACGGGCAATTGACACCGTTAAGAAAAATCTGATTGAGGGTGCTTTGATTGTAATATTTGTTTTGGTGGTATTTCTCGGAAATATTCGCTCAGGGCTGATTGTTGCATCTGTGATCCCTTTAGCAATGCTTTTTGCTATTTCATTGATGAACCTCTTTGGTGTCTCGGGCAACCTTATGAGTCTTGGTGCTATTGATTTTGGCCTCATTGTGGATGGTGCGGTAATTATTGTTGAAGCGACCATGCATCACCTAGCAAGCAGGAGGGAAGGGAAGATCAATCAAGCTGAAATGGATCATGAAGTTGGAACATCAGCCAAAAAAATGATGAATTCAGCAGCCTTTGGACAGATAATTATTTTCATTGTTTATATGCCGATTCTTGCATTGGTGGGAATTGAAGGGAAAATGTTCCGCCCTATGGCTCAAACGGTTTCGTTTGCAATCTTGGGAGCATTCCTGCTTTCACTGACCTATGTTCCAATGATGAGTTCCCTGTTGCTGAGTAAAAAAATCAGCCATAAGCGCAATCTTTCAGATCGAATGATGGATGCGATTCATCGGTTTTATACACCGATCCTCAAGGGTGCATTACGTATTAAGAAAATAGTTGTGTTGGTCGCTGTTTCTCTTATGGTCATTTCCTTTTTTGTTTTCTCCAAGTTAGGTGGTGAGTTTTTGCCTCAATTAGAAGAAGGGGATTTAGCTGTAGAAACAAGGTTGTTAACTGGAAGTTCTCTTAATCAAACGATTGACAAGATTACTCAAGCATCCAATATATTGACCAAAGAGTTTCCTGAAGTAAAAGAGGTAATTGGCAAAATTGGAGCTTCCGAGATTCCTACAGATCCGATGCCTATTGAAGCGGGAGACATCACAATAATATTAAAACCTAAAAAGGAATGGGTAAGTGCTAAGACGCGTGAAGAACTTTCTGAGAAAATGAAAACATCCTTGGAGAAAATACCCGGTGTTAGTTTTGGATTCTCGCAACCTATCCAATTACGTTTCAATGAACTAATTTCTGGTGTGCGTCAGGATGTCGGTATCAAAATATTTGGTGAGGATATGCAGGTGTTAGCTGAGTTGGCTAAGAAGATTGGAAATATTGTTCCGACTGTGAAAGGTGCAGAAGATTTGTATGTTGAACAGGTGGGAGGGTTGCCTCAAATTTCCATTAAGCTGAATCGAGATAAAATTGCTCAGTTTGGCCTTAACGTATCTGATATTAACCAGGTTGTTAATGCCGCTTTTGCAGGAGGTAAAGCCGGAACTGTATTTGAAGGTGAAAAGCGATTTGATCTGGTCGTAAGACTTCAGCAGGCTGAGCGCCAAAGTATTGAGGACGTAAGGAGATTATTTGTTACTGCAGCCGATGGAAGTCAGGTGCCGCTTGAACAAGTGGCAGATATTAATTTAGTACTTGGGCCTAATCAAGTGCAACGTGAACAAGCACAACGCCGAATTATTGTAGGATTTAATGTTCGCGGTAGGGATATCGCTTCAGTGGTTGAAGAGATGCAATCTAAGATCGATCAGAAAATAAAAATGCCGTCAGGTTATTTTATTACTTACGGCGGTCAATTTAAGAACCTGGAGGAGGCCAACAAGCGCTTATCTATTGCTGTTCCTGTTGCATTGGGCCTGATTCTGCTGCTCTTATATTTTGCATTTGGATCCTTTAAATATTCACTGCTCATATTTACGGCTATACCTATGTCTGCGATCGGTGGTGTATTTGCATTGCTTGTTCGTGGCATGCCATTTAGTATTTCCGCCGGGGTCGGTTTTATTGCCTTGTTTGGTGTTGCTGTACTAAATGGAATTGTACTTATCTCAGAGTTTAACAGACTAAAAAAATCAGGTTTGACTAACGTAAATGATATCATAATAGAAGGTACAGGGGTACGGTTACGACCGGTATTGATGACTGCAGCTGTGGCATCCTTAGGATTTCTGCCAATGGCACTGTCATCTGGTGCTGGTGGAGAGGTTCAGAAACCACTGGCTACAGTAGTTATCGGAGGACTATTAACAGCAACCCTGCTTACACTAATTGTATTGCCAGTTTTATATACTTTTTTTGAACGCTTTGGTAACAAGAAAAGAACAAAAAAGGCAACGTCCGCGGCAGTGATGTTGATCATTTTCCTTGTTGGTTCTGGAGTAGCTCAAGCGCAAACATCGGCAGCATCAACAAATGGACGGATCAATTTGCAATCAGCAATCAATGCTTCTTTAAACGCCAATCCTAATGTAAGAGTGGGC
Source organism: Sediminibacterium ginsengisoli (assembly GCF_900167075.1). Classification (GTDB taxonomy): domain Bacteria; phylum Bacteroidota; class Bacteroidia; order Chitinophagales; family Chitinophagaceae; genus Sediminibacterium; species Sediminibacterium ginsengisoli. The sequence goes on along the minus strand of NZ_FUWH01000005.1, from coordinate 122,544 downwards.
AACCTGGGGGTTGATTATCAACAGGCACTCCGAGGTGCAGCCAAGGACATCGGTAAAACTAATATTACTTTGATGTTTGGCCAGTACAACAGTCTCGTAGCTTATGACAATAACATAACAGCTACACAGAATATACCGAACCCGGTGTATATGAAGCGTTTAACTGAGCTCAGTGATGCATCGATCGATGCAAGTCGTTTGCAAGTTGGGATTTATCGAAGCCAGGTTTCTTACCAGGTTAAGAGCCTTTACTACAGATTGATTTATCGAAATGAACTTAGAAAGCTCAATGATACACTGGTAAGTCTTTATCAACGTGTTCTTAAAGCTGCTGACGCAAGGTTCTCAGCCGGTGAAACAAACATCCTGGAAAAATACAATGCCAATACGCAGTTGCAGGAAGCCATTGCTCAAAGCAGCCAATTGGACGAGCAGATCAAGACGGATATTAAACAGCTAAGTAATTTCACTTTTGATTCAAGCATCAATGGAATAGCAGATACTGTTTTGGTTGAAAAGTCTTTATCCCTATCCCTGGATTCAAGTATGTTAAGCAACAATCCGGAACTGTTGGCTCTTCGGTCCCAGATTGCGGTTGCAGGAAAGGAGATTAGTGTTGAGAAAAGCAAACTACTTCCGGATTTTAATGTGGGATATTTTAACCAGTCACTGGTTGGAACATACGATGTTAACGGTTCTCCTAAATATTATGGTGCGGGAAGGCGTTTTCAGGGAATAGAAGCAGGGATCAGTATTCCACTTTTTTCACGACCACAAAAGGCGCGGATACGTGCTGCTGAAATTAACCAGCAGAGACGTGAGGCGGAGGTACAAGCTTTTTATTTTGGGCTCTCGCAGAGAGGTACATTATTGTTATCTGAACTGCGAAGGATAGCTATACAGCTTAACTATTACCGTAATACAGCTTTACCTCAGGCTCAGGTGCTTATTCGTAGCTCTCAACGTGCTTTTGAGGCAGGAGAATTGGATTACTACCAATTGTCCCAATCTCTTAACAACGGGAATGGTGTTCGCCGTCAGTTCATTGAATTATTAAACCAATACAACCAGTCAGCTATTGAGCTGGAATTAATTACAGGACTATAAAATTTAATTAAAATGCGTAAGATATTTTATGTATTACCTCTGGCATTATCGCTTATTTTAACTGCCTGTTCTTCTGAAAAGGAGGAAACTTCTGAAGCTAAAGTGGAAGAACATAACCCTGATCTGGTGGAGTTTACAGATGAGCAGTTTCAGACTGTAGGAGTAAAGTTTGGCAATGTCAGCACAACCAACCTCAGTAACTATATTAAGGCTTCCGGAACGATTGATGTACCTCCTCAGGATTTCGTTAGTATAACCGCGCCTTATGGTGGAATAATCAGAAGTACGAATGTAATTGAGGGGAAGTATGTAACTAAGGGACAGGAAATTGCGACGCTTGAAAATCCGGAATTTGTGCAGGTTCAGCAAGATTATATGGAAACCAGCAGTCAGATTACATTTCTGCAACAGGATCTATCACGCCAGGAAGACCTGGTTAAAGAAAATATTGCAGCCCGCAAATCACTTCAAAGGGCAACCAGTGAATATAACTCAATGAATGCTAGGCTTGAAGGATTAAAGGCCAAGTTGAGAATTATGAATATCAACCCGGCAAGTGTCAAGGCTGGTAATTTTACTTCGGTTACTAAAATCCATGCACCAACCAGTGGTTATATTACCCATGTTTTCTCAAACGTTGGAAAATTTGTAGGTTCGAATGAGCTTCTGGCTGATATGGCAAATACCCGGAACATTATGATCCGCGTGAAGGTTTTTGAGAAAGATTTGCCTAATTTAAAGATTGGTCAAAAGGTACGTTTCAGGGCAACTGGAGATAGTGTAGAGCGTATTGCCAGGGTTTTTCTCATTGGAAAGGATATAGATACAGATCGAACAGTTGAGGTTCATGCAAAAATAGAAGCACTCACTCCCAATATGTTGCCTGGGATGTTTATTAATGCAATAGTAGAAATAGGTACATCCTCAACCCCAGCTTTGCCGCAGGAGGCAGTAGTTCCTTCCGGCGGTAAGCATTATATCTTTTTAGAATCAGCCCCGGATGAAAATGATGTGAAGAAAACGGCAACGAGTGGAGAAAAGCATCATTCGTTTGTCAGAGTGGAAGTAGGTACCGGTGTAACTGAAAACGGCTTTACTGCTGTAATTCTTCCGGAAAAATTTGATTTCAAAAGCAAGGTCGTAATAAAGGGAGCGTATGATTTGCTTTCAAAAATGAATAATTCAGAAGAGGAAGGTCATTAAATCACACCTGTAACCAATTAAATATCCATACAATGAAAACAATAGACATGGCTTTTGAGCTTATCATTATTGTGAAACTTCTGGTAGCCTTTCTGCTGGGTTCATTTATTGGGTATGACAGGGAAAAACATGGGGCAGATGCAGGTATTCGTACTTATGCAGCGGTCTGTGTAGGCGCTACGTTGTTTACTGCAATCGCGAACCATATTATCAATGATCCGGCAGCTGTTTCCAGGATCATCGCCAATATTATAACTGGGGTTGGATTTCTTGGAGCAGGAATAATCTATCAGAACCATGCGTCTAAAACATCTCATGGTTTAACGACTGCAGCAACCCTCTGGTGCACAAGCGCCGTGGGGGTTGCTGTTGGTTTGAATATGTTTATCATCGCTGTTGCCGGTGCCTGTGCATTGTATTTTCTGTTGTCTCTCCATCATCAGCGTTGGTATGTCAAATGGAAGAAGGGGATTGCTGAAAAACCAACTTCGAAAAACGATTCAGATATAACAAATTAGAAAAATGGATATGCAGGATATTATATTCAAGAAGCAGGTAGTTCATGGGATATTTCATTATATCCACGTTAGTCCTTTTTCAAAAACTGAAGAAATAACCCAGTCAAAGGCCCAGGAAATTTTGTATAAACAGAAGTTGCATGCTTTTTTAGGTCTCGGAGAATTCTTAACGGAAAACCTGAACAAGTATATTTTGATTCGTAAAAGTCCATCGCTGTTGGATGTGCCTTTTCTAAAGGCATCTATAACCACTGATTGGAAGTACTTGCTACTTTCCAGTGATAAGAACGGTCTTGGTGTGGATCATGGTTTCATGAGCGCGCATGAATTCATTGGTGGCATAAGTCAGTTATTTGGACTAGAATCTTTACTGTCTTTGTGCGACCTACCCGAAGACACATTCGGGGACAATTATTCTTATGTCACTGTCTTTGGGTTAGCAGGTAATACATTGCAGCATTTGGAGGCATTACTCCAGTCAAACAAGCAACCTGAACTTTCTAAGTTTTTAATGCCAAACGAGGTTTTCTATCACATGAAAATTGGTAAAAGCAACTGGGCGCATGACTCGCTGTTAGTCAAAAGTAGAGAAGATATTGAGGGGAAGTTGTCTGCTTATTTTAACATCATAAACCCTAATAACTGAGAAGTTCACAAAATCATGAAGAAGGTCAAACATAGCATACTAAAACATACGAGTGGTCTTACCAAGTTGCTGATATCTGTGACAATATCTCTTGTATTTTCCTTTCTTTTGAAATCATTTGATATTGAAAATAAGTGCAGGATCATCCTTAGTTGGGATGTTTTTTGTTTACTGATGATGGCTTTTAGCTGGACGCTGTTTTTTGCCACCAACGAAAGGGAATTATGTGATGTTGTAGCAGTTCAGGATGAAGGTCTAAAAATGATTTTTACCATTGTTTTAGTCGCCCTCTGTGTTAGCGTGTTTGCGGCAGTTCTGCTTCTGACGAACCAGGCTGAATCAAACATGGGTAAATTTGGTTACCTAGCCTTAAGACTTTCGCCTGTTTTGTTTTCATGGCTATTGTTGCATACCATTTTTACTATTCGTTATGCACATTTGTACCATGATCATAATTCACTTGCAACAGGCAGTAATGTGGGTGGAATTACGTTTCCTTCCAAGTCGCAGCCAGATTATGTGGACTTTGCCTATTTTTCATTTGTTATTGGTATGACATTCCAGGTTTCTGATGTTCAGGTGAATTCCCGCGCAATCCGGCGTTTTGTTTTGATGCATAGTTTGCTGTCATTTCTGTTTAATACAATCATAGTTGCCTTAACAATAAATGCTCTGGCAGGTATGAATAATTGATTGCTGTATGACGACTGAACCGAAAACTATTTCTATTTATGTACAGTATTGTTTTAGGTAGTTTATTGATAAGTATTCTTCACGCCCTAATTCCCAGTCACTGGGTTCCAATTATTGCTATTGCTAAACGAGATTACTGGAGCACTGCAAAGACGACTAAAGTGACATTTTATGCGGCATTGGCGCATTGCCTTAGTACGGTATTGATCGGATTGTTTGTTGGTATGATAGGAAAGTCAATGGCTCAGCGGATCAGTACTTTTTCTCATTATGCTGCACCTGTAATCTTTATCATTTTAGGGTGTGTGTTTATTTATCGCCATCATAGGCATAGTCACTTTAAGCTTTCAGACATACCACAGAAAGTTTATTCTAAGAAGCGTATTGTGTTTATACTGCTTTTGGCAATGTTTTTTTCGCCGTGTATTGAAATTGAAGCTTATTTCCTGATGGCAGGAACGCAATCGGTATGGCTCGTGCTTATAATAGCCGTTGTGTATGTCGTGTCTACTGTAATAGGAATGACGTTGCTTGTTACACAAGCCTATAACAAACTATTGAAACTTAACCGGCATAAACTTGAACATAATGCTGGGATAATTACGGGTGTGACACTTATTTTATCTGGGATATTGTCGTTTTTTATTTTTTAAAACTTATACTATGACAAAAGATTTTTCCACTAATGAAGACGATCTGAATAAAGAGGAGCTTCCACAGGCGGCTGTAAAAAACATGTCAGAGATCCCCAGGGCGAAAGGGCAGGAACATAATGAAGATGATGGGCATGATCATGAAGGGCATAGTAGTGACGATGGACATGATCATGGAGGTAAAGAAAGGACAGGCTGGAAGTCGCATTGGGATTTGTTATTGTCTCTGGGGATCCTGACAATTATGTTGGTTTTAAAGTATGCATTTCAGTATGAACCTACCAAATGGGTTGATTTTGCTATTAATCTTGTTGCATACGTACTGGCGGGTTGGCGCGTGTTGGATATGGCATGGCGCAAAGCAAAGAGAGCAGATTTTTTCAATGAGTTCTTTTTGATGTCTGTTGCTACCATTGGTGCTTTTTTTATCGGATCTTATAGTGAGGGTGTTGCTGTAATGGTGTTTTATTGTATCGGTGAATGGTTTCAGGATGTAGCCGTTGCCAATGCCAAAAAAAGTATTAAAGCATTGCTGGATGTTCGCCCGGATAAGGTTACTGTCATTCGTAACGGGAATGCCGTGGAGGAGAAACCCGAAAAGGTTGAAATCGGTGAAACGATCCAGGCGAAGCCGGGTGAAAAAGTTGCATTGGATGGTGAACTTTTATCTGAAAGTGCATCATTTAATACCGCTGCATTAACTGGGGAAAGTAAGCCGGACACTAAGTACAAGGGTGAAGCCGCATTGGCTGGGATGATCAATCTGAATAGTGTCTCGGAAATTAAGGTGACAGCATTATTCAAGGACAGTAAATTAAGTCGCATTCTTGAACTGGTTCAGGATGCCACTGCTCGTAAATCGCAGACCCAGTTGTTTATTTCCAGGTTTGCCAAGGTTTACACACCTATTGTCTTTGTGTTGGCGCTTGGGCTTTGTCTCGTTCCTTATTTTTTTGTGGACAACTATGATTTTCAGACCTGGCTTTACCGGGCATTGGTATTCCTGGTAATCAGTTGTCCGTGTGCGCTAGTGGTTTCTATTCCGCTTGGCTATTTTGGTGGAATTGGTCTTGCATCCAGACAAGGTATCCTGTTTAAGGGTGGCAATTTCTTAGACGTCATGACTAAGGTCAATACGATTGTGATGGATAAAACCGGGACACTTACTAAAGGTGTATTCAAAGTACAGAAGGTTCAACCGCAAGATAGGTCAGAAGATGAACTGGTAAAGCTAGCGGCAGCAATTGAAGCCAATTCAACACATCCGGTAGCTAAAGCAATCACAGATTATGCCAAGGAGAAGGGCGAGGTAGGCAAGGCCACGGATGTTGAAGAAATAGCCGGTCACGGGTTAAAAGGTAAAGTTGATGGAAAGGAACTATTGGCGGGTAATGTGAAACTACTTAAGAAATTTAATATCAGCTATCCGGCCGAAATTGAAAAAGTTACAGATACCATTGTTACAATTGGCGTTGATGGTAAATATGCCGGTTACATTACCATAGCGGATGAGATTAAGGAAGATGCTGCAGCTGCCATTAAGGCCATGCATGCGCTGAATATAAAAACGGTGATGCTTTCTGGTGATAAGCAGGCTGTAGTAGATAATGTTGCAAAGCAAATCGGTATAGACGAAGCCTATGGCGATCTTCTGCCGGAAGATAAGGTTTCAAAAGTACAGGCATTAAAAGATCAGGGCAGGAGCATAGCATTTGCTGGTGATGGTGTTAATGATGCACCAGTAGTGGCATTGGCAGATGCTGGTATTGCCATGGGAGGATTGGGTAGTGATGCAACTATTGAAACTGCAGATGTGGTGATTCAGAATGACCAGCCCATGCGGATGGTTGTTGCTGTCAAAGTTGGCAAAATAACCAGGAAGATCGTCTGGCAGAACATTATTCTGGCAATGACCGTAAAAGCGATTGTACTGATCCTGGGAGCCGGAGGAGTTGCAACCTTGTGGGAAGCCGTTATTGCTGATGTAGGCGTTTCATTGGTTGCGATCCTTAACGCTGTAAGGATACAAAGGATAAAATTTGAAGATGCAGTTTAATTTCGATTTGGGTGATCAGGAAGAATGCGGGCTAACCACCCGCATTTCCTTTAAGTTCAGACAGTGTAAATTGGTAATGATAAAAGGTTAATTATCAATGTACAATCAGTTTTTTTTGACATGTTTCTTATAAAGATTAAATTAATACGTAAATAAATTTTTGATTTTAATGACGCTATATGCTTTTAAATAGAAGAATTTCCCTTTTTTATTTTTTACGGCAAATTAAATTTCAAATACTCTTACTGTTAGCCTTTGCTGTTGTGATTGGCTTGTTCGATCTGCATCCTGCTGTTAAACAAATTTCATTGCCGCTGGCCATTCCAGCATTGTTAGGAACTGCGGTTTCCCTGTTACTGGCATTTAGAACCTCACAATCTTATGAGCGTTGGTGGGAAGCAAGGATTGTCTGGGGTGGAATTGTCAATGATTCACGTACATTCATCAGAGAGGTAATTACTTTTCTGCCAGGCCAACCGGATATTGCCAGGGCTTTTGCTGAACGGCAGATCATTTGGAACTATGCTTTAGGGGAGTCATTAAGACGTGTTCCATTTTCTGAAAAAGTGCAAGAATATCTGAGGCAAAATGGGATCGAATCCATCAATATCCCTAATGCCTTGCTTGATCTTCATGCGAAACAGCTGAGTGAGCTGGTTCAAACTGGTCAGCTTTCTGAATTCAGGCAAATGCAGCTTGATGATACGATTGCACGTCTTTGTGATAGTATGGGCAAATGCGAGCGTATCAAAAATACTGTGTTCCCCAAATCCTATAGCTTGCTGTTACATACGATGATCTACATCTTTGCGGCCATTTTACCCTTTGGGTTAGATGATTCCCAATTGGTTGTTGAGATGCTGCTAAGTTTTCTGATTCCTGCCATGTTTATCGCTATTGAAAAGACTGCAATTATTATGCAGGACCCATTTGAGAATGGCCCAGTGGATACGCCGATGACTGCATTGGCGCAAACTATTGAGATCAATATTCTTCAGATGATCGGCGAGAAGAATGTGCAGCCCAGAAAGGTAAGTGAGTTTTATTATGAAATGTAATTGATTTCGTTTTTGTCCCTGAATACTTGTTTGATGCTATTCTAAGATCAATGGTTGAAATCTTTGTTTTCTTTTAGCACAAAAAGAATCAAATAAAAAAAGAACGATGAGCCTCCAATATTATAAAGATATTAAAAGTGCTGAGTCTAAGGCCTTACGAGTACTAATATTGTCATTAAGTATAGTGATACTTTCGTTCCTGGTGATTTTTGGTAACGATTACATAGATACTGTACAAGAGTACAGGATTATCTATTCAGCATTTATTGGCGGATGGATATCCTTAAGCGTTTCTATATTCAATGCAAACAGGGTGTTTAAAAATGCCGTTGAAGCAGAGCTTCACAGCGATCAGAAGGATATGTTGCTGATCATTATTCTATCCTGCAGGAGGTATTTGAAAAAACAGGTGATCTGGTTTAACGTTGGCGTATCCTTTTTTGGTATCTGGCTTCTTTTGTTCCTGACGTTGGGGATGTATAAATAAAAATTGTCCCGTTTTAAAGATATCCCTCTTCAGCGAACGACGTATAGCCTTCCGCAGTAATGATGAGGTGATCCAATACTTTAATGTCGAGCACTTCACCGGCTTTTCTGATTTTTTCTGTTACATATTTATCTCTGTCACTGGGGTTTAGATTTCCACTTGGATGGTTGTGTGCTAAAATTATGGCTGATGCATTTATTTTAAGCGCTGCGGTAAAAAGCAATCGTGGGTCGATAACTGTTCCGGTAGTTCCTCCGGTCGAAAGATGATAAATGCCTAATACCCTGTTGCTATAATTTAATAGTAGTGCAATAGCCTGTTCCTGTAATTCAATTTTTCCCATATCCCAATTTTCCAGCAAGAATTCATAGACCATCTTTGAACCATTCATTTTTGGTCTTTTGGAAGCATGAATAACTGATTTATAAATTAATTCTACCTGGCTTGCTTTTGTCCATTCTTGTACTTTTTCCATTATCTATTATTAAAATGATAAGGGGCCAATAGCAGTCCCTCTAAAGCGAGACGGGGACTGCTATTGGCCTAATACATACTCAAATAGCTGGAAGATATCTTACTTTATGAATCTTCTGCTGGCCCTGATGAAATTATAGATCATGTAAGATGACCAGATACGCATGGTCAGGTCAATTACGACAAAGGAAAGTCCTGATTCTGTCTTGCGGAACGGGTTGATGGTTTCAAAATAATAGTTAATCCCGTCTTTGAATCCCTGCCAGTTGGGTTGGGTTGAAAACTGCAGGTTGGGGAAGTAGTTATTATAAACCAGTATGGAAAAGAGAATAAAATGCACTGTAAATAGCCAGATTATTGGTTTTATGACGCTTTGGCCATAATCGCTTGTCCACCTGCTTAGTTTCAGGATCATTTTGGTCCAACGGCTTTTTGACCAAAGCAGTGATTTGTCATAGGCTTCCATTTCGAGGGCGTGGAAATGCTGTTCATTGACAACATCTCCTTGTTTTGCCATGGCATATTTCAGCTGGCGATAGATCTCGCGTTGTTTGCCATAATAAGAGATGACATCGTTATGTGTTCTGAGCCGTGCTGTTTTAAACAGTTGTAGAAACCCTGGTTTCTCAATGTCCTTTATTTTGGTTTCAGTATCCGAGATGTGTTTCTGAAAATAATCAAATGCGCCTATGGATTTGCTCCAGGTCACATTGGTAAAGGAGCAATCAATGATACGGGAATCACCGATGTATAGGTGTGAAAAGGAACTAAAGTCAATGTCATTAAACTCTGCTCTGCCCAGGTAGCTGTCTGAAATAATAAACTCAGTTTCGACATTGGGATTTAGTGCATTAATATCCGTTAATCGTAAAATCCCATCGTTCCTATATTCATCGATATTGAGTTTTTTGACAAATAGGTTCTCTATATAATAATTCATTTTTTTTGAACTACCTGTCAGATTAAAATTATCTGCTACCAATGATTGTAAGCGCATTTCACCTTCTGTAAATTCATTCAGATCGCTAAGGCTAACCTGGTTAAGTTTATGCACCCCTTCGTATTCCATGATCATACTGCGGAAAGTGAGCCCTTTGATCATAAAGTCATTGCATTCCCGGATCTTAAAATAACAATCTCCGTATTCTGCATCAATCGAAACAAACGTTGTCTTGAACTTACAGTTGATTACGCCAAATGACTTCTTGCAATTTACTTCATTCCCAATAGCAAAATCTTTATCAAAAAAACAATCATGGAATCCCAGGTCATGTTCGAAAGTGGCTTTTCTTATCATCACTTTCTCCAGGAAGATGCAATTGTGAAAAAATATTTCTGTGTTATGAGATTGCGTCAAATCAAACTCTTCCCTGATTATCTTATAGGAAATTTTTCTTTTTGCCCCAGGCTGTAGGGCAATCGAAAGAAGATTATAGAGATTGTTTACGATCTCATATTTTGCAAGTTCTTTTTCTGGTAATGAATCAAGGTAACTCATGGGCAAGTCAGAATGGTATATTATAAATTTATTATATTTTTTCTGTTTCTTAAATCTTCCTGAAAAAAACTGAACTATTTCTATTATTTCTTTTTCTTAATTGAAGGATTGGTTCAGTCGGATTTTTTGGCTGCCTCAAATGATATAATGCTCATCAAAGGGTATTTGGTTTTTAAGAATATCTATTAAAAAGACAGGAATTCTATTACCTTTAAACCTTCTTTAAAACTCAGAACAGGTTAGGATATTTTACGTGAAAGCATTCCGTCATATTATTCTGTTTCTTTCTATCCTGGTGATACTGGGTCATGATTTTGTGCCTCATTCACATCGGGGTGACAGTGAGCTGGCCAAACAAACAACTGAAGTTTCATCTTTCTCGCATGATCATTCTTCTCTGGATTTCCAGGATGCCTTTTCGCACTTTCAGCACAGCAATTTTCAAAATACCTTAGTTTTTTTAGGTGAGTTGCCAGGTAAGGACTTTCCTGATGATAATACGTTGGGTCTTTCAGAGCTGGCGATTGTGTCTGTGGTATTTCCTCAATGGCAGGTAAGCTATCAACAAAGGCCATTTAGGTCGATATCAGATCCTCTGAACCAGGAATTCTTCTTTTCTTTCTCTTTGCGCGGACCTCCCACTAGCTAATTTTTGTGCTGTTTCAACTATTTTTTTTATTGGTATATCCCGATAACCAAAGGGTATATCCTATCTGTATTCTATTCTTAGGAGTCCTGTTCCTGGTAATTACCTTTTGGTGGAGCGCGTAACGTTACTATTTATCCTGCACGTTAATCAGTGGTTGAAATGCTGATTTAGAGTGAACAAGAATGTAATTAAAGTGATCGCTTAAGGAATTGTTCAACATAGTCTGTTAACGCAGTTCAAGGATGAGGAATGCTGTAAGGGAGTCGATAGTTGGTTAAGCAATTATGAATCGATACTTCTTATTTCACAACATGATTAAATAATGAGTAAATCAACTGAATTATTACCCATGGAATTTCTGTGGGAGTTTATAAGAATTATAATAGTTGCACTGTTTGGTGTTGTTTATTATGAGCACATCATATCCCCTGAAATCCTGCTATGGGGTGTAGCTTTTGGTTTATATGCACTGATCAAAACTGGGATTAAAGGCCTAGTGAGGAAACGAAAAATTGGAACGCCCCTTTTTTTTACGGTAGCGGTTGTCCTTTCTCTTGTTTGTAAAGAATACTTGGTAGGTATCGTAGCACTTTTATTCATTTTGATCGCTGAGTACATTTCTATTATAAGTGTCACGTTTGCCAGATCTTCTATAGAAAAGTTACAGGACACTTTGCCATCGGCTGTGGTTGTTAAGCACAAGGGGCAGAAAAGAAAGGTTTCTATTATTGACCTGAGGGCTGGCGATATTGTATTGTTAAAAACAGGTGAGACAGTTCCGGTAGATGGTGAAATAGTCGGAGGAGGCGGAGCCATTAACGAGGCAGCTATTACTGGAGATAGTGCGTGTAAAATAAAAACATCTGGAGCTAAGGTGTATGCGGGCACTTTTATGAATGCTGGTTCTTTGGACATTGAAGCGACAAAAGTTGGTTCGGACACTATTTTTTCCCGGGTGCATGCTCTGGTAAGCGATGCGGAATCAAAACAGCTACCCATAAAAAATCTGACAGATAGGATTGCAGTGTGGTTAGGGCCAGCAATTTTAATATGTGTTGGAGTTGTTTATGTGATGACCCGTGATATACAGTTGGTGATATCCTTACTTATACTTGGTTCACCTGCCCAATTGGGATTGGGGATCGGGGTTGTCAAAATTGCTGCTATTTCCCGTGCGCTACGTGAGGGTATATTGTTTAAAGGAGGCAATTTCCTGGAAGAGCTTGCGAGGGTTGACACATTCGTGTTTGATAAGGCTGGTACGCTAACGGTAGGCAAGCCAAGAGTTAGCCGCTTGCAGATCGTTGATTCGAAATTCAGCGAAGAACAATTAATAAGATTGGCAGCTGCTGCAGATAGTGGCTGCGATCATCCGATTGCAAAAGCAATCCTTTCGTATGCGGGAGAACGTGCCATCGCATATCCACCGGCTTCTGATTTTTACGTTGTAAAAGGACGTGGTGTTGCTGCCAGAGTCGACGAGCAAGCTGTATTAATCGGGAATCGTTCGTTTATGAACGATAAGAGTGTATCCGGATTCCTGGCAACTGTCAATAGTACAGAAACGGCCATTTTTATAGCCATAAACTACAAGCTGGCTGGCATATTTTATGTTTCGGATGCCATTCGCGATGGTGCTTCTGAATTGATTAAATTATTAAACGATATTGGAATAGAGCGGGTTATCATGCTTACCGGTGACAACCCCGAAACTGCCCGGTTTGTATCAAGGCAGATCGGGATCAGCGAACACAGGGCCAATTTATTGCCCGGCGATAAGGTCAGTATTATCCACGAATTGCAGGAAAGTGGTGCCATTGTGGCAATGGTTGGAGATAGTCTCCATGATGCAGCTGCATTAAAAAATGCAAATGTAGGTATTTCGATAGGTGCTATTGAAATGCAGGCTGCAATGGAGGGTGCTGGTGTCGTTCTTATGAAGGATAAGCTGCAAGGGGTCTTCAAGGCTATTACTATTAGCAAGCGTTCCATAAATACCATTTATCAGAATATGATTGTATGTGTTGCGCTTTTGCACATCGTTGGGATATTATTGGTGCTTATGAAAATCGTAGGCCCTATGGAGGCCGCTGCAGTTCATCTATTGGCTGTTGCACTTGTATGTCTAAATTCTATCAAATTATTAAGAATGAAGGTTTCCTAAAAAAGATACCATGTCCAAAGCACGTCATCGAAGAAAAAAAGCAATTGTTTCACCTCGCCCCAGAAAGCCTGTCATAGAGAAACCGCCCACACTTAAAAGCAAAATTTTGCGCGTGTTGATCATTTTAGGTTCCATTCTATTTGTTCTTGCGGTAATGTTACTTATGTATTTTCGGACAATGTATCGATATAAAAATCATAGATATATTAATAATGACCGAATCGAAAAGACCAGGTAATAAATGGTTATTGATAATGCTCAAATAAAATCCCCCTTGGTACGACCCCTTACCAACCTAAGGGTCGTTGCCAAGGGTGGATTGTATCTTTTGCTTTTTTTGCAGTAGAAGTTTAGCGATCACTTTTTCCACCATTGTCTGAATGTCAAATTTGATCTGGTAATAGTTATCCTGTATCTCCTGGGTTGTTATATCATATACTTGAGGTATATCCTTGAATGTTTTCATTTCCAGATTCAAGGCATTGGTGTCCTGCTGGATATCTGCGTGGAACATTTTAAGTTTAATGCGATCATCAGGATTGTCTGCCACAAGTCCTACAAATTGACCGGAAGAAAGTGTTGCAATCCGGGAGGGAGGGATTGCCTGATCCAATTGCCAGGAAGTACTGCTGGAGGTGTCCATCCTGTTAACATTCATACTTCTTTTCTCTTGCACGATCTTACCGAACCTTTCCGAAAGTGATTTGGCTGTGTCGCCAACAACTTGTCCGCTGATAATATTTCCGCAGATATTGGTAATTACTTCGGCCTGGTCACGTCCATAATCTTTTTTCAGCTGGCTGAAATCCTGCATGGCCAATAAGGTGGCTACTTTGTTACTTCGTGCAGTCGCAATCAGGGAATCCATGTTATTGAAGAATATAGTAGGAAATTCATCAAAGACGAGCGAAGATTTCTGTCTTCCTTTTTTGTTGACGATTTTGACCAGTCGTGACACGTATAGCGAAAGCACGGCACCATATATGGTCTGCTTTTCGGGATTGTTCCCGATACAGACAATTTTAGGGTTAGATGGGCTATTGATATCCAATGTGAAATCGTTACCTGATAGTACCCAATACAAAGAGGGAGATGCCAGTCTGGCCATGCCGATTTTAGCGCTGGCGATCTGACCTTCCAATTGTTCCATTGCGTCATTCTGATAGGCAGAAATAAAAGGATTTACAAGAACTTCGATTTCTGGTTGTGTGTTCAGTACAGGGAATAATTTGTCGTAATCCACCTGCATGAGTTCAATAACATGAGGAAGGGTGCAATACATGCCATCTTCATGCTTGCGCAGGAACCAGATGATCGCTGTAACAAAATTGATAGGAGACTCTACAAAAAAATCACCTTGTTTTTTAATCCATTCGCGGTTTAGCCCCAGCAGGATGCTGCGTGCTGATTCTGTTGCATCTGTAATATCAATCATTGCGTCCGGGTCAAGAGGGTTGCAACGATGTGATGTAGCCAGGTTGTCGAAGTTGATCGCGTAAAAACTGGGTTGGCTGTCATAGGATTTTTGGTATTGCAGCAACCAATTATAGGCAGCTTTGGAAAGGTCGTCGTATTTGAAGTCGTATATGAACATGGCATATCCTTTTTGGATCTGCTGCCTGATAAGTGGCAGTATAATGAACCAGGATTTGCCGGCACCCGGACTTCCGGTAACAAGTGTACCTCTGAATGGATTGATGATATTGATCCACGACCTGCGAACGGATGACTTCAATGAATACTGAGCCCGAAAGTTGACAGAGTACTCATTGCTGTGTAATTTTTCTTCCTGTGGAAAGGTTTCGTTTATAATGTTGAATACATCCTGGGTGACACTGATTTGAAGTATGCGGCTGATCCGGGTGCCTGCAGCAAGACAAAGGCAGAAGCCTGTTGAACAAATTATGATATAGCTAATTACCAGAAAACGAGCGTCAGAATCAAATTGGAGCAACACATGACTTATCCAATAAAGTACCATTCCTAAAGTGCCCAATACAAACACTGATTTAATTGTGTACTCCGGTTGTTTCTTGCCGCGTGTTCCCAGCAGAGAAATCAGCAGAAGTCCCATCGACCAGGCTTTGGAGATGTAAGCTGCCTTAAAGAAGCCGGTAGCGACCAGGTTGCGCAGTATGTGATCCGTGAGGGAGAATCGAAGCCCGAGATCCTTGAATGCGGTGTAACAGTAGAAATAAAAGTGCAGTAGCAGCAATAGGATGGACCCGAGCCGGGTCATGTCCATGATTTTTCTGAGCGCCTGTTCGTTTTCGCCTGTTGACATAGCTGATCATTTAGGGTTTGTGCCTGGCCTGTTTTTTTTCTTTCTCTTTTTTCGCAACGTAAAAGGGGTTTGACTATTTTGAGTAGTTGGTTCTAATAGTTTGTCAAGCATGCTTGGTAATGCTATTTCAGTTGAGACAGCAGGGGTAGATTGATTCTTATAGTTTCCTTGTGTATTGCTCAGCGTTTTTGAGATACCTCCTATACTGTATGGTTTGCCAAGTTCAGAGCCATTAAAAACGCTTTTATTCTTATTATCCAGGAAAGTGATACCGTATATCTGTCCTTCTGTATTCTGGCGAAGTATGGAATAAACCTTCTCATGTCTTAGTGAAATGATTAATTCCTGTAATGATGCTGGATGTTTTTCTAGAGTCCTTACAATGGTTTGCTGTAATAAAAGTTTTAAGGTTTTCCGATTTGTTTTATTTTGTTCAAATCTTTTTTCCAGGTAAGAGAGTGTGGGCTTGCCTGTAATAGTACTGGCTTTGATGGGTACGCCATGTGGCTGCCCATTCTTATCCAGTACACGATATAATAACCCTTTGTTTCTGAAGGTGAAACTGTCTTCCTTTCCACGATCCGCTATTACACCAAAATGTTTTAGTATAACATTCAATTCAGGGAGGGAAGTGTAGTTGTACAAGTTGATGACTTGCGTTAATATATTTGCGATGCTTCTTTTTGTTTCAGATCTGCCATATTCAATTTTTGTAACTCCCTTATTGACCGGAAGAACTTGTAGACCTGCCTGCACCAAGCCATATTTGATTTCAATTTTTTTTCTTGCTTCTTCTGACTGATTACGACCCAGGTTGTGGGTATTGATCCTTGTTCCGTCTTCGCGAATGGTGGTTGAAACGATATGGATATGTGGGTGTCCGGCATCGTTATGTTTGTAGATCAGGAAAGGTTGATCTGCAAAACCAATGCGTTGCATGTAATCAAATGCGATGTTCGAAAGCTTCAAATTATCTAACACTTCTCCTGGCGCGAAGTTGAGAGATATATGTATGGTTTTTGTAGCTGCCCGATTATTCAGTTGGTTGCGGTTTTCAAACCAGTGCAGCTTATCATAAAAAGTCATCGACTGCAATGGTTTTAAGAAATTTTTCTCGGCGATGCAGGAAGCTACACCCCGTCGCACTTTGTGTTCGTTGTAGTTTAGTGTTTCGGAGAGGCTTTTCGGTGTGGTGATACGGGCTACCATTGTCCGGTTTTTTGAATGATGTATTCAAATGCCTGATCAGCTTTCTTTTTTAGCGCGACCCGGGTGTGTTCGTAGGTTTCGATCCATTGCCGGAATTCGGGGATGCGTTCCAGGGTATGAAGTTTATGGATGGCCTGGTTGAAATTGTTACCGATGGCATTGATTTCTCTTCTTAACAGGATCAGTTCCTGATTGAGCTCATCGATGGATTGATTTCGGGTCAGGCTAGTGACAGGCTTTTTAAGAGCCAATTTGCGCAAGTAGTTACTGGTCGTTCTTTCCGTAGTCGCTTTGCGAAAGTTTTCCATACTTTGGAATTCCTCATCATTCATGCGTAAGGTCACGATGTGTTTCCTGATATTATGCTGTTCCTTTTTCATCACATTTCGTTTTTATTCACGCAGCAATTCATTGTTTAATTTTCCACCCACGAGTTTCGAGTGGGTGGCTAATGATCCCAAACGTATTACGTTTGTACATCTTGCAGCCGGCGCTAAGTCGGCTACCTAATTCAATTTCTACGGATTACTTAAAGAGCATCCCTTTCTGTTACTGGTGTAAATGTAGTATGCGTGTAGAACGCTATATAGGCATGCCTGAAATTAGAGCAGGCAACGATTTGTTTGATAGGTAATTGTGGACCAATAAGTGGCTCGAAAAGCCAACTGTGTTTGCCATTTTTTAGAAAGAAAATCCTTTGAAAACTGCTTAATTCTTTGCTGCTACGATGGCGATGGGATTGGAAGAATATTGCTTTAAATTCATGAAAAAGCCACGATAATGAATCATGCCCTCCCTGAATAAATTCCATAGGAGTGATGCCCCGAAAGTGCTAATCGCAGAGTTGATAAAGAGGTCTTGTTTTGTGATGGCTTCACTTAAGGAGCAACTGGGTTGATTGCTGTCGTCGGCGCTCATTAAGAGGTGGGCAAATTCTGTTGTGATCGCAGGGAGATTCGGCACAGGTAGAAATAATTTTGATTTTGGTTGCTGAACTGTTTTAACGGTTGATAAGAGTGCCTGGCCGGTGTGCCGCGAATTGCCCAGATCCATCCAATAGATCGGGCAGTTCGGACCGTGGCTTTGTGTTGGTAAAGTGGACAAAATATCAGCGATTTCAAAGCGACCTTTGGCAGTGTCAACACAGGTGATTGTCATGTTTGCGGTTAATTCATCGACATCGTTTAAATGTTGATCGTATTTGCAAGAGTAAGATTTCCAATTGGTTCCAAAGAAACGGTTGACTCTTGAGATCAGTGCAGCTGATTTATGACTGCCAATTTCAGATGTTGCAAATAATTGTCTTCCCAGGTTGGCAGATGTGACAATATCATCATCGAATAAGCGAAGATAGAGTCCAGGGTGGCCGAGTGCGAGGAGTGAATGGTTGATTCTGGAAAGTGCGGTAAGCATCTGGCTGCCTGTTCCTCCCGCGCCGATCAGGTTTATGGTAACCGGATTGGAAGGATTTAAAAGATAGTTATCGGTAAAATGGACTGCAGGTTTACTAGTTCTCATTTGATCAGGTTTTTAAGGGTTGCTTTGTGTTTAATTAGTGTTGAAGACGGGAATCTTTTGCGAGCATCTTTCAGGGACTTCCAGAGTTGTATAATATTTCCTTTTACGGGGCTTCTGTTACCTAATACATGTGAGAATTTGCTGTTGAAAAAATATTCTTCCCATTGGCTTATAAAGTCTTCGAGATAGGTATTGTTATCGATGTCAATATCGACTGTTCCCATACAGACATTCCCGTTTTCATGAATGTTGAAGAAAGGGGCATGGTACAGTGGTGTATTCATGGTTGGGATATCCTTTTCTGCCATTGCAAATACCGCCAGTTCTGTGCGTGATGCTCTCCAGATCATAGCTGGTAGCTGGTAGTTGCCATTGGTTAATCCAAGCTCATTTGTATAGGCAAGGAAATGTTTCATGGCAGGGGTGTGCCATATGGCAAATCCTTCCGATCCCTGCCTGGTGTACAATAATTTGGAGGGGATCAGACCGCGACATTGCAGAAAGTTATTGGAAAGTGCACTGGAGGACTGAAGTGCAGCAGATAAATGTATGCATTCCTTATCTGTAAGTGGATGGGGATCTATCATTTTTCCGTTTGTATTAAAGTCAAAAGCTTCGACATAGTAATTCGGATTCTCCATAGTTGACCGGTAGATGATAAGGGCCTTTTGTGGTTCGTGGAATGAGGTGAAATGATCAGTGTTGTTTTTCATAGTTATATTGGTATAAAGTGGTGCATAATTGCTCTATTAGTTGGATGAGCTTTGTCTCGAAGGGTAATTGATGTTTTTCACAGGCTTGTCTTGTGTTAAAGTATTGAACGGAAACAGGCAATTCGAATTCATATTTTTCCTGCAGATCGCAGTTTACATATTCCATTATTTGCTGGTAGATCCAATCGTTGTCATCCCAAAAGAAACTGAAGTACATTTCGGGATAAGCACGGTCGCCGTCTTCATAGTCCTGTAGGTGGGCAGATTCAATATTCTGGAAGAAATTTTGGTCAGGAAACTCCTGGTAGAGGTCGTAGAATTGTTGTGCAGTACTTAGTAATGAATGCTGCCAATCTGTTCTGGGTTTGAACCGATTGATTCGTACGGAAAATTCCTGCAATTGCTGCGGCCGTTGAATATTTTTTTCAAGAATGGCAGTTTTTCTCCTGATCATATTGATGAATGGCCATTGATCATTTTGCATTTCATCTTCAGGTTCATTGTCAGGGTCAGTGGCATAACTAAAAATGGCATCATAGCAGCTTTCCAGATAATCGTTTTCTGATTGCAGAGGCATGCCTGCTTTCTGGTTCAGGTAGCTGAATATCGACAGCAATAGATCAAAACTTTCCTTTTGCTGATCCTGGTGTAAATTATCCAATGCATTAATTGGGACCAAGAACAGGTTATGATCAATCCCCATTGATTTTACGGTAGCCAGTGTTGATTCGTTTTTATTTTCCGAGATGATGAGGTATAGTTTCGGTGCCTGCTTTCCAAGCTGGTCTTTTAGCGACTTATAAGCTGACGAAATATTGATTGGATAGGGTAAATGACAAGACTCGCATGGAGCTAGGTTGTAGAGCATGGAAAGGTGTTTCGCAGACTTAAAAAAGTCCTTCTGAATCTTTAGCCAATCAGGTTGTTTAAACTGATTGGAGAATGAGATCGGGAAGAATTGTTGGCTCAAAAAATCATGGGCAATTGATCTGCCGGCACGCTTCTGAATTTTGTCTTTTTGATGTCTGCTGCGTCTTGCTGCCTGTCCAGTTGCTGGGCAAACTTTCCTATTTGATAATGTTGGTTGCATTTGGATCCTTTTAAGGGTTTGAGTATTCTGATCTTTGTTTTTTTGTTCATGGTTATCCTTTTGTGCCGAGCATAGCCTGAAAAGTGTATTCAATCCGATCATTCAGGATTTGCGGGCCTTCAATTTTAGCTGTTGTGAGTTCTGGATAGGTTTGTGCATATAGGTTGAGTACCGATTCCGGTGTCATTGTTTTGGAGGGGTCGGAGAGTTCCAATTGTACACCGTTGAGATCATACAGGAATATCCGGGAGAGTTGGTTGGTAACTAGCATGCTGATATTTTTTAGATGGGTTAAAATGGCGCGGTTTCATCGGTTGGGTCGTCATCGATAAATTCTTCCTCATCGAGGTCGTTCATCTCTTCCTGCGATGGTTGTTTATCTTCAACAGTATCGGTAACAGGATCTGCTTCTTCGTCTGCCGCAAACAGTGACAGAGCGTTGTGCTGGCTGCGCAGCTCCTGGCTTTTTTTGCGTATTTCTGCCTCGAACTCAGGGTATTGTTTTATGTCTGGAAGCTGACCAATGGCTTCTCCGATTTTCTTCTGTTTATACAGGTCGTCCACCTTTTTCATTTGCTCATCAAACTTTTTTTGTTTGCTGCTTTTTTCTTTTTTCAGTGAGTCCTGTTTCTCCAATTCCTGCCTGGATTTCTTTTGAGCGTTTTCAATAGATTTTTCATGAGCTTCCAGGTTTTGTAGCAGGGTAGTTGTGTTATGTAAGGGGACTTTAATCTCCTTAAAGAAGCCCGCGTCCAAGTCGGAGCTTGCTCCGCGAAGTACGAGTGGCACTATCATCGATGCTGCTTTGTCTTTGATATGGCTGCTGTCCAATAGTACGGTAACGATCATTTGTTTGTCTTGCTGTAAGATGATGTTGATTCTAAGGTTGCCGGTCAGGTTCAGGTCATTTATGATGGTAAAGAAGTTCGTTTCCATGTCATTTCTTTTATATTTTAGTAATGAAATGGGCAGGATCAATGCCTGCCCATTTTTTGATTAATTAAGTGTCAGTATGCCTTTTTCGAAAGCTGTACACAGATCAAAGGAGGTTTGATTTCTTTGTTGTGCTATACCGCCATACATCAGTGATTTGAGTTTGGCGGACGGGTCTTTGTATTTGCGGACATTCTGGAAATAACCTGTTACGCCATTGTATGCACCAAAAAGAGTACCTGCTGTGGATGCCATCTGCTGGCTTTCGTTGCTCATCGCATAGGCAAATGCGGTATCGCACATATTCCTGTAGTAGGTGGAACATTCATCTTCGCGTTCCTCCTTGAGCGCTTTGAGTGACTCCTTGTTAGGGATCAAGGCTTCCATGATCAGGTTACGCAACTGTTTATCCGTGATCCTGACTTTAGCCCAGCGGTTGAAAATCGTTTCTATTTCTGAAGCAAGCTGGTTACTGATACCCATCAGGTGGTGTGCCTGTTCGAGACGATCTTTGGCACCGTTGGTATGACGGATGCGGATTGCATTGGTGTGGTTGCGTAAGGCTGCGTTGAGTGTATTGGCGCAAACGATCCTGACTGGTGTAAATGCTGCGGTAATACTGCCATAGCCATCATGGGAGGTAGAGAGGAACAGGTATTTTTCGACCAGGTCATTGTTGGCTACGCGGATATAACCAGGCAATTTTGCTGTGATGAAGATCTTTTCACCCTGTCCCAGGGCTCCGGCGGTTTCATACATAATTCCTTCGCCGCCTCCCACGATGGCGTCAAAGAAGGAGAATGCGTCTTTGTTCTGTACGATCTCATAATCTTTTCCTACGACACCCAGGACGGCACCCGTATCCTTGCGGATGGTGGCTGAATGTGTTTTGATACGTTTGGTAAAATCCATTGGCTGACCGTCGTTGTTAAAGGAGGTGGTATAGATATCTTCCTTGACAACTTCGAAATCAAGCCCGGCGAATTGCAGCGCCTCACCGCTGGTAGGGTATTGGTCAACGATCTGTCCCAGGCCGTGCCATGCTTTCTGGTTAACGGAGAGGAAGCTGTGTTTGCCGGTTGATTCGTTATAATTGAGTTGATGTGCCATGATGTAATTTTTTAAATTTTACTGTTGTGTGGAAGTTTGGTGGGGTAAATCAGAACGGCAGGTCTTCCAATGGCTGGGTGATCTGTGCTGGCTCATGATTTGTGGTGGTTCCTGATTTTTTTGAGTGCACGAGTTTGATCTCGTTTGCATGGCAATTGATACTGGCGCGCGCATTGCCGTTCAAATCGTTGTAGGCATTGACATGAAGCCTGCCGGTTACTGTTACAATGGCTCCTTTCAGCAGGATCTTTGCGATACCTGTGCCTTTCCACCAGGCGATGTTGATGAAGGTTACCAGTTCTTTGGTTTCTGTTGATCCTTTCGGGCGATAACGGTCATTAATCGCTACTGAAAAGTTGACCACTTCCTTGTCGCCTTTGACGGTGCTTGTTTTTGCGTCTGCTGTGATTCTTCCTGTGAATTCCATAACATTTGTTTTTATTTAAAAAATTGTAAATGGAGATTTCTTATCAATCCCCTCTCAAAGGCGAATGGAGGGGTTGATAAGAAATATTCATGTCAGAATCGATGATGTTTACCGGATTGGCTGGTTATATCTTTTTTTAAGTACCTCTACCCGCTGGTGGTGGCGTAAGATTTCTTCAGAGAGAAATTGATCTGTGAAAAGAGAATTGTCCTGGATGATCTGCAGTGATTTTTTCTTATGGATGTTGGAGGCTTTGGTTATAGCACGCTGGTATCGCTGTTCTTCTGATAGCGGTTTGTATGGCTTCACAATTCCTGGAGACCAATAGCAGGTATATCGCATGCCATAGCTGTCCTGAAGTTTAGCGTGGATTTTATCTAATTGTAAGGAGAACACTTCATCGTTAAATTCATCCCCTAAAAAACTGCCGATAAAATAGTCGGATCTGTTAGTGATCAGATTTTGTGTTTTTGGGAAAACATAGAAAGAGTGAATGCCTAATGCCATTTGAGTGAATTTAGAATGAGATCAAATGGGGATTTCTTGTCAATCCCCTCACAGCAGAAATGGAGGGGTTGATAAGAAATGATTCGGCGAGCAGTTTTTAGAAACTGTAAATCTGTTCTATGGTATGGGTAAAAAAATCAAGGCCCGGAACCTTGAATGGAGCGTCGCAACAAATGTTTAAAAGACAGGAGAAAGCCGGTAACAAAAAATAGAGGAACACTTGGGATATTTTATTCAGTAACTTCTTCGGTTTGCGTGGAAGCGTCTGCAGTCTGGACAGGTTCCCATAATTTGTTGTCTGCCATCCAGGTAGTCACTTCTGGTTTTTCCTTTGGATCCAGCTTGCCTTTGCTGGCGAAAATAAAGTTCATTATAGTGGTAATATCATCCATGATATTATTGTAGGCCGCTTTTCTGTAACTGCCAAAATCTGCCAGTATAGCGCGTCTTGGGGATGTGTCACCGTCAACGTCTGTGATTAACGTATTGTCTGCTTTCATATCCCCCGGATGATAGCCTGCAGCTTTTACTACTTCAAGGGCAGCTTTTATTTCATTGGCATATTTCTTCATTTTTTTATCAAACTCAGGTGTGTACTTGCCGGCCCTGTCGATTTTTTTTGATGACATCGTGCCTTCTTTCTCAAAGCGCATAATGATCACATATTTCACAACTTTATTACCCTTGTCCGGGTCTGTCACTGTGATACATTCAAAGGTGTCTGGTGTTATGGCTGCTTTGTAAGATGTTGCGCCTTCCTGGTTCTTTGCTTCGATATCGTCCCTTGCCTCTATTTCCAATGGGATATCACCGTCCGTATTCATTTCTATTGCAGTGCTTACAACTTTAACTGCAACCACTTCGTCGACAGGGACATCTCCAGCTTCATCCTGCTGATAATTATCAAAAGTTTCCTGTTTAAGTACCGCTTTATATACTTCGCCGGCCCCACTTTCTTCCCCGATCCTTGGACCCCACGTGAGCATGCCTGCCATCTTGGCTTTATAACCAGCTATATCAACTGTTGACATTCTTGTCAATTGAAAAACATTGCCATTGGTGGGTATGCTACCTGCGTTCATTTCTTTTCCCTGTGTAGCCTGACCAAAAGATTGACTGTAATGCCCACTTATATTATTGCCATCTGATAGATTTACTTTCAACTGCATGGCTTTCGCACCCATTTCGTCGGCTTCCTTTTCCAGTCCCTGGTCGTCATTGATATTAACCTGTCCTTTCATTTGTATGGTAGGTCTGACACGTCCCTGCTTTTGTTGTACCACATGCCATGCTTCATGGGCAAGGTGTTTTTCCTGACCCGGTGCGACATGTATATTACTGCCTTGTGCGTAAGCATGCGCCTGCAGTTGGGCAGGTTTATCAGAATTGTAATGCACTCTGACATCATCCATTGCAAAGCCGGACTGTTGCTCTATCCCTGCTTTCAACTGGTCGGGAAGCCCGGTTAGGTTAGGTGTCGGCTGAAACCTGGAAGGCGAATCATTATTATTATGAGAAGCAGAAGCGGCATTGAAGCGCTGGATCGTTGAAGTGCTTCCATTATCTGCCGCAGAATTTTGACCAGTTTCTCCCAACTGTTCATTTTGAACAGAGCCTTCATCTTCTTTTTTTTGCTGAAGTAAGGGTACAGCTGGGAGAGCCTTCACTGTATTTGCAGTAACGTTATTGGCGCTGCTTCTGGATAACAGGGCTGATTGGGTGGTATGGTTTGTTCGATTATTCAGTATTAGCTATCGTTTGAGGAATATGTGATGTTTCTTTAGGCCTTGGTTTCCAGAATGTCCTGGAATAGAATGTGTCCTTTTTATAAGGTTTAAATTGAACTGTGTATGATTTGCCAAGGGTAATGCCAAAAAAGCAACCCAGGTTATTTTTTAAGCAAAGCTCAATTGTTTTATTGACTATAGCTTCTGGTGCCCGCGAGCCGATGTAAACTGCTTTGATCAGGGATGCTTGAATAGAAACGAAATCAGCATTTTGTTTGCTGTATAAAACAATTCTGTGTTCTTTTTCGTATTTCCATTCGGACTGTTTATGGAATACCATTTTATTGAGACGCGAACCGAAATCTTCCTGTATATCAACTAAAGGTGGATCATCTATATAGGTGATCTTTCCTTCTGCAATAAATTCCTTGTGTGAATTAAGCGCATCAAAAATTTCCGGATGATATTCCACACAAATGCCTTCATGGTTGTCTGTATAGTGTGACCACATCAGATTGTTTGAATTGTTTTCCGTAAAGGAAGTCATCGTGATTGCCATGGAAACTTCATTTCGCTGTTCCTGCTCGGTAAACCAGACGTATCCTTCTTTACCCTTTACCTGCTCTTGCCACTCAGCAAAATCTGCTGTTGTTTTGCCAGGATGTACTTTTAGGAATGATTCCAGCTGACCCTCTGCAAACGGATCGATGTGCAGGTTGAATTTTAACTCGTACGGATCGTTAAGATCAAAGGCTGATGCAAACTTTATGGTTGGGGTGTCACCAATGATCTTTTCCAGGATATCGGTGTTAGGGATTCTGTAGTATTTGAACATGGTAGTAAAATAGATGAATGACTATCTGATTCGGTTGATTGATTCAATCTCGGGTGGTGAAAGTTTTTGCCATCGCTTAATTTCATTGTTCCAGGAAAAATCCTGGTCACGGATCTGTTTTTGGTATAGTCCGCTTAGTGCATTGGCTACTTTTTTGAGCGTGTTACCCAGATTGGTGTTGTAACTGACTACAAAAAAGTTTTTTCCATTTTCGTCATAAATACGTGTCTGACCATCACGGTATTTATTGATATCTTTTTCCGTTTCTAATTGCAGAACATCCCATTTTATGACATCACATCTTTCTATGACTGGTATAAAGGGGGCTGGAGCATTTAATATTTCAGTTAAAAGATCTTCGATTGACGTGATATTGTAGTCTAAATGCTGGTATGCTCCGTATAGATAGGGGATGGTCAGCCCATTTTTTATTGTTCCTGCTTTTTTCAGGTGGCGTGTTAATGTGTACCAATGTGCTGTTGGCATCTTGCGTTAGTTCTGTTTGAATAAATATAATTAATGGTCTTTAAAAATGCAACTGCTGTAATCAGCCCAGGCTTAAAAGCTTTTTCATAATATAATCCTGTCGCAATCTTTCCTGTTCAATGCGTCCGTTGTGAGAATAAAGTTGATCATAGGCTGTTTTCTCTGCAGATGAAAGATTGTTTAGCTGGTGGCTTTTGTATGGTTGTGGTTGTTGGTGCATTTCTTGAATATGTGTGTTCATGGTTTCGGTGTCCATGAAAATGCTTGCCATTTTTGGATAATAGGTGCGGGCATCATTGAGCATCACAAAACCTTCTTCATCCAGGTCACCCCAATAGTAAAGGCTTGCGTTTGTAAAAAGTTCAATTTCATGAAGCAGGTGCAGTGCTTTGCCAGAACTGAATATGGCAAGTGTGCAGGGCATGGATGGTAAGAGGTAGAGGTTTGTTTCATTTTCTACGAGGATTACTCTATTCACCGGCCACTGTTTGTTTTTTATCTCCTCCACGGGAAGCGCAAAACATTCTATTCCGGACAGGCAAACCTGGCTTAGTTCGGGATCCAGGAGACGCATGGTGAATAAGTAAGGCTTACGTCTGGTGCCTAGTGCAATTTCGAGATCCAGATGGTTTTCATCATAAATATCCGGACGAATGGTCTTTAACAGGGAAAGCAAAATGCTTTTTTTCTGCTGCATGAACTTGGTATGAGCCGGAACCGGGATGCTGCGCAGATACTGCCCGGATGTTTGGTTATTCAGCAGGTAGCTGGTTACAGCCATCAGTGTATTCCAATCATCTTTGTGTTCATGCACCAGGTTTGGATATTTTTGAAGCAATGGTTGTATGGCTGGTGTCCATTCAAGAAGCGTATTCAGTATTTTTTTAAATTCCGCTGCATGCTTTGATTTATCTGTTAGGAATAACAGGTCTTCCTCAGTTGATACCGTTATTTGAGATGGCCATGACTGGTTACCCAATTTTTTGCTGAACCAATCCTGCCACTCAATGGTCCATCCCGGCGTCTTATCTCTTTTTTCATTTTTCTGAAACAGAGCGACTTGTTGGTGCAATTCAATCGCTGTGGATGGCTTGCCTTTTCCACCCCGAAGCACGATGGGCTCAAAATCTTTGCCTGCTACCAGGTCTTCCAGGTATCGTTTGTAAGATTTTTCCAGTTGTGCCATGTAGGATGGTTCCATATTCGTTTATGCTTGTTTCATCTGGTCACGAAGTTCCTTAATGGTCATATTGTATAATACACTGTGTCGGTTATTGACTCTCTGGACGAGGTGTACGTGTGCAATGAAGTCCTGTACGATCTGGATCTTGTCACTTGGTGTTACTACAAGTAGCTGGAGATGTAGTTGCTTGCATAGTTCCATCAGGTAGGTCGCTTTTTCTTCATCCTGGTTGCTGAAGCTTTCATCCACAGCAATAAAGCGAAGGCTGCGGTTGTTCTTAGCATCTTTGGTAATGCCGAACTGGTAAGCGATGGCGCTGCAAAGGATGGTATAGGTCAATTGTGGTTTCTCTCCACCTGATAGTTGTCCCATCTGACGGTACGCTTTTTTGGATTCTCCGGTATGCTTGTACAATTCATTGGCCCAGAATTCAAACCAGTTGCGCACGTCCATTACTTTGTTGCGGTATGCTTCGCTCTGATCCAGTTTGTCTATCAGGGGCTTTACCTTTTGCGTGAAATGGAGGGACTTATCCTCAAAACTACTGTTGGCCCAATTGGCGGCCTGCGGTAAGGCGTCCAGCAGCAATTTTTGAAATTCTTTCTGGTCTGTGCCTGCTTTGACGGGCTGTTTTTCAAGTTGTATATAGGTGTCCGGCAACCGGTTAAAATTGATGCCCTGCAGCGACTGGTTGAGTTTGTTGATGGTATTGGTAATGTCCCGTTCCCATTTGTCCATGTCTTCCCTGAGAACGCCGATCTTATGTGTGATCGTTACGTTAATAAAGTTCTCAAACTCCTTTTTGTACTTTGGAAGGTTCTCGGTGGAAAGTTTCTCCAGCCATTCTATATATTCCTGTGCGTGTTCTGCACTGTCAGAGAAGGGCTGGACATCTGAAATCCAGGTAGGGAATTTTTGAGCAAGTTCCGGCGATGGGTATTTGATGCGGGTGATATTACGATAAACCTGGTTTCGTTGAGTGTTACATTCTGTAACTGCGTTCTCTTTTAAACCTTCCACTTTTGTTTTGAATTCACGGTAAATGGCGTCGATGGTATCCAGTGTCGCATTGCCGATGATTGACGAGTATTCTGCCTGGAAAGTGAGCAGTTTGTCTTTGTCTTCTTCCGTTAATTTAGATAAGAGCAAGTTGAGTTCCTCTTTGGATCCTGTCATTTGTTCTATTCGCATAGAACATTTAGTGCGTTCTTCCTTTAATTCGTCAGCGTTTAGCGAGGTCGCTGTTATCTGTTTGCCGATATCAGTGAGTTGTTGTTTAAGGGTATCCAATTGCTTGTTATCCTTTCTCAGTGCAGTGACCTGCTTTTCGATCTTATGAATGGATTGCTGGATGGCATTGGAATTGATCTGGTCAAAGCTGGTGATTTCTTTTATCCTTTCAATAGCAATAAACTGTCGCTGGATACGGTTTGATTTATTCTGACAGGAATTAATCGTTTCGTTGGATCGCTGTATCAAATCCTGCAGTTTCATACGTCTTGCGATCAGGGCTTCCTTCTTTTTTTCACTATTCCAGCCCATCACATATTTACTGGGATCATTCTGGTTAGGTCGATCATCTTTTTCATGACGGACACCGCTTTTGATCAGGCCATTGATCGTGATGGCCTTATCGTATCGTTGCATTGTTTTCTCGTCATCTACCGCCACATAACTGAACTGTTGGATGAACAGCTGTTCTACGTAATGGGATAATTTGTGGTCCGGGTGAAATTCCAGTTTGTGAATAATGGTATGCTGATCTGCGTGCTGTATTAATGCGGAATCGGTAACATGATTATATACGATGCGGTTACGCAGGTTCTGGGTATTGATATAGCTGGTCGCCTTTTTATAATATTTATCCGGTATCAACATCCTCATGGCATAGGATCGCAACAGTTTTTCAAGTGCGGGCTGCCAGGATAATTCTGAAGCATGCACCTGCACCAGTTCGCCAACAAAGGGGAGTTCGTCCGTATCTATTTTCAGGGCACTGCACAGTTCTTTGCGCAGCTGGACGAGATTGTAGGGGATATTTGTTTTCGATTGGTGAAGCATTTCTATTTCCTGCTCCAGGTCATTTTTTTCATTAGTGGATGTTTTCAAGGTTTCTTTGGCTTGGAAGTCATCTTCTTCGTTGATTCGCTGTTCCGTTACCAACTTTAAATGAATCCTTCCAGCTTCCTTCACAATGCGCAGGTAGGTTGTTTCATCAGTTGGTTCTTCTTTAATGTGAAGTGTATCCATCCATTGTTTGAACTGTTCCAAAACCTGTTCCACCCGGAAATGTTCTTTCTTTGTGGATTCAATCTGGTTCTCTAACTCGATCAGCTTTTGACCGGCTTTATTGTTGTCTACCAGGTTGATCGTCTTTCGCTCTTCTTCCCGGAGTTTGATCAGGTCTTCCTCTGCTGTTTCAATTTTCTGTGTCAGAGATGTTATGTTTCGATTCGCATCAGCAATTGCCTGATCGAGTAGATGGTCTTTTGTAAAAGAATTCCATATTTTGAGAAGTTCCAGTGTTTGTGTGTGTTTCAGGCGGTCTTGGTCTGCTACAGAAAATTTCTGATAATGTTCATCCAGGTTTTGCAACAGTCGGATTTGTGCCTCGGTTTTTTCAATGGTCAGCTGGGCTTCCAGCAGGGTTGATAAATGTTTTTTAAGCTCCTGGAACTGATCTTCGGTGTTGCGTGGTTCCAGCATGTGCTTGCGGATAAAGTCATCCAGGTTGTCCAGTACTTTGATGCCGACTATCTGGTTGAACAGGGGAAGCGCCTGGATGCTTTGCAGTCCCAGTGCATCCACAATCCGCTGTGCATATTTATTGGCAGTGTCAAACCATTCCACTTGTTTGCGAGCGCCCCTGTTATAGACCTGGTCGATACGCTTTTTCCAGTTGCCGTTGAGGTCAAATGGTTTAAAGTCATCTACTACATGCAGGGGCTTGTGGGCAAGTCCGTAAACTTTCTTAAGTTCTCCATTATTGTAATAACGTACCTGGAAAAGGGTTACCTGGTGGTCAATCTCATTGGCAAAGTTTACCAGCAGAATGCTGTAGGCCTCGTCCTTATTTTCACGCAGGTACAGAGTTACGGTGTTGGAAGTTGCTTCACTGTTCATGAAACTGTAGCCGCCCCGAACGTAGCTGTCTTCTGTACGATCATCTTTTTTTTCACTACCGCTGCTCTGGTTATAGAACCGGTATTTTTTTTCGGGAACCAGCAGTGTGAGTAAGGCATCGATAAATGTTGTCTTACCGCTTCCGTTCAGTCCGGTAAGCAGGCTGGTTTCACCCATGGGTTTGATTGCGTGTACTTCGTTATCGAATGTTCCCCAGTTGAATACTTCCATGTATTGCAGCCTGAAGCCGGTCTTGTGTATATCTGTATTAAAAACGTCTAATTGCATGCCTATTTTATTTCACACTGACTTAATTAGAATCTATGGTGTCCTCTTTTGGTTGAACCACATTTTTATATGCTGAAAGCTGTGCTGTGAACTGTTCCAATATCTCGATGTTCACTTTTTCCTTGATGATCTTTTTGATCCTGAACTTTTGTTCATCCTTAATGTCTGCATCTTCTATCATTTCCAGGAAGCCGTTATCTTCTGCTTTGTCAATCAGGCGGTCAATTTCTTTTAAGAAGCGTACACGGCTGGCATCCTCTTTAAAGAACAATTCAGAATGGTCTTTGATCTCTCTTCTACGTTTGATGAGTTCACGTGCGGAGGATTCACTTATTTCAAATTCAGCCATCAGTTCACGCAGCAACACCAGCATAATAGTCTCCTCATAAGTGAAGGATCTGCGTTGGAACCAGGTTACTTCCGCGCTGTCGTCATCCGATATATTTTGTTTTAAAAAAGCATAACCATCGTCTTCATTCAGTACCAGGGTAAGCCCTAATTGCGGAAGAAAGTTATTGATCTCGATTTTGTACTGCAGCAGATCCTGCCAGGTGGATTTATCCAGGTATTCGATCGTGCCTTTGAGCAGCTTTACGATAATGGAAGCATAGGGTAGTGTTCTGCTGGGTATCATACGGTCTGTTTTCCAAATAATAAATAGGGCACCTCAATGAATTTTGTACGGTCCGGATTGATGCTAATGATCTCAGTGGTTCCTTTGATGATCTGCACCTGTTTGGATTTCTCTTTTAGGAAATCGTAGTAGGTGACCACTTCCGCGATACCGTGTTCCAAGGGTGTTGCATCCAGAACTTCACTCAGGGTGGCCGTTTCTTTTTGCTTGAGCAGGTTTTCTACTTTTTGCCAAAGCGCTTTTTTGTTCACATGTGTTTTGTTGATGAGCCTGCTGAAGCGTTCCATGTCCTCGATCTTTTCAGATTTTTCCATGGGTTGTTTAAGCACGACCTGGGTATCTTTTTGCTGGAGGTTAAGTTTTTTCTCCATGTGCAGGCGGATATCTGCCCGGTCAGTCAGCTCTATGCCGGCTGGGATTTTGTCCTCATCGATCAGGTCAAAGGCCAGTTCCTTGATGTTGTTGATCTGGGTACGCAGTCGCCTGTGCCGGGTAATCTCTTTTTCGGTAATGATCTTGCTTAGTTTTTCGGCCATTTTATCATTGGACTCATACACGTTCTTGCCCTGGCTGAGCAGTAGGGATTTGATGTTTTCAATGAAATACTGGTCGGCTTCAATGCTGCGGTCGCTGAGCAGGTCCAGCAGGCGAATGGTGAGTTCACGCCATTCTTCCTGGCCGGCGCGGGAGATCAGGAAGTCCCAGAAAGCATAAAAGCTTTTGCCCTGGTTGCTGTTGCGCAAGGTATCATAGGCTTCAAAGGCGAACCCCAGGATCTTGCCCTTGTTGAGTTCGGCTTTGGTATGTTGTTCTACAATAGAGCGGTGGATCTGTTTAAAATTGTCTTCCACTTCCCTGAAATCGCCGATCAGCTCGTAACAATGACGGGTGAACAGGTCAAGTCTTTCTTCGATCTGTGCGTTGCTGTAGTTTTCGGGGTTGATGCCGAGTTCCAGTGCTTTGATCTCTTTGTCGATCTCGGCTCTTTTATTTTTAAGGGTTTCCAGTCGTTTGTTCTTATCGTCCTCTGTGTTTTCCAGGATGTCACGCAGGGAATTGAAAACCAATTTAAAGCGGCTTTCAGTGCCGACGTGTTTGCTAAGCTGGAGGGACTGGATCCATTGGAACACTTTGACACTGTAGCTGCTGAGCTGGTACATGGTATTGCCGTGGTCATCGGTAAAGTCCTGGAGGATGCGGCGCTGTACCCAGTTCTGGAGGTATTTGCGGCTTTTGACCTCTTCTGTTTCACCCAGCAGGATCTGTGCTTCTTCCAGGTCTTCCTGTCCGTTTTCCTGGTTCAGGAGGGTTTCGGTCAGCCACTGGAGTAGTTGCGACTCAGGGACAGAGAAGCGGGTATTATCCGACTGGAATACCTTGTACAGGAAGGGCATGACCCATTTGGCATTGCGTAGGCGTATAAACTGTATGGCCGGAGAGGTCTCAAAAAGCAATGAAAAATCTTCTGTTAGCATGCTGGCAGTTAGTTAGACCGGTATCAAGTGTTCGGACGTCTAAAATATTTTAAAATTCCGTTACGTGAAGCATTTAATCCGTTGTGCAGGTTATTCATGTAAGTATTTTTTTTAAGGCGGGACTGTAAGTGATTGTTTGTCATGGCTTTTCGGGGGGGCATCATCATGCGTTTAATATTTGGCGGATAGGGGTAGTAATACTACCCGGAATCAATAAAAGTTGAACCGGGTAATTTGGGCAGGATTTGCACATCCTGTTGATAGTTTTTTAGGGTATTCGATATTTTTTTAAAAAATTTTCCGGTAGCTTAGTTGCACCTCAAACTGCACTACCGTGCAGTTTGAGGTGCAACTAAAAGGTGATTGGCAAAATCTGTCAGTTTGTTATAGCGCCAAAATGTCCTTTTTTTTCTTTAACTTAGGTTGTTCACAACTCGTTGAGAACAACTGTTTTTTAAAGTTTTTAAGCGTATTTGAATGCCCGTCAGGGCTTTTTTTAGGTATTCATTTGTCAAGTAAATTGCGCAAAATACTTGACAAATGAAGTATAAAAGATTATCTTTGTATAGTGAAAACAGCCGAAAAAATAGCAAAAGTCATTGGTGGACTACCGGAGGGAAGGGTATTTACTTACCAGGATCTGGGCGTACGTACTACTGAATATGCCGCCGCCGCAAAGGCTCTCGGGAGGCTGGTGATGTCAGGTAATCTTCGCCGTGCGAAGACCGGCATGTTCTATAAGGCGCAGAAAACCGTATTTGGTGAATTGCAGCCAGCTGAGGAGCAGTTGTTGCGGCCCTATTTATTCGAGCGGAACAAGCGGGTTGCCTATATTACCGGTACAGCACTTTATAACAGGATGGGGCTTACAACACAGGTGCCGCGGATCATTCGTATTGCAAGCAGGGGTAAGCGGGTCATTGCCAAAGCAGGCAATTTGCGCATACAGGCTGTGAAAAGTTATGTAGAAGTGACGGATGATAACTATTACCTGCTGGAGACCCTTGATGCGATGAAGGATTTCAAGACCATACCTGACACGAATAAAGAAAGTATGATTATTATCCTGAAGAAAAGAATTGCGGAGCTGAAAAAGCAGGATCTTAATAGGATAGCCTGTATCGCTTTAGAATATCCTCCAAGGGTAAGGGCATTCTTAGGTGCGTTACTGGAAGTGATGGAGTTGGTTCCCTTGCAACAGAAGGAACTGAAGGCAACGTTAAACCCCTTATCTGCTTATCAATTTGGGATCGGAAAGGGTCTATTACCAACAGCTGACAACTGGAATATTTATTAATCATGAACCTGCACGAAGACAAAGAACTATTCAGGCAAGCAGTAGCTGCTACAGCCCAACAGATGCAGATACCTGAGATCTATGTAGAGAAGGATTACTGGGTAACGCTCGCGCTGAAGTTCATCTTTGCTTCAGAAGTGGCAGGAGATACCGTCTTTAAAGGCGGAACGGCCTTGTCCAAATGTCATAAGCTGATAGCGCGATTTTCCGAAGATGTTGATATTGTGATTATCCGCAGAGAAGGAGAGAATGGCAACCAGTTGAAGAACAAACTGAAGGCAGTGTCAACTTCAATTGAAAGCGTGATGCCTGAAATTGATCTGCCTGGAATCACCAATAAAAAGGGAATGATCCGCAAAACTGCACATGGTTATGCCAAATCTGGTTTTGAGGGTGTTTACGGTCAGGTAAGGGAATATATCGTGTTAGAGTCTACCTGGCTTGGGAGGTCAGAGCCATATACGGTCAAACCGGTCAGCAGTTATATCGGTGATATGATGTTGAGAACAAGCCAGTCAGCGCTTGCAGAAAAGTATGGTATGTTGCCTTTTGATGTCCAGGTATTATCAATTGAGCGAACATTTTGTGAGAAGGTTATGAGCCTGGTACGTTTCTCTTTTACGGAGCATCCGTATGAGGATCTGGCCAACAAGATCAGGCATACTTATGACCTGCACCTGATGTTACAGGACGGTTCTATCCAGGGATTTTTTAAAAGCAAGGGGTTTGAACAGATGCTCAATACGGTAGGACAAGATGATGTGGCTAGTTTTAAGAATAATAACCAATGGTTGGCCAATCATCCGGCTACGGCAATTATTTTCAATGATACAGAAAATACATGGGCGCAGATAAGGCAGGCCTATCATTCGAGTTTCAGAGACCTGGTGATTGGTGAACTGCCGGAAGAGCAAGCTATAATATCGACATTAAAGATGATCGGTGATCGGTTAAAAACAGTGGAGTGGGGTGTTCAACCATCTTAAAAAAATCTACACCAGCTATTAGTGGCGGATAATTGCAATTGATCCTTTCCTGGCATTTAACCTTTCAATACAAACCACCTGTGAGTCGCTGTAGCTGTTAGCGGGGCTGAATAATTCACCGGTGTATCCCGGTGCCACCTTGATGGACATGACACGTATGTTGTCGTCAATAGAATTTTCCTTTATGTCCAGGCCAAAGCCGCCGGAATGCGTGGTATTGTTATTCTTGATAATAAGACAAGTGTCAAGGCGTGAAATATCGTGAATGAATATCGGTTCATTGCAGGAAGCGAATAGTACTACGAGAGTCGCTGTTAGCAGTATAAAAAGAGTAGGGACGGGCTTTGTTTTGTTTTGCATCACTTAAGGTCTTAATTTTTTTGAATAATGGCATGCAACTATTGCAAAATCCAGTATGACTTTTCTGATAGATAAGGTAGTACAATCCTGCTATATTTTTTATTTTTAAGGGTATCAGAATTTTAGCTCTATACGGCTGTAACTCACTACAATTGCACAAAATGAGCTGGCTGAAGAAGAGCAACTGTAATCTATTAATGATTGAAACAACCCTTTAACATATGTTGTTCGAAGACTTATTAGAAGATAAATTAAAAGTGCTCACTCCAGAGTTTGTTCAACTTTTTAAAGACGCGGCCCTAAAGCAAACCCATGAAGGCGACTTGTTATTGGTAGAAGTTGATGGGGGATTTATGCAAGGATTTTCTCATCAAGAAGATGATTTAGTTGGAAAA
Organism: Sediminibacterium ginsengisoli; assembly: GCF_900167075.1. Taxonomy (GTDB): domain Bacteria; phylum Bacteroidota; class Bacteroidia; order Chitinophagales; family Chitinophagaceae; genus Sediminibacterium; species Sediminibacterium ginsengisoli. The sequence goes on along the minus strand of NZ_FUWH01000005.1, from coordinate 86,758 downwards.
TTGTATAGTATAGGCTCTGGGCACGAAGGGCATTCCGATAGATGTCATAACCGGTTTATTGATGATTATCTAATTAAAAACAGTTCAAAAAAATCTTACAAAGACTATCTAAAGGCTTTTGAGTTTTCGGAGGATCGTATCAAGGAAATATACGCTTTAGAAGAAGAAGAGGCCAGAGGTGTGCAGGTTGAGATGCTTATTTATCTCAAAATCTGGGAGGCGGATTTATTTATTAAGCGGCTTTATCAAATAACAAATATTGCCAATGGAATTGATTATGATTGGCATTTTCGAATCAAAGGATATAATAGGGACAAATCACAAAACACAGGAACAAGGGAAACTATCATTAGGGAAAAGATACGCGATCGGTTAAAGCAAAATTATCCAGTGATTGGCCAAGCAATAACAAATGCTTACAGGACACAAATAAGAAATGCAATTGCGCACTCCACTTATTATCTGAATAACAGACATATCCACTTGACAAATTATAAAAAGGAAGACCCGAATTCTCAGATTGAAGTGCTTTCCTTAGAAGAATGGTATGATTTGTTTCATGATACAATAACTATCTATAACCAATTAGGTGTAAGCTCCCCTAAAATCCGCTACATTCAAAAGTATAAAATTCTCCATTTTCAGTTTTTATAGGATTTGGATTTTAAGGTATTCAGCTGGTGGTACATAGCCAAGCGAAGCATGAGGTCTTGAACAGTTGTAATCTATTCGCCATTCTTCTGCTTTTTCCCGAACCTCTGTCAATGATTGGAAGACATAAGCATTTAGCAATTCTCGTCGGATATTACCATTACAACGCTCCACGTAACCATTTTGCATAGGCTTACCTGGCTGTATGAACACAAGTGTGATTTGATGCTCTTTACACCATATATATAACTGAGCAGAGATAAATTCAGGCCCATTATCAACCCTGATCATTTTGGGCAACCCCCTGAACTCTTTTAAATAATCCAAGGACCTAATTAATCGCATTGTTGGAAGTGAGGTATCTGCTTCAATGTGTAACACCTCTCTGTTATAATCATCTACTATGTTTAATAATCTGAACCTTCTGCCATCCCACAAAGTATCATTCATAAAATCAACACTCCATACCTCATTGATTGTGTCGGGCTGGAATAAGGCTTGTTTTACTCTAGCTGGTACACGTTTCCTGAACCTACGACGGATATTAAGCTTTAACTCCGTGTAAACCCTGTACACTCGTTTGTGATTCCACACATGTCCCATTCTTCTAATCCGGTAATAGCTTTGCCAAAAACCTATTGACGGATGCTTTTCAATCAGTAACTGTAGTGCATTGATTACCTCTTCGTCTTTGCTTGGCACCGACTTATACCGAACCGTACTTTGGGAGAGGCTTACCGCTTTGCATGCCTGACGCTGGCTGATCTGATACTCCTTTACCATGTATTCAACCAGGCTTCCCTTTTCGTCAGGCGTTAGAGCTTTTTTCCAACAGCATCTTTTAAGGCTTCATGGACCAGACTAAGATTGGCATACATCCGTTTCAACCGGCTGTTCTCTTCTTCCAATTCTTTCATCCGCTTTAACTCCTGCACTTCAAGCCCGCCATACCGTTGGCGCCACTTATAAAATGCTGCGGTACTTACACCTAATTCTCTACAGAGATCTTCGGCTTTACGACCATTCTCATGTTCTTGAATAGCCTTTACAATTTGTGTTTCTGTGAACCGTGTCTTTTTCATATTGCTCATTTAAAGTTAACGTTTTTGTCAACTTTTGATTGAGCAGAATATGGGGGAGCTTACACCTCAATCGCTCTTATGCTTGTTAGAAGTGAAGAGTTCTGTCCCACTGCTCCCATTCCACTTTGGACAAGTGCAATATTGTAAAGCCCAAATGTGCCAATATAGTATGTGTGATTGCCAACAGATGTAACAATCAAATTTGTTGCTCCATCTATCGGTAACATGTTTTCTAAAATCTCATTACTTTCAATGTCTGTGGCCGTTACCAATAAAACGTCTATCTGATTAACAAAGGTTTGCATGTGGATGGGGCTTATTTCTATATACATGTGAATCCGGTTTAATACACATGGAATTATTGATATCCGAGTGCATAATAAGAAGGATGGTCAATATTATTCAGATTTTTGATTTTATCTGAGTTGAATAGATAGTCTAAACTATCCAAGAAATCTGATAAAAGGTCAATAATATGACTGTTTTCAAGAAAGCCAAATGCTTTCATGAATTCAAACTTGTATTCTTTCCCTTTGTAGGTAATAGTGTAGCCGTTCGGGTTTTTAGAATATATGCCTCCCGTGTGGACAGTGTTTCTCATTGTCCAAAATAATACCATTACTCTTGCCTCTTCTTTTTGCCAGTTGTTTTGAGTGTCTTCATAAAGAACTGAAATGATTTTTTGAATATTGCCCTCGTCACCAGGTTTGCCGCCTTCCAGAGTGCTATAAAGAATCCTGAAGACTAATTCGGTTTGAAATAGTGCGGTATCAAGGATAGATTCGATCATTGTCTGTTTGAAAGTATGAATATAATTTTCGATTTGAGTTCGATCATTATTGAACATAAATTCAAATTCTTCCTTATTGGTTTCAGTAAATCGGTATCCAATTTTTAAACTGATTAGTGCGGTTGCAATTTGTCCGGATAAAATCTCAATATGCTTTAATCTAATATCTTTTTCAGGTAAGTTTTCATACTTTTTTACAACCGAAATCGATTTTGAGTGCAAATCATGAAATTTAGTTATCAGGTCTTTTTCCATGACAATTATTTTTTGCCGTGAATGATACTATATCGTTATGACGCGGTAGCGTTCAAAATATCAGGAGGGGTTTGAAAGATAGTTATCGTGATTGAAAAAATTAATGTTTTCTGAAAATTTTTACTAGAATCAATTTATATAATTCATTCTCAAATAATTATGATCTTCAACAGGTCTAATTACACATTTCCCTTGAAAGAGAAATTCATACACAGGGTTATCTGAAATATCGCCTCGCCAATAATGATCGACGTTTTCAGCAGTTTGGCTGTAGGTAAAATTATTAGGTATCATATCCAGTAAATACATATCCCCTTTAAACATTAGGAACTCATCTAGTATTCTAATATTCTCATGAAATTGCTATAGGGGCTTTGTGATGATATTTATATAGAGTATTAATACTGATACATTTAATTCATATTGTATAATTTGATCAGGTGTTTTATATTTGATTTGCTCCAATTATTTCAGTTTAAAATTTGATTAATGAACATGGATGAGCTTAAAAGATTACCGATTTGGAATCAAATGAATACAAAATGTGATGCAGATGAAGTTTCAATCGTTCAAAATCATGTTGAGTATATTTTGCCATTAATGGAGAGATATACCGAAACCTTTCCTTTATATACTCTTCATAATAGAGACCACGTATTGAATGTTATTAGAATAATGGGTGAATTATTAGGTGAACAGGTCGAGCAATTATCTGGATTGGAAGCAATGGTACTAATTTTAAGTTCCGTATATCATGATTTTGGAATGGTGTTCACGGAAGAAGAGAGAGCAAGGATCGGTGAATATGAAGATTTTAAGTTAAGTTTTTTGAATGAATTTCCAGCTGCTCGACTTTCTTATGAACAGCAAGGGAGAGTGGTTACGAAAGATTTGGCAGAATGGTATTGCCGTTGGGCACATGCTGTAAGGGTTTGGCTTAAAATTGAAGAAATGGAAGCAGTAATAGGGAAACTTAATTTCAGGAGGATTTCAATAAAGAAAGCTTTAGGAGATGTTTGTGCAAGTCATAATGAAACCATTGAAAATATTCGAATTGATGATGCAAGGTTTGATCCTTCATATCTAGGAGAATGTGATCTCCGATTTTGTGCATTGTTATTAAGGTTGGCAGATATATTAGACTTTGATAATTCTAGAAGCCCGCAAAGTGTTTACGATTACCTCGATATTTCGAATCCCAGGAATTATTCAGAGCAGATCAGTAAAGATGAATGGAATAAGCACATGGCATCCCATGGTTTTAGATTTACTGGAAAAGCAGATGCCAAGCCATTATTATTTATAGCAAATCCTCCTCATCCGTACATAGAGCAAGGGATTCATAATTTTCTAAACCTCATTGATTTGGAGCTTGTTGGTGCATTAAAGGTTTCAAAATTATGTGATGATAGGTGGAAAGCATTTCCATTTCCAGAGAGAATTGAACGGGGGCAAATAAAAAGTGAAAATTATTTATCGGGTAAATATAAATTTACTTTATCAGAGGATAAGATTTTAGATCTTCTGACAGGAGATAATCTCTATTCTGATAATTTTGTTTTCATTCGTGAATTATTACAGAACGCTATTGATACTGTTCGGCATCGTTCATATGTAGAAAAATGTGCTAATCCAGAATATCAGCCCCAACCAATTGAGGTTTCTTTTTTTCAGGATCACGAGGGATATAATTGGCTTCGTGTAGATGACGAAGGGATGGGAATGGATCTAAATATTATTGAAACACATTTGCTAAATAAGGGAAATTCATACTACAATTCTGATCTATTCAAGCTTGAAAAGTTGAAAATTTCAGAAAAAATTCAAGATGAATTTTCTCCAATAAGTAGATTTGGAATTGGTTTATTGTCTTGTTTTATTACCTGTGATAAGATTGAAATTAGTACTTGTTATGCATATCCAAGCAATGGCAGGTACGAAAAAAATAGAATGTCAATTGAGGGGAGAAGTGGTTTCTGGGTAGTTCAGTCAGACGCGGCCAGGCATACTCCTATAGCTATGCCAAATCAAGATGGATTGGAAAAGGGGTATCGAAAAACTCCTGGTACCTCTATTGCTTGTCGCATAAAAACCTCTCATGAATATCTCGGATTAAATATTGAACACCATTTAAAGCGCTTCCTACTCGCTCCAGAAATTCCTGTAATTTTTGAAGGGCAGCCAATCGGGGGTGATTGGGACGAAATGGTGAATACGCCTTGGTGTGATTACCTTAAAACTTCATTATCCCAAGATTTTGTTGATAGGTGTTCAACTTTGTTGGAAGTCAAAATAGAAAGTATTGCAATAGAAGTATTGCCTGTCGATTTAACAAGAGATTCTGGTACAAGTAAATTGTCTGGTCAGATGGTTGTTGTTGTGCCTAGAATTATAATAGTTGGGCGAAATAAGTATTATGATATAGGGCACTATTTTCGTATTGATCAAAGTAGTGACAAGACTTTGTTTTTTTGCTTTAAAAAAAGTAAGGATGCAAATGGTAGGGATATCGAAATTGAAGAACACATCGATATCTCATCCATAATTGCTCACATAAACATTCCGAAAGACCTTTATCTACCCTATGAAAGGAGGGCAACCTTTTCTAACCCACGCATTAGTCATAATGGTATAGTTATACATGATGCTAATAAAAGCCTTGTTGTACAATTGGATAAATTTGATCATTTTAATCTCAGTTTTTCTAGAAATCGTCCATATTTTCTTTCAGCCGGACTTTTTTGTTTTAAGGATTCACTATTGCCAGAAGTTGTTGTTTCTCGTAATACAATTAAGCGATTTGGTGAACTTATAATAGCTAATCTATATTATGCTACACGACGTCTTTTAGAGTTCAATTATGGAAGCGGGGCTTTGTTCACCTATTTGCCAGATTTAGAACAAAACAATCGATTTAATAATTTTTCCATTGAGGTATTTGAAGCTGCTGGAATTTATGAAAGAGATCTTGATTTTTGGAACAATCTGCCTTGTGTTGATGTAATCGGTAAGGGAACTATGAGTATAAATGAACTGAATAAGGAAAATTCTAAAGAGAAAATCCAATTTTGGCCAGCGAATTTTGGAAGCGAATTTTATAATTATTTTTCTAGATTTATTCTTATTAAAAATTTAGATATTACTTTCCTTAATACAGGTGATGATGGTTATTATTTGGAGGGCACAGCTCGTGATAGGTCAACACCTATTACTGAAGCTTTGAGGTTATTTAGGCCTTTGAGTTTTTTGGAATGTGATGATTATTCTAAAATTGTTTTGGCTAACCTAGGCTTTAATAAAAATCATCCCCTTATCAAGTGGTATCTGAATAATGCGGTAATAATTAATAATGAATACCAGCATCTTGGCTGGCAGTTTTTAGACAAATTATTGCATTCTGATTCTGATGTGATTCCTTCTGTAAATGCAATATTAGATAGGTTTAGGACATTACTTCCAGAGAATGATAGGCCTGCGCCTACCTTGAATTTGAAAGAAAGTGATCTTTGATTATGAGTATTCTTTGTGAATACTCAGCTTAGTTTTAACGGTAAGCAGGCATTGTAATAGGTCTGAATATTTTAAATTGATTTTTAACTTTTTTAATTTGCTATTAAATACCCGAAGCTTTTAAAATTAATTTTTCTCCAAATTGCCGTTTGATACTATCAATGCGCTGATACAGCCTTATCTTTTCCTGACTGTCGTCAAACAAGTTGATCTGGTAGTTGCCAGGGATCAGATCTGTAAAACGTAATCCGATCAGACGTACTAATAACCTTCGTGAATACAGCTTATCAAATATCTCGGTTACCGTTTTTAATATTACATGATCCTGGTTCGTGTAGGATATGCTTTTTTGCTGTGTATTGGTTTCAAAGTCTGAGTAGCGGATCTTTACTGTTATACAACCTGTAAGACGATTTTCACTGCGCAGTTGGAAGCCTAAGGTTTCGACCATTTTCACAAGCTCTGCGTGTAAGAACTTTAAATCCGTAGTATCCTGTTGGAATGTGTTTTCTTTCGACATGCTTTTTTGTTCGTGGAATGGGATTACGGGAGATTCGTCGATGCCATTGGCCTTACGGTGTAGATCTGCGCCGTGTTTACCCAGCAAATTGATCATTAAGTTCAGCGGGATCTGCGCAAGTGTCTCAATACGTTGTACGCCCATGTTGAGTAACGTAATTTTTGTTTTATCACCTATGCCAGGCAGTTTTACCACATTTAGCGGGCTGAGAAATGATTTTTCATTACCGAATGGTATTTCGAGCTGGCCGTTTGGTTTCACTTCGTTGGTGCCGACCTTGCTGATTAGTTTATTGCTGGCCAGTGCATAGGAGATGGGCAGGCCACTTTCATTTTTGATCTTTTCTCCCAGCTCATCGGTGAACTTCCTGCATCCGAAAAATTTGTCCATACCGCTGAGATCGATGTAGAATTCATCAATAGATGATTTTTCTACTACTGGAACTGTATCTTGTATCACATCAGTTACCAGCCTGGAGTATTTGCTATACGCCTCATGATCTCCTTTGACGACCACCGCATGGGAACAAAGTCTTCTGGCAACCGCCATCGGCATGGCAGAATGAATCCCGAATTTTCTTGCCTCATAGCTGCAGGATGCAACTACACCGCGGTCTCCACTTCCACCGACCAACACAGGTTTGCCGATCAGTTTGGGGTTGATCAACCGTTCTACCGATACAAAAAATGTATCCAGGTCAAAATGTGCAATATGGCGGTTCTTATCAGTTAACATAGGAGCGATTTTTATATCCGATTTTTTCCAGGTGCGAAACTTCCAGGCTATAAACGCCAAAATCTTCGGTGATTTTGCCTTTTAGTTTGTAAAAGCCGCTACTATGTAAGGGATATCGTTTTGCCTGTTGCGGAAAATGGACGGTATCTATCCAGTTCAATTCACTATCGACGAAAGTTCCGAAGAACATCTGATCATCATTTTTGGTAGTTACATGCTTGCGGGCAATAAAGTACGCGAGCATAGCAATATGCTTGCCTTTATACAGATGCATGTCACGTGATGGAACATAGGCGCAGGGATCTGCATCGGCGAGTGCAAAAGGGTTTGTGGTACAGAACCCCATGATTTCCATCTGGTCGTACAGATCGTCTATTGGGTTGTCGTCCAGTTTGGGGAGTGTAAAATCAAACTGTAAAGGCTCGTTAAACATGGTCTGCACTTCCGGCGTATTTGTGGTCACGCGTTTCTGTAAAAAATTAGCTTCCCATAGTAATGTCTTTTTTGACTTACCGGTAAAGCGAAATGCCCCGATGCGAATCAAAGTGTTCAACTGTTCCAGCCCGCAACCGGTTCGTTCTAAAAAGTCACTGATGTTTTTATATGGCCCGTTGAATTTTCGATCATCAATAATCTTTTCCAGTAATTTATCCTGAAGACCCTTGATATGAATAAAGCCGACATAGACACGACCATGGAGAATAGAAGTAAGGTGTTCGCTGTGGTTGATACAGGGCAAATGAATATCACCACCGCTTTTGAGCAGTTCCAGGAAATAGAGTTCGCGCGAGTAAAAGCCACCAAAATTGTTGATGACGGCTACCATGAATTCCTGGGGGTAATAGGTTTTCAGATAGAGGCTCATGTAACTTTCTACGGCGAAGGATGCAGAGTGGGCTTTATTAAAGGAGTAGCCTGCAAAACTTACCATCTGACGCCAGACTTCGCCTACCTGTTCAGGATCTCGTCCGAGTGCAACCGCCGAAGCAAAGAATTCTTCCCGGATCAGGTTGAACCGGTTAGAGGAACGGTATTTACCGCTCATTGCCCTGCGCAGGATATCGGCTTTACCGAGCGACAGACCACCATAATAGTGAGCGATCTTGATCACATCTTCCTGGTAAACCATCACGCCATAGGTTTCGGAAAGATGTTCCTTAAAGAGCGGGTGTATATATTCGACGATTGAAGGGTTATGATAGCGTTCGATATAGGATCGCATCATGCCGGACTGTGCGACACCAGGGCGAATAATAGAGGAAGCGGCAACCAGTGTCGAGTAGTCATCGCAGCGTAGTTTCTTCAGGAGCTGGCGCATGGCAGGTGATTCGATGTAAAAGCAGCCGATGGTATTTGCTTCCCGTATCTGTTTTTTGATTCTTTCATCTTCAAAAAAGGTACGGGTATTGTGAATGTCGATCTCTTTTCCATGATGCAGTCTGATGAGTAGCAATGCATCTTTTATATGTCCGAGGCCTCGCTGTGACAATACATCAAACTTGTTTAAACCAATGTCCTCAGCAGTGAACATGTCCATTTGGATGGCTGCCATACCGGTGCGTTCGCTTTTCGGGGTATGGAACAGAGTGCCGTAATGCAGGATCGGTTTTTCAGAAATAAGTACACCGCAAGGGTGGATAGATGGGGTAGAAGGAAAGCCTTGCATCAGTTTGCCGAACCTGTCAATCTTTCTGGTCTTATCACAGGTTGGCTTCCCGCTCTGCTGAAATGCTTTGATCTCTTCATCCGGCAGGCCATATACTTTACCCAGTTCCCGGATAATCGAATCGTGTTTGAATGTCGGGCAGGAACCAAGCAGGGCCACATGTTTTTTACCGTATCGTGTGAACATATAGGCCATTACTTCATCACGATCCGTCCAGGAAAAATCAATATCGAAATCCGGCGGAGAGGTACGTTCTGGATTTAAGAAACGCTCGAAATACAGGTTGAGTTCGATGGGATCTACATCCGTAATACCCAGGCAGTAGGCTACAATAGAGTTGGCTCCGCTGCCACGTCCCACATGATAAAATGCCTGCTCATTGGCAAAGCGAATGAAATCATGATTGATGAGAAAATAGGCAGTAAATCCGAGGTCATAAATCACTTTCAATTCTTTCTGCAATCGTTCTGTAGCGACTTTATTTTTCTTGCCATACCTGCGTAAAAGGCCGGCCGTAGACAGCTTTTCCAGCAATACAAAATCATCCTCTTTAGATCCACCATAGACTTGCAGGGTTTTATCCTGATCAAAATCCATCTCGATCGAACACTGATCCAGTAACTTGTAAGTATTAGTAACGACAGCCGGATATTGTTTGAATAAGGATAATATCTTGGCAGGACTGACAAAATAATCTTCGCGTCTGCAGCAATGGTCGCTGGTCAGTTGAGACAGCAGCAGGTTTTTGTCAATGGCTCGTAACAGGCAATGGAGATAGTAGTGATCATTATCTTGAATGACGACCGGCTGGTGGATCACATACTGATGGCCTGCATCGAATTTAAAAAGTGAGCCGACTTCGTAAGGTTTTATGCCGATACGTTCGTTGCCAGCCAGTTCACCAGGTTCCTTGCTTCCCATGGGATACACGACAAATACCTCTTCCGGTGCGGCAGGCGAGGCCGGAAATTCTTTTTTGGCGATAAGGTGCTCAGATAAAAAGCTATTGATCCAGACGAGACCTTGGTTATTTCTGGCGAGCAGTAGATAGCAGCACTGGTCAGTGTTTCGTATATCAACTCCCAGGACAGGTTTAATGCCAGCTTCACGGCATAGTTTTACAAACTCCCAGTGATCGTAGGTACAGTTGATGTTACACAATGCCAGCGTGGAAAGTCCGTGTTCTACAGCAGCTTCTACCAGTCCGGCTGTGGAATACGTTCCAAAACAAAATGAATAAAATGTCTTTGCGTCTAAATGCATGATTATTAGCCTTATCCATTGGCAACTTTACTAAATAATTTAGCAAAAAATAAAATAAAAACATATCTGATTGGTTTTCAGATTTTTATGCACACCATTAATTAAAACTGTGACTAGTAGAAGAAAATTATAAAAGCTTATCTAGGTAGTTCTCCCTCATTGTCTAATTCTTCCAGCTTTATTTCTTTTTGTAGTGAATTTTTCTGTGAATTCGCCCATATCCTAACCAAGTCAATAGGGTGGTCCCGTAACAAAGTCATAAGCCAATAAAGCGATTGAAGATATTCCACACTACTGCCTATAGAGGTGTAAGTGCCGATATTGGCGGATAGGTTTTCTAATACTGATTTGTCATTGCCGAAATTGTCAATGATCATTTTTGCAAAAGGGTGCCATTCTATATTATCGCCCGATTTTGCATCAACTGGCATCATATGAGCCATTCTTTTAGGTGCTTCTTCAGGATTGGTTTTGCACCACTCGAGGAGTTTTTCAAAGCGATCTGGATTTTCAAAAAGAATTCCGTTCGTTTCATTATGACCTTTCTGTGCGCCTATCGTACGGTTAATATGCAGAATAAAAAGGTAATTCTTTGAAATCAACGCATTGCCCAAATACTCCCAGGTTTCATCAAAATATTTGTCAAAAAGTATCTTGTAGATCTTTGGCAGGTATGGTTCCATGTTATAATCATAGTTGCGTTGTGAACTTGCTTCAATTAATTGTTGCATGATTTGCTTTGCAAAAGCAGAATCATTTGTGGACTCCAAAAGTTTTTCAATAGTGGAAGACCAATGGAAAGTATCCATTTGATATTGTATGTTTTTTTCTATTATCATGTTGCTTTTCACAATGATTGATTTAATCGCTGGAGTGCAATATTGCCAGTTGCTTTCATTTTCATAGCAGTACATATAAAGCAGTGATAAAGCGACCCAGTTTCCACTTGGATATTTACAAATTGTCAAGCAAAACTCAATAACATCTTCATTTTGGAAAGCTGAAAGGGATTTTCCATACTTAAAATTGAGAAAATAACTGATGTCCACTTTTCCTGCATCAACCAACGCAAATAATTTAAAGAGATCAGTTATGTTGATATTTAAAACACGAGCAAGGTAAAAAGCATTGTGATTGATGGAATTGCTAGCAAGCACTGTTGAGTATAGCCCATTTACAATTTCAACGTCCTTTGTTCCTAATGCAAAACCGGCAATGATTTCAGGGTTCTGTTCATTTACGGGAATCTTTTCTAGTTCCTCTATGGCCTTATCAATAAATTCTTTTTTGCCGACAAGTATTTCGCCCAGCTTTTTGCCAAAAACAAAGCCCATTCGTTGTTCCCCAATTAAAAGATCCTGCAGGTATTCCGTCAGATCTATATTCTCGCTCACTATCTTTTCTGCTATTAACTCTGCGTTTTTCTTTACAATATCATCGCCGAAATCTTCACTATAGTCAAACCATTCAGGTTTCGATACCTTCATCTGCAGTTGATTTCGAAAATCAGTAGGCATCAGTGTCTCCAGTAATAATTGCAACCTGTCCTTAATCTCCGGAACATTTTTTGCTTCATAAGACATTGCTTTCCTGAGTGCTGTTCCCATTTCAGGCCATGTAAAATGTGCGTCAGCTGCCACTTCCTTAATAAATGCTTCCATCTGTTCAATAAATCCGTCACGGATTAGTATTCGAAGATTCTTCGCGATTTCTTTTCGTGCAATTTGTCCATTTGGGGAATTCTTTTTAGCAATCGGAAGTAACATAGATAGCAAGGTTTGGCGGTAATCAACTGTCTCTTGATTGGAAGGGTGGTAATCTTGTAATGGCGCACTACTTCCTTGTTTTTCTGCGCCACCCGACCTGTGGAAATTATGGTTGTCGAGACCTGTAGCTATGGCCAAGATTGCAATGCGCTCATAGTTGTCATCATTTTTGAGTAATCCCCATTTGATAATTGGCAAGCGTTCTTCCAGGCTTGCTTCTGTGCCAGCCAGGCGCAATTGAAATAGCTGTCTGAATTGTCCTGTTGCATTGTTCGCCCAAGTCTCATTTTCAGCTACCGCGAAAGTATAGAGCATTTTTGCAGCATCGCTAAAAGTAGTCTTTCGAAAGGCAAGTTTCTCAAGCGCCCAAACCAAGTTACGCCTGGATGCCGTTTCGCTCCTTAATTCTGTTATTGACATTTGTCCAAAAGCGAACGTCAGGGAGTTCATAGTTTCTATTGGATTCACTTCAACAACATGGCGGAAGAGGAGTGAACCCCATTCAGATTTAAGCACTTCCGCTTTTCCGAAAAAACCATCCATACCCCACAGTTGTCCTACCAGATCTTTTGCTTTGTCGATTTGATCTAACTCTGACAATCTTTCTAAGAATCTTGTATCTAATTGAACCTTTTGCAATTTTTCAAGAATGTCAATTACTTTTCTCGGCGATGTTGTCATTAACCATGATGCAGAAAGATGTATCGCCAGAACCGTAGGTTTTACTGAATAGTAGACGCTCTTTTTTTCAATAATATCTTTTTCTTTGTACTTATTGCAGATTTCTCTGAATTTGGAATCTGTAATACTCCCATCATATATTTTCTCTCGAATGAAATCCATTTGTTTCTGCAGGGTATCTGCAAGTTGATCATTGATTAGAGACTGAAAACTATCGTCAAGAAAGCCAAACGAAGAGAATACTGAACATGCCCTTATGATATCATAATCTTCATCATTTCTTTGATTGTGTTCAAATAACAGTTTTTTGATTAATGAATCAATAGGGTATTTATTCAATTCGGTCAAGCCTAATCGTGATACCTGTTCAGAAAAACGTACGGCCATCCAAGGATATCCTTCACACACAGAAGCCAAATATTCTCTTTCAGACAGTGTATGCGTCTGTTTTAATTTTTCATCGATTATTTCCAGTATCAGATCTTTTTGGTTATCTCTAATAAGTTTAATCTTTCTGTCATTAATTTCCCTGTCATCATCTAGTCCAACTGTTATTAATTTTAAACCATTGTATGGTTTTATAATGGCTGATAATTTTATATGCGATGAAGCGGTGCAATTATCGATTACAATAATACCATTCTGTTTATCCCTATGTGAAATAATGTAACCAACGACTTCATCTAGGTTTTCCACATGGTCAGCGTCAAAATAGACGGACAAATTTTTAAGTGATTCCACTTCTGAATTGACCGGGCGAAATGTTTCATAGATAAACCTTGTTTTGCCCAATCCTGAGTGGCCATGAATTCTATAGACTTTTTGCTCTAAAATTCCTGCACGTATGGAAGATATTGATTTAGCCAACTGGTCATTCAGTTGGTATGTCGTTTCTTTTTCTCTAATATCTTGCCCGAACTCTTCCCATATTCTGAAGCTCAATGGGCGAGTCATGTTGTTATACCGTTGGACTTTCAAGATAGCAGTTATATACTGGTTTGTCCAGTCCTTTATCACATTAGCATCATATATATCAATATGAAATTTATCATAACTTTTATGTCCTGCATCCCTAATAGCTTCTCTGAATTTAGATATCCTGTCATTTTTTTGCGTATCTGTCAATGGCCTATTTGTAAAAAGTATATAACACCCATCAGCGGTTACAACTTTTTCAATTTCGCCTTTTAGTTTTCTTGGGTTGCCCTTTACTTCTTTCACCAATATTTCATCATAGCAATCTGCTGGCCCCAATACCGTTGCCTTATTTTGGAAAATGCAATATTGTTTTGGCAGGTAAGGTGTATTCAAAGTTGTGCCTGACCATTGTGCTCTGCCATCGGACCCAGCGTCTGCCGTTGTGATGTTAAAGGGGACAGAAACCGTAAAGCTTCCGGGAATATATTTGGCTGCTTCACAATGCAGTAATGTATGAAGCAATTCACTCAATTCAATATCCTTAAGGTTTTCGATCTGTTCTATCGAAGTTTCATTGATCCCTGCCATAAGTAGATTTTAGGTGTTAGATTACAAAATTAATTATGTATTTCATTTATTTAGAATATGTGAATAACATACGCTTCTGACTGATTTTCAATTCGTTTTAATGTGAATTCAAAAGAGTAAAGAATTGATAATTTTATAAAATGAATACCACAGAAAAAGGAGATATACTTGAAGCGCTTACTTTGCTTGTTGAACGTTCAGTTTCGCATCAGCCGGGCACTGTTTTTAAGAAGAAGCATACAATTAAAGACCAACATGGTATAAACCGAGTTCTTGATCTCTTTGTAACAACGCAGGTTAATGGGAAGAGTATAAAGTACGCATTTGAGTGTAAGCATCATAAGAAGGGAATACCCATGAAAGATATCTTAGACTTTCATGGAATGATAGAAAATAAAGGAATCACAGGCTTTTTTGTTACTTCCGGAACTTTTCAATCAGGCGCGATCAAAAAGGCTGCTGCTCTTGGAATTACATTACTGACCCTAAAGAAGCGGGCGCCTACTGGAAATGATATGGCAGGCGTGCATCTTTTTAAAAAGAATTATGAAATAACCAATGTGGCATTTTCAGGAACGTCTAGTCATTTTGATAATGAAACAATACAGAAATTATTTTCTGAATGCAAAGGGTGCAAGAAAGGGATAAAAAATATATTTAATAAAACTGTGATTCCAAAGCTGGCTGGAATGATTGAGCAAGCAGTTGACAGAGTCAGCTCTGATTTTACAGATGTGACTAAGATAGCATCAACTTTCGGAAAAGAAAATGCACGTGGCTTTCAGTTTATTGCAGTCCATGATAATGGTTGTTCCATAACTCATCAGAATACTTACCCGATCTATATTTCCCATACTGTAGTCGATATTAATGTTTGGCATGAAAAGGTCCACAGTCAAAGTCTTGATTTTGAACATTTTTTATATTCACCAGTAGGAGATCCAGGATCAGGTACTATGTTTTCTAAGTCAGAGCTGGTAATAAAAGATAAAAGGGTGGTGATTTGCGCCTCCAGACCTGAATCTGGGGCTGCCTCACAAAGTATTATAATGGCTAATGAAGATCATATTCAAAATGCGCATCCAATGACCGGCGTTCCTTTAGGTACTCTACACCAGTTCGGATTGAGTGATATATTCTCTTCCGGTGATACGAAGGATTCAAAATGCGTTGACTAAGCTGATTTTGCTTAATTAACGCCAGTTTTCCATATTGCAGGTGGTTTACAAAAAAAAGTATGGCAGATGAGCTTTATGAACATATTGAGAGATTAAAATCCGGATTATCGGGGATTTCAAAAAATCCACTTCTGGATCTATTTCCTGATAATAAATTGCGGGAAATAGACCGTCGTGCTATTCAGGAACCTTTTATAAGAGCTCAGCGAAAAGACATGCTTCGGCATCTAGTAAGTGCGAAGATTGATCACAGCGAGCATATTGAACATGCTTTCAGTTTGTTTAATGAAATAGACGTATTTGATCATTTAAAGGGAAAATGTTCTATTCAGCCTGTTTTTAAAACAAAGGGCCCTACACCGGATTTTCTCTTGAATCTTGCTAATGGATCATATATTAACCTTGAGCTAAAAACGATTTTTTTTGCTGATAGTACCAATGTAATCCGCAATATTCAAGATCAGTACTTAAAAGTTAATATACATATTGAGGGCGTTCGGAGCGGTAAGATTTCTGATACTGAGGGGCCAATAGTAAGCTGGAATTCTTTCAGAAAACCAGGTGCCCAAAATGTATCTAGATACGATATTATTCAATTGATACAGGGAAAGCTGGATAAGGTCGCAAATATGAAACAGCTGCAGTATGAGGATAATCCTGCGATTTTAATGATTGACTTTGCACCGTTGGATTACCATTTTTTTCTTCAGGAGGCATTACCTTATTATCTGTTTCCTAATAATGCTTGCATTCTCAGTGGTATATTCTGGCACGTATGCTTTGGGAAAATTGGAGAACGTACCATGGAATGGCCGGAATTTCCAGGAAAGCCTTGTGTAGGTGAGGCTATGATTCGTGAGGGTTTACTTTACCGTAATTGGCCTGTTCGGGCAATAGTTATTGGCCTTGGAATGGGAGAGGGAAAAAGATTGATAGGGTTGCACGCTGCAGATATGGAAGATTATAACATTCTGCAAACGCTTCATAGTATTTGTGATTTTGTAAATAATGATTTGAACACTAATTACATTGATATTGGATGTGATCCATTAAAACAGTATGCAAATAAGATGGTCTAATGTTTAGAAATTGCCAAGCTATTTACTTGGAGTTATTGTCATCATCCTCATATGGTTCTCTAAAGAAGCCTATATGTAAGCACGGAAGACTGTAATGTTTCTGGCTTAGGCGTTTAATTACTTCATCACGCGTTATGCCCCATTTGTCTGAGATATAATGCACGTGAGGTCCTTGCTTTTCTGTTTCATTACCATTCATGCTTCGGTAGTCATAAAAGATACAATGCCATTCATTCTCTTTATCAAGTACTCGCACAATGCGCCGTCTTCGATGATCAATTGTCTGTTTTAACTGCTTTTCTGTATATCTACTGTTTCCTATTATAGTGAGTGATCCACTTTTTTCTTTGTAGGCTAAACTAGGCATTGACGCTTTGTCAATACCTGTTGGTAGAAAATCGAATGTATAATTACTAAAAAGATAACCATACGTTTGGTATGATTTAAAATACCAAGAGGTTAATTGCTCGCCAGACACAGTTAGATTTTTAAGTGATTTGTGCTGATCCTTTTTTGAAGTCGCTTGCAAAGTTTTCCAAAGTGCATCTGGCACCTTTGTTTTGACAATTTTTTCCAGTTCTTCATTCCAGGTTTTACCTGCCTGATGGGCTGCAATTTGTCTTAGATAATCAATTGGTTGATATCCAGTTGGTATTTTAGGTGGTTGCGGAGATTGTAATGACAGTAAAAGGTGGTTAAAAGTAAGATTGCTGAAATGTGCCATTATCATATCCTTATGCCATTCAATTGGGTTTGAGTATTCACAATCGTTGTTTTCTGATATTGTGAAATAGCCATTATTATCAGGGGAGGCAAATTGCTGAAATCGCATAATTAAAGATAAGATATTGTGGCCTGTTAGATTTCGATGTTAGGTTGCTTTATTCTGCTTTTAAAAACTGTAAATTGGTTATAACTTTGTGACTCAATAATAAGAGGATTTGATATGAATGATCAAATTGAGTTAAAAGAACTTGAAGATTTTTTCAAAAAAATTGATTTGCCAAAAGAGATTCAATTGGAGCAAGGGGTGTTTATTCCAAATCTGCCATCTTTTGTTGATAATTACTTGAAGTCATTAAGCACTGGGCAAATGGCTTTACCTGAAGCTTCAGGGAGATTCTATAGGCTTCGAAAATTAAAGGCTTTGTTGTCTATGTAAATTATTGCAAGTTTATAACAAGTAGTAAAGTACTGATCTTACGCATTAAAATTTTATTAGCTTTAATATCAGGATAGTGATTTGAGGCATTGACTTCAATTATTGTTCATCAGCCCAGCAAATAGTTAATTGGACCTTGGCCCGCTTTTAAGAGGTAGTCGCGCGATTACCAACACCGGTGCTTGACGAAGTTTCCGGGCAAGGCGTAGCCAAAGGGTGGGCAATTAATTTGCCTGCCCTTTTCATGAACCTTTTCATTCCCGGTAACTTATTTGCCGGAGGTTTGTTATTGCCTTCCCGACGTGAAGCCGCCGGTGACATATCGCGTCACCAAATTAACCTGATATGATCTATTTTCAACAAGCTGGAATTGCCATCTCCAGACGCTTCACGCTTCTTTGTTCCATCTTTTAAGGATTGAATAATGGAAGAGTTGTTAAAGTTCCTAGAGTCCTTATACCCGGTAGATCCGCAGTTGCAGATATACCTATGGCATCATATCCCCAAAGAGATCCACAGGGCTAATAAAACTTTACTTGAGGAAGGTCAGGTTTGTGATTGGATTGCTTTTATAGAAAAAGGATTTGTAAAGGTTTACTATGAATATGATGATGTAACTGAGCGGGTTATAGGTTTTTACCGAGAAGGGGACATGGTAGGATGTGTAAAAAGTTATTTTACCAATACACCATCAAAACTGACTATCAGGACTATTGAAGAAACATTTTTACGGCGAATTCATAAAGCTGAGCTGGAAATGTTGTTAAGCAAATACCCCGGATTCAATTTTAATACTCGTTGTATCATTGAACGCATCTGCTGTATGTATGAAGATCATGTTATCTTATTGGGGATGCCTGCAAAGGAGCGGTTTTTAAAAGTCCAGGAAATGTATCCCTGGATGATGAAAGACAGCAGAGTCAAAGATTATATGATCGCTTCCTTCCTTGGGATTGATAAAGCTACCTTCTCAAAGTACAGGAATGGTAAAGAGTGAATGTGGTGAATCGCCTGATTTTTGCTTTTTCCTGTGTTTTGGGGATAATATTCTATACTTGATTAGTAGCGTGAACAGAAAGTCGCTTATTTCTGCCTGGGTAGGTGTGCCGTCAATTTTTGACGTATCGAGAAAGCGCCTGAAATGCTTTTTGTCGCCTTTCGACACTTCTAGTGTGGCCATATTGCCGTTATGCTGTATATAATGGATTTTCATTTGTATATAGATTGATGCTAGGTTAGTGCATAGATAGAAAGTAAAGAAACAACCTTGTCTTGTAAATTCAAAGTAACCTTACCAGTTTATGGAAACGTATAATTGAATGCTGTTTTTTACGATTCAAGTGCTTTAATGGGTATGCTTTGTAGATGTTCCAATTGAGCTGCTATTTTTACCAAGATTCGTTTTGTTGGTTGGGGCACCTGGTGCGCAAACTCTTGTATAGATGAGGGTGAAACATCAATAAGCCTGCTGGCTAGTATTTCGATAGTGGCCTGGTTTAATATTGAGGTGCCCAATATGTTTATTGCCTGAATGGTTAGAAAGACAGTTTCATTTTCGGGGATTAGTTTTTTCTTTGTTGTTGTTTTAAAGATTAAAGTAAATGATCCGGTTTTTATTCTGCGACGTGTTCCATTGGTCAAGAAGACGATCGTGCGGGGGATATTCTCTGATATGCCCAATTTGAGTAACGCGTAATCGCCGGTTGGACGTATCTGTACCCCTTCTTTATCCGCGATCGCATAAGCAAGCCGTTCGACCGAGTTGATATCCTGCGTTATCGTTGCCCCTTGCTTTGTTTTGATATATAACCCTTTGGCAATTCGTAAAACCAAGTTTTTTGCCGTTAACCTTGATAAGGCCATTAGAATAGCCGTGCTTCTGCCCAGGTTCCAAAAGTCGAAGGGAGAGAAAAGGCTTTCATCAGGGAGAATCGCTATGGCTTGTTCCAGGCGGTTGTGTAAACTACTCTTATTGTACATTTAGCTGATCTGACGGTTCTTAAGGTTGTTATTAAATGTATCATTCAATATTTTACCGCCTTAAGATCATTATGTGTATCGTATGATTCTATATGTATAAAGTCTAATTATATGACACAACAATCCCCGTCTGAACGGGGATTGCATTTGGTTGTTGTCAACCGAACTTGGGGACTCAACTGTAACACCAATATTATTTCTGGGACAAGACAAAAACTTCAATTTCTCTTTTACTTTCTTTTAAACTGAACCCACGCTTTTCAAGGAATTCAAATACTGCTGCTTTATCGGACAAATCAGGTAGTATGTCTTTATCCCAAATGATTTTTTTGCTGCTTTCGTCAATGACTGGAATGTTGAGTTTCAATTCAAGTAATTCTGTTAGATGTTGTGTTCCATTGACCGTATTCCTAGACTTTTTGATCGAGACAATTGAATCGGCGATCATGCTCTGCCTATTGGTCAAAACAAGGCAGGGGATATTTCTTTTTTCAATACTTGCTGTATAACCGAAATAATTCTCCAGTGCGTTTTTCGCCTTGTTCATTAATATTTCTGCAGGCATTGGAGTAGTAGCTAGTTCAAAACAGTACAATTTGTCGTATTTGTTGCTGCTATCCTTTTCTGTAATGCTAACTTTTTCCTTATCGGGAATGTCTATAATTATTCTGGCTTTGGTATATGCTTTGCGAAGCATGAACTGATAAAGCTGGAGAATGGTCTGGTTGTGTACGGAAAGCCTGGTTGCGTTTTTGCCCTCTTTTTTAATAGTACTGCCACCGCCAATCCCTGATTTGTATCCTGAGATAGTGCAGTTAAACAGAATGGGTGGGTTTTCTTCCATATTGTCAGCTTTGAAAATGGCTTCAGTCCGATCATAGTTGAGCAAATCATTCTTCATGGGCATATTGGCTGGCTTGCCAGCGAGGATGTTATTAATATTTGAAATTGTTATTTCATCGGATGATGTGATCGCTACGACTTTATTTTCCATGATCCATACATAGTGAGGGATCAATCTGTGCGGAAACATGTTGTTAATCATGCTGTCACCTGTAACCGATGGTAGCGAAATACGGCTTCCTTTTTTGGTTTTGAATCGGCTGAGTGTTTCGGATGCTATTTTTTTGCTGTCACGTGTGATCAGCATAAAATTCAGTTTCCCCTCGTACTGTTGCTGCAGTTCATCGAGACTTTCAAATTTACCCAAGCAGGCAGTGCACCAACTGGCCCAGAAGTCCAGAATCACAAGTTTACCTGATAAATCGGAAAGATTCATGGATGTTCTTGGGCTGTTTGCAAGGTTTGTAAAGTGGATATTGGAAACCTGGTCACCGATTGAATAGGGAGTAAAACGGTTGTTAGTTTGGGTAAAGCCAGTCAGGGATATACCCCATAGTATTATCAGCAGTTGTAATATTTTCATGTGATAGCAGTATTAATGATGAATACCAGCTATTCACGTTCGACAGGGTGGGAAAGGGGATGTCTATAAGGTTGTAAATGTGTTACTAATTGTATGAATAAGTGCATACAATTATGAATAATTAAGTCGTATTTTGAATAACTTATTCAGTCCGAAAACTCCTTATATTATTGGACTTGCAAGGGAGCGAGTATAGAAGACTGGGCGGGGTGTTGATAATAACTTAATACAAGTTGAGCAGCGTTTCCGGAGGATAGTGGATTTTTATATTAATTTGTGGCGTTAAGGATTTATATTTTATGAAATGGATTAACAGGTTATATATACTGATCTTCATGACCGTCATTGTGGGTCATGACATGATCTTGCATATTCCTGAAGAAATCATTTCACTTGAAGTCTTTTTTACACCGAAACAGGATTGTCATCATCAGGGTTCAGCACAGTCTCATTTGACCGACCATGTCGAATATGAGGATGGGCAGCATTCAAAAGCGCACCAATCACGTTTTGATCAATTCCGGAAACTAACTAAGCAGGAGGCTGACATTTATCGTCTGCTCCCTTTATCCGGAGAGACCAGTTACTTAAATTTAAAGAAGCATCGATTCAGGTTATATCATGACCGGATACAGCATTGCTTTTATTCTTCGTTTTCTTTAAGAGGGCCTCCGTTCAACACGGTTCAAGCCTGAATTTCCCCTTATCTTATTTTTATGTTTAACCGCCTGCATCCATGAAGTGTACATGGTAATTGCATGGCCGGTAGGCTGGTATTTGGTATTTCTCATTCAGGCTAATACATCTTTTATCATTCGTGGGCATCGGTAAGATCCTTCCAGCAGTTGCGGAATGGGATGCCCGCCATTTGTATCATCTAACATCTATTAGCTTGAATTTATGCGTGTATTATACAAGTACTGGCTCGTGATACTATTTGCCCTGGTATCCGTAATGTTCCTGTTTCTTTCTATTAACCAGGCCTATCAGGAAAATGAAAAAGGAGATTATTATATTTATTGGATTACAGGTCAGAAATTTCTTTCCGGTGAAAGGATCTATGAATTCGGGAAGGAGGATGGTACTTTTATCTATCCTCCATTTGCTGCCATGTTCTTTTCGTTGTTTGCAGCAAAACCCTTTCACATCTCTGCTGTTTATTACAGCTATCTTATTAATTTTGGTCTTTGGGTTTTATCCCTATGGCTGATATGGAAAATTCTGAAGAACCGATTCCCTTTTACGAACATTGTTCTTCCATTCATCATAGGGGTGTTATGTTCAGCTAGGTATTACTGGCATAATTTCATCTGGATGCAGGCTAATCTTCCAGTCCTCTGTGCAACGTTGGGTGGAATTTATTATCATTTCAAGGGTAATCGTAACGCATCTTATTTTTTGTTGTTGGCCGGTGCTTTTTTCAAGGTTACACCAATTTTGATCCTGGGATTTTTGCTTCTCAAAGGAAGGTTAAAAGATTGGTGGAGAGTCGTTGTGCTTAGTATGCCATTTCTATTATTACCATTTGCAGCACGTGGGCCTGCAACAGGATTACAAGATTGGATCGATTATTATCATTCTTTCCTAACGCCATTTGCAAGCGGTAAAGTGGACGGTGATCTTATAAGCCTGGGGCTGCCATCCTTTCTGGATAAGCTTAATGTGGGAAATGAGGGTTTGGGAATACAAGCTTTATCTTTTGCCAATGAAACCAGTTTGAAAACGATCATACTACTCGTTAATCTGGCTGTATTACTCCTTGTGACTTTAAAGATATTCTGGGATGGGTGGGAACTTCCGCTCTGCGGAACTGACTTCTGTATGCTATTACTGCTTATTTTGCTGCTTCCAGGGAGAGTATGGGAGCACCATCATTTGACTTTAGGATTTATAATTGCTTATTTAATGGCGGGATTGCATACATTGAAAAAAACACGAAAGTGGATATGGTTTGCTCTGCCCTTATTGATAACAGGATTGATTGGAACCGATACCATTGGTGCAAAATTGTATGATTATACACAGCAATTCAGCCTAATAACCTTAATTGTATTATACCTGCTTATTCTTCTTTTTTGTTTCGGTAAAAAATCCGAGAGCGAAAGTTTTTACAGAAGAATTAGATTCTTATGCGCTAAACACATTATATGAATAAGGCTATCCGCATTACAGATTGTTTCCCCAGGCAAATGTTTTGGGATGTCAGAATGGATCAATTGGATGCCTGGCGGGATCAGGCTTTTATTATTCCAAGGGCCTTATTGTTTTGTAATGACCGAACCTTTACAGAAAACATAGAAAGGCTGGAGAAAATTTATAGTCAATCTGACATCATAAGAAACCTTCAAACGACAAAAGTCAGGGTCAGCAACCAGGTATGTGAGTGGGTCGCCAGAAGATACAGCATTCCTGTTTTTCATCGATTTGTTTCGTGAGCCATGTCCATATAATGAACTAACCACCTTATTTCAATTACTGTCAGTATATGAAAAGATTTGTTTTGCTGTTGTGTTTTGCCGCATCCTGGAGTGTTGTTAGCGCGCAGCAAGATTCCGTAGCCTCAAAGCAAAAATGGAAATGGTTGGGTAAGCTGCACCCGGATTCCCTGGTTAACAGGAGTCTTACCTTGCTGCCGACACCCATGCTCAGTAGTAGCCCGGAGTCCGGGTTAAGAATGGGCCTCATATTGCAATACTTCTTGAATACTGAAGGCAATAAAGGATCTAACAAAACTCGCGACTCATACTCTTATTTGCAGGCAACATATTCTACCATGGGGCAGTTCGAGATAGAGAATCACACACAACTCTATACGCCCGGTGAGAAGTTTTTCATACGCAACCAGATGTCCTACACTATCAATAAAGAAAGAGTGTGGGGTTTTGGGAACAGTACGGTTCCAAAAGATGATTTTCAGCGAGTCAAGTACACGTGGCTGAATCTGCAAAGCAGTGTGACTAGACAGCTGAGTAATAAATTCTTTGTTGGGCTCAATTTTAACGTCAGCAAAATTTATGATGTTTCCATCCAGATCAAAGACAGCAACCTGCTCTCATCACAACCTGGTTCAAGTGGTAGTTTTGTACTAGGACTGGGGCCAACTGTTTTATGGGATCGGCGTGATCATGCACTGAATCCTCGCAAAGGCTGGTACACTGAACTTGCTATTACAAGATACCTGCCTACTTTGGGAAGCGAGTTTAGTTATACAGAATTCCTTGCTGATCTGCGTAAATATTATCCATTGCGTGATAGCAGTGTTTTGGCATTCCAGGGATATTCGGTGTTTACCAGTGGGCAGGTGCCCTGGCGGGAACAGTCACGTATGGGTAATGGTACTATTATGCGCGGATATTTCAGCGGCCGATTCAGGGATAATCAATATGCTGCTGTGCAGGCTGAGTATCGCAAACCTGTTCACAAATGGGTGGTGCTGGCTCTTTTTACTTCCATTGGACAGGTTCAGGATAAGTTTTCCGACTTTGCCTGGAACAATACCCGTTTGGCAGGCGGAGCCGGCCTTCGAATATTGGTCAACAAGAAAAAACGTATTTATGGCCGTATTGATTTTGCGGTTTCTTCAGACCGTACCAATGGGTTGTACCTGAAAGTCGGGGATGCGTTTTAAAGTTTCTCACATTATTCTATTTAAGTGCTTCTGATTGTTGCAGTTATAGCTGTTTAGAAATCTTATTTTGGAATCAAGTGGTCAACATTAGCAGCATCTCCACTTAAAAAGATCCATATGGGGCGCTCTTTTTCGCTTGCATGATTTATTTTATATTTAGGTTATGAACTTTCTGCTTGAAAGGGATGCTCCCTTTTCAAAATCCATTATCTGGAAGCTCCAGCGAGACTACTTCGAGGAGCGTGGTTTTGATGCCTGGCGATCAGGGGAAGTGCCTCATTATGTTACTTCCAATCCCCGAATCGCGCACGCATATGCGCAAATGCTTGTTGCAACTTACCTGGATCTCGTGCGTAGCGGGTTTACGAATGAGCAGCCACTACATATTGTTGAGTTGGGTGGAGGTTCCGGAAGGTTTGCCTTTTACCTGTTAAAACAGCTGGAACAGCTCAGTAAACAGCACGACATTCCTCCAGACTCGTTTAAGTATATTCTTACGGATTTTACACAAGCCAATCTTGATTTTTGGAAGGTGCATCCGTGTTTACAAACGTATATCCAGGATGGGCGGCTGGATATGGCCATTTATGACACTAGTGACAGCAGTTCTATTCCTTTGCAGATTGGTGGTCATGAGATACAGGAAGGATCGCTTACCTTACCAATAGCTGTTATTGCCAATTATCTTTTTGATGGCATACCGCATGAATTGTACTTTTTTGATCGTGGTGAATCCCATCGTTGTCATGTCAAGGTCAATTGCGAGTTTGACTACCTGAGCGGAAACTCTACGGCAGGGGAGGTGCTTTCCGGCACTTACCTTCGATATCGGAAAGAGGATTCAGCGGATGAAAGTAGTGGGGATGCGCATGTAGATGCATTACTCTCGCACTATAGAAACCATTTGCTCAATGGCTATGTGCTGGTGCCTGATCTTGGATTTGCCTGTATCCAAAGATTGCAAGCGCTATCTACCTCAGGTATCCTGTTGCTGGTGTCCGATAAGGGGCATGTGACAACGGAGGAGTGTTTCGTTTCCACACCACCTTCGCTTGCCCGCCATGGAAGTTTTTCCTTGCCGGTAAATTTTGATGCTTTTCGCTGGTATTTTGAAAGTAATGGCGGAAGTGCTTTTTTACCGCAGCCACATCATGAAAGTATTGTAACTGCCTGTTATTGCAGTTTTGATGCGCCCGTCGCAACGTACCATTTGGCCAATGCGTACGCAAATCATGTTGGCGTTTGTGGCCCGGATGATTTTTTTGGCGTGTACACGCTGCTACGTGATCATCCTCATCTTTTAGAGTTGCAGCATATCCTTTCTGCACTGCGCGTTAGTTTATTTGATTGTCACCAGCTAAATGTATTTCTGCCAAAACTGATCGAACTGGCTCCCGACTTTTCCCAGTCTGAGAAAAAGGTCGTCTCACAGGTATTGGAACAATGTTGGTATAACTATTTTCCACTGGGAGAAAACAATGATCCAATCAGTAAGATGGCAAATTTGTTTTACGAAATCGATGAATATCCCAGGGCCATTCATTTTTTTGAACTGTCGTTATCGCTTTATGGAAAGGATCAGGGCACACTCTATAACCTTGCTGCCTGCTATTTTCAATCAGGATCATTAGAAAAAAGCGTTAAGATTTTACAAGAAATTTTGGAGGCAGGTTATTATCCAGAGGCAGACGTATTATTGAAAAGGTGTCAGGCTGCATTAATGGAACAGTCCACTATTCTTATTTAACCCACTTTTTATCCAGCAACAATCTCATATACCACAACCTTCCACACAAGTGCCTGCCGCGGTGAAGAGTGGCATGCAATCTTTAGAGCTACCTGCGGTTCCTGTGTTTCGAAGTGATGAACCTTCTTTGCAAAGAGATAAACCTGTATTACGAAAACGTGAGGAGGCCTATTCTCCTGGTGAAGAACTGTCGACTGATGATGTGCATCTTAATTTACGAACTGAAAGTGGCGGAGCATTTGTGCAAAAAATTCAGAGCGGTAACGGTGTTGTTCAGCGCCAGGTGATCTGCAAGTTTTATTGGAGTGGTGATCCTGCTGCCCCTGATGTTGTGATAACTGATTTAGTGATTGGGGGCAGGTCTGATTCGCCTTTTACAGGCACGATGGGGGCACATTCCACAGCTTGGGTTGTACATACCGATGCTGTTCGTCGTCAGGTTAATAATCGAAGACCCATTGATGCGGCACGGCAGCTATGTGTTATCATCAATGCAGATCTTGGTTCTAATTTGCGTAGTATTTCTGGTCAATTGAAAGCGGATCATAAGGATAAACTGGATAATAGCATAACTGATTTAACAGCCACGGTTGCAGCGTGCCCTGCAGATGCCACAGGAGGTAATCGGTCAGTTGTTCACTGGTTACGAAAAGCGATCAGGGAATATCTTACTTATGTCAATTATCTGCCACTTTCTACCGTATTTGATGGTAAAAAAGAAGGGCAAGGTGAAGGGAGTGCAAGAGGAAATATTGCCAAGATGGAGTATTTGTTTTCAAGGGAAGCAGAGAGATGGGCGCATTTGGAAGATGAGATCGCTGAATTGAAAAACACGGATATTCTTGCCGACTACAAAGAATTAATGGCCAGCAGGGGGAAGTCGGGATATACTGCAAAAGCAGCTGCATTTAAGCCATTGCTGAGTGCTGAGATCTGGAAGCTTTTTGCTGCGGATACACCTGATAAATTTGGAAAGCCAGGGGACTCCAAAAACTGGAAATTGGCATTGGAACATTTTACCACGAGCGCTTCTCGTGCTTACCCTTTTTGTTTCAGCTTTGCTGGTCTTGATAAAGCCGCGAATCAAAAAACCGGATTAAAAGCGGCGATGACGAAAAAGGAACTTACCCCGAAATTTGGAAGTAGTGATATTTATCATCCGATCGCTGATTTGAAACCAGAAGGCGGAAAAGTTGGTGCGAGTGATTTTGAAAAAAAGGAATCCACTTTTATCTCTTCCATTATTCTTTCAGATTCAAGAGATGCGGATGTAACCATATCGGAGGTTCATTTGGAAGGCAGAACCACCAGTCCGCTTCCCGGGACGATGGGGGCACATTCCATTGCCTGGATCGCCCATGTAGATGCCATCCGTAATTTGTTGATTACAAAAAAGCCAGATGCCGCATTTACAGCGTTGCAGGCAAAGGCCACCAAACTTCTTAACACGGATCCCAGCCTTGTTTATGTCTCAGGGTTGCCAACTAAGCAGCAAAGAGCTTTTCTTGATGCCAGAATCGAATTGGAAGGACTTGCCGGATTTGGTGCGTTGCGTAGTATGGATGCCAAGGCAGATTTTTTAGAAAAGTTTACGGGCGCCCTTATGAATTATATCAATACGATGCCGCTCTCAACGGTCGAGAAAGGGGGCGTGCCTGGCGGAAGACGGGAAGGTGATGCACGAAAGGTACTACTAGCCTATGAAAGGAATCAGCATAGCCTGGATACTGCTGCGGAGGGCAAGGAGACTGTTTTACGCAATACTATTAAACAGCTTTTTGATCCCAATACAGTTGATGAATTTAATGACAGTGTAGCTGACAAATTTGAAAAGAAGGATTTCGAAGGTTACGATGCTAAATCGCTTAGGATCATTAAAGCCAAGAAAGTCAAAAAGGATGTAGATGTTTTAAGAGCACTTATCAGTCAGCGTTTTTTGGACGTTTTGTTAGAAGCTTACCCTATTAGTACAGCGGATGCTCATCTTGACGTAAAGGAATTACAAACCCTTTTAGCGTTTGAAAAGGGAGATACCGCCGGGGATGAGGATTTTGATGAAGCCGATGAGGGGGGAGGTGATAGTCGTGATGGGGGAGGTGCAGGAATTGCCAAGACCAGACCTCGCAGGGAGACAAAAGCAGTAAAGTATGTTGAAAGTGAAGGTTCATCAGGTAGTGAGAAAGAGGATGAAGAAGATGAGGACAGTGATGGCGGTGATGAAGATGTAGCTGCGGTTAGTGTTTCCGAGGACTCCGATAAAAGTAGTAGTGATGATGATGATGACGATGATAGCGATGGTGGAGGAAGAAGAAAAGGTAAAGGTAAAGTCAGAGCGAGCAAGACAGCTTCTGCCGCTGCAACGTCCGGTAAAAGTGCCGCTCCTGCAAAAAGAGCTGGTGGTGGTGCAGCTCCTAAAGCTGCTCTTATTGGGGGTGGGAAAAAAGCCGCCGCCGCAGCGGCAAGCGCTGCGAGTGCTACTGCTGCTAAAAAAGCTCCTGGTGCTGGTGTGAAAATGGTTGCTGCGGATGAAAAAAGATTGAGCCCTGCTGCTGCGAGGAAGAAAGCCGCTGAAGCAGAAGCGGATAGGAGAAAGTTAGAAGAAGCGATTGCTGCAAGGGAGGCAGCAGATATGGCCGCACGTATTTTGAAGCAACAACAAGCATATCATGCAATACAACAAGCTGCTGAAAGAAAAAAGCTTGCAGATGCCAGCAAGGCTGCCGCAGCGAGAAATGCAGTTGGTGCAACAGTGGGTGGTGGCAGGGCTCCTTCGGGTGTTGCAACGAAACCAGCTGCGCCTCTCAGTACTCCTGCCTATCGGGACGAAGTGAAGAAAAAGAATGGAGGTACACCTGCTGCTGTTGTTGACTGGCGAGCGCCCATGTTGAATGCTACCGGACCGGGATTTGCACCTGTTGGGATGGGTGGTGCTGTTGTAAGAACAGATGGTCGAGGTGCGGTTGGACCTGCGCATGGGAATGGTGCTTTTACAGGTGCTGCCAGAGGAGCTAAATCCAAGGAAAAGGAGGTTGATGAAGTACCTTCCCGCTTTAGGCAACGAGGTTCAAAAGCAGTTGATATTGATGGTGATGATGTGCCTGTTACTGCTTACAATAAAGGTGTTCGTCGCCCTCCTCCCAGGGGTGATGCGAGCCCGCCTCGTAGCGCGGCAGGAGGGGGGGGAGGTATGCCTCCACGATATACCCCAACTGCTGCTCCAGTTCATTATGCCTCACGTGCTGTTGGTGCCAGTGCATATGTACCTGGCCAGGCTCCTTTAAGCGCAACACAAGCAGGATCTGTTCGTCTGCCAGGTAACTTGTTGTTAGGAACACAGGCGTTGCCCGCCAGTATTTTGACCGGACAAGCAACAGTAGAAGGTGGCGGTGGTGGGCTTTTGGTGGAGTTGGCGGAAGCTGAAGCTGAAGCAAAAGCCAAGGCTGTAGCCAAAATTGCTGCAGATGGGAAAGGTGCCGCTAGAGGAAAAAGAAAAGTTGAAGATTATGAAGCGGGTAATGTTGCAGCAGCTGCGGACATGCTTGCGGCCTCAAAAGGCTCCGCTGCAGCAAAGGGAAGTGATGAGGGTAAAGCTGAAGCATCCCCGGCAGTTTTGGGTGAGGCAACTGCCGCAACAGGAGCAGGCTCAGTTCAAGATGAAGGACATAAATCGAAAAAGGTTAAAAAAATTACTGATGATGAAGCCGTGGTAACCGGTGCTGACGATGCGGCTGAAGATGATGTTGCCGACGATTCTGAGCCAGCCTTATTTACTGCTGCTACTGATACTGCTGCTACTGCAGTATCAGCTGAATCAGCAGCCAGTTATGAATGATTGTTAGATTACATTCTACAAAGTGTAATCTAAGAGAGTGATAGGTTGACATATCATTGATCTTTTCAACGATCTACTCTTCAGTTGCTTTTACATCGATATAGCTTAGGGAATAGGGATTTTTTTCATGATCATGGAAAAATAAATAAGCGTCTGCATTCAGTATTTTATTAATTACTATACAAGGAAGGTTTAATTCTATCAAAATCACTGCCTTTACCAAGCCTCTCAACAGGTGATTAATGTGTATCAATTTTGCCGGCGTCCAAATCTCTCCGCCAAGATCGTCGTAATGGGTGTACCAATTGCGCGAATTGCGCATTTTACGCACCATCAGAATAGAATCGGGAGCCCGTTGCTGAAAAAACGCAATGTCCTTGACCGTTTCAAGCAGGTGGTAATATCTTGTCGCATTAATCCATTTCTTCTCCCTTTTTGTTACAACTTTCTCCTGAATCATCAGATCCATATAGGGCATCATTAGATTTTCAGAGCGCTCAACAAGGAAGGTTTTATGAAAAACTTCTAAAGCAGTGGTTATATTGAGATAAGATATTTCCGCCGTTTTGTTCATGCTGCTTTCGTTAAGCAGGTCAAAAACTTTGCTGTATTTACAGGCTTCGTTATAATATCTGGATACCATATCCGGGAAATAGGACTGAAGTTGGTCCAGGGTGATCAGAACGTCATTTGCTGCACCAGGTCTTTTTTTGAACGAGGGCATTTGTATTTCATGGCTATCATTTTCTTGCGTGCACAATATTAATTTCTGAATGCCTGGCATTTTTGAACAGAAAAGCGATTGCAGGCGCAGGAAGCTCAAGAGGTAATTATTCAACATCATTCTTGATGCCGGTTCTTTTGTTTCGATTTTGACGCGGCTGCGAGTTGCAAAAACGGCTTCCTGTTTTTGGAATTTGTGATAGCACCATGTTTGCAGTTCGAGCGTGGTGCTGTCGTTTATTGCATAGGTTTTTTCAAAGGAGGGCAGCGTACTTACGGAAGCTTCCTGCGCGGACAACTTGTAGGTAAAGGGACGGTGATTTATCCATTCTTCCAGCATATTGATCTCGGCTTCGATCCCCTTGTAGTAAGGAACCGTTACAGCAGGACTATGTTCGCCAATGATCAACTCCTGAATGCTTAGTCGTATTGTCAGCAATTCCATTTGTGAGAGGCTGCAATGAATCAGGGTGTAGCTTACGCCTGTCAGTTCTGCAACTACGTACACTACAGGAAAATGCATAATATCATTTTCATAACCTTGTGCATTAAATTCTAGCCAGTGGCGGCCAGCTTCATCCAGGAATAATTTTCCCGGATGTGTTTGTTCAGGGTTTTCAGGAGTTGAAAATGTTATGTCGAGTAAGGG
Organism: Sediminibacterium ginsengisoli; assembly: GCF_900167075.1. Classification (GTDB taxonomy): domain Bacteria; phylum Bacteroidota; class Bacteroidia; order Chitinophagales; family Chitinophagaceae; genus Sediminibacterium; species Sediminibacterium ginsengisoli. Next base: position 54,929 of record NZ_FUWH01000005.1, on the reverse strand, counting down.
CAATGTGGGATGGTTTCGTTGTATTTGTGCTGATAATTAGCGTGTTATAGTTTCGTTGTCACTATAAGCGTAAATTACAATTTTTATTCCCCGATTCGTGAATTGCGAATCGGGGAATTTTATTATGATCAGGGGAATGACTAATATCTGATCGTTCGTTATCTATAAATATTGAATCAAATTACTCAACTCTTACACTAGAAAAAACGTTGAGCTTTGAAAAGAATTGGAGTAGCTTTTTGAGGAAAGATGCTCTTGCCGATCCTAAGTCCATTTCATAAGTAATTAGGTCGTCTTCGACAAAATGTTTCCAATTATGAACTACACCATCAATTCTGTTGTTTTTTTCAGACTTTTCATTAAACTCGCCTATAAAATCATCCACCTTCTGTAACAACTTAGCCGTATCACTCATTACTCCCTTTTTTAATTGCAGTTGAATGTTACAATCCATATTCAACCGATCTATAATAAGTTCATAGGTTAGGTCTTTGAGTTTGAAAGGTTGACCAACATTCGGATACATTTGCTTGTTGTAGGCAAGGGCATCAATACCTTCAAGCCAGAATTCTATATCTGAGCAATCAATATCACTTTCTCCTACATAATATATTCTTCCAGAAGTTGATTTCCATGACATTGTTACCCAGAAGTTTCTTGTGTTAATTATTAACTGACATGAAAGTTTGGTAACCGGGCCAATACGTAGGAAAAATTCTTGATCCCTAGGCATTGATAAATAAAGCTCAACATGGTTGTTAACTTTAAAACCTACCTCTTTTTCGAATAATGGAGTCAATTGTGCATTTGCACATTCTACAAATTCTTTAGAAACGGTGATTCCTAACTGCTTTTTACATTGTTCAATATAAGTGTCTGGATAGGGGAAAAGAGTATTCGGAATGTATCTTTCCATACCTAAAAAGTTAAAATGACTCTGGAATATTAGAAGAAGTAAGCGATCCTATAAAATACTATATAGGATCGCTTATTTCGTTGACTATATAGTTAAGCTATTCTACTTTAACTCTTGCAAAAGAGTTGAGCTTTGAAAAGAATTGGAGTAGCTTTTTGAGGAAAGATGCTCTTGCCGATCCTAAGTCTATTTCATAAGTAATCAGGTTGCCTTCGACAAAATGTTTCCAATTATGAACTACACCATCGATTCTGTTGTTTTTTTCAGACCGCTCGTTATAGTTTCCGATAAATTCATCTACCTGGTTAAGCAGACTTACAGTATCAACAATTAAACTTTCTCTGATCTGTAATTGAATAGTGCAATCTGTATTTAGGCGATCGACGCTGAGTTCATAACTCAGGTCCTTTAATTTAAAGGGCTGGCCAATATTGGGGAACATTTCCTTATTATATGCAAGTGGATCAATTCCTTCAAACCAAAATTGGATATCAGAACAATCAACGTCAACATCCTCCATGTTGTAGATTCGTCCTGATTTTGATTTCCATAATATGGTCACGGGAAAGTTGTAATGATTAACTGATATTTCTGATGAAAATTCAGTAGTTGGCCCCTTTCGAAGAAAAAACTCTTGATATGGTGAGCTAATCCAGCCAATTCCAACAAGTTTGTTTACTTTAAATCCTACTGTATTTTCAAAAGCTCTAGTAAGTTGTGTGTTAGCACAATCCACGAATTTTTCAGAAATTTTAAATCCATATAACTTTTCACAACGCTCAATATAAACGTCAGGGTATGAGATTAATGTATTTGGTATATGCCTATCCATTCGTATAGTTTTATGATTTTAATGTAATGCTTTGACGAAACGAATAATTCTATATGCCATTGTAAAACTCGCCCAGTCGTCAACAATACCTCCTCCGAATGTAGCAATATCCTGAATAATTGTGCCCACTATTATACCTGCGGCAACGCCATATCCTGCAGCTTTAATATAGTTAAGCAGAGAAGCGTTGTCCGGATCTCTAAAAAATTCTGCTATTACTGCGTCAGTGTTTGATAAATTTTGTGTGAGTTTTTGAGCAAGCCTCGCAAGCTTTACAAGATTACTTTGTGTAAAAGTGACTGGTACAATGTTTGGAACAGTGTTTTTTGGAATATATCTATAAAAAATTACTCCGTTCTCTGCTAATGATGCCTCTAGGTATTCATTAGGCCTTTTGGCTTGATAATATTTTGTAGTATAGTTAAAGCCTTTTTGCCAAGCAGGTGCAATAGCATTTGGAGACATTGCACAATTCTGATTTGCTAGAGTAACATAAGTTTGAATCTCCGCTCGTCCTCTTGTTAAACCAGGCAAGCCATCTGGTTTTATTTCGAACATTTCTCCCGTTAATGTGTTCGCAATATCAGCGTAACCTGGGTATCCACTTCCTGTACTGCTTGCACCTGGTATTTTGAATTCCACTTCACCTGCAATCGGATTTTCAACAACATAATTATACATTATGATCCAGTGTTCTAATGTGCCTGGCCATTGAATATTACCAGTTCTGTTAGTGCCGTGACAGCCACCAGCGATGATATTATCATCGGCATTATCTTCTGCATCTATCTGGTCAAAGATTGCTTTCTCTGCAATTGTCATCTGAGGTTCAGGATCTGGTTCTGGATCAGGATCACCTGGTTCCCAGCCCGGAGCGCATGGATCATTTGGATCAACCCCGCTTAGTTTAATTTTTTCCTGCAGCACATCATTTTTCGAATCATTATTGTTTCCTCCGCCTTCACATGGGTTTGGAGGAGGGCCTGATCCGCCGCCACTGCCACCGGAACCGTCACCGCCACTGCCGCCGCCGCCATTGCCACCAGATTCTCCGCCTAATCCATCGTCCAGCCACTGACCATAGCAAAAGGTTAAATCCATCTGTACAGAGGGACATGATGGACAACGATCACAGCTTCCATTAGGTCCGGCGCAATATCCAATCTCTCTTATATATGGGCAATTGGTAAAGAAAATGGTTACATCCTCACAGTTCTCAGAATAGTACATCATATCAGTTTTCACCGTTTGCATTCCTTCTTTTTTGCCAATTCTTAATGAAATTGAATTTGCATCAGGATGCGCGTTATTGGAAAACAGCGATTTGTCTGTAACTCTGAAATCGGTATGGCCGAAAACGATCTTATCAAACATCATGAAGGATAACGCAAATTTTTGCGCCTGGCTTTTTGAAGGATCGGAATACAGAAGCCCTTTATACTGCCAGTCACAAGCGTAACTGATTGTAGTATCTGTTTGTGATGTTTTAATGATCATGATCGCATTGACGTTATTTTGAGAATCACGCGCAAAGGGTATATAATAAACATCTCCATTACTTCCACTTTGGGTGAGATTTGTTTGTATTCCACTTCCATTAACTGAAATGCGGCTCATTTTTGCTCCCTTTTTCATCATCTTATCCCACCTGGGATAACCGATATTTGCCACAGTCTGACCAATAAATGGTTTGGTTTCGTTCTTTCGCTGCAGGAAGGTAATTAACGCAGTTTCGGTAGCATCACCGCTTCGGTGGTTTGTAAAGAATTTCTCTTTAGTAACATCTTCCGATGTTCGAGTGATGTCCATTTTGCGGCATGACAAAAACAATGTCGATGCCAGTAGCCATAGCATGGCCACTCTGAGTAAGAATTCAGGTTTTTTCACAACAGGTTGTTTTGGTTAAATGAAACTATATGGTTTGAATTAAATAAAACACCGTTAAAACACCCATTTTTTCAATTTTGCAGTTTATATCCTGTTCTGCACAACACCTGATTACTTGATGTGGGAACATTGATTGATTCTAACAGGCCTCGCTTACCGATATACTTATCAGAGAGGTTTATTCATTCTATCTTTCAAATGATTTTCTCCGATCTTTTTCGGAGTGTGTAATGCTGTAGTTTTATCTCTTGAGCCACCAGCGCATAACCTGCAATTATTGAAATGAGAGGAGGGGATACTCTCGCTTGTAAAAATGTTTATATTTGTGTGAATAGGAAAATGCGAAACAGAATAATTGTTTCATTTTTGAATATCTCATTCAAATCTTAACCAAATGGCAACCAGTACACTTAAAATGCTCCGCGAGCTTAACGATTATACACAAGAATACATCGCAGAAGATATATTAAAAATCAGCCAACCCAGCTATGCGAGGTTAGAGCAAGACCCTTCCAAGATAAAAGCGGAACATGCGCAAAAACTGGCTGACTTATATAAGGTGAGTATCGCTAATCTGCTTTCTGAGGCTACTCCAATTATTACTTTCAAGGATACGATTGATGTTAATAATGGACTAAATGGCTATACAAATATGCCAACAAACAATTTTCATGAAGGGGAAGTCTCAGCCCTCAAAGCTCAAAACGAAATTCTGATAAAACAAAATACTGAGTTAATGGAATTGGTAAGAGTATTAGGCGGCAAGCTTGCTAATAGTTGATCTTAAATTGACCCAGTTTAAGAGATTACTAAATCTGCATTTGTTCTATTCTTTGCCGCTAGCATTTTAATGAGATTATCATTTTGATTTTGTAAATATTCAATTTGTTGTTTTAAGGAACTAACTTCTTGTTTACGCAGATATAGAATCTCCTCCATTCCGCGATCGTTGTTAAGGTGATTAACATAACCACTCGTGCCACCATATCCACTTGTAATGGTACAATTAGAATATAGGACCTGGGCCTGCAGGTAGGTTGGTGTATCATCGATCAAAAAGAATTCAGCAGGTGCCTGATAAAGTTCTGACAACTTATCAGCCAACATTCCTGAAATTCTGATTCGTCCTTCTTCAAGATCCTCGTAACTATCTCCTGATAACCCAAGTTCCCTGGCTACATCTTCTCTTTGCCAATTCTTAAATTCTCTAAAGGACGTTAGTTTGAAAGCTAAGTTCATAAGATGACAATTTACTTATTTGTCTTTTTACGTTTTTTCTTCGCCTCAAGCTGATTTCTGCGAATGAAATTCAACATTACGTCAAATTTTACTTGGAAAAAGTCGGCGAATATTTCCACTTCATTGAGTGAGAAACGACCTGGATCTTCAATCTTCTTATCGAAAGCATAAAACTCACCACCAAGAAGAGATTGTAGATTGCTTTTGGCAATAATGGCAAAAATTTGAGGAAAGCTTATTATAGTCGAGGTTTCCATGCCATTCTTAATAACTTGGATTTTATTCTGGCCAGCTTCTGCTTTGAAATGAGTGAGGATTTCTTGTTTTGTCTTCCTAGGCATGAGGTTGTAAGTGTTTGCCATTAAAAAGTAGACACAGACAAACAATTATCAATCAAATACTTATATATAAAGTACATAGGGTTTTATATATAGTACGAAGTATTGTATATAAAGTACTAAATTTGTTTTTGTATGTTTAATAAGAGCAAAACATATAATGAGTTCAGAATAGTTTTCAAGCAATACTATCCAGCACTTTGCTTTTTTGCAGAGAAGTTTGTATTGGATAAATCTGCTGCAGAAGACATTGTGGAAGATGTGTTTATCAAGCTTTGGGAAAAAGAGCCAGACTTTGCTAATTATAAGAACATCAAGGCATTATTATATATATCTGTGAAAAATGCCTGTTTCAATCATCTTCAGAAAATTATACGTGAAAAGCAAAGCCTGGCAGCCTATGGACAGTTCCGTTCTGCGGATTCCGAAGACTTTGTACTCCTAGAAATGGTGCGCTCTGAATTACTCAGGGATCTTTATACTGCAATGCAGGATCTTCCGGTGGAGTGCCGTAAGGTGATGCACCTTATTTTTGTAGAAGGTTGGGATCATAAGAAAGTGGCCAGTCACCTTGAAATTCATGTAAGCACGGTTAAGACACAAAAGGCGAGAGGAATATTAGCATTGAGAAAAAGACTTTCTTTTCCTGCCATTCTCTGGCTTCTCTATATTATTTTTTCTTGAAAAATTATTATACCCCTGTAGTCCCGATTTGCATTTCGTTGTCTTTATAACAGCTATAAGTCACGATTGCAACGGGGAAGGATAAGGGGATATCTAAACCATTCGTATGCAAAATAAACAGACACGGGAAGGATTTCGTGTTGCTGAACTCATAGGGAAGTATTTAAAGGGAACTATTTCGCCTGAAGAAATGGCTGAGCTGGAAGTTTGGGTGAATGAAACTGAAGGAAGCGTGGAATTCATGCGCGAGGTAACTAATGCTGAGAAACTTCAACAGGAGATTGATTCTTATGACCAGATCAATTTGGATGAAAAGTGGGAGCGGTTGGTGGAAAAGGCACTGGTCAGGGAGCGAGCCAATAAAAAAAGGATTGCTGGTTTTACCTGGTTGAATGTTGCTGCCGTGGTTATTGTTTTATTGGTAGGTGGTTTTCTACTTTATCAACCCAAAGAAACGGGATTGGTCAATGTGAAAAATGGACAAGCCATGATTGACAATGATGTGGCACCAGGAACTAGAAAAGCTGAATTGATCTTGAGTGATGGAAGTGTTGTTGAATTAAACGGCAAGGTCAAGAGTAATTTGAGTGACGATGGGACATCTATTCAAAACGGCGTGTCAGGATTGAAGTACGAGGCATCCGAAGGGAATGCACAAGTATTAAATACTTTGAAAATACCCAGAGGCGGCGAATTCCAGGTAACGCTTCCCGATGATACCAAGGTCTGGCTGAATTCAGGTTCAACTCTGACTTATCCAATCCGGTTTCCCGGAAAAGAAAGAAGGGTGCAGCTTTCAGGTGAGGCATATTTTGAGGTAAAGGCATTACATGCTGGTTCTAATAAATCAAGGGTGCCGTTTGTTGTAGAAGTTGATGGTGCAGAAGTACAAGTGTTGGGAACCCACTTTAATGTGCAGGCATACCCTTCGGAGAAAATGATAAAGACAACTCTGCTGGAAGGTTCGGTAAAAGTGCGTAATGAAATAGCAGATTTGCTGATAAAGCCTGGGGAGCGGGCTTTATTACCGGTAGCAGGCGGCCGTGGAACCATTGAGCATGCTGATAGTGAGGCCGCTGTTGCCTGGAAAAATGGTCTGTTTTTATTCAGCAATACATCATTAAAAGAAGTGATGGAACAGATCAGCAGATGGTACGATATTGACGTCAACTATAATAGCGATTTTCAATTTCCTAAGTACTTTACAGGGGAAATCAGACGTGACACACCCATGAGCAAATTGCTGGAGATGATTGAAATGACCGGTATCGCAAAGTTCAAGCTTGATCAGCGAACCGTAACCGTGCTTCCGAACCGGAAGTAGCGCGGCTTTTTATCTTTTAATCACCAAAACGCCCCTTATGAAAATGGGACAACTGCCTTTAAAAAGGGCTGGGGCCATGTATTGCCCTATGCCAACATTGAGAAAACTTCTTGTTTTACTATTTGTTCTTGCGGTCAGCCATCTGGCAAATGCTTCTGCCGATAGCAGTAAGCTTTCATTGAACCTCAGAAACGAACCGCTTGAAACAGCATTTACCTCTATCAAATCCCAGACGAGTTACCGGGTCATGTATGATAACAGCATGTTAAACAATGCGAAACTCGTCACGCTCAAAGTCCAGAATGAAGAAATCGTAACGGTTCTGCCTAAATTATTTCAATCACAACCTTTCGATTATAAAATTGTCGACAGGATCATCGTTGTTACGCCCAAAAGTGTGATCCCTCAAACCTTACCCACTAATCCGGCTAACAACCTATTAAAAGATACACTAGTATCGGGTATTGTTGTTACGGATTCAGCCGAAGTCCCATTGAAGGGTGCGATGATTACGATCGAAGCTACTGGTAAAATTTCCGTTACAGATGAGAATGGAAGGTTTTCGTTTTTGCTGCCGATGAAATCAAGTAAGCTGTCAATCAGCTATATCGGCTATGAGACAAAATCAATTACTGTAAATACACAGAACACTACACAGTTAAAAGTGGCTCTTCATCCCATTCTTGCTGAGATCCAGGATGTGAGTGTTAGTACAGGTTACCAGCGTATTTCAAAAGAGCGCTCGACCGGGTCGTTTACGCATTTGAATAATGAAGTGCTCAACCAGCAAGCAGGTACAAATATTTTAAATCGTCTGAATGGCGTTGCCAATGGTGTTTTGTTTGATAACAATCCCGCACGTCCACCCATTACTATCCGCGGTCTTAGCACGATACAGGGGCCAAGAGAACCACTGATTGTAGTAGATAATTTTCCCTACGAAGGGAATATTAATAATATCAACCCCAATGATATCGAAGATGTTACGATTTTAAAGGATGCTGCAGCCACGTCCATCTGGGGTGCAAGAGCGGGTAACGGTGTAATCGTGATTTCTACGAAGAAATCACAGTTCAATCAAAGAGCGAAGGTAGAGTTCAATTCCAATATATCTATCATCGATAAGCCCGATCTGATGAAATTAAGGCCCATTACCTCATCTGATATGATCGATGTTGAGACCATGTTATTTAAAAACGGTTATTATGATGCAAGCATCAATAGTGTCAATAAAACAGCTTTGTCACCTGCCGTTGAAATATTGTTACAGCGCAGGAATGGAGCCATCAGCGCTTCTGATTCGGCCCAACGACTTAATGCACTAAGAAATCTGGATGTCCGTAATGACTACAACAGGTATGTCTATGAAAAGGCAGTCAATCAGCAATATGCTTTAAACATCCGTGGAGGGGCTGAGAAAATGTCTTATCTGTTTTCTTTAGGTTACGATAAGAACAAGAGTAATCTGTCTGCACCTTATGAACGATTGACACTTCGTACCTCGAATATTTATAAGCCGACGAAAAATATTCAAATTACAACAGGCATTGCTTTCACGCAAAGTAAGACCGGTACAGGGAAAAGTGCCTATGGTTCAGAATTGATTAATACAAGCCAGCGTTTATATCCCTATGCACAATTGGCAGACGCATCAGGAAATCCGGTGCCACTGTACATGATAAGAAAGGGATACGCAGATACGATCGGGCAGGGCAAGCTATTAGACTGGAAATATTATCCTTTAACGGACTATCAATCTACAGGTACGGATAACCAGCTTCAGGAGATAGTCGCAAATCTTGCTGTACAATATAATTTTCTTCGGTTTTTTAGTGTGGATGTTAGATACCAGTACCAAAACCAACAAAACCGGGTTGATAATTTGCGCAGTAAGGGAAGTTATTATACCAGAAGTCTGATCAATCTGTTCAGTAAGATTGATTATAGCACAGGTAAGGTTAGTTATGCTGTTCCTAATGGTGCAATCCTGGACAGGAATATGGATTATGTCATGTCCCATGCCATCCGAGGACAGTTGAATTTTAATTATTCATCTGGTAAGCACGCAGTGGTGGCTTTCGCGGGAAGCGAGGTTAGGCAAATACGCAATTGGGGCAATTCTTACAGGTTGTACGGATATAATGAAGATAACCTCAGTTCGCAAAATGTTGATTATGTCAATACATATCCAAATATCATGACTGGCAGCCAGTCCATCATACCCAATAATGTTGACAATGCGGATAAGGAAAATCGCTTTGTTTCTCTATATGCAAATGCTGCCTATACCTATCTTGGTAAATACACCTTAACTGCAAGCGCGAGAAAGGATGCCTCCAACTTGTTTGGGGTCAACACTAATGACAAGTGGAAGCCTCTCTGGTCAACAGGAATTAGTTGGAATATTTCACAGGAGAGTTTTTATCACAGCAGGCTGTTGCCCTATTTGAAAGCCAGATTAACTTATGGGTTCAGTGGGAATGTCGATCCGTCCAAATCAGCTGTACCTGTAATCAATTATGTCGGTACTGCCAGTTACACCAATTACCAGGCGGCCAATATATTACAATATGCAAATCCTGAACTGCGATGGGAAACAGTTCGAACCATTAACCTGGGAGTTGATTTTCGTACCAAAGCAAGCGTTCTGTCTGGTAGTATCGATTTTTATTATAAACAAGGCTTTGATTTATTGGGTGGGACTGTGATTGACTACACCGCTGGTTTGAATACTTATACTGTAACTAAAAATGTTGCGGCCATGAGTGGCCGGGGTATTGATATTAGTCTTACTACCAAAAATTTAACCGGTCGATTTTCATGGAATTCGGTATTCCAATTCAATTACAATGCTTCTAAAATAACAGAATACTATTTGAGTACAAGAAGCGGGGCAAATTTTGTTGGAAGTGGATCTGTGATCGGTGGCATTGTAGGGAAGCCTGTTTATTCTCTGTTTAGCTACCAGTGGCGTGGATTGGATAAAGCAGGGAATCCCCAAGGTGTTTTCGCAGGGCGGACCAGTGCCAATTATAGCGGTATAACCGGCGCAACAACGACTCTTGATGATCTGGTTTATGGAGGCTCAGCGATTCCAACCCTATTTGGAAGCCTTACGAATATCTTTTCATGGAAAGGTGTTACACTGACTGCCAATATCACTTATAAGATGGGGCATTACTTCAGAAAAGAGTCTATCAACTATAATTCACTGTTTTCTCAGTATGCCGGGAATGCAGATTTTTCAAACAGGTGGCAAAAACCTGGTGATGAATCGATAACCTATGTTCCAGCGATGATTTATCCTAACGTTACGACACGCGACAACTTTTACAACAATTCCGCTGTTTTAGTGCGTAAGGCGGATAATATCAGACTGCAGTTTGTTAATATCAGTTACGATTATCTTCCTCTGAATTCAAAACGGATGCCATTTGAAAGGATCCAGTTTTTCCTGATGACAAGCAATCTTGGCATCTTATGGAAAGCTGAAAAGGAAGTTCCTGATCCTGAATTCCAGGGTAATGCTCTGGCACCTTCAAAAACTATAACCGTTGGTCTTAAAGCCATTTTTTAAGTGAATACTAAAGTCATGAAAAGAAACATATTATCCTGTGTACTCCTGGCAGTAATGATACTTTCCTCGTGTAAAAAATATTTAGATGAAAAACCAAACAAAAAGTTATCCATTCCAAGCACGGTTGAGGATTGTCAGGCATTGCTAGACCTGCATACTTATATCAATTCATTTGTTAATAATGCGGTAGGTGAGGTTAGTTCTGATAATTATTACCTGACCTCGCAAACATGGGCCGGACTTACACAACAGTCTTATAGGGATATGTACACATGGGGCGAAGAAATATTTTATGACAATGGTCCTTCCCAAAATGAATGGAGTAGTATGTACACGATTGTATATAGAGCCAATGTGGTTCTTGAAGTGATGGATAAAGTCCAAAAGACCGAACTGAACAATGCGGCCTGGGACAATGTTTACGGTTCTGCATTGTTTTTAAGAGCTGAAGCATTCAGTGTACTGGCTAGAAATTTTGCAAAGGCTTACACGGATAACAGCCAGGATTTAGGGATACCATTAAGAATGACCTCCGATTTTAATACACCATCCGTGAGAGCCACGGTTCAGGAGTCTTACGATCAGATCATCCGTGATGCCAAGGCGTCAGTTCCGTATTTGCCCCAATCTTCGGCTCATGTTATGAGGCCATCCAAGGCTGCCGCTTATGGATTATTAGCCAGGGTGTATCTTTCGATGCGGGTATATGATAAAGCAGCATTGTATGCTGATTCCAGTTTGCAGATCGCTAATACGCTGATCGATTATAATGGTGCCAGCACAACAGCGACATTCCCGTTTGATCGATTTAATCCAGAAGTCGTGTACTTTGCTCAAGGCGGACCGACTCCGTTAACGAATACAAGGGCTCGTATTGACTCGGTATTGTTTCTGTCTTATGCAGCGAATGATCTAAGGAAGTCGCTTTTTTTTAAAAGCAATGGGGATGGTAGCTATAATTTTAAAGGTAACTATACAGCTAGTGTATCACAATTTGTTGGCATTGCGACTGATGAAATGTACCTGACAAAAGCAGAGGCGGTTTGCCGCAATGGTGATTTCCAGGAGGGGTTAAAAATATTAAACCAGCTGATGGTTAAAAGATGGAAGCAGGGAACTTTCATTCCATTTTCTGCATCCAATCAATCACAGGCGCTGGCAATTATACTTTCAGAAAGACGCAAAGAACTCTTGATGCGGGATCTGCGGTGGATAGATATTAAACGGTTGAACCTGGAGAATGCTAATATTTCACTCAAGAGGATTCTGGATAATGGTGTATATACACTTCCTCCAAATGATAACAGGTTTGCATTACCATTACCAGCTAAAATTGTTGCGATTTCTCATATGCCACAAAATCCCCGTTAGGGGAGGGTAGGTCAGAAATCTGGCCTACCCAGTTTTTGCCTTAGAGATCAGGCTTCCGTTCGATCGTGAAATCGCCGGGACTGTCGTATGGGTTGCTTTCAGGTGAAAAATCAGGATTCTCACCTTCATCTGTTGGCCTCAGAACGGTGCAGATCATCGTAGTTCCACCACATTCTTCAGGCAATGGGTGTGCAACTGATGGCTTAACATACAGCAATGGGTCACGCTGTTCTTCAGGACTGGCATCGCCAATGTACACGTAGATCTGTGAGAAAGTTCCAGGCTTTGCTTTGGGAACAAAGGCTTTTGGCGTAAAAGCGGTGGTGCCCAATGCGAGTACCACAGCAAGCAATGCAATTATTGGCATTGCAAATTTTGATTTTTTCATTTTTTTGTTTTTAGGATGAATGAATTGTGAACATAGATTTTAAATGTTGCCTACTCTTTTTGAGGTTTTCGGCTTACTTCCTCGATCGGTTAGAGCTTGGACCGATCAGCCTTTCATTTGCAGGTGCGCGCGCTTTTATGAAGAGGGATACAAATGCTAATAAGGTTAACAATCCATTCAATACTAAATGTTGCTTCCAGTTAAGTTTGGCAATGATGCCGCCGCATGAACATGGCAGCTTCTCGGCTGTTAATAACATGTATGCGATATAGATCGTGAACACCGCCATTAATCCAAATGAAAGGATCATGCCTTTGCGCTGTGTTCTGGGCAAGCACAGCAGTATGGCTATAAATATTTCAGTAACGGGAATTAAAATGGAAACCTCGTAGGCGTAGTCAGATAAAAGTGGTGACCTGTAAAGGCTTGACTGAAATTGTCCCAGACCTATCAACTTACTAAACCCTGTGTACATAAACAGGAGGACAAATATGCCTGCGATAATATTTTTAAATAGGCTGGTATTCATAAGCGATAGCGAAACTACCTTCTTGCTACCACCCATGAAATCTATTATGCGAAGCTGTCTATTCTAATGACAAGCAAGCTGTTCATAGCATCATGTTCTTATAAATAACTAAATCAGCCGCCCTTTCATTTTTTCCAGAAACTCATTTCTGTAACTCTCGCCAAGCGGTATTGATATGCCGCTTTGTTTCAGTTTTAATGCTCCGTTCTCAAACTCAGCAATTCTTTTTAGTGATACGATATAAGATTTATGCACTCTGGCAAAATGCTCCTGTGGTAATCGCCGCTCAATATCCCGCAGTGCTAAATGTGCCAGTGTTGTTTCTTACCGCGGTGAAATGCAACGTAATTGCTCCTGGCTTCAACAAAGTCAATGTCTTCTATGTCTATTTTTACCATCTTTCCTTTATGTTCAGCTTTTACATAGAAGTAATCATTGGGTGTGATTTTATCGCTCATGCAAGGCCCAAGCGTATCAACAACCTTGGTAAGCGCTTTTATGAATCGCTCGAATGCGATCGGTTTTACCAGGTAGTCCACTGCATCCAATTCATAGCTTATCACCGCAAATTCTGAATAGGCAGTACAAAAAACCACTTTAATGGAAGGATCAATGAGTTTTTTTAATTCAATACCTGTAAGTTCATCCATTTGGATGTCCAGGAATAACACATCGATATGGTTCATTTTCAATAATTCCAACCCTTTGATCGGATCTGTTGTCGTTCCCATCAATTCCAAACCAGGTATTCTTTGAATGTATTCCTGTAAAACGTTAATAGATGGCTGTTCATCATCAATAATCAGGCAGTTCAGCATAATATCAGTTTTTAATGGTTAATTCAAAAGTGTAAAAATTGGCTTCGTCAATTGCATTCATTACATATCGATCTTTAAAAGCAATATCCAGTCTCTTACTTAGGTTTGTTATTCCTATGTTTAAGGAGAATAGGTGGTTGTTTGTTCTTCGCTTCTTGTTCCTGCAGGAAAATCGAATCTCTTTTGGCAATAATTGTATATTGATCATCAAAGGATTTTTCTCATCCTTTAAGTCTCCATATTTAAAGGCATTTTCAACAATTGTCAATAAGGATAAGGGTGGTAGTTCCTGGCCAGCAATGATTCCATCGATATTGTATTGAATGTGCCTGCTATTGCCAAATCGCAGACTATGAATTTCCAGTAAGGTTTCTAATTGTTCAATTTCATGTTGAATCAGCACTTTATCCTTGCCTTCCTGGGCACTTTCCAGTAAATAACGCATCAGCTTGGAAAGCTTCATAATATTGTCGGCAAGATCCTGGGAAAACATCATTGCCTGTGAGAAAAGAACGTTTAATGTATTATACAAAAAGTGAGGATTGATTTGTGCTCTTAGGAAAGCATACTCATATTGTAGTTTCTCCTTTTCTGATTTCAGTTCCAAAGCCCTTAATCTGGCTATTTCTAATTCTTTATTTACTTTATCTTTTTGCAACGAAAGTTTCTCTTTCTGAAGCCGCATAATATTTTTTTCACTCATCAGGATCCTCTGTATATAAAAGTAGAGCATCGCATAAGCTGAATACCTGATATAACCTAAAGTGGTCGTTTTAAAGAAAATGATCCGTTCGGTCGTTGTGTATATTTGATTGCCCAGGCGTGGAATCCAGATATAGATATAACAGTACCCGAATGTAGACATGATCAAGAGCACAACTGCCATGGTCGCTATTCCCTGTAATGCCCATGTTCTCTTGTATAATCCTAACAAAAAAAGATTGATGTAAAAGGTAATGCTGTACGGTATGATAGTCAATAAGGTCTGAAAAATACTGAGCTCAGTATTGTATAGATAGTCGGTAATGTACAAGAAGGTTATATAAACCAACCATGCACAAAGGTGAACAGCCCACATCGGGATGCGCCGTTTTTTTAAATAGGTTTTCATAAGATGGCAAGGTATTCCTTCAACACATGTATTCAATATCTAATATAAGTATTCCTTATTATTATTGATTGCCTCGATTACATTGATCTTGATAAATTTTAATAATTGTTGCAATAATGCAACTCATTAATACTTTGTTTTTGCTGACAGCCTAATACTGGTATTTTGTCATTGGTGATATTGCAATCAACCGGCATGGCAGCTTAATTACACAGAGCTCCATTGGTAAACTGTCGTTCACAGTTGAAGAGCTAGTTGGGGCGTGAAGGAAGCATAAAATCTTACAATATTTATTTAATGCTATCGTAAACGTAGGCTTATCTCTCTGAAAACGGTAATTTTTTATGCCAACAGGGCTTTGCTCAATGTGTTCACTTTTATACTAACTAATGAACAATGTATGGTGCAACGCTCTACAATCAATCTTGGAGCAGATTTGTTGCTTAAGCCAACAATTAATCGGTTAAAATTGATGCGGATCAACATTTATGTTTTCTATTGTTGACCAAAGAAACATGGTTGTCTGAATGGCATTTTAGCTTTGGATTATTAATTCACAACCCAAAAAACAGAACCATGAAGTGGATAATGTGTGCAGTTTTTCTTTTATTGGGAATGTTTGCAAAATCACAAGGTATAGGTCTTCGCCTAGGGCATAGCCTGGTGCCCGCTACACAATTTGCTCTTCGTTATGAACATTGGACCAACAACAATATCAATTTTTCGCTGAGTCCATTTTTTGAGAAAGCTAAGTTCGATGGTCTTAACTATTCATGCTTGGGCACTGATCTGCTGGCAGAATTTACACCAGCGCGTCAAATGGACGGCACTTCACTAATTAACTGGCGCACTGGCTTGGGGTTAAGCTGGCAGGTTGAAAATGAGCCCTGGCTATATAAAGGCCTTTCATTCATGCAACGCATGAATTACGGAGTTGTAGGTGAGGCATCGTTACAATGTTATCTGACTGAAACCTTCCGGCTCAATACATTCATTCAGCAGAAATACCTGTTACGAACGCAGATGGGAGCTACCCGATTCTGTTTCGGACTAGGGCTCACCTATAACCTTAACAGCTACTAAGTCATAAATCTCTTCTTATGAATTGCAATAAAATTTTCCGGCATTGCCGGTGCTGGATCCTTTTTGCCTTACTCATCCCTTTGGCTTCTCAAAGCCAGACTATGAATAGTATAACGATTACACCTTTGGACATTCAATATGATTGCGTCACTGGTAGGGCGTATGCCAAGTTTAACATCAGAAATGTTAACACATTAGATCCGTTTGGGTATTATCATACTTTGTATGTTATTGATTTCGGGGCCAGTCGTTTATATGGAGACCTTGCTAGCGGCGTAGACGGGGGCGAAGTTTATTGGGAAGGTGCCTATGACCCTTCACAGGCAATTATCTGTTCGGCCTGGGGCTACAGCGATAATGATGCGCCGTTGATCTTTTATTATATTTATCCGCCTCCCAATTCTTCTCCTGCAACACCGACAATTGTTTCTTCACAGGCGATGCCGCTATGTAATGGTATGTCAACGGTTCTAACTGCGACGGGTTCTGAGGGAAGTTATGTGTGGTCAAATGGGCAGCGAGGTGCTTCCATTATAGTAAACACAGCCGGTGTTTACACGGTGCGTGCGGAAAGTGCCTGCAGTTCCTCGGTGGCGAGTTTGCCTTTCAACGTCCTCATCAACAATTCCCCCCATGCACCAGTAATCGGAAGTTCCAATGGGTTGTCGCTGTGTAATGGTCAGCAAACAATTTTGACTGCTACTTCTTCAGCTGGAAGTACAATCTATTGGAATAACGGTGCTGTTGGTAATAGTATGTCCATTACAGAACCTGGTGTGTATTATGCGTCTCAAACCAACGAATGCGGCACGAGTGATAATAGCAATGTTCTCGTGATTACTACAGGCAATACGCCAGTAGCACCTACAGTGAACAGCAGCAATGGTGTGACACTATGCAACGGGGAGAGTACTACGCTGACTGCCAGTTCCGCCGGAGGATTGATTACCTGGAATACAGGGCAGACTGGAGAGTCCATTACGGTTGCAGCTCCTGGCAGCTATTATGCCTGGGAAACGAATGATTGCGGCAGCAGTGGTGCCAGTAATGCCATTGTTATCACCGCAGGAAGTGCGCCATCTGCACCAACAGTCTCCAGTTCCAATGGGATGCTGTTATGTAATGGTAACACAACCGTACTCAGTGCTTCGGGATCAGGGGCAATCACCTGGAATTCTGGTGCAACAGGTAATTATATCAATGTCAGCGTTGCTGGGAGCTATTATGCGGTGGCGGCGAATAACTGTGGTTCCAGCGGGCCAAGTAATACTATCGTTATTGAAACAGCTAATCTGCCAGCAGCACCCACGCTGTCAAGCAGTAATGGAACACTGCTTTGTAATGGTGCTTCCTCTATACTTGCAGCACTTCCTTCCTTCGGCGGATCAATACGCTGGAACACAGGCACTAGTGGAAACAGTCTTGCTGTTAGCGAAGCTGGAACCTACTATGCATACGAGGTAAATGGATGTGGCAGCGGAAGTAACAGCAGTACCATTGCCATCACAACAGCTAATACGCCAGTCGCTCCAGTTATTACTCCATCCGGCAGTCAATTGTTATGTAATGGTGAAAGTACAACGCTTAGTTCCAGTGGTGGTAATGTGGTTTGGGCCAATGGCGCGACAGGAAATTCATTGTCGACCTCGGTTGCGGGCAGTTATTATACCTATGATCGCAACGCTTGTGGCAACAGCGCGAATAGTAATACAGTCGTCGTTACTACGGTAGTTTGTCCGACTCCCTTACCCGGATCTTCATTCCTGGTTTGCCCCGGTAGCAATAAGACACTGGATGCTGGCGCAGACTATGATAGTTATGAATGGTCAAATGGTGCGACAACGCGCACAATCTCAGTCGGGCCTGGCAACTATACCGTACGGGTAAGTAAGCAGGGTTGTTATGCTACTTCTGCTCCTGTAACGGTAGGGTATTACACAGTTGTTACACCCACAGTTTCAGCTTCCGGGCCGCTGCGTTTCTGCGCAGGCGGTAGCGTCGTTTTGAGTTCCAGCAATGCGCATGCATATGCATGGAATACTGGGGCATCTTCAGCTTCGTTGAGTGTAAGTAACTCTGGATCATATTATGTTACTGTGACAGATGCGAACGGGTGCCAGGCTACTTCAGCAGCGGTTGGTATTACAGTGAATCCATTACCATCTGCTGCGATTGCCGGTGATGCTTCCGTTTGTCAGAACGGAACGGCACCATCGGTGATTTTTACAGGAAGCGGAGGAACGGCTCCTTATACGTTTACTTATCGCGTAGGCAGTGGTGCTGCGCAGACCGTTTCGAGTTCGGGCGGCAATAGTGCATCGGTCGCAGTGCCAACGAATGTTGCAGGTGCTTTTACTTATACGCTGATCGGCGTACAGGAGAGTAGTAGTACGACTTGCAGTAATGCGGCCAGCGGTTCTGTCACAGTAAACGTGAATGTATTGCCAACGGCTACTATCGCAGGCAGTACAACGGTTTGTAAAGGCAGCGCTTCACCTTCGATCTCGTTCACTGCGGTTGGTGGTCATGCGCCCTATACATTTACTTACCGGATCAACGGAGGTGCGGTGCAGGTGATCAGTTCGGGTAGCAGTAATAGTGTGAGTATATCAGCACCAACGGATCAGATCGGAACCTATGTTTATTCGCTGGTGAGCGTGCAGGAAGCAGGTAGTTGTATCGCAACGGCTTCTGGTATAGCGACTGTTACGATCAATTCAGTACCGTCGGCTTTGATCTCCGGAACAGCAACGGTATGCCAAGGTTCAGGTTCTCCAATGGTCGGATTCTCCGGCAGTGGTGGGATTGCACCTTATACATTCTCTTATCGCATTAATGGTGGAGCCGTTCAAACAATTTCAACCACCGCAGGTAATAGTGTAAATGTTCTTGTTCCGACTACGACATCAGGTGTGTACCTGTATGAACTGTTGAGCGTGAAAGAGAGTAGTGGAACAGCCTGCAGCAGTTTGGCTAGTGGTTCGGTATCGGTTACCGTTCGTGCATTGCCAACTGCAACGATTTCTGGCGGCACGGAAGTTTGCCGCAATTCAACAGCTCCTTCCATAGTATTTACGGGTAATGGTGGCAACCTGCCTTATACTTTCTCCTACAAGATCAACAGTGGCGAATTACAAACCATCACCACCAGTGGCAGCAACAGTGCAGCCAGCGTGCAGGTGCCAACGGATGCGGCAGGAACTTTCATTTATACATTGGTCAGCGTTCAGGAATCGGGTGGTACAGTTTGTGCTGCTACGGCAAGTGGAACGGCTACCGTTCAAGTCAATCCTTTACCTACTGCTTCCATCAGTGGTAGTGCGACGGTTTGCCAAAACAGTTCATCACCACAACTGAAACTTACAGGCGGCGGTGCAACGGCCCCTTATACCTTTCTTTACCGTATTAATAGTGGCAGCGATGACACGATTGTCAGTACCGGTAATCTTGCGAATGTAAATGTCCCTACAAATGTTGCTGGTAGTTTTACTTATGCACTTGTTGGAGTAAGAGAATCGAGCACAACGGCATGCTTTACTGGTGTCACCGGTAATGCAACGGTCGTTGTAAAACCACAGCCTGCTCAACCGATCATTGTTACGAATAACGCCCATCTCTGTAACGGCGAAACAGCAACACTGACTATCAGTAATTACGTGCCTGGAACTACCTATACCTGGTATCGCAACGGCGTTGGTTTTGCAAACACAACAACGAATAAGATATCCGTTACGGAAGCTGGTAGTTATACTGTTCTCGCTATTTCCGCGGATGGTTGTGCATCACAGGCTGTTTCTGATGCCGTGATTATTACAACCGGTTCTGTGACGACTCCTGTGATTCAAGGTGTCGCCAGGGTATGTCCAGGTGGTAGGACATTACTTACTGTCAAGTCATTATCGGCTATTTCTTATGACAGCTGGCGGTGGGAGGGTGCTCCGCCAGGTAACGCAGGCCAGCTATCGGAGGATAGCAGTTTTTTCGCAGAAGCCGGACAGTATCGTGTAAAGGTTAGTGCCCAAGGTTGCGCTGACAGTGTGATCGTGCATGTCACAGCAAACGATACTGAGTTCCCGGCAGGACAATTAACTATTACGCCAGCTGCAGTAGCCTATGGTGCAGAAACGATACTTAAGGCAGAAATTGTTGGTGCAGTACGGTATGATTGGAATTTGAGTAATGATGATCCGTTTACGACCAACGGTAAGGAACTGCGACACCGGTTTTATGAAACAGGTGACAGTATCCCGGTTCATGTAAAAGCAATCTCAGCTCGTAACTGCATCAGTTCATTTGCCACTTACGTAAAAGTAGGTGCAGCTGTGACGATAAAACTTCCCGACAACTCCTTTGCAGGAGGTGTGAAAGACTGGAATGTGTTCCCGATCCCTTTTAATTCTCAGGTAAAAATTACGGCGGTATTAAAACGTAATGAGACGGTCAAAATTGACCTGTTCCTTGGTGACGGTCGGTGGCTTCGCAGTTGGTCATTCACTGGTAAAAGAGGCGATAACCTTTTTACGCTGGACAATGTATCAGATCTGCTTCCAGGTGTGATATACCATATCACAGGTTTTTATAATGGCAAAAAATACTACGACAAACTCTATAAACAACAGTAGCTTATGAAATGGCTCTTACACTTGCTGCTTGCCGGAATGTTCTTCACTTCATGCAGTGACAAAAAAGACGTGCTTTGGGCAACGGCCCCAGGACCGGAATTAAGTTTTTCCAGCGATATCCTTCGTGTTCGGGAAAAAGACTACACTAATATTAATAATACTCGCAGCGGAATGATAACCATCAGTGCGATCCCTGCCATTCACCAGTTGAACCTACTGTTCAATGAACCTACGGGTAAGGTTCACTTCAGTTACCGCGGTGAGCAGTTAAAGGAATCAATACCTTTTGTTGTTCCTTCCGATGACAATGAACTCTATTGCAGTGTGGACACACCGGGCATGTATTCGGTGGATTTTTACCTGACGGATCAGTTGGGGCGTGTTGCAAGTAAACGCTTACTGATTACATGCATTGCCAGTGAGCGGCCAATTGCTCAGCTGGAGTATCAGCTGTCTGTATTTATCCCGGATAGCTGGCTGTACCTGTTTAATGCCAGCGGCAGCAGGCAACCTGCCGGACTTATCATGGCCTATCGTTATATCATCAATGGGCAGCTGTTCAATGCGGATGGTTCGTGGTTTCAATATTATTTCCATCAGCCTGGAGATCAACAAGTGTCTTTTTATGTCATTGATGACCTCGGTCGGTCATCAGATACCCTTCATTACTCAATCAATGTGCGATGAAAACATATCTTCTTTTTTTGTTACTACCATGTCTATTACAAGCGCAGGACCCCAGGCCGCTGATCACACGTTATTCTTCGTTGTCAATTCCTGCGTCAAGCAGGGGGTGGGCAATGGGCAATACGGGGTTGGCGGGTTCAAATAACAACCAGTGGTTAAGTTATAATGTTGCCGGAACTGCTTTCAGCCATCATATGCACCAGGCAGATGTATATTATATGCCCTGGCTTCCTGGGATTACAAGTGATACCCGTTTTATTCATGCAGGTTACCTGACTACGACCAGTAACACTTCAGCCCTGGGAGTGAATGTTAACTATCTCGATCTTGGTACCATAGCATTGCGAAACGATATGGGTGCTACGCTAGGTCTGTACAAAAGTCGTGAATACAATGTGGGCACCTCATACGCTTTGCAATTGAGTGATCGTGCCGCTTTGGGGGTGGCCATGAAATTTCTCGGTCAAAATATCATGGATGGCTCAAGGCAAGGTGGGGTTGTAAACAATTACACCGTATGCGGGGATGTCGGGTATTACCAGAGATTCAGGTTAGGCCAAGAATCACGTATGCTGTCAGTTGGAGCAATTGTTGCCAACCTGGGTGCAGGCATTAATCTTCCGACTACTGCTGGTGTTGGTGTTAATTATAGTTCTCATGCTCCAGATGGAAACCAGTTCAGTGCGTCACTTGATGCAACCCGGTTAATCAAAGAAGATTGGAGTGGAATACGTATCAATGCGGGTGCTGAATATGGTGTTGCTGAACAGTTTTTTCTGCGCGGTGGTCTTAGCATGGAGCATCAATTGAAGGGTAATCGTAAGTTTTTTTCCTTAGGTGCCGGCTACAGGGGATTTGTAAGTGATCAGAGCTGGTCGCTCGATCTGCATTACCTGATTCCATTTGCTGTGGTTACGATGTCTTCACCGTTTCAAAATAGTTACGGAATGACCATTTCCATAAACCTGCGGAATTACCAATAATAAGCGTTGCAGGAGGGAGTTTGAAGTGAGTGAATTGAGGGAACCTGTAATGCAGGCATGCCTTGTCACCAATCTGAATTGGAAAGTGCGTGTGAATGGCTCTAGTGGTGACGGGCATGTCTTTTAAAATGTGTGTATGAAAAAGTGTGTTGGAATTTTGCTTTTGTTGTTCCTTGTAATTACGGCAAAGGCGCAGGATGGTAACGCAGCAATTATGGAAGCTAACCAAAAAGTGCGCAGTTATTTCCAGACAGGTACACAGCTGATGTATGCGATTGGGGCAGTACTTGCTTTAATAGGTGCTGTAAAGGTTTATAGTAAATGGACTTCCGGGGATCCCGATACAGGTCGGGTAGCTGCAGCATGGTTTGGATCCTGTGTGTTTCTTGTTATTGTGGTTACCGTAATAAAAGCATTTTTCGGGATATGAGCAGCGTTTACCAGATCAACAAGGGAGTAGGCATGCCAGTGGTGTTTCGCGGGCTGAAAGCTCAGTATATCTGGTGGCTGTTTATCGGGCTGGCGGGCTTATTGGGTTTGTTTACCATACTGTACGTTTTCGGTTTAACGCTTGTTGTTCTGATCCCCTTAGTGTTCGTGCTTGGATCAGGGTTATTCTATGTAGTATATAAACTGAATCGCCGTTACGGTGAACATGGTTTGATGAAACAAATGGCTCGCAAAGCAACCCCAATATGGGTTAAATGTGATCAACTCTTTCAATGAAACAACTATCGGACATATTACCGCTGTACGGCGTTGAACATGACATGCTTTTGTCCAAAATGGGCGCTATCACCATTTGTTATCGCCTGCAGTTGCCAGAGATATTTACGATTTCCGATCCTGATTATGAAACGATTCATCAGTCATGGGTAAAAGCGTTGAAGTTATTGCCGGTTGGGTGTGTGATCCATAAGCAGGACTGGTATTTACAACAACAATATGATGGGGATTTTGAACGTGACCTAAATTTCCTGGAACGTAGCAGTGAATGTTTTTTTCATGAGCGTCCCTACCTGGATCACAATTGTTACCTATTGATTACTTTAAAGCCTGCGGATTGCAAACCTGTCAATTCTTATTTTTCAACCCTATTGCGTAAACACCTAGTTCCAACGCAGACAAAGGATCCAGCCTTTATAAAAATGTTTGAAGGTGTGTGTGCTCAATTCATAAAAGTGTTGAGTGATTCTGGATTGATGTCTTGTGAGCGCTTAGGTAATACGCAAATTGTAGCGTTGGTCAATCGATATTTGATCTTATCAGATGATGGGGTACTCCGTGATTTGTCTTTTGAAAGCGGTATTCGCATAGGGGAGAAGTATTGTGAACTTTTTACACTTGCAGATACGGAAGATCTGCCGACACATTGCGGCCCACGCATCGATTATGAAAAGTACTCGATGGATTGTGTCCGTTTCCCTGTAGGGTTTAGTGCGGCATTAGGGCAGTTACTGCCTTGTGATCATATTTTCAGCCAATACCTGGTTGTCGAGGATACAGGGGGCGTACAAACAGAACTGGAGCGTAAGCGGCGTAAACTGCAGTCACTGTCTGCCTATTCAAGGGGTAATGCTTTTGCGAAAGAAGCGGTGTCCTTATTTTTAAATGAATCAGTGGTAGAAGGGAAACAGATCGTAAGTGCGCATTTCAATGTACTTGCATGGACAGACGAAGCTGCGCGGTTGTCAATGATCAGGGACCTTTGTTCCTCCGCTTTCGCGAAACTTGGGGCAACAGCGCGAATCGAAACGTTGGGTGCGCCACAGCTTTTCTGGTCTGGAATTCCTGGGAATGCCGGAGACCTTCCGGTCAATGAAACTTTTCTCACATTCTCAGGTCAGGCCTGTTGTTTGTTGAATGTTGAGACCAACTATATAAGTTCTATCAGCCCATTTGGGATAAGACTGGGCGATCGGATCAGTGGCAGGCCATTGCATATAGACCTGTCTGATGAACCGATGAAACACGGTATCACCACCAATCGCAATAAGATCATAATTGGCCCATCGGGAAGCGGCAAGTCATTCTTTACCAACCACCTGACCCGGAGTTATCATGCACAAGGAACACATGTGGTCATTGTAGATGTTGGTCATTCCTATAAAGGCCTGTGTGAACTGACTCGTGGTTATTATTTCACGTTCAGTGAGGATGAGCCAATCAGCTTTAATCCCTTTTATGTCGGTCAAGATGAAACGCTTGATATCGAAAAAAAGGAGAGTGTAAAAACACTGCTGGTAGCGCTCTGGAAAAAGGACGATGAACGCTTTACGCGCAGCGAATATGTGGCGCTGTCCAATGCTTTACAGTTGTATTATGATTCACGCCCTGGATTCCCCTGCTTTAATTCCTTTTATGAATTTCTTCAAACGGAATTCGTGGCTGTGCTGGAACGGGACAAAGTCAAAGACCGGGATTTTGATGTCGCCAATTTTCTTTATGTATTGCGCCCCTATTACAGGGGAGGGGAGTTCGATTACCTGCTGAATGCAACAGCAAACCTCGATCTCTTGCAGCAGCCCTTCATTGTTTTTGAACTGGATAATATCAAAGACCATCCGATCCTTTTCCCAGTGGTAACCATCATCATCATGGATGTGTTTATTTCCAAGATGCGTAAACTCAAAGGTGTACGTAAACAAATGCTGATCGAAGAAGCTTGGAAAGCGGTCGCTAAAAACGGGATGGCAGAATACATTAAGTACTTATTTAAGACAGCCCGTAAACATTTTGCGGAGGCCATTGTGGTCACACAGGAGATAGAGGATATCCTCTCTTCGGAAATCATCAAGCAGGCTATCGTCAATAATGCGGATTATAAGATACTGCTCGATCAGCGGAAGTATCAGAACCGGTTTTCAGAGATCCAGCAGTTGTTAGGGCTGCCGGACAGCGAAGTGCCTAAGATCCTTTCAATGAATAAGGCGAATGACCCGTTGCACCGCTATAAGGAAGTCTATATCTGGCCACTTCGTAAAGTGTATAGGGTCGAAGTGTCAGCTGAAGAGTACCTGACTTATACAACAGAAGAAGCAGAAAAACTGGCGGTGAGCAATGCAGCTGCGATATTCGGTGGAATGGAAGCTGCCATTAAATCAATTGTAAGTAGTACCTGAATTAGGAAATATAAAAAAAAGAAAAAATGAAACATAAAATCCTGTTCATTATTTGCCTGTCATTCGGAATTGCTTGTGTGCAGGCGCAAAGCATTGATCCAATCAGCGTGATACTTGCTAAAGCCATAAAAGCGCTTGACCTGAAAATACAGCGATTACAAAATGAAACGATGGTATTGCAACGTGTGCAGCAAGCTGCTGAAAATGAATTGTCAAAGAACAAACTTGCTGAAATCAGCAACTGGCAGCAGCAGCTCAACAAGTTATATGAGGGCTATTACGCTGAACTGCGCCAGGTCAAACCAACCATCCTTGGTGGTTCTATGGTAAGGCGGATACTGAGTTTGCAGCAACAACTGATTAACGAATATGGACGGGTTGGTAAAACGACAGCTGTAAAACCCCAATATGATGCCTTGCTGAACAGTAGCATGGAAGTTCTGGACATGTTATATGTAGTAACAGGCAGTGAGTTGTCTATGAAAGACTCCGACCGGCTTTGTGTGCTACGCACCCTGTATGACGCAATGACGCATTGCCTGGAGAGTATGCAGTCGCTAAACAAAAGAGAGCTGGAAAATATCGTTAACCGCACGCGGTTGCAGGCTGATCTCGATTATGTAAAACGTTTACACGGACTGAAATGAAAAAGCTATTCGTTTTTATTGCTGTTTTACTGTGGACAACAGTGTTTTCGCAAAGCCAGGAAATGGAACAGTTGAAACTGAATCTCGAAAAGTTAGCTCAACTGAAGCTGATGTTGAGCCAGGCAAAGCAGGGATATCAAACACTGGCCAACGGCTACAACGCTGTTAGGGATGCTGCAAAAGGCAACTTTAACCTCCATAAAGGTTATCTGGATGATTTGTTACAGGTAAGCGTAAAGGTGCGTAACACACCGGGCTTGAAGCGGTTATTGGATCAGCCTGTTATGATGACCAGGGAATTTCAGGGCTGGTTTGGTCAGTTATCTGCCATGGGTTTGTTTAAGGCTCAGGAATTGTCTGCCATGCAGGCCAGGTTTAGCCAGATAACGGATGTGGTACATGACCAGTTGGATCAACTGCAAGGGGTTCTGACACCGGGAGCTTTAAGGATGAATGATGGTGAAAGGATAGCGGTGATCAATGCACTGGTTGTCCAGAGTGATACGCAACTGGTGCTTTTGCAAAAGTTGATCAATGAGCAGACTCTCATCGCTGTGCAGCGTGCACAGGATAAGCAGGACAGGCAGGCAGTGATACGTCTGTATGGGTTACATTAAACAAGTGTGTTATGAAAAAGTGGGGAGTGATTTTATGTGTTTCATGTTTGCCGTTGGGCCTGAATGCGCAGGGTATATCCAATGGCGAAGGTTTACAACTAATCCTTGATCAGCTATACAAGGAAATGATGCCCTTGTGTAAAGGGTTGATCAGCTCGGCTCGGCTTATCGGTGGCTTTGGTGCATTGTGGTATATCAGCCTTCGCGTATGGAGACATGTGGCTTCGGGGGAGGCAGTGGAAGTTTACGGGCTGCTCAGACCTTTTGTATTGGGATTCTGTATCCTTGTTTTTCCTTCGGTGATTGACCTGATCAATGGTGTCATGCAACCAACTGTAGCAGCTACAGCAACAATGGTGAAAAGTTCCAATGCCGCTATTTTCAAATACCTGGATCTTAAAAATGCGGATGGCGGATTGGGTATCGGAGCCTTGAATCCTGCTAACTGGATACGTGCAGCGATCCAGGGTCTGCTTGAATTCCTGTTTCAGACGATTGCATTGCTTATCCATGCAATACGTACGTTTTATTTGATCGTTCTTGCCATCATCGGCCCGATCGTTTTTGGTCTTTCTATTTATGATGGCTTTCAGCACCTGATCACTGTTTGGCTCGCTCGCTATATCAATGTATTTCTTTGGCTACCGGTGGCAAACATCTTTGGTGCGATCATCGCGAGGATACAGGAGAATATGGTAACAGATGATGTGTTCAGTGTACCTGTAGCGGGCCAACCGTTCGCCCTTACAGACTGGGCCTATCTCGCTTTCCTGCTGATCGCTATTGTCGGCTACTGTACGGTGCCCTCTGTGGCTAATTACATCATTAATGCCGGAGGTGGAAATGCTCTTCTGCAAAAGGTATCCTCTTTAACTACTTCTGCAGCCAGTAAAACAACCAGCGCCATCGTCGGAGGAATGTCTGGTGACAGCTTTGGCGATGGCGCTTCAAAAATGAGCCGTGGTATGAGTACTAATGGAACTAGTAATAATTATTTCAAGGATAAACTAAGTGGTAAATGATCTTCAAACCGACCGATAATCTCGATAAGGCATTTCGAGCTATGAGAGCTTTCATGGTGCTGATTGTTATAGGGAGTTTATCTGTGAGTATGTACGCGTTGTATCAGAATGCGGTGCTGTCTGCGCGGATGCAGGATCGAGTGTATATACTCAGTAATGGCAAGGCGGCAGAGGTTTTCTCCTCAAGCAGAAAGGAAAATGTGGCTGTAGAGGCCCGAGATCATATATCCCGGTTTCACCAGTTGTTCTTTTCGCTTGATCCGGATGAAAAGGCGATTGCTTCGACAATAAAAAAGGCTTTGTACCTGGCGGATGGTTCTGCAAAAAAACAATACGATGACCTCGTGGAATCGGGATATATAGCGGGTGTTATTTCAGGCAATGTCAGCCAAGAGGTAACTATCGACAGTGTGCAGGTTTCTGTAACAACTGCCCCATATCTGTTCCGTTGTTATGCTACTGTGCAGATCATTCGGTCAACCAGTATTGTTATCAGGAACCTGATTACGCATGGGCAATTACGCAATACCGCCAGGAGCGATAACAATCCGCATGGATTTTTAATTGAAAAATGGGAAACCATTGAAAATCGTGACATCAAAATTGAAAACAGATGAAAATAGGATTAGGAAAAGACAAGGTAAGGTTTGGCGCATTCCTGGCAGTAATATCATTGATTTTTATCGGTGTCTTATGGTTGATTTTTTCTGCGTCTATTTCAGATGATGGTAAAAGGGAAAATAATGCCAAGGGGCTTAACATGTTGCTGCCGCAGCCAAATCTCACTGGAGATTCAGCAAATGACAAGATGAGTTTTTATGCTACTGCATTTGCAGATTCCATTAAGCGATCGGAGGCTATACGCAATGATCCAAACCGCCAGGATACAATTGGCCGGGATTTTACTTTGCCAATGCTGAAAAATGAAAAAGATCCACTAGAGGTGAAGGTGAATCTAATACGAAGGAAGATCAGTGCAATTGATGAAGAAACACCTATTGATCCTGTTGTTTTGCCGAAGCAAAAAGTCGTCCAGTCTTTTCCAGATCCTGAAATAGAAGCTATTAACGAAGCACTGGATAAGATTATGGCAATTCAGCATCCGGGTGAGGAGCCTGTAAAAGAAGGGATTAGTGAAAAAGTATATCGCGTAGTAACTGCTAACCAAACTGATGAAACCTATTTTGGAAGAAAAAAAACGGGTGAAGGGAAAATCTTATTCCATGACGATGCTGAGAAAAAAGAAGACGGAGGCCTTGTTGCTGTTATTCCAATCAGACAGGAGCTCTTCAGCGGAGCAACTGTGAAACTTGAGCTTGTCACAGGCATTACAATTAATGGCATCTATATTCCTGCGGGAACTCCTATTTATGGAATTGGCAACATCGATGGAGAACGCCTTCATATTCATATTCCATCTGTCCGTTACGCAGAATATATACTACCTGTTTCGATTTCTGTATTTGACATGGATGGATTGGAAGGTGTTTTTGTTCCTGGATCCGTGATGAGAGACGTTGTTAAAGCATCTGCTGATAATGCAGTTCAATCCACCAGTTTGGGAGGGGCTGGTTTAACGCTTCAAACACAAGTTGCAGCTGCAGGTATTGGTGCTGCTAAGAGCCTTTTTTCTAAGAAGGTAAGGCAAGTTCGTGTAATTATAGGTGCAGGATACAAAGTATTGCTTAGAGATAATAAAGAAAAGCGGGGTTGATATGAAAGTTCTTTTAACAATGATAGGCTCTTTGTGTGGTTTGCTGTTGTCCGCACAATCATATATAAAGCCGCATAATCTTCCGGTGACAGATAATCGGACAACAAATATCATTTTCCCATCTCTGATAAATACAGTTGATCGAGGCAGCGAAAGGATTGTTGTCCAGAAATCAACAGGCAATGTTCTTCGTGTAAAGGCCGATAGTGTGTTTGCAGATACTACAACCCTAACTGTGATTACGGCAGATGGCAAACTGTATTCCTTTTTGGTTAGCTATATTCAGTCTCCGCCATTTCTAAACCTTGATCTGGCAATGGCAGAGATCATATCTGTGGATACTGCACTTCTGGGCCTTTCTCAAAAAGCTCTGGCCTTAAAAAATAACCTGCATGGAATAGGATACAGCGCTGGGATGGTAAAACTTTCTTTACTAGGGATGTACACTACCGGATCGATCATTGTATGTAAAATTCGTGTTGAAAATGCATCAGCCTATCAATTTGATGGTTCTCGTTTGCGAGTTTATATAACCGGTGCACGATCATCAAAAAGAAGATCCTTACAAGAGAGTATAGTAGAACCACTCTTTATCTATCCAAAAGCGTTTTCAGTCAAAGTAAAGCAATCTTTATTGATGGCCTTGCTATTGCCCAAAGCAGCACTTGCAGAAAGCCAGGCTTTAAGGATTGATCTGCTGGAAAAAGATGGAGAGCGCCAATTATCATTGAATATTACAAATAAGCGTGTATTGAAAGCAAAGCTTATTCTATAAATAGATTTTTTATCAATTAAAACCAAGTAACATGAATCAGGACAATTTGGAGTACCTCAAAAAGCAATTGTTTTTTGCAGGTTTCGGGGAGGGGCTGGTTACGCAACTGGAGAAAAGGATCAAAGAGGGACAGACTGAATTTCAGATTTCTGCCAGCCATGAATTTGGAAAAGATAAAATGGAGGCTACGCTTTATTTTACCAGGTCTAAACAGGAGGGGAGTGATATGTATTTCTTTAATAAGTATGACGCGACCCTGCAAAATCACAATGGAACGGCCAGCCAGACCTTTTTTATTAACAACAAGGGTAAGTCTGTCGGGCTGGACGAAGCGTGTAACCTTTTATGCGGAAGAAGTGTCTACAAGGAAATAACGCCCAAAGAAGGCGATGCCTACAAAGCCTGGATCAAATTGGATTTCAGTAATCGTGATGAAAACGGTCAGGCAAAGGTCAACTATTTCAATAACAGTTATGGTTACGATCTGCATGAAGCTGTAGGGCGTATTCCCTTAAAGGAATTAGGGGATCCTGACCGTATGGAGGCACTTTATGTAGCCCTGCAGCGTGGTCAACTCGCGCACGCAACGCTGATCAAGGGGGGCAAGGAAATTTCTGTGCAGTTGGCAGCAGATCCTAAATTCAAGACAGTCAAAATGTTTGATATGGACAATGTTAAGCTGTACGTTCCTGGCCCCAAGCAGGATGTTCGTTATGGACAGGCACCTGTTGATCAGACTGCTAAGCAAAAGGAGGTCGGACAAAGCCTGGGTTCGCCAACCAGAGAATCTTCAGAGAAGGGGAAATCCGTTGGCACCAGTGATGCTAAAAAAAAAGAGGTGACCGCAAATAACTCTGTTTCGGATGAATTATTGCCGAAAAAGAGAGCTGGAAAAAGCAAAGGTCTCACTGCTTAAAATCCTAACTATGCATTTAAAGAATTTAGAATCATTGAAAGCCCGGTTATTAAAACTGGGCTTTCCTTCCGATATCGATCAAAGGCTTGGAGCGTTTATCTGCTTTGACCCATCCCAATTTGAAATCTTACATAAGATTTACCTGGACGATTCAAATTGTGTTTTTCAGGTTCAATGCGTAAAAGGTGATTCCGGACATTGGGATGCTGTGTCCTATTCAGCTCATCTGTTCAGGTTTCCAGTTTTGCCACCTGCATTAATTGAATTAGACACTGAGATGAGAGCTGTTAATTGGTCAAAGTTTTATCAATTAAGAGAGCTGGGAGCTCTTGATGAGCAAAATAGCCAGGGCGAACTTGCCTTGCAATTGATACTGAAGGCTAATGATCTTGATACGGGTGGCCTTGTCAGGGGGAGGCACTGGATAAACACACATTTGGAAAAGTATATTCCAAACCTGAACAATCAAAAAGCCGAATGTGAGATTTCACAAAGGTTTTACCTGGTGGGGCAGCAGGAGCCTTTTACCTTCCTGGAGGCACTGCGCTTTCTTCAAAGCAAGTGGGCTGAAAGAAAATTAATAGCTGATCGAAAACAATTGCTCAAAAAAGAAGAAGATGGAACGTCCAATGGCGGTTTGATTGAAAAACGTTCCAGGTCAGGTAGAACTGGGGTGAAAAGAAAACTGTGAAAGAAATACTGCTACCTGATTTTTTTGCTGTTGTGGGGGATGATCCAAGAATAGCCGCTTCACATATCAGTTTATATTTTGCTCTGTTATGTGAATGGGAGATTCAGCAACGTCCTGATCGCGTTTTGCTCGATAGGATAAAGATCATGAGATGCGCAAAGATTTCTGCACGTTCAACTTATCAGCGATGCTTGCATGATTTACATAAATTTGGATATGTAATATATACGCCATTGCCAATCCCAGGCAGGAGCAACGTCAAATTTCGTAAGTTGATCTAAAGTGAGTCTTTGTAATACTAATCTAAATATTTTATTGCATCCGCCTCCTGGTATGACTCCGTAGTTTTGCCATTTGTGTTTGTGGTTATCTTCGGTATGATCACAGCGTCAGCTCCGGCGCTTTTAGCTTTCGTCAGAATAGCTTCCCTTGTTTTTTCCGCTCTAATTAAAGTGGAAGCATAAATATGTCTAATTACTTTATAATTTTTCTTTACATCCTTCGTGTCATAATAGACATCGAGTTTTGATGTAGGGGGGAGTTTGTCACCCATATAAGATACGGTGCGGCATGAACTTATCAATAATGTCAAACCAATTAAAAGTGCAGAAACTTTAAAAATTTTCATCATTTCAGTCAAATTTTAGTGCTAATGCAATTTAGAAGGCTGGCCATTCTTCTCCTTACCACTCATAAGAATTCTTTAATGATTAACATTTGATAATATTGAAAAGAGGCTTTGGATTCGTGCAGTGAATTTTTGAGACATCTTTTCTGTCAGAGATAGGTTGAGAAGCCAAATTGAAATCCCGCCATCCTAGAAGGAGGGTTACCTAAAAGATCGGTCTGCCAATTGTAACGATAGTTGAGACGGAATACAGTTTGAGTGGACGGACGCCAGCTTAAAGATGGTACTACTGAATAAATATGGTCTGAGATGTTTTCACCAGTGGAAACAAATTTTCCTTTATTCCAATCCACATATTCCAGGCGAAGGGCAGCGTTCAATA
The DNA here is from genome assembly GCF_900167075.1 of Sediminibacterium ginsengisoli. Lineage (GTDB taxonomy): Bacteria > Bacteroidota > Bacteroidia > Chitinophagales > Chitinophagaceae > Sediminibacterium > Sediminibacterium ginsengisoli. The sequence goes on along the minus strand of NZ_FUWH01000005.1, from coordinate 22,026 downwards.
CAGAATTGGTAAAACCAAAAAGCGGTTTGCGTATAATGGGTTGGACGATATCAATAAAGCCTCCTGTTTGGTTTCTGCCAAATTGCTCTGTATAGGTATCGGGTACATCGATCTTAATCCAAGCCCATTCTCCATTGATGAATGTACCTGTCTTAGCAATAGTTGTATTAAAATCAATTGCGTAAGCCGTTACTGCACGTTTTTTATCCAAAACCAATCCGTCCTTTTCAAACTGATTATAGATCCCGCTCATGTATGAAATGCCGACTTCTCCTAATTTGGTATTTCTTAAAGCGAATTTTGCTGTAAAAAGCGGCATCCCATTTACAGATTGCCCAAAGCGATCAGGATCACTTTTGGAGGCTGGCAGGAATGTTTTATTCATAGAATTGGAAACAATGCTTTCATTAAACCCATTGGTCAGGTAGAGTTCATAGCCGTAAGTCCAGTTGTGCTTGCTTTTTTTGCCGAATATCCCGAACCCGACATTACTCCATGTCGCAGGAAGCATTTGTGTAGCGGCAAGGGGGCGGTCGACAAAATCCCACTTGGGGCCATCGTGGTTTTGGTTAAAAGCTCCTATGGGATTCATTACAATCCCACCCCGAAAGTTGAGCAATGGCTCAAACTCAAAATCTACGGAAGCAAATTCAATGTTTATTTCTTTTGTTCCCTCTTCAAATTCTAACTCTGTCAAAAACTTAATTCGCTTGGAAACTGTAGAGGAAACAAAAAGAGTAAGGCGGCGCATCTGAAATTCGTGCCCCTTGCTAATGCCATTTTCATTTAAATATTGGTAATTGGCTTCAACATAACCGCCCAATGCTACAGGCAACTTGCCGGCCTGAATAAAAGGTCGGTTATAAACAGCATCCATGTTTAATTTTCGTTCAGTTGTGTCAATCGAAAAGTTTCGCAGCAACTCCGGATCAATTTGCCCCTGGACAATAAAGCTTGTGAAAATGAATAGTATTGATAAGCAGATTTTCATCATGATAATTTTCGCAGGTCTATGAATATTTCATTGCCGTTAACTTTTACAGGAAAGCTTCGAAGATTGGAGCCTGCAGGCCCATTAGTAACAATCCCACGCTTATTGAATTCGCTTCCGTGTGCTGCACATTGGAGCATATCGCCGGATACCTGTAGTTCTGTTCCCTGGTGGGTGCATCTCATCCAGACCGCGGCGTAATCAGCATCACTTATTCTATGTACACAGATGGGATATAGAAGTGTTTCATTTCTAACAATGATGAATGAATTATATCCCTGATTCTTTCCCTTGTGAATTACAAAATCAGTCTTCAAAATCGTAATGCCATCCTTTTGAATCTTCCCGCTTATGTACTGTGTCGGTGTGCAGGATGAGATTAACGTGCCTGTTAGTGTAACAGAAAGACATGCATTGCAGGCATTCTTTAAAAAATCTTTTCTGGTCATAGTGATAATTACAATGATTCTAGGAACTTGATGAGTTTGTTTTTATCTGATTCAGTTAATTGTTGAAACAACTTCCTGCTATTGTTTGCCTCACCTCCATGAAGGTTAATGGCTTCAGTAATACTTCTTGCCCGTCCATCATGCATAAGGAAAACCTGGCCGCCTTGTGAGTTTTTGGATAGTCCCAATCCCCACAAAGCGGGTGTTCGCCATTCTGGCGTTAGTGCAGTTCCTTCTGTATATCCGTCATCAAGCGCTGGCCCCATGTCATGTAGCAGCAGGTCGGTATAGGGAAATATTGTCTTATTGGAGATTGCTGCAATTGGGGATGGACCTGTCTGTAATTGTGGGATGTGGCATTTGCTGCAGCTGATTTGAATAAATAACTGTTTGCCTGCCAATACTTCACGATCCTGCTGATCTCTTTGGACGGGAGCCTTTAGGGTCTGCAGGTAAAACACCACGTCGAGGATGGTTTGATTGGGTATTTCAGGATCTACCTGGAGATTATTATAAGTGGAAATGGATTCATAGGAAGAGTTGATCCCCATGTCCTGATTGTAGGCATTAGCTGTTTGTTGAAGTAAGTCATAAACCAATGCTTTTTTGCCAAAACGGCCAATATACTTTCCATTGTTATGGATAGCGCCTGTTTTAATTATTGTGTAAGAGGGAAGGGTTATCCAATTGGGACGTCCGGATATGCCATCACCATCTGCATCATTTACATCAGATAATGCGATCAATGTTGCATCAGGGACAGCCTCTAATAATCCCAAACCGGTATTGGCCGGCGGTGTAAAACGGGAAAAAGTTGCTCCGGCTGGTAAAACCTCCGGCTTGTAACCAGGTAAAGCCCTTGATTGAAGCTGAGGGCCGCCCAGATGGAGAAATTGGTTACCTAACGTGTCGCTTTGTCCGAACCGTGTCAATGTGGTAAATGGATGTCCTTTCCCGTCACCTGCATGACAACTCCCGCAAGAAGTTGCAACGAATGTTGGCCCCAGTCCATTTGAGGATGTGAATACTTCATCATTGAAGGCAAAATCCCCACGAAGAAATATTCGATTCTGTTCGGGCGAAAGTCCATCAACCGGCCCATCTAAAATACTATCATCTGTAGGGAGCTGGGGTAATAGTTTGCTGCAGGATATAGATAGAATTATCCCCAGGCTGATGGCGCTCAATACTTTGATTTTCCTTTTTCCCATTAATAATCTTTTACTGTCTCAGTTATCGAACACGCGACTAAATCAAATATTTAGGCAAGGCTAAATAAAATATTTCGAATATGCTAAGTTTTGAAAAGAAATATTTTTCCTGGGCTGGATCGGTATTGGGTCGTTAGCTTGTTATGTATTTGCAATTTTGAGAAAGAATGTATCTTTATAGAGATAGTTCTTTTACAATTCCATTCAGTTGATTACTGCATTAAAATTGGTTGTTTGCAAATTGTTTGCAAATGCTTCAAATGCGAGCAGGAAAACAGAAATCGGATCAATCAAAAAACAAGTTTTCTACGTTACGTTTTGAGGTATTGCAATATTGATGTGAAGCAATTAATAAAATAGCGAGAGTCACTCTAAGAAAATGATTGCCAATCGATTTCGAATGGTTGAAGTGTTTGTGTATAAAACAGGCTACAATAAAAAAAGCCTCAGCATTTCTGCTAAGGCTTTCTCTGTGGGAGCACACGGGTTCGAACCGCGGACCCTCTGCTTGTAAGGCAGATGCTCTAAACCAACTGAGCTATGCTCCCTTTTTTCCCTTCACTTATTTCGTTGTTGGGAGTGCAAAAATAGGGGATGACACATTACTACCAAAAAAAATCTTTCTTTTTTTTTTAATTAATTTAATTGAAGCGCAGGAAGCCTATACTGCTGACTATCATAGAGAAACAATTCTTCTATTTCATAGCTCCAGTATTTATACAGCGGCGACTTCGACAAATAAGCATCTGCCTCTGTTTTTGTTTCGGTATTGAGCGTGATCCAGCAGGTATGACTTTCCATACTCACTGCATAACTATCGATGATGCCTTTGTTCAGCAGGTAATTAATATAAGTGCGATGCGGTGGAACCAGCGCCATAAAATCCTCGTCCATTGTAAATTTGATGATCGCCTGATACTTTTTCATTCTCTTCTGTTTTTACAAATTGAGTAATGCAAGATTCGTGCTATGTTTTGCCGGATGGCAATCTGGCAATATCGGTACCGCTTCTTGCTGTAACTTGCACGAAAGTCAAACTAAACGATATGATCAAAACCATTGGCCTGCTGCTGCTTTCCAATATTTTTATGACGTTTGCCTGGTATGGCCACCTTAAGGAGAAGGGTGTTCCGCTCTGGAAAGCCATTCTTGTCAGCTGGGGTATCGCTTTTTTCGAATATTGTCTGATGGTGCCTGCCAACCGTGCAGGTTTTGCCAACGGGTTTAACGGATTCCAGCTCAAAATCACCCAGGAAGTGATCACTCTGGTCGTTTTTGCCGTGTTTGCAGTCGTATACCTGAAAGAACCGTTCCAATGGAAATACATGGTCAGTTTCCTGTTTATCCTCGGCGCTGTTTACTTCGCATTCAAGAAATAACAAAGGGGCAACCGCTTCCGGCCTGCCCCTTGTTTACCCTGCTGCATAAAGAAACTTAAAAACTGCTTTTTAACATTACAGGTTTGACTGCTCCTGTTCCGCAGGGTTTAATGAGTTCGAACTTTTATTTTAACCTGCCGATCCTGCCATTGCCGCCGGCCAGGTATACTGCATTACCCTGTTTTGCTTTTTTAACTACATGAAAACTGTCACGCGACAATAAACGCCAGTTGCGGCCGCCATCGTCCGACAGATCGATCCCTGACGTTCCGCAGGCTACCAGCTGGTTACTGTTCAGGTATATAACGCATGACCGGTAACCATGCGGTGGCGTTTCCGGGATGCTGAAAACCGGTTTTTTACCCAGGCTTACCAGCACACAATTATTCGAGCTGATGGTATCCTTGCTGAAATCACCGCCTACTATAACTGCTTTGCCATCGTATACGTCTATGGAATTGGCTCCCGTGGATTCAAGTCCCTGCACGATCGGCAAAGAATCATATTGACTGGTACCGGTAAACAATACAGACCTTTTACCGCCTGTTACAACATAAGTGCCTGCTTTCGTAAAACGGATATTGGTTCCGCTGGAAGCAAAAAAAGCCTCTCCGTCAGCCAGTGGTCCATAGCTGCGCGAAGGATCCGTTTTTTTCCAGCTGTTCCCGCCGTCGGTTGTAGTTGCGAGGTAAGCTTGCCGGCCGTCGATCGGGTCGCCGATCGCCACGCCGTTCCTGGAATCTTTAAAATCCATCGCATCGAGAAAAATTCCTTTAGCGGTATCTTCATAAACTTTTTTCCAGTTGAGGCCGCCGTCCGTGGTTTTAAGAATTACGGCCGGTTCTGCCACCGCAACAATTATTGCAGTGGATGAATCGAATGCCTCTATATCTCTGAAGTCCCTTTTCTCATAACCCGGCACCGTGATCCAGGTCCAGCTGCTGCCACCATTCGTAGAACGGCCTACACTGCCCGAACTGCCACTTACCCATACAATATTGTCTGTTACTACAGACAGGCCACGAAGGCTTATCCTTTTGCCGGAATGGAGGAGGATGTACGCGGGCGACTGGGCATGGCTCAACACCGACAATAACAACAACACAGAAAAGATTTTAATAAACCGCATAGGAACTACATTTTTGCAGACTAAATTAATGATCAATCCGCATTGTAAACGGTAAAAAGAATTGTTATGATCCCTTACTGGATGAGCCGGACACAGTTGCTGCTTGGCAACGAACAGGTTGAAAAGCTGATGAACAAACATGTGCTTGTGGTTGGACTGGGCGGTGTAGGCGGCATCTGTGCTGAAATGATCGCAAGGTCAGGGGTGGGGAAGATGACCATCGTTGATGCGGATACGGTTGATCTCAGCAATACCAACCGGCAGATCCCGGCCTTGCACAGTACGGCAGGAAGACCTAAGGCGGATGTAATGGCAGAGCGTTTGAAAGATATCAACCCCGAACTGCAGCTGACTGTTTTGCCGCAGTTCATTAAAGAAGAGCTGACCGTTCAGTTACTGAATTCCGGTGAGTTTGATTATGCGGTGGATTGTATCGATACCTTATCTCCCAAAGTAGAGTTCCTGGTTGAGTGTAAAAAAAGGAATATTCCTGTTGCTTCTTCCATGGGCGCAGGTGGAAAAATGGATCCTGCCCGGATTGAGATCGCTGACATCTCGAAGACACATGAATGTAATCTTGCACGCTATGTCAGGAAAAAACTGCATGAACAGCAGGTACGCACCGGCATCAAAGTGGTGTTCAGTGCAGAGAAAGTAGACCAGGACAAAGTGATCGAAACGGAGAAAGCGTTCCCCAAAAAATCCCTGATCGGAACGGTCAGCTATATGCCGGCGATTTTTGGCTGCATGCTTTCAAGCATTGTGATTCGCGACCTGCTGGATCAGTAAAGTAAAAACGGTGCTACATCTTCCTGCCAGTCTTTTACCCTTATTTCACGGGTAAAAGTAGCCATGAATGAATTAAGTGGCAATTCAAATAATGCTTCGATTTCATTGATTCCCAGTAATTTATCTAAATGATTTATCCCGCTTGGGTTTACATGCGTAGGATACGTTCCCCACGCAAAATGCGCAGGATAAAGTGACCTGATCACCTTAATTAACAGTAATCCATTCATAACTGATTGAAAATCAAAAATTTCATTAACCTTATATACTATTCCGTGACATAACTGCCCTGCATATTTTCCTTCGGATGGTGTAAATGTAATTGCTTGTGTTTCAACTTCTTCTGAAAACATGCTGTTAAGGATCCCTGACAACTCGTTGCTATTGATCCACGGCGCTCCGGCGACAGTAAATGCATAGGGTGTGCTTCTGCCTTCGCTGATATTGGTGGCTTCCAGCAGGCATAACCCCGGGTAGAGTAACATACTTTCGAAATTCCGGATTGCCGGTGAGGTTGCAACAAATGGAACACCCCAGTCGGGCTGGAACATACCACGATCCCAGCCTTCGCATTTATATACCTGCAGGTCTGCATTAATTCCCCTGGTGGTGTTGAAGTACTGCGCCAGCTCGCCCAGGGTGCAACTGTGGCGGACAGGTAAGGGCCAGCGGCCGATAAAGGACGCGCTTTCTTCCCTCAGTAATGGTCCCTCCGCCAAAGCCAGGTTCCCGGAAACAGGGTTCGGGCGATCCAGTATGATCAATGGCTTCTTATAGCGTGCCGCCGATTCCAGCACATAGGTCATCGTCCAGAGATAAGTATAGAAACGGCTGCCTATATCCGGTATGTCGAACAGCAACATGTCTATATCCGCCAGATCCTTTTCATCGGGCGCAAGTTTGTCGCCGTAAAGGCTTGTAACAGGCAGGCCGGTTAAAGGGTCAGTTCCATCATGCATGGCAAGGCCATCTGCCCCGGTTACGCTCAGGCCATGTTCAGGGGAAAATAATCGTGTGATCCGGAATCCGTTTTCCACCAACGCTTTCCTCGAAGGGACCAGTTTTCCTGTAGTTGCCGCATGATTGGTTACCAGCCCGATGGAATTATCCCTCCAGTCTGGGTTTGCTTTTAGCAAGATGTCAACTCCGAATGAAATCATATAAATTATTTAAAATGAATTTGTTGTATTGTTTAGTTATAATTTAATATTCATCCTTAAAGCCAGTTTTGAGCTTCAATTCCTCTATAACATTGAAAATGATCGGGCAACGCGGGTAGTGCATGAAAGTTGAAAAGAGACGCTTGCTGAAATAAGGTAAATGAAGCGCCGGAAACTCCCTGCAACCCTCAAAACGGTCTTCGTAAACGGAACAGGCATTATCTTCTTGTAAAAAATGACAAGGGATCGTATTGATCAGCATCATCCCATTCGACCCTTTTTCAATATATTGATTATCAAATTCTTTACGTGTCTTATTTAATTTTTTAGATAAATTATCTGCTTCCGGTTCACTGACATTGATCATCAGGCTTTTACAGCAATTACCACAATCCAGGCAGTTGATTTGGGGCGTGATGGTTTCATTAAGTTGGTGTACTATTGCATCCGTTTCGGCAACTGGTAATGACTTGAGAAAAGGAACAAAACGGTCGTTCTCTGACTGTTTTTCTGCTGCAAGGCTGGCAATCCGCCTGAGATCTGTTTCGATATATTTGGGATTTTGACTGATCCTGCAAAGTTAAGGTCTCCTGGTTTATCCACAGTGAAATGCCATTTGTAGAAAAGTAAACTTGGGGCAAGGCAGGAGCTTTTTAGATTTGCGGGTTGTGGAATAAAATATAAATGATCGTCCGGCGTTATTGAATGCCCGGCTAACATATTAAGATTAAGCGATTATGGCTGAAGTGAAGCAATTGAATGAGTATAATGAAGATTCGATACGGTCGCTCGACTGGCGGGAACATATCCGGTTACGTCCGGGCATGTATATCGGTAAGCTGGGCGACGGTTCTGCTCCCGATGATGGCGTTTACGTGCTGATCAAGGAAGTGGTGGATAACTGTATCGATGAGCATACCATGGGCTATGGTAAGCAGGTTGAGATCGGTATTGAAGGAAAGACTGTAACGGTAAGAGATTATGGTCGTGGTATTCCATTAGGTAAACTGGTGGATGTGGTGAGCAAGATCAATACCGGTGCCAAATACGATAGTAAAGCTTTTCAGAAAAGTGTGGGTCTGAACGGTGTGGGTACCAAAGCGGTCAACGCCCTCAGCCAGCATTTCAGTGTTACGGCATTCCGCGATGGTAAACAGAAAACTGCCGACTTTGAAAAAGGAATTCTTGTAAAAGAGTACAAGGAACAGGCCACCCAGGAGCCCAATGGAACCCTGGTTACTTTTACGCCCGATGACACTGTTTTCCGCAATTTCCATTTTATCCACGAGTATCTCGATAACCAGCTCTGGAACTACTGCTACCTGAATGCGGGCCTCGCCATGCATTTCAATGGTAAGAAATATGTGAGCAAAAATGGTCTGCTCGACCTGCTGCAGCGTAAAACGAATCCGGATGAACTGCGCTATCCGATCATCCACCTGAAAGGAGAAGATATCGAGATCGCTTTATCGCATAACAACGATTACGGCGAAGACATTTTCTCATTTGTAAACGGCCAGTATACCACACAGGGCGGAACGCACCAGCAGGCTTTCAGGGAAGCTTATGTGAAAGTGATCCGCGACTTTTACAAGAAAGATTATGAAGCTTCCGATATCCGCACCAGTATTGTGGCGGCTATTTCTGTAAGGGTACAGGAGCCTGTTTTCGAAAGTCAGACCAAAACCAAACTGGGCTCACAAAGTGTTTATGAAGGCGGGCCAAGCATGAAAAATTTCGTGCTGGAATTCCTTGCACGTGAACTGGATAATTTCCTGCACCGGAACCCGGCAATTGCGGATGCACTGAAAAAACGGATCGAACAGAGTGAAAGAGAACGTAAGGAATTATCAGGGATCCGTAAACTGGCCAATGAACGTGCCAAAAAAGCGAACCTGCACAATAAAAAACTGCGCGACTGCCGTGTGCACCTGAATGATGAACCACCGGCGAAGAATAAGGAAGAGTTTGTATCTAATCAGTCCAACACTACTATATTCATTACCGAGGGTGACAGCGCCAGCGGAAGCATCACCAAATCCCGAAAGGTAGATACGCAGGCAGTATTCAGTCTGCGCGGTAAACCATTGAATGCATTCGGCCTCACCAAGAAAGTGGTGTATGAGAACGAAGAGTTCAACCTGCTGCAGCACGCGTTGAATATTGAAGAAGGACTGGAAGGATTACGCTATAATAATATTGTAATCGCTACCGATGCCGATGTGGATGGCATGCACATCCGCCTGCTCTTAATGACATTCTTCCTGCAGTTCTTCCCCGACCTGGTAAAACGCGGACACGTCTATATCCTTGAAACACCATTGTTCAGGGTAAGGAATAAACAGGAAACGATCTATTGTTATGATGAAACGGAAAAACAGGCGGCAGTAAAAAAACTGGGCAACAAGCCGGAGATCACCCGGTTCAAAGGTCTTGGTGAGATCTCACCGGAAGAGTTCGGACGGTTTATCGGCGAAGACATGCGTCTGCAACCGGTCATCCTGGAACAGGGGGATCATATCCAGCAACTGCTCGAATATTATATGGGCAAGAACAGCATGGAAAGGCAGGAATTCATCATCAATAACCTGAAAGTAGAACTCGACAGGGTAGAAGATGGCGAACCGGCAGTAGCCTGATCCGAAAGAATTTTATATCATTATTATAAGCAACCCGCATGATCCATATTGTATTTGAACAACCCAATGTAACCGCGCTGGAAAAAGCGATAGAACTGGATGAAAGCCTGCAGGGACAGATCGTAGAGATCAAGGACGATTTCGCAGTAGGACCGTTGGGCGATATTTATCATACCGAAGGTTACCAGGCCCGCCGCAGCTGGTGGGAAACCCTGCTGGAACATTCACCTTATGCCGATACAGTTAATATAGTAGATGATAAGCTGGCTGTCCACAACCTGCTGAAAATGCTGGATGAGCAACCGGAGGCCGAGGCCTGGATCTGGATGGGGCAGAATGCGCATGATGTATGCAGCTATTACTGGCTGATGCCGCAACTGAAAGATTACCAGGGCCGGATACAGGTTTTATACCTGAACAATCTTCCTTTTATCAATGAAAAAGGGAGCATTTTTTATCCTACCCATCTCCATGAGATCCAGCCGAAGGAATTCCTCAAAGCTAAAAAACTGGCCCGGCCCATTACACTCAGTGAATTTGAGCTGGACCCGGACGAATGGAAAAAACTCTGTAACGAAAATGCCCTGGTCCGATTCCTGGAAGGCGGGAAGAAGATCGTGAGCAAGGATGTGGATTTTTACGACAAAGACCTGCTCGCTCACCTGAACGGTGCCATGAAACTGAGCAAACTGATTTATACAGCGCTTGGCAAAATGAAAGTAAAGACCGGGGATGTGTTCCTGGTATGGCGGATAAAGGAAATGGCCGCAGCCGGTAAACTGGAACTGGCAGGCGACTGGAGCAAGGGCTGGAAGGAAGTGGTGGTGAAGTTTCCCGGAGCAGCAGAGACAACAGAAACAACCGAAGCAGAAACAACGGTATGATCGGAATAGAATCCATACACCATGTTGCGTTGCTGACGGATAATGCGCATTATGAAGAAAGTAAACGTTTCTACACGGAAGTACTCGGATTCAACATTATCAGCGAAACCTACCGGGAAGCAAGGCAGTCGTACAAACTGGACCTTGCATTGAACGGAAGGTACCAGCTGGAGTTGTTCAGTTTCCCGGATTACCGGGAGCGCGCTTCTTTTCCCGAGGCAAAGGGATTGCGGCACCTGGCTTTTTCGGTAACGGATGTGGAAAAATCTGCAGCACAGCTTTCAGCTTATGGTGTAAAACATGAAGGGATCAGGCTGGATGAACTTACAGGTAAACAGTTTGTGTTCTTTTACGATCCCAGCGGCCAGCCGCTGGAATTGTATCAATTATAAAAAAAGGAAAATGATCAGTATAATACCGGTAGAGAAAGCAGGTGAAGATGAGCGCGGCAGTACGCATTTTTTTGAGAATGACAGGACGGGTCAGTTCATTGTTGCCTATCGTAAGCAAGGAAGTGCAAGCGGCCGGCATTATCACAAGGGTTTGTCGGCGAACAAAAACCCAGAAAAGATCATACTGATGCAGGGAGAGGTTACACTGAACTGGTTCAATGTGCAGGGTGAGGAAAAGGGAACTGAAAAAATAAAAGCCCCGGCACTGATTGCGATCGAACCTTATGCCTGGCATGAAGTGATTGCAGAAACGGATATCATGATACTTGAACTGAATTCGTTTGAAGATGGCAACATGGATACGTTCCGTGTTTGATAATAGTAAGGAATAATCATAAAGAGCTTCTGAAAAAGCGTGTAGTTATAATGGCGAAAGAAAAAAAAGAGAACAGGGTTTTTGAAAATGAAACAGGTGTGCAGGGCCAGTATAAGAACTGGTTCCTGGAATATGCGTCTTATGTGATCCTGGAACGTGCCGTACCGGCCATTGAAGATGGATTAAAACCCGTACAGCGCCGTATCCTGCATTCCATGAAGGAGATGGATGACGGTCGTTTCAACAAAGCGGCCAACATCATCGGACAGAGTATGCAGTATCACCCGCATGGGGATATGAGTATAGGTGACGCGTTGGTAAACCTCGGACAGAAAGACCTGCTGATAGAAACCCAGGGTAACTGGGGGGATGTACGTACCGGCGATGATGCGGCTGCGCCCAGGTATATCGAGGCCAGACTTTCGAAGTTCGCGCTGGAAGTGGCTTTCAACGCAAAAACAACAGAATGGCAACTGAGTTACGATGGCCGTAAGAATGAGCCGGTGACCCTTCCCATGAAGTTTCCCTTGCTGCTGGCACAGGGTGCGGAAGGTATTGCGGTAGGGCTTTCAACCAAGATATTACCACATAACTTTTGTGAGCTGATCGATGCAACTATCAAATGCCTGAAAGGAAAGAAGTTTGAGATCTTCCCGGATTTCCAGACAGCAGGTATGATCGATGTGGCCAATTATAATGGCGGGAAACGCGGCGGTAAGGTACGTGTGCGCGCGCGGATCGAAGAACTTGACAAGAAAACGCTGGTGATACGTGATGTGCCTTACGGGATCACAACCTCCCAGCTGATGGAAAGCATCACCAAAGCTAATGACCAGGGTAAGATCAAGATCAAAAAAGTAACGGATGTTACGGCAAAAGATATCGAGATCCAGATCGACCTCGCAGCAGGCATTTCTCCGGATATTACCATCGATGCATTATATGCCTTTACAGATTGCGAAGTGAGTATTTCCCCGAATGCCTGCGTGATCGTAAACCAGCGGCCGATGTTCCTGAGCGTTCAGGAACTGCTGCAGGTATCCGCCGAAAATACCCGCACTTTACTGAAAAAGGAGCTGGAGATCAAACTGGCAGAACTTGAAGACAAATGGCATTATACATCCCTGGAAAAAATCTTCTTCGAGGAAAAGATCTATAAGGAACTGGAACAGAAGCATGAGACCTGGGAGAAAGTGATCCTCTCGATCGATAAAGCTTTCGAACCCTATAAGAAGAAACTGAAACGCGCCGTACAGCGTGAAGACATCCTGAAGCTGACCGAAAAACCGGTGCGCAGGATCTATCGTCTCGATATCAATGAGCTCAATGAACAGATCAAAGCCATTGAAGCAGACATGCGCCAGGTAAATCACGACCTGGAACATCTGACCGATTTTGCCGTTGCTTATTTTGAAACGCTCCTTAAGAAATACGGTAAAGGCCGGGAACGGAAAACGGAGATCAGGGAATTCGATACCATACAGGTGAAACATGTGGCTATTGCCAATACCAAGCTTTACCTGAACCGTGCGGAAGGGTTTATCGGTACCGGTCTTAAAAAAGACGAATTCCTCTGCGATTGTTCTGATTACGACGATATCATCGCATTCACAAAAGCAGGGAAGATGAAGATCGTGAAAGTGGCAGATAAGGTGTTCATCGGAAAAGATATCCTTTATGCGGCTGTTTTCCAGAAGAACGATGAACGCACTACATACAACATGATCTATCTCGACGGCGCTTCCGGTACCAGCTATGCCAAACGTTTCAATGTAACCGGTATCACACGCGACAAGGAATACGATCTCACCAAAGGTTCGGATAAAAGCAAAGTGCATTATTTCACAGCCAATCTCAACGGTGAAGCCGAAGTAGTGAAGATCGTACTGAGCCCGAACTGTTCGGCAAGGATCAAGGAATTCGATTTCTATTTTGAAGAACTCGAAATCAAAGGACGTGGCAGCATGGGTAACCAGGTGACCAAATACCCTGTTAAGGCTGTGAAGTTCAAAGAAGCGGGAAGAAGCACACTCGCAGGCCGTAAACTCTGGTTCGATGATAAGTTCGGCAGGCTCAATACCGAAGAAAAAGGACAATATCTCGGCAGCTTCGAAGAAGAGAAGATTCTGGTGTTATATACAGACGGCAGCTATGAACTTACCGATACGGAGATGACACAGCGCTTCGAACCGGAAAAGATCATTCTCATCGAAAAGTTCAACCCGGAAAAAGTGATCACTGCTGTCTATCTGGACCATGATAAACAGCAGTTCAATATCAAACGTTTCCGTATCGAAACCACAACACTGAAGACCCGGTTCCTTTTCATCAAGGAAGGAAAAAACAATTACCTGGAAACAGCTACCACCGATGACAACCCGATCCTGGTAGTACAGTCGGGCAAAGGCACGCAGCAGCGTACCAACAAATTCAAGGTAGCCAGCATGGTAGAGATCATGGGGTGGAAAGCCGTTGGCGCCAAGCTGACCGATTTCAATAAATCCACTGAAATGCAATGGGAGCACAGGCCGGAGAAAGAAAATGCTCCGCCTGAATTGTTCTAAACCGCAATAACAGAACGGCCCCGTATCATTCCGATCCGGGGCCGTTTGTTTGACGTAACTTACAGTATGTCTTCCGAAACCTATTCATTCATCACCCGCTGGGAACTGGATGCGCCAAAGGAGCTGGTGTGGTCTGAAATCAGCAATTGCGCCAACTGGCCCAGCTGGTGGCCGGAAGTAAAAGCAGTGGAATTGCTTGCAGCGGGTGACCAGGATGAGATCGGTAAAACCTGGCGCTATAAGTGGCAAAGCCCTTTCTTTTATAAACTTTCAGTTACGCTTTGCATCACGGATATTCAACCGCTTCAGTCTGTGTCGGCTCTTGCAACCGGCGATCTTGAAGGAACGGGCGAATGGCAGTTTTCCTGCCATGATACCACCACTGTTGCGATCTGCTCGTGGAAAGTCCGTACACGTATTCCCTGGATGAACCGCATGGCTTTTTTACTGAAACCCTTGTTCAGGTACAATCACCGGCTGATCATGCGCAGCGGGTTACAGGGCCTGAAGCAGGCCATTGAACAACGGGAAAAAACTTAACCGGAACTTACTCCTCTTTTCTTTTCAGCCGGATCGTAGCACTCTTGTTGAAATCGCTGGTAAGGATCAGTTCGTGGCGGATATTGCCGTCGTACAGGATCAGTGCAGCGGTATTGGGCGGAATCGCACCCAGGTTTTCGGCAAACATGCTCAGCTCATTGTATTCAAGGTTTGGATCGAGCGTAAGTGTAAGCCGGATCGCTTTATGCGTGAGCCGCGATGCCGGTAATACTTCGCGGTTATTCAGGAACAGGGAAACGGAGTCGTTATCGATCGTGCCGTTATCGTACAATTCAACCCGTACGGTGGCTGAATGAATGATCACCTCTTTTGCTACCGTTTTACTGCGTAGCAGGAAATCGTTACGCATAGCTGCAGTGGCAGTATCGGTTGCCTGCGGCAGGATCACTCCGGCTGTTGCAGTGTCGCCCCTGTCTTCCAGCCCTGTTTCGATAGCAACAGCAGCCGTATCATTGGAAAGATGAAAACGGAAATTAAGCGGCGGTACCGTATACCGGTGTTCTGCGTCACTGGTAAAAGCGCCGGTTAGTGTAGACGCTGTTTTGGAAGTCAGCAGTGTAAATGAACCGCTGAGCATACAGTCAATACCGTTAAGAGTGCTTGTAGACCTGTAATAGATCATTTGAACAGGGTTAATAACCAGCCTGCGTTTGACAGGATCGAAACTTCCGTTGAGCGATGCGCTGAAAAGACTGTCGCGGAAATAATAATTCAGTACACCGGTTACTTTCTTACCTGTTTGCTTCAGCTGCATTTCAGCCATATAGCTGCTGCTTACGCCATTGGAGAGTACTGTGCCAAGGCCGTACCAGTTACCATTGACCTGCTGGGCCCTGGCTGAAACGGCAAAAACGGTGAAGATCAGAAAATATAAAATGGACCGCATAGGTGCAAAGTATAAAAACTTTACGTTCCGGCCAGAAAATCAACAGCTTAGTCGTTCAGATACATAGATCATCTTGCTGCTCCAACAATGCTTAACTTCGCAGCTTAAATAAGGAATATATCATGAGTCAGGTACAGGCAGGAGCATATCATACCCTAAAAGTGAACCGCAAAGTTGAATTCGGTTTTTATCTCGACGATGGCGCGGAAGGCATCCTGCTGCCCAAACGTTTTGCACCCAAAAACCTGCGTATTGGTGATGAAGTGCATGTATTCGTTTACCACGACTCAGACAACCGCCTGATCGCTACCACACAGGAACCCAAAGCTGTGGTTGGAGATATAGTGAAACTGGAAGCTGTAGCCGTAACACGGCAGGGTGCATTTCTCGACTGGGGACTGATGAAAGATCTCTTTGTGCCTGCATCGAGGCAATTGGGCGGAATGCGGGTCGGCGGCCGTTACCTGGTAAAAGTATACCTGGATGAAATGACCGGCAGGGTGGCCGCAACTGAAAAGATCGATTCGCTCCTGTCAAACGACGAGCTTACGGTAAAAGAAATGGAACAGGTGCAACTCGTGGTCTACCGCAAGTCGGAGCTGGGTTATGTGATGATCATCAACAACCGCCATACCGGCGTACTGCACAGTAATGAAGTGTTCCGCGATCTGGAGCCGGGCGATAAGGTGGAAGGATTCATCAAACATATCAGGCCCGATAATAAGATCGATGTAGTACTGGGTAAGCCGGGTTTCCAGAAAGTGGAAGACGAGGCAGAAAAAATCCTGCGCCTGCTGCAGGAGAATGACGGTTATCTGCCATATCATGATAAATCGGATCCGCAGGAGATCTATGATTTCTTCGGCATGAGTAAAAAAGCATTCAAAATGACCACCGGCAATCTTTACCGTCAGCGGAAAATCGAATTTACACAAACCGGGTTCCGGTTAACTGATCCTGATTAACCTGTAGTATCGGTATCGGATTCACTTGCGTCTGCATCTGTGGTTGTTGTGCCGCCTCCTGTTGAAGAACTGGAATCGTCGACAGCTGTTGTTGTCGTTGTTGTGGCTGTTGCAGTAGGTTTGGGCTTGGGTGTGGCTTTAGCAATGGCGCTTGCAAGGCTGGCGGCGCCAGCAGTACCTTCTTCAGCAGCCATAGCATCGAAACCTGCTCCGGATTTGGGGTGCAACGATGCTTTTTTTGAGTTGCCGAAAGCCCTGGCAGCATCCACAACTGATTTGTCTGCATTATAAATCTCAAAACGATTCTCATGATCGTCTTTGTCTACGTGTATATGTTCTACAAAGCGATGTGCATAATTATCGATGCCGGAGTGACCGCGAACCCAGCCTTTGCTGGAAGGTCCGTTCAGATCTGCCGAAACGCCGCCGCCGGCTGTCACTTTAAGATAACCGGCATCCCGGTGGAAATCATGCGCATCAGTTTTTGCCGCACTTGCAGATGCTGCGCCTGAACTAGCGGGTTTAATCCTTATCAGTTTCGGAGACAGGCCCGCTTTGCTCAGTGCCAGTGTATTGGCTTTATACCAGTTGGCTGCGCTGGTAACGTCGTTGATTTTATATAAATCAGAGTTTTCCTGTATTGCCTTTATTTTCTGAACCCTGCCATTTGCTTCATTCATGAGTGTTTGTATACCCTCATCCTCGCTATTATCAGTGAAAGCTTCGCTATACTTTTTATAATCGGCTTCGGCTTGCTGAAGCCGTTCAAAAATGAATGTAAAGAACTTGTCCCTTGTTTTTTCCCCGGCCAAGACTTTAATCATTTCAACATCCGGATCTCCGTCGATACCCTGGCTGCCTGGTTCCTCTTTGATCAATGCCTGCGGGTATTTTGTGGCTAGCGTGGCGGCTGGGTTTGCAAAAGCCGCAGAACCATAAATATCTGCTTTCTCCATCTGTATCACAGCATTGGCTGCTTTCAATTGTTTAGCCGGAACCGCTGGCAATGAGAGACCTTTTCCTCCTGCATTGGCTTTGCCTGTGTCAGGAGTTTGTACTGTTTTATTTTTCTCCGGCTGGTGCTGTTTCAAGGATGTCAGTTTGGGTGGTAATATACGGTGCGTTTTTAAAGTGAGCAATAAGCAGGAATGTTTTAAACATATGCATCGGCGTAAATAGTGATCCGTTTAATCAGTAAAAAGTACCATAAATGGTACGAATGATGGCATTACCTCCGGCATGATGTGTTGTATCTTTGCAGTATAAATAAATCTCATGAAGGGAAAGGAAAATATCCCTGTTTACCATCTCTGCAGCCTGCAGCAGGAAGCCAAACAGGATGACCTGCAGGTAGAACGGTTCGGAGAGTATCTTGAAAGGCATTATACCAACCTGCATCACCCGCACAGGCATTCCTTTTACCATATGGTTCTGTTCAGTAAAGGAAGAGGAACACATACCATTGATTTTACCCGATATACCGTAACACCCGGTCAATTGTATTGCATGGTGCCGGGCCAGGTGCACAGCTGGCATTTTACAGGCGATACGGATGGCTATATTCTCAATTTCTCTGAACATTTCTTCCGCAGTTTCCTGCTGGAACAGGATTATCTCGACCGGTTTTCTTTTTTCGGCGGGGAAAGTAATGCGGGTGTATTGCAATTGAATAATACCATTTATGGAAAAGCGGAACAGCTGTTCGGGGAATTGATCACCTTATCGGCCGGCAGTCCCGATCCGGATCTGTTGCGGGTATTGCTGCTGCAATTGCTGCTTACGGTCAATGAAAACGGATCAGGAAACGGAACAGATCCCCAGCAGCAGCAAATGGTGCTGAAGCGGTTCCGCAAGCTTGTCAGCCAGCATTACCAGACATTGAGGATGCCGGGTGAATACGCAGAACTACTGCATGTAACGCCCAATTATCTCAATGCCCTCTGCAAAGAACTGCTTGGAGTAACCGCCGGTGAGCTGATCCGCAACAGGGTACTGCTGGAAGCCAAACGCCTGCTCACCAATGCGGGCATGCAGGTAGCGGAAGTAGCAGCTGTTCTCAATTTCAAGGATAACTCTTACTTCAACCGTTTCTTCAGGAAGTACACCGGGCAAACACCCGAAACCTTTCGCAAACAATTGTATCACTCTTAAAATATTTTTTATGTGCGCAACACATGCGGATCATAAGCCCAACGCAATAATCAGCCTGCTGCAGAACAAATGCCCCAGATGCAGACGCGGCGATCTTTTTGTACGTTCCAGCGCGTACGATCTGAAACAATACCGTTTTATGCAGATGCACGGGAACTGCCCGGTTTGTAATCAGGTTGTGGATATCGAAGTAGGTTTCTATTACGGCACCGGTTTCGTGAGCTATGCGCTTGCCATTGCACTCAGTGTGGCCAGCTTTATAGCCTGGTGGGTATTGGTAGGAGTATCGCTGGAAGATAACCGGGTTTTCTGGTGGCTGGGCGTGAATGCATTGCTTCTGGTTGTAATGCAGCCTTTGCTGATGCGGCTCTCACGCACTTTATGGCTATGGTTCTTCGTCGGTTACAGCCGTAACTGGAAAGAGGGGGATGTGTATAAAGTGGAACGGATTAACGAAGGGTTGAAGGATGCGTGGTAAATAACCGCAGAATCCTGCTAACAATCGTTAGTAATTGGTTATATTTACGCCCTAATTCAGATAATATGGCTAACAGACAGGTTTATATTGTTTCGGCAGTGCGTACCCCGATCGGAAGTTTTGGCGGCGCACTGAAAGATTTCAGCGCTCCTCAGCTGGGTGCAGTTGCGATCAGGGCAGCGGTAGAACGCGCAGGTATTGCACCTGATGCTGTACAGGAAGTATTGATGGGCTGTGTGATCCAGGCCAATGCCGGCCAGGCGCCCGCCCGTCAGGCAGCAAAATTTGCAGGCCTGCCAGACCAGGTGATCTGTACTACAGTGAATAAGGTTTGTGCCAGCGGTATGAAAGCTATTGCACAAGGCGCACAGGCCATTCTGCTGGGCGATGCAGACATTATCGTAGCCGGTGGTATGGAAAGCATGAGCAATGTGCCTTTTTACAGTCCTAACATGCGCTGGGGAAATAAATACGGTAATGTTACACTGGTGGATGGTCTTGCGAAAGACGGTCTTACCGATGTGTATCATAATTACGCCATGGGAAATGCAGCCGAGCTTTGTGCTACGGAGTGCGGTATTTCACGGGAAGAGCAGGATGCATTTGCGGTTGAAAGCTACAAGCGCAGCCAGGCGGCCTGGACTGCCGGGAAATTCGATGCCGAGATCGTACCTGTTGCTATTCCGCAGCGAAAAGGCGATCCGGTTCTTTTTGCGAAAGATGAAGAGCCTTTCAATGTTAAATTCGATAAGATCCCTGAACTGAAACCTGCTTTCACCAAAGACGGAACCGTTACCGCAGCAAACGCATCTACCATGAATGACGGCGCCGCGGCAGTAGTGTTGATGAGCAGCGAAAAAGCAGATGCGCTGGGTATTAAGCCCCTTGCAGTGATCCGCAGCTATGCAGATGCCGAACAGGCACCGGAATGGTTTACTACCACACCTTCTACAGCTGTTCCTAAAGCAGTTGCAAAGGCAGGACTGGAGATGAAAGATATTGAGTTCGTGGAACTGAATGAAGCATTTTCTGTTGTAGGTATTGCCAATACGCAAAAAATGAACTTAGATCCTGAGCGTGTGAACGTGAATGGTGGTGCGGTTTCTATCGGCCACCCGCTGGGTTGCAGTGGTGCCCGTATCATTGTTACCTTATTACATGTGCTGAAACAGCAGAATGCCCGTATCGGCGCAGCCGGTATCTGTAATGGCGGTGGTGGCGCAAGTGCAATGGTGCTTGAGGCGATCGGTTAATTTCAGCAGAAAAATAAAGTAAGTATCAGAGTGTTGCTCCAAAAGGGCAGCACTTTTTTAATGCCCGCCAAGCAATTCTTTCACGATGATGAAGCAGCCCATGATCAGTACAAACCAGCCAAACCCTCTTTTCAGTTTTTCGCCGGCGATCTTTGTACCTAAAAGAGCGCCTGTAACAGTGCCTGCTACAGCAATGGCAGTAACAGACAATAATAATACCCAGTTGAACGATTGATGGTAGAGGTCGCTCACGAAGCCGAAAAGGGAATTCATGGCAATGATCAAAAGCGAAGTGCCGATAGCTTCTTTCATGGTGAGCCGGAAAGAAAATAGTAATACTGGAATAATGATGAAACCGCCTCCTGCACCGAGAAATCCTGTAAGAATGCCTGTTTCAATACCTTTAATCACTGCTTTACCCAGTGGGATCTTTTTAACCTCCCCGCAGTCCTGCTCTTTTAACGGTTCTTTCCTGAGCATATTCAGTGATGCAATGATCATCACAATGGCAAATAAAAGCATGGTGGCCAGTGATCTGCTGACCTGCCAGGAACCGATATTGAAAAGATGATCCGGAATGGCTGGTATTACAAACTTCCGGATGAGTACAACGGTTATAATGGATGAAACTCCAAAGAAGAATGCAGCCCTGAGATTGATATGGCCTTTCCGGTAATTCAGTGCAGCGCCGGTAAGACTGCTGCATCCTACAATGAATAATGAATAACCTGTAGCTAAGGTTGGTTGTATATGAAATAAGTAGACTAATACCGGGATAGTCAATATGGAACCTCCGCCGCCGATGAGACCAAGGGAAATACCGATCAGTAAGGCTGTAATATACCCGGCGATTTCCATGAACCAGTTTTGACCGCGCAAAGGTTAAGAAATAAAATCACTCTTTGCATTGTTTTTTATAACCGGCTGATACCAACTCTTTTTTTCAGGTAATGATTAGCTGTTAATTCCTGCAGCATGAAATCTGCAAGATCGCCTGCATTGATCTGTGAATGATTAGGAGAGGGCAGGTGATCTGTGCTCGTGATATATTTCCCCGTTTTATCGCCATTGAGTATGTCGGGAGAACACACAAAAGTCCAGTCTGCATCAGAAGCCTGTAAAAAGCGGAAAGCCTGTAAATGTTCCATACCAACGGGCAGGTATTCCTGCGGGTAATCCGGGTTATCGATCAGCAGGTTGCCGGATTCATCATCCAGTATGCCCATGCCACCCAGCGCAACAATACGCTTTAGCCCTGCATGATCCATTTGTGTGAGTATATTTTTAAGGCCGAGGCTTCTTGTTTTATCCTTTCCGTCGAACGAGCCCCCCAGCACAGAGATCACTGCATCTGAACCCTCGAGAGCTTTCAGCACATCCTTTTCCTCAAATACATAGCCCTTGATCGCAGTAAACTGGTCGCTGCGCAGGTCTTTATCAATGAGGTTATCGATATTGCGGCCAAAGGCTTTTACAAAATACCCCTTGCCGAGAGCCTGCTGTACCAGGTGCTTGCCAACATGTCCTGTAGCACCGAATATAGTGATCGTCATCATGGAATTGAATTTACCACAATTTACGGAATGTTAAACAGTTGTAGCTCACCTCATTCCTCACTAGGGCGGGTTCTTTCTTAACTCTCTGCTGGTCTCGCTGACGCCTCCCGCAGGATGATTCAGCGCAACACGCATTGCTATCCTTCCGCCGCTGACGTCTCCCGGAGGGGACTCAGCGCAGCACGCACTTGCTATTTCTAAACGCCGTTTATA
>NZ_FUWH01000020.1 GCF_900167075.1 Sediminibacterium ginsengisoli | reverse complement strand
GACCACAGGTGTTCGAAAGATAAATTATTGCTATTAGACAATAAATTGCGTAAAAGACGTTAAGGAAGAATGTTCCTTGATAAAGTTTTGTCGTTAATTCCTTCGGATATGCTGGTAGAGCTGGCTGCAGAGACGGAAGTTGATATCTTTTCGAAGAAGTTACAGGCCGAGGTTATTTTCAAATTGTTACTTCACTGTTTGATTAGTCATAAGGACAATAGCCTCAGAACGATGGAGTCGGCCTACGAAACATTATTGTTTGCTTCAATCAATCAAAATTTCCAAAAGAAAAGCATCCGCTATAATTCAATCAGTAAGCGGCTATCGGATATCAATCCCGCTTATTTCGAGAAGTTGTTTTCCAATTGTGTGTCGCTCTATAAGCAATATTTAGGCAAGGATCAGGAGCATATCATCCGTTTTGATTCCACAATTGTGTCGCTGTCTTCCAGATTGTTGAAAACCGGTTATAATCTCAAAGGCGGGGGGAATGCTGCTAATATCCGGCAGTTGAAATTTACCATAGGGTACTCCAACGGGATAGCTGAAAAAGTTCATTTTTTTACTTCTCAATCTCATACCAGTGAAAATGTTGCTTTGAGAGAGGTCGTATTGATACAGTCAGTTGAGGATAAAAACCGTATTAAGGTATTTGACAGGGGTATTACGGGCCGGGATACCTACGATGAGTTTACGGCGCATGGTATCCGATTTGTATCAAGACTGTCAGATAATGCAAGGTATGAAATAAGGCAAGCCGGAGCCAGGAACAGCGCATTGCCTATCAATACCGCTTCCGTTAGTATTCTCTCGGATGATTTGTGTTATCTATATGGGAACAAGGGCAAAAAAAGCAAGCATTTATACAGGAGAATTGAGTCTGTCAGGATCACTGATGGCAAACGCATCGTTTTTGTCACTAATGATCTGGATCTGAAGGCTGAGGATGTGACGGAAGTATACCGCCGAAGGTGGGATATTGAAGTCTTTTTCAAATTCATCAAGCAATTATTCAATTTCAGTCACCTGGTGAATAGAAGTGAAAATGGGATTAAGGTTGTTCTCTATGTCACAATGATCGCAGCCATTTTATTAAGCGCTTATAAAAAAGAAACGAAACAACCGGGATATAAAATACCCAGGCTGAAGTTCGCCGCTGATCTCGAAGCAGAGATAATTAAATATCTGATTATCAAGTGCGGCGGTGATCCCGAAAAAATGAACGCTATTTTATTGTGTAACTCCTCATAAATATCTTTCGAACACCTGTGGTC
>NZ_FUWH01000001.1 GCF_900167075.1 Sediminibacterium ginsengisoli | reverse complement strand
TCATAATATTACGGGGTATTAATCCAAATTTCTCTGGGCTATCCCCCACTTACAGGAAGGTTGTGTACGTGTTCCGCACCCGTTTGCCGGTCGCCACCCAAGTATTGCTACTCTGTGCTGCCCCTCGACTTGCATGTATTAAGCCTGCCGCTAGCGTTCATCCTGAGCCAGGATCAAACTCTCCATTGTAAATGTTGTTTGATCTGACTTAATCTCAAATTTTGAATCGAAATTAACGTCGGATTAATTGTTTTTGATTACTTATAACCTTACTTGTTTCTTATGTTTTCAAGTGCTGTTGTTTCCTAACTTTCAAAGATCTTCTGCGACCACTTTTCTCAATCGCAACCCGTTTAATCGGGGTTGCAAAAGTAAAGCAACCTATGTTATCAGCCAAATATTTTTTCGCTTTTTTTACCAAGCTATCTGGCCTGCAAACTTACTAAGAACTACCGCTTTTTTCAAACGGACGGCAAAGATATAAACTTATTCATTCTCACCAAATTTTACTTCAATTATTATCGAAGTTTTTTCCGTGTTTCTCTTCGTTTTTTATATCCCGCTTTTTCAATGATCCGTACCGTTTTGTTGAACGGGCGGCGAAGATAAGACCGTTTGATTATCTACCAAAAATTCTTTTGAATTTTTACGATCTTTTTTTTCGTTTCATCATTTCAAAGCTGCCATCAAAGAACTTCCTTTCGTAAAGGGGTGCAAAGGTAAGCGTGTTATCTTCTTTACCAAATAAATTTCAAAAGATATCTGATGTGATTCGCTATAACCCTTTACTGGTAATACTTTCAGACGATTATTTTTTTCTGATACAGAAACTGTTAAACAGTTTAACATCCATACGATGCTGGTTCCATTTATTGCAGTGGTGCATTGAGTTGCTCTTTATGATACTCTACCTGCTCTAAGAACAATCCCTGTGGTGGTGTTGTAAAATCTGCTTTCGTACAATCGAGTGAACTGATGATCGTACGAAAGGTTGCCATATCCGTCTGCCCCCTCCCTACCTTCAGCATCGTACCTACCAATCCGCGTACCATGCCACGTAGAAAACGGTTCGCCTGCACATGATAAACCAGTCCGTCCTGCTCCTCTTCCCAACGCGATAACATCAGCTGGCAGATAAATGTCTTTACCTGCGTATTCCGTTTGGAGAAACTGCTGAAATCCTGGTATTCCATTAATACCGCCGCCGCTTCATTCAGCAGACCCAGGTCCAGTGGATAGGGATAAAGCCAGCCGCGATTCACGCGGAACGGGTCTTTCTTGCTGTAAATATGGTAACTGTACCGGCGCGATAATGCGTCGAAACGGCAATGTGCCTGGTCCCCCACTCTATAAATGGCTTTTACAGCTATATCCTGTGGCAATACCGCGTTCAGATTGTAGATATGGCGGGCCGATACAGGCAGATCCGTATCAAAATGGAAAAAATTCTGCCTGGCATGAACGCCGGCATCGGTGCGGGACGAGCCCGTTAAGAAAAATGGCTGCCGGAACAGAATCTCGAGCGCTCTGCCCATTTCAGACTGGATCGTCTGCTGGTTTTCCTGCACCTGGAACCCGCTGTAACGCGTTCCCTCATACATCAGTTCCAGAAAATAGCGGGGCATGTTCCGTTCAGTTATTTAACAGGATAGTTTTTTCGCTCTTCGGCCAGCATGGCTATTGACAGTGCGGGCAAATCCTGTACACTGCCGGTATTGCGCGCCGGTGATAAATTCGTTATGGCTGCAGTTTTTTCGTCTTTTAGTACAGGTACAAACAGGATCACTGTGTCTTTCCGGTTACCGTTATTCACTTCGAAAACCATATCCACCCCTTCTGTTCCGCCTTTTTCGTATATTTTTTTCACCGTAGTTCCGCTTCTTGCTTCCGGCAGTTTCTTTGGTTCTTTTACAACCGGGGCCGCTATAGTTGCCGGTTCTTCGGGTTTCTTTTCTGTTTTTTCAGCCGGAGGCGGTGTTTGTGCCGCTACTGCCCTGTTGTCCTTCTCTGCTGCCATGGTTCCGCGGATCATGTCGAAGCTGACCAGATCGAACAATGTCCAGGAATTGTCCAGTCCCGGCTTTAAAGTAAACCCTCTATCCTCTTCTGCGAGTGCAAAACTGAAGTTATATTCTGTTGGCCGCTTCGGAAATCCCAGTGTGATCGTATATTTTCCTGCAGTCAGCTGTGGTATGAGCAGGTAACCGGTTGAACCGGAACTGTAATTCTTCCCGTTGAGATAAACATAATAGGGTTGATTGTTTTCCGACTGGATGTAAATATACCTTGCCTGCTGCGCCTGTACACCACCTGCACAAAGGATAAAAATCAACAATCCGCACCATCCTCCGAAATTACTACCGCCTTTCATACCTGATTCGTTTGTACAAACATACTTTAAAATCGGGCACATGCTGACGGACTGCGAAAATTGTGATTTCTTACAGAGGCCCGTTTTCTATCTTTATCTCTTCTAAAATGATCGCATGAAAAAACTCTTGTTCATCCTGGCGTTTTTTAGCTTCTACGCCGGTTTTTCCCAGCAGGATACCGCCAACTGGCAGACAAATTACCGGGGCGCTGCTGTCAAAATCAACGACCTCGTTCACACCCGGCTCGATGCCAGGTTCGATTTCTCCCGTTCTTACCTTAACGGTAAAGCCTGGATCACGCTCAGGCCACACTTTTACCCTACAGACTCCTTACGGCTCGATGCAAAAGGTATGAACATCAATAAGGTGCAGCTTGTGAAAGCGTCCGGACCAGCCATTCCGCTGAAATATACATATGACAGTCTTCAACTGAACATCCGCCTCGACAGAACCTATAAAAAAGAAGAAGCTTATACTGTTTTCATTGATTATACGGCCAAGCCGGATGAATTTACCGTTCATGGGAGCAATGCCATTTCGGATGCCAAGGGACTTTATTTCATCAATCCGAGAGGTGAAGACAAGGATAAGCCCATGCAGGTATGGACCCAGGGTGAAACAGAATCTACATCCATGTGGATTCCTACCATCGACAAGCCAAACCAGAAAACCACACAGGAATTCAGCCTTACGGTTCCTGCAAAATTTGTAACCCTGTCGAACGGCCTGCTTACCGCCCAGATCCGCAATGCAGATGGTACACGTACCGACAAGTGGGTAATGACCCTGCCGCATTCTCCCTATCTCTTTTTTATAGGCATGGGTGAATACGCAATCGTGAAAGACAGGTACAAGGGTAAAGAAGTAAGTTATTATGTAGAGAAAGAATATGAAAAAGTAGCCCGCCAGATCTTTGGCCTTACGCCTGAAATGATCGCATTTTTTGCAGATAAACTGGGAGTAGAGTTCCCCTGGCCAAAATACAGCCAGATCGTTGGCCGCGATTATGTGAGCGGCGCGATGGAAAACACTACTGCCACCCTGCACCAGGAAAGCGCACAGCAGGACGCAAGGGAATTGCTGGATGGCAATGAATGGGAAAGCACGATCGCACATGAACTTTTTCACCAATGGTTCGGAGATCTTGTTACTGCGGAGAGCTGGAGCAATCTTACCGTAAACGAAAGTTTTGCCAATTACAGCCAGTTATTGTGGTTCGAACATAAATACGGAAAGGACGAAGCCGGTTATGAGAATGCCAACGAAATGGCGCAGTATATGAGCAGACTGGCAACAGAAGGCAAAAAGGATCTTGTACGATTCTATTACCGTGATAAAGAAGATATGTTTGACCTTGTCAGCTACCAGAAAGGCGGCAGGATCCTCAACATGCTCCGGAACTATCTCGGCGATTCTGCGTTCTTCAAATCGCTGAACCTTTATCTCAGTACCTATAAATTCGGGAGTGGCAATGCACATAAACTCCGGCTGGCTTTTGAGCAGGTAAGCGGTAAAGACCTTAACTGGTTCTTCAATCAGTGGTATTTCGGCAGCGGTCAGCCAAGTCTTGAATTCAGTCACAGTTACAATGCGCAGAACCAGACGCTAACATTAACTGTGAAACAAACACAGCCAGATAAACTATTTAAATTACCAATTACTGTAGATGTTTATACCGGCAACAGCAAAAAGAGACATGAGCTATGGGTTGAAAATGACGTGGACAGCTTTGCATTCAAAGTATCTTCAAAGCCGGATCTTGTTAATTTCGATGCAGATCATGTATTGCTTGCCGAGATCAAAGAGGACAAAACACTGGCCGATTATATATTCCAGTTCAAACATGCAGGACTTTACCTCGACAGAAGCAATGCTATCGATTTTGCAGCCGCACATATTGAAGAACGCGGCGCAATGGAACTTTTATTGAGTGCGCTCAATGATCCCTTTTACCGGATCCGCTCCAAAGCACTGAACAGCCTCCATGCCGCCCAACCCGATGCCGCCGCACTTAAAAAAATTGAGCAGCTGGCAAAAACAGACCCGAAAAGAACGGTAAGAGCAGACGCTATTGACCTGCTTGGCACACAAAAGAACCCGGTGTATAAAGATTTTTTCCTGAAAGCTGTTAACGATTCTTCATACTCTGTAGCAGCAGCAGCATTGCAGTCGCTGGCCCTGATAGATTGCCCTGCTGCGTTTTCAATTGCATCTAAAATGGCGGAAGAACCAAGCAAGGGAAGATTGCCTGCTGCTATTTCCGATGTATTGATTGCCTGTGGCGATGAAAGTGTTTTCGATATTGTTGCCGCAAAATTTGAAGCGATGCCTGCATCTTCCGAGAAATTCTCTTTCATGGGTTCTTTCGCATCTTTTATGATGGAAGTGAAAGATCCAGTGAAATTTAAAAAAGGTATCGACCTGATCGTGGCATTCCGCGATGCGATCCCCTCTTCCAATAAAGCCGAGACGGATCCTTTTATCAATAACCTGGTACTGTCTTCTATTGCGGGCAAAAAAGAAGCTGCGGGAGCGAAAGAACTTGCGGATTATGTACGCAGGAAGATCAGCAGCAAACCATAATGACTGAAAGAATCATATAAAAGCAAAGGGCGTAAATGATTACGCCCTTTGCTTTTATACAGTACCAGGTTTATTTACCGGACCGTCGTTTTAATTTTCCCCTGTGAATTAACCGGGGCATTCATGCCCATCATATCTACCGTTCCGCTGATCGTTACGTCACATTCTTCAGTTTGCAGCAGACCTGTAAGCAGGTTATAACTGCGTTTTGCAGTAGTTGCGCCTTTCAGGTCTGTCTTCAGTTCCATTCCGTTCTGGATGGTGGTTCCTTTTACAATGCTTTGTGTAAGGATCAGCAGTTCTACTGTCTGCGCATCGGCTTTAACAACCGTATATTCATTCACATTTTTAGATGCTTCATTTCCGGTTGAATCCATCCATTTACTACCCAGCTTCAATTTTGCAGGATCGATATCCAGCAGGTATTTGGCATGGTCGTTATTGACAGTGCCGGCTATGGATCCCATAAGATCTCCAAGATCTGATTTACCGGAAACAACACCTTTCTCAACTATAATTTCAGAAGGCTGATCCAGCAACCTGATCATATCGGCGAGTTGCGGATCTTTGCGGGTAGCAGAATCATCGGAATTGAATTGCTGCTCCTGTCCCATCGCGCTTAATTTTCCGCTTACACGTCTTATGGTATTGGTCATTACGTATTTATCTCCCGTTACCGATTTTACCTGGTAATCCGACTCCTGCGTACTGACATTCTTCACCTCCATATCCTGCCCCATCAATGTCATTTTGATGTTCAGGTCGGTTGCTGTAGTTACTTTGAATGCCTGGCCGGGTTTTGCCTTTACCTGCGCATTCAGACTTCCGCACAAGGTGAAAAGTGCGATACATGTATTGATCAGTTTCATTTTTAACTTTTTATCGTTTACCAACTGCCGCTGGCTCCGCCGCCGCCGCTGCTTCCGCCGCCAAATCCCCCGAAGCCGCCGCCACCGCCGCCGCCGAAACCGCCACCGCCGAATCCGCCGCCGCCACTGCCACGGCCTCCGTTCAGCAATGTTGAAAGCAGGATCGCATCGGCCACGTTACCATAACCACGCCTGCTCATCATTCCGCCGCCACGGCCGCCTCCTCCTCTTGATATAACAATCACCACCACAACGAACAGGATTATGAAAGTGAGGATGGATCCTCCGGCACTTCCTTTGCCTTTCTTTTCTCTTTTGACCTTGTATTCACCTACAGCCGCTTTGGCAATGGATTCCACTGCTTCATCGATGCCGCGGTAGTAATTCCCTTCTTTAAAATTGGGGGCGATATCGTCGCGGATGATACTTGCTGTTACGATATCAGGCAATGCCCCTTCCAGACCGTACCCTACTTCTATCCGCACTTTCCTGTCGTCGATAGCCGCAATGATCAAAACACCGTTATTCGTTTTTTTGTTCCCTATTCCCCAGTCACGGAACAGCTTTACAGCATAATCCTCGATCGGGTAATCATTGAGCGTTTTGATCAGTACAACTGCCACCTGGTTGGAGCTGCTGTCGTCCAGCGCCACGAGTTTCCGTTCCAGGATCTCGCGTTGCTCTGGGGATAATACATTTGCTGCATCATTCACCAGCCTTGGCGGATTAGGTTTCGGCAATATATCCTGCGCCAGGGTTGTTCCCCAGCTGAACACCGCGATCAGTATATATATAAGTCTCTTCATTCCTTTCATGATTGAAACAACCCCGTTCATAAACGGAACGGGGTTGTTCATTTTATTTTCCGAAAACAATATCGTCCGGTAACTCGTTCTTGTCTCCTTTGACATCATAAGGAAAATGTTGTACGAGCGCTTCCCCTATTTCGCGTATGATCTGGGCAAGGCCTTCCGCATGGTTGTCGCGGTTGAACTGCTGCAGCATTTTCTGCACTTCCTCGTTCCAGAACGCGGTGCCTACTTTACTATGTATGCCTTCATCGCCATAGATAGCCAACTGCCTGTCTTTCATAGCCACATACACCAGCACTGCATTACGCTGGGCAGTTTCTTCCATTTTCAGCGAAGCGAACACTTCCAGTGCACGATGCAAAGGATTCACCAGACGGCAGCGACTTTCTATAAAGACACGCACTTCTCCGCTTGTCTTTTGTTCGGCCTGCTGTATAGCTTCCACTATCAGCTTTTTTTCTTCGGGAGAGAAGTACTCTGCCGCTTTTTTTCTGAATAATCCCAGCATGATGAAGGATTAGAATTTAACTTCCGGTGCTTTCTCTGAACCTGTTTCGGCTTTGAAACCTTCTTTGGTTTTGAAGCCAAACATACCGGCCAGGATATTCATCGGGAATGAACGTGCTTTTACATTGTAATCCGCAACGGCTTTGTTGAAGTCGTTCCTTGACACTTTGATACGGTTCTCAGTTCCCTCCAGCTGCGCCTGCAAGCCACGGAATGCATCATTGGCGCGGAGGTTAGGATAGTTTTCCGATACCATCAGTAAACGGCCCAGTGCCTGCGACAGTTGTCCCTGCGCCTGCTGGAACTGCTGCAGTTTCTCAGGAGTCAGATCGTTCGGATCTACTTTGATCTGCGTTGCGCTTGCCCTTGCCTGCACCACATTCTGCAAAGTGGTCTGCTCGAAATTGGCTTCGCCTTTTACAGTGCTCACCAGGTTAGGGATCAGGTCCGCACGACGCTGGTAATCGCTCTGTACGTTGTTCCAGGCGTTATTTACTACTTCATCCTGTTTTACAAGACCGTTATAACCATTGCAACCGCAGCCACCCAGAATGAGTATCAGCGCAGCAATTACAATCAGGGTTAAATTCTTTGTACTCATGTTTAACTTGATTTTACTTTGAAATTACGTTTTATATCAGTAATCGCTTTATCAGTCGCTGTTTTAATTAAAATATTACACAGAACAACGAACCTTTTTTCAGCCCTGTACCGCCGCGATCCCCGGAAGTATTTTTCCTTCAAAATATTCGAGCAGCGCACCGCCGCCGGTTGACACATAACTCACTTTATCCGCAAACCCGAACTGGTTTACAGCCGCTACGCTGTCGCCGCCGCCTACCAGCGTGAAAGCGCCGTTCTCCGTTGCTTCCGCCACTGCTGTTGCGATGGCCTTTGTTCCGTGCTGGAACTTTTCCATTTCGAAAACACCCATCGGACCGTTCCATAATACCGTTTTGGATCGTTTGATACAGTTCGAGAACTGCTCGCAGGCATATTCGCCGATATCGAGGCCCATCCAGCCATCGGGGATGTTATTGGTAGGTGCGGTTGAAGTATTTGCATCTGCCGCGAATTTATCAGCGATCACTGAATCGGAAGGCAGGTGTATGCAAACGCCTTTTTCTTCAGCTTTCTTCAGCAGATCAAGTGCAGTCTGGATACGATCCGTTTCACAAAGCGAGTTACCGATGTGGCCACCCTGTGCCTTCATGAACGTGTATGCCATGCCCCCGCCGATGATGATATCCGTTGCTTTTTCCAGCAGGTTTTCGAGAATCAGGATCTTATCGCTCACTTTTGCGCCGCCGATTATAGCGGTGAAAGGCGTTGCTCCATTGTGCAGTACTTTTTCCGCGCTCGACACTTCGCCTTCCATCACCAGCCCGAACATTTTTTTATCGCCCGGGAAAAACTGTGCGATCACTGCCGTGGATGCATGCGCGCGGTGTGCCGTACCAAATGCATCATTCACATATACATCCCCCAGCTTGCTGAGTTTTTCGGCAAATGCCTGGTCGCCTTTTTCTTCTTCTTTATAGAAGCGGAGGTTTTCCAGCAGCAATACTTCACCTGGTTTGAGGGCAGCGGACATTTCAGTAGCCTGCGCGCCGATACAATCACCGGCAAAAAGCACTTTCACCACATCCTGACCGTTCTGCTGGTTGAGCAGCTGCTCCAGGTGGGCCTGTACATGTTTTAAAGAATATTTCTCTGCAGGACCATCTTTTGGTCTTCCGAGATGACTCATCAGTATTACGCTGCCGCCATCTGCAAGGATCTTTTTGATCGTTGGGATGGTTGCCTTGATCCTTGTATCGTCGGTAATTTCGAAGGAATCGTTCAGGGGAACATTAAAATCGACACGCACAAGCGCTTTCTGATCTTTAAAATTGTATGCAGTGAATTTGTTCATAGAATAATAAGTATTTGGAGTTAACGCTATATGAAAATACTAAAAACGGAAGGCTTTCAAACAAAAAACCGCAGGAAGATCAAGAGACGCGGCTAACCCGTTACACCTGACTTCCTGCGGCCGTATCAGTTACTGAAAACTTATTTAGAGATCAATCCTGCAAAATATTTAACGGTTCTCACCAGCTGGCTTACATAACTCATTTCGTTATCGTACCAGCTTACGGTTTTAACCAGTTGTGTTTCGCCTGCCGTTACCACTTTGGTCTGGGTTGCATCGAAGAGTGAACCATAGTGGATACCGATTACATCGGAGCTTACAATTTCGTCTGTAGTATAACCGAAGCTTTCATTGCTTGCTGCTTTCATGGCTTCATTCACTTCTTCGGCGGTTACTTTTTTACCCAGAACGGTGGTCAGTTCCGTCAGTGAACCGGTGATGGTTGGTACGCGTTGTGCGCTGCCGTCGAGCTTTCCTTTCAGATCCGGCAGTACCAGTCCGATCGCTTTGGCGGCACCGGTGCTGTTGGGAACGATATTGGCGGCGGCAGCCCTTGCGCGGCGGAGATCGCCTTTTGCATGCGGTGCATCCAGGGTGTTCTGGTCGTTGGTATAAGCGTGAACGGTGGTCATGATACCGGTTACGATACCGAATTTATCGTTCAGCACTTTTGCCATTGGTGCCAGGCAGTTGGTGGTGCATGATGCGCAGGAAATGATGGTTTCGGAGCCATCGAGGATATCGTGGTTCACATTGTATACGATGGTTTTGAGGTCGCCGGTAGCAGGCGCAGAGATCACAACCCTTTTAGCGCCGGCAGTGATGTGAGCCTGGGCTTTGTCCTTATCGGTGAAAAAGCCGGTAGATTCGATCACCACATCAACACCATGGGTACCCCATGGAATCTGTGCGGGGTCTTTCTGAGCGTATATTTTCACGGTATCGCCATTAACAACGATTGAGTCTTCGGTTGAAGTCACTTCGGCATCGAAGCGGCCCTGGGCGCTGTCGTATTTTAACAGGTGAGCCAGCACTTTAGGGCTGGTGAGGTCATTGATCGCAACTACATCCACGCCTTCCATATTGTAGATCTGGCGGAACACCAAACGGCCGATACGTCCGAAACCGTTGATAGCAACTTTAACTGTACTCATTGATAACTTGTTTTTGGTATAAGGAAATCGAGTAGCGAATTTACGCCGAAAGGCCAGAATTCTAATGATAAATTTTAATTAAGGGTTCCTGCGTGACGGTTTTCCAAACCTGTAAAAACCAGCATGAAGAACGCGCTGTTCCCATTCTTTTTTAAAGAAAAAATAAAAAGTTTTTGGTAGTAAACATTTCCCCCCTATTTTTGCATCCCGATTGACAAAAAACGCCCGGTTCGTCTATCGGCTAGGACAGCCCCCTTTCACGGGGCAAAGACGGGTTCGATTCCCGTACCGGGTACAAAAAGCGCTCAGATTGAGCGCTTTTTTGCTTTACGAACTTTTGGAAAGTTTAAAACTTTCCAAAAGTTATATCGCTACGGTTTCGATTCCCGTACCGGATACAAAAACGATAAGTCTTTTTCTTACGCTGTCTATTATCAGTAAGCACCCGGATTACCTCGCCCTTTAAATTGGCGAACTTTTGGAAAGTTTAAAACTTTCCAAAAGTTATAACCTGACAATGCGTCAAGGCTATTCTGTCTCACGTAATGATGGGTCGATGTAAAACACTGTATCAATAAAAAATAATGTGTCTTGCTGTACGAGCACATTCTCATCATGCATGTCTTCCAATATGAGCCCGAGTTCTGCATAGATGTAGTCATTACGCCTTACATTTTCAAATCCATTATGTTCAAGGAATGCTTTCACTTCAGATAGCTCAACTACACGATCGGTAGTAATGTAAGATTGCTGTACTATAGCATGGAGCCTATTTTGACCATCAGGAGCCAGGTCTTTTGCCAGATGAACAAGTTCGTAACTGGTATTAGGGAATAAAATGTTATGCAAACAGACACTGTCGAAATATTCCAGCCAGGTAGCATAATACCCTGCATCATTTATCTTAAGCACATGACGGTTATCGTGATGCAAATACACCCTTGCCTCCGAGCCTCCGCCAATATAATGCTCAAAAGAGGGAATATTCAGCCATAAACCATTCTGTTTTGCGTAATCTTCTAGGAAGTCTGCCTGCTTTTCTTTAACGAGTTGCTTACTTTCGAATCCCGTTTTAACTGTTCTACCTGCTGTTTCGCCCGCAGATAGGATGTTTCGGATTGCTGCGCAATGATCCGTTGCCCCCTGGATGACATTTCCTGCAGCGATATTTTCCATTTTTTGTCGGACATCATGAGGCAGCATTTTTTACAAAAATAATAAAAAAATGGCACTTACTTCTCGTCCTTACTACATTTGATACAGCCCGTACATCAATCTGAAACTTCCAGTTTTACGGGCAGATACGGGTTCGATTCCCGTAACGGATATAAAAAGACAACCCTTTCTCTTAAATCTTCTATTAACAATAAGCGCTCTGATTACCTCCTTTTAATTGGCGAACTTTTGGAAAGTTTAGAGCTTTCCAAAAGTTATACGTCCCTCTTTTACCGGTCTGTCTATTTCAAAGTATTCCGCAACCTTCCCCCCTTTTCCCTAACTTTAATACCCCATGACCAAAGCCATCCATTCCATCCTTCTTGCCGATGACGACGAAGACGACAGGCTCATCTTCCTGGAAGCATTACAGGATGTTGCCGGCGGGCTGCAATTAACTACCGTTTCGGGCGGTGAGCAGCTGATGGAGTTATTGCAGCAGGAACCCCCATTCAGGCCGGACCTTCTTTTCCTGGACCTGAACATGCCCTGTAAAAACGGGTATGAATGCCTGCAGGAGATCAAGAACAGCGATGACCTGAAAAAGATCCCGGTGATCATCTTTTCTACCTCATTACAGCCCAAATCCATCGAACATGTTTACCAGCACGGAGCTGCACTGTATATCGTTAAACCCGTTTCCTTCAGCGACCTGAGGCATATGCTGGAAAAAGTACTGGCCATGGACTGGCAACAGATGAGTGAACAATTACCCCTTGATCAATTCATTATTAAAAACTGAGCATGAACCTTTCGCCGGAACCTACTCCCGAACACCTGCAGTTTGCCATTGAAGCCGCGGAACTGGGCACCTGGGACCTGAATCCTTTCACCAACAGCTTTACCTGCAATGCGCTTGTAAAAGAATGGTTCGGCTTACCCGCCGATACTACTTTTGTTCCGCTTTCAGCAGCCGTTGAACGTATTGCTCCCGGCGACCAGCCACGTATCGAAAAAGCCATAGCTGCAGCCATGGAGCCAGACAGCGATGGCAGGTACGATGTAACTTATGCAGTAACCAGCGCTATCACCGGTAAAACAAGGGTATTAAGGGCCAAGGGCAAAACGCTGCGCAATGAAAAGGGCGAGCTGATCCGCTTCAACGGCATCCTGCAGGACATCACTGCAGAAACAGAATGGCGCGAACAGGAACAAAAGCTGCTTACACTGATCGAGAACAGCGTAGACCTGATGTCGGTGCTGGATATGAACGGTATCAACAGCTATATTAACCCTGCGGGAAAAAACCTGCTGGGCATACCACCGGAAGCTGATATCACTACCATCCCTATCAAAGAATTTCATACGCCCGAACAATTATTCTTTGTTGAGACTGAAATCATACCGGCAGTAATGACAAAGAAAAGATGGTCAGGGCAGTTTGCCATTAAAAACGGCGAGTCGGGAGAGATCATCCCGCTGTACAATAACTGTCACCGTATAGACGATCCGCGCACCGGTGAACCCATCGGTATCGGTGCCGTGATGCGCGACCTGCGCCCTGAGCTCGCTATCCGTAACGAGCTGGAAAAAAATGTACAGGAAAGAACGAAGGAATTGCAGGAAGCTTACGATGCACTTGAAAAACGCAACAAAGAACTGGCTTCTTTTGCTTACGTATCCAGTCATGATCTGCAGGAACCCTTACGCAAGATCCAGACCTTTGTTTCAAGATTGCAGGAAACGGAAGCCGCACAATTATCCGATAAGGCCAGGGATTATTTCGAAAGGATCAGGCGCTCTGCCAACCGGATGCAGACGCTCATCAACGACCTGCTCTCCTATGCCCGCGAAGATTCTGCAGAAACAGTATTGCGTCCTGCCGATCTCAATCAGCTGATTGCAGGCATCAGCAGCCAGCTGCAGGAAGAATTGCAACGGAACAATGCAACACTGACCGTGACGGACCTGCCGGTTGTTCAGGGCATTCCTTTCCAGTTACAGCAACTGTTCATCAACCTTTTTTCCAATGCACTGAAGTTTGCAAGGCCGGACGTTCGGCCGGAGATAAAGATCTCGGCAACTGTTGTTGCAGGATCCGGCGCTACGCATACATTACCTGCGAAAGAGCATTATTACCATCATATACGTGTTGAGGACAACGGCATCGGGTTCAGGCCGGAATATGCGGAACGGATCTTTGAAGTATTCCAGCGGCTTCATCCCAAAACATCTTATGAAGGCTCTGGTATAGGCCTGGCCATCTGCCGGAAGATCATGGAAAAACATAAAGGAGCGATTTATGCGGAAGGTCAACCGGACCAGGGCGCAGTCTTTCATATTTATATTCCTGTCTGAAATGATACCGTTCGGAAGATGGCTTCCTGCATAATCAACCGCATTCTTGGAACGCTTTATCATATTCGTTATTTTAGGTTAAGAATATCAGCTAACTATTAACTATCCAATGAACCTGACGCCTACAAATCAGCCCGGAGAAGAACGGATGCGAACGCTGAAAGAAAGAATTCAGCTGGCCGTAGAAGTAACCGGACTGGGAACCTGGGAATACGATCCGGTCACACATAATATATCCGTAGATCAGCAATGCAGGCACCTCTTCGGGATAACGCCGGAAGAAGATGCAACTACGGAACGCATGTTATCCGTTTTCCATCCCGAAGATCTTTTACGCAGGCAGGAAGCATTGAAAAGTGCGCTGGCGGGAGAGAACGATGGCACATATGATCTCATCTACCGCATTCACCCTTACGGCAAGGACAGCACCCGCTGGATCCGTTCCAAGGGTAAAGTTTTCTTTACCAAAAACGGAACCAGCTACAGGCTTATCGGCACAATGCTTGATGTTACACAACAGGTACTCTCAGAACAATTACTGAAAGAAAGCGAAGCGCGTTTCAGGCTGGCGGCTGATAGTACCACTGCCATGATCCGTATGTGCAACGGAGACCTGAAATGTAATTATTTCAACAAAAGCTGGCTCGAATTCCGCGGCAGGAATGCGGAGCAGGAAAAAGATACGGGCTGGCTGACTGGTATTCATCCTGCCGACAAAGAACGCTTCCTGCTGATCTGCCAGGATCACATGACAGCGCGCAGCAATTTTTCCATCGAATATCGTCTTGCCGATAAAGACGGGCAATACCGCTGGATCGCGGATGCCGTGATCGCCAGGTTTTCGCCGGAAGGTTTTTTTGAGGGCTATATCAGCACCTGCACCGACATTCACGATCAGAAGATCAGTACACAGGAACTGGAAAAACTTATTACAGAAAGAACGCATTCACTGCAGCATGCCGTGCACCAGCTGGAAGTATCCAATGAAAACCTGGAAGAGTTTGCCTATATCGCTTCGCATGATCTGCAGGAACCATTGCGGAAGATCAGGGTATTTTCGAGCAGGCTGCTCGAGTACAGGGACAGCATCGATATCGCTACACGCGATAAATACCTTGCCAAGATCACCGATGCGGCAGAACGTATGGGACAGCTGATCCGGGATGTGCTCGATTATTCAAAACTGAAAGACAATGCCATTCCTATGGCACCTGTAGATCTGGGTGAAGTGATGAATGGGATCATTGCAGAATTCGAACTACAGATCGAGGAGAAAAAAGCAACGCTGTCTGTTGGCAAAATGCCGGTCATCAATGGCATCGCATACCGCATGCACCAGTTGTTTCACAATCTTTTCAGCAACGCGCTCAAATTTTCAAAAAAGGACACGCCGCCGGAAATCACTGTTTCCGCAAAAATATTGCCGGCAGAAGAAATTGCATCATATCCCGGGCTTTCACAACAATACCATTACACACGCATCACATTTACAGATAACGGGATAGGATTTGATCCGGCATTCGCCGAGAAAGCATTCCAGATCTTCCAGCGACTGCATACGAGGGACAGTTATGAGGGAACAGGGATCGGGCTGGCGCTCTGCCGGAAGATCGTACTCAATCACCAGGGTATTATCACCGCCCGATCGGGCGAGAATGCTGGCACGTCTTTTATTATCATATTACCGCTGGCGCATCAGTAACAGCAGTATCGATATCTTTCACCAAAAGTTACAGACATGATATCCGCATTCAATAACCGGGTAAGACAGATCCTATTACTAGTCATAATGGTCTGCCTGGTATTACTGTTGTTCAGGGAGCTTTATCTTTTCTTCCCGGGATTTCTCGGGGCGATCACTTTATATATCCTGGCGCGAAACCAGTACAACTGGCTGGTTACAGAGAAAAAGCTGAACCGCAGCCTGGCGGCGGCCATTTTTATGATCGGGTTCGTGATCTGTATTGCCATTCCTATTTATTTCACCGCAGAACTCTTGTCGTCTCGCATCACTGCATTGGTGAATAACCAGGATGCGGTGATGCAAAGCCTGCGTTCCGTTTCGGATCAGATCCGGCGCTGGACAGGGCAGGAACTGCTTTCAGAGAACAATATTGCGCAGCTTCCCAAACAGATCAGCGGTTATATCCCGTCTGTGCTGAACAGCACCGTACTGATACTGGGCAACCTTGCCATGCTCCTGTTTTTATCGTATTTCATGTTTACAAATGGAGAAACGATGGAAAGATCCCTGCATCATTTTATCCCGCTGCGCAATCAGAACATTCATATACTGGCTGGCGAAACAAAAAACATGGTAAGAGCCAATGCCATCGGCATACCGCTCATTTCTGTCATACAGGGCATCACCGCACTGATCGGTTACTGGATCTTTGGTGTGAAGGATTATGTGTTGTGGGGATTCATTACCGGCGTATTCGCATTTTTTCCTGTGGCAGGCACGATGCTGATATGGATTCCTATCGTTATTTATGTTTTCTCCACAGGACATACCACACAAGGTATCGGCCTGCTTATTTACAGTCTTATTGTAACCGGCAATATCGATTACCTGGCGCGGATCACTTTATTGAAAAAAATAGGGAATGTACATCCTGTCACAACCGTATTAGGAGTGATTGCAGGCTTGCAGCTGTTTGGATTCTGGGGTTTCATTTTCGGACCGCTGCTGATCAGTTACCTCATATTGCTTTTCAGGATTTACACAAGCGAGTTCGGACCCCTGCATTCACCGGATGACCGATTCCCTAAAAACCAATGAGACTTTACAGTTTGAATTTTATGCCCGACACAAAACCCAGGGTGCTGACATAAGTTTTAACCGGCGCATCCTTATTGATCGGCGTCAGTGCAAAATTGAATGAAGGGAAGAAGGTCACCGCCCAGTGTTTCCCGATCGAATATTCAGCTCCTGCAGAAACGATCCCTGTAAAATAACTCGGACGCAGTCCTTTGATATGCCCGATCTTACTGTTCTCTTTTACAAAACCGTTGAAGTAAGTCGTCTCCGTGCTCTGGTCGGTAAGGATCCTGATAGACACACCTGTTCTTGTAAAGAGTGAAAGTCTGCCTATTTTAAAATTGTATTTAACCGCTAACGGGATGCCTACATAATGCAGCACATTTTCCGAACTGATCGACTGCAGACTGTCTCCCGCTGCAATAGGTTGCGAGGACGGCATTTTAGGCTTGATAAACCCGTACCCTGAAGAAAAATTGAATTTGAATTTAACCACACCATCATCATCGGGTCTTGCAAAGAAGAATTTCGGATGTATGGTGGTGCTGTGTGCGGAATACAGCAGTCCGCTTTCGATGGTCCAGCGTGAGTTCAGATCGTAGGAAGCCAGCAGGCCTGCCGAGTAAGTGTAGGCATCATCCTCTGTGCGCCTGATCTCTTCTTTTCTTTCATCGCGGTGCTGCGCGAAATTCTGGTACATATAGCTGGTGCTGCGTTCAGGCGCATAAAATGCAGTGAATGAAAACCCTTTCCTGGCTGTTATTTTTGGTTTGGAAACCTGTTCCGGCACATCGGCCTTTGCCAATGTTTTAACAGCAGGCATTCCGATCTGCTGAGGCGCACTTACTGAAAGATCAGGCAACCTATAAGCTGTTTCCATGTTACCCTGTGTGAATGTTGAATGATTATCTTCTGCAGCTGCCTGTGGCAATGAAGCTGCCTGCTCCTGTATTACAGCAGGAACAATAACCAGTTCGTTCTTATCATCAGCGGGGCCTTCTGAATTCTTATGCATACCCGAAGTCTGGTTACCGGCTATTACAGATTTAAGCTTATGCCGCTGATCCACTTTTTGAATTCCGCCAGGCTGTGAAACGTTATTATTTTTTGATGGCTTGCCTTTATTTTCCGGTTGTTCTGCCAGGTTGTTACTGCCGGTGATGCTATTGCTTTCAGCAGCTGCTCTCTGCCGGGCCGGCTGTGACTGATCAGTACCTGCAAACTGTTTGATGCCACTGCCGGAATTCCGCACAATCAATGTTACTGTTCCTGACAGGAGTAAAAGTAATACAGCTGCAGCCAGCCACCTGTGATTTCTCTTTGCAGGAGCATTTATAGTTTCCGCATAGGGGATCAGCGTATCGAGGTCTTTATCGAGCCGTTCTTTTACGTAAGCAGGCGGAGTTTCCCTGTGGCCCTCCAGCTTATCGCGGAACAATTGATCGATATGTTTAAAATCTTCTCCCATTTTAATTATTTACAGGCTTACCACATTCATTTTTCTGGTGATTGCTTTTTGCAGCATTCGACGTGCATCGGATAGATTGGATTTGGAAGTGCCTTCGGAAACACCCAGGTATGCTGCGATCTCGCGGTGTTTCATTCCTTCAAAAACATACAGGTTAAATACCATTCTGCAGGCCGGCGGCAGCTGCTGGATCATACCGATCAGCGTTTTCACCTCTATCCTTGAAGTAATATCTTCTTCATGAACATATAATCCGTCATCTTCTTCACTATCACTACTCACTATCTGCAGCTGTCCGCGGTTGCGGTATCGCTGCAGGGCGCAGTTGATCATGATCGTGCGGATCCAGCCTTCAAAAGACCCTTCGCCCCTGAATTGCCCCAGATGCTGGAATACATTCAGGAATCCTTCCTGAAGGATGTCTTCCGCATCTTCCCGGCTATCGGCATACCGGAGACAAACGGTATACATAGCAGATGCAAACAGCTCATATAACCTGGTCTGGGCATGACGTTGCCCCTTGATACAATCCTGTATGAGCTGGTTTGTCAGATCCACTATCCTGTTTCGTTTTAAAACAGATGCATAAAACAGAAAAAAGGTTGGGTCAGAAAAAAATATTTTTCACCCAACCTTTTTTACCTCGGTTACATCTTATGTTAAGAAATCCCAAATCCGTCAAGCTAATCAACCAACTATGCACTTCCTGAAAAACATCTTGTCGCTTCTCTTTCTTGCAGTAGCCATTATTTTCATTCCTGACCGGGAAGCAGAGGCTTAACCGAAAATACCATTCAGTACGCCGGCCAATCTTACTCCGCCTTTCAGCAACTGTTCGTTGACAGTTTTGATATGGTCGAAATTATACCTGTAACTCAGCTTCTGGTCGGGCTGTTTGATCTCTTCATATAATTTACGGCTGATCGCATAGGAATCATAGATCCATTTGTCGAAGCTGTCCGACTGCCAGGCTTTACGCTGTTCTGCCGTAGTAAAGTTGATCGCATTGATGTATTCGGTATAGCTGAGCTGCTGAAAATCGACCAGTTTATCATCCCATACCGCGTGCAGGTTGGTTGCTTCGTTGAACCACATCACTTTTACCCTGTTCCCGCCCAGATCAGACAATCTGCCCACATGCATGGGCTGATGCAGATCGCCGATGATATGTACGATCAGTTTAACATACATGATCTTCGTTTCGCGGCTCAGGTTGCCCTTTTTCAGTTCCTTTACCATGAAATTTACTTTGGTATATGCATTTACCGAAGTATCCTTTTCCAGGAAATCGTGCATGGCCTGGAAAGAGAATCCATCCTCGAAATTGATATAATGCCAGTTGCTTAAATAATTGTAAGCAGGATCCGATTTTACAAAATCAGGCCAGTTTGCCACCATCGCCAGTGATTCATTACCCAGCAGCGCTGTGATTGCCTTCCGGGCTTTCGGTGTAAGGTAAGATTCAGCGATGCCGCCAACTACCCTGTGCCCCGTAAGACTCCAGGCCTGCGACTGTAACGGCAGGTAAAATAAAGCGGCAATAACAAGTACTCTTTTCAACAATTGCATAATGCTGTTTTTTGTGGTATGGAAGTTTATTTCCGGATGCAATATTAAAGTATATGCTGTGAACAGGCAATGCAACAGTGTTGACCGGATGACGTACCTATATATAAACCCTGATATATCACCCGCATCACGGATTTGAAGCTTGCATTTACATCTAATACCAGACCTTTTTTCCTATTTCGTAATCATTTTTCCCGATCCGGTTATTTCCGGCAAAAAACCGCACTCACTTTTGCACGCTAATTATACTGATTGATGATCAAAGCGTTGCATACAATTACTTTCCTCTTTCTGACCATCCCGTTCTGGG
Organism: Sediminibacterium ginsengisoli; assembly: GCF_900167075.1. Taxonomy (GTDB): domain Bacteria; phylum Bacteroidota; class Bacteroidia; order Chitinophagales; family Chitinophagaceae; genus Sediminibacterium; species Sediminibacterium ginsengisoli. The sequence goes on along the minus strand of NZ_FUWH01000001.1, from coordinate 658,437 downwards.
CTGAAGCACAGTCAGTTAAGGAGATCAGGGGTAAAGTAACAGATACAGCCAACGCGCCGCTTTCCTTCTGTAACATTAAGATTTCGCAGAGCGACCTGGTCGTTTCCACGGCTATCGACGGAAGTTTCACCATTCCTGTGCTGCCCGGCACCCGTGAAATTCAGCTGGAAGTAAGCCATGTGGGCAAGCAGGTGGTACAAAGAACCATTTCCGCTGCCGCGTTCGGGAATTTCCTGGTGATCCGGCTGCAGGATCTCAGCCTTAGCCTCAATAAAGTGGAAGTGACCGGGATCCGGAAAGGCAACGCATCCAACTCTTCCATACTTTACAACCGCGAAGCGATTGCACAACTGCAGGCTTTCAGCCTTGCAGATATCCTGAATAATTTACCCGGAAAAACAACAACAGCCCCCCAGTTGCAGAATCCGCAAACGATCACCCTGCGCAGCGATGCCGGCGGCAACCATGCACTCAGCAACTCGCTGGGCACTGCGATCATCCTCGACGGGGTCCGTCAGTCGAATGATGCCAATATGCAGTCGCGCAGTCTCTCTATCCGTGGCATGACCAGTTCCATTCTCGGCAGCCGTTCAGACGGTAGCTTCGATGTGCCTTTCGGTGGTATCGATCTACGTGAGATCCCGGCAGATAATATCGAAAGCGTGGAAGTAGTATCGGGTGTAGCTTCCGCACAATACAATGAATTAACCGATGGCGCCATCATCATCAATAGGCAGGCAGGCAGAACGCGTTACCAGTTCAACACGCGTATCAATGAAGGTTCTACGGACTTCTCCCTTTCCAAAGGATTTGGTCTGGGCAAAAAACTAGGTGCGCTGAACCTGAGCCTGGGTTACCTCAACAGCAACAAGGACCCGCGCGATAAGATCAAAAGCTACAACCGGGTTAACAGCAGCCTGATGTGGACCATCTATCTCTCCAAAAAAATCAAGAACACGCTTTCTTTTGATTATAATACCAGGCTCGATGATGTGAAGGTTGATCCGGATGATGATGCCGAACTGAAGACTTATGCCAAAAGCCGCAGTCTTTCCATTTCCAACCGCACTTCAATCACTTTCGGCCGCGGTTTTGTCAAAAGCATGAACATGAGCCTGAGTTTCAGCTCCGGTTACCAGGACACTTATAATCAATGGCTGCTCAACGGTCCGCCGAAAGGATTGGCCAACAAAGATACCACCGGCGTTTATGAAGGAATATTCCTTCCGGGCGCTTATCTCGCCGAAGAACGCATTATCGGGAAACCGAGAAATTACGCTGCCAATATCAGCATGATCAGTGTATTCAATACCGATCTTATGCTTCATTCCATCAGCTATGGATTGAATATAAGCGGCAGTGGTAATAAAGGTGAAGGCATTGTAGTTGATCCTGAAAGGCCCCGCTGGATCAATATCAGCAACCAGAATGAACGTCCTTACAATTACAAGGAACTGAATGATATGACCAGCGCCGGTGTTTACCTGCAGGACAATATCACGCTGAGGTTGGGGCGCCGCAATGTTCACCTGGGCATGGGACTCCGCTATGATATCCAGAACGGTACCGGAAGCCTGCAGCCACGTATGAGCGCGCGCTATATGCTGAGCAAAAAACTGGAACTGAATGCAGCTTATGGTATTTCCAGCAAATCGCCTACCATGGCACACCGTAATCCGGCACCGGCATGGCTCGACATTCCTTTACTGAACCTTTATAACGGTTATGCGGATCAGAGTCTTTTCCTCGTGTATACGCAGAAGATCATACCAGATAACAGCAATCTGAAGCCATCCCGTTCTTCACAACTCGAGGTTGGATTGAAATACAACGACACCTGGGGAAGCACATCCTTCTTTGCTTACCTGAAGCAGGACCGCAACGGCTTCAACAGCTATTCGCGTTTCCAGCCGCTGAACCTTCCTGAATATGGATATACAGCTATTCCGGGGCAAAAGATCACTTATTATCCTACCGGCAATACCATCACTTATGCCGGTGCCGGTAATTACGTGATCACGAATGGGCTCAGCTCAAACAACTATGGTGTTGAGTGGATGATCCAGACGCGTAAAATTCCTGTACTGCAAACCAGCTTTACAGCAGGTACTTCTTTTTCGCTGAGCACTTATCATAATGCGACCGACAGGCGTGTTATCATGGTAGACAATGCTTATATCCAGCAGGGAAAAGAAGCCTGGTACGGTGTTTATCATGCGGATGAAAAAAAGAACTGGTCGCTGACCACCAAATTCGGAACCGATACACATATTCCCAAACTCGGTTTTGTGATCAGCCTGTCGGCGGATATATTCTGGCAGAAATCAACGGAAACACTGAACCACGGCAACGAGCCGATCGGTTATATCGACAAGAACCTGCAGTACCACGACATTCCATATTTCTCCTCCAGCAACCCTGTATATGGTTACCTGAAACTGGATCCGGATGTGGTTATTGTTAACGGTGTTGCCATGAGCAATACAGCGCCGACAAAGCTGCCTTTCGTATACGGCAACCTGAACATGCGCATTGCGAAAGAGATCAATAAACAGATCAGGCTGTCGCTCAGCGCATACAATGTACTGAACCTCCGGCCGGAATATTATAATCCCGTAACCCAGAGCACAACCGTGTATGGTTCACCAGTGAGTCTTACAGCAGGGTTATCGGTTCAATTTTAAAAAGTAAACAATCAGAACCCATTCTATAAAACTGTAATAAAAAACGGATGAAAAAACTACTTCTATTATCGCTGGCAGGCAGTTTCTTACTGGCTGTATCCTGTAAGAAGAAAGACCTGGGCGGCTTCGTAAAGCCGATCAGTTTTTCTGTAAAACTTTCGTACGAAGCCAGTGTAAGCGGCCTCGGCCTGCGCCAGGACAGTGTTCTTGTAAAAATCACCAACCTCACAAGCGGTACTGTTAACGAAGCATATTCAACCAGTACGGGCATTGCAAATTTCCCCAGCATCCCTCCAGGCAACTATACCATTACGGCTACCGTAAGTATCAAAGCGGCTAAGTACACAGAACTGAGTGGTACCGCAGTGAATGAAGATGTGGTATTCAACGGTAACGCCACCAGCCAGTCGCTAACAACAGATCAGCAGACACTGGATATTACATTATCTGCGGGAAAGCTGGGCGACTGGGTATTCAAACAGATTTATTATGCAGGATCGAACACAAGCCGTGGCGCGGTTTTCCGCGATCAGTTCTTTGAACTGTATAACAATTCTAACCAGGTGCTGTATGCTGACAGCCTGTATTTTGCACAGGTATTCGGATCGAATGTAACAACCAATAACGCTGCCAATGCAGGCTATCTTTCCAACAGCCAGTACGACTGGAGCAAGTCGATCGGCATGACCGGCACAAGAGCCAATGAAGATTATGTATATGTAAGATCGATGTACATGATCAAAGGAACGGGCAAGCAATATCCTGTACAACCGGGCGAGAGCATCATTATTGCACAGACTGCGCTGGACCATACCAAACCGTACGCCAATAATGATGGCACCACACAGGGCATTACAGATCCCACATTGACCATAGATCTGAGTAAAGCTGATTTTGAAGGCTACCTGGTGGATTACAAAAGAGCCAGTTTTGTTCCTACAACATCATCTCCAACCTTCTCTCCGTATAAATGGGATGTAGACAATCCTGCGGTGCCTAACCTCGATGTGGTTCTTGCGATCTCCATGAACGATATGATCCTCGAAAACCTCGGCCGTGATGCTTATGTGATCTTCAAAGCACCGGATTCAGATCCGAGAAAATGGCCTTCATACCCCGCGCCTGTTGAAACATCTGTAACAGCTACAACCACCTTATATCCGCAGGTTCCTGTACGATATGTGATCGATGCCGTGGAATTACAGCGCGTGGTGGAAACACAACGTGTGCCTAAACGTCTTCAGAACTCGCTGGATGCAGGCCCAACCAATGTCAGCGGCGGCGAGTACACTTCACAATCACTGGTGCGCAAAACAGCGCGTACTGTAGGTGGCAGAAAGATCCTGAAAGACACCAACAATTCTGCCAATGATTTCGCAACCAAAACAAAAGCCGATCCTTCCAAATCAGCATCTTCTTTTGTAGATTAATCATGATCAGACTTATATCCATACTTGTTTTTGCAACAGCTATCGCCCCTGCTTCCGCGCAAGTAAAAAACGGGGGCGATAGCCTTTACCGGTCGGTCATCAGCCGCAATAACATTGCCTTTATCAACAGCAATTCCACGCAGCTTGAAGCGGGTGACGTGAACAAGGCCGGCATGGCATCACTTTCATTCAATACCGCTAATGGTTCGTACAGGCGTTCGCAGGAAGCGCAGCAATCGACGACTGCAAATTTCTATACCGAAGGCATCAGCACAATCGGCAGGTTTAAAGTAGCCGGCAGTTTCAGGTTCAACAAGATCTGGGAAGACAGTCTTGCCTGGAGTATGAAAGGCATCGACGAAGATGTACAGCCTTATTATTTCTTTGCAGGCAAGGCAGGCGCTTATGAACGTCAGAACTACAATCTTAAAGCCATAGTATCCTATACCCTTTTGAAAGACCGCCTTTTCCTTGCATCCGGGTTTAAATACGATTATCACTGGACCACGCGTTCTGTGGATCCCCGTCCGGATGTTAAATTATTCAGTATTCAGGTCTCCCCTTCGCTTACTTATAAAGCCGGCGATCATGTGATCGGCGCCGGTATTACCTGGGGTTATGGCAATGAGACGAACAGCATTACTTATAAAAATAAAAACTACGCAGGCAATCAGCTTTATATTGACCGCAACAGTTACCTCAGCCTGGGTTACGGTCATATTGCCAAAATGCAGGGTAGTCTGCGCCGCTATGATAAATTCAGCGGCTTCGATCTGAATTATGCCGGCACAGTGGCTGGCATCAACACAAAAGCATCATTCTCTTACCTGCTGCGCGAGGAAGACAATACCCGCGACGCAGGTAGTTCCCAGACTTATTCCCTCTTCAGCTATCTCCAGCTTGAAGATTATAAAGCAGCTTTGCTTTTAACAGATAAAACCGGCCGCAGACAACTACAGTTCAGTTTTCTATCCGGAAGCGCACTGAATTGGGCCGCCGAATTCAATGCCACGAGTTACCAGTATGTAAGCAATCATGCAGATGCCACTTACCTGCAGCGCTTTGGAAAACGTGTTACACATGAAGCCGGCTTCAGCCTCGCATATGATGATGTGAGCAAGGATGATATGGTTGAAGAACACAGCATCGCCTACCAATTATTACAACCCGGGCTTCAATACAATATCTATTGGAATAATAAGGAACGCGACCAGTTTTCTGCAGGATTTTCGCCTTCTGTGAAACTGCCGCTGAACAACCAGATACATGTTCCCGCTACACAGGAAAACGTTTTCACAAAAGGGATCGTTTACCCGGATTATATCTACCGCGACAGTAAAGTGCTGCAGCTCGATGCAGAAATCGCGGCCAGCACACACCGCCTGGTCCGCAACCTGCATATGGGCTTAAAGATCAAAGCCAGCTGGCAATCAGCAGAAGCAGCAGTAATCGCATTCCCGCAGGCCGGTTTTATTCCCGGCAGAAACCGCTTTTTACTCAACGTCAGCGCTAACCTGTATTTTTGAACCGTTTATGAAAAAGTTACTCATTCTTTTTGCTATACCGCTTTGCTGCATCCTGCTCACGTCAGCGGGAACTGCCCTGTTGAAAAATGACCCTGCCTATAACGACAGCCTTCGTGCTGTTTACGGTGGTCCTGCTTCAAAATGGCCGAAGCCGTTTATTGACAGCGGCGTGGTATGGAAAGAACTGGGCGTATTACCCGAAAGCCCGCTCGCACCGCATCTGGATTCTTTAAAGCCGCTGATCACGCTGGGCAAGACGTTGTTCTTCGACCCCAGATTAAGCGGTTCCAACCAGATCTCCTGCGCAACCTGCCATGTGCCGGACCTTTCATGGGCCGACGGCAGGGAAAAAGCCGTGGGACATGATCAGCAGGTAGGCAAACGCAATACACCAACACTGTTCAATGTATGGTTCTATAAAAAACTGTTCTGGGACGGCCGCAGCAACAGCCTCGAAGACCAGGCGTTTGCCCCTATCAACAGCGAAGCAGAAATGCACAGCGATATGGCCATTGTTCCATCGAAGCTGAGAAAGATCAAAGGTTACGACAGTCTTTTCACCAAAGCGTTCGGTAGTAACGGGGTAGATCCCGAAAGAATTACAGAAGCGCTTGCCGCTTTTCAGAGAACGCTGGTAAGCAGGAAGAGCGATTTTGATAATTTCCTGCTGGGTAAGAACCAGAGCATGTCAGACGCTGCCCTGCGCGGCCTGCACCTGTTCCGGACGAAAGCGAGGTGTATGAACTGCCATAACGGGCCATTACTGACCGATAATGAGTTCCATAATATCGGGCTGACCTATTATAAAAGGGAAAATGAAGACCTGGGACTGTACAATGTGACGAAGAAGCCGGAGGATGTAGGCCGTTTCAGAACACCATCCCTGCGGGACGTGATCCGGACCAGGCCCTGGATGCATAATGGCCTGTTCGACAATATAGAAGGTGTGCTGAATATGTATAATGCGGGCATGCCGCAACCCAAACCCAGGCCAGGCCAGCTGAACGATCCCCTTTTTCCGAAAACGGACCCGCTGATCAGAAAACTGAACCTGACGAAGGAAGAAAGAGACGATCTGATCGCATTTCTGAATGCAATTACAGCTGAACCCTGGAAAGTAAGAATGCCGGAACTACCGAAATAGACCGTATTTTGACAAAGTTTTATATGACCGGCTATTACCGGAAGTATTTGAATTGTAATTTTGACCCACTAAAAACAGAAACATGAAAAAAGTGTTATTCTCATTGATCGTACTGGCTGTAGCCGGTGTTGTAAATGCACAACCACCCAAAGGCCCTGTAACTCCAGGTACTACATTTGGCGCTGCCACTAACGCTCAGGGTGCTGTTGCGATTGCAACTTTGCCTGAAACACTTGCAAAAACAGCTACTGTTGATACCAAGGTCAAGGCGAAAGTGCTGGAAGTCTGCCCTAAAAAAGGCTGCTGGATGAAACTCCAGGTAAATGATACAACTACAGCTTTCGTTAAAATGAAAGACTATGGTTTCTTTGTACCGGTTGAAATGGTAGGCAAAACAATTGTACTGGATGGCGAAGCAAGCCTGAAAACAACTTCTGTTGAAGAGTTGCGTCACTATGCAGAAGATGCTAAAAAATCAAAAGAAGAGATCGCGGCGATTACCAAACCGCAGCAGGAAATCAAACTCACTGCAAAAGGTATCGTAATTGTAGATTAAGCTGATTCTATGCAAAATATGCTGAAACCCGGCCACATGGCCGGGTTTTCTTTTACCGGGGTTTTTCCCATATTGCAACTACCGGTAAAACACGGTATTTTATACCATGGTTAAAACAGTCCAAAAAACATGATTTTACCCATTGTTCCGTATTGCGGTCTGTTTTAATTTGAAGTGAGTTAATCCCTCTTTATGCAAACATCGCGTTTACACATTCTGCTGGCAGATAACAATGAGATTTACAGGTATGGATTGAAATTATTACTGGAGGAAGCCGGCTTTGCCGTTACAGCCACAGCGTCCGACAGCCAGGCATTGTTATCCGTAGCGAAACATATGCCGCCGGATATCCTGCTGATCAATACAGACATCCGGGACAGCAGCATCCTGAAAACGATCAGTCAGGTGCGCGATTTTTCAATATTCACTGGCATTATTGCGATCTGCTCTTCACACGAAAAGTTGTGCATTGCGAAAGCGGAAGATGCGGGTGCACATGCTGTTCTTTCTGCAAGTTGTGAGAAAAAGGAACTTCTGGATACCATTGACAATGTCAGGATGCGAATCCAGAGCAGGGAAAACGGTCCGTCCATTTTAAAGCCTGCCGCCAATCATATCAGGCAAAGATTATACACTACAGATCAGAAACAATTATTGTCGCCCAAAGAAATCGAGATCATCCGCATGATCTGCCAGGGTTTTTCTACAAAAGAGATAGGCCACGCATTGTCGCAGGGTGCCAGAACGGTTGACGGCTACCGGCGTATTATCCTTAAAAAAATAGAAGCACGTAATCCGGTGGATATTGTGATGTATGCGATCCGGAACGGTTTGCACCAGGTCTGAGCAACATTACACGATGCCCATCTGCTGCATGAGATAAGTAGCGTTCCTGCTTTGCGCTACACCTGGCCGCATGATGAAATCAAAATGCAGTCCGCTTGCTGTCAGTTCGCTTTCAAAGCAGTAATTGGAGATCTCCCGTGGTGATCTTTCTGCAAGTATACCCAGTTCTATATCATGTGTGGCAATCAGCGAAAGGCAGTTGTATTGCAATAGCTTCCGTATCAGCAGTGCCGTGCCATCGTGCTTGTCTACAGAGTTTGTACCACGCATCACTTCATCCAGCAATACCAGTGCAGGGATACCGGTTTCAAGTTCCTGCATGATCGACTGCAACGATTTGAGTTCTGCATAAAAATAAGAAGTGCTTTCTTCGAGGGAATCGATATGATGAAAGGATGTGAGCAGTTTCATGGGCGAGAACACAAAGCTTGCCGCGAAGACCGGCGCACCACATTGTGCCAGCAGTAGATTCAGTCCTACCGTGCGGAGAAAAGTGCTTTTGCCGGACATATTGGAACCTGTTACCAGGAGCAGCTTTTCATCCACTCCAATCGAAGTGTCATTTACAACTGCAGTTCCCGGTTGCATCAGCGGGTGCCCCAGTTTCTCTGCGCGGATGGAAAGTTTTTCATTGTCAATCGCAGGAAATATAAAATCGGGGTGATTGACATGAAAGGACGCGATCGAATTCAGCATTTCCATTTCCCCGAGCGCTTTCAGCCACAAACCGGTTCGGTGCTGGTATTTACGGATCCACTTCATGTAGGTGGCTGCGCTGTGCAGGTCGAGCAGGAAAAGGCCGTTCAGGATAAGGCCGGGCAGGCTTACACGCAGATCGAATAATCCTGTTATACGCGACAAACGTTCGAACCCGTTTTTTGCGTCCGTTGTATCATCCTTCAAAGACTGCAGGTGCGGATGCTGAAAGGACTGTGCATTGATATGTTTAAAACAGTTGCTATACTGATCGTAGAGATAACTTCTTTTAGAAACCTGTGCGTGCAGCCTGTTGATCTTACGCAGAAAAAAAAGCAGTACGATATAACCAAAGATTGTTACGGCTGCTACCGGTAACAGGTTCTCATACCAGATGGCAGTTCCTATTGCAGCAAACCCCAGCACAGGCCAGCCGATTGCCAGTGCGCGGCACAGCGGGGCAAAGAGGAAATCATAATCACCTTTATCTGTCTGCTGTTGGAACTGGTTATGAGCTTCGCTTTCATCCAGCAACAATGTTTCCGCCAGCAGTTCCTGCCTGAAATCCGTAAGTGCCGCCAACTCCTGTACACATGCCTGTGCAGCTGCGATCGCCGCGGGATCTGTATGAGGCTGCTGCAGTAAAGCGGCCAGCTCCTGTTTTCCGGATTTACCTGCAGCACGGTTGAGGCGGTGGTAGAGAGAATGTTTACCAAACACAGAAAGATCCGCAGCGGCGCCTTTCTGCTTACCGAATACACTACCGTTATCAAGAAAGGATTCACCCTGCTGCAATACGATTATTTCATTCTGATTGATCTTTACCAGCTGCTTCAGAAATGCAATCTTCTTTTTCACATCTCCCGAGATCACTACGCAATAGAGGAAAAGTATAAGCAATGCCAATGCAAACCACAACCAGGTTCCGGTGAAACGAAGACTGAATGCCATGTACAGGCAATAGGCCGCCAGCGTAAATAAAACAAACCGCAGTGTCGCGAGCAGGCGCCCGCGCTGTACGTATTGTGCTGCCTGGCTTTCAAATGCCTGTTCACGTTGCCGGTATAATTGTTCTGCGGAATCTTTCATGAACCCCTTCTTTTAAAATTGCTTTATTTATAACTGATAAAAAGCAACTGCATTTCCCCCGTAAAACAGCGCCTGTTCATCTTTGCTGAACGAAGAAAAATATTGTTCTGTAATGGCTATTGCTTCTGCATAAGAAGCAGCTAGCAGGCATACCGGCCAGTCAGACCCGTACATGATTCTTTTGATGCCAAAAGCTTCCGTTACGGTTTCCATATATGGCTGATATATTTCGTATGCAAGATCATGATCTGCTTCGGTAACCATGCCTGATATTTTACAATATACATTATCGCAGGAAGCAATTGCCTGTATTTGTTTTTTCCAGGCGATCATATCGCCTTTACCAATCTTTGGCTTGGCAATATGATCGATCACAAATGGCTGATCGGGGAATTGCCTTACAAGTTCATATGCAGCAGGCAACTGGTGTTCATAGATCAGCACATCATACGTATAATTGTAGCTGCTCAGTTTGGAGATCCCATTAAGGAATGCAGGCTGCCGCATGAACTCCTGCGGTTCTGCCTGCAGGATATGGCGGAAGCCTTTCATTTTATCATGAACACTGTAAGCAGACAGTTTCATTTCAATATCTGCAGCGCGAAGATCTACCCAGCCTACCACGCCTTTAATGAAAGGATAGGATGCAGCATTCTTCAGCAGGAATGCACTCTCTGCATCGGACTGGTCTGCCTGAACAGCCACGCAGCCATCCAGCTGGTGTTGCTCCAGTAATGGCTGCAGATCTGCCGGCATGAAATCTCTCCGTATCACCTGCATGGTATCGTCTATCCAGCTGTCGCGTACAGGATCGTATTGCCAGAAATGCTGGTGTGCGTCGATTTTCATCATAGCTTATAATTTGAAGATCCTGTCCATCAGCATCCATTTCTCACCCTGTGCAGCGAGTGGCAATGCCTGCTGGTACTTCCACATCAGCTGCTCCCATTTTTCCACTTCGGGATTTGATGCATCCATTGCAGCTTTACGTTCGAAGCTGAAGGTTTCATCGGCATCCATGATCATAAAAAGGCGGTTACCGGTACGGTAAATCTCCATATCCGTAATACCGGCATCACTTATACTTTTTAAAATAGCAGGCCATACCTCACGGTGGTATTCTTCGTATTCCCTGATCAGTTGTGCATCATCCACAAGGTCAAGCGCGAGACAATATCTTTTCATATTTGCAGTTTACGTTTTATCTTAACAAACAGAAGTTCCGTCTTCCACCTGCACACGATACACTTCGGGTGCAATACCAAAGGTTTCAGTATAGGCATTGCTCACCTGAATTACAAGGCTTTCAACGGCTTCTTTTTTTACCAGGTTGATTGTACAGCCGCCAAAGCCGCCACCCATCATCCTGGCTCCTGCTACAGCAGGGTTTCCTTTTACAAGATCCACCAGCACATCAAGTTCCTTACAGCTCACTTCATATAATTTGCTGAGTCCGTGATGCGCATTGTACATATGTATTCCGAAGGCATCGATATCGCCATTCCTCAGGCATCCGGCAGCAGCTTTTACTCTGGCGATCTCTTCCACCACAAACAGGCAGCGCCTGTAGACCAGTTCATTTTTGCCGGCCAGCATTTCGGAAAGCATTTCAACGGTAACATCACGGAGACTGTTCACTTCCGGGTATTTCTCACGTATGATCGCTATACCGGCTTCACATTCTTTACGTCTTGTATTATATTCTGAAGAAGCAAGGGTATGCTTCACATTGCTGTTAAAAAGCAGTACCTGCCAGTCTCCCAGTTCGAAAGGGATATACTCATATTCGAGCGAACGGCAATCGAGTTTGATAAGGTGATCTTTTTTGCCAAACACACTTGCAAACTGGTCCATGATACCGCATTGCAGGCCAACGAAATTGTTCTCGGCTGCCTGTGCGGTTTTAACAATATCCACTGATGATACCGGAAGCTCAAAAAGCTGTCCGAGTGCAAAAGCTGTAGCACAGGATAATGCTGCAGAAGAAGAAAGACCTGCTCCCTGCGGAATATCACCGCCGATCACAGCGTTAAAGCCACCGGTATGGTGCCCTGCTTTATGCAATTCAGACACAACACCCATGATATAATCCGGCCAGTTGCCCGTATGCGTCAGCTGATCAGCATCAACCGCGAAGGATTCGCCAAGATCTTCTGCAAAAAGCCTGATTTTGTTTTCGTTGTTTTTACCGATGGCGATATAAATTGCTTTATCTATAGCCGCAGGCATCACAAAACCCATGTTATAATCGGTATGCTCCCCGATCAGGTTAATACGACCGGGCGAACGTACGGTGAGTGGTTCTTCATTGTAAAGCGTTCTGTAACGCTGTTCCAATTGCTGTTTCATGGCAATCTCTATTTAGGATTTTCCGACTGTTGCTTTTTTGCCTTCCAGCTGTTCACAATGAAGGTTGCGATTGTTTCCGGATTTTCGATGGTAACATGATGACCATTTACTTCCTGCTTCCCAAGGATCATGGGATACATGGTAACCGGACCGCCTAGTTTTATATAATTATTCGCAATCACCAGTGCGTTTTCCTCCATGGGCATCATAGCATCTTTCAGTCCGAATGTGAAGTACAGCGGCACCCTTTGCAATGCCAGCTGCTCCAGGTTGTCTTTGGGGTTGTCTTTATATGCGAGCGCCTGTTCTTCCGTAAAACCATATGCTTTCAGCAATTGTTTCCAGTTATCTGCATTGCCTGTTCCTTTCATGGCAGCATCTTTCAGGCTTCCGCCGGGCCAGCTGCGGATCTCACTTACCGGGTTTTCTGAATAGATACAGCTTACGCGATCAGGATGTTTCTTGGCCCATGCAAATTCGCAGAGGCTTCCACGTACAGCTCCTTCCAGCGCTGGCCAAGGAGAAAAAGATCTCTGTTTCACAAGCAGGTCATAAAACTGATCCCAGATGGTCATCAATGCCGGCTGACCATATAACTCCTTGCTGTTCACATTCAGGAATGCCAGGTGGAACCCTTTGGTAACTAGTATACTGTCTATCTCAACATGAAACTCAGGTGAATAAGACCGCCATAACCATGGATTACCGGGCAATGGTTTTTCGGGGATCACGATATATGCCTGCGTTGTATCTACCTTAAAGGATTCCTTACGAAAGCCATGCCAGAATTGCATTTCCTGCGCTGAGAGCAAGAGGGGAAACAGGCAGATGAAAAGCAGGATGATCTGTTTACTGGTATTCCGGGTGTACATGTTTTTGTTTTTGGATCTACTGGTTCGAACGTTTGGATCACATCATAATAATTCTACTTCTTCATGCATGGCCGGGATCACCACTTCTTTGAAACCCTTGCGGCGCAGACGGCTTGCGAAGTCCTGCTGCACATCGTATTCACCATGTACCAGGAATAAGGTTTTCACCTCGCCCGGCAGCTGGCAGGCAATGAACTGACAGAGATCATCGTAATCGCCATGTGCACTCATGCTGCGCATTTGTCCAACTTCTGCCACCACGTTATAAAATTCGCCGAAAATCTTCACCACTTTTTCACCGTTCATAAGTCTTCCGCCAAGCGAATGCGGTTCACAATAACCTACCATCAGGATCGTGTTCTTCTGATCGCTGATATTGTTCATGATATGATGCTTCACGCGGCCTGCGTCTGCCATCCCGCTTGCGGAAATGATAATACAGGGCTGCGGCAGTTCGTTGAGGTATTTGCTTTCGTCTACCGTTTTAATGAATTTCAGGCCTTTGAAATCAAACGGATCCGAATCTGTCTCCATTACTTTCCTGATGCGGCGGTTGAAATATTGCGGGTATTTTTTCAGCATCTCGGTAGCTTCCCTGCTCAGCGGACTATCTACATAAATGGGAATAGCCGGCAGCCTGTGTTCCAGTTCCAGCTGGTTCAACGCATACAGTAATTCCTGTGTGCGGCCCACACTGAATGCAGGAATGATCAGTTTGCCTTTCTTTTCCAGGCAGGTATGTGTGATCCATTGCAGCAGCGTATCGGGCGTGCCTTTTACATCGTCGTGCAGTTTGTTGCCATACGTACTTTCCAGGATGATGTAATCTGCCTGTGGAAAAACTTCGGGGGAACGAAGGATAACATCATTATACCGGCCCACATCTCCGCTGAAAGTAATGCTGGTCTCTTTCCCGTCTTCTTTGATCCGCAGGTGAACCGCTGCGCTGCCGATGATATGTCCTGCATCTGTATACAACAGTTCCACACCAGGTGTAATGGTTTTCCATTCACCGTAATGCACGGGTTCAAATAAGGCACTTGCATCGGCTGCGTCTTCAAGATCGTATAATGGTTCATAAGGCGGAAGTCCTTGTTTCGCGCGCCTTTTGTTGATGAAGCGGGTATCGTCTCTCTGTATGGTAGCAGAATCTTCGAGTAAGATTTCGGCCAGTTCCTTTGTTGCTGGCGTGGCAAATATTTTTCCCTGGAAACCATCTTTTACCAGTTTTGGAATTAACCCGGAATGATCGATGTGCGCGTGCGACAATACAAGAAAATCTACCGACATCGGATCGAAGCCAAAGCTGCTGTTCAACGTCAGCGTGTCTTTTCCCATTCCCTGGAACATGCCGCAATCGAGCAGGATTTTTATTCCGTTCTTTAAAGTGATGAGGTGCTTGGAGCCGGTTACGGTTCTCGCCGCTCCGTGAAATGCTATTTTCATATGGTATCTCCTTTCTCCGGCTCTTCCTGTGTCCGGACTTTTATTTATTATTCCGTTCTCTTACCCTTTGCCTTGAAACTCCATGTGATCCGGAATTCCGCTACTACTTCTCCCGCTTCATTTCTGCCGGTTGAATTGCAGGTGATAGTCACTGCTTCACCGGTATCGATGGTTCGCTGTACAGTTTCCGCAAGTGCCGGGCCATCGTCACAGCTGAAGCAGACCAGGCCTGTCACCTTTTTATAATAATGGCTCTCCACACTTACCACCAGCATGCTCACGGCCGGATTGCGTTTGTATACCTGCGCAAAAGCGGGCAATCCTGTGCTCATTTCCGCAGCCATCGACTGCACAGCAAAATACATGGATTTAAAAGGATTCTGATTGAACCATTTATACTTTACAGTAACTACTGTATGCTTTTCATCGAAGTGCCGCAGGCGCAGTCCTGCAAAAAAAGCAGCAGGCAGCCGCTGCAGGAGAAAAAGCCTGAACTTCACCGGATGCGATACCAGTTTCTGAAATGATTGAAATGCTGGATTCATGACTGCTTACCTTTTATCTTTTACCGGTAGCAGGTCATAAGGAATGATAAAGCAAATGAGCTTATGGCAATACACGATCTTACCTGTTCTTACGGCCTGCTTTTATCACCTAAATGTAGCAAGTCCCGGCGATACAATAAGCAACCGGCATTTTTTTAATGTAATCGCTCTTACAACAGCAGTGCTGCGAGTCCATAGTCGGCAAGCAGGATCAGGATACAGCTTACCACCACTGCACTGGTACTGGCGCGGCCAATCTCCAGGGCTCCGCCTTTTACATTATAGCCGTAGTAGGCAGAAACGCTGCTGATGATGAAAGCGAATGTGTAGGATTTGTATAATGCGAAATTGATGTTATAAAGATTGAGGTTCTGGCGCAGTCCCACATCGAAAATATCCGGTGCAAGTATACCTGCCATATTACCGGCAGTTCTGCCGCCCCAGATACCAAGCACTGCGGAAATAGTGATGAGGCAGGGGATCACGATCAGCGCGGCCAGGATCTTTGGCATTACGAGGTAACTTTTGGTGTTGATGCCCATGATCTCCAGTGCATCGATCTGCTCACTTACGCGCATATTTCCCAGCTCACTGGCAATCTTGCTTCCTACCACACCTGCCAGTACAATACTCAGTACCGTAGGCGAGAGTTCGAGGATCATACTGTCGCGCACGATCTGTGCGATCGTGGCAAGGGGCACCAGCGGGCTCACCAGCTGGTAAGCTGTCTGTACGGTGGTAACCGCACCGAGGAACAATGAAATGATCACCACGATAGGCAAAGCGCCAACGCCGATCTCCACAGACTGGTGCATCAGTTCTTTCCAGTACATGCGCCAGTTCTCCGGCTTGGTGAACATGCCTTTCAGCATTAACAGATAAGTACCTAAATGTGTGAAAAAAGACATCTTGATTCGATTAATAATGAAGTGCCTCCTTAAAGGAGATCATTTATTTTTTCTTTTTCTTTAAGCGTCTCCACCAATGTGTCTGTTCTGCCACATCGCGTACATTGCTTTTGCATTTCAGCTGCGCATCCACTACCGATACGGTTACCATGTTCACAATGCTGCGCACTGTACTTCCCAGCTGCAATACGTGTACCGGCTTTTTCATACCGAGCAGGATCGGACCAATCGCATCTGCGCCACCCACTTCTTTCAGCAGGTTATAGGTTACGTTACCGGCTGTAAGATTGGGGAAGATAAGCACATTCACCTCCTCGTTAACCAGTTCGCTGAAAGGATAATTATCTCTCAGTATTTCTTTGTTGAATGCCAGGCTTCCCTGCATTTCACCATCCACGATCAGCGTGGGATCTGTTTTCTTGAGAATGCGTGTTGCTTCAGCTACGAGACGTGCTTCCGGAGAATCACTGCTTCCGAAATTGCTGTAGCTGAGCATGGCTATACGCGGCACCAGGTTGAAATTCCTTACTTCTTTAGCCACCATCATGGTGATATCGGCAAGTTCCTGTGCAGTAGGATTGAAATTGACTGTTGTATCGGCCAGGAAAAGCGGGCCTTTCTTGGTAAGCAGGAGGTACATCCCGGCAATCTTCTTCACATCTTCTTCGGTTCCGATGATCTGCAGTGCCGGCCTGATGGCTTCAGCATAATTTTTGGTGAGGCCGGAAAGCATAGCATCGGCATCGCCCATTTCCACCATCATACAACCGAAGTGGTTGCGGTCTTTCATGATCTTCAGGCTCTCGTATTTATTGAACCCTTTACGCTGGCGTTTTTTAAAGAACAGCTCTGCGTACTCTTCCCGCTTCTCTTCCATCTCATCGCTGCGCGGATCGATGATCGGCAGATCGGTCAGGTCTATATCATGTTTCTCTGCGATCTTCTTTATACGATCCGGGTTACCCAGCAGGATCGGGTAGGCAATTCCTTCGTCGTATGCAATACTCGCCGCTTTCAGGATCTTCTGGTTATCCGCTTCAGCAAATACAAGACGTTTCGGATCCTTGCGCGCTTTGTTACCGATCACACGGATCAGCTGGTTATCGAGGCCAAGACGTTTGTTCAGTTCCAGCACGTATGCATCCCAGTTTTCAATTCTTTTCTGTGCAACGCCACTCTCTTCCGCAGCTTTGGCTACCGCAGGCGCCACTGTTGCCAGCAGGCGCGGATCTACCGGTTTCGGAATGATGTATTCCGGACCGAACGACATATGACTTTGGTTATAAGCCATGTTCACGATATCCGGCACCGGTTTCTTGGCAAGTCCTGCCAGCGCTTTTACAGCTGCCAGTTTCATCGCTTCATTGATCTGTGTTGCCCTTACATCTAACGCACCGCGGAAAATGTACGGGAAGCCGAGTACATTGTTTACCTGGTTGGGATAATCCGTCCGGCCCGTAGCCATGATAATATCTTTCCGTACCGCTGTTGCCGCTTCATATGTGATCTCGGGGTCTGGATTGGCCATGGCAAAAACAATGGGGTTTCTCGCCATGCTTTTCACCATTTCGGGAGTGATCACATTGCCCACACTGAGTCCTACAAACACATCTGCATCTTTCAGCGCTGTTTCAAGTGTGATATTCTTTTTCTTTTCATCCACCGCATATTTGCTCTTTACCTCGTTCAGGTCTGTGCGTCCTTTGTGTAATACGCCGGCAATATCGAACATGGTGAAATTCTCGTACTTCGCGCCCAGTCCTGCATACAGTTCCACACAGGCCATAGCGGCAGCGCCAGCGCCATTGATCACGAACTTCACTTTATCAATCTTTTTCTTCTGCAGTTCCAGTGCATTCAGCAAAGCCGCACCGCTGATGATAGCCGTTCCGTGCTGGTCATCGTGCATCACCGGGATCTTCATCTGCTTTTTGAGCTCCTGCTCTATGTAAAAACATTCCGGTGCTTTGATATCTTCCAGGTTAATACCACCGAATGTAGGCTCCAGTGCTTTTACGATCTGTACAAATTTCTCGGGGTCTTTTTCGTTGATCTCTATATCGAACACATCGATATCCGCAAATATCTTGAAGAGTACACCCTTGCCTTCCATCACCGGCTTGCTGGCTTCCGGACCGATATCACCGAGGCCCAGCACTGCTGTTCCGTTACTGATCACCGCT
This sequence comes from Sediminibacterium ginsengisoli, assembly GCF_900167075.1. Lineage (GTDB taxonomy): Bacteria > Bacteroidota > Bacteroidia > Chitinophagales > Chitinophagaceae > Sediminibacterium > Sediminibacterium ginsengisoli. Next base: position 640,163 of record NZ_FUWH01000001.1, on the reverse strand, counting down.
ACCAGGTTCCCCTTGGCTGTGTATTTATAAACATCTTCGGTATTCTTTGCGATCTCCTTACAGGGTTCTGCCACACCCGGACTGTACGCCAGCGAAAGATCCCGCTGGGTTTTTGATTCTTTGGTGGGAACTACTTCAATTTTACCGGGACGTCCGTTGGCATGATATTCCAGTGCCTGTTCTTTTCTGAGATCGTTATGTTTAGCCATGCGTTGAGTTTTATGATGCACAGGATCCGTATAACCATACCGGCCTCGCCATTGCCCAGGGTTCCTGTACCATTCCGCGGACAGGTTACGCTAAAAAGGTGATTATAGCCCTTTTATGAACCGGCCGGGATCGGGCTGCAAGATACAATTTCTTAAAAAGATGCCGGAATTTAATGCTGCATCGGGTAGTTGGCAAGCCGGGCCAGACCGTTTTGCAGCGAAAACAGGGTAAGCCCCTGGCGGCTGTTCACGTGCAGCTTTTTCGATACCCTGTCGAAATAGGTCTGAACGGTCTTCGGTTCTACAAACATGGTTTCGGCAATCTGCTCATAGGTAAGGGAAGTTGCATTGAGCATAATGAAGGTGATTTCCCGGTCGGTAAGGCCGAATTGTTTATAGAAACGACGGGGTTCTGTGTCGTGGTCTATGGCAAGATCGATCAGCAGGTCGTCTGCCATACGTTCGTCTACATAGATACCTCCTGCCATTACGGTATCCAGCGCTTTGTTCAGCACCATATCGGGCCGGGCTTTCATGATATAACCTGATGCACCGCTGCTGAACAGGTTTTTAACCACATCATTTTCAATAAAACCAGAGATCCCGATCACTTTCATGTCCGGGTATAAGATGCGGAGAAAATGGGTAAGCGCGATTCCATCCATTACAGGCATACGGATATCTACCAGTACAACAGAAGGAATGGTTCTCTTATCCTGCAGTTTTTTAATAAAATCATGGCCGTTCTGTGCAATAATATCCAGGCTGTATTGATCACTGCCGCGGAAAAAATCCGTCAGCACTGAATGGTAAGTAAGATGATCTTCTACAAGTGCAATAGCTACCATAATATCCGGAATAGGCCTGTGATCTGATGTATAGACAGGATGAAGTTATTATTTTTTTTGAAATATATGGCTACCTGCCGCCAAATTGTAGTGGTATCACCAATTGCGGAACCTGTTGATTTATTCTAATATTAAATATCAAAATTTTGACTTTCAATGGCCGTTGAAACGGGAGATGATACGAACCCGTAAAAAGAGTGCACATGAACTGTTCCTTTAAAAAACCAAACAATGAAAAAATTATCTTTTCTCCTCGCGCTGACTTTATTCATTTCTTCAGGTCTTTTTGCAGCAACTTCCAGCGAACCAGCAACCAAAGCAGGTGTTACTGAAATAAAAACAAAAGTTCAGGACATCAAATCTCTGGCCGGCACAACTGTCAAGTTCAGCAAAGCAACTGCGCTTGCGATGAGTTACCCTATCGAATTCCAGACCTCATGCGGCACATGGGTGGGCAATGGCGCCGATTTCGCTAACTGCTCAGGTTCTCAGCTGATGGCTATCCAGGCTGCTCTTGAGCAAGTATGCCAGCAGTACCCATGGGTTACTGAAGTGCTGGTAGAAGCCTGTTAATCCAATTTCCTTTTTTATAAAAGGCCTGCGGTCTTATCTCTGCAGGCCTTTTCTTACATTTATTTATTCCTGAAAAGAAGTATCCAATGTCTCTGATGAAAAAAACAGTATTCTCCGCCCTGATCCTGCTGGCTGGCTTATCTTTATCCGCGCAGCAGAAAGAGCCCGTGATCGCCCAGGCAATGTATCATTTCTCACACATGCGTGATACCGCCAATCCTGGCGTTTTTTATGAAGAAAATATGATCTTACGGCTGGGTAAAACAGCCGGGCTTTATGAAAGCTATGACAAGGCATACCGCGATTCGGTTGACCTTGCCATGATCGATTCCGTACGTAAGGCCGGAGGTATTATCAGGTTATCGTCGGCAGGTAAAAAACCTACCACAGCTACTGTATTATACAAGTTCATCGGTGCCAATAAACTCTATTCAAAAGAATTTCATCTGAAATATTATTTTATGGAAGATGAAATGCCGGTCATAGACTGGAATATTTCCAATGAAACAAAGAAAATAATGGGGATCGATTGTCAGAAAGCAACAGGCGTATGCAAGGGCCGAACTTACGAAGCCTGGTTTGCTCCGGGTATCCCTTTCAATAACGGTCCGTGGAAACTGCAGGGTCTGCCCGGCCTGATCGTGGAAGCTTCAGATCTTAAAAAACAGGTGAATTTCAAATTTGCCGGATTCCAGCCATTAACCGCCAGCAACAGGTCAGTAGAACTGCCAACAGATATCATTCCTACCACACGCGCCGAATATACCAGGCTGGTGGATGCCATCAACAAAAACCCGGAAGCTTTTCTTTCCGGTAATGGGAATGGTGCACTTATTTCAATGAGAGGTGCAACTCCCGGCGCAAGACCGGCAGGCGGCGGTCCCGTGAATACGGTCAATAACCCTGTAGAGTTGCCCTAGCAGAACATATTATTTTTTCTTATCTTCCATAAACAGGTATAACGTATAGCTGCTTGCATGCGGTTATAGCTGTTTTAAGTTATCTGCCTATGAGGCCGACCGGTAAAATCTACCTGCTGCTGTTTTTATGTTGCCTGGCCGGCAAACTGTCTGCACAACTTGTTTTCAGCGGGCAGGTCAGAACAACAGAGGGGAAACCAGTAGCTGCGGCTAATATTACACTGCACAAAGGATCATCCGGTATCATTTCAGCATTTTCCGTGAGCGATGCAAACGGGAACTACAGGATCCGGATTACCCATGCAACGCCGGCCGACAGTCTCCGGCTGGAAGTTGTTGCTATCGGCTACGAGAAGCAGCAAAAAAAGGTGTCCGCGGCCGGTGAAACAACAGATTTTGTTTTGGCCGCATCATCTTCACAGCTCCCTACCGTAACCGTAAAAAACAATGCCCCTTTTGCACGGTTCAGGAACGACACGCTGAGTTACACAGTAGATTCTTTTGTTCAGCGCCAGGACCGCTCTATCGGCGATGTATTGAAACGGATGCCCGGCATTGAAGTGGATGGCAACGGAAAGATCACTTACAATGGCAAAGCAATTTCCAATTTCTATATCGATGGCGACAACCTCCTTGACGACAGGTACAATATTGCTACTAATTCCATCGCCGCAGATATGGTAGACAAAATACAGGTGCTCGAAAATCATCAGTCCGTAAAAGCATTGCAGAATGCCGTGCTCACAGATAAAGTAGCATTGAATGTAAGTCTGAAAGACAAGGCAAGACTTAAACTGATGGGAATGGCAGAAGCAGGTGGCGGCATTAAAGATGTCCGTGATATTACCCTTAACCTGATGATGTTCAGGAAAAATTATAAAGCCATCAATGCATTCCGGTCAAACAATAATGGTGCAGACCTGCGTGATGATATCGTAAGTCATAACCAGGGCGATCTGATGGGCCAGCAGGACAGGTCTGCAACGGATTCTTACCTGGGGATGACTACGTCCGGCAGCCCTAATATAAACAAACAAAGATACCTGCTCAATAATGCGAACCTGCTCAATTTCAATAACCTTTTCAAAACCCGTGATGAGCTGCAGCTGAAGCTGAACCTGTTCTACCTGTCGGATATCCAGCATCGTTATTATAATGGATCTACCCGTTTTTACCTGCCTGGAGATACGGTAAATTATACTGAGCGGCAGGAAGCACGTTTTACCACACGCAACTTCAGGGCACAATTCAATGTGAACAGGAACAGCAAAAGCTTTTACCTGAACAACAATACCGTTGCGGAAGCAGGCTCGGATCCGGGTAATGCGTTTATAGTGATCAACGGCAATATGCAGTCGCAGCAACTTTTGCAGAAAACAACCAATATTTCCAATGAGTTCAGCATCATAAGGCCATTCAGGCTTAACCGCATCCTTGAACTGTATGCTTATCAGCAGTATACCAATAATCCTGAACAACTGCATGCACTACCCGGCACAAATGAAACTGTATTCAACAATAACCAGCCGTATCTTCAATTATCACAGCTTGTAAAAGCGCCTTCTTTCTTTACAACTACCAGCGCTGTTTTGCGTATACCGGGTCTTCATCTTTTACAGGCCTATAAAGTTGGGCTCACAACAAAACGGCAGGAGTTGCGGAGCAATATCGTTACACAACAACAGGATCTTTCCGAGCAAGTGCTGGCGGACTCATTTGCCAATCATTTGCATTTCCGGTTCCTTAAGTTATATGCACAGGCAGACTACGACTGGATATCCGGCAGAACACAGCTCTCATTGTCTTTTCCTGTTAATGCAACAAGCATTCGCTTCAGGGATGATTCATTACAGACGGATGAGCGATTCTTCCGTTATTTCTTCACGCCTGCTGTTAAGTTCCGGTATGCAACAGGACGCGAACATGACCTTACCGTTATCTACAGGCGAACCAATACACCTGGCACAATGGAAACGATCTATCCAGGGTATATCCTGAAAAATTACCGTGTGCTCATGAACAATCTCGTTCCTTATACTTTATCGGCCACGCACTATGCAGGAGTGTCGTTCAATTTCAAAAAAACAACAAAGTTATTATTCGCGAGCTTGCTGGCAGCTTACAGTAAAACGGAGAACAACACTTTATCAAGCACTGTTTTCTTCGATAATCTTCAAAAGGTCAGCACTATTCCCGGTGCCAACAATCTTAACAGCCTGCTGTTACAAGGTAATATCAGCAAATATCTCTTCCCGCTGCAGACAACAGCCTCATTAAAAGCATCCTGGCGAACAAGCGAATGGAACCAGCTGCAGAACAATAACTATCTGCAATACAACAATGGAACCACCAGCTTCGGTCTTTCATTAAAAACAAAATTCAACCGCTGGCTGAATACTTCCTACAACATCAGTTATACGGAAACCAGGAGTAAGCAGCTCAACAGCAATACCGGGGCTCGTTCATCGAAACAGGTGAACCAGGCCGGCGAGATCAATATCATCCCGGGCAATACAGTCTTATTAAAGTTTACGGCTGAACATTATTATACAAAACAGGCGCAGTTAAATACCATCCGTAATTTCTTCGCGGATGCATCATTGCAGTATAAGTTAACCGGGATCAGAACAGACCTGTTCTTTTCCATACTGAATATTACCGATGTGCGTAATTACACGGTAATAAACCTTACTGCCAATAATCTCAGCGAAAGCAATTATGCCATCAGGCCACGTGTATTCATGCTGAAAGCTGTTTTCAACTTTTAGCATCAACGGCTGCGCCCAGCCAGGCCATCATGCCGATGCCTGTCTCTATGGCACGTTCATCAATATTGAAACGTGGTGTATGTACGTTGTGGATGATTCCTTCCTCTGCATTCCTTACACCTAAGCGATAGAAGCAGCCGGGGATCACCTGTGTGTAATAGCCGAAATCTTCAGCACCCATGCGGATCTCCGTTTCTTCCACATGTTCGCTTCCCATATACACTTCGGCCAGTTTCCAGGCTTTGGCATTGAATACAGGGTCGTTATCTACTGTAGGATAGCCAACATCGATATGCAGGTCTATTTCTGCGCCCATAGCTTCCACAAGGCCTGTTGCCTGTTTGCGGATCAACTCATGCGCTTTGAAACGCCATTCTTCGTCCATAGCTCTGAAAGTTCCCATGAGCTTTACTTCACTCGGGATCACATTCGTGGTATGTCCGCCCTGGATGGAACAGATCGACAAGACAGATGGCGATAAAGGATTTTTATTCCGGGAGATGATCTGCTGAAGACTTACGATCAGGTGCGAGGCAATAAGAACAGTATCTGCCGTAAGGTTCGGCGCTGCCGCATGCCCGCCTTTCCCTTTGATGGTAATATATAATTCATCGGCACTTGCCATTACCCTTCCACTTCGGAAACTAAGCTTGCCGTAATCGAGACCGGGATGTACATGCAGGCCGATGATCCCCTGCGGCTTGGGATTTTCCAGCACACCCTCTTTGATCATATAGCTTGCGCCGCCCGGATTTCTTTCCTCGCCCGGCTGGAAGATCAGTTTCACCGTTCCTTCCCATTCGTCTTTCAGCTCATTGAGCAGTTTTGCGGCACCGAGCAGGATGGTTGTATGTACATCATGGCCACAGGCGTGCATCACTCCATCATTCACCGAACGGTAATCCACTTCATTCTCTTCCTGTATCGGCAGTGCATCCATATCGGCACGCAAAGCTATCACACGGCTGTCGGGATTCTTTCCCCTGATCATACCAAGCACACCGGTAGTTGCTTTCACTTCAAAAGGAATACCGAACGAGGTCAGCATCGATTGTATATAACGGCTCGTTTCAAACTCCTGGTAACTCAGCTCGGGATTGGCATGCAGCCGGTGCCTTACGGCGATGAACTCGTCTGCATATCTGGCTGCCAGTTCTTTTATCTTTTGCTCAAGCATGTATGAATGAATTATGGAATGATATCCTCTTCTTCACTGAATGTGTATTCAATCGCATCCTCTACCACATAAACGCCCTGCGGATAATATTTATTCAGCAGCTTCCTGAATTTTTCTGCGTCTTCGCGTTTGATGAAATTACCAATCCGTACTTTAAAATAAGGCGACTGGTACATCGTGTAGCTTTTCTGATCCGGGAAGCGGGATAATAATTCTGATTTTATTTTGAAAGCCTGGTCGCGGTTGCTGGTGCTGATCACCTGGATCCGGAAGCCCTTATAGAGACCTGAGCTGGTCATCATTGCAGTACGCTTATTGATCTGGGCCTGCTTTACGGTAAGGATATCCAACCTCGGATCTTTGATTACAGTAATTGAATCCTGCGCATTCGCAGCGATCGCGCCTATAACAGTTATAAGTGCTATCAGCCATTGTTTTGCATTCTTCATCGTCACTGTTTTAAGTAAGATACACAAATTTACTGCCAAAGCGGTCTAATAACCGCTTTCACCTTCCGCCCCTTTCATGATGGCAACACTTGCGCTGCAGCCCAGGCGGGTTGCACCTGCATCGATCAGTTCTCTGGCAAATGCATAATTGCGGATACCACCGGAAGCTTTGATCTGCACATGCGCCGGAAGGTGTAACCTGAACAGGCGAACCGCTTCCACCGTAGCACCTTTTTCCGCATAACCGGTTGATGTTTTCAGGTAATCTATTCCTGCTGCGCCATAAATATCACAGCATTTGATGATCTCTTCTTCTGTAAGCACACCGCTTTCAATGATGATCTTTACTGTTACACCCTTGCTTTTGATCACCGGCATCAGGTGGTTGATCTCATTGGCAATATAAAGCCAGTCGCCATTTTTAATGGCCGAAATATTCGCCACGATATCGAGCTCATTTGCCCCGTCTACAATGGCCAGGATGGATTCAGCGATCTTTGCTTCAATGGCTGAATAACCAAACGGGAAACCGATCACTGTAGCGATCTTCACATCGGCCCCTTCCAGGAACTGTTTAGCCGAACGCACAAAATTCGGGGGCACACATACAGCAGCGAACTGGTATTCCATCGCTTCCCTGCAGCATTGTTCTATTTCCTGCAACAATACCGTTGGCTTCAGGATCGTATGATCTATGTACTGGTTGATCTTCATCTTTTCATATTTTGGTATCACCCCTTTGCAAAAAAGATTTACCACTTTGGTGATAAATCTTTTTTACTATTGTTATGATCCGCTGTTAAGCGCCGGCTCCGTGGCAGGCTTTGAATTTCTTGCCGCTTCCGCAAGGACAGGGATCATTCCTGCCGATCTTGGGGCCAACCTGCACCGGCTGCTGTTTAACCGGTGTGGGATCGTAATAATCATTTTCTGCCGGACCGTCCGGGTTTTCCTTATTGGCATTCATCCGGCTCATATCGGTCTTCTGTTCACGCCCTTCTTTCAGTTCATCACCGTCGTTCAATGGAATGCCTGCATGGCAAAGGAACTGTACGATCTCGCGGTTCACCTCATCATCCATTTTTTTGAACAGTCCGAATGCTTCCACTTTATAGATCACCAGCGGATCCTTCTGCTCGTAGGTGGCAGTCTGTACGCTCTGTTTCAGATCGTCCATCGCACGCAGGTGCTCTTTCCAGGCATCATCGATCAATGCAAGTGTTACGGTTCTTTCAAGCGCATTCAGCAGTTCGGCTCCGTTGGTGCTGAGGGTCTTTTCCATGTTGGATAACACCTGCATTCCTTTTTTACCGTCTGTGAAAGGAACGATCACATTCTCGATATGATTTCCCTGCTGCTGGCGGATATTCTGGAATACCGGTAATGCCTGTTCCATCAGGTCACGTTTCTTACGCTCGTAATTGGCAATGGCTTCTCCGTACAGTCTTTCCGCAAGCTGCTGTTCGCTCTGCTTACTCAGTTCTTCTGCAGTGATGGATGAATCGATGCCAAAGTTCACGATCACTGCAAGGCGGAATCCTTCGTGGTCGTTCTGCTCTTTGAACCCGCCAACCATTTCTTCTGCTACCGCATAGAACGCGTTGTCGAGATCAAGTGCAAGTCTTTCGCCAAACAGGGCATGACTGCGTTTTGTATAGATCACCGTACGCTGCTTGTTCATCACATCATCATATTCGAGCAGTCGTTTACGGATGCCGAAGTTGTTTTCTTCCACTTTCTTCTGTGCACGCTCGATCGATTTGGTGATCATGCTGTGCTGTATCACTTCACCTTCCTTATATCCTGCAAAATCCATCACTTTTGCAATACGCTCGCTTCCGAACATACGCATCAGGTCGTCTTCCAGTGAAACAAAGAATTGTGACGAACCCGGATCACCCTGACGACCGGCACGTCCTCTCAGCTGCCTGTCCACGCGGCGTGATTCATGTCTTTCTGTACCCAGGATCGCCAGACCTCCGGCTTCTTTCACACCTGGTCCGAGCTTGATATCCGTACCACGACCCGCCATGTTGGTTGCGATGGTAATAGCTCCGGCAAAACCGGCTTCTGCTACGATCTGCGCCTCACGTGCGTGCTGTTTCGCATTCAATACATTATGTGCAACCTGTTTCTGCCTTAACATCCGGCTCAGTAATTCACTTACTTCAACAGAAGTGGTACCTACCAGCACCGGCCGGCCCGCATCGCGCAGGCGAACGATCTCGTCGATCACCGCACCGAATTTCTCACGTTTGGTTTTGTATACCAGGTCCTGCTCGTCTTTACGTATAATTGAAATGTTGGTCGGGATGGAGACCACATCCAGTTTATAGATATCCCACAACTCAGCTGCTTCTGTCTCCGCCGTACCGGTCATACCGGCCAGCTTATGATACATCCTGAAATAGTTCTGTAAGGTAACGGTTGCATAGGTTTGCGTAGCTGCTTCGATCTTCACGTTTTCCTTTGCTTCAATGGCCTGGTGCAGACCGTCTGAATAACGGCGTCCGTCAAGGATACGGCCCGTCTGCTCATCCACGATCTTAACAGCACCGTCCATTACTACGTATTCTACGTCTTTGTCGAACAAGGTATACGCTTTCAGTAACTGCTGTACAGTATGGATCCGGTCTGCCTTAACAGAATATTCGTTGATGATGGCTTCTTTCGCATGCAGTTTTTCTTCTGCAGTTGCATTCGGATCATTGTCAACAGCAGCGAGGGAAAGACTGATATCGGGCAGAACGAAGAAGGTCGGGTCTTCGCCTGCACCGGTAATGAGCTGAATACCTTTGTCGGTAAGTTCTACCGAATTGCTCTTTTCCTCGATATAGAAGAAAAGTTCTTCATCCGCTTTGGGCATTTCACGCTGCTGATCTGCCAGGTAATGGTTCTCTGCTTTCTGCAGTTTCACACGCATACCGGGTTCGCTGAGGTATTTGATCAGGGCGCTGTTCTTAGGCAGACCGCGGTGCGCTCGGAAAAGGGCCAGGCCGCCGTCTTTCGGATCATCGTTCCCTTCACCGATCTTTTTCTTGGCTTCGTTCAGGAACTGGTTCACGGCTCTTTTCTGCGCCTCCACCAGTTTTTCGATCCTTGGCTTCAGCTGGAAGAACTGCTGTTCGCCTGTATTGTGGCTGATAGGACCTGAAATGATCAACGGCGTTCTTGCATCATCGATCAGTACGGAATCCACTTCATCCACCATGGCAAAATGGTGCTTGCGCTGAACCATTTCCTGTGACGTATGCACCATATTATCACGGAGATAATCGAAACCGAATTCATTGTTCGTTCCGTAAACGATATCTGCCATATAGGCATTACGTCTTGCTTCGCTGTTCGGTTCGTGTTTGTCGATACAATCCACGCGCAGTCCGAGCCATTCGAATATCGGGCCGTTCCACTCACTGTCACGACGGGCGAGGTAATCATTCACGGTAACGATATGCACACCTTCCGCAGCAAGGGCATTCAGGTATGCAGGTAAAGTAGATACGAGTGTTTTACCTTCACCGGTTGCCATTTCAGCGATCTTTCCCTGATGCAGAACACTACCACCGATCAGCTGTACATCATAGTGTACCATGTTCCAGGTAACGGTTCCGCCGGCAGCGGTCCAGGTATTTTTAAATACGGAAGTATCGCCTTTGATCTGTATATAATCTTTACGTACACTCAGGTCGCGGTCGAGCGGTGTGGCAGTAGCCACCATTTCAGGATTTTCCTTGAAACGGCGTGCAGTTTCTTTTACAACGGCAAAAGCTTCTGCCTGTATAGCGTTCAATGCCTCTTCTATTTTTTTGTCGCGGTCTTTTTTCAGTTTGTCCACTTCCTGGTAAATGGCATCACGGCCATGGATATCACCTTCGGATAATGCTTCCGCGCTTTGTTTTTTCGCTTCTATTTCCTTGTTGATCTCAGCCAGGTGGTTCTGGATGCGTTGTTTGAATTCAACGGTCTTATTCCTGAGTTCATCGTTGGAGAGTGATTGGTATTGCTGGTAGAACTGGTTTACTTTTTCAATGACGGGCATGATCTGCTGCACGTCCTTGTCGCTTTTGCTACCCCCGAATAATTTGGTAATGAATTTCAACATAAGTTTGGTCTCGTGTTATTAGAAAAAATATAACAGTTCAAAAACGGTGCAACAAATAAATTAAGCCAATTTGGCACCCGGCCAAAGGTAAAGAATTTGAGTATAGACTGAAGTGCTCTTTCCGGTCAATTGATCTTTAGTGAAAACTTAACAGGCTGAAAATGATTAAAATAAGGGAAATATTAACGATAACGTCGGTTTTATGGCTGGCAACGGGTCATGCGCAGCAGGCAGAACAGGATTCCATTGCCCGGAGCCGGATCCTCATGAATCAGAATAACTATTATATCCTCGGGGCCTGGGCAGGAGCCAATATTATACAGGGCACCATTTCCGCGAGCAATACCAAAGGCAGCGAACATCACCTGCACCAGATGAATGCTTACTGGAATACCGTGAACCTGGCGGTGGCGGGTATAGGCTTGCTGGGCATCCGGAAACAGCTGAACCGGCATTACACCCTTACCGATAATATCAATGCCCAGCAAAAAACAGAAAAGCTGCTCTTACTGAACAGCGGGCTTGACGTTGCATATATAGCAACCGGATTATATATGAAAGAGCGGGGAACCCGGCTGGGAAATGAAAAAACCGAAGGTTACGGGGGCAGCCTGCTGTTACAGGGCAGCTTCCTGCTTGTTTTTGACGTGATCCAGTATTTTAACCACCGCCGTAATGGCAGGTTGCTGGAAAACCAGCTGAACGGGCTGCAGCTGGGTGCGGCAGGAAGCGGGCTCGGGTTAACCTATCGTTTCCGGTGACTGTAAGCGGCTCATATCTTTTTCATTCTTTCAGATGGAATTTCAGACCGTTTCTGCTACTTTTGCAGCCAAATTGAAACGCCGGCCCCGCGCCGGAGCAGAAACCCGAAACCCTACAACAGATGGCAGGTCAATTAAAAGAGGTACGTAACAGGATCAAAAGTGTACAAAGCACCCAGCAGATCACCAAGGCAATGAAAATGGTAAGTGCGGCTAAGTTACGCCGTGCACAGGATGCCATTACGCAGATGCGTCCTTATGCCCAGAAGCTCCAGGAAATGCTCAGCAATATTGTAAGCTGCAGCGAGGGCGATATGAGCATTGGTCTCGCACAGGAAAGGCCGGTGGAAAAAGTACTGCTGATCGTGATCACCAGCGACCGTGGTCTCTGCGGCGGTTTCAATGCCAATCTCATCAAACTGGCCAAGAATACGATTTCAGAAAAATATGCAGCCCAGTTCCAGAAAGGAAATGTAACCATCTGGAACATTGGTAAAAAAGGTTTTGAAAGCCTGGGTAAAGCCGGTTACAAAACAGATGCTACCTATAAAGATATCTTCCTGAACCTTCGCTTCGAAAGCGTACAGGCAGCTGCACAGGCCGCTACCAAAGCGTTTGAGCAGAAAGAATTCGATGCTGTGGAGATCATTTACAGCGAATTCAAGAATGCTGCCACCCAACGCTTCGTTGCCGAGCAGTTCCTCCCTATTCCTAAAGTGGCTAACCAGGCCGGTGGTAAAAAAACAGACTTCATTTTCGAACCTGCACGTGAAGAACTGATCGCCGAACTGATGCCGAAGATCCTGAATACCCAGCTGTACAAAGCGGTACTGGATTCCAACGCAAGTGAGCACGGTGCCCGTATGACGGCCATGGATAAAGCCAGCGAGAACGCGAATGAACTGCTGAAATCACTCAAGATCAGCTATAACCGCGCAAGGCAGGCAGCCATCACAACCGAATTGACAGAGATTGTTAGCGGTGCGGCAGCTTTACAGGGATAATCGTATCCATTAAATAATTAAGTTCGCTGTTCAACAAGAAGTTTTATGATGGAACTCAGCCAGATCATACCCCATATTGAAGTATTGATTTTTGCAAGCGACAAGCCTCTGACAGCGCTTGATATCGTAGAGCTCATCAACAATGCCTTCGGGTTCATGGAACAGCGGATCACTTTAGACCAGGTGGAAGCTTCCCTGGAAGGCGTGCGCGAAAAATACAATTCGGAGTTCTATCCTTTCGAAGTAAGGGAAAGCGGCGGCGGCTGGCAGTTCCTTACCAAAAAAGATTATCATAAGACCATTGCCCAGCTTAACGGCGATAAATTCCTGAAACGCCTCTCCAATGCGGCACTGGAAACCCTTGCCATTATTGCCTACAAGCAACCGATCACCAAAGGCGAAATTGAAGCCATCCGTGGTGTGAACAGCGATTACAGCATCCAGAAACTGCTCGAAAAAGAACTGATCATCATCAGCGGCCGTAACGAGGCACTGCCCGGCAAGCCACTCGTATACGCCACTTCACGCAACTTCATGGATTACTTCGGCATCAACAATGCCGGCGATCTTCCGAAGATCAAGGAAGTACTCGCTGAACAGATCGTTGAAGGGACGATCATCAGTCCGGAAGACTTTACCGACCAGCCTGTACAGGATGCCCTCTCTTCTGAAGAGATCCCCAGCGAAGAACCGGCCGCGGCCCTCACCGTTAACGAAGAAGGCGAACTGGTAGATAACAGCAATCCTGAAGAAGAAGCACCGGAAGAAAATCCTGAAAGTGGTGATACAGCGGGAGACGATGAAGAGGCGGATGAAAAAGAAACCCCTCAGGATCCTGCGTAATAATTTTACGGCTGTCATTTTCCGAACGCGAAGACGATTATCTTCGCAACATGTCCCAGTATTTATCAAACGAGCAACTGACGCAGATCGCGGATACGTATGGTACACCTGTTTACGTGTATCATGCTGAAAAGATCACCGAGCAATACAATCGTCTTACCACTGCTTTTGCCAACGCTGATACGCGTTTTTTCTATGCCTGCAAAGCACTGACCAACAGTAATATCCTCCGTCATATCCGTTCGCTCGGATGCGGGGTGGATTGCAGTTCCATCAATGAAGTAAAACTGGCATTAAGAGCCGGGTTCGATCCCAACAATGTATTATATACCAGCAATGGTATCGCCTTCAGTGAAATTGCGGAAGCCGTGGAGCTGGGTGTGAATGTAAATATCGACAGCCTGTCGAACCTTGAAAAATTCGGTCGCCGGTACGGTTCCTCCTACCCGGTAGGCATACGCCTTCGTCCCAATATCATGGCGGGCGGTAATCTTAAAATATCTACCGGCCATGAAAAAAGCAAGTTTGGTATTCCCATCGAACAGCTGAACGGTATCCTGGATCTGATGGCGCAATACCATATCGTGATCAAAGGTCTGCATATTCATACCGGCAGCGAGATCAAGGATGTGGATGTATTCATGAAAGTAGCTGACATCTTCAGCGAGCTTGTTCCTCATTTCAAAGACCTGGTTTTCCTCGACATGGGCGGTGGTTTTAAAGTGCCATACCGTGAAGGAGAATCCGGAACAGACATGACATTACTGGGCGAAAAGGTTGCAGCCGCATTACAGCAGCTGGAAGCAGCTACCGGCCGTCATTTCCAGGCCTGGTTCGAACCGGGTAAATTCCTGGTAAGCGAATCGGGGTATTTTATTACACAGGTGAATGTACTGAAGGAAAACGCGGCCACCACTTTTGCAGGCGTGAACAGCGGGTTCAATCATCTGATCCGTCCTATGTTCTATGAAGCATATCACCGCATCAGCAATATCAGTAACCCGCAGGGTGCGCTGAAACACTATACCGTAACAGGAAATATCTGCGAAACCGACACTTTTGCCTGGGATCGTGAGCTGAATGAAGTAAGAGAGGGCGATCTGCTCGTTTTTTACAATGCAGGTGCCTATGGTTTTGAAATGGGCAGCAATTACAATGCACGTTTCAGACCGGCACAGGTTTTGGTTAAGAACGGGGAGGCACAGCTGATCCGCAGAAGAGACGATTTTGAGGATCTCTTAAGAAATGAGATAGATGTGATTTAGAACAAAAGCGTAGTTTGCATAACCATGATCGAGATCAAGAACATAAAGAAGCAGTTTGGCGATAAAGTGATCCTGGACGATATCAGCGCCGTAATGGAAGCCGGCAAATGTAACCTGATCATCGGTACCAGCGGCAGCGGCAAAACGGTGCTGACCAAATGTATCGTTGGCCTGTTCGAGCCCGATCAGGGTGAGATCCTGTACGATGGCGTGAATATGCTTACCATGCAGGATGATGAAAGAAAACAGCTGCGCCAGCAGATCGGCATGCTCTTCCAGGGTAATGCACTTTTCGATTCGATGACGGTTGAGCAGAATATTCTTTTCCCGCTGGATATGTTCACCAAATTATCGCACTCCGAAAAGAAGAAGAAAGTAAATGAAGTGCTGGAAAGGGTGAACCTGAAAGATGCCAATAAAAAATACCCTGCCGAGATCAGCGGCGGTATGAAAAAAAGGGTGGGTATCGCACGCTCCATCGTACTCAATCCCAAATACCTGTTCTGCGATGAGCCAAACTCAGGCCTTGATCCGCAAACATCGATGGTGATCGATAAACTGATCCAGGAGATCACATTGGAATATAATATTACCACGATCGTTGTTACGCACGACATGAACAGTGTGATGGAAATAGGCGATCATATTGTTTATCTCTACCAGGGACATAAACAATGGGAAGGCTCCAACAAAGACATCATTTTCAGTAAAGACGAACTCCTGAATAATTTCATTTTCGCATCCGAGTTCCTGCAGGACGCAAAGAACATGCGCATGCTGGAAAGCAGGGAAGGAAAATAATCTCAACCGAATAAAAGCGACAGCCATGAAAAAAATGATCCTGATGATGGGTATGCTTGCAATCACAAGCATTCTTTTTGCCCAGGCGAAAATGGAAAATCTTCCGCCTTATAAAAAAGATCCTAAAATGCCCAATTTCAGGATCCTGCTCACCGACAGCACTACCTGGTTCACAAAGGATCAGCTGCCTAAAACGGATTACACGGCGATCATTTATTTCAGTCCCGACTGCGGCCATTGCCAGCACGAAGCGAAAGAAGTGGTAAAATACATGGACAGTCTGAAAAACGTATTCTTTGTATGGGTGAATTACAGGCATACCATGAACGATCTGAAAGCGTTTTCGGAATATTACGGGCTTGATAAGTTCAGCAATGTACGCATGGGACGCGATCCGCAATATGCGATTCCGGCTTTTTACCAGGTAAAATTCACCCCATTTGTGGCAGTATACGACAAGAACCGTCTTTTCATGAAAGAATTCGAAACCGGCGTGGAAATGCCGGAATTATTGTCATTATTGCGTAATCACCGGTAATTATTCCATGATCCGGCGTTACCTTTGCAGCGTCAAAAATTCCTCATTCTAAATACTCAGATAAAATGAAAGTTACTGTAGTAGGTGCCGGAGCCGTAGGTGCGACCTGTGCCGATAACATTGCCCGTAAGGAACTGGCCCAGGAACTCGTACTGCTCGACATCAAAGAAGGTCTGGCAGAAGGTAAAGCCCAGGATATGATGCAGACCGCTGCATTGCTGGGATTCGATACACGTATCACCGGAAGCACAAACGACTACTCCAAAACCGCAGGTTCTGATGTAGTAGTGATCACTTCAGGTCTGCCACGTAAACCGGGCATGACCCGCGAAGAACTGATCGGTACCAATGCAGGTATCGTGAAAGGTGTTTGCGAGAATATCCTGAAATATTCACCGGATGCGATCATCATCGTGATCAGCAACCCGATGGATACCATGACCTACCTGGCCCTGCAATCTACAGGACTTCCTAAAAACCGTATCATTGGTATGGGCGGCACGCTGGACAGCTCCCGTTTCAAATACCAGCTCAGCCAGCACCTGGGTTGCAGCCCTGCCGACCTGAATGCACTGGTTGTTGGTGGTCACGGAGATACAACCATGATCCCGCTGATCCGTTTTGCAACCTGGAACAGTATTCCTGTTACAGATTACCTGACTGAAGAGCAGCAAAAACAGATTGTTGCAGATACGATGGTTGGCGGTGCAACCCTCACCAAACTCATTGGTACCTCAGCATGGTATGCACCGGGAGCTGCCGGAGCTGCACTGGTTGAAAGCATCGTACGCGACGAGAAAAAACTGTTTACCTGCTGCGTAAGCCTCGAAGGCGAATACGGCCAGAGCGATATCTGCCTGGGTGTTCCTGTTGTGATTGGCAAGAACGGCTGGGAAAAGATCGTTGATTTCAAACTGAACGACGAAGAAAAAGAACTCTTCAACAAAAGCGCAGATGCTGTACGCAGCATGAACGATGTGCTGAAGACTTTATAATCTCATAACAGAAAGATAATTTCTGAAAAAAATAAACCCCGGAATTCCCGGGGTTTATTTTTTTGCAACAAAAACGTATAAATACGCAAATCAACGTTTTAATAAAAAAAACACCAATCGCCTGAAATAACGACTGTACTGTTATTTCAGGCGATTGAATTGATGTTGCAACTACTACCAGTTTCCTGTTGCTTTTCTTCCGTGCGGGCTACCGCTTGTCACGGAATTATGCGTTTCGTCCTCAAATACATATTTCCACTGTAACATTTCAGTGTGCTTTGCGTCTGATGAAGCACAAAACAACAAGAATGAGAAGGATCGTATCCATGGCAGTAGTACTGCTGATGATTACCGTTACCAACGGCTTTGCACAAAGCAAAAGCACAGTTAGCGGCACTGTAAAAGATAATACCGGCAAGGAATTATCTTCTGTTACCATATCACTTTTAAAAGCACAGGACAGCACGCTGGTAAAAGCAGATGTTTCCGACGACAAGGGACGCTTTGACATTACGGCTCCCGGAAATGGTAAATTCCTGCTGAGCTTTGCGCTCGTAGGACATGAAAAAACATTTTCCCCTGTTTTTGATCTGCAGGCAGGTCAGGCTTATAATGCAGGCAATATCGTGATGGAACCTGCTACCAAAAAACTGCAGGATGTTACCGTTACATCGAGAAAGCCGATGATCGAGATCAAGGCAGATAAAACTGTTTTTAATGTAGAGAACAGTATTAACGCAACCGGAAGCAACGCGCTTGAGCTTCTTCAGAAAAGCCCGGGCATACAGGTTGATAACAACGAGAACATTTCCATGAAGGGAAAAACCGGTGTTAAGATCTATATCGACGGCAAAATGACACAGCTCAACACCAAAGATCTGGCGGCTTACCTGAAAGGGATCAACAGTAACGATGTTGAAGCGATTGAAATGATCAGCAACCCAAGCGCCAAATACGATGCAAGCGGTAATGCCGGTATCATCAATATCCGCCTGAAAAAGAATAAAAAATTCGGCACCAACGGTAGTGTTACAGCAGGCCTTGTACAAGGGGTAACCCCTAAAGGAAACGGTTCTGTAAACCTGAACTATCGTGACAAGAAGGTGAACCTCTTCAGCAATGCCGGCGTAAATATCGGCCGTTATGAAAACACGCTGGACCTGTATCGTATCCAGCGCGATTCGATCTATGATCAGCGCTCAGTGAACTACAGCGATAATAAGAACTACAGCCTCAAAGCAGGAGCGGATTACTTCATGAACAGCAGAAGCACCATCGGTGCACTGGTTACTGCGAGCTATGGTAACAATGAATGGGCAAGCAACAGCACTACCGATGTGTACTATAATCCTACCAAGGCATTCGTAAAATCGCTGAAAGCATCGAACAGCATTCCGGGCGACCGTACCAATCTGAATGCCAACATCAACTACCGTTATGCAGATACTGCCGGTAAAGAGATCAACTTCGATGCGGATTACGGCCTGTTCCGTGGTACAGGAAAAAGCTACCAGCCTAACTACTATTACGATCAGAGCGGAAACGTTCTGTCGCAGGTAATCAACCGTAACAATACCCCTACCGATATCGATATCTATACAGCAAAGATCGATGTTGAATTCCCTAAATGGAAAGGCAAACTGGGTTATGGTGCCAAGATGTCTTATGTGAAAACAACAAACACATTCGATTTCTTCAATGAAGCAGGTGGTGTGATCACCAAGATCCTGAGCCGCAGCAACAGCTTCGATTATACCGAAAACGTGAATGCAGCTTATGTGAACTACCAGCGCCAGCTGAGCCAGAAATGGAGCCTGCAGGCTGGTCTGCGTGGAGAACAAACCAACAGTAAAGGTGTACTGACAAGGGGCGACGGACTGGTTCAGGCGGATAATACCGTTAGCCGCCACTATTTCGACCTGTTCCCGAGCGCGGCGTTAACCTGGACACTGAACCCGAAGCATACACTGAACCTGACTTTCAGCCGCCGTATCGACAGGCCTACTTACCAGGACCTGAATCCGTTTGAGAATAAGCTGGATGAGCTGACTTATGAAAAAGGTAATGCGTTCCTGCGTCCGCAGTACACCAACAGCATCGAGCTGACGCATACGTTCATGTCTATGATCAATACAACTTTTGGTTACAGTCATGTAAAAGATTATGCAACACAAACAACCGATACCACATTCAATGCTACTTATATCCAGCAGAAGAACCTGGCTACACAGGATATCCTGTCTGTTAATATCGGTTCACCGCTGCCAATCAAAAAATGGTGGAATGGTTATGTGAATCTCTGGTTCAACTACCAGTTGTTCAAAGGAAAGATCGGCGAGAATGAAATACGCCGTGATATCCCGATGTATGGTGCTTATATGCAGCAGTCTTTCATTCTCGGAAACGATTACACTGCCGAGTTAAGCGGCTGGTTCAACGGACCATCTATCTGGGGAGCAACATTTAAAACAAAATCGCAGGGCGGACTCGATATCGGTTTCCAGAAACAGTTCATGCAGAAGAAAGCAACTGTTAAGATCAGTGCAACAGATATCCTGAAAACGGCAAGCCCATGGCGAGCGGTCAGCGACTTTGGTGGCTTATACCTGAATGGTAAAGGCGGCTGGGAAAGTCAGACAGTACGTCTTTCTTTCACTTACCGCTTCGGAAGCAACCAGGTATCAGGTGCACGTCAGCGTCAGACCGGTCTTGAAAGCGAATCAAAAAGGATCAAATAATCCTGTACACAGAACTACCAATGATAGTGACACAGAAAGGGCGGCCAGATGGCCGCCCTTTTATTTTGATTCCGGTTTAATAAAGTTCTTTCAGCGCAGCGGCGGCCATGTTTTGCAGATCCTGTTCGCGCATGCATTTGAAGTGACCGAGCGGACAGGTTTTGGTACCGTAATTGGAACAGGGCTGACAGGATAAGCCCGGCACGATAAAATTGGTATAAGATGCGGCATCCGGTGTTGAGCGATAATAAGGTTCCACATCCAGCAAGGGTGAAGTGCCGCCCCATATGGCCAGTACGGGCTTGTTGAATGCGCAGGCTACATATTGCAGACCGGTGTCGTGCGAGATCACCAATTTTGCTTTACGGACCAGATCGGCAGATTCGTTCAGGCTGAATTTACCACACGCATTGTAAATGCGAACGGGATCAACAAGAGCTACCTGCCTGGCTTCGTTATCATCTTCCTTTCCGCCCACCAGTATAACTGGATATGGGATCAACCGGCATAATTCCTGCAATTTTTCTACCGGTAATTTCTTGGTATAGTATGATGCGCCGATGACCAGTGCAATATAACCGGCTGCATGCGATGTAGGAATATCCTCTGCATTTACAACGGCAGATTCCGGTATAAAATAATCCAGTCCTTTCCCGTCATTCACCACGCCAAGTGGTTTCAATGTATCCAGTGACCTGTCTGTGATATGCCTTTTAGGCATCAGGTTGATGTGGAACTTGGTAAGCAGGAATTTCCGGAGCGTTAGTTTTTTATACGTCAGCGATTTTGTCCGCAAAGCTGTTTTGATGCGCAGCGTACGGAAATTTTTGTGCAGATCGATGATATAATCGTATTGTTCTTTCTTCAGTTCACTGATCAGTTCACTGAGGTTATCCCTGAAATAATAAAACCGGTCGATATAAGGATTGGCCTCGGTAACCGCTTTGAACGATTGTTTGGTAAGAAAATGCACTTCCGCATCCGGCACCTGCAGTTTAAGGCAGCGGATAGCGGGTGTTGCCAGCACAATATCGCCAATAGAGGAAAACCGGATAACCAGGAACTTCATACACCGGGAAGCTTTTCAGATGAGCGGTAAAGATAGTTATTCCGGCCTGCTTATGTTTCCTCGATATAGTTGAGGTCTTTGTGGAAGGTTTCCTTCGTAAAATAATAAGCAATCAGTGTTATACCCATTACCACAACACCTGTTACCATACCACTTTTGATCAGGCTCCAGCCCCAGCTTTTCTGGAACAGATCCAGGAACATCATGTTGATCAGTGGCAGAGCTCCACGGACCATATTGGGGATGGTAGTAGCCGCGGTAGCCCTTAAGTTGGTACCGAACTGCTCCGCACCCATGGTAATGAATATGGCCCAGAAACCCGTACTGAAACCCAGCATGGCGCAGATCGTATACATGCTGCCATCCGTATTATTATATCCGCTGAAGAAAAGCAGCAGCGATGCAACAGTTAACCCGTAAAACAACAGCAAGGCTTTTTTCCTGCTCTTGAAATACTGGCTTACAAGGCCTACACAGATATCGCCCAGCGCTATTGCTGCATAAGCGAACATGATGGAGCGGCCCGAATCGATCGTGGTGCTGCCGAACATGGCTTTCCCGAAACGATCACTCTGGTTTACGAGGATACCGATCACATACCATGTAGGCAATCCTATAAGAATTGCACAGATATATTTGCTTAACCTTTTGCGGTTATTGATGAGCATAAAGAAATTACCACGTGCCACACCTGCCTGTTTCACTTCGCGGAACATGCCCGATTCGGCAACACTCACCCGCAGGAACAACAAGGCAATACCCAGGCAACCACCGATCTTATAGCACAAGCGCCAGTCGTCTGTAAGCCGGTACGTAAAATAAGCCACTACTGCACCGCTTAATCCTATACCCGCCACCATAGACGTACCCACACCTCTTTTGTTTTTGGGAAGCAGCTCACTCACCAGTGTAATACCCGCACCGAGTTCGCCGGCAAGGCCTAACCCGCCTACAAAACGACAGAATGCGTACTGGTTAACGGTCTGCACAAAACCTGTTGCAAAATTGGCTGCAGAATATAGTATGATGGATCCGAACAATACACTCAGCCGGCCTTTCTTGTCGCCGAGTATACCCCAGAGAATACCGCCGAGCAGAAGGCCCGTCATCTGCCAGTTGATCACACGCGTACTGTCTGCCAGCATCGTGGCATCGGTTGCGCCGACCCCAAGCATGCTTGCTTTTTTTACAATAGTAAACAGTAACAGGTCGTAGATATCTACAAAGTAGCCGAGTGCAGCTACAATAACGGGCAAGGAAAGCACCCCGTATTTCTTTTCGGTCATAGCAAGTTCGTTTTCTGAATGGATCAGACCACTAACTTAATCAATGCCGCTTATAATTTATCTATCCGTGACGGATCTTTTTTTGAAAACAATAACTTGATCAGCACCGGTGCGGTTGTTACCAGTACAATACCGAGTACGATCACTTCCAGGTGATTCTTAAGATCGAAATTGAATTCGGCCAGGATCCATTTCTGCAGGAAGTGTCCGGCAAACAGCATACTGAATACCCAGGCAATACAACCTACCACGTTATAGAAAAAGAATTTCTTTTTTTCCATCTGTACAATACCCGCAATGATCGGCGCGAATGTTCTTACGATAGGAATAAAACGCGCGATGATAATTGCACCGCCGCCGTGTTTCTCATAAAAATCATGCGCCTGTACCAGGTAACGCTGTTTGAAGAGCATATTTTCTTTCCAGCTGTACATGGCCGGCCCCACTTTACGGCCAAACCAGTAACCCACGCTGTTGCCTGCGATACCTGCCGCTGAGATCAGTGCCATCAGCATAAACAGGTCCAGTATTTCATTACCGGTAGGATAAAGTTCTCTGGCAATATCGCTGCTGTAGATACCGGCAACGAACAGAAGACTGTCGCCGGGCAGGAAAAAACCTGCAAAAAGACCTGTTTCAGCAAAAACAACGAACAGGATCAGCCAGAGGCCACCGTGTTCGATATAAAACTGTGGCTGCAGTAACTGGCTCCAGTGGAACCCGGCTGATAATATGTCTAACAGTACCATAATAAATTAGCTTGTTGTTGTTGCGGAATGATCTTCCAGTGCGCCTTCCCATTTGCTTACCACGCTTGTGGCAAGTGCATTACCCAGTACGTTGGTTGCAGTTCTGAACATATCGCAGAAATGATCTATCGGCAGGATCAGTGCGATCCCTTCAGGCGGAATGTTGAACATGGCACAGGTAGCGGTTACTACCACCAGCGATGCCCGCGGAACACCTGCTATACCCTTACTGGTAAGCATCAGCACAATCAGCATGGTGAGCTGTGTACCCGTATCGAGATGGATTCCGTAAGCCTGTGCAATGGCGATACTGGCAAATGTCATGTACATCATACTTCCATCCAGGTTGAATGAATACCCCAGCGGTAATATAAATGAAACGATCTTGTCCTTACAGCCGAACCTTTCCAGTTCTTCCGTGAGTTTTGGAAATACCGCTTCGCTGCTCGTGGTACTGAACGCGATGATCAATGGTGATAATATTTTTTTCAGCAGCTCGGGCAGCCTGTTCTTCAGGATCAGGAAACCTACGGTGAGCAGTACCAGCCATAATGCAGCGATGCCAATCAGGAAGAATGCAAGGTATTTGCCATAAAATACGAACACTTCGAGTCCTTTGGTAGCGATCACGGCTGCTATAGCCCCGAATACACCGATAGGCGCGAAATTCATTACATATCCTACCATTTTAAGGATCACATGCGCCACTGCGTCGAGTCCTTTCACCACAACTTTGGCCTTATCGCCCAGTGCGGCTGTTGCAATACCGAAGAAGATACTGAATACCACCAGCTGCAGGATCTCGTTATTGGCCATGGCCTCGATCATACTTTTGGGGAATACATGCTCCACAAATTTCACCAGGCTGAATTCCTGGGTTTTACCTACCAGGTCTTTCGCCCCGCTTACATCTGCATTGCTCAGGTCGATACCCGCACCCGGTTTGAAGAGATTTACCAGCAGCATACCCAGCAAAAGGCTTACCAGGGAAGCTGAAATAAACCAGAGGAGGGCCTTTCCCCCCACGCGGCCTACGGTTTTGAGATCGCCCAGTTTGGCAATACCTACCACCAGGGTAGAAAATACCAGCGGCGCTATGATCATCTGTACCAGCCTTAAGAAGATGGTAGTGAGTAGTTTAATGTTCTTAGAGAAAGATTGTATGGTCTCAGGCGAGGATCCCTGGTGGATCAGGTAACCGAGAATAACACCGGCTACCATGGCAATAATAATATACAGGGTAAGCCTGTTAGATTTCTTCATAAGGGGCATCAATTAGGGTCGCAATATAAGACATAAGTCGTAATGGGGTTCCGTAATAGGGCAAACAGGTTATTTATAAAAGAATTGGCCTGCGAAATGAAGAAATCATTACTTTTCCGAAACTTTTTAAAAGAAAAAATCAACCAAACTGTATTTATGAGTCTATTTGTAAAGAAGCCGCTGGCTCAATTGCTTGCCCAGGCGGAAGACAATGAAAAGGGATTGAAACGTACTCTTGGTGCCGGCAACCTGATTGCATTGGGTATCGGGGCTATCATTGGTGCGGGTCTGTTTGTGAGAACCGCTGCTGCTGCCGGCCAGGCCGCAGGTCCGGGTGTTACCCTTTCATTTATTGTTGCCGCTATCGGCTGTGCATTTGCCGGCCTTTGTTATGCAGAGTTCGCTGCCATGATCCCCATCGCCGGCAGTGCTTATGCATACAGCTATGTAACAATGGGTGAACTGATCGCATGGATCATCGGCTGGGCACTGATCATGGAATATGCACTGGGTGCCGCTACCGTTTCCATCGCTTGGAGCGAATACCTCAACAAACTCTTCGACGGGCGAATACCATATGAATGGTGTCATAGTCCCTTTGAAAGCTTTACAGACTCTGCAGGCGTACTGCATACCGGACTTTTAAATGCACCGGCACTGGTGATCCTGTTGCTGCTGACCCTGCTCCTGATCAAAGGAACTCAGGAATCTGCAACCGTTAATGCCATTATCGTATTCATCAAAGTTGCGATCGTTGTGATCTTCATCGCACTCGGCTGGCAGTTCATCAAACCTGAAAACCATACTCCTTACCTGATCCCTGAAGGTACTGCAGCCGTAACGGACAGTGCAGGTAAAGTGATCGCAGATTATACCGGCGTGTTCAAACATGGCTGGGGTGGTGTACTGGGTGGTGCGGCTATCGTATTCTTCGCATTCATCGGTTTCGATGCGGTATCAACTGCTGCACAGGAAGCTAAAAATCCAAAGCGCGACATGCCGATCGGTATCCTGGGTTCACTCGTAATCTGTACTATTCTTTATATCTTATTCGGACACGTACTGACCGGCGTTGCCAACTGGAAAGACTTCGTTGATCCTGAAAAAGGACGTGAAGCTTCTGTTGCCTACGCGATCTCCAATTACATGCCGGGCTATGGCTGGCTGTCTACCGCGGTAACCGTTGCCATCCTCGCCGGTTTCTCTTCAGTGATCCTGGTGATGCTGATGGGACAAAGCCGTATCTTCTACACCATGAGTAACGACGGCCTGATCCCTAAAGCATTCGGTGACCTGCACCCCAAATACAAAACACCGTACAAGGCAAACTGGATCCTGTTTGTATTCGTAGGTCTGTTCGCGGCATTTGTTCCCGGACACGTTGCTGGTGATCTGACCAGTTTCGGTACCCTGTTCGCATTCGTGCTCGTAAGCATCGGTGTATGGATCCTGAGGGTTAAATCACCAAACATCGAACGTCCTTTCAAAACACCACTGGTGCCCATCGTTCCGTTGCTCGGTGCACTGGTTTGCCTGGGTATGATCGTTGCACTCGACGGCCAGACCCTGAAAGTGGCATTTGCGTGGATGGCACTCGGTCTCGTTGTGTATTTCCTGTACAGCAGAAAGCACAGCAAACTGAAAAACAACCAACCTTAACCGGAATATATCTTTGAAATGAAGGACCGGCCCCGGAAAGGGCCGGTTTCTTTTTTTATGATAAAGCTGAAATTTGGCCCGTAAGAGTTAATTTTGCAGCCTTTCAGGTACCTTTTAACACTATAACAGAAAATCATGGGAAGGATTTTTGAAGTTCGTAAAGCCACGATGTTTGCCCGCTGGGATCGCATGGCCAAGCAGTTTACCCGTATCGGTAAAGAGATCATCATTGCTGTAAAAGCCGGAGGTCCGGATCCTGCCACTAACCCGGCGCTGCGTCGTTGTTTTCAGAATGCACGCAGTGTTGGTATGCCTAAAGACCGCGTGGAAGCAGCTATCAAAAGAGCACAGGGCAAAGACACATCCAACTACGAAGAGATCCTGTATGAAGGTTATGCACCACATGGCGTTGCCCTGCTGGTTGAAACTGCAACCGATAACCATGTGAGAACCGTTGCCAATGTTAAAAGCCACTTCAATAAAGGCGGCGGCGCCATGGGCACAAGCGGCAGTGTAAGCTTTCAGTTCAAAAAAATGGGTGTATTCAAACTGAAGCCGGAAGGACTGAACATCGACGATCTGGAACTGGAACTGATAGACCACGGTCTTGATGAACTCGGCGAAAGCAATGATGATAACGGCAATCCTATTATCGTTTTGCGTTGCGCATTCACCGATTTCGGTAACCTGCAGAAAGCACTCGAAGATAAAGGCCTTAACCCACTGAGTTCAGAACTGGAATGGATCCCTTCCAACACGGTACCTGTTACCGACGAACAGGCAGAAGAAGTAAGTAAACTGATCGAAAGGCTGGAGCAGGACGACGACGTTAACAAAGTATTCCACAACATGGGATAATCATGATACAAAAGCACCATCAGATTACAAACCCCGTCATAATTTTTGATGGGGTTTGTAATTTATGTAACCGGAGTGTTCGGTTTGTGATCAAACATGATCCGCATAAACATTTCCGCTTTGCATCATTGCAGAGTGATGCTGCAAGGCAGTTCCTCGCGGCTCACGATACCGATGCTGCAGATTCAGACAGCTTTATCCTTGCAGAAAATGGCAGGGTCAGCAGGTATTCAACGGCAGCATTAAAGGTATGCAGGCAGCTGAACGGACTATGGCCGCTACTATATGGCCTGATCATCATACCGCCGTTTATACGCAATGCAGTATACCGTTATGTTGCACGCAACAGGTACAAATGGTTTGGCCGCCGGGATAGCTGTATGATACCTTCGGCCGACACCAGCGATAGATTTCTGTAAAATATTTATTCGCTCATTACCGAACGGATACCGGCTATGATCTCTTCAGCATTGGGTTTGCTGAAATAATCACCGTCGCTGCCGTAACCCGGACGATGCGCTTTGCCTGTAATGGTCTTAGGACTTGCATCCAGCCATTTGTAACCGCCCTGTTCTTCCATTACTTTGTTGAACATGTATGCAGCAGCTCCACCCGGCACATCCTCATCGATAAAAATGATCCTGCTTGTTTTCTGCAGTGATTGTAATATGAGATGATTGGTATCGAACGGGAGCAAAGTCTGTACGTCGATGATCTCGCAGCTGATGCCTTCCGCTTCCAGCCGCACTGCGGCATCTTCAATAATACGCAGAATGGAACCATAGGAAACAACCGTGATATCAGAACCTTCGCGCACCACTTCCGGCACACCGAGCGGAACGGTATATTCGAGCAGGTTGGCAGGCATTTTTTCCTTGAGCCTGTAACCGTTCAGACATTCGATAATAATAGCCGGATCATTACCTGCAAGCAGTGTATTGTACATACCTACAGCCTGCACCATGTTCCGTGGAACGCATACATACATCCCGCGCAGGGCGTTGATCACCATACCCATTGGAGAACCGCTGTGCCAGATACCTTCCAGGCGGTGTCCGCGTGAACGGATAATCACCGGGCAGCTCTGCTGACCTTTGGTACGGAAATGCGTTGTAGCTACATCGTCACTCAACGGTTCCAGCCCGTACAGCAGGTAATCCAGGTACTGGATCTCTGCAATCGGCCTGAGGCCTCTTAACGCCATACCGATGGCCTGTCCTACGATGGTCAGCTCGCGGATACCGGTATCCAGTATCCTGTCCTTACCGTGCTTTTCCTGCAGGCCTGCAAAGCCCTGGTTCACATCACCGATATAACCCACGTCTTCTCCGAAAGCATATACTTTAGGATTACTTGCAAAAAGTGCGTCGAAATATTTGTTGAGCACTTCATAACCATTCACGGTTGGTGCATCGAATGGGATCAATGGCTTGATCTCCTCTACGTTCAATGCACTCTTCGGCCCCTGGTTATACAAATGACTGTTGTAAAGCTCTTTGCTTTCTTCAATCAGCGAATCTGCATATTCGCGCAGCAGACCGGCATTAGGTGAATTCGGGGCCGCTTCAACAGCAAGTGCCAGGGTACGCAGCACATCGCGGCGTAATGGTTCCTTGTTCTGCTGGAGTTCTGCAGCATAACGCTGCAGCTGGCCATATACATCGATATCGTTCACCATCATTTCCCTGATCAGTTCTGCGGATTTATCAGCCTGCTGCCTGATAGGTGCTATATATTTATCCCATGCCTTGTTACGGCTCTCGCGGACATGGGCTTTTGCGTCAGCTTCAATATTGGCAATATCTTCTGCAGCAGCCAGTCCGTTTTCGATGAGCCACTCGCGCATTTTCTTCAGGCAATCCCATTCTTTTTCCCATTCCAGTCTTTCAGGACTTTTATAACGCTCATGACTGCCGCTGGTAGAGTGTCCCTGCGGCTGTGTTACTTCTTCCACATGAAAGAGTACAGGAGCATGGTCTTCGCGAAGCGTCTGCAAGGCCTCTTCGAACACTTCACACATGCCGGCATAATCCCAGGCTTTCACCTTGAAGATTCTGAAACCATTCGAATTTTCCGTTTTCTGGAATCCCTTCAGTGCTTCAGAAATAGAACCTTTGGTTGTCTGGAATTGTTTGGGTACAGAAATACCATAGCCATCATCCCATACAAAAACAGCAAGCGGCACCTGCAGTACGCCGGCGGCATTGATGGTTTCCCAGAAATGCCCTTCAGATGTACTGGCATCGCCGATGGTACAGAAACAGATCTCGTTACCATTATGGCTCAGTGATTCCAATGCATCTTTATGTTTCGACTGGCGGAAGCATTTCGAGGCGAAAGCGAGACCGAGCGCTCTTGGCATCTGGCCGGCTGTAGGAGCAATATCGGATGAAATATTTTTACGGTTGGCGAGATCGAGCCAGTTGCCGTTCTCATCCACGAAACGTGTGGCGAAATGGGCATTCATCTGGCGGCCTGCACTGAAAGGATCGTTTTTCAGATCCGGATCGGCATATAACTGGGAAAAATATTGTTCAACGGTAGCCAGTCCTGAAGCGAACATAAAGGTCTGGTCGCGGTAATAACCACTCCGGAAATCACCCTGCCGGAAGAATTTGGCCATTGCGATCTGTGCCACTTCCTTACCATCTCCGAAAATCCCGAACTTGGCCTTTCCTGTCAGTACTTCCCTCCTACCCAGCAAACTCACTTCCCGGCTGACAACAGCAGTCCGGTAATCTTCCAGTACCGCGTTTCTGAAGCCTTCAAAAGAAAGCATATCATTCCTGTATTCTACCGAAGTTGTTGATTCCATGGAGCAAAAATAGGATTACCCGGCGAATAGACTAACGGAAATTAGTTTTATGAAAAAAATGTTACAAACCCGCCAATAACCGCAACAAATCCTAAAATGGCATGAAATTGGAAATGCAGGTTGCTGTACAAAGAAGTTTTGGTAATTTTATCACCAGAAAAGAGAAACAACTATGAAAAAAATAACCTTTTTGATCGCGGCACTGGTATGCGGTTCTTTTGCGTTTTCCCAGAATACTGCCACGCAGGCAAAACCTGCAGATGCAGTGTCTCAGAAAATCGAGTTCAAGAATGCAGAATACAATATGGGTAAGATCACTTTCGGCAAACCTGTTGAGTATGTGGTGGAAATGAAAAATATCAGCCAGGATACCATTACCCTTGCATCTGTACAACCGGCATGCGGCTGTACGGCGCCAACTTTCACGCCGAATGAAAAGATCGCTCCGGGTCAGACCAGCAAGATCACTATCCATTACAGCAGCAATACGATGGGACCATTCACCAAACCAACCACGATTTATTTCGCGGGCGGACTGAGCAAACAGGTAACATTTACAGGAGAAGGTATTCCGGAGCAGGCACCTGCAGCAGCAACCGCAGCTCCCGCGCCACAGAAATCCAAAGTAGTAAGCAATTAATCAACCGCAGTTATGGTAAAACAGTTTCTGACTATTCTCGCTGTTATTTTATGTACGGCTGTTTTCGGCCAGACGGGCATAACTTTCAAAGAATCGAATTTCAAGTTTGGCAAGATCAAACAAAACAAACCGGTTACGCATGAATTTACCTTCACGAATACAGGTGCTAAACCTGTTGTGATAGAATTTGCCAATGCAGAATGCGGTTGTACCACACCCGAATATCCAAAAAATGCGATTCTGAAGGGACAATCGGCCAAGATCAAAGTAACGTACGATGCAGCAACACCAGGTGTTTTCAAGAAAAATGTGAACATCAAATTTGCACACGAACAGCTACCTACTGTACTTACGATCGAGGGTGAAGTAACAACCGGGCAAAAAGGCTAAAGGTTAACCTTATCATATATTTAAAAAGGCAGCTTTCCGGCTGCCTTTTTTGTTTTGCCCACGTTGAGCATGCGTTTATCTTTGCGGCATGTTACAGATCAGTCAACGCGGCCAGGATATGCCCGCCTCCCCCATCAGAAAGCTGGTTCCTTATGCGGAAGCAGCAAAAAAGAAAGGTACCCAAGTATATCACCTCAACATCGGCCAGCCAGATATCGAGACCCCGAAAATGGTACTGGACGCTGTAAGGCACAGTGATTTTAAAGTACTGGAATACAGTCATAGTGCCGGTAACGAAAGCTACCGCAGGAAACTGGTGGAATATTATCATTCTGTAGGGATAGAGGTTAACCACAACCAGATCATTGTAACAACAGGCGGCAGTGAAGCCATTCAGTTCGGTTTCATGGCCTGCCTCGATGCCGGGGATGAAGTGATCATTCCTGAACCTTTCTATGCCAATTACAATGGTTTTGCCGTTGCAGCAGGCGTAAAGGTTATTCCGGTAACTTCTTCCATCGAAAGCGGCTTTGCCCTTCCGCCGATCGAAGAATTCGAGAAAAAGATCACTTCCCGCACCAAAGCGATCGTGATCTGCAACCCCAACAATCCAACAGGCTACTTATACAGTGCCGCAGAAATGGAACAACTTAAAGAGATCATTCTGCGCCATAATCTTTACCTGTTCTCCGACGAAGCATACCGCGAGTTCTGCTATGAAGGTCACCAGGTAAGCGCCATGCACCTGAAAGGCGTTGATGAGAATGTGATCATCATGGATACCATCAGTAAACGATACAGCGCCTGCGGGGGCCGTATCGGTGCATTCATCACCAAAAACCAGTCGGTGCTCGACGCCGCCATGAAATTTGCACAGGCAAGGCTGAGTCCGCCCAGCTTTGCACAGATCGCCGGTGAAGCTGCCATTGACCTGCCTGCAGATTATTTCGATACAACCAAAGCAGAATACAAATCCAGGCGCGACCTGCTGGTAAAACGACTGAATGCCATGGAAGGCGTTTTCTGCCCCAACCCTGGCGGCGCGTTCTATGCTATTGCCCGCTTACCCATCGATGATGCAGATGTTTTCTGCCAGTGGCTGCTGGAAAGCTTCTCTCATGAAGGACAAACCGTAATGCTTGCTCCTGCTACCGGCTTTTACAGCACGCCGGGGTTAGGCAAACAGGAAGTGCGTCTGGCATACGTATTAAATTTAAATGACATAAACAAGGCCATGGATTGTCTGGAAGCGGCGCTGAAAGTATATCCGGGAAGAAAATAATTGATTTTCAATCACTTAAAGTTTAAAAGAATGCCCGTTAAAAAACGGGCATTCTTTTAAATAAACAAATTAAAATATTTTATATTTAATTATTTTTTGAACAATTAGTGATTTATTTTAAATATTTCTTGAAATAATAATTAATTAATAAAATAAATATTTGTTATTTCCGATCGCTTTATTATCTTTGATTCATCAATCAAAACTAACCGCTTTACTACTGAAAGAAGTTCGGGCAAGGGTTAAACAATTATTACTTATCTCTTTTTCTTATATGGCAAGCAATCGAAGACGTCCCCTGTTTCTACAGGGGACTTTCTGTTTACAACCGCTTTTTTACCGCTTGCCGTGTTATTATTGCACATAACCGCACTTAATGTAAGTCAGCCTGATTTTTATTTATCTTGCCTGCGCCGAAATACCCGCCCTAACATGCGGCATTTCCATGTACCATGAAAACGACAAGTTGTATCATCTTCCTTGTATGCATTTTTTTCTGTTCCGGATACGGACAGGGTTATCATTCCGTAAATGGTTCGCCTTTCGGCGGAAGTACCGCAATCAGGAATAATCCTGCAGCAGCTGTTGGCAGCGTATACAAATGGGATGTAAACGTATTGTCGTTCCAGGTAAAACAGGCCACCAATGCACTCATGCTTGATCATTTTTCCCTCGGCAATTACGACAGCGCAGACATCAATATCAAAAGCGGTTATTCGAACAGGAGACTACATAATAACCTGGACCTGGGCCTCCTCGGCTTTCATTACAAATTCAATGATAAACAAGCGATCGCTGTCGGATTAAGGGCGAGGACCTATAACCATATCAAGACCTCAGCTTTTAACTGGTCTGACAGCATCAATGGCTATAATGAATTCTTTAAGCAGAACAGGAATACTGCTTACCTGAGTGGTTTTTTCACGCATGCAGGCTGGATAGAAGGCGACCTGAATTATTCCCAGGTACTGCATGAATCATCTTCGGGCAGACTTACAGGTGGTATTACATTACAGATCATGCGCAGTATTTCAGGCGCTTTTGCCAAAGCCGATAAATTTTCGTTCACGGAGATCAGGAACGGTTCCGATACGGCATACATGCTGGTTGCAGGCGGAGGGGCGGTTGGCTATTCATCCAACTACGACCAGACAGCAACCGGTAATCCTTCCACAAAAGAATTCCTGAAAAACACCAAAACAGGTTTCGGATTAAGCCTTGGGGTTGAATACACAATCTATGACCTGAACAGTTACAATGAAGTAAATGAAGACAATCTTCCCGGTTACTCCTGGAAATTCGGCGCCAGCCTGATGGATATCGGCGCCAACAAATTCGTGTCGAGCATTTATTCTGCGCAGTTCGGCAATTTCAACACCAATATTACCGATACTTCACTGGCAAGGAAATTCAATGGCGTTAACGATATTGAAGGTCTGCACGATACACTTGCCACTGTGTTCAGTTCCTTTGCACCTTACGCCAGTCAGTTCAGCATCAGTATGCCAACAAGGCTTGTTTTGAATGTTGACAAAAGGATCTCGAAGAATGTTTACATCAACGGCGACCTGAGCCTTAATTTCTATTCAAGTGCCGATGCAAGAAAACTACGCACCCGTGAACTGAACCTGCTTACCATTACACCGCGCTGGGAAACCATTGCCTGGGGTGCTTACCTGCCGATACAGTACAATACAGAAGGTCAGTTATGGATCGGGGCAGCAGTAAAGATCGGTCCGCTGGTGGCTGGCATACATAATTTCGGCATCCTCAAAAAGAATCCGCAACTGAACGGCGGGGGTTACCTGATGCTGAATATCCATCCTTTCAGCAGGCGGAAAGTGATCAGCCGCCTCGACTGCCCGGTACGCTAAGCTCTTCTCTTGCCGTTTATATAAATCGCTTTTTGATTGTTGGCCTCCTGCCAAAAAGGATTGAGTTTAGAAAGATTTTTCATTAAACTATTTCATGTGAATCTTTCCTCCTTTTTAACAGCAGCATGCCTGCTCACATTCAGCTTTGCAGCATCATCGCAAACCACCTTTCCCCCTCTCGGCGGCACCATCCTGAATGCCGACGGGCGTTCTGTTGAATCTGCCAGCGTGCACCTTTTAAAACAGAAAGATTCCAGCGTTATTAAAATTGCACTCAGCGACAAACAGGGAAGGTTTCAGCTCGAGCAGATTGCCCCGGGGAAATACCTGCTATCTGTTTCCTACACCGGTCATAAACAGCTGCTGCTGCCGGTTCAGCTTACCACAGACACTGCAGGCCGGCATGTCGGGATTTTACATTTACAGACAGCCGTAGCAGAACTCAGCGGCGTAACCGTTACCAGCAAAAAACCACTGATCGAGTTCAAGGCAGGACGCACTATTGTAAACATCGAATCAGCCATTACAAACGTGGGGGCAACCGCACTGGAGATACTTGAAAAATCGCCGGGCGTAAGTGTTGATAAAAGCGGTGTTATTTCCCTGAAAGGAAGACAGAATGTATTGATCCTTGTTGACGATAAGCCCTCTTACCTTTCAGGTGAAGGATTGATCGCATTGCTGAACAGCCTGCCCGCATCGCAGCTGGAACAACTCGAGATCATGACCAACCCGCCTGCCAAATATGATGCAACCGGAAGCACCGGCATTATCAACATCAAAACAAAAAAAACAAAAACGAAAGGACTGAACGGGAACCTGGCTGTTGCCTACGGACAGGGACGCTATTATAAAAGCAACAACAGCTTCAACCTGAATTACAGGAATAACCGGTTCAACGTTTTTCTTTCTTACGCACTCACAGCCAACCGGAATTTCACCGATCTCTATGCATACAGAACTTACCAACAACCAGTCTTATCTTATTTTGAACAGTTCAGCTACCTCGGCAGTAAGCTTTTCAGCAATACCGGCAGGGGGGGCGTTGATTATTTCCTGAGTGACAAAACCAGCATGGGTATCTCATTCACAGGTTTGAATTCGAGCCGGGATGGTGATGGCCGTAGCCCCGGACAGTGGATGAACGCAGCGGGAGTAAAAGACTCTTCCATTCTGAGCACCAACAGCACCACCAGTGATTGGAAAAATCATGGCGGCAATATTTACCTCAGGCACGCGTTCAGCAAACAACAGGATATTTCGGTTGATCTGGATTACCTGGCTTACAGAACCGAAGGCGAGCAGTTCTTCAACAACACACTTACCGGGACAACAACCACCACAGAGATCTCAAAAGGTGTTCTTCCTGCGGATCTGGTTATTTTTTCAGGAAAGGCCGATTATACACAACAATTATCAAAAGGCAGATTACAGGCGGGCTGGAAATCAGCGCTGGTAAATACAGATAATATTGCCGCATACAGTTATTACAACAACGGTTTATGGGAACCTGATGCAGCCAAAACAAATCATTTCGTTTATAAAGAACGGATACACGCACTGTATCTGTCTGCGTCACAGCATTACGGCAAGTGGGAACTGGATGCCGGCCTGCGTTTTGAATACACGGATTACGATGCCGAACAAAAAGGTAATACAACAAGAAAAGACTCGGCTTTTTCCAGGCAATACGGCAATCTCTTTCCCACTGCACAGCTCACTTATAAGGTGAATGAAACTCATAGTTTTTCATTCAGTGCCGGCAAACGCATTGACAGACCGGCATTTCAGAAACTGAACCCGTTTGTATACCAGATCAATAAATACACTTACCAGAAAGGCAATCCATTCTTCAGGCCGCAGTACACCTGGAATTTCGAAGTAAGCCACCAGTACAAACAGTTGCTTACCACAACAGCGAGCTACGGCATCACTACCGATTATTTCTCGCAGGTATTCCTGAACGATACCAGCGGGATCATCGTATACACAGAGGGCAATCTTGGCAGCATGAAAAATCTTGGCTTATCTGTAAGCACACAGCTTGCACCGGCTGCATGGTGGTCTTTATCTTTCCAGGCAAGCATCAATCACCGTATTATTGAGGGAACAGTGTACAACAGGTTAAAAGCCTCGCTTACCCAGGCCAATCTGAATCTCGGCAATCAGTTCAGGTTAGGGAAAGGCTGGGCGGCAGAATTATCCGGCTTCTTCAATACCAGCCAGCAGGAACTGCAGGAAATCACAGAACCAACCGGGCAGGCGGGCATTGGTATCTCCAAACAGGTATTAAAAAACAAGGGTAGTCTGAAACTGAATGTGCGTGATCTATTTTACACACAGGCCATGAACGGTAATACTACTTTTCAGCAGGCTACTGAATATTTCAGGCTCAAGAGAGATACCCGCGTGGTGAATATTGCATTCAGTTACAGGTTTGGCAAAACCTTTAAGGATACCCGTAAAAACTCAGGTATTTCTGAAGAGATCAGGCGGGTAAGTGCAGGCTGATCAGCAATTAAAACGCATCATACAAATAAAAATCCCGGCATTACCTGCCGGGATTTTTTTGCTCTGGGTATAGTTGGTTAGAAGAGGAATAACTTGTCGCCACCCACTTTTTTCTTAGCCCCGATCGCACGGATATTGTACGTGAAAGTTGCCATGAAATACCTGCCCAGTACGTTGGTGCGGGAAATAGTGGTTCTGTTGCCGGAAGCATACATACTGATGCTTCTGAATTTATCGAGGATATCATTTACACCGATACGCAATACTCCCTTTTCATCTTTGAGCATCGTGAAGTTAACAGCTGCATTCCAGCGGGTGATGTCTTTAGGCAAACCGCCCTGCAGACTTCCGTTGTAGCTGTAGTTGATATTGGTTTCCCAGATCACATGTTTGGGGTAACGCAGGATCGCTTCAGTGTTAACATAATGAGTTACCACATTCAATGGAGTGAAAGTGCTGGAAGTGTACCTCGTAAAGGTATTATTCAAACTATAGCTCGCATTGAGTTCAAGCTTATCGTTGAAGTTCATATTAAATCCGGCCCACTGGTTAATCTGGAAAGATTTTTGCCAGCTTTTTGCTCCATTGTACAAGAGCTGGCTCCTGTTATAAGAGTAATAAGCGCCCATATTCCAGGAAACAATGAATTTCTGATTGTTTTTGTATTGTTTGTTGATGTTGTAGTTTAACCAGAAATTATCAGTACCGTCGGCATTCACAGGCACATTGGTCTGAATACCTTTATTATCTACAGTTACTTCCTGAATCACATCGCTTTTCGAGAAGCTGCCGCCACCATTTGCTCCCACACTCAGGTTACGTTTGGTATTGTTCACAAAGTAATTGAGAGAGATGTTATGCCTTTCTGCAGGTAAAAGGTTGGCATTACCTTTTGAGATAAAATACGGATTGGTATTATCTGTAACAGGCATCAGGTAAGTGTAGAAAGGAAG
The DNA here is from genome assembly GCF_900167075.1 of Sediminibacterium ginsengisoli. GTDB lineage: Bacteria > Bacteroidota > Bacteroidia > Chitinophagales > Chitinophagaceae > Sediminibacterium > Sediminibacterium ginsengisoli. The sequence continues at coordinate 602,823 of NZ_FUWH01000001.1, read as the reverse complement.
TGAGATATCTTTACTGTAATTCAGATTAAGGGTTTTATACCTGATCGACAGTACAGGTAACAGGTCATTCCGGTTCTGTTTGATCGGGAAGCCGCTGAAGATATTATCGATATTCTGGATCTGCCATCTTAAAGTTGGTGTGATGTACAGTTCTTTCAGTTTCCATTCAAGACCACCGGATACATAGAAATAATGGCTTTCACGATTGAAAGTGCTGCTTAATGCCGGATTCGGCACATCATAGGCAGTATTGCCGGCATTTGGATTGAACGTATTGATATTGTTATTCAGTTTTGAATACTCGTACCTGCTGCCAAACCTTGCAATCAGGTTCTTGTTCAATGGCTCGCTGTACAGCACGCCCACATTTGCATTCGTTTTAGGAACACCTGTGGAACGCAGCTGTGCAAGCAGCGTATCGTATGCCACAGGATAGATATAATGTGTATTCGAGTTGGTGGTAAAATCAGTGAAGTTGTTGTTGATATCCAGGTTATGCGATATGCTGATCCGTCTTCCCTTTTTCGTTTTAGACGCCCGCGTATATGTAAAGTTATGGCGGTAATAATAGGTCTTCGACTCGTTATTCTGCAATATAAGACCATTGCTCAGCGGACCTAACAGGTTATGCGTGCTGGCAATATTGCTGAAACGGTCTTCGTCTGAAAGGCCTATCGTATAGTTGGCGCTTGCCATGATGGTTGTTACAGAATCGGGATTGAATTTTCCGCCGATACCGATATTATGCGCGTTATTAACCACATCTCCCGTTACCACCGTACTGTTGCGGATAATACTGTCGCCTCTGTATTGGCTTACGTCAGACTCGTTGATCCTGTCTATCAGAATATTGCCATAGAAATACTGTGCAAACAAAGACTGTTTTGAACTCGGTGCGTGGTTAATATTAATACCCAAGCCTTTACTTGCAGCAATACCTCCTGTATTCTGCGATCCGCCAAAGCTGATCCCGTTAACAGAAATCCCGCTGCCGGAGCCATTGTTCCAGATGCTGGTACTCCTGCTGTTGAGATTGCTGTTGCTTCTTTCCAGGCCTGCAGTCTGCATCAGTTCTGTAAAGCTGAAACCCGGACGGTTCAGGTTATTGACATAGCCAAGTAAACTTACCTGCAGCGTATCACGGAATATATTAGCGATAGCTCCTGCTTCATAGCGTTCCTGGTCTCCGGCTCCGGCATATACTTTTCCGAACATGCCTTTTTTGACGCCTTTCTTTAATGTGATATTGACCACCTTACCTACATTGTTCATGTTATCATCGCCATTGCGCAATAATTCTTCTTTATCATCCACTACCTGTACTTTATCGATCACGTTTGCAGGCAGGTTGCGCGATGCCATTTTAGGATCGCTGCCGAAAAAGGTCTTGCCATCTACCAGGATCCTGTTCACGGCTTTTCCGTTTACGGTGATATTACCATCTGCATCTACCTGTACACCGGGCAGCTTTTTCAAAAGGTCTTCCACCAGTGCGTTCGGCAGGGTTTTAAATGCAGAAGCGTTGAATTCAACGGTATCGTTCTTAATCACTACCGGCGGACGTTCCGAGATCACTATTACTTCATCCAGCAGTTTGGAGGTTGTTGATAAGCGTAATGTATCCAGCTGTAAATTGTTTTTTTCGGCTGTTAATGTGAACTCTTTCCGCACAGCACCATAACCGGAGAAAGTAGCGATCATCCGCAAAGGAACATTCAATGGTAAACCCGGCACTTTAAAATCGCCTTCGGGATTACTCAGACGATAGGTAATGATCGCCGTGTCAAGAGCTTTAAATACAGTGACGGTAGCCAGCGGCAATGCTTTTCCGGATGCCGAATCCATCAGTTTTCCGGAAATGGTTCCGCTTTGCGAGAAGGTACAGAGAGAAATCAGCAGCCCTAGTACTGCCAGGAAATTCTTTTTCATAAATTGTCAGTTGCGATTATGTTCTTTTTTTGACCGGGCATGGCAGCGCCAGACCCTCGTTTTGCATAAGAGTTACAAGTAGGTTACAGGTTGGAAAAGAGGAAGGCGTTTTTCAGAAAAACCGGGAGAAGTGGTCGGTAAAAAGGATCAACGGCTTGCGAGGTCCTTATTAGAAAGGAAAATACCGCGGCCATCCAGCTTTACATTGCCGAGATAATAGCCCATGCCGTTATTGGTAAGATATTTTTCTTTGAAGGATTTGTGAAGAAGTTCGGTCATGTCCCGCCCGTCCACGACAAATCTTTTGGAATCGAGTGCGAACCAGCTCTTGTCCATATCAAAAGCTACGCTGCTGGCTTTGATATCTTCTACGATCTTTAACATCTGGTCAGCTGCCGCTTTACGTTGTTCGTTGTGGCGCTTGTTCTGCTGGTCCAGTTTCGCCTTTCTTAGTTCATTCTCAGCTTTACGTGCCTCGGCTGCAATTTTTCTTTTGATAACCTCGCTATTTGCAGCAAGATTCCGCTGTTGCGTTTTATTATTCACTGCCTGCATGTTTTTGGCAACAACATCTTCATTTAATGCAGCTTTCTTATCCGGCGTAACACGAAAATGCTGACCATTATTTTTTTTGAGGCTGTCCGTCTTTTTCATTCTGCTTTCCCCTCCCATTTGGCGTCAGTATTCGCTTTTGTACGCTGCATGTTAACATCCGCGCCCATGGTGAATTTATCCGGTACAGATGACGCACCGGCTTCAGCATTATCTCCTTTTCCGCGCGGTTTTGTTTTCTTCCATTCAGACTTATTGAAATCCATGGATCTTCTGCCATCGTCCGGAGAGTCAAGCTTATCGATCAACTCCTTATAGTCCTTGTAAGATGCTGGATCGATCTTAACCCCGTCGATCACCAGTTCTTTGATCTGATCATTTGTTTTCCTCAGCCTGTAATCATGTCCATCCCTTGAAGTTGCTTCTACTGTCAGTTCCCTGTTTTTATCAACTGTATGACTGTTGGTCGACTTACTGGAAAAATCGGATGATATTGCGGGTGGTACGGGCGGAACAGGTGCAACTACATCAGCAGGTACAGAAGATCTTGGAGCTACGGCCGGTGCTGCAGGAACTGCGGCAGGAGAGCCGGGAACTGATGGTGCTGCGGGTGCTGCCGGTGTGGTTGCCGGAACTGCTTTTCTTTTAGGTGCTACCGGAACTGTATCCATTATGTCACTGGCAGCATGCTCTTCGGCCACTGCGCTAAAAGAACTGATGGATTTTTCCCCACCTGCGTAAACTGTATCGATCTCATGGTGTGCAGCAACCGTTTGTTCCTCTGTTGCTTTTTTGTCCACCGGCGTAACCGTACGTGCTGTAGCAAAAGAGAAAACAAGCAACAGCCCCATTCCCAGTGAGAGAAAACTTTTTTCTGTTGTGTTAAGCGTTTTGTTCCTGCTGTCGATCAGTCGCTTTGCCCTGTTCAGCAGGTGATTCTTTTTACCTGGAAATGTCATAGCATAATTTTTATTTGATAAATTATATTCCTGGAAACTGATTAATGCATTGATGAAATGTGTTTTATTATTGGTCACGGATACTGCAATATCATCGCAGCAATTCTCTCTTTCTTCCCTGATCATCGAAGACAACCATAATAAGGCCGGGTTGAAGAAAAACAATGTTTCAGCAAAGCGTTGCAGGAGATTCACGAAATAATCTATGCGTTTAATATGAGCGAGTTCATGCAGCAGTATTGCTTCGATTTCGTCTTCGGGCAGCCTGGTAATAAGGCCTGCGGGCAATAAGATCACGGGTTTCAGCACACCCATAACCACGGGTACTTTCACCATACCGGATTCGAGCAGGCGGATTGGTTTACCGAGATCCAGTTTCTCTGCAAGTAATGCAAGCTTGCGGCGCCAGTACCCTGAAACCGGCACAACCCTATGGTGTTTGAGCCTCTGTACGTAGACCAGTTCACCGGTGAATTGTACAAACCTCGCAAGGAAAATGATCATCCAGAGGGTCACGATCAGTGAAGCGTTGTTATCAAGGTAATCTTTCATCCTGCTGATCAGTTGCTGGTTATACGTGGCAGTATTATCATCCGTTACAACCTGTACGATCACAGCGTTGTCTGTACTGCTGTAACCAGCTGCTGCAGGAATCTGCTGTTCTGCAAGTGCAGTAGCGTGCTGCCATTCCATAAAGAAAGTTGCAATGCTCACGGTCACAAAAACCATGAACAAAGCCACCAGCAGCCGGTATCTTTTACGGGCTTCCGATTTACGGGTGGCGATCATGGTCACGCCGGTTACAAGCGCCAGTATCAATCCCTGCCAGAGGGAATGAACCAGGGTCCAGCAGATAGCGGATGTCAGTTCCTTGGAGAACAGTACCTGTATCATAAAGGGTATTTTGTGGTGATCTTATTTTTTTTCGATCTTATTCAGCAACGCACGCATTTCCTCCAGCTCTTTCTTGGATGTTTTTCGGTTACCCAGCAACTGCATCAGCAGGCTGCTTGCCGAGCCTTTGTACAGGGTATCTACAAAGCGGTCCAGCAGTGCGCCCTTCGTCTGCTGCTCTTCGGCCGCAGCACTGTACACATGCTTCATTTGCGACTCGTCGCGGTTCAGTAATGCTTTTTCAACCATGATCTGCATCAGCTTCAGGGTTGAAGTGTACTGTACGCTTCTTTTCTCTTCGTTCAGTTTGTCGTTCACAAAACGAACGGTAGACGGTCCGTTCTCCCAGAGTACCTGCAGTATCTCCAGTTCGGATTTGGTGGGTTCGGCAGTATGATTTTCCTTCTTCATGAACTAAAGGTAGGAAAATATTCGTACGAACAAAATATTATCTTATAAATTTGTGGCGGGAAGTGAAAAATCTTCTCATACTAGTGTCCGGGGGGTATTTCTATACTCCCCTTTTTTTATTGAAAACAAAAGCCCCGTTCACCTTGCTGAAGCTATGGTGAACGGGGCTTGTTATATTGCCGGAAATCAGCTGTTTAGTTAACTGGTCCTTTGCGGATCGGTTTTACAACGGCAGGCCATGTGCCTGGTTGTCCGGTACGAGGATTTACCTGTAAAGGTGCTTTCTCGCGTGAAGTACGCTCAGGATCTTCGCTGGCCATATAAGCCATGATCGCTGCTACAATCGCATTGTCGCGCAGATCATCGAACACGATCTTGTCGTAGGTATCGCGGTTGGTATGCCAGGTATAGTTGGAATAAGACCAGCCCAGTGAGCTGAGTGAGAATCCTGGTGCTCCAGCTGCTACGAATGATGCGAAATCGGATCCGCCGCCGCCCGGTGAACCTGGGAAGCTTGACCTGATCCTCAAACGCAGGCTATCCGGCAGTTTCGCCATCCAGCGCGTAAGATAGGTTCCTGCATCTTTAAAGCCCTGACCTGAAACATTCACGATCCTTCCGGTTCCGTTATCCTGGTTGAACAAGGCCTGTAAGTTTTGTACAATTTCAGGATGATCTTCCACGAATGCCCTTGAACCATTCAGTCCCTGTTCTTCACTTCCCCAGTGACCTACAAGGATTGTCCTTTTAGGATTAGGATATACCAGTTTCAGGATACGCATCGCTTCCATCATGGTCAGTGTGCCGGTTCCGTTATCGGTTGCGCCGGTTCCGCCATCCCACGAATCGAAGTGTGCAGACAGCATTACATATTCTTCTGGTTTTTCAGTTCCCCTGATCTCGCCGATGGTGTTGAATACAGGAACAACGCCATTATCTTTTGAATCGGTCCTTACCGCAATTTTTGGTTTGGTACCTGATTCAGTAAGTCTGAACAGCAGACCGTAATCTTCCAGACCGATATCAATGGTAGGGATTTTGGTGGTATATGCACTGAAGATCTTGTTAACGCCGAAACCTGATGACCAGTTCGACATTACCACACCTGCAGCTCCTGCTTTTTCAAGCGCAACAGGCAGTGTTTTGGCAGTATAGCCGGTTTTGCTCATACGTTTACGCCATGCTTCTGTTGTCTGCGCACGCTCTTTCCTCATTTTATCGAAAGACTCTTTGGTTGCGAACTCCTGCCAGTTGTAATCCGGGCGGCCGGTTGGCTGAGCCATAGAGATCATAACGAATTTTCCTTTTACGGAAGGCAGCCATTTTGCGAATGCTACTGAATCTTCCACATCAGCAAGGATGATCATTTCAGCAGTAATGGTTTTCCCGTTGGTTGAAGGGCTCCATGCAAGCTGCATACCTTCCAGTGATTTTACACGGGGATAAACCATATCGATATGCGAAACACCTCTTTCCCAGCCTTTCCAATCGCCCCATTTCTCATTTTTGGCGCTGATACCCCAGCTTTTGTATTTGGCTACAGCCCAATCGTTCGCCTGCTTCATCTGCGGCGTACCCACCAGGCGCGGGCCAATACCGTCGATCAGTTCGTGTGCCAGCTTTTCCAGCTGTGAATTGGTGGTGGCTTCGGCTACGATCTTGTCGATCACCGGATCTTTCGTCTGAGCCATTGCCACGCTGCCCGTAAGGCTCATCGTAACAATGAATAACCGGGTCATATTCCTGAAATGACCAAGGCGGTTGGAGGTTTCTCTAGTTTTCATCAGCCGAATGTAATGATCCTTTCTTAAAAGAAGAACTCAAAATGATGAACCGGGTAATAACCGCTGAACCCGGTAAATATTAAAAAAAAACGTATCCGGGCACTTCCCGATATACCCGCCAGCGGGTATTGCAGCTGTCTCGCTGAAAAAGATATTTGAGGTATAATACAGATGACGATATCCTATGATCAGCAATGAATCCGGAAAAGAATTCAAGAAGGGGGAGATATGGATTGCAAGACAAGCATAAGCTCCGGGAGCGCTGTTTTTACAGGGCTCCCTTATATTTCTTCTCCATCCTGTTCTGCGGCCATAGCTTCATCTGATAATTCCGGCGGCAGGTCGCGGTTGGGTTTGGTATGATGTACTTTCTGTTTCATCTGCAGTGCCTGGCTGATCACATTACCCCTGCCCGTATGTAATTTTTTGCGTGCATCACTGAATGTAAGGGTGGCTTTATCGAGCTGTGTCCCTACTTTTTCGAAATCTTCCACAAAAGCTGCCAGCTTTTCATAGATTTTCACTGCTCTTTCTGCGATCTGCTGTGCTTCCTGGTTAATACCATCTCTTTTCCAGAGGTCGTACACCAGCTTCATGGCTGCGATCAGGTTGGTGGGGCTTGTCAGTAATACTCTTTTTTTGTACGCATACTGCCACAATTGCCGGTCGGCCTGCATGATGGTGATATATGCTCCTTCCACCGGAACAAAAAGCATTACAAAGTCAAGCGCGCCAACTGCATCCTGGTAACGTTTGCCGCTGAGATTATCGATATGACGGTAAACGGAATTCAGCAACAGATCCATCGCGACTTTCTGCTGGTCATGCTCTGCGGTGATGTATTGCTCATAATGCACAAGCGATACTTTGGAATCAATCACAATAGCCCGCTGGTCGGGGTAACGTACAATAATATCGGGCTGAAGTAATTGCCCCGATTCGCCATAACTGGCTTCCTGCGGAAAATAGTGGATCCCCTTCTGCAGGTCGGCATATTCCAGGATGCTTTCGAGTATCATTTCACCCCAGTTGCCCTGTTGTTTCACCTGGCCACGCAGTGCGTTGGTGAGGTCATTCGCCTGTGTGGAGAGCGTATTGTTCAGCTCCATCATGTACCTGATCTGTTCACGTAAACTGATCCTTTCTTCCGACTCGCGGTTATATCTTGTTTCAAATGCGGTTTTGAATTGTTCGATGTTTTCTTTCAGCGGATGCAGTATCGTAGTCATATTCTTTTCCTGCAGTTTGTGAAAACTTTCTGTCTTTTCCTCGAGTACCTGCTGTGCCAGCACCTGAAATTCTCTGGTGAATTTGCTGCCGATCTCTTCCAGCTGTTGTTTCTGTGCCACCAGTTGCTCTTCCTTTGCCTTAAGTTCTGCGCCGAGCCGGTGGTTATTATTCTGCAGCCGCACCGATTCCTGCTGTGTCTGCCAGTGCTTTTCTTTTTCCTGGCGAAGATTGTCCTTTATCTCGCCGAGCGATATTTCAAGCTGCTGCACCAGTGTCTCGGCCTTTGAGCAGGCTTTACCCGTAATGGCCAGCTGCTCCTGCGTTGTACTTAAAGCAGTTGATAATTTCCCGCGTTCCGTATCCAGCAACCGGTTCTCGGTTTCCAGAGCCACCAGTTTTTCTTTTTGTTCAGCCAGTTCCGCCTGTTTTGTGCGTGAAGCGGAAATACTGATCAGCCACATCACCAGTATGCCACCCAGAAAAGCTCCGGCACAGTAAAGTATGATTTCCATATGCATCGTCAATCGGATTTATGTAATTGCAAACAAACGAAAATGCAACAATTGTTTCTATCTTACCGCATTATTTATAGCTATTTTAACCTCTCTTCCCAAATGCCCGAAGATTTTGAATTGCCTATCTGGTACAATGGCCTGGAAATGTTATTGCCTGCAACCATGCACACAACCGGCTTTACCAATTATTTCCGGATCACCGTTAATGACGTTGTGATCGTTTTTGAAGCCGATGAAGAACGGAATTACAGGGCAGTGGTCAGTCCTGAAAATATGGAACAAATTCATGCTGTACAACCGGGAATTTTACCCGTGATTGCTGAAACACTGCACGACCTGTTTACCTGAACCGCTGAATAATATGGCTACAGTTCCTCCATTGATCATCACCCTTGGGATTTCTCCTGATGCAGCCAGCTATTTTACCGAATTACGCAATATCCATTACCCGGCCCATGCCAACCTGCTCAACGCGCACCTTACATTATTTCACAGGCTACCTTCTGACGAAAAGGAGATTCACTCGATCTTATCCGCCGCCGTCATGCAACAGGCAATGGAGCTTGCAGTAACGGGAATTGTATTATGGAAGAAAGGTGTGGCATTTACTATCGATTCCCCGCAACTACAGGAGTTTCATTCAGGCCTTCAGCACGCTTTGGAAAAATGGACCTGCGCTAAAGATCAGAAGCCATTGAAACCACATATCACGATCCAGAATAAGGTCACCGCCTTTAAAGCATCATTAACACACAAAAAACTGGCGGCTGGTTTTGTTCCTTTTACGATACTGGCAACAGGGTTAGATTGTTTTCATTTCAGCAAAGGAAAATGGGAAAGGATTGCATTCTATCCTTTTGGTGAGACAGCGCATAAAAAAACCGGCAGTTTCCTGCCGGCACCATAACTCAACCTGTTTTAACGTACCAGTATTTTTGTTATCACAGGCAAATGGTCACTCAGTTTCTCCATTTCTTCCCTGCTCAACAGGTAAACAGGTCCTGTGCTGCCAGGAACGATCCTGGATTTAAGATTCTGATTATACAGGACATGGTCGATCCGCCAGCGTGGTGCTTTTGCAGGATGAGAATATACTTCTGTTCCTGCCAGCGGATCTATCAGCCTGCTCTTTTTATTTCCTTCCTGCATAATGCGGAACTCGGCGCTTTCCGGGGTTGCATTGAAATCACCGGCCATCAGTATAGCTGCATGTTTGTCTTCTTTCAGAATGCGGTCGAATTCGCCCTTTAAGAGGTGGAACTGGCCTGCACGTGTTGCCGTATCACTTTTATTACGGCCTGCTTTCAGGTGTACGCCACAGAGATACAATTTACGGTCTGCCGCCGGCCATACTTCTGCGATCCACATTCTTGAATTGATGTTGGTCTGCGTAAGCGGCATGCCATTCTTATCTGTTTCTCCTTCTACCGGTGAATAAACAGCATTGTAGGTACGGAATGTTCCGATCGGCACTTTGCTCATCAGCATTGTATTCTGGTACCAGGTCTGGCTTTCTGAAGAAGCAAAGAACTTGTACCCCAGATCGTACTTCTGGTTGATCTCTCTCAGGTAAGCAACGGTCTCGAATTCCGCGATCATCACAATATCTGCATTCGCTGCCTTGAGGGCTTTTGCCAGCAGTGCTTCCCGGCCTTCCATTGCTTTGGCTGCATCATCTTCCATCCTGTTGGAGATATATGGATTGTCTTTGGTGTCGGTGAAATTCTCCGTATTGTAAGCCATCACCACCAGTGTATCCTTTGCCGGTGCATAATCTGCCGGGAACACCATTCCGGGCCTGTATGTTGTCAGTTTCTGTGCCTGTACTGCAGTGATGACACTGCCCGCAATCAGAAACATTGCAAGTATCTGTTTCATGTTATCTGCTTATTTCAATATACCCTTTAATACTGCTATTTTACCGTCGATGCTGCTTTCGTTGTAATTCAGTCCTAGGATCCTGGCGATCAGCGGGTAAACGTTTACATTTTCAAAGGTACCTGCCTGTACACCTTTCTTAAATGCTGGCCCCCAGGCCATAAAAGTCGCCTGCATGTCTTTCACCGTATAAGGATCAAAACCATGGTATCCTGCGCCGGGCTTACGTGCTGAAAATACTTTTGGCCATTCGGGCAGCAGCAGGATATCCCCGATGCGGTTCAGACTATCGTCTTTATCGCTGTAATGCAGGTTGGCCGGCATATTACTACGCAGATAGACCTTATAATCTTTTTCTTCGCTCTTCAGCTTTTCATAGGTTGGCTGTATATCTGCTTTATCCTTCGCGTGCAGTACCAGTGTTGTTCCCGATGAAGGAATGATAAATTTCGACGGATCGATCGCTGCCGGCATCGGTATCGGATTCAGCGTATCAACGGCTGTCATTCCGTGATCCGCCAGGAAAATAAAATTCACGGGAAGTCCGGTTGACGCAACAGCTGCTGTTAATACATTGATGATGGAATCAACCGTTTTTACGGCACTGGCTGTTTGTGGCGCGTCCGGTCCGTAACGGTGCCCTGCATGATCCGGCTCCGACAGGTAAAAAGTAATCAGGTGCGGACGATCTTCTTCCGGAAGCTGCAGCCAGTTCTTTACGGCAGAGATCCTGTCGGCAACAGGCATCCTGTCGTTGAAGTTGTAATAATAAGTAGGCCGTACATTCTTAACTGCAGCCTCAGACCCTACCCAGAACATACTTGCGCTCAGCAGCTGTTGTTGCTCTGCCAGTACCCATAATGGTGTTCCGCCGTACCAGCTGCCATCGCCCACTTTTACTTTGTCGCCCATTGAATAATTACCGCCTTTGGCTGCATCGTAGAAAGTGTTGTTTACCAGCCCGTGGTGTGCAGGATACAGCCCTGTTGCAATGGAATAATGATTGGGAAAAGTAACCGACGGATAACCCGGTATCATAGCTGTTGCCCGCACTCCTTCCGAGGATAAGCGCAGCAGGTTTTCAGCATTATATTTTTCAGCGTAATCATGCCTGAATCCATCGGCCGAAATGAGGATCACATAGGGTTTCAATTGTTGCACGCTTGTATTTTTCCTTCCTGCAACGATCTTTTGCGCAGTATCCGGCTGAGCCTGCGCCTGCAGGTTTCCTACGGCTATGCCCAGCATCAGCATTAATAAAATGCTGCCTTTATATTTTTTCATCCCTGTTTTTCTTTGTGTTTTAAATTGTATTCCGGCCATGTGCGTGTTCCTTATTCTTCCCATCACTTCGCCCTCACTGCACATTCCTTAAAGGACGTTTCACGATATGCGGGCTGGTCAGTTTATTGTCTTCCCGGTATTGATTTACCATCGCATCTGCCTCCCGTGTTCTGTCTGCAGAAAGGATATCAGCACCTCTTGTGATCATATCATAATACAAACGATCGCCCCGGGCTTCTGCTTGCCTGTCGAGGTTGCCCAATGTTCCGAGGATGCACTGGATCTTGTGTTCATGCAATAATTCATACAATGCCGGATCTGCTTCGCGCACGCCTACAAAAGCCAGCATGCGGTTATATGGAACACCATTGTCGTATAAACGCTGCAGGTCTTCCTTGTTCTGCACAGTTACGGAGATCATCAGATCGGGAGCCAGTTTCGCCACCTCCGCCGCCTGCGTTGCATTATAAGTAATGATTACAGAACAGCTTTCCGTTTTCGTACGGCGGATCGCTTCGATCACACGTGCATAGGGCACGCCTCTTTTTACATCGAGGGTAAAGATCACTTTGTTCTTACCCCAGGCCAGCACATCATCCAGTTTCGGAATTTTATAACTCGTTACCGTTCCTTCATTGTCCTTCAGGTATAACTTTTCCAGCTCTGCATAAGGCTGTTCTTTGATAACACCTGTACCGGTTGAGGTTCTGTCGAGTTTGTCATCGTGCATCAATACCAGCACCGAATCTTTGCTTAACGTGATATCACATTCAATAATGGCCGGATGTACAGTAATGGTATTGGCAAATGTTTCGAGTGCATTTTCCGGAAAGCCTTTTACAGGACCACCCCTGTGTGCACTGATCAACGGAATTCTTTTTGGGGAGTATGTCAGAAATTGCTGCAGTTCTGTCCCGTTCTTAAACTGTAACAAGTATTCCGACCGTTGTGCAGTGACTGTTATTGAAACCAGTAATGCCAGCAAGGGCAGGAAAAAGATCTTTGAGATACGCATAACTTTCATTTAATAACTTGAACCTGTTAATATCAACAGGTTCAAGTTAGTGTTTCTTATTTAATCGTAATCAGCTTAGACACCGAAACGGCAGCCATTTTATTGTCTTTGGTACGGGCATAGGCACGTAAGGTGTACGACTTGTTACCGGCAGGAAGCTTGGTAAGCTTCAGCAGCAGGTTACCGGCAAAGGCTGTCGTATTCGGGTATGAAGTGGGAATACTGGTGGTTGCAATCGCATTATTGGCGTTTGAAGTGGCAGCAGTTTCTGTCCAGGAATTGAAGTGAACGCTGTCTACCAGTTTAGCTGTACCTGAAGAAGGCGCATCATACCATGCGATATCGAAAGTACCTGCCTCTGATTGGGTAACGGCGCCACCGAAGGTAACCTGGATAACGTCTGTTTGCGCAAAAGGCCCTGTCTGCAACATCAGACCGAGACTTGTAAGCTCGATGGAAGGCAATGCTTTTTCCAGTTCTGTCTTGATAAAATCATTGTTCTTGGTGCATGAGCTGAGCAGAACACCAATCAGCAAAGCAGAGAAACAAACTTTCTTTTTCATATTAAAATGATGTTGGGTTAAAAGATATAACGAACGCCTAACTGCATTGACCAGGTTCCGCCGGAGCCGGTAACGGTCTGGAATGGATCAGTATATAAAACACCGTTGGTCTGCTGCATACGGTAAACCGGAACACCAGCTGTGTTGAAGCTGCGGAATGCCAGCGGCTGTGTGGTGGTGGTGGTTCTTCCGCCAGGCCAGTACCTGTTCAGCAGGTTGGCAAAGTTGTTGAAATCTGCAGTGATCTGTAAAGTGTGCTTCCGGTTGCCGGCTTTGATGAATACTTCCTGCATGATCCGTGCAGTAAGGTCATTCGACCATGGAGATACACCTCCGTTACGCTCTGCATACTGACCACGGCGTTTGCTCAGGTACGGGGATTTGTTGATGAAAGACTCCAGCGCTGCAGCCTGCTGTTCGGCTGTATAGTTGAACGTGAGCCCGTTAACCGTTACAGAATAAGGCTCGAATGTGAGGTCTGTAGCTTTTACAGGAACGTACATCAGGTCCTGGTTGTTACCGTCACCATTCATATCACCGTTCACCCTGTAAGTGATGTTACCGCCTGGTGAACCCTGGTAGATCAGCGACAGTGTGGTTGCACCATGGTTCAAATATTCAAGCCTGTAAGACAGGATGCTTACCACACGGTGCCTTGATGCGGCAGAAGAATTATACAGTTCCATCTCGTTCGATGTTCCTACGGTAGCATTTGAGTTCCAGATGGAGTAAGCCTGTGAACCCGAGTTGCCGGATATGTCTTTTGCGCGTGTATGTGTATACGCGAGCGATCCGTAAAATCCTTTGGAGAATGATTTTGAAAGTTGTGCAGTGAATGCCATTGAATAACCCTTGCTGGTATTCTCAACCACTACCGCACTGCTGATACCAGGATAAATAGAACGATCAGCAGGTGCAGTTGAAGTATAACGCGGCCTGTTATCAGGTCCGCTTGCCACACCTGTAGGATCTTTCAGGTTGGCGTTACGCATGCGGATGGCATTGATGTCTTTGGTGATCAGACCTTCGAGGGTCAGGTTAAAACCATCGCCCAGGTTTTTATCGATCGCGAAATCCGTACGGAAGATCTGCGGGAATTTGAAATTCTTGTCAACCAGCACGATGTTGCTTGGAATAGAAGCGCCGGCTACCGGCGGGAACAGGCTTGCATAAGCATCTACCTGTGGTTTGAAAGTAATGTTGTTCAGGATCGCAGCTTCATCGGGATTCGAGTTCCGTAACGCTACGCTGTTCTGGTACATACCTGAGTTGGTAGGCATATTGGTGAGCCATACAAACGGCGCCATACCTGCGAAAATACCGGTACTACCTCTTACTATGAGCGACTTATCACCTTTCACATCCCATCTTACACCGATCCTTGGAGACATGTTCACACGCGCAGTTGGCCATTGACCATTGTAATGCGCCGGGTTACCGTTTTTGTCAGGAAAAGTAAGTGCTGTGATCGCCGGATTCTCGAGCGCTTTCTCTACATATACAGGTCTTTCAGCCCGGATACCCAGGGTGATCTTCAGTTTCGGATTCACTTTGATCTCATCCTGTACGTAGAAAGATGCCTGTCCGTAGGTAAGTTCTGCAGAATAAACCGCTTTTTTACCTGGAACCATTGAATAGGCATAAGAGAAGTACAGCGGTGATTTCTGTGTGATGAAATCATTGAGCGAATTGTACACATAATAACTCTGCGCACCAGGCATGAACATGTTGCCTACTTTATTGTTCTCGTAGCTGATACCTGCTGTAAGTGTGTGCTTTCCTGCATAGTAAGTAAAGTTGTTGGTAATGTTCCATACATTGTTAACAACATCGTTGTTGTAGCTGTATGGTTCATATCCGAAACTCATATAGTTATGCGCTGTAGTTGTACCATCGAAGATTTCCACAAAAGGAAAATCTGCACTTTGTGTTACGCGTGTATCCCTGATACGGCTTACAGTGAACAACAGGTTGTTAGACATATTGCGATAGTTACTGTTGAGCTCCAGTGTACCTGAACGAACGATATGCTTGAACCCATATACAGAGTTGGCAAATACCATGGAACGGTTGCCGAGACGTCCGTTAGGCAGGCTCGATAACAGTGAAGTATTACCCGGGATGAAGAAACCACCACCACCGATAATGGAAGACCCGTTAATGGAAGAAGGCTCTTCGTTACTTACGAAATCCTGGTATTTGGCAGTTAACTTGTGATGTGTATTAATGTTCCAGTCGAGCTTCATGATATACTTGTAGTTATCCTTTTTTGCAGAAGGATAATTCTCGTATGCGCCTGTTTCATATCCATACACATCTTTCAGGTGTTTGGATAATTTAGCCATTGAATCGAGCGGCGTGGAAGACTGGCTTCCTACAACAGTACTTCCCAATGGCACCCAGTTGGTGATCCTTGAACCTGAGTTCACTTCATACTCACCATTCACGAAGAAGAACAGTTTATTCCTGATGATCGGTCCGCCAAGGCTGAAACCGAATGATTGTTTGGATGAAGATGTGGCTGCAGGAGGCAGGATATTGTCGCCTGAACGTCTTCCGTTGAAAGACTGGTCCCTGTAAAAAGTGAACGCCGTACCACGGAATTCATTGGTACCGCTTTTGGTAACGGCATTAATACCCGCACCGGTAAAGCCGGATTGTCTTACGTCAACAGGAGCAATATTTACAGTGATCTCATCGAATGCATCGAGAGAAATCGGTTCCGCACCACCACCCGGTAAAGGATCGGTACTAAGGCCGAAAGTATTGTTCAGGTTGGCGCCATCTACCTTCAGGTTATTGTAGTATCCGCTTCTTCCTGCGAAAGAAGTACCTCCGTTCGATTGTGGGGTCAGCTTGGTAAAATCTGTGATACTTCTTGAGAAAGTGGGCAGGGTGGCCAGCTGGCGCGAATCGATCACAGTAGAAGCACCGCTTTTTTCCGTACCGGAGCTTTTCCTCAGCATCGATTTAACGACAACCCCCGTAAGCTCACTTGAATTTTTCTCTGCCAGTGTTACGTTAAGATCATAAGGATCTCCGAGTGTCACCTGGATACCATCTACCGTTTGTGTTGTAAAACCCACATACTCGATCAGTACAGAGTAAGGCCCGCCAACACGCAGTCCGTTCATCGCGAATGCACCGTTCTTACGCGTTACATTCACATACCGGGTACCGGAAGGCTGGTGTGTTACCGTAACGGTAGCGCCTTCCAGGCCTTTTCCGTCAGGGGATTTTACAGTGCCGGTCATAGCACTGGTTGTAACCTGCGCTTCCACTGCAAAGGGCAGCAAAAACATGAAAAGCAGGTAAAGCAGTTTTTTTGTGTTTCGCATAAATTGAGCGTTTCTATTTAAAAAAAATTACAATCAGGGATAACAGATATTGGATTTTATAACGGGTTATTGATCTGCAGGCCGGGCGTTGATATTTCCGTTGATCACAGCTCTTTGCTCCCTGTTTCCCTGTGGCTGTTTTATGATGCCCGGCAATAAAATGCCATCAGGTGCCTTGAACGGCAAGGCCAGCAGTCTGGCGATCACAGGCGCGATATCTTCAAGTCCCATTTTGGGCACAACGGCACCGTTGTTGATTCCGGCGCCGAAAGCAACAAAGCCGGTTTCGATATTGGAGAATTCGGGGAAATAACCATGTGTTCCGCCACGGCCCGCACGAACCAGTTCGCCGCCGGCACTGCCGGATACGGACACACCTTCTACAGGAGCTATCGCCAGCGCTGCGTTTGGATCTGCGCCGATCTTATCGAGCTCGGCACGTTCCACTATACGGAAGAGTTTTTTTACGGATGCAGGCAAACTGTCGAGCATGTTTTTAACAGCTGCAAGTGTTCTCTGGTCGTTCCTGTTTTTGAGATGGAGAAAAGCAGAACCGCCGGCGCTGTGGAACATTGCTTTCCATTCGCCCCTTGCGCCTGTGCTCATCAATCCGCGCTGTGCCAGCAGTACATTAGGGGAAAAACTTGTATTCACATCTACAAATCCGTGATCACCGGTGATGATGATGGCAGTGCTGTCTTTTATACCCGCAGCTGTGATCGCTTCGAGGATATTGCTTACCGCATGGTCTGCTGAAGCAAGTGCTTTCTTTACTTCTTCACCTTCTCTTCCCACGCTGTGTTCTGCATGATCTACGCAAACAATATGCAGTGTGGTGAAGTTGGGTTTGTATTTTTTGATCAGGTAAGAAGCAATGCGGCTCAGGTTCTCATCTATCGCCAGGTTATTCAGGTTCATCTTATCATAAGTAAGCTTACCTGTGGCTTCCTGCTGAATCTCTTCAAAAAGGCCTGCTGGTGTAACATGCGGATTGATCGAATTACCGTTATTCACCCAGGCTTCGGGCACATTGTAATCAACCGGTGCACCAACTGATACCGGCCATGAAATACAGGCAGAAGTAAGACCTGCTGTTTTCACTACATCCCAGAGTGTTGGTGTTTTGATCAGTTCTGCTTCGCGATACCAGGTATTGGTTGATCCCGAATCAGAAAAGATCGTGTTATAATAAATACCGTGTTTCGCGGGAAATGCCCCTGTTATCACGGTTGTATGTGACGGATAGGTTACTGTGGGAAATACGCCGCGGACACCTTTGGCATGCGCACCGTTGTTTTTGAGATATTGCAGGTTAGGTGCAGGCCACGACTGATCGAGATAAAATTCCGGCCTTAAGCCATCAATGCTGATCAATACCACGTACCTGGCCAGTCTTTTTTCATTGTTACTGTTCTGCGCCTTTGAGTCTGAGGCTAATGATGATAACAGCAATGAGGAAAGTACAGCAAAAAGTTTGCTTTTCATAAGCATGTTGTTTTTGAGGAGTTGCATTAAACAATGCGGGTTGCAGATAACGCTGCAAATGTATACCTGCCCCAAGCCAACATACGTTTTCAGAAAATCACCAAATAGTTACGTTAACATTACCGGTGTTAAAATCTGACATTGCGCCTGTTATATTCGCACAATCCTTTGTACATAAGGATTACATAGAATTATTGATAATATTAAAACTGAATTATCCGATCATTCCGGCGGAGGAAATCATCATATTTTTATCCGCTGTTTTCATGGTATCTGCAACAAGTTGACGGGTGGTTGCAGTGAGGTCTGCCATATCTGTATATGACAATAATTTATTCAGGTAAACAAGTCGGTTATCGGCAGTGAAGATCTGTTTACGGAGATCCGTATATAATAATTGTATCCGCTCACGTGGTTCGAATGAACGTATATAAGCGAGAAGTGTTTCTGTTTTATTCCACCGGTAAACGATCTTGGGATAAAACCAGGCCGCCACTACCGGATCGTGTGTGATCAGGTGTTTGAAAAAAGGCAGGTCGTAGGACCTGACTTCTGTTGCAGACATTGTTTTGCAGAATTCGCAGAAATCGTCCCCCAGAACAGCGAGATTCCCGAAAAATTCGCCCGGTGCAAGGATCTCATAAATCCGCTCTTCGCCTTTGGGCGACAAACGCCCTACTTTTACCGCACCGGATATAATTTCATAAATATTCGTGAACCGTTGCGGCGGCCCGTAAAGCTGTGCGCCTTTCTTCAGCAGTACATTCGTAACCTTACCCTTTACCGGAATTCCCTTGTTGCACAGGTATTGAAATAATCCACCTTCACCGATATTGTTCATGGAACTATGTTGTGCCGCAAATATCTGCATTCCCGTAATTTTCACACAGCGCAAATCGGTTAACAACGGCCTTATAACCGTGAATCAGGCGCTGGTAACAATTACATAAGATTGACGTAACAAGGATTTAATATTATAGCTGGCCTCGCGTTGCGGAAAGCGCGTCTTCGTTTAAACTCGAATGTGTTTTTGTATCTCTCATACCCAGGTATACAAAAAGCGAAACAGCGATACATGCTGTGATATACCAGTAAAAATAAGTTTCATGTCCTGCATCCTTAAACCATAATGCAATGTATTCTGCAGTACCACCGAATATGGCAACTGTAACCGCATAGGGAAGACCAACACCCAAAGCCCTGATCTCAGCAGGAAACAATTCTGCTTTCACAACTGCATTGATACTTGTATATCCACTTACGATCAAGAGCGCAAGCAGCAGCAATACAAACGCGGCGCCTGCGGTTGTTGCCTGGCTCAATGCCGTCAGCATGGGAACGGTGAACAGGGTGCCTGTTATCCCGAAACCGATCAGCAATGGTTTTCTACCGATCCTGTCCGATAGTAACCCGAACAAAGGCTGCATGATGGCGAAGATCAGGAGGGAACAAAAAGACAGCACGGTAGCTGTCTCTTTCGGAAGATGTACTGTATTGACGAGGAACTTCTGCATGTATGTTGTATAGGTATAAAACGCAAGGGTGCCGCCAAGTGTAAGACCGATTACGGTCAGCACCGCACGTGGGTGACTCAGCAGCATACGGATAGTGCCTCTTGCCTTGGTTTTCTTTTCTGCTTCAAAAGCAGCAGTCTCATGCAGGCTGCTCCGCAGGTATAATGCGATGATGGATAAGACGGCACCGATTGCAAAAGGTATACGCCAGCCCCACTCATGCAGTTCCTGGTCTGTGAGTAAGAATTTCTGCAGGATCAGCTGGATGCCTAAAGCTATCAGTTGCCCGCCGATCAGCGTCACATACTGAAAACTGGAATAGAAACCACGCCTGTTGCGTGTGGCCATTTCGCTGAGGTAAGTAGCAGACACGCCATATTCACCCCCAACACTCAATCCCTGCAGAAGTCTTGCCAGCAGCAGGATAACGGGTGCAGCAATCCCTATCGAGGCATATCCGGGCGTGCAGGCGATCATGAGTGATCCGGCAGACATCAGCAAAACAGAATATAACATAGCGTTCTTTCTGCCGGTCTTGTCGGCAATGCGTCCGAAAATCCAGCCGCCTACCGGCCGCATGAGGAAGCCAAGCGCGAAAATGCCGGCTGTATTTAAAAGCTGGGCAGTTGCATCGCCCTTTGGAAAAAAGGAAGGAGAGAAATAAATGGCAAAAGCTGAATACGCATACCAATCATACCATTCTACAAGATTACCAACAGATCCTCCCAGTATGGCGCGCAGTTGCCTGGCTGATATCTTTTCGTTTTGCATGATACAATGTACTGAAAATTACAGCTACCGGTATATGTTACAGTTCAGTTGGTTTCAACTATACTTCTGAAAGTGAGATTAATCCTTGGGGTTTTAATTTTGGTGGTAGGCGGAAGCCTGTGCAGCCAGTTCGTCTGCGTTTCATCTTTCATAACAAGCAGGCTGCCCGCTTCAAGCACCCTGCATACCGTATCGCCGGTACGCTTATGCCTGAAGCAGAACTTTCTTTCGGCGCCAAAGCTCAGTGAAGCAATTGTGGTATTACGACCCAATGATTTCTCATCGTCGCTATGCCAGGCCATACCTTCCGATCCGTCATGATAGAGGTTCAAGAGGCATGAATTGAACGAACCGGACGTAAGCTGTTCTGCCAGCTTCTTCAGCTGCAGCAATTCCTCCGTCCATACAAGTGCCTGCTTTGTTGCATTCGAATAGGTGTAGAGATAATTACGGTCTCCATACCAGGCTACTTTTCTTTTGGTAATAAAATGCTTACCGAAAATATAAGCTTCATCGTTCTGCCAGCTGATCCCGTGCAGCAGTTTCTGATAATAGGCCGCAGCCTGTTCTGGCGGCATGATGGTGCCGTAATAATTAACCGTGCCATCGTAAGGCAGCAGGTTTACCGTATGATCCTGTTCAAACAATTCCATCTTTCCATGCTTTATAGGCAAGCGGCATACAATGACCACAAGGCCTGAACCCGTTTGCTTCCGCTTCATGTACTGAAGCAAAGAACACGCGGTTCCGGCGCTTCATCTTTTTACCGGAGCGGCAGTTCAATTTACCATAAATTTTCAACCTGCGGTTACCTGCGGTAGTTATTACAGAGCGCCGGATATCTCTTCGCAACGATTTATCATTTATTTCATCGTGCCGCATCATACATCAGCTGGTTGCATCATGAAAAATAATGCCCAATGTACGCCGCTGACCGCTGTGCAGTACGCTTACGCCATGTTTCATGTTCGCCCTGTAATACCCTCTTGAACTTTTCACAGGCCTGAAATTAGTGGTAAAGATCAGCACATCTCCTTTCCGCGGCTGTAAAACAATTGCTTTAGACTGTGCCCTTGGCACCTGCTGTGTCAATACAAATTCTCCACCTGTATAATCTATTCCCGGCTCATCCAGAAAAATGACCAGCTGAAACGGGAAAAACAGATCGCCGTATATATCCTGATGCATCGTGTTATAACCCCCGGGGCCATATTTCAGGATTAATACCGTTGGTTTGTCCTGACCTTTTTTAACGCAGGCCTCATGCAACTGATCAAGCGTATCAGGGTAAGCCTGGCCGATGTTCAACAGCTGCATCCACTGGTTGGCTACAAACACAAGACGTTCATATACAAAGGTCCTGACCTGCCGTATCAACAATGGAAGCGGGTAGCTGAAATATTTGTATTCCCCCAACCCGAAACGGTATCGCTCCATGCTGATCTTTTTACGGTATAATGACGGCTGATCATATTGATTACTGATCTGATCGCATATTTCCGCATCCAGCAATGCCGGCACAAGCGCATATCCATTCGCATGCAGCTGTGCGGAAACTGAAGTCCATTCAACAGACTCCAGTTTTTCCTGTATCATGTCCATAATTATGAATTTGTTTCCAGTAATGCGGCTTCCCAGCCGATCATTGCGGTTTTACGTTTACTGCCCCAGTGATATTGGCCAAATGCGCCACCAGCCTGTATTACCCGATGGCAGGGGATCAGAAAGGCAACAGGATTATCGCCCACAGCACTTCCCACTGCTCTTGCGGCGTTCGGCTGATTGAGCTTTCCTGCAAGCTGACCGTAGCTGGTCAGTTGACCGGCCGGTATTTTCAAAAGGGATTCCCAGACTTTCAGCTGGAAGCCTGTTCCTTTTACATGAAGCTTTATCGCTTCGATATTGCTCCAGTCACGCGAAAATATCTGTAAAGCACGTGCCTGGTGATCGTCATTTGTATGCCGGTAAGTGGCTCGGGGGAAACGTTGTTTCAATCTAAGAAACGCGTCCTGCTCATCTTCGCAGAAAGCAAGATGACAAACACCTTTAGATGTAGCTGCCACCAGTACCATTCCGAAAACCGTATCTGCATAACTGTAAGAAATAACCAGTCCTTCGCCACCATTTTTATATTCACCCGGCGTCATCCCTTCAATGCTGATAAACAGGTCGTGCAGCCTGCCCGTGCCCGATAATCCGGTCTCATAAGCAGCATCGGCGAGTGATGCCTGCGCTGCCAGCATTTTCTTTGCATGATCAATACTGATATACTGCAGGAATTTTTTAGGACTCACGCCGGCCCAGGCAGTAAACAACCGCTGGAAATGATAAGGGCTGAGATGACTGTTCCCTGCAATCTCATCGAGGTCTGGCTGGTCTTTGAAATTGGCCCTGATATAATCAATGGCTTCTTCGATACGGCTGAAGTCTGCCTGGTGCTGTGCTTTCATGATTCAATTGGTATAACAGTACAAAACTACCACTGCCATACCGGTAAAATAACCCGAAACTTGCGCAATTTTCAATAACGGACATTTTAACCATCTGTTGTACGCCGCCATTTGTCGAACTTGGAAACAGGTACACGCTGCGATTTGTAAATCCCTTTATGGCCGCTGGAATAATAAGCCGCAAAGCAGGCCACTGTAAAATACAACGCATACGCCGGACCGAACAGTTCGATGCCCAGGAGGGTACAAGCTATCGGCGTGTTGGTTGCACCCGCGAAAACGGCGATAAAGCCGAGCGCTGCAAAAAGATCTGCCGGCGCTCCCGTATGTGCGGCGATGGTATTACCAAGTGTGGCACCGATGAAAAACAGCGGTGTTACTTCTCCACCCTTGAATCCTGTGCCAAGTGTGATAACCGTAAACAGGATTTTCCAGAACCAGCTCCAGTCTGTTGCTCCGTTTTGCCGGAAAGCGCTTATGATGGAAGTCCCGGCTTCCGTTTTTGATGATACGCCAAGCCCCAGATAGTCGGATGTCTGCAACCAGTAAGAAAGTCCGATAATGATGCAACCGCCGGCAAAAGGCACCAGCCAGCCTGCCCGTACGGGCAGTTTTGAAACCATCTTTTTGAAAGTATGTAAGCCCGTTGCAAACAAGCGTGCAGCCAATCCGAAAAGGATCCCGCCCAGCAGTACTTTCAAAAACAACAGCCAGTTAAAACGTAATAAAACATCAGCATTCAAATCTTCGGAAAGATAATTGCGGTATTGTACATGTGAGATCCCCCAGGCATTACAGACCAGGTCTGCCAGCAATGCTGCTATGATGCAGGGAATGAAAGCCTGGTATCTGAGCTTCCCTACCGTCAACACTTCCAGCGCAAATACTGCACCGGCTACCGGCGTTCCGAATACGGCTCCAAACCCGGCAGCAATGCCTGCCATCAGCAGGGTTCCGGCTTTGTTTGCCGGTAACCTGAACCATTTCCCGGTGAGTGCCGCAAGACTGCCGCCCATTTGCACCGCCGTTCCTTCCCGCCCTGCAGAACCACCGAAAAGATGAGTTACGATTGTAGAGAATAATATCAAAGGCGTCATGCCAACAGGAATGCCGCCACCCGGTTCGTGAATTTCATCGATTACCAGGTCATTCCCCTTTTCGGAACGTTTTCCTTTAAAACGATATAACAGGTAAATAAGAACACCTGCCACGGGGAGAAGGAACAATAGCCACTCATGCTGCCACCTGAATTCCGTTGCCAGTTCCAGTAACCAGAGGAATAAGGCAACCATTGAACCGGAGAGGATGGCCAAAACAAGAAGATAACACAGCCATTGTGCAGCGTGCTTCAGAGTTGAAAAGCCCGGGATGATTGTTTTGATTTGTTTCATATACCTGCAAAAAAGGATGATGGCAAAGCCAGTTTACAATTTGCAGGCGTCATCAGCTCTGTAGCGGTTGGGTCAGGAAGACACCATTTCCTGTATTACTGCTAAGATATGGAATCCACAGGATAATCCCGGTGGAAAATGGCACAAAAAGCCGTTATTTACTCAGTCAAAACCGCCACCGGCTCACTCAGATCCTGAACCGGTACTTAAATGAATAGTTTTATTTTTTAACTCCTGCAGATGATGCGTTCCTGGATGTTGCTGTTTTTGATGATCGGGTATCTCTGTCCGCTGAAAGCGCAGGATGCGGAGCAACTATGCATCAGGTATACAAGACAGGGAGGTGATTACCTGGCCGAATTCCGGGCACAGGAAGCCTTGTCCGTTTACAGGAAAGCGCTTTCCTATGCATATGAAACGGGAAGCAACTTCTACATCGGCAGTGCGCTGAAAGGCATGGGGCAGGCTATCTGGTACCAGGGCATTTTTAAAGAGGCCGCAGACACGATGGAGTCTTCGCTACACTATCTGCGAAAACAGGATCAGGCCTGGCAAACTGCCACATCATTAAGGCTGCTCAGCAATATCTACGATGAACTGGGAAATTATGAAAAAGCTTTTGCTGCTGTAACGGAAGCCCTGGAATTGTATAAGACCGTATCCGACAGGCAGAATATGCTGCTGTCGATTGTGCAGATGGGTGTTCTTTATAAAAATATCGGCGACTATGCAATGTCGCTTGAGCTTCTCAGAAAAGCCGCGGCACTGCACCCTTCAAGAGGTAATTATGATTACCGCGAAATGAATACCCGCTTCGGGGATCTTTATATGGCGATGAAACAACCGGACGTTGCTTTGTCCTTTTACCGGAACGCACGCTACGGCTCTCCGAGCAATATGAGGATCTACCTGAAATTCGGGGATTATTTCCTTTTCAAAAACCAGCTTGATAGTGCATATTATTATTATCATGACGTTTACTTGAATGCAAAGGACAGCTCCAAGAATATCAATCACAAAATGTCTGCCCTGCTGGGCCTGAGCAATGTATACTATAACCGGAACCGCCTCGATGAAGCACTGCAAACTGCAACGGAAGCACTGCACGATGGCGATCTGAAAGGCACGCGGCAACACAGGCAGAATGCACATTTCCTGCTCTCGAAAATCTACAGCACACAAGGAAATACCACGCTCGCGTTTGAACATTACAAACAATATGAACAGCTGAAAGACAGCATTTCGTCTGATCAGTTCAAAGGGCATCTTTATACATTCAAACAAAAGAATGATCTTGAAAAAAGAGCGGATGAATTGCGTTTCCTGAAACAGCAGCGTAATTTCCTGATCGGCAGCATTGCAATCATTTCAGTACTGGGCATTTCCATTTTTTTCATCATTGCGTTAAGGCATAAAAATGAAAAACTGCAATTGCAGCACCGCTCTGCAGAACTTGAAATGCAGGCTTTACGGGCACAGATGAATCCGCACTTCATTTTTAACTGCCTCAGCGCCATCAATCATTTTATTGTCAAAAACGAAACAGACCTGGCTTCAGATTACCTGACAAGGTTTTCCAGGCTGATCCGACAGGTACTTGCGCATTCAGGCAAAAGTATTATTACGCTTGAAGAAGAACTGAGCATGCTGAAGCTTTATCTCGATATGGAACAGCTGCGGTTTAAAGATGCATTCGATTACTATATCCATTACGATGCCGGTATCCAGCCATCGATGGTCTCCGTTCCTTCGCTTTTATTACAGCCGTTCTGCGAAAATGCCATCTGGCATGGCTTACTTCACCAGTCCAGAAAAGGAAAACTTACCATTGACTTTTCCCTGTATAAGAATACGCTTATCTGTAAAATAACAGATAACGGGATCGGCAGGGAGAAGGCAGCGGCGATGAAAACACATGCAGAGGAAAAGCAGGGATCTTACGGCCTTAAGCTCACTGCGGAAAGGCTGGCGCTTTATAATGGCAGCAAATACAGTGCAGATGATTTCAGCATGGCCGACGTACATGATAAAGACGGGAATATTGCCGGCACTGTGGTAATTTTAAAAATCCGAAACCAATTCTCAGATGATCAGGACAATAATCATTGATGATGAACCTTACGCTTCGGAGCTGCTGGCCAGCCTGCTCAAAAAGTATTGCCCTGAAACAGAGATCATACAGATCTGCAACAGTGCTGAAGCAGGTTTAACAGCGATCCGGGGCATGAAACCTGACCTGGTATTTCTCGATATAGAAATGCCGCACATGAACGGATTTGACCTGCTGGAAAAGCTCACACCGGTATCTTTCGATTTTATTTTCACCACCAGTTATGATCAGTATGCGATTAAAGCGATCCGCATCAGTGCACTGGATTACCTGCTGAAACCCGTTGATCCGAATGAGCTCAAAACAGCCGTCGAAAAATATATCACGAGAAAAAGCCGCCTGCTGCCGCAACAGCTCGATATTTTACTCGCGCAGCTTCAGCATCCGCGGACATTATCGAACCGTATTGCACTGCCTACAATGGAAGGATTGCAAATGATCGCGATCAACAATATCCTTTTCTGTACTTCCAGCAGCAACTACACCATCCTTACATTAAAAGACAATCAGAAGCTTACCATTTCCCGCACGCTGAAAGAGATAGCTGAAATGCTTGAAGAACATCCTTTCCTTCGCGTGCATCATTCCAGCCTGGTTAATCTGAACGAAATCAAAAAATACATCCGCGGCGAAGGTGGCAGCCTGCTCATGAGCGATGGTTCGCTTATCGATGTATCACGCTCCAAAAAAGACCAGTTGCTGAAACAACTATCGGGTAAATAAGTTACCGGTCACTAACCGGAAGCCGCAGACCGCTCAATCCCTCTTTTCAACCTTCTTTCTCAACTCTAATTTTAATCAATCGCTTTTCATACTATAAAGCTGATTGGGTTAAGAGGGAGTATGTCTATACGCCCTCCGTTTTAAACATCATTATCAATTTTGTATAACCGGCATTATGCAGCAACCGTTTCGTTATTTATACATTGGCCTGATCTTATTCTGTTTTCCTGCTTATACCATTGCACAACAGCAATTAAAAGGCACTGTTACAGACAATAAGGGTAATCCCCTTGCAAATGCATCACTGGTATTGCTCAGGGACAGCAGTTTTGCAGCTGCGTCCATCGCAGACAGCGCCGGTCATTTTATTTTATCAGCTTCGCCCGAACAGGGAAAATCTTATGATCTGAAATGCACGCTGGCAGGTTATCTTCCTTTTACCAAACATTTTGTTTATCCAGACACTACAGGTATCTCAAAGATCGTATTAGTGCAGGATGCACATATGCTGGCCAACGTTACAGTTACGGCAACCAAACCGCTGGTAACAAGAAAGGCGGACCGTTATATTGTGAACGTCGAGAACAGCTTTCTCGCAAGTGCCGGATCGGGGCTTGATGTACTGGAAAGATCACCCGGTGTATGGGTATCGCAGGATGGCAGCATACGCATCAACGGCAACCAGTCGGTAACTGTTATGATCAACGATGTAATGCAGCGCATGGATAGCGATGCACTTGCAGAATACCTGAGAACCCTTAAATCGGAAGATATCAGCCGTATAGAAATTATCCAGAACCCGCCCGCAGAATTTGAAGCATCCGGTTCCGGCGGCATCATTCATATCATTCTGAAAAAGGGAAGACGTGACGGGCTGACCGGCAGCATTTTTTCGCAATACCGGCAGCAGGGGAAAGAGCCCTATATCAACGGTGGCATATCGTTCGATTATAAACGAAATGCCTTTTATCTGTCCGGAAACACATCAGCAATGCTTGATAAAAACAGCGCCAGCGGCACCAATGATATTCTTTATGCGAACAAGAATACTTATCATGGTTCCGGCTTCAGGCATAACCGCAATACGCGTCAGTTATACCGCCTGAACGCTGCATATGATATCTCGGATAACCAGTCCGTTACCCTGCAAAGTCAGCTTACCAACAGCAGATTATCCAATGTATTTACCACATACATAGAAGAGCATACCGGAGGCACAATCGTTACAGGTGTTAATTATTCAGACTGGTTCCGTAAGCCGGGGAACAATGGTGTCAATATTACTTACAAACTGAAGCTGGATTCCCTTGGTTCCGGATTAAAGATCATCGGCGACTATACAAAAGGAACAAAAGAGGAGATCAATGCATTTGAAGGATTATACAGTGATGTACAGCAAAACGCACGGTATACCAACAGCACACCGAATATAACCACCATTTATACATTACAATCCGACTTCACCAAAGTATTACCGGCTAAAACAGAATTCAAAGCGGGGGCCAAATATGCTGCTATTAAAAGAGATAATGAAACGATTGTAGACGATTACATTAATAATATACCCGTAAGGAACCAGTCTGCCAGCAATCATTTCATTTACGATGAAACCTTACTGATGGCTTATGCTTCGCTGAGCAAAACATGGAATAAAACCAGTGTTCACGCGGGACTCCGGGCCGAGCAGACCTATGCGCATGGTCATTCGGTTACAGATGGTCAGCAATTCTCACGCAGTTATTTCGGTTGGTTCCCTTCATTGTTTGCAACGCAGACACTTAACGAAGAGGGTGGCAGTATGATCTATTTCAGCTATGCGCGGAGATTACAGCGCCCCGGGTTCAACCAGCTGAATCCATACCGGCTCCAGATCAATAAGGTAACAGTTATCACTGGCAACCCGGATCTGTTACCACAATATACCCATAATATACAGGCTGGTTACCAGTTTCTGCATGGACTGTCGGCAGATATATATTTTTCGGTAACAGATCATATCATCGCGCAGCTAACCAATCCGCTGGGCAATAATATTATTGAAACACAGTACCGGAACTTTAACAGCAGTACCGAAGCTGGCTTACTGCTGAATGCCAATACAAAGATCTTCAGTTGGTGGAACAGCATCAGTAATCTTTCGCTTTACCGTACCAGCAATAAATACCAGGATTTTTCGATTAAGCAGACAAGCTACTCCTTGAGATCAACACAGAATTTTATACTGAAGAAAATAGCCGAACTGAATATTGGTCTCGAATACAGATCAGCTTATGTAACAGCCAATTCCAAAGCATCTGATTTTATCTATACTGACTTCAGTATGTCGCGCAGGATCCTGAACAACAAAGGCCGCATCAGCTTTTATATTTCAGACCTTCTCAATACAGCACGTGAGCAGGAGAAAACAGATTATAACGGCACACATGTAGAGTTTTATCAGAAAAGACAAACAAGGAATTTTGCACTGGCATTCAATTACAATTTCAGCCTTGGCAAAACTTTCGCCAGGAAGAAGATTGAACAGGAAAACAGCGATGAGAAAAAGCGGATCGACAACTGATCACCATTCTCAGCTTATCCATATTTTGGGGTGCTCGGCAAAATATGGTAGCGCAAATGCACCTGCTGCACCGGTAATGATCTCTACACCCAGCGTAAGTCCTCTTGCACTGGGGGGCATCAGGGCTCCTGTCGGGAGCATATGCGGACCGAGCGGGATGAATGCTACAATGATCGTCAGCACAACAGAAAGCACGATATAGATCACCATACCATTCCTGACGTATTCGCGGAGAATACCATACACAATGCCTGCAACGATCAGCGTGGGAATTGTAAAGAAAATGATGGAATTGATATTGATGTACTCGGCAAATTCATAGCCGGTCATTTTGCGGTACATAACATCAAAAATCAGATTGAGAATTGTGGCAGCGATGCCAACGAACAAGCCGCCCATAATACCCCTCACGGGGATTGAATACCTGTAAGGTGAAGTGGTTTCCATATAGAGATGTTTTAGAGTCAGAGAATCTGTCCAAACAATCCGGAAATCCAAGCTGAATTATATCCTTCGTAAGAGCTTTACCACTGTAAAGTTGAACATTTCTTTTTATTTATCCAAGCAGGAATATGTGGTTGCCGGCAGCCGATTGAAGACTATTTTCTCTCGCTGATGTCTTCCGAGCAGGCACTCGCTATTCCAAAGCTGTTTATAGATTCTTTCCGCCGTTGTTGGTCGCCGGACCACAACTGTACCGAACCCAAAGAGGCGCCTCTGCAAAGACTGGTAGGATCTTTTGGTTATTGGTTAACCATACCGATCTTACGCTGCCTCCGCCGATGTTTTCGAAGGGGACTCAGCAAAGACTGGTCGATTTATTTGATTAGTAAATTCTTACGAATACCTGAGCTCGCCTGACCAGTAACAACTTTCACCAACCAAATTATCATTTACCTTTCCATTATGTACACCAGGGAAGAATCTTCTGCTATCAAACAATCCTTCTGGACAAGATTTGGCCAGTATATGCAACCCGTTCCATCAGCAGGCGGAGATAAAGTGAGCTGGTCGAACTATAAAACAGGCATCCGGAATATTTATTTCAGACTGAAAGCCGAAAGGTCATTCGCCGCCGTTGCAATAGAGATCACACATTCCGACCCGGAACTCCGTGCACAATATTTTGCCCGTTTTGAACAAGTCAGATCAATGCTGCACGAGACACTGGGCGAGGCCTGGAACTGGGAAGAAAATGCCATCAACAGCGATGGTACACCTATAAGCAGTATCTCGGTTCAGATTAAAGATGTAGATGTTTTAAAACAGGCTGACTGGCCCGAAATCATTTCTTTCTTCAAACCCAGGATCATCCTGCTCGATCAGTTCTGGAATGAGGTGAAGGAGCTGTTTCTCTGACAATGCATCTTCAGTTCCCTGGCTACGCTTACTGCATTTGATCGGTGAGTTACAAAATTAAAATCCGGGCCGACTGCTTAATTTTGCAATACAGGTATCAGATATGTGAAAAGAAGCAGTACAGATATGAAGGTCTATAAATTTGAAATATTTACCGCCATTATCGAAAAAAATATCAGGCAGGGGGTCTTCGCGCCTGGGCACAAGCTTCCGTCCGTACGGGAAATAAAGGAGCAATACCAGCTGAGCATCAGTACTGTACAAAATGGGTATGCTTACCTGCTGATGAGGGGATTGGTGGAAAGCATTCCAAAATCAGGTTATTATGTTACAGCCAAGCCAATCCGGCCGGAGCGGTCTGAAAAGGTTAAGCGCAGTCCCGTAGTCAGGGATGCAGTTTTCAAAAAACATCTCGAATTGACTACTTCATTAAAATCTGGGCGTAAGTTTTCTGAATTTAATGTTGCAGCTCCGGGCGATCTTTTAATACCGCACAAATTGCTGCTACGGACCATGCAGGAAGTGATCCGGCAGCAAAGCGCTGGCCTGTTGCGGTATTATCCGTCAAATGGTTTAACAGAGCTGAAGAACCGTATTATTCAAAGGGCTTCTGCCTATCAGTCCATAATTGACCCGGATGAACTGATGATTACCGATGGTGCATTACAGGCACTATATATAGCGTTGACTTCTGTTTGTAATGCCGGAGATATCATTGCGGTAGAAAGTCCTTGTGTGTTTTCAGTACTTGAAGTAATAAGAGTGCTCCGTTTAAAAGTAATTGAGATACCGGTGAGTGTATCGCAGGGTTTTGATATTGCTTTTTTGAGGAAAGCATGTCAAAACAATAGCGTTAAAGCTGTAATTGTAACACCGAACTTTCATAACCCGACAGGGACATTGCTTTCAGACGAACAAAAGCAGGAGTTATTATCTGTAGCGCTCCGGTACAATGTAGCAGTTATTGAGAATGATATTTATGGCGATCTTAATTTTCGAGGCGAGAGACCTTCAACAATAAAAAGTTTTGATGAAAGTGGCATCGTCTTGTCGTATTCGTCTTATGCAAAAACACTTGCGCCGGGCATCAGGCTCGGCTGGCTGGCTGCAGGTAAATTCATGCAGCGCGCGGAACAGATTAAGTTTGCCCTGGGCAGTACGGTTTCGCCATTATACCAGGAAACTGTGAACCGTTTATTGAGCAGGAGCAGTTATGACCGGCATGTTCGTTCATTCCGTATGCAGCTGGCCCGGAACGCTTACCTGGCTGTCAGTTTGCTATCAGATTATTTTCCTGATAAAACGGCCGTACATGTTCCACCGGGCGGCTATAATCTATGGGTCAGGATGCCCGACGATACCGATATGCAACATTTTTACGCGCATTGCGAGAAGGTAGGGGTAAGATTCACGCCGGGATATACTTTCTCATTCTCCGGAACATTCAGTAAACATTTCAGGCTGGTATTTGCAGATAAATTTTCACCGGAAAGAATAAAAGCGATCAGGCTTGCCGGGTTGAAGTTTCGTTAGTATCTGTACTGGTTATAATTACAGAATGTGTACCGGAATGCAGCCTGGAATGCCGCTTACATTTGCCTGTCTTCATTTAATAAGATATGGCTATCATCACAAAATTTACAGTAGCAACTGATCAGGGAATTGATGATCTTTTAATGCTGACCCGGGAGTCGGCAAAAGAAAAGTTTTTATTCCTCCCCGAAGAGCAGATAATCACCAGTTATATCGCAGCGCATTTAACCAGGCAGGCGCTTATTCATGAGGTCAACAGCATGTCGAATCAATGGCTGGTTGTGTATGCGGATAATGAGCCCGCGGGTTATGCACGGATCACCACTAAAGGAAAAAAGCCTGCTTCTCTGCATCAGAACAGAGCTATCCGCATTGCAGACTTCTCTGTATTAAACAGGCATAACAATATTGCTGTAAGAGAATCTTTATTCAGTAAATGCATAGCAGTCTGCAGATCCTATGAGAATATCTGGGTGAATGAATACATCGAAAACCCGCTCATTGATTTTTTTGAAGCAAACGGATTCGTCAGGCAAAATGAGGCGGCGCAACATGACGATTTACCGTTAAAGTCGCTGTATTTAATTGCATAACAGTTGCTGTACCGTCGATCGGTGGCTGAATAAATATCTTTCCGGATCATCACTTTATTTATTCCTGCGCATTGATTAAGCTCATCCGTTTTTGTATTACTGCAGATGGAGTGGGCATTGCTGTCAGGTTTCTGTTCATCTTTTCCAATTCATCAAAATGCGATCGAATCAATCATCAAACAGCATCCCTGAACCAGCATCTGTATTGCTGGTTGTGATATTATCATTAGGAACTTTTATCATTTTCTTTCAGGGATTTATGGTAGCGCCGATTTTACCCGGGCTTGCTTCACTGTTCAGGGCCTCTGTACGTCACGTGAGTTTTATAGAGCCTGCCTATTTATTAGGATACGGCATTGCAACCCTGATCTACGCACCTTTATCTGACAAATACGGGCGGTTTCCGGTTATACTGTTTTCAATGTCCTGTTTCATTGTTTTAACTGCATGTACAGGCTTCTGTTATTCCATCGATCAGATGATCCTGCTACGGCTGTTAACCGGTATTGGTGCAGGCGGTGTGGCGCCAACCACGATCGGCTGGATAGGAGATCGGTTCCCGTATGAAAAGCGCGGACATGCGTTAGGCATTTTTTTCGGATGTATGGCCGGGGGAATGGCTTTCGGATCCAGCGCCGGCGCTTTGCTTACAGCCCGGTTAGGCTGGCAGATGATGTTCTGGACTGTAGCCGCAGTTGGTGTATGTATTTTAATCATACTAATCTTATACAGCAAAAAACTGTATCATAAAAATGACAGCAATTACGGAAGCTTCCGTACAATGTTTACATCGTTCAAAGAAATCTATTGGCAGCCCCGGGGCAGGAAAACCTATCTTTTTGTATTGTTCAATGGCATGTTTCACAGCGGTGTTTTCTCCTGGACCGGTTATTACTTTTATAAAAATTACCAGCTTGATGAAAGGGAGATCGGTTTTGCGCTGCTTGGTTATGGTATTCCGGGATTATTACTTGGCCCGCTGCTTGGCAAACTTGCCGACAAATTCGGCCGCAACAGGATCATCCCGATCGGTATTCTGACTGGGGCATTATCAGCCATATTCCTGGGGATGAATTATTCACTGGCAGCATCCTGTGTTTTTATCGCCACCTTATCCCTCGGCTTTGATCTAACCCAGCCTTTATATGCCGCCATCATCACCACCGTTTCTCCTAAAAAAGGAGCAGCAACAGGTTTATTCGCATTTTTTCTTTTTATGGGTTACGGGTTTGGCAGCCTGCTTTTCAGCCTGATCGTTAATACCGGGCTGAATGAAACTTTTATGTTATTCGGAGGAGCGGGGGTGATCGCCGCAGGTATTGCAGTGAAAACATTCAAAGGTGAAAAATAACACGGAATGCAACCCGATCAGGCCTGCATTTCCTGGCTGGAACTATTAACAACAAAAAAGTCGCTAATGATTAGCGACTTTTTGCATTTTGTAGCGAGGATGGGAATTGAACCCATCACCTCAGGGTTATGAATCCTGCGCTCTAACCAACTGAGCTACCTCGCCGATTCCCCCGTTTAGGGGGTGCAAATATAGGAACTTGCATTTAGTACTGCAAAAGTTTATCGATCCTTTCTGCCAGTTTTGCCGGAGTAGGCAGCATCATAGCCTCCAATACAGTATTAATAGGCACTGCAGGCAGATCCATGGCGCCCATTACTTCCACTCTGGCATCCAGGAAATGGTAACATTGGTTGGTAATACGCAGGGCAAGGGCTTCAGAAAAGGAGTTGTTCTGTTGCTCTTCCGTTAATACCAGTACTTTTCCGTGCCTGGTTGCTGCTGCAAAAACCGCTTCTTCATCCAATGGATAAAGCGTACGCAGGTCAATAATTTCTACCTGGCCGGGGTATTGGGCAGCTACCGTTTTAGCCCAGTATACACCCATTCCGTAAGTGATCACGCATACAGTCTCGCCTTTTTTCAGGGCATTGCTGTCGGCCGCAAGCACGGTATTCGCTTTGCCGAGCGGGAGTACATAATCCTTATCCGGTTCCGTGGTACGGGCATCCTCGGTACCGGGAACCTTGCTCCAGTACAGGCCTTTATGCTCCAGCATGATCACCGGGTTTGGATCGAGGAAAGCTGCTTTCATGAGGCCTTTCATATCAGCGGCATTGGAAGGGTATACTACTTTAATCCCTTTAATGGTAAGCAAAGTGCTTTCTATACTTCCGCTATGGTAGGGCCCGCCCCCGCCATAAGCGCCGATGGGAACGCGGAGTACCATCTGTACCGGGAATTTTCCGTTGGAGAGATAGCATGATTTGGACAATTCCGTTACCAGCTGGTTAAACCCCGGGTAGATATAGTCTGCAAACTGTACTTCTACAATCGGCTTCATCCCTACCGCCGATAAACCGGCTGTAGAACCCACTATATAAGCTTCCTGTATAGCAGTGTTGAATACCCTGTGATCGCCGAATTTGTCTGCCAGTGTTGCCGCTTCGCGGAAAACACCGCCCAGTCTTCCGCCCACATCCTGTCCGTAGAGGATTGCTTCCGGATATTCTTCCATGATCTCTTCCACGGCATGCAAAGCTGCATCAACCATTAATATTTTCTCAGCGTTCTTCGGTGAGCGCTGGCCTTTTTCTTCTTTAACCGGCGTAGGCGCAAATACGTGATCTGCAACAGATGCCGCATGCGGATCCTGCGCGATCTGCGCTTTTTTAAATGCTTCCGTTACCAGTTCCAGCGCTTCTGTTTCCGCTGCGCTCACTTCATGTTCAGGCACACCAACATCTGTGAGCAGGAGCCGCAGTTTAGGCAGCGGATCGTATAAACCGTGCTTCAGCAGGTCTTCACGGGTACGGTAAAACTCTTTGCGTACACCACTCGTATGGTGACCCAGCAAGGGCACTTTTGCATGCACCAGTACAGGTTTTCTTTCCATTCTTGCATAAGCAATGGCTTCTCCCATCGTCTCATAGCTGCGTACGAAATCGCTGCCATCGCACTGAAGTCTTTTTAATCCTTTAAAACCCTGGGCATAATCAAATGCATTCATATTCCGCACTTCATCTGAAGAAGCGCTGATGCTCCATTGGTTATCCTGTACCAGGTATACGACCGGTAATTGCTTCAGCACGGCAAACTGCAGCGCTTCGCTCACTTCACCTTCCGTTACACTGCCATCACCCAGCGAACAAACCACGATCGGCAATTGTCCTTCAGCGGTTCTGCCGATCTTTTCAGAAGCGTATTTTTCCAGGAAGCGGATGCCCTGTGCAAGGCCTGTGGTTGGAATAGCCTGCATGCCCGTAGCACTGCTCTGGTGTATGATAAAGGGCCTGTCTTCATCGCGGCTGCTCGGGTGGCAGTAATAAGAACGGCCGCCGGAAAAAGGATCATCCTTTTTGGCCAGCAGCTGCAGCATCAGCTCATAGGGTGTAAACCCGACAGATAACATAATGCTGTCGTCGCGGTAATAAGGGCTCACCCAGTCGCAGGCAGACAATTGCATACCTGTAGCCAGCTGGATGGCTTCATGACCCCGGGAAGTTGAATGAACATATTTGCATACCTGCCTGTTGGCATCGTAGGTATCGCACATGGCTTTGGCTGTAGCCATTAGTTTATAAGCCTGCAATAGTAAAGTTGGCGTCAGCATCGTCTGTTTTCCTCTTGGGTTAAAAACGCCGGATCTGTTATTTTATTTCCAGCGCGAACATTTTCTGTTCTGCAAGATAACCCTCAAGCAGGTCACCTGATACACATTCTCCTACACCGGCCGGTGTACCGGTATAGATCAGGTCGCCGATATTCAGTGAAAAATAGTTTGAAATATGGGCAACGATCTGGTTGAAAGAGAAGATCATGTGAGTTGAATTACCGCTCTGTACGGTTTCACCGTTCTTTTTCAACGAGAAGAGGATCGGGTTGCGTGAGATCTCGGGTGTAAGCGGCACCCATTTACCAAGTACGGCTGAATTATCCCAGGCTTTTGCTTTTTCCCATGGGAGCCCCTTTTTCTTCAGTTCGGCCTGCAGGTCACGGGCGGTAAAGTCTATCCCCACCGTAATGGCGTCATAATATTTACCGGCATGTGTTTCGGGAACATATTTACCGTTCTTGGATACCCTCAAAACCAGTTCTGCCTCGTAATGAAGCTCGTTGGAGAATTCCGGGTAATAGAATGGTACGTTGGGTTGAAGTAGTGCGCTCTTGGGTTTCATGAAGATAACAGGTTCCTCAGGAACCGCATTGCCCAGTTCTTTCGCATGATCGGCGTAGTTCCTGCCTACGCAAAAAATCTTCATACTAATACGTTTAAATGCTAATACAAGCGTTTTCAAATAATGATTTACAGCCTTGGGGGTCAGGTTGTTTTCACTTGTATTAGATTTTGTGCATTATTATATTGTGAAATAAGGTCATTCTTGGGTGAATGCCAAATTATTTACCATATTCATGGTTTTTTCTATACCAACGGTAGCAAAAGATTCGATGATCTCGGTGCATTTCTGCACTTTCTGGTTTACCAGGCCCTGTTCTGAAGCCTGCCATCGCCCCAGTACAAACTCTACCTGCCTGCCTTTGGGAAAATTGTTCCCGATGCCAAAACGCAGTTTGGGATAAGCATCCGTTCCTAATGTAAGCTGTATATCGCGCAGTCCGTTATGGCCGGCATCGCTGCCTGAAGGGCGGAGCCTGAGTTTATTGATGGGCAAAGCCAGATCATCTACAATAGTGAGTGTATTGGCTAACTGGACCTTTTCCTTATCCATCCAGTATTTAAATGCTTTCCCGCTGAGGTTCATGAAAGTGGTGGGTTTGATGCAGATGAACTGCCTGCCCTTCCACTTCACTTCTGCCACATCGGCCAGCCGGTCGTTACGGAAAAAACCGCCATGCTTCAATACGAAGGCGTTCACCACATCAAAACCGATATTATGACGTGTATTAATGTATGCCTCACCGATATTACCCAAGCCAACCAGCAGGAATTTGCTCATAGTGTAAAATTACTGAACACCAGCGGATTGTATGGTTTTTTACGCCATTTTATTGCCATAAAACTTATATTGCTCCCGGAAGGCTTTCCCCCTCCTTCCACTGTGAACATGACAGGTAACCTGGTAAAACTGGTTAATGCTTTGCTCGATGCAGGCGTTACGGACGATATTTCATTTCGTGAACGGAAGCGGATCAGGACCCTGAACCTGGTTGCAATTGTCTATGCACCAGTTACCCTTTTCTTTATCATTACGAATATTATCAACGGGCATTATGCGGCCGCAGCCATTGGCGGATGCAGCCTGGCCGGCAACCTTTTTTTCATCCTGATCAATCACTTCAGGCGATTCAGGGTATTTGTCACCGTACTGGCCGTACTAGGAAGTTTCTTCTTCACTTTCGGCGGCATCGCATTTCAAAACGGGAACGAATATTACCTGATTGCCCACATGACGGTAGTTGCGATCATCTTTCATAAAAGGTGGCTCATTATACTGCTATCCTGTCTCGACGTACTCCTTTTCACCTGGATGCGTATGACAGACACCAGCGCTTATGCGATCGATATTTTACCGGCCAACCGGGTGATCGTGAATATCATGATGGCGCTTTCGCTCGTAAGCATCGTTGTTCAGTATCTCCGGAACGAACATATCCTTGCCGAGCAAAAGCTCGCCGCCAAAAACCAGGAACTGGAAGTACTGAACAATACCCGGGAAAAGCTGATCTCCATTATTGCGCACGATGTATCATCTCCCATCGCGCAGCTCAAACTTTCCCTATACCTTATCAATAATAAGACGATCACACAGGAGAAATTCCAGGAGCTGTCCGAACAGCTTTCCTTACAGGTTACCGAACTACTGGGCAGCCTCGACAACCTGCTCAAATGGAGCCGGAACCAGCTGCATGGTATTGCTACACGGCCCCAGCATGTGGCTATTGAACCGGTATTCCGCCAGGCTGTGATCCTGCAGAAAGAAAATATCGACAACAAGCAATTGAATATTGCAGAATCGGGAATAGAAAGAACATTGTGGATAGACCCTGATCACCTGCTGCTGATCTTACGTAACCTTGTTTCCAATGCGGTCAAATTCAGTTACCAGGGCGGCACCATTGCGCTCAAAGTTTTTAAAAAGGACGACCGCATCGTGATCAGTATCCAGGATAACGGTATTGGCATGAGCGCAGAAACGGCAAAAAGTCTTTTTGGAGGGGAGCCGCCTGTCTCCAAAAGAGGCACGCTCAACGAAAAAGGGACCGGCATCGGGCTTCGCTTATGCCAGGAATTCACGGCTTTCAATAAAGGCTATATGTGGGTGGAAAGCGAAGAAGGCAAAGGCAGCACATTCTTCGTTTCATTCCCCGTTCATCACCAGGCATAAAAAAGCCCGGATGAACCGGGCTTTGTATATAAACACCTGCAGGCGCTTATTTCTTCTTTCCTTCTTTTTCTGCAGAAGCTTCTTCCTGTTTCAGCTGACGGGTCATTACTACTGAAGCAATAGGAATACGCGGAGAGTTCATGATCTCCATGTTAGGAGCATCAACATCTTCAACACGGATATTTCCGTTCAGTTCCAGGTTAGTGATATCCACATTGATGGCTTCTTTGAGGTCTTTAGGCAGTGCCTTTACTTTCAGAGATTTCATCTTGGTTACCAGCTTACCACCCGCTTTTACACCGGCAGATGTTCCTACGAACTTCAGTGGCAGGGTAGCTACTACTTTTTTGTCTTCTACGAGTTCCAGCAGATCTACGTGGATCAGGGAATCATCAACTTTGTCGAACTGCAGGTCTTTCAGAATGCAGCGGTAGGTTTTACCATCCACTTTCACTTCTGCTACCTGGAATTCGGCTGTGTATACGATAGGCTTGAAAGCCTTTGCAGGAGCATAAAAATTGATCTCCTCAGCACCCCCGTAAATTACAGCTGGCACGTTCTCCTGAGAGCGAATCTGGCGGGCGGCTTTTTTGCCATGCTCGGTCCTCAGTTGTCCTTCGATTGTAATTGTATTCATGATTAAAATTTTGGACGGCGAAGGTAGGGAAAAAAACAATGGGTTCGCAGTTTATATTCTTTATACCGAACAATTACTGCGAACCCCGTTTCCGTCTCTTCTGCCCGCTCTATTTCCCTTTCAGTTGGGAATGGATGAAAAGACTTGTAATACTCTTATTTTCATAGGCATTACGTATTGCAATTGCAAACAGATCTGCCACTGATATTACTTTAATTTTTGGTGTTTCCTGCTTCAGCGGTATGGTATCACATACAACCAGCTCTTCCAGTACGCTGTTTTCGATGTTCTCATACGCTTTGCCGCTCAATACCGGGTGCGTGATAAGGGCCCGTACACTCCGGGCGCCCTTTTCCTTCAGCAATCCTGCCGCTTTGGCCAGGGTGCCGCCGGTATCGCAGATATCGTCTACCAGGATAATATCCCGGTCCTGCACATCGCCGATCACTACCATGCTGGCAATTTCATTGGCGCGTTTGCGGTGTTTATCGCAGATCACCATTTCAGCATTGAAATAGCTGGCGATCTCCCTTACACGGTTGGTACTTCCCACATCCGGTGCGGCAAAAGCGAGGTTCTGCAGCTTCAGTTGTTCAATATAAGGAATGAAAATGGCTGAACTGTCCAGGTGATCCACCGGCACATCGAAAAAGCCCTGGATCTGCGCAGCATGGAGGTCCATTGTAATTACCCTGTGCGCTCCGGCTGACTCCAACAGCGTTGCTATAAGTTTGGAGCCGATTGCAACACGGGGTTTGTCTTTACGGTCCTGGCGTGCGAATCCGTAGTACGGAATAACCGCAATAATGCGATAGGCACTTGCTCTTTTAGCCGCATCGATCATCAGCAGCAGCTCCATCAGGTTGTCTGTGGGGGCATAAGTGCTTTGTACAAGGAAAACATAATCGCCGCGGATGCTTTCGAGAAAGATCGGCTGAAATTCACCGTCGCTGAATTTCTGGATATTGATCTTGCCAATAGGTGCGCCGAATTTCTGTGCAATTTTCTCTGCCAGTTTCTGCGACCCTGTGCCGGAGAATATCTTAACGGAAGGGTTCATATGTATGGGGAATGTGCGGCGAAGATATAGATTAGGTTAAGAAATTATGATTTGATTTTTTATAAATTTTTACTATGAGAAAAAATACGATCAAGGATTGGTCGGGTGATGACCAGCCCCGGGAGAAGCTCTTACAGAACGGACCTGAATCGCTGAGTAATACGGAATTACTGGCGATACTGATCAATAACGGCATTTCCGGGAAAAATGCCGTAGAACTGGCCCGGGACCTGCTGGATGCTTCCGGGCAGCATATCCCCACCCTGGCGGCTTTTTCGGTGAAGGAACTGGTAAACCTGAAAATAAAAGGCATCGGCCCGGCAAAAGCCGTTTACCTGGCCGCTGCCCTGGAACTGGGCGTGAGACGGAATACTGCAGGTAAAAAGAAAAAAGTGATCACCTGCAGCAAGGATATAGCAGATTACCTGCACGAGCGGTTCAGATATAAAAAAACTGAAATGTTTTCTGTTGTCTTCCTGAATCACGGCAACAGGGTATTGCATATGGATATCGTAAGCGAGGGCGGTGTAACGGGCACGGTGGCTGATCCGCGCATCATTCTTAAAAAGGCGCTGGAATACGATGCCACATCACTTATCCTCTGCCACAATCATCCGGGCGGAAATTTAAAACCCAGCAGGGCCGATCACCAGGTTACCGAAAAACTGAAACGCGCTGCAGCCTGTTTTGATATCAGGATACTCGACCATATTATCGTGGGCGAAGATGGCTATTACAGTTTTGCAGATGCCGGCGTGCTTTAGGCCTGCGCGGTAGGACCACCGAAATTCATCGGGATCTCGATATGTTCAAGGTCCTGGATATCCCCATTGGCTGCTTCGAAACGTTCGATATTCTCAGCCAGGGCTTTCATAAAGCGCTTGGCATGCATCGGCGTAAAGATGATCCTTGATTTCACCCTGCTTTTAGGCGTTCCCGGCATCACATTCACAAAATCGATAACGAATTCGGCATTACTGTGCGTAATGATGGCCAGGTTGGCATAGGTACCTTCCGCTACCTCTTCACTGATCTCGATATTCAACTGGTTGGCTTGTTGTGGATCCTCCATAAAAATCAAATTAATAGACAAATGTATTCAAATCGGCAACAATTATGCCTGCGACCTCCCATTTACCTCCTTAAAATATAAAGGGACCACCAAACGGCGGCCCCTTTATATTCCTTAAAACGTATTGCTGTTAAGGGTAATAAGCCTGCAGGGCATCATATTCGAATTTTTCAGTAACCGTAACAACCCTTGGTGTTACCACGCCACCGATAGTAGTAGTGAGGGTGAACGAATATTTGACTACCATGGACCTGTTATCATTGGCCGTATAAGTAAACTGGTTAGGAGCGGAAGCATCCAGTGTAATACCTGTTACAGCCGTTGTACCTGACTGGTTCAGAATGCCCGTAACCTTACCTGTTCCATCGATCACATACCTTGGTGCAAACAGCGCTGTTGACGCACCTGTTGAAAGGTTGGCCGCAAACAGATAGCGATAGGTGGTTGCGGAAGAAAGCGCAGCAGCAGAGAAATCGAGAATATCCAGTGTTCCTGCTGAGTTCGCTTCGAGGTTAACCGGTTTGGTGTTGTTGGTATAACCATACTGGCCGGCGGGGTCAGAGACCGTGGTGGTCCATTTGTACCTGCCCGTATAACGGCTGTTATTGAATGCGGCGGCACCATTAAAGATGATATCAACCGTTTTATCCAGTTCGCTGTACACTCCCTGGTTAACGGCGGTAATGGTGAAAGTAGCACCATACCATAACGCCGGGTTGAAACCAGCTTTATTAACTGTGAACCTTACGGGAAAATCGAACGAATTGGCTGTTGATGCAGGAACGGATATTTCTGCCGGGATCGTGATCGCTCCGGCTGGTGGTGCGGTGAAACCGGAGAGGGCTGTCATAGCCACTTTTACCAGCAATGGTCCTGAAAGCTTTGTTTCGCGCGGCTGCGATACGTGAAGGGTGAAGAATTTCACTTCTTCAGTTGCAGGTGTTGCAAAGCTGAAATTGGTAAACGCGTTGAATCCAAAGCCGATATTCTGTGCATCGGTATTCAGGTATTGTGCTTCCGTAATGGCAGTCACAATAGTACCCTTATCTGTACGCAACCCCGCCATATCAGTAGCCGATTTCAGGCATGACGATAAAGAAGCGACAAGAAATAAGAGCAAACTATATTTTATATATTTCATAATGCTGTCCTTTATAATTAGTAATTAGTTTACGTCCCAGAAGATTTTTGATGTGAACCTGTTGATGCTCGCAGGTACATTATTTGTATTGGCATCATATTCTGTCTGTGGATAGAGGTAACGCACCGGTTCAGGGTTGCTGGTTGAAGCAAC
The DNA here is from genome assembly GCF_900167075.1 of Sediminibacterium ginsengisoli. Classification (GTDB taxonomy): domain Bacteria; phylum Bacteroidota; class Bacteroidia; order Chitinophagales; family Chitinophagaceae; genus Sediminibacterium; species Sediminibacterium ginsengisoli. The sequence continues at coordinate 559,562 of NZ_FUWH01000001.1, read as the reverse complement.
GGTAGCCGGAAGGATCGGCACTCCTACTGAAGTTGATCCGGATGATTTCCTGTATTCGCTCCATGCTTCCAATCCGTTGATATGTTCCAGAGACACCCATTTCTGGATCAGGATAGCCCTGATCTTATCAGTGGATGCAGCCCAGCCTACATTCTGTATAGGCTTGCTGTAATAACGGATCGCATATGCATCTCCGGTATTGCTTGCATTACCTGCAGTAGAAGGAGCAGCCACGGTTCTGAAGTGTGCCAGGATACCGCTCTCATAAAGACTTTGCGCCGTTCCGAGTGCAACACCATAACGCTGTGCAGCTTCCGCCTGAAGGAAATAAGCTTCGGCAAGCAGCATCAGCATACCCGGACGTGTTCCCTGACCCACCTGAACCTGGAATGGTCCGATCGGTGAAGAACTTGCCGTTGCAAAACCACTACCTGCTCCCAGCGGAATACCTACATAGTTAGACAATGTATTGGAAGGAGCACTTGGTGTGGTACCGATAGGCCATGCAAGACCCTGTAAACGGAAGGTATCAGCATCTGCAGTAGCAGCAACTGTACCAGCTGAAGCCGGCCTTGCGTTTGTGGTAACACTGTTTTTCAGCCAGTTGATGATAGGCGCACCCATCTTACGGTACTGGTGGTTGGACGTAACGTTATTCAGTTCATTGTATCCGTAGTTAGCATAGAACGGATTCAGCTTGCCTGCTATATTCTGATAACCGGGAGACACCAATACATTCTGCTGGATATAACCTCTCGCGATTGTATTGTTGATATTGGTAGTGATATAAGTATCACGACCGGGCATAAAGCTCTGGCGCATCAGTATACGCAGTTTGATCGTATTGGCAAAACGGATCCAGCTGTCTTTGGCGCCCTGGAAATAAACATCCTGGGCAGTGAGCGACGCATCCGTTGGCCAGGTAGCTCTGGCGATACGCGCCATTGCAGAATCGAGGCGAACCACCAGGTCTTCATAGATCACTTTCTGATCTGTATAAGTAGGTGTGATATTCGTTACACCTTTCAATGCATCCGTATATGGTACGTTGCCGTACATATCTACCAGCTGCTGGAACATATAACACTGCATTACATTGGCAGGATCTTTCAGGAATGCAACACCATCGCGGTCTGCGTTGGTAATCACATACTGGTAATCGCCGATATTATCATAAATACCATCGAATGCATTGAAATCTGCAGTGGTAAAATCGTAGGTCTTTTCGGCACCACCACCGGTGAAGCTGGTACTGTGTCCGTAAAAGCCTACCCATGAACCCGGCACTACCATCAGGGCAGCACTGGTCTGGATCCGGTAGCTGTTGCCCAGCGCACCGGTGAACACGAACTGCGCTTTTGTTGTAACCGCATTATTGGGGTTAGTGTTCACATCGACAAACTTCTTACACCCGCTCACCAGCAGGATCAGAGCTGTGCCGATAAATGATATTTTAAAGAATTGCTTCATAGCTTATAATTTATACGTTTAGTAGTTAGAATATCACTCTCAGTGTTCCACCGATCTGACGTACAGGAGGAGTGTTTAAGGTATTGTTGATACCGGTTGCATTTCCATTTGTGTTAGAGAACTCAGGATCCGCATACCAGTTATCAGCCGGTAAAATAGTGATCAGGTTCCTGGCAAATGCAGTGAGTGATATTCCTTTAATCGCATTCATATTGCGGAAAAGCGATGTAGGGAAATCGTAAGTCAGTGAAAGATCGCGCAGCTTCCAGAATGCACCCGAGCTTACGAACATTTCGCCGATACCGGTGAAGCCCCTTGAGAAACCGAGGTCACCAAAACCCTGGTAGATCGCTTTGTAATTATCAACAGCAATATTTGTATTAGGTACAGATTTGCCGGCACCATCCAGGTATACCGAATTAGGCCATACAAACTGATCCCTGCCATATAAAGCAGTACCCTGTCCTGTTCCTGTGAAGGTCATGTCGGTTCCAATATCGTGGTATACAACGTGTCCGCCACGGTATTCAGCATTGGCGATCAGGGTGAAGTTTTTATAGCTTACGTTCAGACCAACGCCCAGTACATGCTTAGGCAGTGTGGTTCCCTGTGTTACCCTTGAAGAAGCCCTTAATGGCCATCCGTCGTTAGGATCAATGATCACACGTCCTTCTGCATCCCTCTGGAATACTGTGGTACGCAGTGAAGGGAACATCATTCCTTTTTCAGCATTCAGGCTGGCTAACGCATCCGGAGCCTGGTATTCAAGACTGTTCAGCCCGGTACCACCATACAGTGTATTTACAACGTTTGTTGTGTAGGCATAGTTACCGCTGACATTTACAGTCCAGTCTTTATTTTTCACAACAACTGCGCGTGCTTCGATATCGATACCCTGGTTGGTAACGTCAGCTGCATTCAGCAGGTAGTTCTGGAATCCGGTTGAATTGGAGATGCTTACATTCAGAATCTGCTGCTGCGATTTCTGATAGTAATAGCTCGCTTCAACAGTAATCCTGTTGTTAAACAGACCAAATTCTAAACCTACTTCTGTTGTTTTTACAATCTCAGGTTTCAGTGAAGGATCCACGATGGTACCACCTACTGTTGTACCCAGCAGACCTGAGTAAGGGAAACCGGTTGCATTGCCATAAACGGTTTGCAGACTGTAGGCACTCAGGTTATCGTTTGCGTTCTTGTTATAGCTCGCACGGATCTTCACGTTGTCAACTACTTTTGACTTGAGGGAAGGGAATGCATCTGTAACGATGAATGAAAGGTCAGCACCATAAGTGGTGAAGGTAGGATCGTTGAATCCGATAGTTGGGCCTGAGAATACAGATGTATAATCGCGGCGCACAACACCGTGAGCGTAGATGAATCCTTTATAGCCTACAGTAACATCACCATAAGCACCGATCTTACGCTGGGTAGACTGCCCGTTACTTCCGGCATATAAACCGGTAGAACTGTTGGTAAGGTTATAGAGATCAGGAGAACCGATACCACTGGTACTTACACCGATGTTCTTGCTGGTCCTTGCCTGGATCGATCCACCCACCAGTACTTTCAGGGAAACGTCACCGAAAGATTTGTTGTAGTTACCAAACAGGTCGGCATTGAAACGGTTACCGTTGCTTTGTGATTCGCCGATACTACCCGCGATAGGAGTACGAGCTACAGAACGACCGAGACCGGTAAGGAAGCGATCGTAGTTATTATTATAATAGTTTACGAATGCTGCTGTTCTTGCCCAGCCTGAGAATGTATAAGTGTTTGCGGTAGTGGTAGTGTTGGTATTGGTATTTGCAATGGCAACGCGGGCAGTGAAGTCGAGCTCATTGCTGGCTTTGAAATTCAGCTTGATGTTACCGTTGAAATAAGTGTTCTTGGTATCGAACCTGTTGTTGTCTTTATTCCACCATGGGTTAGCATAGTAGTCATTGAAATAATTGCTCGGATCTGCATACTTGTTATTGCGCCAGTCTTTAAAGAAAGAAGTAGGCGTCCAGCTTGCAGAGTTCAGCGCAAAGAAATAGAAATCGGAATTGGTTCTGTCGGCATGATCCCATGCATAGGTTGCATCGAAGGAAAGATTCATTCTTCCGTAAGTCTTGGACGAGTTCATGCGCAGAGAGTTCCTGTTATAGTTATCACCGGGAACGATACCATCGGAATGCATATTCTGGTAAGATGCATAGAAGCTGCTGTTGGCATCACCCGCACGGTAAGAAACGTCTGATTGTGCAGTGTAGCCGGTATTCCAGAACTGCTTGCGCATGTCGGGAATATCGGAATAAGGCAACAGGAGGATAGAGCCGTCAGAAAGCTGGCGGCCGAGCGGACGGAGAGATCCGTCGTAAGCAGGACCGTATTGCTGGTTCTCAGCAGGGTGGAAATTCTCTTCCCTGCTTGAGCCGTAAGCAGAACCGGAACCAAAGCCGTGCTGCGTTTTAGGCAGGTAAGCGAGGTTTTCGATATTGCTGCTGTGTGTAACGGTAATTTCAGGTTTGCGGTTTCCTTTTTTGGTGGTGATCATGATGGCACCGTTCACACCTTCGGATCCGAAGAGGGTTGCAGCCTGACCACCTTTCATCACATCGATCCGTTCAACATCGTTCGGATTGATGTAGTTAATAGTGTTTGAAGGAACGGCAACACCATCCAGAACGATCAGTGCGGTGTTGTCACCGGAAATGGAACGCAGACCACGCAGTACGATACGGGGTGTTGCATTTACCGAAGCGGAAGTGTTGGTTACAACCAGACCACCCACCTTACCGGCAAGCGCCTGGGCAAGGTTAAAGGATTTACCGGCAGTAATTTGCTCTGGTCCCACCCTTGTGGTGGCATAGCCGATCTCTTCGGCTTTACGTCTAACACCCAAAGCGGTAACAACCACTTCAGAAAGCGCAGTTTCGGCGGAGAGGATAACATTGAGTACGGTAGCGGTACCCACTCTCACTTCTTTTGTAGCGAAATTGACACTGGATACGACGAGAATGTCTCCAGGTTGTGCATTGATGGCATAAGAGCCATTTTCGGAAGCGGCGACGCCGGTGGTCTTCCCTTTAACAACGATAGACGCGGAGGGAACGGGGGCCCCTTTTTCATCTGTTACTTTGCCCGTAACAGTCCGCACCTGGGCAGTAACTCCTACAACGAAGCATAGGAGCACCACCATGCAAGATGATACAATTTTCTTCATGTGATTGTTTTTTTTAATAGACGTTAATGTGAATTTAGAGCTATTTATAATATGTTAAGAGACTTTTAACATGTTTTTTTAGCTAAAAATTAACATAAACTCTTAGACCCCTCTAATCCGGATATCGCTGCATTAGTTGTTAAAAAAGTTAACAAGTGTTTGTTTTTAAACTAAAAACTTATTAATCAATTGCTTATATGAGTACAAAATATCTATTTAACTTCTAACGCTTATTAATCAGGGAGTTAATGTTTTAAGGTAACTTTGCGGCATGTTATTATTAGACGGAAAGATCGCATCGGCAGCAGTTAAGGAAGAACTGAAGCAGCAGGTTCAGCAATTGCTGGAAAATGGTAAAAGAGCCCCTCATCTGGCAGCTATTCTTGTCGGGAATAACGGAGCCAGTGAAACCTATGTGGCCAGTAAAGTGAAAAACTGTGAAGAAACCGGCTTCAGGTCTACCCTGATCCGTTTCGATGCCGATATCGATGAATCCGTTCTGCTGGCCAAGATCTCCGAGCTGAATCTCGACCCATCTGTTGATGGCATCCTTGTTCAGCTGCCTTTACCCGGTCAGATCAGTGAGCAGAAAGTAATTGAGGCAATAGATCCGGCCAAAGATGTGGACGGGTTTCATCCTGTAAATGTGGGCAAGCTCGTACAGGGACTTCCTAGTTTTGTTTCAGCAACCCCATATGGCATCATGCTGATGCTGGCTTATTATAAAATTGAAACCAAGGGCAAACATGCCGTAGTGATCGGCCGCAGTAATATCGTGGGCAGACCTATGAGCATACTGCTCAGCAGCAACCTGCCGCAGGGTAACTGCACGGTAACGCTTTGCCATTCACATACACCCAACCTGAAAGAGCTTTGCCTGCAGGCAGATATTGTTGTAGCAGCACTGGGAAGGCCGGGATTTGTAAGTGCAGACATGGTGAAAGACGGTGCGGTAATCATTGACGTAGGAATTACACGCGTAACAGATCCGACAGCAAAAAAAGGTTTCCGCATCAAAGGCGATGTTGCATTTGAAGAAGTAGCAGCCAAAGCCGCTGCGATTACACCGGTTCCTGGCGGTGTTGGACTGATGACCATTGCCGGTTTACTTAAAAACACAATGCAGGCTTACCAGCAAAACAATAATTAAGGTACCACGATCATGATAACATCTCCAACACTTACCCGCACAAGCCTGCCTGTAATGGAATCGTTCTATACGATCCAGGGCGAAGGCTTTCACCAGGGAAGAGCGGCCTATTTTATCAGGCTTGGAGGTTGCGATGTGGGCTGTTTCTGGTGCGATGTAAAAGAAAGCTGGGACGCATCTGCGCATCCGCAAAGGGAAATCGCTTCCATTGTTGAAGAAGCAGCGGCCTACCCCGGCAGGCTTGCTGTAATTACCGGCGGAGAACCACTGATGCATGATCTTACCGAACTCACCACCGCATTGAAGGCTGCAGGTTTTGAAACCAATATTGAAACTTCCGGATCTTCTGCTTTCAGCGGGAGCTGGGACTGGGTTTGCCTTTCGCCTAAAAAATTCAAAGCTCCGCGCCCCGAGATCGTACCGCTGGCCAGCGAACTGAAAGTGGTGATCTACAATAAGACCGATTTTCAATGGGCGGAGAACTATGCCGCACAGGCATCGCCGGAATGTAAGCTATACCTTCAGCCGGAATGGAGTAAGGCAGATACCATAACGCCTCTCATCGTTGATTATATCAAAGCAAATCCCCGTTGGGAACTGAGCATGCAGCTTCATAAATACATCAATGTACCTTAGCTGCAATTCAGTATTGAAGCCATCCCCGTACCCGAACTTTAACACCACTGCGTAGCTTTTTTTCCGAACTTCCGCTTTCATTTCATCCTATGAAAGCATTGTTTTTCTGCATCGGGTTATTTTTTTCAGGCATGCTTTTTTCGCAGGGCTATGATCCAGGCAAAGTGAAACCAAAAGCGAGTGCCCTGTACGAAAAAGCATTGGATCTTTTACAGGCCGGTGCATTTACAGAAGCGATCCCGTTACTCACTGACTGTATCAGGATCGACAGCACCTTCCTCGATGCATACCTCTCCCTTGCAGGCGCCTGCGGCGAACTGAAAAAATACCAGCAGTCCGTTACGCTCTATGAAAAAGTAAGAGCCAGAGACAACGAATATTTCAAAGTTTACAACCTTCCCTATTCTATCAACCTGGCGGGACTGGGTCGTTTTGAAGAAGCATTGAATGCAGTCTCCATTTTTGAAGCGATCCCTAACATCAGTGAACGCGGGGTAAAGAGCGCTGCCTACAGAAGACGCTGTTATGAGTTTGCAATCGCCTACGCAAAAACACATCCTGCTACAGATTACGCTTTCTCTCCCGTGAACCTTGGTGACAGTGTGAATTCTGCGAAGTCGGAATATTATCCATCCGTAACTGTAACAGATAACCAGCTTGTCTTTACCAGGAAAACCGGTGCGGCACGCGAAGATTTTTTTGAAAGCGATATCAACAAAAAAGGATTCGGAGCATCGCACCCGATTAACGGTACCATCAATATAGAACCATTGAAAGGGGCGATCACCGTATCGCAGGATGGTGAATGGCTGTTGTTTGCAGGTTATTTCGGAACGGGCTTCGGCAATTATGATCTTTATATTTCCTATTACACACCTGAAGGCTGGAGTGAACCGCAAAACCTCGGACCATCCATTAATACAGAATTCTGGGAAAGTTCGCCCTCACTCAGTCCGGATAAAAGAGCTTTGTATTTCAGCAGCAATCGCCCGGGTGGCAGCGGTGGCAGGGATCTGTATGTAAGCTACAGGAAACCGAACGGACAATGGTCGGAAGCCGTGAATATGGGGCCGGATATCAATTCGGCGGGTGATGATTTCGCGCCGTTTATTCATGCGGATAACCAGACCCTGTATTATCATTCCGACGGTTTACCGGGTTATGGCGGCTCGGATCTTTTTCTCGTGCGCAAAGACCTCAGTGGCAAATGGGGCAAACCGGAGAACCTGGGTTATCCCATCAATACCATTGAAAATGAAGGCAGCCTGGCTGTATCGGCAGATGGTCTGACTGCTTATTATGCAAGCGACAGAAGTGATTCGCGCGGCGGACTGGATCTTTATAAATTCAGTCTTCGCCCTGACATACGCCCCTACCGCACTTTGTATGTAAAAGGAAAAGTGATCGACAGCAAAACCGGTAAGCCATTACCATCCAATGTAGAGCTTACGGACAACAGCAGCAGTAATGCGCTGATGAATGTACAGACGGATGAATTAGGCGAATACTTTATCACATTGCCAACCGGCAGGGATTATACCTTTACTGTTAACCGCAAAGGATACCTGTTTTACAGTGAACATTACGCACTCAGCCGGCAGGAGCCCGACAGTACTTACAAGAAAGATATTTATCTCCAGCCGGTTGCGCTGAATGCATCATTTATATTCAGCAATATCCGCTTTGCAAGTAATTCTTATGAGTTGCCATCCGAGGGACTTGTGGAACTGGAGAAACTGGTGCAGGTATTAAAAGAGAATCCTACGTTAAAGGTGGAGATCAGCGGACATACTGACAATATCGGCAAGGAAGATGATAACCTGCTGCTGAGTACCAACAGGGCAAAATCAATCGTGGATTACCTGGTGGCGCACCAGATTGCTGCAGCGCGTCTGACTTATAAAGGTTACGGAGCGTCAAAGCCAATCGCTGATAATACAACAGAAGGAGGCAGGGCACAGAACAGACGAACTGCATTTACGGTTACCGGCATGTAGTAAAATCAGGTATAAATACCTTCGATTATTCCAAAGAGTAATAGGGATATTCGGGGAGTGAAAGAGGAATTATTATACCGGATAGCACTAACGCAGGTTCCTGGCATCGGGCCTGTTCAGACAAGAACATTGATCGATTATTTCGGTGGAGCCGCATCAATCTTCAATGCGCGTAAAAAGGAAATAGCGGGTTTGCCAGGTATTGGCGAACAAAGGTCCGCGGCTATCAAACAATGGAATGATTTCAGCACTGCAGAAGAAGAGCTCAGGTTTATTGAAGCCAATCATATACAGCCATTATTCATTACGGATAAATGTTATCCCCAACGGCTGCTCAATTGTTACGACGCACCAATACTACTTTATTATCGGGGTAATGCGAATCTCAATGCAGCACGGGTTATCAATATTATCGGCACAAGGAGTAATTCGGAATACGGACGCGAGGTAACCGAAGAGTTGCTTACCGCATTACAGCCCATGCAACCTCTAATTGTAAGCGGGCTTGCATTTGGCATTGATGCTATTGCGCACAAAACGGCATTGAAGCTGCAATTGCCTACTGTTGCGGTACTGGCGCATGGTCATAAGAATATTTACCCCTGCCAGCATAAAGGGCTGGCAGGGGCGATGCTGCAGCGTGGCGGGTTGCTTACAGAATTTGGGAAGGAATCAAAACCAGACCGCCATAATTTTCCCCGGCGCAACCGCATTGTTGCTGGTATGTGCGATGCTACTGTTGTAATAGAAACAGCAACGAAAGGCGGCAGTATGATCACTGCAGAGCTGGCCTTTCAATATAACCGGGATGTGTTTGCAGTGCCGGGCAGGCTTAATGATATCCGAAGCGAAGGTTGCCTTCAGCTGATCAGCAGTAATAAAGCCGTATTATTAAGAACGGGTCAGCAACTCGCAGAATTACTCGGCTGGAACAAATGCAGGCCGAAGCCTCCGGTACAGCAAAAAATATTTATTCCGTTAAGCACAGAAGAACATGCAATCATGAATGTATTTGAGCAGGAAGGGACTGCTGCTATTGACGAGATCTGTATCCGAAGTGGCCTCAGCAGCAGCACGGTAGCGGCAGCAATGCTCAATCTTGAGTTACAGCACCAGGTTTGTTCATTACCAGGTAAAAGATACCGGCTTGCGCATGCTACCTGATCAGGACCACGGTACCCTTCCGGTATAGCTGGTTGCCACGGTAATCGACGCCGGCAACTTCAAATACATACGTGCCACTGGGTTGTTTAACACCCGAAAAAGTACCATCCCAGGCTTTTCCGATCTCGGAAGTGCTATAGATCAGTTGTCCCCAGCGATTGAATACTTTAAAATAGACGAGGCGGCTGATCCCCACAGCAATAGGTTTCAATACATCGTTGCGGCCATCGCCGTTTGGTGTAAACGCAGACGGAACAAATATTTCCGGGCCGGTGCTGAATAACTTCACAACCAGGTCATCATCGGTATAGCAGCCTTCTGCTGTTGAAACCCTTACACGGTAACGTACAGAATCTACAGTTGCCGGAATGTTTGCCACAGGATTGGATATGGAAGGATTATTCAGCCAGATCGGCGGGTTCCAGGAAAAGAACGTTCCGCTTCCTGTTGCCTGCAGCTGCAAAGGCTGTCCAGCCACAGCAACTGTATCATTTCCTGCAAAAGCGGTTGGTGGAGGGATAACCACTACTGTAACAGTGTCGCTCACAGGTTTCGGACAGCCGCTGTTATTATCCCTGGCTGTAAAAATATATTGTGTTGTCCGCACAGGGCCCGCAACAGGTGTTAACGTAGCAGGATTGGCAAGAGAGGTTGCGGGTGTCCATTGAAATGTAGTAGCATTATGGGTAGCGCGCAACTGTACCCTTTGACCGAAACAAATAGCCGTATCATTATTTATCACATTCACTACGGGGTAAGGAACTGTGCGTACCTGTATAGATGCATTGGCCTGACATTTACCAAGGTTTGCATCTACCCGGTAAGTGGTACTTTGCAAAGGACGGGCGAATGGATTTTTAATATTCGGATTGCTTAGCGTATTAACCGGCGTCCAGCGATAACTCAGCGCATGGCTGACCGGTTGCAGCATAACGGAATCTGTTAAGCAGATCGTTGTATCGGATAGCTGCACTGTAATAAAATCGAGCACATTGACCGTTACTACATCTGTATTCACACAGCCATTATCATTTACCGTTACCAGGTAACGCGTGGTATCCAACGGGTATACCAATGGATTGGCAGTTCCGGCATTCAGTATACGTGTCATATTAACGGGGGTTCCGGAAACCGTCCATTGCGCGGTTGCTGTAGCTGCAATATTTACCCTTAATGCCAAAGTATCAATACTACAGATCAGCGTATCTTTAAAAGGCAGGTCTATTATCGGCCTGTCGAGCACATTCAACGGTTTGGTAATCGTATCGATACAGCCCCGGTTGCTTGTTACGATCAACCGTACCTGCGTGTTCACCGGCGCCGGGTATTTCCAGGCCGTATCCTTAGAAGATGCCGTATCCCTGATGGTTGTGTTATCGCCAAAATCCCATTTCCAGCTGTTCACCGCGCCGTATTGTGCTACCGTTGCATCCCTGAACTGGTATGCATTCAGGAAACAGCTGCCCGTGATATTAAAATCAGGTGTAAAACCCGGATATATATTTACCACTGAAGTAGTGGAATCTGCACAACCTCCCTGGCTGGTTACTTTAAGTTTAACAGTATAAGTACCTGCTGCCTGGTATGTATGTGTAGGTGTGGGATTAGTTGATGTTGGCACAGGTGAGGATGGTTCGCCGAAATCCCATAAATAAGTGGCAGCGGCAGCAGTCGATTCATTCTCGAAACTCATCGTAAAATCATCACAGTTGATGTAGGATGGCTTCAGTTCTGCTGCGGTGAGCTGGCAGGCTGTTACGATCAGTGTAAAATCTTTCCGGTGTTCCGAGATCGGCACGCCGTTTCTCCATTCGGTAATACATACATTCACCACATAACGGCCCGCGGCAGGTGCCCTTCCGGATATCAGTCCTGTTACCGGATTAATGCTCACATCAGGACCAAGAGGTTGTGTGCCTGAAAAACCGCCGCTATACGTTACAGGGTTATATGGCGGAGAGCTGTACAATGTAGAGGCGGAATTGGTGGTAAGCCCCCTGTCGAAAGCACTGCAGAATGCATAAGACAAAGAATCTCCGGCATCAGGATCGGTAGCACTGAAATCCAGCCTGAACGGCGAACGCTGGCAGACAAGTGTGGTATCCTTCAAAGCAAAAACAGGGCTCGAATTGGAGCCGATACTGAGCATGCCGGTTCCGGGAATATTACAGGTATATGTGGCGCCTTCTCCCGGATTGGGTGATCCCGGAATAGCAAACACTTCCACATTGGCAATCAGGTTGGTGCGGCAACAGGTTTGAAATGCTACCGTATAACCCTCCTGCGTATTCGGCAATTCAATGGTAAGCGCATATTGCCCCACCTGGTAACAGACGGGCTGCGCATTGGTAATACACGGATCTGTCGGAATCAGATTCAGCACATTCACACCACCGGTAAGACCTACAGCCTGCTGGCCGCCATATTGGGTAGATGGATTGGTATTGTTGTAAATATTCAGCAATACAGAGGAAGGTAAATCTGCTACCTGCGAACCCTGTTGCGTAGGCGGATTACACTCCCGGAATAATCGCAGGGTAATGGTATACCGTGAAGAATTTGCTCCGGAACCCGGCCCGAGATAACGATAATACACTTCACCGCCGGCAATATGTCCTGCAAAAACGCATACCGCAGGCAGCAACAATAACAAACCTAATAGTAATTTTTTCATTCCGCTTCTGTTCCCTGTTTCTAAATTTATCTGCTTCAAAAAGCCCGGGGCAGTTTATTACATAGGATATGCAAAACAGTATATTCGTTGCTTAAAGCGAGGTAAAATAGCCATTTATTGCTTATGAACGATCCTATAGCCGTTCATATTATGATTTCTTTGACTAACGGTAAACTTATGCTCAACGGATCAATACGCAGGTGCCTTTCCTGGACAGATTCCTGCCGGTATAATCCAATGCTTCTGCCATATACACATAAGTTCCGGATGGCTGTTTTACACCATCGAAAGTTCCGTCCCAGCCTTTGCCCAGCTCTGATGTACTGAACACCAGTTGTCCCCAGCGATTGTAGATCCGGAAATAGATCAGCTGACTGATTCCCGCGGTTAAAGGCCGGAGCAAATCGTTCCTGCCATCACCGTTTGGTGTAAACGCACTCGGGATAAATATTTCAGGGAGTGTTTTATAAACAGTTACTGTCAGCTCATCCTCTCCGTAACAGCCGTTCAGATCCGTTGCACGTACTTTGTATTTTATCAGGTCAGACTCTGAAGTAAGCACGGCTACAGGATTGGCAATACTTGCGTTGTTGAGTCCGTACGATGGCGTCCACAAAAAGCTCCTGCCTGTTGCCGATATGGCCCTGAGCTGCAGTGGCTGCTGGGGCACCACAGCCGTATCCCTTCCTGCATCTACCTGCACCGGTGGTATCACTGTTACTGTAACAGTATCATAAACAGGTTTCGGACAACCGGACAGATTGTCTGTTACCATGAAGATATAATCCGTGGTACGTACAGGTCCCGCTATCGGCGTAAGCGTATTACTGTTCGAAAGAGCCGATGCGGGGGACCACGCGAATGATGTACCCACATAATTCGCGCGAAGGCTGATGCGATCACCAAAACAGATCGTGGTATCTTTTGTGATAACAGAAGACACAGGATACGGCACTACCCGTACGTTGATCTGCGCCGTAGCCTGGCATTTCCCCAGGTTGGCTGTAACGCTGTAGGTTGTGCCGGTCAGCGGAAATGCAAGCGGAGATTTTGCCGTTGCGCTGCTGAGGGAAGCTGCCGGCGTCCAGTTATACCGGAGTGCATGACTTACCGGGTTCAGCCTGAACGTATCGGTTCTGCAGATAGTTGTATCCGGTGCCAGCTGTACTGTGATAAAATCCAGTACATTCACCGTTACCGTATCTGTTCCGATACAACCTGCATCGTTGACCGTTACAATATACTTCGTGGTGTCTTTCGGAAAAACGAGCGGCGATGAGGTATTCGGGAATAAAATATCCTTATTCGGCAACCACGAATAAACTCCATTCCCTGATGCAATGATCTGCAAAGTATCGATGCTGCAGATCAATGTGTCTTTGAAAGGCAGGCCAACGAATGGCTTATCACGCACTACCAGGTCTTTATGCAGGCTGTCCACACAACCTTTACTGCTGGTAGCCAGCAGCCGCACACTAGCAGTCTGCGATCGTTTGTATGTGTAGACCGCGTTGCGCAGATGCGAGGTATCTGCCTGCGTATCCGCATCCCCGAAATTCCAGGACCAGCTGTCTACAACGCCGTATCTGGTGGTGGTGGCATCAAGAAATCTGTATGGATTGATGATACAGCTTCCCGCGATATTAAAATCAACCTTAAACCCGGGGTATACCAATACGATCGTGCTGTCCTGCCCCTCGCATCCTTTTGGGCCTGTAACATATAACCTGGCCATAAAACGGCCGGTATCGCTGTATATATGGTTAACTGTTGCCAGACCGGAAGTGGCCGGAGATCCGGGATCGCCGAAATCCCACAAATAAGATTGTATTGCAGAAGAAAGCGACTGGTTCTCGAAATGAACGGAAAAATCATTGCATTGAACGATCTTATCCGGTAGCACGGCTTCTATCATATCGCAATTCCGTACCTGCAGGATAAAATCTTTACGGTGTTCCGTAAATGGTTTGCCATTCCGCCATTCCGTTATACATACATTCACTACATACTGGCCTTCAGCCGGCGCGATACCGCTGATGATACCCGTATGCGGATCTATGTTCACATCCGGCCCCAACGGAAAAGCCCCGCTGAAAGGAGCGCTATATGGTATCGGTATCAGGTTGAGTACGGATGCAGGCGGGAGATTATTGTTGTTATTACCGCCAGGGGATGTATACGCGTCGCACAGTGCGAAAGTGAGTGAATCATTATCCGGATCTATTGCCCCGAAATCAAGTGTGAACCTCCGGCCCGAACATACAAGTGAAGTATCTTTTACAAGAAACTGCGGACTGCTGTTGAACCCTGTGGGAAGCGTGCTGGTACCGGGGATCTTTGTAACATAATTGCTGCCTACCGAATTCGGCTGACTTAGCCCGGATATTCTGTCTACCCGGCAACAACCGATACGCGACAATGTATAACCAACTGTATTATCCGGCAATGTAACAACACTGCTGTATACCGCCATTTCGTAACATACATTTACATTTCCAACCAGACAGGGATAAGCGCTTGTGTTGAGTGATAATGTTGAAATGCCAGACTGCAGCGATAACGGCAATGTATTCACCAGCTGATCACTCGCATAAATGCCAACCGTAACCTGTTCATTCTGCAGCAAGGGACCGGTTGAAAAGCAATCGCGGAAAAGCCTTAATGTGATGCGGTAGGTTTTATTGCCTGTGCCCGACGACAGGTATTCATAAAATAATTCGCCTCCTGCTATATGCCTTGCGGCCGCGGGCAGGGAAAAGAGCAGTACAGTCATTATTATGAAGAATATATTCTTCATAAGCAGAATGGGGATCTACAAGCCGTTAATATATGCGAGCATATAATTGTTCAGTTCTGTGGTAGCTTCCCACATACTCATGTGGCCGCCGCCTTCAATAATATGAATATACGATTTTAATGGCAGCCTGGCTTGCTGCAGCACGTCTTTCATTGGTGCCGCCACATCTTCCGTTCCGATAATAAACAAAACAGGAACCCCTGCCTTGCTCAATACGGCTGTTCTGTCCGGCCTCTGCATCATGGCCATATAATACTGCTGCAGGGCAGGTGTTTTAAAAGCTGCTGCTCTCCTGATCAGCCCTTCGATCATTTCCGGGTGTGTACGTTTATATTTTTCGCCGAAAAGGTTCGGGATCGTATTGCGTAAAAACGACGCGCCTCCATACTGATCCATGATCTCTATGCCACGCAGCCTGTTTGCTTTTTTTTCTTCGTTATCTGCGAAAGCGGTTGAATGGATGAGCCCGAAACCGTCCAGCGCCAGCGGATATTTCTCGGCAAATGCCAGTGTGATATAACCTCCCATGCTATGTCCGAGCATCACACAGGATTCTACCTGTTCTTTTTCCAGCAAAGCCGCGACACATTCTGCATAATCATCAATAGAAACCGGCTGCCCGTTTTTTTCTCTTAATGGATCCGAAGCACCACTGCCGGGAAGATCGGGAATAATGAGCCGGAAATATTCTTTCAGGAAAAGCACCTGTTCATCCCAGATATGACAATCTTCTCCAAACCCGTGAAGCAGCACTACTGTTTTACCGGTGCCTGCCAGGTGGTAAACGATATTTGCGGATTGGTATGTGAACTGCTTTGTCATGCTTTTACAAAGCGCTTTTTTATGGCGCGGATCAATTGTATAACTATCAAAAACAAGGCCAGCAGTGATGCTGTCTTGTACAGGTAATCACCCCATTGTACGTAAAATGTCCGGGCCGATGTAACCGGAATATTATATTTTAACACGGCTGCCTGGTCCCAGGGCCTGGTTTCACGGATATTGCCTGCCGGATCTATAACAGCTGAAATTCCCGTATTGGCGCTGCGTGCAACCCACCTGCGGGTTTCAACGGCCCTTAATGCTGCATAACTGAGGTGCTGTTTATGCCCGGGTGTGTTACCCCACCAGCCGTCGTTGGTGATGATGGTGAGGATATTGGCGCCTTTTTGTACATAACCCGCCACATATTCGCCATAAATACTTTCATAACAAATGATCGGTGCGGTGATATAAGGATTACCGGGTGTGCGGAAAACGGCTGCAGAATCTGACCTTCCGTAACCACCGGCCGTTCCGCCGAATTTTTCGAATACCGGTGCAAGGAAATTGAGAAACGTTGGCAGGGACTCTACGCCGGGAACCAGTTTGCTTTTGGCATAAAATGACAATGGTGCTGATGCGTGGATGGAAACAGCTGCATTCCAGGCATCATAATAATTACCATCATTCGCTTTTCGTGCTGTTGGCGTGGATTTGGTGGTTCCGTAACTTTTATATGTTTCTATCCCGGTCAGCAATGTTGCCGCAGGATGCATTTCCATGAACGAAAAAACGGGTGCGTAGTATGGATTTGTTCTCGTATTCTCAACAAGATCTGCTGCAGTGAGTGCTGTTTCGGGCCATACAACAAGTCGTGTATTACTGTCGATTGCCTGGTTTGTCAATTGTAACAACAGTGATACCTGCTGCCCCGTTCCATTGCTCCCGATCCTGCCATAAGGATCGATATTGGGCTGAACGATGACCACATTACCTGCAGTTCTGTTTTCCGTTATCTGAGGTACTGCCAGGTAAGAAACAAGTATGGGAATAAACAACACGGCACAGGATACAATCATATTTTTGATCCTGCTTCCGCTGGAAGCGGGGTTCACCAGCAGGCGGTATAAACAGATATTGCCGAGCAGTACCCACAGGGTTCCTCCTGCTGCTCCTGTATATTCATACCATTGTACCCATTGGATCCGCGCAGCGAATACATTTCCCAGGTTCAGCCAGGGCCAGCTCAGCTGCCAGTTGAGATGTATGTATTCGAAAAGCATCCAGCATACAACCAGCGCTGCAGAAGCGATATTCCTGTTATATGTTTTCCTGAAAATATGATACCCCCACCAGGGTAAACACATCAGCAGGCTGTTGGTGATAATAGCTGCAATAGTGCCTATGTCCGTTGAATTCCAGATCCACCAGGTTGCGCCGGTATTCCAGACCAGCATTGTAATAAAGGCACAGGCAAAAAAATGATTGCGCCTGATACCACTATCCGCTACTATCAGCAACGGGATCCATGCTACAAATATCAGCGCTGTCAGCGGCGAGACCGGCCAGGCTGCAAAAAGCAGTAATCCCGATAAAGCTGCCAGTAATAGGGTATATGATCTTTTCAAAGCAATTTCATTTTCCGGCCTAAGTTCGGGAATTGTTTCTGAAGCTGCATGTGTTTGGCTTCGGAATCGCGGGGTTAACAAAAAGTTTTTGACGGTGTTGCACAGCAACGCCTGTTCCGGGCATAAAAAAGCCGGTCAGTACCGACCGGCTTCACCTATCCGAAGAAAAGTTATTTCCTTGTATAATTCGGCGCTTCTTTAGTGATATCGATATCGTGTGCATGGCTTTCTTTCATGCCGGCGTTTGATATTTTCACAAAAGTTGCCTGTTGCAGTGCCTTGATATTTTTAGCACCGCAATATCCCATACCTGCACGCAGACCACCTACATACTGGTAAACAATCTCGCTCAGGTTTCCTTTATACGCTACACGACCCTCAATTCCTTCGGGTACAAATTTCTTCACGTCGTCTTCCACATCCTGGAAATACCTGTCGCCGCTTCCCTGGCTCATGGCACCAAGGCTTCCCATGCCGCGGTATTCCTTGAATTTGCGGCCTTCATAAATGATCGTATCACCGGGACTTTCTTCCACGCCTGCGAAAACACTTCCCATCATAACGATGTTGGCTCCGGCCGCAAGTGCTTTTACCATATCTCCCGTGTAACGGATACCGCCATCTGCGATCACCGGAACGTTAGTGCCTTTCAGTGCATTGCTGGCTTCCATGATAGCGGTGAGCTGCGGAACACCTGCGCCTGCCACGATCCTGGTGGTACAGATCGAACCCGGTCCGATTCCCACTTTCACGCAGTCGGCTCCGGCTGCCGCCAGTGCTTTGGCTCCTGACGCCGTACCTACATTACCTGCAATGATCTGCAATCCCTTAAAGTTCTTACGCAGTGCTTTCAGCGCTTCGATCACGCCTTTGCTGTGCCCGTGAGCGCTGTCGAGCGTTACCACGTCCACACCTTCATGCTGCAGTGCTGCTGCCCTGTCCATAAGGTCGCGGGTAATGCCTAATGCTGCACCTACAAGCAAGCGGCCCAGCCCGTCCTTTACCCCGTTTGGATAATTATGTAATTGTATGATATCGCGGTAAGTGATCAGTCCTATCAGTTTACCCTGCCTGTTCACAACAGGTAATTTTTCAATTTTATACTGGCGTAAGATCTTCTCTGCTTTTTTCAGGTCTGTGCCTTCAGGGGCGATGATCAGGTTTTCGCTGGTCATCACTTCCTTCACTTTTTTTCTCTTGTCGGTTTCAAAACGCAGATCGCGGTTAGTGAGAATGCCTACCAGTTTGCGGTTGCTGTCTATAATGGGAATACCACCGATCCGGTTTTCCTTCATCAGTTTGAGGGCATCACCGATGGTAGCATCCACCAGCAGGGTTACAGGATCGATGATCATGCCGCTTTCGCTGCGTTTCACCTTCCGCACCTGGTCTGCCTGGCGCTCAATGCTCATGTTCTTGTGCAGGATGCCCAGTCCGCCTTCCCTTGCCAGGGCTATTGCCAGGCTGGCTTCGGTCACGGTGTCCATAGCTGCCGAGAGCATAGGCACATTTAAAGTGATGTTTTTGGTAAGCTGGGTGCGGATGTCTACTTCGCGGGGTAAAATCTCACTGTAAGCAGGCATTAATAACACATCATCGAATGTCAGGCCATCGCCGAATAACCTTGATTGTGCTGCCTTGTTGCTGGAAGAACTATTTCTTGTTGCCATGTGCAAAGATAAATCAATCGCCAAGTTCGCCCCAAAAGTTTTTAATAAAGTCCTGTTTTGCCTGCTGTTCCTACATTTGTGCGATGGCAAGTACGGCCCCTGCAGCAAATCATCCTTATTTCAACTGGCAATTCGGTTTACTGTGTATCAGTAATTTCCTGTTCGCGTCCAGTTACAGTATGATGATCCCTGAACTGCCGGGTTATCTTACCAGACTGGGCGGTGCGGAATACAAGGGACTGATCATTGCGCTTTTCACTTTAATGGCTGGCATTTCACGTCCTTTCAGCGGCAAGCTCACCGATACCGTTGGCCGTGTTCCGGTGATGGTATTCGGCTCGCTGGTTTGTGTGATCTGCAGTCTTTTATATCCTGTACTTACTTCTGTTGCAGGTTTTTTACTGCTCCGCTTTTTCCATGGTTTTTCTACCGGTTT
This sequence comes from Sediminibacterium ginsengisoli, assembly GCF_900167075.1. Lineage (GTDB taxonomy): Bacteria > Bacteroidota > Bacteroidia > Chitinophagales > Chitinophagaceae > Sediminibacterium > Sediminibacterium ginsengisoli. The sequence goes on along the minus strand of NZ_FUWH01000001.1, from coordinate 539,970 downwards.
CAAGCCTACCGCCACTTCTGCCTACGGTGCCGATGTAGTGCACGAATCGAGGCGCGGAGAAGCACTGGGTGCTTTGTCCATTGGTTATACCGTGGGCATGTCGCTCGGCCCGCTTGCCGGCAGTACGCTGGTGCAGTTATTCTCGTACAATGTCATGTTTTATGCTTCTTCGGCAGCGGCACTGGGGTCTGTTGTGATCCTGTACAATATCAGGGAAACACTACCTAACCCGCAACGGTTCTCGCCACGCATACTACAGATCAGCCGTAATGAGGTCTTTGAAAAAACAGCGGTAAAACCGGCCATTATCATGCTGCTGCTCGCCTTTTCTACCGGCTGTACGTTAACACTGGTGCCGGATCTTACAGAAGCCGTCGGTGGTCATAATAAGGGTTTGTTCTTCGGTTTTTACACAGCGGTCTCTTTACTGATGAGGATTGCCGCGGGCAAAAGCTCAGACAGAAAAGGCCGGATTGCCGTGCTCATTTATTCATCATTGGGCATGGCACTGGCGATGGCCTTGCTCGCATTTGCAAACTCACTGCCCGTTCTGCTGCTCAGCGCTGCCATATTCGGCTGCAGCTGGGGCATGAACGGCCCTACCATTGCTGCCTGGACCGTAGATCTCTGCCTGCCCGAAAACCGGGGCAGGGCTGTGGCATCCATGTATATTGCGCTGGAAGCCGGCATCGGTTCCGGTGCCTATTTTTCGGCGCTGATCTATGGCAACCGTCATGACCATTTTATGTATGCTTTCCTGCTTCCCGCAACACTGGCGCTGATCGCTTTCTGCTTATTGCTTAAATGGAATAAAAAAACACCAGGTTCCTTAATTTCGTAACCCATATCCGTATATCATGAAAAAGATCATTCTCGTAACAGGCGCTACATCAGGTTTCGGCAAAGCCATTGCTACCAGTTTTTGTAAAGCAGGCTGGAACTGTATCATTACCGGCAGAAGGGAAGACATCCTGGTACAGCTTGCCGGCGATCTGCAGGTAACTTACGGTGTGGATGTGATACCGCTTGTTTTTGATGTACGCGACAGGCATGCCGTTAACACAGCCATCAGCCAGCTGCCGGAAGAATGGCAGGCGATCGATGTGCTTGTTAACAACGCCGGCCTTGCCCTGGGCCGTGACAGTTTTGAAGTTGCGAACCTGGACGACTGGGATACCATGATCGACACCAACCTGAAGGGCCTGCTGTATGTAAGCAAAGCCGTATTACCTTACCTGGTGGAAAGAAAAAAAGGACATATCATCAATATCGGTTCCACTGCAGCCAAAGAAGTATACAAAGATGGCAATACGTATTGTGCCACCAAACATGCCGTTGATGCCATCAGCAAGGCCATGCGGATAGACCTGTTGCAACATAAAATAAAAGTGACTGCCATTCATCCCGGCGCAGCGGAAACGGAATTCTCTATCGTCCGGTTTAAAGGTGATGAAGAAAAAGCACGCCAGGTTTACGAAGGCTACCAGGCGCTGCAGGCACAGGATATTGCCGACATTGCATTATATGTAGCCAACCTGCCCGAACATGTATGCATCAACGATCTGGTTGTAACCTGTCTTGCGCAGGCCAACTCGATGTATGTTCAGAAATAGAATTGTATTTGAATAAGAAATCAGAGTCTGCTCCAGGCTCTGCCTGTTTCCAGGAATTCCTGCCAGATCTCAGACACTACGTCTGCCGCAGGTTTCACCTGGCTGATCAATGCGCTTACCTGACCGATCTCCAGTTCGCCGGCAGCCATATCGCCTTCGAACATGCCTTTTTTGGCGCGCCCGCGGCCGAGTAACTGCTGCAGCTCTTCGGCAGAAGCACCACGGCTTTCCGCCTCACTGACTTCTTTGAAAAATTCATTCTTCAGCAAGCGTACGGGAACTGTTTTTTTCATGCTCAGCTGGGTATCGCCTTCTTTTGCCTGTATAATGGCTTCCTTGAATGCTGCATGTGATGACGCTTCCGGTGTGCAGACAAACCGGCTTCCTACCTGAACACCGTCTGCGCCCAATGCCATTGCTGCCAGCATTTGTTTTCCTGTGGCAATTCCCCCGGCCGCAATAACCGGGATATCTACTGCATCGCGAACGGCAGGGATCAGCACCATGGTGGTGGTTTCTTCTCTTCCGTTATGTCCGCCTGCCTCAAAGCCTTCTGCCACTACCGCATCGCAACCGGCTGCTGCTGCTTTCGCTGCAAACAGGCTGCTGCTCACTACATGCACTACCGTTACCCCCTCATCTTTCAGCTGCTTTGTCCAGGTTTTGGGATTACCGGCACTGGTAAAAACAACCGGTACTTTTTCATCCGTGATCACTTTCATCAGTACTTCTATATCCGGGTATAACAAAGGCACGTTTACGCCAAACGGTCTGGAAGTAGCAGCCTTGCATTTCCGAATATGTTCCCTGAGCACTTCGGGGTACATGCTTCCGGCACCGAGCAGACCTAATCCGCCCGCATTACTTACCGCAGAAGCGAGCCGCCAGCCGCTGGCCCAGATCATACCCGCCTGTATAATGGGATATTTAACGCCGAATAACTGTGTAACCCGGTTTGAAAATTCCATACTGCTGGTTTGTGTCTTGAAATGAATGTAACGGCAATCAGTTATCCGAAATCTATCTCTGTATTGTCGCCGATGTTGAGGCTGCGGCTCAAACCTTTTACCGCCGCATCACTGCCGATCAGGGAATTATCGAGTACTACTTCATACAGGCTGGTGAACGAGCCGATAATGCTGTCGCGCACGATAGAATGTTTCACCGTTGTATTGGCACCAATGGCCACATGCGGACCAATAATAGAGTTGGAAATATCGCATCCCGGCGCAATGCTTACCGGGGGGATGATGATAGTATCCTTAAACCCGTGCGCTTCCGGATTTACGTTGCCGCCATGCTTTTTCAGCAGGGTTGCATTGCTTTCCAGCAGGGTTTCCTTGCGGCCGCAGTCGAACCAGTTCTTCACCTTGAAGGCCTGAACTTTCGCGCCGCGTTTGATCATACAGTCGAGCGCATCTGTCAGGTTATATTCACCATAACTTTTAATGTTCTGTGTGAACAGGGTATGCAGGCATTCGAAAAGGAAATTCGTTTCCTTGATCTTATACAAACCCACCAGCGCCATATTACTTTTCGGGATGGCCGGCTTCTCGATCAGCTGATCGATAAACCCGTCTTCGCCAATGGCGGCAACACCAAAATTGCGGGGATCATCTACCTTTTTAATACCGAGCATGCTGTAAGGACTGTTCACGACTTCTTTCACATCATATTCGCAGATGGTATCGCCCAGCGCAACAAACACTTCATCATCGCCCACAATATTTTTTGTAAGCTCGATGGCGTGCCCGGTACCCTGTCTTTCGTTCTGGTAAACAAAATGCGTTATCAGTTCAGGATAGGTCTGTTTAACATAGTCCTGTATTTTTTCACCGAGATAACCAACGATAAAAATGAATTCATTGATGCCGGCATCGTGAAGCTGGTCTACAATGAAACTGAGTATGGTTTTACCTGCGATAGGTATCAATGCCTTGGGCTGTGTATAAGTATGAGGCCTGAGTTTGGTTCCGGCCCCTGCAACGGGTATGATTGCTTTCATGTGTTGAGATTTTGCCTGGCTATCGGGGCCATGCATTTTCAATCAGGCCGAAAATAGGGAAAACTATTGAAACCGTGTATCACTTACATTATGCGGCGGCCTTCAGATGCAAAGGTGGCTAAATAATAGCGCTGTCACATGTAATTAACATTTATTTTTGCAGCAAATTCAAAACAATGCAAAGAGATACCCTTGTTTTTGACATCATCAGGCAGGAACTGGAAAGACAACGCCGTGGCATAGAACTGATCGCTTCTGAGAATTTTACCAGTCTGCAGGTAATGCAGGCGATGGGTAATGTGATGACGAATAAATATGCCGAAGGGTATCCCGGCCGCCGTTATTACGGTGGTTGTGAAATAGTGGATAAAACCGAGCAGCTGGCTATCGACAGGCTCAAGGAAATATTCGATGTGGAATATGCCAACGTACAGCCTCACAGCGGTGCGCAGGCCAATGCCGCTCTCATGCTGGCGATTCTCCAGCCCGGCGATGCGATCCTTGGTCTCGATCTGAGCATGGGCGGTCACCTTACCCATGGTTCAGCAGTAAACTTCAGCGGCAAGCTGTACCAGCCACATTTTTATGGGGTAAAGAAAGATGACGGCCTGGTAGATTATGAAATGCTGGAACAGAAAGCCAGGGAAGTAAAGCCTAAACTGATCATCTGCGGCGCCAGCGCTTACAGCCGCGACTGGGATTATGCAAGGATCAGGAAAGTGGCTGACGAAATCGGTGCTTTTGTAATGGCAGATATCGCGCATCCTGCGGGACTGATCGCCAAAGGACTTTTATCTTATCCTTTCGATCACTGTCATTTTGTAACTTCTACCACACATAAAACACTGCGCGGACCAAGAGGCGGTGTGATCATGATGAAAAAGGATTTCGAAAATCCTTTCGGGCTGAAAGATGTAAAGGGCAATCTGCGTATGATGAGCAACCTCATCGATATGGCTGTATTCCCTGGAACGCAGGGCGGGCCGCTGGAGCATGTGATCGCTGCAAAAGCCATCGCTTTCGGAGAGATCCTCACACCGGAATACCTTACTTACCAGCAGCAGGTGCAAAAGAATGCACAGGCTATGGCCAAAGCCTTTACAGACCGCGGCTACCAGATCATCAGCGGCGGAACAGACAATCACCTGATGCTGATCGACCTGCGCAACAAAAATATCAGCGGCAAGAAAGCCGAGCAGGTACTGGGACATGCAGATATTACTGCAAACAAGAACATGGTTCCTTATGACGATAAATCTGCATTCGTAACATCAGGTATCCGTTTTGGCGTTGCAGCCATTACCACGCGCGGCATGGTGGAAAAAGACATGGAATTTGTAGTAAATTCGATCGACACGGTGTTGATGAATGCAGACGACGAAGCATTGCACCACAGCGTTAAAAAGCAGGTAAATGAATTTATGGAGCAGTTTGTGCTTTACCCGGAAATGGGTTAAACGCTGATCCGATAACGGTCAATGGAAGGAACAGTAACATCGGGCTTAACAAGTTTTGTTGTTTACAGTCAAATGAATAACTTCATATTACACCATTGACCGTTCTTTTTTTCAAATACGGCAAACCATTTTTATGATACAACGCATACAAACAATCTGGTTACTGGCAGCTTCTGCCTGTGGTTTTATCACCCTGCAACTGCCTTTTTATATCGGCAGCATCGGCGCATTACCTGCAGAACGTTTTACGGCGCTGGGCAACCTGCCTTTGCTGATACTGACCATTGCAGCTGCGATTACGGGGTTTGTAGCGATCTTTCTTTATAAGAACAGGTCTTTGCAGCTGAAGCTGACCATTGCGGCTTTTGCAGTTGCCATCATCAATGTTGCATTGTTCTTCTCCAAAACGCAGACTTACAATACGGGCGGCATAGCACTTTCTTCGGTATTTGCTTTTGCAGCACCGGTCTTTTATGCACTTGCAATAAGAAATATTTACAGGGATCAGAAGCTCGTCAAAAGTCTTGACAGGCTGCGTTAAGTAACATCAAAACAGAATATCCGGCTATATTTTATGGATGCCATTCTTGATGGCATAAATTGCTATGCCTACCATATTCTTGGCTTTTGTTTTCTCCAGTATTCTTTCCCTGCATCCTTCAATGGTACGATGACTGATGCCCATTTTCTCTCCGATCTCCCTGGTGGAATATTGCCGGCAAATGAGTTTGATGATCTGAATTTCCTTGGGTTTAAAAACTACTGCTTTCATTGGGGTACAAATAAGAACAATAATAAGCATTATGTTTTTTCTCAAACACATGTTTTCTTTTGTCATACTTGCACCCAACAGTCTACAAAAACGCTGCGGTATAACTATCCTTAACCTTTTTCAACCCGGCTGGTACGCCGCTGTAAACAAGTGTGCCACCGGCATCGCCTGCATCAGGACCAAGTTCTATCAGCCAGTCGGCAGATTTGATCACATCTGTGTTGTGTTCGATCACGATGAGTGAATGTCCCTGGTCGATCAGTGCGTTGAAAGAAGCCAGCAGTTTCCGGATGTCATGAAAGTGAAGACCGGTAGTAGGTTCATCAAATATGAACAGGATATGACCGAGGCCTTTGCCCTTGCCAAGGAAGCTGGCGAGCTTTACACGCTGAGCTTCGCCACCACTGAGGGTATCGCTGCTCTGTCCTAATTTAACGTAGCCCAACCCTACGTCCTGCAGCGGCTGGATGGCCTGCCGGATCGCTTTATCATCGCTGAAAAAAGCAACGGCGTCATCCACACTCATATCGAGGATGTCATGAACACTTTTTCCTTTGTACTGCACTTCCAGCACTTCGTCTTTGAAGCGTTTGCCGCCGCATGATTCGCAGGTCAGGTGCACATCTGCCAGAAACTGCATTTCAACAATCTGTTCGCCTTCTCCTTTACAGGTATCGCAACGGCCGCCATCCACATTAAAAGAAAAATGTTTGGGCTGGAAACCACGCATTTTAGACAGGGGCTGTTTTGCAAAAAGGTCTCTGATATGATCGTATGCTTTGATATAGGTAACAGGATTGCTGCGCGATGATTTACCGATGGGGTTCTGGTCTACCATTTCTATCTGCGAAATATGATCGATATCACCCGTGATCGCTTTATGTGCACCTACTTTATCTGCAAATTCGCCACGCATTTTCTGCAATGCAGGATAAAGCACCTGCTTTACAAGCGTTGTTTTACCGCTGCCGCTCACACCACTCACTACACATAATACATCCAGCGGGAATGATACGGTAAGGTTCTGAAGATTGTTCTGCCTCGCGTCTTCCACGGTGATCTGCCGTTTGGATTTGCGCGTATGTTTGGGCACTTCGATTTTAAGCTTCCCTGAAAGATATTTTCCGGTAAGACTTTCCGGGTTGGCGACCAACGTATCGTAATCCCCTTCTGCCACCACTTCTCCGCCGAGGTGAGAAGCAAGCGGCCCCATATCGATGATATGATCTGCTTCACGCATCATCAGTTCATCATGCTCAACTACAACTACCGTATTGCCAAGATCCCTCAAAGATTTCAGTACGCCGATCAGTTTTTCCGTATCGCGCGAGTGCAGACCGATTGAGGGTTCGTCCAGTATATAAAGCGAATTGGTAAGATTACTGCCCAGGCTTCGGGTAAGCTGTATACGCTGGCTTTCGCCGCCGCTCAGTGAGTTTGCAAGCCTGTTGAGTGTGAGGTAACCAAGCCCTACATCTATCAGTGTCTGCAGGCGCTGGTGTATTTCCAGCATGATGCGTTTTGCCACCTGCTGATCGTGTGCCGAAAGCGACAACTCATCGAACCAGCGCTTCAGGTCGCGCACCTGCCATTCGCATAATTCGCCGATATGACAACCACCCACTTTTACATATAAAGCTTCTTTCCTCAGCCTGTAGCCACCGCAATCAGTACAGGTTGTTCTTCCGCGGTAACGGCTGAGCAATACGCGGTACTGTACCTTGTACAGGTTCTGTTCCACTTCCTTAAAAAAATCATGAATTCCAAGCGCACCGCCTATGCCGTTCCAGAGCTGGTTATATTGCTCTTTGGTAAGATCTGCAATAGCTTTATGAACAGGGAATTTTGTTTTGGAAGCCTCTTTCACAAACTGCTCGCGCCACCAGCCCAGTTTCTCGCCTTTCCAGGGCGCTACTGCACCGTCGTAAACGCTTAAACGCCTGTCGGGGATCACCAGGTCGGCATCTATTCCCAGCACCTGGCTGAAGCCTTCACAGGTAGGGCATGCACCGAATGGATTGTTGAAGGAGAACAGGTTGGGAACCGGCTCTTCGAACTGGATACCATCGAGCTCAAACCTGTTGCTGTAGTGCATCAGCTTACCATCGGCTTCCACGAACATTTCACCTTCGCCTTCGTAAAAGGCAGTATTCACAGAATCTGAAAGCCGGTGAATATCGTCTTCATCAAAATCCTTCGTCACAATTCTGTCGATCAATACAAACACTTTTGTTTCTGAGGCGGGCAGCAGTGTTTTCTTCAGTTCTTTATCCGACAGCTCCAGCAGATCTTCTATACGCAGCAATTCACGTTCATCGCTATTGCTGAACTGGTATACCCTTGAAAAGCCTTTCTGCATCAATATGTTTAACTCTTCACGCAGATCACGTTTTGCATGCAGGCGGAAAGGAACAATGATCACCGTTTTAGTGCCATCCTTCAGGCTTCTGATTGCAGCTACCACATCCGTTACATCGTCCTTCTTCACAATATTTCCGCTGATTGGAGAAACAGTTTTACCGGTACGCGCATAAAGCAGGCGCAGGTAATCATAGATTTCCGTCATGCTGCCCACCGTACTGCGCGGTGTTCTCGTGATCACTTTCTGTTCGATGGCTATAGCGGGGCATAAGCCTTTGATATAATCAACATCCGGTTTGGCCATACGGGCCATGAACTGACGTGCATACGCGCTGAGACTTTCTGCATAACGGCGCTGACCTTCGGCAAAAAGCGTGTCGATCGTGAGGGAAGATTTACCGCTGCCGGAAACCCCCGTTACCACAATCAACTTGTTGCGTGGAAAAGAAACGGTAACGTTTTTAAGATTGTGCACCCGGGCACCTTTCACAATAATCTGGTCTGAACTTTCGTTATGAATAGCCGATGACGGCGACTTCGTTTTTACTGTCATAGTGTAAGCAAATTTAAGCTTTTTGGGCGCCTTTACACATCTTTAAAAATGTGCATAACTACCACCCTCACAAACAATCTTTTCCACAAAGGCAGCGCGTTTTAAAAAGATATCTACTTTGAAGTTCGAAGAGGACTGCCTTGTTGCAGTTCCTTATGTATTTCCCGATCTCAAACCGTTGTAAACGCTGATCAAAAGCAAGAATTATGAGAACTTTAGACCAAGCGTCTGATACAGAACTGGTACTGGCATTTCAGGAAGGCGACCTCAATGCTTTCGAAACGCTTGTGCTGCGGTATAAGGACAAGGTCTTTTCTTCGATTCTCTTTTTTGTGAAAGACAGCTATCTGGCCGAAGATCTTTTCCAGGATGTGTTCATCAAGATCATCGATACACTCAAGAATAAAAGGTACACGGAAGAAGGCAAATTTCTGCCCTGGGCTTTACGTATTGCCCATAATCTCTGCGTGGATTATTTCAGGAAAGTAAAACGTACGCCGGCGATCAAGACCAGCGACGATAAAGATATTTTTGAAGTGCTCCAGGTTTCCGAAGACGGCGCCGACAGCAAGATCATGCAGGGCCAGAGCCACGAACGAGTGCGCCAGATGCTGGATCTCCTGCCCGATGAGCAGCGTGAGATCATTATCTTGCGGCATTATGCCAACCTCAGCTTCAAGGAGATTGCGCAGATCACCAACTGCAGTATCAATACAGCGCTGGGTCGTATGCGTTACGGATTGATCAACCTGCGTAAGATGATGCAGGAAAGACAGATCGTTCTTTAATATTCACAGATCTTATAGTCATAAAAAAAGGTAAGGAATGTATCCTTACCTTTTTACTATCGTTTCTTACCCTTTATTGGATGGCATCGAACTTTTCCTTTGCGCATTTCAGCCAGGCCAGGTATTCTTTGGCATCCGGGGTATACCCAACCGGGTGGTTGATCAGCCGCTGCTGGTTATCGAGCACCCCATATAGAGGCTGGGTTGTCTGACTGAAATTCTCAGACTGGAATGTAGCCCATTTATCGCCGATGGTAATGATATCTTTGGTAGCTCCGTCTTTGGTCTTATAAGAGTTGATACGGTGTTCTGCTGCCAGTTTCGCCCTGTCATCAACGTACAAGGATACCAGAATAAAGTTCTCCTTAATATAATTGTATACTTCAGGCTGCGTCCACACGTTCTCTTCCATTTTACGGCAGTTTACGCAGGCCCAGCCGGTAAAATCGATCAGCAATGGTTTATGCTGTTCTTTGGACATCTGCAGGGCTTTATCATAGTCATTTACCACATTCGCTTCAAGTCCTTTGCCATGAACATTATCCTTACCATAGATGCTATAGCTCAGTGGCGGCGGGAAACCGCTCAGAAGCTTCAGATTGGCATAAGGAGACTGTGTAACACCCGGAAGCAGGTAAAGTGTAAAAAGTAAGGATACCACACCCAGCACTTTACGGCCTTTACTGATCTTCATGCCTTTATAATCGTGCGGCAGCCTTAATATACCAAAGAGGTATAAGGTGAGCGCTATACCTGTCAGGATCCAGATGCCGATGAACACCTCTCTTTTCAGGATACCCCAGTGCATCACCAGGTCTGCGTTCGAGAGGAATTTGAATGCCAGCGCCACTTCAACGAAGGCGAGTACCTTTTTCACTGTATCGAGCCAGCCGCCCGATTTGGGCAGCGATTGTAACCAATCGGGAAAAATAGCAAACAGCGCAAAAGGCAGTGCCAGTGCCACACCGAAACCGGCCAGTCCTGCTGTCAGTTGCCATGCTCCACCGCTCAGTGAGCCCACCAGCAGCGAACCGAGGATCGGGCCGGTACAGGAGAAGGATACGATGGCCAGTGTCAGGGCCATAAAGAAAATACCACCAATGCTTCCCAGGCCGCTTTTCGAATCTGCTTTGCTGGCTACATTACCCGGCAGTGTCAGTTCGAAAAAGCCGAAAAATGAAAGTGCAAAAAAGATGAAAATGGCAAAAAAGATGATATTAAGCCAGGAATTGGTTGAGATATTATTGAAGATTTCCGGCTGCACATTTCCCAGTATATGGAAAGGAATGCTCGCCATGATATAGATCAGGAAGATAAAGAATCCGTACATCACGCCGTTACGGATCGCCTGTTTCCTGTTGGCAGCCCTTTTGGTAAAGAACGATACGGTCACCGGTATCATCGGGAAAACGCAGGGCGTCAGCAGGGCGATAAGGCCACCTAACAAACCCAGGAAAAATATGGATAACAAACCGCCTTCAGCAATCGTGCTTTTCTGACCGCAATCTGCAAGCGGCTTATTAATATCGATGGAGCTGAGTTTGATAGCCGATGCCTGTGTGGCAACCGCTCCGCCTTCGAGCGCTACCTCAAAAACCTCTTCTGTTGTGTTGAACTCTTCGCCCTTTCTGATATTGGCAGTGATCACTCCTTTTAAAGTGGCTGGAATAAATCCGGTTATTTCAAACTGCTGGCGAACCTCGATCGTTTTATCGAATACACTGGCTTTCTGGCTGAATACCGGGTCGGTTATCTGCAGCGGCTCTTTATTGAACCTGATCTCTCCGGCAGTTTTTGCATTTTCGTATTCGGGTACGAACTTAACGGTTTCGAGATCGGCGATATTCTTATTAATGCCATAAAGATACCAGCCATCGGGAATGGTAGTTACCGCAACCAGCTCATACTGGCCATTGCCGGTCTTCTTTGCTTCTACTTTCCATTTCAGTAAACTTTCGCTTTGGGCGCACAGAACCATGCAGCTCAGCAAGGCAATACAGAGGGCCGACAGTTTTTTCATCAGTAGTTTGGTATTATGGCAACTTCAGATCAAATGCTTTTTTAGTTGGGGGCAGGCACTGGCTATCATCGCAGACCATATATTCAACAACGCCGCTGATATTGGTTTTGGCCTTCCCCTTTACGGTAATCAACTGTGTGAATTTTACAGTACCACCATAAAAAAGTACATCTGTTTTAAAGTTCTTGTCGTATACCTTCTCGAGCTTACCGGTTTCTTTAACCGCGCCCGAAACTGTGATCAACGGATTTTTCTTGAACGTGAACTTGGTAGGGATCGGACCGCCCTTGCCTGTATTCTGGGAATAAAGATGCCATGGCTTCTCCACATTGGCAGTAGCAATAACTTCATAAGTACCGGCAGATTTCAGTTTTACTTCAAAGTTCCACTCTACAGGGTCTGGCGACTGAGCAAAAGCTGACATGCCCAGGAAAGCCAGCAGCATTGTTAACATGATCCTTTTCATACTTTTCCTTATTTATGTTGCAATCGTTTGAATTAATTGAGCAATCCGAGTATGCTGAACACTTCTTTACCATCGAGGTTGCCCAGCGCGGTTGAAGTGGCTCTTTCGGGGTGTGGCATCATTCCGAATACATTACCCGCTTTATTACGGATCCCGGCAATATGCCTGCTGGCCCCGTTAGGGTTACCGGTTTCACCTACATCACCGCTTTCATTGCAATACCTGAAGATCACCTGGTTGTTCTGCTCCAGTTCATCCAGTGTTGCTTCATCGGCATGGTAACGTCCTTCGCCGTGTGCAATCGGTATTTTGAGCGCCTGCCCTGCCTTATTGCTGATATATACGTTTTTACAGATGAACTGCTGGTTGGCATTCTGCAACAGCACACCCGGCAGTAATCCGCTTTCGCACAGGATCTGGAATCCGTTACACACACCCAAAACCTTGCCACCTTTATTGGCAAACTCGATCACGCTCTTCATCATCGGGCTGAAACGGGCAATCGCTCCGCAGCGAAGGTAATCTCCGTAAGAAAAACCACCCGGAAGAACAATACAGTCTTCTGTGGTAAACATGCTCAGGTCTTCGTCTTTGTGCCAGAGCATGATCACTTCTTTGCCCAGATCATGCTGCAAAGCATCCTGCATGTCCCTGTCGCAATTAGATCCCGGAAATACAACTACACCGAATTTCATATCTGTTTATGTTTTGAGCTTTCGCCTTTGTTAGTAGTGGCGCAAAGGTACAACTATGACTTGTTAAAAAAGGGCGTTAATTTTTAAAAAGCAGCCAGTTATTGTATACGATCACCGCTGCTGCAAGCCAGAAAAGCAGGTTGGGAACGATGAGCCGCCGCGGTGCAGAAAATGCAATGGAAGCATATGATGCCAGCGGCACCAGGCACATTACACCCGATTCTATACCGGTATGCCTGAAAATGAAGGGTATTGCCAGCAATATCAGCAACATCACCAGCATTACACTCCAGGTTTTCCTGATCTGGATCACCATCCTGTTGATCGACTGCTGCCAGTAATAAAAACCCACCAGCAGGTTCAGCAAAAGCACCGACAACCCTATTACAAGCGGCAGATTCCAGTGCTTCACAGGCAGATCTACCTCTATCGATGGCAGGAACACACGCACACGGCCCAGCTGATCATTAAGGAATAACCAGGAAAACAGGAAATAGAACGGTAAAAGAATACCCATCAGCAATATCAGCCATTCCGCCAGCCTGAACGGTCTTACCACGGCCAGCGCAAACAGTACCACTCCTATCAGTATCGCCGTAGGATGATAACAGAGTACGGATGCGCCAACGATCAGGCCGGTATTGAATAAAAGGGTTTTGGGCGAGGGGTGATTATACAGTTTGCTCAGCCGGATAAAGATCCAGATGACCATAAAATTGGAAATCAGCGAAGATGAGATGCTGCACCATTGCACCAGCATCCCAGACAGCAGGATATAGGCCATCGCAGCTGTATAAGTGTTCTGCTGAAACATACGCAGGTCGTTCAGCGCCATGTTCAGCCGGATCGCCTGTATCAGTATCAGGCAATGATAGAGCAGGAACAGCAGCGTGTCTGGCTGGCCTTTCACATAACGGATCAGCAGATCGGAGAAGAACCCGTCGTCTTTGTTAACAACAATCAGTGGTGTTTCTGCAAAAAAGTGCAGGTGTACGGCAATGCTGAGCACCGCCAGGAAAAAAATATTGACAATGGATTTATCCCGGAATAAAAAGACCACGCTATGAAAGATTAAAATTCAATTTTTGCGAAACAGGTATACCCTCTGTACTGGCATGGTATTACCATCTGCCTTGCACCTACCTGTTTGGCATGGCGGGGCATGAACTCATAAGCCATATCCAGGTTCTTCAGTGTTGGCGGCCTGGTGATCTGCCCCGAAGGCGATACCGACTGCAGCGTCAGGATCTGATCCCTTCTTTCCTGTGTATTGAACAGGAAATGGAACTGATCTCCGCTGTTCATCACACCATACCCGATGAAATTATCGGAATTATCGTCGTACTGCGATTTCCTGATCACGTTACTCCACTCCAGTTTCCCCTTCGGATCAAAAGAGATCACGGCTATATTGTCTGCATAATAACGGGTAAGTGTATTGTTGAAAGAATTATAGCGCCACCAGGGATAATAGCCCATCGGGTTACTCCAGGCATAATAATCAGACGACATCCAGTAAGGTGACCCATACAGGTAATCCCAGCGGTTAAGGGCATTGCCCCGTGAAGTGGTATAAGCAGATTCTGCCGCTACCATGAAACCACCATCCTTTCTTACCACGATGTTTTTCAGGAAAAAATCATTGAACGCTGTTTTGAGCCCCCGGTCGCCCTTCGCATCTGCACGGAACTCATCTGAAAAAGTGGTGGAAGCAGTGAGTATTTCACTACGTAACTGCTTGTCCCACAGATAGTAATACAAGCCATCGATGTTCCCTCTCCTCGTTTTGCTGAAGAAAGATGTGATAACATAATGTTTATTCAGGTTATCCACTTTAATGCGGACATCATCCAGGTAGAGGTTATTCAAACGCAGATCGGTCATGAATACCTGGTCCGAATCGGCCGGTTTGGTGATCAGTGTTACCTTGTTGATATTATCGTTCGATGCTGTTCCGGAAGCCCGGATACAGGCGAGATCTCCATCATTGGCCAGGGAAAATTCCGACAGGAAATCGTTGCGCTGCGGCATTGGGATTGCCACGCGGGTACGTTTCAGCATGCTCAGATCCTTATCGAAAAGCAGGGTGGTAAGGATGTGCGACCTGTCGTTCCTGCTGTTGATCTTGAATACCATGAACCGCTGCCGGTCGTCGCTGTTGATAAAAGAATATACCTTATTCGTTACGTTATAGTTAACATTGGCGGTAGTGTCCAGCAGTACGGGCTCCCCTATTTTCTTCCCGTGACCGTCAATTTTGGCGGCCATACAGTACAGTATATTCTTTTTCTGGTACTGGTATATGATATAGGCATAATCCGGGTATTGCAGGAAATCCGTGTTCAGGATCCTGTTATCGGGAAAGAAATCCAGCTTATTTTTTTCGATCAGCTTCATATCATTATCGTAAGCAGATACATAATGCGCATCCCTGTAGTTCTTGTAGACCAGTACCTGGCCGCCCACTTTACCGATCACGTCGAAGTTGAGCGTACGTGCATCGTCCCGCTCAGGTTCGGCATAACTGATCTTCTGGCCCCAACCTGTGAGTGCGGCGAGAAAAAGCGAGGAAATAAGGAGAATTACCGGTCTTTTCATGTGCCCGTCAATTTATATTCAAATGTAGTTAAACGGGGCGAAACTAAACACCCCGTTCGCCACTCTTCTCCCGGTAAATCAACGCAGGATTATCCTCATCTGTACTTCAGTATATTGCTATACATTTGTTAAAGATTAACAGATTTTACAAGCAAATCCACTTTGTGAGCAAGAACATCAACAAGGCAACCTTTCCGGGCCTCGTCATTGCATTAGGTATCATCTATGGCGACATCGGTACGTCTCCCCTCTATGTTTTAAACGAGATCATTACCGGAAGGGCCATTACGGATGAGCTCATCCTCGGTTCGCTGTCCTGTATCATCTGGACGCTTACGTTGCAGACCACCATCAAATACGTGGTGCTTACTTTAAAGGCAGACAACAAGGGCGAGGGTGGTATTTTCAGCCTGTATGCATTGGTAAGGCGCCGGCGCAAATGGCTGGTGATCCCCGCAATGATAGGCGGCGCGGCGCTGCTGGCAGACGGGATCATCACACCGCCCATTACGGTTACTTCAGCTATTGAAGGCCTGAGACAACTTCCTTCACTCAGGAATATTCAGCAGTCAACCATTGTTGCCATTGTAATTGCCATCATCTCGGTATTATTTTTTCTGCAGCAATTCGGAACGGCTTCTATCGGAAAATTATTCGGTCCCATCATGGCGCTGTGGTTCGGCATGCTGGCCGTGCTTGGCTGTATGCACCTGTTTGACGACATCAGTATCTTCAAAGCGCTGAGCCCGCATTATGCCATCGATCTGCTTACCCATTATCCGAAAGGTTTCTGGCTGCTCGGTGCGGTGTTCCTGTGTACCACGGGAGCCGAAGCATTGTACAGCGACCTCGGGCATTGCGGCCGCGGTAATATCCGTGTGTCCTGGGTGTTTGTAAAAACCTGTCTTATCCTGAACTATCTCGGTCAGGGAGCCTGGCTGCTGGCCAATCACAGTGGTGAGATCATTCCGCCGGAAACCATGGCCGACGGCTTTAACCCATTCATCAGCATCATGCCGCAGTGGTTCAAACTGGCAGGAATCGCCATTTCAACCGTAGCTGCGGTTATCGCGAGCCAGGCATTGATCTCAGGCTCCTTTACGCTCATCAGTGAAGCCATGCGCCTCAACCTGTGGCCCAAGATGAAGATCAATTATCCTACGGAAGAAAAAGGACAACTGTATATACCCGGCATCAGCCTGCTGCTGTTCATCGGCTGCGTGGGCATTGTACTCTATTTCCAGAAATCGGCCAATATGGGCGCGGCTTACGGTCTGGCCATTACGATGTGCATGATCAGTACCTCTATTCTCTTTGCCAATTTCCTCGTAAGCCGGCGGGTATTTGCGGGCTGGATCTATCTTTACCTGATCGTTTATTTCGCAATTGAAATATCCTTCCTCATTGCGAACCTCGAAAAATTCATGCATGGCGGTTATGTAACGCTGATCGTTGGTGGCGGACTCTTCCTCGTAATGTACGTCTGGTTCAGGAGCCGCAAGATCAAAAACAGGTACGTGGAATTTGTACGGCTGGAGCATTATATACCGATGATCCAGGAACTGAGCAACGACAGGACCATCCCCAAATATGCCACGCACCTGGTTTATATGACCAGCGCCAACAACCCGAAAGAGATCGAACATAAGATCATCTACTCCATCCTCAATAAAAAACCAAAGCGGGCAGATATTTACTGGTTCGTGCACGTAGACGTACTGGACGACCCGTATACCTGCGAATTTTCGGTAGAACATATCATCCCGAACGATATTATCCGTGTGGAATTCAGGCTCGGGTTCCGCGTAGAACAGCGCATCAACCTTATGTTCCGTAAAGTGGTGGAAGAACTGGTGAACAACAAGGAAGTGAATATCACATCAAGATATGAAAGTCTTGAGAAGAACAATATCGTGGGCGACTTCCAGTTCATTGTACTGGAGAAATACCTCAGCCAGGATAATGAACTGCCATTCCTCGAGCGCGTGATCATGAAACTTTATTTCTGGCTTAAGGAAATCAGCCTGGGTGAAGAAAGAGGTTTCGGACTGGATCCGAGCACCGTAACGGTAGAGAAATTTCCGCTTATTGTTGCGCCGGTTTCCAAACTGAACCTGAAAAGGATCTACACCGACGGAAACGAATTTGAATGACCAGCATAACTCCCCGCCAGCTTCATACATTATTGCAGCAGGATACATCATCACTGCTGCTGATAGATGTGCGTGAGCCGGAAGAACATGCGGCATACAATATCGGCGGCATATTGTTACCGCTGGGAGAGATCATCAATCATACCGATCAGATCCCGGCTGATAAAACGGTTGTTCTTTATTGCCGTAAAGGCATCAGGAGCATGATCGCGATACAAAGACTGGAAGAAAAGAAAGGTTATACCAATCTTGTCAACCTGAGTGGCGGTATGGACGCCTGGCAAAAGGCATCGGCAACATTCTGACAAGAAGCTGGTATGTTTTTTTCTTCTTATCTTACTACATAATCGCCTGTTTGCATCCTATCGTCATTTATATCCTCGGGGGCATTGCCCTTCTTTCTGTAGCAGTTTATTTCCTGCAGGAAAGATTCATCTTTAAGCCTGAAAAACTCAGGGACGATTTCCGTTTCAAATACGATATCCCGTTTGAAGAGCTGTTCTTCTATCCTGCACCCGGTGTACGGATCAATGGATTGCATTTTTACAGGAAAGAGCCCAAAGGACTGATCCTTTACCTGCATGGCAATACCCGTAGCATCAAAGGCTGGGCACGTTATGCAAAGGATTTTTACCGTTATGATTATGATGTGGTACTGGTAGATTACCGCGGGTTTGGAAAGAGTACCGGTAAGCGGAATGAAAAAGATATGCTGGCCGATATACAGTATGTATATGATGAACTCACCAAAAAGTACCCGCAACACCATATCCTTGTATATGGCAGAAGCATCGGGAGCGGATTTGCAGCCAAGATCGCATCGGATAATATGCCGCGTTACCTGATACTCGACTCACCGTATTACAGCTTCAGAAAAGTGGTAGAACGTTTCCTGCCGATCCTGCCTGTAAAATACGTGCTGCGTTATCACCTGCGAACAGACAGGTGGATCATGAAAGTGAATTGTCATACTTATATTATCCATGGCACCAGGGACAAACTGATCCCGATTAGGCACAGTGAAAAACTCAGGCAGCTGAATCCCGGAAAGATCACACTGATCAGCATAGAAGGCGGCCGTCATAATAACCTGCCTTCCTTTCCTGAATATCATGCATTTATACGTGACATACTTAAATACTGAGAACAGCCAGTATGAGCAGCAGTATTTACCGTGAATACCGCATCATTAAAGCATTCCATTAACTTTGCAATGTGAAGAAAAAGCGTATTTACAGGATCGCGGTGATCATAGCAGCGATCTATTGCCTGGTTGGTGCAGGATTGTATTTTCTGCAGGAAAAGATATTTTTCCACCCCGAAGCCGTAGCAGCAGGTATCCGGTATTCCTTTCCTGAACCACATACCGAAACCGATCTTACGTTCGACGATGAAGGCAGCGTACATCTTGTACAATTCAATGTACCCGATTCCCTGAACAAGGGGCTTGTGCTTTATTTCCCGGGGAACATGAAAAATGTAACGCACTATGCGCGGTTTGTACCGGCTTTTACCAAAAAAGGATATGCAGTCTGGATGCCGGATTATCCCGGCTTCGGCAAGTCAACCGTTCCGTTATCTGAAGCAGCATTGTATGAAATGTCTTTACAGATCTATAAGCTGGCAAGAACACATTACCGGCCCGACCAGATCATTATTTACGGAAAATCCATTGGTACCGGCATTGCATCTCAACTCGCATCTGTGAGAGACTGCAGAAAGCTGATACTGGAAACACCTTATAACAGCATTGCATCGCTCGCAAAACCTTATCTCTGGATGTATCCGTACAGCAGCAGCCTGCTGCATTTTCAATTCCCCACCTGTGATTATCTGCTGAAAGTAACTGCACCGGTTACCGTATTTCACGGTACTGCAGACAGACTGATCCCTTACAGTAATGCAGCAATGCTGAAACAGGCTTTCAAACCGGGTGATGAATTTATCACGATCGAAGGCGGCGACCATGTGAACCTGAACAGTTATCCGCTGATGCAGCATAAGCTCGACAGCCTGCTGATGCAATAATTACAGGACAGGTACTACGTTCTTTTGTTTATTCTGCCGGATCTTTTCAGGTATCGCTGCCATGATCTCCTGCCGGATGATCTCTACCAGTTTTTTCTTTACAAAATCACGGTGTACAGCAATGCTAACTTCTCGCATGGGAGCCGGCTTTTTGAAATAACGGATATGTCCGAGCTGCTTACCAGTCATATCTATAGTAGCCAATTCAGGAATAATAGTGATGCCATCATTCAATTCTACCATTCTCCTCAATGTTTCGATACTGCCGGCTTCATATTCAAAATGACTGGAAGCCTGGCTTGCTTTCTTCAGCTCGCAGAGATGCACGATCTGGCTGCGGAAACAATGCCCTTCTTCGAGCAGCCATAATTTATCCGGGTCGATATCCTGGGGAAGAACATAGGTCTTTTTGTATGCAGCATTTTTGCGAGACACATAAGCCATCAGCTCTTCGTAAAACAACACATGTTCCCGGATGCCGGGCTCATGCAGGGGAGTGACCAGTATTCCCATATCAATACGGCCTTCTCTCAATCTGGAAATCATTACATCCGTCATCATTTCATTTACAACCAGTTTTACCAAAGGGTATTTTTTGGCAAATTGCGGCACGAATAAAGGCAGCAGATAAGGCGCCAGTGTAGGAATGATCCCTATGCGGATCTCGCCCGAAACAATGCCTTTCTTTTCCTTTACCAGTTCATCCATACGATTCTTCTCGGCTATGATCTTCCTGGCCTGCTCTATCAGCTCAGCCCCTATTTCCGTAGGAATGACGGGCTGCTTACTCCTGTCGAAGATCTTCACCCCGAGTCTTTTCTCCGCCTTCTGGATCTGCATGCTTAGCGTAGGCTGCGACACATAACAATTTTCTGCTGCCAGTGCGAAATGCCGCCAGGTATCAACGGCTATGATATATTCCAGTTGAGTGAATGTCATCCTATAGATTTTTGGCTATTGATTTGCAAAAATAATCAATTCCATCGATCACCGGTTTGGGGGACGTTGTGAGACAGGATCAACAATAAAATCCGAATGATTCCTATATTTCTTTCAGGGTTACTTTTCCGGCAGTGACGTGGAATGTATGTTCCAGGCCTACTTTCAAAGCGTAGTTATTTCTTTCGTGGCTGACAGGAAAATCATAACAAACAGGATAATCATATCCGGCAACATGTTCACTGATCAGATCGAACACATCACTACCGAAAGGGATCAGGGTATCTTTCATTTCGGAGAAACCGCCGATGATCAGCCCGGCCAGTTCATCCAGCATTCCGCTCCGCTTTAACTGGATGAACATACGGTCTACATTGTAAATGTATTCACCCACATCTTCCAGGAAAAGGATTTTTCCTTTTGTGCTGAATGCTGATTTACTACCGATAATATGTGCTATAAGTGAAAGGTTTCCGCCTATCAATATTCCTTCAGCTTTCCCCTTGCGGTTGAACGGGTGTGCTGCACAGCTATAGCTGCTCTTCTTCCCTGCAATGGCTTTGCGTAAAGATTGAATGAACTCATTTTCGTATTCACCTTCATTGAAGGCGCCGGCCATCGGGGCATGCAGGCAGGCTGTTTTGTGCCTGTTGTAAATATGTGCGTGCAAAACGGTGATATCACTGAACCCGATCACCCATTTCGGCTTTTTTCTGAAACGGGAGAAATCCAGCTGATCTACGATCCTGCTCATCCCATAACCACCGCGGCCACAGAGAATGGCATTAATACTATCATCATCGAGCATCTGCTGTAAATCGGCCAGGCGCTCTTCATCCGTACCGGAGAAATAATGGAACTGGCTTCCAAGGGTTTTGCCAACCACTACATGGTAACCCCATTGCTTCAGCACTTCTATGCAGGTGGCCGCTTTTTCAAAAGGCATTTGTCCGGACGGGCAAACAATTCCAATGGTATCACCTTTCTTCAGGTACGGAGGGATCTTGATCATCGTTCTACACTTATTTGATTTCTTTCAGGGTCGTTATCTCGCCGTTTACTTCCAGGCGGTGGCGGATGCCGCATTTGAGCGCGAAGTTATTTTTCTGGTGTCCTACAGGAAACCCGAAAGCAACAGGAAAATCGAATGCTTTTACTTTTTCCCAGACAATATCCTGCACGGATCTTCCGAATTCATCGCCGGGTGTTTCTGCTTTCATACTGGTAAATCCGCCTACGAGCAGGCCTTTCAAATGTTCCAGCTTACCGGTGCGAAGCAGGTTACAGAACATCCTGTCGATCTTGTATAAAGGCTCGCCAACATCTTCCACAAACAGGATCTTGTTTTTGGTATCAAGGTCTGAAACGCTTCCCGCAAGGGTTTCAAGAATAGACAGGTTTCCGCCCACAAGTTCGCCTTCGCCATGCCCGGGCCTGTTACGCAGATCTGGTAAAGCTTTGTATTCCATGGTTTCGCCGGTGAGTGCTTTTTTGATAGACAGGATGGTTTCCACTTGTACTGCATCCGCTTTTGACCAGTCGGAAGGAAAGCTGTTGCACATTTTGGAATGCACAGAAGCTACGTGCAGTGCATGATTGAGGTGATTATGAAAAACGGTGATGTCGCTGAACCCGATGATCCATTTTGGAGCACGCATAAAAGTTCCGAAGTTCAACCGGTCGATCATACGCACCACACCATAACCACCGCGGCCGCAAAGAATGGCTTTTACTTCCTGGTTATCGAGCATCTGCTGGAAATCTGCAGTACGTTCATCATCGGTACCACCGAAAGTAAAATCTCTTTTTCCAACGGTCGTTCCTTTCAGCACGCGGAAACCCCAGCTTTCGAGCAGCGCTGCTGCGGGCAACACATCAGCTTCTGGAATATAACCGGAAGGACAACTGATCCCGATCAGATCGCCGGGTACCAGATAAGGCGGAACAACGATGCGCTCTTTGCGCCGGGTGACGGTATTGGCTGCCATACCGGCTGAGGGCAAAAGAAAAGCGCCGGCAGAAGCGATCGTGCCCAGAAAATGTTTCCTGTTCATCCGCCGAAAATAAAACAAACACAGCAGAGGTATTGTTTTTTTTATGACCGGGTGGAATCCATTTTCAGGGTTTCCGGCTTTTTGTTTTAGCCGCTCCCGCTTGTACTTCTTTTTTCCGTCCGGCATCCTTCAATGCCTTATCGATCAGCATTTCCAGCTGGCCGTTCACACTCCGAAACTCGTCTGCCGCCCATTTTTCAAGAGCGGCATACGCGTCTTCGTTCAATCTTAATACAAATGATTTCTTGCTCAACTTGCAGAATTAACGGTTATGCATTATTGATGCAATGTGCCGGTATTCAGAACCGGTGTAGCGCCTCTTTCTCCGCAAAGCACTACCATCAGGTTGCTGACCATGGCTGCTTTCTTTTCTTCATCCAGCTCTACAATCTGCTTTTTGGATAGGAGTTCCAGCGCCATTTCAACCATTCCCACTGCACCTTCCACGATCTTGCTCCGGGCTGCCACAATAGCTGTAGCCTGCTGACGCTGCAGCATCGCACCTGCAATTTCAGGCGAATAAGCGAGATGGCTGATCCGCGCTTCTGTGATCACGATACCGGCTTTTGCCATCCTTTCGTTCAGCTCGGCTTCGAGCATGGCAATCACTTCATCGCCGCCGTCGCGCAGGGTAATGGCAGCATGCTCATCTTCGATGCTGTCGTAAGGACAGGTAGAAGCCAGGTGCCTGATGGCTGCTTCGCTCTGGTTTGTCATGTAGGAAGCGAAGTTCACCCCATCGAAAGCGACCTTATAAGTATCCTGGATCTGCCAGAGAATAACCGCGGCAATCTCGATAGGATTACCCATTTTATCGTTCACTTTCAGCTTGGCACTTTCCAGGCTCTGAGAACGCAGTGAAATCTTCTGCTTGGTGAAAAGCGGGTTTACGAACAGCAGACCGTTCTCCTTCACCGTGCCCACATATTTTCCGAAGAAAGTAAGTACAACGCTGTAATTAGGCTGTACCACCAGCAACCCTTTGCAAAGCACTATGGCTCCTGCAAAACATAATATAATCAGCATTATCAATAATCCATCTGGCTCCGTTTTTGAACCGGCCTGAACGCAGAGAAGGATACCTCCTATAAAAAGAATAACCGCTGCGAGAAGGGCTGCAAACCCCGAAATCGCTTTTTTGATCTTTTCCATATGCAATTGTTTTGATATTGTTTTGATATCAAATATAATTAATCGCTCCCTGATTCCAAATAATAATATTCCGCCGGAATGCCCGGGAAACGGCCAAAACGAGTCAAATGGCATACTTGACTTACTTTTGCAGCGCCGGAAGGCTTAAAGAGAAATTATGAAGGATCCAAAGAGATATCTGGTTACGGCAGCATTGCCGTATGCAAACGGGCTGAAGCATATCGGTCACCTGGCTGGCGCTTACCTGCCTGCCGACATTTATGTGCGTTACCTCAAAGCCGCCAAAAAAGACGTTGTTTTCGTTTGCGGCAGCGATGAGCACGGAACGGCCATACCCATCCAGGCTACAAAAGAAGGTACTACCGCAAAAGCGATCATCGACAAATACCACCCGATCATTGAACAGAACTTCAAAGACCTGGGGATTGCATTCGATATCTACCACCGCACCAGCGCCCCCATACACCATGAAACAGCGCAGGAATTCTTTACCATGCTGAACAGCAACGGTGATCTTGAAATCAAAGAATCCGAACAATATTATGATGAAGAAGCGGCGACCTTCCTTGCCGACCGCTACATCAAAGGCACCTGCCCCAATTGCGGCTATGAAAGTGCTTATGGCGATCAGTGCGAAAAATGCGGAAAGAGCCTGAGCCCGGATGAACTCATCAACCCCGTAAGTACGCTGAGCGGTAAAGTGCCCGTTAAAAAATCAACAAAGCACTGGTACCTGCCACTGGATCGTCACGAAGCGTTTTTACGCGAATGGATTCTGAAAGAGAACGGCGATAACTGGCGTGCCAATGTTGTGGGCCAGTGCAAAAGCTGGATCGATGGCGGCCTGCAACCCCGTGCCGTTACCCGCGACCTCGACTGGGGTGTAAAAGTACCGCTGCCAGATGCTGAAGGAAAAGTGCTCTATGTATGGTTCGACGCGCCGATCGGTTATATCAGCGCTACCAAACAATGGGCGCTGGACAATGACAAAGACTGGAAGCCTTACTGGCAGGAAAAAGATACCAAGCTGGTGCATTTCATCGGCAAAGACAATATCGTTTTCCATTGCATCATCTTCCCGGTGATGCTGAAGCTGCACGGCGATATTCTGCCCGACAATGTTCCTGCCAATGAGTTCATGAACCTGGAAGGCGACAAGATGAGTACCAGCCGGAACTGGAAACTGGAAATGCAGGATTATATAGACGACTTTATCAACAAAGAAAACGGCGGAAGCCAGATGGCTGATGTGCTTCGTTATTACCTTACACAGATCGCACCGGAAACAAAAGACAGCGAGTTCATGTGGAAAGGTTTCCAGGATGCCAACAACAGCGAACTGGTGAGCATTTTCGGAAATTTTGTGAACCGCACTTTCGTGCTGATGCATAAACTCTGCGGCGGTAAAGTTCCGCCATTGCATGCAGGCAGCATGGACGAGCTGGATACAGCTGTGATCGATGCCGTAGCCCAGTCTAAGCAAAAGATCACTGTGTTGCTGGAAGAATACAAATTCCGGGATGCTTTATTTGAAGTGATCAACCTGGCACGTACCGGCAACCAGTACATGCAGAAGAAAGAACCATGGATCGTTGCCAAACAAACCGGCGAAGATGGCAAACCTGTTGCAGAAGCCCAGCAGCTGATCGACAACTGCCTGCATATCTGTCTTCAGCTTACAGCCAACCTCGCTATCCTCATTCATCCATTCCTGCCTTTCACAGCAAAGAAACTTTGCCATATGATGAAAGTGGTAGACAAGATGCTGGAGTGGGAAAATGCGGGCAGTATGCAATTGCTGAAAACAGGCTATTCATTAAGAGCACCGGAATTGCTGTTCAGAAAAATAGAAGATGCGGAGATCACTTACCAGGTAGAAAAATTAAAAAATGCTGCCATCAGCAGGGAAACAGTTACTATGGATACAAATGCAGCTACAACAGAAGAAACAGCAATAAAGCCTGTTAAACAGGAAATCGTATTCGATGATTTTGCGAAAATCGACCTGCGCGTGGGAACGATCGTGAGTGCGGAAAAAGTAGAGAAGGCCGACAAGCTGTTAAAGCTGCAGGTGGATCTCGGTTTTGAAACCAGAACGATTGTTTCCGGCATAGCAATGCATTTTTCACCGGAAGAGATCACCGGCAAACAGGTTACTGTTGTAGTAAATCTCGCGCCAAGGAAAATGAGAGGCATCGAAAGCAACGGCATGATCCTGATGGCTGAAGATGCAAATGGCAAACTTCATTTCATCAATCCGGAAACCGCTATCAATGCGGGAAGCGGTGTAAGCTAAGACGCTCCTTACATAAAAGAAGAAGCCCATTCATGATCGAGTGGGCTTCTTCTTTGATAACATTTGAACCGGATCAATAACTGATACACACTTTCAGGTCCTGATCAGTATAAGCATAATTATATTGCTTCAACACATCTTCCGGAACACCGTTCCACTGGTTAGGCACATTACCCATGTAACCCAGGTCCTTCACCCCGATCTCTGAAGTGTAGAAGCCGGTCATGGTGAGATTGCGTGCAAGATTGAAAAATGCAACGCCCTGTTTCATTTCAGGTTTTGCCTTGGCGGGATAAGCGATCTGGTCCACCATAGCAATCCGTTGTGTCTCTGAGCAATCAACAAATGATTTTTCAAATTGTTTCAGACACTGCATATCCAGCCAGCGCAGACCTCCGCGCATCGGTGTCTGGTGGTAAGGCATATCTTTTACAATGAACTCCAGGAACTCCGGTACTTTTGCATCGGTTGCACTGCCACTGACACTGTCTTTCGGAACAATAATATCTACCAGCACGGTCAGCGTTGCCATTTCGTGCGGCGTGAAAAAGTTTTCCTGGGCTTTGAGTTTTTTCAGGGCATCTTTTTCTTCCTGCATGCGGTCGTCATCGTTCGCTGCCCCTGTAGCTGCAGCAGTGGCTTTTTTGTCTTCTGTTTTACAGGCATCCAGTACCACTCCCGCAGAAACGGTTCCGATAACAAGCGCCTTGATCGATTTTCTTCTGTCCATAAGGATCTGTTTTATCCCCGCAGGGAATGAAGAATTTAAAGATTTTGTTTTTTCATTTCATCGATGATATACTCTGAAGCACGCATGGAAAGTGCAAGAATGGTCCAGGTTATATTTTTATCAGCCTGCGATGTAAACTGGCTGCCATCCACACAAAACAATGTTTTGCAATCGTGTGCCTGGCTCCATTTATTCAGGGCCGATGTTTTACGGTCTGCACCCATGCGCACAGTACCGGCTTCGTGAATGATGTTACCCGGATTATTCAGGCCATAATTATTCTTCTCGTTATCATCTCCGCCCCAGGTAATAATAGCACCCATATTATGCATGATCTCCTTGAAAGTTTCTTTCATGTGCTTGGCCTGCTTGATCTCGTAATCCGAATGTTTGGTATGGAAACGCAGTACCGGAATACCGTATTTATCTACCACGCTCGGATCGATCTCGCAATAATTATTGATATTGGGAACCGCTTCTCCACGGCCAGCCATGCCTACACCGGCGCCATAGAAGAAACGCGCATCTTCTTTCAGCGAAGCACCATAGCCACCGGCTTCTTTGGTTTTGCCATGAACTGCATACTTACCGTTCAGCCCTTCCATACCAAATCCGAAGCCATAAGCTGGCTGCGACATGCCGCCCCAGTATTCAATATGATACCCGCGGGGGAAATCGAGTTTTTTATTATCCAGCCACCACGGTGTATATACGTGCATACCACCCACACCATCTTCATTATATCGTTTACGGCCGAAGAGCTGCGGCAGCACACCGCCTAACGCTGCGCCGGTGGAATCGTGCAGGTACTTTCCTACTACGTTGCTTTCATTGGCAAGTCCGTTCGGATGGCGTTGTGATTTTGAATTGAGCAGCAGTCTTGCTGTTTCACAGGCGCTGGCTGCAAGTATCACCACACGGCCGTTTACCTGGTATTCCATCATGTCTGTCTTATTCACAAATGAAATACCGGTTGCCTTTCCTTCTTTGTCAGTGATCACTTCTCTTGCCATGGCATTGGTTACCACATCTACATTCCCCGTAGCCACTGCCGGTTTTACCAGCGCGGATGATGATGAAAAATCCGCTGCCAGTTTACAACTGCGTCCACACTGTGCACAATACACACAGGCGCCGCGTTCTTTGTTGATCTGTTTGGTGAGGATCGAAAGCCTGGATGGAATAACCGGCACTCCTATCCCGGTTGCAGCTTTCCTGATCATCAGTTCGTGCAGGCGCGGCTTGGGTGGCGGCAGGAAGATGCCGTCCGGGTCATTTTCCAAGCCTTCGTTAGAACCGAACACACCGAGCAGCCTGTCGATCTTATCGTAATAAGGCTTCACGTCTTCGTAGCCGATCGGCCAGTCATCGCCCAAACCATCTATACTTCTTCTTTTGAAATCTTTCGGACCAAAACGCAGTGAGATCCTGCCCCAGTGATTGGTACGGCCTCCGATCATACGCGCACGCCACCAATCCCACTTATCACTTCCCGGCGCCATGGTATAAGGTTCGCCATCAATCTCCCAGCCCCAGTAACAACCATCGAAATCTCCGAAAGGACGGAACTTGGTACTTGCACCGCGGCGTGGTGAATCCCATGGATTTTTGAACTGTGAAGAGTGTTTGGCAGGATCATAATCAGGGCCGGCTTCAATCAGACACACTTTCAGTCCGGCATTGGCCAGTACATAAGCAGCCATTCCGCCACCAGCTCCCGAACCCACGATCACGGCATCGTATTTCTTGGATTCTTTTTTTATTTGCAGGTCTCCCATAAGGCAGGTTTGTTAGTTAGATCGTTGAAGAAATGAATGTATGATTTTTCGGGTAACACACATATTTTTTTTGCCATAAATTTCTGCACTGCATGTCTTTAATGGGCGACGCCACCCGGTAAACCAGGTGGCGTCTTATCAATTGAATCTAAGGGCCTGTGTTGTTAACTGCATCCCATGCTGTTGCCGCAGTTGAGGCACTTGTAGCAGGTACCGCTCCGGATGGTGATATGCCCGCAGGTGTTACATGCAGGTGCATCACTCTGCATATTCTTGGCGGCCATGTTTACGGCATCGAGGCCAGTATCTGTTTTTTGACCACCCGCAGCACGGTGCAGTTTCTGCGATTGTGCCGCAGCACTTGCATTTGCCGAAGCGATCACGCGCATATTGCTCAATTCGGGCGCATGTGCGTCTTCTCCCGTATTTCCGATCACCGGCCTGTCGATCACGTGAACCAGGTCTGTCCTGTCGAGGTACTCGTAAGCCAGTGCCCTGAACACAAAATCTACAAGTGATGTGGTGGTCTTGATATTCGGATGATCTACCATGCCGGCTGGTTCAAATTTGGTAAACACGAACTTCTCTACAAACTCTTCCAGCGGCACGCCATATTGCAGACCTACCGAAATAGCGATCGCAAAGCAGTTCATGAGACTGCGCAGCGTGGAACCTTCCTTCGCAAGATCGATGAAGATCTCTCCGAGCGTTCCGTCTCCGTATTCACCCGTACGCAGGAATAATACCTGGCCACCGATCCGGGCTTTCTGTGTAAACCCGCGACGTTTGGCCGGCAATGATTTTCTCTCTACAATTTTAGATAATGCACGCTTCAGCTGTGTATCAGTAGATGCATGCATTCTTTTCTGCACTTCTTCCAGCAGTTCTTCCACTGTCAGTTTGCCCAGGTCTACAATATTGCTTTCCTGTAATGAAACAGCTGCTTCCTCCGTTTCTGCTGCATCTTCTGTTTTCTTTTTCTTTTCTGCCTTATTACTCAGTGGCTGGCTCAGCTTCGATCCGTCGCGGTACAATGCATTCGCTTTCAGTCCGAGCTTCCAGCTCAGCATATAACAGTCCGCTATTTCTTCCACGGTTGCCTCATGCGGCAGGTTGATGGTTTTGGAAATAGCGCCGCTGAGGAATGGCTGACAGGCTGCCATCATACGGATATGTCCGTATGCATGTATATAACGTTCGCCGATCTTGCCACACTTATTGGCACAGTCAAATACAGGGAGGTGTGCTTCTTTCAGGTATGGTGCACCTTCTACGGTCATCGTTCCGCATACATAATTATTCGCTGCTTCAATTTCTTCTTCTGTAAAGCCAAGTGCCTCAAGGAGGTTAAAGCTCCAGTCTGCATATTGTGCTTCGCTGAAACCAAGTCTTTCCAGGCATTCATCGCCAAGTGTAAAGCGATTGAAGATAAAACCGATCTCGAATGCAGAACGTGCCGCATTTTCCAGTTTGCCGATCTCTTCTGCCGTCAGTCCTTTTGCTGCAAGACTTTCCGGATTAATGAAAGGTGCATTTTTAAAGCTTGCTGCACCTACTGCATATTGCTCTATCGCCTTTGCTTCCGCCTCGCTGTAGCCCAGGTTCTTAAGCGCCTGCGGCACTGACTGGTTGATGATCTTGAAGTAACCGCCACCGGATAATTTTTTAAATTTAACCAGTGCAAAATCCGGTTCCACACCTGTGGTATCGCAATCCATTACAAGACCGATGGTTCCGGTTGGCGCGATCACGGTGGTCTGTGCGTTGCGGTAACCATATTTTTCGCCCAGCTGAACGGCTTCATCCCAGGCTTTCGTAGCTGCGGTGAGCAGGTAATCAGGACAATATTTTGCGTTGATACCCTGTGGTTTGATCTCAAGGCCGGTATATGCTTCTTCTGCATCATAAGCCGCCGCGCGGTGATTGCGCATTACACGCAGCATATCGTTCCGGTTCTCCTGGTATTTTTCGAAAGGTCCGAGGAAAGCCGCCATTTCAGCAGAGGTTTTATAAGCTACGCCGGTCATAATAGCGGAAATAGCACCTGCAATACCGCGCGCTTCATCGCTGTCATAAGCAATGCCGCTGACCATCAGCATTGAGCCGAGATTGGCGAATCCTAATCCCAGTGTGCGGTAATCATAAGAAAGACGTGCCACTTCTTTTGAAGGGAACTGCGCCATCAGCACAGACACTTCAAGCACGGTTGTCCATAAACGCGTGGTGTATTCAAAACCTTCCACGTCAAAAACATTTGTTGCATCATTATGGAATTTACGCAGGTTTACGGAAGCCAGGTTACATGCGGTGTTATCCAGGAACATATATTCCGAACATGGATTGGACGCGTTGATGCGGCCACCCTGCGGACAGGTATGCCATTCATTGATGGTTGTATCGTATTGCGTTCCGGGGTCTGCACAGCGCCATGCGGCATTGGCGATATTATCCCATACTTCACTGGCTTTGATACGCTTCATCACGCGGCCATCTGTGCGTGCTTTCAATTCCCATTCGCCGTCTTCTTCCAGCGCGCGGAAAAAGCTGTTCGGGATCCGGACGGAATTATTCGAGTTCTGGCCGGATACTGTTGCATAAGCTTCCCCTTCATAGCTGTTATCATAACCTGCGGCAACAAGCGCTGCCACTTTATCTTCTTCTTTTACTTTCCAGTTGATGAATTCCATGATCTCCGGGTGATCCAGGTCGAGGCAGACCATCTTTGCAGCCCGTCTTGTGGTACCGCCGCTTTTGATAGCGCCGGCGGCGCGGTCGCCGATCTTGAGAAAACTCATCAGGCCACTGGAAGTACCGCCGCCGCTGAGCTTTTCATTCGAGCCCCTGATCTGTGAGAAGTTTGTTCCTACCCCTGATCCGTATTTGAAGATACGGGCCTCGCGGGTCCAGAGGTCCATGATCCCGCCTTCGTTAACCAGGTCGTCGTTCACACTGAGAATAAAGCAGGCATGTGGTTGCGGCCTTTCATAAGCATTGGAGGATTTCTTCAGCTGGCCATCTGCCGGATCTACAAAGTAGTGGCCCTGCGGTTTACCTGTGATCCCATAGCTTTCATGAAGACCGGTATTGAACCATTGCGGAGAATTGGGTACGCAAGACTGGTTAAGGATGCTGTACACCAGTTCTTCGTAAAACACCTGTGCATCCTTTTCAGTGGCAAAATAGCCATAACGTTCTCCCCAGGCGCGCCAGCAGTTGGCCATACGGTGCGCAACCTGTTTTACGCTTGTTTCCCTGCCTGTAGAACCATCAGGCTGGGGAACGCCGGCCTTACGGAAATATTTCTGGGCGAGGATATCTGTAGCGATCTGGCTCCACTGCTTCGGAACCTCTACATTGTTCATTTCAAATACTTTCTCCCCATTCGGGTTTTTAATAACGCTGTCGCGGTAATCGTATTCGAACTGATCATACGGACTGACATCATAGCGTGTAAAGCGGCGACGAAATTGCAGGCCTTTGACGGCAGAGGTTTTAGTAGCCATGAGCGAGTGGTTTTTTGCGGGTTAGGAAGATAGATCCCGCCCGGGTTCCGGAATCAGCTACGGTATCGGGCGGTTGACGAAAGTATCCAGCTATCATCATTTTTCAAGGCCGGAAATATCAACAAGCTGTGCATAAAGCAGCTTAAGGCTTTATTTTACTGAAGTAAATTTTTCTTCAGAAAAAAACACAAAAACATGCTGCAAATCCGGCAATTTTTCGTAAATGGATACAATCGAGCAGGCACAATTATTGCCCGTAAATCACTGCAGCCGAAGTGGTCTGAATAAGCTATCTTCACATGAATACAAACAAGACACTGTCAAACAAAAACTTTTCTGCATTTTTGCAATAGTATCCATCTATAACTGAATGAAGCAATTGTTATATAATCAATTCGTTGAAAAGAAAAGATCCGGTAAAAAATCATTTACCGTACTGATCGATCCGGATAAGATTGAAGAGCAGCATATCGATAAGTTGGTTACACTTGCTGTTGACGCTAAGGTGGATTATTTCTTTGTTGGCGGCAGCCTTGTAATTTCCAGTCACCTGGATGAGTGTATCCGCCGCATCAAACAACTCTGCCATATCCCGGTAGTACTTTTCCCGGGCTCACCATCGCAGGTAAGCAAATATGCCGATGCGCTGCTTTACCTTTCGCTGATCTCGGGGCGTAATCCGGAACTCCTGATCGGTCAGCATGTGATCAGTGCTCCTTTTGTAAAAAAGAGCGGCCTTGAGATCATGCCAACAGGTTATATGGTGATCGATGGCGGCGCACCCACCACCGTATCATATATTTCCAACGCCACTCCTATCCCCTCAGATAAAAATGATATTGCCATGTGTACAGCCATGGCCGGCGAAATGCTGGGCATGAAGCTGGTGTATATGGATGCCGGAAGCGGTGCCAAAAGGCCCATTACGGAAAGCATGATCGAAAGGGTTGCCAGGCATATTGAAGTACCGCTGATCATTGGCGGCGGCATTACCGAACCTGAAAAAGCTTACCGCAACTGCAAAGCCGGTGCCGATGTGATCGTGGTAGGTAATGCTATTGAAAAAGATCCGTCCCTGATCCGTGAAATGAGCGCGGCAGTGCACAGCGTTGCAGTAGAAGTATAATTATCCTGTTTAACAAATAGCTATAAAAGGAAAGCCGCAACGATATCGTTGCGGCTTTCCTTTTATGCTGATCCTTACGATTGATTAGCGTAAGGTAGAGGTATCTACGCGTGTTGGCGTTTCTTTCCCGCTCACAATGCCTTTTGAGCTCAATGCGATCGCTTTGATGATCATGGTCATGTTGTCCAGATCCAGCGTGCCTACTTCGTCACTGGCTTTGTGGTAATTGGGTTCGCTGTCCATTTTTGAAGTGGAAATGGTATGTGCAGGAACGCCCAGCCTTGCCAGCGTTGCGTTATCCGAACGGTAGAACAGGTTCTGATCGGTATACGGATCTGGATGGAATTCGAAACCTGTTCCTTTCAGGTTGCCCTGCAGGATCTCGCCCATACTGGTCTTCTCATAACCGGTAATGTAGGCAGAGTTTTTACCCCATTTACTTTCGGTACCGATCATTTCAATATTGAACATCGCTTTCACTTCTTCAGGATTGTACTGACGTGAGAAATAAGTAGCGCCGTAGCCACCTACTTCCTCGGCAGTAAATGCCGCGAAGATCAGGGTACGTTCATTGTTGTTCAGTGCTTTGAAATATTTGGCCAGCATCATTACCGCAGTGGTTCCCGCAGCATCATCATTGGCGCCGTTGTAGATGGAATCGTTATTTACCATGTTACGGGTATTGATCCCCAGGTGATCATAGTGACCGGAGAAGATCACATATTCATTCTTTTTGCTTTTACCGGGCAGGATTCCTACCACATTCGCCAGCTTCATTTCAGTGATCTCATGTTTTGCCTCTACCGTAAAGGTTTTAGGCGCAGTTGCCGTTGCAATGAAGATCACATTCTTGTCTGATTTGTACAACTGCGATTTCAGCCTGTTCAGATTAGCGAACTGTTTTGAAAAGCTGGTATCCACAAAAACGATGTAGTTCTTGTTGCTGTTCACATATTTATTTACCTCGGTGCGCAGGTTGGCGCCCGCAGCCATGGTCGCTTTTTCGTAACCGGAAGTTTCCGTTACTTTCAGCTCGGGCTGACAGGTGAATACCACCACATCTTTTGCATCTGCTGCTGCACCATCAATTGTTGCAGTGGTGCTGATCATTTTAGGACGTATCATAGCAAAGGACTGCAGATAAGTTCCGCTGTTGTTCAGCGTTTGCAGGCCTGTTTTTTTGAATTCATCCGCAATAAAGGCAGCGGCCTTATCGATACCCGGCGTGAAAGCGCGGCGGCCCTGCATATCATCTGCAGCAAGCACTCTTTCTATTCTTTCCACTTCCTTCACATTGATGATATTATCAATATTCTGTGCAAATGAAGCGGTTGTTGCCATAAGCGTCAGCAACAATAAGCTGTTCTTTTTCATCCGTTTGTTTTTTGTGTTTTGAATTGAACCGGATGAAAGATAACAATATTTTCATCACAGCCTGCGGCGTTTATGTGAGAGGATGAAAGGGCGATATAAAAAAAGCCCCTGTTTCATCAACAGGGGCTCACCATTATTGTTTCTGGCCTTAAAGGCTCATCATTTCTTTGAATTTAACCGTCTGGCGGCGGCTCACTTCAATTTTCTCGCCACCTTTCAGGTCTACCAGCAATCCGCCGTTGAAATAAGGTTCGATCTTTTCAATCCAGCGGAGATTGATGATATGTTTACGGTTGGCACGGAAGAACATGCGCTCATCCAGCCTTTCTTCCAGCGCATTCAGCGATTTCAGGATCAGCGGCTTGTTGGTGCCGAAGAACACTTTGGCATAGTTACCCACGCTTTCAAACAGGCGGATCTCACCCAGCTTCACAAACCAGCAACGCTCGCCATCTTTTACAAATACCTGGTCGAGTTCGGTCAGCGGACCGCGGTTAAACCCATTGATGCCGGCATTCTCTTTGAATATCTCTGCCTGCAGTTTCTGGATTGCGTCGGCCAGCCTTTTGGGCTCGATGGGCTTCAGCAGATAATCCAGTGCATTTACCTCGAAAGCTTTGATAGCATATTCGTCGTAAGCGGTAGTAAAAATCACTTTGGGTGCTTTTTCTACTTCGCTTAACAGGTCGAAGCCGGTCTTTCCGGGCATCTGGATATCGAGAAAAACAAGATCCGGGTTAAGGGATTCTATTTTTTCAATTCCGTCGTCCACATTGGCCGCCTCTTCAATGACTTCAATATCCGAATGATCCTGCAGGAGCTTTTTCAGTTCGTTGCGGGCCAGCCTTTCGTCGTCAATTATAATTGCTTTAATAGCCATAGCACGAAGTTATGTTATATACAAATTAAATTTACAAATGTTGAACAGGCATTTTTACTACTGCTTCCACCATATTGTCTTCGGTATCCCGGATGGCAAAAGTGGCTTTACCTCCAAACAGGAGTTTTAACCTGTTATGTGTGCTGTTGATACCGAAACCGTCGCTCTCGTTCACATTTCCGTTCAGCTGGCCGGTATTCTGCACTATCAGTTCATGGTAATCGTCCCTGAAATCGGAAACAACTTTAATAATACCACCGCTTTTCTGCTTACCGATACCGTGTTTGATGGCATTTTCCACCAGGGTCTGCAGCATCATTGGCGGTACCGGCTGATCCAGGGTATCTTCATCGATCTCATATTCTACCTGAAGGCGGTCTTCAAAGCGGATATGCTCAAGCGCCAGGTAATCCTTTACAATGCTCAGTTCTTTTTCCAGCGGAACGGTTTCCTGCTTTTCGGCCTGCATGCTGCTGCGCAGGATATTGCTCAGTTCTGTAATTGCCGTTCTGGCCCTGCCCGGATTTTCGTCTACCAGTGCCCTGATACTGTTCAGCGCATTGAAAATAAAGTGCGGGTTGATATGCGATTTGATCGTCTTGAGTTCAAGCTCTTTTACAAGACTTTCAAGTTTCACTTTCTGAATTTCGCTCTTCGTACCAAGTTCAATGTAATGCCATACATAATAAATTGATACCCAAACCATTAATAATGGAGAATCAAAGATAAGATTGGAAAGGAAGCGTTTTTCGACAGATACTTTTTTCTGCGGATCGTATAAATGCATCCATTCTACGATGGCGCTGTTGGTAAGACTGTAGAGAACAATGATACTGAGTACCGCAATGGTCATCAGCCACCAGCGCTGCAACTGTATAGGAGGACGAAGTTCCAGCCTGATAATCAGTTCACGGAGAAGGTGCGTGAACACAAGACCTGACAGAATGGTAATGGTCACCCGCGGATAGAAGATATTATTTGACTTATTCTCGAAGATAAAGGCAAAGAATACCATGGTTAACCCATAGAACAACCAACCGCCCAGCTGGCACCACCAGTATAATGAAGATTTACTTCTCATGTTGAAACAAATATACCAGTAAAGATTTCCCGGCAAACAATGAAATTTGATTAATGGTAAAATCTGCATCTGTCTGGCATAAATCCCCGTTTCTACCGATGAACAGGGTATTTCTGCCCGGCACTTTCCTACAAATCTTGGCGTAATATTTTAAGTTTATCACTTATTTTTACAAGATAAACCCATTCTCACATGGAGATTTCACCTGGTATTCTGTTACAATCCATCAATAACCCTGACGATCTCAAAAAGCTTTCCCGCGAGCAATTACACCAGGTTTGTGATGAATTAAGGCAATATATTATAGATGTAGTAAGTGTGCACGGCGGACATTTCGCGGCCAGCCTTGGCGTTGTGGAACTCAGCGTTGCCCTTCATTATGTGTATAATACACCTTACGATCAGTTGGTATGGGATGTAGGCCACCAGGCGTACGGCCACAAGATCCTGACCGGCCGGAGAGATAATTTCCCCAGTAACCGTAAATACAACGGCCTGAGCGGTTTCCCGAAGAGAAGTGAGAGCAATTATGATACATTCGGTGTAGGGCACTCTTCTACTTCCATTTCAGCAGCTCTCGGTATGGCGATGGCTGCAAAATATAAGGGCGAAGACCGCAAATCGGTGGCCGTTATCGGTGATGGTTCCATGACCGCAGGTATGGCATTTGAAGCGATGAACCATGCGGGTGTTGCCGACAGCGATGTCCTCATTATCCTGAACGATAACTGCATGAGCATCGACCCCAACGTGGGCGCACTGAAAGAATACCTGACCGATATCAGCACATCCCCTACCTATAACAAAGTGCGTGATGAAGTATGGAATATATTAGGCAAGCTTCCTATCGGCAAAAAGTTCAGCCGGGATATGGCCAGCAAGCTCGAAGCAGGCATGAAAGGAATGGTTAGCAAGAGCAGCAATCTTTTTGAAGCACTCAAGCTCCGTTATTTCGGCCCGATCGATGGTCATAATATTACCAAGCTGGTAGACACGCTGAAAGACCTCAAAGATATACCCGGCCCCAAGCTGCTGCATATTGTAACGGTAAAAGGAAAAGGTTATGCCCTGGCAGAAAAAGACCAGACCAAATGGCATGCACCCGGACTTTTCGATAAAGTGACCGGTGAGATCTTCCGCAAAAAAATAGACAGCCCTCAGCCGCCTAAATACCAGGATGTTTTCGGACATACCATTATCGAACTGGCGGAAAAGAATAATCTTATCATGGGGGTTACACCCGCCATGCCTAGTGGCTCTTCGCTGAAGTTCATGATGGAAAAAATGCCGGATCGTGCATTTGATGTGGGCATCTGCGAGCAGCATGCTGTTACTGTGAGCGCGGGTCTTGCAACACAGGGCATGCGTGTGTTTTGTAATATCTATTCGTCTTTCATGCAACGAGCCTTCGACCAGGCCGTGCATGATGTTGCAATACAAAAGCTGCCGGTTATTTTCTGCCTCGACCGTGCAGGACTTGTTGGTGAAGACGGGCCAACACACCATGGCTGTTACGATATCCCTTATTTCCGCTGCATTCCGCATATGGTGATCAGTGCGCCGATGAACGAGCAGGAACTGAGAAATCTCATGTATACTGCGCAGCTCGACAGCAACACGTCTCCATTTGTAATCCGTTATCCGCGCGGCGAAGGTGTTATGCCGGAATGGAAAACAACATTTGAAGCAATCGAGATCGGTAAAGGCCGGAAATTAAAAGACGGAAAAGAGGTGGCCATTCTCAGCTTTGGTCATCCGGGCAATTTTGCTCAGGCCGCGATCCGTGAACTGCGTACGGAAGGAATCGATCCGGCTCATTACGATATGCGTTTTGTAAAGCCGATCGACGAAGCTTTATTGCATGAAGTATTCAGCACTTACAATAAAGTGATCACTGTGGAAGATGGTGCCACCGTTGGTGGTGCAGGCAGCGCAGTGCTCGAGTTCATGAGCGAACATGGCTATCATGCAGAAGTGAAACGCCTCGGTATTCCTGACAGGCTGGTAGAACACGGCACGCTGAAAGAACTGCACCGCGAATGTGGTTATGATGCACAGGGAATTGCAGAAGCTGTACGTTCCATGGTAAAAGACCGCATCACGGTAAGCGCAGGTTCAATTACAATGCTGGGGTAATTGTCCCGGTTGAAATAAATAAAAAAGTCATACTGAATAAATAGTATGACTTTTTTTATTGCCCTGTATCGGTATATCGTTATTCTTCACCTCCTGTTTCGGGTTCAGCCTCAGATGCATCTGCGTTCTCTTCCTGTTGTTCTTCCGTTTGTTCGGGTAATTCCTCTTCTTCGCGGTTCTCGTTCCATTCAACGATAAAGTTGTTCTTGCCCTCACCTACCATCAGTTTCATATAACGCTGCTGTGAAAGTTCGAGGATGGAAAGGAAAAGGAAGATAGCGTGGATCCTGTCTTCACACACTTCGAATACTTTTTCGAATGCCACTGTCTTTTCTTTACGCACAAAACCCAGCATGTAATCACGGCTTCCTTCCATGGTATGGTTGTAACGTACCACGGTGTGAACCGGCTTGTTCTGCCTGTCGTGCACCCTTTGCATCACACGTTCAAACGCTTTCATGAGTTTGAACATGGTAATGTTCTGGATCTCCGTTCCTTCGGAAGCATCTTCGCCGATCTCGGATAATTCTTTCTGCAGGTTACCACGTTTTACCATGAGCATACGCATGGCTTCCATCTCGGCCATCTGAACTGCGGCCTCCTTGAATCGTTTGTATTCGAGGATCTTGTCGATCAGTTCCTGGCGCGGATCGATCTCATTGCCCTGTGCATCCAGTTCCTTGCGGGGCAGCAACAGGCGTGCCTTGATCCGCATGAGAGTAGATACGAAAAGAATGAATTCACTGCTGAGTTCAATATTCAGTTTCTCGCCCTGGTGAATGAAATCGAGAAAATCCTGTATGATCCTGGTGATCGGAATATTATAGATATCCAGTTCATCTCTTTCAATAAAGAAAAGCAGCAGGTCGAAAGGCCCCTCAAACTGGTCTAATTTAATCTGGTAAGTAGACGTGTTCACACTTCAAGCTTTAAGTGCACAAAGAAAAAGAAACAAAAACAAAGCCGGCGATAAGTTATCCACGCCGGCTCTGCCTTTATAAATAATTGACAATCAGTTCAGAATGGATCATTTTTTCAATGAATCCCTGATCTCGGTAAGTAATTGTTCTGTTGTAGTAGGGGCCGGAGGTGCTACAGGTGCCTCCTCGTGCTTGCGTTTCAGGCGGTTGATGCCTTTGATCAGCATAAAGATCACAAATGCGAGGATGACAAAATTGAGTACCACTGTTACGAAGTTACCCCAGGCGAAAACCGGACCCAGTTTACGTGCTTCTGCCAATGGTAAAGAAGCATCGGCAGGAATTTTATCTGAAAGCGGTATGTACAGGTTGCTGAAATCGGCCTTGAACAGGATACCTACAACCGGCATGATCAGATCATTCACAACCGAATCTACGATCTTTCCGAAGGCACCGCCGATGATAACACCCACCGCAAGGTCTACTACGTTTCCTTTGGTGGCAAACTCTTTAAATTCTTTTACAAAACCCATAGTGCTGTTTTTCTATCTTACAAATTAATACATTTTATCATTTCCTGCAATAGTCATTTTTTTATGCCGGGATACTGCATGTTCAATCCTTTCAGCAGGCTGTGCAGTGCTTTCGCCACCACATGTTCCTTGTACCAGTTCTGGTCTGCAGGTGTAATGATCCACGGCACTTCGTTGCAATGCGTGAAGCAGTCTTCATACATTTTCCTGTAAATAGCCCAGAGTTTTGATTCGGTGAGATCCTGGTCGTTATACTTCCATTGTTTTTCCCTGTTGCTGATCCTTTCTTCCAGCCTTTTCTTCTGTTCTTCTTTTGAAATATGAAGGTAGAATTTGAGGATATGCGTATGATTATGCGTGGTGAGCAGGTTTTCAAAATCATTGATCGCCCGCATCCGCTCCTTTGCCTGTGCATCATTGCACCATTTATGCACTCTTGTTACCAGTATATCTTCGTAATGCGAACGGTTGAATATTTTGATCATTCCTTTCTGCGGCACCTGTTTGTGGATGCGCCAGAGGAAATCGTGGGCCAGCTCTTCCGGTGTTGGTGTTTTGAAGGAGCTCACTGCCACTCCCTGCGGGTTCATGGTTCCGAATACCTTACGGATGGTACCGTCTTTACCGCTGGCATCCATGCCCTGCAGAATAACAAGTACCGAATGTTTCGATTCGGCATACATGCGGTTCTGGAGCTCATCGAGTTCCGATAACAGGTTTGCAGTGTCTGCCTTGGTTTTGTCTTTATCAAGATGCTCAGGAGCCCTGGTGCTGATCTTGTCCAGTTTAATACGAGCCATAGATTCCTTTTTTTAAAGTTAGTCATTAAATAAATCTGGTTCGGCCTGCCGTTCATTTTTTCAGTATGGCCAGTTGCACTGCCTTATCTTCGTCTGCAACAAAAGAAATCCCGCATGCAAAGAGTTGTAACATACCTGGCTTTATTCTTATTTTTTATCACTACCTGTTTATCAGCACAATCA
The DNA here is from genome assembly GCF_900167075.1 of Sediminibacterium ginsengisoli. Taxonomy (GTDB): domain Bacteria; phylum Bacteroidota; class Bacteroidia; order Chitinophagales; family Chitinophagaceae; genus Sediminibacterium; species Sediminibacterium ginsengisoli. The sequence continues at coordinate 498,976 of NZ_FUWH01000001.1, read as the reverse complement.
AAAAAGATACCTGCAAACGATCTGTACACCTTAGGCAAAGTGTGGGGACTGCTCAAATATTATCATCCTGCCGTTTCGCAGGGGAAACTGAACTGGGACAGTATTCTATTAGCCACACTGGCTTCCGGGCAAAACAAGGACCAGGCTGTTACACACTGGTTTGAGATCCTCGGCAAAACAACGGCTGATCAACTGGCGCCGGTTCAGAGCAAATGCGACAGCATCACGTTGCGGAATTTTGATATCAGATGGCTGGAGCAATCGAAAGAGATCGCGGCCGGAGCCAAAGCCAGGTTACTGGAACTGGTCAGGCATCCGAAAAATATCGGCAGTTATTACAGTAATCCCAATCCCGGCACTATCAATTTCAGCAGTAAGAATGAAAAAGTATACGATCATTTTTCACCTGATATCAAAATGCTTGAATTGTTCCGGGCCTGGAATGTGATCGAATATTTTTATCCATACAAATATCTCGGCGACAAGAAATGGGATGATGTACTGAAAAAATATATTACCCTGTTCCGAAACATCAGTACAGAACAGGATTATAAAACTGCGATCATGCTGTTTGCTGCTGAAATACAGGATACGCATGTCAGTTTTGAACATTCCTATCAATACGATGTACTTGGAAAGTTTACCGCACCGTTTATTTTCCAGGTGGTTGACAATGGCGTCCTTATCACAGGCGTAAAAGATGAGGAAAAAGTAAAGAAGGCCGGTATTGATGTTGGCGATTTCATTACGAAAATCAATGGCAAACCTGTTAAAGAGATCATCGCTGCCAGATCAAAATATATAGCGGTATCGAACCCGGCTGTGATGCGCAGGGAAGCGTATCAGTATCTGTTCAGCAGCAACGATTCTATATGCACCATAGAAGGTGTTAAGGAAAACGGGAAAACAATTAAAACGAAGCTCGGAAAAATAAAACGTGTGTTCCTTAAAGAATGGGATGCAGACGGCATTCCTGCTTACCAGCTTTTATATAAGGGAAAAGCATACGATTATCTTGTCTGGAACCCCAAAGAAAGCCGTCCTCATCCCGGATTCCGCTTAAACGATAAAGCTTATATCGATTTTGCATCTTTAAGGGCAAAAGATATCGACAGTTTAATGCAGGCTTACCGGGATACCAAAGGCATTGTATTCGACCTGCGTGGTTATAATAATGACGGTGCATTGCTGAAAATATTCGATTACCTCTTCTCAAAACCGGAGTTCTTCGGCATCAAAACCTGCGCGGACTTTAACCAGCCGGGTAAATTCTGCTTCAAGGATCATATCATTCTTGAGTCTTACAAATACACGGGTAAAGAAAATCCTGATGCTTATAAGGGGCAGGTGATTGTACTGATGAATGAATACACGCAGAGTGCGGCAGAAATGTGGGCCATGGTCTTCAAAAAAAGAGCCGGTGCCCTTTTTATCGGAAGCCAGACAGCCGGTGCCGATGGTAACAAAACCACCATTAAACTCACCGATGGCAATGAAATTTATTTTTCAGGCCTGGGTATTTATTATCCCGACGGAAGCGAAACACAGCGTATCGGCATCAAACCGGATATCATCGTTCGCCCAACCATTCAAAGTATGCGCAAAAGGGAAGACCTTCTGCTACAAAAAGCGTTTGACATGATCGACAATAAGAAATAGCTGTTACTTTTTATTCACCAGGTATACACCGCCAAGTATAACGACAAGACTGCCCACCTGCAGCATGTTGATGTTCTCGCCATAGATCAGGCCCCAGATAATGGCAACGAAAGGAATGCCATAAGTTACCAGCGAGGCGAATAAAGGTCCGGCTCTTTTAACCAGCATATAAAAAAGGACCGAAGCCACTGCTGTGCCCATTGTACCCAGCACAAATGAAGCCAGTGTGGATAACCATACCTGCCTTTCGCCGAATGCATGGGAAAAATACCCGGTTACATATAGCATGATCAGGCAGGGGATCAGCAGGAACACAAAAGCCAGGGCTGCAATATTGAGGGAACCGATCCCCTGCAGGTGACGTCCTACAAGGTTTACATTGATACCATAAAATAAGGTTGCGATCAGGATCAGTGCGGTGTAAGAAAACTCACCCATATTCACTTCGCCGGAAGCCATCATCAGCAGGCATAAGCCCACAAAACCGATCAGCACGCCGGCCAGCTTCCAGATATTTGCCTTTAGTTTGAAAAAACTGATACCTACAATAATGGTGAACAGTGGCGTGAGCGCATTCAGAATGCCCGTAAGAGAGCTGCTGATCTTCAGTTCTGCGATACAGAACAGGTAGGCCGGAAAAAAGCTGCCCAGCAAGCCGGACGTGATCACCAGCAGCAGTTTATTCCGGGGTACGGCGGCAAAGGCCCTGGCCGCAAACGGCAGCAGTACGACCCCCGCGCTCATGATCCGGATGGATGCTACCTGGTAAGGACTTAACACTTCCAGCCCTGCTTTCATCAGTATGAATGAGCTGCCCCATATTACCGAAAGCGCGGCAAAAAAGCTCCAGTTGATCAGTTTATCTTTCACGGCGTTACTTTTTGTAAAAAAATTCCCCCCCGATCCGCTTCAAAAAAAAAACTGCAGGCCCTGCATTCAGCAGCAGCCTGCAGTTTGCGGACAGCCGCCATATAGTTTATACGGACATCATTTCTTTTTCCTTGGCAGCCAGGTGCTTGTCGACCAGTACAATGTAACGGTCGGTCAGTTCCTGGATATTTTTTTCGGCATCTTTAGCTGCATCTTCGCTCAGGCCGTCTTTCTGCAGTTTTTTCACCTGCTCAATGGCATCACGGCGTATGTTCCTGATGGCCACTTTGCTTTGTTCGCCTTCACCGCTTGCTTTCTTGAACAGCTCCTTACGGCGTTCTTCTGTGAGCGGAGGCAGGAAAAGCCTGATCTGCACACCATCGTTCTGCGGTGTGATCCCGATATTAGCCGCCATGATAGACCTTTCGATAGGCTGTACCATGTTCTTTTCCCAGGGTTGTATGCTGATGGTACGCGCATCCAGTACAGTTACGTTGGCAACCTGGCCGATAGGCGTAGGAGCACCGTAATATTCAACAGTGATACCATCGATCATTGCGGGACTGGCTTTACCGGCCCTGATCTTGGTCAGTTCCGATTCAAGGTGGTTAATGCCTTTTCTCATCGTTTGTTCGGCATCAGCCAGTATTAAATCCAGTTCTTCAGACATATTATTGTTTTTGGATGGGCAAAGCTAAGGAATAGTCAGGAATGGGCAATAGCAAAGGCGGCAGGTCCGGGGATCCCGTTTCGGCTGCGATCCTGTAAAAAAAATCGTCCGTACACATGTTAGCTTTTATATCTTCGCAGCCTAACAAAAAAACTATGGCAAGCATACAGGAATTGAAAGACACCGCCACGCAGGTCAGGCGCGATATTGTAAGAATGGTTCATGCGGTACAAAGCGGGCACCCGGGCGGTTCCCTCGGTTGTACAGATTTTCTGACTGCCCTGTATTTCCATAGCATGAAGCACAACACTTCATTTTCAATGGATGGTGTTGGTGAAGACCTGTTTTTTCTTTCCAACGGCCATATTTCCCCGGTATTCTATTCAGTTCTGGCGCGTTCGGGTTATTTTGAAGTGAAGGAACTGGCTACTTTCCGTAAGATCAATTCACGTTTACAGGGCCACCCTACCACCCACGAACATTTACCCGGTGTGCGTATTGCAAGCGGCTCCCTGGGCCAGGGCCTGAGTGTGGCAGTTGGCGCGGCGCTGACCAAAAAACTGAATAACGACCCGCACCTGGTGTTCTCTCTGCATGGTGATGGCGAACTGCAGGAAGGACAGATCTGGGAAGCAATGATGTTCGCAGCACACAATAAAGTAGATAACCTGATCGCAACCATCGACTGGAACGGACAGCAGATCGACGGTCCTACCAGTAAGGTACTGGCCCTTGACAACCTGCAGGCTAAATTTGAAGCATTCAACTGGACCGTTATCGAAATGAACGGTAATGATATGGACGATGTGGTAGCTACACTCGACAAAGCCAAATCCTTAACCGGTCAGGGCAAACCTATCTGCATCCTGATGAAAACTGAAATGGGTAAAGGTGTCGATTTTATGGAAGGCAGTCACGAATGGCACGGCATCGCTCCAAACGATGAGCAGCTGGCCAAAGCACTGGCACAGTTACCGGCAACGCTGGGTGATTATTAATAGTTGTTCTTCGTTAGAAGATTAATGATAAAGAAAAAGGGAACTGAATAGTTCCCTTTTTTAATACTGCCTTATAAAGGCAGAAGTTCTTTTCTTATGTATATATCCTTATTTTATCCATAATTTATCTAAAAACGTATACTGAGGTTTATCAAAAGATCAGGATTTCAACGAATATAATTGCATGCTCGCCTTACGTGCAGGCAGCCAGGACGCAATCACTGCGATGAAGAGAACCGTCACCGCTACAAGCAGGAAATCTCCGGGCACCATCTGCACCGGGTAATAATCGATCACAAACGTATCGCCACCCAATTTGATCAGCTTGAAATGCGCCTGGAGCCAGCAGAATAATGCAGCAAGCACAATACCTGCCAGGCCGCCGATGGAAGCCAGCAGCAAACCTTCGGCGAGGAAGATCTGTTGTATCTTCTGTTCACTGGCACCCATGGCTTTCAGTACCGCAATATCTTTCTGTTTTTCGAGCACCAGCATTGTGAGTGCGCCGATCATGTTAAAAGCCGCTACCACGAGGATCAGGGAAAGAATACCGTAAATCACCCATTTTTCCACCTGCATGACGGCGTAAAGACTTTTATTCTGTTCATACCTTGTTTCAACCAGGTATTTTTTGCCTAAGATCCGGCTTAATTCACGTTTCACTTCTGCAGGATCGCCGTTGACCTGCAGCTCTATGGAACTGTATTCATCCGGCCCCATATTCAGCATGTATTTGAGGAAAGCCAGGTTGGAGAAAACATATTTGTTGTCGAAATCCTGTTGCACCATGAATGTACCCGCAGGAACGGCATTGTAAACATTCAGTCCATCCATGGAACTGAATTTCGCCTGCCGGTTGGGCATGTAAAGTGTAAGCGGCATTACGGGCTGACTGCTGATATCGGCCATCACGGCATTCTCAATACCCACGCCCAGCACCAGTGCCGGTTCGCTGGCTGTACCCAATACAAACTTTCCTCTTTTAATATGCGCTGTGATCTTGTTGATCTTTGTAAAAGCGCTGTCTACGCCTTTTACATACACGATGGACTGATGCTCGCCGTTTACCAGGAACGCTTTTTCTTCCGCAACAAAACTGACCACACCCACACCTTTAACCGAACGGATACTTTTCAGCTGCTCCTGCGAGAGCAGGAGAGTTTTGCCCTGGGCAGGCATAATGCGCATGTCGGCGTAGAAATCTGCATAGAGACCTTTTACGAGTCCTTCGAAACCATTGAATACACTCAGTACAATGATCAGTGCAGCGGCTCCGACGGCAATAGCAACCATGCTGATCCAGGCAATGATATTAATAGCATTGGTAGACTTCTTCGACCTGAAATAGCGCCATGCGAAAAGAAGGTTCAAGTGCCGGTTATTTAGGGGATGATGAAGAACAGCTGGTTACCGGGGCAAGATTTATTCGCCCTTTTTTTCTTTTTCGTCGTTCAGCTTTTTGAAAACCTCTTCCATTTTGAAAACATAGTCCAGGGTATCATCATGGTAAAAATGTAGTACGGGGATCCTGCGCAGCTGGTGTTTTACCCTTGCGGCAAGTTCTTTTTTGATTTCCCAGGCTTTGGATTCGATGGTTTTCATTACTGCCTGTACATCTTTCACCTGGAAAATGCTCAGGTAAATACGGGCTTCGAGCAGATCGGGTGTCACTTTTACGGACGAAATGGACACCATCCCGCCGTCGATCATTCCAAGGCCGAGACGCCTGAAAATATCGTTCAGTTCTTCCTGCAAGGCTCCGGCAACCTGCCGCTGGCGTTTTCCTTCCTCCATATTCTAACATTTAATTGGATGTAAAAGTAGTTACTTTGCTGTGTTTTAAACGATTTTATCCTTTATGAAGCGATTTTCGAGAATACTTTTTTACCTGCGGACCCAGAAACGGAACATTCTTCTTTATTTCATTTTCAATATTCTGTCCATTGTATTCTCGCTGGTATCACTGGCTATGCTGGCACCATTCCTGCAAATGCTCTTCGGCAGGGAGCAACTGATCAAAGTACAGCCTGTGTTCAGTTTTACGGCCGATGGCATGCTGAATACCTTAAAATATTATCTCAGCCGCCTCATCAGCGAATATGGCGATCTCTATGCCCTCGGCGCGATCTGTATTACGATCGTACTCTCCATTTTCTTCAAAAACCTGTTCTCTTACCTTTCTTACCGTGTACTGGCCCCGATGCGTAATTACGTAATGACCAAGCTCCGGTCTGACCTTTATGCGAAGATCCTCGAGCTTCCGATCGGTTTCTTTACCGAACAGCGCAAGGGTGATATCATCAGCAGGATGAGTAATGATGCGAATGAAGTGGAATGGAGTGTAATGAGTACGCTGGAAGGTCTGATCCGAGAGCCGCTGACCATCCTTATTATTCTTACCACGCTGGTACTGATCAGTCCTACGCTTTCGTTGTTCCTGCTGGTATTGCTGCCGCTTACTGGTTTTATCATCGGCCGGGTAAGCCGCAGCCTGAAAAAACAATCGGGTGCTGCGCAGGCAGAAATGGGTACGCTCATGTCCATCCTCGATGAAACGCTGACCGGCCTGCGTGTGATCAAAGCATTCAATGCCGAAAAGATCATCGGCAACAAATTTTTCTCTACCAACAACAAGCTGAATCACATCCGTAACAGGATGAACTTCCGCCGTGACCTGGCATCGCCGATGTCTGAATTTCTCGGAGTGCTGGTATTGTCCTGCATCCTGTGGTTCGGCGGGCGCCTTGTACTGCAGAACCAGGCAGCGCTCGAAGCCGGAAGCTTCATCACCTATATCGTATTCTTTACACAGATCATCAATCCTGCCAAATCCCTGTCTACCGCCTTTTACAATGCACAAAGGGGCAGCGCAGCCATACAACGGATCGAAGAGATCCTGAGCGCGCCCGCTACCATTACAGATAAACCGGATGCAAGGGAGATCACGTCTTTCAACAGCAGCATCGAGTTCAGAAATGTAACTTTTGCTTACCAGGATGTGACCATACTTAAAAACATCAACCTGAAGATCGAAAAAGGCAAGACCATTGCACTCGTGGGTTCTTCGGGTGCAGGTAAAAGCACACTTGCGGACCTTGTACCACGATTCCACGATGTATCTGAAGGTGAGCTGCTGATCGACGGTATCAATATCAGGGAATATTCACTGCATTCTGTCAGGAACCTGATGGGCATAGTAACCCAGGAACCGATCCTGTTCAACGACAGTATCGCGGCAAACATTGCACTGGGTATCAGTGATGCAACAACAGCCCAGATAGAACATGCGGCGTCTGTTGCCAATGCACTGAATTTCATTCAGCAGAAAGAGGAAGGTTTCGAAACCAATATCGGCGACAGGGGCAGCAAGCTCAGCGGGGGTGAAAGGCAACGTGTAACCATTGCACGCGCCGTTTTGAAAAATCCGCCTATCCTTATACTCGATGAAGCAACATCTTCCCTGGATACGGAAAGCGAAAGGCTGGTGCAGGATGCCATCAATAACATGATGCAGAACCGTACTTCCATCGTGATCGCGCACCGTCTTTCAACGATCCGCCACGCAGATGAGATCGTGGTATTACAGAAAGGAGAAATAGCAGAACGCGGCAGTCATGATGAATTGCTTGCACTGAACGGGATCTATAAAAAACTGGTAGACATGCAGGAGGTTAAATAACGCGATCCTGCTTAAAATAATAAAGCCACTTCCTCATCAGAAGTGGCTTTATATTTATCAATCTGCAGGGGCACTTAGTTCTGCGCGATTCTTACACCTAAGCGTTTGTAATTCTCGCTTGGTTTGATTTCAGCATTTCCAACCAGTTCAAGATGTACTTCCCTTGGTGAAGTGCTGCTTGTACCCGGGTTTACAATATTGATGGTCACTTCGCCAAAGCTGGTATTAGCCGGAATAACGAAGCTGGTGTTGGTGGTATAGTGCGTACCCGCAACTGCCAGCAGGTTTGGTGATGCCGGTGCAGCATCAGTGATCACTTTATAGGTGATGGTCTGATCTGTACTGCGCTGAGGTCCTACCAGGTTTACACGGAGTTTCACAGGTGTTGTGGTTGTACGGGTGATTAACGCTGCTGTTGTAGGCGTAGGATATCCGTAAGTTGGCACCCTTGTGGTTACATGGTATGCAAACGGTGTAGTAGCCGAGTTCAGCACTGTAGCGTCAAATTCAACAACTGTATTTCCTTCAAAGGTCTTGTTCATTTCTTTAATGCATGATGAAAACAACACCGGTATACTCAGCAGCACACATGCAATTATATTCTTCATTTTCATAATTATGCTTTTGGTGGGTTATTAGTAGTTAAAGTTCTGAACCATATTAGGATTACCATCCACTTCAGATACCGGGATCCTTGGCAGTAACCTGAAGTCTGTAGCAGGCAGGTTGGTCAGCGGTAATGCTTTGTTGATAGCAAGGCCATACCTTTTCAGGTCATAGAACCTGTAACCTTCAAATGAGAACTCCAGCATACGCTGCCTGAGGATCTCATCGAGCAGAGCCTGTCCTGTTAACGGTGTAACCGGAACGGTAAATCCTACTATTCTTGCAGTTCTGATCACGTTCAGATCAGTCCATGCGCCCGGCTCCAGGCCTTGCCTGTACCTTGCTTCCGCCCTGTTCAGGTAAAGTTCCGGCCAGCGGATCACAACAGTATTATCCCAGTTCGGACCACCGTTCTTACCCATCCATTTTGTACACTCAACATAATGTCCGCCTGCATTTACTCCCCACTCGAAAAGCCTGTTCCTGATGTCGTTGCCGTAGGTCAGTGCTGGTGGTGGTGTAGAGGTAGATACCAGTGTAGATGCATTGAACCCGGAAATGCCCAGTTCATTCAGCAGGAAAGCATTCGGTACCAGGTCGCCCTGTCCCTGCCTTACACCTGCAAATGCACCTGGTGCAGAAAGCGTGGTATGTGTTGCAGCCAGTGAAGTGTTTACGCCCAGGTTTTCACCGAGTGTTGCAAACAATACCTGGAAGATGCCTTCAGGGTGTGTTGCGGCTCTCCAGCCTGCCACATAGTTACCTGTATTGGTCATGCTGCCGATACCACCGGTAAGACCGATAGCTGCTGTTGCAAATGAATCGGCCCTTGCCCATTTACCTTCATATAAAGCGACCCTTGACCCTAAAGCCAATGCAGCATGTTTGCTGGCGTAGCTGATACCCCTGTTCGCATTCGACAGCAGGGATACACTTGCATAGATATCACTCATGATCTGCGCATAGCTGTCTGCAATGCTTGCTCTTGCAGGCATGTAAGCAGATGCTGCGGTTCCTGAGTTGAAACCTACGGTATTGATTACTATACCGCCTTTATCCTGTGATGGCACGGTGAAGGTTGGAATGTATGCATAGTTCTTCACCAGATCGAAGAAATACAATGCACGCAGGAATTTCAGCTCACCTTCCCAGCGGGCCTTGTCTGCAGTTGATCCGTCTGCCACAGCAGGTATTGCAGCCAGCGTAAGGTTGATTTCGTTAATTACGTTATAGGAAGTTGCCCAGTTGGCCATATTGGCAAGCGACTGGTTCCTGTTCTCACTCAGAAGCCTTGAAGAGCGGCCGTTGGCATATGCCACATCAGCCATTGCTTCAGGTACAGAGAACATATCACGACCGTACAGACGTTCGCTTTTCAATACAGAATAGGCAGAGTTGATCGCTGCTTCGATACCGCTTTTGTTTACCAATGCCAGAGATGCATCAAGTGAATTTCTGGATGGGATGTCCAGCTGTTTTTTGCACGACTGGGCTACGAAGCCAGCGGCTATAACTATGAATATTTTAAAAGATAACTTTTTCATGATGTTTTTATTTACTGATTAAAGCTTAACCTGTACACCTACCGTTATATTCTTTGCTGTTGGCAGGATACCGAAATTGTCTCCGGTAAACTCCGGATCATAGCTCAGCCATTTAGAGTATGTCCACAGGTTAATTCCCTGTACATAGAAACGTACACTTTCCATCGACAGCTTTTTAGCAGTGGCTGCAGGCAGGTCGTAAGAGAGTGTGATCTGTTTCAAACGGATATAATCAGTCTTGTTGATATAACGTGTACCGCTACCCCAGCCAACGCTGTTGAAATCGGCCAGGCCATTGAATGGACGTGGCACATAAGTAACATCACCTGGTTTCTGCCAGCGTGCATCGTAGCCGTCTTTCAGTGTATTTACCGTAGCGCCACCCATACGCATCATCTGTGTGTACTGACCATCTGAACGTACACGGCCATACTCATACTGGAAGAATGCTTCGAGTGTGATGCCTTTGTAAGAGAATGCGTTTGTCCAGCCACCGAAATGAGTAGGATAGATATTACCGATGATCTTTCTGTCTGCAGCTGCAGGGTTATAAGTGATATTACCATCTTTATCATACCACATACCTCTTCCGGTAGCAGGGTTTACGCCAGCCCATTCAGTAGTATAGAATGATCCCAGCGGAGAACCTACACGGATAGACGCATCGTTAGGCAATGCCTGAAGACCATCGTATAGGCTCAGCACCTTGTTGCTCTGGAAAGCGATATTGAAGGTAGAAGTCCATTTGAAAGGACCAGTGAACGGATTAACAGTGATACCGATCTCCAGACCTTTGTTCTCGGTTGAACCCAGGTTCTGACGGATTGTTGTGAAACCTGTTGTTGCATATAAAGAACGATCCAGCAGCAGGTCTTTGTTCACCCTGCGGTACGCATCGATAACAAGTGATACTTTGTTTTTAAAGAGTCCCAGTTCCAGCCCGAGGTTGCTCTCTTCCCTTGTTTCCCATGACAGATCCGGGTTACCCAGCTGTGTAGGGTTAATAGCTGATGAGTTACCGTATACACGTGATGCGCCATACAGCTGGCTGTACAGTACGTTACCGATCTGGTCGTTACCGGCCTGACCGAATGAGAACCTTAATTTCAGATCAGAAATGGCTTTCACTTCCTGCATGAACAGTTCATCTTTCACGTTCCATGCCACCTGTGCAGACTGGAAGATACCGTACTTCTTGTTCGCACCGAAACGGCTTGAACCATCACGACGTGCGGTATAGTTAAAGATGTATTTACCCTGGTAAGAGTAACCCAGTTTTGCAAACTGCGAGAAAGTTGCACTTCCTGACCATTGACCCGAAACACCTACCGGTGTTGCAGCTGCGCTGAGGTACTCAAGCATGTAAGAAGGGAAGCCCTGGCCATCTGCCTGGAACCATTCGTTCACATCTCTCCTGTACTCCACACCCAGTAACGCGTTGATGCTGTGATCACGGTTAATGGTAGTATTATAAGCACCGGTAGTAGTGGTGATAAAGTTGGTATTCCAGTCAGACTGTGAAGAAAGACGGCCGCTTACAGCGAAACCATCGTTGATCCTCGGATCCTGGTAACGCCTGTCCTGCGTTAAACGGTAATCAAGACCTACCAGTGTTTTGAAAGTAAGTTCAGATGTAGGTTTAAAGGTCAGAGACGCATTACCTACCAGCTGGTTAGTACGGGTTTTATATTTGGCATATGCACCAACCGCCATTACGTTATGGTTGAAAGTACCAACCATGATCTGAGACGGGTTGGAAGGCAGGCCATAGAAAGTTCCGTCGGGGTTGTAAATAGGATTGATCGGCAGGATCTGGCCGCTTGCATAAGCGGGGTTACCGAAACCAGTATTTCCGAGGCTGTACGGAGCATTCTGCCCGCTTGAACTGATAGAGATCGTATTCTCGAAAGTGAATTTATCATTGATCTTGTAAGAGATCCTTGAAAGCAATGCAGCCCTGTTGAAATTGGTAGGCGCTATAAAATGTTCGATGTTCTGGTAAGAACCCGAAACATAGAAAGAAAGGTTCTGGCTTCCACCCTGCATAGACAGTTCATACTGGCTGATCTTACCGGTTTTGAAAGATTCTTTCTGCCAGTCGTAAGTAGGCAGACTGTCTATTTTGCCCTGGGTTGTTGTAGAAGGCAGGCCGAGGTTACTCAGCACTGTAGACCTGATAGAAGCTGCGCTTGAAGTAGGGTTTGCATTTGCCAGTGCTTCATAACGCACATTGAACCACTCCTGTGTAGTAAGAACAGGCAGTACTTTCAGTGCAGAACTTACGCCGTGGAATGTGTTGAAGTTGAACCTGGTTTTTCCGGCCCTTCCTTTTTTAGTAGTAACAAGTACAACACCGTTGCCGGCCCTTGCACCATAGATAGAAGCCGCAGCCGCATCTTTCAGGATCTCGATCGATTCGATATCATCTGTGTTCAGGAAGTTCAGCGGGTTGTTCTGGGTATTGATAGACCCGGTAGAAGTGTTGATCTGTACACCATCCACTACATATAAAGGAACGGTACCAGCGTTGATAGAACCAACACCACGGATGATCACGCTCAGTGAACCACCCGGAACACCGTTGGCAGAAGCCACGATAACACCCGGTGCACGACCTTGTAATGCCTGTGCAAAGTTCGGCATCGGCAGGTTGTCGATATCAGCTGCAGCCACTCGTGTAATAGCAGCAGTTACATCTTTTTTACGCTGCACCTGGTAACCGGTCACTACCACGTCATCCAGTTTTTCAACCTTGCTTTCGAGTACAACATCAATTCTGTTTTTGCCTTCTATTGATACCTCACGGGTATTATAGTTGATCGCAGAAATGATCAGTTGTTTCACTGTAGAAGGAACAGGCAGTGAGAAAGATCCATCAACTCCTGCTGATGTTCCTGAGGTCGTGCCTTTTAAAGTGATACTGGCGCCGGGGATAGGCGCTCCTTTTTCATCTGTAACTTTCCCGATGACGGTTCGGTTCTGTGCCCATAGGTTGCCAAAACAGAGGCAAATGGACAAGACCATTAGCAGTTTTCTCATGTGCATATAGTTTTAGTGGCTGCAATGTCCCTAAAACGGGTTACGCTCCAAAAAAAGGAAGTCGTTTTATGATGAGCGCGTTAGAACGGGATTAGAATACTATAAGACTATATATAGCAGTAGTTTAAATACGAATATAATTGACTGATTATTAATTAATTGCGATAACATTTCTACTGATATCTCCTTAACAGGGCCGTAAAGCGGCTTTTTTTATAACTGATTCATCATCAGCTGTAAACGAAAAGACCTCCTGTTGACTAACAGGAGGTCTTTTCCAGGGCATTTAAAGCACTGTAATTTATTGTTCAGGACTTGGTTTTACCAGTCCGAGTTTTGCTTCAAGGCTTAAAGTTGCATGTGGTACCGCGCGGAGACGGGCTTTATCGATCAGCTTCCCGGTAACTCGGCAGATACCGTAGGTTTTGTTCTCGATCCGCATGATGGCCTTTTCAAGATGGTCGATATAAGTGATCTGGCGACTGGCCATCTGGCTCAGTTGCTCTCTTTCCATACTCATACTGCCATCTTCCATGGTCATGTAGCGGGCATCGTCGTTATCGCCGCCCATTTCATCTTTTCTCGTGATCAAACCCTGCAGGTAAGCCAGTTCTTTTTTGGCTGCTTCGAGTTTTTTGTTGATCAATTCCCTGAATTCATTCAGATCTGCGTCACTGTATTTCACTAATGGTTCGTTGCTTTTAGTTGTTTCCACTCTTTTTTCTAATGGTGTGTAGCCTGGTCTGTAAGGAACACTCGTTTTAACGCTTGTTTTTGGCACTTTTACCTCTTTGATCGGTTCCGGTTGCTTTTTAACCGGTTTAGCCGGAGGAGGCGGTGGTGTTTTTTTAACGGGCGGCGGTGGCGGAGGAGCTGCAACAGGCTTAACTGGTGCTGCTTTTACCGGTGCCGGTGGTGTTTTAACTGGTGCTGCCTTCTTTGCCGGAACCGGAACTGCTTTTTTAGGAGCTGGTTTAGCTGGTGCCGGAGCCGGTGCTTTCTTTACCGGTTTGGGTGCTGGTTTGGCTGGTACCGTCTTTTTGGCAGCCGGTTTAGCCGGCGCTTTTTTAGGGGCGGCTTTAACAGGTTTGGAAGCGGTTTTGGCCGGAACTGCTTTTTTAGGAGCCGGTTTAGCCGGTGCCTTTTTGGGGGCCGGTTTGGCTGGTGCTGCCGCCTTTTTAGGGGCTGGCTTGGTTGCTGCCTTTGCAGGAGCGGGCTTAGCGACTGCTTTTTTAGCCGGAGCCGCTTTTTTTGGAGCAGGTTTCTTAGTAGCCATACGCTTTTATCCTTTTTTGTTTACTACCACTTTCAGCAGCGTGTCATTGACTTCAATTTCAATGCCATTCTCAATTTCGGTGTTCCATTCTATGACATCTGCCAGAATTTCGCGGCAAATATAATCGTTATATTTAATAATTGACGGCCTGAGGGTCTCGTTCTCAAGCACATTCACGAATATACGGTCTGTGAGTTCAAATCCGCTTTCTTTTCTGATATTTTGTATCCGGTTCACGAATTCACGGGCATTTCCCTCCTGTAAAAGGTCTTCTGTGAGGGTAATATCCAGCGCTACGGTCAGGTTGCCCTTGTTGGCAACGCTCCAGCCAGGGATGTCTTCTGCTGCGAGATCTACATCAGACAAGGAAAGGGTAATTTTTTCCCCATCCAGTTCCAGATCAAATTCCCCTGCTTTTTCGAAAGCTGCTATATCATGCTGAGTCATAGCACCGATAGCGGCACTCACTGCCTTCATTTTCGTACCCATACGGGTTCCCAGCGCCTTAAAGTTGGCTTTGATCTTCTTACGGATCACACCTTCGGTATCTGTGATATATTCTATCTCCTTTACATTCACTTCCGCTTTGATCAGGTCGCCGATCTTTTCGAGCTGTTCTTTCATGGCAGGATTGAGCACCGGGATCAGCACTTTCTGTAATGGCTGCCTTACTTTAATATTCACTTTTTTACGGAGTGACAATACAAGTGAACATACATCCTGCGCCAGCTGCATCCTTTCCTCCAGCAATACATCGATCGCCTCTTCACTGGCAACCGGGAAATCGGCATGATGCACGGAAGCTGCCGGGAAACGTTCTGTTACCGCATTTAATTTGCGGAATACCGCATCGCTGAAGAAGGGTGAAATAGGTGCGATCAGGCGAACGATTGTTTCCAGGCACTCATACAAGGTCTGGTATGCACTGATCTTATCCTGCTCATATTCTCCTTTCCAGAAACGACGACGGCAAAGACGTACATACCAGTTACTCAGGTGCTCGTCGAGGAATTCCTCTACCGCACGGCCGGCCAGGGTTGGTTCGTAATCGTCCATGGCTGCCGTTACCCTTTTAATAAGTGTATTGAGCGATGAAAGGATCCAGCGATCGATCTCCGGCCTTTCTGCCAGTGGTATATAATTTTCGCGGAACGCAAATCCATCCACGTTCGCATATAGTGTAAAGAACTGGTATGTGTTGTACAGGGTTCCGAAGAACTTACGCTGTACTTCCTGTATACCTGCCAGATCGAACTTGAGGTTATCCCATGGCGATGCATTCGTGATCAGGTACCAGCGTGTTGCATCCGCACCATATTTTTCGATCGTCTCGAACGGGTTTACCACGTTGCCGAGACGTTTGCTCATTTTATTACCATTCTTATCCAGTACCAGACCGTTACTTACCACTGTCTTATATGCGACACTATCAAACAGCATTACACCCAATGCATGCAAAGTATAGAACCAGCCGCGTGTCTGGTCAACACCTTCCGCAATGAAATCTGCCGGGAATGCCTGGCCTTTATCGATGTTATCCTGGTTCTCAAAAGGATAATGCCACTGCGCATAAGGCATCGCACCGCTGTCGAACCATACATCTATCAGATCCGGTACGCGATGCATCGGTTTACCGCTGTCGCTCACCAGTACAATCTCGTCTACATATGGTTTATGAAGATCGAGAATACCCTCGTGCAGGTAATTGCTGTTCACATTACCGCCCAGTACCTCGTTCGCCTTGCGGATGCCCTCGTTCAATTCTGCTACGGAGCCGATACATTTCTCTTCGTTTCCGTCTTCCGTGCGCCATACAGGTAATGGTGTTCCCCAGTAACGGCTGCGGCTCAGGTTCCAGTCTACCATATTCTCCAGCCAGTTACCGAATCTTCCTTCGCCGGTTGAACGCGGCTTCCAGTTGATGGTTTTGTTCAGCTCTACCATCCTGTCTTTCACAGCAGTAGTTCTGATAAACCACGCATCGAGCGGGTAATAAAGTATTGGTTTATCCGTCCTCCAGCAATGCGGATAGCTGTGTTCATATTTCTCTACCTTGAAGGCCCGGTTCTCTTTTTTGAGCTTTACGCAGATATCTACGTTTACATCCGCATAATCCGGATCGTCCTTGTAATTTTTTACATACCTGTTGCTGAATTCTCCCAGACCAGCCACAAACTTACCCTGCCTGTCTACCATGGTAAGAATCCCGATGTTGAATTTCTGCCCTACCTTATAATCATCCGCACCAAATGCCGGGGCAGTGTGTACGATACCCGTACCATCTTCGGTAGTTACAAAATCACCTGTGATTACCCTGAAAGGCTGTGCTCCGGGTGTGAGCCTTTCTATCTCTTGCCGTGAATTGGCTTCATAAGGAAGCAGCTGCTCATAGGTACAGCCTTCTATTTCTTTGCCCTTGAATGTTGCCAGTATTTTCCAGGGCTGTGTTTTCTGCTCGGCGGTATAGCTTTCAAAATCGCCGTTCTCGTTTTCCGGTTTAAAGAACTTCCCGAGCAATGCCTGCGCCATGATCACCTGTACCGGCAGATGCGTGTATGGATTAAAGGTTTTTACGAGTACATAATCGATGTTTGGTCCTACCGTAAGACCCAGGTTGGACGGTAATGTCCATGGCGTGGTTGTCCATGCGAGGAAGAATACTTCATCGTTCAGCATTTCGGAGGCATTCACTTTACTCCAGAACGGTCTGGATATAAGATCTGCATTCACCGCTTTGAACATTGCTACCGCCGATGTGTCTTTTACATCTTTATAAGTGCCGGGTTGATTCAGTTCATGCGAACTGAGGCCCGTTCCCGCTGCAGGCGAATAAGGCTGTATGCTTACGCTTTCATATAAAAATCCTTTCTTATACAACTCGCTCAGGATCCACCAGAGCGATTCTATATAATTATTTTCGAATGTGACATAAGGGTTGCCGAGATCTACCCAATACCCCATTTTGGTGGTCAGATCGTCCCATTTATCCTTGTAGCGAAGTACGGCTTCGCGGCATTTCTGGTTGTATTCTTCAACAGAGATCTTATGACCGATATCTTCCTTGGTAATGCCCAGTTCCTTCTCAACACCCAGTTCTACCGGCAAACCGTGCGTATCCCAGCCACCTTTCCGTTTTACCTGGAAACCCTGCATGGTTTTATAGCGGCATACCATATCCTTCAGTGTACGCGAGATCACGTGGTGAATACCCGGCATACCGTTGGCGCTCGGAGGCCCTTCATAAAACACAAATGGCGTTTTGCCTTCGCGCAGGGATACACTTTTTTCAAATGCTTCGCCTGCTTTCCATGCTGCCAATATCTCCTGCTCAATAGACGGGAGGTTTAATCCTGAAAATTCCTGGTATTTCGCACTCATACAGATTTCCGTTCGATCAGTTAATGTCAATAGATAAAATGTTTGCGAAGGTACGGATATGGAAGAAAAAACCCCACTTTACAGGTGGGGCTTATGTTTTAGGGGGCTCGTTCAGCCCTTTTTAACCAATTTGTATTCCAGCTCCGGTTTACCCCTGGTTCCGCCGTCGTCGCCATGGAAGCTCATGAACTTCAGTTTATAGTAATTGCCGGCCGCATCCTTGATCACGTAGAAGCGGTCTTTTTTAACGCCCGACTGTCCCGCGGTTGCTGACGCAGTACGCCATCTGGTACCCAGGGAATCGATCGCTGAACTGAACGTGATCTTTGTCAGCATGCTGTCTTTAAAGTCTGCATAACTCACGGTTGAAGTAAGCACTTCCGATACCTGCACACCGTTTCGGCTGTTGATGGTAATAAAGTCGGATGATGCATAAGGGATCATGGTTGCCCCCAGGGCTGTTTCAAACATGGTATAACCCCATACAAAATCCCAGTTTCCTTTTTCGGGTGCTACTTTCACCAGGCCATTATCAAACGAGACGTAGCTGAAATCGTACTGACTGTCTTTGGTAACATCTATGGTTTTAAAGGTGGTTTCTTCCAGTTTTGCATACTGAAGTGTATAACCGGTTCCTTTGCGCAGTACCCTGATCTTGTAGAAGCTGCGTGCCGCAACGCTGCCACCGGTTCCGCAGTTTACGATATACACTTTATTATCGGTTGCTGTTTCCGAAACCGCTGCGATCACGGTTTTGCTCAGATTACCCCTGATATCGTCGATCAATGCCAGTGAAGCTGCATCATAACCGATGGCAAGCTTGTTCAGGCCCACCGTATCCGCTGTACCTACCTGCGCGAGGTCATTTTTATTGATCATTTTTGCTGTTGCTGAAGTGGTATTATTGAGGATCACCCGGAAATCACTGCCGGTATAAAAACCAAGATCCCAGCTGCTCCTTGCTGCCACTACCTGTGTTGCCGTGCTTAGGTCCACATACACTGAATTGCCTGCACTGCTTCCCGCTTCATTGGCGATCAGTCCTTTCAGCTGCAGTTGTGTTCCATCCGATGGTGGCACCACAATAATCGTATCGTTGTTTTTCTTGCAGGCTGCCAGTCCACCGGCCAATGCCATTATGGCTACTGCAATTTTGAGTTTGTTCATTGTTTGTTGGTTTTATAGTTAATCGTAGGTTTTCTACCTGGTATAATTGAAATTGAGCGTCAGGAAATAAGACCTTCCGTATCCCATCGGTACGGCTCCGCCTGAACTATGCGCCCCGCCTGTATCCGCCGAAGTGTTGTTCAGTCTGGTTACATCGAAAAGATTCTTTACACCTGCCGAAAGTACCAGCAGTCTGCCAACACTTTTGGATGCCGTCACATCTGCAAGATGAAATCCCGAAGTGCTCACCAGGTTTGGAACAGATTGCCCGTTCACCTGTATTACTTCGTATGAAGGACGTTTGCCACTGTATTTATAGAACGCTGCCAGCTTAATACCCGATCTACCTGCTGTCCAGATGATATTTGCATTCAGTTCGGGCGACCATACGAAACCGGGCAGGTTGTCTTTTGTATAAGCTGCCACTTCTGAAAGCCTGTTATAGCGGCCGATATAAGAGAATCCCGTGATTGCCTGCAATTGTTTCCAGGTAATCCTGTTTTCGAAAGTGAGACCTGTTGTTCTGAATTTTTCGATATTCATCGTCATCGATACAGAAGGGTCCGAAGGATCAACACCGTAACTGATCAGGTTCCTGAACTCATTATAGAAAGCTCCGAGTGATGACTCGATGCGCAGCTCCTGCTGTTGTTTTACGAGATATGTGAGCGATCCGTTGAAACTGTCAGACTCTTCCGCTTTCAGGTTCGGATTGCCTTTGATGGAATGGCTGGCATCAAAGAAGTTGAAATACAATTCACGCAGCGCCGGTGAACGGAATCCGCGTGCATAAGCCATGCGCAGATCCAGTTTCCTGGCAAGCCTGAACAGGGTATTCAATGAAGGGATTACCGGTGGTGCGTCGTAAATGGAATTTTTGATGAACCTGAATCCAGGCCTGATATTGATCCCGTCAAGCGGTTTCCATTCAGAAGAAACAAAGAATGCATAATCACTGATCGAAGGTGAGCCCTCAATACGTGCACCGCTTGCATGGTCGAGATTGATGTCGATACCGGGCTGCAGCGAAAGTTTTCCTGAGACCCGGTATTGTGCTGTAGTGCGGAATACCCCTGAACGGAAAATAGATTCATCCTGCTGGCCCGCCGCAGTGCCCGGTGTTCGTGCACCTGTTGTAAAATCGACAATAGTGGTTTCCGTTTTACGTTTGTAATCGGTATAAGCCAGTACAGATGCAAGCTGCAGCCTGTTGTTCACCTGCCATTCGAGCTGGGCCTGGTGAGTGAAACGGGTAGTTGCATAGACCTGGTCCGTTGCTTTATACGTAGCCCCCATCGCCCCTTTTGAAACGATATCTTCCGTAAGTGCGTCCAGGCGGTACCAGGCTGACAGGCTGCCTTTCCGGTAACCGATCACTCCGCTTGCCAGCCATTGCTCTTTTGGTTTCCATTCCTGTTCACGTCCCTGTTTATTCCCGACCCAGCCACCGGATTCATTATGTGTAATGGAACCACCGAAATTCCACAACCGGCTTTTATGTGTTACACCCACATGCTGGTTGTGAACGCCTTTTCCTGTAAATGGTTCATATTCGCCGCCTGCCGTTTCTTCCTGAATTCTTGCAGTGACTGCAAGCAAATCCTTGCGGTTCTTAATGGTGATGATATTGACCACACCTGCCAGCGCATCTGAACCGTAGGAAACAGACATTGGCCCTTCTACAATTTCAATGCGTTCAACCAGGTTGATATCGATCTGGTTCAGGCTCTCCCTGGTATCTCCGCGGTCTACCATGGGAACGCCGTCGAGCAGTATTTTAACATTGCGGCCAGACATGCCCATCAGCTGTATATCTGTAGTGCTCAGCGTAAGATCATTGCTGAACCTGAAACCCAGCTCACTATTCAGTACCTGCTGTATGTTGACAGCACCGCGAAGTTTGATGCGCTCGCTGGTAATGGTACGTACCTGGTACACGGATTTGCGCAGCGACTGCGGCAGGTATTGACCGGTTACAACCACATCATCCGAACTGCCGGACAATTGTGCGGTATCCGGCGCGGGCTGCTGTGCAAGAGCTGAACCAGCCAGGAACAGCGCTACCGGTAATAAAATGCTGCTGCGATAATTCATGGGTCATATTTTGGCACTGCACCGACAGGCATGCAACTGGCGTTTGCACAATTACTCATGCATGAACAGGCTGTTATGCCTGCCGGTATCAGTATTTTTTATGAAAATCTTAGTTGGCTGCTGTTGCTGCCGCTTCTTTCGTTTCTGTGAACTTGCCTAAGATGATTTTTACTTTTTCTTTCAGCGCAGCGCCTTCATTTTTCTCGGCTTCCAGTTTACCGAACTGCTGCGACAAGGTCTGGCCTTCGCTTTTCTGTATGAGGCGGATATTGCTTTTGCCTTTCAGCAGCTCATCCCATGAGGTACGCACTGTATTCCAGAAATTTTTATGCTCGTTCCACCATTTTGCGGCAACAGCACATTGCTTATCGTCTACCCTGGTGTAGATATTGAATCCTTTTTCAGAAGCAATCCAGAAATCTGCCTGGCCGTCTGTACGTTTGATTTTTCTGTTGTCCTGTTCATGTACCCAGCCTGTGTCTGTAATGATCAGTTTGTTGCCGCGTTCAAGTACGTTATAGTCTGAACGTGTGCTGTATTCTCTTCTTGGCAGCGGCGCATCGGTTGTGTTTTCCCAGAACAGCTTTCCGTTGTTCATCATCCATTTGCTGGTACCCTGATAACGAGGCGCATCGTCTGTTTCCCAGACAGTCTGTGTCCAGCTGCCGGCGTCTGCTTTTGCAGCGGGATCGTATTTCCAGGCAGCATCATGGTCAAACTTCCACAGTCCTTTCTTTGAATATTCCCAGTCTTCACGCCAGTGTTTGATCACCATAGTATCGCTGATCACCAGCAGGTGCTGCAATACAAATTTTTTATCCAATGCTTCTTCTGCAACAACCCATTCTATACCATGAGCATTGTAAGGTTTAGCATTTTTATACAAGGGAGTCGGAGCGAATGTTTCTGCGTACATAAACTCTACTTCATAGCAGCCGCAGAGGCTTTTAACGGCATTCTGCTCCTGTTTTGTCTGTGCACCTGCATGGATGGCAAGCAAGGCAAACATTCCTATCAGTATCTTTTTTTTCATAGCTGTTTTTTAGTGTTGCAAAATTGTGCAGGACAGGATCGATGTGTATGCCGAATCGGGAAATCATATTTACACAAAACGGAATTATCGGGCAGAACAGGTTATATCATTTTAAGAAAAATGCCGCTGTAAGACTACAGCGGCCTGTGACATATCTGTTTAACGTATCAGCCAGAACAACAAATAAAAATATCAGTGTTTTATTCTTTTTCCTTTCCTGCACCATCTGTTTTGAAAAGTTGCAGCATCCGGAAAGTTTTGATTTCGGTATCGGACTCGTCGAGCATATAATTCAGATCCAGCAGTTCATTATAGGAGAACAGCAGGTTCAGTCCATCACAGGGTGTGCTGATGATAATGTTTTTCTCACATTTATTTTCAGCAGGATGATAATGTCCCGCTTTCATCTGCACATAAGACCTGAAGTTCTGGAAATCACGCTCGCTGAAAGTCAGCAGCAACATACCGAAGCTTACCTGCACCGTCTGGCAGCACAGGCATACAACAACAACGCCATATGCATCATTGTGAAAGCAGGTATGGTAACGGCACATGGTGGTCTGATTTTGTTCCAGGCAAAGTTGGGCATCGTACCAACAGCCGGTTAGCGCAACGCGGAAATCTGTTTTACGCAAAAGGGAAATGCTCAGGAGCGGTTACGGAGCAGTTCGCCCTGGTTATCGTTGTGAAAAAAGGTATAATAACGGCACATGGTGGTCTGTTTTGTTTGGTACAAAGCTGTACATCGTACCACGCACTGCTGTTCGGAAAACAGTCCGATTCTCTATGCTTCTTCAAATTCATTGCCTGCGGCCTCGTCTCCGCTGATGTCTCCCGCAGGGGACTCAGCGCAGCACGTACTTGCTATTTTTAAAGATGCTTATCAATCCCAACTTTCAGGCGGGTACCGGCATTTGTCGCTCAGGCCGCTGGGCCTCTTCTTTGCGCCAGCGCTTCTTTGGCCCCTATCGAAATGAGCTTCGCATCATTTCGATTACCTACGCTTGCGCTGGGTACCGAACCCAAAGAGGCGCCTCTGCAAAGACTGGTATGGTCTTTAGGTTGTCAGTTGATCCCAGCGATTTTACTGCTTCCGCCTGAACCCCCAAAGTTGTCCCGGTAAGACTGGTAGATTTATTGAATTCTTCCAAACAGCTGTGGGCATCGTACCAGCAGCCGGTTAACAACGCGGAAATCTGTTTTACGCAAAGGGAAATGCTCAGGAGCGGTTACGGAGCAGTTTGTATATGCGGATGGCAGACATGAGCAGGATGATGAACAATACCAGACCGGCTAGTCCCCATAAAAAGCTTACACTTTGTTTAACCACTGCCAGCATAACGATAGCGATGAGAAAAATGGTAGCCACTTCATTCCATATCCTCAACTGTTGAGAGGTATACCTGTAAACACCCGCGGCCTGTTGTTTGTAAATACGGTGAATTGAAAAGTGATAGATGTAAAGCAATACCACAAACAGCAGTTTAACCAGCAGCCAGCGGCCTTCCGCCTGGAGCAGGATGCGATCCCATTTACCCGTGAATAAAACTACAGGTCCGAATACAGCTGTTAGTATAGCCGATGGCCAGGTAATGCCAAACCACAAACGTTTCATCATGATCGCGAACTGTGTACGTAATATCCGCTGCTCATCCGCGCTTTTTTCGCCGGCTTCCGTTGCATAAATGAACAGGCGCGGCATATAGAACATCCCCGCAAACCAGGTAACGACAAAAATGATATGTAGCGCTTTCAGGTACAGGTACATGATCCGGGATCGCTTTATAAAGTGCTGTGATGGGCCGTGCCCTTGAATATCATTTCATTACTGCCCTGCTTGTACGCTTCCAGCCAGCCCGCAATGGTCTCTACCCATTTGGGATGCGTATTCAGACAGGGGATCATTGTGTAGGATTCGCCGCCTGCATGCATGAAACTTTCCTTACCACGCTCTTCGATCTCTTCCAGTGTTTCAAGACAATCGCTCACAAATGCAGGGCAAAGGATCAGCAGGTTACGGATCCCTTCTGCAGGCATCTGTTCCAGCCTGACGTCTGTGAACGGTTCCAGCCAGCCCTTACCGAGCCGCGACTGAAATGATATGCTGTATTTATCTGCAGGAATGCCGAGTTTTTCCGTTACGAGCTTTGTGGTAACGATCACCTGGTGACGATAACAGGTATTGTGAGCCGGAGAAGCTACGTTGCAGCAGTCTGCAGTTTGCAGGCAATGGCAGCCGGTGGGATCTGATTTTTTAAGATGACGTCCGGGTATCCCGTGGTAACTGAACAGGATATGGTCGTGCGGCCGGTTGAGCCAGGGGCGGATATTTTCAGCCAATGCATCGATATAATCCGCTTCGTTGTAAAAAGGCTTGATAAAACTGAGTTTAAACGGATATTTACCCGTTTCGTACTGTTTTTTTGCATGTACCACGGCGGTTTCATAGCTGCTCATGGCATAATGCGGGTACAAAGGCAGAACGATCACTTCTTCCAGGTCGGGATGATCTTTCAACAGCTGATCATAGGCAAAAGCCGGCGTTGGATTGCCGTAACGCATGGCAATAGCAACAGGCTCACTCACGATCTGCTGTAATGCATCCCGGAGCTGACGTGTGAACACCACCAGCGGGGAACCTTCGCCGGTCCAGATGGTACGATAAGCTTCTGCGGATTTCGGAGCACGGGAAGGCACAATCAGTCCTCTAACCAGCAAAACCCGCAACAGCCAGGCGATGTCGATCACGCGTTCATCCATCAGGAATTCATTCAGGTATCTTCTTACATCTTTAACCTCAGTAGAATCTGGCGAGCCGAGATTCATCAGTATTAGGGCTTTGCGGGCAGTTTCTGGCATAATTCAATTTCAGCGTTCAAAGGTAGAATAACATTTTTACTACTGAAAAGGTTCGCCACCAAATATTAAACATAGTAAATATCTGACCGGCCATTATGCCTTACAATGCAATGACAACGCAGATTTTTACCCAGAAATGACAATGTAATGACGGAACAAATGTGTCTTCGCCGGGGCTTAAAAGGTACATTTGCACTGTCATTAGAAGCGAAAGAGAACAGCATGGAAATTGACCAATTTTTTGTAGCAGGAATCAACTATAAAAAAACAGATGCAGCCGTCAGAGGGCAATTTGCCATCGGGCCGGAACAATATCTTTCCATTTTACAAAAAGCCCGCCAGTATGGTCTGCAGGAAGTATTTGTACTCAGTACCTGCAACCGGACCGAAATCTACGGCATTGCACCTTCTGCCGACCATTTAACCAACCTGCTTTGCAGCGAAACAGCCGGCAGTCAGGCTACTTTCAACAGTCTTTGTTATATCAAGGAAGGTCGTAATGCGATCCACCATATATTTTCCGTGGCAGCAGGCCTCGATTCCCAGATCCTCGGCGACTATGAGATCGTTGGCCAGATGAAACTTGCCGTCAGAACTGCCAAGGAGCAGGATATGATCGGCGCTTTTACCGAACGCCTTTTCAATACCGTGCTGCAGGCTTCCAAAGTAATCAAGAACGAAACCGGCCTGAGCGGCGGTACCATCTCTGTAGCTTTTGCCGCCATCCAGTTCATCAGGGAAAAACTTGCCGGTCAGACCGGTAAAAACATCCTCGTTCTGGGCACAGGCAAGATCGGCCGCAATACCTGCCGCAACCTGGTGGACTATCTGCATACAAAACAGATCACCCTCATCAACAGAACAGAAGAAAAAGCAACTGAACTGGCAGAAGAACTCGGTCTTCAGACCGCACCTTACAGCCAGCTGAACGACCAGGTGCAGGCAGCCGATATCATCATCGTTGCCACCAATGCCAGCACACCCGTTATCATGTGCGAACAGCTCCTGCTAAGCAGTCCGAAAGTACTGGTAGACCTGTCCATCCCCAATAATATTGATCCGGCAGCCGCAGCATTGCCTCATATCACACTGGCCAATGTAGACGATCTGTCCCGGATCAACGACGACACCCTGAATATGCGCAAGGCGGAAGTTCCCAAAGCGCTGGTGGTTATCGCAGCATACCTGGGCGAATTCCTGGAATGGCATAGCCTCCGCAAACACGCGCCTGTGCTGAAAGCCGTTAAGCAGAAACTGCACGACATGCAGTCCTGCGGCCTTTACCTTTCCTCTTACCAGTCATCGAATACAATGGATACCGTCGACAAAGCCGCCATCCAGAAAGTGGTGAACAATGTGGCTTTGAAAATGCGCGACCGCAATCAGCCGGGATGTCACTATATTGAGGCGATTAACGATTTCATGACCATCGGCATCAATTAAACATGAACACAGTAATAAGGATCGGCACCCGCGACAGTCAACTGGCTGTCTGGCAGGCCACATTGGTACAGGAACAGTTACGCAGTCATGGCATTGAAAGCGAACTGGTGTATATGAAGAGCGAAGGCGATATCGATCTCGTAACGCCACTCTATGAAATCGGCGTGCAGGGTATTTTCACCAAAACACTGGATGCCGCACTGTTAAACAACCGCATCGATATTGCGGTTCACTCCATGAAAGATGTTCCCACGCAACCTGCCGCCGGTATCATAGCCGCAGCAGTATTGCCGCGGGCTTCCTATAAAGACATTCTCGTTCCGCGGAACGAGATCACGGATATTGAAGCAATTGCTTCAGGAGATCTCCTCATTGCAACCAGCAGCACGAGGCGGAGGGCGCAATGGCTGAACAGATATCCGCATCACCGCATTGAAAACCTGCGCGGCAATGTAAATACGCGTCTGAAGAAAGTAGCTGAAAGCAACTGGGACGGCGCCATTTTTGCAGCGGCAGGACTGGAGCGTATTAACCTGCGCCCGGAAAATGCCATTGAACTAGACTGGATGCTGCCAGCTCCTTCCCAGGGTGCGATCATGATCGTATGCCGCAAGGAAGATACCGCGATACAGCAGGCCTGCTCTTTACTGAACGACGCAGAAACCGCACATTGTACCGCCATTGAAAAAGCATTTCTGCGCAAACTGTTCGGAGGCTGTACAACACCGATCAGTGCGCTGGCAGAGATCAGCAATCACATGTTACATTTCAGGTGTAACATACTTTCGCCGGATGGCACAGAAAAATTAGAAGCCGAATACCATATCCCTGTAAGTGAGAGCAAAGGCCTGGGCGAAAAAGCGGCACAGGAACTTATCGACCGCGGAGCAGACAGGATCGTGGCGGCAATCAGGAATGAGAACAGCTGATAAACACATATTATCTACAAGACCGGTAACGGCTTCATTGCAGGCACTGGCAAACAGCAAAGGCGTGCAGCTCGATGCGCTCCCTTTTATTGAAACGGAGCTGATCGACACCATCGACGTACAGCAGGAGATTGAACAAACAGCGCTGCAATACGCTACCATCGCTTTTACCAGTATGAATGGCGTGGATGCTGTTACCTACCTGCTCAACGGCCAGATACCGGACTGGAATATCTATTGCATCGGTCATGCCACCAGGCAACAGGTAGAAGCTTATTTCGGCGAGCAATCGATCAGCGGCACTGCAGACGATGCTGCCGGCCTGGCCGAACTGATCATAGAAGAAGAAGCAACCGATGAAGTGATCTTCTTCTGCGGCAACCAGCGCCGCGACGAACTTCCGCTGGCATTACGCGGGGCAGGGATCGACGTTCAGGAAATCATCGTTTACCAGACACGTGAATTGCAGCATCGTGTAGACAAGATTTACGATGCAATATTGTTTTTTAGTCCGAGTGCAGTGAACAGCTTTTTCCGGCAGAATACATTACCGGCACAAACCATTGTTTTTGCCATCGGAAGTTCTACTGCAAATGCCGTACGCAGATACTGCAGCAATACGATCATCACAGCAGCTTCGCCATCGAAAAAAGAATTGATAGAACAAGCCATCGCTTATTTTTAATAACAGAATTCACATGATACAAAACGATCTTTTACTCAGAACACTTCGCGGAGAACAAACAGAAAGACCACCGGTATGGATGATGCGGCAAGCCGGAAGATACCTGCCCGAATACATGGTATTAAGGGAGAAATACGGCTTTTTTGAAAGATGCCAGACACCTGAGCTGGCATGCGAGATCACCCTGCAGCCGATAGATATTGTGGGTGTGGACGCAGCTATCCTGTTCTCGGATATCCTGGTGGTTCCGCAGGCAATGGGGCTTGAGGTACAACTGGTAGAAAGTAAAGGTCCGCTCCTTCCCGATCCGGTCAAAACGGCAGCAGACATGAACCGCATCCGCGTGCCGGAGATCAGTGAAACACTGGGCTACGTGATGGATGCGATCAGGCTGATCAAAAAAGAACTGAATGGCCGCGTACCGCTGATCGGGTTTGCGGGAGCACCATGGACAATCCTTTGCTACATGGTACAGGGCAAAGGTTCGAAAACCTTCGATGAGGCAAAAGCTTTTTGTTATACACAACCCGAACTTGCACACCAGCTGCTGCAGATGATCACAGATACCACCATTGCTTATCTCAGCGCGCAGATCGAAGCAGGTGCCGATACAGTACAGCTCTTCGACAGCTGGGGAGGCCTGCTCGGACCGGCAGATTTTGAAATACTTTCATTGCAGTACATGCGGCAGATCGTAACTGCAGTGAAAGACAAAGCCCCCACCATCCTCTTTGCAAAAGGCGCATGGCATAGCCTTGAGGAAATGGCAGCAACCGGCGCACACGGACTTGGCATCGACTGGTGTATACAGCCACAGCGCGCGAGGCAGTTTGCCGGCAGCAATGTAACATTACAGGGCAATTTCGATCCTGCAAAACTGTTAGGCCCGATCCCGGTGATCAAAAAAGAAGTAACCGCAATGCTGGATGCGTTTGGCCCGGGCAGGCATATTGCGAATCTCGGTCATGGTATTTTACCGAATGTTCCGGTAGCGCATGCAAAAGCATTTGTAGACACCGTGAAGGAATATCGTTATAAGGGTTAATAAAACCAGGGAACATGTCAGTATACAAAACAGAAACCAGGGAATTCCGCGGCAGGTGGATCGATTATATCCACGACCTGCAGGACACCATCTGCGCTGCGCTTGAAAACACAGACGGGAAAGCACGCTTCAGACAGGACGAATGGGAAAGGGCAGAAGGTCGTGGCGGCGGTGGCAGAACACGTGTAATGGAAAAGGGAAATGTTTTTGAAAAAGCCGGCGTAAATACTTCGGTTGTATACGGCAAAGTGACCGACAAAATGCGCAGTCAGCTGCAGATCGACGGCAGCAAATGGTTCGCCTGCGGATTATCGCTCGTACTGCATCCGCTGAATCCTTATGTACCCACCACACATGCCAACTGGCGTTATTTTGAATTATACGACGAAAACGACAATGTGAAAGACCGCTGGTTCGGTGGCGGCAGCGATCTCACACCTTATTACCTGTTTGAAGAAGATGCAAAACATTTTCATCAGACCATAAAAAATGCACAGGATCATTTTGGAACAGACCTGTACCCCGATTATAAAAAACGTTGCGATGTTTATTTCACTAATACGCATCGTAATAATGAAATGCGGGGTATCGGTGGTGTATTTTATGATCACCTGCGACCGGCGGATGATACCGATGCGGAAAGACTGTTTGATTTTCAGCGCGCCAACGGCAACAACTTTCTTTCATCTTATCTGCCGATTGTAGAAAAACGAAAGGATATGCCTTACGGCGAACGCGAAATACAATGGCAGGAGATCAGGCGCGGCCGTTATGCAGAGTTCAATCTCGTGCACGACCGCGGCACACTTTTCGGGCTGAAAACAAATGGACGGACAGAAAGCATCCTGATGAGCCTCCCGCCGCGTGCGCAGTGGATCTACGATCATCAGCCTGAGACCGGAAGTCCTGAAGATAAATTATTACAAGCCTGCCTGCATCCTGTTCAGTGGGCTTAAGGAACAATGAATACATCATCGCATTAAAACATTTGACTTATGTTTTTACAGAGAAGAAACCGCATATTGAGACAGAGTTCTGCCATGCGCCAGCTCGTAGCAGAAACCAGGCTCTCGCCTGCAGATTTTATAGCTCCGCTCTTTATTGATGAAGGTGAGCAGACTGCAACGCCGATCGCGTCGATGCCGGGTTATTACAGGCGTTCGTTAGATCTTACGGTGGCAGAAGTGAAGGAACTATACAATATGGGAATCAGGGCCGTGCTGCTCTTTATCAAATGCAGCGATGCATTGAAAGACAATACCGGCCTGGAAGCATGGAATCCTGACGGCCTGATGCAACGCAGCATCAAAGCCATCAAAAATGCGGTGCCGGATATGGTGGTGATGACAGATGTGGCGCTGGATCCCTATTCTTCTTACGGGCATGACGGCATTGTGAAAGACGGCGAGATCGTGAACGATGAAACAGTGGAAGCCCTGGTGAAAATGAGCATCAGTCATGCAGCAGCGGGAGCCGATATGGTAGCGCCCAGCGATATGATGGATGGAAGGATCGGAGCCATCAGAACGGGCCTCGAAGAGAATGGCTATACCCGCACCGGTATCATGAGTTACAGTGCCAAATATGCATCCTGTTTTTATGGCCCGTTCCGCGATGCGCTCGACAGTGCACCGGGCTTCGGCGATAAAAAAACTTACCAGATGGATCCGGCCAATCGTACGGAAGCCATAAGGGAAACGCTGATGGACATTGAAGAGGGCGCCGATATCGTAATGGTAAAACCCGCAATGGCATATCTCGATATCATCAGGGATATCCGCAACCAGGTAGACGTACCGGTAAGCGCCTATCACGTAAGTGGTGAATATGCCATGATCAAGGCAGCAGCGAGCATGGGCTGGCTGAACGAAGAAAAAGCAATACTGGAAAGTCTCGGATCAATTAAAAGAGCCGGTGCAGACCTGATAGCCACTTACTTTGCAAAAGAAGCTGTGAAGCTGATCTCATAATTTAATTTCATTTTCAACAACGATAAATCATAAGCAGATGTATACCAGGAGCCAGCAACTTTTTCAACGCGCACAGGAAAGTATTCCCGGCGGAGTGAATTCACCGGTAAGGGCATTCAGGAGCGTGGGCGGAACGCCTGTTTTTATTGAGAAAGCGGAAGGCGCTTACCTGTACGATGCTGACGGCAACCGATATATCGATTATATCGCGTCCTGGGGACCGATGATCCTCGGGCATGCATACGGACCGGTGGTAAAGGCCATTCAGGAAAAAGCCGAATGGTCAACTTCTTATGGAGCGCCGACCGAGCTTGAAATCCGGATGGCAGAACTGATCAGGAGCATGGCGCCGAATGTGGACATGGTACGTATGGTAAGCAGTGGTACGGAAGCCTGCATGAGTGCGTTGCGGCTGGCAAGAGGGTATACAGGCAAAAATAAATTCATCAAGTTCGAAGGCTGTTATCACGGGCATGCAGATCCCTTTCTCGTAAAAGCCGGCAGCGGACTTGCAACATTCAATATCCAGACTGTTCCGGGTGTAACAGCCGGCGCATCCAATGATACGCTTACCTGTTCCTATAATGACCTCGCGGCAGTAGAAGCACTGGCTGCGCAATACAAAGGGGAGATAGCCGCCATCATTGTAGAACCTGTTGCGGGTAATATGGGTTGTATCCTTCCGGAACCTGGTTTCCTTGAAGGACTTCGTAGTGTTTGTGACCGTGAGGGTATTGTGTTGATTTTTGATGAGGTAATGACGGGTTTCCGTCTTGCACCGGGTGGCGCACAGGAGCTGCTGAAAGTAAATGCAGACCTGGTCACTTACGGCAAAGTGATCGGCGGCGGTATGCCGGTAGGAGCATTCGGCGGCAAAAGAGAGATCATGGAAAAAGTAGCGCCGCTGGGCAATGTATACCAGGCAGGCACTTTAAGCGGCAACCCGATTGCCATGATCGCCGGTTACACGATGCTGCATACACTCAGCACACAGCCGGCCATTTTTACCGAACTGGAACAGAAAACCGCTTACCTGCACCAGGAACTGGATAAAGTGTTCAGCGCCTCTGGAACACCTTACGTGATCAACAGGCTGGGTTCTATGATCAGCGTGCATTTCAGTGAAACACCGGTAACAGATTTCGCAACTGCTGCAGCAGCCGATAACGGTCTGTTCAACAAATTCTTCCACGCCATGCTGAAACGTGGTATTTACCTGCCGCCTTCCGCATTTGAAAGCTGGTTCCTCAATAACGCATTAACAACCGCCGACCTGGATGCCACAGTAGCTGCAGCCAAAGCAAGCCTGGAAGAAATATTGTGATCAGTGGTATAAGGAAGCGGTCTGTAACAGGATGAGATGCCATAAAAACAAAGTATCTTTCCCATATGAAAATCGCCTTCTTTTCTACACAGCTTTACGACAAAACCTCATTCGATCATACGAATGCCGCTTACGGTTTTGAGCTGGTGTATAACGATATGCCGCTGGATGAGCAGACCGCACAGCTGATCCGGCCTGGTACGGATGCCGTTTGCGTTTTCGTGAACGATAAGATCTCGGATAAAGTGATCGCGGTACTTGCAGAAAAAGGTGTAAAGATCATTGCCTTACGATGTGCGGGTTTCAACAATGTAAATATTGAAGCCGCGAAAAATGCAGGCATCCAGGTCTGCCGGGTTCCCTCCTACTCCCCGGAAGCAGTGGCAGAACATGCGGTAGCCATGATCCTCACGCTGAACCGTAAAACCCATAAGGCATACAGCCGCGTCAGGGAGCAGAATTTCTCATTAAACGGGCTGATGGGTTTCAACCTCCATGGCAAGACCATTGGCGTTGTAGGTACCGGCAATATCGGGAAGGCATTCTGCCGCATTATGCTTGGATTCGGCTGCCGCGTGGTTGCGTTCGATCTTGTTGCGAATAAAGAAATGGAAGCCCTGGGCGTTGAATACCTGCCGCTGATAGAAGTGCTGAAAGCCGATATCATTTCCCTCCACTGCCCGCTGAATGAGCAAACACATCACCTGATCAATGCTTACACACTGGATATGATGAAGAAGGGCACCATGCTGATCAATACCAGCCGCGGCGGACTTATCGATACCCGTGCCGTAATCGGCGCCCTGAAAACCGGGCAACTGTCTTACCTGGGTATCGACGTATACGAACAGGAGGAAAAATTGTTTTTCCGCGACCTGTCGGGCAGTATTATTACAGATGATGATATACAGCGTCTCATGAGCTTTCCAAACGTGCTGATTACAGCCCACCAGGCCTTTTTCACAGCAGAAGCACTGTCTCAGATCGCTATTACAACCTTAAATAATGTACAGCAGCTGATAAAAAACGGTAAATTGGATACTCAGGCTGCATTATTGGTATAATTTTAGTCTTGGTATTATTCATCCGACGGTAAAAAAAGATGTTATGAAAAATATCCTGAACCTTTTACTTATTCTCTGTTGCAGCAGCCTGCTGTTTACAGCCTGTAAAAAAGAATTCAGTTACGAATCCGGCTTCAGCGGTCCGGCTGAAGGTACGCTTACCAATACTGCCGGCAATTGCTTCGATCCTACTATCAATGGCAATTATATTAAGGATACCATCCTTAACGACAGTAACTATGTGCTGATGAATGTAGTCATTACCAAGCCAGGCAAGTACAAGATCTATACCGATACGGTGAACGGTATGTGGTTCATCGATTCCGGTTATGTGCAAACGATAGGGCCAGCAGTTGTGAAGATGAAAGGCTACGGAACGCCGATCCTGCCCATTACTTCAGATTTTGTGGTAACCATGGGCAGCAGTTTCTGCGGGTTCGCCATTGCAGTCATCGATGGCGCCAGCCAGGGAACCAGCAACGATTATTTCCCTACCACAAGCGGTTCTGTCTGGAATTACCGGTTTGTACCAAAATTACCTAGTGGTGAAGAGTTCTTTACTTCTACCGTTAACGGTAATACCCAGATCGACAATAACCTCACTTATTTTGAATTTGAAACAGATTATGGCGGGTTCGCCTATTATGCAAAAGATGCCAACGGTAATTATTATTCCATGAGTACGACCAGCGATTTCGATTATATCTCTGTGTTCACGGATGCTCCCCAAACAGGCGTTTCCTATATCTTCCTGAAAGATAATGTACCGGAAACCACTACCTGGGACAGCCCTGAGTTCCCCGATGTTACCTATAATGGTCAGAAGGGAA
The DNA here is from genome assembly GCF_900167075.1 of Sediminibacterium ginsengisoli. Lineage (GTDB taxonomy): Bacteria > Bacteroidota > Bacteroidia > Chitinophagales > Chitinophagaceae > Sediminibacterium > Sediminibacterium ginsengisoli. The sequence goes on along the minus strand of NZ_FUWH01000001.1, from coordinate 464,814 downwards.
AAACAAAGATCACATTCACCATCGATAAGAAAAACCTCTCCTATACAGTAGGCGGACAAGCACTCACAGATGTGATCAAGGTGAAAAGAGAAATGTTCTTCCAGGCCACAGGCGCCAGCGCTTATACTAAAATACTCGAAGGTTACAATTACTATGCTAAAGGCATCGGCCTCGTAGACCAGGAAATCGGGAATACCTCAACCCCGCAGCATGTTCAGGCGCAAAGCTGGACCATTAAATAGAAAATACAGCAAGTAAGTTCTCAGATAAAAGAAACCCTGCGATTAATCATCGCAGGGTTTCTTTTATCTTTTATATTAGCCCGCACTCATCAGGAAACCTGTGTATTATCGTCAACCACCGTTCCTGTTTCTACTGTGGGATGCTTGGCAGTGGTTTCTTTTTTAAAGAAGCGGTTCTGAAAAACAAGGATAGCGATCACACCTGCTGAGATAGCTGCATCTGCAATATTGAATACCGGCCTGAAGAATTCAAATTCTTCCCCGCCCCAGAATGGTACCCAGGATGGGAAATGGGCATTGGTAACGATCGGGAAGTAAAGCATATCCACCACTTTACCGTGAAAAAGACCTGCGTAACCGCCTGCAGCCGGGAACAGCTTTGCTACATTCTGGGAGAACGGGCTGCTGTTCTCGAATATCACTCCATAGAAAATACTATCTATCAGGTTACCCAGCGCGCCTGCATAGATCAGGGCGGCACAGGCTATAAATCCTTTATGGTATTGTTTGCGGATAAAGTCGCGCAGCAGGAACGTACCCCAGATCACAGCTACCAGCCTGAACAGTGTAAGAGCGATCTTACCGAACCCGCCACCGAATTTCCAGCCCCAGGCCATTCCTTCATTTTCTACAAAATGCAGCCTGAACCAACTGCCCAGCACCCGGTGTTCCTCACCGGCATAATAGTTCAGCTTGATGTAGAACTTAAATGCCTGATCGATAAAAATGACCCCAAGGATAATAAAAATGACTTGTCTTGCTTTCACTGATGATCTGTTAAATGATATTTATGTTGTCAGATGAACAAAGATAGGCTTTGGCACTGTCTAAAAAGATACCTCTAGGCCTGAATATAGATTCTTTTAACACGATGCCCGATACCGGTCATCACTTCATAAGCTATTGTACCGCTCCAGGCGGCTACATCCTGTACCGGGAGGTTGCTGCCGAAGACTTCCACCAGGTCGCCTTCCGCTACACCCGGGATGTCCGTTACATCCAGCATGGTCATGTCCATACAGACATTGCCGACCACCGGCGCCAGGCAGCCGCGGAGATACATTTTACCAACTCCGTTTCCCAGCGTCCGCCGGTAGCCGTCTGCATAACCGATCCTTACCGTAGCAATCAGACTATCGCGCTGAAGTATGCCTTTCCGGTTATAACCAACAGATTTCCCGGCTTTTACCTTCCTCAGCTGTGCGATGGTTGTTTGTAATGTAGCTACTACCTGCAAGGGCAGTTGGTCACCCGTTGTGCTGTCCACACCGTAAAGACCAATACCCAGCCTTACCATATCGAGCTGGTAACGCGGATGCCTGAAAATGGCAGCTGTATTGGCAATATGCCTGAGGAAAGGATAATTAAGGATTTTTTCCAGCTGATCGCAGGCTTCATTGAAGATCGTTGCCTGGTGTGCTGTAAACCCGTCGTGGTCACTGAGTTCGCTGCTGACCAGGTGACTGAAAGCCGAACGCACCACCATAGCGTTCTGCTGCTGCAGCAGGTTTGCCAGCATTTTTGCTTCTTCCGGTTCAAATCCCAGCCTGTTCATACCGGTATTGAATTTGATGTGTACGGGAAATTGTGTTATGCCCTGCTGGCCGAGATAAGCATGAAACGCCTCCAGTATACCGAATGAATAGATCTCCGGTTCCAAGTGATACGTAACCAGCGATTCGAAGGTTGCTTCATCGGCATTCATCACCATCACAGGCAGACTGATACCTGCCTTACGCAATTCCACACCTTCATCTGCATACGCAACTGCCAGGTAATCTACTTTCTGAAACTGCAATACCCTTGCCACTTCCGCGCTTCCGCTGCCATAGCTGAATGCTTTTACCATGGCCATGAGTTTTGTGTCCGGGTGAAGAACAGACTGGTATATTTTCAGGTTATGCGCCATGGCGGTCAGATCGATCTCCATCACCGTCTGGTGCACCTGCTGCTCCAGCCAGTTGCCGATCCGTTCAAATGCAAAAACCCTTGCTCCTTTCAGCAAAATATATTCGTCCCTGAACTGTAAGGCAGCAGCCTGTTCCAGGAATACTTCGGTTGAAGGAAAATACAGGATCTCTTTTCCGGGTAATACATCTTTACCTGCCGCCGCGAGATAATGTGAAATGGCTGGTCCGATGCCGATGATCTTTGATATACCACGGTGCAGTAATTCCATCAGCACGGTATGATACAATTGTCCGGGCGGCTGCCCTGATTCGAGAATATCGGATAAAATAACTGTAGCAGGATTATTCCCGGATTGCTGTTTCAGGTAATCCAGTGCCAGCAGCAATGATGCGGTATCGTTACTGTAACTGTCGTTGAGGATATAACAATTATTCCGTCCTTTCTTCAGCTGCATACGCATGTCCACCGGTTCCAGTTCCAGCATGCGTTGCTGTATGGTATCCATCGGATAACCATCGAGCAGCATCACGCACCAGCAGGTGATGGCATTATCGATGGCAATGCGGGCTGTAAAAGGCAGTTTCAGCAGGAGTGTCTGACCTTCGTACAAAGCTTTCAGCAATGTAGTCTGCCCTACGTGCTGCTCCTGCACAATAAACAACGTGGCTTCGGTTATCCTGCTCCAGGAGAAAAAACGTGTATCAGGCGGGAAATAACCAGCGTCGGTTCCATCCGGATATAGGGCTGGTGCAAGTGCTTCGCGGCAGAAGACCAGCTGTTTCACATTGCTGAACAGTTTCGCTTTTTCCACCGCTTTCTGCCTGTCGTTATCAAAGCCTTCCCGGTGTGCTTCCGCGATATTGGTAAATATGCCTAATGTAGGTTGTATAATGCCTGCAATATGCTCCATTTCATTGCGGGTGGATATCCCCGCTTCAAAAATCCCCAGCGTGTCTTCTTCTTTGAGCTGCCATACGCTTAACGGCACCCCGATCTGGGAATTATAGCTGCGCGGACTGCGACAGATCACCTGGTCCTGGTACAGCAAACGGTACAGCCATTCTTTCACCATCGTCTTACCATTACTGCCGGTAATACCGATCACGGGAATATTGAAATGGCGGCGGTGAAAAGCAGCCAGTTGCTGCAGTGCCCGCAATACATCCGGAACTTCCAGGAAAACTGCATCTTCAGTACCGGGAGCGCTCCAGCCTCTCTCTACAACGAAAGCCCGCACGCCTCTTTCATACAGGTCGGGAATAAACCAGTGACCATCACGACGCGGACCGCCGATGGCGAAGAAAAGAGAAGTATCAGGAAAAACAAGCCTGCGGCTGTCTGTAAGCAGGTGAACAACCGGTCTGGCAGAAACGGGAATGGTTTCCGCCCCGATGATCTCTGCAATATGTTGTAAAGTGTACTGCACGTTACGGACTATCTATTCTGTGAGTGAGTCATCCTGAACATCGGGCGGTGTTCCTTTTTTATTCTTATAGATGGAATACACAATAGAACCGCTGATGCAGACCAGGATCACGGCGAGGGATAGGAATACCTGCGTGGTCTTGCCCACCCATTGGTTGATATAATGTTCGCCCAGCATTTTAGCGCCGATGAATACCAGCACGATCGCAATACCCTGCTGCAGGTAATCGAATTTGGAAACTGCGCCGCGCAGCAGGAAGAAAAGCGACCTGAGACCCAGTACCGCAAAAATATTGGACGTATAGATCACAAGCTTGTCTCTTGAAATACCCATTACTGCAGGTATGGAATCCAGTGCGAAAACGAGATCGATACAGGCCAGCAGCACTACCACCACAAACAGTGTTGTATAAAAACGTTTTCCGTTCTCCACAACCACATATTTACCTTCGCCGTCATTGGGAGCCAGGGGCAGGTATTTTTTCAGGAAACGGTAAATCTTTGTATCGTGCGGTTCAAAAGATTCTTCATCGTTGGATGTAAACATTTTATAACCGGTGTACAGCAGGAATACGCCGAAAATATAAAGCACCCAGCTGAACCTTTCCACCAGTGCCACGCCTACGGTAATAAAGATCACACGGAACACGATGGCCATCAGGATCCCCACCAGCAATACCCGTGAATAATACTTTTCCTTTACTCGGAACGAGTTGAATATAAGGATGAAGACGAAGATATTATCAATGCTCAGGCTCCACTCCATCAGGTAAGCGCTGAGGTATTCGAATGAAAGTTTCGGACCTTCTTCCACCCACATAAAAACAAAAAAGCCGAGTGCCAGCATTACCCAGAAACAGGTCTGTATCAATGCCTGGCGGATGGTGATTTTTTTATCTTTTTTACTCAGCAGGCCGAGATCCAAGGCGAGGGCAAGTACCAGTATAATACCAAATACAAGATAAACGATCTGGTGGTGGGTCATGAAGTGGATTTTACTGTAAAGATAGGCGGTTCACCGCTTGCGTCCGTACCTCTTTTACGCTATGCAGCCGGATGTGTTCCGTACTTTCTCTTCCGCCGCCACTGCACAATGATCCCTGCCAGTATTACAAGCAATACGGGCAGTGCTATGTTCAGGAATTGCCAGAGTGTCCGCTGATCTTCCAGTTTGCGCTTGTCGAGTAAGCGTAAAATCACTTCCTTGTTGCGGCTTTCGAAAAGATTGTTGTTGCTGGCCAGGTAATCCACACAATTCAGGAAAAACTCGCGGTTGGCAAACCGGTATCCTTCCAGCGGCAACTCACCCATTGGCAAGGGTCCCTGGCTGCTGCTGACCACATTGGTCACAAGATCGGCATCAGAAACCACGATCTGCTTGCCTTCCTTAATGGCCTTCGGCAAAAATGGTTTGCCGCTTGCCTTTTGAATGGAATCGAGCAGTGTCTGGCCTACCCTGTTCGCGAATAGTGATGTGAATTTTCCTTCGAGCAAAACAACTACCGGCAGGTAACTTTTATTGAAAGTTCTCAGATCCGCATCATTCTTCACACTGTTCAGCGACACAATCGCCGGTGATGCCAGTTGCCTGCTGCTGCTGTCTGTTGCCAGCAATATTGTTTTCTTTATTCCCGGCGCTTTCACCGTATCTATGCTCGATGGGAAAATGGGTAATACCCTGTCGAGATTGCGTGAGATCGGATTATCGCCATGCGCTGAAAGAAACGGATAATAAGGCCATGGTACCCGCTGCATGGTTGGAGATCCGTCAGGATTACGGCCTATCACAACGGGGATCTTTGCACAGTTGAGATCCTGCACAAGGTCGCCGTTGACCCTTACTCCATAACGGAATAAGATATCGTCGAGGTTTAATCCCCTGTCGAACGCCGTATATTCTGCCTGTTTACGCATCAGGCTGTCGAGTTCTGCGTGTAATTTATCTACGAACCAGATCAGCTTACCGCCATTCATTACATACTGATCCAGCTTCAGCTTGTCTTCATCTGTAAATGGCTGCGTTGGTTTTACGATCACCATCGCATCTATCATCGAAGCATCAGGGTAACCTTTTTTCAGGTCAAAAACGGCCAGCTTGTATTCACTGCGCAGGCTCTCACCCAGGTCGTTCACGGTCCGGTCTACCGGCTCGCCATTCCCTACCACGTATGCTACGGTTGGAACCGTTTTACGTGTCAGTTTATCGATGGCATTGGCAAACTTGTACTCGAGCAATGCTTCTGCTGCGTTTCTTGTGGCTTCGATATCTTCCTGCGGATCATCGGTAACTACATTATACTGTTTGTATACTTTGCGGCTGCTGCGCAGGTCTACCGCTATCGGACGCCGGTCTTTGTATGTTACCAGTGCGGATGGCCAGATAAAATGACTGGTTGCTTTTTCTTTCTGATCGGAGATCACATCACTGCGTTCATAAACAGCACCCATCCGGGCAAGGCTGTCGTACAATATCGCTACCGCAGTGTCATTCTGGATACCTTCACCCGGTTTTTCAAAACTGAACCGTACCAGATTGGTTGATAAAGCATTGAATTCCTCAAGCAGATCCCTGGTGGCTATACTCAGCTTCCTGTAGTCTGCGGGAAGATCGCCCGTGAGATAGACGTGTACGGTTACCACATCATCCACTTTCTCCAGCAATGATTTTGTGGCATTACTTAAACTGTACCTTTTTTCCGCGGTAAGGTCGGCACGGAAATGCAGGCCGGAAGAAAGATAAACGACTGCCAGGAATAGCACCAGCAATACCGCCCACCAATATTTATGCTTTAATAATTTCTGCATCTGATCTTGTTTATCCTGCGGTCTTCATTTTAACGGTCTGCCAGTTTTTTCTGGGTCACCAGCAGGAATAAAAGAATAATACCTGTGAAATAAACGAGGTCTTTACTTTCGATCACACCGCGGCTGATGCTGCGGTAATGAAAATTGATCCCCAGCATCTCTATATAATAATCAGCTCCCGCCCTGAATACAGGCAACCTGCTGATGGCATCGAAACCACTGCAAAGCAGGAAGCAGACGAATGCGCCGGCAATAAATGCAACCACTGTATTGTTGGTAAAGCTGCTTGCACAGATGCCGACAGAAGTAAAGACTGCCCCCAGTAATACCAGCCCGAGATAGCTGCCCACTGTAGCACCCACATCGATACCGCCTGTTACGCTGAGCTGCTGTATCGAAATGGCATAGATGATAGTAGGAAGTAAGGCACAGATAACGATCAGCAGGGCGCCGAAGAATTTACCCCATACGATCTGCGCCGGCTTCAGCGGCAATGTTTTAAGCAGCTCGAATGTACCTGCCCGGTATTCATCCGCAAAACTGCGCATGGTGATGGTAGGTACTAAAAATAATAATACCCAGGGCGCCAGGCTGAAAAAACTACCCAGCGACGCATATCCGAAATCCAGTATACTGCTGTCGGGGAATACAAACAGGAGTAACCCGTTGATCAGCAGGAAAACAACGAGGGCAATATAGCCCGTAAGACTGCTGAAAAACTGTTGCCATTCTTTTTTGCAGATCATCCACATGGTATCAAAACTAAATGTTATTGGTCATTCGGCCCAAGTCGCAAGGTTTTTATCGCCTACTTTATGGAAATAATCACATTTCGCGTCCTATTTAAAACTACCATTATGAAAAGGATCTGTCTTTTGTTCTGCAGCCTGTTCCTGACAGGCATTTTTTCCCATGCACAGGAAACGAAAAAAGCCCCGCCCAAAGTGGTCAGGGATAAAGATAATGAAGTGAAAGAAGTAAGGAAAGACCCGCCGAAAATAGAAGTGGTGAAATTTACGCCGCCGAAAGTAGTGAAGGACGGAGAAGTGAAGGAATATCCAAAGGTTAAAGTATCTGAACAGGCTCCGCCACCGCCGCCCCCAATGCCGAGGGAGGGAAAAGGAAATGGAGTGAAAGAATATCCGAAAGTTAAAGTATCACAGCAGGCTCCGCCTCCACCGCCTCAAATGCCGAGGGAAGGAAAAGGAAATGGAGTGAAAGAATATCCGAAAGTTAAAGTATCGCAGCAGGCACCACCACCGCCGCCTCCGATGCCAAGAGAAGGAAAAGTAAAAGAGATGAAAAAAGATCCGCCGAAAGTTATCAAAGATGAGGAAGTGAAAGAAGTGAAGAAAAACCAGTAGAGGCCAAAGAAGCGCGGGCGCAAAGACAAGGCCCAGCGGCCTGAGCGACACACCGTCTGAAGGTTAAACTCTATATGCGGCTTTAAAAATAGCAAGTCCGTGCTGCGCTGAGTCCCCTTTGGGAGACGTCAGCGGGAGAAGAGGAAGTGAAAGAAGTGAAGAAAAACCAGTAATCCCCGCAGGATAAGATCAGCCACGTTACACAGGACTTATTTATACACCCTCTTAATGATCATCACGCGGTTGGTCTCTTCATAGTTGGTTCTTTATTAAGCAAAAAGCCGGTGCATTAAGCCCGGCTTTTATTTTGATTTTACTTCAGTTGTTATGTTACACTGCGAAACTTTCTCCACAACCGCAGCTCCTGCTGGCATTGGGGTTGTTAAAGAAAAACCCCTTGCCGTTCAGTCCGTCTGAAAAATCAAGCTCTGTATTAACGAGGTACAGAAAGCTTTTCAGGTCTGTTACCACTTTAATACCGTTGTCTTCAAAAACCTGGTCGGCCGGTTTGATCTCGTTGTCGAAATCCATCTTGTAGCTCAACCCCGAACATCCGCCTCCTACAACGCCTACACGCAGAAAATATCCGTCATTTGCAGTCACGCCTGCTTCTTCCATCAGCTGCAGCACTTTCTGTTTTGCTTTCTCTGTTACATAAATGCTGTTCTCTGTTGCAACTTCTGCCATAAATACCTCCTTTTATGATGTCTAGTATAACAATTAGTGAACGCCCTTCTCTTCAAAAACAAGCTCTTCCAGCCCGTTCTTTTTACGGTAATCGTTGATCGCTGCTTTGATGGCATCTTCTGCCAGTACAGAACAGTGGATCTTTACCGGCGGCAGGTTCAGTTCTTCCACCAGATCCATATTGTCTATCTGCACCGCCTGGTCTACCGTTTTGCCTTTCAGCCACTCTGTGGCCAGTGACGAAGAAGCGATAGCCGAACCACAACCAAAGGTTTTGAATTTGGCGTCGGTGATCAGCCCTGTCTCATCCACTTCAATCTGCAGTCGCATTACGTCTCCGCATTCAGGTGCACCTACCAGGCCGGTACCTACATTCTTCTTTGCCTTATCCAGCGTGCCCACATTTTTGGGGTTGCTGTAATGATCTATTACTTTTTCAGAATATGCCATGATCGTTCTTTTTTATTACGGGATTGCTAAAACCCGGCGGCTGCCCCGTAAACAGGACCGGGTTGTATTTTTAATGGTGCGCCCATTCGATCTTGTCGAGATCCACACCTTCTTTGAACATTTCCCAGAGCGGACTCATCTCGCGCAGTTTCAGAACGGTATCGCTTACGGCTTTGATCGTATAATCGATCTGCTCTTCCGTAGTGAAGCGGCCGAGTCCGAAACGCAGTGAGCTGTGCGCCAGGTCGTCTCCCAGGCCAAGCGCCTTCAGTACATAGCTCGGCTCCAGCGAAGCAGACGTACATGCAGAGCCTGAAGAGAGGGCGATATTCTTGTTAAAGCCCATCATCAGTCCTTCTCCTTCCACATATTTAAAAGAAATATTGGCCACATGCGGTAAACGGTGCTCGCGGCTTCCGTTCACATACGCTTCTTCCAGCTGCATCAGTGCATTCTCCAGTTTATCGCGCAGTTTGCCGAGTCTTTCAGCATCGGCAGCCATTTCAAGTCTTGCAAGTTCGCATGCTTTACCGAAACCCACAATGCCCGGCACATTCAGTGTACCGCTGCGCATACCACGTTCATGTCCGCCGCCATCCATTTGTGCAGTTACTTTTACACGTGGATTTTTACGACGCACATACAAAGCGCCAACGCCTTTCGGACCGTACATTTTATGCCCGGTGAAAGCCATCAGGTCGATGCCGTCCTTATTCACGTCAACCGGAATTTTTCCGATTGCCTGTGTGGCATCGGAGAAGAAGAGCACACCATGTTTGCGTGCGATCTGGCTGATCTCTTTCATGGGCTGGATCACGCCGATCTCGTTGTTCGCGTACATGATCGCGATAAGGATGGTATTCGGTTTGATCGCTGCTTCCAGTTCTTTCAGATCGATCAGACCTTCAGCATTTACGTTGAGGTAAGTAACCTCCCCGCCGCTGCGCTCAATATGTTTGCAGGTATCCAGTACCGCTTTATGTTCCGTGGTGCAGGTGATGATATGGTTACCCTTGGAAGCATACATTTCATACACACCTTTGATAGCCAGGTTATCGCCTTCTGTTGCGCCCGACGTAAATATAATTTCTTTGGGATCTGCACCGATCAGCGCAGCTACCTGTTCACGCGCATAATCCACGGCCTCTTCTGCCTCCCAGCCAAAGGAATGGTTACGGCTTGCTGCGTTTCCGAAATGCTCCGTAAAATAAGGCAGCATGGCTTCCAGCACCCGCGGATCCATTGGTGTAGTGGCATTGTTATCCAGGTAAATCGGTAATTTCAACATAACCTCACAAAGTTTAAACACTAATACTGATAATAGGGCAAAAATACTGCATAAATTTGGCGGCTACAGCCGATGCAGCGTATTTTACCAAAATTGTAATGTAAAGGTACTACATAAACAGACACTGATGCATAAAATAGAACATATAGGGCTCGCCGTTAAGAGCTTATCTGCCTCCGTTCCGCTCTTCGAAAAACTGCTCGATACAACCTGCTACAAAACGGAAACCGTTGCCAGCGAACAGGTAAAAACAGCCTTTTTTCAGAAAGGTGAAACCAAGATAGAATTACTGGAAAGTACCGATGAAAACGGCGTGATCGCCAGGTTCGTGGAGAAAAAAGGCGAGGGCATGCATCATATTGCTTTTGAGGTTGCCGATATCCGTGCTGAAATGCAACGACTTCGTAATGAAGGCTTTGTACTGCTCAATGAAGAACCGAAAGCCGGAGCGGATAATAAACTGGTGTGCTTCCTGCATCCCAAAGGCACCAACGGCGTTCTGATTGAATTATGCCAGGAGAGTAAACCCGGCGAAGAATAGAATTCAGCTGATTCCCAGCTTCTCGATCGCTACCTGGGCTGCTGCCTGGCTGGCGTCTTTTTTGTTGTAGCCCTTACCCTGTGCGAGCATCTGGCCATCGATCACCACATTAATGGTAAAGAGCCTGCGGCTGCCTTCCATTTTTTCATCTGCGAGATCGAAAGAGAGGCTTTTTCCGTTTTTGCTGGCCCAGCCGATGAGTTTGTTCTTGAGGTTGATGTCAACCAGCTCCAGGTCGTCCACAAACATATGCGCAATTACAATATGCTTCAGTACCCACTGGTGTGTTTTGGTATAGCCCTTATCCAGGTATACTGCGCCAACCACTGCTTCCAGGGTATTTCCGAAGATCTGGCTGCCTTTCAGGGAATTATCGAACTTGTTGTAAAAGGTAAGCTTGCGCAGGCCCATTTTCAATGCGATATCATTCAGCTGCTGGCGGTTCACCATTTTGCTGCGCATTTCGGTGAGGAAGCCTTCACCTTTATAGGGATAACGTTTGAACAGATAATCGGCCACGATCGCACTCAATACGGCATCGCCGAGGTATTCGAGCCTTTCGTTGTTCTCATCCGGGGTTTCCTTAACGGAACGGTGACTGAGTGCGGTACGGTAAAGCGCCGCATTGCCTGGTTTTAATCCCAGTACATTTTTCAGTTGCTTTTCGAAAGAGGAATCGCCTTGCGACCGCCCGAATAAGTTATTGATTAATTGCACACCCTTAAGCTACGTATTTTTTTACAATAACACAGGCATTGTGTCCGCCAAATCCGAAAGTATTACTTAAGGCAGCGTTCACTGTTCTTTTCTGTGCCTTGTTAAAAGTGAAGTTCAATTTAGGATCGAGTTCGGGGTCGTCTGTAAAGTGATTGATGGTTGGGGGCACAATGTCATGGATCACACTCTGGATACATGCAATGGCTTCGATAACACCGGCTGCACCCAGGCAATGGCCCGTCATGGATTTGGTGGAACTGATGTTCAGTTTGTATGCATGTTCGCCGAATACTTCGGTGATTGCTTTTACTTCCGCGCCATCTCCGAGTGGTGTTGAAGTGCCGTGTGTATTGATGTAATCGATCTCTTCCGGTTTCATACCTGCATCTTTCAGGGCTGCGAGCATTACATTGCGTGCGCCGAGGCCGTCCGGATGCGGTGCGGTAAGGTGATACGCATCGGCAGTTGCGCCGCCGCCTGCGATCTCACAATAGATCTTTGCTCCGCGTTTGATCGCGTGCTCGTATTCTTCCAGAACCAGTACGCCTGCTGCTTCACCCATTACAAAACCATCACGGTCTTTATCGTAAGGGCGGCTTGCAGTTGCAGGATCGTCATTCCTTTCGCTCATCGCTTTCATGGAATTGAACCCGCCGAGACCGGCTTCGCTGATCACAGCTTCTGATCCGCCGCTGAGGATAATATCAGCCTTTCCCAGGCGGATATTATCTACCGCAGATATGATACCGTTGGTGCTCGATGCGCAGGCACTTACCACGGCGAAATTAGGGCCGCGGAAACCATGACGCATAGAGATCTGTCCGGCTGCAATATCAAGGATCATTTTAGGAATAAAGAAAGGGTTGAAACGGGGGGTACCGTCTCCTTTTGCAAAACTGATCACTTCTTCCTGGAAAGTGGTCAGTCCGCCGATACCACTGGCGAAGATTACCCCTACACGGTCCACATCCACATTTTCGGTGCTGATACCAGCGTCGGCTACAGCCATATCGCTGGCAACAACCGCCAGTTGCGCAAAACGGTCTAATTTACGGGCTTCCTTCCTGTCCATGAACTGGGTAGGATCAAAGCCTTTGATTTCACATGCAAAACGGGTTTTGAATTTAGATGCATCAAATAAAGTGATGTTAGCAGCTCCGGATACTCCGTTGATGAGATTACTCCAGTAGTCATTGAGATTGTTCCCGATAGGCGTAAGTGTACCGATTCCTGTAACAACAACTCGTTTTAATTGCATCTGATAACCTGTTTAAGTGATAATCCGCCTTTCGGGCCTTGTGTGCCGCAGAAAGGCGGATTAAATTATTCCTTTAATAGCGTGGATTCTTACTTTGCGTGCTCGCCGAGGTAAGCAACAGCCTGACCAACAGTAGTGATGGTTTCAGCCTGCTCATCTGGGATAGAGATGTTGAATTCTTTTTCGAATTCCATAATTAACTCAACGGTATCCAAAGAATCGGCACCGAGATCGTTAGTGAAAGAAGCCTCATTGGTTACTTCGGCCTCGTCAACTCCTAACTTGTCAACTATGATTTTCTTTACTCTTGTTGCGATGTCTGACATTGTAAAAAGTTTTTGTTACAGCCGCAAAAATATACTTTTTGTCAAATAAGCAATATTTTAACGCACTTTTGTTTTCACAGCCTTCATTTTCAGGTTATTCTTCAAAAATCATACCCTCCCATTTGATCTGAATACCCGTTAAATTTCATACTTTCAATGTCTATGGCGCTTAAAATTATAGACCACGGAACACCTGAATATGCGCAAATGGTAGAATTGCGTTACCAGATGCTGCGCAAGCCTCTCGGGCTGGTATTTACCATGGAAGACCTGGAAAAGGAAAAAGACGATATCCTGATCGGCTGTTTCGACGATGATAAGCTGGAAGGTTGCTGCATCCTCACGGAAAGCGATCCTAAAACCGTCCGTTTAAGGCAGATGGCCGTTTATTCCGGGTTACAGGGTAAAGGGATCGGCAGGGTGCTGATGATGTTTGCGGAGAATATTGCCCGCGACAGGAATTACCGCCGCATGACCATGCATGCACGCGATACGGCCATCGGTTTCTACGAAAAACTGGGTTACCAGGTATCCGGCGAAGAATTTGAAGAAGTGACCATCCCGCACTTTGAAATGTCCAAAAACCTGTAATTACTTTATTTATTTCTTACTGATCTTTCGGTTCAGCATTCCCCGAAGCTCATGCCTGAATGAATCGGGCATATCGTCTTTGGGTACAAGAAAGAACGATTTCGAGTCGAAATAAAGGTGGAAAAAATGCGGGCTTTCGAAAAAGCGGCTGAATTTCTCCCATTGCCATTCCACAAAGCCCCTTTCGTTTTCCAGTCTCACTTCCGATTCATCGAAGGTTATGATAAACGCATCGCGGAAGGTGCTGGCTTTCTTGTAAATACTGTTGGGCAGGAAATACCAGAATGTGGCCATCATCCCCAGCCAGATCAGTGAACCCAGCAGGAATGGCTCCGGGCGGATCTTTTTGGTATAGAACAGGACAGCCGCCACAATAGCGAATACATTTACCAGGATCATCAGGATCCTGATCTCAGGTTTCTGTACAAAATGGTACCGCAAGGCCTGTATGACTTTCTTCTTATTGTAGGAAAAACTATGCTGCATATCGTAAGATTGCCGCAAATCTACAGGTTTTTGATCCGCTATTGACTCTTTTTGAATGCAGTTTCATAAGCCGTGATCTGTGCGCTGTTCAATGACCGGCCGGCTGCATTGATCACAATACGATACCTGAAAGTAACACTGTTGCCGGCTGCCAGTTTGTAATTGAGCGCCTCCCGTCCTTCGGAAAAGATTTTCTGCCCTAAGGGGTTCGCTGCGAAAAGTCCATAATTACGCGCATGCCAGTAAGTTGGATAACCGGGATTCTCCGGATGATCGATGATGAGGATGCTGATACTGTCGCCCCCCTTTTTGCCATACAGCATACACCAGCTGCCCCTGCTGCCCCAGGCCGAATCGCCCTGTTTGCCTGCGGATGTGAGATAATTGCCGGTTACGCGTGCATCTTTTGTTTCATTCACGCGGGTAATATTCCCTTTATCGTCTTTATATTCTTTTGCCTGCTTTACGGGCAGTTCCAGCTCATGTGCCACACGGAGGCCCAGAAAACCGTCTTTGATATCGGGAAAGGATACGTCCTCCACTGCTGTTAACGTAGTGGTTCTGTCGATGATCCTTGCCTCACCTTCCGCGCTGAACAGAAAGCTGGTTTTTTCGCGCAGCAATACATTACGCTGCTGGTTGGTCCAGCTGGCTTCATAGGCAAGTTTCCCTTTGGATCCGCTTTCAGCTGCGCTGATCCTGTCTGTATGGATCCAGCCGTATTGCGATTTTTTTGCTGCCGGAATATTGTAGGAATTGTTCCAGAAATCGAGCCCGTTCACGTTTTCATAATTCAGCCATAAACCGATATGATGCGGGTGATCTGTAGGGTCGCCGGGTTCGGGATTACGCGGAAAGCCCCTGGTTACCGTTGTTCCGTTAGCCGCATAGATCGGGTACAGGAATGGTTTTTCCATGGTATCTGAGTAGATCAGCGTTGTAAACGGTTTGCCGTTCACAGCAATAACCACCTGTTGTTGTGCCGGCAGATCGGTTACCGTTATTTTCTGTTTTTGCGCTGCTGCAGCTACCGGCAGCAGACATGCGATGAACGCCGCCTGTTTAAGCAGGGATTTCATATACATAGGTATTGATTTGCTTACCTGTTTCAGAAAAAAGGTGCGCCGGAACCAACCAGTCCGACACACCTCAGCCACTTCTACCGATCTTGAATTCTTCGTATGTTATAACTCCAATTGCTTCCTGTTTTTACCAATCAGCACCTGCATCAGCACCCAGGCCAGCAGGTAAGAGAGTCCGCACACAACAAACATGATATAATAAGCCGTTTCGATCTGACCGATCGAGCGGTAATGCACAAACATATTTTTCTGTACAAAGAAAGAGAGACAGATACCGCCCAGTCCGCCAAACATGCCCCCGATACCGGTTACAGATGCTGTAGCTTTCTTAGGGAACATATCACTCACCGTAGTGAAGATATTGGCGCTCCAGGCCTGGTGCGCTGCCGCTGCAATACCGATCACTCCTACCGCCAGCCACATATTCACTTTACCCAGTACCAGTGCTGTAAGGATCGGCAATACGCAGAATGCATAGATCAGCATCGATACTTTTCTTGCTTTAGGTATGGACCAGCCCTTCCTGATCAGGTATAAAGGAAGCCAGCCCCCGCCGATACTGCCGATAGTCGAGATCAGGTATACTACAGCTACAGGCCAGCTTGCCGCCAGCAGCTTGATGTTGTAAGTACTTTCGAAGAAATCGGGCAGCCAGAAAAGATAGAACCACCAGATCGGGTCTGTGAGGAATTTACCCAGTGCAAATGCCCAGGTTTGTCTGTAGCCCAGCAGTTTGAACCATGAGAGTTTCGGTTCGTTCGCTTCTTCCGCCGTTGCTTTTTCCTCATCCTTATCGCTTTCGATATAATGCAGTTCCGCTACTGATAGTTTCTTGTGTTTGCGCGGGATCTCGTACATCATGAACCAGAGCACTACCCATACGAGGCCGAGCAGGCCGGTAAGTATGAAGGCCCATTTCCAGCCCCAGTAGGTAACGATCAGCGGCACGGCGATCGGTGTAACGATAGCACCGATGTTAGCACCTGAATTGAAGATACCTGTTGCCAGTGCCCGTTCTTTTTTAGGAAACCACTCTGCTACTGTTTTGATCGCTGCAGGAAAGTTACCTGATTCGGTTACACCCAGTGCTCCTCTTACGATCTGGAAACCGGCAACCGTATTCACCAGCGCAGTGGCGATACCGGCAATACTCCATAAGAGCGTTGCCAGTCCGTAACCGATCTTGGTTCCCAGCTTATCAATGAGCCGGCCTGCACCGAGCATACCAACTGCATAAAATAACTTGAAGACGATCTCCACATCTGCATAATCGCCGTCAGTCCATCCCATTTGTTCGGTAAAGGTCGACTTGAGGAAGCTGATCACGTTCCGGTCGATATAGTTGATCGTGGTGGCAAAGAATACGAGTCCGCATATCGTCCACCTGTATTTTCCTATGGCCTGGTTCATCGTAGTAAATTTTAAAAGCAGTCAGCCGTTAACCGGCTGATATATGAAAAAAACTGTATTCTATTTTGCCCGCAGCGCTTGCACAATTGCCAATACTTCTCTGGTCTGGCTCTCGATGGCTGCGTAATCTTTCGATTCCAGCAAAGCTTTGCTGATAAGTTTGCTACCCATACCAACCGCACAAACGCCGGCTTTGAACCATGCGCCGATATTTTCCTTAGTGGTATCCACGCCGCCGGTGGGCATAAATTTCAGATCAGGGAAGAGTTCTTTGATGGCGCTCATAAAATCCGGGCCGAGTATATTGCCCGGGAAGAGTTTGATCATTTTAGCGCCGAGTGTTTCTGCGCTGATGATCTCGGTAGGGGTCATACAACCCGGAACCCATAATACGCCGGCAGCATCAGCAGCTTTTGCAACGCTTTCCACGAGACCGGGGCAGATAATGTAGTCTGCGCCGGCATCGATGAAGGTGCGGGCCATATCGCCGTTCTTAATAGTACCGATACCGAGATACATTCCTTTCAGTTCCGTATCGCACACCTTACGCATTTCTTTGAAATTCTGCAGTGCGGCTTCGCCCCTGTTGGTGTATTCAACAGCTCTGATACCAGCCTGGTACAGGGCTTTCAGTACATTGATGCTAACTTCTGTGTCTTTGGTGAAATATAAAGGCAACACTCCCTGTTCGGGTATCAGGTTCATTACTTCTACCTTCTTTTCCATATGGCTTTTTGATTAAAGGACAATGTTATTGGAATTAGCGTTCAGCCTGCCATTTTTTTACGCAAACGTTTGCATAATTTTAAATGGAAAACCTCAGCCTATTATTTCATCTTACCGAAATATTGAGAGAAATTTGAAGATTGATGGTATCAAGATAACACACATCCTTTTATTATTACATTTTAATCTCTACACATGCCAAAAAAAGTTGTAACCCTGGGAGAGATCATGCTCC
This sequence comes from Sediminibacterium ginsengisoli, assembly GCF_900167075.1. Lineage (GTDB taxonomy): Bacteria > Bacteroidota > Bacteroidia > Chitinophagales > Chitinophagaceae > Sediminibacterium > Sediminibacterium ginsengisoli. The sequence goes on along the minus strand of NZ_FUWH01000001.1, from coordinate 447,270 downwards.
GTTTGTCTACTCCGGGCTTCGAGCGCTTTGTTCAAAGTGACAGTTTTGATGTTACCTACGGTGGTGGTGAAGCCAATGTAGCCGTGGCTGTATCTAATTATGGACTGAATGGTGTTTTTGTAACCAAGGTTCCGGATAACCCGCTGGGTCAGGCCGCAATCAATCATATCCGCCGTTATGGAGTGGATACGCAATTCATTGCACGCGGTGGCCAGCGTCTCGGTATTTACTTTCTTGAAACCGGCGCTTCCATGCGTGCTTCACAGGTTGTGTACGACCGCGCAGGCGCTTCTATTGCGGATGTGGATGTAAGTGAATTCGATTTCGATAAAATATTTGAAGGTGCGGACTGGTTCCATACAACCGGCATCACTCCTGCCCTCAGCGATAAAGCTGCTGCGCTTACCGAAGCTGCGCTGAAAGCTGCCAAAGCAAAAGGGATCACTACCAGTATAGACCTGAACTACCGTAAGAAATTGTGGAGCAAGGAAAAAGCAAGGGAAGTGATGACCAAACTCTGCCAGTACGTAGATGTTTGTATCGGTAACGAAGAAGATGCCGAAACCACACTCGGATTCAAGGCCGAAGGTACCGATGTTACCAAAGGCGAACTGAATCTCGATGGTTACAAAAGCGTATTTCAGCAAATGAAAGAAAAATTCGGTTTCAAATATATAGCTTCTACCCTGAGAGAAAGCCATAGTGCTTCTGACAACGGCTGGAGTGCGCTGGTGTACGATGGCAATGAGTTCTATCATACCAGGCAGTATGAAGTGCGCATCGTTGACCGCGTAGGCAGCGGCGATTCATTTGCAAGCGGTTTCATTTACGGTCTCGTTGCCGGCAAATCCATGGCCGATGCAGCTGAGTTCGGTGTTGCAGCTTCTGCACTGAAACATACCATTCCGGGCGATCTCAACCATGCTACCCGCAAAGAAGTGGAAGAACTGGTTGCAGGCGACGGATCCGGAAGGGTTCAGCGTTAATCATGTCAGTTCATCAATACGTATATACCGTTCTGTGCTGACTGCGCAGAACGGTTTTTTATTCATTCCAAAAACAAAACAAGATGGTAATCGATTCACTTGCCAACGCACAGAAATATGCTGCACTGCACCCGCTTTTTGCCAAAGCATTCGAGTACATCCGTACAACGGATCTCGCAAGCCTGGAAACAGGAAAGTTTGAGATAGACGGCGACAACCTCAAAGGCAGCGTATCTTACAAAACCGGTATGACCACCGAAGAGTCCATTGCAAAATTCGAGTGTCATAACAAACATATCGATATACAGGTTTGCATCAGCGGTCATGAAACCATTGGCTGGAAGCCCCGTGAAACCTGTACCCAGCAACGCGGAGAATACAACGAGGAAAAAGATGTGGTATTTTACAACGACACTCCTGATATGTATTTCGCACTCGGCGCGGGACAGTTCGGGATCTTTTATCCTGAAGATGTACATGCACCGATGATCGGCAACGACAATATCAAAAAGCTGGTGATCAAGGTTAAGATCTGATTCCGGCTTACTGCAATAAAAAACCGCAGCCTGTATAAGCGCTGCGGTTTTTTGTTTATGATGAACATGCTTTAAAGCAATGTAGCGATCGGTGCGGGGTCCATATCAGTGAATGTATAATTCTCTCCGGCCATTGCCCAGATGAACGCGTAATTGGAAGTGCCTGAACCAAAGTGAACAGACCATGGTGCCGAGATCACAGCTTCATGGTTATTCATTACCAGGTGGCGTGTCTCCTGGGGTTCGCCCATGAAATGGAATACGCGCTGCTCTTCCGGAACATCGAAATAAAAATACACTTCCATCCTGCGGGTATGTGTGTGGGGCGGAACGGAATTCCACACGCTTCCCTGCTCCAGTACGGTAAGTCCCATTACAAGCTGACAGCTTTGTATACCTTCCTGGTGAATGTATTTGTAGATAGTCCGCTGGTTGGATGTTGCCGCTGAGCCAAGTGCAACAGGAGAAGCCTGTTCCTTGGTCATAAGGCTGTTGGGATAAGTATGATGCGCCGGTGCTGATAAAAGGAAAAAACGTGCAGAGCCGTCGTTGCTGCTGAAGGCCACTTCACGTGTGCCTTTACCGAGATAAAGACAATCCAGTTTGTTGAGTGTATATGTTGTTCCGTCCGCAGTTACCGTACCTGTACCGCCAACATTGATGATGCCCAGCTCTCTTCTTTCCAGGAAATAATCGGCGCGGAGTTCTGCTTCATTTGGCAATGCAATACTGGCACCTGCTTTGGGAGCAACACCACCGGTGATCACCCTGTCGTAATGAGAATAAACAAGTTTTACCGCATCCTGCTGCATGAGTTCCTGTACCAGGAAATTCCCGCGCAGTTCCTGCGTACTCATGCCTTTTACCTCTTTGGGACTATTCTGAAATCTGATTTCCATATTGATCTGTTTTCCTTGTTTCTGTATAAAAGATACCGGGTACAAAATTAATGCACCCGGTACCAGTTTTTGTTATCAGCTATCATTAATTCATTAAGCTATCTTGTTCGCATCAGCGCCCCATCCAGCCGCCATCTACAGTGAGGATGGTTCCGTTTACATAATCGGATGCGGCTGACGCCAGGAATACGGCCGGGCCTTTGAAATCCTCCGGTTCACCCCAGCGCGCTGCAGGGATTCGCGAAAGGATCGAACTGCTGCGTTCCGGATCGTTGCGCAGCGCTTCGGTGTTATCCGTTGCGATATAACCCGGAGCAATGCCGTTTACATTGATCCCTTTGGAAGCCCATTCATTTGCCAATGCCTTGATCAGGCTGCTCAGTGCTCCTTTGCTGGCTGCATAGCCGGGAACGTTGATCCCGCCCTGAAAACTCAGCAATGAACAGGTGAAGATGATCTTTCCCGATCCCCTCTCCAGCATACGTTTCCCGATCTCACGGGCAAGAATAAAGGGTGCATCCAGGTTGATGGCCATCACGGTATCCCAGTATTCATCCGGGTGTTCCGCTGCCGGTTTACGCATAATGGTTCCGGCGTTGTTCACGAGGATATCAGGCGTTCCGTTGTTTGCTTCAAGCGACTGCAAGAATCCGTATATCGTTTCACGGTCAGACAGGTTGGCCTGGTAAGCAGTAAACTTCCTGCCCAGCGCTTTCACTTCTTTTTCAATCTCGCTGCCTTCAGGTTCGAGAGAAGCAGATACCCCAATGATATCGGCCCCGGCTTCCGCAAGGCCGAGTGCCATGCCTTTCCCGATCCCTTTATTGCAACCGGTTACCAGCGCTGTTTTACCAGCCAGATCAAACATTGTTCCTGTCATCAGAATATATACTTCGTGCTTAAGAAATTGGATTCATGTTTACCCACGATCTCGTTGATCAGGTGTTTATTGCTTTCTGTGAGCTTGGCTGCCACGAGCGAACGGATCGAGAATGAACGCAGTGCATCCACTACCGACAATGTTCCTTCTGCACTGTCTTTCCTGCCGGTGAACGGGAATACGTCTGGTCCGCGCTGGCACTGGCAGTTGATATTCACACGGCTTACCTGGTTCACCAGCGGATCAATGAGCGATGCTACTTCTTCCTGGTTATTGCTGAAGATACTTACCTGCTGTCCGTGTGTGGATTCGATCAGGTAACCGATCGGCTCTTCCAGGTCATCGAAAGGTACAACCGGGATCAATGGTCCGAATTGCTCTTCGCGATAGAGTTTCATTCTGTTATTAACCGGGTAAAGGATTGCAGGATAAACGAAAGATTCAACTGTTGTACCGCCATGTTCATTTACCACTTTTGCGCCATGTGCTTCCGCATCTTCGATACACTCTTTAAGATAGGCAGGTTTGTTTGGCTCAGGTAAAGGTGTCAGTGACACCCCTTTTTCCCATGGCATGCCGAATTTAAGTTTAGCTACTTCTGCGGTCAGTTGTGCAATAAACTCATCTGCTACAGACCTGTGTACAAACACGATCTTCAGTGCTGTACAGCGCTGGCCGTTGAATGAAAGACTTCCCAGCACTGTTTCCTGCACTGCCAGCTTCAGATCTGCCTTCTGTGTAATGATGGCAGCATTCTTGGCATCGAGACCCAGGATCGCACGCAGCCTGTTCACTTTAGGGTGGAGCTTTTTCAACTCGTTGGCTACTTTGCTTGAACCGATCAGTGTAAGCACATTGATCTTGCCTGATTTCATCAGACCAGGGATGATGGTATTACCACGTCCGTAAACTGTATTTACCACTCCTTTCGGAAAACATTCCCTGAATGCTTCCAGCAGCGGGTAATGCAACAGGGTTCCGTGTTTCGGAGGTTTAAAGAGCAAAGTGTTACCCATGATGATCGCAGGGATCAGGGTTGTAAAGGTTTCGTTCAGCGGATAGTTGAAAGGTCCCATGCACAATACAACACCAAGCGGCGAACGGCGGATCTGTGCTACAATTCCCTGTTCAATGGTGAAACGTGAGGAATCGCGGTCGATATCTTTCAGCGCATCAATCGTTGCGTAGATATATTCAACCGTACGGTCGAACTCTTTCACTGAATCGGCATAGGACTTACCGATCTCCCACATGATGAGTTTCACCACGATATCTTTCTGATCCATCATCTTCGCGATGAATTTCTCCACGCATTTGATACGGTTTGCCACACTCATGGTTGGCCATTGTCCGCGCCCGTTATCATATGCGGTCACCGCAGCATCGAGCGCTTCGAAGGCTTCTTTCTCGGTGCATACGGGATAGGTTCCGATCAGTTTCCTTTTCAGTCCTTCTGCAGTTTTTACACAGATAGGAGAATACACTTCGTGCACATTCCCATCCCATTTTTTCATTTCACCATCGCTGAGGTATTCGCGCTGGTGAATTTCGGTTGTTACCTGGTAGTCTGCGGGTATCTCGTTTTCTGTAACGAAGATTTCTTTTACCTGTTCTCTGAATTGCATGCTATAGGGTTCTGTTGATACTTAAATAAATAACAAAGGATACAAATTTACCATTATTATCCTTCCGGCGTGATCGATTTCCAGCCAAAATACTGCTGTGCATTGCGATAGCAGATATCCTGCACGATCTTGCCGGTCCATTCGATATCGTTCGGCAATTCGCCGTTCTCTATTTCATCACCAAAAAGATTACAGAGCAAACGCCTGAAATATTCATGCCTGGGATAAGACAGGAAACTCCTTGAATCAGTGAGCATACCCACAAAACGACTGAGCAGACCCATATTAGACAAGGCATTCATCTGCTTGATCATTCCGTCTTTCTGATCGAGGAACCACCAGGCAGACCCGAACTGTACCTTGCCGGCAACCGACCCGTCGTTGAAGTTACCGATCATTGTCGCCATCAGTTCATTGTCGGCAGGATTCAGGTTATAAATAATGGTTTTTGTAAGCTTATTATCGCCATCGAGCTTGCTCAGGAATGCAGCCAGTGCTCTTCCCTGTGAAAAATCGCCGATGGAATCCCAACCGGTGTCAGGACCAAGTTGCTGCATCATCCTGCTGTTGTTGTTCCTCAGCGCGCCCAGGTGAAATTGCTGTACCCAGCCTTTCTCCCAATCCCATTCCGCAAAATGCACCAGCATTGCCGATTTGAATTTCCGCTGTTCTATTTCCCCGAGTTGTTTACCGGCATGAATCTTATTGAAGATACTGTCGATCTCCGAACCGGTAAATTCTTCTGCATAGATCTCTTCCAGTCCGTGATCGGATACGGAGCATCCGCAGGCTGCGAAGAAATCGTGACGGCTCTGCAAAGCGTACAGGAAGTCATCGAAAGATGAAATGGAAATATTCGTAACCGCCTCCAGGCGTTTTACGTATTGATTGAATTTTCCGGCATCGGATACATTCATGGCATTATCGGGCCTGAATGCAGGCAGGATAGGAATTTCAAATCCTTCTTTCTTCAGCTGAAGATGGTACTCCAGCGAATCAACAGGATCATCTGTTGTACATACCAGTGCTACGTTCATTTTACGGAGCAGGTTGCGGACAGAATATTCTTTGCTTTGCAGCATCGCCGTACAGGTATCGTAGATCCTGCCGGCGCTCGCAGGGTTCAGGATATCCGTAACACCGAAGTAACGCTGGAGTTCGAGATGTGTCCAGTGATATAACGGGTTACGTAAAGTATAGGGTACGGTGGCGGCCCATTGCTCAAATTTTTCGCGGTCTGTGGCATTACCGGTACAGAATTTTTCTTCTACACCATTGGTGCGCATCGCGCGCCATTTATAATGATCGCCGGCCAACCATACCTGCGTCAGGTTTTCAAACTGAAGGTCTGCCGCGATCTGTTGCTGCGGCAAATGGCAATGATAATCGATCACCGGCATCTGCTTCGCATAATCGTGGTACAAACGCTGCGCTGTTTTGCTTTGCAACAGGAAGTCCTCGTCTAGAAATTTTTTCATGCTTAGGTTTGATTGCTTTGTTGTTATTAATTTTCTCTGCCTGCGCTTGTCTGTTCAATCACAGGCTTACGCCCCTTTTCCAGGGGATAAAATCATCCTGGCCATTGCGTACGGCGCTGACTTTAATTTCGCCGCTGGCCACCTGTATTACATACTCAAGTATCCGTTCTCCTGCTTCTTCTATTGTTTCTTCACCTTCAATGATCGTTCCGGTATTGATATCGATAATATCCGGCATACGGTTATACAAAGCCGTATTGGTAGACAATTTCACCACCGGCGCAATCGGGTTGCCGGTAGGTGTTCCCAATCCTGTTGTGAACAGGACTACCGTTGCTCCTGACCCCACTTCAGCAGTGGTTGATTCCACATCGTTACCAGGTGTGCAAAGCAGATTCAGTCCGGGCTTTGTTACTTTCTCCGGATAATCCAGCACATCTGTAACGGGCGAAGTACCGCCTTTTTTTGCAGCACCTGCCGATTTGATAGCGTCGGTGATCAGGCCATCTTTGATATTACCGGGAGAAGGATTCATATAAAAACCGCTGCCGGCAGCTTCCGCTTTTTCATTGTAGGTTTTCATGAGTTGCATGAACTTCCGCGCCTGTTCTTCTGTTGAGCAACGATCGCTCAGTTCCTGTTCAACGCCGCATAATTCCGGGAATTCGGATAAGATCACCGAACCGCCAGCCGCTACCAGCAGATCAGAAGTGTAACCGATTGCCGGGTTTGCAGAGATCCCCGAAAATCCGTCAGAGCCGCCACATTCGAGTCCGATGCAGAGTTTACTGATCGGCGCCGGTTTTCTTTCCAGCTCGTTCGCCTTTACAAGACCGGCAAAAGTCTGCCTGATGGCAGATGCAACCAGGTTTGTTTCAGTACCTATCTTTTGTTGTTCGAGAATATAAAGTGGTTTGCTGAACTGAGGTGATCTTTTCCGGATCTCTTCCTGCAGCATAGCTACCTGCGCATTCTGACAACCCAGGCTCAGGATGGTTGCGCCTGCAACATTTGCGTGGGTGATATAACCCGCCAGCAGCGCACATAATGTTTGTGCATCCTGCCTGATACCGCCACATCCGCCATCATGGGTAAGGAATTTGATGCCGTCGATATTTTTAAACAACGGCGTTGTTCCTGCTGAGACGGCCGTTTCTTCAAAATCTTCTTCCAGTATCTGTTCCGCACCTTTTCCCGATTTATACATGTCCGATAATTTCTGTGCGAAGCGATGGTATTTTTTAGGGCGCGCATACCCCAGCTCTTCCTGCAGCGCTTCACGGATCACTTCCACATTTCGGTTTTCACAAAACACCAATGGTATCACTAACCAGTAGTTGGCCGTACCAACGCTTCCGTCTTCACGGTGATAACCCATGAAGGTCCGCTCCTTCCACCGGGCTGCATCTTCCGGTGTATGCCAGGCTGTGCGTCTCTCCCGAAGTGAATAAGCACCGGATGCATGTGTTACATTTTCCGTTGCAATACGTACTCCTACAGGAAGATCTTCTTTTGCCAGCGCCACCAGCACTCCGTACATGGTAACGGCGCCACCTGCCGCGATCTCTGCGGTTGTGAATTTATGTTTGGCAGGTATATCTTCCAGTAACAGGTAAGTTTTATCTTTCCATTCGATGGTTTCACCGCTGCGCAGATCCTGCAGGGCTACCAGCACATTGTCTGCCGGGTGTACCTGTATCACTTTATTTTTCATAACTATACTTCTGCTTTTTTAGTGATCACACTTGTAACATCATTCTCTTCCAGCTGACTGAAACAGGCAGTTACGGCAGCTTCAAAACCCGGTAATTCTGAAAGCCTGCAACCCCAGAGTGTTTCATCGTTCAGCACAGCGGCAACATATTCCTGTATGTTTCCTGTAGTGCTCCATGCCTGGTGAAGAATTCCTGCCTTATCATCCTGGATCTGGTAATCCGTACCCTTATGACTGCCTGTATAACAATTGTTATCTGTAAGCCTTGATCTCATGAAACGCAGGTAAGCAGCAAATCCTATAGCCATGCGTTCTGGCACGGAACCGGATTGTGCATAATATTTTTTCAGCAGCGGCACATTACGCATGGCCATTTTTGAACTGTACTGCACTGTTATGTTCAGCCACAAATGTTCGATATGCGTGTTCCGGAAACGATCGATCACTGATGTTGCAAATTCATTGGCTTCTTCTGTTGTGATCGTTTCACCTGCAACCAGCGGTACAATTTCCTGGTACATCAGTTCTGAAACGTACGTCCTGAAATCTTCGTCCTGCATGGCTTCCTTTACGGTTTCATAACCGGCGAGACAGGCAAGTCCGCAGGCAAATGTATGTGTACCATTGAGCAGGCGTAATTTCAGTTCACGGAATTTATTGATATCCGGCGCCAGAACAACACCTGCATCGGCTTTGCTGAAAGACAGGATCGCCTTTGTTCTTTCCGATGCTGTCTCTATCGCCCATAACCGGTAACATTCAGACATGATCAGCAACTCATCTTCATAACCCAGTTTCTCCTGTTCCAGCTTAGCATCAGCACTGTTGAGCTTACCGGGAACGATCCTGTCTACCAGTGAACTGCAAAAATCATTTGCTTCATTCAGCCAGTTGATAAATGCATCGGTCGCCTGCTGTAAACGAGCCAGCTCAAGCACAATCGCTTTCAGTTTTTTCCCGTTGTCAACGATCAGTTCTGTCGGAATGATCACCATGCCCGCTTCTGCGGAGCCATTGAATGCTTCGTACCTTTTTTTCAGGAATGCAAGCAGCTTACCCGGAAAAGAAGCCGGCTTTTCGGCCCGTGCATCTTCAGGCACAAGTGTGATGCCCACTTCTGTTGTATTGGAGATGATGACCTGCATTTCTGCTGATGCGGCACAGCTCAATATTATTTCCCATTCATCATGTGCAGACAACACACGACTGATCGCTGCATTGATAACTGCCCTGTCCTTGCGCTCGCCGGCTTCAAACCCACGTTCCAGCAGCGTGAAGAGTCCATCCTGTTTTTTGAATGCATCTGTCCCGCCTGTTGCTGTAGACTTCACTACTACTACCCTGCCGTTGAACAATCCCTGTTTGTTCGCCTTATCAATAAAATAGTCGGGCAGGCCGCGTAATAAAACGCCTGTCCCAAACTGTAACACTTTCTCCGGTAATTGAAACAGCGCATCTGCAGGCTTTTCCACCCCACTGTTACTGATCTGCGCTACTGTTGTTCTCGACAATTGCATGTTCACCTTTATTTAAGTTTGTTTCTTTTTAACCATTCTGGGTATTCTTTCTGTAGCAGTTTTTCGGGCCAGGTTCCATACCATGCATAACCCGTTCTCCGCTCATACTCGATCTCCTTTACGTCATATTTTTTTTCACTGTCGCGACCGCTGAAAAAAGGGCGGTTCGTCCCGATCTCATAAAACCGGGCCCATACTGTGCTTCCGGGCTCAGGCACCAGTACACGGTCCGTTCCCTTTGGCATAGTTGCATCCGCAACGTCGATGTACTTATACCCGTCAATCCGTACGGCATTGAACCAGTCAACGGCAGATCTGACCGCTTCCACAATTGCTGCAGAAGGTTCTTTCATCCGCATCAGGAAACTCACGATACCCACCGATTCATTACCGCTTAATGATACCAGTTCAAACTTCCGTGCCATTTCCGGTTCCAGCGTACGTGCGTTGTATTGTGCGCACCAGGCCGTCAGTTTGCCTTTTACCTTTATTTGAGTTGCGAGGATGCATGACACACCTTTTCTCACCGCATTACGCACCATTTCATGGTATGCACTGCTGATCACCTCCAGATCATTTTTTCCTTCGAGCACATCTTCCAGGATATTCAGCACATTGATCATCGCATTATCGTTGTACGTGATCTGACTGCGGTAGAGACGGGCATCCGGATAGTATTGAGGCCAGCCACCATTGGCATATTGTGCTTTCAGGTAATAACCGATTCCTTTTTCTGCAGCTGCGAGGTACTTACTGTTATGCGTCTGCTTGTATGCTTTTACCAGGTAACGGACCTCGCGTGCTGTTGCGTTATTGTCGATCGTCGCATCTTCATGCAACGAATCTGCTTTAATGGCTTGACGTTCGGCTTCCGTAAGTGGTTTTGTATAATCGACCTTGATCTCATTTACAGCTTTTGGCCACCCACCCACTGCACGCTGGTATGCCAGCATGTTCTCTGCCATGGGGTCGGTAGCTTGTTGGTACGCAGCTATAGCTGCAGTCTCACCCACCGGATCCCATTTACCGGCAAATGTCCATTGCGGGGTGATCGATTCCGGCCTGGGTGCACCTTCTGCTTTTTCGAGGTTATTCTTATGCCATGCATAATCGCCGCCTTTGCGGTGACTGTTGTAATAGTAAACCCGCTCGCCCCACTGGATCACATTCTGCGGGTTGGATGGATTCAGGTATACAGGCGTATCCGCCATATTCTCAGGGAAACTGCAGTTGATGAGATAGAACTGCGCATCCCTGTGGTAACGTCCGAGTTTGAAACCATCTTCACCTGTAAATACACAATTTTTCAGAACCGTTTTGGAATCCTTGTATTTGGATCCGTCGTGCCAGATAGCAGCTACGTTTCCATGGGCTACAAATGTGCAGTTCTCAGCCCATGCCCAGCCGCGCGGACAATAAAAATCAACGCCGCCTTCCATGAGGCAGTCTTTGAAATAGAACATTCCATCTTCCGTATTCCAGGGACTTACCGTATCACCACCATAGGCACGGAAAATGCAATTGATCACTTTCAGTCTTGTTGTACTGAAACTGCGCAATGCCATCTGGTGACTGCTTCTCCTGGTGATCTTTTCCGTTCCTGCACTGTCGGAAGCACATTTGTATTTCTGCCCTTCAGGATTATCGAACCCGAAACTGTTGATCACGGAAAGATTTTCAAGAACGATATCGCTGCCCTGCAGGTTGATGGTAGCAACACCCCAGTCATCCGGATGTTCGCAGCGCCAGATATCCCTCGATTGGGAAATTGTGAGTATCGTTTTTTGCTTGTCCTCTCCTTTTAATGTGATGAAGTTCTTGTCTAGAAAAATCTTTTCCGTATAAACGCCATTACGTACCAGGATCACACGCTGGGCCTCTGCTTTTTCCGGCAGACTGTTGATAGCAGCCTGGATCGTGAGAAAATCGCCCTTGCCCTTGCTGTCTACGATGATCTCTTTCCCTGCAGTTGCAGACAATACACTGCCAGTTCCAATGAACAGGAAGAATAAACGGACCAGTATATATGTTGCCTTCAATTGCATCTGTTTATTTTTTACGGGCCTGCTGCAATGCCCATTTGGTTATATCTGTTGCCGCTTCAAAATTCTGGAAGCTGGCAGGCAGGCGCCTTCCGTCGAGATATTCGTTATAAATCCACGGGTCGCCTACTGCAAACACGTAACCTTTCCCATATTTTGCAACAGCTACGATATTGCGGCCATCCTTATCCACTACAAGCGGGCTCGCCGGTGATTTAAGACTTAGCGTAGCTACTTCTTTGAGGTAAACACGTTCTGCAGTTCTGAACAGGCTGTTATTTTTATTGATAGTGATCAGGCCCATTTCGAACTGCTTGCCGGTCACATGGTAGGTACTGTTTTTATCGAACTGTATTCCGAAGGTTCCTGCCAGCTGGTTAAAATGATCGAACTCTGCATTGCCGGTATCATTCCCCATCAATATAAGCACACCGCCCTCTTTTACCCAGTCAGCGATCACACTGGTATGTTGTGGTTGTATGTAGTTGGGTGTTGGATTTTCTTTAGGGATATCGGGGTCTACGATAATGTATACCGATGCCTGTTTCAAGGCTGCTGCGGTCGGTGCTGTTTCCAGTGCCCGTGTTGCTGCGCCGTTGTTCCTGAAAATATTGCCCCACAAAGAGAAGCCGCTGTTGGACTGATCTTCCCATGTATAATGAAAGCGCACATTGTTTCCGTCCTTGTCTTTTCTGCGTTCGTTATTGAAGTAATAATCTAGCAATACCGTCTTGCCATTACCCGCGCCGGAACGGATATCAGCCAGTGTTTCCATTTCTGATGCGGCAAGAATAAATGCGCCGATTCCTTTCGGGTCGTTGGTTACGATGGGTTCGCTTACATAGTATTCATAGCTTCCGTCGCGATAAGGATTTCCACCCAATCCTGCCACCTGGCATACCTGGTTTAGGTTAACCTGACCGTTTGCATCTGTGCTGATGAATGTTTTGATGAGGCCGTCGTATGCTTTTTTAGCTCCCGCATAATCTGCCGCATCTGTATAACCCATCCGAACTGCTTTCGCAAAAGTATAAACGAACATGCTCGATGCAGAAGCTTCGAGATAGTTTCCTTTCTGTCCGGGTTTATCAAGGATCTGCCACCATACACCGCTGTTCTTATCCTGTACAGATTTTACTGCTGTGAGATAACGTTTGAGTATGGCTATTAATGCTGATCTTTTCGGATGATCTTTCGGAAAATTATCCAGCACATCTACCAATGCCATTCCATACCAGCCCATGGCACGGCCCCAGAAATGAGGCGAAAGGCCGGTTGTTTTATCTGCCCATTTTTCCGCTTTGCTTTCATCCCAGCCATGGTACAGCAGCCCCGTCCGTTTGTCTCTTGCGTGATTTTCCATCCAGATGAACTGGTTTGCGATATCGTCGAAAGCGGCTGGTTCATTAAACAGGGTTGCATAACGTGCATAAAAAGGTTCACCCATATACAGGCCGTCGAGCCACATCTGGTAAGGATATCTTTTCTTGTGCCAGAAACCGCCTTCATTGGTGCGCGGCTGCGCTTTCAGCTGTTCGCGGAGGAGTCCTGCCGCCTTGCGGTATTTCTCATCACCCAGCACCTCATATAACAGCAGCAGGTTGTCGCCGCATTTGATATTGTCGATATTATAATCCGCCGGTTTGTACGTTCTGATACTGCCATCCTTGTTCACGAAAAAATCCATGCTTTTCTGGATATAGGCAAAATATTTACCATTGCCGGTACGCTTCCAGACCTTTTCAATCCCGTTCAGGATCAAGCCCTGATCGTAAGCCCAGCCTGCAGGCTGATTCGGTTTCAGGGCCATGCTGTCTGCCCAGATACGCATCACCGTTCCGGTCATTTTTTCCGACCAGGGTTGTGCTGCTGCACTTGTAGCAGTAAATGCAACTGTTATGATTAGAAGTCCGAAGAAACGTTTCATTGAGTTTATTTAATGATTTCCAATGACTGGTTTAACGCGCCGAAATTAAATGCCGACACCTGCTTTGCTCCTGAGAGATCAGAACCTTTCACTTTGATCTTAGCGCTCCTGTCGCCATTCACGCTGAACAGCAGTGCAGCACCCGGCGCTGCCGACAGTTTGTTGAATGTTATTTCCTTACTGTTCTGCAGGTATACAACAGGATCCGTTTCCGTTGGTACCAGTTTCACATTATTGAAAGTGATTCCTGTTGCTTCCGTGCACTCGATGGCTTTACGGGTCTTCAGCACCATATTGCTCATCTGTACATAACTCACGTTCATTTCAGGAATGCCGCGAATGAACACACCTTTTTCAGCCCCATTGCATACTACATTATTAATGAAGAAATTCCTGAATACAGGTGTTGCTTCTGTTACAGGTAATACCTCTATTTTAGGTAGCTCTCTTTTTTCGCCGGCCTGCGGAACAGGATCTTTCGCTGCATAGTACATATCGAAAGAAATTGCTTCGCCGGGAATATCACGCATGATGATGTCTGATGCATAAATATTCTCAACAACGCCGCCTCTACCTCTTACTGTTTTGAAACGAAGCCCGATATCCGTACCGATGAATGAACAGTTGGACACATAAAGATTACGTGCCCCGCCACTCATTTCGCTGCCGATCACAAAACCGCCATGTGCATGATATACGGTTGTATTCCTGGCAACCAGGTTTTCTGTCGGCAGGCCTCTTTTACGACCTTCTTCATCCCGCCCGGATTTGATGCAGATCCCGTCATCACCCGTATCAAACGAACATCCGTCTACGAGGATATTGGCGCAGGATTCCAGGTCGAGGGCATCTGTATTTTGACCGTAGGACGGGTTCTTCACCGTTACGTTTCGGATGGTGATCTCGCGGCTTACCATGACGTGCATGGTCCAGGCGGGCGAGTTTTCAAAAGTGACCCCATCTAACAATACATTTTTACAATCAGTAATGCGCAGCATGTTCGGACGCAGGAAATCCCTGATCTCTTCAAAATCTTTCAGTTCTTTACCTGGCGTCAGCTTGCCGATATTACCTGTCAGTGACGCTTTCAACGCCCCAGCTGAAGGATACCAGGTACTTTTATCCTCGCTCAGCACACCGCCGAAGGTCAGCTGACGCTTCCATTCTGTTTCTGTGAGTTTTGTTTTTTTCACGGGGCGCCATACATGACCGGAACCATGGAAAATACCCGGACCCGTAATGGCAATGTTCTCCAGGTTTTCTGCTGTGATCGGCGACTGGCAGCGGGCGGCATTTACACCTTCAAACGAAGACTTCACCAGCGGATAAGCACTGCGATCGTCTGTAAACAATACCACTGCACCTTTTTCAGTATGCAGTTCCACGTTGCTTTTCATAACAATCGGACCGGTGAGCCATAATCCCTGCGGGATATTTACAACACCACCTCCTGCGGCATTACTTGCAGCAATTGCCTTATTGATGGCAACAGTGTTTAAAGTTACCCCGTCATTAACAGCACCAAATGCAGTAATATGAAGGGTATCTTTTCTGAAATGAGGGGTGTAGACCTGCGGCAGCTCAAATTCATATCTGCCCGGATGAGCGGATGGTTTCAGGTAGGCAGTAAGCGGCATTTTCTTTTCCAGTATTTCCTTACATACCAATGCAGCAATCCTTGCTGCGCCATAGGCTGAAAAATGGGTATCGTCTTTTTTACCTTCTGGGGCAGCAGTATAATGACGCGGCTCAATCCACAGGAACAGGTTTTTAGAAGTTTCAGGCCCCAGTTCTGCGAGCAGCTTTGTGCTGCTCTGGTGCAGATCGATCAGTGGTACATTCATAGCAGCTGCAACAGCCCTTACCACGCCCGGATATTCGCCATGTGTATCCTCCGGCTTGCCCGTCGCATCGAATTTACGGCGCATAACAGGCGTTATGAGTACGGGGTTGGCACCCTTGGCGCGTGCTTCCGTTACAAATTTTACAAGGTTCTGGCGATAGGTTGTTTGCGGTGCTGCGTAACGGTTGCTGTCTTCTTTCTTTGCATCATTATGGCCGAACTGGATGAACACCCAGTCGCCCTTGCTGACATTTTTCATCACACTATCCCAGCGGCCTTCTTTGATAAAACTTTTGGTACTTCTTCCGTTCACGGCACAATTACGCACGTTCACATTGGCAGTGAGGTATTCCGGGAACAACTGCCCCCAGCCGCGTTCAGGATTACCTGCAAGCGGCTTGTCCGCCATGGTGGAATCGCCCACCATAAAAAAGCTGACTTTTTTTTCAGGTGCGTAAAATGACATCACAATCAGCAGAGCCGCTAAATACAGGCAGTTTTTCATTCCAGACTTTTTAATCACGATCAATCAGATGTTTGTGGCATAAAAAAGCTATGCAGGTTTAGCTGCATAGCTTTTACTTCTAACAATTGCCTATTATACCAAATAAAAAACCCGAAGTTGTTAAAGAACCACCATTTTTTGCTCCACTCTCAACACATACAGATGCATGGCTGTACCGGCAGTATCTTCTTTTATTCCTTACCATAGCAAAGCAAATTATGGGCGATCATCTCTCTGCATCCGTGACACTCACGTTATCAGGTAACAAGTCTACACAGTTATTCCCGGGAAAGATGCATATTCCGGGTGTTTTTTTACGCAAACGTTCCCGGTAACGATTTCCGTTGCGCCCGTGTCCTGCATATCGTACCGGGAAAATGTCCGGCATTTTTTTTATCTTTAATTCAACACTTCCCCATGAACCGGAATACACTTGTTATACCTGCCAAAAAATGCTACGATCACCTCGGCGGAAAACTGGGTACGCTGTTGCTGAACAGCTTCATCGAAAAAGGCTGGATCGCCGCAACTGATACTTCCGATGCCCATTTTTATGTGACTGAAAAAGGCGTGGAAGCCTTTACAAGAATGGGTGTTGACCTCAGCCGCATCAAACAGGAAACGGTCGGCGCCCTGGCCTGACCTCCCGCTTTATGATAAATAGCTTAATTTTAGGCGAGACGAATCTTATCCGCCTGTAATGAAATTTGAAGCAGTTACCATAAAAGACATCGCCAAAGCTCTCGGACTTTCCACTTCTACCGTTTCCAGGGCCCTGCGTGACAGCTATGAAATCAGCCCGGAAACCAAAAAACTGGTGCTGGAGTACGCTGAAAAGATCAATTACAGGCCTAACCCGATCGCACTAAGCCTGAAGGAAAAAAGGAGCCGTTCAATCGGCATCATTGTCTGTGAGATCGCAAACAGTTTTTTCTCCCAGATCATCAACGGTATCGAATCGATTGCGTACGATAAGGGCTATAATGTGATCATTGCGCAGAGCCATGAATCTTACGACAGGGAACTGATCAACGTACAATACCTTGCCTCACGTTCGATAGATGGCCTGCTTGTCTCCGTTTCTTCCGAAACCAAAGATCTTGAACACCTGCAAAGCCTGCATGCACGGGGCCTGCCGATCGTATTTTTTGACAGGATCGTGGAGGATATCGATACGCACAAAGTAACTGTAGATAATTTCAAAGGCGCCGCCGAAGCAACAGCCCACCTGGCGGCCACAGGCCATAAACATATTGCAGCCCTGGCTAATTCCGAATACCTGTCTATTACCCGGGAAAGATTAGCCGGTTATAAAGAAGGGCTAGCGCAGCATGGGTTACCTTACGATGAAAGCCTGGTTAAATATTGCCCTCATGGCGGACTGATCTATGAGGAAGTGGAACAGGCTATGGATGAGCTTTTGTCTCAGAAGAAAAAACCTGACGCCATTTTCGCCACTGCCGATAAACTTACCACCAACTGCCTCCGGTATTTTAAAGCCCGTAATATTCGGGTGCCGGAAGATATTGCACTGCTGGGTTTTTCCAATATTGACCTTACTGAATTGCTCTCACCTTCATTGTCAGTTGTAAGGCAGCCGGCATTTGAAATAGGCCAGGTTGCTACTAACCTGCTTGTTGACCTGATCGAAAGTAAGAGACCTGTAAAAGATTTTGAAACCCAGGTATTGCAGCCACATCTTTTTATCCGCGAATCGTCATTGAAGAAGACAAAAAAGAAATAGGTTATTATTTCCTGCCTTTTGTATTGTGGACCTTTTCCATTCCTGCGATTTTAACCAGGTCAGGAATATCGTAATAATCCAGTATGCCGGGTATTACGTATGCATACCAGTCCTGCTCTGTGGAACGTTCAAGTATATCGCGGAAGGAGCGGATACGATCATCGGTATAAAGTGCTGAAATTTCTTTCCTGAACAGCAACGCATGCAGTGCAGCAAGTGCAGGCGCTCCGTCGGCATGCATTTCTATGGGCAGGTTAACCAGGACAGGGTCTGTTTTTACAAAATCGATCAGCGACAACAGGTCAGTGGTTCTTTGTCCTGTCAGTGTTGCTCCTGTATGTAAAGCCAGCATTACATTACGGTAATCCTTATTATAGTATTTGGGGTCGTTGAATTCAGCTTTATCTGCGGTCTCGCCTGTACCGCGTACATCACAAAGTATCACAGCTGAACCGGAGCGCAACTGTTCGTTTATAAGACTTACACTATCCGCAAGCCGATTTTTGCCGAGGGTGCCTGTATAGATTGTCAGCTTTGTTGCTTTTACATCCGGATACGCTATCATCAAAGGCAAAGGGATTTCACCATCTTTTCTGACGATCCATTTGTAGTAAGTAATATTTCCGTTTTTAATGATCCCTTTTGATTCTGCTGTCAGTTTACCGGCGGTATTGATACCAAGTAATTTTGCAATAGCATTTTTCAGATCATTATCCGGGAGGGAAGTAAAGTGTTTTCTTTTTTCTTCGCCTGACTCAAATAGCCGGAGATTTCTTTGCGGCAGCGTTTCTTCGTTCTGCAGAAAACTATTCAACTGGCCGGTAGTTGTTACCTGTAATTCCTGCGGGGTATACAATTGCAATTCTGGTTCGCGGACTTGCGTTGTGTCTTTATAGAATTGTTTACGGAACCAGGTTACTGCGAATTCACGTTTTGGTTTTGATATGCCGTGACCATCATCATAAGTGAACAATGTTGTGTTGTTGGGATATCCGAGTACCCTGTATAACTGCTTTTGTTCATGAAATGCGTCTTCAACACCACGGTAATCAATGAAATCGAATCGGCCGGCCAGTATCAGCATGGGGTTCGGTGCGGCGGCCAGTAAAAAATCATTCATCTCCAGCTGCAGGCGACCTTCACCCGGAACCTGCGCACAGCCATCGGCCGGACCTGTCAATTCAAGTGTACGTTCGCGCGAAGCGAGATAACTGCAGGGCGCAAAGGCTTTGACCCTTTTATCCATTGCCGCCAGGTAAATGGTCTGGATCCCGCCGCCGGAATTTCCGATACAGCCGATACGCGTGCTGTCTACTTCCTTTCTTGTAACGAGATAATCGATGCCCCGCATATTATCCCACAATTCATCTGCAGGCATGGAAGTGCCGAGCAGATTCGCAGCCTGGTTGAGCAAAGTATGTTCGGTAGTTCCGCCTCGTGTTAACGGCTTGCCTGACTGGTCTGTAAGCTGGTAACGTTCGCTTTGAGATAAAGGATCGATCACGAAAACCACAAACCCGTTCTTCGCAAAAAGGATAGCTGTTTGCTGATAGGAAGGAGTTGCCTTTGCCGCGTCTTCGTGCCCGCATAGCAGTACCACCGCAGGTAGTTTTCGGTCGGCTGAAGGAAGGTAAAGATTGGCTGTAACGTGATGGCCGTTGTTTTTATACAACAGCTTTTCTATACGATAACCGGCAGCCCTGATGGTTCCGGTCAGTTTGACTTCCGGGATTCCTTTTTGATCCGGCCTTTCCCCGAATAATATTTGAGCTTTTCGTCTGCAATCCGCAACATATTGCTGCGCTGCGTTTCGGGATGCCAGTGCCTTATTGAAATTTATCTTCCTCGCGTCGTATTGCGCATGCATTTGCTGAAGCAGGAAACTGTTTAACGAATATTCAGGCTTCCAGTCGAGCACGTTATATTGTTTCTGTGCATTTGCTCTTACATACAACAGCATGAAAATGCCCGCGATCCACAGGCAAACAATAAGATATTTACGGCGTACGGATAAGGACATTATTTCCTGGCATTAACGGGTATGGTAAAATTCATTTCATTCATCCAGGCTTCGCAAAGCTGGCTCCAGTATTCAACGGATCCCGGATTATCCCGGAGTTTAATAGCATGAGCGCCCTGCGGAAACACATGCAGGCTCGCATTAACCTTCTTTTCTATCAGGGCATTGTA
Source organism: Sediminibacterium ginsengisoli (assembly GCF_900167075.1). Taxonomy (GTDB): domain Bacteria; phylum Bacteroidota; class Bacteroidia; order Chitinophagales; family Chitinophagaceae; genus Sediminibacterium; species Sediminibacterium ginsengisoli. Next base: position 427,384 of record NZ_FUWH01000001.1, on the reverse strand, counting down.
AAACAACAAGCTGTTCTGTACAGGCACACTGTTATCGTTATAGGCATGCACAATAAATGTTGGTGGCGTTTGTGCCGTAACATTGAGCTCAGAGGAAAACCGTTGCAGGTTTGCGCCAAGTGTGTCTGCGCCCAGCAGGTTTCTTTTGCTCCCGCCATGCGCAAATTTTCCCATTGTGATCACAGGTGAAAGCAGGATCATAAAATCAGGCCGGAAGGAAACATTGGTAAGCGAGTCCTGAATGTTGCTGACATCTTCTGTGTGAATAGCAAGCGTGCTGGCCAGGTGTCCGCCCGCCGAAACACCCATCACACCGATCTTATCTGCCTTGATTTTCCATGCAGTGGCGTTGGCTCTGATCAGGCGCATAGCACGTTGAGCATCCTGCCAGGCTGCGGTTTCACGTTTTACAAGATCGGCCTGGTGCGGCAACCGGTAGATCAGCACATAGGCATTGATGCCGATGGAATTGAACCAGCGCGCCATCTGGAAGCCATTATAAATATGCGATAGTCTTTCGTAACCGCCGCCCGGACAGATCATCACAGTGGTTCCTTTATTCTCCGCTTCAGGCACCGGGAAAGCGTAAAGGCCAGGTGTGCCTACCTTCCAGATACGCTCTGCGGCAATACTGTCTTTTACAAGATGACCGTTATCATTTGGCTTTGCACCTTCCGGCCAGAGCGGAATGAATTGTTGCGCCCCGCTTTGTATTGCAAGAATGAGGCAAAATAAAACGCAGTAATTCTTCATACCTGTTATTTTATGGGTTCTACCCGGAACCAGTCCACATCTGCATAACCTGCATCATTGGTACGGGATGTCCTTGTGCAGTATAAGCCAACTTTTGCACCTATCCAGCGGCCTTCTGCTGCCTGAAACGAAGTGCCTGCATCGGTATAATTCAACCCGTCTGTGCTATAGCTGAAAGTACAGATTGCTCCTGCAGTAACTTTTACCCGTAAATACACTGTTGCCTCTGTTATCTTCCGGATACTGACTTCCTTTTCTTTGTTTCCTTTTGCTGCATCAGTACAGGTACCCTGCACAAGATATATACCGTTGTTGGTGCTCTTCAATCCTAATGTTGCATAGTTCAGACCCATAATTGCAAGACCGGTCCTTTCACTTTCCAGCTTCGTATTGGGTTTGAAGTTAAGCTTTGTTGTGACCATAAAACTATCCGCAGGAAATTTCTGCAGCAATACATTCGGCGCATCCCAGAGATTGATGGCACTGTCTGGCAGCTGCTCGCTGAATAGACGTAATACCCCTGCTGCAACATGCATGAATGCCCACGTGCCTTTCGGATTTGCCTGCCATTGCCATTGAGGACTTAAATATGTTCCGTTGAATTCATCTGTATCCGGCGGTGTCTGCACAGGCCAGCTGCGCCCTGTATCGGGTTTGCGGTATTGCAGAACGGGCTCGCCTTTGCCATCACCGTCTTTGTCAACTCCGATTACAGGCCAGTTATTTTTCCATTCCATGGGTTGCAGATGTACCACTCGACCATACGGGCCTTTGTCCTGGAAATGCAGGAACCAGTCTTCACCTTTTTGTGTAGTAACCCATGCGCCCTGGTGCGGACCGTTCACAGGTGATTGTCCCTGATCCATTACAACTTTCCGTTCGTAAGGCCCATAAATATTCTTCGATCGAAGTACCAGCTGCCATCCGGTAGAAACACCACCGGCCGGTGCAAAAATGTAGTAATACCCGTTCCGTTTGTACAACTTAGGCCCTTCGATCGTCGGATCATTTTCATGGCCATCGTATACTAGCACACCTGCATCGGTAACCTGCGTTCCTTCAGTATTCATTTTTTTGATCGTGATAATGCTTTTGATCCCAGCGCGGCTTCCGGCCCAGGCATGAACGAGATAAGTTTGTCCATCCTCGTCCCATAAAGGGCAAGGATCAATAAGGCCTTTACCGGATTCAACCAGCAAAGGTTCAGACCATGGTCCGCGCGGGTCTTTGGCTTTGGTGAGATAGATACCGAAATCAGGATCGGGGTAATAAATATAAAATTCGCCTTTATGAAAACGTATGGCAGGAGCCCATACACCGTTACCGTGACGGGGCACGGAGAAATGATCAAACGGCGGCTGTCTCTTCAAAGCGTGACCAATCAATGACCAGTTCACAAGATCTTTGGAATGCAATATGGGAAGCCCCGGAATCGCTTCAAAAGAAGAAGCGATCATGTAATAATCCTCCCCAACGCGAATGGCATCAGGATCTGAATAGTCAGCATTGAGTACCGGATTTTTATACGTACCGTTCCCGTTATCAGCACGCCACACTTTTGAAACTGCTGCGGGCGGCTGTGCTTTTATTGCACCCTGCAGCAATACTACCCATAATATAAACGGTATCCTTCTCATGATCGGATAGCTTGCTTCTAATGATGATACATTTTATTTTTTGACTGAACCATTTTTGATCCAGCTGCCAAGTATGTTCAGGGCAGTGTAACCCGCTGCTTCTTTTTCTGTAAGCTGGCGCACCCAGGAAACGCGCTGGTTCAAAGCTGCACCAGGGCCAGTATTCCTGTATTCGGCATAACGGGCTGTTTTTTCATTCTCCTGGTTCTTCCAGTTATTCCAGCCTTCCGGAACAATATGCGCACCGATCTCGCAACGGAGATACGCCACTGCCGAATAAGGACGCCAGGGTCTGCCGAGTGAAACTTTCGTAATACCGGTATCAGCGGTCAGCCTGCAATCGAGGAATACAAAACCATACGGTTTATCCTGAGGTGTAGACGCCGCCGTAACATGAGAATTCTTTTTGCTGTGTATCTGGCAATGATCAAAGACAACCGTTGAAGCACCAAAAATAAAATCGGTAGAGCCTTCGATGTAGCAATTGCGATAATACTGCCTGCTGTTGATTCCGCTGCAGAATAATACATCCTGGAATCCGAGAAAACGACAATTATTGAACATCAGCCGGTCGCCATTCGCAAATACTGCAACAGCCTGACCTGCCGTCATTCCGGCATTGTTCTCAAAGCTGACATTATTTGCGGTAAAATCACTGGCATAAATAAAAAAGGTTGCCGAGGTCCAGGTGTTGATCGTGTCGCCGCCAGGCAGAACAGTACCAGTGTGGTTATTAAAGGTGATCAGCGTAGTAGCAGCATTTTCTCCTTCAATGGTTACATGATCTTTTCCTTCCGGCAGTACTACACGTTCTTTATAAACACCGGGACTGACGTGAATGGTAACCGGTGTCTGGTTACCCGCAGGTATTGCATCGATCGCGGCCTGGATGGAGCTGTAACCGCCTTTGCCGTCAGCATTTACTTTCAATATCTGTTGCTGTGCGGCTGTTGCGATCATCAATACCAGGAAAAACGGGAGCAGTATTGTCTTCTTCATAAAAAAAGATGTTATGAAAAAAGTAAGGCCACCCTCAGGCAGCCTTACTAAATATACGATCATCAGCTGATGCCGTGTGTAATTTTAATAACCCGGATTCTGCGACAGGTTAAAGTTAGCGTCCCTGGCAGGTTGTGGTATCGGGTTCAATTCTGATTTACCGGTAGTAAATCCTGTAGCATAACGCGACAGTGCTGTGGTATTGATTGCAGCACTGAACCAGGTTACTTTGGTTGTACCGGCAGGTGTTGCTGTTGGCGCTGTTTTGTAGAATGAGTTAGCCCAGAGGGTTGCATCATCAGCAGTTGAGTTATTCTTGTAATACATAGCAATAGGTAATGTATTGTAAGGTGCTGAGAGGTTAGACATAGCCAGCAGTGTCGCTTTTGTTTCTGCGATCTTGGCAGCCAGCATGTTCCACCTGATCAGGTCAAACTTACGAACACCTTCACCACCCAGCTCGAGAGAACGCTCTTTTACGATGGCGGTGAAGAATGCATTTTTGTCCAGCGTTGAAGGCAGGTCAACCGTTGCATCAGGTGTATTGATCGGTTTCCCGTAACCTCTCCTGCGCACCTGGTTCACTGCATTGAAAGCTGCGGCAGTTGGTGCCGGGTTCAGCTCATTTTCAGCTTCTGCATACATCAGAAGTACGTCTGAATAACGCAGGATCTGCCATTTCAAACCGAAGTATTGTACCGCATTGGTAGGAGCTACAACCGGGTTAGTGATCCAGTCGCGCCTGTATTTGCCATCAACAATTGCAGTGATAGCCTGGCCCACTTTGGTGGCACCATCGGCAGCAACATTGTACACGGCACAGGTTACATCACGACGCTGGTCTGTAGAATCGAACAGATAGAAATAGTTAGGCAGCACATTGATACTTTTATTACCGAAAGATCCTACAGTAGGACCGTTATAATAAGCCAGCTTGGTATCTTCCGCACCTGAAGCGCCGATACCTGATGCCTGGAACATCAGCTCACCGTTGGGGTCAGCTACGGCTCTTGCATTTACCTGGTCTTTCCACAGTGCCTTATAGCTCGGGTTCAGAGAGTGTTGTGCAGAAGCGATGATCTCGCTGCATTCCTGCCTTGCGATCTGGTAATAGGTCTGGTAATCTGAGCCTCTTTTCATCGTACCGTCTTTGCGCAACGCATATCCGCCTCTGAATAAAGCGATACGCGCTCTCAGAGCCTTGATGGAACCTTTGGTCAGGCGCTCATCGATCTGGTCGCCGATGCCGGCAACTTCATTACGCCATGGTACGAGGTCAGCTGCTGTTTTCAGATCTTCCAGCAGGCGATTGTAAATGGTATCGCGGTCTGTGCGTACAGGGAATGGATTGGTTGCAGCATCTACAGAAGCCGGGTTGAAGTGCGCAGGTACATCGCCCCAGTTAACGATAGCCTGGAAATAGTACTGGGCACGTAATGCCAGCGCTTCGCCATACATCCTGCGCAGTTGTTTCTTTTCCTGTTCAGAGCCGTTATTGTACATTGCCATTTTAGGAATGTTGGCAATACAGATATTGGCATATTCGATCCCTGTAAAAAGCTGGTTGAACGGGTTAGTGAGCTGCGCATTGGTGGATGTTGCGATATAACGTGCAATATCCCTGCGGTCATTGTCGGAAGCACCGGTAGGACCTTGCATCTCATCCGTATCAACGGTATAGTAAAGACTCAGACGGATACCGAAACCCGCATCGCCCACTAAACGGCTGTAAACGCCTGCAATCGCTTTATAGGTACTGGGTACATCTTTAAAAACCATTTCAGCACTCACTTCCGTGATCGGCTGCTGGTCGAGGAATTTTTTACAGCCGCCCAACAGTAACAATAATCCTGCTCCTGCGATGAATGTAAGTTTATAAAAATATTTCTTCTTCATATAGCAATGTTTATTGTGTGTTGATTAGAATGTTGCATTGATACCAAAAATGAATGTCCGGCTTTTAGGATACGCTGAGTAATCGAGGCCTGGCGTCAGGTTGCTGTTCCTTACACTCACTTCCGGATCGTAACCGGTATAGCTGGTCAGTACTGCCAGGTTGTTCGCAGTTACATAGAAACGGAGTTTGCTCAGACCTGCTTTACGGATACTTTTCGAAGACATATTATAACCGATGGTCACGTTATTGATACGAAGGAATGAACCGTCTTCGATTGCCCATGAATGCGGATAGAAAGCACCGGCGCTCTTCAGCGGCTGCCAGATGGTTGCATTGGCATTCAGTGCCGCAAGCTGATCAGGCGCGATACCCACCACCTGGTTTGAACTGTTCACATATTGTGCAGTCTGTCCGTTTGCTGTTACCACCCTCCAGCGGTTCTCCATCATGGCGAGCATATTGGAGTTGTTGGTGTAACCGTTGGTGAACTCGATCTTGTTTGCATTGTAGATATCGTTTCCGTAAGAGAAGTTCACGAATACGCTCATATCCCATTGCTTGTAAGTGAATTGCTGGTTCAGACCACCTGTGAATTTAGGGTTCGGATTTCCGATGATCTTCCTGTCGTTGTTGAGGTCTATCACACCATCGCCATTCAGATCCTTGAATTTGATCGAACCCGGCTGTACAGGTCCGATGATGGCTGAGTTATTCACTACACCTGCTTTCAGTGTGTACACACTTGTTGCTGTGTTATAATCGAAGTCAGATACTTTGTAGAATCCGTCGGTTACAAGCCCCCACATAGATCCTACAGGATCGCCTATGCGGATGATATAATCTGTCGGCTGACCGGAAACACCCCAGCTCGCTGCCGGGAAGAATGAATTCTGGTTTACACCAAGCTGTTCAACTTTGTTCTTGTTGAACGACATGTTATAGCTGGCCGTCCAGGTGAAGTCCTGCTTACGTACCAGGGTTGCATTCAGCTGGATCTCCAGGCCTTTGTTTGAGGTACGGCCTACATTCTGAAGTTGTGTTGCATAACCATAGGTAGATGCGATCGGAACATTCAGCAGCAGGTTTTTAGAGCTGTTGTTATAGTAATCAACACTCAGGCTTAACCTGTCTTTGAACAGGCTGATATCTACACCGATATTCCTGTTAACAGTAGATTCCCACTGCAGTGCCTCGTTCACAAGACCTGAAGAATAGTAAGCATTTACAGCCTGGTTATTGAGGCCATAGTAATAAGCTCCATCATTCTTGAATGTGGTCAGGAACAGGTAATCATTGATCCTGTTATTACCCACGGTACCGAAACCTGCCCTGAATTTCAGGTCACTGATGAATTTCACATTGCTCATGAAATCCTCGTTCTTCACGCGCCATGCAACTGAACCCGCAGGGAAATAACCCCATTTGCGCCCATCTGCAAATTTAGACGCGCCATCTGCTCTCACATTGAACGAGAAATAGTATTTGTTGAGATAGGTATAATTCAGCCTGCTGAAGAAAGAAAGGCTGGTATACCTTGTTTTACCCATGCGCGGATAACCGACAAACGGTGTTCCGAGATTGGTTTGACCGAACGCATCATCATGACCGATATTGTTGGGGTAGTTCCTCAGCAATGTAGTGTGGCTTTCCGTACGCAGGTCATAAGTTTCCTCTCCCAGCAGCACATCAAAGCTGTGCCTGTTCTTATAGTTGGATACTGAATAAGTGAGTACGTTCGAATTTGTATAGATGGTTTTATAGGATGTATCAAGTTGAACAACCGGTTTTTTGCTTCCCTGCAGTACAGAGAAAGGTGCAAGGGAATCCAGGAACTGGCGGTCTACCAGGTTGGTCCTGTCATAGCCGAATGTTGATCTGAAGGTCAGGTTCTTTGCAATGGTATAGCTAAGGTTAGCTATAGCATTGAATACATCGGTCGATTTTTTTCGGTACTCTGCACCTGCCAGCAGGATCGGGTTCACCAGGTTCAGGCTGTTACCTACGTTAGGGTCTGCATAAGGATCGTTATCGTCGATATCCTGTCCTGAAGAAAGGAATGGCCTGTATTTAACTGCGTTACGCAGCCTGTTGTAAGCAGAACCCTGATCTGAAGAAACGCCGGCGCCTAACACATCAGTGTGCGTGTACCTGGTCGACAGTCCGAATTTCAGTTTTGATGTGATCTTGTAATCTCCTTTGAAATTAAGCAGGTGACGTTTGTATTGTGAATTGATCACGATCGCTTTATCATCATTATAAGTGTAACCAAAATTGTAAGTCAGGTTTTTGGTACCGCCCATTGCATTCACATTATGCGTCTGCATTACGCCGGTTTTACCCATGATCTCGTCCTGCCAGTCAACCACAGGTACGTTCTTATAATTGTTCAGTGTATCCCAGGTTGTTCCGAAATTCTTCGTGAAAGTGGCGCTGTCTGTACTGCTTCCCCTTGAACGCTCAGACTGATAAACCACGAAATCATAAGGATTGAGCACATTCAGTTTTTTAGCTAAGGATTTCACGCCAACAAAGCCGTTATAGCTTACAGTGAGTCTGCCGGTACGGCCGCTTTTTGTTGTGATCACGATCACACCATTTGCACCACGCGCACCATAGATAGCGGTAGCTGCAGCGTCTTTCAGTACGTCGATCGACTGGATATTCTGCGGAGAGATGGCAGAAAGCCCGTTCTCAACCTGAACACCATCCACTATATATAAAGGTGAGTTATCACCGGTGATAGACATACCGCCACGAACACGGATACGGATATCAGCGTCGGGAGAGCCTTCTGCAGTAGTGGCGGTAACACCGGCCAGGCGACCGTTAAGTGCTTCGGCAGCGGAGTTAACAGGGATGTCTTTCAGGTCTTTGGAGCTCACGCTTGCAACTGAAGCAAGCAGATTTTTACGTCTTACAGACTGGTACCCGATCACTACAACCTCATCCACTTCTTTTACTTCAGGAGTCATTTTCACATTCAGTGTACTGCGTCCGTTGAGCGCTTCTTCATGCGCTGTATAACCTACAGCGGAGAAAACAAGCGTAGCTTTGTTGTTCTCAACCAGTATACGGAACTGACCGTCTTTATCAGTGGCTGTTCCGGCCTGGCGGTTGCCTTTCTGGATGACATTCACCCCTTCAATCGGCTGGTTATCGGATGAAAGGACCCGGCCCTTCACTTCAAATTTTGTTTGTGCCAGCAGTTGGTGCGGGATGTAGCACAACAGCATGGCAATGGCCATAAGGCAGATACATTTCATGTTCTTAGGCATACGCAAGCGGTTTAAGCAATCGGTAGATTGTTCTGATTTTGTTTTCTGTATGATAAAAGGAAGGGAGTTGCTGCCACAGGCGGCAAGAGAAACAGGAAAGTATGATTGATTCCGGTTCATGGCAAGCAGTTTTATAAAGCAAATCTCACTATGCTGTCGCTTTAGTGCTCATTTACTAAGTCAATGCTACACTTATCCGCAGATATGATGAAGTGTTGGGAAGTTTTTTTCTACGCAATCGTTCCCGGTAACGTTGTCAACTAAGGAAGGAGGGGGTAATTGGCTGGTGATGTGGGGTTTAGAGAGGATGTTTGTGCCAGGTGAGGGGTGTGCCTGTGGCACGGTGAGGAGATGTGAGGGGTTGGCGGTGAAGTAAGCGTAGTATGCGGAAGTGAGGGGTGTGCCTGTGGCACGGTGAGGGGATGTGAGGGGGTTGGCGGTGAAGTAAGCGTAGTATGCAGAAGTGAGGGTGTGAATGCTGCACGGTGAGGGGATGTGAGGGGTTGGCGGTGAAGTAAGCGTAGTATGCAGAAGTGAGGGGTGCATGCTGCACGGTGAGGTGGGTGAGGTTGCTCCTTGCCAATGCTTGGGCAGTCTTGGGACTATCCCATTAAGTCTGTAAACTTTCAAAACAGGGCTTACGAGTTTAAATTCTGACCCTGTTATAGTTAAGAACTGATCAAGCATCATGCCCCAGTTTTTGATTGGCATGATCCATTTTTTTAGAAGCTTCTCTAAGAGAGCGGTACGCGGATTTAAGCTGGCCTGAGACTAGGAAAGCTGCCCACCCTGGTCACTTGGTCACAGGCCCCTCGCTCCCCTCACCGCACTCCGGGCGCACCCTCACTGTGCCGCAGGTACGCCCTCACCCTCCTTACCATTTAAAAACCTTACCACCAGCCATCACTTCCTGTGTCTTCTCATCGAAGGTAGCTTTCTGGCCCGTACGGACGGCTGCATTGGTCATGATGGTGGCAATGGAATGATAATAACCCGCTTCCACAGGTGCATTGGGTTGTTTCCGGCTGCGGATACATTCCATCCAGTTGCGTATGTGCGCGGAGGTAAGGGCGTCCCCACCTGTATTGGCGGCTGTAGCAACTTTTATGGCTTTTTCCGTCAGGTTCAGTTCGGGGAGCAGGTTGGCGGGCATGTTCATTGCCGCTGCGGCCTGTTCTTTTAATCCACCTTTGGGAGATACTTTGTTGGTGATGAGGTTCAGCTCACCTCCATTCGCATAATAAATCTCGGCAGGGCTTTCGTCGCCGTTGTGCATGCGGGAAGTGAACACTACCTGGAAGCCGGCGGAACGATCGTTCTCAGGACCATAGTCAAACACGGCCGTTGTGGTATCCCAGTTTTTTCGACCATCTTTCCATTTATAGATGCCTCCGTTGGCAACCACACTGCGCGGATGCTTCAGGCCGGTGAACCAATGCACTGTATCGATCTGGTGCGACATCCATTGTCCGGGCATGCCCGAAGAGTAAGGCCAGAACAAACGGTATTCGAGGTATTTGCGCGGATCCCAGGCTTCAAAAGGCCGGTTCATCAGGTAGCGTTTCCAGTCGGTATCTTCCTGTTTCAGTTGCGCTACCAGTGCCGGTCTGCGCCAGCGGCCGGGCTGGTTTACATTCCAGCTGAGCTCTACCATAGTGATATCGCCGAATTTTCCGGAAGCGATAAAGTCAGCTGCCGCCTTATAATTATTGCCGCTCCGGCGCTGCGATCCTATCTGTACAATACGGTCTGAAGCCTTGATCACTTTTAACGCAGCACGGTTATCTTCCATCGTTTCGGCAAAAGGCTTTTCCACGTAAACATCGCAGCCGGCTTTTACCGCTTCTATCGCATGCAGCGCATGCTGAAAATCTGCTGTGCTGATAAAGACAGCATCTATGTTTTTCTGAGCGTATAACTCTTCGTTGTTCCGGCAGGCTGTGATGTCATGTCCCATCCGCTCCTTAAGCAATGCCGCGCCTTCTTCACGTCTTTGCTTCCACAAATCCGAAACTGCTGTAATATCGAAATTCAATTCCTTGTAATGATTTTCAAAACAAGGAAGGTGCGACTGGCGGAACCGGTCCGAATAACCCACCACACCAACTCTTACCCGGTCATTTGCACCGATGATACGACCATAACTTTTAGCGCTGAAACCCAGGCTGGCAGCATATACGCCCGCAGTAGCCTGGAGTCCCTGGCTGATGAATTTTCTCCGGTTAACAGACATAACAATCGTTTTATGTGATGATCAATAACGTGTAAAATCAGTTCAGTTCCCTGATCCTGATGCTGCGGTAGCTCACATTGTTTCCATGATCCTGCAGCAGGATATGTCCTTCAGGCGCCATTCCGAAATTGGGCCATTTTTCATATTTACTTTTTGCAACCAGTGCGTAGAAATACTGACTGCCTCTTTTGTAATCCAGCATTTTCCAGCCATTCAGGAAATGCTCCACGCGGCCATCCGGATATGCGATGATCACACCTTTATTCCACTCGCCTATTTTTCTCCTGGCACGCGGTTCTTTTATCGATGGGATCAGGTCATACAAAGAGGCAAGTGTTCTGTTACCGATGGATCCCAGTTTTGCATCGGGGTGCTTTTCATCATCGAGCACCTGGTATTCAAGCCCGATAGCCGAACCCTGGTTGCCTTCGGTTTCAGTTACATAGTATTTCACACCACTGTTGGCGCCTTCGGTAAGTTTGAAATCGAATTCAAATACAAAAGCTTTATAGGTTTTAAGGGTAACAATATCACCGCCATTGGTTGCTTCGCCGCCGTCTGAAGGAAGTACCTGTAAAGCTCCGTCTTTCACCACCCAGCCTTTTTCAGGAAACTGTTTTTTATACGCGCCGCGCCAGCCGTTGGTGGTTTTACCATCGAACAGCAAGGTATAGCCATTCTTTTTCTCCTGTTCTGAAAGTGAGTTGGGGATGAAGTTTGCAACGAATATATCATCAAGGGGTGTGGGCTTCAGGTTCGATGTCTGTATGCGGATATTGCGCCAGCGGATCTCCCTGCCCGGAGGATCACTCTTGCCGATCGCATGTACCTGTAACGCGATGAAACCCCGCAGGGTCATATCGTCAACAATACTTGCCGCACTGATACCATTGATGAATGTCCGGATCAACGTGCCGGTACATTCTACCCGGCATTTATTCCACTGGCCCATGCGGAAAGCGGATTTGGCTGCGGGATTATAATCCATGGTATAAAGCCAGTCTCGCCTCGCTTCATCGTAAATACCGGCAGTCCAGGCCCGGGGTGAAGGATCAATCTCGTATTGATAACCATGCACCCGCCCATTCATGTATTCCGGCTTGCTTTCGCTGCGGAACTGCACCCCGGAGTTCATGTTATGATCCAGCCGGAATTCGAACTCGAGGATAAAATCGCCGTATTCTTTTTCAGTTGCCAGAAAAGAATTGGGTTCGCCGGCTACGGTAGTACCCACAATTTCTCCGTTACGCACTTCAAATTTTGCTTTACCATTCAGCGGCTTCCAGCCTTTGAGGTCTTTTCCATTGAAGAGATTTTGCCAGCCCTGGGAAGACTGGGCATGGAGGGCATTGGCAAACAGGAACAATAAAACAATATGCAGTGTTCTTTTCATATAGCGGCAGCATTTGAAATATTACCGGCATGAATGACCGGTCAGCAACAAGATAAGACTAGCTGCTGTAAACCTGTTCAATCGTATATGCCTTTTATTTAGCCAGATCGTCATCAGCCGGCAAAGCCCTTTTCTACTTACCGGTCATATACCGGTAAACAAGCTGCGACACACGTGCCATTGCCCCTGTAGCTTCTTTATCTGAAGTGAATTTTGCCGACAATAATGCCAGGACATATTTACGGCCGTCCGGAAGAAAAACAATACCTGCATCGTGATGCACACTGGTGATTGACCCCGTCTTATGTGCCACTTTCACATCTTTCGGAAGCAATGCAGGGATCACGGTATTATGCTGCTGGTCGAGCAGGATACGGATCATTGCATCAGAAGCGTCTTTATTCACTGCTTTTCCGTTTGCGAGCGCTTCATAGATTTTCATCTGGTCATAAGCCGTGGTGGTATTGTTCAGTCCCTGGTCAAAGGCTTTCTGGTCTTCCACGCCACGCAGCACCTGGATATCAGGCGCACCCAGTTCGCGCATGGTGGCCGTTATTTTTTTTCCGTCAAGGATTTCAATAAGGATGTTGGTGGCAAGGTTACCGCTGCGGATGATCATCTGGTAGATGAGTTCGTTCAATGAAAGCCGCTCTCCTTCCCGGCGGTACAGTTCGCGCTGGCTGTCAACCGCAGAATCAAGACGGTAAAGGCTGCCGTCTACAATGCTTTTAAATTCATTCCGGACCAGCGCCGAATCCTGCAACGAGAATGTACCGGCAGCAGCCTGTTTGTACAATTCGATCATCACAGGTGTTTTCATGGTACTTGCTGCATGAAACATCGTCTTTTCGTTGATCAGGATTGTTTCACCGGTAGCAAGGTCTTTGAAGGCAACAGCGAATACGCCCTGCTGACCGCTTAGCAGCTGCTGTATCTTTTGTGTCAGCGTACTGTCCTGCCTGTGGTTAGTGGCTGCCATAGATTGTGCGGAGAGCATTAAACAAGTAATAATGAATAAAAACGGATGAAAACGTCTGCGCATGCCTGTTCTTTTTTCCAAGATACAACTCAAATGGCATTCAGGTACATACCAATTCCTTCGGCCGGCAATACAAGGTCTGGCTGCAGCCTGCGTAATGCTTCGGCTGGCATATAGGAAACTTCTGCCGTAGCCGGGTCCTGCACAATACAGATACCGCCTGCATCCCTGATCTTCTGTAAGCCTTCCACACCATCTGCATTGGCACCTGAAAGCAGGATACCGATCACCGAGGAACCATATACATCAGCTGCAGACTCAAAAGTGACATCAATACTGGGGCGGCTGTAATTGACCTTTTCCGAGGCATCGAGTGAAAAGCTGTGATCAGTCTCAAACAGCAGGTGATAATCTGCGGGAGCAATATAAACGGTACCCGGCGTGACTGTTTCTTTTTCTTCCACTTCCTTTACGCTCCAGCCTGTTTTGTCAGAAAGAATATCCGCCAGCGGAGAATCCTGCAGCGGCTTACGGTGTTGTACGATCACAACAGCATAAGCAGCTCCAGTGTTGAGGCAGGGTAATATTTTCAGGATCGCATCCAGGCTGCCGGCCGAACCACCGATCACAGCCAGGCAACAGGATGATCTCACTTTATCTTTCTCCATATCTTTTCCTTTCCGGTGAACTGTTTGAATCGCCGGCCCACAGGCGCAAACTTCAGGTTCTCCTTAGAGCCGAGCGCCAGGAAACCGAGCGGCTCCAGGCTTTCATTGAAAAGATCCAGCACTTTATCCTGTAAGGGCTTATCGAAATAGATCAGCACATTACGACAGCAGATGAGCTGGAATTCATTGAACGAACGGTCAGACACAAGGTTATGTGTTGAGATGATCATTTTGCTTCCGAATACCTCGTCGAACTTTGCCCAGTCGTACTTGGCAGTATAGTAAGAAGAGAAATCTTCTTTCCCGCCAGACTCGATATAATTTTCCGAATACTGTTTCATCTGGCTCATGGGAAAAATCCCCTTGCCTAATGTTTCCAGTACACCGGGATTGATGTCTGTCGCATACAGCAAAGATTTATGCAACAGGTTTGCTTCGTGCAGCAATATGGCCATCGAATACACTTCCTCGCCCGTGCTGCAACCCGCGTGCCAGATCCTTATAAACGGATGTGTAGCCAGAATGGGCAGTACTTCATTACGCAATGTTTTATAAAAGGAAGGATCCCTGAACATTTCGGTAACGTTCACAGTAAGCTCTTCCACAAAACGATTGATATACTGTTCTTCGGAAAGCACATGGTGCCGGAACTCCGCAACAGAGGGAAATTTATCCAGGAGAAGCAGCCTGTTGATACGCCTTTTCAGCGACGCACGCGAATAGCTGGTAAAATCATACCCGTATTTCACCTGCACGTCGTTGAGCAGCTGCTCCGTTTCATCATCACGTATATGCAATGCACGTTCCATCACTGGTAAGATTGCAGAACAGCCTGCAATTCGTCTATGTTTACGGGTTTTGAAATATAGTCATTTGCACCGGCGGCAAGACAACGCTCGCGATCGCCCGCCATGGCCTGCGCGGTTACTGCAACCACCGGCACATGCTCATAACCTTCTGTTGCCTTGATCATCGGGATAGCCTGGTAACCATCGATACCAGGCATCATCATATCCAGCAGGATAATGCCGATATTTTTCTCGGTCCGCATCAGTCCGAAAGCTTCCTTCATACCGGTAACCGACCGGCACTGGTAACCTTTCGCACGCAGCACGGCTGATAAAGCGAATATGTTACGCGGATCATCATCGATGATCAGTATTTCTGAACCAGGTTTCATAAGTTCTGTTTAAGCTTTTACATCATACAGCCATACCCGCAGCAGCGACAGCAGCTGGTCTATATCTACCGGTTTGGTAATATAATCAGATGCGCCCGCCCTGATGCATTTCTCGCGATCGCCAAGCATCGCTTTCGCAGTTACTGCGATCACGGGGATATGTTTCAGGTTCCGGTCTTTCTTGATCTCGCGTGTTGTTTCGTAACCATCCATTTCAGGCATCATCATGTCCATCAGCACTATATCCGTATCCGGATGCTCAGCCAGGCGTTTCATGGCTTCCTTTCCGTCTATCGCAGAAAGCACATTCATATTGAAGCTTTCCAGTGCCCGCGTGAGCGAATAAATATTGCGGACATCATCATCTGCAATCAGTACAGTCTTCCCGCTAAGCACTTCATTCAGCGCGCCAAGTTTGCGGTATTGCGTGGTTACGGATGGCTTGGTATTCTCTTCTACCAGGTGCAGGAAAAGCGATACTTCGTCCTTAATCCTTTGGTAGGAATGTGCCGTTTTGATCACAATAGAATCTGCATACTGACGGATCCGCATTTCCTCATTTTTCGAAAGACTTTTACCCGTAAAGATGATGATAGGCAAGCCTTCAAGACCGGGCGTCTTCTTCACTTCTTCCAGCGTATCATATCCTTTCTGGTCAGGAACACCCATATCCAATATCACACAGTTGATCTCCTGCCCCAGTAATGCCTGTATGCCATCGTTCACTGAGCTTTTTATTTCTGCGTTCACGTTATAGGTCTCCAGGAAGTAAGCCAATGCTTTTGCATGCTTTTTATTTTCTTCAACGATCAGGACTTTCTGCGGATTTTTAGTAAGGATATAATTGAGCTTTTCAAATACATCCTGCATCCGATCGAATGCAAAAGGTTTGCTGATGAAGTCTACCGCACCTTTCGAAAGACTCTTGTAACGCATTTCGTAAGACGACATCATATGGACCGGTATATGTTTGGTAGCCGGATCGGTCTTCAGTTCATCCATCACTTCCATACCATCTTTCACGGGCAGCTGAATGTCGAGCAGGATGCCCGCAGGATGATATTGCTTCGCGAATGACAATGCCTCGTCACCGCGCACACAAACCACACCTTTGTAACCCTGCTGCCGGGTAAATTCAAGCATCGACATTGCAAACGCAGTATCATCTTCAACGATGAGAATCACCTTATCCCCCTGCCTGATCTGCTCTCTGTCATCCGGCACATCTGCAGGTACAAAATCGCTCAGGTAACGCGGCGTTTCTTCTTTTCTGTCCGCGAGCGATTCGTCGCGCTGCTCTTTCGCCGGGAGTATTTCAACGGGCTGGTTCTCCAGCAGCCGGCGATCGAATGTGATCGGCAGTATAAGTATGAACTCACTGCCTTCACCGGGTTCACTTCTGAGTTCTATTTGTCCGCCGAGCAGTTTGGTCAGTTCGCGACTGATAGAAAGCCCTAAGCCGGTGCCGCCGTATTTGCGGCGTGTTGAACCATCTTCCTGCTGGAAAGCTTCGAAAATCAGGTCCTGCTTGTCTTTTGAAATACCGATACCTGTATCCTTTACAGAAAACAATACGATATGCCTGTCTTTTTCGTGCGAACGGATACCAAGCGCTACATATCCTTTGGAGGTAAATTTGAGTGCGTTGGAAATGAAATTTTTGAGGATCTGTTCCAGGCGCAGCCGGTCGGTCTCTACCATTTCGGGTACGTCCTGCCCGATCTCCATCCTGAAGCCGATCCTTTTGTCTTCGGCCAGGGGCTGGAATAAAGACTGCAGGGAATTGGCCACTTCCCGAACCGGCACCGGTTCTACCTGCAGTTCCATTTTGCCGGCCTCGATCTTGGAGAGATCCAGTATTTCATTGATCAGTACCAGCAAGCCCTGACCGGAGCTCTGGATCACCCGGGCATATTCAACCTGCTCGTCTGAAAGATTCTGCTGGTTGTTCTCAGACATCAGTCTCGACAACAGCAATATCGAATTCAGCGGCGTGCGCAGTTCATGCGACATATTGGCAAGGAACTCCGATTTATATTTTGTACTCAGCGCAAGCTGTTCTGCCTTCATCTGTATTTCCTGGTTACGTTCAACGATCAGCTGGTTTTTCTCTTCCAGCATGCGCGATCTTTCTTCCAGTTCCTGGTTAGCCTGCAGCAGTTCTTCCTGCTGTACTTTCAGCTCTTCTTCAGAAGCCTGCAGTTTCTGCGCCTGCATTTCCAGTTCTTCATTGATATTTTCCAGTTCGGTATGTTGTGCCTGCAGTTCTTCAGACTGCGATTGCGTTTCTTCCAGCAGGTTCTGCAGCTTTTTCCGGTTCTCAACGCCGTTCACCGCAATGCCGATATTGTATGCCACGTCTTTAAAGAATGTCATTTCATTTTCGGTGTAGGTATGCAGCGCCGCAAATTCCATCACTGCGATGACGTTGTTTTCGAAGAATACAGGTACAGCTATAATGCAACTCGGCTTTACCTGGCCGGCTGCAAAACTCAGCATAACATTCTCATCTTTAATGTCTGTAAGAAGAATCGTCTGTCTACTGGCACCAGCCTGACCAACTGTTCCCTCACCAAGTCTGATCACCCTGTTCCGCGCGCCGGCGAATGCATAGCCTCCTGCAAAAACATAGCGTTCATCATGTTCACAGATATATAAAGCACCGACGATACTATGCGTATAAGAAGCAATGAACGCAATCGACTTTGATGCCAGTGTTTCCATATCCATCTCCCCGATGATCTCTGTATTTACTTTTGCCACACCTGCCTGCAGCCATTCCTTATCCGACAGCAATGAAAAAGAATGCTGCAGCGAACCGGCCATTTTATTGAGCGATGCAGCGAGATTCCCGAGCCCGTCACTGCCTTCATCTTTAACCCGGATGGCATAGTCGCCGGAAGATACTTTTTCAGCAATGCCTTCGATCAGTGAAATGCGTCTTGAAATATCGGCGTCTTTATCTTCCAGCTCTTTCTGGAGTTTCGAACGCCTGTCAAAATCGTTGGTGATGCGTATGAAGAAGATGACCGTGATAATCACAGACATTGCTGCTGCGAGCAGGATCAGCAAAGGAGTGTTGGAGGCAAACCGATCCAGCTTTTCCACGCGTGTGGCAAGCAGGTCTCTTTCACGGCCACGCATAACGGCAACAAGCCTGCGCGCCTCATCCATGTATTCTTTACCTTTTTCGAGTTCCGTCTCATCAAGCTGCTGGCCGGCCTTTCTTTTTGAGATCAGTGAAGACAGCATTTTCAGCCGTAGCACGATCACATCATTGAGGTCTTCCACATTGGCCTGCTGCGCAGCATTGTCAACCGTAAGCTGACGCAACTGCTGCAGCTCGTTCAATGCCCGGTCATATGCACCATTGTAGGGCTCCAGATATGCCTCTTTACCCGTGAGCAGGAAACCGCGCTGACCCGTCTCGGCATCTTTCAGGATAGAAAGCGTCCGTTCGAGTCTTTCAATCACATCTCCGGTATGCTGAACAGCTTTTACACTGTCGAGCAGGTTGCGGATGCTTACATAAGAAGCGACTGAGCTGACGATCAACAGTACAAGCGAAAAACCGAAGCCAATGATCAGGTTCCTTTTTAAAGAAGATTTCATGCGGATATGGTTTCTGAAGATGGATGAGTAATGGATTGGGTAAGTGGCAGCACTATGGTGAACACAGCACCTTCTCCGGGCTTGCTGCATGCCTGGATAAGGCCGTTATGATTGTCTACAATTTTTTTAACGATGGCCAGCCCTATTCCCGTTCCGGCATATTCGTCTTTCGAATGCAGGCGCTGGAATATGGCAAAAATCTTATCGATATACAATTCATTAAAACCGATCCCGTTATCGCTGATACTGATACGGCAGTATTCCGCCTCTTCTACGGGAACTGCCGGCGAAGAGAAAGACTTCTCGGCAATGATTTCAGCGTTGATATTAATCTTAACGGCAATATCAGGGCGGGAGAATTTCAGCGCATTACTGATAATGTTCTGGAACAACTGACGGATCTGAACGGGAATCACCATCATCAGCGGGAAGGGCGCTACGGTGATTTCCGCTTTTTTCTCCTGGATAAAAATGTCCAGGTCTGCGATCACACCATTTACGATCAGGTTGATATCCATATTGCGGAAATCATTCTTAACGGTAAGCCTCGAATATTCGAGGATGTCGTTGATCAGTGTGGTCATCCTGCTTGAAGAGGAAATGATGCGGTTGATATAATCGCTTGCTTCGGGATTATTCTGCAGGTATTTATCATGGATGATATTGCTGAAGATCTGGATCTTGCGCAGCGGTTCTTTCAGATCATGCGAAGAAACATAAGCGAACTGCTGGAGCTCGGTATTTTTCTTGGCGAGGATCTCGTTGGTGTTTTTCAGTTCTTCCGTGCGTTCAGCTACCCTTTGCTCCAGCAGCTGGTTCACAAGGTTCAGCTCCATTTCGGCATGCTTACGGATCTCGATCTCTTTCTTCAGTTCATCCTGCATATCGCTCAGTGCTTTCTTCTGCACGTGAATGCGGTAGAAAGTTTTCACTTTAAGCAGCAGGATATCCGGATCGAAAGGTTTGGTTACATAATCCACACCGCCGGAAGTATAGCCCTGTGTGATAAAACGTTTCTCCGTGCTCACAGCGCTGAGAAAAATGATGGGCGTGTCTTTTGCCTTGCTGTAACCGGAAATGGCTTCAGCAACTTCAAAACCATCCATGCCCGGCATCTGTACATCCAGGATAATGAGGAAGTAGGGGGTGTTCAGTACTTTTTTAAGCGCTTCCTCTCCGGATGCAGCAGTATCAACCTCGAACTGGTGCAATTCGAGGAAACTTTTCAGCGAGAGGATATTCTCGGGGCGATCATCCACTATAAGGATCATATCCGCAAAATACTCATTATTTACTTATTTAACAGCCTGTAAATCAACAAGCCACAGTAAAAGCAAAAAAGTTCGCTGCTATAAATATTATGCCAGCCCTAATTCTGCGCTGTGGCGTTCATCAGCGACCTGTTCGGACGCATGTGTTTCTCCTTCCGGTAGGTGTCCAATTCTTCCAGCTCCCTTTTAATGGCATCTTCCCAGTCGGCCTGCGTATGCACTTTTGTTCCGTGTACCGTTTCCTCGTCATAACGCTTTTGCTGTGCGCGCATTTCATCGCTGAACTTTTTCTGGAAAGCGGCGATCTGTACTTTATAGGTATCCGGGTTAAAGGTATAGGTGCTGAGCAGTTTACGGACTTTGCGGGCATAGAGTTCAGCCAGGTTAAAATGGAACCGTTCATGATTCATCACCTGCCCATCATGCCTGAAACCCGGCTTTACCCAGGAAAAATCGGGGTTGAAGTAGGCATACACATCGAAGATCAGTTCCTTTTTGTCCGTTTCTTTATAATCGAACCATATCGTGGTACTGATATGCGCCACGGCTCTCGGCTCATCTTTGATCATCGAAGTATCGAAACGCTGTTTAAAATCTTTCGCGGTAAGTTTTCGGTCAGACCAGACGATACGGTCGTTCACATACTGGGCATTGGCCTGTGTTAAAGACACAAGCAGTACGATACCGGCAAGCCATCCTTTCACAAGGCTTCCGTACGAGCGGAAATGATGATTATGCAGCATGATTCAAATATAAAAGGAAAATGCAGGAAGATAAAAGCCAGTTTGATGTACGGTTCGGGATACCTGCTTAATGTTACCTGTTATGCATCATTATTGCGCATGAGGATATAGTGATTTCCCTCACATAACAATGCCAGTTTTCTATCAGCTTCGCCGCCTCCGAATGTTGACACAGGGCCTGTTACCGGTGCATCCTGCACATTATCATCCTCCAGGTTACCGATATTGGGAAAATCATCTGGTGCTTCTTTGTAATTATCGTTGTCAAACAATCTTACTGTTTTTGCATACATGATGGCCGGATTCCTAAGCAGGTTACGCATTTTCGGGCCCAACCCGGGCTCATCTATTCCCACGATTTTACCTGTAACGGCAGCTATACAGAGATTTTCGATCGTTTCATCCGACAGTTCCGCTGCAATATGTTTCCGTATAGCGAGTATCTCTTCGGCACTTGCTTCACCAGGCGCTTTTCCGGCTTTTATATTAAAGGCCTGAACAAGGGCATGGATCAGGCAATCGCCGCCACCGGGATTCTGAATATTAGTAATATTTCCCTTCGGACTCGCGCTGTATACTTCTAAGGTCAGCCCAAGATAAGTTGCTGCAATCTGGCCTTCACCTTCAGTCAGGAAAGCATTGGACAATGCGAGATCACTGCGATATGCCTGGATGAAATCAGGCATATGCTGCGCCCTGATAAATCCATGTTCATTTATCAGCGAATCGTCACCGAACGGGTTCTCATCCATACCAAGATTGACTGGCCCGAAAAGACTATTTTTATCTTCGAGTGATTTATCAGCCATGAGCTCGCCCAGTTTTCTGCCACTGCCCACTGTCTCTTCCATCATTTTTTCCTGTATTGCTTGGCCGTAGTGCTTCATAATGACAGGAAATGAGGCGTTCATCATATGCAACAGCCCCTTGTAAGCATTCCTGACATTCTTCTCGCCGAATGAATTTGTTATTTCTGCATCGAACATAGATTTAACGGCAGTACCGATCCGTTCCTCATCATCAATAATACCTCCCCTGCTGGAAAGTGTATATTCATTTCTGCGCAATACTTTCATATGTGAACTTTCTCCATGTCCCAATGCCCGGTCCGCCTCTTTCGGATTGATATAAGACGTGGATTCTGCTACCTGGTGCGCAATGAAATAAGAACGAACGATCTCGCTGATCTCCGCCTGCCATTCATCAACAAAATGGCTGCCTGTACAGTCATTGATCTTTTTCAGACCAGCTACTACAAGCTCTTTCCCATTGGTATGACTAACATCGTTTGCCAGTTCTTCAAACCTGTCATGAAGATATTTCAGCAATCTTATAACAGGCTGACCCTGGAAACTCGTGATGGTATTACGTACAAGCGTCCATGGAACTGTATGCGATTTCTGGTCTTTGATGAATTTGGTCTTGGGCCGGTCCTGGTCGCTGATCATGATATCCCTTACGGAAAGATCGCCTACCAGGTACGATTTGTCTGTAAAGCTTTGTCCGTCAACAACTGTCCTGTTCTGGTTGGTGCCCTGTTCTTCCGGTCTAATGCCAATATTAGCTACAAAACTGGTCTGCAGTTGCCCGATATCGATTTTATTCACGTCTAGTTTTTTTATTTTGACGCTACTTTCTACGTTTTTCTTTTTAGACATGACATGGCTGTAGTTGTAATTATCCAGCAGTTCCATCACTATCACGTTATCATCATCATCCAACCCAAGTTCACGTTTAAAAGACACAGCCAGCTGCTTTTCCAGAACGGGTTTCAGTATATCATCCTTGCAATACGCCATCAGGGACGGCAGATAACTATCCAACATCTCTATCCAGTGCTTGATTGCAAATGCATATTCCTGCACACCGAGTGAATCCACCCTGAATTGAACATCGAGCAGTTTTGCTATATCCAATGCGATCTTGGCATTGCTGCGGGAGCATTTTTTATGCTGTTCAGCCTCCCTGTTGTCATCTTCCAGTCGTTTTCTTGCGTGCGATTCTCCATGTCCTTTGGCCGGTCCTCTTTTATATGTTGCAGCGGAGCTAAGCTGGTAAACCTGCAAGTACTGGATCAGCAGCCTGGAGGTAAGCGTTTGCCATACAGCAAGCGGTAGCTTGTGCTCGGCCATTGATTGAAGCAAATTATTTCCTGTCGCCATTTCGCTCAGGATCTTACCTTCCAGTTCATGAGTAAAAACAGCAAGTTCATCAAAAGCCTGTTTCAGGTAAAGCACAAAATCCTGCAGGGTCTGATCTTTCAGCGCCATGATGCCATTACGTACAAGGGTCCAGGAAACAGTATGCGATTCCTGATTATCAAACTGGGTTTCCGGCCTGTCGAGATCCCCGAGTTCTACAGACGAAACCCAGATCTGATTTGCCGTATATTTATATTCGTTGAACTGGCCATCTTTATTACTGCCCTGGCTCATTGGCAGCAACCTTATCTGTGCTGTGAGATCAGTAGTGAGTTTACCGATCTTCGCGCCGGTTTCTTCTTTAATGCCGGGACCGACATGTTCTTCCGGATAGAACATGTCTCCGTCTTCCTCTGTAGCTGATAATTGTTCCGGCTGCCGGAATTCTTTTGCCAGGTCAGGCATGTAATCATTTTTGTCCAGCGGATATTTTTTCAGCAATTCGCCGTTAGCATTCATAATAACACGATACAGATGATTGTACAGGCTGTATATATTATCATCGAGCTGCCGGTCGAAATAATAGGTCTCCTTACTTTCTTCGTCAATATAATAGGTATCTATTTTTTTGAATACGCCCTGAACCACCGTGCTCCCGGATGAGATCGCAGTTTCACCTATTGTGTTCATGCGCTGCCGCTGTGCTTCAGGCCACGACTGTAACTGAGCAGACCCGCTGCCATTTTGCGAGGTTGCTGTACCTGGCCGGAAAGAAACTCCATTCCGATACTGCATTCCGGAATTATCATTAACGCGGGTAAAAAATCCTTGCACTGGCGGACCGTCCGGATTAAACGTATAGGGATTTTGTGCCCCCGGCTGGCTGTAGTTTCTTTCCTGAAGAAGACCGACAGCAGGTAAACTCATTCCGTTATTACCCTGCCTCGTATCTGCAACAGGCTGTGTGGCATTGGTATGTACGGATGTTTTTTGCACAGTAAGATAATGGCATTAAATATACCAACTTAGAATTATGATACATCCGGGAAAAACCACGGTGCTGGGTATGTTAAAAAGAGAATATCCCCTTGCCGCCATTCGCAGTAACTGTCCAACTGCCTTCTCCGATCTCTTCATCGAGCTGTTCTTTGTCCCAGCCGCAATAACCGATAAAAATACGGATGTCGCTTTCGGGAAGTGAGCCGTTATTGAGCAGGTTTACAGCCTGCTGAAAATCGCCACCGAAATACACATCATCGCCAATGGGTTCGCCGCCGGGTATCAGATCCGGTCTGCGGTGCAATACAAAAAGATGTTCGTGATCAACCGGGCCGCCATTGAACAAAGGCACAGGATTACTGTGAGAAAATTCAGCCAGTTCATTGAGGCTCCTGTTGAAAGGTTTGTTCAGTATAAAGCCAACCACATCTTTTTGATCCGAATGATGAATAAAAACACGGGCGTTTTCAAAATCGCTGCCGTCCAGCAGGCTGGTAGCGACAAGGATAGAAGTTTGGGATATTTGCTGCATATTCTCGGGGTAAATACAGAAACAATATAATCCAATTTTCCCGGAACCAGCTTTTGGAAAGTTCCGGAACTTTCCAAAAGCTCCCTATCAGGCCTGAGCTTCATTTTAAACACAACTATCAGCAGTTGAACTAAAAATCATCACCCGCCGGCCATTGTGTGTATCATAGAAGAAAATAAAGCAACTTTTATGAAATACGGATTCTTTGCAGTGATCATTGCGATGATCAGTTTCTCTGCCTGCACCAAACCAGCAGATGTTACCCTTACCGGCACCAGCAACAGGCTGAAAGAAAAGATTTACTACCTGGCACCCAACAATCTTTACCACAGCAGCCGGGATTTATTTATCTATGTGAACGACACTTTACGCAAGATCGAACGGACAGTAGTTTTAAATAACGGCACGGAAGAACAGGTTTCTTACGACAGTCTTATCTACCGCCAGGGTTTTCTTTCCGAAAAATACCGGTTCGATTATGATATTGCCGCACATCAATTCAAGCCGGCAGCACGTGAGGAATATTTCTACCAGGGCATCTTCCTCAAAAGTTATGTCATCTCAATTTACAACGCAGCAGCAGCCCGTTATGATAACACGGAAGCGACCGGAGTTGAATACACCAATAACCTTGAAACCAAACGCAGAACCTATGATGTAAATGCCGTGTTACTTAAAGTGAAGGAAACAAAATACCAGGGCACACAACCTGTTGAAGTGCAATTGCTGGATGGCCGGAACCAGCCTTCCTATAAATTTCTATACACATACAGCCACAATCAGCTGGCAACGGAAGAACAATACCATTATGCAATGGGAACATTTAATAAAAGAACATCCGTACAATACAGCTATAATAGCAGCAGGCTGGTAAAGGAAAGTTATGTTTCTTATGCACCTTACGGGAATGATGTGGATTCGGTGAGGTATAGGTATTACTGAACATGTAAACGTAACTTTTGGAAAGTTCCGGAACTTTCCAAAAGTTGTTTTTTATAAACCCAACGCTTCGGATTTAATCGAAACGATCTTATAATCCACGCTCGTTCCGCGATCACTATCCGGCGCACGCAAAGTCATTTTATTGTTAGGAGGAACCAGTGCGAAATCAAGCGTTTCTTCTTTCCATGTTTCTCCATTGGCTTTTATATACCTGATCAGCACCCGCACATTATCAAGCAGGTACTCTGTTTGATTAGAGACAGTAATACTCAAGCCATAAACGCCACCTAGAACACTTATCCTGTATTCGCTGTTTCCGGCCTGTACATATGCGCGGATATTATCCCTGACCTGCTTCTTCAGGCTTTCCTCGCGGACAATACGCTCCTGTTCCTGGTTTTCTTGTTGTTGTTTATCATATACAGCGTAACCTGCATAAGCCAAAACCAATACAACTACAATAATTGCAATGGCTTTCCATGCTGCAAATCCTGAAGATGCAGGTTGAAGCATTAAAGGCGCAGGTGAAGCTTTTGTGCCAGGAATTGTAATAGCCGGAGGCTTTACCAATGGCGGAGGAACAGATTTAAGCACAGCTTTTAACTCTTCGATGTGACTTGCTTTAAGCCACTCCGTCATTCCTTCACACCACACCAGTGTATCAGGTTTTAAAAGCGATTGACTACGTAATTCATCTAAGGTAAAAGGGCCATATTGATCCTGGCCATCATGTAAAAAATACTGCATAGCTGGTTTTGATATAATGTTAGTTAGCGGTTAGTATTGAACAGCTTAGCGTCGCCTCTCCTCCTCCATTTTCTTGTACATATCCAGCTGGCCCTGTTTATAACCTGACCGTTTGCCAAGCCAATAAAAAAATAATGGAAATCCTACAATGACGAATATGATCAGGAGCAGTTCCTGAAAACCTAAATTTCCCATGGGTTTAGTTTATGGTTATTAAATAAAAGCATGATCCCTATGCGATTGACGCATACGATAAAAGATGTCTCAGGATATCGGATTGGATTTCAGGGGGAGATCACCAAGTTGCAAATAAAAAAAGACATATGCAAGTTTTTTTGCTACCTGAAATACTTTTTCCTTAGTAAGTTGCACGCACACATGTATTCAGAATAAAATTATCTTGCAGTATTCAAAATAACCATGTTACCATCCCTGCCCATATATGTGCCCCTGTTTTTCGGGCTTACAGCATTAGTTACACTTTTGCTATTCTTTCTGACAATCAGAAATGCTGCGACACAAACAGTAAGACAGAATGCCGGCAGGATCACTGCCTGTTTGCTTCTATGGCTGGCGATCCAGGCGGTTCTTACATTTAAGAACGTGTATAATACCGGCACGGATGCGCTGCCTCCGAAAATTGTTTTGTTCGGGGTAATGCCGCCGATCGCTACAATCATCATCTTATTCGCAACAAAAAAAGGGCGGACATTTATCGACAGCCTTCCTTTAGTTAACCTTACCTGTCTGCATATTGTCAGGATTCCCGTGGAGATCGTATTGTTCTGGCTTTTCCTGAACAAAGCCATTCCCGGCCTGATGACTTTTGAAGGGCGGAATTTTGATATCATTGCGGGTATTACAGCGCCGCTCATTGCCTGGCTGGGTTTTAAAAAAGCAAAAATCACGCGGAAAGGAATTCTTGTATGGAACCTCCTCTGCCTGGCGCTGCTGCTTAATATCGTTGTGAATGCTTTTTTATCAACGCCTTCCCCGCTTCAAAAATTTGCGTTCGATCAACCCAACATCGGCATTTTATATTTCCCTTTCAGCTGGTTACCAACTTTTATTGTTCCTGTTGTTTTATTCGCACACCTTGTTTCTGTCAGGCGATTATTGTACAGAGATGATAAAAAAAGTAAGAATTGAGGTTACCGGCCAGGCCGTCATGCCTGTAGTTCTAAGCAGTTTGCTGTTAAGTTCCGCTCTGGTAACATAGGTAACCTACCAGCCTGGTATTGCGGTTTATCTTAAATTAATAATATCACTTATTTTTTCTTCCTGGTAAGTAGCCATGCGATTAATACACCGGCTGCTATAATACCCGCACCAATCGTTACTTTACTCGTTGTGCTCATTCCGCCACGCTTTTTCACGCCCAGACGTTCGTCATTCAATTCCTTGCAGCGTTGTATTTTTACCAGCATTACTGTTTGGTTTTCCTCCTTCGCCTTAGTTTCGATCTTGTGAAGTAATCCATATTTTAAAGACGAAGGATTGATCTCTTTAATAGCTTCCCAAACTGTATTTGCATCCTCGTCTCTGAAGAGCCCCCATACCCTTTCCATTTCAATTCTTTCGGCTTCTTCTTCCAATCTTTTCTTTTCTGCCGCCGCCTTGAACTTTTCGTCTATATCGGGATCTTTTCCTTCCATTTCGGCTATTGCCTCCAATTCCTTCTGCAGGTATTTATCGTCTTCTATTGTTCTCTCACCCGAACTTATGTATTCATTTACGGCCGTCAATAATTTTATGCCCGTCTCCTCATCCAGTATTTTTCTTGATACAGCCAGTTTTATATCAGCTATTACAGTTTTTATCCGGAAAGTCTGACCTCTGGCCTGTCCGTAAATACCAAACCATGCATGATCAACATGAACAGCAGTTTCGAAAGTGCCTCTGTCGCCCCCGTCTGCAAGGATCACAGGTGCATAGTGATTTCCCCAGTTGCTGCGTTGTGTTCTCTCATCCGGACTGATGCCCCAGGTAAGTTCTGTATAGAGACTGCGGCCCGGAGGCGCAGTTCCATTCTCTACGTTCTCCCCGATGCCTGTAGCCCTTCTTGCAAAGTCACCACAATGAATCCGCTGAATATCGTCTGTACTCATCAACAGGGTCTTTTCTACTTTTTTCATCCCGTAAGGATGATCCTCTGAAGCAGCGCCTGGAGTAAATGTGGCAACATCCAGATCTCTGGGCTGTATGCCATCCCTAACATACAGCTCACTGTCTGCCAGCCCTTCCTTTTTTACTGCAAATTCCCTGTTTTCAGAGACCTTGGCGCCGTCCTCTTCGGTATAACGTTGTACAACGGGCGGGCTGCCGGCTTTTACCGCATGAAAAGGCTTTACAGCAGGTTTGGAAATACCGGAAGAAAAAGCAATAGTTTCCTGCCTGGTATTTGGTTTACGGGTATGGTTTTTTGATGTGCGCATGGATGCGAAATCAATATACAAAAGAGAATTATTGTTACATAGTCTTTTTGCATAACAATTAGTTACGCCACTTCAGCTCCCGTGTTTGCATCTTGTAAACCGCAGATTCCCGATGTCTTTGGCGCATGTAAATTCATAGCCCGATGCTGCCAATACAATATACCGAACTTTTTATTTTTTGCTGAGCAGAAACAATCGCAGAACTGTCCCCATTACAAAACGTCAATCGTTATCATATGAACAACAAACTTTAAAAATGAAAGAATTTGCGTTGATCTTCAGATTAAAAGACATTGCCAACTTCAGGCCATCGCCCGAACAAATGCAGGCACGTATGAACTGGCTGGCCAAAATCACAGCACTGGGCAGGCTTGCAGACAAGGGCAACACGCTTTTGCCATTCCCCGCAACGGCTAAAACCATACAAACAGGCAGCGTAGTGACCGACGGGCCACATACGGAAAACAGTGCATTCATCAGTGGTTACGTTGTTGTAAAAGCGGAAACCATCGACGAAGCAGTAGAACTGGCAAAGCTTAATCCGATCTTTGAGCAGGCTGGCGGAAATATTGAAGTGCGGGAAGTGCTAAAGCGCGAATAGAAACAAACTTAATTAAACTGCGGTTGAAGATACTGTTTGTCTTTGCGATATTCAGATAAAACCTCGCTTCATGAATGCCCTCCGGAAGGCATTCATAGCAAAATCCTAATGCTCACTGATTTCGACTTTAGATTGCCGAGCCAATCAGGTTATAGAAATACAGATTAATGTCCAAGGCTGATCACGCGGGTTGCCTGCCATTTCCCGTTTTCGTAGCGCCAGGTTTGGATAAACTTCAAGAGCCCCACTTCTTCCTTCCCGTTTTCTGTATGAATGAATTTATGCTTTCCAACCTCGATTGCACCAAATCCGGGAACGGGATAAACCTCCAAAGTGCCGGGAAGCAATTCCCGGCGCAGGCCGCTGGTCTTGTTAGCTTCAAACATCTTCTTAAAGTTACTGATCGTTTCTTCATAACCGCTGAGACCTCCGCCATCATTATAAAATTCAAGATTGGAAGCGAAGACCAGTTTCAGCGTCTCCAAGTCCTGGCGGTTAAAAGCATCGAACATCACACTATCCATGTGGGCGATGGTTTTATATAATTCATTTTTGGTGGCATCTTGGGCTGATGAATGAGTGGTAGTGAGGGTGAATGAGATGCAGAGAGTGAGGAGGATTTTGTTCATAGGGATTTTATTGTGTATGATATGCGAAATTAAAGTTCCAGAGTGGAAGTCTTTATTTACAAATATGTATTTGTTTTGTTTAACGATGGTTTAGGTGTTCTACTTCCCAATACAAAACTTACTAAAAATAAAATCCAGCTGATCCTCATTCGTGATCTGGCCGGTGATGGTACCCAAATAATGCAAGGCCTGGCGAATATCAAGCGCTAAAAGATCGCCGGGGACTTTCTGATCTAAGCCCAGCTGTACATCGTCTAAAGCACCAGCGAGCTTTAAGAGGGCATCGTAGTGGCGGGCGTTGGTAACAATGGTGGATTCGGTATTCACCTGGCCGCCGATGGTGCGGGCAACCAGTTCCTGTTTAACCAGGTCTATGCCGCGGTTATCGCGGGCGGCGATGAAGATGATATTGCTGAAGAGAGCAGAAAACTGTTGCTGTAAGGCTTCAGACTGCAGGTCACATTTGTTGGCTACGAGTAAGTGGTTGATGTCTTCGCGGGTAAGGTCTCCGCTGATCTGCTGCAATTGCTCCGGTGTGATTTCGTTGATATCGAAAAGATAAAGTACGATATCAGCGGCGCGCATTTTCTCCAGGCTTTTTTCGATACCGATGCTTTCAACTAAATCCTGTGTATGCTCGCGGATGCCGGCCGTGTCTATGAGGCGGAAAAGAATACCATCTATGTTCAGTACTTCTTCAACCGTATCGCGGGTAGTGCCTGCTATATCGCTTACAATGGCTCGGTTCTCGTTCAGTAGTGCGTTGAGTAAAGTAGACTTACCTGCATTCGGCTTGCCGATAATCGCCACCTGTACGCCGTTCTTGATCACATTTCCCAGGCGGAAAGAATGCAGCAAACGGTGCGTAGCCATCGAGAGTGTATGGATCAGGTTATTGAGCGCGGTACGGTCTGCAAATTCAACATCTTCCTGCGAGAAATCGAGTTCCAGTTCTATCATGGCGGAGAAGCTGATCAGTTGTTCGCGCAGTGCCTGCAGATCGTTAGAGAAGCCACCGCGCATGGTATGCATGGCTGCTTTCTGGCTGGCGGCTGTATTACTGGCAATAAGGTCGGCTACCGCTTCTGCCTGTGCCAGATCGAGTTTGCCGTTGAGAAAAGCACGTTGTGTGAATTCGCCGGGCTTTGCAAGCCGCACCCCGCGGGAAGTAATGGCAGCCATTACCTGCTGCTGTATAAACGGTGAACCATGACAACTGATCTCGATCACATCTTCACCTGTATAAGATTTCGGATTGCGGAACAGGGAAAGTACCACTTCATCCAGCACCTGTTCGCCCTCTTTTAAAAAACCGACATGTATGGTATGTGTTGCCTGTTGATGAAGATCTTTGGAAGGGAAGAGTTCATTCATTACATCAAAGGTCTTTTTGCCGCTGACCCTTATCACGCCGATGGCGCCGATACCCGGAGGGGTAGCCAGCGCCACGATTGTATCGTCCCAACCCATCAACTGACCGCTCATAGTCTTTGCATTTAGCTGCAAAATTAAGTCAATCGGGTCAGGATACGGCACCAGGCTTTATTCCACCTGGAAAGTGATCCGTTGTCTGTGCCTGTAGATCACTTTATGGCCATTCTGTTGCGCAGGGATCCAGTTGGGGCCTTTCAGGATCACGCGCACGGCTTCCTCTTTTGTTCCGAAGCCAGGGTCATTCTCCGCCTTTACATCGCTGATCCTGCCCTCGCGGTCTACAATGAAGGAAACGGTTACTGTGTACTGTGCAGGCGGTGCTCCGTTCTCTGAAGGCAGGTCGCGGTTCAGGTTGCGTTCCAGGTATTTGCGCCAGGCGTCCATACCGCCGTTGAAAGAAGCCGCAATCTGCACGTTGTAGAAAATATCTTTTTCGTAATCGGGCTCTTTCACTTTCAGGCCTTCGCCAACGCCAATCGATTTTTCTACGGGTGGGGTTACAATGTCTACTCCTTTTTCGCCATCGAGATTCTCTTTTCCGATCTTCACATCCACCATTTCGTCAATCGATTTCACTTCATCTTCCGGCGTCACTTCTTTATCAGGAACGATCTGGGGTGTTAGATTTTTTACTGTTGCAATTGGCTTTTCTTCTACCGGTTTTTGCTCGGGCTTTGGCAACTCTTCTGGTGGCGGATCTTTCTTGACGGACTCCAGTTCTATCTGTTTATCTACATACAATTGCGGATCCTGTTTCTTGCCATCCCGCGCAAGAATAGAACCAGCAAACAGTAACAAACAAATAACAGCTGTGCCCGACAATGCATACGTGATGCGCTTTTCATAGGTCTTGCGCAATTCGTACGCACCGTACTCTTTGTTCTTTCCTTCGAATAAAATGTCGAGGATGTCTGCGGAGAGAATTTTTTGCTTTTCCATAATGTTAGGTTTATTAATAGGATGCGCGGGTGGGGAATTTCCATATCGGGTGAGTGATGTAAGTAGCGAAGTGAGGGGTACCTGCGGTACGGTGAGGGATGCTTGTGGCATGGTGAGGGAAAGGGAGGTTGTTTCGATGAAGTGATTTGTAAGTAGCAAAGTGAGGATTGAGCGGCCTGAGCGACACAAATGACAGCACCGCGTAAGTTTCAGAAATGGCAGATGCGTGCTGCGCTGAGCCCCCGAAAGACATCAGCAGCGACATCGTAAGATCGGTACGGTTAACCATTAACCAAAAGACTCTACCAGTCTTTGCAGAGGCGCCTCTTTGGCTTCGGTGCCCAGCGTAGCGAAGGCAACCAAGAT
The DNA here is from genome assembly GCF_900167075.1 of Sediminibacterium ginsengisoli. Lineage (GTDB taxonomy): Bacteria > Bacteroidota > Bacteroidia > Chitinophagales > Chitinophagaceae > Sediminibacterium > Sediminibacterium ginsengisoli. The sequence goes on along the minus strand of NZ_FUWH01000001.1, from coordinate 394,979 downwards.
GATGCGCAGCACAGTTTGGTAGAGGCCAAAGAAGCGCTGGCGCAAAGACGAGGCCCAGCGGCCTGAGCGACACAAATGACAGCACCGCCTGAAAGTTGAAATCTATAAACAGTTTCAAAAATGGCAGATGCGTGCTGCGCTGAGTCCCCTCCGGGAGACATCAGCGGAGAGCGTTTTTCTGTATGAGGTGCGACTTTCCTATCGATAGAACGTTGTTGTTGGTCAGCGACCAACAACGGCGGCAATGCAGACCGGCTTTGATCGGTATAATTAACCATTAACCAAAAGACCCTACCAGTCTTTGCAGAGGCGCCTCTTTGGCTTCGGTGCCCAGCGTAGCGGAGGCAACCAAAATGATGCGCAGCACAGTTTGGTAGAGGCCAAAGAAGCGCTGGCGCAAAGACGAGGCCCAGCGGCCTGAGCGACACAAATGATGGCACCCGCGTGAAGGTTGGAATTTATAAACAGCTTTAGAAATAGCAAATGCGTGTTACGCTGAGTCCCCTCCGCGAGACATCAGCGGGAGAGCGTTTTTCTGTATGAGGTGCGGCCTTCCTATCGACAGAACGTTGTTGTTGGTCAGCGACCAACAATGGCGACAGTGCAGACCGGCTTTGATCGGTATAATTAACCATTAACCAAAAGACTCAACAGTCTTTGCAGAAGCGCCTCTTTGGGTGCGGTACCCAACAAAGCGCAATGCACGCCCACTTTGGCCTTAAAAACAAGAAACCCTCCGTTTGGAGGGTTTCTTTATCGCATCAGAAATGCTGATTAATCTTCAGATACCTGGAAGGTAATACCTTGCTTGTGGCGGTAGATTACGTTACGGCCGTTCTGTACGGCTGCTTTCCAGGCTGGCCCTTTCTTGATTACACGAACCGCTTCTGCAGCAGTTCCGTAACCAGGATCGTTCTCAGCTTTTACTTCGCTGATAGCACCTGTTTTGTCTACCACAAATGACACATAAACAGTGTATTTGCCGGGAGGCGCACCGTTCTCAACCGGGAGGTCCCTGTTCAGGTTACGCTCCAGGTATTTGGTCCAGCCGGCGAGACCGCCAGGGAACTCGGCAGGGATTTGTACTACGGTAAATACTTTATCGTAGTCTTCTTCCACCTTGGGTGCTTCTACCACACCAGTACCTTTACTTTCTACCGGTGGTGCCACAATACCTTCATCTTTGGCACCTTCCTGGTTGATGGTACCGATCTTGGTATCTTCCAGTTTGGTTACTTCTTTGATCTCTTCGTCCGGCTTAACCTCTTCGTCTTTTACGATCTTCGGAGGTGTGAACTTGGTGATCTCTACTTTTGGTGGCTCCTGTTTTGGCGGAGGTGGCGGAGGTGGTGCCTCCGGTGGCTTCTTCTCTTCCACTTTCTCCAGTGTAACATCTTCTGCTACAAGGATCTCAGTTTTTTCCTTTTTGGAAGAATTAGCCATAATAGATCCCAAAAACAACAGGAGACATATCACCGCAGTAGATACAAGGGCTACAGTGATACGCTTGTTATACGACCTGCGCAGGTCGTACGCGCCGTACTCCTTGTTTTTACCCTCGAACAGTATGTCGAGGATGTCTGCTGATAAAATTTTATTTACGTCCATTGTAATGGCTTTTGTATAAAAGATTCATTCGGTGGAAATTTCCACACATTAATTGGATGCTGTTACGTTTCCGTCGGATGCTGCTACCAGTTTCTCCTCCACTTCGGAGATATCAACCAGCGCATACCGCTTCAGCACGTTGATGGTCATCTCGTCCAGGATATCAACCACATTACGGTACGTAGACTGTGAAGACGGCTTAAGTATCACTACCAGGTCTTTTTCAGGCGTACGTGCCTTTTTGTCGAGCAATACGGTACGGATATCCTTGAAACTGGACGACTTGAAATTAGACGCCGCATTATCAAGTTCACCCTCATAGTAGAAGACGTGATTGTCTTTTCCGAGGAGGATGGTAATTACACCGGACTGCTTAGCCTTGTTCTGATCCTCGGGCTTATCAGCATCTTTCGGCAGAAAGAGCTTCATAGCCGTTGGCTGGCTCATTGTTGTGGTGAATATAAAGAATGTGATGAGCAGGAAGCCCAGATCCACCATGGGCGTCAGGTCAACACGGGTAGAAAGTTTCTTCCCTTTTTTGACCCCGGGGCCTTTTTTATGGCCACCGCCACTCGAGGTATCCATTTCTGCCATAGTGGTAGATTTTGTTTTAGTTTAAAAATTGTTGTCTTGAAGAACAGTTTACTTATTCTTCCCTCTTAACGCCTCTCATGGCCTGTTTGTACAGCTCTGTACCTTCAGGAACTCCTTTCGGAGTAGTTACCATCTGGAATTTGAGGATGTCATTCTTTTTAAACGCATCTACCACCGCTTTGAAAGCCGGGAATTTGGCAGCATTGTCTCCTTTTAACAGAATGGCGGGCTCCTTTTGTCCCATATAGGCATCTTTAATCAGACGCATCCAGGTTACGAGTTCGTTATTGGCAGTATCTTTTACGCTGATACCAGGTAATTTATCGCCTTTACGCTGCTCTTCAGGGATGCTCAGGAAAGAAGCAAGGCTCGTGAACGGCGCTCCGAAGAAACCGGATTTTTTAAAGGCTGCAACATTCAGACCCAGGTTCTGGGTTGAATTGAGCGCATTCGCTACCACTTCTTTCTTTTGTTCATCATCCATCGTAAGGAACACTTTTCCGTCTTTGTCGATCGTGATCAGTACAAAATCCTTTTCCGGGGCTACCTGGGAAGATACCGAGTTCGGTTGCGTTACCGCGATAGCTTCTGCCGGTTTGAATTTTGTAGTAAGGATAAAGAACGACAACAGGAGGAAAGCCACGTCGCACATCGCCGTCATGTCTATGTTCGTGCTCTTACGAGGTAATTTGGCTCTACCCATTGTTATTAATTTATTTAGTTATCACAAATAAGATTCAAAACTTTTCTTTTTCCACACAAATAATCAAAGATTATTTGTAATTGGCTGCAAAGCTTTGAGTTAAAGTGAAACCAGACTCATCGATACCATAGGTGATCGCATCGATACGGGTAGTGAACACGTTGTACATGATGATCGCTACAGCTGAAGTACCGATACCCAGAGCGGTATTGTACAGGGCCTCAGAGATACCTTGAGACAGCTCACGTGCAGCTTCTCCACCACCTTCGTCACCCAGTTTAGAGAATGAACGGATCATACCCATTACCGTACCCAACAGACCCAACAGGGTTGCTACTGATGCGATAGTTGATAAGAATACCAGGTTTTTTTCCAGCATCGGCAGTTCCAGCGCAGTTGCTTCTTCAACTTCTTTCTGGATGTTCAGCACTTTCTGCTCGGTTGCCAGTTCTGTATTGGTAATCATTTCTTTGTATTTACGCAGACCTGCTTTCATTACGTTACCTACAGATCCTTTTTGCTTGTCGCAAGCTGCCAGAGCCTTGTCAACGTCTTTGTTAGCCAGGTGGAATTGTACTGTACGTACGAATTCTGCGATGTTTCCTGTACCTGAAGCTTTAGATACGGTCAGCAGCCTTTCTACCACGAATGTCAGTACGGTCAGCAGACAGCCGATCAGCACCGGTACAATGATACCACCCTCGTACATTTTAGTGAAAGTTCCTTTTGGACCGTGGTGGTTAGGCCAGAACCAATGGCTGGCATCCGGATCAGGAGTTGTAAAATTACTTGCACTGCCTAACACGACACGCCAGATAAAATACCCACCCAGGATACAAGCAATTGGTGCGATAGTTGCCACCAGATTACTACTCTTCTTTGGTTGAACAGAAGTTGTGCTCTTTACAGCTGCTGTTGCAGATGGTTTTGTTTCAGCCATGATTCAATTGGTTTTTGTTTTTTTGAAAATTACAGTTGATTTAAAAAAATTCCTCGCAATTCTAATGAAAATTGTTTTGAAAACTAAAAACAATCTTCAAAAGTTTCGAAAGGGGTTACAAATTAACTATTTTCCCGGAAGCAGCAAATTACGTTTCAGTTAATAGAAAATAGGCTATTTCCAGGACTGGCAAGGTAAGTGTTAAAAACGTTGCAACGCAAGAATTTTTACCGATTCGTTTTATAAATTTTTCCATTCATCCCACTCGTCATTCTCTGAAATATCAATTCCGAATATCCCCTATCTTTAGCGATTATTGAAATCATTTACATACGCTTATGAAAAAGTATTTTGTTACTGCTGCGTTACTGGCCACAACCCTGGCCATGGCCCAGCAGCGCGATACCACGGCTCCGGCCCCTGCCGGCAGACCCGGCGGTGGACTACCAGGAGGGGCTAATATGACCATGAGGCAAGGCCCCCGCCCTTACAGGGAAGTGATCACAGACAAGGCTGTTACCAAAAAAGGCCTGTTCACGGTTCACAAAGTGGACGACAGGTATTTCTTTGAGATCGCAGACTCTGTCCTCAACCGCGAAATCCTTGCGGTAACCCGTTTTACCAAAGTACCGGGCGGCGGGGGTAAATACGGTGGTGAAGAAATCAACGAACAAAGCCTGAAATTCGAAAAAGGGCCCAGCAACAACATCTTTATCCGCGTTGTTACCCTGATCAGTCGTGCCGATTCTACCACTGCCATCTCCAAAGCAGTGAACAATTCTTACCTCGATCCGATCGCGGCAGCTTTCGATATCAAAGCTTTCGGCAAGGATTCCGGCAGCGTGGTGATCGATGTTACCGACTTCTTTAAAGGCGATAATCAGATCGTTGGCCTCGATGCAAACGACAAACGTTCTTTCGGACTGACCATGCTGGCTGCCGACAGGTCGTACATCCAGAGCATCAACACTTACCCGCTCAATACCGAGATCAAGACCGTTAAAACATACAGCGCATCTGCCGGCGGCGGATTCGGCGCACCTACACCGGGCGCACCGTCTACTCCTTCCCTGCCAGCAGCACGTAACGCAGGCGCTATTACCCTCGAACTGAATACCTCTATGATCATCCTGCCGAAAGTGCCTATGCACCGCAGGCTGTTCGATTCACGCGTAGGTTATTTCGCTGACCGTTTTGTTGTGTTCAGCGACGACCAGCAGAAAGTGGACAGGCAGACTTTTGCCGTTCGCTGGAGACTCGAGCCTAAACCGGAAGACATGGACAAATACAAACGCGGCGAACTGGTAGAACCTGCCAAACAAATCGTGTATTATATCGATCCTGCTACTCCTAAACAATGGCGTCCTTACCTGATCGCAGGTGTGAACGACTGGCAGAAAGCATTCGAGAAAGCCGGTTTCAAAAACGCGATCGTTGCCAAAGAATGGCCTGAGAACGATCCTACCATGAGCCTCGAAGATGCACGTTTCTCTGTGATCCGTTACTTCGCTTCTGATATCGAGAACGCTTATGGCCCGCAGGTGCACGATCCACGCAGCGGCGAGATCCTGGAAAGCCATATCGGCTGGTACCATAACGTAATGAAGCTGGTGCACGACTGGTACATGATCCAGACTGCAGCAGTAGATCCCAAAGCCCGCAAAATGAAGTTCGATGACGAACTGATGGGCCAGCTGATCCGTTTCGTATCTTCCCACGAAGTGGGTCATACCCTCGGTCTGCGTCACAACATGGGAAGCAGCAGCAAAACCCCGGTAGAGAACCTGCGTAACAAAGCATGGGTTGAAGCCAACGGTCATACCGCTTCTATCATGGACTATGCACGTTTCAACTATGTAGCACAACCTGAAGATAATATCAGCGAAGCAGGGCTTTTCCCACGTATCGGTGATTACGATAAATGGGCTATCGAGTGGGGTTACAAATACACCGGCGAATCTGATGAAGAAAAAGACCAGCTGATCAACAACAAATGGATCATCGAGCGCCTGGCAGCCAATCCACGCCTCTGGTTCGGTGGCGAAGGCGGAAACCCTGATCCACGTGCACAAAGCGAAGACCTGTCAGACAACAGCGTAAAAGCAAGCGAATATGGTATCAAGAACCTGAAACGCGTACTGGCAGGCTTACCTGAGTGGACAAAAGAAGAAGGTGATCATTATGATAACCTGAGCGAAATGTACACACAGCTCACTGGTCAGTTTAACCGTTACATGGGCCATGTGACCAAAAACGTAGGTGGTGTTTACGAAACTTTCAAAAGCGTAGAACAACCTGGCGATGTGTATGAAGCTACACCTAAAGCAATCCAGAAAGAAGCGGTGAACTTCCTGAACAAACAACTGTTCGAAACACCAACCTGGTTGCTGGATAAAAACATACTCAACAAGATCTCAACACCGGCTACCAGCGAAAGGCTGCAGACTATCCAGACGAATGTACTGAACAGCCTGCTCGATGGCGGTCGTCTCTTCAGGCTGGTTGCAAGCACCGATCGTTTCGGCGCAGGCACTTACACTGTTGATGAAATGATGGAGGATGTGAAGAAAGGCGTTTGGAGCGAACTCACTACCAAAAAGCCGATCGATACTTACAGGAGAAACCTGCAGAAAGCTTATGTTGAGAAACTGGCTTCCCTGCTGAACCCTGTAACACCACAGGTTTCCGGTTTGCCTGCCGGTTTTGCAGCAGCTTTCACCAACACCAAAAATACAGATGTTACTTCTGTAGCAAGAGGTGTACTGAGGTCTCTGCAGACTGAAGTAACCGCAGCTGCACAAACAGCTCCGGACAAAATGAGCCGTTACCACCTGCAGGATGTTGCAGACAGGATCAAAAAAGCACTGGATCCTAAATAAATCATCCGTTTATTACGATAAAAGCGCCGGTAACCCCGGCGCTTTTTTTATGCACCAACGGCCTCGTTACTACAGGCATTTGATTATCTTGTGTAAAACTGCAACAATGCTTGAACCATGGCGCACCGGCAGGATCATCAGGATAGACCGGGCAACACCTGCTACCTGGCATTTCTGGATCGAGATTCCGGAGCTGGATGTTTTTGATTTCAAGCCCGGCCAGTTTGTTACGCTCGACCTGCCGATCCATGAAAAAAAGAACAAACGGTGGCGCAGTTATTCGATCGCTTCCGCACCTGACGGCACCAATGTGATTGAACTGGTGATCGTATTACTCGAAGACGGCGCCGGTACCAATTATCTTTTCCGCGAAGTGAAGGAGGGCTCAGAACTATTACTGCGTGGACCGCAGGGTGTTTTTACATTGCCGGATTCGCTGGAAAAAGACCTGTTCCTGGTTTGTACCGGCACGGGCATTGCACCTTTCCGCTCCATGGTCAACTTCATCCATCATAACAACATCCCGCACCGCGATATCCACCTGATCTTTGGCTGCCGTACATTCGGAGACGCACTTTACAGGAACGAAATGGAAGCACTGCAGCAGCAGGAACCCGGCTTTTTCTACCACCCGGTTTTTTCGAGGGAAGAACAGGTAAGTTCCGGCGAATACAAAGGTTATGTGCATGGTGTGTATGAAACACTTCTGAAGGCCGAAAAGAACCCGGCCAGTTTTTTCCTTTGCGGCTGGAAGAACATGATCGATGAAGCACGCCAGCGTTTACAGGATCTCGGCTACGACAAAAAAGATATTCATTTCGAACTCTACGGGTAAAAAACCGACAAGAAAAAGCCGGTCAGCCGTCGGTTTATCCCGACCGGCCAACCGGCTTTTTTATACATGAACCTGAATGGATCAGGCAATAGCTCCGAGCACTATTTCTTTCACTTTGCTGATGTGGACACGCTCCTGTTTCATGGAATCCCTGTAACGGATGGTTACGGTCTGGTCTTCCTTGGTCTGGTGATCGATGGTTACGCAGAAAGGCGTTCCGATCGCATCCTGGCGGCGGTAACGTCTTCCGATCGCATCTTTTTCCTCGTAGAAGCATTTGAAGAAAGGCTTGCATTCGTCCATCAGCTCACGCGCGATCTCCGGCAGGCCATCTTTTTTCAGCAGTGGCAGAATAGCAAGTTTATTCGGTGCTATCTGCGGCGGGATATGCATGACCACCCTTGTTTCCTGAGTACCATCTTCTTTTGTGAGCACTTCCTCTTCGTAAGCATGGCTCATTACCAGCAGGAACATACGATCGAGACCAATAGAGGTTTCAATCACATAAGGAATGTAGTTGCCATAAGGCTTGCCGGTTGCCGGATCCACATCATTATCGAAATACTGCTGTTTTTTCTTACTGTATTCCTGGTGGCTTTTCAGATCGAAATCGGTGCGGCTGTGAATCCCTTCCACTTCCTTGAAGCCAAACGGGAATTCATATTCGATATCCAGTGCGGCATCGGCATAGTGCGCCAGCTTTACATGGTCGTGGTAACGGTATTTTTCTGCCGGTATCCCCAGGCTGGTATGCCATTTCAGGCGGGCTTCCTTCCAGTAGTTATACCATTCCATCTGTGTGCCGGGGCGTACAAAGAACTGCATTTCCATCTGCTCGAATTCCCGCATGCGGAAAATGAACTGGCGGGCCACGATCTCGTTACGGAAAGCTTTACCGGTCTGGGCAATACCAAAAGGCACTTTCATCCGGGCTGTTTTCTGCACGTTCAGGAAGTTCACAAAAATACCCTGTGCCGTTTCCGGGCGCAGGTAAATGGTATCTGCATCCTCTGCAACTGAACCCAGCTGCGTGGAGAACATGAGGTTGAATTGACGGATATCGGTCCAGTTTCCGGTACCGCTGATGCCACATACGATCTTCTCTGCTGCGATCAGATCTTTCAGGCCTGCATAATCCTCAGCTGCAAGCAACTGATCCATTTTCTTCAGCACCGCATCTGCTTCTTCCTTTTTTCCGGCCGCTTCCAGCTTTTCTGCATGGGCTTCCAGGAGATGGTCTACGCGGTAGCGCTTCTGACTGTCGCGGTTATCGATCATCGGGTCACTGAAATTATCAACGTGACCGCTGGCTTTCCAGGTTGTCGGATGCATAAAGATGGCGGCATCGATGCCAACGATATTGTCGTGCATCTGGGTCATGCTTTTCCACCAGTAATCACGGATATTCTTTTTCAGCTCACTGCCGTAAGGACCGTAATCGTACACAGCGCTGAGGCCGTCGTAGATCTCACTACTGGGGAATACAAAGCCATATTCTTTGGCGTGCGAAATGATCGCCTGGAATTTATTTTCTTGTTGCATGCTCATAAGAGCGCAAAAATATGGGATAAGCAGCAATCATTACGCCGATAGCCTTGCCGGATTATGTCGTTCATCACTAAAATACATACCGATCCGATAAAAAAATTAGCTTTAGCGATCCAAAACTCAATTAAACATGCTTAGAAAACTACTGCCGGCACTCTGCCTGACGCTCTTGCTGGCCCCTGTTGGTCTGCTGGCGCAGCAGAAAAGCGACTACCCTGACGATTATCTCTCTCCTGAATTTCATGCCGGCCGCCGGGCTGCCGTTAAGGAAAAAATGCCTGCCAATTCTGTGGGTGTATTCTTCGCCGCACAGGTTCGTAACCGGAATAACGATGTAAGCTATCTCTATTCCCAGAATAAGAATTTTTATTACCTGACCGGCCTCAACGAACCCAACTCCCTGTTGCTGCTGTTCAAGACACCGGTAACCATACTTGGCAAAACAGGCACTGAATTCCTGTTTGTGCAGCCGCGCAATCCGCAGCAGGAAATGTGGACCGGCAAGATCCTGGGCGTGGAAGGCGTGACCGCCCGTTATAAATTCGAGAACGTATTCGTTCACAACCAGTTCAATTTTTCAACGGTTGATTTCAGCAAATACGATTCAGTACTGACTACGCTCTATTCAGAAAATATCCTGTCCAGATATTACGGCCGCGGCGGTATGGACCCGCTTTCCAGGATGGCGCAGGCAGTAGACAGTGCACTCACCACTTACAAAAAACCGATCGCAGCAAGAACCACACAAACCATTTTCAGCACACTGCGTGGCATCAAGCAGCCGGAAGAGATCGCACTGATCGAAAAAGCTACGCTGATGAGCGTTGAAGGTCATAATGAAGTGATCAGAGCTGTAAAACCCGGCATGACCGAATACCAGGCCCAGGCTATCATGGAATACTTTTTCAAAAAGAACGGTTCTGAATATCCCGGCTATCCGAGCATTAACGGTTCAGGCGAAAACAGCTGCGTATTGCACTATGAAACGAACCTGAAACTGATGAAAGACGGCGATCTGCTGCTGAGCGATTGTGCTGCTGAATACCACGGTTACACGGCAGACGTAACCCGTACTGTTCCGGTAAACGGCAAATTCACCAATGAACAAAGGGTCATATATGAACTGGTACTCGAAGCCCAGGACTCAGGTTTTGCGGCCTGCAAACCAGGCAATTCTTTCCGCGCACCTCATATGGCAGCTGCAAGCGTCATTGCACGCGGGCTGATGAAGCTGGGTATCATTTCCACAGAATCAGAGGCACGCGCTTATTTCCCGCACGGCACTTCGCATCACCTGGGGCTGGATGTGCACGATGTGGGACCGAATGTTCTGTCTGAAGGTGTTGTTCTTACCGTAGAACCCGGCATTTATATCCCGCCAAACAGTAAATGCGACAAAAAATGGTGGAGCATCGGGGTAAGGATCGAAGATGATATCCTGATCACCAAAGACGGCTACAGAAACCTGTCTGCCGGCGCGCCGAGAACTGTGAAAGAGGTGGAGAAAATGGCGAAAGAGAAGAGCCTGTTCCCGTAAGATCAATTCAAAATAACAATTAAAAACGGGATGCAGTTTTGCATCCCGTTTTTAATTGTTGTCAACCGAGCTTTTCATTGTTCTTATGCCTTTCAGCATCGCGGATATTCTTTTTCCGGAAGTTTTGTTCCAGCGCCTCGGTGAGATTTACGCCCGTCTGGTTGGCGAGGCAAAGCAGCACCCATAAAACGTCGGCCATTTCATCTGCCAGTTCTTTTCCTGTATCTGACGGCTTAAAGGATTGTTCCCCGTATTTGCGAACCATCAGGCGGCTCAGTTCACCTACTTCTTCCATTAAAATACCAAGATTGGTCAGCTCGCCGAAATAGCGGACACCAACGGTTTTGATCCACTGATCAACATCCAGCTGTGCTTGTTCTATTGTCATGTATTTTCAGTTATTCTTTGTTTTTCGAATCGATGCAGATGGTCACAGGGCCATCATTCAGCAATCTCACTTTCATATCGGCGCCGAAGATACCGGTAGCGATCTTTTTGCCGAGATCCATTTCCAGCTGCGCGATCATTTTTTCATACATAGGAATGGAAATATCAGGTTTGGCCGCTTTAATATAAGAAGGCCTGTTCCCTTTTTTTGTACTGGCATGTAAGGTGAACTGGCTCACAAGCAGAATGTCGCCGCCTGCTTCTTTTATGCCGAGGTTCATCACACCATTTTCATCATCGAAGATCCGAAGACCTGTGATCTTGCCGCTCAGCCAGCGGATATCTTCATCCGTATCTGCATCTTCAATACCAAGCAGTACCATTAACCCTTTGCCGATCTCGCCTGTTATTTTTCCCGCTACCGTTACCGAAGCTTCGCTTACACGCTGTACTACAATTCTCATATCACCTTAACATTTTTTGTACGAACTTTATTAAAATGAAGATAGACATTACACCGGAAATCCTCTTCCAGACAGCAAGAAGCGGCGGTAAAGGCGGTCAGAATGTGAACAAGGTAGAGTCCATGGTGGAAGGCCGCTGGCATGTACAGTCCTCTCAATTGCTCAACGAACAGCAGAAAGAGCGGGTTGCCGGCAAACTGGCAACACGTATTACAGACGAGGGTTACCTGCTGGTAAAATCACAGTCGGAAAGAACACAGCTCGGCAATAAACAGGAAGTGATCCGGAAAATGAACCAACTGCTTGCAGCGGCACTGGTACAAAAGAAAGTGAGGCGGGCCACAAAACCCACGAAAGCAGCTGTTGAGAAAAGGATTGAAAGCAAAAAACGAAATACTTTTACCAAAGCGCTTCGCCGTAAAATCAATAAAAACGACCTTTCATGAAACTGATCGCCTCCATGTTCTGCCTCCTGCTGCTGGCTGGCTGGCGATCGCCTGAACCTGGCGGCATCGTCCTGCGTTTCGAGAATCGTGCAGGGAATGAAGTATTGATACCCGGCAATACCTACGTGCTTCGTAACGGAGATACCGTTACTCCTTATCGTTTTAAATATTATATCTCCCGCATCAAAGCTGTTTCCGGCGATGGCAGAAGTGTTAGCCTTTCCGACGAACATTATCTCATTGATGCTGCCGACAGTGCTTCGCAGGTGATCGCACTGAAAGATCCGGGCTTTCCGGTGGCCATGATCTCATTTGTGATCGGCGTAGACAGTATCAGGAATGTATCCGGCGTTCAGACCGGCGCGCTGGATCCGTTACATGGCATGTTCTGGACCTGGAACAGCGGTTATGTAATGGCAAAACTGGAAGGCAGCTCCCCCGCTTCACATATTGCCGGACGACAGTTCACTTATCATGTGGGCGGCTACCGCGATGAAAATAATACTACGCGTACCGTTCAATTGCATTTACCGGATGGCATGAACCAGCAAAACATAACAGTCATTGCCGACATCAATGCCTGGTTCTCCGGCAAAAACAAGATCAGGATCAGCAGTACGCCTGTATGCCATAGTCCCGGCGAACTGGCCATGCAACTGGCAGATAATTACAGCACCATGTTCAGCATTGCCAGACCATGAAAATGCGCGCTACTATATGGATCATGATACTGCTGGTACTCGCCTGTGCCGGCTGGGTGAACGTAGACAATTATTTCAGGCCCACGCCTGTAGCATTCAACATTCCCAAAGGCTGGCCGCAGCCTGTGTATGATTTTAAAAGCAACCCGCTCACCCGCGAAGGAATTGCTTTGGGCAGGGAACTGTTCTACGACGGTCGCTTGAGCAAAGACGGCAATTTTTCCTGCGGCAGCTGTCACCAGCAGTTCGGGGCGTTCAACAGCTACGATCACAATCTCAGTCACGGATTTAATAATAGTCTCACCACAAGAAATGCGCCCGGACTTTTCAACCTGGCCTGGCAGAAAGAGTTCATGTGGGACGGCGGGATCAACCACCTGGACCTGCAGCCGCTTGCGCCGATGACCGCAGCGAATGAAATGGCCGAAACGATCGAGAACATTATCAGAAAGCTTAAAGCCGATAAAAATTACCGGCAGAAATTCCGTTCGGCCTTTGGTGATGAAACGATCAACACACAGCGTATTACCAGGGCATTGAGCCAGTTTGTACTTACACTCGTCAGCAGCAACAGCAAATATGATCGCGTCATGCGGGGCGAAGACACATTCATCCTGCCGGAAAAACTGGGTTACGAGATCTTTAAAAAGAAATGCACCAGTTGTCATACAGAACCATTCTTTACAGACTTCTCTTACCGCAATACCGGCCTCACCTCAGATCCATACCTGAAAGATGACGGCCGTATGAAGATCACAGGCAAAAGCGCAGATTCACTGAAATTCAGGGTTCCGAGCCTCAGAAATGTCGGGCGCACATTCCCTTATGGTCATGATGGCCGCTTCTTTTCTCTGCTGCAGGTTTTTGAGCATTACCGGAAAACCATGACGGTGATGCCCAATACAGACAGCCTGCTGCGTAACAGACTGCCCTTATCCAACTTCGAAATCGGCCAGCTCACGGCATTTCTCTATACGCTGACCGATTCGGTCTTCCTGAAAGACCCGCGTTTCGGGCCGCCGGGAAGTGAAAACAATGATAAACCTCCGGTAGATTTCCATCCCTGACGGGAACATTTGTTACTTTAGCAGGCCGGTACGTATATTCTTTCATTTTTATAAACAGGGTAATTCGTTGAGTGGTATCAAGAAATTAGCAGGGCAGACATTATGGTATGGGGTAAGTTCCATCGCAGCGAGGTTCATCAATTACCTGCTTACGCCCTACCTTACGTTCAAATTCTCCGATGTACAGTACGGCGAGATGTCGATCGTATACGCATTCATTCCTTTTATGAATGTGGTGTTTACCTATGGCATGGAAACGGCTTTTTTCCGCTTTGCGAACAAATCCGACAAGAATGCCGTTTACAGCACCACCAGTATTTCGCTGATCCTGAGTACGATTGTGCTGAGTGTTGCACTGCTGTTCCTGCGCGGCCCCCTGACAGTGCTGCTGCAGATCACAGAGCACCCCGAATACCTGACACTGGCAACCGTCACCATCGCACTCGATGCACTTTGTACCATTCCATTCGCCAAACTTCGCCAGGACGGGCGGCCTGTTAAATTTGCCATTGCCAAAGTGGGTGGCATCCTGATCAATATCATCAGTATCTATTTTTTCCTGAGTGTTTGTCCAACGCTGGTAAAGGACAATCCTTCACACTGGATAGCGCGTTACTTTGATCCCACTTGGGCTGTGGGTTATGTACTGGTGGCCAATGTGATCCAGAATGGTGTTACGCTGCTGCTGTTAAGCCGCGAATTACTGGGCTTCCGCTGGAAACTGGATACCACGTTATGGAAAGAGATGATGCGTTATGGCATGCCATTGATCCTTGCCGGTTTTGCGGGTATGATCAATGAAACTTTCGACCGGATCATGCTGGGCTGGTGGGCACCGGTAAGCAGTGTGGCAGCAGCAAAAGCAGAAGTGGGTATTTATTCAGCCTGTTATAAATTGTCGATCCTGATCACGCTGGCCGTACAGGCATTCCGCATGGGAGCAGAACCGTTTTTCTTTAAGCAGGCAGAAGATGCCAATGCACCGAAGATCTATGCCCGTGTGATGAAGTTTTTTGTGATCACTTTATGCTTTATGTTCCTTGCGGTGGTGTTGTACCTGGACATCTGGAAACAGTTCATCCGTAACCCGAAAATGTGGACCGGCCTGAAAGTGGTACCAATATTATTGCTCGCGAATATGTTCCTGGGGATTTATTATAACCTCAGCGTCTGGTACAAGCTCGGGCATAAAACCATGGCCGGCGCCTGGATCACGCTGATCGGAGCGGCGGTAACACTGGTGATCAACTGGCTGTTCATTCCGTATTTCAGTTACATGGCCTGTGCGTGGGCAACCTTTCTTTGTTATGGCAGTATGATGGTGGTCAGCTATCGCTGGGGGCAAAAGGAATACCGTATCCCCTATGCCACGAAAAAACTGGTAGCGTATATGGTGATCGTGGTGCTGCTTTTCCTGCTGCAAAAAAGCATTACGTATTTTTACGGACCGTTATGGTTCAAACTTGGTACCGGAACCTTGTTCCTGTTTGCCTTTTCCTGGTTCATCCTGCAGGTAGAACGGAAGGAATTCCGTAAGCTGCCTGTTGTGGGCAAATACCTGTAGCAAATATTTTAAAAAAGATTTTAACGATCAATTCAATGGCAGAAGACCTGAATATATTGAAAGGAAGTAAGGAAGAACAATACCAAGCGCTCATACCCCAGATCAAAGGATTGCTGGAGGGCGAGAATGATGTGATAGCCAATCTCGCGAATGTGGCAGCGGCCCTGAAAGAACAGTTCGGCTGGTTCTGGGTAGGGTTTTATCTTGTGAAGGAAGACGAGCTGGTGCTCGGACCATTCCAGGGACCGGTAGCCTGTACCAGGATCCGTAAAGGCCGCGGCGTTTGCGGCAGCAGCTGGGCGCAGGCAGCAACGCTGATCGTGCCGGATGTGGAAAAATTCCCGGGGCATATAGCCTGCAGCAGCCTGTCAAGATCAGAGATTGTAATACCCTTATTCAGGAATGGAGAAGTGGCAGGCGTGCTGGATGTGGACAGTGATGAGCTGGACCAGTTCGACACCATTGATCAGCAATACCTGGAAAGCATTGTTGCACTACTCTCCGTTTAGAAAACTATTGATAACGAATCGTTTACAATCGCAATAACTGCATTAATATTATTTGTGCTACCTTTGTGGTATTCATATCGGCTTCTGCCGCTCCCGGATCTCCTTCCGTGACAAAGTTCCCCGGGTAAATAAAGTGCAGACCATATATCATCTGATTCTATTTCAGCTGAGTTTATATTAAATTTATTTTCATTGACATTTGAACAATTAGGCCTGATCGATCCTATCTTACAGGCACTGAAGACAGAAGGTTACACTACACCTACGCCCATACAGCAACAATCCATACCTGTAGTATTACAGGGCCGCGATCTTTTGGGTTGTGCGCAGACCGGAACCGGTAAAACAGCTGCTTTTGCCATTCCCGTGTTGCAACTGCTCTACAACGAGCGCCAGGCAGGTAATCATCCGAGAGGCATTAAGGCATTGATCCTTACACCAACCCGCGAGCTGGCGATCCAGATAGACGAAAGCTTTGCGGCATATGGCAGACATACCAACCTGAAACACCTGGTGATCTTCGGCGGCGTATCGCAATTACCGCAGACCACAGCACTGAAACAGGGCGTGGATATACTGATCGCCACACCAGGCAGACTGCTGGACCTGATGGACCAGGGTTATATCAAACTGAACCAGCTCACTCATTTTGTACTGGATGAAGCAGACCGTATGCTCGACATGGGCTTTATCCATGATGTGAAAAAAGTAATTACCCGCATTCCTGCGAAAAGGCAGACCCTGTTCTTCTCCGCAACCATGCCGGGCGAGATCGCATCACTGGCAAATACCATTCTTACCAACCCGCAGAAAGTAGAAGTGACGCCGGTTTCATCAACAGCGGAGACCATTCAGCAAGCTGTTTATTTTGTAGAGAAAAACGACAAAAAACAACTGCTGATACATGTACTGAAAGATCCTGCCATCAAAAGCGTACTGGTATTTACACGCACCAAACACGGTGCGGATAAAGTGGTGAAAGACCTGCAGAAAGCCAGCATCACAGCAGAAGCGATCCATGGTAATAAATCACAGAATGCACGCCAGCGGGCATTAACGAATTTCAAAAGCGGCACAACCAGGGTACTGGTAGCTACAGATATTGCGGCACGCGGTATCGACGTAGATAACCTTTCGCATGTGATCAATTACGAACTGCCAAATGTTCCTGAAACTTATGTGCACCGTATCGGCCGTACAGGACGTGCAGGCGCTTCAGGCATTGCATTTTCCTTCTGCGATACGGAGGAAAAAGAATACCTGCGGGATATCCAGAAACTGATCGGCATCACGATCCCGTTTGTGAACGACCATCCGTATGCAATGGCCGACACATCTCTCGTCCACATCAAAAAGTCATTACCGCAAAAACCGGACAACAGGCATCGTCAGCGCAATCATGGTAACAACGGCCAGCGCCGTAATTTCCGCGGTTCCGACAGGTCAGACAACAATAACAGGCAAAGAAATCATCCGCATCCGCAAGCAAGGCAGAACAGCCAGAGAACGGAAGAAGCGGAAAGGTGGTAGGCTAAAACATTCCGGCTGTTGCGCGTAATTCTGCCAAAATCCTTACTTTTGCGACCCGTGTTGCGGATGTGGCGAAATTGGCAGACGCACTAGACTTAGGATCTAGCGCCGCGAGGCATGTAGGTTCGACCCCTATCATCCGCACAAAAAAAGTGAGAGCAGCTCTCACTTTTTTTATTTGCACTGCAAATTCTTACTCCCACATAATTCCTGCTTCTTATTGCATCCAATAACTCTTCTGAATAGCGCGTACCACATTTTCAGAAATGCTGTATTCTTTTGCATATACCGGCCAGGCAGCTGTGAGATCCTGTATACCTGTCATGACAGAGTCTGCCCTGCTGATCGTGTACTTTTCGGCTATACTATTAACATCAGCTCTTGTTATACTGGTCCGTTTCCCGTTTATGGATAAGGCCCTGGATGTCTGGGTAAAGTTGATCAGCGGATTGAGTGAATAGGTAATGTCATACGCGGGAGCCAATCGCCACTGGTCGCTTATTTCGTCGTAAATGAAAGCATGATTTTTCAGATGATCATCGTGATTTGCAAATACAAGATTGAATACCATACGCCGGAACAGCTGATCAATATCACGCTGCTCCAATTTGAGATATAAGGCCAGATCAAACAGGTTTTCATAGGCCGACACCTGCGGATCTTCAAAATCCCAGCCACGCATGCCACAAGCCGTCAGTATATGTTTTTTTCTTCCGTCAACCCTGTCGAACCGAAGTGTTGCGAAATGTCTCTCATCAATCATCCGCGACGGCATCATTTCTATACCGGCATCAACCGCCATCCTGTAATAAACATATTCAATCGTTTCCCTGCTGTAAGAAACATCTTTATCAATACCTAGTTTAATGAGGTAATGATCATAATCATTTGAATACACCAGGTCGCCCGGAATAATACGGCCGGTAGTTTTGTCCTGCGATATCAGGATCTTTGGCCTTGCGCCTCCTGCAGAGCTTCCTATTTTGAAAATGTTGATCAAGGATGTAGTATCCAGCCCCTGCCCCGTCACATTGTTTTTATTTTCGAGTACCTGATTTACTACTTCGATTATTTCTGTCAGATCTATCGTAGTGCCTTCAGGGATTTTTTTTGCCGGCGCAAACTCCAGTGCGCCCATGCCTCTTTTACCTACATAGCATAATTGTTCCAGTACAGAAATCTGGTTAAAGTCTTTATGGGTATTTTCTAGCCATGCCTTAAAGATAATGTTGCCGAAAAGATCGGGCAGAGAATCCGCAAAAGGTGGTGGTAATCCGCGAAAAGTGTTGCTGTTATACCTGTCGAACAACTGTACTTCTTTTATCCTGCGGATCAGCAATGGGAAAATCCTTGTGTATTTTTCCGAATTCAGAAATTCAGGGTTGTATTGGAAATACGAAGCCCTCCGATCCGGATCCAGACCAAGCTTACCTATTTCCTGATCAAAAGCATATATTTCAATAATGTTGTTTTTTGACATTAGTATAAGGACGGATAAGATTGACTATTCTTTTGATTATCGACCATTTCTTTAAAATGTTCAAGGAGATCGAACTGGCGAAGCGCTTTAAGCAACGTGTCGACAGTAGCATTTTTCCCGGCTTCCAGTTTCTGGATCGTCATCCTCGATACACCCATTTTTTCTGCCAACTCTTCCTGGGAAAGATGTTGTTGTTTCCGGCGTAATCTTATAAGCTCTCCGATTTCCAGCTTGATATCTTTGATTGATATTGGCGTCATAAAATGATAACTATTCTAATCAAAATTACAAAAAATATACAATTTGATCATTATAATTATCAAATAAAGCGCTATTCATTAACCTGATTAATAACCAGTTGATTAGACATTCATAATATCACTATTCCACCGGTGCGGCCAGCCAGCAACCACAACACTGACACATGTTCACCACCCCTTCACCGCACCACCCTTAAACAATTTAACCGCCGCATCTGCCACCGCCTGCGACTGGTATGCTTTTACAAACTTCTTCACCTTCTCCTCATTCTTATTATCATCCCTCGACACAATTACATTCACATAAGGTGATTCTTTATCTTCTTTGAAAATTCCGTACTCGTCAGCATTTAATCCTGCCTGTGCTGCGAAATTGTTGTTGATGATGGCAATGGCAACTTCCTTATCATCGAGCACACGTGGCAATTGTGGGGCTTCTATTTCCAGGATCTTTAACTGCCGGGGATTATCTACGATGTCTGTTACTTTCGGTAACAGGCCAATGTTATCTTTCAGTTTCAGCAGGCCGTTTTTCTGCAGCAGTAATAAAGACCGGCCACCGTTGGTTGGGTCATTGGGGATCGCGATCGTGCTGCCATTCTGCAGTTCCAAGGTGTTTTTTATTTTTTTGGAATAGGCAACGATCGGATACACAAATGTATTTCCAAGCACTGCCAGTTTATAACCACGCTGTTTCGATTGTTCATTCAGGTAAGGAACATGCTGAAAAGCATTCACATCAATGTCTCCGAGATGGAGGGCTTCATTCGGCAATACATAATCGCTGAAAGAAACCAGCTCTACTTCCAAACCATATTTCTCTTTTGCTTCTTTTTTCGCAGCTTCAGCAATTCCCATTTCAGGGCCGGAAGCAATCCCCACTTTTATATAATCGGGATTATTCTTTTTTGAAGCGCAGGAAACAAGAAAGAAAGCAGCAGCGATTACAACAACATAAACCGACGAATGTATTTTCATTTTTGACTTTTTACCTGTGATTGAATTTTTTAGAAAGCTTATCACCCGTGAACTGGATCGCGAATACCAGCAGTACAAGCAGCAACAATACCGCATTCATGATAAATGCATCGTACCCGATATAACCATACTGATAGCCCACCTGCCCCAGTCCGCCCGCGCCTACCGCTCCGCCCATGGCAGAATAACCTACCAGTGTGATCAGCGTAATGGTGGCATTGTTGATCAGCGATGGCAGTGCTTCCGGCAATAACAGTTTCGTGATTACCTGGAATGGTGAAGCTCCCATTGCTCTTGCAGTTTCAATTAAACCCTGCGGCACTTCAAGCAGGCTGTTCTCTACGAGGCGCGCAATGAAAGGTGCTGCGCCTATGCTTAACGGAACAAGGGCTGCAAATACGCCAATGGAAGTACCGATCAGTGTACGGGTAAAAGGGATCATCCATACGATCAGTATGATGAAGGGAATAGACCGGAACACATTCACTACGGTCGACAATAACCGGTGATAGAAAGATTGTTCAAGCAATTGCCCCTTTCGCGTCAGAAACAAAACAACACCAGCGGGCAAGCCGAGCACGAAGCCAAAAAAACAGGAAGCGAACGACATAAAAACGGTTTCACCCAAGCCCTTGGCCAATAACGAAATATTTGAATCAAGCATATCCTTTGATGGTGTTTTTAATATTGTTCTGATTGAAATACTGGATCGCATTTTCATTACTCTTATCTGTACCAAGCAGGTGCAGCAACAATTTGCCGAAATTGGCCTTGCCGAGGTATTCCACTTCAGCTTTCACCAGTTTGTATGGAATCTGAAAATGGTAATAAATGGTATCGATCAGCTTTTCGAAAGGGATATTTCCGTTCAACTCTATTTCAACCAGCGGGAACAAGCCCTCGGCATATTTTTCCTTTACACCTTTATATAACTCCTGTGGTATTGACATATGATTTGTATTAATGAATTGCCTCAGAACAGGGTGACTGTTCCCCGATAATAATTGTTCAAGCGTGCCCTTCGCCACCAGCCTTCCATGATCGATCACAGCCACATGGTTGCAGATCGATTTCACTACTTCCATTTCATGCGTAATGAGCAGGATGGTGATTTTCAGGCGCTGGTTAATATCCCGTAACAACTGCAGGATCGATTGTGTGGTGGCCGGGTCCAGTGCGCTGGTAGCTTCATCACAAAGCAGCAGGTACGGATCATTGGCCAGCGCCCTTGCAATGGCCACGCGTTGTTTTTGTCCGCCGGAAAGATTAGCGGGATATGCAGCCGCTTTGTCTTCCAGACCTACCAGCTTCAAAAGCGCTGTTACCTTTCTGCTGACTTCCGTCTTGTGCACATGCTCCAGTTCCAGCGGAAGCGCCACATTTTCAAAAACCGTCCTGGAAGAGAGCAGGTTAAAGTGCTGGAAGATCATTCCAATTTTTTTCCGCTCCCTTGCAAGGCTTTTGCTGTCAAGGGTTGTGAGATCTTTCCCCCTGATCAATACCTGTCCGCTATCCGGCTTTTCAAGCAGGTTAACACAACGGATCAGGGTACTCTTGCCTGCACCGGAACTGCCTATAATTCCTACAATATCTCCTTCTGCTATTTCAAGATCAATGCCGTCCAGTGCCCTGAACACCTTGTTGTTCTGCCGGAATGTTTTTGAAATATTCCTGATCTGTATCATTTGACGTTATTGTTTGGTTCAAAAAAAAAATCCCCGGGGATGCCGGGGAATCATAAACTGCAGAATACAATTTTTTTATGCTGATCAACCGGTACAAATATTTTCAAAAGGCATAACCTTACAACAAGGCATCATGCCTGTCATGCGATTTGTACAACAATACCAGTTGGAATACCGATTCACGAGTGATAATTTTTAATAGTCTACCGCAAAAGTAGACTAACAATATCGAATAGCAAAAAAATTCTTTGGAAAGGAACCTGCCTGCATTTAACCAGGCAACTTTTGGAAAGTTTAAAACTTTCCAAAAGTTTGAAAATAGTACCAATTGTTATTGCGGTGTACTGATCAAAAATTCCATAGGCTTTTGTTTCCTCCCACTTTCGTCGTCTGCCCGCCAAAGCTGCGGATATTATAAGTGTACGTCAGCATAAAATACCGTTGCAGCACGTTTGTTCTGTTATCGGTGATCGCATTTGTATTGATAAACCGTACCACACTTGTATTGCTGTTGAGGATATCGTATACCGCCAGGCGCAGTTGCCCTTTATCCTGTTTGAACATCAGCAAGGTAACAGCGGCATTCCAATACACGCTTGCTTTCGGCAGACCGGGCGCTACCTGGTTCAGATGACGGTAATACATGTTGGTTTCCCATACGATCTTCTTAGGCATGCGCACAATGAATTCGCCCTGCAGCACCTGTTGTATGATGTTAGCGCTGTTAAATGCATTGCTTGTATAATGACTCTGGTTAGAGTTGATACTGTACCTCGGACTGAACTCGATCAGGTCGTTCCAGTTTAGCGCCACTCCTACATTTCCGCCGATACTTAAACCGGTAAGACGACTGTCTTCATTATTAAAACGTATTGGCGTTCTGTTCAGGCTGAAATCTGTTCCGCCGGAAACTGTAACATTCAACTGCTTCGCATTCTTATATTGTTTACTGAAGCCCATATTGAAATAGTTGCTCCATACTCCTCTCACATTGACCGGCTTATTCTGCTGAATACCATTGCTGCCGAGTTCTATCGCCTGGATCACGGCATCATCGGTGATGGCCGACTGGCCCGAGAAGTAAAAATTAATATTCTTCCGTGCGTCTATGATATTCCCGTTGAAGTTGATGTTATTGCGTTTGGCTGGTGCAAGGCCGGGATTGCCATACACGATAAAGAATGGATTGGAATTATCCGGCGTCGGCAACAGAAAGTTGATGCCCGGAGCATTTACGTCCTGGGAAAAACCTACAGAGAACCGTTTCCAGTTAACACTCAGGTTGAGCAAAACATTGGAATAATAAAGCCTGCTGCCCGCACCGCCTGTAAAGCTGTTATTGATCCACTGCTGCAACCAGCCAACTCCGGCGTTAAGATTTACATTATTGATCCGGTAACTTAATACGCCTCCTGCCTGACCGCGCGTCATTTCACGGGCAAGATTGCTGGTAAGCGAAACATTCAGGCTGTCGTAATTACCCGATGCGAGGTATTTGCCATAAGTGATCACGTCCTGCTGGTTCTTCTGGTAAGTGAGCGATGGATTAAGCCTCAATGTTAACCGCGAACTCAGCGGTGTACTGTAATTGACAAATAAATATCCATTGGTAGTCGGGGTATTGGTTGCGCGCAGCTGCTGAAATACAAGGTTCGAGAAAACGGGGTATTGATAACTGTTCAGGTTTTCGGTTATACTTGAAAGCGGATTTGTATTATAGGTAAGCACCTGGGTAATGGACAGGTTACGCGCTTTTACTTTCGCAGAACGGCGTGAGAACATGAAAACTTCAGAATAGCTGTCTGAAAAACCGTTCGTTGTCAATACACCAGTGCCATTATTTACCGCACCGATCTTATTATTGGTAGTTGTGATCACGGAAGGTGCTTCCGACCACTGGTCTGCGTGTGCATAAGACAAACGGATGGTCATATTGGTAAGCGAATCCGGTTTCCAGCCACCACTCGATGCCAGGTTATGCGTACGTCCACCTGATGTTTTGGTTGTAAGCGTTCTTGCAGTCACTACAGTATCCTCGAAAAAACGTTGTGTATTGATTGTCTGTTCGAGATCATTATGCGTATTTCCAAACATGTAGTTGAAGGAAAAATTCACTTTGTCGGATGGCGAATGATTCAGATTAAAACCAAGTCCATTCGCCCTGGCTAAACCTGAACCGGTTCCGCCGAGCGAGAATCCGTCAACAGTAAAACCCTGTTGTCCGGCAGCATTTCCATTCCCGTTGATCGTTCCCCAGCCGCTTCTTGAAAAACCACCCAGCTGTGTAATGTCTTTGGTGCTGAAGGAAGAGCGGTTGATATTATTGGCAAAACCCAGCAAACTCAGCTGCAATGTATCGCGGAATGTGTTGAGGATAGCGGCTGTCTCATATCGTTCATCACTCCCAAGCCCCGCAAGTACGCGACCGAAGACTGCTTTTTTAATTGCTTTCTTCAAAGTAATGTTGACCACTTTCCCGATCTTGCTCAGATCGCCGTCATTATTGAAATCGATCTCTTCCTTGTCGTCCATTACCTGCACTTTATCGATCATATTACTGGGCAGGTTACGTGTAGCCATCTGCGGATTATCTCCAAAAAAACGTTTGCCATCTACCAGCAGACGATTAACTTTTTGTCCGTTGATGGTAATATTCCCATTATCATCAACCATGACGCCCGGCAATTTTTTAAGAAGATCTTCCAGTAAAGCACTGGGTAATGTTTTGAAAGCCGACGCATTGAATTCGATGGTATCTTTTTTGATCACCACCGGTGGCCGTTCAGCTACCACGATCACTTCATCCAGCTGCCTGGAAGTTCCGGTCAGACCAATCTCTCCGAAATTGACCGCGGGTTCCTTTTCAGTAAGTATGAAATCTTTCCGTAAAGCATCATAACCGGAATAAGTGGCCATCAGGCGAAGCGGGATATTCATGGGAAGGCCGGGGATCTTATACTCACCGCTTTCAGTGCTCAGCCGGTAGGTAACGATGCTTGTATCTTTTGCACGGAAAACGGTAACGGTAACCAGAGCCAGCCCTTTTTTCGATGCACTGTCAATAATTTTGCCGGAAACAGTACCGGTCTGGGCAGACAAAGAGATAAAAAACAGACTTGTTAAAGCTGTAAGCAGACATTTCATAAACAGTATACTTGGGGTTTAAAGATTGCAACCGTATAAAGAGTCTGCTTTTCAAAAAAGGTTGGAAACAAATTTTGGTTTTTTGTTGCAGAAAAGCCGTGAGTCTCACGATATTAGGAGAACGGAAGAAAATCGCCGCAATGATCTGAATGCATTAGAATATGCCTGAAAAACGCTCTGTTCAGTTGCCCCTGCCGGGGACTTAACTTAAACGCTTTAAACAAACCTGCATGAACAAAACAGAAGTATCAATAATCATCCGGTAACTCAACGTGTTACCGGATGATATACCAGGTATTCATCAGAATGTAACTGCAAAATGAACCATCAGCCTGTTTTTTGCTTTCACAAAGCCATTGGCAAGGTTTTGATTCAGCGGAGTATTCCAGTTGGAACCGATAGCCAGCCTGTTCAAAACCAGTTCCACTCCTGTTGCTGCGGTTAAAAGATAACCTCCTGATGCCTCGGCTTCATATTTTCCATCCTTATCTTTCATAGCATTTTCATATTGCATGCCTATATTCGGCGCAAGTGAAATACCATGACCTAATCTGAATTTGTAATACAGCTGTGCGCTCGCGTTCCATTTATTGCCATAGCGGTAGTCATTGCTGTTCATTGTGTTCGTTTTATACTGCAAAGTGGTGCTGATACCGGCATCCTGCAGACGAAGATCATACATAGCGTTGGCTGTAAAATCGACACTGCCTGTTCCAAGCTGGAAAAGATTGGCATTATCAGCGCCGGGCGACTTATCCTGCGGGTTGTATTTTCCTGTTGGTAATTTTAAACCACCACCAACCCAAAGACTTTGTACGAGGATCCTGTTCCCGGAAATGGTCTGGCGCTTATTCAGCAGTTGATAAAAGCCCGTAACAGATATATCGCCCAAACCATTCTTCGGTATTGATTGCCCCTGGTTTTTCTTTTCAATAAAATGATACGGTAATACCGCCATAAGACGAAACTTATGACTGATATTAAAACCGCCCCATATTTCAGCAGATCTGTAGACCTCGTCTGTTGTCAGGTAGGTGACAGTTCCACCGCTGATATGCGTTTGTAAACCATTATACCGGTATCTCAAACCAATGATATTGCGACTGAATTCCGGCAGAATTCCGAGATAGTTACTGCCTGCTCCGCAACCGCATATATCACAGGCATAGGCTTGTGCAACCGTTATTAAAAGTGAAACAATGATGATTATTTTTTTCATGATGTTTATTTGATGAAATACTAAGCTGCATTATTGCTCAGCCAGCATTTTATTATTCACGAACTGATGATCGTTAAGTGTATTGAGGAACGCCAGGATCTGTGTTTTTTCTGTCGTACTCAGTGGAATGCCCAATACGCCGTTCTGTTTTAAAAGCGGATCCAGATTGGGCTTATCGTGTACATCACCCGAATAAGCATCCAGCACGATCTGCAGGTTATAGAAACGACCGTCGTGCATATAGGGTGCCGTATAAGCAAGATTGCGCAGCGATGGCACTTTGAACCTGTACAGATCTGCACGGTTCAGTGTAACGGCGTATCGCCCCGAGTCGTTGTTGTAACCGACAGCAATACCGTTGTCCCTGAAAGACTCGTCAGTGAACAATGGCTCTTTATGACAACCGGCGCATTTCTGCTGCACCAGCTGATAACCGGCTTTCTCATTTTCGGTGAAGCCTGTCTGGTTACGCATCACGCTGTCGTACTTTGATTCGCTGCTCACACACATGATCATGAACTGCGACAAAGCTTTCATCACCCGCGCTGTTGTAATATCCCTGCTCCCGAATGCTTTTTCGAACAGCGATGGATAGACGGGGGTGTTACGCAGCTTCGCCAATATATTTGCGATGCTTTCATCCATCTCAACATGGTTGGTGATCGGTGCGATGGGCTGGAGATCAAGGTCCCCTATTCCGCCATCCCACATGAAAGAAGAACGCCACGCAAGGTTCATGATAGGCGAAGCATTACGACTACCCAGACGGTCGTCTATTCCATGACTCACATCATGCCCGTGGTGCGTAAATGCCGCGCTCTGGATATGGCAGAACCCACAGCTAACCTGGTTATTGCGGGAGAGGATCCCATCGTAAAACAATTTCCTTCCCAATTCAAAACCAGCCTTGCTCACGGGGTTATCTGCAACACGGTAAACAGGTTCAGGGAAATGTTGAGGTTTACGGAAGCCGGTGAATACATCTATAGCCGTTTTACTGCAGGCACATAACAATACCAATGCAGCAATCATCGTGATCTTTCTTGATCGCATACAAATTGTTTAAGCTGAAAAATCTGGTTCCGGAAAAAAGGCTGCGATATTGTTCAGCCTACCGCAGCCATGTCAACTAATTCTCGGTGTGATCATGCCTGAACATCTGCACATAATTGGCAGCAACCCTGGCACTGTAATCGCCAAACATAACCGTCGGATTGGCTGCAATGCTTACATCGGTAGCGCCGTTGAACATTTTCAATACATCCACCATGATATGGACATTACTGCTCCTGCCCTCTCGGACCTTTGCCGTTCCGTTTGCACTGAGATCGAGTGTGATATTTTTGATGTTGTTCAGCGATGGCGCCGAATAACCACCGAAGCCGCCGATATGATAACGGAATTTTTTCAGTCCCGCCGGATCCGCCGGTGCAAAACTGGAAATGCCTTCCATCCTGAAGAAGATATAACCGCTGTTCCAGCCCCAGTACATACCACCATCATCATGACCGGTTGCAGCAGGATCGAGTACACCTGTTCTTTTGCTGACATCCATTGTGCTGCGCAGACTGTCTACACCCAGCACAAACGAAACAGATCTGTATTCTCCAAGTGGCACATTCAGTTTACAGAACTGTGTTGCAGGATCGCTTTCCCGCACGAGGAAGTAAGAACTATCCTGCGGAACCGCATATTTTGTACCATCGGTTGTTGTCAGCTGCACATTGCTGATGTAATACTGCAGCATCGTAATGGTAAAGTCTTCGCCGACCGAATTGGTATAACGTCCCGTATTCAGCTGCACATTGGCAGCGCCGGCTATATTGTCGAATTGCAGAGTGAGCGAAGATTTCAGCCCTGCATTAACCGCCGGCTGATCGCTGTTCTTTTTGCAGGAAGAAAAAATAATTAAAGCTAAAATTATGATTGAAGTAGGTTTCATTTGATAAGATTGATAAGTTAGGGAATAGCGCTTTCTGTTGTTGGTAGCTGACCAACAACAGTACACATTCAATGTTTGCCATTACAGATTGTATATCATTTTTCAATTGTTGGCCGCATGATCATAGATGTCCGGAAAACATTTCAATTCTCCAAACCGCTATGAACTCATTGCTTCCGGCTGCTCGGCCCGCCGCCGCTGACGTCTCCCGGAGGGGACTCAGCGCAGCACGATCCTGCTATTTCTGAAGCTGACTATAAATTATAACCTTCACGCGGGTGCTGTCATACATGTTGGTCAGGCGACCAACAGCAATAAGACCAACATTGGCAATAACAATAAATTATCCGATGAAACGTGGCGGCTGAAAAATGCCTTTGCTGCGCTGCAGCAGGATTCCGGGCAGATGGTTACTGAAATTTTCAATATTCAGGGCCTGCATTGAAAAATCGAAAACCGGAATTTCCTGGAAGAAAACCAGGTAGTCGTTTGACTGTATTTGTGGGGAGTGGTCTTTTCGGTGTTCATCCTGAACGATCTTCTTTTCAACGGAACTTTCCACACCGCAGAAAATCAATGACTGTCCATCGGCAGCTTTTTCGGTTGAACGATAGAAGTGATTGATGCGGAAGCTCTGCACTGCCATAGTCTTGTAGAATGGCTGCAGGAAAATTCCCAGGATTAATATGATGGAGAGCAGTTGCTTCACTTCGCGGCAAAAGTAAGCCGGATATTTTATACCGCAGTGTCATTTTTAAGGGCATCAAAAAACAAATAAGCGGACCGCAGCTCATCGCCGGTATCCGCTTATTCATTTCGGGGAGATCATTTATGGCTTGCGCAGATAGATCTTGCCGTATTTCGATGTGAGTATATACGCAGGGCCTTTGCCCGGTTCCGCCGTAAAAGAAGTGTAGAAATTCTTTTCCGTGTAATCTTTGACCTTCAGGTCGAGGTTACTGTAGATCTGGCCGTAATTTGTGGTGGCCGACAACTTGCCTGTATTTGCTTCCTGAACCGTTGCATCGATTCCTCCGTAAGTTGCAGTTACAGTTACCGGACCGTTGAAACCAACCAGCTCAACAATACCATATTTTGCTTTGATATCAGTGGCCATTCCTGCAGGCACTTTTATTTCAAGCGTGATATCCATATCCACACCTTCGGAATAGTAATTACGAATACCATTTTTATCCCCGAATGCTCTCATTTCACCCCGTGTTTTGAAAACGAGTTTCTGGCCGTCTCTCATAATGGTGTATCGTTTGGGCAGGCTTTCCCGGTCTTTGATCCTGTTGCTGATACTGAGAACACCATCTTTACTTTTATCTTCCAGTACAAAAGCGCTGTCGTTCTCACCATCGTTGATGGATACTGTTGCTTTCACATATACTTCGTTTTTATCCCAGGTACTGACTTTAACCACTTTGGGGAAATCGAAATCAAGTGCAACCTGCTGACCCTGTTTTACGGGGTATGAACGTGTAACCGTTGTCTGTGCCGATGCGCCGAGTGCGATCAGGCAGACCATCATCATTGCTATCTTTTTCATAATGCAAGGTTTTAGATGAGCAGGAATTAGTTTTTACGGAGATATACTTTCCCATAGTTGGAAGTGAGCGACAGATCAAAGCCACCACCATTCAGTTTACCTTTTACTTTATCTGAATAGCTGACCATGTCGCCGGTTTTTTCAATTTCGATCTTAAGATCTGAGGCAGCGAGGATCTCACCATAAGAAGTGCTCATTTTAATGTTGGCTTTTGTTGTAACAGGGATAGATGCATCCACATAGCCATAAATAGATACTACAGATATAGGGCCTTTGATATTCTCGCCAAACTTTACATCTACGCCGCCATAAACAGATTTTACTGCAAGAGGTCCTGTCACGTTTTCCAGCTGGATGCTGTTGTACTGCACAGATACATCTATCTCGCTTTCCAGGTTTTTAAAGATCCCTTTTCCTGCATTCATCACTTTGCTGAATGAATAGGAAACACTCATTGCCTTAGGCAGTTTGATTTTGATCTGCGCATTTTTTGCACTCACCTGCGTAACTTCAACCACGCCGTCTTTTTCTGTTACGCTGATACCAAGACCGGTATTATCTGTAAGACCGGATCCGCTGATCGGGCGAAGGCCTTTTGCACGATCGTCGTTTTCATTGGCCTCTTTATCGGAGCTGAAAATGATTTCATTGCCGCTATACCCTTCCACGGTTACGGAAGAAAGATTGATGACGATCTTGCCTGTTGATTTGGCCAGTTTGAATTCCTGTGCTTTTACAGACACCAGCGCTGCGAACGCTACCAGTGTTGTTACGATGTACTTTTTCATTATTGTTCTTTTTATTTTGTTAGTGATCAGACATGCCTTGCCCGTCATGCATGAACCGGTGGGGCATTATCGGGGGATTTTATTTATGATCTTAATGTGAGGATGCTTGAATAGGCATGGTCTTTTACTGCGTCCATGGTATTTCCATCCTGCGTTATTTTTTCAAGTTCATCGATGATGGCAGATTCTTTCATCCTCGTAAGCAGCTGTATCAGTTCTATCTGCACCATCGGGTCTTTCTGTTTTTTGAGTGAACGTACCAGCTGCTGTTTCACATATTTCTCTCTGTGGAAACGACCCAGCGCTTCAAGCGCAGCCAGTCGAACATTGGTATTGGGATCATTGTTCATGGTTCGTACCAGGGCATCTACCAGTTCTTTATCGGTTGACCTCAGCTTTGCCACCTGTGCCGCTGCACTCAGTCTTTCTGTAGGCGATTGCATATTGGCAAGTTTTGCAAATAATACCTGCCTGCGTTCTGCCAGTCGCTGCCCTGCCAGTGAAACATCGGGCAGTTTCTTTTCATCATGATAGATCTCAGGCTGCTCAGGCAATACCTGCGGCGGGTTAATGGTTGCCGTTGCCGTGGATTCCGGTGTTGCAGCCGTTGTATTGGCAGCAACAGGCTGTTCTGCCGGCGTTTCTTTTTGCATCAGCCTGAAAACTGTAATACCGCTGATGAGCACCAGGCAGGCCGCAGCCACACGTAACATGCGGAAAGAGATCACAATTCCTTCTTTGCGTTTAGCGTTCTCCTTTTTAGTGATCATTCCTTCCTCGTTCACCACCAGACCTTCTGCCGGTTCCTGGCTCGCCATCCGTTCCTGTATCCTTTGCAGGATAGCCGGATCCGGGCTGAGATGATCAAATGCCTCCCTGTTATTATTGACAAACTGTTCTAATTCGTTACTCATGACAAACCTCCCTGTTTTAGGTTTTGCAGTATTTTTTGTTTCGCCCTGTGATATTGTATCCGGACTGTATTGTGCGCCAGGCCGAGCAATTGACCAATTTCTTCCTGGGGAATATTTTCGAAAAGGTATAGCTGAACTACGGTCCGGTAACCTTCCGGTAAAGCGTCGATCGCTTTTCTCACTTCTTCCACACGCATCACGAAAGCTTTTTCATCGATCGCTTCTTCCTCCGCTACCACCGCACCCGAAGTTTCCAGTTCCACCATTCTTATTTTCTGCCGGCGCATCCAGGAAATGGACTTATTGATAGCAATCCTTTTGATCCAGGCCCTGAAGCCACCCGTATGTTCAAAACGGTCGATCGACTGAAAAGCGGATACAAATGTTTCCTGCAGCAGGTCTTCCGCTTCCGCCGTATGCCTCACAAGGCGGTAAATGGTATTATAAACCTCTTTGGCATACCTGTTATACAGTTCGGTATACCCCGACGCATCGCCCCTCTTACATTTCTCGATTTCGTTGTATGATATTATCTCAGTCCTTTCCAAAAGCTGTTGTCGGTGTTGTTATTATCAATCTTATCGCAGGTTCGTAAAAGATGTTACAGGAGATGCGGACATTTTTTCAAAAAAAGCCGGCATCCGGTACAAACTACAGAAAAAGCGGGCGGAAAATAAGCGTTCCTGGGATGGAAGGCATGCATTCGGAGTCGCATAAGCCGGATTACCGATGCACTGCATTCTGAGTGGTTCCCGTGAGGCAACAATAAGTTAAATATTATTATAATATCATCTGTGGTAAAGGATAAATTGCCCCTATTTATGCTGAATTTCCCGCAATCCCCTACCTTTGCAGCCCAATTTTAGAAATAAAAACACAATCATGGCAACAGTTACGCGCGAGAACATAGGCTTGCTGCACGATAAGCTCACCGTAAACCTGAATAAGGAAGATTATTACAATGGCTTTGAGCAAAGCCTGAAGAAATACGCTAAAACAGCGAATATTCCCGGTTTCCGTAAAGGAATGGTGCCTGCAGGCCTGGTAAAGAAAATGTACGGCCAGAGCGTATTTACCGATGAGGTACTGCGCATGGTGGAAAAAGAACTGAATGATTATCTCGGCAAAGAACAACTTGAAATATTTGCCCAGCCACTGCCATTGAACAATGATGCAAGTGGCCTGGATATGAATAACCCCGGCGAATACGCTTTCTCTTTCGAGATCGGACTGAAGCCTTCTTTCGAGATCGATCCTGCCAAAATCAACGTAACCCGTTATAATGTAACCGTTACCGATGAAATGATACAGGAAGAAGCTGAACGCCAGCAGGTACGTCACGGTAAAATGACCGAGCCCGAAGCTGTTACCGGCGATGATAACGTACTGAACGTAACTTTCACAGAAAGCGATGCCAACGGAAACGCAGTTGAAGGCGGCATCACCAAAAGCAATTCGCTGCTGGTTAAATACTTCACTGAAGATTTCCGTAAAACGCTGATCGGCAAGAAAAACAACGATTCTTTCGTACTTCAGCCCGCAAAAGCTTTTGAAGAGAAGGAAAAAGAAGCGATCCTTGCCGACCTGGGCCTTACTGCAGAAGAAGGCGACAAATACTTTAACGTACTGATCACTAAAGTAGGACTGGTAGAAAAAGCGGAACTGAACGAAGAATTCTTCGGGGCAGCTTTCCCTAACAGTGAGATCAAGACCGAAGCCGACTTCCGTGCAGAACTCCGTAAAGAGATCGAGAATTACTATGCACAACAGTCGCGCAACCAGATACACGACCAGATCTACCACCACCTGGTAGACCATACCCATATGGATTTCCCTGAAAGCTTCCTGAAAAACTGGTTGAAGACCGGTGGCGAGAAGCCTAAAACTGCCGAAGAGGCAGAAGCCGAGTACCCGAACTTTGTAAACCAGCTGAAATGGACCCTGATCAGCAACCAGGTTGTAGCAGACAATAAGATCGAG
Source organism: Sediminibacterium ginsengisoli (assembly GCF_900167075.1). Taxonomy (GTDB): domain Bacteria; phylum Bacteroidota; class Bacteroidia; order Chitinophagales; family Chitinophagaceae; genus Sediminibacterium; species Sediminibacterium ginsengisoli. Next base: position 361,725 of record NZ_FUWH01000001.1, on the reverse strand, counting down.
GTATTACCGGAAGATATCCGCGAATTCGCTAAACAGCAGTTATTCAGCTACATGGGCGGTCAGCTGGGCGCACTGGGTGATAACCAGCAATGGGTAGAAGATTACGCAAACCGTATGATGCAGGACCGCAAATTTGTTGAGGACAGCTACCACCGTATCAGTACCGAAAAACTGTTCGGGCAGCTGGAAAACCAGGTAAAAGCGAAGGAAGAAAGCATCAGTGCAGCTGATTTTGCTTCCAAACTGCACCATCACCACCATTAATTGAATCCCAAGCAATACACCGAGCCGGCCTGTCAGGGCCGGCTCTTTTGTTAGCACCCTAAAGGCCTGATCTGGCGCGAACCAGGTTTTACGACTGACGAGTTGACGTAAAACAGCCTTTGCACAATATTTGACTGTATAAATTCACTTATCTTCAAAGCGAAAATTGAAACAAATGAATTTTGGAAAAGAGTTTGAGCAATACGCAGTAAAACACCGTGGTATCAGCAGTGCCACACTGCACAATTACCAGCAGCACGCTAATGTTACCAATCTTACTCCTTATATTATCGAGGAAAGACCGTTGAATGTAGCCAGCATGGACGTATTCAGTCGTTTGATGATGGACCGTATCATTTTCCTGGGTGAAGGGATCAATGATTATGTGGCCAATATCGTAACCGCACAGTTGCTGTTCCTGGAAAGCACTGACCGCTCCAGGGATATCCAGATGTATATTAACAGTCCCGGAGGCAGCGTTTACGCCGGTTTAGGCATTTATGATACCATGCAGTTCATCGGGCCGGATGTGGCAACCATCTGTACCGGTATTGCAGCCAGCATGGGCCAGATCCTGCTCTGTGCAGGTGTGAAAGGCAAGCGTACTGCACTGAAACACAGCCGCATCATGATGCACCAGCCAAGCGGGGCAATCGGGGGCCAGGCTACAGATATTGAGATCACCGCAAGGGAAATCAAAAAACTGAAACAGGAACTGTATAACATTACGGCATCGCATACAGGTAAAGATCCTGAGACCATCGCCAAAGACAGCGATCGTGATTTCTGGATGACCGCCCTGGAAGCCAAGGAATACGGGCTTGTAGACGAAGTACTGCTTACCAATCCGCGCAAGGCGCAGCAGAAATAATCAATCAGTATCAGACAATAAACCGAACATAAGATGATCCAGTCAAAATATATAGTGAACCCCTACCTGATGAACGACGACGATGAAAATGAGCAAAAACCTGAAAAACAGGAAGATGCAGCAGGATTTATGATGAAGAAGATGGAAAAACTGTTCTTCGAAAAAAGAGCCGTTTACCTGTGGGGTGTTGTGGACGATAAATCTGCACGCGACGTGGTAAGTAAATTATTACTGCTCGATGCCGATAAACCAGGAGAAGAGATCAAATTTTATATTAACAGTCCGGGTGGCGTTGTAACCAGCGGCATGGTTATTTATGATACCATTCAGCTGATCCAGAGCCCCGTAAGTACTATTTGTATGGGACTGGCGGCCAGCATGGGCTCCATCCTGCTGAGCGTGGGCACCAAGGGTAAAAGGTATATCTACCCTCATGCGGAAGTAATGATCCACCAGCCAAGCCTGGGCGGATATTTCCAGGCAACCAGTGCGGATATAGAGATCCAGGCTGAGCAGATCAGGAAAACAAAGGACCTCGGCGCAAAAATACTCGCCGATAATTGTGGCAAGACGATAGAGCAGGTTATGAAGGATTTCGACAGGGATTACTGGATGGATGCCAATGAAGCAGTGGCCTATGGTATTGTGGATCAGGTGCTCACGAAGATCTGAGGACCGCATATACCAAATATGTAGCGAGAAAGCGAAGTATTTATAGCTTTGCAACAATTAGACGGCAGGACGTGTCCTGATTCAGGTACACTTGTGCGAAGGAAAAAAAAGCAACTATGGCAAAACAAACCAATTTACACTGTTCTTTCTGTGGCCGCAGCCGCGACGAGGTGAAAATTCTCATTGCCGGTCAGGAAGGTCATATCTGTGAGAACTGTGTGGAGCATGCCCAGGAGATCATTTCACAGGAACTGAGCATTAAACAGGAATCGAATAACGGGTCATCTTCCGGCTTCAAGCTGAATGTACGTAAGCCGGCAGAGATCAAAAAATTCCTGGATGAGTATATTATCGGCCAGGATGAAGCAAAAAAAATCCTGTCAGTAGCCGTTTACAATCACTTTAAACGTGTTACCAACAAACAACAGCCCGACGAGGTAGAAATAGAGAAGAGCAATATCATCATGGTAGGCGAAACCGGCACCGGCAAAACCCTGCTGGCAAAAACCATTGCCCGCCTGCTGAATGTTCCTTTCGCTATTGTAGATGCAACGGTATTTACTGAAGCAGGTTATGTGGGTGAAGATGTGGAGAGCATGCTGACCCGCCTTTTACAGAACTGTAATTACGATGTAGCTGCAGCTGAAAGAGGCATTGTGTATGTGGATGAAATCGACAAGATCGCGAGAAAGGGAGATAATCCATCCATTACCCGTGATGTAAGCGGGGAAGGCGTACAACAGGGCCTGCTCAAAATGCTGGAAGGAACGGAAGTGCTGGTGCCACCGCAGGGGGGCAGGAAACATCCGGAGCAGAAAATGATCAAAGTGGATACGCGTAATATTCTCTTTATCTGTGGCGGCGCATTCGATGGCATCGATAAAGTGATCGCACGGCGTGTGAACACCAATGCCATCGGCTTCAGCGTAAACAAGGAAGAACAGGATATGCAACGCAAAAACCTGCTGCATTTTATCAATGCACAGGATCTGAAGAGTTTTGGCCTGATACCGGAGCTGCTGGGACGTTTACCCGTGGTAACACACCTGAACCCGCTCGATGAGGCAACCCTGAAGAGCATCCTGACCGAGCCGAAAAATTCACTGATCAAGCAATATACACGCCTGTTTGAGCTGGAAGGAATTGAACTGGAGGTAGATGAGGAAGTGCTTAATTTCATGGTGACCAAAGCCATGGAATACAAACTCGGTGCGAGAGGCTTACGCAGTATCTGCGAAAGCATTCTCACAGACGCTATGTTCGAACTGCCGGGAACCGATACCAAGAAACTTCATATTACGGCTGATTATGCGGCACAGATGTTTGGCAAAAGCAAGCTGAGCGTACTGAAAGTGGCATAATTATCCCCGGAAATAAATAAATGAAAGCGATGGGAATAACTTCTCATCGCTTTTTGTTTGCAAGCATTTATTTTGCAAACCTATATAAACAATCAACCTAAAATATATCACCATGAATGAACTTATCGATCGCCTTGCAAATGAAGCAGGGCTCACTCCGGAGCAGGCGCAGAAAGCAATCCAGACCATCGCAGGTTTTGTAAAAGAAAAATTCCCGATGCTGGGTGGAGCGGTTGATCAGATCTTTGCTTCAGGCAGCAAGGAAGACTAAAATCGTTTCCGGATAAAATGTAAAAGAATAAGCCCTCTTTCGGAGGGCTTATTTTATATGAGCAAGCAATCGTTAGAGACTATCCCTGGAGCACTTCCCTGGCTATAACCAGCTTCTGTATTTCGGAAGTTCCTTCACCAATAGTACACAATTTTGCATCACGATAGTATTTTTCTACCGGAAAATCTTTGGTATACCCGTAACCCCCGAAGATCTGAACCGCATCATTAGCTGTTTTTACTGCTACTTCACTGGCATAATACTTGGCCATAGCGCCCTGACGGGTCACTTTTTCATGTCTTTCCTTCAGGTCGCAGCATTGCTGGATCAGAAGTTCCGCAGCCATGATCTCGGTAGCCATATCTGCCAGTTTAAAACTGATTCCCTGGAAATTAGCAATCGGCTGGTCGAACTGATGCCGTTCTTTTGCATATTGTTTAGCCGCTTCATAAGCACCCTTTGCTATGCCGAGCGACAAAGCCGCAATCGAGATCCGTCCGCCATCCAGGATCTTCATTGCCTGCCTGAAACCATCGCCCACATTACCCAGGCGGTTTGCATCCGGAATCCGGCAGTTATCAAAGATCATTTCAGCCGTTTCACTGGCACGCATTCCCAGTTTATTCTCTTTTTTTCCTGCCTGGAAACCCGGTGTGCCCCGTTCAACCACGAATGCTGTGGAATTGCCACTGGTTCTGGGTTCTCCGGTACGACAGATCACTACCGCTACATCACCACTCTTCCCGTGTGTAATCCAGCTTTTGGTGCCATTGATCACCCATTCATCACCTTCCTGCACTGCTACTGTTTTCATGTTACCCGCATCGCTTCCGGTATTGGGTTCGGTCAGTCCCCAGGCGCCGATCCATTCAGCCGTAGCCAGTTTGGGAAGCCAGCGCTCTTTCTGAGCTTCCGTGCCGAAACTCAATATATGGTTGGTGCACAATGAATTATGTGCCGCAACGCTAAGTCCTATAGAACCACAGACTTTGGCAATTTCCTGGATGATCACATTGTACTCAAAATAACCCAGACCGGCGCCGTTGTATTTTTCAGGTACCAGTACTCCCATCATGCCCAGTTTTCCCAGTTCTTTAAACAGTGCAACAGGGAACTCCTGCGTTTCATCCCATTCCATCACATGTGGCAGAATATGCTGTTTTGCAAAATCCCGGGCCGTTGCTGCTACCTGTTGCGTGAGTTCATTTTCCTGGAAATTCATAATCCTTACTGTTTAAAATAGACGGAGGCTACCTTGTAACCCGAGCAATCGTATATACAGGTAGCCTCCTTATAAAACAAACTATCGTTTGTTAGTATTTAAAGCAAAAAAAGGCGCTTTTACTGATTTGACCAAATCTTTTTTGTTGTCAGGGTTCCCTGATTGTTAAAATCATTTCCAGCCGTTGATAGGTTGTGTCTGAGAGCTGAGCAATATTTTTCAGCTCATCAAGTCTTTTAAATGAGCTTTTTCTTTTCCGTTCCCTGATGATCGCATAAGCAATATCTCCGGGCAGGTCACAGGCTGAAATGAGCTCCCAGGCTGTTGTGGTATTGATGTCGATTTTGCGGGCAGTTTCAGGTCTGCATTGCAGGTAAGGCAATGCCAATTGGTACTGGCTGTCGCTTAAGCCATAGGTTTTGGCTACCTGTTCTACCCGCACAAAACCATTCATCTTAGTCCTGAAATGCACTATTCTTCCCGCCAGCCGTTTTCCGATACCAGGTAATTGCGCCCAATCAGTTTCACCGGCAGTGTTGATATCTATTATGACGGGTTTCGCAGGCTGAGTTTTGTTATCCGGCTTCCGGTTGTTTTCTCCGGATGCCGCGATACGGACATAGGGTGTCAGGCGCTCCACCTCTTCTTTACGCAGTCCCCACACTTTTCCAAGGTCCGCCGGCGTTCTGAACCTTCCGCCCTTATCCCTGAACCGGAGGATCGTTTGGGCTGTGCGTTCTTTCAACCCCAGTGCCATCCATTCTTTCTGTGTTATGGTATTGGGATCGAATAGAAATAACGACGGGCCGGGTTTCGCCGCTCCATTATCACCTGGCTTATCAGGCATTTTATTTTTGTTTTCCGGTATCTCCTGTATGCTTTGCGGGCGGGTCAGCAGGTGATGCAATGCTTCATTTTCCACCGCATCGGGAATATGTGGTGGCATTAATCCTGGTAAAATGAGAAATACCGTGATCAATACCAGTAATACGAGCACAGCAAGCCGTTCTTTTTTGGTGAACGACAGGTATTCTTTGATGACCTGTTTCATAAATTTCTTTTAGCCGCATAGCGATGCCTTCTGCTACGGAGATGCGGCAGTTACCAATCAGATCCTGTCAGTGGTTATCAGAGTGTGACCTGCAGGCCGTCGTATGCGAGCCTGATATGAGCGGGGAGTTCTTTGTTGATGTCTTCGTGTTTACCCAGCTGATGACTGATATGCGTCAGGTACACTTCAGGTACTTCGAGCTCGTCTGCCAGCGCAATGGCTTCCGACAGCGTAAAATGAGAGATATGTTTTTCTTTCCGCAGCGCGTTCAATACAAGTGTACGTGAACCTTTGATCCTTGCTTTCGATTCTGAAGAAATACTATTTGCGTCTGTGATATAAGTGAAATCGCCAAAACGGAAGCCCCATACCGGTAATAAATGATGCATCACTTCTACCGGTGTTACCTGTATATCTCCGATATTGAAAGGCCTGTCTTCAATAGTGATGAGGTTCAGTTCCGGCACACCCGGGTATTTCTTTTCCGCGAAAGCATAATAAAAATCCCTTTGTATTGCTTCGGCTGTCATGAAATTGGCGTAGATGTCCATCGCCTTGCCCTGAAAATAATTATATGCCCGTATATCATCAAGACCGGCGATATGATCTTTATGCGGATGCGTAAACAGGATCGCATCCAGCTGAGTGGTTTGTGTACGCAGCATCTGGTACCTGAAATCGGGTGTTGTATCCACTACCACCGTTGTTGTAGCCGAAGATACCTTTATGCTGCTGCGCAGGCGTTTATCATGCGGATGACCCGACGTACATACTTCACACATGCACGCGATCATCGGCACACCTGAACTCGTACCTGTACCAAGAAATGTTATAGATAGACGTGGGTGTGTCACAGGCCAAAACTAATGTAAAAAGAAAGAGAAGAGATTAGGTAATAACCGTAAATTTTAAGCGGTCGCTTCAAATTTTTTGATCACTTCCTCGTAACGCTTCTGCGATTCCAGCGTGAGTTTGTCGAAATCAATAGCCAGCTGGGGAATCAGTTCCATGAGTGTATTGATCCGCCCTTCCAGGTTGAGGAATTTATTCAGTACCACGATCTTCTTCATTTCAAGTAAACACCAGCCGCTCTGGAACGTTCCTCTTTCGTAGCGCACCACATAGCCCGACTCGCCCAATATGTCTTCCAGTTTTGATACCGTGGATTGTGTATATTTCATCCGAATATTGTTTATGATCTGTTCATTGCAAATATACCACACCTGACGCCCTGTGCCAGCCTGCTTTTCCAGTAATTATACACATTGTGTCAGGAATGGGCTTTGCTGACCATTTTTATAATAGGAACGATCATTTCTTCCAGGCTTATCCCGCCATGCTGGAAGCTATTCCGGTAATAATTAACATAATGATTGTAATTATTCGGGTAACAGAGAAACCCGTCTTCTTTCGCAAAAATGAACGAAGAATTTACATTCGGCACCGGTAACCCTGCTTCTTTCGGATCCCGGAAAGCAAGTACATCTTTGGGTTCATAATTCAGGTTCCGGCCGTGTTTATAGCGGAGATTGGTGGTAGTCTGCTTATCGCCGATCACTTTATGCGGCGTATTTACCCTTACACTGCCATGATCGGTTGCCAGTATAAGTTTGATATTACGGTCGGCTATCTTTTTCAGCGCCTGGAACAATGGACTATGCTCAAACCAGCTCCGCGTGATGCTGCGGTAACTCGCTTCGTCACTTGCCAGTTCTTTCAGCACTTCCATTTCGGTGCGGGCATGACTCAGCATATCCACAAAATTGTATACGATGATGTTCAGGTCGTTCTCCAGCAGGTTATGGATATTATTCACCAGTTGCTGACCATCCTGGTGATGCAGCACTTTATTATAGCTGAAACGGATATCTTCCCTGCGCAGGCGTTTCAGCTGGGCACGGAAAAAAGTTTCTTCGAAAAGATTTTTCCCCCCGTCCTCATCATCATTTTTCCATTCCTGCGGAAACTGTTTTTCGATCTCTACCGGTAAAAGCCCGGCAAATATCGCATTGCGGCAATACTGTGTTGCAGTGGGCAGGATGGAATAAAATGTTTCCTCTTCCAGGATCCTGAAAAACATGGAAAACAGTGGTTGAATGGCTTTCCACTGGTCGAAACGCAGATTGTCGATCAGGATAAAAAAGACCGGCGTTCCCTTCTCCACATGCGGCAGTACTTTAAAGCGGAACAGCTGGTGACTCATTATAGGTGCTTCGGCCGATTTGGGATCCACCCATTTGGTATAATTCTTACTCACATACTTGAAAAAAGCGGTGTTCGCTTCATCCTTCTGTGAATCGAATACCTCGCGCATTTCGGGGCTGTCGCTCTTTTCCATTTCCAGCTCCCAGTACACCAGCTTCTTGTAAATATCCATCCAGCCGTTATAATCAGGGTTGTCGTTCAGCGCCATAAAGAGTTCACGGAACTGCTGCTGATAAGCCGTAGTGGTTTTTTCCGCAACAAGTCGTTTGTTATCGATCAGTTTTTTGAGGCTGAGCAGCACCTGGTTAGGATTGACCGGTTTGATGAGGTAATCGCTGATCTGGCTGCCGATGGCTTCATCCATCAGGTTCTCCGTTTCATTTTTGGTGATCAGCACCACCGGGATCCCGGCATTGATCTCTTTGATCCGGGCCAGGGTCTCAAGTCCGGTGATTCCCGGCATCGTCTCATCCATCAGCACTACATCCACCGGTTGATCTTTCACATATTCAATTGCGTCGAAACCGTTTGTAACCGTCTGCACCTCATAACCCTTGTGTTCCAGGAAAAGTTTCTGCGACTGCAGGCTTTCGATCTCATCATCTACCCATAATATTTTTGCAACAGGCATAACAGGTTGTTTTTGGTTATTGTACCGGGAATGCCTCGGCACTATTAAAATAAGAAGAAAAAGCGAGTAGACGTGTGATCGATAACTAAACTGTTAAAAATGAGGGTAAATCTATTTCATTCCAATCGTTCACTGTTCTCTTTGTACTTTTGCCAACTGTCTTTGTATCGGATTTAACAATTTACCAACAGCATGAACGTCACAGCAAGGAAGATCATCAACGACCCGGTTTACGGCTTTATAACTATTAACCAGCCGCTGATATTTTCCATTATCTCTCATCCTTATTACCAGCGGTTACGCCGGATCCAGCAAACAGCCATGGGGCAGCTGGTTTATCCGGGGGCCGTTCATACAAGGCTGCATCATTCACTTGGTGCTTATCACCTGATGAGTTGCGCTGTTGCAGAGCTGAGAAGCAAGAATATCGAGATCACCCGGGAAGAAGAACTGGCTGTTAAAGCAGCTATTCTCCTGCACGATATCGGTCACGGGCCTTTTTCCCATGCACTTGAACATACGCTGGTACAGGGGGTGCATCATGAGCAGCTTTCCCTGAAGATCATGCATGTAATGAATGAGGAACTTAACGGTCAGCTCAGCCTGGCTATCCGCATTTTCACCAACGATTACCATAAACCTTTCCTGCACCAGCTGATCAGCGGTCAGCTGGATGTGGACCGGATGGACTATCTCACCAGGGACAGTTTTTATTCCGGCGTAAGCGAAGGAGTGATCGGCTACGACCGGATCCTCAAGATGCTTACTGTTCACGAAGGCGATCTGATGGTAGAGGAAAAAGCGATCTACAGCGTTGAAAAGTTCCTGGTGGCCAGGCGCCAGATGTACTGGCAGGTCTATCTGCATAAAACCGTGCTGGCTGCTGAAAAGATGCTGGTGAAGATCCTTACGAGAGCGAGGGAATTGCATACCAGGGGCGAAAAACAACTGGATACACAATCAGCGCTGGACTTTTTCCTGGGCGGATTCGATGGCAATATGAATATTGAGAACCTGGAGAAATTCTGCTCACTGGATGATCATGATGTAATGCATGCCATCAAGCGCTGGAGTGGTCATACAGACCCTATCCTGTCTTTGCTTTGCAGGCGTTTCCTGAACAGGCAGCTGTATAAATGCAAAATACAGGCTGCCCCGTTCGATCCGGCATTCATAGCAGAAAAAGAAAATGAAGTAATTAAAAAATTTAATATAACTGCGGCGGAAGTGCATTATTTCTCTTTTACAGGGGAAGCCAGCAATACACTTTACCAGACCAGGGATGAAAAGATTAATATACTTTTCAGGAATGGAGAGGTGAAGGATATTTCAGAAATTGATAATGCGTTGATCCATCAAAATCTTTCTGCCCCCGTCAAAAAAAATTACATTTGTACGTTGACGTAACAGGCCGGGTTCTTTTCCGTAACAGGGAAGCGGTGGTTGCCATCAATGACTAAACTCCTCGATATGCAATTTACAGGCGCGCAAATAGCCATGATGATCAATGGCAGACTGGAGGGCGATGGCAATGCTGCCGTGGCTTCGTTCGGGAAAATTGAAGAAGCCCGGAGCGGGCAGTTGTCGTTTCTGGCCAACCCTAAATACGAAGAATTCCTCTACCTGACCAACGCTTCTGTTATCATCATCAACGATAGCCTGGAGCTGAAGCAACCGGTCAATGCCACACTGATCCGAGTACCGGACGCTTATTCTGCCTTTGCTACCCTGCTTTCCAAATACCAGGAACTGATGACCCAGCAACTCGCAGGCATCCAGCAGCCCAGCTATATTGCCGACACTGCCAGCCTGGGCGAGCATGTGTTTGTAGGCGCATTTTCCTATATCGGCGATCATGCCGTGATCGGCAACGGCAGCAAGATCATGCAGGGCGTAGTACTGGGTAACAATGTGCAGATCGGCCAGAACTGTATGATACATGCCGGTGTTAAGATCTACCATGACTGTGTGATCGGTAATAATGTGACCATCCATGCCGGCACCGTGATCGGCAGCGACGGCTTCGGTTTTGCACCGCAGGCCGATGGCACGTTTAAGAAAGTTCCCCAGATCGGCAATGTGGTGGTTGAAGATTTTGTGGAGATCGGGGCCAATGCAACGATAGACCGCGCCACCATGGGCTCAACACTGATCAAATCCGGCGCCAAGCTCGACAACCTGATCCAGATCGCACATAATGTGGAAGTAGGTGAAAATACAGTGATCGCCGCACAGTCGGGCGTTAGCGGCAGCACCAAACTGGGCAAGAATGTAATGATGGGCGGCCAGTCCGGCATTGCAGGTCACCTCACCATTGCCGATAACTGCAAGATCAACGGTCAGAGCGGTGTAACAAAGTCGCTGAAAGAACCCAACAGTTCCGTAACCGGAACGCCGGCTTTCGATTACAGCAATGCACTTCGCAGCCAGGCCATCGCCCGTTCTCTTCCGGAGATGGAAAAAAGGATCAAAGAACTGGAGAAAATGGTGCGCCAACTCGTTGAAGAACGAGTGAATGCATCATAAAACAGTGCTTAAACGGTCGGGAAGTATTATTTTTGCCGACTATGGACAGTAATTTCAATCCCGATAAGCAGCATACACTCAGTAATATTATCAGCATCAGCGGTACCGGTCTGCACACCGGCATCATGGTGGATATGGTATTAAAGCCGGCAAATCCAGGGTTTGGCATCCAGTTTCAAAGGACCGACCTGCCTGATCAGCCGATCATCAAAGCAGACTGCGATCTTGTAACCGACACCAGCCGTGGTACAACACTGCAGGTAGGTGATGCCAAAGTAAGCACTGTAGAACATATCCTGGCCGCACTGGTGGGAATGGGTGTTGATAACACACTGATAGAACTGAACGGCCCGGAGATCCCGATCATGGATGGCAGCTCAGCCCCGTTCATAGAACTGATTGAAAAAGTAGGCGTGGTAGAACAGGAAGCAACGAAAGCCTGGTACAGCCTCGATGAAAATATTTACCATTACGATGAGGAAAAAAGGGTAGAAATGGTGGCATTGCCCGCTATCGACTACCAGATAACCACACTGATCGATTTTAACAGCCCGGTTTTAGGAACACAGCATGCGGGGTTAAAAACCATCAAGGACTTCAAATCCGAGATCGCGCCCTGCCGCACGTTCTGCTTTTTACACGAACTGGAAATGCTGCTCGACAATGACCTGATCAAGGGCGGCGATATCAACAATGCCATTGTGGTGGTAGACAAGCCGGTTTCAGATTCTGAAATGACCAGGCTGGCAAAAGTGTTCAAGCGCGACCGTATTGAAGTGAAGAGTGAAGGTTACCTGAATAACCTCGAGCTCCGTTTCCCAAATGAGCCGGCAAGGCATAAACTGCTCGATGTGGTGGGCGACCTGGCCCTGATCGGCTATCCCATCAAAGCACGTATCATCGCCAACAGGCCCGGACATAGCACCAACGTTGAATTTGCGAAGAAGATCAAACAATATATAAAGAAAAATAAACATGTAAAAAACGTACCGGTTTACGACCCGAACATGCCGCCGGTTTTCTCGCTTGAAAAGATAGAAAAAACACTGCCTCACCGTCATCCGTTCCTGTTCGTTGATAAGATCATAGAACTTACCGACACTTATATCGTAGGTATCAAGAACGTGACTTTCAACGAATGGTTCTTCCCCGGACATTTCCCGGGTAACCCGCTGATGCCGGGCGTGCTGCAGATAGAAGCGCTGGCACAAACCGGCGGGATCCTGTGCATCAATTCCATGCCGGAAGGTCAGTACGACACTTATTTCCTGAAAATAGACAATTGTAAGTTCAAGCAGATGGTAAGGCCGGGCGATACGATGATCCTGAAGATGGAATTTACCGGACCTATCCGCCGCGGCATCTGCGAAATGCGCGGAACCGTATATGTTGGTGGCAAAGTAGCAACAGAAGCGGATCTTGTAGCACAAGTAGTAAAGCGTCCGTAATACCAGATACCTATATATACCAATTCTAAACCCTACCCTGCAAGTAATACCAATACAATGACTCACCCATATACTTACATAGACCCCAATGCCCGCATCGCTCCGAATGTAAAGATCGATCCGTTTACCGTGATACATGGAGATGTGCAGATCGGCGAAGGAACCTGGATAGGCAGCAATGTTACCATTATGGACGGGGTGAGGATCGGAAAGAATACACGGATTTTTCCGGGCGCCGTATTGGGAGCCATTCCGCAGGATCTGAAATACAATGGCGAAAAGACAACCGTGGAAATAGGTGATCACACCACGATACGCGAGTTCGTAACCATCAACCGGGGTACCACAGACCGCTGGAAAACAAAAGTAGGTAACCATTGCCTGATCATGGCATACAGCCATATTGCGCACGACTGTATCATCGGCAACAACTGCGTGCTGAGCAACAGTGTACAGCTGGCAGGACACGTGATCATGGGCGACTGGGCCTGGATTGCGGGTGTTAGTGCCGTGCACCAGTTCGTAACCATCGGGCAGCACGCCTATATTGCGGGCGGTAGCCTTGTAAGTAAAGATGTGCCTCCCTATATCAAAGCCGTAAGAAACCCGCTCAGCTATGGCGGCGTTAACAGCGTAGGTCTTAAGCGCAGGGGGTTTGAGCTGGAAAAAATCAATCATATCCTCGATATCTACCGCATCATTTTCAACAAAGGGCTGAATACATCCCAGGCGCTTGAATTCATTGAAGAAGAACTGGCAGCAAGCGATGAAAGAGATGAGATCGTTACCTTCATCCGTGAGAGCGGCCGGGGTATCATCAAACGATTTGTAAAAGGTGGAAGCGACGAGGACTGATCCAATGCACCATTATGGGGAACATGAAGATCGTACTCACTGATGCAGGTAAAAGGTTTAACCGCGACTGGATATTCCGCCGCGCAACCTGCGCTTTCGAGCAGGGAAAATCCTATGCCATTACCGGACCAAACGGAAGCGGGAAGAGCACATTGCTTCAGGTGATCGCAGGCAGTATGAATCCGAGCGAGGGCAAAGTGGATTACAGCAGAGACGGCAACATTATTTCATCCGAACAGGTTTTCCGTGAGCTTGCCATTGCAGCTCCTTATCTTGAGATCATCGAGGAAATGACAGCCCGGGAGTTCCTTACATTCCACTCCTCTTTCAAACCCTTTATAAACGGGCTTTCTGTAGATCAGGCTTTGGATATTGTAAACTTATCAGGCGCGGCCGACAAGCAGATCCGTTATTACAGCAGCGGGATGAAACAGAGAGTAAAACTTGCGCAGGCCATTTTCCCCGATCTGCCTATTGTACTGCTCGACGAACCCTGCACCAACCTCGATGTTTCGGGATATGAATTGTATTATGACCTGCTCCATACTTACTGCAAAGACAAACTGGTAATTGTCTGTAGTAATGACCCGCAGGAATATCGTTTCTGTAGTGAAGTATTATCTATATCAGACTATAAATAAAGATTAATCTTTTTTCCATTCGAAATAGAAGGTACTTCCCTCGTCCTTTACGGAATCAACCCAGAGTTTACCGCCCTGTTCCTCTACCAGTACTTTTAAAAGATTCAGACCAATACCTGTGCTACTGTCGTTTGCAGAAGTATTTTCTGTTGTGGCAAACAGCATGAATATCCGTTCTTTATCTGATTCGGCAATTCCCTGACCATTGTCTTTTACGTAAAACTCAACCCAGGGTCCTTTATCTTTTGCGCCGATTTCAATGATTCCTTCAGGCTTATTGTTGTATTTGATAGCATTACTTACCAGGTTCTGCAATACCTGCTGCAGTTTGATGCGTGACGTATGAATTACCGGAAGATGTTCGCTGATTACAACCGTAATGTTTTTGGGCGGCAACAATATTTCCACCACCTGTTGCGCCAGTTCGTAGGTGTTTACTTCTTCAACCGTTTGCTGCGATGCACTGAGACGTGAATATTCCAGCAGGGAAACGATCATATCAGATAAGTGGCCCGAGGCCTGGGAAAGCATATTGATATCGTCTTTCAATTCTGCATTGTTCTGCACCAGTTCATTGGTGCGCAGCAGATCCAGCACCATGATCATGGAAGATAAAGGCGATTTAAGATCATGTGAAACGATGGATACAAACTTCTCCAGTTGCTTGTTGATGAGATTCAGTTCAGCCAAAGTGTTTTTAAGATCGCGCTGGTTACGGTACAACTGTTCAAACACATTCACTTTTGCTCTTACGATATTGATGTCGAGCGGTTTCTGCAGGTAATCTACAGCACCTTCTTCAAATCCTTTCAGCACATATTCTTCGTGCTGACTCAATGCTGTAACAAAAATGATAGAGATATCTTTTGTTTTGGGATTGGATTTCAGGATCCTTGCCACTTCAAAGCCATCCATTTCCGGCATCTGCACATCGAGCAGGATCAGGCCGATATCTTCGTTTTTGATTACCTGTTTCAGCGCTTCATTACCAGACCCGGCCTTGATAAAACTGCGTCCTTCTGCAATCAGCAGCTCTTCCAGTGAGATCAGGTTCTCGGGCCGGTCATCAACCAACAGTATTTTGAATTCGTTCTTCTTGGTGGCTCTCATATACAGGGGAAATTATTCTTTTTTGCGGAATAGTTTTACTTGGTCGGATACTGTTTCCATTTTTTCTCTTTTTCCTGAGAACAATAATGTTTCTTTCATACCTAATGCAAGGAAGCCGGATGGGGCAAGGCTTGCATATAAAAGATCCACTACCTTGTTCTGCAGGTACCTGTCGAAATAGATCATTACATTCCTGCAGAAGATCAGCTGGAACTCGTTGAATGAACGGTCTGTGACAAGATTATGCGGCATGAATATCACCCGGTTGCGCAGCTCCTGTTTGAATAATGCATGATCGTACATGGCAGTGTAATAATCAGCAAACTCCTCTTTTCCCCCGGCCTGGTAATAATTCGCAGTATTGGTTTTCATGCCTGTCAGGCGAATCATTCCGGACCTTGCTTTATCCAGGTTAATCGGGTTGATATCCGTTGCATACAAGCGTGCGCGCTGGAGCAACCCGGCTTCCTGCAACAGGATAGACATGGAAAACACTTCCTCTCCTGTTGAGCAACCTGCGTGCCAGATATTAATGGCAGGACAGTCAGCCAATGCCGGCAGCACCTTATCACGAACAGCCCGGAAAAAAGACGGATCCCGGAACATTTCAGTTACATTCACAGTAAGAGTGTCCAGCAACTGCTGAAAAACAGCCGGTTCTCTCATCAGCAATAACTGCAATTCCTTTACTGACAAAATATCATTTTCAGACATGAACTTATGCGTCCGTCGTATGAGTGACGGGTGCGCATATTGTGAGAAATCATACCCGTATTGTCTGTCCAACTGCTCAAGCAAAGCAGCCAGTTCTTCAGCGGTTATTTCCGTCCTGTTATCCATTGCTGCTTCTGGTTTTTATTTTGTTAACCATACACGCATCAATGAATACAGCTTCTGCATATCTACCGGCTTCGTGATGTAATCCGATGCGCCTGCTGCAATGCACTTTTCGCGGTCGCCCGCCATTGCTTTTGCTGTCAGTGCGATAATAGGAATATCGATCAATTTCATTTCATTCCTGATCTTCTGCATCGCTTCATAACCGTCCATCTCCGGCATCATGATATCCATCAGCACTAAATCTATTCCGGAATAGCGTTTCAGCTGCTCAATCGCTTCCTTGCCATCACTTGCGGCCACCACTTCCATTCCGTTTGCCTGGAGTGCGGCACTTATGGCAAATACATTCCGCATATCATCATCTACCAGCAGTATCTTTTTATTCTCAAGGCTGGTATCATTTACCATTTCCGGATATATTGTTTCCGGCTGCCTCACTACTTCCTTCATTTTATAAAGGAAGAGCTCCAGTTCTTCTGTAAGGCGTTTAGCGCCGGTGGAACTTCGCAGCATGGCGTCGGACCGCATCTTTTTCAGCTCCTGTTCTTCCTCACCGCTGATCCCTTCGTCGAGATAAAGCACCAGCGGTATCTTTGCAGACTGTATCTCACTGCAGACTGCTTCCAGCTGCTGCTTATCCGTATCCACACCAACAGGTATAATGATACAGTCGTAAACATTTTCTTTGGCTTTTTTCGCCTGGGACAAAGCCGCAACCTGCTCTACTTCTATTTCATATTTCTTCTCCCTGAATAACCGCGTGAGTTCCGTATCGCTGAACTGGCTGTCTGTAATAAGCAGCATTTTTTTGCTGCCCGATCTGAGATGCGCTTCAATCACTGTAAACACTTTATCCAGTTCTTCCGTATCAACCGGCTTTTTAAGGTATGCCAGCACATCAGCGTGTTTCAGCCTGTTATCATCGAACGCTGATATGATGTGTACGGGTATATTTTTCAGCTTTTCATCAGCCTTGAATTTTTTAAGCAATGTCCAGCCATCCATTACGGGCAATTGCATATCAAGAATGATCGCGGCCGGAATATATTGCTGGGCATAGAGCAGTCCTTCATCGCCCTGCATGGCCACTATTGCTTTATAGCCTTTGTGCCGGGTGAAATCCTTGATGATGGTTGCAAAATTCACATCGTCTTCTATAATGAGTATCGGCCTGTCGCCTTCTTCCAGATTATCCCGGTCGTCTTCCACCTGCTGCTGGAGCGTTACTTTAGAAGCATCGAGTTCCGGAACAGCTGTTGGTGACAAAGCCAGGGATTTGCTCTTTTCTGTTTTAGCATTACTGATGCGGTAAGGTAAAAGGATCGTAAATGTACTGCCCTTGCCTTCTGTGCTGAATACATCGATGCTTCCGTTCAGTAATCTTACCAGCTCTTTGCTGATGGACAAGCCAAGACCCGTACCACCGTATTTGCGGCTGGTAGAACCATCTGCCTGCTGGAACGCATCGAAGATCAGTTGTTGTTTTTCCTGTGATATACCAATTCCCGTATCTGAAACACTGATGCTCAGTACCGGTTCATTGAACTGATTTTTATTGGACATCGATAATGTTACCGTTCCGTTCTTTTGTGTGAATTTGAACGCATTGGCCAGCAGGTTTTTGATCACCTGTTCAACACGCTGCTTATCGGTATTGATGAGTTCGGGTACATCTGCTGCGATCTCCGTTTTAAATTCAATACCTTTTTCGGCTGCTACCACGCTGAACAACTGCCTGATATCCGCCTGGATCTCTGTGATCCGTACCGGTTGTATGTCAAGCTCCACTTTACCGGCTTCGATCTTGGAAAGATCAAGGATATCGTTGATCAGGTCCAGCAGGTCTTTTCCTGATTTACGGATGATCTTTGCATACTCGATCTGTTTTTCTGTAAGATTACCGGTAGTATTGTCAGCCAGCAGTTTAGCGAGGATCAGTACACTGTTCAACGGCGTTCTGAGCTCGTGCGACATATTCGCAAGGAACTCCGATTTATACAGGCTGGCCGATTCAAGTTCTTTTGCCTTAATGGCCAGTGCACTCCTGGCGCTTTCTATGGTCTCGTTACGTTCTTTAAGATCAAGGTTGATCTGTTTTAATTCAGCTTCCTGTGTTTTCAATTCTTCTTCCGAAGCCTGGAGTTCCTCTGTCTGGCGGCTCAGCTCATCATTGATCTGACGAAGCTCTTCCTGCTGATCCTGCAGTTCTTCGAGCAGGATATCGATTCTTTCGCGAGACTGGTAGGAGTTGATGGCAACTGAAAGAATATCGGTAATACTGTTCAGCAGGGCCAGCTGAATGCTGCTGAATGATTCAAAGCAACCCAGCTCTATCAATCCTTTCAGCT
The DNA here is from genome assembly GCF_900167075.1 of Sediminibacterium ginsengisoli. Taxonomy (GTDB): domain Bacteria; phylum Bacteroidota; class Bacteroidia; order Chitinophagales; family Chitinophagaceae; genus Sediminibacterium; species Sediminibacterium ginsengisoli. Next base: position 343,409 of record NZ_FUWH01000001.1, on the reverse strand, counting down.
TTCCGTTCATCCAGAGCGGTATGCAGATGATCTCACCGTTACCTGTTACCTGCCCCAGCATCGATTCCACTTTCCAGTAATCGGGCGGGATATGTTTGATCAGTACCGGTGTTTTGCTTAGTGCGGCATTTCCAACAATACCATCGCCGATCCGGTATTCTTTTGAAGCCGAAGAAGAAACCGATACTGATGCTACCGTGAACAACTTCTGTTCTTTTTCATCGTAAAAATAAATGACTCCCGCAGGCAATTCGAGGTATTGCACCAATGCATCGATGATCTTGCCCGCCAGTTCTCTTGTGGAATCCACGAGCTGCATCCGGTTGTTCACATAGCTCATTCCTTCCAGCACCCAGTTTTTTTCCTGCGCGCTTTTATTGATCTTCTCCATTTCGGCCAGGCTCTCCTTGAGCTTAAGTCCCGATTTATACCGGCTTTTTAATGTCTGCAGTACAGAATTGATCAGCAGCAATACCACCACCATCAATATGCCTATTCCTGTAAAAAGGATGGTCCTTGTTTCTACGTGATGTTTCCTGGCGCTTCTTTCCCTTGCGTGCAACTGTCGTTCTTCTGTTATGCGTGCCGTATCGAACTGGTTAATGGCATTCTTCAGCATTTGCTCTTCTGTATTCACTACACGGGCAAAGGCTGCTTTGTCCATTTCAGGTGTGATCCGGCCTTCTTTCTGCCAGTAATGAAATATTTCGGCAAAAATCTCATCCAGTTTTTGAATGTGATTGGTCTGCGCAGCATCATCTATCACAAGTTGCTTTAAACTTGAAACACTCATGGGAATGGCAACAGCACCTTTCTGAAACTGATCCAGGTAAGACTCATTGCCTGTTACCCAATACGAACGGCGTGCTGAGCGGACCCGCATCAGTTCAAAACGCAGCTGCCGTATAGAGGTGATCACCTGGTTACTGGACCTTACCAGTTCGGCTTCTTCTTCCTGTTTTTCAAGGGCATTCACAGAAACAAAGCCTACAATAAGAACGAGCAGCACTGCAATAACCAGTCCTGCGTAGAGTTTAAAAGGTAATGATCTGATCATAGGATAAAGTCAGGGTATAATGATCCTTTTGAGAAAGTTAATGATTAACTGTCGTCCGGCGTAAAGATAATTCAATAAATGTGGTTCTGTATGCGCCGCGCCTGCTGGTTATATTGTATTTCCGGCATAAACAAAGCGCCACCTGGTTGGGTGGCGCTTTGTTTTATCGGTAAGGTTTTGCAGTTAAAATGCAGGATCAGGAGGTGTATTGGTATTGCTGTCGCGCTCCCTGAAAGGATAAGGCAGCAGGTTACGCTTACGCTCGCCTGTAGGGCGGCCGAACCTGCGCATATCTTCCAGTTTCATACCCGACAGGTAAAGTTCGATACACCTGTTGCGGTAGATCTGGGTAAGCAGATCAGCAATGGTAGCAGGAGCCACAACAGGCAGATCGGCACCGATACCGAGCGCATCTGCAGCTGCTTTTTTGGTTACCACTTTATTCAGCTCGATATTACCGTTAATCAGGTCTGGTGTTGCCTGGCGCGCATAACACTCAGCTTTGATCAGTGTCATTTCGCCCGGATAGTAGATCGGGATGGGCGCAAGTGCTGCATTCCAGAACCCGTTCAATCTGAAACGCGGGTTAATGGTAGGATTGATCAGCGTATAGAAAGGAATGCGTTTATCAGCCAGATCAGGCGCAATAGCCGGAGGCAGACCCAGTGTTGAATCTACAGGCTGGTAAACGTTATTGGTAGATGTTACCGAGTTGAATACAGGATTCGGATTGGCCGCATCGAAGTTCATGGTCGATTTTTTGGTAAGATCCACTGCGTTGGCCGCTGCCATGGCTGCACTATAATTACCCGCAAAAAGCGAATAACGGGCTTTGAGTGCGTTCAGTGTATTCAGGATATCAACACCAGCCGGGATATCGGTAAGAAAGGTTGAACTGATCGCATTGGCACTGATCGCAGCCAGGGCTTTGTCTATTGCTGCTACCGCACGGTTAAAACCAATCATGCGGTCTGAGAAAGTGGTGTTGGTGACACCGATTGTATCCGGCACTTTTTCCCAGTAAGAAGCCATACAACCCATGGAAAGCGCCTTGTAGATAGTGGCATAACCGATCAGGCCGCTTGCATAATTCTTATCTGTGAGCAGGCCTGCCGCGTTGATCACGTTGTTGGCATCGTAAATGACTTTACTGGCGGAAGCCCATACGTTACCAAGCAGCGCATTGGTACCATCTACTGCGGTGCCGCCTGCTGAAAACTGTGCTTCGGAACCATTTCCCACGTTCAGCAGGATTGTTTCATTGGTAAGCAGGCCGGTTGCATCGTACATACCGTAAGCCACATTGGCCACATAAGTACGCTGTAAGCCGACAGCCACACCAGCCAGACCTTTTGCCGAACTGAATACCTGTCCTGAAGTGGCGGCATTCGGGTTATCAAAATTTTTCTTGCAGCCGGTGGCCTGTATCAGCAGGACCGCCATCGCCGTATATGTCAGGTTTTTGATTGTCTTTTTCATACAAAGTTGTTTAATGGATTAAAATTTAGCCTGGATACCGAATGAGAATGTTTTAGGGATCGGCACCGCACCGAAATCAATTCCGCGCAGGATGGTGCTTTGTCCGCCGGCATTCACTTCCGGATCGTATCCATTATAGTTATCCCAGCTGATCAGGTTCCTGGCACTGAAGCTTACGCTCAGATCATTCATCCATTTCATCTTTCCGAAATGGTATGTGAGTGCCAGTTCGCGCAGCTTGGTATAAGAACCATCTGATACGCGCCATTCTTCAACTGTTGCATAAATGTTGTTGATATAACCGCGTGGCAGTTGTCCGCGCTGTTCCATTTCAGCAACCTTGCCATTACCAACACCCTGGCGGGTACGGAAATCGGCATTGAATACATTCACACCTCTTACCGCATCGATCTGAACACGCAGGCTCAGTTTTTTGTAAGAGAGTTCATTTACGAGGCTGGCTGTATAATCAGGATTAGGATTACCGATCACTTTACGTACAGTACCGCCTGTAGGCATTCCTGTTCCATCGCGGCCCGGAGTATAAGAGAGCACATTGTTCTGTGTACCCTTTTCAGGCATCAGGAAACCGGCAGGATTCACCAGCAGGTTACCACTTGCATCTCTCGCGAAAGGTGTTCCGTAAAAGATACCGATCGGCTGGCCCTCGATGATGGCAACAGGTGCACCCGCATTGGTGCTCAGGAGCGTAAGCGCCTGGCCGATGCTTACCGCTTTGTTACGGTTATGGTTGAAGATCCCTGTGATTTCCCATTTCAGGTCTTTGCTGGCAACAGGAGAACCGGTGAGCACTACTTCATAGCCTTTGTTCTCCAGAGAACCGAAATTATCGAGCAGGCTGGAGAAGCCTGTGCTCGGCGCAATGAAGCGATTGATCAGCAGGTCTTTTACTTTCTTGTTGTAAATGTTCACGGTAAGACCAAGGCGGTTATTCAGGAACGACATGTCGAAACCAAGCTCTGTTTCCTGCTGGCGCTCCGGCTTCACATTCTCGTTAGCCAGTGTACTGCTTGAATTCAATGCAGTTCGGCCTACATAAGAAGATGAGCTGTAGGTATTGAACCTTGAGTAAGCGCCGATACCGGTAAGGTTACCGCTCTCACCATAAGCCAGCCTGATCTTGAAGAGATCCCACCATTTTGAAACGCCTGATTTAGCCCAGAAATCTGTTCCGGACAATACATAGCTACCACTGGCTTTATAGTAGGTCTGGTTACGCTGATCCTTTCCGAACACAGAAGAACCATCCACCCTTACGGCACCTGTCAGGAAAAACTGGTTGCGGAATTTGAAATTTTGCTGCACATAGGCACCTGAAACGGAGATCTCGCTTCTTTCATCAACACCGCCAAGGATCGTACTTGCACCGTTAACCGTGTGTACAAAAGGGGCCAGACCGCGTCCCTGCAGCAGAGCATAGTTGTTCTTTTCATACTGCTGTGAGAACCCTACCTGCGTAACCGAGTTGATATCACTGGTGATATCGGTATTGAATGTAGCGTTCAGGTCGTGGTTGATGGCAAAAAAGTTATTCGAAGCCGTACTTGCATAACCGTTCTGCGTAGGATCGAGTGTAGAACCGCCGCCATAGAACGCAGTATTTACGTTATAGGTGAACGGAGGAATGTACGTAGTTCCGTTCTGTGCATAGTTATCGATACCCATGGTGTAATCGATCGAGAGTTTGCGCCATGGTTTCAGTTTCAGACCCATGTTTGCAATCACACGGTTGGTGGTTTGTTTCTGTTTGATGTCTTCAATAACAGAAACAGGATTTACACGCCCCCGTTCTCCAACAGCCAGCAGGTTACCCAATGCATCGCGCTGCCAGATATTATGGAAGTTACCGATAATGGTAACCGAGTTCATCGGCGAGAAGAAAGAGTTACCGTCCGGCTTCTCGTTTGCACTGCTGTTCACATAGTTCAGACCGATATTGAAAGAGGCCCATTTGTTCAGCACCTGGTCGATATTACTGCGGAAACTGAAGCGCTGGAAATCGGTATTCCTGATAATACCCTGATTAAAGAAATAAGAACCTGAAACATAATACTTCGTTTTCTCGGTACCGCCGCTGATCGAAATATTATTGTCGGTACCGCTGGCGTTACGGAAGATATAATCCTGGTAATCGTAGCGGGTAACATTGGTCGTATTCGTCAGTGTTGGTGTGAGGATATCCTGGGTCTGCGCACCGGGACCGTCTGTTGGTCCGCCGAATTTGGTGGGCGACTGGTTCACGTCGAGTTTTTTACGCAGGCTGCTGTTGGTGTAGCTGCTGGAAAAGCTGATCACCGGCACACCGCTTTTACCTTTTTTAGTGAAGATCTGAACCACCCCGGCATTTGCGCGGCTACCGTAGATCGCCGCAGCTGCTGCGCCGTTGAGGACTTCTATCCTGTCGATATCGTTCGGGTTGATATCCACCATCCGGCTCTGCCCGATGTTTCCGATAAAGTTGTTACCATCATAGTTACCCGAAGTATTGGTAACGCGGTTGGTAGCATTGTTAACGATCACACCGTCGATGATGTACAAAGGTTCGGAAGAAGAAGAGATAGAACTGATACCGCGTAATCTTACAGAAAGACCACCGGCAGGATCGCCCGAGTTCTGTGAGATCTGGGCACCGGCAGTTTTACCCTGCAATGCCGCAAGTACATTACCTGTTGCACCCTGTGTAAGGTCGTCCGCTTTTACCGAAGCGATATAGCTACCCAGTTGCCTGCGCGTTGTTCCCGCAGAAGTACCTGTAACGATCACTTCATCCAGTTTTGAAAAATCTTCAGTGAGGGTGGCATTCACAGTATAACTGTTTGTGCCTGCTGTTATTTTCAATGTAAGTTCCTGGCTTTTATAGCCGCCGCTTGAAAAAACAAGCGTATAGTCTCCGGGTTTCAGGGCGGCGGTAAACCCGTATATACCATTGTTATCCGTAGCCGCTCCGGAAGTTGTTCCTTTTACCGTAACAGAAGCTGCTTCTACGCCCGTATCATTTTTTCCTGTCACTTTACCGCTAATGCGCACCTGCGCGAAAGCGCCGGCAGCAAGCAGATTCACCGTCAGTACAAGCAATAGCATCACCCATCTGCGGTGCAGTTGTAGCATTTTCATCGTTGTCAGATTTAGTTTAAAAATTATCAGTGCTCATTAACATAGACAAGGGATTTGTTTTTTACGATGCCTCTGTTAATTTCTTTGTATTCAATCCTGTTTTGTTAACAAATCACCTGCATGCACAACCGTTCAGGCAATACGATGCCGGGAGTCATCCGGTGAACTGTTTTACTTTTCTTGCTCTGTAAAAAATGATGATGCCATTTCAATCCTGCACTCAGGAATATACCAGTGATGCTTAACTGCAATCGTCACAGCTGCTACACGTAAAAAGCAATTCCGGCATATAAGTATTCCTTGGGGAACCTTTGTTTTGGTAGTAGGCATTTTCTCGATGGCTTCCCTAAAATTAACTCATAAGTCCGCTAAAAACCAAATAAAAATTGCATATTCATGCACCAATTTGCGCATTTAAGCCAAAATCTCTTTTATGAATCGTAACATAGCTGCATTATACGGGATGGCTGGCAAGCCTTCAAGACTGATCATAGGATTAATGAGCGGCACTTCGGTAGACGGTCTCGATATAGCACTCTGCCGTATCAGTGGTAACGGCATGAACACACAGATCAGGCTGGAAGCATTTCAGACCATGAGTTACGAACCGGGCTTCAAGGAACAGATCAAATCCATTTTTTCGAGAAGGGATGCAGACCTCGAAAAAGTATGCGTACTGAACGCATGGGTTGGACTGGAACATGCACGGCTCATCAATGAATGTCTTCAGCGCTGGAAAGTTTCCGCTGCTGATGTAGACCTGGTTGCCAGTCATGGACAGACCATTTATCACGCACCTAAATTTCTTCACCCTGAAGATATGTTTGGCAATGCAACACTGCAGATCGGTGATGGCGATCATATTGCCGTGGCAACCGGCATCATTACAATCAGCGATTTCAGACAGAAACATATTGCTGCAGGCGGTGAAGGTGCGCCGCTGGCTGTTTATGGCGATTATCTCATCTTCAGCAGCAATGCAGAAAACCGCATCATGCTGAATATCGGCGGCATTGCCAACTTCACTTACCTGCCATCCAGCCGTAATGCATCGGAAGTATTCAGTACCGATGTGGGAACCGGGAATACGCTGATGGACGCATACATACAACAACATTTCCATGGCAAATATTTTGACGAGAACGCAGCTGTTGCCGGTGCAGGAAACATACATGCCGGGTTACTGCACGAACTGAAACAACATATTTTCTTCAGCAACGGCTTCCCGAAAACCATCGGACCCGAACTTTTCAATCTCGCCTATTTGTCAGACGCCTTATCAAGGGCGGGCTTAACCGGTCTTTCTCATGAAGATGTGATGGCAACCCTGAACCGTTTTTCTGCGGATATGATCGTAGACGCCATTCAGCGTACACTTCCATCCCGGCAGGAGTTTGTGGTTTATACCAGTGGCGGCGGCATGCACAACCCCTTGCTTATGGCGCATATAAAGGAACAATTGCCGGGAATCGTATTCCGCACAACGGATGAACTGGCCATTAACCCTGATGCCAAAGAAGCTGTACTCTTTGCAATCCTCGCCAATGAAACCATTTGCGGCGGGCAGGAACATCCGGGTGCAAACAGGAATGGTATTCCTTCCGTTACAATGGGCAAGATCAGCTTTCCGTGGTAAAAGAGCTGTTTATTTAATAAGAACGATCGTACCTGCAATGATCAGCGCAGCACCGATGGCAACCCTGAGCGTGAGTGCTTCTTTCAGGAAGATCACAGATAAAAGGATAGTAAGGGCAACGCTCAGTTTATCGACCGGAGCTACCTGCGACACTTTACCAACCTGTAACGCTTTAAAATAAAAAATCCAGGAGAGACCCGTTGCCACTCCCGATATGCCCAGGAAGATAAGATTATGCCGGGAAAGGGTGGCAAGGCCTTTTGTTTCTCCGCGTGCCAGCACAATTCCCCATGCTATTACTATAATGACCACAGTCCGGAGCGCTGTGGCCAGGTTACTGTTTACGTTTTCAATACCAATTTTAGCAAAAATGGCCGTGAGTGCAGCAAACAGGGCCGAGAGCAAAGCGTATATCCACCACATAAGCAAGGTTTTACATGCAGGAAAACAAGAAGCAGGTTTTACTACTTAAATTTAGCCAGAATAACTAAATTCAGGCTTCGGAAAAAAGACATTCTTACCGCCATATGAAAAAATTATTCCTGCTCATACTGCTGCTCTCTTTTTCAGGGTGGCTTATCGCACAAAAAACATCGCTCTTCAACGGTAAAACCCTCGAAGGCTGGACCATCCACGGTACCGAAAAATGGTATGTGGCCAACGGCGAACTGGTTTGCGAAAGCGGTCCGGATAAACAGTATGGCTATCTTTCCACCAATAAGCATTTTAAAAATTTCGAACTCAGTCTTTCTTTCCTGCAGGAAGCAGATGGCAACAGCGGTGTGTTCTTCCGGTCCTCTATCGAGGGTGTGAAGATCAGCGGCTGGCAGGTGGAAGTAGCCCCGCCGAACAGGTTTACAGGCGGTATCTATGAGTCTTACGGACGAGGCTGGCTGGTGAAACCCAAAGCCGACGACGAAAAATGGCTGAAGATGGGTGAATGGAATAACCTGAAGATCCGTGTTGAAAACGATCATGTAACCACCTGGCTGAACGGTCATGAAATGGTCAGTTTTAAGGACGATAAAATCGCTGCCGGAAAAGGATTTATCGCTCTCCAGATCCATGATGGCGGCGGGATTAAGGTAAGATGGCGCGATATACAGATCGAAGAACTGAAATAATTTTTCAGCCCCCAGTGAAAAAAATTTGGCGGATCCGTTAAACCCACGTTACCTTTAATCATCTGATGATATGATGTTTTGAATGGATAATGCCGTAAAAAAATATTCTCTCAGCGATGAAGTAGCATCGAAACTGCAGCAGCAGATCGCCGCAGGCCGTTATAAGCCCGGTGATAAACTGCCTACGGAACCCGAGTTGATGCAGCAATTCAAAGTAGGGCGTTCCAGCATTCGTGAAGCCGTTCGCATCCTTGCCAATTCAGGGATTCTCCGCGTGCAGCAGGGCCTGGGTACTTTTGTAGAGCTGCAGCATGGCAATTGTATCCCCTGGTATATGCGCCTGCAGGACGCAAAAGGTGCCGAACTGAATGAAGTACGGCAACTGCTTGAACTGAAGATTGCTGAAAAAGCCGCAGAGCACAGAACACAGAAAGACATCAGGCTGCTGACACAGTTACTGAAAAAAAGATATGATGCCGCGCTCGAAGGTGATATAGAAGCCTGTATAGAAGCGGATATCCAGTTCCATATCGCGATTGCCGATGCAGCCCAGAATGGCATCCTTGCCGACCTGTATAAAACAATTGCAGCACAGATAAAGAAATCCTTCCAGGAAGTATACACGAGCACCGCTGTATTCATCAAAATGCACGACGCCCATGCCGATCTCCTGAAAAGCATTGTTGATAAAGACCCCGCGAGAGCATGGCATTGCGTTGCGAGAATTACGGGGCAGCAAACAAAGAAATAACAGGCAAGATACCCCCTGCCTGTCTCCGATAGCCTGCCAACGAACCAAACATCAACTGTTTCGCATGATGAACCTATGGACCCGTGGCCGTAGCCACCTGATCATGTCAGCTGTTTCGCTTCTCTGTTTTACAGCTGCCACCAAAGCGCAATCCCCTTCTCTCCTGCTACAGGATGCGATCCGGACAGGCCTTACCAATTACCAGTCGCTCAAAGCGAAAAAGGATTACCTCAATGCCTCTTCTGCCCTTGCGGTTAACGTTAAGAATGACTACCTGCCCAATGTGATCGCAGGTCTGCAGCAGAACTACGGTACCATCAACGGCCAGTTCGGACCGATGGCTCCCGCTGGTATCCTGGGTGTATCATCTGCCGGGCCGGCTTCAGACAAACAAAGCTGGGCCGCTGCGTTCGGCTCCCTCTACATCATCAACACCAACTGGGAAGCTTTTACTTTCGGCAGAAGACAGTCGCGCATCGATGCAGCATCTGCCCAGGTACGCAAAGATTCCGCCGATCTGCTGCAGGAAGAATTTATACAAAGCATCCGCATATCAGGCGCATACCTGAACCTGCTGATTGCGCAGCGGCTGATCCTGAATGCGCAATCGAACCTGGAACGTGCCACCACCGTTAAAAATGCTGTACTGGCAAGAACCTTATCAGGATTGAATGCCGGTGTTGATTCATCTATCGCCAATGCAGAAGTGTCGCGCGCCAGGCTGGCGCTCATCGATGCAAACAACAATGAACAACAGCTCAGGAATATCCTTATCCAGCAAATGAACATCGCTCCTGAAACATTATTCCTGCTGGATTCTTCTTTCTTCAAAAAGATCCCTGTCTCTTTTACCAATACCGGCGATATCGAACAGAACCCGCAGGTGCAGTATTATGCGAGCCGTGTTGCACAAAGCACCAAACAGGAAGAGGCGATCAGAAAATCGATTCTGCCCGGCATTAACCTGTTTGGTATTTTCCAGGCAAGAGGCTCCGGGTTCGATTACAACTATGCGCCAGGGTTCACCGACAGGTATTCCAAAAGTTACTTCGAAGGCATCAAACCTGCACGTGCCAACTATGTTGCCGGATTTTCCGTTTCCTGGAATATCATCAGTCCAACAAAAATCAAACAGCAGGTAGTTGCCCAGCAATTCATCACAAAAGCGTACAGGGACGAATATGACCTGGTGCAATCTCAGCTCAAAGCACAACTGAGTTTTGCAGATCAGCGTATCGAGAATTCCTTACGCAGTTTTCATGAAGTGCCTAACCAGTATAAGTCGGCAACCGATGCATATATCCAGAAAAGTGTATTGTACAAAAACGGCCTCACTACCATCATCGATCTGCAGCAGGCATTATATGCGGTAAACAAAGCGGAAACAGATGTAAGTGTGGCTTATATCAATGTATGGCAGGCGCTTTTGCAGAAAGCTGCGGCATCAGGCGATCTCGATTTATTCCTGAAACAAGTGAAATAAAAATAAGTACCCATCACCTTTTATTGCGTTTATCATGAACATGATCCGATTCGCATTACGCAAGCCGATTACCATCATTGTACTGGTAGCCGGCCTGCTGTTCTTTGGCATCAAAGCCATTGATAAGATCAAGATAGATATCTTTCCGAAACTAGACCTGCCGGTGATCTATATTGCGCACCCCTTCGGTGGTTATACACCCAGCCAGATGGAAGCGCTTTTCGGTAAACAATATGTAAACATCCTGTTGTTCGTAAATGGTATCAAATCCATCGAAACCAAAAACATTCAGGGGCTTACGCTGATGAAAGTTACGTTTTATCCCGGCACCAATATGGCCCAGGCTTCCGCCGAAATGAGCTCTTATACAAACCGTATACAGGCGATTTTCCCGCAGGGATCGCAGCCGCCTTTCATCATTCGTTTCGATGCCTCCACGCTGCCTGTCGGCCAGCTTGTATTGCGGAGTGACGTCCGTACCAACAATGAACTGATGGACCTGGCCAATACCTATGTGCGTTCATCATTTACCGCTATTCCGGGTTTGCTTTCATCGCCACCTTTCGGCGGTAACGTAAGAACGATTGTAATTAAAGCCGATCCTGATCTCCTGCGTTCGCATAACATGACACCAGACCAGCTGGTAGAAGCACTAAAACTCAACAACCAGACAACACCATCAGGCAACGTACGCATCGGCGACACCAATTATCTTACGCCTACCAATACGCTGATCAAAAACGTGAAGGATTTTGAGAATATCCCGCTCTTCAAAGGCGGCGCCCAGAATCTTTACCTGCGCGACGTGGCCACGGTTGAAGACGCCGCCGATATTACAGTTGGTTATGCGCTTGTAAACGGAAAAAGATCTGTGTACCTGAGTGTTGCCAAGAACGGCGATGCGTCTACCTGGGATGTGGTTCAGAAACTCAAAGCCTCACTCCCGAAGCTGCAGGCGCAACTGCCGGAAGACGTTAAACTTTCCTATGAATTCGACCAGTCGACCTATGTGATCAACTCCGTCAAAAGCCTGCTGACAGAAGGCGCTATCGGCGCCCTGCTTACCGGCCTGATGGTTCTGCTGTTCCTCGGCGATGCCCGCGGCGCGCTGATCGTTATTCTTACCATTCCTGCATCGATCATCTCGGGCGTGCTCTTCCTGAATCTTTTCGGACAAACCATCAATATCATGACGCTGAGCGGTCTTGCACTGGCCATCGGGATCCTTGTGGATGAGAGTACGGTCACCATCGAAAATATTCACCAGCATCTGGATATGGGGAAACCCAAAGCGCTGGCCATCTGGGATGCCTGTAAAGAGATCGCTTTTCCAAAACTGCTGATCCTTTTCTGTATCCTCGCCGTATTTGCGCCGGCATTTACCATGAGCGGTATACCGGGCTCATTATTCCTGCCGCTCGCGCTGGCCATCGGGTTCTCCATGATCATTTCCTATTTCCTTGCGCAGACTTTTGTTCCTGTAATGGCTAACTGGATCATGAAAGCGCATAAAAAGAAACACGGCAAAACAGCTGATCCTGCTATCACTGCTGAAGCAGAACAGGATACCTGGGATCAGAAAAAAATGCTGGTGGAAAGAGAAGACTTCAACAATGATGGCAAGATCTCGGGCTTTGAAAAATTCAGGAACAGGTTCATGCGTTTCAGCGACAGACTGATGCCTTTCCGCAAAGCGATCACCATTGGTTATGTGCTGATCATCTCCGCACTGGCGTTCTGGCTATTACAATCGATCGGAAGAGATGTACTGCCGAAAGTAAACAGCGGTCAGTTCCAGGTAAGGCTGCGTGCACCGGAAGGAACACGTGCGGAAAGAACAGAAGAGAAGACCATCAAAGTGATCCAGCTTGTAAAAGACCTTGTTGGCGAACAGAATGTAGCGATTACTTCTGCCTATATCGGTTCGCACCCTTCGCAATTCTCCGTAAGTCCGATCTACCTGTTCATGCCAGGTCCGCACGAAGCCGTATTGCAGGTAAGTCTCAGTGAACACTATAAAACGGATCTTGAGGAACTGAAAGACAAGATCCGGGATGGAATGAAAAAGATCGTTCCGGATATGGTCCCTTCTTTTGAGCCGATAGAGCTTACCGAAAAAATCCTCAGCCAGGGTTCGCCCACACCGATTGAAGTACGTTTTTCGGGCCGTAACAAAAAGCTGAATGAAGAATATGCCGCAAAACTGATCGCGAAGCTGAAAGAAGTGCCTTACCTGCGCGATGTGCAATTAGGTCAGTCTACCAAATACCCGACCCTGGATGTGACCATCGATCGTACACGTGCTGCACAACTGGGCGTGGACATCAACGATGTATCGCGTTCACTGATCACATCAACTTCTTCTTCACGTTTTACGGATAAAAATATCTGGGTGGATGAAAAGGCTGGTTACAGCTACAGTGTACAGGTACAGGTTCCTGAAAGCAAGATCGCCAGCAAGGATGACATGAAGGAGATCCCGCTGCAGAAGAACGGCACAAGACCCGTACTGGGTGATGTGGCTACGATCACCAACGGCACAACCTACGGCGAGAACGATAATCTCGGTGCCATGCCAACCTTATCCGTTACAGCCAACCTCAACAAAACCGATCTCGGCACTGCATCGAGGGAAGTGAAGAAACTGATCGGCGAACTGGGTGAACTGCCTCGTGGCCTTACCGTAGAACCGATCGGACTGAGCAATACGCTTACCGATACTTTAAGCAGTCTTGAATCAGGGCTGATGGTGGCCATCGTTGTGATCTTCCTGATGCTGGCGGCAAACTTCCAGTCGTTCAAAGTATCGCTGGTGGTACTGGCAACCGTGCCTGCAGTACTGTTCGGCTCATTGCTGATGCTGATCCTGACAGGTTCAACACTGAACCTTCAGTCATATATGGGTATCATCATGTCAGTGGGTGTATCCATCTCCAACTCCGTACTGCTGATCACCAATGCGGAGCAATTGAGAAAACATAACGGCAATGCCTTCACTTCCGCAAGGGAGGCTACCGCATTACGTTTACGGCCGATCCTGATGACGACCATGGCCATGGTGGCGGGTATGATCCCGATGGCCAGCGGACTGGGCGAAGCGGGAGATCAGTCATCACCACTGGGGCGGGCCGTGATCGGCGGGCTGATCGCCTCTACTTTTGCAGCGCTCTTTATACTGCCATTGGTCTTTGCATGGGCACAGGGTAAAGCTACCACACAGTCTGTATCTCTTGATCCTGAAGACCAGGAAAGCAAATTCTATATTCCTTCATTGTATGATAACAACACCAAACATGTATAAGATCAATTCAACGGCGGCCATGAACGCAAAAACAATATGCGGCATCGCGCTTTTAGCCCTGGCAACACTGCAGGCCTGCAAATCGGGCAACGCTGAGAAAAAAGCCGAGGCGCCGAAAGTTGCGGCGGCTCCGGCAGCAACGGAAGCGATACTGCTGGAGAAGCAGAAACTTTCTGCATCATTACAGATCCCCGGAGAACTGATCGCATTTCAGCAGGTGGATATCTATGCCAAGGTCAGCAGTTTTGTAAGGAAGATTTATGTGGATGTTGGCAGCCAGGTAAAACAGGGGCAGCTGCTTGCCACCATGGAAGCACCGGAGATCGGCTCACAGCTTTCTGCTGCCGAATCACGTTTAAAATCCTTTGAAGCCATTTATATAGCAAGCAAAGCCAATTATGACCGCCTGCTTGAAACAAGCAAAACGCCCGGCACCATTTCACCCAATGATCTTGATCTTGCACTCGCAAGACAGAAATCGGATTATGCACAATTCCAGGCTGCGAAAGCAAGTTATCGCGAAGTAACAGACAACAGCAATTACCTCGAGATCCGCGCACCTTTCAGTGGCGTGATCACCACGCGTAATACCAATACAGGTGCATATGTTGGTCCTTCGGGAAAAGGTTCCGACCTGCCGATGTTCACGCTGCAGGAGCAGGGAAAACTGAGGCTGGTGATCGCTGTGCCTGAAACCTATATCGGCTATCTGAAAGACAACAGCGAAGTGAACTTCAGTACCAAAGCCTATCCCGGCAAAAAATTCAGTGCCCGGGTAAACCGTATGGCCGGCGCACTGGATACCCGCTTACGTTCGCAGCGTATTGAAATGGATGTAACGAATGCCGATAAAAAACTGCTGCCGGGCATGATAGCAGAAGTAAACCTTCAGCTGAATGCCAATGACAGCAGTTTTGTAGTTCCTAAAAGCGCGATCCTGAACTCATCAACCGGCACCTATGTAATTGGCGTAACCAATGGCCAGGTAAACTGGATCCCGGTACAGAAAGGTGCTGATGCCGGGGGTAAAATTGAGATATTCGGTAAATTACAGACAGGCGATACCCTTGTTAAAGCAGTATCTGAAGAGATCCGCGATCATTCAGTCATCAAGGTAAAACTATCAACAGAAAAGCCACTCCAATGAGTTTAATCGTTTTCACACTGATCCTTCTCGGCGGTGCTTTCTGTGCCGGCATGCTTGGTTCACTGACCGGACTGGGTGGTGGTGTGATACTGATCCCTTTACTTACACTTGGTTTCGGCTATGATATCCGTTATGCGATCGGCGCATCGCTGATCGCTTCTATTGCAACATCTTCAGGTGCAGCGGCGGCTTATATCCGGGAAGGCATTACCAATATCCGTATCGGTATGTTCCTGGAAATTGCTACAACCTCCGGGGCAATAGCCGGCGCTGTGATCGCTGTACTGATTCCGACACATATTGTTGCCATTATGTTCGGATTAGTACTGTTGTTCTCCTCGCTGATGTCGCTCCGGAAGAAAGTAGTGCATATCAGTACCAATTCAGCTTTTGCAGAAAAACTGAAACTCGGCAGTTCTTACCCCAGCCCGGAAGGAGTGGTGAATTACGGTGTGAAAAATGTAGGCGGCGGTTATCTCATCATGACGCTTGCCGGTATTCTTTCGGGCATACTAGGTATTGGTTCAGGCGCAGTGAAAGTGGTGGCGATGGATATTATGATGCGGGTGCCCTTTAAAGTATCCACTACCACCAGCAATTTCATGGTAGGGATCACTACAGCAACAGGAGCAGTGGTTTACCTGCAGCGGGGCTACATACAACCCGGACTGGCATTGCCGGTTATTATCGGTGTTCTTGCAGGTTCATTACTGGGCACACGCATACTGATACGTGCCGATGTAAAATGGCTCAGGTTGCTTTTCAGTATTGTGATCGGTATCATGGCGCTTGAAATGATCTATAACGGCATGATGGGAAAAGTATAATGTTATAAAAAGGAACAAAATGGAAACCTCACCAGTAAAAACGGTACAACAAAGAGACGCGGAGCGGCTGATCGGCAAGCTCCTGCGTACCGGTGTGATCCTTTCGGCCCTGCTGGCACTGGCAGGCGGCATCATTTATCTGCGTGAACATGATACCATTCCGGATTATAAAGTATTTACCGGAACAGATGCAGAATACCGTCATGTTACAAAAATACTGGCCGGGGCCATGCGCCTGGAAGGAGCTGCCATTATACAGCTGGCTGTACTGGTACTGATCGCAACACCTATTTTACGGATTATCTTTTCTGTGATCGCATTCGCTATTGAAAAGGATTATCTCTATGTAACGATCACCCTGATCGTGGCTGCCATCATTTTTTTCGGTATGTTCAGCGGGCTTGGAGGCTGACAAAATCAATTTAACACCTTGTTAATAAACATTTGGCAGTGTTTTTGGTCTTGGAGAGAGAGCAAAAAACTAAACCAATGCAAACACCTGCTACCAGTATTCAACACCTGCTAAGACAAAAGCTGAATATCCACCCCGTTACATTTGCAGCAGATGCCGACCTGAAAAGAGATCTTGGCCTTACCGACTGGGAGATCGCTTACCTTTTCAATGCAATAGAGGAAACCTGGCATATACATATCAACGACAATGAAGCTTCATCCATAGCAAGTATTAACCAGCTGGTGGAAACAGTACGCAAGCGGGTTTTTATTCCTGAGTCCTTTTCCTTTACAGGTCATGTGCAGCCACTGAACATGGTTATTTACAACTAGTATTTATACCGCTTTGGTCTGCAAAATCTTATCCGGCGTGATGGGCAATGAACGGATGCGTTTGCCTGTTGCATGAAATACCGCATTGGCAACCGCGGCTGAAAAACCGATCAGTGCGATCTCGCCCATACCCTTTGCACCCATCGGGTTGATGATGGGATCTGGCTTATTGATGAACAGTGATTCCACATGCGGCACATCTGCATGCACCGGAACATGGTAATCTGCAAAATTATGATTCACGTAGCGGCCAAACCTGTGATCCATGATCGCTTCTTCCGTTAATGCCATTCCTATACCGCCTACAGCGCCGCCGATCATCTGGCTGGCCGCGGTTTTAGCGCTGACAATCGTTCCCGCATCACCTACAGAAACGATCTTCGTTACTTTCACAACGCCTGTAGCCGGATGAACATTCACTTCCACAAAATGGATGGAGAAAGAATAGATCGAATATTTCCTGGCAGCTTCCCCCTGCCTGGAATCTTTGGTTACTTCCACTGCCGGCGTATTGTTCTGACGAAGTAATTCCGCATAGCCGATCGCCGAAGCTGGCTCGTTTTTCAAGCCGATCCTACCATTACTGAAAACAATATCTTGCTTTGTTTTGCCTGCAAAGGTTTTTTGTCCTGCCAGTATTGCCAGTTGTTCCTGCAAAGCCAGACAAGCATCATTTACGGCTGAACCTACGGTAGATAAAGTTGAAGATCCGCCCTGGCTGGGGGCTGGCGGCAATGATGAGTTACCCAGCTCAAACCTGATCTTCTCAAAAGGCATTCCCATCAGGTCAGAAGCTATTTTAACCATGGCCGTTCCGGTGCCGGGACCGATATCACTCACTGCGCTCTGCAGCAGCAGCATTCCATCGTCTGAAATAACAGCACGTACGGTAGCACCACCGCGGCCGGCAGTAAATACGCCTGTACTCATACCATAACCCACCTGCCAGTCCCCGTTCTTCATGGAACCCGGAACCGGATTCCTTTTAGACCAGCCGATTTTGTCGGCCCCCATCTGGTAAGCTTCTTTTACATATTTGCTTGAAAAAGGCTGGTTACGCTGCGGATCTGTTTCTGCGTAATTACGGATCCTGAATTCGACCGGATCAATTCCGAGACGATATGCCATTTCATCCATCGCAGACTCCAGTGCGAAAGCACCGGTTGCTTCGCCGGGACCGCGCATCCAGATCGGAACACATACATCGAGGGGTAATACTTTGTAACGGGTATTGACGTTCGGGCATGCGTACATGAACTTGGTCATGTTCACAATTCCTTCTGTGAATTCATCATAAGTGGCTGTCTGGCCAATCGCCTCATGCGTAATGCCTGTGAGGATACCGGCTTTAGTAGCACCCATTCCCAGTTTCTGTTTCGCCTGCGGACGATAACCCACCATAGTAAACATCTGCTCACGCGTGAGTACAAGCTTCACTGGTTTACCTACCATTTTCGCGGCCATTACGGTAGCAACTTCATGCGGCCATGTACGCAGTGCAATACCGAAAGCGCCGCCCACAAATTCTGAAAATACCTGTACGTTCTGCGCCTGTAATTTGAAAAGATTGGTAACAGTTTGCTGTGTTGCTTTTACGCCTTGTGTTTTTGCATACATTATCACTTTCTCCGGCGATTCCCAATGTGCAAGGATTCCATGCAGTTCCATCGGGTTATGCATTTCCGTTGGGATGAAATATTCAGATTCAAGCTGCACTTCTGCATTCTTATATGCATCAATATTTCCCCTTTTATATTCTGCCGCTCCCGGAGCCCGCGGTGCTACGGCCTTGTCCAGGTTGGCATCAAAATCAGTCCGGAATTCTTCTTTTTCGTATTGCGCACGCACGAGTGTTGCAGCATAAGTGGCTCTTTCAAAACTGTCTGCCACCACCAATGCTACAGGCTGACCGTTGAAATAGATCTTGTCGGTATAAAATATACGCATCCCCGGCCCTCTGCCTTCTGCCGGCGGCGCTTCATAACCCGGCACGGATGGTTTGTTCAGGTGCGACAGAACCGCAATCACGCCCGGCGCTTTCTCTGCTGCTTTGGTGTCAAGCGCTTTGATACGGCCTTTTGTAACGGGGCTTGTCACCAGCACACCATACGTCATGTCCGGCAATGTATATTCTGCAAAATACCTGGCAGATCCGGTAACTTTAGCGCGTCCGTCAACCCTGTCCGGATCAGGAGTATCGGCATCAAAGAAGAATTGTTTTTCCATATCAGATTACGCTTTGGAAGTCGCTTTTTTCAGCGCTTCTGCAATGGCATTTGGAGCCATCTGCAGTTTGAATGAATTATGTTCATATGCTTTTGCACCTTGCATGGCAAGTGCAGCAGCAGCTTTGAAATTTGTTTCGGTTGCTTCCTTCCCTTTCAGGAAAGCTTCAGCCTCAGTAAGTCGCCACGGTTTGTGTGCAACACCGCCCATGGCCAGCCTTGCCTTACTGATCTTATTTCCCTGCATCTCCAGTGCCGCCGCAACGGAAACCAATGCAAATGCATAGGAAGCACGATCCCTGATCTTGAGATAATAAGCGTGCTGCTGAAAAGCATTAACAGGGATCTCCACATGCGTGATCAGTTCTCCCGGTTGAAGGTTATTATCTTTTTCCGGCGTATTACCCGGAAGCCTGTGAAAGTCTGTGAACAGTATCTTACGGTCTCCTTTCGCGCCGCGGATGATCACTGATGCATCGAGCGCAGCCAATGCCACACACATGTCGCTGGGATGTACGGCTATGCAGTTCTCTGACGAACCGAATATCGCATGCATACGATTGATCCCTTGCATGGCACCGCAGCCGGTACCCGGCTCTCTTTTGTTGCAGGGCATCACCGTATCGTAAAAATAGGAACAGCGCGTACGCTGCATCATGTTGCCGCCTACCGTTGCCATATTCCTTAACTGCTGCGAGGCACCGGCTTTCAGCGCATACGACAGCAACGGAAAATGTTTGATCACCAGCGGATGTTCGCTCACAGCACTGTTCAATGCCAGCGCTCCTATAGTGACTTTATTGCCGCTGAGGGTTATTTCTTTCAGTGGCAATGTATTAATGTCGATCAGGCGCATAGGTGAAACAACCCCGCGCTTCATCAGGTCTACCAGATTGGTGCCACCTGCAATGAATACGGCATCGCTTTGTTTCGCCAGCATCGAAACCGCACCGGCAGCGGTAGACGCGCGGACATATTCGAAGTTCATCATAACTTACCTCCTGCATTTTTTACTTCCACAATCGCATCAACAATGTTGGGATATGCGCCGCAGCGGCAGATATTCCCGCTCATATATTCCCTGATCTCTGCTTCGGAATTGGCATGGCCTTCTTTGATACAGGCTATAGCCGACATGATCTGCCCGGGCGTACAATAGCCGCATTGAAAGCCGTCATGTTTGATGAATGCTTCCTGCATCGGATGCAGTTTGTCGCCCTGCGCCAGTCCTTCTATGGTAGTGATCTTTTTACCTTCATTCATTACGGCGAGACTGAGGCAGGAGTTGATACGGGAACCGTTTACATGCACTGTACACGCACCGCACTGACCGTGATCGCAGCCTTTCTTTGAACCTGTGAGGTGCAGCTGCTCTCTCAGCAGGTCGAGCAATGTTACACGCGGTTCAACAGAAAGCTGGTGCATTTTGCCGTTCACCTCTATGCTCAGCGGCATTTTTTCAAAATAACCGGCGATCTTTTCATCCATTTTACCTTCAGCCGCTTTGAGCACAGCCTGCGGAGCGATCGCAAGTGCTGTAAGCGCAGAGCTTTGCCTGAGAAAATTGCGCCGGGAATCGTTGTGAGCAGTAGATTTGTTTTTATCTGACATACCAAAAGATTAGTTCTTTTCTGATCCTAAAAATTACATAATTCTCCTGAGCCTTTCCTGATTATTTTATGGAATGAGGTTGAAGTGCGCTTATTCACCCTTTTGCATTACCGGGAGATCTGCATAGCGGTAGATGGTTGCATGTGGCAACGGCTGTATCGGCCGGCCGGTGCTGTTGGCCCAGACCCTTGTAAAAGCGGCTCCGTAATACAACAGCATGGCTGTATAAAATACAAATAACAGCAGCAGTACGATAGCGCCGGACTTACCAAAAATGGTATCGAGATTGCTTTCTACAAGCAACAGTCTGAGTACAAGCTTTGCCGCATTGAACAGTATGCTGGTCACTACCGCTCCTGCCAGTGCCACACGCCATTGGGGTCTGCCGTCAGGAATATACCTGAATACCACAGCAAACCAGCCTACGCCAATGCTCAGGGATACAATTGTTGAGATCAGTCTTTTCAGGAACATCCCGCTGCCGGGTAACAGGTGATTGATGGCTTCGCCCAGAAAGACCTGGGAACTTTCGATCAGCATACCACTGACGAAAAGAATACCTGTAAAAATGATCACCAGCAAAGACCTGAACCGGCTGCCCATGGCAATGGCAAATCCCTGCCTGGGCTTCTGCCTGATCATCCAGATCTGGTTGCAGGAATCTTTGATCACGCGGAATAAGGTTGTAGATACGAAGAGCATGAAAACCGACCCGCCTGCAATCGCCATCCAGTTAATGCCCAGTCCGCGGAAACCACGAACGGTAATACGAAGCTGCTGGGCACTTTCCAGCCCGATAATACTGGAGAGATTGTCGAAAAGCTGCTGGTTGATTTGATGCCTGTCGAAAAAGACCCTGAGTAACTGTGCGAGAATGATCAGGATAAAAGGCAATGCGAACGTGGTAAAAAAAGCTGTGGCGCCGGCAAGCCGCAAAGGGTCATTTGCCAGGAAAAGGCGCAACGCCAGCCGCATCCTGATTGTGATCTTTTTTATTGAAGAAACAAGCTTTCGCATCATAGCGCAACAAGATATTATATTTTTCCCGTCTGCTGCCCGGATTTGCGGGCACGATTTTTTTGTTGCGGTGAATAAAAGACATGATGCAGGATCCGAAAAACAAACGCCCCGGCAACGAAGAAACAAAACCGATCAATACAAACGTATTACGGGAATTACAAAAAGAGGACAAGCCCGATAAGTCTGGCGCTGCAACCGGAAACGAGCAGGTTACCAATGCCGACCCTTCCGTTGTAAACGGCCAGGGAAATAATGACGAAGTGGAAGAAGGATAACTTACCTGCGGCTGGCGATGAGCAGGTTAAGATCCGTGTATTTCAGATCGAATTTCTGGCTGATATAGAAATCTGTGAGTGCACCCTTGAACATATAAATACCCTCGCGGAGATTGAAGTTATGCCAGACCATTTCTTCCAGGCCGCCCTCATCGCTTACTTCCAGGATCAGTGGCATCAGTACATTACTGATAGCCTGGCTGGCAGTACGCGCAAATCCGCTTGGGATATTGGGTACACAGTAATGGATCACATCGTGTTTGATGAAGGTAGGCGTTTCGTAACTGGTGAGTTCGCTGGTCTCGAAACAACCGCCGCGATCAATCGCCACATCTATGATGATGCTACCCGGCCGCATCGCTGCCACCATTTCTTCCGTTACCACTACCGGCGCACGGCCATATTCATTGCTTAAAGCACCTACGGCCACTTCACAGGTTTTCAGTTGCTTTGACAGGATGCGCGGTTCCAGTACGCTGGTCCAGATCCGTTGTCCGAGGTTATTCTGAAGCTGTTTCAGCCTGTACACATCATTGTCGAAGACTTTCACCGAAGCACCGAGTGCAAGCGCATTACGGGTTGCAAATTCGCCTACAATACCTGCGCCTACAATCACAACTTTTGTTGGCGGAATGCCACTGATGCCGCCCAGCAGTACGCCCTTGCCTTTATTGAAACTGCTGAGATACTGACCTGCGATCAGCATCACCGCACTTCCGGCAATCTCGCTCATGCTCCTGACAATGGGATAAGTTCCGCTGGCATCCTTGAAATTCTCGAAACTGAGCGCAGTAATGCGTTTCTCCATCATCTTCTCTATATACTCCTTCTTCAGTGCGGAAAGATGTATCGGTGAAATGATGGTCTGGTTTTGCATGAGCAGCGGCATATCCTCTTCTACCGGAGGTGCACTTTTTACCAGCAGCGGACATTTGAAGATATCTGCCCTGTCGTACACGATCTTGGCACCAACCTCTGCATAATCCTGGTCTGTATAATTACTGCCTTCACCGGCCTTGTGTTCTACGGCTACCTGGTTGCCATTTGCCACCAGCACGCCTACCGCATCCGGCGTGAGCGCGATCCGGTTCTCCTGGAAAGCGATCTCCTTGGGAATGCCGATATTCATTTTTGCACCCTGCGGCTTTACATCCAATACTTCCTCTAATGTTCCATACGTGATAGAAGGACTGATAGACGGTTTAATGGTTGCCATGGGAACAGGTGGTTATATCTTGGTACAGGTTTATTAAGGACGGCAGCTAAGTTAACTTTTTTTCTGTTTCCTTCAGGGTGTATAAACGCCTGGTATTTTCATCGAGCGCTTCCATATGCACATGAAAGGTATCGTCGGGCAGCAGTCCCGGCGCTTTTTCCGGCCATTCTACCAGGCAGAGACTACCACTGTACAGCTGGTCTTCGATGCCAGCCTGGATGGCTTCTTCTTCGTCTTTGAGCCGGTACCAGTCCATATGGAATATAACCCCCGCCACCGGACTTTCATATTCGTTTACGATAGCGAATGTGGGGCTGCTTACGGCGTCCTTCACACCCAGCTCTTCGCAAAGCGCATGTATAAAAGTGGTTTTGCCTGTCCCCATTCCTGCATGAAAAGCCCATACTTTTTTTTGTTTCCCTTCTTTCCACAGTAAGCGGGCCACTTCCCGCAATCCGTCCTGGTTAAAAATAGCATCCATGATGCAAAGATAGCCAACCCTTCTGCAACATCGCTGTAGAAATATACCGTTAAACGCAAACACCGTAGAAGCGGCAATCGGTAACTTTGCAAAAGACGAATAACCGGGAATTTTTCAATAAACAGCAGACAGAAATGGAAAAGGTGAACTGGAAGGTAGAAGGGATGAGCTGTACCAACTGCGCCCTTTCGATCGATAAATTACTGCAGCAGAAAGGCATGCATAATGTGAAAGTGAATTTCATGGGCGGCGATGTACAGTTCGAGCTGCCCGATAACAGGCAGACCGAAAAACCTCAGCTCGAAAAGGAAATAGAACAGATGGGCTACCATGTTGTGAACGGCAGCAGGTCTGAACAGGCAAAACCTAAAAAATTCTTCCGGAATCATTTCCGCAGGTTTCTTTTCTGTTTTGTGTTTACCGCTCCGCTGATGGTGCATATGATCCCGGGCATTCATATTCATGCGCTCATGAACCCGATGGTTCAGCTTGCTCTTACCATTCCCGTATTCCTGATGGGAATGGATTTCTTCGGCAGAAGTGCGGTGAAAAGTCTCTCCAAAGGCATTCCCAACATGAACGTACTGATTGCGGTGGGTGCTATAGCCTCTTTTGGTTATAGTCTTTACGGTACGCTCATCGGCCGTGCTGCAGAATTCATGTTCTATGAAACAACAGCCACGATCATCACACTGGTTTTTCTCGGCAACTGGCTTGAAGATAAATCGGTAGAAACCACGCAGGCGGCACTGAGAAAACTGGCCGTTACCCAAAAGACGATGGCCAATATGATCGCGTACGATGAACATCACCAGGAACATGTATTTCCCGTAGAAAGTACAAGTCTCAAAGTTGGCGACCTCTTGCTGATCAACAGCGGTGAACATGTACCCATGGACAGCAAAATATTATGGGGCGAGGCCAGCGTGAACGAAGCGATCATTACCGGCGAAAGCAGCCCGGTCTATAAAAAAATGAACGACAGACTGATCGGAGGAAGCATACTCGAAAGCGGCACCGTAAAAGTATATGTAACTGCAACAGGTGAAGACACGGTAATGGCCAATATCCTGAAACTGGTGAAAGATGCGCAGACCGAGAAACCACCTGTTCAGCAACTGGCCGATAAGATCAGCGCCATTTTTGTACCGGCCGTACTCAGCATTGCTTTGGTTACATTGCTGATCAATTATTTTGCGGCGGACCATACCTTCAGTGAGAGTCTTTTACGCGGCATCGCGGTATTGGTGATTGCATGTCCCTGTGCCATGGGCCTGGCCACACCGGCAGCCATCGCCGTTGGTCTTGGAAGGGCAGCCAGGAATGGTGTGCTCTTTAAAAACGCGCGCAGCCTGGAAGTGTTCAGAAGCATCAGGCAGGTAGTGTTTGATAAAACCGGTACACTTACCACAGGTCTTTTCCGGATTTCAGCATCAGGCATTTTACAGCCGGACATAACAGAAGAAGAATTCAGGGCCATAACATGGTCGATGGAAAAATACTCCAATCACCCGATCGCAAGAGCCATTGTAAAGGAATGGAAAAGCAGTACCGAAATAAAATGGGCGAAGATCGAAGAAGTTAAAGGACTGGGGCTCAAAGCAACCGACAAAGAAGGAAACCGCTATGTAGCTGGTTCCTGTAAAGCAGCAAGCAACCTTACAACAGAACAAAATCACAATGTCTATATTCTCCGGAATGATGTGCTGATCGGCTGGATCGATGTGAAGGATGATATCAGGCCGGAAGCAAAAACAGTGATCAGTCAGCTGAACGCAGCAGGCATTACCACTATTCTGCTCAGCGGCGACACCCGCGAAAAATCTGAACAGGTTGCCCGGGAACTGGAGATCGGCATTGTAATAGCAGAACAGACCCCCGAACAGAAACTCGCAAAAATCGCTGAACTCAATAACCAGGCTCCTACGGCTATGGTAGGTGATGGCATCAACGATGCACCTGCACTTGCCAAAGCCACTGTAGGCATTTCTCTCAGTGAAGCATCACAGATTGCCATGCAGAGTGCGCAGGTGGTTTTAATGAACCATGGCCTGAAAAACCTGCCGCTTTCGCTCGGACTCGGCAAACACACTTATCTCACCATCAAACAGAACCTCTTCTGGGCCTTCGCGTATAATATCATTGCCATACCGGTTGCGGCAGTGGGATTGCTGAGTCCTGCTTTCGGAGCGCTGGTGATGGGCCTGAGCGATGTGGTACTTGCAGTTAACTCCGTTCGTCTCAGGTTCAAAAAAGTGATCTGAGCAGGCAGGAGCAAATATGTTTTATACGCTGCACGTATTCGTATTATTGCAGTCCACAGGCGATGAATGACAACTGAAGCACTTTCCATATTACAGCGATACTGGCGGCACCCTTCATTCCGGGCCGGGCAGGAAGCTATTATTCAATCCGTCCTGGACGGAAAAGACACCCTTGCGCTTTTGCCAACAGGTGGCGGCAAATCGATCTGTTTCCAGGTACCGGGGCTGATCAGGGAAGGCCTTTGTATTGTGGTAAGCCCGCTGATCGCACTGATGCGGGACCAGGTAGAGGGTTTGCTGAAGAAAGATATACCTGCCGTAGCCCTGCACAGCGGACTGAATTATGCGGAAGTAAAACAGATCTTACAGGAAGCAGCGCGTGGCGATTATAAGTTTCTCTATCTTTCGCCCGAACGGCTGGAATCTGCGCTGTTCAGGGAGTATCTTCCGGCTATTGAAACCGGCTTGATCGTTGTTGATGAAGCACACTGCGTTTCGCAATGGGGTTATGATTTCCGGCCACCCTACCTGCGTATTGCCAGGTTGAGGGAAGAACTTCCCGATGTTCCCGTTATTGCACTGACAGCATCCGCCACGCCGGTGGTACAGGAAGACATACTGGTTAAACTGAAACTGCATCAGCCTGCCGTTTTTCGTCAGCCTTTTGAACGGCCCAACTTATCCTACAGCTGTTTTTTAACTGAAAGCAAGATCAACCGGATCACGGATATTTTAAGTAAAGTGCCCGGATCATCCATTGTATACGTCAACAGCAGGAAACAGGCAAAAGAGATCGCAGGGCTTTTACAGCTGCAGCAGATCAATGCCGATTATTATCATGCAGCGCTCGAACAGCAGGCCAGGGAACTGGCGCAGCAGAAATGGATCGAAGGTAATACAAGGGTGATGGTATGTACCAATGCATTCGGCATGGGGATCGACAAACCGGATGTGCGCACCGTTATCCATTATGACCCGCCGGAATGCCTGGAAAACTATTACCAGGAAGCGGGACGTGCAGGCAGGGACGGAAAGAAAGCTTATGCGATCCTGCTTTACCAGCAGGACAATATCACACAGCTGGAAAGCATGCCTGAACGGCGCTTCCCGGCCATCCCGCAGATCCGCGCCGTATACCAGGCACTCGCAGATTTTCTGCATGTACCGGTAGGATCAGGAGAAGGTTGCTATTATGATTTTGACCTGTACAGTTTTCAGCAGAATTTCAAACTGGATCACCTGCTGGTACAGAATGCGCTGAAAGTGCTGGAACAGGAAGGACACCTCGGGTTTGAAGAAAACATCTTCCTGCCCTCACAGGTTATGTTCAACGTAACCAGTGAAACGCTCCGTGAATTCGAAACGGCACACAGCGATTTCGGAGACCTGATCAGGTGCCTGCTGCGCGCTTACCAGGGCATTGCCGACAACCGTGTTTCGGTGTTTGAAAAACAATTGGCAAGATTATGCAGAACCGACATCGATCATATCAAAAAACAATTACGGCAACTGGCAGCTTATGGTATCATAGAATTCCTGCCCCAGAAGGAAACGCCACAGATCCATTACCTGCTCAACCGCGCGCCGGCAGAATACCTGCACATCAATCACCAGGCTTATATAGAGCGGAAAAAATTGTATGCAGCACGATTGGAGCAAATGATCGCTTATATCCGTTTAAGTTCCTGCAGAAGCCTGTTCATCGGTAATTATTTCGGTGATGAGAACAGGAAGGAATGTGGCATCTGCGACAATTGCCTGGAAAGAAAAAAGAAGCCTTTAAGTGCCGCTGAATTCAAAGTACTTCATGCGGATATCATGCAGCAATTAACAAAGCAGACTACCATGAACAGCCTGTTGCAATCAATGCCCGCCTACAGCCGTGAGCAGATCTGGCAGGCATTACAATTCATGCAGAACGAGGACCTGATCAGGCTTCATGAAGATGGTACTGTTTCAATACCCTGATCAGAATAGTTTCTTCCGTTTGCCGCTAAACCCAAGTGCACCCAGCAGGCTTCGGGTTATCACGTTAGCAGCAGTACGCCCCATCTGTTTCAGCACCGGGTTATCAAAGATCGTTTCTTCCTTTGGTGCAGCTTTTCGTTTTGCCGGTTCCTCCTCTTCGGTCCGGGCTGCCGCAGCACTGAGTTTTGCGGTCAGCATTTCATACGCGCTTTCACTGTCGATCGTTTCACTGTATTTTTTTACAAGTTTGCTGTTGCCGGTGATTGTATCGATCTCTGCATCACTTAATATATCCATCCTGCTTCTCGGTGACGCAAGCATGGTATGCACGAGCGGAGTGGGAATGCCTTTCTCGTTCAGCAAGGTCACCAATGCTTCACCGATGCCCATTTGTGTGAGGAGATCACCGGTTTTATAAAAGCTTGTTTCGGGGAAATTCTCAGCTGCCTGCTTAATGCTTTTACGGTCAGCTGCCGTGAATGCCCTTAATGCATGTTGTATTTTCAAGCCCAGCTGGCTCAGTACCGGTGCCGGAATATCCTGCGGATTCTGTGTACAGAAAAAAATACCGATCCCTTTAGACCTGATCAGTTTGATCACTGTTTCCAATTGCTGCAGCAGCGCATCCGTGGCTTCATTGAAAACAAGATGTGCTTCGTCTATGAATAAAACCAGCTTGGGTTTATCCATATCTCCTTCTTCAGGAGATACTGCATATAACTCTGCGAGCAACTGGAGCATAAAAGTGGAAAAGAGCTTAGGCCTGTCCTGCATATCCGTTACACGCAATACACTGATCATACCACGGCCCTGGTCGTCCATCCGCATCAGGTCATCCACTTCAAAGCTTTTCTCACCAAAGAAAACATCCGCACCCTGCTGTTGCAGTTCTATCACCTTCCGCAATATGGTTCCGGTTGATGTGGTTGAGATCTTACCGTATTCCGCCTCGATCTCTTTCTTCCCTTCATTACCGATATACTGCAATACCCTGACAAAGTCTTTCAGATCGAGCAGGGGCATTTTGTGATCATCGCAGTATTTGAAGATCAGGGCTACAACACCCGACTGTGTATCATTCAGCCCGAGGATCTTGCTCAGCAGCACCGGACCGAACTCACTTACCGTTGCACGCAGTCTTACGCCTTTTTCATTACTCAGCGTCATCAGTTCTGCCGGGAAAGCCGCTGGCTGGTAATCCATACCCAGTTTGCTGTACCGTTCGGCGATCCTGTCATTGGAAGTTCCCGAAGCTGCAATGCCACTCAGATCGCCTTTGATATCCATCAGCAAAACGGGCACACTGTTGTCGCTGAGTGATTCTGCAAGCAGCTGCAGGGTTTTGGTTTTCCCTGTTCCTGTTGCCCCGGCGATCAGTCCGTGACGGTTCATGGTTTTCAGCGGGAGAAAAACATCTGCCGCTTCCACTACTTCACCATCCAGCATGGCACGCCCTATTTTTACCTTTTCGCCTTTGAAACTGTATCCGTTCTGAACCGATTGCTGAAAAAATAACTGATCTGCCATCTTCGCTGGTTTTTATAACTGCAAATAAATGAATTTAAGTTATTTGAGGCAGAGAATACATGCTGGCATGTTTATTACAGGGAGCCATTGAACCACTGAGCCTTTTTAACAAAAGATTGCCGGCCGTAGGAAATGAAGTCACAATGAATTATCTTTATTTGACATAAATATTAGAATCATGGACGATAAAAAGAAATATAAGATCCTGTTATGCGAGGATGATACGAACCTTGGAATGGTACTGAAAAATTACCTGGAGCTGAACGATTATGATGTTACGCTTGAGCGCGACGGAAGGCTCGGCCTTGCCGCTTTCCAGCGTGAAAAGTTCGACATCTGCCTGCTCGATGTAATGATGCCCAACATGGATGGATTTACACTGGCAGAAGAGATCCGTGATGTTGACCCCGATATTCCTCTTTTCTTCCTCAGCGCCAAAACGATGAAAGAAGATATCATACAGGGCTATAAACTCGGCGCCGATGATTATATCACCAAACCTTTCGACAGCGAAGTACTGCTGCTCAAGATCCGCGCCATCCTGAAAAGGAATGAAGAAGAGAACCGCGTGAGCGACAATGTTGAGTTCGATCTCGGTAAATACCACTTCAATCCTAAACTGCGTGAACTCAAGCACGACGGGCAAACACAAACTTTATCGCCCAAGGAAAACGAATTACTGAAAATGCTGGCCGAACATAAAAACGACCTGCTTCCGCGTGAACGTGCCCTGAAAAAGATCTGGGGCAGCGATACCTATTTCAACGGAAGAAGCATGGATGTATATATTGCCAAGCTGCGTAAATACCTGAAAGAAGACAGCGAAATCGAAATCGTGAATATTCACGGTAACGGGTTCAGGCTGGTAGCTCCATAACAGGTCCGATCAGAAGCATAAAAAGAAAGGCAGCGTATTGAACGCTGCCTTTCTTTTTAAATATTGAACATATCTGGCTGGCTGCCTCCGCTGAACGGTTTTCGGCCAAGATGACTGTATGCTTTGGCTGTTACTTCCCGGCCGCGGGGTGTACGCTGGAGAAAGCCTTCCTGGATCAGGAACGGCTCATACACTTCTTCAATGGTACCGGCTTCCTCGCCCACCGCTGTTGCTATGGTGGTGATGCCAACAGGTCCGCCCTTGAACTTATCGATGATGGCGGCAAGAATGCGGTTATCCATTTCGTCGAGTCCGTGTTCATCCACATTCAATGCTTTTAGTGCATGCTGGGTAATACCAAGGTCGATGTTGCCATCGTTCAATACCTGCGCAAAATCCCTTACCCTTCTCAGTAATCCGTTTGCGATCCTTGGCGTACCGCGGCTGCGCCTTGCAATTTCCCCTGCGGCATCGCTGGTGATAGGCGTTTGCAATATAGCTGCGCTGCGCAGTATGATCTTCTGTAAAACGTCCGAGTTGTAATATTCCAGCCTCGATTTGATGCCGAAACGGGATAGTAATGGCGCTGTAAGTAAACCGCTTCGTGTAGTAGCGCCTACCAGCGTAAACGGGTTCAGGTTGATCTGGATACTGCGGGCATTGGGGCCGCTGTCGATCATAATATCGATCCTGAAATCTTCCATGGCAGCATAAAGGTATTCTTCCACCACAGTGCTCAGGCGGTGAATCTCATCTATGAATAAAACATCGTTGGCTTGCAAACCTGTCAGCAACCCCGCCAGGTCGCCGGGCTTTTCAATAACCGGACCGGAAGTTTCCTTAATGTTCACGCCCAGCTCGTTGGCTACGATCCGGCTCAGTGTTGTTTTACCCAGACCGGGAGGGCCATGAAACAATACATGATCCAGCGCTTCGCCCCTGATCTTTGCCGCTTTGATAAAAATGGAAAGGTTCTCGATCAGCTGGGGCTGACCGGAGAAATCATCGATCTCCTGCGGCCGGATAGAGTTTTCGAACTCTTTGTCCGCCGAGGTTAATCCCTGTGCGTCGCTGTTCAGGTTACTATTTGCCATAGACCACAAAATTACTGAATTCCGCAGGGAGAATCCTTACGAAATAAGCGTTTAGAATAGTAGCTTTAAAGATATGAAAGATCGTACTGCCCTGGTCCTTGGTGCAACCGGCCTTACCGGCGGCCTGCTGCTGGAAGAACTGCTGAACAACCCTGCCTACAGCAAAGTGATCATTTATACCCGCCGCGCATCCGGTATTATTCATAGCAAACTGGAAGAAATCCAGGTAGATTATGACACCATTACTTCATCAGTAAAAGCAACGGATGTTTTCTGCTGCCTGGGTACTACTATTAAAAAAGCAGGCAGTAAAGAAGAGTTCAGCAAGGCTGATCATTTGTACCCGCTGAAAATTGCCAGGCTTCAGCAAGAAGCAGGCTCAGAGAAATTCCTGGTTATTACTGCTGCAGGCAGTTCTGCAAAGTCTGCCTTTTTCTACAGCCGCGTTAAAGCGCAACTAGAAGCCGACCTCCGCAACTGCAGTTTTCCTTCCCTTTTTATTTTCCGGCCGGGATTGATACTGGGCAACCGTACAGAAAAACGAAGCAGTGAAAAGCTGATGCAACGGGTAATAACCTGGCTTGATCCCTTTTTGAAGAAAGTATTTCCTGTGCTGCGGGGTGTTCCTGCAACCGCTATTGCAAAGTGCATGGTGCACGTTGCGCTTACAGAAACAGGATCGAGGATCATCAGTTCTACAGAGATCAATCAATTTCGTTAGTACTGATCAGGTTTCGCGTATTGCATCATTTGTAAAAAAAGGTCCGGATCCGGACTATTGGCCAGCCATTCGCTCCGTTCTGAAAATTTACATACACCCGGATAATCACCACTGTAACCACGCATGTCAAGCATCAGCTGGAAATGCAGGTGCGGCGGCCACTGGCCGTTCTCTTCAGGTTTCCCGAAATGTGCGATTTTTTCACCGGCATTGATGACCTGGCCGGTTCTTAGATGCAACAGGTCTTTTGCGGAAAGATGACCGTATAAGCTGTAGAAAACAAAATTACCGATAACATGCTGCAGGATAATGGTCGCGCCATAATCACCATAACCTTCGTTGTTGGCAAAACTGTGAATGGTTCCATCAACCGGTGCATGTACGGGTGTTCCGGCAGCGCCCCAGATATCAACGCCCAGATGCAGGCGACGCGGCTCCCCGGCACCATCGAACAGACCGCTTCTTGCATATACCGTTCTGTGTTCATTATAGCCGCCGATACCGTAGGTTGCGCCGGCTGCTTTAAGCCTACTGTTGATATAGTTACTGAAGAGGGCTGTATCACCAACCATTTCCGGTGTGAGTGTCTGATTGGCTGCTGTAAGATCAAATAAAAGCAGGTGGTCCGTCTGAGGATCAAACGGAACCACCTGCTTTATGGTTTTTGCTACCGGACTGATAGCAGTTTTAATATCATTCATGAATACCGGTTAAATAATTCGTGTCGCTTATTGGGCGGATAAAGATCCGGATTATTTTAACTGTTTCATGATTTCTGTAATCGCCCTGTCGAGCTGCGGATCTTTTTTATTGAGCCTGTCTTCAAAACCCATCGGCACTTTGATATCAGGTTCTACACCGGTTTTCTCGAGATCGTTACCATCGAGCGTATAACAGCCCCAGCCCGGTAATCTTACAAATGAACCGTCAACAAGCCCTGCACCGCTTGTGAAAATGATCCAGCGGTAGGTGCCGGTTCCGATGATGCTGCCCAGTTTCAGGGATTTGAAACCCTGCGCAGTCATTTCCGCATCACTCAGCGATTGCTCATTGATCAGCAGAACGATCGGTTTATCCGAAGGGCCGAAGTTTGACTGGTTTGCCAGTTTGCCTTCCCTGTATTTCCATTTCAGGTAGGAACGCTGGCTCAGAAATTTCAGTACTTCATCGTGCACATTACCGCCTGTATTGTAACGCAGGTCAAGTATCAGGGCATCTTTGCTGTAGAGATCCTGTGTCATATCCAGCAGGAATTTCTCCAGTTCATCTGTACTCATATTCTTCATGTGATGATATGCAATCCTGTTATTGCTTTTTTCATCAACACGTTTCTGGTTATTGTCGATCCATTCATCGTACAGGTTGCTACCCAGTGTAACCTGCGGATGTATCTTAACCTGGTACTCTGCGCCATTGCGACTGAACGTTAACCTCATCTCTTTATCTATCGAAGGTTTGCTGAAATAATAGTTTCTGTCCATTTCGCGATTGACAGCTTCGTCATTCACTTTTACCAGGATATCACCCGGTTTCACATCAATGCTTTTTTTATCTGCATTGCTGCGTTTTGCGATATAGCTGACTTTATAAGGATCGTTATTATCGAACACGATTCCGGTTTCCATGGTTCGGTTGGACAGAATCACGCTTTCCTCAGAACCGTTGGAAGTGAAGCCCAGGTGCGAGGAGTTCAGCTCGCCCAGCAGATCGGCCAGCAATATGCGCAGATCGCCGCGGTTATTCAGGTAAGGCAGGAAAGCGCCATATTTCTTTTTAAGTGCAGGCCAGTCGGCACCGTGGAATTTCTCATCATAATAATTTTCATCCAGCTGCGCCCATGCTTCTTCATAGATCTGTGTAAACTCGCCGGCAAGGTTACGCCTGAATACATTGCTGATCACAACGGGATCAGTTCTGCTCAGATCGATATTCAGCTTATAGATATTTCCATTCATCAGCAGCATGGTCTTATCGCCGCCTTCGGCAAAGTCTGCACCCATGCCATCGGTGCCATTGATCTTTTCAGTTTTAGGCTGTTCAAATGGCTCGTATGTTGTTTTCCATAAAGCGGAACGGCCTTCTGCGTGATCGCTTACGAACAGCACAACGGTCTTCTCACCTTTCTGCACAACAGTGAGCAAATACTGCGAACCGAACGATGGCCCAACCTGCTCCAGTCTTTCCATGATCTTATCCGTATCGATATTGATGGAGGCCACAACAGGAGGTGCTTTTTTTGTTGTGTCTTTGCGCGTGGTGTCTTTCTTTTCCTGTTTGAACATATCCTCATACTTATCGCTCCTGTACGGCTCGTCTATCTTTTCCAGCGGCATACGATAGATGCGCGGATTCTGCATACCAAAGGGATAGGAAGGTTTGGTCCTGGCAGAAATAAAATAAATATAACGGCTATCGGGCGACCATACGGGACTCGCTTCGGTAACACCGGTTTTTGTGAGATTGATGGTTTTGTTATCTTTTATATGATGCACGAAGATGTCCTGTTCAAAATTCCTGATCGCAGTGAAAACAACATATTCATCATTAGGCGAGAACCCGGGGTCTGAATTCTGGAAGCCCCAGATCTCGTCTTTGGCGAGCGTTTTACTTTCACCTGTTTTCAGATCCAGCAGACGAACTTCGTCGCGGCCGCTGAGGTATACACCTTTTGTTCTTGCCTTGTTTAACGCGATTGCACGGTTATTGCGCAGGTCCGATGTCAGCTGCTTAACAGGTGCTGAACCATCGGCCGTGATCGTATACCAGTTGAGGAAACCGCCCGAGGTCTGGTTGAATACGATGGTCCTGTTATCGCTCATCCATTTTACTTCCCTGGCCCTTTCTGTATTTCCCTTGTTCAGCTGTTTTACAAATTTACCGTCAACATCACTTACAAACAATTCACCTCTTGCAGTGAATACGAGTTTTTTCCCATCGGGAGAAACATCGAAATTGGTCATGCTGTTGCGCACATCATAGTCCTTTTCCGAAGGCAATACATTATTGCGCAATACGTTTATATCCAGCAATCTGGATTTACGGGAAGCTACATCATACAACCACAAGCGATACTCTTTTTCAAACACAACATAACCACCGTTGGCATTTACCACCGGTGTTCTGATGGAAGCGGGAAAATTGGTCAGGGCTGTCTTTTTGCCTTTGTCCATTGTGTACAGGTTATATTCCCCGTTTGCCTCATCCGAAATAAAATACAGGTTTCCGTTGCGGTCGATGGTGGCTCCAAAATCTTTACCATCCCAGTCTGTATACTTTTTGTACTGTTTTGTTTTTGGATTATAAGACTGAATATCCGGGTTGAACGGGCCGCGGTATTTTTTACGGGTAGCCTGGTTGCTGCTTTCCCAGGTATCGTTAAAGAAGATCTCTCCCGTAAGCGGATGCTCTGTTAACGCATGATCGTACTGGAAAAAGTGATCGCCAAATACCCTTTTCGGTGTGCCGCCATTGATACCCACTGTATAACCAGCCTGCTGACCGGCGCGGTTTGAAGTGAAATAAATACTCCTGCTATCCCAGCTCCAGCTGTTCATGTCATCCGATGCGCTGTGAAAAGTGAGCTGCCTGATCTCACCGCCGGCAAGCGGCATAATGAACACATCCGGATTGCCGTATTGCCTGCCCGTGAATGCGATCCATTTACCATCGGGCGAAATCCTTGCATTGCTCTCATACCCCTGCATGGCGGTAAGCCTTGTAGCCTGTCCGTCTTTCACGCCTGCCTTCCAGAGATCACCTTCAAAGCTGAATACCACGGTTTCTCCGTCAGGGGTTAATGCCGGGCTGGAAAGAAAATAAGTGCCGGGCTGTTGCGCGGTAACGGCTGCCGACAAACAACAGGCCGTCAGCATCATTAAAATTCTG
Source organism: Sediminibacterium ginsengisoli (assembly GCF_900167075.1). Lineage (GTDB taxonomy): Bacteria > Bacteroidota > Bacteroidia > Chitinophagales > Chitinophagaceae > Sediminibacterium > Sediminibacterium ginsengisoli. The sequence continues at coordinate 307,519 of NZ_FUWH01000001.1, read as the reverse complement.
CTCATGCGTATTATTTTGGTTTTTCTACAATATAGCGACTCGGTTTCTCAGCCCCAAACCGAATGTTATGAATGGTGAATAAAAAAGCCGCAATAACGGGATGTTATTGCGGCTCAATCTATGACAGGGTCATACTTATCTTAAAAGCGCTTTCGGAACCGGCTTCTCCAGCAGGTATTTATAAACGAATTTCGTTTTCAGATTGGTGAAATGGTCGTTTTTAGCGCCACTCCAGCCATGCCTTCCGCCCGGATATAACATGAATTCAAAGTCTTTCTTTTTGTCTTCCAGCGCACTGACCAGCTGCATGCTGTTCTGCATGTGCACGTTATCATCACTTGTACCGTGTACGATCTGCAGCATGCCTTTGTACTGGTCTATATAAGACAAGACACTGCTTGTTTTATACCCTTGCGGATTATTCTGCGGAGTACCCATGAATTTCTCGGTATAGTGACTGTCGTAAAGGCTCCAGTCTACAACGCTGCCACCAGCCATTGCATGTGTAAACACGTCTGATCCGTAAGTAAGCGCATAACAGCTCATGTAACCACCATAGCTGAAGCCGGTGATACAGATCTTCGCCGGGTCTGCCTGGCCTTTGGCGATGAACCATTTGGCCATGGCTTTGTAGTCTGCCATTTCCCAGTAACCCAGGTTACGGTGCATGTAATTAACCCCTTCTTTTCCGAAATGGCCGCTCGCGCGGTGATCGAATGCCACCTGGATCAGTCCTTCAGATGCATAGAACTGGCGGCTGGCGCTCCAGGTCCAGGAATCCCATACATTACCTGCATTAGGCCCGCCGTAAACACTGATCAGCATCGGGTATTTTTTATTCGGGTCCATATTCAGCGGCCAGGTAACCAGTGCAGGCAGTTCGTACAGACCATCATCACTTTTAATCCGCACCAGCTCTGTTCTCGCCATATTGTAGTTGTCCATTTCAGCGCCTTTTGCACTACCGAGTTCTTTCACCAGTTTGCCGTTATTGTCTACCAGCGCCATCTTACTTGGAGTAGCAGCATTATTATAAGTGGTGATGAAGTATTTCGCGTTAGGTGAGAGATTGGTCTGCGCGTGATTGAAATCGCCGAATGTGAGACGTTTGAATCCTGTTCCGTTGAATTTTACACTGTACAGATCCGTGTGTGCAGTATTTTCCTTGCCACGTGCGGTGAAATAGATCGTTTCGTTCTTCTCATCGATCAGCTTAACACCGGTTACGGTATATTTTCCTTCGGTGATGGCGTTTTTCAGAGAACCGTCGTTGTTGTACAGATAGAGATGTGCCCAGCCGGTTTTATCGCTCTGCATGATGAACTGCTTACCGTTTGCCAGGAAGGTTACGCGGTCTTTATCGTCCAGGTCGATCCAGGTTTTCTGCGTTTCTTCAAAGATCATTTTCTTTGAACCGTTAGAAGTATTCACCTCGTACATTTTCAGGTTGTTCTGATCGCGGTTGAGCCAGGGCACCCAGAGTGCATTGGTGCCCGGGCGCCACATGGGCCAGCCGAAATACTGATCGTCCTTGTCGTTGAACGCAGCCCAGGTTGTACTGCCGCCATCCGGATTTACGATCCCTACTTTTACTTCAGGATTTTTATCGCCTGGTTTCGGGTAACGTGTCTGCTCAATATAACCATGTTGCCCTTCGTTCACATAAATAGGGAACATCGGCACCATGCTTTCGTCGAAGCGCATGTAAGCCAGTTTCTTACTGTCCGGGCTCCACCAGAAAGCGCGGTAACGCGTTGCCCTTCCGAAAATTTCTTCAAAATATACCCAGCTTGCATAACCGTTGAGGGTTGTAGCCGTGCCGTCGGTAGTAAGCTGGGTTTCTTTACCTGCAGCGAGGTTATAGGTGTAGAGGTTGTTGTTTTTTGTATACGCAACATAATTGCTGTCAGGAGAGAAAGTTGCATTTTTCTCTTCATCCTTGTCATTGGTCAGTCTTTTCTCTGTACCGTTCTGGATGAAAAAAAGATCATTGTCTTTGAATACAATTACTTTGCCGGTACCGGTTCCCCCTCCGAAGCCGCCACGGCCTCCACCCCTGCCAAAACCGCCACCGCCTTCCTGGGTTTCGGTCATGCTGCCGGTTTTAACATCAAGCACATAATTTTTAGCAGCAGAATCAGGATGGATGCTTTGCCTTAATATCACATGCTCATCGTCTACCCATTTAATTATAGCCGGAAGCGGGTTGATCAGGTTTTTGGGCAGTTTTCCGGCAAGCAGGTCTGCGGTGCTGAATTCTTTTTTCTGCCCGTACCCCTGCACAAAAGCAACTGCTGCGATCGCAACAGGGAGCCATCTTGAGGTTCTCATGTTTTTCATGTTTTAGGGGAGTGAAGATAAGAGAGTATTGATAAAAGCGCCTGTTTTTACACGAAAACCGGCAACCTGCCGTTCTCCCGGTGAATCAGACTCCGATCGTTCTGTAAAACTCTGTGCGGTATGCTTCTCCCACCGGTATCCGCGCATTGCCCATTGAAATGATATGTTGTTCAATGCCGTCGATGGCAGCTATATTTACAATGAAGGATTTGTGTACCCGCATAAAGCCGGTTACCGGCAGTGTATCCATGGCCTGTTTCATGGTTTGCAGCGCCATCATTTTTTCCTGCGGGGTATGGATCTCGATATAGTTTTGTCTTGCTTCTATGAACAGGATATCCGCATAATTGATCTTTCTGATCTTCCTGTCCGTTCTGATAAACATAAAATCTTTCGCGGATTGTACTTCACGTTGTACTGGCATTTCCGGAACTGCGGCAAAAAGATTTTTCGCTTTCTGCATGGCCAGGTAGAACCGGTCGAAGGATACAGGTTTCAGCAGGTAATCAACAGCTTCCAGGTCAAAGCCTTCCACTGCATATTCCGCGTAAGCGGTTGTGAGAATATAGCGACTATGACTACCCGCCATCCGCATCAGCTGAACGCCGGTGATCTCCGGCATCTGTATATCCAGCAATACGATATCAGGCCTGTTCTGTTCTATAAATGCCAGTGCTTCCAGCGGGTTGGTAAAACTTCCTGCCAGCGTTGCAAAACTGATCTTCTGCAGGTAGCTTTCCAGTATCTCAACGGCGAGCGGTTTATCGTCTACTATGATAACTGACAGGTTCATTTATACAGGATAAGGTCGATTGTAAAAATATCATCCGTATTACTGATCTGCAAACGATATTTATCAGGGTATAGCAATTCCAGTCTTTTGCTGATATTATCGATCCCGATCCCGCCCGTTGCATCTTTACGGCCGGTGGCGATGCGGTTGGTCACTGAAAAATACAGTTCGCCTGTTTCTGCAAGCAGTGAGATGTTTACAGGCGATGAAGCATCATTCACGATCCCGTGTTTACAGGCGTTTTCAACAAAGGGCAGTAGCAGCATCGGCGGCAACTGCCAGCTTTCCATATTTCCCTGGTATTGTTCATGGATATAAAAAGCCTGGCCATATCCGACCCGTTGCAGTGCGAGGTAATCTTTGATATAATCCAGTTCCCTTTCCAACGGAACAGCCTGCTGCTTATTATCGTACAATGCATAACGCAGCAACCCCGAAAGCTGCATCAGGGCTTCAGGTGCCTGGTCGGATTTCTTCAGCGATAATGCGTAGATATCATTGATGGTATTGAATAAAAAATGCGGATTGATCTGCGATTGCAGAAATGAAAGTTCAGCTTCCTTCATGGCAGCGTATTCCTGCTGCCGCATCTTTTCCGTATGCTGCCAGTGCATGAAAAAAGCAAGCGCAAGGCCGTAGATCATATATTCCCAGTAATACATGATTACATTGGGGATAAAGTACCGCCAGCTGAAATGCAGGTTATGCCTGTAATTATCGTACTGCAGTAACGATTTGAATATACCGAACTCGAGTGCGGCCCTGTACAGGACCAGCAAAGCCCATACTGCTATAATCATCAGCGGCCAGTACAAAAACTTCCTGGTTACTATGGCACGTCTTACTGCAAAGTAAGTGGCATAAAACGCAACCATATTAATACTGGTATACCCTAACTCTATCAGCAGTTTTTTTAATGAGAAAGAAGCGATGTATGCGCCGGTATCAAAAGAAAGGCCGGATGCATCCAGTACAAGGATATTCCGCTTGATGAAGATCACACACCAGAACAGCACATGCAGCCATGCCATGTTGTTACGTTTCAGAAACATAAGCCTGAAATTACTGCACAGTTCCTGCTGGCCGGATTATATTTTATCAACAGCTTTTTTCCATCCATCAAAACCTCTTTTTTACTGACGAAAACTACGGCGGCTTTTATCAATAAAACAAACACCGTTGTCAATCTGGCTGTTACTGCTGAAATGAAAAAATAAAGCTTGCACGAAAATCATTGTTATGAAACAGCTTTTATCGTTTTTTGCCTTACTCTCGTTTTGCACCCGTGTTCATGCGCAGGAACATACACCGCTTCCTTATGGCTCCAAAGCCAACAGTAATCTTACCGTTTACGTTCATCCCGGTTGTGAGCTGATGTCGGTGGTGCAGCTGCTGGCAGATAAGTATCCGAAATCAACGCCGTCTGCCTATTACGAAGAGATGAAGCAATATTTCGCTCCATATGTCAACCACCCGGCGGTGCAATGGATCAGGAGTTTTAAAAAAAGTATCTATACCGATTTTACCGAACTGGGCTGGGCTTTCGACAATTTCCCTGACATCCGGCTCACAAGGCCCGAAGTCCCCAACTGGTTCAGGCATTACGGAAGGGACTCGGTATTACAGTATCTTGAACTGGTCAAACAATTTTACAAAGACGCGAATTTCTGGCAGTTCTATTCTTCGCATGAACCACAATACAAAAAGTGGAGTGCCGATCTTTACAAAAAAATTGAAGACAGTGCTTCGGTTTCCAAGCTCACCGGTTTCTACAAAACAGAACATACTGCACACCTGTATATCGGCATCGAACCCCTGAACAACTGGGGGGCGCATGCGATTACCAACCTGAACAACATTAATCCGGGGTACAAAGATTATGTAGCCTATGAAACCGGTTATTTCAACGACACCGCCTCCATTCACGGTCAGCCCCGTTTTACTGCAGGAACAGAAACCATCTATCACCTGCTATGGCATGAGGGCAGTCATATCATGATCAATGATGCAATGAAACAATACGAAGCAAAAGTGAATAGCCTGTCGTCCTTATTTAACGGGGAGGATGAAGGCATGAAAAGGAACAATATCTCCAACTGGGAATATTGCCTGAACGAAAACATAGTCCGTTCCGTGGTAGCCTGCCTTTTCAGGAAATATAAAAGCTACCGTGCCTATGAAAAAACGATCAGTAAAGAAGATGCGAGTGATTTCATCTATGTAAAAAAACTCGCACCTTTTATCTGGACTGAATATCTCGGCACAGAGAAGTATGCCGATTTCAATGCTTTCTTCCCGGTGATGCTAGACTATCTGGCAAAGAACCCGTAGTTTATATAACCACGTTGATCATACGGCCCTTTACAAAAATGAATTTTTTAAGGGGTTTCCCTTCCAGCCATTTCTGTACAGTTTCATTGGCAAGTACCAGCTCCTGCACTTCATTTTCGCCCGCACTGAGCGAGATGCTGATACTGGTGCGTACTTTGCCATTGATGCTTACAGGATATTCCTTTGCTGATTCCGCAACATGTTCTGCAATGAACGCAGGGTAAGACGCATCGAGTACAGAGCCTTCGTTACCAAGCTGGTGCCATAATTCTTCGGAAACATGCGGCGCATAGGATGCAAGCAAGATGAGCAATGGCTCCAGGATCTCGCGTTTGTTGCATTTCAGATCACTGAGCTCGTTCACGCAGATCATGAAACCGCTCACTGCTGTATTGAAACTGAAACGTTCGGTATCGTCTTCCGTTTTTTTGATGGCTTTATGCAGGATCTTCAGCTCTTCCGGCGTTGCTTTTTCTTCGGTCCAGATCTTGCCTTTTGTTTCATCGAAGAAAAGTCGCCAGAGTTTTTTAATGAACCGGTGCACACCTTCAATACCTTTTGTATCCCAGGGTTTGCTCTGATCTACCGGACCCAGGAACATCTCGTACATACGGAATGTATCGGCCCCGAATTTCTCTACGAGCATATCCGGATTCACAGTGTTGAATTTGGATTTGCTCATCTTCTCCACTTCTACGCCGCAGATATATTTACCGTCTTCCAGTACAAATTCCGCTTCTGCAAATTCTCCGTTACGCCATTTCCTGAATGCTTCCGTATCGAGTTCCACACCATCCACCATATTCACATCCACATGCAGCTTGTCTGTTTCATACTGTGCTGCAAGACCTGCGGAAACATATTTCTTTGTATTCCTCACCCGGTATACAAAACGGCTCGAGCCCTGGATCATTCCCTGGTTCAGCAGTTTGCGGAATGGTTCTTCAAAACCGATATGCCCCAGATCGAACAATATTTTGGTCCATAAACGGCTGTAAAGCAGGTGTCCTACAGCATGTTCCGTGCCGCCGATATACAGGTCAACCTGGTTCCAGTAGTCGCTGGCTTTGCGGCTGCAGAATGTTTCATTGTTATGCGGATCCATATAACGCAGGAAGTACCAGGAAGAACCGGCATAACCAGGCATGGTATTCGTTTCCAGTTCTTTTGCCACCCATTCCGGTATATTGGCCAGCGGGCCTTCACCTTCAGGACCGGGGCTGTAACTGTCTACTTCAGGTAACAGCAACGGGAGTTCTGTTTCATCCAGCGGAATGGCAGTTCCGTCTTTCCATTGGATCGGGAAAGGTTCACCCCAGTAGCGCTGGCGGCTGAACGCAGCATCGCGCATTTTATAATTGACCTTTCTTTTACCGATGCCCATTTCCTCCAGCCTGTTAATAGCTGTTTCAATCGCATTACGCATTACCATACCATCGAGAAAACCGCTGTTGGATAAAACGGCGTCTTTTGTAGGATTGGCTTCGTTGCCATTGAATGCTTCGCCGATGATATTGGTAACCGGAATACTGAAATGCTGCGCGAATCTGAAGTCGCGTTCATCACCGCAGGGTACGGCCATGATGGCACCGGTACCATATCCAGCAAGCACATATTCAGAGATCCAGACCGGGATTTTTCTTCCGTTGAAAGGGTTCAGAGCATAAGCGCCGGTAAACGCACCGCTGATCTTTTTCTCAGCCTGGCGTTCGCGTTCGCTGCGGCTTTTTACATAAGTGATATAAGCCTCCACTTCCTGGCGCTGTTCAGGTGTGGTGATCTTTTCGATCAGTTCGTGCTCGGGAGCAACCACCATGAAATCAACACCAAAAATGGTATCAGGGCGCGTTGTATATACCATCAGTGAAGCGTTGGTATCCGCCAGAGCAAATGAGATTTCTGCCCCTGAGCTTTTCCCGATCCAGTTACCCTGCATTTCCTTCATTGCATCGCTGAACTCGATGGTTTCGAGCCCCTGTAACAAGCGGTCTGCATATTCGGTAATGCGGAGATACCACTGGCGCAGTTTTTTCTTCACTACGGGATATCCGCCGCGTTCACTCACACCGTTCACCACTTCATCATTGGCCAGCACGGTTCCCAGGGCCTCGCACCAGTTCACTTCACCGTAACCGCAGAAAGCAAGCCGGTAATGCATCAGGATCTCCTGCTGCCTGGCAGGACTGTAACTGCCCCATCCGGCTGCGTCGAACTGAATGCTCTCATCGCCCGGGCAGGGATGAGACTGGTTACCGCTCTGCTCAAATTCCTTCACCAGTTCCGTGATGGGCATGGCTTTGGCGGCAGTGCGGTTATAATAGCTTTTGAATAATTGCAGGAAGATCCACTGCGTCCATTTGTAATAAGCCGGGTCCGATGTGCGCACTTCGCGGCTCCAGTCGTAGCAGAACCCGATATTATCCAGCTGTTTGCGGAAAGTGTCGATATTCCTGGCCGTACTTACAGCCGGATGGATCCCGTGTTCGATGGCGTATTGTTCTGCAGGCAGACCGAAAGCATCGTACCCCATCGGGTGAAGTACGTTGAAGCCTTTCAGCCTTTTGAAACGGCTGTAGATATCCGAAGCGATATAACCCAGCGGATGCCCTACATGCAGGCCCGCGCCGCTCGGGTAAGGGAACATATCCAGCACATAGTATTTAGGCTTGCTGCTATTATTATCTACCTGGTAGATGCCGGTCTCTTTCCAGTTCTGCTGCCATTTTTTTTCAATATCCCTGAAACTGTATTCCATGATACTAACTGTCGTTTATAATTTTTGTAAACTGCTGCCAGGCGGATTCTAACAAATCTTTAACCCAATTAAGGCAGGAATGCTATATTTTCAAAAGCAAATTGATCGTTAGAGTGGCTGCAAATGTAAGTGTTTAGGCTTCAAAAGCCTACATTTGCATTTCACTGTCCTCGGCGTTGGACAGCATTTTTCGCACGAAGTAAAAAAAGATTTTCATGGCAGCAGCAGGCAAATCATCTCTCAAGCGCAGTAAACCCAATTATATCTACAGCATTGTGGGTGTAGCCCTTGTTTTACTGATCATGGGTATCATGGGCTGGTTCTTCCTGAACATCAAATCGGTTGGCAATACCCTGAAGGAAGATATCAGGCTCAGCGCTTATCTCCGTACCCTCAACAAAGACACTATTGGTCAGATCCAGCAGTTCATAGCATCGAAGCCTTATGCCAGGAATGTGGCTTATATTGATAAAGAAGCGGCCAAAAAGATCTGGAACAAGGAAAACAATGAAGACTGGGCCAAGATCCTGGATGTGAACCCGCTGCCGGAAAGCATCGATTTTTACGCAAAAGCGGATTATGTGAACCCGGACAGCCTCTCAAAGATTTCTTCCGAGCTGATGGCGGCATACGGCAACCAGCTTACCGAATTACAATATCCCTCCAGTCTCGTGAACAGCCTCAATGAGCGTGCTGCAAGGATCGGGCTGATCTTCCTGGTGGTAGCCATTGCACTGTGTGTGATCGTGATCGTGAGTATCGACAATACGATCCGCCTGGCCATGTTCAGCAACAGGTTCCTGATCAAGACCATGCAGATGGTAGGTGCCACGCAGAGTTTTATTGCCCGGCCGCTGAATATCAGGGCCCTGGTGAACGGACTCATCAGTTCGGGCATTGCGATTGTACTATTGTTTACCCTGATCAGCTGGGCAGAAAGCCAGTTCCCGCCGCTGAAAGCGATCCGGGATATCAAACTGACGCTGATCCTGTTCGGCGGACTGATCCTGCTGGGTGTACTGATCTCGGTGTACAGCACCCACCGGAGCGTGATCAAATACCTGAAAATGAAGCTGGACGATCTGTATTAAAAACGACTTTCATGATTAAGGCTTTCCCCTTATCTTGCAAATCTTATAATTATCAATAATGAGCGAACAGAAAACAAATACGACCGCACCTTTATTTACCAAAGACAACCTGATGTGGATGGGTATTGGTGCAATCATCATCATACTGGGATTCTTCCTGATGAGCGGTGGCAAAAGCCAGGACCCGAATGTATTTGATTATAAAGAAGTGTACAGCAGCACCCGCATTACCGTAGCGCCGATCCTGATCGTGCTTGGACTGCTGGTTGAAGTTTATGCGATCTTCAAGAAGCCAAAAGCCAATTAATACATACATTTAATCTGAAAATAACAGCAAGCGGTGGGCAACACCGCTTTTTTTATACATTACTGATACATAATTCCACCCCATGAGCATTTTTGAGTGTATTGTTATTTCCATTATCGAAGGGCTCACAGAGTTCCTCCCTATTTCATCAACCGGCCATATGATCATCGCAAGTTCATTCCTGGGCATTGCGGAAGATGATTTTACCAAGCTTTTTGAAGTAGCCATTCAGCTGGGCGCCATCCTGTCTGTAATAGTCTATTACCGGAAGAAGTTCTTCCCGCTCAACAAATGGAATTTTTACATTAAACTCATCGTGGCCGTAATCCCGGCACTGCTGCTGGGTTTCCTGTTCTCAGACAAGATCGACGCATTGCTTGAAAGTCCGCTTACGGTTGCCAGTACCATGTTGGCAGGAGGGATCGTATTGTTGTTCATCGATAAGCTTTTCAAAAGCGCGCCAACGGTAACACGAGAAGAGAATATCAGTCTTTCCAAAGCATTCCTGATCGGCATCTGGCAGTGCCTGGCCATGATCCCGGGAACCAGCCGGAGTGCGGCAAGTATTATCGGCGGTATGCAGCAAAAGCTGACCCGCAACCTGGCGGCAGAATTCTCGTTTTTCCTGGCTGTACCCACAATGGCAGCAGCCACCGGTTACAAGCTGCTGAAAACGATGAAAGAACACCCGGAGATCCTTAAGAACAAAGACAACCTGGTATTGCTGGGCATCGGCAACCTGGTGGCATTCTTCGTGGCATTGCTGGCAATCCGTTTCTTTATCGGTTACCTGCAGAAATACGGATTCAAACTGTTCGGCTGGTACAGGGTGATCGTAGGGCTGATCCTGCTGGGACTGATCCTGACCGGCAATCTGAAATAATCATGATCATCACCGGTTGAATGGTCTCTTTCGCCAGGGGGTGGCTGTGCAGAATAGCCAACATGGATTATATTTAATCAATCAAAACTGAATTGATGAAAACCGCTTCCAAAAAAGTGATCACGGGCTGGGCTATGTACGACTGGGCCAACAGCGTGTACAACCTCGTTATAACATCCACCATTTTCCCTGCCTATTTTGAAGCTGTTACCGGGGATGGCAACGATGCAACAGCGAACGATACGGTAAAACTTTTCGGACGGGAATTCGTGAACACATCTTTATATAACTATGCGCTGGCCGTTGCATTTCTTGTGGTAGCGCTTATCTCGCCGATCCTTTCTTCCATAGCAGATTATAAAGGCAACAAAAAAAGCTTTCTCCGTTTTTTCTGTACCATGGGAAGCATTGCCTGCTGCGCCCTGTTCTTTTATAACAGCAGTAACCTGGCTTACGGCCTGATCTGTATGATCGTTGCCTGTATTGGTTACTGGGCCAGTCTTGTATTCTATAATTCTTACCTGCCTGAAATCGCAGCGCCTGAAGACCAGGATAAAGTGAGTGCGAAAGGTTTTTCTATGGGTTATATCGGTAGTGTGATCCTGCAGGTGATCTGTTTCGTGTTTGTGCTGATGCCGGATACTTTCGGGATCACAACGGGTAAAGCTTCGCAGATCTCCTTTCTGCTGGTAGGTGTATGGTGGTGGGGTTTCGGCCAGTTCTCACTGAGCCGCCTGCCTAAGAGCCAGCCTGCCGGATCAGGCAACAAAGGCAGCATTTTCACCAATGGTTATAAAGAGCTGAACAAGGTATGGAAACAGCTAACACATCTGCCGGTTCTGAAACGTTATCTCGGCGCTTTCTTCTTTTTTAATATGGGTGTTCAGACCGTAATGCTGGCTGCTACACTGTATGGCAAAAGCGAACTGAATATCCCTACCACCAACCTGATCATCTCTATCCTTATCATACAACTCGTAGCCATTCCGGGCGCTTATTTAACAGCAAAGCTTTCCGACCGTATCGGCAATTTCCGGGCGCTGATGGTAATGGTTGCTTTATGGATCGTATTATGTGTGATCGGTTATATGCTGCCCCGAGATGGCATATATGAATTCTATTCGCTTGCAACGCTGGTAGGGTTTGTAATGGGCGGGATACAATCACTCAGCCGCAGTACCTACGCGAAGCTGATGCCCGAAACAAAAGACACCACTTCCTTTTTCAGCTTTTACGATGTAACCGAAAAAATCGCGATCGTGATCGGGATGTTCAGCTTTGGCTATATCAATGAACTGACCGGCTCACAGCGCAATTCGGTGCTTGCCCTGGTTGCATTTTTTGCGCTTGGGTTTGCCATGCTGGTTTACGCTTCAGCTACACAAAGAAATCGTTCTAAACTCACTCATTCATGAATCTTCATACCATACATAGCGGTAATTTCAAGCTCGACGGCGGTGCCATGTTCGGCGTAGTTCCGAAAAGTATCTGGCAGAAATCGAACCCAGCCGATGAGAACAACCTATGCTCCTGGGCCATGCGCTGTTTACTGATTGAAGAAGGCAACCGGCTGATCCTGGTAGATACCGGCATCGGCAATAAGCAGGATGAGAAATTCTTCAGTCATTATCACCTGCACGGAGATCATTCCCTCGAAAGATCACTGAAATCAGCTGGTTTCAGTAAAGACGATATCACCGATGTATTGCTCACCCATCTTCATTTTGATCATTGCGGCGGCAGTATAGAACGCCAGGGCAACAAACTCGTACCCGCATTCCGCAATGCCACTTACTGGAGCAATGAAGACCACTGGAAATGGGCCACCGTACCCAACGACCGCGAGAAAGCATCTTTCCTGAAAGACAATATCCTGCCCATCAAAGAAAGCGGCCAGCTGAAATTCATTGAAACACCTGATGCAGCATTTGATGCAGACGGGAAACTGATGAGTGTACCCTTTACAGATCATATAAGCATCCGGTTTGTAAACGGCCATACCGATAAAATGATGCTGCCGCAGATCCGGTATAAAGAGCAGACCATCGTATACATGGCAGACCTCCTGCCTTCAACAGGTCATCTCCCGCTTCCTTATGTAATGGCATATGATATGTTCCCGCTTACAACACTACAGGAAAAGAAGAGTTTCCTGCAGGAGGCGGCAGATAATAACTATGTTCTTTACTTCGAACATGATGCCGTTAACGAATGCTGCACACTCCAGGTAACAGAAAAAGGCATCCGTGCCAACAGCTGTTTCGACCTCTCTACGTTATAGTACACTACATTCTATGTAGTGATCCGCCCATGTAATCACCGGATATTATCCGTGAAAACACCGAAGAAAATTCGGTGTTTTCACTGTTGTATTCATGGTAATGCAGTTGTACTTTTAATGTATCCTATTGTTATTTTAAAATCCAATATCCATGAACCATGTATCAGGATGTCCGGGCTGCGGATCCCGGATACCGTTCAAGCGTTTCGTGATGCTGCATAACTTTTCCGCTATCAACTGCGGGGTATGCAACGCCCGCATAGAGATCGCCAACCGCGGCGGTAACGCAATGATCGCCGCATTCTCCGGAATTTTATCCGCCCTTTCTGTTGTTTTCTGCAGTTACTGGAGTATCAACTATTTCAATTCCATCATCCCCGGACTGGCAGGCGGCCTTTTTATTGCCTGCATCATGGTGCTGGTGATCTGCCGCATCATTTATAAACGTTCCAGGTTAAGAACATGGAATACAGAAACGGAAAAAACGGAAACGGACAGAATTCTTTCCATCAGTCATACGGTAATGCTATAGTTGTACGAAAAGGCGGACATTTTCAAACTTGGATACAATACCAATAATTGGTATATTTGATTTGAAAATCAGATGTTATGCCAAAGAATACTTCTATTTTGTTGGGTGACTATTTCGACAACTTTATATCCCGCCAGGTTGACAGTGGCCGCTTTTCGTCCGCGAGTGAAGTTGTAAGAGCAGCATTACGACTCTTTGAGCAAGAGGAGAGACAGAAAACTGAACTTATTAAAGAGTTGAAAAAAGGAGAGAAGTCTGGTTTTCTTCCTAAAGTGGATCGGAAGAAATTCATCAAGGACCTTCATGACAAATATGTGAAGTAATGGGACACAAGCTAAGTGTCGAAGCCGCAAATGATCTTAAAAATATCTGGCTTTATACCTTCGAGACATGGTCGCTGGAACAGGCGGACAGATATATTAACCTGATTTTCGACGAAATAGAATATTTATCGGATAATCCGAAATCAGGCAAAGACTTTTCTCATCTACGTGACAAATACCGCTGTTCAAAAGTAAAGTCACATTTGATTTTCTATCGGCAAATTTCCGCAACAGATATCGAAATTATCAGAATACTTCACCAGCGAATGGACATTGAAAGCCGTTTGACAGAATAACACTCCGCTTCGTACAACATTGGTTTTTCAAAAGTTGTGCGAAAGAAACTGTCCCGTCAGTCCCGTTTAAACGGGAGAATTCTACCCGGCTTTTGTAATTAGGCTTCGGCTAATCGAAGTTGTAGTGGCTAAGCCAACAGTGGGATCACGGATGCCCCAACCTTCGCAAAGCCTTTAACGCTACCTGAAGCTGATCATTGAACTGAGCGGATAACGGAGGTTGCGATACTGCATCATATCCACTTTAACGCTGCCCACCACGATCGGGCTTTCAATGCGTAATGGAATATGGTTCTCATCGTCACTCACCCAAACGGTCATTTTTTCCCCGCCTTCAAACAAAGTACCTTTTACAAGTAAGGGTTTGAATTTGATCGCCCTGAATTTTCCGTACTTGGTCTTGATGGTTTCCTTACCCAGGTATTTGATGTACAAACTGTATACCTCGTTGTCAAGGAACATATTGAACGGGATCTTATCTTCCGCTTTGTATTTATTGAAATTGATATTGCGTGCATAATAAACGGCGCTCAGCACATCCTGTATACAATTGGGAACCTTGAAAACACCATCTGTTGTAACAGCGGTATTGGTAGTCTGATTGAAAGTGATGTTCTCGTATTTCTTGAAGCTGCCTTCTTCTATATTCCGTATGAATTTCAATGGCTGCAGCGTGGCGGTATCGATATAAGACTCATACCTGTCGCGAACTTTGAAGATCCAGTCGTAGCTGGTATTGGAACTACCCGTTCCTACAATATGATACGCAGGCTTGTTATTCATTTCGGATAATGAAACGGAGAAATTGGCGTTACCGGCATTGATGTAAATGCCCATTACCGCATAAAATACATTGAAGGAAATACTTTCACCGTCCCTGAAGGAAGTATTCCTGATGCCGCAGAACTCGTCTCCTGCAGACAGCGGTTTCAGTCCGATGAACAATAGTATGAAGAGTACTGTTTTTTTCACGTTGTCTGTTTATTTCTGAACAATCTTAATCCCAGTATAAATACAGTTCCGATGATTGCCGGAATGATCAGGTTAATAATCCAGATACCGGCAGCCGTTGCAATGATGCCTAAGGTATTTGCACTCATCATCCCGAATAGCATGATACTCACTTTCCCCCTGAACCCAAGTTCTGCCAGTGCAATGGTTGGGATAATAGCCATCACCAGGAACATTACGCAGATCAAGGGTATCGCGGTTGAAAAACCAATTCCTACTTCAAATACCTGCAGCAATAAAACATATTGCCCTACAAATACAACGTATCGGGCAGCAGAAAGTAGTAAAATTTTTGTTAACTCTTTCCAATGAAGCCCTTCCAGCTTTTCTATAAAAAAACGATGCCGGGCCACAATGGGTATTTTTTCTATCAGTTGTACAAACCAGGAGATCCTGAAATACACTACAATAAATAAAGTAATGCCTGTTGTGAGCGCATAGATCAATCCGTCGAGCCAGAATACTGACAATCCTTCCAGCTGATGGGTTGCATCCAGTATATATGCCCTGGTGTAATAAAGACCGGCGATGCCCAGTACGAATGTTACAATGATCTGGCTCATGCTTCCGGCGAGCGACTGCGCAATGCCCCTGATGCGGTTTCCTTCGTCGAGATAAACCGAACGTCCGGCAGATTCACCCACCCGGTTGGGCATGCTGAACGCGATGGCCTGGCCTGCAAATATGGCCCGGTATGCTTTGAAGAATGAAACCTTTTGAATGTCCTTTACGAGAAAGCGCCATTTCTCTGCTTCAATGCCCCAGTTCAGCGGCATGAGCAGAAGTGCCAGCAGCAGCTTCCAGTTCTGTTCGCCCGTAAAGGCCGAACGGATCAGGTGCCAGGACTGCTGTACATCTCCCTGGCTCTTCACCTGGTGATAGATGGAATAGGAAAGCCAAAGAAAGAGCACAGGTCCGACAAAATAGTTAAGGAATATTTTCAGTTTTTTCGTCAAAATGCAGCTTATACGTACAAAGAACGGTGGAATTACGCATATATAAAAAAGCAGGCCATCCCCTGGACCGGCGGCTTATACTCTTTTCGTATTTTCACCGCGCAATGAAGAAAGCAGAGATCATACTGGGAATAGATCCGGGTACGCAGGTAATGGGATTTGCACTGCTGAGTGCCACAGTTGAGCCCCGTGTACTGCTGATGGATGTGCTGAAACTCACGCAGCAGAAAGACATCTATGCGCGGCTGGAGATGATCCATACTAAGGTAAGTGAACTGGTAAAACTATACCGGCCCACCAGCTTTGCGATTGAAGCACCGTTTTTCGGAAAAAACGTACAGAGTATGCTCAAGCTCGGAAGGGCGCAGGGCGTAGCCATTGCGGCAGCCATGCAGGCAGGGCTCGACATTACGGAATACTCGCCCAAAAAAGTAAAACAATCCATCACAGGGAATGGCAATGCCGACAAGGACCAGGTGTGGCAGATGCTCCAGCGTATTCTCAGTATCGAAGAAAAACCGCAGTACTTCGACGCTACGGATGCATTGGCAGTTGCGCTCTGCCATCATTACCAGTGCAGTTCACCGGTAAAACTGAATACAAAAGGTGCAAAGGGCTGGGATGATTTTATACTGAAGAACCCGGACCGTGTCAAAAAATAAACACTAGAGTGCAGCGAGGATCTTTGCCTGTACTTCCTTCAGTTCAGCTTCGGACAATTTCAGCTTGGGACGTGTGAAATTCAGATCATCGGCACTGTTGATGGGCAGCAGGTGCATATGGGCATGCGGCACTTCCAGCCCCACCACACTGATCCCGCAGCGATTACAGGGAAATGCAGCTTCGATGGCTTTGGCAACAGGTTTTGCGAACGTAAGGAATTCGGAAAGGAAACTCTCGGGCAGATCAAAAAACTGGTCCACTTCAGTTTTAGGCACTACAAGCACATGGCCTTTCACCAGCGGGAAAATATCCAGGAATGCAAAAAAATGTTCATTTTCGGCAATCTTATAAGAAGGGATTTCGCCCGCAATGATCCTGGAAAATATAGTCATGACCTTTTTTTAGAATGAAAATTGCCACTTTTTATCCAGCCGGCAAAAAGAAAACAGCCGGCAGGCCGGCTGTTTCAATACAATTATGTATACAAGCTTTTAAATCGTAATGTCTTCGATCCTGAATTTCATGATACCGGTAGGGGCCTGTACTTCAGCAACTTCCCCTTTCAGTTTTCCGAGCAGTCCTTTACCGATCGGCGAACCGGCAGAAATCTTACCCAGTTTCAGATCAGCTTCTTTTTCACCCACGATCTGGTAGGTAACGGTTTTCTTGGTAGCCATATTGGTAATGGTCACTTTGGTCAGAATAGTAACTTTACTGGTATCTATATCATTGGTATCGACAATCTTGGCATTGGCAATGGTTCCTTCCAGCTGTTTGATCTTGGCTTCCAGCATACCCTGGGCCTCTTTGGCAGCATCATACTCCGCATTTTCCTTCAGATCACCTTTTTCCCTGGCTTCGGCAATAGCAGCTGAAGCGGCCGGACGATCCACTGATTTCATACGTTGCAATTCTTCACGCATTTTCTCAAATGTCTCCTTTGTAACATACATATTTGCGTCACTCATACTCTTTTGGTTTAAAAAAGGGTAAAAAAAATACAACGCCGCATTTGATTGCAGCGTTGCAGAACGTCAAAAATAAAAAATCTTTCCTGTAGAACCAATTAAACCCTCACGCAGAAAAATTTGGCGCATTGAAAAGTTTATTTATTTTTACAGTGTACTATAACACTAATACACTAAGACATGATCCATTTTTCATCGGTTCATTTCGGCTACAGGAAAAAGCAGTCGCTCTACCGCGATCTGAAGCTGGAAGTAGAAGCCGGCCATATTTATGGCCTGCTTGGCAAGAACGGCGCCGGCAAATCAACGTTACTCAAACTCATCAGCGGACTGGTATTTCCGGTTAATGGTAAAGTGCAGGTCATGGGCTATGAGCCCCGTAAAAGGCAACCGTCATTCCTGGAGAAAATATTCTTTATCCCGGAGGAAATTGAAACCCCGGATATTAATGTAACAGTATTTGCGGATGATTATGCTCCTTTTTATCCGCGCTTCGATAAACAACTTTTCCTGAAACTGCTCACCGAGTTCGATGTGCCGCTGAAAAGCCTCAAACAAATGAGTTATGGTCAGAAGAAAAAAACCTGGATCGCACTGGGAATTGCCGCCAATACCGAACTGCTGATCCTGGATGAACCGACCAATGGCCTGGATATACCATCCAAACGCCAGTTCAGGAAAATGATGGCAGCCGCCATGACCGATGAACGCTGCGTGATCATCAGTACCCACCAGGTACGTGATCTCGATCATCTTATAGACAGTATCCTCATCGTTGACGAAGGCTCCCTGCTTGTAAACGCCGGTATCGATACCATTACCGAGAAACTGGCTTTTGTCCAGTTCAGCAACGAAGCCGATGCTGCCGGCAGTATTTACACCGAAAGCAACCTGATGGGTACTTCTGCCGTTATGCTGAATAAAGCGCAGAGGCATGACAGCCGTATGGATATTGAACTCTTCTTTAATGCGGTTACGGAAAACAGTGCGCAGATGAAATCATTATTTACCAATTAACCAGGACAATTATTATGAATAATATTTTCAGTTTCAAAAGATTCGGCCTGCTGTTCGGCAAACATATCAGGGAGGAAAGAAGCCGTTACCTCTTATCTGCAGCGGCATTGTTTGCCATCCTGTTCAGCTTTTACCTTATTGTAATACTCACCAATCTCAACAGCAGGTTCCTTTTTCAGTTGCAGGAAGCGCTATTTTTCCTGGGGATGCTGTTTGCAACAACGATCTTCTCATCAATGTCGTACCAGTTCTTCCAGCAAAAAGCAAAAGGCATCCAGTTTTTGCAACTGCCTGCATCTTCTGCTGAAAAACTGCTGGTCTCTTTTATTATTACGCAGATCGGTTTTTTCCTGTTATACCTGTGCGTCTTTTATACGGCAGACTGGATCGTATGCAATGTGTACAACAGTTTTCATAAAATGCCGGCCAATGTAACGCCGGAATATGCGGAAGCATTCACTGCAAAAGTATATCCGCTGGATACAATCAAAGCCAGGCAGATGATCATAATTGCTGTTATTCTGAGCAGTGTTGCGCATTATGGTTCGCTTTGTTTTGAAAAGCAGGCTTATATCAAAACAACGATCTGCGTAATAGCTGCAGGCTTTGTGCTGATCTGGGGAAATTATCATCATCTCAAAGGAATTATTCCGCAGGAAAGTATGCCCAAAGGAACTTTTTACAATGAAGGAGCGAGACTGATGGAAACGAAAGGACAGGATGAATTCATCGCTACGGGTTATGTGAATCTGCCGGAATCATGGAATTATTTCATACCTAGATTTATTGCTGGTATGCTGTTTATTTGCTTCTGGACTGCCAGCTATTTTAAACTGAAAGAAAAACAGGTGTAATGCATGGAATTTAATTCGCAACAACCTATCTACCTGCAGATCGCAGAAATGATCTGTGAACGGATCCTGAACAACCAGTTTGCTGAGGAGGAACGCATCCCTTCTGTAAGGGAAATGGCCGTTCAGCTTGAAGTGAATCCTAATACCGTGATGCGCACATTCGAATACCTGCAGGCACAGGGGATCATTACGAATAAAAGAGGTATCGGTTATTTTGTTGCCGGCGACGGAAAACAACAGGCCCATACCCTGCTGAAACAGGAATTCTTTAATAATGAACTGTTACGTTTATTCAAAACACTCAGCCTGCTGAATATTTCCTTTACCGAACTGCAGGAAAAATTCAATCAATACCAATCCGACAACAAGTTATAAAACCGTTACAATGAAAAAAAGCAATCTTACCATCACCCTTGCTTTATTAATGTTCGTAGCAACACTGGCCACTGCTAACTTTAAAATACAATCTGAATATAAAAACAACAGGATCACTCCTGTATCCAGTACACGTGCACTGCCTGCTTTTTCTCATATTGTATGGAAGGAAAACATAACAAATGCCTCCAATGAGAATTACAGGATCTCTGTAAACCAAGGTAGCAAATCCGAAATCTCCAGCAGCTTTTCAGAAGAAGAGTTACCTGTAACGTTAACGGTCAGGAACGATACGCTTTATATCCTTGCGAAAGACAGTCTTGAAAAACGTTATTCCGCATTCCTCGGTGATCTCTATACAGCGGAGTTAAAAAGCATAACAGCCAGCAATCACCAGATCTCATTAAAAGGCGATCGTACACAAATACTGGCGGTATCTGCGAGTGGTAAGGCTGAAATTAAACTGGCGGATATAAAGGTTCAGCAACTGGATATAAATGCCGCGGACAAAGCATCGGTGGCTGTTACGGGTACTGATACCATTCCGCAGGCCAATATCAGTATTGGTCAGAAAAGCAGGTTCAGCGCAAGCGATGTATTCTTTGCAAACAACCTTTTCTCTGCCGGCGATTCTGCTACCATTCAGCTCAGCGGCCGCGCGATGAAAAGTTTTAATACCGGACTGAAAAAGCCCTGATCCCGATTATGAAACAGAAACAGGATATTCCCGGCTATTTCTTTTTTGGATGCTTCCTGGTGGCAGCTGTATTCCTGCTACCCTTGGTTTGCAGGGATGCAGACTGTATGCGTCAGTTACCCGTTCAGGCCAAAGCTGCCTTTGTACTGCTGTTCTGCTGGGTGTATTACAAAATGGAAAACAGGCCGGTGAAAGAAGACAGTGATACTTAAATACCAAGCTTATCCAGCAATACGGTTGCCATCCTGTAATATGCTTCGTGGCTGTAGCCGGCTATATGCGGTGTGATGATCACATCGGGGCGTTCGAGTAACCAGTTGAGCCGTTGCTTTTCCTCTGCTGTATAGGTTTCCAGTTTTTCGTTCTCCAGCACATCGAGCGCAGCTCCTTTGAGTTTGCCATTCTTCAATGCGTTGATCAATGCATGGGTATCTGTTACTTTCCCACGGCAGGTGGAAACGAAATAAGGTTTTTTTTCCAGCGAATTGAAAAAGGCTTCGTTGGCAAAATGGAATGTTTCTTCGCTCAGCGGCAGATGCAGGCTGATTACATCACACGAAGCAGCTACCTGTTCCGGCGATGCCACCCGTACATAACCCGAACTGAAAACGGTCTTGTACTTGTCGAAAGCAAGTACATCCACATTAAAGGGTGCGAGCAAATGCGAAAATGCCATACCCGTATTCCCGAAACCAATCACACCAACGGTTTTACCGGTCAGTTCATCGGCACGGTTTTCATTACGCAGCCATTTGCCCTCACGGATCTCCTGCTGGCTTTTCCCGACCCTGTTCATGAGGTTCAGCACCAGTGCCAGCGTATGTTCCGCCACGGCATTACGGTTGCCTTCAGGACTGCTCTCGCAGCGGATACCAAGCGCCGTTGCTGCTGCAACATCTATCAGCTCCATGCCACTGCCCAATCGACCGATCCATTTCAGCTGTGTTGCTTTTTCAAGCAGTGGCGCATCGATCTTCAGCCTGGTGGTAACAATCAGGCCGGTCATCTCTCCGATACAATCGCTCAGTTCCTGGTAAGTGACATCAGGTTTACAGACAGCTTCATAACCGGCTTCAGTTAGCCTGGTTACAAGGATCTCATGTGTGGGGGCCGTTATAATTACTTTCGGTTTCAGATTCATGTTATGGCAGTTTTACTGCTTGTTTTATTTCATACGAAAAGTAAGCGCTGCAAAATCTGCAACACTCAATTGCTCCGCCCGCTTACTGAATATTTCCTCTGCCAGTACTTCCTTATCGAACATGCCTTTCAGCGGATTGCGCAACATTTTGCGGCGCTGGCCGAATGCAGCTTTTACCAGCACAAACAGGGCACGTTCGCTTTTCATGTTATAGGATTCAGTGCGTCTTACCAGTTTGATCACCCCGCTCATGACTTTTGGGGGCGGGTTAAAACTTTCGGGCGGCACATCGAACAGGTAGGTTACATCGTAAAAAGCCTGTACCAGTACGCTCAGTATACCGTAATCCTTTGTGCCCGGGCCGGATGCAACCCTGTCGGCCACCTCTTTCTGGAACATACCTACCATCACAGGTACCTGGTCTTTCCATTCCAGCATACGGAAAAGGATCTGTGATGAGATATTATAAGGAAAATTCCCGACTACCGTAAAACTACCGCTGAATGGCGGCGGCACGTCAAGAATACTTGCATGGATGATCCTGTCTTTTAAAACGGGATAGGTATGTTTAAGATAAATCACTTTTTCCTCATCCAGCTCAACAGCTTTAAAATCCACGTTGGCCAGTGGCAGCAGGTGTTTGGTGAGTGCGCCACCGCCCGGACCAACTTCCAGTAACTGGCTGAGGTCGTGTTCCTGCAGCGCAGCTACAATATTGCGGCAAACCTGCTCATCTTTCAGGAAATGCTGGCCCAGCGATTTTTTCAGCGTATACTCCATGCTACAAAAATAGGTCAATCATCTGAGAGTGCCGGCGCAGCTGGTTTTCGCTTTCATGAAGTATAATCTGTACTTTTACGCCTTAAATCATTTGCGATGAGTAATGAAATGCAAAAACCGGTGATCGGCTTTTCCTGTGGCGACTTAAACGGGATCGGCCTCGAACTGATCCTTAAAACACTTGCCGATCACAGGCTGCTGGATTTCTGCACCCCTGTTGTTTTTGCCAACAACAAAGCCCTGAACTTTTACCGTAAAGGACTTGCAGATATAAATTTCAATTACAGCAGCAGCAAAGACCTCTCCAGGCTGAACCCCAAACAGGTGAATATCTACAACAGCTGGGAGGAAGAAGTGGCCATTACGCCCGGTCAGCTGAACGAGACCGGCGGTAAATATGCGCTGCTTTCACTCCAGGATGCGGCCAATGCATTAAAAGCAGGTCAGATCCATGGACTGGTAACTGCGCCCATTCATAAAAAGAATATCCAGTCGGAAGCATTCAGACACAGCGGTCATACACCCTATCTCAAAGAACTGTTCGGTGTAAATGATGTGGTGATGTTCATGCTGGCAGATAATATCCGTGTAGGCCTGGTAACGGAACATGTAACGCTGTCTGATGTAGCCAGCCATATTACAAAAGAAAACATCCTGAGCAAGCTGCGCATCATGCACAGCAGCCTGCAGAAGGATTTCGGTATTGATAAACCTAAAATAGCAGTACTTGCGCTGAATCCGCATGCAGG
This sequence comes from Sediminibacterium ginsengisoli, assembly GCF_900167075.1. Lineage (GTDB taxonomy): Bacteria > Bacteroidota > Bacteroidia > Chitinophagales > Chitinophagaceae > Sediminibacterium > Sediminibacterium ginsengisoli. Next base: position 284,376 of record NZ_FUWH01000001.1, on the reverse strand, counting down.
GGATGAAGGATTGATCGGGAAGGAAGAAGAGACGATCATCAAACCGGCAGTGAAAGAAGCAAGACACCATATGCTTGCTTTCGGACCATACAGCGCCGATGCATTCTTTGCAAGAGGTCAGCATGAAAAATTCGATGCCGTACTGGCCATGTACCACGACCAGGGGCTGATCCCATTCAAATCACTCGCGATCGGGGAAGGGGTTAATTATACCGCAGGACTGGGAGCGAATGCCGTAAGGACCAGCCCTGACCATGGTACTGCATTCGATATTGCGGGTAAAGGCAAAGCAGATCACAGTTCGTTCCTGGCAGCAACTTTTGCATGTATCGATATCCTTGCAAAAAGAAATGGTTACGCAGAAATGCGCCAGAACCCGATGCGCAAGATGAGTGCGAGATTGCTGGCAAACGCAGTGGATGAAAGACTGGCAGAAGAAACCGAGAAATAAATGAGCAACGGTACGTTTACATTAACCAATAAAGTGCTTTCTGTAACTGTTGCCGCCAAAGGCGCTGAACTGCAAAGCATACGCCGCCTGGATAATGGCCTTGAATATATGTGGAAGGGCGACCCGGCATTCTGGGGCAAAAAAAGCCCGGTACTGTTTCCGGTCGTAGGCGGCCTGAAGAACGGCACTTATGAATTTGAAGGCAGAAGCTACCAGCTCGGCAGGCATGGCTTTGCAAGAGAACAGGATTTTGAATGTACGGAACAAACGGAAACAAAGCTCACATTCACGTTATCGCATTCTGCTGCAACACTTGCTGTATACCCGTTCCGGTTTCGTTTCTCCATCATTTATACCTTATCGGAAACAACACTCGATGTGCATTATAAAACAGAGAACACAGGCACGTCGCCTCTGTTTTTTTCTGTAGGGGCGCATCCTGCTTTTGCAATACCATTAACGGCAGAAACAGCTTACAGCGACTGGCAGCTTGTTTTCAGCCACAATGAAACTGCCGGGAAATGGCCGGTATTGCCCGAAGGTGTTATTGCGCGTGAGCCGGTTCCTTTCTTCAACGGTAACAACAGCATCCCGTTAACAAAAGAATTGTTTTCCGGCGATGCGCTGGTATTCAAGAACCTTGCATCAGACAGCATATCCATCAGAAGCCACAGGTCTTCACACGGTCTTACTGTACAATTCGCGGGCTTTCCTTATATGGGTATCTGGAGCAGTAAAAATGCAGATTTTGTTTGTATAGAACCCTGGTGCGGTATCGCCGATAGTGAGATAGCGACCGGGAAACTGGAAGACAAAGAAGGTATTCAGCGCCTGGAAGCGGGGCAGGCGTCTGACTGTAACTGGCGTATTACCGTTTTTTAACTGCGCGGTTATTTTCCTACCTGTAAATATTGCTGCAATGCTTTTACGTAGGCTTCAAAAGCTTCAATGCCTTTGGGAGTGACTTTGCAGGTGGTTTGGGGGTAGTTGTCTTTGAATTGTTTCAGCACTTCAATATATCCAGCTTCTTTCAGCTTTTGAACCTGCACACTCAGATTACCCGCAGTAGCATTCGTTTTCTCTTTGATAAAAGTAAACTCTGCCTCCTTTACGCCAATGAGCAGGCTCATGACTGCCAGCCTTAGCTGCGAGTGTAATATGGGATCCAGTTCTTTAAACATCAGCTTTTCTTTGAGCCAGGTATTTCCTCCTGATGATAATACCAGGGATCAGCCAGCAGAAGGCAGCGGCAATAGCGCCGAGCAGCATATCGTATTTTGAAGCGGTGTAACAGGAGATAACAAATGCAACATAGGAAAGTATGGCACCCAGGATCATGTACCTGAATTTTTTAGTGATACCGGTCACCAGTGTAGGTACTGCATACAGCAGGATATAAATGGAATATATGCTTAACGGAAAAGGACGTAGTATTTCATCAGGTTTGCCGGATCCATCGGTATAATGTTTTACCATTTGCCAGCCTTCCTCATGGCTCAGAGTCACCGTAGCATAAGGAACGATATTCTGGTAAACAGTAAGACCAAAAATACTGAGACCAAAAGCAAGCCAAACCGCATCCAGTGCCGCATCCTCATATTTCACAACTTTGATCTGTCTTCTTTTACGGAGGGTGATGATCACCTGGGGGATAATAGCCGCAAATACGATCAGCCAGATATCGAAACCGATTTTAAATTCAAATTCGCGCTGCAGGTAAGTGACCAGTGAAGCCAGTGTTACAACGGTTCCCCACATCAGTGAAGTGATACCGGTATCATGGTGACTCGCTTTTACCTTCTGGATCATATTACTGATCAGGGCAAGACTTTCCTGTTCTGTTAAATCACGTGAATCAGACATTGATTTCAATTTTTGTTGTTCCTGTAGCGGCTGCGCAATAAATGGCCGGGTATTATATAACTGACAAGCAAAGCCGCCGCTCCTGCCAGTAACTGGTAATCATAATTAAGCCGGGCGCAGACAGCAGCAAGTACAAAGTTAATCAATCCTCCTATGACCAGCGGTTTGAAACGTAACAGTTGCCCTGAAACAAAAGTGCCCACTGCATATAAAAGAATGTAATACGTGAATGCGTTCTGCCAGGCAGTAGTGTAAACATTAATAATGGCCAGTACAAAAAAGGCAATGGCAATGCTGATCCAGAAACTGGATAATGCATCGTCAATAAATGATCTGACCTGCCTGGTCCTGGATTGCCTGAAACTATAGATACCGCTGATCACACCACCTAATGGCATTGCCCACCATACGAGATAATGCTGCGGGTAATGCAATATAGCTTTCATCACAAACTGCAGCAGGCAGCAGGCAAAAACGAGCCAGCCCCAGAAAAGAAAATAAAAGCTGTTGTCGCTGGCTTTTTGTTTCGCTTGCTGCACCATCGACTGGATCAGGTCAAGGCTTTCCTGCGGCGATAATTTTTTATTATCCATACGATCGGTTTGAGATGCGGTCTTAAAACAGTCTGCATTGCGCTATCAAAGCGCAATGCAAACCGAAACGATAAAGATAAAATATGCTTTAACTGAACGGATCAATTAAGGAAGCAAGTTATTGACAAGCAGCTAACAGTTGTTCTGCCTGATCCTTACCCCATGAAGGATGAAAAGGAGAAGCAGGTTTTGCCGTAGCGAACAGTTCCAGTGATTTTTCAGCCAGCTTTTTTGCTACTGCTTTTCCCCCGCCGAACGCTTCAGGTACATTTTTCATATACTGCCCTTCGATCAGGTAAACGCGCGGGTTGGCCGGATCTGCTTTTTTAGCACTCGCCAGTGCATTTGCCGCTTCGGCACCATAGCTCTGGTACCTGGCCATCGGGTCAACAGTCATCTGCATTACCGCAACCATCTGGCGCAGGCAATAAGTGTCGCTGTTCCTCTCAATCGCTTCCGCCTTACCCAGCAGGTCTTTTGTTTTTTCAGAAACTTTGTCTTTATCTGCTTTTGCATTCATCCAGCCGGAAATATGATTGGCATAAGCGGCATAATAATACGGCAGCCATTTGTCTTTCTCCGCATCAGCGATCCTTTCAAAAAAACCGGATGCTGCGATCATGTCGTCTGCTGTTTTCGCTTCCTTTAGTTGTTCCAGTCCTTTCTGCATGCCTGATTCGTAACGGGATTGTGCAGCCAGCTGAACCGCGAAGAATACGCTGACGATGACGAGTAAGTGTTTCATAGTGTTAAGTTGATAATTTAAAAATATTATTGATTGTTCTGTTGACGTAATTTTTCATATTCCAGTTCGGTCATTGCAAGACCGTTGCCATGATAAGCCCGGAAATACTGGAAAGCCAGGCCTAAGCCCCAACCCATCATCGGCCAGATAGGCCAGAAATAATGATTTGCATGATCGGAAGTCAGGAACCAGATTGCCACCAGCATGGCATTTACCAGCAGGTAAGAACAGGCACTCCATCTGAAAGCGACCCTGGCTTTAGCCATCTGCCAGAGCATTTCGTCTTTTTGTTGTTGTGTGGTCATGGTTTATATTTTTTAGTCAGGTTATTAAAGGTTATTGTTGATAGCATCATCCCTTCTGTCAACACCCCAGCTCAGGAACAAACCCACAAAGAAGAACTGCGGAGCCGGAGGCTGTATGGCTTCTTTGCGTGCGCCATTGTAAGAATAGTTGTAACCGAAGATCTGCTTGCTGTCGAGAACGTTGGTTACTGAGGCAACTACCACCGCGTATGCTTTACCCATTTTGGTAAGGTAGTTCATGCTGAAACCAAGGTTGTTGTAATTGATCGTCTTGCCCTCATCTGCGATATTGTACTGGTTGCCATTCTTCACAAGGTTATAATAAGGTCTTCCGGTTGCGAATGAATACGTGAAGTTGAAGCCGGTATTGATGCTGTTCACAAATTTCTTCAATACCAGTGAAGCGGTATGATTGGCCGCGAAACCAGGCTGCAGTTCACGTGGATAGTTCAGGTAATCACGTTTGGTATCAAGATAAGAATAGCTGATCCAGTAATCCAGTCCCTTGAAGGTTTTTTTATCCCTCCAGTAAAATTCCACACCTTTTGCATCACCGGTTCCGGCATTGTTATAGGTTGGGAAGGTTTTTACAAGATCTTCATATTTCTTGTAGAACACTTCTGCGCGGAAGGTTTGCAATGTGGTGTTTTTGATATAATTGAGGATATAATGTGTCGCCTTTGTATAACCGAAATTGGTAGTGGCGTAGAGATAACTGTTCTCTGGTTTCTGGTAGAAAATACCATACGCAAGACCCATCTGCGCACCTTTTCCTGTTTTGTAGCCAAGAGAAAGACGTGGTGCGATATTCGCTTTATTGATCAGTGACGAGTGTTCGAACCTTGCACCCACTTTTGCAGCGAGGTCATTGGTGATATACAGATCCGCCTCACTGAACAAAGATTTGAAATGATCTGTGAGTGATGATTTGTAACCATTGTACAGGTTAGTATTATAAAAATACATGTACTCACCACCGAAACGGATCACACTGATACCGCTCAGCCTTTTATCGAACACCGCTTTTACCTGGCTCAGGTCTGCCCTTGTGGTAAGGTTGAAGTTGGTACTGTCGATCCAGACCATTCCGGAAGTGTAAGGGTTATTATTCTGATCCTGGATCTGGTTCTGCAGTTTGCTGTGATCTGTGCTGTAACTCAGGCCTAGGTTGAGTTTCCAGCCGTTACCCAGGCTTTCGCGCAGGCTCAGGTTATTGTACCAGTTTGTGTTGCGAAGACCAAAAGCATTCTTCAGCAAAGCATCGTTGATATTTTCCCTGCGCAGGCCAAGATCACTTGCGCCGAAAGTGGTATAATATTTAACCATACCGCCTTTTTTCGTTTTGAAACGGAAATTACCATCGGCAGAATGAAACTGAGGAATGCGGAAATAATCAGGTTTCTGTTTTACCACCGCGAAATAAGGGATCAGGTTGGTATAACCATAGTTTACACCCCAGGATGATTTTTTATCTTCTGCCACTTTCTGCATACCGGCACCAACAAATACGGTAGAAAGGGATACCGTTGCTTCAGACCTGTCCGGGATATCGATGCTCTCCATGATCAGCGCAGAAGAAAGTGCCTGGCCATACAAGGCAGAATAACCACCGGTGCTGAATATAGTACCTTTGAATATGCTCGGAGAAAAACGACCGCGCGATGCGATATCGGGCACGCTCGCCTGGAAAGGATTATTTACCAGTGTACCGTCTATAAATTGTTTGGCTTCATAACCTGCACCTCCACGCACGAACAGACCTTCCTGCTCGCCCACCTGCTGTGCACCTGGCAGTGTTTTTACCACCGCAGTGATATCGGCATTGGCACCGCCTGTTGTAAGTATATCCAGGGAGGATAATACCGTAGCAGCACGCTTTTTATCTCCGGCCTCGAAGCTGCCCGCCGTAACGGTAACCGCTTTCAGTTCGCTCACTTCTTCTTTTAAAGCAAACAGGAAACTGAGATCTGCTTTCTCGATCCGGATCGCCTGTTCAGCAGTTTTATAACCTATGCTTGATGCAACCAATACCTGGTCGCCCTTCTCAGTTGTTTTGAATGAAAACATACCGCTTGAATCAGCAGTGGTGCCATCATAAGAACCCCTGATGGCAACGTTTGCACCGGGGATCACATGTCCCTTCGCGTCTTTTACAGTTCCGGTAATCTTTACCTGTGCATTAACCAGGGTTGTCAGCAGTACCAGTAAAGCCAGGAGCGTCAACTTTTTCATCTCATTTTTGTTTTGATGAGACAAACATAGAATAGTTTATTTTATAAACCAAACTATTATTTAAATTTTTTTATCCTGAAATAGATTTGCTTGCTACGATCATTTCATTATATTTACGAAAAGTTCGTAGATGGAAAAACTGACCAAACAGGAAGAAGAAGCCATGCAGGCAGTCTGGAAAAACGGGGAAGGACATATCAAAGCTTTCCTGGCACTGATGCCGGCAGCTGTTCCGTATACTACCCTGGCTTCCACCATAAAGAACCTGGAGAAAAAGGGGTTTCTTAGTTCGCGCATGATCGGCAACGTAAATGTATACCAGCCATCTATATCGCGGGAAGCCTATACCCGGCATTGCATGAAACGGTTTGCCGCGGATTATTTTGCCAATTCATACAAGGAAATGGTTTCTTTCTTTATAAAAGAAAAAGAGGTCAGCCCGGAGGAACTCCGCAGGATGATCGATATGATCGAAAACGATTCAGAACCCAAACAATAAATCATGCGCCGACTACTCATTGTAACCCTCCTTCTTCCATGTTTTTCATTAGCCGCACAACAACAAAAAACAGGTGCATGGATTAGCGGCACCATTATGAATCACAAGGAGGATTCGGTTAAAATAGTAATATCCGATGACCCGGTTTTGCGAAAGAGCAGGTCTTTTACTATTCCACTCATAAATGGGCGCTTCAGTAGCTTTTTGGCTGTAACTGGTCCTGTTAGTGTTTACACGCAGGAAGGTATTAATTATGTAAGCGGACTCATAGAACCTGGCGACAGTCTTTATTTTTCTTACGATGCAAACGACTTCCGCAATACACTTAGCATCAACGGTAAGGGTGCACAGAAATTTGATTACGTCAACAGCTGGAGAACGTTAGACATTTACCGGAAACTATCACAACGCGCTGGGTTATCCCGCAACCAGCCCTATCCATTCGATAATCTTCTGAATTTCACCGACAGTATCGGAACTGTATTTCAGACAAAGCTGGATTCTGTCAAACCCTTTTTGAGCAAGGAAAGCTTGCGAATATTACAGGCTGATCTCAAAGCAAATATCAGCGCAAACAAATACAGAAGTGTTGGCATGGTATACCACGAAAGCCGTGAGGAAACACTGAAGAAAAGAACTGCTGAACTATCGCCGGCTGCAACAGCCGCCATTAGTAACATGCTGCAGTTCGATGAATCCCTTGCCTTTTCCTCCTCTTATATCAATGCAGTTTTTAATACACTTTTCATGGAATACGATGCCAGAAAAATGTCTGGTACATCCGGAAAAGACCTGCCGTCCAAATACAGTTATCTCGATTCTGTATTACCTGGCGCTTTGAAAACTCCCGTATTCACATTATTCCTTGAGAACGATCTGGCTAAACTTAACCAGGCAGAGGACCTGGAAAAACTGATCTCTACTATTTACCATTCGCGGGAAGACCTTGCTTACCGCGAATATATTAGTGCATTGTTCCGTGATTTGCATGTGTTCAGAAAAGGCATGCCTGCACCTTCATTTACGCTCACCAATACAAAAGGAGAAAAAGTAACACTCAGCGACTTCCGTGGTAAGGTGGTGCTGATCGATTTCTGGTATGAAGCCTGCGGCCCCTGTCATGCTTTATTCGAAAACATTTCATCGGTGAAGAAACAGTTCGGCAGCGACAGCGTTGTGTTTCTTTGTATCTCGGTAGATAGTGAACCTGTATGGAAAGAATCATTACAGAAAAGAAAAATCCAGGGCTATCATGTTTTTACCCAAAACCAGCAGATACAGCATGCAGTTGTAAAAGATTACAAGGTAAACGGTTATCCCACCACCTGCCTGATCGATCGCAACGGGAATATTTTTATGGCAACTCCATCCAACAACCCTGTAGAACTCGCACAACAGATCCGAAATGCTTTAAAACAGTAACTACATGACAGTTTATTTCTTCAATCTTGCGTTGGCGATATCTTTCAGTTTTTACTTCCTATTACTACGGAAAACAACATGGTATACATTCAACCGGTTCTTCCTCTTATTATATCCCGTTGTTTTATTGCTTCCGTTTCTGTTCCCTTTATCATTGCCTGGTTCCGGCAGCATTACCGGTGTGTTTTACAAAACCATTACTCCTGCAAAGCAGGCATTACTGAAAAACTTACCCTCTCCGCAACAAAGTCTGCCCCTGCGGGTTATCTTTTGGGTATACCTGCTGGTAAGTGCCTTGCTGTTGTTAAGATTGTTATTACAATGGATCTCCTACCTGGTATTCAGAAACTCAGCGGAATGGATCGCTGATAAAGACGGCATCAGTATCTATCGTTTATCCAAGGGCACTGAGGCTTTCAGCATCGGACGTTCTGTATATATACCAGGCGGGCTGCAGGATATACCAGCTGCTGTACTCCGCCATGAAATGGCACACGCAGGTCAATGGCATACACTGGATATATTATTTGCCGAAATATTGATTATTATAAACTGGATCAATCCTTTTGCCTGGTTCACACGGAATGCGATAAGAACTAATCTCGAATTTATTGCAGACCGGGAAGTGATCAACAGCGGTTACAACAAAAAGGAGTACCAGTATTTATTACTTGGCGCCCTGCAGGGAAAGTCTTTTGCTTTTGCAAACTCCTTACATAGCATTCCCTTAAAACAGCGTATAAGTATGATGAACAAACCATATAACAATAACAGACATCGTATGTGGTTATTGCTGCCTGTAACAGCACTGGTATTTTTGTTTCAGCAACTTCCGGCTGCCAGTCCTCCGTTTAATTACAGGGTAATCCTGCACAGGGACGATCGCATGGATGCGGAACGCAAAAAATTCTTCACTGCACATACCGACCTCTTACTCATCTATTGGAAAAAAAAGACAACCATTGTTGAACTGTATTTTACCGGTGAACGGATTGAAAGTTTTGACCTGTCGAAAAAAAATGATGTGCTTTTACTGCAGAATAAATACGGAGATTTACCAGCTCCTGTAACCAGGTGATCTCAGTTCTGTACAATAAAAAAGCGCCGGATCAGATCCGGCGCTTGATATTTTATATAAGCGTTGCTTATTTGTATTGAGGAACCAGGCTCTTGGCCAGGTCGGTCATTTTCTTAACACCGTCATCAGGCAGGTTACCTTTCTTGAACTCAGCCAGAACATCCGGCAGTTTGTTCTCCATTTCCATCAGGAAGTGTGATTCGAATTCTTTCACGTTCTTCACGGCTACTTCGCGGAGCAGACCCTGGGTTCCGAGATAGATGATCGCTACCTGTTTTTCAACGCTGAACGGAGTGTACTGTGGTTGCTTCAGGATTTCCACGTTACGTGCACCTTTATCAATTACTGATTTGGTTGCAGCATCGAGGTCGCCACCGAATTTCGAGAACGCTTCCAGCTCACGGTAAAGGGCCTGGTCGAGTTTCAGGGTACCCGATACTTTTTTCATGGATTTGATCTGCGCGTTACCACCCACACGGCTTACAGAGATACCTACGTTGATCGCCGGACGGATACCTGCGTTGAACAGGTTACCTTCCAGGAAGATCTGACCGTCGGTGATCGAGATCACGTTGGTTGGGATATAAGCTGATACGTCACCAGCCTGTGTTTCAATGATCGGGAGTGCAGTGAGTGAACCGCCACCTTTTACCAGGTGTTTGATAGAATCAGGCAGGTCATTCATATTCTTCGCAACAGCATCGTTGTTGATCACTTTTGCAGCCCTTTCCAGCAGACGGCTGTGCAGGTAGAATACGTCACCAGGATATGCTTCACGTCCCGGAGGCCTTCTCAGCAGCAGTGATACCTCACGGTATGCTACGGCCTGCTTCGACAGGTCATCATAAATGATCAGTGCAGGACGGCCGGTATCGCGGAAGTACTCCCCGATCGCTGCGCCCGCAAATGGTGCGTAGAACTGCAGCGGAGCCGGATCTGAAGCTGATGCTGATACGATGGTAGTATATGCCATCGCGCCATTGTCGGTCAGGGTTTTCATCACACCTGCAACGGTAGACGCTTTCTGGCCCACTGCCACATATATACAGTATACAGGTTTTCCTGCATCGTAGAATTCTTTCTGGTTGATGATGGTGTCGATACAAATCGCGGTCTTACCGGTCTGACGGTCACCGATCACCAGCTCACGCTGGCCACGGCCCACAGGGATCATCGCGTCGATGGCTTTGATACCGGTTTGCAGTGGTTCTTTAACCGGCTCGCGGTAGATAACGCCCGGTGCTTTACGCTCCAGCGGCATTTCGTACAGTTCTCCGGTGATAGGGCCTTTACCATCGATTGGTTCACCCAGTGTATTGATTACACGTCCTACAACACCTTCTCCCGCTTTAATGGAAGCGATCTTGCCGGTACGTTTTACTTTGGCGCCTTCTTTAATATCTCCGCTCTCACCCATCAATACCACACCCACATTATCTTCTTCCAGGTTAAGCGCAATGGCTTTTACACCATTTTCAAATTCTACCAGTTCACCACTTCTTACGCCGTTCAGGCCGTAAACGCGGGCAATACCGTCACCCACCTGCAATACGGTACCAACCTCTTCCAGGTCAGCAGAAGCATTGAAATTGCTGAGTTGCTGCCTCAGTATCGCTGATATCTCATCAGGTTTAATGTCCACCATGATTATGTATTTAAAAATTAGGGTTTATTGATTATCGTATTGATTGTACATAGTGATTCTGGCTGAATTGCTTGCGGATATCGTTCAGATCACGCAGTATACTGGCATCTACCAGGTTGTTGTTGAATTCAAGCACAAATCCGCCGATCAGGCTTTCATCTGTTTTTGTATCCAGCTGTATTTTTTCCAGTCCTTTCTCTTTTTTCAGCCTGTCGGTGATGGCATTACGGATCTCATCGGTTACAGGTACGGCTGTTGTCAGCAATACTTTATGGATTCCGTTGATGCTGTTATACTGGTTGATAAAGGCTGTTGCCATTTCCGGCAGGTCGTATTCGCGGCCTTTCTGCACCAGCAGGCGGATAAACGCCGCAGTGAGTTCGCCTACTTTTCCTTTGATCAGCGCATCCAGGATCGCCATTTTCTGATCTGCCTTGATGATCGGGCTACGCAGCAGTGATACAAGCTCTGCGCTTGCATTACATAATGCCACTACATACTGCATATCGGTATGCACTACTTCCAGCTGGTCTTTTTCCCTGGCAAGGTCTACCAGGCTCTTGGCATATCTGTCAGCTAAACGTGGGTTTGGCATGATTGGAGAACGAATTAGAAATTAAGAATTTTTTCTGCTGAGATTAGTTCAGCTTAACATCTTTGGTCAGCTCGCTGATATAGTTTTCCTGGTCTGCCTTGTTGGCCAGTTCACGGCGTAAAACCTTCTCCGCCACGTCTACCACCAGCGCACCTACCTGGTTCTTCACATCGGTCAATGCCGCATTTTTCTGCTGTGTAATGGCAAGCTGTGCATCTGCAACGATCCTGTCATATTCAGCTTTGGCTTTATCTTTCGCTTCAGCCAGTATTTTATCCGAAGTTTCCTTTGCTTCTTTCAGCAGGATTGCCCTTTCTTCACGGGCTTTGGCCAGCATGGCCTCGTTTTCACTCTGCAGGGCTACCATTTCAGCTTTTACCCTGTCTGCCTTTGCCAGCGCATCTTCAATACCTTTCTCACGCTCATTGATCGCCTTCATGATTGGCTTCCAGGCAAATTTGCCCAATACAAACAGCAATACCAGGAATGCGATGGTGCTCCAGAAAACAAGCCCGATATCAGGCAATACCAAAGGATTTATCTCTAATAACATAAATAACGTTTGTGTAACTTGAATTTGAAAAGATCATACAGGTCCTCCGCCCTTTGCTTCGGACCTGTATAATGTTTTTGCGGATTAACCATTACCCAACAGGGCAACTACCACTGCAAACAGAGCAACCGCTTCTACGAAGGCGGCAGCTACGATCATGCTTGCACGGATGTCGTTAGCAGCTTCAGGCTGACGGGAGATACCTTCTACAGCACCTTTACCGATCTGACCGATACCGATTCCGGCACCGATAGCAGCTATACCTGCACCAATTGCGGCAACACTTCCTACTACCATTTTGTTACGTTTTAATTGTTATTGAAAAAAAGTTATGATTAATGATGTACTTTTTCTAAGTCTGTCTCGTTGTAATGCGGCTCATGATCTCCCTCATGATGATGCTCTTCTGTTGCCATTCCGATATACATCGCCGCCAGCATTGTAAAGATATATGCCTGCAGGAATGCAACCAGCAACTCGATCACACTGATAAATACCACGAATGGTACCGCCACCACTGACGCATATACCGTTTTAAAGATAAAGATCAGGCACACCAGGCTCAATACCAGGATGTGACCCGCCGTGATATTCGCAAACAACCGGATCATCAGCGAGATCGGCTTGGTAAAGATGCCTACCAGCTCAATCGGCGCAAGGAACAGCTTCATGCTCCAGTGCATTCCCGGCATCCAGAAAATATGTTCCCAGTAAGTTTTGTTTCCGCTGAAATTCACCAGCAGAAATACAAATACTGCCAGCGTCATGGTAAACGCAATGTTTCCGCTCACGTTCGCTCCACCGGGGAAGAACGGTACCAGACCCAGAAAGTTATTGATCAGGATCAGGAAGAACACGGTTAACAGGAATGGCATGTATTTCGCATAACGATGGCCGATATTCGGCTTCGCTACTTCATCACGTACAAAAAGAATGATCGGTTCCATCAGCGACTGCAATCCTTTAGGCGCCGTTTTTACACCAGTTTTCCTGTATGCCGATGCCACACTCAGGAAGATCAGCAGCAGGATCGTTACAGTAAGCAATAAAGATGCTACGTTCTTAGTAATGGAGAAATCCCAGACTTTCGCAGACAATTCGGTATTCACCGCTCCGTCAGGATTTACAACCCTGATCTTGCCTTCAATGGTCTTATAAGCATAATTACCGTTGTAAACAGCCGGTGCATGGTGCTCATCTACCAGGTTGGCTGAAGAAAAGACTTCCAGACCTTTATCTGAATAAAGGATCACCGGCAAAGGCAGGGATGTATGACCCCATAAATGCCAGCTGTGATCATCCTTAAGGTGCTCAAGGATGGTTTCCGTTACATTGAATTCGCCTTCTTTCTTCTCATGGCTGCTCACTTCTGCTGTTGCTTCATGTTGGGCAGTATCATGCTGCGCATATGTTGCAGTAGAAAAAGTGGCCAAAAAAAGGCTGAAAGTCGCTACCAGTAAAGATTGTACACTTCTGCGGGCCATACCTGTCTCGAAATTTGCGGCAAAGATAAGGGTGTGACGGTGAAAAATGACTTTGAACCGGCGGAATAATCAGAAAAAATTGAGGTTTGCCGGTTCTGCAGCAGGAAGCACCGCCCTGCCGCCATAAAAAGCTGCGGGATGTGTATAAATAACACTGATCAGGCAGCCGGACTGTTCTTTTTCTCAAACTGCATTTCGTGCAGGCGTGCATAGAAGCCGCCCATCTGCAGCAACTCTTCATGATTGCCCACTTCCCGGATCTCGCCCTTATCCAGCACAATGATCTTGTCTGCCTTGCGGATCGTAGATAAACGGTGTGCAATCACGATCGATGTACGCCCGGAGATCAGCGTATCGATCGCTTTTTCGATCAGCTGCTCGCTTTCCGTATCTATGGATGAAGTGGCCTCATCCAGGATCAGTACGGCCGGATCATATAACAGGGCCCGGATGAACGATAAAAGCTGCCGCTGCCCCAGGCTCAGCGTATTTCCACGCTCCATTACGTTATAGTCGTAATTCCCCGGCAACCGCATGATAAAATCGTGCACCCCGATCATTTTCGCCGCATGGATCACCTGCTCCCGCGTAATGGCCGGGTTTCGCAGGGTTATATTATCGATTACAGAACCCGAAAACAGAAATACATCCTGCAGCACCACACCTATACTTCCGCGCAGCCGGTCCAGATCGTACGCTTCTATATTCACGCCATCCAGGCGGATTTCTCCTTTCTGTATATGATATAACCTGTTCAGCAAGCTGATAATAGATGTTTTTCCGCTACCCGTATGCCCTACCAGCGCTACCGTTTCTCCCGCTTTTACCGTAAAATCGATGTTTTTCAGCACATAATTTTCATCCGTATAGGCAAACCAGACCTTTTCGAACGCTATTTCGCCCCTGATCGTTTCCGGTGCATACGCGTTATCCTGCTGCGGAGCCATCTCGTCGGTATTATCCAGCACCTTAAACACCCTTTCTGCCGCAATCATACCCATCTGCAGCACGTTGAACTTATCAGCGATCACGCGTAAAGGACGGAAGATCTGATTCAGGTAGAGAATGAACGCCACCAGCAGGCCCGCGTCCAGCGACCTGTCGGCGATCCACCACACCAGCAGACCCGTACTCAGCGCCAGCACCACTTCCACCAGCGGGAAAAACACGGAATAAGCAAAAATGGCTTTGATATTCGCATTGCGATGCTCGGAATTGATCTTTTTGAATTTGTCCATTTCCCGGTCTTCCGCCGCAAATGCCTGCACCACCTGCATTCCCGTAATATGTTCCTGTACAAATGCATTCAGGGCCGCTACCGCATTCCTTACGCGTATAAAACTTTTGTTTACGCTTTCTTTAAAATAATACGTTGCAGCGATCATGATCGGGAACGGCGCAAGACTGATCAGTGTTAACTTCCAGTCCATCCAGAACATCGTCACCAATGTTGCCACGATTGTCAGCAGGTCTGCTATGATAGGGATCAGTCCGTCTGAAAAAATATCGTTGATACTTTCTATATCGTTGATGGTGCGGGTGGTCAGTGTACCGATCGGGGTTTTGTCAAACTGCGCAAGGTTTAACCCCAGGATCTTCTTATACACCGTATTCCGCATGTCTTTTACCACACTCTGCCCCATGGAGGCCGTAATGAACGTGAATACAAAACGGACAGCCGTTTCCACGAAAAGAAAGATCACCTGGAAAATAGTTACAGCGATAATAAACCTTGTGGCATCATTCAGTTCGGTACTGAAAAGCAGGAAATCGAGCCAGCCCGGGATATCAACCGGCTTGCCTGTGGCTTTGTGCACCGTCAGCTGGATCAGGTATGGCCGCACCGGCGCAAACAGTGCCATCACTACAGCCAGCAGCAGGCTGATATAGAAAAATGACCTGTATGGCCTTACAAACCGGAATATCCTGCCGAGCAGCGAGAAGTCGAAAACCTTTTTTTTGGGCGTATCACTCATTGAACGGCAAAGTTAACGGGATTCACAGCTGCGAACCTGCCGGTTATGGAATTTTGACCGTTAATTTATATCCGCTCCTATCCGCAGCTGCCTGCCTGTCCATTACTAACTACTTATTCTTAATTTCGTATCGATATGGAGCAAACAACCGGCGGCGCAGCAGCATTACCTACCTATAACCTCAATCCCGAGCAGGAAAAGAAAGAGATCGTAAGGCATTACCGTGCCTTGCTGAGGGCTTTACGTCCCAAACTCAAGAAAGGCGACAAGGAATTGCTCAGGCATGCGTTTGAAATGGCCGCAGATGCCCATAAAACCATGCGGCGTAAAAGCGGCGAACCTTATATCCTGCATCCCATCGCCGTTGCCATGATCTGCGTGGAAGAGATCGGTCTGGGCGTCCGCAGTACCATCTGCGCCCTCCTGCACGATACCGTGGAAGATACCGATATCAGCCTGGAAGATATTGAAAGGGAATTCGGGACCGAGATCGCGCGTATTGTAGACGGTCTTACCAAGATCTCTACGGTAATGGACACCAACAGCTCGCAGCAGGCCGAGAACTTCAAGAAGATCCTGCTCACCCTTACCGACGATCCGCGCGTGATCCTGATCAAACTGGCCGACCGCCTGCACAATATGCGTACGCTCGACAGTATGAAGCAGGAAAAACAGCTGAAGATCGCATCGGAAACAGTATGGGTTTATGCACCGCTGGCACACAGGATGGGGCTGTACAATATCAAGACAGAACTGGAAGATCTTTCCATGAAGTACCTGGAGCCCGAAGCCTACCGCGAGATCGCAAAAAGGCTGGCCGAAACCAAACGTGAACGTACCAGGTATATCAATGAATTCATCCGGCCGCTGAAAGATAAACTGCAGAACTCAGGTTTCAATTTCGAAATCTACGGCCGCCCGAAAAGCATTCACTCCATCTGGAACAAGATCAAGAAAAAAGGCGTGTCCTTCGAGGAAGTATATGATCTCTTCGCTATCCGTGTGATCCTAGATTCGCCGCAGGAAAAAGAAAAAGAAGATTGCTGGAAAGTGTATTCCATGATCACGGACGAATACATGCCGTCTCCTGAACGGCTGCGCGACTGGCTCAGCAATCCCAAAAGCAACGGTTACGAGGCTTTGCATACCACGGTGATGGGTCCGCAGGGAAAATGGGTGGAAGTACAGATCCGTACCAAACGTATGAATGAGATCGCCGAAAAAGGCCTTGCAGCACACTATAAATACAAGGAAGGCAGCAATGATGAAGACCGCTTCGACAAATGGTTCGGGCAGATCAGGGAAGTGCTGACCACACAGGATACAGACGGTGTGGATTTCCTGCAGGATTTTAAAACCTCTTTCCTCGCAGAAGAGATCTATGTTTATACGCCCAAGGGCGAAGTCAAAATGCTACCCACAGGCAGCACCGCGCTCGATTTTGCCTTTGCCATCCACTCGGCCATCGGTACCAAATGTATCGGCGCCAAAGTGCACCATAAACTGGTTCCCATCAGCCATAAGCTCCGCAGCGGCGACCAGGTGGAGATCATTACCAGCAACAAACAGAAGCCCTCGGAAGACTGGCTGAATATAGTAGTAACGGCTAAGGCGAAAAATAAGATCAAAGACGCGCTGCGCGAAGAGAAGAGAAAGATCGCGGAAGACGGAAAATATGTGCTGCAGCGCAGACTGGAATCGATCGGTGCCGCTTATAACCAGCATAATATCGATGAACTGGTACAGTTTTATAAAGTGCCATCTTCGCTGGACCTGAATTACCGGATTGCTACCAAGCAGATAGACCTGAAAGAGCTGAAAGACTTCCAGGTACTGGGCGATAAAATAGAGATCCCCAAACCCAAACCGGTGATACCGGACATTGCGGCGGACCCGTCCAGGCAATATTCCCGGAAAGATTCGGAACTGATCATTTTCGGCGAAAGCAGCGATAAGATCATGTATACGCTTGCCAAATGCTGCAATCCGATACCGGGTGATGACGTATTCGGTTTCGTGAGCGTTGGCAAAGGCCTCATCATCCACCGTACCAGCTGCCCCAATGCGGCGCAGTTAATGGCCAATTACGGTCACAGGGTGGTAAAAACGAAATGGGCCAAGAATAAAGAGATTTCTTTCCTCACAGGACTTAAGATCGTGGGCCTCGATGATGTGGGTGTTATCAATAAAATCACGAATGTGATCAGCGGCGATCTGAAGATCAATATCTCCGGGCTCACCATCGAATCCAGGGAAGGTCTTTTTGAAGGTACCATTAAAGTGTTCGTGCACGACAAGGAAGAACTGGAGGAACTGGTGCTGCGTCTTAAATCATTGCAGGGCATCCAGTCCGTGGAGCGTTTTGATGCGGAAACCGTGAGCTGACGATCCGGGTGGCAGACAGGTGGCCGGGAAGCGGTATTCCTGGTACGGCGGTCCTGCAGGCATCAATAACTATACGGCTTTTCAACCTCTTTTGCACTTTTGTCAATTTATTTTTTCTATTTCCGTTTTACTCAGTGGCATCGCTTATTTTTGCGGCGATCCAAAAGCATTTTATGGTTGACGTACTCTTAGGTTTACAATGGGGCGATGAAGGCAAAGGAAAAATCGTTGATTACTTTGCGCCGCATTATGACATCATTGCCCGTTTCCAGGGCGGCCCCAACGCAGGGCACACACTGTATGTAGATGGTAAGAAAATGGTATTGCACCAGATCCCTTCCGGTATCTTTCACCAGAATACAG
Organism: Sediminibacterium ginsengisoli; assembly: GCF_900167075.1. Lineage (GTDB taxonomy): Bacteria > Bacteroidota > Bacteroidia > Chitinophagales > Chitinophagaceae > Sediminibacterium > Sediminibacterium ginsengisoli. The sequence goes on along the minus strand of NZ_FUWH01000001.1, from coordinate 266,187 downwards.
TGAACATTATCGGTAATGGTGTGGTGCTCGATCCGGTAACCTTAAAGCGTGAGTGCGATGCCGTTGCTGCATTCGGCATTGATGTAAAAAAGAACCTGTTCATTTCTGACAAGACCAATATCATCGTTCCTACACACAGGGCGCTGGATAAGGCATCTGAATTATCAAAAGGCGAAAGCAAGATCGGTTCTACCCTGAAAGGTATCGGACCTGCTTATATGGACAAAACCGGTCGTAATGCCCTGCGCGTTGGCGACCTGCTCGACAAATCCTTTACAACACAGTATATCAAGCTCCGCCTGAAACACCAGAAACTGCTTGATAATTTTCATTTCATAGAAGATATTTCAGCCTGGGAAGAAGAATTTTTCGAGGCGATCGAATTCCTGAAGACCCTCAATGTGATCAATTGTGAATATTATATCAACGATGAGATCAGCAAGGGCAAAAAAGTAATGGCAGAAGGCGCACAGGGCAGCATGCTCGATATCGATTTCGGAACATTCCCCTTCGTTACATCTTCCAATACCATTTCAGCCGGCGTTTGTACCGGTCTGGGCATCTCTCCCAAGAAGATCAACGAAGTATTCGGTGTAACCAAAGCTTATTGCACACGTGTAGGCGGCGGACCGTTCCCGACCGAACTCGATGATGCAACCGGCGAAGAGCTCCGCAAAATAGGCAGCGAGTTCGGCGCAACAACAGGACGTCCCCGCCGTTGCGGCTGGATCGACCTGGTAGCACTGAAATATGCCTGTATGATCAACGGTGTAACCCAGGTGATCATGACCAAGGCCGATGTGCTGGATTCATTCGAGGAACTGAAAGTATGTACTGCGTACGATATCAACGGAACAGAAACCACGCAGATCCCTTATCATATATCGAGGGCAAAAATCTCCCCGGTGCTGAAGAGCTTCCCGGGCTGGAATACAGACACAACGGCTATGCACAATGCGGCTGAATTGCCATCAACCATGAATACATATGTAGACTTTATTAATCAATATATTGGCGCACCGGTAAAATACGTATCCAACGGACCAGGCAGAGAACAGATCGTTCGTTTGTAAGCCGGAACTGGCATCGCATTTGTGTTGAAAAAAAATATTTGGTTAATAGCAATTTGCTTTGAAATTTTACGCAGAAATCTTATTGGAATATGGCAGCGAAATCTGATAAGGATAATAAATCCTCCACACCGAAAAAAGTACCCGCTAAGAAAGCGGATGAGAAACCGTCTCCTAAAAGCAAAAAGCAAATGGAAGACGATGATGATGATCTCGAAGATGACGAAGAGCTGGATGTAAAGCCATCCAAAACCTCGTCCAAAGCGTCGTCTAAAAAAGCGAAAGGCGATGATGACGATGATGATGAAGACGACTTCGATGAGCCTGAAGACGATTGGGGCAAGGCCGAAGAAGAGGATAGCTGGGATCCTGATTTCGATGAATTCGATATTCCCAAAAGCAAAACCAAAAAAGCAGGCGGCAGCGGCGCCAAGAAAAAAGGCGATGACGGAGATGACGACTTCAAATTAGATGAAGACTTCAAAGAATTCGATCTTTTCAACGATAAAAATGACGGATTTGATGATGACGATGATGATTTTTAATCATCCCGATGAATAGACAAACAAGAATTTTTCCTGTAGCAGATACAGCACAATTTAAAAAGCAGATGTTGAATTGGGGTAGCCGGTTCAACATCTGTTCTTTTCTGGATAACCATCAGTACCATTCCGATCATCATTCCATAGAATGCATCCTCGCAGCAGGCGCCGTTTCTGTATATGAGCCGCCTTCCGGCCAAAGCCTGCCAGGCCTTGACGAATACCTGCAGGGCAGAAACGACTGGATCTTCGGTCATATTTCCTATGACCTGAAAAATGAGATCTGGAACCTTTCATCCGCACATCCCGACCCTATCGGCTTCCCGGATCTTTTCTTTTTCCAGCCCGAAACCATTGTACAACTTAGCGGTAGTGAAGCCACCATCCGGTCATTTACTGATCCGCAGCAGGTCTACAATGAACTTATTACTGCACCAGTCTTTAATGAACAGCCCAACGGCAAGCTGGAAATCAGGGCCCGGATCGGGAAAGACCAATACACCGGCACCATTGAAAAATTAAGGCAGCATATCCGGAGGGGAGATTGTTATGAGATCAATTTTTGCCAGGAGTTTTATGCAGAAAATGCAAGAGTCGATCCCACCGCATTGTATCAGTCTCTCACCGCTGTTTCACCCAACCCTTTTGCCTGTTTTTACAAGCAGCGGCATCGCTACCTTTTATGTGCGAGCCCGGAACGTTACCTGCAGAAAAAAGGAGACCTGCTTATTTCTCAACCCATCAAAGGCACAATAAAACGCGATACAACCAATCAGGAGGCCGATCAGCAACTGGCAAGAACACTCAGCCTGAGCGAGAAGGACAAAAGCGAAAATGTAATGGTGGTAGACCTGGTCCGCAACGACCTGAGCCGCATCTGCCGCGAAGGAACTGTAGCCGTATCGGAGCTTTTCAGCATTCACAGCTTTCCGCAGGTGCACCAGATGATCTCTACCATTACTGGCCGGCTGGAAGAACATACGGGCTTTACAGAAATCCTCCGGGCCACTTTCCCGATGGGCAGCATGACCGGTGCTCCCAAAAAAAATGTGCTGCTTCTTACGGAACAATACGAGCGTACCCGACGGGGTATTTATTCCGGGGCGGTAGGTTATATAACACCTGAAAAGGATTTTGACTTTAATGTGGTGATCCGTAGTATCCTGTATAATGAAGCAGATCATTACCTGTCCTATCTCGTGGGCGGCGGAATTACATTCTACAGTGATGCGGAAAATGAATACGAAGAGTGCCTGTTAAAAGCAACGGCCATCAATAAAGTATTACAGGCAGAAAATTAATCCTCAGCTGCCGCTCTGTAACAAGGCACGAACAGATTCTATGAGCAGCTGCTCCTTTTTAGCTTCAAATACAGCGATCTTATCTTTCGGTAAACGGAGTGTATATTTTTTACCTGCAGCCAGGAGCTTGTCAAAGCCGGGGTTCCATTTGTTGAATTGGGAGATATCGATCAGGAGATGATTGGCCACTACCAGGGAATTATACCGTCCGCCAATCTCCAGGGCCGAGGTATTGGCCGCATCCGCTTCACTGGGTTGTGCTTCCAGCAAGGCCAGGTTGGCTTTATGTACCTCAATTTCTGCCGCGGTCATGGTTGTTGCACCACCACTGCCTTCAAAAATATAGTGGGTGCCAATGAACTTCTTAACGTGGTTACGTGTTTCCTCGGGCAGGTAGTATTGCAGATCCCAGAAATCGCGGCTGCCGGCTTTACGGATGGCCTGGCGGACACGACCGCTGCCGCCGTTATAAGCAGCAACCACCAGCAACCAGTCGCCGAATTCAGTATATAATTCCTTCATCAGGCGTGCTGCCACATGCGTGCTCTTGTAATAGTCCATGCGCTCATCACCGATTCCGCCTACACGCAGCCCGAAACGGCGGGCTTCGTAATCCATGAGCTGCCAGGGACCAACAGCTCCGGCCCAGGATACCAGCCCGGAACTAAGGTGACTTTCGATCACGCTGAGGTATTTCATTTCCCGGGGTAAACCATATACTGCCAGGATATTGTCATATAGGTCAAAATAAGGCCGGCCCCAGGTTTTCATCCGTTCCAGTTCTTTACCCTGCTTGCGGATATATTCCTGCACAAAAGAGACCGCTCTCGGGTTGAGCTGGGTTGAATAAGGTTTGGTAGCGTCGAACTTATTGTTGGTAAAAAGGCTTTTGAATCCTTTTTCAGGAAGGGTTGAATCAGAAACAGCAACACCCGCGGGATCGTTGGTGAACGACATCGCCGCCATGCTTCCTGCCAGGAAAGCGAAGCTAACCAGGGTAGCCCTGGCAGCGGAGATATTATGCTGAAAGTTGATTCCGAACCACTGCATTGAAACAAGTTTATTAACCTTTCAGCGGGAACTTAATTAAGAAGAGCTGTTCATTTCAACTGCATCAGTTCGGCTGAAAGGCGCAGCAAAGATACCTCATCAAAGTGAGAAGTCATGATCTGAAGGCCGAACGGCATTCCTTCGGGGTGTGTGAACAATGGAATGGATATACCGGGTATACCTGCCAGGTTGGCAAATACGGTATAGATATCAGCCAGGAACATCTCAACCGGGTCCTGCTGTTTTTCACCGATCTTGAAAGCAGTGGAAGGCACAGTGGGTGATATCACCGCATCATAATTGCTGAAAATGGTGGTGGTTTTCTCGCTGATCAGGCGCCTAACCTGCTGGGCTTTAGTAAAATAGGCCTCGAAATAACCAGCGCTGAGTACAAATGTGCCCAGGAGGATCCGGCGCTGTACCTCCTTTCCGAAACCTTCACTCCGGGTGAGTTTGTACATATCTGCCAGTTCTTCCGTTGCTACTTTTGTACGGTGCCCGAATCTTACCCCATCGTAACGGGAAAGATTGCTGGAAGCTTCCGCAGTTGTAAGCACATAGTATGTTGGAACAACATATTCAAGCAGCTCGAAATCAATTGCTTCTACAATATGACCTGCAGCTGTTAATTTTTTGATAAACAAGCTGATCTCGTCCCTGATCACCGGGTCGAGACCGGGATGTTCCAATGCCTGGCGAAAATAGGCGATGCGGTATTTCTTATCTGCACCTGCCGCAATTTCTTTACTATAAGCAGGTACAGGTTGCGTTGAAACGGTGCTGTCGTAAGCATCCGGTCCTGCAATCACTTCCAGGAGCAAAGCGGCGTCCGCCACGGTATTGGTAAAAATACCGATCTGGTCGAAGGAAGAGGCATAAGCAAGCAGCCCGTAACGGGAAATACGGCCATAGGTAGGTTTAAGCCCGATAATGCCGCAGAAATCGGCCGGTTGTCTTACGGAGCCGCCCGTATCGCTTCCGAGGCTGACCATGCAAAGGCCAGCCTGCACGGCAACAGCAGATCCGCCGGATGAACCACCGGGTACACGTGTATGATCCAGTGCATTTTTTACCGGGCCGTATGCAGATTTTTCATTGCTGCTGCCCATCGCAAATTCGTCGCAGTTCTGGCGGCCGATGATGATGGCACCTTCAGCAAGTAGTCTTTCCGTAGCAGTGGCATTATAAATGGAAACAAAATCTTCGAGGATGCGTGAAGCGGCGGAAACGCGGTGGTCTTTATAACAGATCACATCTTTCAGGCCCACTACAACGCCGTGCAGTTTCCCCAAAGGTTCGCCTGATGCAAGCCGGGCATCCAGTTCTGCAGCGCGCTGCAAAGCTTCGGCTGCGTATACTTCAAGGTAGGCATTGAGTTCACGCTGTGCTTCTATGGCACGGATATAAAAATGAACGGCCTCCACACAGGTGGTTTGGCCGTTCTGTAATGCGGTATGGTAGTCTTTGATTGTGCTGAAGCGAAACAAAGGCCAGAATACTTTAAAACGATAAAGAGATTACGGTTGCGTGGTAGTAGAAGCCTGGTCTTTTTCTTTCATTCCTTCTTCCAGTTCTTTCTTCACGTTGTTTTTTGCATCGTTGAATTCACGGATGCCTTTTCCAAGACCTCTCATGAATTCAGGGATTTTCCTTCCGCCAAATAATACCAGCACAACTACGGCGATCAACAAGATCTCCTGAAATCCTAAGTTACCCATAAAATGATGTTTTTGAGGATACCAAAGGTAAGGTAAAACATCACCTCACCCGCAATAAAAATTAATGACCTGTATAAGACCTAATAAAAAAGCGGAAGTTTAGTTTTACCCAAGGCTTCCGCTTTAAAATATTCAATCAGTTCCCGGTTAGAAACGTTTTTCTTTAATACGTGCGCTCTTACCGCTACGCTCACGGAGGTAGAACAGTTTAGCACGACGAACTTTACCGGTCTTGTTCAGCACGATAGAGTCGATGTTCGGAGAAAGGATCGGGAATAAACGCTCTACGCCTACTCCGTCAGAGATCTTACGTACTGTAAAAGTTACAGTAGCACCAGAACCCTGGATTTTGATTACGTCTCCGCGGAAATCCTGGATACGCTCTTTACCACCTTCAACGATTTTATATTTAACGGTTACATTATCACCGGCTTTAAACTTCGGGTGCTCTTTCTTAGCTGTCAACTGATCGTGAACAAACTGAACTGCTGCGTTCATAACTTTTAATTTTTACGGACGGCAAAGGTAAGGATGTGGATAATAAGGTCCAAGGAATATCCAAAAAAATATCCAAAATATCCCGGTTATCGCTGAAAACCATTAATACTCCCTTCCTGCAACCTGTGTCAATCTCATTTTTAAAAACAATAATGGTTTTGCCGGAGTTCTTACATCCTGCAAAACCATTATATATAATGCCATTACAAATAGCTATTTACTACCTGGCCACGTTCACCGCGCGTTTTTCACGGATTACGGTTACTTTGATCTGGCCCGGGTACGTCATTTCGGTCTGGATCTTCTGCGCGATCTCGAAACTCAGCTTATCGCTGTCGGTATCGGTCACTTTTTCCGCCTCCACAATTACCCTCAGCTCACGGCCGGCCTGGATCGCATAGGCTTTTTCCACGCCCTGGTAAGCAAGCGCCAGGTTTTCAAGGTCTTTGATACGCTGTAAGTACTGCTGCATGATCTCGCGGCGTGCACCCGGACGGGCACCGCTGATCGCATCACAGGCCTGTACGATCGGGGAGATCACGTATTGCATTTCCATCTCGTCGTGGTGTGCTCCGATCGCATTCACCACCGCAGGATTCTCACCGTATTTCTCTGCCAGCTTCGCGCCCAGCAGTGCGTGGCTCAGTTCTGTTTCTTCATCCGGCACTTTACCTATATCGTGCAGCAGGCCTGCTCTTTTCGCCAGTTTGGGGTTCATGCCCAGCTCTGCTGCCATGATTCCGCAGAGATTCGCGGTTTCGCGGCTGTGCATCAGCAGGTTCTGGCCATAAGATGAACGGAAACGCATTTTACCTACGATACGCACCAGTTCTTTATGCAGACCGTGAATTCCCATTTCTATCACCGTACGCTCACCTATTTCCATCACCTGCTCTTCCAGCTGGCGGCGTGTTTTTTCTACCACTTCCTCAATACGCGCAGGGTGAATACGGCCATCCGCCACCAGTCGCTGCAAACTCAGACGCGCTACTTCGCGGCGTAACGGATCGAATGAAGAAAGAATGATTGCTTCCGGAGTATCATCCACAATCAGGTCAACACCTGTTGCAGCTTCAATAGCGCGGATATTACGTCCCTCGCGACCAATGATCTGACCTTTGATCTCATCTGTTTCCAGGTTGAATACGGTAACGGTATTTTCGATGGTCTGCTCTGCTGCTGTACGCTGGATCGACTGGATAACGATTTTTCTCGCTTCCTTGTTGGCTTTCTGCTTCGCATCTTCAATGATCTCCTGCTGCAGGGCCAGTGCCTGGCTGTGCGCTTCCTGTTTCAGGCTTTCCACCAGCTGTGTTTTCGCTTCTTCTGCGCTCAGTCCGGCTATTTTTTCCAGCCTGCGGATATGTTCTTCCTGGTGTTTTTCCAGTTCGGTCCGTTTATGATTCACCACCTCGATCTGGCGGTTCAGGTTCTCCTTGATCGCTTCATTTTCCTTGATCTGCTTGTCCAGCGCCGCTTCTTTCTGGTTGATCGTGATCTCTTTCTGTTTAGCCCTGTTCTCGGATTCGCCTATTTTACGGTTACGCTCCAGCACTTCCTTATCGTGCTCGGCCTTCAGCTGCACAAAGCGTTCTTTTGCTTCCAGCTGTTTTTCTTTTTTGATGGTTTCCGCCCTCAGTTCAGCTTCTTTGAGGAATGCTTTTGCCTGCGCTTCAGCATCTTCCAGCTGTTTGCGGGTGTCTTTGGCAAAAATCAATTTGCCGGCAATAAGACCGGCAACAGCTGCCACAACACCTATAATGATCAGGATAACTGTATTGTCCATGGTTTAAGCAATTTTAAATAATTCACAATCAATCTGATGGTACGTTCACATATCATTTTCTTTTAATAAACAAAATGATTGGCACGAAGATAAGTAAGAAGGATGAAGAATGATGCGGAATTCAGCGGGGAAACCCTAGATGCTGTCCGGAAGTATGCTTTTTTCGGTTTCAGCCAGTGCTTTTTCCATGGCTTTTTCAATGGCGGTGAGACCTGCGGCTGCTTCGTTCCATTTAACTGCATCGATCCCGCTGTTCGTTTTTTCAGTTGCGAACCAGAGCAGTACCATGGCTACATAATCCTGCATATCCTTTCCGGCCAGGCTGCCGCGGAATTCGTTGATCTTGTCGTTGATGAGGGCTGCTGTCTTGCGTACTACTTCCTCATCAGCCGCCTGGATCTTCAGCCGGTAGCTGCGGTCTGCAATCACAATATTTACGGGTATCAGTTCTGCCATAAGGTTATGCATTCAGGAGCGCCAGGCATTTGTCTATTTCCTTCAGGTAGCCGTTGATCCTTTTTTCAAGCTCCGCTTTTTCTTCCGGTGTCCGCTGTGCTGCGCCCAGTTTCAGGGCATCTGTCTGCTGCTGCAGCAACAGGATCGCTGCATCTTTTTCTTCGCCCGATAACTGTGCTTTTTCCAGTTCTTTTTTCAGCCGCTGGTTATCCTTCAGCAATAGCTGTTGCTGCCTCAGTAATAACTGGAGCTTGTCGCTTATGCTTTTTATCCGGATTTCCAGGTCTACCATGGTTCTAAGATACTGCTATCATTTATATTATTTCCCGTTACACCTATGACTTCCGGATCTCGGCACCCAGCTCCTTCTCGAAACTTTGTACCAGTTTGGCGGTCATGCCATCCACTTCTTTATCGGTCAGTGTCTTTTCCTCATCCACAAAAGTAAAGCTGATTGCCACCGATTTTTTACCGGCGCCTAATTTATCGCTTTCAAATATGTCGAACAGGCGGGTTTCTTTCAGTTTGGGCAGTTTCAGTTTCTGCACAGCTGCCGTGATGGCCTCATACGTAGTGTTTTTATCTACGATCAGGGCCAGGTCGCGCTGCATCACCGGAAAACGGCTCACTTCCTTATATACGATCCTGTTCTTTCCGGCAGCTTCCAGCAATGCGTTCATGCTGATATCCACAAAATAAACCGCCTGCCTGATGTCAAAAGCCTGTAGCTTTTTGCGGGATACTTCTTTAAGAATACCTATCTGCGCTTTCCCGTTCAGGATCGCGAGCGCATCTTCCTGTTTTACTAATTGCACGTCTTTCAGACCACACACCGCTAACATGGCCGCCAACACACCTTTCGCACTGAAAAGATCATGCGCTGCCGCTTTCAGACGCCAGCTGTCTTCTCCTGATTTACCGGTGAGATAAAGGCATAAATGCTCCTCTTCCGTATAATTTCCAGGCCCGCTGGTAGCATAGGTTTTACCATATTCGAATAACTGCAGATCGAGGTTTCGCCTGTTGATATTGTACGCGATCGCTTCAAGCCCTGTTTCCAGCATCGACGGACGCATTACATCCAGTTCGGCACTCAGGTTATTGATCATTTTCACCGTATGGGTGAGCACCGGCTCTTCAAAATAACGGCTGTTGGTGATGGAATTGGTGAAGATCTCCACGAATCCCCTTCCGGTAAGATAGTTGGCTATTTTCTCTTTCACTCCTTCTTTTACTCCCATCTGGTCAATGGCCGGGCTGATCGTAATAGCCGAAGGGATTTCGATATTATCCAAACCATCGATCCGCACTATTTCTTCTACGATATCGGCAGGAATAGAAATATCAGGCTTACTGTATGGTACTGCCACCCATAATTCGTCCAGGCCTTCCTTTACAATTTCAAACCCGAGGCTGGTAAGAATGCGCTTCACTTTGTCCGGATGATAGTTTTTTCCGCTCAGCTTTTTAAGATAATGATATTTGATCGCCACTTCTGTTTTTGGCTTCGGATCTGGATATATATCTGTTACATCGCTGGATAATTGTCCGCCTGCGATCTCTTTGATCAGCATGGCTGCACGCTTGAGTACCTGTACTGTTGCTGAAATATCCACGCCTTTTTCAAAACGTGTTGCTGCATCAGTGCGCAAACCATGTTTAACAGAGGTTTTCCGGATGCTTACCGGTGCAAACCAGGCGCTTTCCAGGAATATATTCACCGTTTTTTCAGTTACGCCGCTTTTCAGACCGCCAAAAACACCGGCGATACACATCGGTTCCTCCGCATTGCAGATCATCAGGTCTCCTGCGCCCAGTTTTCGCTCTTTTTCATCGAGTGTAACGAATGGTGTTCCTTCTGGCAGATTCTTTACAATTACCTCACCGCCGGTGATCTGATCTGCATCGAAAGCATGGAGGGGTTGTCCTGTTTCGTGCAGGATGAAATTGGTAATGTCTACGATATTATTGATGGGACGAAGACCAATGGATACCAGCCGGTCTTTCAGCCACTGCGGCGATTCCTTTACGGTTACACCGGAAATACTGATACCCGCATAACGCTGGCAATCCGCTGCATTTTCGATCGTGATCCTGATCGGCAGGCTGTTATTATCCGCTTTGAGGCCGTTGGTAAACGGGGTTTTGGACCTTGCTTCTTTCTGGTGATGTGTCAGGTATGCGCATACATCCCTGGCTACGCCGAGATGACTCATCGCATCCATCCGGTTAGGTGTAAGGCCTATTTCATAGGTCCAGTCCGTGTAAGGTTTAAAATAATCAGCCGCAGGTGTACCAGGCACGAGGTCTTCCGGCAATACCATAATACCTGCATGGCTGGTACCGAGACCCAGTTCATCTTCGGCACAGATCATCCCGAAGCTTTCGGTACCGCGTATTTTAGTCACTTTCATGGTCAACGGGTCGCCGGAGGAAGGATAAATGGTTGTACCTACCGTAGCTACCGCTACTTTCTGGCCGGCAGCAACATTAGCTGCGCCGCATACAACCTGTATAGGTTCAGCAGCACCGATGTTCACACTGGTGATTTTGAGTTTATCGGCATTGGGATGCTGCTCACAGGTAAGCACTTCACCAATCACCACACCTTCCAGTCCGCCGCGGATGCTTTCATAACGTTCCAGGCTTTCCACTTCCAGTCCGATCGAGGTCAGTATTTTGGATAATTTCTGCGGATCGATCGTTTCGGGGAGATATTCACTCAGCCAGTTGTAACTAATGGTCATAATTGCTTGCTCTTTTCGGGCGTCAAAAATAGGTGATAAAATCTGGATGTGGTGCGGCCATCTCCGGAACCTGCGGTGGGCCTGGTTTTGCACAAAAAACATCGTTTTTCACAATTCATTAATTACGCTTTTTCTGATTCCCGGCCCCCTTTTTGTTCATAATTCTTTGTACACAGCACCTTGTGCATTACCTGTGCCGGAAGGCGGAAAACTTTTGATTTTGGTGGATAACAGTGGTAAATTGTGTGAATGGAGACCTTACAGGTGTGAATCTGGGTGTGAACTGCTGTGGATGAATATTGGACGAAAAAAATTTTCAGAACCCGATTTCTTAACCCATATTCGCTCCCCCTTACCTGCGCGGTAACAATTCCGTAACATTGGCCGCCGCCGGAAAAAGGGCACAAAGAGACCGCTAACCAAAGATCACAGAACGTACCATGGACCTGACAAGTTTGAATAAAGACCGTAAGAGAAGAAAGACCAGTGTAGACCTTAGCACAATGGTATATGGGAAAATACCACCCCAGGCCAAAGAACTCGAGGAAGCCGTTCTGGGTGCTATTATGCTTGAAAAAAGTGCATTCGATACCGTTACAGAGATCATCAAGCCGGAGTGTTTTTACGTAGAAGCACACCAGATCATTTACAAAGCTTTTCAGGGACTGCAGCAGAAAAGCATGCCGATCGATATCCTGACAGTGGTGGAAGAACTGAAAATGCGCGAGCAGCTGGATGCGGTAGGTGGCCCTTACTACGTTACCAAACTCACCAACTCCGTGGTTTCCACGGCCAATATTGAAGCGCATGCCCGTATCGTGCTGCAGAAATTCATCCAGCGCGAGCTGATCCGTATCAGCAGCGAGATCATCGGCGATGCATATGAAGACAGCACCGATGTATTCGATATGCTGGATGAGAGCGAGACCAAAATGTTCAATATCACCAACAATTACCTCAAAAAGAATTTTGACGATATCGGCAATGTGCTCGCCAAGACCATCAACAGGATCGACGAACTGAGAACAAAAACCGAAGATATTTCAGGTGTGCCAAGCGGGTTTAGTTCGCTGGACCGTGTTACCTATGGCTGGCAGCCAACCGATCTTATCATCCTGGCAGCAAGGCCTGCCGTGGGTAAAACCGCATTTGCGCTGAACCTGGCGCGTAATGCTGCATTGCATCCTACCAAACCGATCCCCGTTGCCTTCTTCTCGCTGGAGATGGGCGCCGGCCAGCTGGTACAGCGGATCCTCAGCGCCGAGAGCGAGATCAAAATGGAAAAGATCAGCCGTGGTAAACTGGAAGAACACGAATACCAGCAGCTCCACACCAAGGGTGTTAAAAAACTGGAGGTTGCTCCTATCTTCATCGACGATACCGCAGCCCTCAACGTATTTGAATTCCGCGCCAAAGCCAGAAGACTTGTAAACAAGCATGGTGTAGGCATGATCATTATCGATTACCTGCAGCTCATGAGCGGTACGCCCGACAAGAACGGCAGCCGTGAACAGGAGATCAGTACCATCTCGAGAAATCTGAAAGGTCTGGCCAAGGAATTGAATATCCCGATCCTCGCACTGAGCCAGCTGAGCCGTGCGGTGGAAACCCGTAAGGAAAGCAAGATGCCGCAGCTGAGTGACCTTCGTGAATCGGGTGCCATTGAGCAGGATGCGGATATGGTAATGTTCATCTATCGTCCGGAATACTACGAGATCAACAATAACGAAATGGGTGAAAGTACGCATGGTGAAACACACGTACGTATCGCCAAACACCGTAACGGTTCCCTTGAAACCATCAAGCTCCGCGCGAAACTGGAGATCCAGAAGTTCGAAGAATGGGACAGCAACGAAGGCGACGGGTTCAGCGGCTGGAAACCACTCGGCCCGCCCCCGGCACCAGGCGGCGGCGCACCTGCGGATAACGGTGGCGGTGGAAAATTCTTTATCCAGGGCAGCAAAATGAATGGTAACGATTTTGATTCCGGATTTGAAAACGATGCACCTTTCTAAAACCCTGATCCTGCAATGACGCTTCCTTTTTTTTATGAACCGGACGTAGCCGGTGTATCGAGCCATTTCCAGCTCAGCGAGGATACCAGCAAGCATTGCATCCAGGTATTGCGCATGAAGGCCGGCAGCCTGATACGGCTCACCAACGGAAAAGGTTATTCCTATAACGCAAGGATCGTTGAAGAAGACCGTAAAAAAGCTGTAGTACTGCTGGAAAGTGAAATCTTCGTTCCTCAAAAGCAAAAAAAGATCGCTATCGGTATCTCATTACTGAAGAACACCAGCCGCTTCGAATGGTTCCTTGAAAAAGCGACCGAAATTGGCATCAGCGAGATCATCCCGTTGCTCTGTGAAAGAACGGAACATACCCGTTTCCGTGCAGACAGGATGCAGCATATCCTCGTTTCTGCCATGCTGCAGAGCCAGCAACTATGGCTGCCTGTATTACGCGAACCCATTGCTTATAAAACAGCACTCTCCCGCCCCGATTACCAGCTGAAACTCCTTGCTCATTGCGAGGAAGACAGCAAAAACAACATCGGCGAACTTCCCCCTTTTTCAGACGCACTGATCATGATCGGTCCTGAAGGTGATTTTTCACCCGCAGAAATACAAACCGCACTTGATCTGAAATTCATCCCGGTTACTTTAGGACAAACAAGGCTGAGAACCGAAACCGCCGGTATGGTGGCTGCAACACTGCTTATAAATTCCTGATAAAAGTTCTGATTAAAGCAACAACCGGCACTATAGAACGTATCATTTTCCTTCGTAAATTCCATCTATGAAGCGCAAATTATTTTTTATCCTTCTCGCAGGGATCTTTTTATTTCAGGCATGTAAGAACCAGCGGAAAAGAGGACAGGTACCGAGAGATACGACCGTAAACAAAATCACATCCTTCAATACCCTTTTTTTCGACAGTGCGCAGCTCAGTGCCTTCATCGACAGCAATATTCAATACGAACCATTCTCCGAGCAGTTCGACGATTTCTACAGTCACAGGAACTACGAGTATGCCTGGTTCGATACGGCAGGGCTTACCGAGCAGGCTTATCACTTCATCAACCTACAGCACGATTATATCAGCAGGTCTGGCGACAGTTCTATTTACAACGATATATTACAACGCCTCTACGATACGCTTTCCGCAAAAGGCTCGCTGAATGCCACACATTACGCTTCACAGCTTTCCACGGAACTAATGCTCTCCGGCCAGTTCTTCCGGTATGCGGCAAAAACATACAAGGGAAGCAACCTGAACACACAGGAACTGGGCTGGTTCATTCCCCGTAAAAAAATTGATCTGGCGGCTTTGCTGGATACGGCCGTAAGCACGAAAGACGGACCTGAAAAATTGTTGCAGGCCAGTCCGCAATACAAGAAGCTGGAAGAACAATTCTTTGCCTATACCTCGCTTGCAAAAAATACAACCTGGGACAGTATCCCGACCATAAAGAAAACATTACGCAAAGGCGATTCAGCGGCTGTGATACCGGCGATCAAACAAAGGCTGGTGCTGCTTGGTGATCTTCAGCAGGCAGATAGTACTGAAGTTTTCGATAGTGCGCTTACAGAAGCCGTGCGCTCCTTTCAGCTGAGAACAGGATTATATGCAGACGGGCGCATCAGTGCCAAAACCATCAGTGAACTGAATACACCGCTCAATGACCGGATCAGGCAGATGCTGGTGAATATGGAAAGAATGCGCTGGATGCCGGCTGCAAACGACACCAATTTTATTCTCGTAAATATCCCGGAATACAAGATGCATGTATTCGACAGCGGAAAACAGGTGTTCGATATGAATGTAATTGTGGGAACTGCCGCAAACAATACCGTTATCTTCAGCGGCAAGCTGCAGTATGTGGTGTTCAGTCCTTACTGGAATGTGCCATCGAGCATCGTAAAGAAAGAGATCCTGCCAGCCATGAGCAGGAACAGCAATTACCTTGCGCGGAACAATATGGAGATCACCGGCAAAAGTGGCGGCATTCCGGAGATCAGGCAGAAACCCGGGCCTGGTAATTCACTCGGGCTGGTTAAATTCCTTTTCCCGAACAATTACAATATTTATTTCCATGATACACCCAACCGCGGTCTGTTCAATGAGTCGAGCCGCAGTTTCAGTCATGGCTGCATCCGCCTCGGCGAACCGAAAAAACTGGCAGAGTATCTTTTACGTGCTGATACTACCTGGAACAGCGACAGCATTGATAAAGCCATGCATCTGTCGAAAGAAAAATGGGTACCGCTGAAAAAAACGGTTCCGGTGTACATTACCTATTTTACAGCATGGGTAGACCAGGAAGGCAAGCTGAATTTCAGGAAAGATATTTACGGTCACGACGCAAAAATGGCCGCCAAACTGTTCGCCAACTAATACGCTACGAAACAAGAACGCTTACATTTGTATAAACAGCAGCTTCATGCAGATATCAGAAGTAAACAATAAGCAACTCGAAAAAGATTTCCTGGAAGTGAATGCACTGATGAACAGGCATAACCCCTGTTATATCCGGTCGCTCGACAATGAAGTGAAAGCGGTCTTTGATCCTGCTAAAAATAAAAGTTTCAAATACGGTGAAGCGATACGCTGGGTATTGAAGGACGATAATGGCAGGCTGATCGGTCGCATTGCAGCTTTCACCAATTCAAAATACATCAACAACGGAACGGATTTCCCAACGGGAGGCATAGGTTTCTTCGACTGTACCGACAACCAGGAAGCAGCCAATCTCCTGTTCGATACGGCAAAAGCGTGGCTGCAGGCGAAGGGCATGGAAGCGATGGACGGACCGATCAATTTCGGTGACCGTGATAAATGGTGGGGCCTGATGGTGGAAGGGTTCGACAGTGAACCGATGTACGGCATGTCGTTCAATCCCTCTTATTATGAAGCGTTATTCAATAATTACGGTTTCAAAAATTATTACAACCAGTATTATTACCACATGAATGTGGATGATCCGCTGCCGGCACGTTTTCCTGAACGGCATGCCAAATTCAAGGCCAAGCCGGGTTATGAAGCGAGGCATGCAAAACTGTCTGAACTCGATAAATATGCTGAAGATTTTGTAACGGTTTATAATGCGGCCTGGGCGCAGCACGGGGAAGCCAAGGAAGTGACCAAAGAGCAGATCGTAAAGCTCTTCAACAGTATGAAACCGATCATGGATGAACGCACGGTATGGTTTGCCTATTATAAGGAAGAACCGATTGCCATGTTCATCAATATCCCTGATGTAAACCAGTATTTCAAACATTTCAATGGCAAGATGGGCTTGCTGCAGAAGCTGCGGTTGCTGTGGCTGAAGAAAACGGGTTACTGCAAACGTTTAACCGGCCTTGTTTTCGGTGTTGTTCCAAAATACCAGGCACTGGGGATCGACAGTTTCATGATCTACGAATCAGCTTTGTTGCTTCAGAATAAAGGCTGGTACACGGAATATGAAATGGGCTGGGCAGGAGAATGGAATCCGAAAATGCTGAATATTTATAAAAGCCTCGGCGGTACGCAAAGCAGGCGGATGATCACGTTCCGCTACCTGTTCAACCGCGACGCTGCCTTTGAAAGGCATCCGGAGATGGAATACAAATAATTAATCGTTATAGATAAAGCGTTGCTATTGATCGTATACCGTCAGAGGTTTATGCTAACCGCTTTTCTGTGTATCTTGCATCACTGTTATGGAGAATAAGTTTATCGTTTCCGCCAGGAAGTACAGGCCGCAAAATTTCAATACTGTTGTTGGGCAATCGCATATCACAACAACGCTCAAAAATGCCATCAGGAATAACCAGCTGGCGCATGCGTTCCTGTTCTGCGGGCCAAGAGGTGTTGGCAAAACCACCTGCGCACGGATCCTGGCTAAAACCATCAACTGTACATCGCCCACACCGGACGGCGAAGCCTGCAATACCTGTAACAGCTGCGTTTCATTCGATGCGGGCACATCACTCAATATCCATGAGCTGGATGCCGCGAGTAATAACTCGGTAGACGATATCCGCTCACTGGTAGAGCAGGTACGTTTTGCGCCGCAGGCCGGCAGGTATAAAGTATATATTGTGGATGAGGTACACATGCTAAGTGCAAGTGCCTTCAATGCATTCCTTAAAACACTGGAGGAGCCACCATCTTACGCCATTTTCATTCTTGCAACAACAGAGAAACATAAGATCCTGCCAACGATCCTGAGCCGTTGCCAGATCTTCGACTTCAAACGGATCACCAATAACGATACGGTAGAACACCTGCAGGAAATCGTAGACAAGGAAGAGATCAAAGCAGAGAAAGCAGCATTGCAGGTCATTGCCCAGAAAAGCGAAGGTTGTATGCGCGATTCGCTGAGTATCCTGGACAAGATCGTAAGCTTTACCAATGGCACTGTCACTTACCAGAATACGCTGGAACATCTGAATATCCTGGATGAGGATTATTATTTCAAACTGCTCGAATGTATGCAGCAGCAGGATATGGCAGGTGCTATGATACTTTACGACCAGATCAACCGGAAAGGTTTTGAAGGCGACCTGGTTTTAAACGGTTTTGCAGAATTTATCAGGAACCTGCTCGTTTGCAAAGACCCTAAATCTGCATCATTGCTTGAAGTAGTGGAAGGCATGCAGGCAAAATATACAGCTACAGCCAACAGTACAGGATTATCTTACCTGGTGAGCGCACTCAACATCCTGAACGATGCCGAGATCAATTTTAAAATGGCGCGGAACAAACGCCTTCATGTTGAACTCACACTGATCAAACTCAACTTCCTGCAACAGGCGCTCGAGCTGGCAGCAGACAATGGTACTGTTGTAAAAAAAAAACGGATTGACGGCCCTATAGCATTCCGTAGCAAAGCCGTTGCACCTATACAGTTAAAACAAACTGCAGTACCGGCAGCTACGCCGGCGGCCAGATTATATATAGATCAGCCTGCAGCTGCTGCTGCACCAGCTGCACGACCTGCAACCGCAGCGCCCAAACCTTCAGCAATTGCACCGCCACTGCAGAGACCAGCACCACCACCTCCTCCATCGGGCGGCAAAAGGAACCTGCTGGATGCGCTCCGTGAGAAATATGGTGATCAGTATGCCATTGAAGAAGTAAAAGAGGCCGAAGTACTGAACATGGAAAAATTACAGGCCTGCTGGAAAGAATATGGTGCAATGCTGGAAAAGCAGCAGAAGCACTCTTCAGCCGGAACCTTTAAAATAGCAGTACTCACTATTGAGAACGATATCCGTTTTACGGTTTCCGTTCCCGCACTTACAGCACAGAAATTTGTAGAACAGGAAAGGATGATGCTGATCGATCATCTGCACAAAGCATTCAATAATCGCAGTATTACATTTTCCATCCTGGTAGAAGCTTCGGAAAAAGAAGATGTTCCGGCTTATATGCGCATGAACAGCAAGCAGAAATTTGAACGCATCGCAGAACAGTTTCCTGCAGTGAGAGACCTCAAAGACAAATTGAAACTGGAGATCGATTATTGATCCTGACGATATTTATCAAAGCCGCAGCTATAGTTTGCGGCTTTTTTCATACCCGTTCTTAGCAAGCCACTGCATAACTTTATCGCGCTGGTCGCCCTGGATGATCACTTCGCCGTCTTTTACAGAGCCGCCTGTACCGCAGAAGTTCTTTATCTTTTTACCGAATGCTTCCAGGTCATCTGCAGTTCCGGCAAAACCGGTAACCAGTGTAACGGCTTTGCCGCCACGGTTTTTCGTATCCAGTTTAACGCGGAGCTGCTGTTTAGCCGGCGCAAGTGTTTCCTGTTCCTGTGATTCTTCTTCGCGGAATTGAAAACCGGGATCCGTACTGTATACAAATCCGTTGGCGTCCGCCTTGTTCTTTTTACTCATACCGGTGATTAACAATTAAAGAATAATAGCTTTTAGGCTGAGGTCGAGACTATGTGCCTGGTGGATGAGTCCGCCTACACTCACATAATCCACTCCTGTTGATGCATAAGCTTGTATCGTATCCAGGTTGATGCCGCCGCTGGCTTCTGTTTCAAAACGTCCGCCGATGCGCTCAACGGCTTCACGCACCTGTTCGGGTGTAAAATTATCCAGCATGATCCGGAAGACTTTGCCTTCACCGATCGCACAAACCGTGTTTACATCGGCAAGACTTCTCGTTTCCACTTCTATCTTTAGGTTTCGCTCCGCTGCATAGGGCCATGCTTTGAGGATGGCGGGCTCCAGTCCGCCGCAATAATCGATGTGATTATCCTTCAGCATGATCATATCATAAAGCCCGAACCGGTGATTGGTGCCACCGCCGATCTTTACCGCTTCTTTTTCCAGCAGCCTGAAATTCGGTGTGGTTTTGCGTGTATCGAGCAAGCGTGTGCGGAAACCCTGTAATAAGGTAGTGTATCGGTGTGTCAGCGTAGCAATTCCGCTCATACGCTGCATGCAGTTCAGCACCAGGCGCTCACATTTCAGGATCGTGTGAACGGAAGCTTCCACTTCAAATGCTTTCTCGCCGTTCAGCATGGCCTCCCCGTCCTTTTTAAAAGCAGTAAATGCAGAACCGGGCTCTACTATATTAAAGATCTTCTGCGCTACTTCCATGCCGGCCAGTATACCATCCTGTTTTATCTTCAGCACGGCCCTGCCTTTTTTATCGGCCGGGATACAGCTTAATGTAGAATGATCGCCATCCCCCACATCTTCGTGGAGGGCTTCCGTTACAAGATGCCGTAACTGTTCATCGAAAGATCGTATCATAATACAAAATTAAGGTTCTTGAAAACAAACAGCCCCCGTTTTCAAACGAGGGCTGCAGGTATCTTTTAACGTTTCCTTTTCTAACTGATCCTGATCGTAAGGATCTGGTATTTGCCGTCTTTCGCACGCAGCAACAGGGTAATATTGTAATTTTTATTGTTCCCGGTGAGTTTACCGGTTACATACATCGTATTCCCTAACTGCCTGTCGGAGATCTTTTCAAAAGCTTTAACACCATTTTCTGAGAAAAACGAGCGCAGCAATACGCCGGCCTGGTTACGGCCCATGTTTTTCACCTCATCTTTTTCCATGATCTTCAGATCTACGTAATCATCGAAATAAGACGAAATTTTAGATACGTCGGTCGATTTCAAAGCCTCGATGATCGCTCCGGAATCCTGGAAATAGGTGAACGACATCAGGAAAAGGCTCAATCCCGCTATCAAAAAAAATCTTTTCATGTTCATAAATATTATCTTCTGCTGAAATTGCCAAAAACATGCCAACTTTGCATTCTGAGTGTTGCGCTAAAGTTAATGCCTAATTTCAATTCCTAACAAGTAGTTTTAAAACAATGAGCAGAAAAGTCATTTTAGTTATAATGGATGGATGGGGGCTCGGCAAAATCAAGACCGCCGATGCAATTCAGAATGCCAATGTTCCCTTTGTAAGCTCCTTATATAACAAATATCCGCATACAACCCTGGTTACCTGTGGCGAATCCGTAGGTTTGCCCGACGGGCAGATGGGCAACAGCGAAGTGGGTCACCTGAACCTGGGCGCCGGCCGGATCGTTTACCAGGAACTGCAGCGTATCAATGTTGCTATCCGTGAAGGCGAACTGGCGAAAAACAATACGCTTTTATCGTCTATCCGTTTTGCAAAGAACAATAACAAGCCCTTCCACCTTTTAGGACTGGTGAGCGACGGTGGCGTTCACTCCCATATCAACCACCTCATGGCTATCTGCGATCTTTGTAAAGCAGAAGGCCTTACCGAAGTATATATCCACGCATTTACCGATGGCCGCGATACCGATCCGAAAAGCGGGCTCGGCTTTATCACCACCTTGCAGCAGCATCTCAACAATTCCGTTGGCCGCATTGCTTCCGTAAGTGGCAGGTATTATGCCATGGACCGCGACAAACGCTGGGAAAGGGTAAAACTGGCTTACGATTGTATGGTGAAAGGCGAAGGCCAGAAAGCTACCGATGCCATCGCTGCCATTGAACAGGCGTATGCCGCTTCAGTTACAGACGAGTTCATCCTGCCTACCGTTATCGTGGACGAAGCACAGCAACCGCTGGCTACTATCAAAGACGGAGATGTTGCTCTTTGCTTTAACTTCCGTACAGACCGCTGCCGTGAGATCACCGAAGTGCTTACGCAGACCAATAACGCTGAATTCGGCATGCATAAACTGGCACTGCATTATACCACCATGACCATGTACGATCATAAGTTCACGGATGTGAGCGTGGTATTCGAGAACGACAACCTGAATAATACACTTGGAGAAGTGCTTTCTGCAAACGGTAAAAAACAGATCCGCATTGCAGAAACTGAAAAATATCCGCACGTTACCTTCTTCTTCAGTGGCGGACGCGAAGAGCCGTTCCCGGGAGAAAGCCGCATCATGGTACCATCACCCAAAGTTGCCACCTATGATCTTCAGCCGGAAATGAGTGCTTACGGCATAACCGATAAGCTCATCCCGGAAATTGAACAGGAAACAGCAGATTTTATCTGTCTCAACTATGCCAATACAGATATGGTAGGTCATACCGGTGTATTCAGCGCAGCCATCAAAGCCGCTGAAACAGTAGATGCCTGCGTAAACAGGGTGGTAACAGCAGGACTGGCGCATGGCTATACCATTTTCCTTACTGCAGATCATGGCAATGCCGATTTTATGATCAATGAAGACGGCAGTCCCAATACCGCGCATACGCTGAACCTCGTACCGCTTTTTGTGATCGATAAAGACTGGAACGGTACTGTTCAGAATGGCAAGCTGGGCGATATTGCGCCAACCATCCTGAAAATGATGGATCTGCCCATACCGGCTGAAATGACCGGAAACGTTTTAATCCAGGCGTAAGCCTGACATGTTGAATTGCTATGCTGATCAGGAAAGCCGAATATCTTATTTCAAGCCCTTCATTTGATAAATGTCCCAAGCCGGACAAGCCGGAATATGCATTTATCGGCAGGAGTAATGTAGGCAAGTCATCGCTTATCAATATGTTATGCCGCAATAACAAGCTGGCTAAAACCTCTTCCGCGCCCGGAAAAACCCAGATGATCAATCATTTCGTGGTAACAAGCGCCGCGTCAGAAAAGTCGCCTTCCGAAAAATGGTACCTGGTGGATCTGCCGGGTTATGGCTTTGCCAAAGTGTCGCAGTCGAGCAGGAGAAAATGGGAGCAGATGATCGAAAATTACCTCCGCAAGAGAGAAAATCTCGTGAATGTTTTCGTGCTGATCGATTCCAGGCATAAACCACAGAAGCTGGATCTTGAATTCATCAACCAGCTCGACCTCTGGGAAATTCCTTTTACGCTCGTGTTTACAAAATCCGACAAGGAAAAGCCCGGTGCCGTACAGGCGAATGTGAAGGCATTTTTCGACAAAATGCTGGAAACCTGGCAGTTCCTGCCGCGTTATTTCGTAACCAGCGCCGAAAAGATGCAGGGACGTGAAGACGTGCTGCAATTCATTGCTGACTGCAACAAGGAAGCATTGAGTGAAGAGTAATGCATCTGATCAGTTCACCACTTTATCGGCACAGCAGCTGCTCGCAAAAGCTTCGGGCTTGGCTTTGAACGCAAAACCCATACCCAGGATATAACCCATGGCTTCGCGCAAGGCATCGTTGCTTTTGAACTGTGGATTGGTGTTGATGTCTGCATGAACTTCCATGTCTACATGGTACTCGATGAAAAGATTGCAAAGCTCATAAGCGATCTCGATGCTTTTGGCTACTTCTACCAGCATTCTTTCCTTGATGTGGAATTTCTGCCTGGTCTTTTCATTGTGAATGTACATGAACCCGCCGTTGTGTTCTCTCAGGAAAACGATGACCGTGGCAAATTCGGTGTCTTCTCCTTTTACCTGGCTGTCTGTGCCGATGCACACTTTGAGTTTGGTGCCAGCGGAGGTTTCTCTTTTAATTGCATCTTCAACCGCATCTTTGATAGGCAGCTGAATGGTTTCCCCATTAAATTTTCTCCAGCGCATACGATTTAAGGTTTTTGTAAGTTACCGATTAAATGACTGCCGGGGCGCAGGTCCGGGCTATCTTATTGTTAACACTGGTGGAAAACGGCTGTCAGCCTCCAAATGGCAAAAGATGGCAACTTTGTCACGTTATGGAACTTAGTATGAAAATTGACAGGATAAAACACCTTAAATAAACCCATGAAGCTTTTATATCAATACTTAAAGCCTTACAAATGGCTGGTATTACTGGCATTATTGCTGGCAGCCATCAACCAGACCTTCTCCTTATTTGACCCGATGCTGTTTGGTCAGCTGATCGACAAATTTGCCAAAGTGCCTCATTTCGGGGCCGACGGATCGCCGAGAGCGGAAAAAGAATTCATCAACGGACTAATCGTCATGTTCCTGCTGCTGATCGGCACGGCCATGGTAAGCCGTATAGCCAAGGCTTTCCAGGATTATGTGGTGAACGTGATCATCCAGAAATTCGGCGCCCGTATTTTCACAGACGGCCTGAAACATTCCATGCGTCTGCCTTACCAGGATTTTGAAGACCAGCGTAGTGGTGAAACCCTTTCGATACTGACCAAAGTAAGGGCAGATACCGAAAAGTTCATCGGCTATGTCATCAATGTACTATTCGGAATTATAGTAAGCGTTGTATTTGTATCTATCTATGCTACCCGGCTTCACTGGTCTATCGTGCCGATTTACCTCGTGGGCGCAGTGCTTATCGCCGTGGTAACCAACCTGCTGAGCAAGAAGATCAAAGTGATCCAGAAGAATATTGTGAAGGAAACTACCTCCCTCGCCGGATCTACTACCGAAAGCCTACGCAATATCGAGCTGGTGAAAAGTCTCGGGCTTACCGAACAGGAAGTAAAACGATTGAATACAAATACCTATAAGATCCTCGGGCTGGAATTGCGCAAGGTGAAAAATATCAGGTCGCTGAGCTTTATCCAGGGAACCATGGTAAACCTGTTGCGCCAGGTGATCACTTTTACACTGATGTGGCTCATTTTCAGGGATGTACTTACACTGGGTCAGCTGATCTCGCTCCAGTTCTACAGTTTCTTCATTTTCGGGCCGCTGCAGGAGATCGGCAGTATCATCATGAGCTACCGTGAGGCAGAAGCATCACTGATTAACTTTCATAACCTGATGGGCAGGGAGGTAGAACACCAGCCACGTGAGCCAAAGAAGGTAGGCCTGGTGGAAGAACTGGAATTCAGGGATGTGAGCTTCCAGCACCAGACAGCCAGTTATAAAGCACTTGATGGTATTTCGTTCGATGTGAAAAAAGGTGAGACCATCGCATTCGTTGGTCCGTCCGGCGCAGGAAAGAGTACGTTGGTAAAACTGCTGGTAGGACTATACCGGCCACTGGAAGGCAAGATCTGCTATAACGGCGTGGATGGCAATGAGATCAATTTTGACGAAGTGCGGAACCAGATCGGTTTTGTAACACAGGATACACAGCTATTTGCCGGAACCATCCGCGAGAACCTGCTCTTCGTATCGCCGCAGGCAACAGAACAGGATCTGCTCGATGCATTGCACAAAGCAAGTTGTGATGGCCTGTTATCGAGGGCTGAAAAGGGAATCGACACCATGATCGGCGAAGGCGGCCTTAAATTAAGCGGCGGCGAAAAACAACGTTTATCAATAGCAAGAGCGCTGTTAAGACATCCGCACCTGCTCATTTTCGACGAAGCAACTTCAGCGCTGGATAGTATTACAGAAGAAGAGATCACCAATACCATCCGCAGCATTTCAAAAGAAAAAGAACAGATTACCGTTATGATCGCGCACCGGCTGAGTACCATCATGCATGCACACCGCATTTATGTACTGGAAAAAGGACAGGTAGCCGAAACCGGCAATCACTACGAATTACTTGCCGAGAAAGGATTGTATTACGCGATGTGGCGTCAGCAGATCGGTGAAAGGAAAGCGTAAATTTTTAAGACATATATCAAAAGAAAGGGCCGCAATTGCGGCCCTTTTAAATTCTTACACCTGGTTACGTTGCGAAGCAAGAGGCTTTACCAGGCATCACACTGTAAAGTTAAGTCGTCTCATCGACATTTGCTGAAATATTTCACCAATATGAGATTTCAAACCGTTCAACTTTATTTATCATCACAACGCCTTGATAGATATTTAATTGCAAGTGGTAATAAGAAAGCAAAAACCATAAGACTGTATAAAGCAAATTTAAAAATTGCCCAAGCGTTCCATCCATTGTTGGGAATTTTAGAAGTCACCTTAAGAAACCGTATAAATACGATACTATCAGTATATTTTAATGATCCAGACTGGATTACAAATCAAAAATTTGGATTCATGTCAGACCCTTCACTTAGTTATTTTGATCGGAGAACAGGGCAAAGAATTAATAATGATTTTTTAAAATCATCCATAGAAAAGTCAGAACGGCGGTTTCAACGTTTAAGGCTTCAGATAACCAGTGGTAAAATTATTGCAGATCAAACATTTGGATTTTGGACTGATTTATTCGAGGTGCACCATTATCGATTACTTTCAGGGCGTCCAATCCAGGTTTTCAGCAATTTACCACCCGCTCATGGTAGAAGAGAAGTTTGCGACAGACTTAATAAAATAAGGCAATTCAGAAATCGTATAAACCACAATGAACCAATATGTTTTAATGCTAATATCATTGATTTTACATACGTTGAAGATATCTATCAATCAATAAACGATATTTTAATTTGGATAGATCCAGAACTAATTAAATGGATTAAGAATATCGATTCAATATTGATAAAAATACAGCGCGCAAAAAATATATAACCAAGCTAATATCAGACAGAAATTAATCAGTACATGTGGCACTTAATCCCGATCAAACTTCTTCCTGAAAAACTCCAGCACCGAAGGATCTTCCAAGCCTTCCATGTCGCTCAGTTCCAGCTCCAGTGCGCGGGTACTGAGTTTGATCTCGAGCAATGACAAGATCAGCGAAGCGGCAAACGTGAGCATGCTTCCCGCAAATACGATATTGGCAATGGTCATGTATTCGTTATAGATGAGGAACATGCTGAAGATGGCAGCGAGAAAGCTCAATACACCCAAAGCCTGCATATTCCTGATCAGTTTTAACCGGTAACGCAGGTTTTTGATCTGGCCATGGATAATATGTTTCTGTTCGTGGCTCTGGTAACGATCGTGCAGGTTTCTTACCCTGCTTGATAAGGCAAGGAAACGGTTCGTATAAGCCAGCATGATCAGGCTGATAGCCGGGAATAACAAAGCGGGGGTATTGATGGTGATATCCATATCAGCAATGTAATAAAGAAACGTCAGAGGCGGCACATCTGCTCAGAAAATTCTGCTGCAACCGTACCGCCTCACAACGATATCACTGATACGTTAACTTATTTCAACCTGAAATCGAGCGGCACATTGATCTTCACATTGAAAGACCTGCCCATATTGAATACACCTGTTCTTCCGGTCACATTATTCACATCGGTATATTTCAGCCTGCTGAGGTGGTTTTGATACGCCACATCCGTGAGGTTGTTCAGTGAAAGGTGGATGCCGAAGATCGTTTTGCCCCTGCTGACTACATCAGTACCTGCGCCTATATTCAACAACGCATAGCTGCCGGTGGGGGTTTCAGTATTGTATGCTGAGAATACATTTTTCTGCGATGCTGTATAATCCAGCGCAAACTTCAGGTAAGCGTTGCGAAGTGTGCTGCCCGCTTTTTTGAAATTACCGCGCAGTTCACTCTGCCAGCGCGGCGCCGGGATGAAAGGTAATTTGTTGGTTCCTTCAAAAGTCTGGTTGAAGGTGCCTGCAACCATAGAGAAGCTGTTTTCAAAATGCAGCCAGTCGAGCGGATGCGGGTGCAGGTCTACATTCACTTCAAAACCAGCCAGTGAAGCACCGGCCTGCCTGAATTTAAATGCTTCCGCAAAATCACCGCCGCCCAGGTCAACGAGCGAATCGCCGCCGCCAACAGCTTCCAGCCTGCTGTAATAGATATAATTGCTGATGTTGTTATAGAACGCATTCAGGCTGAAGCTCACGTGCATGGTATTTACTTCAACACCTGCATCAACCTGGAAAGATGTTTCTGTTTTCAGGTTATTATCGCCGTATTCATAACGGTTGGTTCCCTCATGAGCACCATTGCTGGCCAGTTCGCTCACGGATGGTGCGCGGTAACCGCGTGCAATATTCAGTTTCAGTGTTACGTCCTTGCTGGTGTTGTAGCTCAGACCTGCACTTCCGCTGAAATTGCCGAAGTTCTTTTTGAATGCACTGAATTTAGGCGAGCCGTTATCATCAAAAGCCTTGCTGTTCAGCGAACGGATATCGCCGCGCACACCACCGCTTAAGGTAAGTTTTGAATTGAATGTTTTCTTGGTGTATATAAATGCACCTGCATCGAACTGGTTGTATTCAGGTATCAGCACTTCTTCTGCCAGGTTGCGGTTCTGCTGGTACATACCGGTAACACCGAACGCCGTTTTCCAGCCGTTGTTCTCATGCAGCTGAAACTGAACGCTATAGTTCACGGTTTTGAGATCGAAGAAAAGGTCTGGTGTTCCAGGCGCATCCGGATCGCCGAATTCCCTGCGTTTGTTTTCCTGGTAGCCGATGTTCACCATCAGCCTGTTATTTCCGATAGCGAAATTATTGTCACTTGCTATTTTGAAATGATTGATGCGCTGATAAGGCGTATAAATGCTGCGGCTTTTCAGTTCATCATTTGTTGCGATCCGCTCGTCGGGTGTTTCAGGGAAGATCAGGAACTGCCCGGTAGCTGCATCACGCGCACCTTCCACCATACCGATCTGCTGGTTGAAATTGCTCACGAGAAGGTGGCTGTAACCCCATGATTTATTGATCCCCACATAACCGCCGAAATTACGTTCGTTGAAACGGCTGTTGAATACCCGGCCATCGTATTTATTCTGGTAATCGCCTGCAGAACGGTAAGTACCATAAGCATTCCAGTTGAATCCATTGTTCAGGTGGCCTGCTACATTGGCATTGGTGCCCCATAAGCCGTTGTTGTCTGTAAAACTGCCGAGAATATTTCCTTTGATGGTTCCCCTTTCCACAGGCACATTGGTGATGATATGCACCACACCGGCCATCGCATCGCTGCCATACATCAGCGAAGCCGGCCCTTTCAGCACTTCCACTTTCTGAACAGAATATTCATCGATCTCAATCCCGTGCTCATCGCCCCATTGCTGCCCTTCCTGGCGAACACCATCGTGAACGGTAACCACCCTGTTATAACCAAGGCCCCGGATAACCGGTTTGGCAATCGCCGGACCGGTAGACAATCCTGAAACACCAGGCACCGCTTTGCTCAATGCATCGATGATATTGGTAGAACTGCTCTGAAGCAGGTCGCTTCTTTTTACAACCGATACCGGCTGGGCAGATTCTTTCAGCCGGATAGCAGAAGCCACGCCGGTAACGATTACCGCTTCCTGCTCAACTACAGTTTCAGTGAGGGAAAAGTTCCTGACGGCGTTGGTGCTCAGATCGATGGTCAGGATCTGGGTAGCATAGCCAGTAAAAGAAACCTCCACCAGGTATTTTCCTGCGGGAACAGCCGGAGAAGTAAAGGTTCCGTCATCTTTGGTCACAACACCGGCTTTTGCTTCGTGCAGGAAAACGGCAGCGCCGGCCAGGGGTTTGCCGGAAGCGTCTGTTACTTTCCCGCTCAATACAGATTTACCGGGAACTTCTGCATAGCTGCCATAAGGAGCGGCAGTAGCAGTATTAACAATACCGGAAGCCGATACCAGGCTGCCGATAAGTAAAGTGGTTAGGAATGATCTCATTGGGTATTTTTTGATACAACGTTGCAAACGTAAACAAAAAAGACAAAATACATCATTGTTGCAAAAAATATTTTCCGGTAAATGGATGAACCGGCGGAGAATGGTGGCAAACCGGCCAAAACGGGGTAAGCGTATTATTATTTCTTTGTGCGGAGGTTCCGGGGCGGTTGGAAATGCAGCATAATCAATAAAATAATGTCTATATTTATGGGAATCATTTTAATCCCTCATGACGGAACAGGCGATCATTGCAGGCTGCATCCATAATGATGCAGCAGCACAGCGCGAGTTGTACAACCGCTACAGCCCCAAGATGCTGAGTGTGTGCTACCGTTTTGCACAGAGCCGCGAAGATGCGGAAGACATGTTGCAGGAAGGGTTCATCAAAGTGTTTACCCAGGTACACACTTTCCAGAACAAGGGCGCATTCGAAGGCTGGATCAGGCGGATCATTGTACACACCTGCATCAACTTTTTGAAGAAGTACAAAAAGTTCAGCGACAGTGTGGATCTTGACCATGCCAGTACCCTCCAGGTGAAAGAAGAAACGGTTCCCTCTATCATGCAGGCCAGGCAGATCACTGAGTGCATCCGGCTGTTACCTGTAGGATATAAAACCGTATTGAACCTGTATGCCCTGGAAGGTTACAGCCACAGGGAAATAGGATTGATGCTTGATATAGAAGAAAGTACCAGCCGCAGCCAGTACACACGTGCCAAAGCAATGCTGGAGACAATATTGATCAAAAAGAAAATTATCGATACACCAAAACAGGATTTTCAATGGCTCGCCGCTCTTAGAAAACCTTAACGGCAGTTCTTGTTTGCGCTATGGAGAACCAGCAGTACCATGACGAATTCGAGCAGTTTTTACAGGATGAAGTAAAACAGCACCGGATGTATCCTTCAGACAAGGTCTGGAAGAGCATCAGAACGGATTTACATGGCCATAAATCCTGGCCCGCGCTCAGTTTCATCTCTCTCTTTATCATCACAGCACTTACCGTCAGCACTTTGCTCAATGTAAGGCCCGGCCAGCCTTCCGGCTCCGCCCCCCTTGCCATGAACGCAAAGAGTGAAATAAAAACACAGGGTACAACTATTATACGCAAGAAAAGCGATCCTGATTATTTCAGCACCCGCACTCCGGGTAAAGTTACCAACGAAACTTTCGCCGATTACAACAGGCCTGCCGTAATCACGGCCGACGATGAACAGCACCTGCTCGCTTCTGCTGCGATCAATACAGAAGCAAAGGAGACCGTTTCAAGCAGAACCGATAATAAAAACACGGCCTTGAAACAGGCAGCAAATACTTATATCCCGGTTGAAAGCCAGCATTACGCTGCTATTTTCAACAATAGCTTTATCAGCAATAACAATACGGGAAATATCAGTTTCGCGGCTGATATGCAACCGGTTGCGGCCAGCATCAGCCTGCTTCCGGTTGTTGCGCCATCCGGCATCAACAGCCCCTCTTCCGAACTCCTGAAAAGTCTCAACTACACACCGGCTGCACCTAAACTTGCCATTACAGCAAGAAGTCACAAATTCGGTGTACAGTTCTATGTAACACCATCCCATAGCTACAGGAGACTCTCCAATGAAAAGCTGAAAGAAGTGGTTCAGCCCGCAGTTACGTCTACCACCGCACCTCCGAGCCAGAACCTTTCCGCAGATGTAAATAATATCGTAAGACATAAACCTGCAATCGGCCTTGAACTCGGCTTTGCGGTTCTTTACAATATTTCCGACAGGCTGAAGTTGAAAACCGGCGCACAACTTAACATACGCCAGTATCATATCGAAACATTCCAGTCGCTCACCAACGACCCTACCACCATTTCGCTGATCAATTACAGGGGCGTGGAGAATATTACATTACTGTCGCCATATAACAATAATACCGGTTTCCGCAGCACCCAGCTCGATAACAAGCTGTATCAGGTTTCCGTACCGGTTGGCCTGCAATGGGATATCATCCAGGGCAAAAACATCGGTCTTAATACAGAAGCTTCCGTACAACCAACATTTACGCTTAACAACCATGTTTACATGCTTTCTACAGACATGAAACATTATGCCGATGGCGGCGAGTTCCTGCGTAAATGGAATATCAATACCAGTGTAGGTATCAACCTGACTTACAAAACCAGGAAAGCAACCTGGCAGATCGGACCACAGATCCGCTACCAGCATTTGCCTACTTATTCCAATGCTTATCCTATCAAAGAATACCTGCTCGATTATGGTGTGAGGATCGGCCTTACCAAGCAGTTGTTCAGGTAAACTATTTTCCCGTTTTCCTCCTCATTTGACTACACGGCACAGTATTTTATTGCCTGTTAATGAATATTTTTGAAGATGAAAAAAATGGCATGGTGTTTCGTCACATTGCTGGTCATTGCAGCCTGCAGGAATAAAAACAAGGCGGTAACAGGAGCTGATTCCCAGCCCGGAACGGATACCAGCAGTATCTACGATCTGACCACCTTTTTTAATAGCCAGCTGCAATATGCATCGGCCCTGAAAACACCTGTATACAAGATCAGTGAAGTGGATACAAAAAAAGATTCTGTTACACTTACCCAGGAACAGCTGAAAGAATGGATGCACTTTTTTACTGAAAAGAATATCGCAACACCGGCGTTAAGACCTTTGTACAGGGAGACCGTTTTCCAGGATCTCACTACAAAAAGTTATACGATCAACTATACCAGTATTAACCCCGATGCGGTGATCAGGAGTATCGATATCCTGCTGGACCAGGAAAGCAGCCAGGTCAAGCGCGTATTTATACGCAGTAACTACCGCAAGGGAGATACGCTGGTTACCGAACAGGCCAACTGGAAAGCCTTCAGTAGTTTTACGGTAAACCGTTATATGACTGCAGGTACTTATACGCATACCGAATTGAATTATATTAACTGGAATAACGATACTTCCGCACAATAGGAAGTGAGTGCAGCATGACAGGAGAACAGTTTCAACAGATAGCGCATACCATACCAGGGCAGCCGGGCATTTATAAATATTATGATGCCGCAGATATTTTATTGTATGTGGGCAAAGCGAAGAACCTCCGGAAGCGTGTAGGTTCTTATTTTTCGAAAACGTTCACCACTTATAAAACACATGAGCTCGTTAAAAGGATCCATCGTATTGCTTTTACGATCGTTGATTCCGAACACGATGCTTTCCTGCTTGAGAATTCGCTGATCAAGGAATACCAGCCGAAATACAATATCAATCTTAAGGACGATAAGACCTATCCTTATATCGTTATCCGTAAAGAACCATTTCCGCGCGTATTCTTTACACGTAAAAAAATAAACGATGGTTCGGAATACCTGGGGCCTTTTACATCTGCAGGTAAAGTACGTGAGCTGATGGAGTTCACCCGGCAATATGTTCCCCTGAGAACCTGTAAACTCAATCTCACGGATCATAATATCCGCAAAGGGAAATTCAAGGTTTGCCTGGAATACCATCTCGGTAATTGTAAAGGCCCCTGTGAAGGGTTGCAATCGGCCGAAGATTATGCAGAAGGTTTACAGCAGGTAAGAAATATCCTGAAAGGCAACCTGGGTTCGGTGATCGGTCATTTCAAAACTGAAATGCAGGAACTGGCTGTATCGCTTCAGTTCGAAAAAGCTGAAATGCTGCGGCAGAAAATAGAGCATCTTGAAAATTATCAGGCGAAATCGGTGATCGTGAGCAAACACCTGCTCAGCATGGATGTGTTTTCCGTTGCCAAAGAGGATGACCAGGCTTACGTAAACTACCTGATGGTGCAGAACGGCACCATCGTGCAGACCCATACCGTACTGCTCGAAACAAAACTGGAAGAAACGGAAGAGGAAGTACTATCCTTTGCCGTTACGCAGCTCCGCGGTACATTCAACAGCCAGGCAAAAGAAATTATTGTTCCATTTCCGGTTGAGGTGATCGACGATCAGCTGGCTGTGACCATACCCAAAGGCGGCGATAAAAAGAAACTGCTGGATCTTTCCGTAAAGAATGTGATGTATTTCCGCGAAGACCTGAAAAAGAAAAAGATCCTGCATCTCGAAGGGAAGACCGATGCGGAAAAAAAGAAAGTCCTTTACGAATTGCAGCGTTACCTGCAGTTGCAGGAAGTACCCGTGCATATCGAATGTTTCGATAACTCCAATTTCCAGGGAGCTTTCCCGGTATCGGCCATGGTCTGTTTCAGAGATGGGATGCCCAGCAAGAAAGATTACCGGCATTACAATGTGAAGACAGTTGAGGGCATCAACGATTTTGCAACGATGAAAGAAGTGGTTTACAGACGCTACAGGCGCCTGCTTGCCGAAGAGGAGCCTTTGCCTCAGCTGATCATCATAGACGGCGGTAAAGGGCAGCTGGGCGCCGCTATGGAAAGTATCCGTGAACTTAACCTTGTGGGTAGTGTAACTGTTGTAGGGCTTGCTAAAAATGAAGAAGAACTTTTCTTCCCGGGGGACAGCACGTCTATTAAACTTCCGTGGAATAGCGACAGTCTTAAACTCGTTCGCCGTATCCGGGATGAAGTGCACAGGTTCGGTATCACTTTTCACCGCAACCAGCGATCGAAGGGTACATTCAAAAATGAACTGGAGCAGATAAAAGGCATCGGCAAACAAACGGCCGAACAATTATTGAAAACATATCGTTCCGTTGCAGCGGTTAAAGCATTACCGGAAGAAGAACTGGTGAAAGCGGTAGGAAAAGCAAAAGCTGCGATTATCAGGAATCATTTCCAGGGAGGCGCGGATCAGGACAAATAAAAAGGGGCCAGGATAGAAATCCAGCCCCGTTTTTAAAATCCAATATCCTATGAAAAACCAGAGTAAAGTTACGAAATGTATTTAATCAAACAACAATCCCTGATTAAAATTTTATAATATAAGCGGTAAAACACGCAAAAAGAGAGGCTTTCAGGGCCTCTCTTTTCAATTGGTTTAGTTATTATCTTAATATTGCCACAGGTCCTGCTCGTAGTTGAACAGGCGTTCCTTGATATTATCTCCTTCCAGTAACCTGAATAACGGGTCTTTGATCATGCCCGACAGAAATTTGTCGTTCGGGTTATTATTGCTTGTTTTAATGATATAACTCGAATAATAACGGTTCTCAAAAAGATCCTCCCACGTCATCCGGCTGGCGAAACTTTTGGGATTATAGACCAGGAACTTGGTAAGCGTCTGGCGGATATCCGGGTAGTATACCCAGAAAAGCGTTTTGCTTACCGATTTCCCATTCAGAACGATCTTGGCTACAGGTGCAATACCGATGGTACGGCAGAACATCCTGCTTGCTTCCTTATCGAAGATCCATTGCTGTTTCAGGCGGAATGTGTAGATAGAATCCGGATTCGGTGCAAACTTGGTATCGTAAATAACCGCTGTATCAAAGATATTCGGGTTATTCGGGTTCGGTACAAGCTGTGTATCCAGACTTCCTTTCAGCATTTTACTGATATCAGCATAAGCAAGTGGTGTTCTGAACTGGTCATCACCACCTTCAGCAGAAAAAGCTACAACGCTGTCGTTCTTGATCGCACTTAAAAGGATCGAAAAGAATCTTTGGTCCACACCATTGTCGTCTTTACCCGGGTACATGAAAGCCTGGTTCATTTTCTCACGCGCATCGATCTCAGACCAGATCATTTCACTGTAATGCCAGTCGTCTTCGCGCAGGTGCTCGTAAGGCAATGGTTTTTTCTCCCTTGTAATGGTACGTTCTACTGCTGTTCCGCTGCGCAGGCTCCTGGGCAACGGTTCGCCCATAAAACCACCAACCATTGTTGTATCAATTGTTTTGGTTGGCTGAGCGTTTGCTGCATTGGCATTTCCAGTGCCTGCCGGAGGCAGACCCGTTACCTTATTGGTAATGGTAGGAGGTGCCGTTGTTGCAGGATTGGTCGTTTTGTTCCTTCCCGTATCTGCAGCAGCCTTCTTCGGAGGAAGGTTGAACTGCGCCATTGCCGCACTACCGATCAGCAACGAAGTCAACAATAAAAACAATGGTGTCTTTTTCATAATTCTTCTTATTGCAAGATGAATGTTATATTCTGATCAAGCTTCCTGGTTCCGCCACCCGGTTCTGCTACTTTGATCTCACCTACAGTTACCGTAGTTCCTGCCTGGCACCTTTTGATCAGGTTCAGTGTCTCTCCGCTGAAGGTTGCGCCGGTATTCTGTTCGTAGCCTGGCTCATCGAATCCTTTTCCGGTGCAGATCACCATGAAGGAAACTACCTTGAACTGGATTCCTTCGAATACGAAGTCGCGCAGATCCGCGATCACACCTTTCTGTACACGGAACACATTCGCGCTCATGGTACCTCCGGCGCTTCCGCCTACCAGTGCTATCGGATCCGGGATTTTTTTCACAGGTATATTGATCCTTTGTGTTTTCTTTCCATCTGAAGCTACTACCGTTACATTGCCCAGCTGGTTAGGTACCACAACATACTGACCCGGACCTGCTTTGCTCATGTTCACACCCTGTCCTTCCACACTCACGTTTACCTTCTCATCGCCACCGCCTCCGGTTACGCTGAGCGGGTTTTCGATACCACGGTAGAATACCCTTGTTCTGTCGGTTGATACCACCAGTCCGGCAGGTACACCTACGGTATATTTCACTTCTTTTTCAACGGTTGCTGTTGTTCCATCGGGCTTGATATAAGAGATCCTTACTTTTTTAGTTCCTGCGCCTGATGTGTTCACAGTTGTTTTATACTCTGCTGCACCATCTTCCTTCAGCGGAACTGATGCGCCATCTACCGTGATACTTGGTTTTGCAGCTTTGCTGAACGCGCCCACACCTGCAGTGATCACGAGCTCTTCGCCCGGCATGAGGTACTGTGAGTTGGTTCCTGCAAAAGCCTGGAATTCATCGTAAATGATCTCTACTTCACCTATTTTCTTATGGCAGAACTCTACTACCTGGGCTTCGCTGTTCTTGATATCGTTCTGAAACTTGCTCAGGATAGTGATCGCCGCCACCGTAGGCGTCATATGGAAATAATTGAAAGCCCAGTCATCTTTACCGGCTTCATTATTCGTTTTCGGTACACGCAGATCAAGCGGCAGATTAGGCCCGATTTCGGACTTTATCTCAGGATCTATTTCCAGCAACTGGTTCCTGAAGTTTTGCAGTTTTGCAAACAGTTCAGCGCCTTTTGCTTTGCCATTCGGCGGAGAAGAAACGAGAAGACGTGTTGGTGCATCCAGATCATCTTCCTTGTAATTTTCAACGCCGTTTTCAATTTTCAGTCCTGATTCTTTCTTTAATTCTGCTTTCAGCTGATTGATATATTCATATACCTGGTCAGCCAGTACTTTAGCTTTTTCAGCCTTCGGAAACCATTCCTGTGCTTTGGCCTGTGTTTTAGGGTCGGCTATTTTTTTCTGGAATGATTTGAATATATCCGTGTTCTTTTTTTCTACTATCTCGCTGGCTGTCATCAAACTGCGATCCACTGTTTTGAACGCGTTGAGGATTTCAGACGATACATTCAGTGCCAGCAGTGCGGTAAGCACCAGGTACATCATGTTGATCATCTTCTGCCGCGGCTCCTTGGGTAGTGACATGCTTCTAAATTTTTACAATACGGTTTTAAATTGGTTTATCTGATCGGATTGCAAATTTTATCTACCCTGCATTGCAGTAAGCATGTTACCATATACCTGGTTCAGTTTAGACAGGTTGTTGGCCAGTGCTGCGATCTGCTCTTTCGCCTTCATTGCATCTTCCGCGCTGGTGGTCATAGCTGCAGAAGCCTGTGCCAGTTTACCATAAAACTGGTTCAGTGCTTTCAGGTGATTGTTGCTTTCCTGGAGTTCCAATTCGTAAATCGTATTTAAAGAAGACAAATTTTTGGTAAGTACCTGTACCTGCTCATGGTATTGTTTGGTGCTTTCAGATGCAAGGTTCAGTCCGCTCATGGATTTGGTTGCTTCGTTAACCGCGCCGGCTACTGATGATAAGGCAACAGTTGCTTCTTTGGTTTTAGCAGAAAGATCGCCGGTGGCTTTTACCACGTCGCTGATCTCGCCCATGTTTTCTACAGTTGTTCCTAATTTTTTAAAGCCTTCGCTCAGCTTAGACAGTGTTACAGGAGTGATATCCGCTTTTGCAAGCATATCCTGCATTACATTCAAAGCCTGGTTACCGCCTGCTGCTGCAGGAGCCGGAGCAGCATGACTGTCCATATCCGGCGGAGGGAGAATTGCATAGATAATAAAGATCATTGCCTCAGTGGTAAGACCGATCTTCAGAGCCCAGTCGGCCCATGAAAGGTGAAGGATCTTTGCCATTGCCCCGAAAATTACGACAGCGGCGCCGAGACAAACGATAACGTTTACAATACGGTTGGTTACGGGAGAAATTCCAGAAGCCATAGTGGTGTTGTTTAAAATTTGTAAGGGTTAAAAAGGATTTGCTTGGATTTTTTATTTTCAGTTTGTATCAGCCTTGATTATTTTTTCCATTTCGGAGCCAGGTCTATCACACAACGGAACCCGATGTATGATTTTGCCGTATCCTGGTATTCGTAATTACGGGCTCCCACCTGCAGGTAATACCCGATATCTTTAAAGCTTCCGCCACGCACCACTTTACGTTTCATGTTTGGCAGGTCTTCGTCTTTCGCATCCAGTCTCACATCCGGACTCATATCTGCCATGAAGTTGTAAGAGCCTTCATAGAAATAGGAAGCCGTCCATTCTGCAACGTTTCCTGACATATTATATAAGCCCCAGTCGTTCGGCCAGTATGCATTTGCAGGAACAGTATAGAAGCCGCCATCTTCCGCGTAGTTACCGCGGCCTGGTTTGAAGTTGGCCATCAGACAGCCTTTTTTATTCCTCAGGTAATAGTTACCCCACGGGAACATAGAATTCGTTCTTCCGCCACGTGCTGCATATTCCCATTCCGCTTCGTTCGGCAGACGGTAATCACCATCGATGGCCATATTTTTCCTTTCCAGGAATGAATTCTGTATATGTGTTCTCCAGTTACAGAAAGCGACCGCCTGCTTCCAGGTTACACCTACTACAGGGTAACCGCCATAGGCAGGGTGACTGAAATATTGCTTGGTCTGAGGTTCGTTATAAGAGTAAGAGAAATCCCTGATCCATACCAGTGTATCGGGATACACTTTCTGATCTCTTTTAATTACGAAGTTGCTCACTGGCAGGTCTGCATTTTCGCGTTTTGCAGCTTCAGGCAGATCAAAAAATTCGTAGTGGTAGATCAGTTTATTAGGATCGATGCCCGGGCGGCCGTAAAGCCTGTTATCCGGTGCGAGGTTCAGCTCGTTTAATTTCTCGATGGTCGTTTTATCGTACTTGATGGTAGCTACCCGCTTCCAGTCAACCGCCATTGTATCTTCTTTGTTGATACCCGAGCCGAACAGGATCTTGAAAGCGAGGGAATCACGTACCCAGTTTACAAACTGGCGGTACTGGTTATTGGTGATCTCCGTAGCATCCATCCAGAAACCCGGCATAGACACCATACGATTTCTGTTGCTGTAGCTGAAAGTAATATCCTCATCATTCGGACCCATGTGAAATGCGCCCGGCTGTATATATACCATTCCCACAGGTGGCTGCATGCTTTGTCTCGCTGTTGGCGCAACACCATGCAACTGTCCATCATCAGGCAAAGCCCTTGCCTTATTGCCTTTTTTCAGAAAGCAGGAGGATAAGGTCAATGATATAGCAGCTACAGTGATGGTAGTTAAATATCCTTTCATAAAAAGAAATATGGTTTATGACAGTGACAAATATAAGTTTTGCATTGGCAGTATTGCCAACTTTACTGTTTAAATCTCAATAATTTTTAAAGGCGGGTAAAATTTGCTCTCAACGGCATTGTGAATTAAAATTCATAATCATTTTCATAAGGCTAGTCAACTGTCGGACAGGCAAATTACCGCATTCTTTGTTACACTTTTGCTAAAAAATCAACTACATCTGTAAGGGGATCACTACACGCATAATCGCGGCAGAGATAAAACCGGGTTTCTCCGTTTTCAGCAGGCTTTTTCCCGGCCAGTAAAGGAAATTCCGGCTGCTCTTTTACAGACGCCTGAATCACTTTATTGGGTATGAACTGTCGTAAAACGACACTGAGATGATCTGCTGCTCCTGCCCCAACAATTGCGATTTCCACAGTCCCGTTTACCAGCTGCTGCAGACTGGCTGCCCATACCCCAAATGATCCCGGATAACCCACAATTGTTTTCTGGAGCGAAGCGATCATTTGCCTGGCTCTCTCCTCCCATTCAAAAACATTAAATATTTTAGAAATATACAATATATTGGATGCCATTACAGCATTTGCAGAAGGCGTAGCGCCATCATAGATTTCCTTTTTCCGTACGATCACATCCTGCTGACCATCGTGTGTATAATAATAGAAGCCGGTGTCTTGTTCCGAGAAATGAAGGTTAAGATATTCTACCAGTTCACGGGCTTTCAGCAGGTATTCCTGGTTACCGGTGATCTCCTGGAGATGGATATAAGCTTGGACCAGGAAAGCCAGATCATCCAGGAAAGCCGGGATCCTTGCATGGCCCTGCTTGAACGTATGCAGCCAGCTTCCATCTGCCCTGCGGAACTCTTTTTCGAGAAAACCGGTGGCGGAAACGGCCATGCTCCGGTATTCAGGGTCGCCCAATGCGGCGTAGGCTTTGGCTAAGGCTGTGATCATCAATGCATTCCAGCCACAAAGTTGTTTATCATCGAGTAAAGGTCTGGGGCGTAATTCCCGGGCTTCAAGCAATTTTTTCCGGCCGGTTTCCAGTATCCTGTTTATGTCGTTAATATCCCTGTTCTCCTGTAGTGCAAAATTTTCGGGATCTTTTTTTACCCTTAAAATATTTGTGTGTTCCCAGTTCCCGGCCTCGGAAATATCATAATATCGGCAAAAAACTGGGGCATCGCTGCCCAGTAACGCTTCAATTTCTGATTGCTGCCAGGTGTAAAATTTACCTTCCACCCCTTCACTGTCCGCATCGATCGCACTATAAAAACCTTTTTCCGGGCTGGTCAGCTCTCTTTTCACAAACCCGATCGTTTCCCGGATAGCCCTTTCATATTTTTTATTGCCGGTAAGCTGAAATGCTTCGCTCATGGCATTTACCAGCAGGGCATTGTCGTAAAGCATCTTTTCAAAATGCGGCGCAAGCCACTCCGGATCGGTGCTGTAGCGGGCAAAACCGCCACCAAGCTGGTCGTAAATACCACCATCGATCATTTTATCAAGGCTCAGCAGTGCCTGATCAAGCGCTTCCTGCTGTCCGCTGAAATGATAGTGCCTGAGCAGATAAATAATGGAAAATGTCTGTGGGAATTTAGGCGCGGCACCAAAACCGCCCCATTCGGTATCGGCATTTTTTAAAATATTATCTGCGATCTGCTGTAACAAAGCATGATCCTGTTCGGACTGAACACCTACCGTTCTGCCAAAAGCATTGGTCTGCTCAATATGCTTTGTAAGCTGCTCCGCCTGATCTTCTATTTTATCCCTGTTTTCTGTATACGCTTTATGAACGCCTTCCAGGACCTCCGTCCAGCTGGCGCGGTTGTGCGCTCTTCGGGGCGGAAAATAAGTGCCGCCATAAAATGGTTTGCCCTCCGGCGTAAGGAATACATTCAGCGGCCAGCCGCCGCTTCCCGTCATGGCCTGAACAGCATCCATATAGATATGATCCAGGTCAGGCCGTTCCTCGCGGTCTATTTTTATATTGATGAACCGCTCATTCATAATGGTTGCTACGGCTTCGCTCTCGAAACTTTCCCTTTCCATTACATGACACCAGTGACAGGCGGAATAGCCAATGCTGACAAGGATCGGCTTGTCTTCGGCTCTTGCTTTATTCAGCGCTTCTTCGCCCCAGGGATACCAGTTAACGGGATTATGGGCATGCTGCAGCAGATAAGGACTTGTTTCATGCGCAAGCAGATTCGTGTATTGCATATAGGACGATTGGATGAGGAAAAGTGTGGGTTTCCCATAACAAAGATACCCTGCCTGGGCAGGGTATCAGATATATTCAGTTCATTTTTTATTTTTTTACCGGCGTTGCAGACGCGGCCAGGAAATGGTCGAGCGCCGCTACCATGCTCGGGCGTTGCGGTGCCGGTACTTTGATTTCCAGGGTGAGGCCTGCATCTTCCACAGCTTTGGAAGTATTGTTTCCGAAAGCGCCGATAACAGTTCCGTTCTGTTCAAATGAAGGGAAATTATCGAACAGGCTTTTTACGCCGCTTGGTGTAAAAAAGCAGATGACATCGAAATCGCAGTGGGTGAATACACTCTTTACATCGTTACTGATGGTACGGTACATGAATGCAAGCTGGTATTCGCATTTATTCGTTTTCAGCCAGTTCACGATTTCATTATCCTGCTGGTTCTCGCTGCACACGTAGAGGAATTTTTCGTTCTCCTTGTGTTTGTTGATCACGTCGAACATGCTTTTATTGGTACCATCTGCACCATAAAACACTTTACGTTTGCGATAGAGGATGAATTTCTGGAGATAAAGCGCTACCGCCTCGGTAATGCAGAAATACTTGGTATCCTGGCCAATGGTGATTTTCATTTCTTCGCAGGTGCGGAAAAAATGGTCGATGGCATTCCGGCTGGTGAATATAACGGCCGAATACTGCGAAATGTCGATCTTCTGTTTGCGGAATTCCCTTGCCGGTATTCCTTCGAGTTTAATAAACGGATGGAAGAATAATTCTACCTGGTATTTTTTCTCCAGGTCGAAATAAGGCGATTTCTCACTTTCCGGTCTGGGTTGGGAAATCAGGATCCGTTTGGTTGTCTTTGGCGTTGACTTTTTTGACCCGCTTTTTACCATGATACTCTAGATTGCTGATTGCTCTAAGGTTGCAAAATTAAAATCTTCCGTCGATATAGTTAACCAACAGCTTGTATATTAACAGTATCGGGAGTACTTCAACGGCGCAAAGGTACAGGAAAAAGTGCAAGGCATTCACTTTCAAATTACTGCGGAGTGCTCCGAAGGAGATCAGGTACCTGTATATTAACAGCAATCCGATCACTGCCAGCGACACGGTAAAGACCACATCGGCGGCTGGTTCACCGGTAAAAGCCAGTAATAAAAGAAAGGGAATCAATACGATACCGATCACTTTATTCACGAGGAATACAATAAAAATATAGGCCGAAGCTGCTTCCCTGGAATTGAAAACCCAGCCCGAAAACTGTAAAAAAAGGAATTTTCCCGTGTAAACCACCAGCAGCAAAGCGGCCCCGTAAACAGCTACCCACCAGAAGGATATGGAAGCCAGCCCCTTGTTCCCTACCACAATAGCGCCGTACAATCCCATGCTGATAACGAATAAAAGATTGGTGAACAGCGAAGCCAGGTTATCCTGTAATAACTGGTCGCGGGTCTGTTTCTGCCGCAGGGATGTCTGGAAGATGAGGATAAATATATTCCGGAAATACCTCGGGAATGCCACTTTTACAAAGGCCAGCAGGAAAACCAATCCCGTGAGCACATAGAAAAGATCGTCTTTGGATGCCCGTTCGCGGTATTCAATATTCATATAAACAGCCGGCTTATCCATCGGCGCAAAGGGGTAACCGGTGCGATAACGGGCATATGTAGATGTGTCAATGCGATCAACCGGTGGCAATACCTGTGCTGCTTTAGCGAGAGAATCCCTGCGCAGGCTGTCCTGGAGCAGACTGTCCGTTAAACGGGATTGCATGGCCGAGTCAACGGTAATTGTCGCCACCTGTGTTCTTACAAGTGTATCGGCACGTTTTACCACTGCCTGTTGCCGGACTCCTGCCGTTTCCATGCGCGCCGGCCTGGACTGTGAATCGGCCTGGGCCATCACTCCGCAAATGCTGCTCATCAGAACCAGTATCAGGAAAATCTGCTTCAATCCGTTGCTTTCAGCAAAAATATTGATTTGGGATGAAGAATGACGCGGCACAGGAGGCATTTAAAAATAACGTTTCCGTCATCAGGAGATGATTCAGTGCGGAGGCATAATTTTGCTTTATGGCAGGCATCTATATTCATATCCCTTTTTGCAGAAAAGCCTGCAATTACTGCAACTTTCACTTTTCTACCGCACATCAGAAACTTCCTGATATGGTGGATGCCATTATCCGCGAAGCGCACCTGAAAAAAAATTATATCACCGGGCCGGTTGAAACCATCTATCTCGGCGGAGGCACCCCTTCTCTCTTAACGCAAGCCCAGCTGGATGCGATCATCAGTACATTGTATCAATTATTTACTGTTGTACCCGGAGCCGAGATCACACTGGAAACCAATCCTGATGATATTGATGAAACCAGCCTCGCCGGCTGGAAGCAGTCCGGCGTAAACAGGCTCAGTATCGGGATCCAGTCTTTTGCAGATGCGGATCTTGCCTGGATGAACCGGGCGCATAATGCATCACAGGCGCTCAATGCCATCCGGTTTGCAAAAGAAGCCGGCTTTGATAATATCACAGCTGACCTGATCTACGGTACACCTACCTTAAGTGATGAGCAATGGCTGATCAACATTGAAACCCTGCTCAACGCCGGAATCCCGCATATTTCCTGTTATGCACTTACCGTTGAACCGAAAACCGCGCTGGATCAGCTGATACGTCAGCATAAACTGGAGGATGTAGATCCCGACAAACAGGCGCGACATTTTGAAATACTTACCCAAAAGCTGGCCGAAGCTGGTTTTGAACATTACGAAATCTCCAATTTTGCCCTGCCCGGTTTCAGGAGCAGGCATAACAGCAGCTACTGGCAGGGTAAACCTTATCTCGGTTTAGGCCCTTCGGCGCACTCCTTTAACGGCAGCAGCCGGCAATGGAATATGGCCAACAACAGTCTTTACCTGGCTGGCGTAACAGCCGGAACAATTCCCGGCGAGGAGGAAATCCTTACGCCGCAACAACAGCTGAATGAATACATCATGACCAGCCTGCGGACCCTGGAGGGCGTTTCTGTTGAACATGTAAGAATGACCTGGGGCCATGACCAGGCAGAACGATTAATGGCAGCAGTGCAGAAACATATCAGCAATGCTCATGTTCTGTTTACAGAAAACCGGTTAAAACTGAATGCTTCAGGGAAATTCCTGGCAGACGGAATCGCT
This sequence comes from Sediminibacterium ginsengisoli, assembly GCF_900167075.1. Taxonomy (GTDB): domain Bacteria; phylum Bacteroidota; class Bacteroidia; order Chitinophagales; family Chitinophagaceae; genus Sediminibacterium; species Sediminibacterium ginsengisoli. Next base: position 222,021 of record NZ_FUWH01000001.1, on the reverse strand, counting down.
GCCGATCTGTTTGATCTATGATCAGTGTCTTTTATGAGCCATTTTTTTCACCAGGCTGATGAAGGCCACACACCCTATGAGGGCGATGATGGTACCTGGGCTTAATAAGGTAAATGAAACTGGCATACCTAAAGGTACAACTTTCGTTATTGCAGAAAGCCTTCTATTTTCTTAAATCCATCAGCGGCAGGAAGATGTTCCCATAATATCTCGTAAATGGCCCTTGCAATAGGAAGAGCGGCGCCAACGGTTTCGTTTTTCCCTGTGATACACTTGCTGGCATTATACCCCTCGGCCACCATATTCAGTTCCAGCTGGGCCGCTTTTACGGAATAGCCTTTCCCGATCATATTACCAAAAGTGCGGTTACGGCTGAATAAGGAATAACAGGTTACAAGCAGATCACCCAGGTAAACAGATGCCGCATAATCAGGCGGGTCGTCCTGCGCACCTTTTTCCTGCATGGTAAGTTTCCGGAGAAAATCTACCATTTCCCGTGCACTGTTGGCGATATATACACTCAGGAAATTATCGCCGTATTCGAGCCCGTGTGCAATGCCGGCGCCCAGCGCGTAGATATTTTTCAGTACCGCCGCATATTGAACCCCCGTGAGATCCGTGCTGACAACGGTATTAATATAATCTGTGCGGAAAGAAGCAGAAATTGCAGTTGTAAAATCGATATCGCTGCCTGCAAAAGTGAGGTATGACAGTTTTTCGGCGGCCACTTCTTCAGCATGACACGGGCCTAATAATGCCACATAATCTTTTTCCGGGAAATCGTATTGTGTTGCGAGGTAGTGATTGAGCAACTGGTTGCCTGCAGGTAGCATTCCCTTCACCGCAGATACGATCTTTTTGCCCTGTAACGCATTTTTATCAAGCTGTTCCAGCGCTGATGCCACATAGGCTGCCGGAATGGCGATCACCAGCACGTCGGATGACGCTACAATATTGCGGATCCCGCTATCGAGGTTCAGTTGCTGCTGGTTGAAATAAGCAGCACCGAGGTAATGCGGATTATGTCCTCTTTTCTGAATATAGCGGATCGTATCCTCATTCCTGACCCACCAGTTAATAGTATTCCCGTTATCCGTAAGGATCTTTGCAAGCGCCGTTGCCCAGCTCCCGCTGCCTATCATTCCAAACTGCATGCGCAAAAAATTAAATCTGGTTCCTACACAAATATCACAGCAAATCCAGTTTGCCCTTAGTTCTTCTTCTCGTCAAACAGCTTGTCTTTAGGTACAACCGTTACCAGGTTGCCGTCTTTGAGTGTTTTACTTACGATGCTGTAAGGACCGGAAATGACTTCATCGCCGCTTTTCAGTCCTTCAACGATCTCGATATAGTTCAGGTCCTGGATACCGGTTTTCACTTTTACTTTCTTTACCTTATTATCCTTCTGTAAAACGAATACCACTTCTTCTATGCCATCTTCCGCACTGGCCGATTTCGGTGTATCCTGATCTTCCGGCTTGTCGTCTTTTTTCGTGCCGGGAGATTTGTCGCTATCCTTATCCCTCGTTGTTACTGCATTCAGCGGAACAGCTGTTACGCCGGTTTTGGTGCGGGTCTGGATATCGGCACTGGCACTCATACCCGGACGGAAAGGAAAGCTTTTACCTGCAGCTACCAGGTCTGCATAACTGGAAGGCAGTAACCTGATATGGACTTTATAGTTTGTTACTTCAGTGCCGGATGATGAGGAGGTTGCCGTTGTAGTATTGGGATTGGCGATCTTGTAAACCAGGCCTTTGAATTTACGGTTAGTATATGCATCTACTTCCACAATTGCCGTATCACCGAGTTTTACTTTGGGGATGTCATTCTCGCCCACGTCTACCCTGATCTCGATACTTCTCATATCTGCAACACGCATCATTTCTGTTCCCGCCATTTGTGCCGTACCTACCACACGTTCCCCTTTTTTAACGGCCAGCAGGCTGATCACTCCGTCCATCGGGGCTGTGAGCGTGGTTCTCGACAGGTCTTTGTTGGCACGCGACAATTGCGCTTCTGCGCTCAGAATAGATGCCTGGTTGCCTCTCAGTCCTTCTTTTGCAGCATTATAATTAGCTTCAGCCGAACGGTATGCCTGTTCTGCCTGTTCAAATTCTGAACGGGAGATCACTTTATCCGTGAGCAGTTTACGCTGCCTGTCGTAAGTGGCTTTTGCATTGTCCAGCATTGCTTTTAACCCAACGATACTTGCTTCTGAGTTAGAGAGGGATGCCCTGGCCTGGTCAACACCTGCTGCAACCTGATCGCGCTGGGTTGAGTAGATATCGGCATAGATCCTGGCAAGAATCTGTCCTTTTTTAACGCTGTCGCCTTCGTTTACGGTCAGCTCAACAATCTCACCGCTGATATCCGGGCTTACTTTTACCTCGATCTCGGGGTATACTTTCCCGCTCGCATTTACGGCTTCGATGATGGTGCGTGTGGTTACTTTTTCGGCAGAGACTTTGATGCCTTCTTCCTTCCCTATCACGCCTCCTTTTTTAAGGCCCACGAAAATTGCGATCACAACGAGGAGTATTACAATGATCCAGATCAATTTCTTACTCATAAAATTTCTTTTGTGTTTGGGATATATTCGCCAGGTTAAGTGTTATAATTTCATACCCTGCCCTTTGTAAAACTCCAGCAATTTCATTTTGAATACATAATCGTACTGGTTGTTCAGCTGCAGCAATTTAGCGCGGAGCAGGTTGTTCTGATTGGTGATGAGATCGAGCGAGTTCAGCAATCCTACCTCATAACGTTTCAATGCAAAATCATAGGCTTTCTGGGCACTTTCCACGTTTTTCTTACCTGCGTTGAATTTCTGCAGGGCCGATGATGCATTGGTATAAGCCGTATAAATATCCTGTTTCAGTTTAAGGTTACTCGATTCTTTCTGCAGTTCTGCGGATTTCAGGTTGAGTTTTGACTGCTGGTGTGCAATCCTTCCCTGGCCATTGTTGAAAATGGGCACAGAAAGCGTGAGGCCTACGTTCTGACCAAAGTTATTGCTCAGCTGATCGCTCCAGCCACTCCAGAGATCGCCAAAACTCCGGGAACTCTGGGTTACTTTGTAGATGGGTGATTGCACATAGTAGTTTACGTTGCTGATATTAACGACGGGTTCGGCCCCGGTAATAGGAGCATAACCGCCAAACGTAACTCCGTTGGTATATTTGAACGAATTGGAAAAGTTGGTGGCGAGGCTGGCGCCCACACTTAATGTGGGATACATGATCGCCCTGGAAGCGAGAATATTTTTCTGCGCGGCCTGGATCCTGAATTCGTTGGCTCTCTGCAGGGGCTGGTTACCCAGCGCCAGGTTGTACACGTATTCCGGCTGCAGATCACCCAGCGTTTCGATCGGGATCTGTTCTACAGGTGGTGTTTCAAGGCCGAATAATACGGAAGGATCGAGGTTGAGCAATGCACGGAGATTGATCAGGCTCTGCTCGTATTGTGCCCGTGCAGAGATATAATTGGTACTGTCTGTTGCCAGTTGCGCTTCCACTTCGGCAAGGTTGAGCTCCGGTAATGCACCGGCGTCCACTCTTTTTTTAGTGATGTCGTATTGGGTCAGTGTCTGAGAGATCTGAACATTGGTAACATTGATCTGTTCCTTGGCCAGTAAGACCTGCAGGTAATAGGTTGCTACGTTGATAGATACATCATTTGCGGCAGTCTCCACATCGGCAAGTGCCGCTTTCAGGTTCAGTTTCGCTGCTTCCAGGTTGTAGCGCAGACGACCCTGGTTGTAAATCTGCACACCGCCGCTGATGCCGAAATTCTGGTAAAGGAACTGCGAATTGGCAAACCCGTTGGTGGTAGGATCAATAGAGCGGCCGAAACGGACACCGGTAGTGGCATTACCTGATGCGTTCGGGTATAGGTTGTATTTGGCCTGTTTTTCCTGCAGCGCAGCAATCCGTGCCTGCACATCGGCCTGTTTTACAGATATGTTATTTTGCCTGGCATATTCTACGCACTGCCGCAGGTCCCATTTATCGGAACCGTTCTGCGCCCGCCCCTGCAAGAGGAATGCACAGCAAACAAGGGTAAATAACTTTCTCATATAAACAAAAATAGCAGTTTCCGCAGCACTTCCATAAATTTTAGACAGACGGCATCATCTTTAAGGAATTGTCAGGGGAGCCCGGCAATGGCATCGAATCCGCGTTTCAGGTCGCTGATGATATAATCTGCGTCTTCCAGTCCTGTGTACAGGCGCAGGCTCCGGTGCATTTCGATGGTACTGCTGAACTGCTCCGGCGGCATTCCGGCGCATTTGGGTATGATGAGCGATTCGTGCCCGCCCCAGCTTACCGCCATCAGGATATGCCTGAGCGACTCGCAAAAACGTTCGATGGTGCCGCAGGATTCCGCTTTTATGATGAATGTAAGCAGTCCGCAGCCGCCTTCCATCTGCCGCCTGGCCAGTTCATACTGCGGGAAAGACGGATCTAACGGGAACAAGACCCTTTCTACGCGCTCATGTTCTTTCAGAAAAGCAATTACGGTATCGGTAGTGCGGGTTATACGCTCCAGCCTTGCGGGCAAAGTGCGTAGACCACGTATCAGCAGCCAGGCATTGAATGGTTGTATGCCGGAGCCGATATTCATGTATTCGCTGTTGAAGATCCTTTCGATCATGGCACGGCTTCCGCAGAGAACGCCAGCAACCGTATCGCTGTGTCCGCCGATGTATTTGGTAGCGGATTGGAGCACCAGGTCGATACCCATTTCCACGGGTCGCTGGTAAATTGGTGTGCAATAGCTGTTGTCGATAACAGTTGTGATTCCTTTCTCCTTTGCCAGTGCAGCTACGGCTGAAAGATCCTGCAGGGCAAACGACCAGCTGTTGGGAGATTCGAGGTAGATCAGCGTGGTTTCGGGCCTGATCGCATTTTTAAAATTCGCTGTTTCCGTACCATCCACATAAGTTACCGTAACCCCGAAACGCGGCAGGATCACCTCAAACATGCGCTGTGCCCAGGAATAAGGTTCTTTTACACTTACGATATGATCCCCGCTTTTCACGTTGGCGAGCACGGCAGCAAATATGGCTGCGGCGCCGCTGTTGAATACCAGGCAATCTTCAGCCCCGTCGAGCGCGGCCAGTTTTTTACGGAGAATATCTACCGTCGGGTTCATTCCGCGGCTGTAGATCCAGGTTGAGTATTCATCGCTGAAAGCATTGCGCATCTCAGCAACGGTTTTGAAAGCGAAATTGCTGGTCTGAACGATCGGCGGCGCGATGGCGCGAAAATAATCATCGCGCTCTTCGCCTAGTTCGTTGATGATGAATGAAAGATCCATAATTATGCTTCTTGTTCCGGATCGGCAGGAAGAACGGGCTGCCGCCTGAATTTCTGGGTAACGAAATAGAGTACCATAAAGGCTGCCAGCACCGCAACACCCACCAGGGCCGTATCAGGCGTCTGGATAGCAATGCTGGTTCCTACAAAGAGGTAGGCGGCAATAAAGATCACCGGTAATACGGGGAAAAGTTTCATTTTATAAATGCCCGTATTATCGAGATGTTTAGTCCTTTTCCGCAATACAAAAATTGTTGCGCTCGATGCCACCATTCCGAAACAATCGAGGAAAATAGTGAAGTTGAGGATCTTCTCGAATGTTTGTGCGAAGAACAGGATCACGATACACATAGCGGCAAATACGGTAAGGGAAACCGTCAGCACTGCGTTCTTTTTATTCTGCTTCATGAAAACCGCAGGCAGTGTTCCTTCGGTTCCCATTGCATACATAACGCGGGGATTACTCAGCAATAAAGCATTCACATATGCGAGTACGCCAAAGAAGAGGAAAAAGGAGAAAATATCTGCACCCCGCGTTCCGAAAGTTTTTTCTATCACCACATAAGCGATCTCTCTTTCGCCTTTCATATTATCGAACCCTACAATGCTATAGTAGCTGAGATTCACCAGCAGGTACAAAGCAATAATGATCGCGATACCGATAAAGATCCCTTTGGGGATGTTCTTTGAGGGGCGATCCACTTCATTTCCGAAATTGATGGTCTGCTGATAACCGCCATAGGTAAACGACACCGCTATCAGGCTTAATCCCAGACTCTGGATCCAGCTCATGGAAGGCGTTGTTACTGCGGCGGGAGCGGCTGCACTCACCGCAGCCTGCGCACTGTCATGCGGAAACAGCAATGCACCGATCAGCACTACGATCATGGTAATCTTGATCAGCATCAGCACATTCTGCGCGCGGGAACTCATGCGCAGCCCCATCAGGTTGATGGCATAGAATATAATAATAGCCCCGCAGCTCAGCAAGGCTTTGTCTATATCCGTCCACTGCCATTGCGGAAACAGTTTTGCAATATAACCACTGCCGATCAGGGCCACACCGCTCAGGCTGGCTGCATTACTGATCAGGATAATACAATTGATCGCGAATGCTATACTCGGGTGATAGGCATAAGAAAATATTTTGTAATAACCACCGGTAACCGGGTAACGGCTGCCGATCTCGGCATAAGTAAGCGCACCGCATAATGCGATGAAACCACCCAGCACCCAGGCTGTAAAATAAACCGATGGCGCTATCGCATCCCTTGCACTGGTTGCTGCCGTTCTGAAAATACCCATACCGATGACCAGTCCTACAACGATCATCGTAAAGCTGAAAAGGTTCAGTTTCTGTTTTCCCTGCATAATTAATATCTGTGGCTTTAAATGTAATAAACTTAACTGAAACTGTTGGCGTTACCCGCTGGTCAATACCGCTTATCGGTTAATCCGATTCCTTATCCGCCGATTATTTTTCTCGCCGATAGCACAATGTGATTACCTTTGTCTGCATATCCGGTTCACGCACTGCGTGATTAAAAGGGAAGTCCGGTGCAATTCCGGCGCTATCCCCGTAGCTGTAAGCATTATCCGGCCGTTCATGGCCGGAACCGCACCTACTCCATGCCACTGTTCATCACGGGAAGGCCAGGTGCGCGATGTAAGCCAGAAGACCTGCCTGGTATATTATCATTCACGGCTTTCGGGCGAAAGGCAAGGATGTAAAATGCTGTCTGCAGCAGTCATTTTATATTTCTCTATTATTCCCTGGAAGCTCATTGTTCAAATCAAAACCAAAACAATGAGCAGATCATTTACGCTCCTTACCGCACTGCTTGCAGGTAGTGCGAGTTTTGCACAACAAGACAGCATCAGGACCAGGCAACTGGATGATGTGATCGTTACTGCCAATAAAACAGAGCAGAAACAGAGTACAACCGGAAAAGTCATTTCCGTTATCACCAAACAACAGATCGAAAGAAGCACCGGCAAAACCGTTGCGCAGTTACTGAACGAGCAGGTGGGCATCACCATCAACGGCGCGCTGAACAATCCGGGCGGTGTTCAGTCCGTATTCATGCGTGGTGCCGCGTCGGGCCGTACGCTGATCCTGCTGGACGGCATACCGGTAAACGATCCTTCGCAGATCACCAATGATTTCGATCTGAATCTTTTTTCCATCAACGATATCGAGCGCATCGAGATCTGTAAAGGTGCGCAGTCTACCCTCTACGGCAGCGACGCCGTTGCGGGTGTGATCAATATCATCACCGTTAAAAAGGACATCAGCAAACCTTTTAACGTAAAAGCAACCATGACAGCCGGTAACAAAAGCACTACCCGTAACAACCTCCAGGTTTACGGCAAAACCGGCAAACTCACCTATACAGGTCGTTTTGCACGGCTGAGCACCAAAGGATTCTCCGCAGCCTATGACAGTACCGGAACCAAAAACTTCGATAACGACGGTTATGACGGAACCGTTACCAGTGGTTCGGTCCTTTACCAGGCCACCAGCCAGCTGGCTGTTAAAGCATTCACCATGTTCAGCCAGTACAATGCCGACATTGATGCGGGCGCCTTTGCAGATAAGCGGAACTATACCATCGACAACAAAAATCTCACAGCAGGTGCAGGTTTCGTGTTTAAAAGAGACCGCTGGTCGCTGAACGGTAATTACCAGTACAGCAAAATGCACCGGAACTACAACGACAACGCTACTATTCCGGGCGCAACAGCCTACTCTATGAATGATTACGATGCCATTACCCAGTTTGCAGAGTTATATGCATCTGTAAAGCTTGTTAAAGGCCTCACCTTACTGGCAGGCGGCGATTATCGTTTCGGCTCAATGAATAACCAGTATGTTTCCATGAGTTCATTCGGCCCTTACAACAGCAGTTTTCCGGATAAAGGAATGAACCAGGCATCCGCTTACGCCTCGCTTGCATTCGGCCTGAAAGGTTTTAATGTAGAGCTGGGCGGAAGGTATAATAACCATTCCCGTTACGGCAACAATTTCACTTACACATTCAACCCTTCTTATACCATCAGTGAGCATTACAGGGTATTCGGAAGTATCGCCAGCGCGTTTAAGGCGCCATCGCTGTACCAGATCTATTCTACCGGAACTGAAGTAGCGCTTGATCCTGAAAGATCTGTAAACTATGAAGTGGGTGTACAGCAGCAATATAAAGGCTTCAGCAACAGGATCGTATTCTTCTACCGCGACATCACCAATGGTATCGATTACAACAACGTAAGCACGCCAGGCCGCTATTTTAATTTCGCGAAGCAGGAAGCAAGAGGTATAGAATACGAGGTAACCGTTGCACCAACCGCCACCTGGACCATTACAGGTAACTATGCCTATACATCACTGGAAGAAGCAACACAAAGCCGTGTGAACTTTAAAGATACGCTGTACAATTATTCGCTGCGCAGACCAAAACACAGCATTAACCTGACTACCGGCTACCAGTTCACCAAAGGTCTCTATGCGAGTATCAGCGGTAAATATGTGGCCGGACGTTATGACGTGGGTGGTTACAAAAAGCAGGACCTGTTCCTCGACAACTATGTAATCTTCAGCGCTTATGCAGAGTACAAAACATCCGAGAGCCTGAAGTTCTTTGCCGATGTACAGAATTTCACCAACAGGAAATTTTACGATACCAGGGGGTATAACGCGATCCCTGTTATATTCAATGCGGGGCTTACCTTTAACTGGTAGCTGATTCGCACTAAACAATACGTGATGCCGACACATGAACAGAAAATATGCCCGAGGTGCAAACAATCTTTCGAATGCAAAGTGGGCGATGTTGCACACTGCCATTGCAGCACTGTGCAGCTCACCATGGAAGAGAGGGCCTTTACCGAGGAACGGTACACAGATTGTTTGTGCAACAACTGCCTGAAAGATATCAAGAACAAATACATTTTCTTTAAAGAGAAATATCTTTCCCCAAACCAATAACCATTGAGAAACGGCCGCAGAGCAATCTGCGGCTTTTTTATATCTTGACGTTTCTTTTTTACTTTTTAAATCTTTTTTGTGGCGCACAAATCCCTGTTCAACTGGAGTGGTGGAAAAGACAGTGCACTGGCATTGTTCCATACCCTGCGTAATCCTGATTATGAAATACAACAACTGCTTACCAGTATCAACGGCACTTACGACCGGGTATCGATGCATGGCGTAAGAACAGTGCTGCTGGAGCAACAGGCAGCGGCATTAGGTCTTCCCCTCACCAGATTGCTGCTTGCCGATCAGCCATCCATGCACGACTACGAAAAAGCGATGGAAACAACAATGGCCACATTCCGCGAAGCGGGTTATACCCATTCCGTATTCGGCGATATTTTCCTGGAAGACCTGCGCAGGTACCGTGAAGAAAAACTTGCCGCTGCAGGATTCTCTGCTTATTTTCCGTTATGGAAGAGAGACACCACCGAACTTATACACGAATTCCTCGATCTTGGTTTTAAGACCATTGTAGTATGCACGAAATCCGAACTGCTGGACAGCAGCTTTGCCGGAAGGATTATTGATCATGACTTCCTGAAAGATCTGCCCGCAGGCGTTGACCCCTGTGGTGAAAATGGCGAGTTCCACACATTCGTGTTCGATGGGCCCATCTTCAAACAGCCGGTTGCATTTGAGACAGGGGAAAAAGTTTACCGCGAATACAAAGCGCCGCAAAGCAGCAGCGATAATTGCGGTGAGGCAACAGGGATGGGTTTCTGGTTCTGCGATCTGTTACCCGCACTTTAACAACCGATGCGGTCAGTCGACCGATCGCGCAAAAAAACAATCGGGTAAACAAAACCGCCAATCGTTCAAAGAGCGCTGCGTTTATTTATTTTTGCCGAAATTTCAGCATATGCAAACCGAGATCTACCTGATCAGGCATACCACACCCGATATTGCAAAAGGCATCTGTTACGGACAGACGGATCTCGACGTAGTACAAAGTTTTCCTGAAGAAGTGGAACTGACCAGGCCCCACCTGCCTGCAAACATCAGAACAGTTTACAGCAGTCCCTTGCAAAGATGCAGCAAACTGGCCAGCGCCTTATTCCCGGCACATGAGATACAATTCAACGATGCATTAAAGGAACTTGATTGCGGAACCTGGGAAATGCAGGCCTGGGATGAGATCTCCAAAGCAGAAATGGATCCATGGCTTAAGGACTTTGTAAATGTTACCGTACCGGGTGGCGAGAGCTATACCATCATGCACGAAAGAGTACTCCGTTGTTTTTCGGAGATCATGCAACAGCCTTCGCCTGCCGTAATTGTGGCCCATGGCGGCGTTTTACGCAGCATTCTCGCACATGTTACGTCAACGCCGCTGAAAGAATCCTTTGATGTTTTCTCCTTGCATTATGGCTGCGTGGTAAAGATCTCGGGCGAACCCGGTAATCTCAGTCATGAACTGCTGTACAATTATTCTGCTGCAGGCAAAGAGTGGCACAGGCCAACCGTTAACAGCAGCCAGGCATAACGGTTTCCCTGCAAGCCTGTTTTTTATACGGGAGCAAGATCATATCTTTATTAAAACCCCGCATTATGGCTTTTAATATCGATCAACTGCTGACTATTACTTTTACCTTATTTGCCGTAATTGATATTGTCGGCTCCATTCCCCTGCTGATCTCTCTGAAAGGGAAAATGGGCGGTATTAAAACCCTGCAGGCAACTTTTGTTTCCGGCGCGCTGATGATCCTCTTCCTTTTCCTCGGCGAAGCCTTTCTCAAAATGCTGGGGCTGGATATCCGTTCTTTTGCGGTGGGTGGTTCTGTGGTGATCTTCCTGCTTGGTCTTGAAATGGTGCTGGGTCATGAAATTTTCAAGGGCGATAAAGATGCGCACGCCGGCAGCGTTGTGCCCATCGCGTTTCCGATCATTGCGGGAAGCGGTACGCTTACAACCATTATGTCGCTGAAAGCAAACTTCGAAACAACTTATATTCTTGCAGGCATCATGATCAATCTGGGCGTTGTGTATGCCGTATTAAGGTCACTGAAGTTTGTCGAGAAACTGCTGGGACCCGCGGGCCTGCTGGCGGTAAGGAAATTCTTCGGAGTGATACTGCTGGCCATTGCCGTGAAGATCTTCAGCAGCAATATTGCCGCATTCGGGAAATAATAATCAACAGTCATGATCAGGATCGGGCACTTCCTGCTGAAATACAATGAACTGCTGTTCTGGTTCACAGCACTGGTCCTGTTGTTTTTTCTGCCGGTGGAAAAGCCAGCCACCTCGTTATGTTTGTCTTCGCTTGTGGGTTTGGGTAAATGTCCGGGTTGCGGCATCGGGCATGCGATACATGAAGCGCTGCATTTACGGCTACGGTCATCCTGGCAATACCATCCGCTGGGAATCTTCGCTGTAATTGTTATATTTATCAGGCTAAAACAACTCCTGCAATCAAACACCCTGTAGTATTATGGCACCCAATTTTATGAACCTGATCCCGGCGCTGGAAGGTGAAGAAATGGTATTTCTGCAACATATTACCCGCGATCTGCCTGAAGAACGCCTGATGACTTTTGTTGCCCTTTATAACAGCAAACGCAGAAAAACAGACCAGATCCTGCTCGGCTGTGTGCTCGGTTTCCTGGGTATTGCAGGTGTTCAGCGTTTTATGGTAGGGCAGAACGGCATGGGCATCATTTACTTTTTCACTGCCGGACTTTGCTTTATCGGAACGATCATGGATACCGTGAATCACAAGAGACTCACTTTCGAGTACAATCAGCAAATGGCGAGGGAGTCGATGGCAATGGTTTCTTCTTACTGATATCGGGCATCAAACGGTTGTATTGATCCTGAATACGGCATTTTCATATTTTCGTACCTTTAAGTAAGAAAATGTAGTAGCATCGCAACTGTAAGTAAAAATCAAATTCAAAAGCGTCGAAATACGAAACCGAAGAGGGGCACAGTTATCTCACTAAACGCCTCGTCGTGAATCGTGCCCGCCGGGCAGGCCTTGCCGCTGCCCAAAATGCAATGCAAATCATTGGATAACTTTATTAAAAAATATGCCGACGGCCGTACAGAAATCATAAGCCCTATTGGCTAATTGTTTTTTTGATTACAAAAGAACACATGCTTTTTTCCCATCAGAAATAAACATCCACTTTCGCCATGATCATTCTCCCCCGGAGATAATAATGGTTTGAAAGAAGCCGGTAGCTGTCTGCGTTGAAATAGACATAATCTTTTACATTGAACAGGTTGTAGGCTTCAATATTGAGATCAAATTTCTTCTTCGAAAATGTATACCTGATCTTTGCATCGGAGAAAAAATAATCCTGCGTGATAAAGTTGTTTTTCTGAATGGCGTTGCGGATCACAAAATCAACGAGCAGCTTTTTATCGGGAATGAAAGAGGCCTTGATGGTCTGATTCAGATTCTGCACTTTCTGTGCAGCCGCATTTCCGGAAGAAGTTACTTTTACCTGCTCATATCTCCCGCCATACTCCACTGAAATCTTATCGGAAAAACGTTTGGAGAATTGAACCGAGGCTGATAAAACATTGTTGTGAACAGAAACGGGCTGATTATTTAAAATAACATTGTTCCGGGAAAAGCTATACCCCAGCTTCAGGCTCGTATTCAGCTTGATCGCAAAAATGAATTTGCTCACTCCCGTATTGGCAGACCATCTTTCCTGGACATTGTTTCCCTGCACCAGTGCAGTCTGCTCAATACTGTCTGTAATAGCTGACGCCATCAGTGTGTTTCCTGTAATATGACTGTAACTAACATCAGCATTAAAGAAAAACAAGCTGATCGATTTCTGGTAACCATAGCTCAGCGAGGAACTATGGATCTTATTAAAGGGGATCACACCCTGGCTGGAAGAAACATTCCTGTAGTTTTTGAGTATGCTTCCGATATAGGTATCTGTAAAATCACCGAATGTGGTGGTATAACTATAATTTAAAGAGACCTGTTTCTCCAGGCTGATCTGGTGCCGCAGCGACGCTTTCGGATTGAAACGGACCTTATTCAACGCACTGTTGAACCCGTAATATTCCTGTACGTCACGCAGCTGCTGCAGTATCAGGGGCAGCTGCACTGTTCCGCTCCAGCGGTTCGTTTTAAAATCGAAACCGGAACTCACATAATACTGATTGTTTCGCCAGCGCTGATGGTTTCCGTTATCACCGGAATAAGGCGTAAGATTTCCATTTTTCAGAAAGGCAAGGGCAGACTGTACCAGGTGATTCTCCGTGATCCAGCCTGCATTCTGATACACGGTTCCCCAGCGCCAGGATCGCTTTGCAGACAGGTATACGTGCGACATGAAAACAGGATCTTTCAGTTTTTGAATGATGCTGTCATATACTCCTTCATGGCCTTTGATACTGCTCACAAAACCATCATACAGCGCCAGTTGTTTATCATAATCTGCCTTTTTCAGCAGCCATCTCAATTCAAAAACAGCATTTGATTTTATGGTAGGCATCCAGTGAAGGTCATTGCTTAATTCATATCGGCGGTTACGTAATTCCTGGGAGAAGCTATTACTGTTAAACTGCATTCCGGCAGCATTGGTTTCCACCCATGACCTGTACTGCGTAACATTATTAAAGTAGAACTTCTCCTTGTTAGCAAATACCTGGAATGATCCGCTGAAAGCTTTCGGGCGGTTGCGGACACTTTCATGATCCTGGTAAATAACAGTATCACCATTGATGAAATTTTTCGTGTTGCCATTGTACAGGAAAAGATTCCGGTCGTCAAATACCTGCACATTCGCTTTCAGCTGGATGCCGTTCTTAAGATTATAAAGGTTATTGAAGTTGAAGATGCGTGACTGGTTGTCGAAATAATATTGCTGGGCGATATTGGGCACCGGCGCGGACGACAGCGACAATGTCAGTTCCGGAAAATCTTTATCGATACTGCCCCCCATATTACCGCTTCCCTGGGATTTCAGCTGGTTCCGGTAATCGTTGCCGGTATTATTGATCGCTGCAAGATTGATGGATTTGATCTTTTTGTTCAGGAGAATCGTATTTGCACTGATATCATAAAGACCGGGGAGCCCTAAACCGATGCTGCCGCCGGAAGAAATCTTAATTGAGTTTTCATCGGCCAGCACCAGGTTAACAGATGTTTTATCGGAAAATACTTTGTCTTTTAAAACTTTGATCGGCTGGTGATTCTGGATAACATCCACACTTTTGATCATTTCCTTTCTGATGACTTTTGTAGCCGTACCATATTTGCCGCTCATGAGATCATCACCCTGTATGTACAGGTTCTCTATCTGCTTGTCGTTATAATAAATGGTTCCGTCATCCATTATTTTAATGCCGGGCATACGTCGCAATACATCGCCGATACTCCGGTCTTCTTTTTCAGCAAAGCTCGAAACGATATACCGCAAAGTATCTCCCATCTGCTGAAGTTTGGGGCGGCTGGTAACGGTAACACCTTCCAGGAAAACAGGATCGCGGGTTAACCTGAACTTATATTCCTGTTTTTTCGGATCGAATTTTATCCGCTCCTTCTTGTAACCCATACCCGTAGCTTCTATCCAGAGAGGCTGCTGCATCAGCGTTTCAGAAAGTTTGATCCGGAAACTGCCGTATTGGTCAGTAATTGCAAAACTTAGCAATACCCCGGCATCATTCACGATAAAAACATTGGCGGAAACAACCGGCTGGGCAGAATCCGACACTGTACCGGAATATATTTTCTGCTCCTGCGCAAACGATGTATGCGGGACTGTTGCGGACAGGAGTATTGCAACAAAGCAGTATAGTAGTTTACAGTATGAAGTTTTCATCCGCAGAAGAAAGGCACTCTATTTGAGTTCCATCGGGTTGTACCTGGTTATTTTTTTAATGCTTTTATCGCCGGGCGAATCCAGGTTGCGGACGCTGACCGTGGTTCCGGATATTTGTGCTTCAACCATAGCAGCAG
Organism: Sediminibacterium ginsengisoli; assembly: GCF_900167075.1. Taxonomy (GTDB): domain Bacteria; phylum Bacteroidota; class Bacteroidia; order Chitinophagales; family Chitinophagaceae; genus Sediminibacterium; species Sediminibacterium ginsengisoli. Next base: position 206,741 of record NZ_FUWH01000001.1, on the reverse strand, counting down.
GATCGCTTGCAAACATGCCGGCTACTCTTTGGTATTCTTTGGGTTTTACCTCTACGCTGCGGCCCAGGTTCATGTAGGATGTTATCAGTTCTTCGGGATCGCTGTTTTTTGTAATTTCCTTACAGGTGAAAGAGATCTCATTTTTTGTATCATTGGCGCTGAGGATCAGGCCGGGTAAACCGTTCAGCTTCCAGGGACCGAAAGAATAAGGCAGGTCCGGAACAAACCAGGCTTCAAATGTTCTTCCCCCGAAATCGCCAACTGCTTTCTGACAGTTATAACCACAGATCATTTTTTGCTCATTCCCCAGCTTCCAGTTAATGGAAGGAAGCGGAACCGAGAAATGATAATTTTTAAACCCGATCCGGCCGGCAGTCTGAACAGTGCCATTGGTTTTACTGATAAAGATTTCTTCATTGATCAGTGTGCCTGCATTACTCACAGTAAGCATTGGCCCCCCAACTGCAACAGTGGTATTTGCAGCTGCACCGGAGCTTTCTTTTGCTTCACGCTGTTTATTTAATTTGATGGCAGCAGGACTGTTGCGGTTAAAAAGATCGCGGGTAGTATAGCGGCTGCCCGACTGGCCCGCAGATAATATCATTTCTGATTTATAGGGATTTGAGGGGTCAGCCAGGTCCCTGGTATATGAAAAATCATATACTACATTCAGTATTGTCGTCTCCTGTGCCTTCAGGTTCAGGCACAGGAAGGAAACAAAAACAACGGTTATATATCTTTTCATCTTCAGCAGTTTGTTTGGGTTGCTACTTGTAAAATAACTATTTCCGGTTAAAGAAAGCTATCTGGCTTTTAATTGTTTCATTCAGGTATCACCATTTCAATTCGGAAAAGCTGATCACCCTTGTCCGCGGATTGAGTGTGTAAAGGGTTTTATCATCGGATGAAACCGAGAAGCAGACGATATCGTTCTTCAGGTTGAATTGTTTTACCGGCTGCCCTTCCCAATTATACACGAGTACCTGATTGCTGTAGAATCTTCTGGGCGACTTGATCTCGTTCCCGGAAAATAAAAGGTAGATAAATTTTTCCGTAGCGAATCCTTTCAGAAAACCAAACATTGTTGCATTGTCCGGCGCGGCTACAGGTCTGCCGGAGTTATCTTCGAAGGGTGCAAGCTGTGGTGCAAATCCGATGGGCCCCTTCATTTTTTTATGCGCTCCGGTGGTCAGATCCAGTAATTCAAACTGATCGGAATACCTGCAGGCCAGCAGCAGTTTTTTCTTATCCGGCTTCAGCAGCATAAAACTCTCGTATGATGTTTTCTTAAACCTTGAAGAGCCGATAGCAGAATCTTCCAGGTAAGACAGCAGTTTTTTGTTTTGTGTTGTATCGGCAAATTTTACGTAACTGAGTTTTTCGTCTGTATCATAATTACCGCTGAGCAGGGCTTCGTTGCGGTTTAAAAGGGTTGCGTCGTAGTAAAAGACCTGCGGTTTTATCCGGTATTCCGAATAATATTCCAGTGATCCGTTACTTTTTAATACGGAATCTATATTGGCTGTAATGAACCCGTTTTTAGCTACATCGAATACCCATACGAGGCTGTCGGAAATGCCGAAAGACATGAATGCCATGGTTCCGCCCTTCTTTGAACCTGCAGGAAAAAGATTATTTACTGCTTTTTTCCCGGCGATATCGAATACGCGTATATGATGGGGGTTAGTATTCAAATTATTCATCACAAGCAAAAGGGAATCCCTGTAGATCGTCATTGACTGGGGCGTTTGCAATTCAGCGTCCATCAACCTGGTTTCTGCCAGATCTGAGCTTGCAGGGAACTTGCGTATAGTGGCGCAACCGTAAATCATTACGGAAACGGTAATAAAAAATAAGAGGTTACGTATCGTATACATAAGCAGTTTTATTATGGAAGCGGCTCCGGAAAAGATACGGAAAATATCAAAAAGGGAATGAACAGCAGGGAGGCTGCAGGAACTGAAACCGGGTAATTCCTGTTATAAAATGGTATTGGGCATTAGTTGAAAGTGGCCTCGCCAGGAATCGAACCTGGATCTGGAGCTTCGGAAACTCTTATACTATCCATTGTACTACGAGGCCGGAAAGCTGCAAAAGTAATAGAAAAACACTTACATCCGTGCCATTAACTCCTGAAATGCCGCCCGGGTAAACAGTCCGGCTTGTACACTGCACATGATCTGCAGGTCGTCTGCCAAACTGCTTTCATTATCAAGAAATCGCAGGATGCGGGCAGGAGGATTGCGGGAGAAGATCCGGCTGAAAACAATACTGCCCAGCTGTGGGTGTTGTTTGAGTACCCGGAGAAGAATATTGTCGTAGAAAATTGCCTTCTGTTTTCCGGGTTCCTTCAATTGCGTTACCGGCTCATTCCGTACCAGCGCCTCCACAATAGCCTTTGTTTTTTTCTGGATGAACCTGAATGCGTAGCCGGTACTGGCTTTTACCTGGCCACCCGCAGTGCCGATATGTATAATGCTGCTTTGGGAATTGTTATAAGGATCATTGTTCATTGGAATCACCCCGGCTTCTTCGTGCAGGATCTTCCGGTTTTGAATACCGAGGTTATTACGCAGGTATGATTCGATCCTCTCATCATAAACATGCCCTGGCAGAACAGTTTCCGAGAAAACAGTATACTCAACCAAAGCCTGCTTTTCCGATACGGGCAGCACATATACGAATGTGGTTCCCTGCTCCTGTGAAACCCTGAAATCCATGAGGGTAGCAGTTTCCGCATCAAAGCATCCGGTTTCCGTTTCTATAAGCCAGCCTTTGAAATGCTGCAGCAGACGTGGCATTTGAGTTTGTTTTACGGGCTGTGCCTGAAGCGGCGTGCTGTTAAATACAAGATCAGCATAGAAAGCTCCCTGGTCTGTTTGCACGTTAACCGTTCCGTTGTCAAGCTGATGCATATCCGTAACCGTTGCCTGTAATGCAGACACGCCGGCATGTGCAGCTGCCCGGGTATGGACGTATTCATAAAAGTCAATGCTCCTGATCATTTTATAGCGATATGGAGCAAGATCAAATATTACAGAACCAGTATCTGAATGCACCCCGGCTTTACACCAGGAATGAAAAACGACAGGCTCAAAAATATCCGGCTCTTTTTCCCAGAAACACCAGGTTTTATCGTTTGTATTTTTATGCTGCGGATCTATCAAAAGGATACTTTTATTCCTGAATTGATCCTGCTGCAGCATTCGCATTAAAAGACTGAGTCCTGCGCAACCTCCGCCTGCAATAATATAATCGTAGCGGTTTCCTGTCATTTGCTTTCTGCGGGTTTTACATGTTGCAGTTTTTCATCGCGCCTTACCTTATCCCAGTATTTTTTTGCCACGATCAGCATGCCGAAGCTTTCGCCGTCTTCTTTTCCCAGGTGTTTATGGTGCATTTTATGCGCCCAGCGGATGGCCCGTACATAACGGTTACGGCTATGTGTAAACCACTTGAACCGCTGGTGTATGATCACTTCATGCACCAGGAAATACGCAGCTCCGTACAGCGCTATACCGGCCCCTATCGCTACTACCCAATAGGCCTGGTTCATGCTGCCAAGCATGATGCATAGCCAGCTGGGAATAGCAAAGATCACAAAGAATGCATCGTTCTTTTCAAAAAAGCCCGGGCCTTTCCGGTGATGATCTTCATGCAGGAACCACAGGAATCCATGCATTACATACCGGTGTGTGAGCCATGTAACGCATTCCATCAGGGCAAAACTCAGGAGTGTAATCAATACATACCACATATCACATGAACGTTCTGATGATTAAAAAGAATAATGCCTGTATGATGAGCAGGTGGGCCGCAAACCTGTTTTCCTTACGGAACCGCATCCTGCTGAAAATGAACAGCAGCAACAGGCTGATCGCAAACCAGCATACATAATTATAAACCGGGATAACACCGTTCTCCCATTGCCAGAACCCGAGCTTTACAGCTGCGGGTTCCATGATCCAGTCGAATACAACCGCCAGTATCGCCGCATCCAGCACCAGCGAAAATTGTTGCAGCCTTGCCGGCATTGCGCGTCCGGGATCTTTTATTGCTACCTGTTCCAGCAGCATTGCCATAACAGAACCGGTGCAGATCATGATCACTGCCCAGTTCAGCCCTATGAGCCAGGGTACTCCGCCAATTCGCGCACCCATTACTGTTCCGTAACTGTAAGTACCGAAAAGCAGCCCTGATTGTACTCCCGCAATTTCCGTAAGCATGCCTGTTGCAAAAGCAATGAATAAAAACAGGAAGAAACGCGGATTTTTATCCTGCTGGTTCCAGACCAGCAGTAATGCCATCAGTAACAGATTCAATGGTGTGTGTTGTATAAACCAGTCGCGGTAAGGTGTACATACAATACCAACAGCGCCGCATACATGAAACAGCAGTGCAACAGTTGTTGAAATATGTAATTTGTTTACCTGCATTCTCTCAGTGCTTTTTGTGTTCAGCTTTTGTAATGAGTCCGCTTACGATAGCTGCGCTTTTTAAACACAAAGGTATTCCACCGCCCGGATGTACACTACCCCCTGTAAAATACAATCCTGCCAGTTCTTTGCTGAAGTTAGGGTGACGCAGAAAAGCAGACATTGCCGAATTGGAACTGCTGCCATATAAAGCGCCTTTGTAAGACATGGTATTATCCTGAATTCCATCCGGATCGAGAAAGTCTTCTGTTTCGATCAGGGGTTCTATATCTGTTTGCAGCATCCGGTTCAGTTTGGTAATGACAAGCTGCCTGCAATGCTTCCTGAACGCTTCACGGTCGCCGCCTGTAACTGACGGCACATTGATCATCACAAACCAGTTCTCACAACCATGCGGCGCATGTATCCCGGCCTCCTGTTTGGAAGTGATGTTGATGTATATAGTTGGATCTTCGTAAACACGCGCCTGTTTGAAAATACAGTTGAACTCGGCTTTATAATTCCCGCTGAACAAAACATTATGCAAGCCAAACTGCGGGAATTCGTGCCGTATGCCCCAGTAAAAAATAGCGGCGCTGCTGCTTCTCTGGCGGCGCAATAAACGCGCGGCTTTATAATCATGACCCAACAGGTGCTTGTAAGTAAAAAACACATCCATATTGCTGATCACATTCCCGGTATAGTGATTCCTGTGTCCGGCCACAACACCGGTAACATAACCTTCATGCGTTATGATCCGCTGAACGGGTGTATTGAAATGAAAACGGACCTGTTTCCGCAGCGCCAGCTGGTATAAAGCATTTACGATACTGATCATACCACCTGCGGGATAATAAATACCCTCATTATGTTCGAGGTGCGAGATCAGTTTCAGCATACCCGGAGCGCTGTACGGATCACTGCCGTTATAGGTTGCATACCTGTTGAAGAGCTGTACCGTTTTTTCATTGCGGAAGGTTTTCCGGTTCAGCTGGTGGAGCGTACCGAAGAGATGCGCCGGTCTTGTGGTCTTCAATGCGCGGATCACCGAACGCATACTAAAACTGTTTCTTTGATGCAATGAATGTTCCGTAAATAATTTTCCGATCCGGTCGTACATATTACCTGCCTGCCTCAGATAGGTTTCAACAACTGCAGGGTTTTCCTGGTGTTGCTCCGCCAGGGTAGCCGCAAATAAAACAGGATCACGGTGCGCCTGGAGTACGCCGCCGTCCTCATAAAAATAAGTACAGGATACAGTTACGGGCTCGTATGGCAGGTGATCTTCCATCGATTCTCCCGCCAGGCTGAACAGCGCTGCGATATTAGCGGGCTCTGTAAAAAGGCTTGGCCCGGTATCGAAACGATAACCGCCTCTTATGAGCAGTCCCAACTTACCACCTGGAACCTCATTTTTTTCAAAAACATCTACTTCATAGCCTTCAACAGCCAGCCTGATCGCTGCGGCAAGACTGGCAACGCCGGCTCCTATAACAATGGCCGTTTTTTCTTGTTTCATCAGGCTGTCATTTGTTCGTTCCGGCGCTCCAGCCAGCTTCGTACAAGCGGGAGCGCTATATGAAACCATGCGGTAAAGGAAGAAGGCTCTTTTTTCATGAGCACATCGAGCATTTCGAAAGACAGAAAATCATGGTCCATTACCTCGGAGATATCCGGCATGATCTCGCCATCATAATAACCGATGAAAACATGATCGTATTCATACTCGGTAAGGCCATTGGCCAGCGGGGCTTTATATATAAAATCAAGTGCTTTCTCCAGCGGTACTGTAAAACCCATTTCCTCCTGCAGCCTCCGCTCTGCAGCGGCAGCGATATCTTCAGCCGGGCGTGGATGACTGCAGCAGGTGTTTGTCCATAATCCGCCACTATGATATTTGTCCTTTGCACGCTGTTGCAATAACAGCTCGCCGTCACTGTTAAAAATAAAAACGCTGAATGCCCTGTGCAGCAGACCGTCACGGTGAGCTGCTATTTTTTCAGCAACACCTGTTTCGAGGTCAGATTCATCAACAAGGATCACATGTTCCATATCTAAAAGTAAATCTTGTATGTTAATTGTCAGATCATATTCAAACGCATCTCCAGGCCGGCCTGCACCCAGATCAGTGCCTTACGGTAATCCGGCACCCGGAATCTTTGTTCCATGATCTGGCTGGCCCTGGCCTTTTTGATCTTACTGAATAAAAGGTAATAATACCGGTATGCAACATATACGCCAAACCTTGCCCGCACGGGCAGCCTGCGGATCCCCTGGTAAGCTTCCTTAAAATCTTTTTCAATATCCTTCTCAATTTCAGCTTTTTCCTTTTCTGTGAAATTCCTGAAATCGCAGCCGGGAAAATAGATCCTGTCCAGGCCCTCGTAATCAGCCCTGATATCGCGCAGGAAATTTACTTTCTGGAAAGAGGCGCCCAGGCTTCTTGCATAGGGGGTCAGCGAGTTGTAGACAACCTCGTCGCCATTACAGAAAACATAAAGACACATCAGTCCTACTACTTCCGCGCTGCCATAAATATATTCTTCATAACCGGCCCGGTTATAATCACGACGCACCAGGTCCATTTCCATGCTGTGCAGGAAAGCTTCCACCAGTTTAATATTCATGTTATATGCGTGGAATGTAAGCTGGAAGCTGTGAAGGATCGGGTTAAGGCTGATCTTCTTTTCAATTGCATCATAAGTTGCCTGGCGAAACTCATTCAGCAATGACGATTTATCGTAATCATGAAAACTGTCTACGATCTCATCAGCCAATCTTACAAAGCCGTAAATATTTCTTATAGGACCCCGCATGTCTTTATGCAGCAACCTGATGGCAGCTGAAAAGCTCGTACTGTAGCGGTCTGTAACGATCTCACTGCAACGCTGGCTTATATCATGGAACAGGCTTATCATGTGAAACGGTTTATGTTTTATGATGTTTGTGGGTATGTTTTGATGAGTTCACGCGCCGCAATTTCTCCGCTGATCAGGCTGGGCGGCACACCAGGACCAGGCACTGTCAGCTGCCCGGCATAAAAAAGATTGTTCAGTTTACGGCTCCTGCAGGATGGTTTCAGCAAGGATGTCTGCAATAATGTATTGGCAAGCCCGTATGCATTCCCCTTGAATGCATTGTATTCGCTGCTGAAATCACTGTGTGCAAATGAGCTTTTATAAACAACGGCATCCCCGATGGATTGTCCGGTATGTTTTTCCATGCGGGAGATCAATCGGCCGAAATAGTGTTCACGCAATGTTTCATCATCGCCTGTGAGTCCGGCAGCTGCCGGCACAAGCAGGAACAGGTTCTCATGCCCCTCCGGTGCAGCGTGCCGGTCTGTAACCGAAGCTGCACAGGCATAAAACAAAGGGTCGGAAGGCCATGCCGGGTTTGTATACAATTCGCCGGCATGTGTATCGAACGACGTATCGAAGAAAAGGGAATGATGTGTGATGCCGGACAGCTTTTTATTCAGCCCCACGTAATAAATGAGACTACCAGGCGCCATCACCCTTTTATTCCAGTAAGCCGCGGAGTAACTGCGCATATCTTCGGGCAGCAGGCTGGTCTCTATGTGGTGATAATCTGCGCTGCCGATCACCGCATCTGCTTCATATACCCTTTTCGTTCCATCGGCAGCTGTAGTATGCACCTGTTTTACGATCCCGTTCTGAACAACCATTTTTTCTACCGGCTGTTCAAAATGGAAGGTAACACCAAGTTCGAGCGCCAGCCGGTACATGGCCTGCACAATTGAATACATGCCGCCTTCCGGGTACCAGGTTCCGCCTACGATGTCGGCATGGTTCATAAGGCTGTATAAAGCAGGGATCTGGCGGGGCAAAGCACCCAGGAACAATACCGGGAATTCTATCAGCTGACGCAACAAAGGATGTTTAAAATATTTGGCTGTATGCGACTGCATATTGCGGAATACATCCAGCTTCAATACTCCTTTCATTAATTCACCGTCGAAAAGTTCGGTTACGGACAATCCCGGCATGTACACCAGTTTACCCATACCGATCCGGTATTTATATTCCGCTTCCTTTAAAAACAGATCGAGCTGTTTGCCGCTTCCGGGTTCGATGGTTTCAAATACGGCTTTCAGCGCCGCGTAATCTGCGGGAATATCAACAGGCCCGTCCTGATGATAAACACGATAGGATGGATCAAGCCGCTGAAGTTTGTAATAGTCGGGCACGGTTTTGCCGAACTGTTTAAAATATCGCTCAAACACGTCCGGCATCCAGTACCAGCTAGGCCCCATATCGAAAGTAAACCCGCATGCAGTCAGCTGTCTTGCCCTGCCACCCGGGGAGGCATTTTTCTCAAGCACCGTTACACGCCAACCGGCGCGGGCCATAAAAGAGGCGGCAGACAAGCCTGCGAAACCACTGCCGATAACAATAACGTGCTTTTTCAAGGGCTGATGTTTAATACCTGGATAATTGATCTTTCAGCTGTTTACGTGCGAAATGGATCCTGCTTTTAACGGTCCCGAGCGGTTCGCAGAGCATGCCAGCTATTTCATGGTAGCGGTATCCGTCCATATACATCAGGAACGGGTTCCTGAAAATGCCCGGAAGCCGGTGTATCGCGGCACGGATCTCCTTAACCTGCAGGGTGCTGATACCGTCGTTGAGTGTTGTTGATTCGGAAGCCGATGCAAAACCCGATGAAACCGAATCCAGTACAGAACGCTGCTTTTCCCTGCGCCGGTAATCATTGATGAAAATATTGCGCATGATTGTATACAGCCAGGCCCTGATATTGGTTCCCGCCTGGTACTTCTCCCTGTTCACCAGAGCACGGTACAGGGTTTCCTGGAAAAGATCACTGGCTTTTTCCGGATCATGCGTAAGCGTTATGGCAAACGGCTTCAGAAAGTCAGTGTCGTTCTTTATCAGCTGATCAAATTCCTGCGATGACATTTGTTTAACTTTTGATATCATAAAATTAAACAAAAAAATAAAACATAGGATGATTTTGCGTCATTTTTAATTTGATAGCTGGAAACGGGATATTATTTGAAGGCTTCGATGACCTCCTGGAAGGACGATTTCAGCTGCATTTGGGCGGGTAGTTTATTCCGCCAGGCATTCAGCGCCGGACCGGAAAAAACAACCGGGAAGTTCGCAAGCTGCTGGCCCAGCTGGGTCAGCCATTTTCCCAGCTGGAAATTCTGGGCTACAGAAGTAAGGTGGCAGTATATGAAATCCGGTTTTTTGAGCCTGGCTACATATTCCAGCTCTTTAACAGGTGTATCGCAGCCCAGGTACAGCACTTCATGCCCTTCCTGCTTTAAGAGGAATTGCATGAACAGGAGTCCGAGTTCGTGGTATTGATCCGGCGGCAGGAATAAAATTATGGTCTTGTGTTTTGTTTGTGGCTTCGGAGAGCGGTCGATCCCGGCTATCAGTTTCTGCCTGATGATGTTGCTGACCATATGTTCCTGCGCGGGAGTGATGTGATTGGTCTGCCATAGAATGCCGATCTTTTCGAGAAACGGGAAAACCAGCATCTGTATCGCGCCGGCTATTCCCTGCTGCGCTGTATACTGGTCAATCAAGGTTTCAAAAAGCTCCATATCCATGTCTATCATTGCTGCCACCAGCTTATTCAGCGTCAGTTCCAGTCTTGCCTCTGTGTCTGCCAGTGCCCGGATCTTTTCATTCATTTCATCGAGGCTCATCCGGTTGATCTCCGAGATCTTATACCCGTAACGGTTGAGGATAGAAATATTCAGGACTTTTTTAAGCTCGTCGTTGGAATAGTAACGGATGTTGGTATCTGTACGTGAAGGTTTGAGCAGGGAATAGCGTTGCTCCCATATACGGATCGTATGGGCTTTGATCCCGGAAAGGTTTTCCAGGTCCTTAATGGTGAACGCTTCCATGTCTGTTATAACAATGCTGCATACGCTTTTGTTCAGCGTCAGGAAAAAAAATACACATTTTCATGGTTTACGCTTACCTGATCCGGCGCAGGTACTCTCCATACCCGCTTTTGGCATAGATATCGGCAAGTTTATTCAGTTGCGTTCTGTCGATATAGCCCATCCGGTATGCAACTTCTTCGATGCAGCCTATTTTCTGGCTTTGCCTTTTTTCAATTACCCTTACAAATTCACAGGCATCACTCAGGGAATCGAATGTGCCGGTATCGAGCCAGGCTGTACCTCTTCCCATGATACCCACCTGGAGTGTGCCGCGTTGCAGGTATTCATTGTTCACTGTTGTAATTTCATATTCACCTCTTGCAGAAGGTTCTATGCTTTTGGCAATAGCTACTACGTCGTTATCGTAAAAGTAAAGGCCGGGAACTGCATACGACGAACGCGGAGAGGCCGGTTTTTCTTCTATGGATACCGCTTTATAGTTTTCGTCAAATTCAACCACACCATATCTTTCGGGATCGGCCACCTCATACGCGAATACCGCCGCCCCGTTGATATTATTGAATGATTGTACCAGACTGCTCAATCCCGCGCCGTAAAAAATATTATCGCCCAGTATCAGCGCCACTTTGTCCTTACCAATGAACTTTTCTCCAATTACAAATGCCTGCGCCAGCCCGTTAGGTGTTTCCTGCACGGCATAGGAGAACGCACATCCAAGCGACACACCATCGCCCAGCAAACGCTGGAACTGAGAACTGTCTTCCGGGGTGGTAATGATCAGTATCTCGCGGATTCCCGCCAGCATCAGAATCGATAAAGGATAATAGATCATCGGCTTATCATAAATGGGCATCAACTGTTTACTGATCCCTTTTGTGATCGGGTATAACCGCGTTCCTGAACCTCCTGCAAGAATGATCCCTTTCATAAACTAAAAATTAAGATCGTTTTCGATTTGCTTTAATGTAGGCAGTACTTTATCCTTGTCGGAGAGTAGTAACTCTGCGGGTGGTAATTGCCAATCTATATTTAGCGCAGGATCATTATAAATAATCCCGCCCTCTGAAGCCTTATTGTAGTAATTGTCACATTTATAGAAGAAAACTGCCCGCTGGCTCAGTACTACAAATCCATGTGCAAACCCACGCGGAACAAAAAACTGGGTCTCGCTGTCGCCGGAAAGAACAACACCAACATGCTGACCATACGTTGATGAGTCTTTTCTCAGGTCAACGGCAATATCCAGTACCTCTCCCTGAAGCACACGTACCAGCTTGCTTTGTGCATGGGAACCATGCTGAAAATGGAGCCCTCTCAGCACACCACGTTCTGAGCTGGATTGATTGTCCTGAACAAATTCTATTTCTATCCCGGTTTCTTTGAGAAAACGCTGCTTATTGAAACTTTCGAAGAAATACCCTCTTTCATCCCGGAAAATGGTATTATGTATCAGATAACAATCGTTAAGCTTTGTTGATTCTATCCTCATTTTCAGCGATTGGAATACATGGATTGATAATAATGCTGGTAATTACCGCTGGTCACGTTAGCAAGCCATTCTTTGTTGGCCAGGTACCAGTCGATCGTTTCACTTAATCCTTCTTCAAAGGTAACAGATGGTTTCCAGCCAAGTTCCCTGTTGATCTTTGAAGCATCGATCGCGTAACGCCTGTCGTGACCAGGCCTGTCTTTAACATAGGTAATCAGTTTTTCGCTATGGCCTGCTTCACGGCCTAACTTTTCATCCATCTGTTTGCAAAGCAGTTTAACGAGGTCGATATTCTTCCATTCATTGAATCCGCCGATATTATAGGTTTCGCCGTCCTTTCCTTCGTGGAATACCTGATCGATAGCCAGGGCATGATCTTTTACGAATAACCAGTCGCGCGTGTAATTTCCGTCGCCGTAAACAGGCAGTGGTTTTTCCTGTATGATATTATGAATGAAGAGCGGGATCAGCTTTTCAGGAAAATGGTAAGGGCCGTAATTATTAGAGCAATTGGATACAACTGTTTGCATATGGTATGTTTCCCTGTACGCCCTTACAAAATGGTCGGAAGCGGCTTTACTGGCAGAATACGGAGAGTTGGGGTCATATGCAGTTGTCTCTGTGAACAGGCCGGTTTCGCCGAGGCTTCCGTATACTTCATCGGTTGAAATATGGTAAAAGAGATGCTTTTCGAATTCGCCGGCCCATTTCTTCCGGGCTGTATTCAGCAGGTTCACTGTGCCGATCACATTGGTATATACAAAGTCCAGCGGCGATACGATAGACCTGTCTACATGCGATTCAGCTGCCAGGTGGATCACATCTGTAACATTATACTTATTAAAAATATTTTCCAGCACTTCCGCTTCGAGAATATTCGCTTTCTCAAATACGTAGTTGGGACTCGTTTCAATATCTTTCAGATTCTCCAGGTTACCTGCATACGTAAGCGCATCGAGGTTGATGATGCGGTATTGCGGGTATTTGTTCACGAACAACCGCACCACATGAGAGCCGATAAAGCCTGCTCCTCCGGTTATCACTATATTCTTTTCCATGCCTGATTTTTAGCCCGTGCAAAATAAGCAATGCGGGGCAAATACCCTTATTTCAGGCAACTACCGCTGTGATTTTACCACCGGGTTCCTTATCTTCACCCTTCAACTGCCTGTATATGAACCAGCGTTATTACTCGCTCGATGTTTTCCGGGGCGCTACCGTTGCCCTGATGATCCTCGTTAACAACCCCGGAAGCTGGAGCAATATTTACAGTCCGCTGGAACATGCTACCTGGCATGGCTGCACGCCTACAGACCTGGTCTTTCCTTTTTTCCTTTTTGCCGTAGGTAATGCCATGGCTTTTGTGATGCCCCGTTTTGAACAGGCCGGCGCAGGCGTTTTCTGGAAAAAAGTGATCAAGAGAACCCTGCTGATCTTCCTGATCGGACTTTTTCTTAACTGGAGCCCTTTTGTAAGGTGGGACGGTGATAACCTGGTGGCCAAAACCTGGGAGAACATCAGGATCTTTGGGGTTTTACAAAGGATCGCGCTTTGTTATTTCTTCGCCTCGGTGATCGTATTCTATGGTAAAACCCGTGGCGCTTTCGTGATCAGTGGCATCCTGCTACTGCTTTACTGGTTCATCTGTAACTGGCTGGGCAAACCCGGCGACCCTTACAGTCTGCAGGGGTATTTCGGAACCGCGATCGATAAGAATATTCTCGGCGTCTCTCACATGTACAAGGGCGAAGGCGTTCCTTTTGATCCGGAAGGAATCAGCAGCACCATGGCTGCAATTGTACAGGTTGTTTTCGGTTTTATGGTCGGCCAGTACATCCAGCAGAAAGGCAAATCCTTCGAAATGCTTTCCAACCTGCTGATTGCGGGTGCCGTGTTTGTGTTCGCAGGTTTTTGCTGGGATATGGTGTTTCCGATCAACAAAAAAATATGGACCAGCAGCTATGTACTTTACACCAGTGGTTTAGCCATGATCACACTCGGCATACTGATCTACCTGATCGAATTCAGGGAAATCAAAGGCTCCTGGAGCCGTTTCTTTGATGTATTTGGTAAAAACCCGCTGTTCATATTCGTATTAAGCGGTTTCCTGCCAAGGCTGCTGGGACTGTTCCGCTTCACAGATCATATCGATGAGTCTGGGAAGAAAGTATATACTTCCGCTTTCAGCTGGTTCTATAATCATGTATGCAAAAATATCGCAACCGATCTGCGTGTAGGTTCACTGGTGTATGCACTGGTGATGATCGCATTTTACTGGCTGATCGTGTACCTGCTCGATAAAAAGAAAATCTACATCAAGGTATAACGGCTATTGAAACAGCTGCTCAGCCTTTTCCAGGCTTTCGGGCTTGCCAACATCTATCAGCAGTGCGCCCGTATGATCGAAGGAGCGGATCGGATACGCATTCATTAAAGAAAGGTACACATCAACCATCGAGAACTTTCCCTGTTGTTTAATCTGCGGGAAAATGGCCGTGCTGATCACATGTATGCCACTGAATGCTTTGGGTTTTAATGCAGGTTGCTGCTCAAGAATACCTTCCGGGCGCTGCTCGCCGGTCTTCACATTCTGCCAGCCTTTCAGTTCCTGCGCTTCATTGAACAGGAAATAACGCGATGAGCTCCGGTCAGACACCGCCAGTGTTGCCATTGCATTACCGGTATTATGTGTGCTGATCATCGCGCCGAGATCCATGTCTGTAAGGATATCCGCATTCATTACAACAAAAGAACTTTCGCCTTCGAAATACCAGGCGGCTTTCTGCAGTCCACCGCCGGTTTCGAGCACTTCGGCGGTTTCATCGGAGAAAGTGATCCTGCTTCCCCAACCCTGTGCATTTTCCACGGCAGCAATCACCTGGCCGGCAAAATGATGCACATTCACGATCACTTCCGTTATGCCATACTGCTGCAGGTACAGTATATTTCTTTGCAAAAGACTTTTACCGTTTACAACTGCAAGGGCTTTGGGGTGATGATCTGTCCAGGGTTTCAGGCGGGAACCCAGGCCCGCCGCAAATATCATAGCTTTCATGTGTGGTAATTAAAACAACGAATCAGTTAACGTACCCAGTTCTGCTTATTCGTATGCTGCAGGTTCACTTTCACTTTGTACTTGTTCCGCAGATGCCTGGCTGTCTGCTCCGCTGCGTATACACTTCTGTGTTGTCCGCCCGTGCAACCGAAATTGATCATGAGGTGATCGAATCCGCGGCGGAGGTACTCTTCCACCGTGATATCGATCAGATCCCACACACTGTTCAGGAACTCACTCATGCGTGTACGCTGTTCCAGGAAATCCTGTACTGATTTATCCTGGCCGCTCAGTTTTTTGTATTCTTCGAAACGTCCCGGGTTAAGGATCCCGCGCATATCGAATACGAAACCACCGCCGTTTTCAGTTTCATCTGCAGGAATACCTTTTTTATAGGAGAAACTGCTGATCTCGATCTGCAGCGGCGTTGACTCATCGGCCTGCGGTGGCTGGAATCTTTCTATCATTTCATCCTTTACCACTTCACGCAATACCCTGTTGAATTCAGGTGTAATGATACCGATGCGTTTATGATCGAGGAAGAACCTCAGGTTTTTCAATGCAAGCGGTATGCTGGCCAGGAAATGGGCTTTTCTTTCGAACAATCCCCTGAAACCATAAGCGCCCATTACCTGCAACAGGCGAATGAGTACATATCCATTATACTGGCTTACAAAAGTGACACGGTCTACTTCATGCTTCAGCAAGCGCTCGATCTCATCCATATAAAAAGAAAGCAGGCTATCTTTCCATTCTTCACTCAGTTCCGCTTTCGCCTGCCATAAAAGTGATGCTACATCATACTGCAATGCGCCTTTCATCCCGCCCTGAAAATCGATGAAATTCACTGTATCATTCTTCACAATAATATTCCTGCTCTGAAAATCGCGGAACATGAAATATTTGTATTCCGTGCGTGTGAGGTAAGAACTCAATGCTTCAAAATCATCCAACATGGCCTGTTTATCGTAGGGCAGCTGTAATGTATCGAGGAAATAATATTTAAAATAAAGCAGGTCGCTCATGATCGCCTGCTTGCCAAATTCCTTTGCAGTAAGGCACCAGTTGTAATCGAGGTTTTTGTCGCCGATGATCTGCAATTCTGCCAGCGCGGAAAGGCTTTGCCTGAACAGGTTATACGCATATTCCCCGTGTCCGTGCTCTTCCAGTTTGTTCAACAGCGATTCCGTTCCCAGGTCTTCCTGGATATAGATCGTATCGTCTTCATTCACAGCCAGGATTTGCGGCACCGGCAATGCTGCAGCTTTAAAATGCCTGCTGAACTGCACAAAGGTCTGCGTCTCCCGCCTGTTCAGGTTATAAGTGGCGATAAAGGTCTTTTCCCCGGCATAGATCCTGAAATAGATCCTGTCGCTCCCGCTCTGTGGCAACTTTTCTATCCTGTCTTCATGCTCCTGCTGTAATGTTCTGAAAAGATCACTGATCCCTGCAATCGCCTGCTCCATAGTACTAATAGGTTTGCAGCGAAAATAGACCTAAGAACAGAAAGTACAAAGCCGGGCTTCTCAGAACAGCTTTCCCTGCTCACCTGGCCTGCGGAACCGCGTCCCGTCCAATTCCCAGCGTTCTGCATTCAGTCCGTATAATTTATTGTATTTAACAAACTGCTGGCGTACCAGGTCGGCTATCGGGCCTTCACCGCGCATCCGTACGCCCCAGCGACTGTCGTTCACCTGTCCGCCATGTCCTTTTTCGATCAGGTGCCATACTTTATCCGCACGGTCCGGGAAATTTTTATAGAGCCAGTCGTGAAAGATCAGCTTGATAGCCCCATTCAACCTGATAAAAGTATAAGCACTGAAAATAGCGCCCTCAGAAGCCGCCGCCTGCATGATCCGTTGCATCTCGTGCTCATTGAGTCCCGGGATCATCGGCCCCAGCATCACACCCATTCTTACACCTGCGGTACTCAGTTCTCTTATAACGCGCAGTCTTTGCTGTGCGGTGGTAGTCCGCGGTTCCATGGCCCGGCGCAGGTCTTCATCGAAGGATGTAATACTGACCAGTACGCTCACCAGTTTTTTTGCGGCCATTTCCTTCAGCAGGTCGGTATCCCGCAGGATGCCCGCATTTTTGGTGATGATGCCTACGGGCTGGTTGAATTCGTTGCAGACTTCGAGCAGCTGGCGGGTCAGCCGGAATTTTTTCTCTGCGGGCTGGTAACAATCCGTATTACCGCTTAAACTGATCGGCACACATTCATAACGCGGGTTCAGCAGGAATTTACGCAGCAGCTGCGGGGCATTTTTCTTTACGATGATCTTTTTCTCAAAGTCGATACCCGCGCTGTAACCCCAGTATTCATGCGCATTCCTTGCATAACAGTAGATACAGCCATGCTCGCAGCCCTGGTATGGATTCATGCTGTACCACATGCCCACATCAGGACTTTCCACTTTATTTACGATGCTTTTAGCCTGGTCTTCCAGGTAAACGGTGGCTTCGTTGGCAATGGTCCAGTCGTCTATGCTTTCGATCTGCTCCCTGATGCGTTCATTTTTGAGGAACCTGTTGCGGGGGTTGAACTGGGCGCCCCGGCCTTTAATGTATTCACTGTCTTCCATCTTCACATATTATCAAACGGGTTCAGAATAATGTTGCCTGTACGGTTTCCTGCCGTTCATGCAGCAGCTGGAAACGATATGCTGTTTCATAACGTTTTTCATGCAGCCGTTTACGCAGCAGTAAAACCTGTTCTGCCATGAATTTTCCGCTGAAGTGGCCATGACTGTATTCCAGCCAGCCTTTCTCATATTGCCAGGGCAGCAGCTTGCGGGCAATGGTGAGATGCGGTTCCGTAATGAAATGAGGTTTATGTTCTTCGTTCATTTTCATCAGCCGCTGCAGCGGGCGCATCGATTTCACAAGCGTTGTCAGCTGTGTTTTCGTTTTCACATTGATATAAATGGTATGCGTGGGAAAGCTGCCGTAATCTTCCAGTTCAACCAGGAAGGAGTCGCTTGCCGCGATCAGCGGTTTCAGTCTTGCCACGATCCGTTGCTCTGCCAGTTCATATTGTCTGAATCTTGCCAGTGTAATATGTGGTTTGCTGTACGCAGCCGGCGGATGTTCAAATTTTTCGGCAAAACTTTTCTTGATCTCCGTGATGGTATTCCGCAATGCTTCATGCGGCTCCAGCACCAGCAGGTATTCACAGGCAGGATAATTCTCCATTAACTGCATATAGTGTTCTTAAAAGTGTCAATGTTTATGCAGGCTGCAGGCCAAACAGGTTTACCTGGCGGCAGCCATCGTAATCGTGACTGCGGCGCAGCAATACCAGTTCTTTTATTTCGAAGAAAGCGTGAAAGTGACGGTCTGCATAATCCGCTGTGATACGCTGGTATACCGGCTCGGGCAGATGCGTTATCAACGGCAGAAACGGCTGACTGATCAGCTTTACTTCCGCATTTCCATAGCTCCTGATATATTGTTCCACTACCTGCATTTCAGTGGCCAGCTGCCGGAAGGGCGAATGGTCTTCGATGCCCAGGTAAATGCTGTGCGGTGGTACGCCACCATACCGGTTCAGGTGCACCCGGAAGCTCTTCTGCGCGCTGATGATGCGGTGCATCCAGCGGATCAGTGTGGCTTCCATGTCTTCCCGTGCCGTAAAATGCGCCAGCATAATACAGCCTCCTGCCGCTGTTCCCGCATCATATGTGGTTTGCATATATTCTTTTTCAGCAGCCAGCTGCGCCCGCACCACCGTGTCCGGACAAGCTACCAGCGCATAGGTATTCAGGCTTTCCGGCTGCACCCTGTTGTGGTATGATCCTGTTTTTACTAACCCTGCTTCCATAAATATTTTTCACTAAGATAAATATTTTAGTATTATTTTTACTAAATAATTTAGTTTTTAAATTTTGTGCTATGGATGGGGAAGAATGGTATGGCGCCGCCTATAAAGGCTCCAAGAAATTCAACCAGTGGGAGATCCCGACAGCAAATGCCACCGGCTTCGGTGCGGCCTCGGATGATTATATGGAACGGGGCATCGATCTCAATGAACAGCTTATACGCAACAAACCTGCTACTTTCTTTTTCCGCATGAACAGCGATGCGATGAGCGGTGCAGGCATCTTCAGCGGAGACGTGCTGGTGGTAGACCGCAGTATCAAAGCAACGAGTGGTAAGATCATTGTTGCGGCCTGCAACGGCGAACTGCTGGTAAGACGGCTGAAACTGCACATCAAAGGCATTACCCTGCTGTCTGAAAACAGCCAGCATAAAGATATACAGGTTGACGAATTTGCCGCATATGCGCCCTGGGGTGTAGTTACTTATGCCATTCATCCCCTGGGCTGAAGCGGTTTATACCTTTTATATGAAAGCAATTGTTGACTGTAACAGCTTTTACTGCTCCTGCGAGCGGCTTTTTGAGCCCCAGCTCAAAACAAGGCCGGTGGTAGTTTTGAGCAATAACGACGGCTGCATCATTTCGCGCAGTGATGAGGCCAAAGAGATCGGTGTGGATATGGCCGGTCCTTACTTCAAAGCCAAACCGCTGATCGCAAAACATAATGTAGCTGCATTTTCGTCCAACTACCATCTTTACGGTGATCTCAGCTGGCGTGTGATGGAAACCCTGCGTACACAATTACCGCCCGGCTGCGTGGAAGTATATTCCGTTGATGAAGCTTTCCTCAATCTCGAACACATACCGCTGATGCAGTTATCACAGGCGGCGATGCAGCTGCGCGAAACGGTGGAACAGTGGACGGGTATTGCAGTTTCCATCGGTGTGGCGCCAACCAAAGTACTTAGTAAGATCGCCAACCGGCTTGCAAAAAAACACAAGCAGGCCACCAACTGTGTGCTGGTGCTCGACACCAAACGCAAGACAGAACAGGCTTTGCAGAAAACACCCATTGAAGATGTCTGGGGTATTGGTTACAGGCATGCGGTAAAGCTCAGGGGACTTGGCATCGAGACCGCCTACGACCTTGCACGCCAGGGACCAGCCTGGGGTAGCCGGTTCCTGGGCGGTGTTACCGGCGAGCGCCTGCTTCGCGAACTGAACGGAATGCCAAGCATCGAGATGGAAGATCCGCTGGTAAATAAAAAAATGATCGCTACCACACGGATGTTCGGCAGCCCTGTTTCCAGGCTCTGTGATATCCGCGAAGCCATCGCCACTTATACTTCCCGCGCCGCTGAAAAATTACGCCGCCAGCGTGGTGCCGCCAGCATTATCAGCGTATTCATCGTACCAAAAGAAGATTCGCACCAGACCACATTCAGGCATGGGCCAAGCATCAGCAGTTATACCAGTTTACCCGCTGCCACATCCATTACAAATGAACTCATCAAGCCTGCAGTTTCGCTGGCAGACCGGTTATACGAAGAGGGAAAACTTTACAAGAAAGCCGGTGTGATGCTCAGCGGTATCGTACCCGATCATTCCATACAGGGTAACCTGTTCCGCCCGGCCACAGACAGCAATGCAAGGATGCTGATGAGCATGATGGACAATATCAATTTCGCCATGCGTGACGACGTGTTGAAATTCGCCGCTTCCGGTACAGAACGCAACTGGAAAATGCGGCAGGACCTGCGCAGCCCGCGTTATACCACCAGATGGGAAGAACTCTGCCAGGCGAAATAATCAGGAAGCGCGGTACGGATATTTTGCAAACAGCTGGTGCATACCCTTACGCACTGTTTTGGTAGCCACTTCCGCTTTATCCGGAAGCACACCACGTGCAGAACCCTTCCAGATCATCTTTTGCTGCCTGGCATCTACCAGGTGTATGGTTACAGTTCCCTCCCTGTAACGGCCAACCTCCACTTCAGTGCTCTTCCAGGAGTAATTACGCTGCCCGATATAAGCAACCCTGCCATCAGTCTGCCAGTCGGTCTGCCGGGTCTGGATCTCCTGTTTAATCACTATACCGATATTCACCAGCAGATCGGGGTGCTGATCGTTACGTGTGTAACCTCGCGCTGTAAGTTCTTCCTGGATTGCAGTCTGCAGTATATTCACCCGCGAAGGAAAGCCCCGCGTGATCGTGTCGCCGGAAGCTTTCAGTTCATAAAAACCGAATGTTTTGTAATCCGCAGGATTTACATTCTCCGCTGATTCGGTGTTAAATACCTTGATGCCAGAGCAGGCAAGCAGGAACACAGCTGCGAAACAGATGCTGACTATTTTTTTCATACGCTATATAATTTATGACCTACGGTCATGAGGAATAATCTTTCAAAGGCCGCAGGCCTAAAATAAAGGCGGAAGCGTGAAAACCGGTTTCTTCAGATCCAGGCCGCATTCTTTATTGAGCTTATCAACCATATAGACCGTCAGTTCGGGCGAGAATGCCTCATCGTGCATGTGCATGAAAAAGTACAGTTCTTTCAGGCCCTTGTCCAGCCAGTATTTCATACGTTCAATCCATTCGTCTACCCGTGTATAATCCGTTGGGTGGAGGCTGTTGCCCACATACCTGATAAAGGTTTTGGGAACGGTAAGATGCATGTGCGCGCAATCACGCCGCCCGCTGGTATCTGTGATCACCGCTCCTATGTTGAGTTCTTTCAATGTATCGAACAATGCGGTGCGCTCCGGTTGTTTGGCAAACCAGTCGGGATGTCTTACTTCCAGGAAAAACTGCAGATCCTGCGGCAGTGAGCGAAGGTATTTGAACAATTCTTCCTTTCTGGCCGGCGAGAATGTATCGCTCACCTGTACAAAAACGGGTCCGAGATGCCTGCCGAATGCCAGGATCCCTTCGAGGAAGGCTGTAGTGATGAAATCTTTATCATCCAGCCGGCCGCGATGTGTAACACCCTGGTACATTTTAGGACAGAATTTAAAATCCCTGTTTCCGGCTTTGGCGGCCCATTTCGCAATTCCTTCCGCGTCATAAATTTTATAATGCGTGGCATTCAGCTCAATGCTGTTATAATGTTTTACATAATGCTCCAGGAAATCTTTCTCTTTGGTCTTGGGCGGATAGATCTTTCCGATCCATTCAGTGCGACCCCATTTGGCGCAACCAAGGTATACTTTGGGGTGAGCAACCCGTTTACCTTTCAGCACATCCTTGTTGAACTGCGGTTCTGCAGGTAACGAAAAACCGATCTGGTTCAATGCTGATTCGGGTACCCGTCCAAATTCCATAAATCCCTTTTTGTACTATTATAAAGGTACGAATTAACTGCGGCAGCTATTCTTTTCCGGTGCGGGGAACAAAATAGCTGTTGAAAATAATTAGCTTGCTGCAATATTTAAATGTGCCGTCCGTCTACCTGTTTACCATGGACAAGGCGATACCGATACCAATAAGCATGGCCGAGGCCCGAAAAAGTAATATTACCGATATCATCAATACGTATAGTAAACGTTTGATGGGATTTATCCGTAAGCGGGTGGCCAATGAAGCTGATGCGGAAGACATTCTGCAGGATGTTTTTTACCAGCTGGTCGGCAATACCAGGCCGATAGAGCAGCTTACGGGCTGGCTGTTCACAGTAACCCGCAACAAGATCACCGATAAACAGCGCAAGAAAAAACCGGAACTGCTGGACGATCTGTACAGCGGCCCCGACAATGAAACCAGTTTCGACTGGTCGGAATTGTTTTTTGACGATACCGGCAACCCGGAAACCGAATACCTGAAGAACCTGTTCTGGGAAACCCTGCACCGTGCGCTGGATGAATTGCCTGCGGCGCAACGGGATGTATTTGTGCTTAACGAGATTGAAGGTGTTCCATTCAAGGAGATTGCCGAAAAAACGGGCGAGACGATCAACACCCTGCTGAGCAGGAAACGTTACGCCGTTTTACACCTGCGGGAGCGGTTATCGATCCTGCGCGACGAATTATTAACGAACTGAATAAACTGAATAAAATGAACAAGAAATTCTGGATGAAGAAAATAATCGGCTGTATCATCATGGTGGCGGCTATTGCATCGCTGCTGAGCCTGCTGGTGATGTACCTGTGGAACCACGTGGTAACTGCACTGTTTACCGTTCCCGCGATCAGCTTCTGGCAGGCAGCCGGCCTGCTGATCCTCTGCAAGATCCTGTTTGGCGGTATCCGCGGCGGCTGGGGTAAACACAGGGATCATTCCTGGAAAAAAGAGCTCAAGGAAAAATGGCACGGCATGACGCCGGAGGAAAGGGAAAAAGTGAAACAGGAATGGCGCAACCGCTGCCAGATGTGGGGAAAACGCGAAGAATAAAAAGAGATATGAAGCAAGCTGAACGAGGTTCCGGGCATTCTTTTTAAAAAAATCGCTCAAAACTTACCTCATACCCCTAATTTTGCGCAATCTTTCGAAAATGAATCCTACACTTAACTCCAACGAATCTATTCCTTCAGGCAAAAAAAAGATCATTGTATTGGGCAGCGGCCCGAACAGGATCGGCCAGGGAATCGAATTTGATTATTGTTGCGTTCACGGCCTTCTCGCCATCAAAGAATGCGGTTATGAAGCTATTATGGTAAACTGCAATCCCGAAACTGTGTCTACAGATTTCGATATGGCAGACAAACTGTACTTTGAGCCGGTATTCTGGGAGCATCTATGGGAAATCATCGAGCTCGAAAAACCGGAAGGTGTGATCGTGCAGCTGGGCGGACAAACCGCACTCAAACTCGCAAAACGTCTCACGGAAAAAGGTATCAAGATCATCGGAACCTCTTTCGACAGCATGGATATCGCCGAAGACCGCGGCCGTTTCAGTGACCTGCTGAAAGAACTCAACATCCCTTATCCGCAATACGGCACTGCCTATACAGCTGAAGAAGCCATTGAAGTAGCCAACAACGTTGGTTATCCGGTGCTGGTAAGGCCAAGTTATGTACTGGGCGGACAAAGAATGCGTATCGTGATCAACGATGAAGAAGTGGAAAAAGCGGTGATCAGCCTGGTAAAACACCTGCCGGGTAACAAGATCCTGATCGACCATTTCCTCGACCGTTGCCAGGAAGCGGAAGTGGATGCCATCTTCGACGGAGAGAATTTCCATATCATGGGTGTAATGGAACATATTGAGCCCGCAGGTATCCACTCCGGCGATTCGAATGCGGTACTTCCGGCATTCAACCTGACCCCGCTTGTGGTGGAAACGATGGAATATTACAGTGAGAAGATTGCACGCGCGCTCAATATCAAGGGCCTGATCAATATCCAGTTTGCCATTAAAGATGGTAAAGTATATGTGATCGAAGCCAACCCGCGTGCATCGAGGACCACACCATTCATTGCAAAAGCATACCAGATCCCTTACCTGAACATTGCTACCAAAGTAATGCTCGGCGCAGCAAAGCTGACAGAATTCACCATGGAGAAAAAACTGGACGGCTACGCGATCAAGGAACCGGTATTCAGCTTTGAAAAATTCCCGGGCGTAAACAAAGAACTCGGACCAGAAATGAAAAGTACCGGTGAAGCCATCCGCTTTATCAAAGACCTGCGCGATCCTTATTTCCGCACGCTTTATAAAGAAAGAAGCATGAACCTGAGTAAATAATAGTACCGTGCACCTGCACAGTTGCAAAAAACCGTAAGCCGAAATTCTCGCTTACGGTTTTTTATTGGGGTTATTTTCCCCGGTACCACTATTATACAATGCTATTAATTTGTCATATTCACATTTCTTTTCGTTTGCCGCTTGTATTTGCCATATAATTTATTGAAATTCGTCTTGACCCTGTGCATTGTTCGGTAATGTGTTTCTTACTGATACAATTGCACAATTTTTTTTATCCCAAAATGAACTGCTGTGTTGCACTACAATCCATATCTGTATGCCTATACGTGCATACGTCAGCGGAATTCTTCCGCAGCAGTTTTTTTATATCCCCGCATTGCAACATCCTTTACCCAACCTTATAAATACACCAAATGGAAACCAACTCGGAAAACCAGCTGCAGGATTTTGACATGTGCCTCGCCATCAGCGAAAAAGCGATCAATGGCGGATTAAAAACAGCATGGGCAGCATGGAAAAAGACCAAACAGATCAAAGACATGCTTCAGCTAAGACTGAAGAACAACAACGGCGAACAGACAAAAGAAGGCCTGGATGTTAAAATAGCAGCACCGACCATCAGTCTCTCCGCGGAGAATGCAGGGTCACTGCAGGTGCAGGTAACATTGAAGCTTGAGTCCGGCACCGTTTATTACAATTCGGACAAAATGCTTGCAGAAGAGAAGGTCAGGAACTGGTCATTTTCGTTCGTAACGGAACTGGGTAAAAGAAAAACCAACCTCAGCACCTTAAAAACAGCCGACGAAGAAAGCTATAATGATGCAGTAGCTATTATGAACAATGCCAAAGCAAATGACCCCAGCTTAAGCGAATCGGTTTTCAGCCTCGAATATCTTTTCCTGGAACTCACACATATCGATATCACCAAACTGAAAGCAACCGATATAAAAGGAGTTCCGGAAGATGTTGACAACAAAGCATTGACGGTAGCCAAAAAAGCACTGAACGAACTTACCAAAGGCAATATGCTGAATAAAGATTTCATGCTCGGAACAGTTGTACGGATGACGCCCTCCTCATTTGTACCAACCTTATCACTCTCGGATTATACTTATGGCATCAACCGTGCATCTTCGGCACCCACACTGGATTACCTGGGAATGTTCGGTGGCCGGCAGCTGCCCCGTAATATCGAAACAGCAAAGAAAAAAATGCCGCATGCATGGGTGCAGCCGCAAATGCTGGGCAGTACCAAAGGCTCTGTTGCCGGAGTACTGGTGATCAGCAAAAACACGTTCATGTACAGTTATTTCGCACCGCTTTTTAAAAAACTGCTGGACCGCTCCGCACTTCGTACCGATGTTTCAAAAGTGTATGAAAAAGCATTACCGGTATTGCAGGACAACTATTACACCTGGGATTATCTTTTCGAAACCTCTTCTGTAGAAGTGCGTGCCGTTGATTCTGTCCGCCAGGCTATTCTCAATGCATTGGAACGTTCAACCATCGGCGACATACTGAGTTTTTCATGGGGGATACTTTCCAAAATTGCAGACCTGATCTTCCGAATCAACCAGCACTCCAGCTGGACGATCTCTTTTAAACCACAGCCAGGCACAAACGAGCTGCTGTTTGAGGGAAACATTTTTGTCAATGCCGCTGCGGTATTGGAAATAGAAGCCAGCCTGCTTTTCAAAAGCATCAATGTTGAAGTGGGTTCGCAGAAAATAAAAGGCACACAGAAATTCAGCGGCACCATCCTGCTGGAAGGAAAAGCCGACGAACTGGATGGAGATGATATGCTTTCGCAATTCAGTGTAAAGCCAAAGCTGAAAGACAAGATCAAATTCGAGAAACTGATCCTCGACACAGACAGCACTGGTTATATCAGCATTCAGAACTTCATCGGAGATGCGCTGAAGAACACGTTCATTCCTTACCCATCCCTCCGCGATGCACTTTCGGCCACACAAACAGCCATCGGTGCCAAACTGGCTAACCTGGTTAATGATATGATCGGCAAATTCAGCATCGACATGACCAACTATGCATTCATTCCCCCCGGCGGCGGTGTACTGCTTTACCAGCGTCCGCATTTTTCAGGCAGCGGAGATCTGTTCATAGACGCCATCTATAAAACACCGGAAGCCTGACCGATCCTTCAACCATTATATCAACCAATTAACTGACTGTTATTATGAACCAGGAACCCAATGTTTCCAAAATCAATTTAGCATCGAAGGAAAAGCTGCAGCTGACCATCGGCAATGATATTGTTGATTATATAGAATCTTCCCGCGCTTTCGGACTTGAGTCTATGTCTGATTCTGACCGGATCGGCAAATACCAGAGACGTGTGATCAGTCTGCCCAACCGTAAAGGCAATATTTCCACACCCATGGTACTTTCCATCGGCAATCACAACCAGCTGAGCCTTGTCTGCTACAACGGGCCTGCAGACGGCTGGATCCAGTACACTTTAAGTGACAATGAGCAATTTAAAAAGTACGGCGGCGATACACCTGAAGTTACCGCTGTTGATGCTTTCCATTCCGATGAAGAAGGTATCACCATCGCTGTCGCAGTAAAAGAAGAAAATTCGCCGCTCAGAAGCAGGATCTTCGTCTGCAATAATATCAACAGCAGTAAGGCCGACTGGGATGAAATCAACTGGAAAAATTACGGCACCCGTTCCGACGCAGATGTTACGATCGATGCATTACGGATCATGAACAAAAATGGCGAGAAGACAATCATACTGTCGGGCAATTCGAAAAAAGAAGGACCGGTCATGTACCTGATGAATGCTTCGGCAACAAGGCCAACATTCAATAAAGCCATTGCATTCGAAGCCTCCCTGCAACTGAACGATATCCGGAAATTCGAAGCCGGCGTTGCGCCGGTGGGGGGTGCAGGATTGTTTGTACTGGGAGCAGAAAAGAACAAAACAAAGTTGTCATACCGGCCGTTTCCGGAGTTCGATCCGGATGATGATGAATCGACGATTGATGTTACAACCGGTAACCTGGTGGCCTGTCCTGAACAGGCTCATGTGATCGACATCGGCCGGGTGCAGGAAGATGAAGATGGTGATTACGGCACCAATATCTATTTCGGCGGCGATGGTATTCACATGTTGCCCTATGACCAGGTCAGCAAACATCTGCGCGGCAAACTTGTAACGATAGCCGCTCCGGGCAAGCTTCCGAAGATCAATGACCTGATCGTTACGGAAGAGGCAGACGGAGATACTACGATCTGGGCATTGACTGCTGCTGATGAATTATATATGTTTTACAAAAAAGCGGGCGATAAAAACTGGAACGAAGTACTGGTTGAAAAAGAGATCGCGGAAATAGCCGTAGCCGAAGGTGATAAGCACCTTACCGCTTCACTGATCATTGTGAACAAACAGAACCAGTCGCTCTTCCTGATGCGCGATGAAATTACCGGCAGCTGGACTGAAACACCGCTCACTCTGAAAGACGAAGAAAAGAGCCGTAAGATCACCTGCTTCAGCACCACGGCAAGATTATTAGATGCAGACGGCCTGCCCGTGCAGTTCAGAGACCTGACGATCAGCGCATCCATCCTGTCGCAACTGATCATTAACGGCCGGTCTGTATTTGTAGGTCCAGGCAAATCCTTTACCACTTCCACGGATCTCAATGGTGCCGTTACTATTTATGATAAGGCGCATAATTACCTGCCGGCATTTTATCGCATTGCAGTAGATGGTGTGAATGAGGTGATAGACGTGAACCCGGCCAGTACATTAATGGAAAAAATGCAGGGAGTAACGGATACCGATCTGAAAAAAGCAACCGTTCCGAACGAATCGGGCCATACCGTATCCATGCTGCCCAAAGAGCTCACCAAGCCGAATGCAGCAGCTTCGCTTTCTTCCATTGCAGAAGCCTTACGCCAGGTGTCTGCATACGGAAACAACACCAATACCGGTATCCCGGGCATCTGGAAAGCAAAGGCAAGTGCACCATTCAGTTCATTCCTTGCTGCAGATGTGGAAAGTAATATATCGTCTGATGGCTACCTCTGGGCCGTACGTTCGGGTAATGAAGGGCTGCAGGCATTAATACCGGGCAGTTTTGCGTTATCGTATAAAACTGTTTTGCCAGATAATAATATCAGCGACTTTTTCCGGAATGCATCGGATCTGCTGGCAGAAGGCTGGACCATTGCACTGAAGCAGGTAAAAGAAGGTGCGAAAAAGGCCTTCCACCTTATCTGCGAGATCGGCGGAAAGATCAAGGCATTTGTGATCAAAAGACTGGAGCAGATCGGCAGCTTTTTCGAAAGTATGTTCAACGAGATCAAAGTGGGTTTTGAGAAAGTGGTGAGCTGGGCAAAAATGGTATTCGACTGGCAGGATATCATTCGTGTGAGAGATGCGTTTGTACAGTTTTTCGATCAGGGTCTGGTTGGTCTCGGAAAAAAAGTAGTAAAGCTGCGCGAGCCGATCATTTCGGTGATCGATGATATGATCGAAAAAGTACAGGATCTGAAGGGACCGGAATATGAAAAAGCAAAACTGGCAGGTATAGAGCAGGATAAAAAAGAAGACCCGGCCAATAAACTGAAGAATGATCCGGACAAAGAATCAGCTTCTGATAAAATGATGGGCAACAGCATATTTGCCACCATACAGAAAGAGTTCCAGAAGGTGATGGATAATATCGTGACCATTGAAGGTAAGAACCCGCTGGAAACACTGATTACTGCATTGAAAAAATTTGCTGCAAAGACTGCCACAAAATCATTTGATGCGATCATGCTCATTTACGATGCCATCAAAAAAGACCTCGGGGTTATTATTGAAGGGCGTTTGCAGAAACTGAGCGACATCAGCTTTTCAACCATTTTCGAGATCATTAAAGTGGTAGGTCTCAACAGCATTACAGGAGTGCTGGCAACCGCCAAGATCCTCATTTATGAATTGTTTGAACTGCTCGGGCAGATTATACAGGCAGTCAGGGAATTGGGCCTGCTGCGTATCCGCTTCCCTTTTATCGAAAAGATCTACAAATTCTTTACCGATGAAGATGCAGATATCTCCTTCAGGATCATCGATGCGGTTATGCTGATGGTAGCCATCCCGGCAACGGTGATGTATAAAATGTTCTTCAAGTCCTCACCGGTCAAAGAAGGCCATACACTGGCGCCAGCGTATGGCAAGCTATCGCTTCAGAATTCGTCGTGGATATCGGTGAAGAATATGAAAGCGCTTGCAACACTGGCTATGCCGGCCTATGGAATATACACGGCCATTACAGACACATTTTATTCCATCAAAGAAATGGCAGGAGGCGCAACATCAGTAGTAACCAAGAAACCGGACCCGTTCTACGAACCCGTAACCCTGTTTGAAAAAGCAAAAGATGGTTTTACAAAAGGAAAAGATTTCCTGAAAGGAAAGTATGACAGCCTCTCTTCCATTATTGTACCGATATTAGGCTTCGGTGGTCTGATATTCGAAATAAGCACAACGCTGATGGATGATAAAGTCAGTACGAATCTCGGAGATTACCTGTGCTGGACATTGGGCGGCATGGCCGTATTCTGCCGCTGGACTTACTGCTTCAATGAAGGTACGCCAAGCGGAGAAGCACTAAAAGGCATTGAAGGATTCTTCTTCGGGGTCAGTGCTATTATCAGGGGAATAAATTTTGTGTTTTTTACGAAGAATACCGGCAAGAAAGCTACCCTGAAGTTTACGAGAACTTTCTTCAGTGAGGTTTCGAAAGTAACCAGTGCAATCTCTTTCCTGAAACTGGCCAAAAATCCGAAAGCAAAACTAGCATTATGCGGCGTAACCCTTGTGATCAGCATTGCCGTGTTTATTCCTGCATCAATAGAAGCCTTCTCGGAATAAATACGCTGTGTTAAGTAGTCCAGCAGGGCCAATACCTGCCATCGTTCAATAATAACTGGTTTGTCCGCTGCGCAAGCATTTCTTTTACAGAAGTCTGCGTGGCGGACTGCATCAGTGCCATATATCCTGCAATTGTTGCCACTGCGCCGCTGGTTCTGCCGGGTTCGCCGGGGAACGCAAAAACGGTGGTATATGAACCGGATTCATTTATGTGGTGCAAACGCTGGCTGTCGGGATGTAATATTATTTTATCAGCTGCATTACGGATGATCGCACCAACGCTGACCACGCCAGGATGTATCGCAGGCCAGGCCATTCCATCAGTTTCGTCAAATTCTGAAAACCAGTTACCGGCTGGTGCAACGATAATGATGCCTTTATGTATAAGCAGATCTAACAAAACAGCAGTTTCAGGATAGGCATCCCCGCAGGAAACACAATTGCTCCAGTCTGCCGCTGCTATACACACAAGGTCAATATGCTCCTGTGCTGCGATCCATTGCAATGCATTATTTACAGCTTCCAGATCCGGCATGCCCCACTGATCCGTTACTTTCAGTGAAAGAATACGTACAACAGGTGCGATGGAAAGAATCGTTTTTACCATTGCGGTAGCATGTGCTGTATCTGCAACTGAAAATGCAGCGGCATCACCGGAACCGGAGAAGTCGTGCTGCGCGAGATCTATGTCGGCAGGTAGTTGTTGCCTGTCTGCGCTTCCATCTATTATTGCAATAGTATATTTTCCGGATTGCATATTCAGCACAAAATAAGTTATGCTGCGCAGCTCTGAAAATACCCGACCGTATTAATACCTTTCCTTTTATAAGCATTAATACCTGATTTGTCTGTCTCCGTTTTAAAACTGATCCCCGCCTGCTAAGTTTACTCCATGATCCGTGAACAGGGCATATTCTGGAAAACCGCACCTTTCATAAGGTTGCTGCCTGCATTGATTGCCGGCATCTTATGTGCCTATTACCTTCAGGCAGGCTGGCTGATCTGTATTTGCCTGTTACTGGCATCTGCAGTAGTGCTTATACTATACAGGTTGCTGCCAATTGAAAAACGCTATGCTTTCCGCCCGCTTGCAGGCACAGCCATACAGCTGTTGCTCTTTACAACCGGCATCCTGCTTGTATGTGTCAGGCAAAAGCATGATCCGCGTAAAAATTATACCCGAGGCATGCCGGTACTCGTAACGCTTACAGAGAACGCGCTGGAAAAAGCGCGTTCCTATAAAGCCACTGCAGATCTGCATGCTTTTTACCGGGATGGGAAATGGGTGGCGGAAGAAGGAAAAATAATCCTTTATTTTAAAAAAGACAGTACGCCTGTCCTGCCTGCAATGGGTACAAAGCTCATACTTTATGCGCCGCTGCAACAGGTCCCTGAAACTGGTAATCCGGGCATGTTTGATTACAGGGAGTATTGCCGCATGCAGCATATTTTCTTCCAGGCATTCATCAATCCAAAAGATTACACAGTGCTGCCCGGCAATGAAGCCGGCTGGTTTCAGCAATGTTTATACAGGTTGCAGCAATACATACTCGGATGTTTGAAAAAATACCTGCCCGGGCCAAAGGAAGCGGGTGTGGCAGAAGCATTGCTGATCGGCTACCGTAACGACCTGGACAAAACCCTGCTGCAATCTTACAGCAATACCGGCGTTGTACATATCATTGCCATCAGCGGCATGCACCTCGCGATGATCTATGGCATGCTGGTTTGTCTTTCCAATTTTGCGGGCCGGAGAAAATGGGTATTGATCGTAAAATCGCTGGTGATACTTTTTATTCTTTGGGGGTTCAGTCTGCTCGCGGGTGCAGGCGCTTCTATTTTACGCGCTGCAGTGATGTTCTCATTTATTATTGCAGGTGAAGGTCTTAACCGGAAGTCCAATACCTTCAATACGCTCGCCGCATCTGCATTTTTCCTTTTACTATACAACCCGTACTACTTATGGGATACGGGATTCCAGCTTTCCTATGCTGCAGTGCTCAGCATCCTGCTGTTTCAGAAGCCGATCTACCGCTGTATTACATGCAGGAACAAATTACTTGACCTTATCTGTCAGCTGAACGCAGTAACATTAGCCGCACAGGTACTTACCTTGCCTTTATTGCTTTATTATTTTCACCAATTCCCGAATCTCTTCCTTCTTTCAAACTTTTTTGCTGTACCTCTATCCGGTCTTGTTTTATACGGCAGTATGCTATTACTGGTTCTTGCGCCGGTTCCGGTGCTGAATACAATACTGGGGCGCTGCATCGGCATATTGGTACAGGCAATGAATGGTATCATAGGGCGAACGGACCGGATCCCATACGCCGTTACCGGGAATATTTCCATCAGCTTTTTACAGCAATTGCTCTTATATTCTTTCACCGGCGCGATTGCTTACTGGCTTTGGTATAAAAACAGGCTGTCATTTTTAATGGCTATAGCTGCTATAACAGTGTTTTGCGGGCTGGATTGTTATTATTCATTCAGGCGCGACAGGCAGCGGATACTGGTCGTATACAACCTGCCCCGGCAAAGTTTGTCAGACATTTACATCGGCCGGTTCTATCATTGTTTTGCAGGTGACCTGGCAGAGAAAAACACAGCGGCATACAGTTCTGCGAATACAGCACTTACAGCTTCGCGGATTTTACATGGGGTCGGCCCTGCTGGAGATGCTTTGACCGGCCTGCGCTTCAGTAACGAGGTGCTTACCATCGGGGGGAAATCGATCCTGTACCTGGCTGAACCGCCGGGAAAGCCATACCCGGCAAAGCCGGTTCCGGTGGATATGATCATACTCAGAAGCAATCCCCGTGTCCGGATTGCAGAGCTGACCGCTTTTTTTGACTGTAAAATGTATGTATTCGACAGCAGCAATCCCTTGTGGAAAATAGGATTCTGGAAAAAAGAGGCAGACAGCCTACATTTGCGCCACCATTCCATCCCTGAGCAAGGGGCATTGGTGATGGCACTCTGACTTTTACTAGCCTATTTCTTATCATTTGGCCCCGGCGGGCTTAAAGACTTTATTTGATCATGCAAAAGAAAATTCAATCTGCACTCATTTCCGTTTTTTATAAAGACGGGCTGGAACCTATTGCCAGGAATCTGCACGAGCTGGGTATTACTATTTACTCTACCGGCGGCACCCAGAAATTTCTCGAAGACCTGGGTATTCCCTGCGTAGCTGTTGAGAGTCTGACAACCTACCCTTCTATTCTGGGTGGTCGTGTAAAAACACTGCATCCCGCAATCTTCGGCGGTATACTCGGTCGCCGTTATGAGCCGCAGGACCTGGAAGAAATGAGGGCTTATAATATCCCTGAAATCGACCTGGTGATCGTAGACCTGTATCCTTTTGAAGAAACCTTACGTAATACCACCGAGGAAAAAGCCATTATTGAAAAGATCGATATCGGCGGACCTTCAATGATCCGCGCAGCAGCAAAAAACTTTAAGGACCTTGTTGTTGTTGCAGCCAAAGACGATTACAGTAAACTTGAACAACTCCTGAGAGACCAGAAAGGAGAAACCAGCCTGGAACAGCGTAAAGGCTTTGCTGCAAAAGCCTTTGAAGTGGTAATGCATTATGATATTGCCATCAGCAATTACTTTAACCCGGGCCAGGTATTGCGTTATGGTGAAAATCCACACCAGCAGGCTGCATTCCGCGGCAACCTGCAGGAATTATTTGAGCAGCTCAACGGAAAGGAACTTTCATATAATAACCTGGTTGATGTTGATGCCGCCGTACAACTCATCGGCGAATTCAATGAAACAACTTTTGCGATCATCAAGCATACCAATGTTTGCGGTATTGCCAGCAGACCAACTGTAAAAGAAAGCTGGGATGCGGCACTCGCCGGCGACAGTGAAAGTGCATTTGGCGGCGTGCTGGTAAGCAGCGGCACTATCGATAAAGCAACTGCCGATGCCATCAACGAAATTTTCTTTGAAGTACTGATCGCGCCGGCATTCGATGCAGATGCGCTTGAAATACTCAGAAGCAAGAAAAACAGAATCCTGCTGCAATTAAAAACAACCCGACCTGTATTACGTACCCCATCCAAAGCGATCCTGAACGGCATACTGGAGCAGGGTGCAGATGAAGGCAACTACAGCAAATGGGAAGAAAGCGGCGGCCGTGAAACAACTGCAGCAGAAAAAGAAGACCTGGCATTTGCCAACCTTGTTTGTAAACACCTTAAGAGCAATGCTATTGCACTGGTAAAAAACAAACAGCTTGTTGGTAAAGGCTGCGGACAAACCAGCCGTATCGATGCATTAAGACACGCCATTGAAAAATCAAAACAATTCAATTTTGATTTAAAAGGAGCGGTGCTCGCATCAGATGCATTCTTTCCGTTCAATGACTGTGTACAGATCGCGCATGCAGCGGGCATTGAAGCATTTATACAGCCTGGCGGTTCCGTGAGAGATAAAGACAGTATCAGCTATTGTGTTGAACATGGACTTGCTATGGTAATGACCGGCACAAGACATTTCAGGCACTAATATAAAAAACTTATGATCGGGGCCAGCCGGCCCCGATCATAAACAGCATGGGAAACAGGAATGAGCAAGCAAAAAGCGTATGGAGCACTTGCGGTTACCAGCATTGTCTGGGGCACCACATGGGTTACCAGTAAGATCGGTGTAAAACATGTACCGGGGCTGGAGATAGCCGCCATCAGGCAGTTTATTGCCGGCACTTTCTTTCTTGTATTCTTCCTGCTCAAAGGCTATCGGGTTCCGGATCGTAAAACATTCGGCTGGCTGGTGCTGATGGCTTTCCTTATGTTCGTACTTGCGAACGGTTTTGCCACACTCGCCTTGAAATATGTTCCGAGTGGTATGGCAGCGCTGATCGCTGCATTATATCCATTGTCGGTTGTACTGATCGATCTGCTTTTCTTTAAAAATACAAGGATCACCTTGCTGACATTCCTGGGAATCGTACTGGGGATCGGAGGTATCGGCCTTGTATTTTACGACCATGCATTCTATAATCATCCCGAAGGGTATATGTGGGGTGTTCTCTTATCATTTATTGCCATGCTTTCATGGAGCATCGGCACGGTCATTATTGCGAGGAATAAACTGAAACTGAATCCTTATTATGCCACAGGCTGGGAAATGCTGATCAGTTCCGTGATCCTCTTTGTTATGGCTAAACTGAACGGGGATTTTCTACCCATCAACCGTATTCCGTTGGAATCATGGGCAGCAATTTCTTACCTGATCGTTGCGGGTTCCGTAATCACGTTCATTGCATTCATCTACTCTATGAAACACCTGGAGCCGGCAATTGCTGCACTGTATGCGTATATCAATCCCATTGTTGCAATTCTGATAGGCTCCATGCTGCTGGATGAGCATCTTACTTTCAAAATCCTGGCAGGTTCGGTTATTACGCTTGCCGGTGTATTCATGGTTAACAGAAGTCTGCGCAAACAACGTGCTGTCATTGCCGCACAGCAGGAGAATTAATCTGTTTGTTATTTATTTTTTTCGCGCCAGAGTTCGTTAAAGGTTTTACTGCTGAAATCCAGTTCGCTGCGGTGGGTGGTCCAGCCTTTGAATACTTTATTCACTACCCAGTTCTTCATTTTACCATTACCCATATTCATCATGCCGCGGTTGAGGCTTGCCGTTTTCCAGGCTTTCCAGGCCAGCCTTTCTGCCAGGGAACTGGTACCCTGCGTTACTGCTTCTCGACGATTTTCCAGCAATAATTCATGCAGGTTGATCCTTACCGGGCATACTTCTGTACAGTTGCCGCATAAGGATGAGGCATAACTGAGGTGTTTATAATCTTCCATACCGCGCAGATGCGGTGTGATCACTTTTCCGATAGGTCCGCTATAGGTTGTTTCATAAGCATGTCCGCCGATATTTTTGTATACAGGGCATGCATTCAGACAGGCGCCGCAACGGATGCAGTACAATGCTTCTCTTGTAGCGGGATTGGCAAGGAGATTGGTGCGGCCATTGTCCAGCAGGATCACAAACATTTCTTCCGGTCCGTCTGTTTCGCCGGGCTGGCGCGGGCCGGTGATCAAAGTATTATAAACCGTTACCTGCTGGCCGGTTCCATAAGTAGCCAGCAAGGGCCAGAACAAAGGCAGGTCATGCATCGATGGTATTACCTTCTCTATTCCTACAATAACAATATGTGTTTTAGGCCAGGCCATGCTCAGCCTGCCATTTCCTTCATTTTCGGTTAAAGCAATGCCACCGGCATCTGCAACAATAAAATTGGCACCGGTTACACCTACTTCAGCCTGAATATATTTTTCACGGAGTTTATTGCGTGCGATAAGAGTAAGCTGTTCCGGTGTTAAACCCGCAGGAACACCCAGTTTATCTGCAAAAAGACGTGCTACATCTTCCTTGCTTTTGTGCATGGCAGGTGTTACAATGTGGTATGGAGGCTCGCCATCGAGCTGCTGGATGTATTCTCCGAGATCGGTTTCGATACTTTCTATCCCCTGTGTTTCAAGGTAATGGTTGAGGTGTATTTCCTCTGTTACCATGCTCTTGCTTTTCACTAGGGTTTTGCAATTGCGTTCACGGCAGATCCGGCCCACTTCATCGAGTGCTGCTGCAGCATCTTCGGCCCAGATCACTTTTGCGCCGCGGGCAGTTATTTTCTGTTCGAACATTTCGAGATATGTATCGAGATGTTCTATTGCATTCCATTTTGCGTTCTTGGCACGCTCCCGCGCTCCGGCCATGTCTGCAAACTGCTTTTTCCCTTGCGGAACAACCG
The DNA here is from genome assembly GCF_900167075.1 of Sediminibacterium ginsengisoli. GTDB lineage: Bacteria > Bacteroidota > Bacteroidia > Chitinophagales > Chitinophagaceae > Sediminibacterium > Sediminibacterium ginsengisoli. The sequence goes on along the minus strand of NZ_FUWH01000001.1, from coordinate 169,744 downwards.
CATTGTACCTGCCTATATTAAAATTGATCTTGCGCCGGTGTTCGAGATCGGCAGCTTTGATGGTGCTTTTAGCTATAAAGGATGCAGCTGTGTCTTTCATATGCGCAGCTTAGTCATTATTTTTTTTGTATCCGGCAACCGCTTCCAGTGCTTCGTAAAAATCTTCGCCGTATTTACGGATCAATGCTTCTTTTAAGAATATATATACCGGTACTTTTAATTTTTCTCCAAGACTGCAGGCAGCTTTGCAAAGATCTTCCCGTGGTTCATAATTCACATACTCCATATCGGGGTCGCGGCGGCTTTTCTGTATTTTGATAGGGAAAAGATGGCAGCTCACCGGTTTTTTCCAATCCAGTTTTCCGTCATTATACGCCTGTTCTGCTGCACATTTAATAATACCCTTTTCATCCCTGAATCCATAAGCACAGATCGCACCATTGATCGTAGGTGTTACCCAGCCGAATTCTTTATCGTAAATATATTTTCCCTGACGTTCTATTTCGCGGATTCCTTCGGGCGTCATATAAGGCTTGATCGCTTCATAGTGATCATTGATCTCTTTCATTTCCCAATCTTCGAGCGGAGCGCCTGCATCACCGTCTTCGCAGCAACCGCCCTTGCATTTCGTAAGATCACAGACAAACTGCTCGTCGAGCACTTCATCACTAATCAGTTTATTATCTATCGCTATCATGTGATCCGGATCTGTTTTTGCAAAGATAGCATAAAGCTATAAGGGTCTGTTCATTGTCTCCCGAACCATTGATCTCCTTTCACAAAAAAGGCTGCTCATTCCGGAACAGCCTTTCATATTAATTATTTTCTTTTGGCGGAGGTGGCGGCCCTTGCTGCGGGCGCGGTGGCCTTGGCGGACGGTTGCCCTGCGGCTTTGCGCCTCCCTGCTGGTTATTCCTGTTGGGATTTTGCTGCGGTCTGTTCCCGGCCTGCGCTGAAGGTTTCTGCTCCTGGTTACCTGGATTATTTTTCGGAGGTTGCGCAGGACGATTACCCTGTTGCTGCTTCGGTCCGCCCTGCTGCTGCGGACGATTCTGCTGCCTGCCGCCCTGCTGGTTGTTACTTCCTCCCGGCTGGCCCTGGCGCTGTTCCTGCTGACCACGTGGCTGCTGCTGGCGGGGCTGGTTATTGCCTTTATTACTATTCCGCTGCTGGTCGCGGCGGCGTCTGTCGTTACGTTCAAGGCTTTTCAGACTGATCTGACCCACCAGTTCCACAAATGCCGGTTCTGCTTCTTTTTGTTTGCCGCTGGTGATCTCCACTGCCTGCAGTTCGTCTACACGCTGCCCCTGCTGGTTCAGGCGTTTGATCTCTTTTACACGCTGTATCGTTAACGGATAGTGCTTGTTGTTATTGGGCAGCACATACCACATCAGGTTTTTGAAAATATCTTTCTTGATGAGTTGTGCAGTTCCCATCACCGTATCCAGCGTATCTGCATAATCAGGAAAATGCTGTAATGCATCCAGGTAAGTGTCGAGCTCATAATTAAGACAGCATTTCAACCTGCCGCACTGGCCGCTTAATTTGGTCTGGTTGATGGAAAGGTTCTGGTAACGCGCTGCAGTGGTATTCACGCTTTTAAAATCATTCAGCCAGGTACTGCAGCAAAGTTCGCGGCCACAGCTTCCGATGCCACCCACTTTCGCGGCCTCCTGGCGGATACCGATCTGGCGCATCTCTACCTTCACCTTGAAGTCGCCCGCAAATATTTTGATCATTTCCCGGAAATCGACCCGGTCATCTGCTGTATAAAAGAAAGTACCTTTTTTCCCATCCGCCTGGATCTCCACTTCACTCAGTTTCATCTGCAGACCAAGCTGTCTTGCAATGGCACGGCTCCGCGCCAGTATTTCCTTTTCGCGCCCTTTACTGATCTTGAATGTTTCGACATCTCTTTCACTGCTGCGGCGGAGGATCTTTTTCATTTCAGGATTGAATTCGTCAACCCCTTTCTTTTTCATCTGTATGCGTACCAGCTCTCCGGTAAGACTTACCTCACCCACATCGAATCCGCTTACGCCTTCAACGGTAACATATTCGCCCTTTTCAAAAAATTGCAAAGTGGGGTTACGGAAAAACTCTTTCCTGCTGCCTTGTTTAAAACTAACTTCTACAACCTTACAACTGCTTTCAGGATCGCTGAACGGAAGATTCATCAGCCAGTCGTGCACATTCAGCCTGTTACAGCCTCCTGTACTGCAACCGCCGTTGCTTTTACATCCGCCGGGTTTGCCGCCCGTTGCAGTTCCACAAGATCCACATCCCATATCTGGTAGTTAAATTATGAATGAATAACACCGGAACAGGACAAATTATTGTGTGGCGGGCTATAATACTGCTATGTGGCTGCTGTTTAGGTCACTTTCCTGCTCCCGTGCCTGTTATTCAGGCAACTACATACTCTATTTTTTTCTCGACCCAGCATAACATGAATGCCTTCAAAATTATATTGATAAGCGTTGTACAGTTCTTCGGCCCACTTTCCAATCCATCCTCCCCGTTGTACACGGGATTCCTAGTTGCTCAAAATTAAGGTTTTGTTCTGAATGATGTGGTAGAGTTTAATGGTCAAGGCCTGGAACAGCATTTTCGCATTAGCATTTCTTTCTATATAATATGAGGCGCGGTCAAGTTCTTCGATAATAGCCTGTTGCTGGCTCACAGACGCAATTTTGTTCAGTCTTTGGGCAAAATCCTTCTCGCTATCCCCTAAAACCAGGTTTTCGGCACCCAAAACCCTGATGCGGACGCTCAATTCCAGCAAATGATTGAAATAACGAAGGAACTGTTTTTGTTTTTCCCGCCCCAGTTTGCCTGCTTCTTCCGAAAATTTCACCTGGGCCACCGGACCGCCTTTCAGGGTCGCATTCAACCATTCACGGAGCAGGCTCTGCCAGTCTTCATCGGCATGCTGCACCAGTTGCAGGGCTTCCCGGTAATTACCTTCGCTGATACCCGCTATTTGTCTTGCCGTATCCGGCGGAACATTACCACGGGTTTGTAAAGCCTCCGCTACCTCACTGTCGGCCAGCAGCGGAACTTTTACCAGCTGACAGCGGCTGAGAATAGTAGGCAGGATCTGTTCGTCATTTTCAGCCACCAGTATAAAAAGGGTATTCGGTGGCGGCTCTTCGATCAGCTTAAGCAGCTTATTACCTTCCTTTCCGAGGTATTCAGGCATCCATAACACCAGCACCTTGTATTCGCTTTCGAAACTTTTCAGGCTCAGTTTGCGGATGATGTCATTGCATTCATCCGCAGTAATATTTCCCTGTTTATTTTCTGCACCGATAAACTGCAGCCAGTCATATACGTTACCGTAAGGAAATTGCAGGATGAATTCCCGCCATTCGGTAATATAATCTGTACTTACAGGCTTATCGCCGCTCTTCTTTGGTATTACAGGATAAGAAAAATGCAGGTCCGGATGGATCAGTTGTTCTGCCCTGGCAAAGGCCGGCATTGTTGCAATATCCTCTGGCGATACAAAAGCGGGCTTGCTTTCCAGCGCTGTAAAACCGCCGAACAGGTCTTCCACAACGGGAGAAGCTACCGGCTGACTTACCACCAGTTGCGCAAAAGCCAGCGCTAGCGGCAAAGCTCCGCTGCCTTCCTTACCCAGGAAGATCAGTGCATGGCTAAGACGGTCATGGGCTATCATTTCCGTCAAATGCTGCTTAACCGCCTCTTGTCCTATTACATCTTTGAACTGCATGTAGCTGTAAATACGAATGATCAATATTATCCGGCCTGCAATGTAAATCATATGCAGGTCAGAAACACATCAAAAAGAGATAACCTGCCGCCTGTTTTTCCACAATAAGAAAGTCCGCCTGACCGTCGTACAAAAACGAAAGTTGGCGGACTTACTGTTTTATAATTAAGCTTAGATTATTTCAGGTATTTCAGGATTTCTTCGCTGTCGGGGGTTACTTTACTGGGAAAGTATGCAAGCATTTTACCATTTTCGTCGAGCAGGAATTTGTTGAAATTCCAGGCGATCGTGGCATCCAGCACACCGTTTTCTGCTTTTGAAGTAAGCCACTTGTAAATAGGGGCCATATCATCACCTTTTACACTGATTTTGCTGGACAGCGGGAATTTTACGCCGAAACGCGCTTTGCAGAACTCCTGGATCTCTCCGTCGGTACCAGGTTCCTGCGCACCGAAATTGTTGGCGGGGAACCCTACAATAACCAGTTTGTCCCTGTATTGCTCATACACTTTCTCCAGCGCTTCATACTGAGGTGTATAACCGCATTTTGAAGCAGTGTTCACTACAAGTATTTTTTTGCCTTTGAATGCAGAGAAATCGATGATACCGCCTTCAATGGATTTCACCTTGAATTGGTGAATGGACGGATTTCCGCCGGGCAGGGTAAATGCGCTCAGCATGGCTACCAGTATTAAGGATAAAAAAGTTTTCATGGATTTTTTTTATAAAGTAACAACTAAAAACAGAATTCAGTTTTAAAAAAAATCATAACCATTATTTTAAATTGTATACGCCGCGGCTGCCACGCTCAGTTTTACCCCCGGAACAGCTGCCAGGCTGTTACTGCAGGCTTCGAGTGTGGCGCCGGTGGTAATCACATCGTCTACCAGCAGGATATGTTGATTTTCGAGCGCTGTAACATCTTTTACCATAAACACTGCTTTCATGTTTTCCCACCTGTGCAGCCTGTCCTGCTTTGTCTGGGTTTTGGTAAAACGTGTGCGGACAAGAGCATCAGCCACTATTTTCTTATTCCAGGTTTCCGCTATGCCTTCGCAGAGCAGGAATGACTGGTTATAACCCCGCTGTCTTAGTTTTCGTTCATTCAATGGAACAGGTATCAGTATGTCTATATCACCGAACCTGACGCATCCGCTCAATATCCGCCCCATCATTCTTCCGAGAAACAGTCCTGCTTCTTTGTTACCCTGGTATTTTAATGCGATCATCAAGCGCTGCATAACCGAGTCCCTGGTAAAATAACAGGCTGCCCCTGCATGCTCGATCTTTACATTTCCATAGAAGCTTTTTTCTACGGGGTTGCCGGGAATATTGAAAAATCCTGTCGCCGGTAACGCTCCTGTACACTGCGCACAGATCAACGCCTCTTTCTGCAGCACATCGGTACCACAACCCAGGCAGCGATGCGGGTAAACCAATTGGAGCAATGCTTCGTAATACATCCTGATCATGAGGAGGAAATTAGCATTGCCCCAAACAAATCTTTATCCGTATTTACCGTAAATTTTATTTTTTGATGATCACGCCGTTCTTTTCCATATCGTTTACAATGCTCTTGCCGTAACTGGATGCCATTTCCTCTGCAGAGCCGGGATCGAAAGCTTCAGACTGCGCAGAATACAACAGATCATTATCCTTGTTCTCCAGCCTGTACATGCTTGTTTCAAAAAGGAATTTGGTGTCTGTGGTATAGTAGCCAGGTGTATAAATACGGTCATAGTAGGTTGAATAATATCCCCAGAAACGGTTATAACGCACCGCATAAGGCTGGTAGCGTACCGAGCCCGGCACAAAAGATCTTTCTTTGGATTTATCCAGCAGCGTAATAATGATCACCGCGTCGAAATTGGATGACTTGAGCCTTTTCAACGCATTTTCTTCCGTCATCTTCTGGAAGGAAGTGGGGCCGAATTCGCTCATAGACCCAATTGCAGAATAGCCTTTGGCTGTAAGATCCTGCACCAGCTGCGCCTCCATATTCTCACGGATCCGGCGGTCTTTTTCATTGATCACGCCCAGTACCAGGACCTTATTGATTGCCGGAACGCCGGATAAGTCCTGCGCCTTCCAGCTGCTGGTTACGCGGTGACTGGAAGAACATGCCGCCAGCAACAGCAGGCAGGGTATGATCAGGTATATAATAGTTTTTTTCATGGCTTTTTTTACAAGAAAAGCTTAAAAGACCATGCCATCGGAGCTAGAAAAGATGCTGATAAACTTCGTCAACCCTGCCCAGGGCCATTACCTGGATCCGATATGCTGCCGGGTCGAAACTTTTTTTGTTGTAACGCGATACGATGATCTTTTCGAAGCCGAGTTTTTCGGCTTCGGCAATACGCTGCTCGATCCTGTTCACCGCGCGGATCTCTCCGTTCAGGCCCACTTCACCGGCAAAACATACATGATGCGGCAACGGTACATCCTCATAGGAAGACAATAAGGCGCAGATCACTGCCAGATCGATGGAAGGATCTTCCACTTTGATACCTCCGGCAATATTCACAAACACATCTTTCATACCAAACTGGAAGCCGCCTCTTTTTTCAAGTACAGCCAGCAGCAACTGTAACCTGCGCAGGTCAAATCCGCTGACCGTTCTTTGCGGTGTTCCGTAAACGCTTTGTGTTACGAGTGCCTGCACCTCTACCAGCAATGGACGCATACCTTCAAGTGTTGCTGCAATGGCACTGCCACTCAGCTGCTCTTCACGTTGTGCGATCAGTATTTCCGAGGGATTAGATACCACCCGCATGCCGCCACCTGTCATTTCATAAATTCCCAGTTCAGACGTACTGCCAAACCTGTTCTTGAGAGTGCGGAGTATACGGTACGCATAATGCCTGTCGCCCTCAAACTGTAATACGGTATCCACCATATGCTCCAGGATCTTCGGACCGGCAATCGCACCATCTTTGGTAATATGACCGATCAGAAATACCGGCGTATTCGTTTCTTTGGCAAAACGCTGGAACTCTGCCGTACACTCCCTGATCTGCGAAACACTACCGGCAGATGAATCAATACTGTTCGACTGCAGCGTCTGGATCGAATCCACGATCACCAGCTCCGGCTTTAGTTTTCTGATCTCCTGAAAAATAGTCTGCGTTGCTGTTTCGGTCAGAAGATAAAAATTATTGTTGGGGATGTTCAGCCTGTCGGCGCGCATCTTCACCTGCTGTTCGCTTTCTTCTCCGCTGATGTATAATACGGTCAGCTGATCTGCCATCAGGCCATGCTGTAAAAACAGCGTGCTCTTGCCGATACCCGGTTCCCCTGCCACCAGTACAAGACTACCGGGCACAATACCGCCTCCAAGCACCCGGTTCAGTTCCGCATCTTTGGTAACGATCCTTCTTTCTTCGGCAACCGTTACTTCGTGCAATGCAACGGTTTTCACTGCCCTTTTTCCCTGGTTATAACCATCCCATTTCTGCTCCTTGTCGTTACCCTTATCAAGCACTTCTTCCGTAAACGTATTCCACTGCGCACAGCCCGGGCATTTGCCAAGCCATTTGGCGCTTTCATAACCACAATTACTACAGAAAAAAGCTGTTTTGATCTTGCTCATTCAATGAAAATTAATCCGCAAACCGCGATGTACCTGCAAAAATAAGAGGAAGTGTGAGTGTTATCGGGAGACATGTAAAAGGGCCAACAAGACTGTTGACCCCATTACTTACTAACCCATTAAATTCTGCCACTAAATTACAAAAATGGCCCAGACGGCAAAATTATTTTTTGGTCTTGTGTATAAAATTAAGGGGATCATATACTATTTTTAAATAATTCAAATGCGGCCAAAAAGTCAGTCCGATAGCCCAAAATATCCCGAACCAGCCTCAAATAAGACTTTTTGTCCTTTCGAATGTTGCTTTTACGCCCTTAAGCTGATGAAATATAATTGGTTAGCATTTTGCAGTGCAATATTCAAATACGGTAATTATGAGTAGTATTATGTTGATTTCGCTTGTTTTTGTCGCCATCAGTTTCCTGGTTTCCATGCAACTGAAAGCCAAGTTTACAAGGTACAGCCAGCAACCGCTCGCCATCGGTTTAACCGGCAGGCAAGTGGCTGAAAAAATGCTGCGCGATAATGGTATTTACGATGTTCAGGTTGTATCGGTAGACGGATTTTTGTCAGACCACTATGATCCCACAAAGAAAACAGTGAACCTGAGTCCGGAAGTATACAGCGGAGCCAGCATCGCGTCTGCTGCGGTGGCTGCACACGAGTGCGGACATGCCGTGCAGCATGCTACTGCTTATCAATGGCTGACCATGCGCAGCAAACTGGTGCCGGTTGTACAGTTCAGCAGCAGCATTGTTCAATGGATCCTGCTGGCAGGTATTATTCTCATCAATACATTTCCATTCCTGTTACTCGCGGGTATCGTGTTATTTGCGATGACTACCATTTTCTCTCTGATTACACTGCCGGTGGAATTTGATGCGAGCAACCGTGCACTGGCCTGGCTGGAACGTGAAAAAGTGCTGGTGCCTTCAGAACAGGAGGGTGCCAAAGATGCATTGAAATGGGCCGCACGTACTTATGTTGTGGCGGCTGTTGCTTCTATCGCTACCCTTGTTCAGTATGTGCTGATCTTTGTAAACGGGCGCGACAGGGACTAATTACAAAATAAGAAATAAAAAAGGGCGGCTGTAACAGTACAGCCGCCCTTTTCATTATCAGAATTTTATTTCTTCATCATGTTCATCAAAGAACCTGAATTCTATCAGTTGATAATTCGTATTGGCCTGGGCCTTTAATTTGATCCTGAATTTCTTCTTCCATTTTTTGATAATGGACGAGAAGAATCCTTTGGTAAGATGAGAATGCACGATGGGGTGCACTACCAGTGTGAGGTTTTTATGACTGCTCGTTACCAGATAATTCAACCGCTTTTCGATTTCATCTTCCAGCAGTAATGTTGACGATATTTTACCGGTGCCATTACAAACCGGGCATGCTTCAGAAGTATTGATATTCACTTCAGGGCGCATTCTCTGGCGTGTGATCTGCAGCAATCCGAATTTAGATACCGGCAGCACCGAATGCTTGGCACGGTCTGTTTTCATAAACGCTTCCATCGCCTCCTGCACTTTGCGTTTATTATCCGGCAGTTTCATATCAATGAAGTCTACTACGATAATCCCCCCGATATCCCTCAGCCTGAGCTGGCGTGCAATTTCCTCTGCTGCTTCCAGGTTGGTACCAAGTGCATTGTCTTCCTGGTTATTGCTTACACTCTTATACCCGCTGTTCACATCTATCACATGCAGGGCTTCCGTATGTTCGATGATGAGATAAGCGCCGCTTGGCAGGTTCACGGTTTTACCGAAAGAAGATTTAACCTGCTTCGTAACGCCGAACTGGTCGAAGATGGGCAGGCCGTTATTATACAGAGAGACGATATCCGTTTTATCAGGAGCGATGCGCTGGATATACTGCTGGGTAACGGCAAACAGGTTTTTGTCGTTCACAACAATTTTATTGAAATCAGCGCTCAGCAGATCGCGGAGAATGCTGGTTGTTTTGTTTTCTTCGCTCATCACCCTTACAGGAGCGGTAGCGCCTTTCAGGTTCTTCTGTATGGTTTGCCAGCTTTCGATCAGTGCAAGCAGATCCTGGTGAAGTTCTGCTGTTGTTTTACCTTCCGCAGCAGTTCTCACAATAACGCCGAAGTTCTTGGGCCGGATCGCTTCCACGATCTTGTGCAGGCGTTTTCTTTCTTCTGAAGAATGGATCTTTTTGGACACGGCAACGATCTCGTTGAAAGGCGTTACCACCACGAAGCGGCCCGGCAAAGAAATTTCGCAGCTCAGCCTCGGGCCTTTTGCTGCGATGGGTTCTTTCAGGATCTGAACAAGCACATTGGGCTTTCCGTTCAGTACTTCATTGATCTTACCGGTTTTGATGATTTCCGGCTCGGATTGAAATTTTGAAAAATCGAATCCCTTTTCATCCTTATCGTTCATCGCCATCTGCGTGAACTTGATGATGGAACGTGCATAAGGACTCAGGTCTGTATAATGCAGGAATGCATCTTTTTCAAACCCTACATCCACGAATGCCGCGTTCAGCCCGGGAATCAGTTTTTTTACCTTGCCAAGGTAGAGGTCGCCCACAGCAAAATTGGCATCTGCCTTTTCATTGTGCAGCTCCACCAGTTTTTTGTCTTCCAGCAACGCGATCTCAACGCCTGCCGGGGCAGCATTTATAATTAATTCTTTGTTCACAAATCAGCAACTTTTAAATACAAAATCACATGCCGGTTATGGTTACGGCAAAAGGAATACACTTACATCCGCAATATCAGCCACAAGAATCAGGAAGGAAAAGGTAAAAGTTGCAGCGAACGAAGGCGATGGCTTTTAACAGATAAAGTGTTAAACGCGACCTCGCTCTGTAAGGGAGGTCGCGTTTAATTATAGTCAAACCAGAAAAGAACTATTTGTTCTTCTTCTTATGACGGTTCTTTCTGAGACGTTTTTTACGTTTGTGAGTAGCAATTTTATGACGCTTTCTCTTCTTACCACAAGGCATAACTCAAAGTAATTTTATATAGTTAATAATAAGTTTAATGCTTTAGTTCTTCGATCCTTTTGTTCAGCGCTGTTTTGGCTTCGGGTATTGCGATCAGGTCCCTGGCTTTCTGATACCAGTTCACTGCATCCTTCTTATCCCCTTTCAGTTCGTAACATTCTGCAATGTTCAACATCGCTTCTACATTCTTTGGTTCGTACTGCAAAATGATTTTAAACCTGTCGATCGCTTTGTCGTACTGCCCGCTTTTCCTTCCTCCCAAACCCAGAATTTTCTGTCCGTACAGGTTTTCCGGGTGCTTCTCCACGATCTCCCTTACCGGCAGAATGCCCTGCATCGGGTTATCTGAAATGTTACCGAACATATAGCAGGCTCCCAGCCCGATTTTGCTGGAATCGTTGCCTGGATTGATCGCCAGCGCTTTCTCTAAAAGATCTTTTGCATTGGTGGCCAGCCATGTTTGTATGGCAGGCTCCCCCTCTGTTATCAGGTTGTCCAAAAACAGATGGGCGGCAAAGGTGAGGCTTTTTTCAGAATTTTCCAACTTCGCTGCCTCGGCAGTGTACCAGGCATAGGGTTCGAAAATATGGGCAGAGTCGGCCCAGAAGCGCGCAAGCTGGTGATATACATGGATCTGCTGCTCTTTTACATCGCCTCTTACCACGGCATTTTCAAGCGCGGTGAGGCGTGCATTCTGCTCGGCAGAAATATGCTCTTTGGCTTTTACAAGTAAATCATCAAACTTAACTACCTGATTTACAGGCGCTACGTTTGTTTTGGCGGTATCCGACTTTGCCGGAGATACTGTTTTTCCAAAAAAATACAATAAGATCAACAGGACAAGTCCGCCGCCTGTCAGTAACATTTGCTGTTTCTTCACTTGTCTGAAAATTTCTGCAAAGTTACTCCGACTTACGTTTGCTTTTTACTTCGCTGACAAATTCTTTGGCAGGTTTGAATGCGGGAATAAAATGTTCAGGGATTTCTACTGCAATGTTTTTCTTGATATTACGTCCGATCTTAGCCGCTCGTTTTTTTGTAATGAAGCTGCCAAAGCCCCTGATATAGATGTTCTGGCCGTTTGACAGGCTTTCTTTTACTTCCTTGAACATGGTTTCAAGTGTTACGAGTACATCTACTTTCGGTATGCCCGTTTTGTCGGAAATCTGGTTGATGAGATCTGATTTTCTCATTTGAAAAGGGTTTTTAGATAGTTTTACCCTTAAAATAAAGAAAAATAACTGGTATTTGCAAGAAAAGATAGCGTAAAAATGACAGACGTTATTAATTGATAAATAAACGGTTTCAACCAGAAATATCGCCGCTTTTCTGCCGAATTGTGTTGCGGACAACCCTTCTTCCGGATGAAAAAAAATTTTTCGAGGCTTTTAATGTCATGGCATTTGCACGATAATAAGCGTGAAATGCCCTGGAAAGGAGAAAAAGATCCTTACCGGATCTGGCTCAGTGAAGTGATCCTCCAGCAGACGCGGGTGGAACAGGGCTGGCATTATTATACCCGTTTTATCGAAAATTATCCCACCATCCGCGAACTGGCTGCTGCCCCAGACCAGGAAGTGTTTAAATGCTGGGAAGGACTTGGCTATTATAACCGCTGCCGCAACCTGCTTTCCACAGCCCGTACCATTGCCTTTCAGCAAAATGGGGAATTCCCTGTACAATATGAGGACATACTTGCACTGAAAGGCGTAGGCCCCTATACAGCCGCAGCTATCGCATCCTTTGCCTATAACCAGCCTTATGCTGTGGTTGACGGTAATGTATTCCGGGTTCTTGCGCGCTTCTTCAATATCGGTACAGCTATCGACAGCACAGCAGGCAAACAGGAATTTTCCGCATTGGCTAACGAGGTACTCGACCGTAAACAGCCCGCTTTTTTTAACCAGGCCATCATGGACTTCGGGGCTACGGTATGTAAACCGGTTGCACCGCTCTGTGCGTCCTGCCCCCTCCGGTCAGAATGCGCGGCTTACCATAACGGAACCGTTAACCAGCTGCCCGTAAAAGAAAAAACGCTGAACCGGAAACACAGGTGGTTTTATTACTTTCTGTTTGAGTATGAAGGCAAATGGCTGGTACAACAGCGTTCTGCAAAAGATATCTGGCAAGGTCTTTTTGAATTTTACCTGCTGGAAACAGAAGCTGCCATGAAATGGGATCAGGCTTCTGTAAGTCAATGGCTGGGAGAACAAATGGGTATCCGGAAGGCAACATTAGTTTCGGTTTCGCCTGTGTCTGTACAGCAACTTACCCACCAGCAGATCAAAGGTCAGTTCATCCATGTGCAACTGCTTTCAATACCAGCTTCACTCAAAACACAGCAATGGCTCCGCCCGGCGGAAGTGGCCGGCCTGGCTTTTCCAAAATTCATCACACAGTTTCTGAACGGCCGTTAAATACCTGCGGGTTCTTTGGCTGGTACTGCTTTTGTTTAAGTAAAAAAAAGTATTTTTAAGAGTGGTATAACCTTCGACGAACCTAAAATAAAGCATATGAGGGGTGTTAACAGAGTCATGCTGATCGGTAACCTGGGGAAAGATCCTGATGTTCAGTACCTGGAAGGCAATATTGCTGTGGCAAAATTTCCATTGGCAACAACAGAAACTTATAAAGACCGTTCCGGTAAACTGATATCTCAAACAGAATGGCATACAGTAGTATTATGGCGCGGGCTGGCCGAACTGGCCCAGAAATACCTCCACAAGGGTAGCCTGATCTATATAGAGGGCCGTCTCCGTACCCGCAGCTGGGAAGATAAGGAGGGCAATAAAAAATTTGCAACAGAAGTAGTGGGTGATAACCTGATCATGCTGGATAAGCGTGGCGATGGTCAGGGAGGTCATGAAGCGCTGGAAGGATACACCGGTGACGATGTTCCTCCACCCAATGAAACACTGCCCTTCTGATATTCATCCGGAAATGATATTTTTGTTAGAAGAGGGGGCCGGCTTCCAGAAGATGGCCGGCCGATTATTCATTTAAAATTTCTGCCTTGGATCATCACCCGGTTTTGGACGCTGTCCTTAACACTACCTTATTATCAGCTATCCAGCCACAGGGTGCAACTGTGCTTGTGATGGTATTGCTGGTCTTATTGTTTCTTTCATTTGTGTTATCCGGTTCCGAGGTTGCTTTTTTCTCTCTTACCTATAAGGATATCAATCTGCTGAAAGCCAAGCAGCAGCCATTATACAAAAGAATTGTAGATCTGCTGGAGAAGCCTAAAACATTACTTGCTTCTTTACTGATCGCGAACAGCTTCATCAATATTTCCATCATCATCATCTCCAACCTGCTGATCGATGAAATGTTCAATTTTGAGAAATTTGATGCGGCCTGGATCGAATTTGTGATCAAAGTAGTGGCGGTTTCCTTTCTGCTTGTTCTCTTCGGGGAAGTAATGCCCAAAGTGCTGGCCACACAGAATAATATCCGCTTTGCCAAAGACTTCGGCGGCATTGTGCAGGCTGTTTCCTATTCCTGTGCAGGGTTGAGCAAATGGCTGGTGAAATATTCCGATGTGATCGAGAAAAAACTGGCCAAAAGATCCAACGGCTCGTACAGCCTGGAAGAACTGGATCATGCCATTGATCTGACTACCGATAGTACCGCTTCCGAAAACGAGAAAAATATCCTGAAAGGTATTGTCAAGTTCGGCAATATCACGGTAAAGCAGGTGATGAAAACACGCACGGAAGTGCATGGTGTGGAGCAATCCGCAAGCTTCGGAGAACTGATCGATATGGTTCGCGAACTCAACTACAGCCGCCTTCCCGTATATAAGGAAGAACTGGATGAAGTAACAGGTATGATCCATACCAAAGACCTCATCGCCTACCTCAACGAACCCGATGATTTCAACTGGCAGTCGCTGATGCGCCAGCCTTATTTCGTTCACGAACAAAAACTGATCGAAGACCTGCTGCAGGAATTCCAGTCCAAGCGCATCCATTTCGCCATAGTAGTAGATGAATTCGGCGGCACCAGCGGTATCGTAACACTGGAGGACATCCTGGAAGAAGTGATCGGTGAAATAAAAGACGAGTTCGACGAAGAAGACAGCGGTTATAAAAAGATCGATGATAACAATTATGTATTTGAAGGACGTACCATGATCAACGATGTCTGCAAGATCATGGGCCTGCAGACCGACACCTTTGAGCAGGTGAAAGGCGAGAGCGATTCTCTTGCCGGGCTTGTGCTGGAACTTGCAGGAGATATCCCTCAGGTATCGCAGGTAATTACCAGCGGCGATTTTGCCTTTACCGTACTGGAAGTAGAAAAAAACCGTGTTCAGAAGATCATGGTAACCATTAAACCGGAAGGAGCACAGGAATAATGAACATCAGAAACACAATCGGCTGCCTGCTTATCGTTTTATTCTTCCTGCAGGCCTGTAACAGTTCATATACACCAAAGCCACGCGGCTATTTCAAGATCGATTTCCCGGAAAAAAAATACCAGGTATTCGATATGCCCGGCTATCCGTATTCTTTCGAATACCCTACTTATGCAACGGTTGTGAAGGACACCACTTTCATGGGCCAGGCAACCGAAACGGAACCATGGTGGATCAATGTAGACTTCCCGAGTTTCAACGGCCGCATTTATGTGAGTTATAAGGCCATCGGCAAAAATGTGTTCGATACGCTTATCAAACATGCGTATACATTCACCGGAGAGCATGCTTCAAAAGCTTACTCGATTGAAGATTCACTGATCAGCACACCTAATAATGTGCACGGTGTTTTCTTTACTGTTGGCGGAGATGTAGCTACAGCCAACCAGTTTTTCCTGACCGATTCCGTGAAACATTTTTTACGGGGCGCGCTTTATTTCGATGCTACCCCAAATGCAGATTCCCTTGGCATTGTAAACGATTTCCTGCTGCAGGACATGAAACACCTGATCAGCACTTTCCGCTGGAAAAACAAATAAGTAAAAGCAGCTAATGAAACAGGGCGATCTCAAAAGATCGCCCTGTTTCATTAGCTTATGATCACGTTCTTATGCCAGCTTATCCATTTCAGCCGCTGTGAACTCCATCAATGTTTTAATATGCTGCGGCGAAAGATCGAACTTCAGTCCTGCGGCCTGGTAGAGTTCCGGAAGCGTTCTTGTTCCACCGAGGCTTAATGCTGCAACATAGTTGTCCAGCGCCTTTTTCGGGTCCTGCTGGTATTGCATCCACAAACCAATTGCCCCCAGCTGCGCAATGCCGTATTCGATATAATAGAACGGCACTTCAAACAAATGAAGCTGGCGCTGCCAGCCGATTTCACGGAATTTCTCCAGTCCTGTATAATCGATAGCAGCTGTTGAGAATTCTTCCAGGATCTCCATCCATTTTGCTGTTCTTTCGGCTTCGGTATGGGTTGGGTTTTCATATACCCAGTGCTGGTACTTGTCGATGATCGCTATCCACGGGAAAATGGTGATCGTTCTTTCCAGCTGGTGTTCTTTCGCTCTTTTCAGGTCTTCGTCATTATCGAAAAATGCCTGCCAGTGGTTCATGGTGAACAATTCCATGGC
This sequence comes from Sediminibacterium ginsengisoli, assembly GCF_900167075.1. Taxonomy (GTDB): domain Bacteria; phylum Bacteroidota; class Bacteroidia; order Chitinophagales; family Chitinophagaceae; genus Sediminibacterium; species Sediminibacterium ginsengisoli. Next base: position 153,890 of record NZ_FUWH01000001.1, on the reverse strand, counting down.
CATGCTCGCCACTTCGGCAATCTCCATCGGGTATTCTTTGAATGCACTCAGTTCAAGGTTATGTGCCAGGAAAGAATGTACTGCATGACCGCCTTCGTGTACCATCGTTGTAACATCGCTCATTTGTCCTGCAGCATTCATAAAAATAAACGGCGCACCGCTTTCTGCAAGCGGACAGTTGTAGCCTCCCGGAGCTTTTCCTTTCCTGCTTTCCAGGTCGAAATGATTCAGCTCGTTCATCTTCCGCAGGCAATCTGCGAAAAAGGTACCGAGCTGCTCAAAACAGGCTACCGACCTTTCATACAGGTCTTTACCGTCTGTAAACGGCTTCAGGGGTTTGATACCTTCCGGTTCTGCTTCTGTATCCCATGGACGCAACACATCCAGGCCCAGTTTTTCTTTTTTACGCTGGTAGATCTTTTCGATCAGTGGCAGCACATGCAGTTTTACCGCTTCGTGAAACTGAAAACAATCTTCTTTGGTATAATCGAAGCGCCCCAGTTCAGCAAACTTGTAATCACGGTAATTGGCGAAACCCGCATTCAAAGCTACCTGGTGGCGTTTTGCGATCAGGTCTGAATACAGGGTATTCATTGCATCCTTATCCTGCAGGCGGCGCTCCTGGATCTTGCGGTAAACTTCTTCCCTTAATGACCTGTCGTGACTTTCCAGGAATTTTGCTGCCTGCTGGAGGGTGTATTCCTGGCCGTTCACTTCCACGGTCATTTTGCCGGCAATGGTTCCGTATTGCTGCTGCATTACGCTTAATTCTGCCTGGATAGGTATATTCTCTTCGCGGAAAAGATCGATGTTCTTTTTAACGCTGCGCAGGTAGGTAAAATATTTCTGCTGATCAAGTTCACTGATAAAGGAACAGGCCAGCAGTTTACGGTTCAGCTGATCTGCATAGGGCTGGATCCGGGGCTGGATCTCCATGCAGAAATAAGTAAATGCCTCTTCCAGGGCAGGATTGGTGGTATCGCAGGTCATTTTGATCTGGCGCCAGCAGGCATCTTCACTCACTACAGCTTCCAGTTCACTCATGTCCTTCAGCCATTTTTCCAGGTCGGCACGGGATTCCAGCCGCCGGTCTGCCAGTTCCCTGAAATAAGGTTCCAGGTTATCCCAGGTGGTTACAGTAAAATCGGCCGGCAGAAAATGCCTTTCCAGTTTTTTGATATCCGCACTTAATGTCATTACTATTGATTTGAAATGCAAAATTAACGCAACCGTTACAGTTATGGCGTTTGCAGGACGTTAATTTAAACTTTATGGAAGCTGCGAAGTGTAGTATTTTTACAGACTTTTATCAAATCAGGATTTTGTGGCGGATATCATACAGTTATTACCCGACAATATAGCCAACCAGATAGCGGCGGGAGAAGTGATCCAGCGGCCGGCAAGCGCGGTGAAGGAGCTGCTGGAGAATGCGGTGGATGCAGGCGCAACCGAGATCAGGCTGATCATTTCGGATGCGGGTAAGGCATTGGTGCAGGTGATCGATAACGGGAAGGGAATGAGCCCTACAGATGCCCGTATGGCTTTTGAGCGGCATGCGACCAGTAAAATAAAACAGATCGACGATCTTTTCCGCATCAAAACGATGGGTTTCCGGGGTGAAGCGCTTGCTTCCGTTGCCGCCGTGGCACAGGTGGAGATCAAAACACGCCGTGCAGAAGATGAGCTCGGCACTTATCTCGAGATAGAGAACAGCAGGGTGGTGAAGCAGGAACCCTGTGCTGCTCCTGCGGGTACCAGCATCTGCATGAAGAACCTGTTCTTCAATGTTCCGGCACGACGGAATTTCCTGAAAAGCAATGCAGCGGAATTAAGACATATCATAGACGAATTCATCCGTGTTGCGATGGCATTCCCGGATATTTTCTTTTCACTTACCAGCAACGGCCAGGAAATGTTCCACCTTGAAAAAGGCTCGCTGAAACAACGTATCGTGCAGATACTGGGAAATCAATACAATGCCAAACTGGTAAGCGTTTCGGAAGAAACGGATTATATGAACATCTATGGCTTTGTAGGCAAACCGGAAACCGCACGCAAAACGCGCGGTGATCAGTATTTCTTCGTCAATAACCGTTTTATCAAAAGCGCTTATCTCAACCATGCAGTGAATACTGCTTTCGAAGGCATGATCGGCAAAGACAGTTTTCCCGGTTATGTGATCTATATCGACCTCGATCCTGCACAGGTGGATATCAACGTTCATCCTACCAAACAGGAGATCAAGTTTGAAGATGAAAAGATCATCTACGCTTTTGTGCAGGCTGCCGTAAAACACGCACTCGCGCAATCCAGCATAGCGCCCTCGCTCGACTTTACCCTCAACGCAGATATCCAGCAGCTGGATGCGGTGAACAAACCTTTCACAACAGAACAGAAAGATGTTGCCGTATCATCCAGTCTTTACAAAACCTTCACGCAGAAGAACCAGGCCCATTTCATCGAACCGGAGAACAAAAGTGAACTGCGGCACTGGAAAGACTTCTTTACAGAACCCGCGGATAAACCTGCCAGGAGCAGCGAACAGAAACCGGCTCCGGCACACGATCCGCTGGATTTCCTGCTTGCTCCTAAAAAGCCGCAGCTGCAGGTACTGACCGACAGTCCTCTTTTACAGCTGCATAATACATATATCATTGCGCCAACGGACAGTGGCTTTATCCTGATCCACCAGCAGCTGGCGCACGAACGGATACTCTATAACCGCTACAGCGTAGCAGCACACGGAAAGAAAATGGCATCGCAGCAAACCCTGTTCCCTGCCACGCTCGAACTGGCTCCGGCCGATGCCGCATTGCTCAACGATCTGTTGCCAGACCTCCAGGCAATCGGTTACCAGCTGTCTGCCTCAGGCAACAACAACTTTACCATAACGGGCATCCCCGCGGATGTTTTACAGGGAAATGAAACGCATGCGATAGAGTTACTGATCGAGCAATTCAAACATTTCAGCAGCGAAGTCACTTTCAGCAGGCGCGAAAAACTGGTACGTTGTATGGCAAGGCAGCAGGCCATCAAAGCAGGACAATCATTATCTCAGAAAGAAATGTTCACGCTTGCGGAAGAATTGTTTGCCTGCAGTAATGCCAACATTACACCAACAGGTAACCCGACCTTCATAGAATACAAGGAAGACCAGCTGGACAGGATGTTCGGCAAGTAGATCCTTACCTCGTTTCGTAAATCTTCATCAGGAAACTTTCAACTGCTTTACGCACGGCAGAAGCGGTTGTCTGGTGATTGTTGACGAGCACAGAAAAGACAAGCGTATTGTTTTTCTTCGTGATCAGGTAACCACTCAATGCCACCTGGCCGCTCAATGTGCCGGTCTTGGCATAGAGTTTCCCTTTAAGCTCCTTGTAAAAGCTACCAAGTGTACCTGTTCCGCCGGTGGCGAAAATATCAGTGATCCTGTTCCATTCAAACTCGTTCTTTATTTTCATGAGGATCGTTACAAAATCCTGCGGTGTGAAAAGATTGTACCGGCTTAACCCGCTGCCGTCTACCCAGCGCGGCTTCTGCGGCAGGTCGCTGTAATCGGTCTTTAACAGGGTATCGATGATCGCCGCATCGTTCATACTTCCCAGTTTCACGTTGCTCACCATTAACAGACTTTGCTCTGCAAAAAAATTATCGCTCCTGTGCATCATCGGTTTCAGCATGGAATCAGTTGGCCGGGAATAGATGGTATAACGGCGGATAAGTCCTGCTGTTTCCGGTGTTTTTGCACCCAGGCTGCTGATCTTTTTGTGGATCGTATCTGATAACAATGCAAAAGAAGTTTCCTGCGATGTAATAAAAGGCACATCAATTGTTTTTGCTGTTTTTCCTTCAGCCTGTACAGAAAAGTTATTCGAATAATAATCGCGGCGGACATCACTGATAAACCTGCCGTCATCATCTTTGGGAGACGTGGCTATCTTCGCTTTGCTGATCGTTGACGGGCTGTAGGAAAGCTTGTCTTTTGTTCCTGAAAAACGGATCACGTTGCCATAGATCGGAAGTGCACTTCGTTCGGCCATGTAATCTGAATTATAATCGCTCCAGGACCAGCCCAGTCCGAAAGCCTTTTCCCGCCAGTTGCGTTCATTATTCCATAAGGCTTTGGAACTTGCGGCCAGGGCTTTCACCACAGGCTGGATGGGATAATCCGGATGCAGCAAGGTAGGGTCGCCGGTTGGCGTCAGTACAAGGCGGTCTTCATATTCCATTACTTTCAGTGCCGGAAGACTATCACCCAGGTATTTCATGGCAACATAAACAGTAGCGATCTTGGTATTGCTGGCGGGAACAAAATATTTATTGCCCTGGTGATCGTAAATGAATTTTTTCTGTGCGGGATCATAAATGCTGATGCCCACATGCGCCGTTGACAGCTCGGGCTTACTGAAAATATCGGCTTTCGCCTGGCGTTCCAGCTTCTTTTGAACACTACAGGAACTGATTACAAACATGGCAGCTGCCAGCCAGCCGGTCCGGGCATTTTTCATGGTGTTGTTTTTAAACAGGATCGGCAAGTTTACAGCAAATAAATGACTTCGCATACTCAGGACCGTGCTTCATCAATTTTGCTTCCTTCTTCTCCTCAAAAAGATTAATTTAGGCATCCTGAAAAAAACGACCATGAAAATAAAACAACATCCTCAATGGCTTGCCCTGGCTGCCGTGCTGCTTTGCGGCGGCGCTGCCGATGCACAGACCACGAAAACAAAGTATATTGACAAGAGCAATATGCAGCCGTCTGTAAAGCCCGGCGACAATTTTTATGTATATGCCAACGGCGAATGGCTGAAGAAAAACCCTGTACCCGGATCCAAAACACGCTGGGGCAGCTTTGATGTATTACGTGAAGAAAGTTCCAAACGCCTGCAGACATTGCTGGAAGATGCGGCTAAAAACACTTCCCGCGACCGTAAAACACAGATCATCGGCGATTTTTATGCAAGTGGTATGGACAGCATCGGTATAGAGAAAAAAGGATTTACGCCAATCAGCGCCGACCTCAACAGGATCTCTGCACTCGCCGATATCAAAAGCTTCCTGTATGAAGTAGCAACACTTCGTACCAACGGCATGGGCAGCGCTTTATTCGGCATGGGCGTAGGACCAGACCGTAAAAACGTAACAGTATATATTCCTTCGGTGAGCCAGGGCGGCACAACACTGCCCGACAGGGATTATTACCTGAAGGATGATACGCGCAGCACCACCATCCGCAACGCGTACAAAGAGCACCTTAAAAAAATGTTTACCCTGGTAGGTGAAGATGCAGCAACTGCAGAGAAAAGCGCCGCCAGCGTATTACAGATCGAAACCGAACTGGCGAGAGCACAATACAGCCGGGTTGAGATGCGTGATCCATATAAAACCTATAACAAGTTTTCAGTAGCAGGACTTAACACGCTTACACCAGCTATCAACTGGACCGATATGTTCGGCCTGATGAAAGTGAAAGGTGTAGACAGCGTGCTGGTGGGCAATCCTTCATTTCTGAAAACAGTGAACGGAATGCTGGGAAGTGTTTCCCTGAACGACTGGAAAAGCTATCTCCGCTGGAATGTGATCAGGAGCGCGGCACCAAACCTCAGCAGCGCTTTTGTAAATCAGGATTTTGCATTCAACAAAGTACTGACCGGCCAGAAAGAACAAACACCGCGCTGGCAGCGATTAAGTGGTCAGATAGACCGTATGCTTGGCGACCTGGTGGGAGAGATCTATGTAGAAAAATATTTCAAACCGGAAGCGAAAGTGCGGATGCTGGAACTGGTTAATAATTTACAGGCCACATTCGGAGAACGTATCAAGCGGCTCGACTGGATGAGCGATGAAACCAAAACAAGAGCGCTTGAAAAACTGAATGCCTTTGCCAAAAAGATCGCTTATCCGGACAAATGGAAAACCTATGAAGGAGTAGTAGCATCACGTACCGATTATATCGGCAACCTGCGCAGCGCCAGTATCTGGTCTTATAACAATATGGTGAACAGAATGGGCAAGCCCGTTGACAGAACTGAAATGGGCATGACACCTCCAACGATCAACGCATCTTATAGCCCGTCCAACAACGATCTTACCTTCCCGGCCGGCATCCTGCAGGCTCCGTTCTTCGATTTTGGTGCGGATGATGCGGTGAACTATGGCGGTATCGGTGCGGTGATCGGTCATGAAATGACACATGGTTTCGATGACCAGGGCCGCCAGTTTGCGGCGGATGGCAACCTGAAAGACTGGTGGACCAAAGAAGATGCAGATAAATTCAAAGCCAAGGCTGATGAAGTTGTAAACCAGTACAACGCGCTCACCGTGCTTGACACGATCCATGTAAATGGCAAACTGACACTGGGTGAGAACCTGGCTGATCTGGGTGGTCTTAGCATTGCATACGAAGCTTATACCAAAACCGAAGAGTTCAAAAAAGGAAAACTGATAGATGGTCTTACACCGGCACAGCGTTTCTTCATTAACTGGGCACAGGTTTGGCGTAATAATGCAGTGCCGGAAACCCAGGCACAGCTGATCCTTACCGATCCGCATTCTCCGGGCATTCACAGGGCAAATGCACCTGTAACCAATATCGATGCATGGTATGATGCATTCAATGTGAAGCCGGGCGACAAAATGTACAAGCCAAAAGAACAGCGTACAAGGATCTGGTAATTATACCGGACCAACCTATATTCAGCAGAAAGCTCCCAGGTGTTACCAGGGAGCTTTCTTATTTAAAGAAAACACAACTCGCGATCAGTTTCTTTCCAGCGCCCGCATCCAGCGTTCGGGGATATCGTTATTGCAGGCGGTGAGATAATCTTTATAGCTACAGGCTGCATATTTACCATCGTGGAGCTGCATCCACCAGCGGCCGGTACGTTTGCTCTGCAGGAAAGTGGTTTCCACTTCTGCAAAAGCCATTGTAAATTCATTGAACGCATTGCGTTCGCTGAGGGGTGCTTCCTGTTTGCCTTTGTGAATGCCATCCATCAGGTACCATAACATATGCGAGATCTGTTTGGCTGTGAGCGCATGTTCATCCTGGGCCTGGATATAACCGTAGATGCCTACACTGCTGCAGTCGTGGCTCATTCCCGCATATTGCATCAGGGTACAGGCTTCTTCGCCGTTGAAACCGTTTGGCGTGAGACGGTTGGCCGGTGCATGTGAATGCTGTATTGCGGCAATATCAAAACTGAACATGTTGCTGTTGCGGATAGCGGGTTCCATTTCTTCAATATGCTCTTTTACTTTTCCTACACGGAAGCAATCGAAGCGAAGTTTATCAATGGTTTCCAGCATATGCGGATGCATGAAATAACTCTGGAATCCTATATGGCTGTAATGTTTCAGGTGATTGGGCATGCCTGTAAAAAGTTCTACCAGGAAATTATCTGCGGGCAGAACGCTGTCCATATCCAGGTCGATCCGTGCATCCACGCAGGCGATATCGATGATCCTGTCCAAAGCGCCATATGCTTCATACTGCGCAGTTGTAACATCGTGGCTGCCGCCAAGGATCACTACCTTTTTGCCGGCTGATACCAGTTCGCTGACCACCATTCTCAATGCCGCATAACTATCCTGAAGGGTGGCACCGCATTTCACATTTCCGACATCCGCAACATTTACAGCGGTATGCCAGTGGAACAGCTTATAATATTCAGCTCTGATGGCATCGGGAGATCCGGTACTTGTATACTGGATACCGGCACCGCGCATTTCGCCGCAGCCTACCAGTACCATATCGGCATTGCTGATATCAGGAAATTCCGCTTCGTACACTGCAATATGTTTTCCCAGTTGCGTATCCCGGAATCCTTCGTCATCTGATAATTGTGCAATATTTACAGGCTCTAAAAAATCTATGATCGTTTGCAGTGACATGGTTGCTTTTTTGTAGCTAGATAACGCAGATCACAACAAAAAATTGTGGCTGTGCAAATCAATCATCCGGATCATAAAAAAACCAACAGATCCGATGTATCTGCTGGTTTTCTCCGGCTGTATTTTACCGGCTATGCGTTCCGTTACGGATCTTATGGTTCAAGGTATTTATAGCCCACGCCCCTTACCGAATGAAAATAGCGCGGGTTACGGCTGTCTTCTTCAAAATATTTACGGAAACTAAGGATGAAATTATCGATGGTTCTGGTGGTAGGATACACATTGTAACCCCAAACCACCTGCAGGATCTTTTCGCGTGTAACCACTTCTCCTTTATTCTCGATCAGCAGCTTCAGCAGCATAGCTTCCTTTTTGCTGAGCTCTACGTGTACTCCGTTCCATGTAATTGCATCCTGCGCTTTGAAATCGATGCGGTTATTGCCGAATTCATAGCTGTCACCCACGGTTTCCTTTTCCTGCAGCTTTTTATTTTTCTCGATCAGCTTGTCAACACGCAGCAGGAGCTCTTCGAGGTTGAATGGTTTGGTGAGATAATCGTCCGCCCCTTTTTTAAGGCCCAGTACCCTGTCGCTTCCGCTGTTCTTTGCGCTCAGGATCAGGATAGGCACTTCATTATGATTGACACGGATACTTTCCGTTACGCTGATACCGTCTATTTCGGGCAGCATGATATCCATAATGATCAGATCAAAATACTCGTTGCTTACTTTTTTAAGCGCTTCGCTACCGTCGAAGGCCGAAGTAACTTCATAGCCTTCCATTTCCAGGTTCAGCTTCAGCGTCTCATGAAGATTCTCTTCATCTTCTACCAACAAAATATTTGCTTTGTTATCTTTCATCATTCAGGCTGGAATAATACGGCAAAAATACTTCCTTGCGGGTGGTTATCTGTCACAGAAATGTAGCCATTATGACTTTCCACTATTTTACGGCAAAGGTACAAACCCAATCCCGTACCTTTTGCACTGCGTGTATTTTCGTTTCCTGAGCGGTAGAATTTATCAAAAATCTTTCCTTTTTCATCGTCAGGTATGCCATAACCCTGGTCGGCCACCTGCAGCTGCACCTGCCTGTCTTCTTCGTAAAGACTCACGGTGATGGTTGTTTCCTTCGGTGAGTATTTCAGGGCATTCTCGAGCAGGTTGTTGACGAGCATCTCCAGCAGCAGCTGTTCTCCGTGGATATAGATCCCCTGCATAATATCTTCAATAATAAGCTGTTGCGGGAAACGTGCCTGGAAGCCGTCTATACAGCCTTCGATCAGATCGCTCAGGTTTATTTCCTGGCGTGCCGCATTATAACCGCCTGCTTCCAGCTGCGCTGCCAGCAGGATATTGTTACAAAGCGTGTTCAGCCGGTTTGCTTCCTGTAAAGTGTTGGCAATAAGTTTTTGCTGTTTTTCCTCATCCAGCTTTCTTTTCTGCAGTGTTTCGAGATTCAATCTTGTTACTGCAATGGGGGTTTTCAGTTCATGCGTAACTGCCATCATGAAATTCTGCTGCTGCTGCGAAAACCGGATCTGGCGGCGGGTAGCCCTGAAAACATAGATAGCCCCAACGGTCAGGAGTGCCAGAAAGGTCATTCCCTCGCCGAGATATTGAGCCGTTTTGCGTTTTTTAGCTTCTTCTATTGCAACGGCTTTGGGGTAATACGACGGATCATCGTGCTTCAGTTCCTGCAGTTTGATGCTGCTGATATTCTGGTTCTGCTTATCCAGTTCAATGAACCAGAAAAACAGTGCCGCCACCATATAAGCCAGCAAAAGCCAGTATATCAGGGTAACGAATGCCAGCCTTTTATTTTTCAGCAGGCTCATAATTTCACTTTTTCTACACGGATGCCCGCAGCCAGCACATATTGCAGCGGCTCTTCACGCATGGCATGCTGGAGTGTAAATGTGTAGGTGCCTTTTTTCAGATGCACCGGCTGCTGCGTAATGCGGACCCTGTGATCAAACACATCGTCCATCCCGGTTCCCAGCCAGCCTTTTTCATTATTGGCGAGCGTAACGTTCACAAGCTGTGTACGTGCGGTATCTCCCGGCGCAACAGTGGTTACATTGAGCCAGATATTGTTGAAGCGGTAGGCATCCTCATGCCTGATCACCGTATAGATATGATAAGTGGAAACGGTATCTTCAATAGCGAATTCGCAGGTGATCTTTTCACTGCCCTTCCATTCATGCGCAGGGAATGTCTTCGTTTTTTCATACACATCCAGCGTACCGCAGCCCTGGAGCAATACAAGAACAAGAATGAATACGGACAGTTTTTTCACTGATAGTCGTTTATGCAAAGATAAGCATAATGCAATGCCGGGCGAAGCTACAGTACGTTCAGGATCTGTTCCTTGGCTTTTTCCAGTTCATCCTTCATCAGGATCACGCATTGCTGTATCTGGGAATCGTATGCTTTGGAACCGGTGGTATTGATCTCCCTGCCGAACTCCTGCAGGATGAACGACAGTTTTTTGCCTTTACCTGTTTCCTTATCATCGAGGATCGCACGGAAATAATCGCAGTGGTTCTTCAAGCGCACCTGCTCTTCGCTGATATCGATCTTCTCAATGTAATAGATCAGTTCCTGTTCAAGACGGTTAGGGTCGTAATTTTCCTTGCCCACATTTTCTTCCAGCACTTTCACCAGCCCTTCCTTGATCTTGATACGACGCTGCGGCTCGAGTTCTGCGATCAGCGCCTGCTGTGCTTCAATATTGGAAAGACGCAGCCTGATATCCGCTTCGAGAGATTTTCCTTCTTCCCGGCGGTGTGCGTTCAGCTGCGCGATGGCTTCTTTCAGTACTTTGGAAAAAGCATTCCATTCTTCATCGCTCAGCATTTCAGTAGACGGTGTGATCACATCCGGAAGTTTGAGAATAGTGCTGAGGATATCTCCTTTTTCCACTTTCAGCTCATCCGCCAGTTCTGCAACCGGCTGGTAATAGGCTTTTGCTAGCTCGGTATTGATGGATACCGGTTTTGAGCCTCCGTTCTGCTTGATGGTGATGCCGCATTCAACACTTCCGCGCTGAAGACCTTCATTCAGCATATTGCGCACTTCAAATTCGAAAGGTTTGAGCAGGGCGGGAATATTGAGCCTGAGATCAAACTGTTTGCCGTTCAGGGAACGAACTTCCACGAGAAATGTTTTGTCGGCCAGCGTTTGTTCCGCTCTTCCGTAACCTGTCATTGAATATAACATGCGCGAATGCTTTATGGGTAAAAATAAGCTAATTGTTGCGGAACGATCATTTTTTAAAGCTCGTGCAGCTTTTAAAAATCAATCCCGATCCATTTCTTCTTGTTCTTTTCGTATTTCTCGAAGTTGAATTTATACAGTTTTCCGGGCCTGTGCGGAACGTCCTGTTCCATTTCATCGATATCGATCAGCAGGTCCATCGATGCAAATTTTTTCCGGAAATTACGCCGGTCGAGCCTGATGTCAAGTATCGCTTCGTACAGGTTCTGCAGTTCACGCAGGGAGAATTTTTCCGGCAGGAGGTTGAACCCCAGCGGATGCTCCTGTATCCTTTTCTGCAGCCACTTGTAACATACATCGATGATCTCCTTATGATCGAATGCCATCGTTTTCAGCGTGGACACTTTATGCCAGTTCAGGTCGTTATCGTGGATCTTCAGTTCATGATGGCGTACGTTCAGCAGTGAACAGTAGGCCACCGTAATGACTCTTCCGCCGGGGTGACGCAGCGGATTGCTGAATGTTCTTACCTGGTCGAGGAACACATCGTTCATGCCTGTCCGCTCCTTTAATATGCGGTAAGCGGCAGCATCCAGCTCTTCTTCATTCTTCACAATATCTCCCAGCAGCGACAGCTGGCCGTTATAGACCGCCAGGTCGCTTTTGATCAGCAATACTTTCAGCTCGTTCTCTTCAAATCCGAATATCACACAGTCGACCGTAAGCGGCATTTTCGGATAAGACGCCACCAGAGCCGCCGCATCTTTGATTGCCGGTAAGGGGTTATTAGCCATTGTTGCGTTCTTCTTCATTACAGATCAGGTTGGTATGTAAAGATAGAGATATTGGCTATCCGATAAAACCTGCTTTCACAGGCTTTATTTATTGCCTTGAGCCTGCAGGCAGATCGATTAACAGCTTAACTTTAGCCCCCAATTCCACCTTATGTACAACGCCGAACAGACCATCGCACTTCAGGCACAGACCGACCAGCTGTTACGCCCCGGCGCATCGCAGCCTGATGTTGCAGCTATGGTTCAACAGCTGAGAGCTGTATTACGCTTCCATGAATACCGGTATTATGTGCTGAATGATCCGCTCATAGCCGATGCTGAATATGATGTATTGTATAAATCACTGGAGCAGCTTGAAAAGGACCATCCGGAACTTGCCGCTTCAGATTCACCTACCAAAAGAGTGGGCAACAGTCTGAACAGCCAGTTCAATACCGTTCAGCACCTGGTACCGATGCTCAGCCTGGATAACAGCTATAACGCGGAAGACCTGCTCGACTTCGACCGGAAAGTACGCGAGGCTACAAAACAGGAAGAGATCACGTATTGCATTGAGCCAAAGTTCGACGGGGCCAGCATTTCACTGTTGTACGAGAACGACATGCTCGTACGCGGTGTTACAAGGGGCGATGGTATTCAGGGCGAAGATGTGACTACCAATATCCGTCAGGTACGTTCTATTCCCTTGTCGGCGCCTTTCTCCGGCTACGGGATCCAGCAGGCGGAGATCCGCGGCGAGATCATCATGAGCAAACCCGCTTTTCACCGGTATAATGAGCAGCTGGTTGCGCAGGGACTTTCGCCTCTGGCAAATCCGAGAAATGCGGCATCCGGCAGCCTGCGCATGAAAGATCCGAAAGAAGTGGCGCAGCGGGGGCTGGATGCATTCCTGTACAATATCAGTTATGCGGTTACCGATAGAGAGAATACGCAGGCGAAGGTTTTAGATACACATAGCGGTTCACTGAAAATGTTATGGGATATCGGTTTCCGATCACCCGAAAAAGAAAAACGTGTTGTAAAAGGCATACAGGGCGTGATCGATTACTGCCTTGAGTTTGAAGAGAAACGCGATGATCTGCCTTATGAGATCGATGGTATGGTGATCAAGGTGGATGAAATATCTATGCAGGAACAGCTGGGCATGACTTCCCACCACCCGAGATGGGCGATTGCCTTCAAGTTCAAAGCGCGGCAGGCAAGTACAATCCTGCGTGATGTTGAATTCCAGGTAGGACGAACCGGTGCGGTAACGCCTGTGGCAAAGCTCGATCCTGTTTACCTGGCAGGCGTAACCGTATCCAGCATTTCCGTACACAATGAAGAATATATCAGGGAAAAGAACCTGAAAAAAGGCGACCGCGTGCTGATTGAAAGAGCGGGCGATGTAATTCCACAGATCGTGAAATCATTACCTGAATTACGCGATGGCAGCGAAACGGAGATCATCTTCCCGAAAGAATGTCCTGTCTGCAAAAGCGAACTGTTCAAGGAAGAAGGCGAAGCCGTATGGCGCTGTGTGAATATTGAATGCAAGGCGCAGGTGGTAGAAAAGATCATCCATTTCGTAAGTAAAGATGCCATGGACATCAAAAGCTTCGGCGAAGCCAATGTGCGCAAGTTTTATGAGCTGGGTTTATTGACAGATATTCCTTCCATTTATAAACTGCCGCTGGATGAGGTTGGCAAACTGGAAGGTTTCGGCAAAAAAAGCATCGAGAATCTCGGCGCAGCCATACAGGCCTCCAAACAGCAACCGCTGCACAGGTTAATCTATGGACTCGGGATCCGTTTTGTAGGTGAGACAACTGCGAAAACGCTGGCCAATGCTGTTACACAGATCTTCGATTTCAACAACATGAGCATCGAAGAACTGCAGCAACTGGAAGATGTTGGTGTTAAAGTAGCGGGCAGTATTCATCATTTTTTCCAGAACGAACAGAACCAGGAGATACTAAGACAACTCGAAGAACTCGGGCTGCAGCTTAAAAATGAAAAGAAAGAAAAACCTGCAGGTGCCGACACACTGCATGGCCAGACCTTCCTGTTCACCGGCACGTTAAGCAAGCTCAAAAGAAGCGATGCCGAAGCAATGGCAGAAGCACATGGCGGGAAGATCGTAAGCGGGGTGAGCAGCAAACTTAACTATCTTGTTGTGGGCGAAGATGCCGGCAGCAAACTTGAAAAAGCAAGAAAGATCAACACCATCAGGATCATTTCAGAAGATGAATTCATTAACCTGCTTCAATAAAAGATATAACACATGCTACAGCAAAGCACAATCAGGTTCCTGCAGCAGCTCGACAGGAATAACAATAAAGAATGGTTCGATAAAAACCGTCCTGCTTAAGAAGCAGCAAAGGAAGATTTTGCAGCGCTCATCGACTCTGTGATCGCGAAATTCGGGAAAAAGGATCCGGCCATTGCAATGCTGACTGCAAAGGAATGCGTTTTCCGCATCAACCGCGATGTGCGTTTCAGCAAGAACAAAGCGCCTTATAAAAACAATATGGGTGCAAGTATTGTGCAGGGCGGGAAAAAGTCCATATACGCCGGCTATTACTTTCATTTACAACCCGGCGGCAAAAGCTTTATAGGCGGCGGTTCTTATATGCCAGAACAAAACATTAAAAAGATCAGGCAGGAGATCGATTATAACTGGGAAGATTTCAAAAAGATCATCACTTCACCGAAATTCAAGAAAGTGTATGGCGGCCTGGTAAAGGAAGACGCACAGACATTAAGCCGTGAGCCCAAAGGTTACGAGAAAGACAATCCCGCGATCGAGTACCTGAAATTCAAGCGCTGGATCGCGATGACGCCGCTTACGGATGCGGAACTGACCGATAAAAACCTGGTAACAAAGATCGTTGGCGCTTTTGAAACCCTGCAGCCACTCTGTTATTTCCTGAATACCGCGATGGAATAGCTACCCGCGCAGACTGTTGAATGCTGCACCGATGCTATCGATAAGATCCGAAGGTAAAAGACTTTCAAGCGACTGTTGCTGCATCAATGCAAGATCTCCGGCCAGTCCGTGCAGCCATACGCCCAGTATTGCAGCGTCATGTGCTGTATATCCCTGTGCGAGTAAAGCGGTGAGCATGCCCGTGAGCACATCGCCCGATCCGCCTTTAGCCATACCGGCATTACCTGTATTGTTAAACATGCCTTTCCCCTGCCACGCGATCAGGGTATGATGGCCTTTTAAAACGATTACAAACGGATAGCGGACAGATAATGCAACAGCCCTGTTCCAGCGGTCGAACTCATGTGAGCAGGCTCCGAAAACCCGGTCGAACTCTTTGGGATGCGGCGTCAGGATGGTTCCCGGGGGAAGCTGTTCCAGCAATTGTTTATGTACCGAAAGAATGGTCAATGCATCTGCATCCAGTATAAGTGGCTGATCAGTATCATTCAGCAAGCCGGTCAGCAGGTCTGTTTCTTCTTTTCCTGTACCCATTCCCGGACCGGCACCAATTGCGGAGAAACGGTTACTGAATGCCTTTTCACGTCTATCCTTGGTCATCGCTTCCGGAACTGCAGTCTGCAGAATATCAATGATCGTTTCAGCTGCATCAACCGTGAGTAGTCCGGCGCCCGTTCTGAGACATGCGCGTGCTGCAAGAATTGCGGCGCCGGCTTTGCCTTTATTTCCGGCAATCAGCAAGGCATGGCCATGCGTTCCTTTGTGAGAAAATGCATCGCGGTCTTTCAGTAAAGAAACTGTTTTTTCTTTCGTCGTCATACTGTAAACCGTATCGAGCTGATGCAAGAAAAGCGGGTGCAGGCCAATATCGAGAACAACCAGTCTTCCGAAAAAAGCAGCATTTGCTGCTGCCATAAAACAAAGCTTATATACCTGAAAACTCAGCGTATATGCAGCTTTCACCATCAGGCGGCCAACAGAAGATTCGTGAACAAGCATACCACTCGGAAGATCTATCGAAACGACAACCGCTTCTGAATTATTCAGGTGATTTACAATATCAGCCACGATTCCTTCGAGGGGCCTGTTCATACCTGAACCATACAGCGCATCGATCACAATGATTCCCTGAGTGATGTGCGGCAGTTCTTCCCGTGTTGAAATTTCAACGGCGTTTCCGCCGGCTTCCCGTAAACGAAGCAGGTTCACCGCATGATCCGCAGAAACAGGATTCGCGGTTTGGGGTAAAAAGATCTTTACCGCACAACCATGCTGCAGCAGGAGTCTTGCAATCGCCAATCCGTCACCCCCGTTATTTCCTTTGCCGCAAAAGATCATGAATTCCCGGTTATTGAAATGCGTCAGTAACCAGCCGGTACAGGCCATAGCCGCTCTTTCCATCAGGTCGGTTGAGCTGACGGGTTCCTGCTGTATGGTGTAGGCATCCCAGGCTTTCAGTTGCTGTGCATCGGGCAATTTCATGTGATGATTTATGTCTTAAAGATATAAAAAAGCCATGCCTGTTTGCACAGGCACGGCCGATCCGCATCAGCGGATCATTATTCACTCACAAGGTTACTGGCTATAAAAGTCCCTGCTGCTGCAGGTATTCAGCGATCTGTACCGCATTGGTGGCAGCACCTTTGCGCAGGTTATCGCTTACGATCCACATATTAAGCGTATTGGCCTGTGTTTCATCCCGCCGGAGGCGGCCTACAAATACTTCATCTTTTTCATGTGCATTCATCGGCATCGGGTAGAGCTGGTTCGCATCGTCGTTCTCCACAATAATACCAGGAGCGGCAGCCAGCAAGGCCTTCACTTCCTCCAGGTCAAAATCATTTTCGAATTCAACATTCACGCTTTCGCTATGACCGCCCACCACAGGGATCCGGACGGTTGTAGCGGTTACACGTATGCTATCATCTTTCATGATCTTTTTGGTTTCGTTCACCATTTTCATTTCTTCCTTGGTGTAGCCGTTGTCCATGAACACATCGATCTGCGGGATCACATTCAGATCGATCTGGTATTTATATGCCATCTCCCCTTCTTTACCGCTGCGTTCGTTGAAAAGCTGGTCTACGGCTTTTTTACCGGTTCCGGTAACACTCTGATAAGTGCTTACCACAACTCTTTTGATCCTGTATTTTGCATGCAGGGGCTGCAGGGCAACCACCATCTGGATAGTAGAGCAATTCGGGTTAGCGATGATATAATCGTCTTTGGTGAGTACATCTGCATTCACTTCAGGTACCACCAGTTTTTTTGACGGATCCATACGCCATGCAGAAGAATTATCGATCACACGGATGCCTGCTGCTGCAAACTTTGGCGCCCATTCCAGCGAAGTGCTTCCGCCGGCAGAAAAAATGGCTACTGCAGGAGCGGCTGCGATGCCGTCTTCCATGCTCACTACCTTATAATTTTTGCCCTTAAAAGTTACTTCCTTGCCTACTGATCTTTCAGAAGCCACGGGAATCAATTCTGTTACGGGAAAATTCCGTTCGGCCAGAACCTGTAACATTTTGGTGCCTACCAGTCCGGTAGCGCCTACAACAGCTACTTTCATTTTGTTTTGGGTTTATTGGTTTGTTTTATGGTGCTTAAAATCAAAAGGCCTCCCCGTTTCGGGAAGGCCTCAAGTATATTTATCATACACAAACGTTCAGGCACTTCCCGTCAGGAGAGCATCTTAATACGTTTTGTATGTTTCGTTGTCATCATTGTATAGCGAATGTAATCCTTTTTTTGCTGAAGCAAAATTTTTTCAGATTCTTTATACGAGGTCAATGTCGAAATTAACCAGTTGTACAAACTGCGACAGCCTTTCATCGATATCAGCTTTACCGATCTCCCTTAACCTTTCGGTGCCGAATTTCTCAACACAGTAAGAGGCCATGGCGCTGCCGATGATGATGGCAGTTTTCATGTTCTCGAAAGAAATGTCTTTTGTACGTGCGATATGACCGATAAAGCCACCGGCAAATGTATCTCCCGCGCCGGTTGGGTCAAACACTTCTTCCAGCGGAAGCGCAGGTGCAAAGAACACTTTATTCTGATGGAACAGCAGTGCGCCGTGCTCGCCTTTTTTAATGATCAGGTATTTAGGCCCCATTTTCATGATGGCTGCTGCAGCTTTTACCAGGGAGTATTCGCCGCTCAGCTGCCTTGCTTCACTGTCGTTCACCAGTAATACATCTACCATTGAGATAGTCTGCTTCAGATCGTCCATGGCAATTTCCATCCAGAAATTCATGGTATCCATTACGATCAGTTTGGGACGTGTTTTCAGCTGCTCTATCACACTGCGTTGTACAGCCGGAACCAGGTTACCCAGCATCAGGAATTCGCAATCCTGGTAGCTTTCGGGCACAACTGGCTGAAAATTTTCCAGCACGTTCAGCTGTGTATCCAGTGTATCGCGGCTGTTCATATCCATATGATAACGTCCGCTCCAGAAGAATGTCTTTTCGTCTTTTTTGATCTGAACACCTTCCAGGTTTACTTTGCGGCTGGTAAGTGCATCCAGCTCTTCCTGCGGGAAATCGCCGCCTACTACGGATATCTGTTTTACTGATGTGAAATTGGATGCGCACCAGGCTATATAAGTTCCTGCACCGCCAATGATTTTATCACTTTTACCGAACGGAGTTTCAATGGCATCGAAAGCCATAGATCCGACAACTACTAAAGACATATTTATGGGTTTGTTATCGGGGTGCGAAGCTAACGTATTTTATAGCTAAATAATATAATCAGCCCGCTATTTTAAAGGCTTCCACCCATACTTCCGTGCCAAAAACAAATAAAAGCGCATTTAAAAACTAACGAGCGCCCATTTCAGTCTATATTTATTTCGCTAACATACGTTAGTATATTATATTCGCATCATGGCAAGAATCAAAACAGAAAAAAATATCTCGCGTAAGGAAGTGATCGTGGCAAAAGCCGCGTCCCTGTTCAGGGAAAAAGGATTTAAAGCAGCCAGTATGCGCGACCTGGCCGAGGCTGTGGGTGTTGAGGCCGCCAGCCTTTACAATCACATCAAATCAAAAACAGAATTACTGCATGAACTCTGCTTCAGTGTTGCTAACCGTTTCATGCATAATATCGATGAAATTGAACGCGAAAACAGCAGTTCACTCGAGAAGATCGAAAAACTGCTGCGCTTTCATATCAATGAAATGATCCATCACTATGAAGAAGTATATGTGAGTGACCGCGAATGGAAACACCTGGCAGATCCTTACCTGTCTAACTACCAGAACCAGCGCAGGATCTACCGCAAACGTTTCGCCTCCATCATTGAAACCGGTATCCGGGAGAAGGAGATCAAAAAAATTGATGCACCTACGGCTGTTCTCATCATGCTGCACGCCATCAGCGGCATTGAAAGCTGGCACCGTTCCACCCAACGGATCAGTGCCGCCGAACTGGAAGAAAATATGATCACTATACTGGCCGGCGGTTTAACCAATAAATAGTCTGCCGGTTTTAAAGTCTTTATTTATGTCGCTCCATTTCCACCCTGTAAAAGTGAAAGATATCCGCAGGGAAACCAACGATTGTGTATCCATCAGCTTCGATATCCCTGCCCAACTGCAGGAAACCTTCGCTTATACCCAGGGCCAGTACATTACGCTCCGTACACATATCAACGGTGAGGAAGTCCGCCGCTCTTATTCTGTTTGCAGCAGTCCGCTCGATCATGAACTGAGAATTGCCGTTAAACAGGTAGCGCATGGCACATTCTCTACCTATGCCAACGAGGAATTACGAAAAGGCGACACGCTCGAAGCCATGCCGCCGATGGGTAAGTTCTTCACTCCTCTTTCACCCGCCAACAGTAAAAATTATACAGGTTTTGCAGCAGGAAGCGGCATTACGCCATTGCTTTCCATCATCAAAACCACTTTGCGCACAGAACCCGGAAGCAGCTTCACGCTTGTGTACGGTAACAGGAACAGGCATTCCATCATTTTTAAAGAAGAACTGGAAGCGCTGAAGAACAAGTATATGTCGCGCTTCCGCGTCATCTATATCCTGTCGAGGGAAAAGACCGATGCGGCCATTCATTTCGGCCGGATCGATGCTGAAAAATGCAGTGCCCTTTGCGAAAAAAATATCGACCTGCGCAGTACGGACGATTTCTTTCTCTGCGGACCGGAAGAAATGATCTTTTCTGTTAAAGCGCAGCTTGAACAACTTGGTGTAGACAGTAAAAAAATTCATTTTGAACTCTTCACAGCGCCGGACCAGAAGAAAGCAACAGTGGCTGCCAGCGATAAAAGCGGCAGGCCCGATGCCAGCAGCAACATCACCATCCGGTTAGATGGCGTCAGTTTCGGATTTGAACTGCCTTTTGAAGGCCCGTCCATCCTCGATGCCGCACTGAAAAACGGTGCCGATCTGCCCTATGCCTGTAAAGGCGGCGTTTGCTGTACCTGCAGGGCCAAACTGGTAGAAGGTGAAGTGGATATGGACGTGAATTACGGACTTGAACAGGAAGAAATTGAGCAGGGCTTCGTACTGACCTGCCAGTCGCACCCGAGAACGGAACGGGTGGTGCTCGACTTCGATGCCAAATAAACCAAGAGGCCCCCGTTTGCTGCCGGGGACCTCTAAACCAACTGAACTATAGAAACCTATTGATTATTTTTCGGGTGTATACAGGCTTACGCTTCCGTAAACAGATACTTTCAGGATCTTTTTGGTATCACCTTTTGTAAGGGAAACAAAGAATTCGCGGTCGCCGTCACGATCAAACTCGATCGTTTCCTTCACTGTATAATCGCTGTAATTTTTCTTGATCTTCTGAACGGCGTTGAGTGGCAGTTTTTTGAATTCAACCGCACGGCTTACACCGATCGACTCACCTGATGGAGAATAGAAAGCTTCTACTTTCTCATCGTTCAGGGTAAACGTAAAGCGGGTGTACATTTCCGTTACGTTCCAGGTAATATCTTTTGCATCCGAGAACTGAGATTCGAAGCTCATTTTTACTTTGTAGCTTACTTTGTTTGCATCAGCAGCAAAAGCGCTGGTACCGAGTGTGGCAGCAACCAGTACCGCCAGGAATAACTTTTTCATGATTTGAATGTTTTTTTTGATTTGAATATTTTTTAAAGACCGTCGTTTCGTTTTGACAAATCAAAAGTAGATCGGCGCAATGGCATGCACAGCTCAATTGTGACTAAAATCATCCTTTCAGAAGTCCTTTGTTATGAACGGTGTTAAAGGAATTGTTAATGCAGGTTAATACTCAATTCAAACCCAATACCAGTAAGGATTACAACAGTTTTCTTAATGAAATTATAAAAGCTGTTTTTACGTGTTTTAAAGCGGACAGTCAGTGTCCGCTTTAGGACGAACGGTAAGCCTGTGCCACATTTATTTTGCAATGCCGGCAAGTATTTAGACATTTGTCTAAATACTTGTTCCTTGAACAGCATTTTTAAAGCATTGAATGACCCCACCCGGAGGGAAATACTGGAATTGCTGCAGGAGCGCGACCTGACGGCGGGAGAGATTGCGGAGCATTTCAGCATTTCCAAACCCAGCATATCCCATCATCTGGATCTGCTGAAGCAGGCCGGGCTGGTTGTTGCGATGAAGGAAGGACAGTTCATTTATTATTCTTTGAATACCTCTGTGATGGATGATATCCTTCAATGGTTGATCCGTTTTACCAGAACTCAAAAAAAGAAGCTATGAGCAAAATCTCCAGGACCGATGTGGCAGCAGCGATCTTACTCCTGCTGCCGGTTGTATACCTCGCCTCGGTGTACCATTCATTAGCCGACACGGTTCCCATGCATTTCGGCCTCGATGGTAAGCCTGACCGTTATGGCAGTAAAAAGGAATTATTGGGCGTTCAGGCACTGATGACCGGCGTTGGTATCTTTTGTTACCTGCTGATGAAATACCTGCCCAGGATCGACCCCAAAAAATCGGCCCGTTATTCTGCAGGAACACTTAAAAAAATCGCGTTGGGCACAGTGGTATTCCTGGCTATTGTGAACGCTTTCATTATTTACAGTGTCTCCGGCGGCAAAACGGACATCGCCGGCAAGGCAGACCTGATCCTCCCGTTAACAGGGCTTTTCTTTGCTTTTATCGGCAACGCCATGAACAGCATCAAACCTAATTATTTCGCAGGTATCCGCACACCCTGGACACTGGAAAGCGAAGCCACCTGGCGCGCCACCCATCGTTTGGCGGGCAGGTGCTGGGTGGCGGGCGGTCTGCTTATCTGCATACTCACGCTGTTATTACCGGCCAAAGCGTCGATGATTGCCTTCTTCAGCATTACGGCCATCATCAGCCTGGTACCGGTGATCTTCTCGTACCAGTATTATCAGAAACATAAAAACGACCTTTCATGATAAAACGCTTTTTTTCTGTCCTGCTTGCGACAGCCTGTTTTTCATTTGTAACGGCCCAGGAGATAACCGGCACCTGGCAGGGAACGATTTCTGCAGGCGGTGTAAAGCTCCGTTTTGTAATGCACCTTAAAAATGCTTCCGGAGTTTACATTGCTTCATTCGACAGCCCCGACCAGCAGGCATTCAATATACCTGCTACCAAAACAACAGTACTAGGCGATAGTGTGATCGCCGAAATTGCCAGTATGCGGGGCGGGTATACAGGAAAGTGGAATCAGAAAGACAGCATCACAGGCGTGTTCATGCAGGGCGCCGCGCGGTTGCCCCTTGTATTGCTCCGCTCCGATAATGCTGTGCAGCCTCCACCGGTAGTTGTTAAACCGCAAACACCCAAACCTCCGTTTCCTTACCAGGCAGAAGACATCAGCTATACCAATGCCGATAAGTCCGTCCGCTTCGGCGCCACACTCACCAAACCGCAGGGCCCCGGCACTTTCCCTGCCGTGATCCTCATATCCGGAAGCGGGTCGCAGGACAGGGATGGAGGTCCCGGCCCGCACAAAACCTATGCAGTACTGGCCGATTATCTTACCCGTCAGGGTTTGGCTGTTTTACGCATCGATGACAGGGGTATGGGCAAATCGGAGTTGGGGAGCGATATCGACAATATCACCACGGAAACAATTTCCCGCGATATAGAAGCCGGCCTCGATTACCTCTTCACACGTTCAGATATCGACAAAAAAAGAACCGGTCTGATCGGGCACAGCGAAGGAGGCATGATTGCCCCGATGCTTGCAGCAAAACGTAAGGATATTGCTTTCATTGTATTGCTGGCAGCACCGGGTATTAAGTGCAATGAGATCTGGAACTACCAGATGCAGCGGAATTTTATCCGGCCCGGACTTAATGCAGAGGAACATGCCAAAGCGGCGGCGCTGCTTAGCAGCGTATTCAATATGTTTATGAAAAGCACCGGTCATGAAGAAATCCGCGCCGGCATCAATACAGTTTACACACAATGGAAGGCAGCAGTGCCCGATTCAACGGAAAAAAAGCTCCTGGTTGTTCCGGGCGTACAACCATACCTGGCGCTTGAAGAGCAGATGAAAGCAGCTCGTGCGCTGAAATGGCTGAATTATTTCCTGAATTATGATCCAGCGGTAAACCTCAGCAAAATAAAGATCCCGGTACTCGCACTCAACGGCGAATACGATACACAGGTAACGCCCAATAATAACCTGCCCGCCATACAAGCTGCGTTACAAAAAGCGGGCAACAACCATTATACTGTTAAAAAACCTGAAGCCGTCAATCACCTGTTCCAGACCTCCTGGAGCCCGATGGCAGAATACGATAAGATAGAAGAGACCTTTTCCGTGACTGTACTCGAAGAGATAGGTAACTGGATTAAAAAAACGACACAGCAATAACATAGAAATATGTTGTAACTTGATATCAGAAAGGGCCGGTAATAACTGGCCCTTTCTGGTTTTATTATGAATTATCTCGCCCACGCATATCTGTCCTTCGGTGATCCCGGCATACTCACGGGTAATATGATCAGCGATTTTATAAAGGGAAAGAAACAATATGATTACCCGGCAGATATCCGGAAAGGGATCGTGCTGCACAGGCGGATAGACGAGTTCACCGATAGCCATGCGGCAACAGCGGCCGGCAAACAGTTCCTGAAAACGGCATCGGGATTGTATGCCGGCGCATTTATGGACGTAGTGTATGATCATTTCCTTGCACTAGATCCGACCATCATGACCGAAGCGGAATGGCTGCAATTTACCACCGCTACTTACCGTACCCTGCAAAGCCGTCACGGGTCATTACCCGAACAGTTCGCGCTTATATTTCCCTGGATGCAGCAGCACGACTGGCTTTACAATTACCGGTTCAGATGGGGAATAGAAAAAAGTTTCGGAGGCGTTGTAAGACGGGCGAAGTACCTGGACACGGCCGCACCTGTGTTCCGGCTTTTTGAAACACATTACGAATCATTGAAATCCTGTTATGATGATTTTTTCCCGGATGTTAAAAAATTTGCCGCTGCTCAATTCGATGTACTGCTGAATGACCAGTCATTTTATCTTTGATGAAATTTAACAATATGAGACCTATTCTCTCTTTACTGTTGCTGTGCTGTGTAATAAGTGCGGAAGCGCAACAAAAGCCGACAGAGCTCGATAAATCACCCATGGATATGAGCTACTGGCCGGCCAACTACCCGGTTCTGAAAATGAGCGGCAAGGCCAAGGACCAGCCTGAAGCGCGGGTGATCTATGGCAGGCCCCTCAAAAGCGGCCGGGTCATTTTCGGATCTATTGTGAAGTACAATGAACTCTGGCGTCTCGGGGCTAATGAAGCAACGGAGATAGAATTCTTCAGGAACGTAAAAGTTTCGGGCAAACCGGTAACCAGGGGGCGCTATACGCTGTATTGTATTCCGGCTGAAAATAAATGGACCCTGATCCTGAGCAAGGATAATTACTGCTGGGGGAACTTTACCTACGACAGCCGTAAAGATGTGCTCAGAACGGATGTAGAAGTAGACAAAACCGCAGATAACGTGGAAGCTTTTACTATTTATTTCGATGATACGAAGAACGGAGCAAACATGATCATCTTATGGGATGATGTGAAAGCTGTGTTGCCGATCACTGAAGCAGAACCTGCCGCACCTGTTAAAAAACCGGCAGCCGTTAAAAAGAACTAATTTTTCAAACCATAAACATATTCCCATGAAACTTGCTACCAAATATATACATGCAGGCACGGAGCCGGATCCTTCAACAGGAGCCATCATGACACCGATCTACCAGACATCAACCTACGTACAGGAAGCGCCAGGTGTAAACAAGGGCTATGAATATGCGAGAAGCCAGAATCCAACCCGCAAAGCGCTGGAAGATGCGTACGCACAGATCGAGAACGGCAAGTTCGGCCTTGCATTCGGCAGCGGCGTAGCAGCTACGGATGCTGTGATCAAACTGCTGGAACCCGGCGATGAAGTGATCGCGGCCAATGACATGTACGGCGGCACTTATCGTCTGTTCACCAAAATATTCGCGAAATACGGGATCAGGTTCACTTATGTGGATACCACTGATGTTTCCAATATCAGCAAAGCACTTTCCCCGGCAACAAAACTGATCTGGATAGAAACGCCGACCAATCCGCTGATGAACATTACCGATATCGCGGCAGTAGCAGCTATCGCTTCTGCGGCCAATGTGCTGCTTTGTGTAGACAATACTTTCGCTTCTCCTTACCTCCAGAACCCGCTCGATCTTGGTGCCGATATTGTGATGCATTCTGCTACCAAATACCTCGGCGGCCACAGCGATGTGATACAGGGTTGCCTGGTGATGAATGATGAAGCATTAAGAGAGAAATTGTATTTCATACAGAAAAGCTGCGGCGCTGTTCCCGGCCCGATGGACTGCTTCCTCGTGTTAAGAGGCATCAAAACCCTGCATGTACGCATGCAGCGCCATTGCGAGAACGGCGAAAAAGTAGCACATTACCTGCGCAACCATTCCAAAGTAGGCAAAGTATACTGGAGCGGTTTTGAAGATCATCCGGGTTATGCAGTTGCATCGAAACAAATGCGCGGCTTCGGCGGAATGATGAGCTTTGAACTGAAAGACGACAGTGTGGATGAAGCAAAAAGAGTGCTCGCGGCTACCCGCATCTTTGCGCTTGCGGAAAGCCTTGGTGGTGTTGAATCTCTCATTAACCACCCGGCATCCATGACGCATGCTTCCATACCGCGTGAAGAGCGTATCAAAAACGGGCTGAGCGACAGCCTGATCAGGTTGAGCGTAGGCATTGAAGATGCCGCAGACCTGATTGCAGACCTCGCACAGGCGATCGGTTAGGAGATCACATGAATATGTGGGTCATCATAAAAAGAGGATAAGAGCCGGTGCTCTTATCCTCTTTTTCTACATTTCATCCGCTAAAAATTGCCGTTCCCTCAATAAGACAGAAAGTCTGTCAACCGCTGCCGGAACTTTACTTCTTATCAATAGTTACCCACGATGAAACGGTCCTTATTGAAAGCAGCATTTTTTGTATGCAGCATTTGCCTGGTGGCTGCTGCCTGCACAAAATATCTTACGGGCAGCGGGGCCATTATTACCGAGAACAGACAGGTTTCTGCATTTGATGAAGTGAGGATAGACGGCGATGCCGACCTGGAAATCAGGCAGGGTACTTTACAGCAGGTGACTGTGAGCGGATACGAGAACCTGGTTCCCGTTTACAGGACAAGTGTCGCAAACAGGTTGCTGGTGCTTGGCTTTAACGACGATGTTTATAATATCAGGAAGAACAATATCAAAGTGCAGGTAATAGTACCGGATATCAAATCGGTTCTGATACATGGCTCCGGCGCTGTGAGCATCAATGGTTTTCTTACAGGTACCAGCCTGAAGATCCGCATCAACGGATCGGGTAATATCGATATCGGTAATTCCGCATTCAATAAAGCAGCATTTGAAGTGAACGGATCGGGTAATATCCGCGCATCCGCTATCCCTGCGGGCGAAGTGGTGGCAGATATCCATGGTTCCGGCAATATCGAAGTGAACTGTTTGCAAAAACTGACCGCACGCATCAACGGTTCGGGCAGTATTGATTACTGGGGCAGCCCCGGTTCGGTAGATACACAGATCAGCGGCAACGGCAGGGTGAGAAAGCGCCCGTAGCTATTTCAATATCTTTGTGCTTTGAGCATTAAAATTCTACTAAGTGGCGCAAAGCAAGTTCGATCTGAAAAAATTCCTGGATGAAAAAGCAGCGCAGTATAACCGGCCTGCATTTCTTCTCGAAGACCCGGTATGCATCCCGCATCTTTTTACACGTAAACAGGACCAGGAGATCGCCGGTTTTTTTGCAGCTGTTTTTGCATGGGGTAACCGCACTACCATTATCAACAAATCGAAAGAACTCATGTCGCTGATGAGCAATGCGCCATACGAATTTTGCCGCAATGCAGGTGCCAGTGAACTGAAGCGGCTCGAATCATTCAAACACAGAACATTTACTGCAACCGATCTCTTATACTTCGTTGAATTTTTCCGGTTTCATTATGAACAGCAGGATTCTCTCGAAGCTGCCTTTATGATAGATGCAGAGGAGAACGGCGCTTTCAGTATGGAAGCCGCGCTGAACCGGTTTCATCATTATTTCTTTTCCCTGGAACATGTGCCCGGCAGAACACGTAAACATATTGCAGCACCTTATAAAGGATCTACCTGTAAAAGGCTCAACATGTTCCTGCGCTGGATGGTACGCAATGATAACAATGGCGTGGATCTGGGGTTATGGAAACGTATCGCTCCGTCACAACTGATCTGCCCGGTAGACCTGCATGTGGCGCGGGTAGTACGCCATTTCAATTTACTCAGCAGGAAACAGACGGACTGGCTGGCTGCGGTTGAA
Source organism: Sediminibacterium ginsengisoli (assembly GCF_900167075.1). Lineage (GTDB taxonomy): Bacteria > Bacteroidota > Bacteroidia > Chitinophagales > Chitinophagaceae > Sediminibacterium > Sediminibacterium ginsengisoli. The sequence goes on along the minus strand of NZ_FUWH01000001.1, from coordinate 126,208 downwards.
CTCACAGCACACTTACGCGAACTGGATCCTATAGACCCTGTGAAATACGATTTTGCCCTTTTTGCATTGGGTGTGGTTGAACGCTTCCAATAAAAAGCCGGCCCTGTTAAAAGGCCGGCCACAATTAGCTGAGCAGGTTCTCAGAAAAGGAGCAACCTTTCTCTGCCGCCTATTTTTTGTTTGGCAGCACCCATGTTACGCACATTATAAGTAAACGACAGCATAAAATATCTTTGAAGCACATTACTGGAGAAATCATTAATGGTATTTGATGTAATGGCGCGGGTAACATAATTATTCCTGTTGAGAATATCGTATACCGCCAGTTTCAGCACGCCTTTATCTTCTTTCAGCATCAGCAGGCTCAGCGCAGCATTCCAGTAGATATTTGTTTTAGGTATGCCAGGCGCCGTAATACTGTTGTACCGGTAAGAAGCATTCGTTTCCCACACAAATTTTTCAGGCAACCGGACGATGATTTCGCTGTTGATATTATGCGTGGTAAGAGATGTGCTTTTAAACTGCTGGTTGGAATAAGTACTTTTTGAAATGGTTGGATTGTAAGAAGAACTCAGCTCTACCTTGTCTTTCCAGTTGGCAGTAATGGCCATGGTAGGTGTAATACTCACCACACGCACGTCACTCATGTTCTTGTTGAACAACATCGGCGTTTTGCTGTAGTTGGCAAATAAGCTGGGCGCCAGGGTGAATATGAACCGCTGGTTATTCTTGAACTGTCTTGAATACCTGAGACTACCATTGGTACTGAATAAACCATTCACATTGATCGGCGTATTGGTTTGTACACCGTTGCTGCCGAGCGTTACATCATAGATAACCGCATTGTCTGTAAACCCTGTATTCACATTGAAGCTGATGGTGGTGCTTGTCTTAACATTGTAGATGGTACCATTCAGGTTTAAACTGCTACGTTTTGACGGATTGAGCGCCGGATTTCCATACATGATATTGAACGGGTTTGAATTATCAGGAACCGGCGCCATGTAGCTGATCGATGGTGCAAAGACATCCTGCGAGAAACCGAAACTGAATCGCTTCCAGTTAAGACTTACGCCCAACAGCAGGTCGGAATAATGATTCCTCGAATTGGTGCCGGGTAATATCGAAAAGCTGTTATTGATCCATTGCTGCAGCCAGGTAAAACCCGTGTTCAAGGTAACTTTGTTCAGTTTGTAGCTCAATGCAACATTATTGTTCCAGCGCGTTTGCTCACGTTGCAGTCCGCGGCTCAGGCTCATATCCAGGCTGTCGTATTCGTTTGTATTCACATGTTTTCCGAATGTATACACATCCTGCACCTGCTTGCCGTAATCCACACGCTGGTTGATCCTCAGTGTAACAATCTTTGAAAGCTGGTCGCTGTAGTTTGCATTGAGGTTCATGCTGGTGGAAGGCGCATTGGTGGTTCTGAGCTGACGGAAGAATGTGGTATATGAGGTGGGATAGAAAAAGTCGTTATCCGTCTCCGTAATATAATTAACCGGGTTCGTTGCGAGGTTCAGCGAATGGTATATAGACAGGTTCCTGGTTTTTTTCCTGAAACGCCGCGTAAGGGAAAAACTATGATAATAGGCGCGGTTGAATGCGTCTGAATTAGACGAGCCATCTACATTGGTAAGCGCCCCGAGCTTATTGTTCACAACCACCGTTGTGTTTGTACCATTGCTTCCATTTCCTATATAGCTGAACGATGCACTGAAAGTGATGTTGGTGAGAGAATCAGGCCGCCAGTTGGTTCCGGCATTTACATTGTATGAATTACCGGTATTGAGCGCCTGGTTGCGGTTACGGGTATTGATGGTAGTATCGCCGATGAACTTCTGTGCATTGCTTTCAGATTCTACCACAGACCTGGTGTTCCCGTAAAAGAATTGTCCGAAGAATGAGAGGTTTTTATTAGGGGCGTGATTGAGGTTAACACCGGCCCCGGTTGCACGTGTAAGGCCTGCAGAAGTTCCGCCGAATGATATACCGTTGAGTGCAAAACCATCACGGCCGCCGCCGCTCCAGATAGACATGGATGAAAAGCCACTGCGTTCAAAACCGCCCAGCTGTGTCACATCTTTCATATTAAAACTGCTGCGGTTTACATTATTGCTGAACCCGATCAGGCTCATCTGCAATGTATCGCGGTAGATATTGGCAATACCGCCAGCTTCATATCTTTCATCCGTACCGCCACCGGCATATAGTTTACCGAACCAGCCTTTTTTAACGCCTTTCTTTAAGGTAAGGTTGATCACTTTCCCGATCTTGCTCATATCTCCATCGTTGTTCAGGGCCATCTCATCTTTATCATCCATCACCTGTATCTTATCTACAAAACTGCTCGGTAGGTTACGTGTTGCCATTTTGGGATCATCACCGAAAAAACGTTTCCCGTCTACCAGCAAACGATTCACTTTCTGGCCGTTGATCTTAAGATCGCCATTTGCATCCACTTCCATGCCCGGTACTTTTTTAAACATATCTTCCACTAAGCCGTTTGGCAGTGTTTTGAATGCAGATGCATTGAACTCGATCGTGTCTTTCTTGATAATGACCGGCGGACGTTCTGCCGTTACGATGATCTCGTCCAGATCTTTTGAAGTGCTGATCAGTTTTACCAGCCCAAGGTCAAGGCCAGGATTCGCATCCGATAAAGTGAATTCTTTTCTGAATGCCTCGTACCCTGAATAAGTAGCCATTACCCGCAACGGCACATTCAGCGGAAGACCCGGTATTTTGAACACCCCGTTCTCATTCGTGAGCCGGTACGTTACAACGGTTGTATCACGGGCTGTAAAAACTGTAACAGTGGTCAGTGGTAACAGTTGCTTTCCTGTGCTGTCAGACACTTTGCCGGAAATATTTCCCGTTTGGGCAAAACTGATGGCCGACATACAAAGAGCAGCAGCAATGGTTAGTAGTTTTTTCATAAAGCAATTATAACTAAAAATATAGTTTAAACTAAAAAAATAGTTGTTAAATCGGTCAAACTGATTTTACAGACGCTGATTCTTCTTTTTTCCATATCCGACCGCGCTGTTTCTGTCAAAAAAAAAGCCCCCGCAGAGAACTGCGGGGGGCTGTCATAAACCATACTAGGCAATCAGAGAAAGAAAAATGTTTTCTGCGACCCACCAACTTTTCCGCCTTTGAAACTCCGGATATTATAAGTGAACGTGAGCATGAAATAACGCTGCAGTACATTGATCTGCCTGTCGTTGATATAGTTGTCGGCAGCATAACGAAAGATCGATGTGTTCTGGTTCAGCAGATCTGATACAGAAAGTTTCAGCTGGCCTTTATCTTCTTTCAGGAACAGGAATGTAACACCTGCCCCAAGCAGCGCCACTGACTTGGGCATACCCGGCGCTACCTGCGAGTTGTAACGGTAATTCAGGTTGCTCTCCCATACAATGCCTTTGGGCCAGCGCAATACTATATCCGTATTCAGGCTGTGTCGGTTTACATCAAGATCTGTGAAATCATTGCTCTCGTACCTCGTTTTGTTGTAACCGCGGGTATAGGCAATATTCCACTCAATTTTATCTTTCCAGTTAATGCCACCGCTTACATAAGGGTTGGCATCGATAGTAGTGGTTGCACTTTTCCGATTATTGATCAGAATAAGGTTCCGGTTGTAGTTTACATTATATCCCGCTCCGATCGTGAACTGAAAGGATTTATTCAGCTTGAATTGCTTGTTGAAATAAAGGTTGCTGTATATAGAATAGATATCATCCGAATTAACAGGCATAGTCGTTTGTATACCGTTGGCGTCGATGGTCCTGCTTCTGATCACTCCGTTATTTGTAAAACTTCCGTTCAGGTAACCGGTAAGCAGCAGGCTTTGCTGCGGGATATTTTTAAAGAAACTGAAACTTACATTATGTCTTTCCGCAGGCAGCAGATCCGGGTTCCCTTTGTTGATGTATAACGGGTTGGTATTGTCCGCTACGGGTTGGATATCTGATAAGGACGGCGGGGTTATACTTTTGTCGTAACTGACATTAAAGATCTTCCAGTTCACGTACAGACCCGGCAGGAAATAAGTATAATGCATTGGTACTTCTTTCCCCGCAGAAATAAATTTATTGGAAAGATCCAGCCAGAGCAGGTTACCGGTTGCAGTTACCGTGAGTGCTTTATACTTCCAGATCAGGCTGCCTGCTGCTGTATTGCGCAGGTTTGTGCGCTCGATATTATTGGTCAATAATGGATTGATCTGGTCGTACTTGCCGTTACCCCCGTTCTTGTTAAAAGTAGAGAGATCGTCTTTATTCACCGTATAGTTCAGCAGGTAAGCCAGCCTGAGCGAAAGGCTTTTGCTGATCGGTTCATAATACATGGTATTTAATGTTACCTGTGTTGTAACCAGGTCGCGGTCGCGCAGCTGGTCTAACGTAGTTGAGCCTGTGGGGTAGAAAGTATTCAGTACGTTATTATACTGATCGCTGCCTGTTGCATCATTATACAGGTAATTGTAAACATTCAGCGATCGGCCTTTTTTTCTGAAGGTTTTATTGAGCGTGAGTGAATGATTGTAATTCACATTATGTCCGTTCACCTGCTGGCGGTTGTTACTCTGGTTCAGCAGTCCGTCTTTATTGCTTTCGGTACTGATATTTGTAAGGCGGTTGCTTTCCTGGTCCGATATTACAAGTCCCGGGCGGAATTCAAGCCTGGTAAGACTATCGATCCTCCATTTCAATCCCATTCCAAACCTGTGATTGAATGTTTTTTGTACTTCTTCCCGTTTTTGGGTTGTGGTGAGTATTGTATCGCCGAGAAATTGTTTCCTGCTGTTCAGTTCTGTAATATCATTTCGGGTCTGGCCATAGAAGTATTGGCCATTCAGGGTAATATTCTTTTTGAATTCTGTATTCAGGTTAAAGCCGCCGCCGGCTGAAGTCTGCACACCTTCTCCTATTCCGCCGAAAGAAATCCCGTTTACACTTAATCCGCCACCGCTGGTTGACGTAATGCTATTGATACCGCTTCTGTCGAACCCGCCCAATGAACGGATATCATTAAATCCGAAACCGGCTTTGTTCAGGTTATTCGCAAACCCGAGCAGACTTAACTGCAATGTATCGCGGAAAGTATTGATGATCCCTCCTGTTTCATAACGCTCGTCTGTGCCGCCGCCGGCATATGCTTTACCGAACCAGCCTTTCTTTACATCTTTTTTCAGCTTCAGGTTAATGACCTGGCCGATATCTGATTTGGGTTTATCCGGGTTCTGCTCTGCATCTTCCTTATCTTCCACCACCTGGATCTTTTCAATTACATTGGCAGGAAGGTTACGCGTAGCCATTTTCGGATCGCCCCCGAAAAAATCTTTTCCGTCTACCATGATACGGTTCACTTTTTTTCCGTTCACGGTGATATTCACATCTGCATCGAGCTGTACACCCGGCAGTTTTTTCAGCAGGTCTTCCACCAGCGCAGAAGGCAATGTTTTAAATGCCGACGCATTAAACTCGATGGTATCTCTTTTTACCACTACCGGCGGACGTTCTGCTATAACCAGCACTTCATCCAGTGTATTTGCATTGGTGACCAACGCAACAGTGCCGGTATTCAGTTCGGATTTTTCGGCCGTCAGGCTGAATTCCTGTCTGTATACTGCATAGCCTGAGTAAGAAACGATCACTCTTAATTGTTTTGAAAGAGGAAGTCCGGTCACCTTAAAATCGCCGCCATCATTACTGAGACGATAAGTGACAAGTGTGGTATCTGCTGCGGTAAAAACAGATACGGTTGCAAGTGAAAGAGGTTTGCCGGAGACGGAATCAACAATCTTTCCGCTGATCTGCCCCGAGTTCTGGGCATGCACAAGAAGAGGTATGCACGCAAGAAAGCATGCCAATAATTTTGAACAGTTCATATTGGGTTCTGGTTGCCGGTTAATTAATTTTTCTTTCTCAGATACATCTGAACATGACGGCTGCGGATCCGATGTCTTCCGTTATGGAAGTACTGGCTTCACTCATCCTGTTTTGTTTTGCCGGCTGCCGCTCGCAAAAAAGAAGGAGCAGCGCAACCGCAAGGATCAATACTGGTATGATAAGATTCAGTTTCCGCATAATGAATTGCGCAACGGGCGCACTAAAAAGAGCAGGAAACAGGATAAAGGTTGGAATGCCTGACAGTATTTTTTTTCTTTACCGGCCCGAAATGCGATCGCCGGCACTTACATGTCCCGGCGATTGATATAAAATACTGATAATGATAGTTTTACCTTAACTCTGTAAACGGACTGATATTATTATAAGGACTTACCGACGCCGCATAAATTTTCATTCCTTTCGCATCCGGTACTTTATTCAGGTCAACAGTAACCGTTTTGTCGGCAATGATCAGTTGTACAAGCTGTGCATTGGTGAATTTCGGTTCAACACCCGGCGCTACTGTAAATATGGCAAATGCGCGGATCTTGTCTTCGCCTTTGTATACCAGCTTTACCTGGTCGTTGTCCAGCTTTTCAGTCAGGGGTTGTGAAGGAATGGCATTATCGATCCAGGGCATGGCCGGGATCAGTGCCGGGTGACGGTAATAATTGTTCCGCAGGCTGTCGTTCCAGCCATTGGGATTCTTTTCAAACACTTTACTGTTAAAGTAAATGCTTCCCTGCGTGGTGCTGTATTTCCGCAGCTCCCTGATCTCTGCCGGAATTTCATCCGGGTTACGCCAGGCGGCATTGGTACCGGCCCTGTAAATACCGTGACCGATATATAAGTGTTTGCCATAAGCGTGTTCATTCCACCATTTCAGGAGTATATCATAATCCGCGAGTTTGTGGCCGCGCTCCCAGTACAGCTGCGGGGTAACATAATCGATCCAGCCTTTCTGCAACCACAGGAGGATATCTGCATACAGGTCGTCGTAATTGGTCTGCCCGCCTCTTGTATCGCTACCCATCGGGTCCTGGCTTTTATTCCGCCAGATACCGAAAGGACTGATCCCGAAACGCATTTTAGGTTTTACGGAACGGATGGCAGTGAAAAGTTCAAAGATCACGCTGTCGCAGTTACTTCTTCTCCAGTCGTCCTTGCTCAGGCCCCGCCCATATTGTGCATAGGTTTTCTGGTCTGGAAATTCTTTCCCGTCTATACGATAGGGGTAGAAATAATCGTCCATATGAACCCCGTCTATATTATATCGTGTAACCAGGTCTTTCACTACTTTCACCGTATGCTCGCGTACTTCAGGCAAACCGGGGTTGAAGTATTTCTTTCCCCCATACACCAGGAACCATTCGGGTTTTGTTTTGGTAAGATGGTTGGGGGCAACTGAAGAGGTGAGCATGTTGAACACGGCACGGTAGGGGTTCAGCCATGCATGAAATTCCATCCCCCGTTTATGCGTTTCGTCGATCATGAATTCCAGCGGGTCATAATACGGGGCTGGTGCAACACCCTGGCGACCGGTAAGGAATTCACTCCAGGGTTCGTAAGGAGACGGATACAGGGCGTCGGCAGCAGGCCTTACCTGTACAATTACTGCGTTCATGCCATTGGCCTGGTGCATATCCAGCAACCTGGTAAATTCCAGTTTTTGCTGTTCAACAGAAAGGTTCTTACGGCTGGGCCAGTCGATATTGCTCACCGTTGCCACCCATACAGCGCGGAATTCGTAAGCAGGCGATACCTGCGCAAAAGAGGCGGTTGTCAATAACGTGGTAAGGAGCAGCAGGCTGCACGTAAGTATTCTTTTCATGGTACAAAGATAAATGATGTGGTGAGGCGGTTTCTGAAATGTGGATGAAATACCTGTTGCAGTGCTTAAATACACAGCGTGCTCCTTAGTTATATCAATTACTAATCCTTCGAATCCGGGAAATAAAAAAACAATTTTATTATACTTCGCTTTTCGCCTGTCACGCTTCGCGGATCTTATCCAGCAGGCGGTTCAGGGTCTTCGCCTCTTCTTCCGAAAGACGGTTGAGGATCTCGTCCAGTTCGGTATTCATATTCTCCAGCTTTTCCAGCAAAGCAACGCCACGCGCGGAAATGCTTACATCTACGAGGCGTTTATCCGCCGTACAGGTTCTTTTTTCTACCAGCCCTTTTTTCATCAGGCGTTCTACAATACGGCTGGTATCGCTCATCTTATCCAGCATGCGCGCCCTGATCTGTAATGTACTGAGTGGCTGTTTGCTCCCCTTGAGGATGCGCAGGATATTGTATTGCTGTTGGGTTATGTCTTCCGGCTCCAGCAACGCTTTTATTTTTTCATTGAGCCAGTTGGATGAAAAAATAATATTAATAGCGGCCTTCTGATATTCATTTCTGAACGTCTGCTGCTGTATATCTTTTTCAATGCCCATTCAGTAAAAGTACAATAAAATAAGGATCAGAACGAACCCGGAGAAGTTGAATAAGTTAAATATATAATATATTGTTCGCCTTAATCCTCCCACACAGTAAGTCCTTCGCTGCAGTTGGCGCAGATATCGATGTTCTTACGGCTCGTTACCAGTTCGCGGCGGAACTGCCGGTAATTATCATTGTTCCAGATCTCTTTAAAGCCCTGGGTTTTGAGATTACCCAGGCGATGCATCGCATCTTTATCAAAACAACAGGGAACAACAAGGCCGTCCCAGGTGATCACATTCGCATGCCAGAGCTTCCAGCAATGATTGCTGAGGCCACTCTTTACTTTCATGTTGCCGTTGCTGTCCTTCTTGTAACGGCTGTATTTATTATTCTCCGGAATCAGCTGGTGCGGATCGTTTTCATAATCGTAGACCTGCGCTGTTTTAAAACGTACCTGGTCTACACCTATTTCTTTACCCAGCCTCCTGATCTCTTCGATCTGGTGTTCGTTGGGTTTTACCACCAGGAACTGGAAGAATACAAAAGGGGTTTTGCTTTTCAGTTCCTTTTTCCATTTCACAATATTGCGCGCCCCTTCCAGTACTTTGTCCAGCTTGCCGCCTACACGGTATTGCTGGTAAACATCCTGTGTAGTGCCGTCGATGGATATGATCAGCCTGTCGAGCCCGCTCTCCACCGTTTGTTTTGCTTTCTGATCGGTAAGGTAATGTGCATTGGTAGATGTGGCCGTATAAATGCCTTTATCATGCGCATATTTTACCATGTTCAGAAACTCGGGGTTCAGGTAAGGTTCGCCCTGGAAATAAAAGATCAGGTAGAGGATCTCCTTATGAATATCATCGATGGTTTCGGTGAAGAAATCGCGCTGCAGCATCCCGGTAGGTCGCGTAAATGCACGCAGTCCGCTCGGACATTCCGGGCACCGGAGATTACAGGATGTGGTAGGTTCGAAGGAAATGGATACCGGGTATCCCCATTGTACCGGCTTACCCGTTAACCGTGTAAGCTGGTAGCTGGTATACACTTTAGCGGCATTCCATAACCGCCGCGGGGTAAACTTGGTAAAAAGATTGATCGTATCGTTCCAGTTGAAATAAGGCATCGTGATTGTAAAAATAATGTAGAACGGCCAGTTTCCCTGTTTTAGTTGCGGCCAGGTGCTTACTTTGCAGAAAATAATTGCATGGAAAAGACTCCGGTTATCCTGCCTGCAGTTGCTGCCGTTATCTTCAATGAGCAGGGTCAGGTATTGCTGCAGAAAAGAAAGGATGTGAATGAGTGGTGCATCATTTCAGGTCATGTGGAATTTGGCGAAACTGTTGAAAATGCTATCATCCGGGAGATAAGGGAAGAAACCGGAACAAGCGCTTCCGTAAAAAGGTGCATTGGTGTGTATTCAGCCCCCGATTCTCAAACCTATCATTACACATCTGGCTCCGTGCAATACATCACCACTTATTTTGAAGCCGTACTGCATGATCAGATTGCAGCCGGCTTCTGTAACGAAGAAACCGCCGCACTTGGTTTTTTTGATCCTGCAGCACTTCCCGGCAATTTCGCCAGGATCAATCCATCCTGGCTTTCCGATGCGCTCGATACTTCAGGACAGTTTTTTGTACGGTAATGCGATTATGAATAATTAAACGGAGTTTTGGCTGCGTTATGGCTAGAAAGGCTAAAAAGAACAACAGGATTGAACGAGTATTATGGCTGCTGGTACTCATTGTGCTGGGAGGCGTTTCTCTCTTCCTTTCCATCCGGTATTTATTACAGCAGGAACAGGAAAAGAAGGCCTCGGAAGCCCGTTATACAGCTTTTGGAATTACGATGCCTTCCGGATATGACATTCACGGTATCGATGTAAGCAGTCACCAGCGCAGCATTGCCTGGCCGGAAGTGAAAGCCATGGAAGTAGACGGTACACGGATGGGATTTGCGTTTATCAAAGCATCGGAAGGACTGAACGATGCAGATAAAAAGTTCAAAACAAACTTTGAAAGTGCGAAAGCTGCAGGTATGATCTGTGGTGCTTATCATTTTTTCCTGGCTACAAAAAGCGGGAAGGACCAGGCAGCAAATTTCATCAGACAGGCTGGTTTGCAAAAGGGTGATCTTCCGCCCGTGGTAGATATAGAACAGCTATACGGTGTAAAACCCGAGCTGATGCGGACCAGGCTCAAAGAATGGCTGCAGGCAGTGGAAGCTCATTATGGTATAAAACCAATCATCTACACTTATGCGGATTTTTATAACCGGAACCTGGGGAAAAAATTCAACGATTATCCACTTTGGGTAGCGCACTATCTGGAACCGGAAAAACCGAGGGTAGGCCGTGAATGGACGTTCTGGCAACACAGTGAAACCGGCAGGGTAAATGGCATTATAACCGCGGTTGACTGCAATGTCTTCAACGGAGATTCTACCGCATTCAGGCAATTATTACTGCAATAATTTCCTTTAAAATCAGGGTTTTTAATTTGCTGAAAATCAGTCCATTCAGAACAAACTACAGCCTGTAGTTATTCCTTTAACATTTCATTGTTAAACCCTTGACACTTCTTTTCGTCTTTAATATAGACATTTGTATAAGCAAAGAGCAAGAGAGCTAAAGACACAGAATAGGAGAGACAAAAAGATCTTTAGAAATGATTAACAAAAGTGAAAAACAGATTGGCATCGGATTTGCTCTATATAATTAAACACGTTAAGTAGTCAATTTTCTCATAAGCAGTTAGTTTTGGTTGCGGCCCTGATTTCTATCGGGGCCAATTTTTTTTATGCCCTTTCTGTAAATGCGATCATATTGAAAATGAAGGCCAGTAAACAGCCGATCGTATCTGCAGCAATATCATACACATCAAAGCTACGATTAGCAATCCAGGCCCTTTGTACAAATTCTACCGCTGTTCCATATAAGATACCCATTATTGCAACGAAGAGAAACCATTTTACCCTGTTCCTGTGTGATACGCTGCTTTTTTTGACAGGGTATGCCAGCGTAATCCCCAATAAAGTGAAAATGGTCACGTGAACTATTTTATCCATCTGAGGGATATGTTCGTAAAACCAGCTTTGGGACGGAATCAAAGATCCCGGCAAACAAAAAAGTACAGCACTGATCACAAACCAGGCAATAGCCGGTATAAAGCGGACAGCTTTCAAATCATGAGTTTTTAATTAGCAATAACGATACAACCGGCAAAGATAAAACCACCGGCAGGACGAAGAGGTACGGAACTGAAAATTGGGGAATGTTTATACTTTACCGATCACCTGCAGTTCGGAAAGTGTGGGCTGGGCAACACCGCCTGCCTTCTCGAGTGTGATAGCGAAGGCTGAGGCGGCTGTAATATTTTTCATCCTGCAGAGACCCTGGCAATCGCCCATCATACCTGCATCAACAGGTTTGCCGTTTACGATAGCCCATAGCTGGTATTGTTTTCCGGCAGGTGCCTGGGGCAGTTTATTGCCCAGCAGGTACACATCTTTGGTTTTGCTATCCCAGAATACCGTAGCCAGGTTATTCTCCCTTTCTTTCACGCCGGTACCTGCGCCTGACATGGAAACTTTTCTTACGGCCGGATCGCTCATCATCTGCATGCCTTCGTACATATTCAGTGAGCGGGCCTGCATCACGTTATTTTCTGCCAGCAGGCTGTTCTTCTGTATCAGCAGCGCCTGGTACTGGTTCCTGGTATCGCGGAACTGGTTATAGAAATAAATATTAAGTCCTGCGCTTACTACCAGTAATATAACAGCAGCGGCGGCTATATACCTGGTGCGGCGGTTGACGGAGATAACAGGAGCAGTTGTTATAACATCGGTTACAACAAAACCATCTTTCAGCTCACCGATCAGTTTTTCCTTCACGCCAGCGGGTGGGGGAACGGCATGCGCCAGCGCGTGGCTTTCAAGGGAAGCCTCGAATGCGTCAATGGCATCCCTTATTTCAGGATGCTGACGGCTCAGCAGCTCAAGCTCGGCAGCTTCCTGTGCATCGGCCAGGCCAAGCACATAGCTTTCGATAGCTCCGCTTTCTATGTATTCCCTGATATCCACTTTATATTTTAATCATTTGTCTTAACTGGATCAAACCGGCTCTTATTCTTGTTTTAACCGTTCCCAATGGTAAGGCAGTGAGTTTTGCGATCTCGTCCTGCGTATACCCCTGAAAATAGGCCAATTCTATTAACACACGTTGCTCCTCTTTCAACTGGTGCACAATCTTCCGCAACCCGATATGATCGGTATTGAGGCCTTCCGTGCTTCCGCCATTATACACTTCCTCACTTAATTCAAGCGTTTGCTGACTATTCTGGAAATGACGGCTCCTCACCAGGTCTATGGCGCTGTTGCGTGCTATATTAAGCATCCAGGTAAACAACCGGCCCTTGCTGCTGTCGTAATTGCCGATCTGTTTCCAGATCTTCACAAATACGTCCTGCAGTACATCGGATGCCTGCTGTTCTTCCTTTACTATGTTCAGGATAATAGAATGGAGGGCCCCTGCGTAATTATCATACAGATACTCAAATACATCACCTGACCGCTGCCGGAGCAGCATCACAAGTTCTGTTTCGCTGTATTTCTTAACTACTTGCAAAACTGGGCTTTGGTATTAAGGTTGTACGTAAAGATATACGTAGCGGAAAACGATCCGGATTTCTTAACCTACCAGTGCGGCATAAGCGTCGCTGCTCATCAGGGCGGCTACGTCTTCCGGATTGGCAACAGTTACTTTTACCATCCAGCCATCACCATAAGGATCAGTGTTCACCAGTTCCGGTTGTTTTTCGAGCAGACTGTTTACTTCGGTAATAGTACCGGCTACAGGCAGTAACAGGTCGCTAACGGTTTTCACCGCTTCTACTGTACCAAAAACCGCTTCTGCATCGAGGGCACTGCCCACTGTATTAATGTCCACATATACGATATCTCCCAGCTCATGCTGTGCAAAGTCTGTTATACCTACAGTGGCTACATTGCCTTCGAGGCTTATCCATTCGTGATCTTTCGTGTAACGTAATTCTGCCGGGAAATTCATATGAGTCGTGTTTTGATAATGCAAATATTAGGAAAATATTCCTCTTTTAAAACCCCTGTTGTTCAAAATAAAGCAGTACGTGATCTTTTATAAAATTTTCCTGTACCGGCATCGTCATTGCCGGCAGCTCTTTCACCTGCTGGAAATGCGGCCAGCCTTCCTTATCGTGCCCCTGCAACAGGTAATAGCCGCTCTGGCATAATACCGTGCATACGGCAACGTGCATCAGGTCCTGCTTCTGCTCTTTAGAGATCTTTTCTTTCATAAAGCCCGTTTCCTGCATGCCGATCAGGAACAGGATCGCCTCCAGGTCCGGCTTTTTCCCGAACCGTTCTACCATTTTTGCTTCCAGCGCCCACCATCTTTGCTGCAGATCATCATTTACAAACATGCTGCAAAGTTACTGGGCGGCGCGTTACCGATGCAAATAATAATCAAACCTCATTGCGGCGGCTGATTGGTGATCAGCCAGTAAAGCCCAAGCCCCGAAATGGCTTTGATAAACGCCTCAAAAGCCACAGGTTTCACCACATAACTGTTTACACCCAGGCTGTAACAGATCCTGATATCCGGATCCTGGTTAGACGATGTGAGCACCACTACCGGGATCGTCCGCAGGTCTTCGGTTTCTTTGATCTTTCTTAATACTTCAATACCGTCTACTTTCGGCATTTTAAGATCCAGCAGGATCAGCTTGGGATTGTGCCCTGGTGTACGGCTTGCATATTCTCCTTTCCGGAACAGGTAATCCAGCGCCTGTGCGCCGTCTGAGAGGTGCGTAATAGAATTGACTACATTGTTCTTCATTAATGCCCGCATTGTCATCTCGGCATCGTTAGGATTGTCCTCCACCAGTAATACATCTGCGCTTTGCATCATATTTAAGTTTTAGGTAATGAAAAATAAAGCGTGGCTCCCTTATTCAGCTCGCCCTTTGCCCATACTTCACCGCCATGTTTGTTGATGATCCGCCGCACCATGGCCAGCCCCACCCCTGTTCCCTCGAATTCCTGCTCGGAATGCAGCCGCTGGAATACCCCGAAAAGCTTTTCTATATATTGCATGTCGAAGCCGGTGCCATTGTCTTTTACATAATACACCACTTTATCCGCCTCTTCATCCGCACCTATCGTGATCTCTGTTTTTTCGGTGTGACGGGTATATTTAACTGCGTTGGAAATAATATTTACCCATACCTGGCGCAGGGCTGCTGTATCGGCGGGCACATCGGGCAAATCTGCTATCGTCCATTTGATATCCCGGCCCTCAGTTGACGGTAGAATATCTTCATATACCTGCTGTACCATTTCATTCATTGAAAAATTCCGCCTGGATATTTCCTTTTTTCCAAGCCTGGAGAAAGCCAGCAGATCGTCTATCAGATTCGCCATTTTTTTCGCATTTTTCAATACGATATCCATCAGCCTTTTCGCTTCGTCATCGAGCTTATCTGTATAATCTTCTGAAAGAATCCGCGTAAAGCCGTCGATCGACCGTAACGGCGCCCGCAGGTCATGCGATACGGAATAAGTGAAGGATTCCAGCTCCTGGTTAGCTTCCTGCAATTGCTGGGTACGCATTTTCACCCTTTCTTCCAGTTCTCCGGTCATCTGCCGGATCTGCTCTTCTGCTTTTTTCCGGTCTGTGATGTCTTCCCTGATAGCCATATACTGATAGGGTTTTCCCCGCTCATCCAGGAAGGGGATAATAGTAGTTGCCACCCAGTAGTAAGTTCCGTCCTTTGCCTTGTTCCGGATCTCGCCCGACCAGGTTTTGCCGTTCGCTATGGTTACCCAGAGATTTTTTATGAATTCGGGAGGATGATATTGCGAGTTAACGATCCGGTGATCCTGGCCGATCAGTTCTTCGGGAGTATACTGCGATATCCGGCAGAAATTTTCGTTCACCTGCCTGATCACGCCTTTCTGGTCGGTGATAGCTATAATGCAGGCGGTATCAAGCGCATATTTGTAATCGGATACTTCTTTCAACGTTTCGCGAAGCTTCTGTTCCGATTTAACCCGCTCTGTGATATCCCTGAAGTTAAGCAGCATACCATGCACCGATTCATCGTGAAAAAGTGCATTCAATATCCCTTCTATCCATATGTAATAGCCCTGCTGGTGCCTGAGACGAAGTGTAAGGCGGATAGGTGTACCCGGATGCTGCTTTGCCTCCTGCTCTTTTTCCGACAGTAATACATGGTCCTGCGGATGAACTTCAAGCCTGTGTCCCGGCATTTCGCCTGACCAGCCTATAATCCGCTCTGCAGAAGGGCTCTGGTAAACGATCATGCCTGCGCTATCCTGCAGGATGATCACATCGTTACCGTTCTCTATGATATTCCGGAACCGGCGCTCGTTCCGGGTAATATCTTCCGTCCGCATTTTTATTTTCTCTTCCAGGCCGGCCGTCCATTCTTCGAGCTCCAGCTGATGGCGTTTCTGATCCCGTAGATAATTACGGATAGCAATAAAAGAAAGTACCACTATCACTATAGTTGCTGCAAAAAGCAGGAGCAGGATCAGGTTAACCCGTTGCGTGGTAGCAATATTGGCAGAGCGCCGTTCCTCCAGCAGCCTTTTTTCCTCCGCCTGCAGTTGAACAATGAGCTGCCGGATCCGGTCCATGTATAATTTCCCGGTCCTTTGGGAAATCAGATCTGCAGCTGTTGCTATACCGCTGCTGCGGCGGGTATCTGCCACCATTTGGTCAAACTCCATCCTTTTTCTCACATACAAACCAAGGGAATCAATCCTCACATTCTGCAGCGGATTATCAGCTGTTAAGTACCGGAGTGTATCCAGATTGCTGTAAATCTTTGCCTTTGTGCCATCCTGATCACCAAGAAAATCAACGTCGCCGGTGAGCGCAAAGCCCCGGGAACGTGTTTCCACATCCTGTATCAGCGAAAAAGTCTGATTGGTAATATCCAGCACCGTTTCCGTATGCACGATCCAGGCGGAGATCTTCTTTGCTCTGTCGTTATTGATATAGGCCAGCCAGCCACTGCCCATGATAACGACCAGCGTGATAACAAATACGAGCGAAAGCTTATATATGAAAGATTTTTTCATCGGCCTCAACCGTAACAAACATTATCCCGGTCAGCCCCGTCAGTCCAGCCTCTTCCGGTGCAATAATGTGCTACCCAAGTTATACTAAAAAAAATCCTCATGCAACAGTGCGGCCGAAAAACCGTATTGCTACGCATATGCACTTGTTCTAAAGCTTATCTTTGCGCCAAATTGATCCTTTTATGTTACAGGTGAGTATTCTGCGTAACGATACGGAGAACGTTAAAAAAAGACTGGCTGTAAAGCATTTTAAGCAGACGGAACTGGTAGACAGTATTATCGCGCTCGACGATGAAAGAAAGAAACTGCAGGCCGAGTTCGACAATACGCAGTCCAAGGTGAATGCCGCCTCCAAAGAGATCGGCAAACTGATGGCGCAGGCGCAGAAAGAAGCCGCTGAAGCGTTGAAAGCCGATGTAGCTAACTGGAAAAGTTCGCTGGAACCATTGAAAGAACAGATGGCGAAAGTGGAAAAGGAACTGAACGATTCTCTCGTACAACTGCCAAACCTGCCAAGCACGCAGGTGCCCGAAGGCAAAACCCCGGAAGACAATGTGGTGGTTCGCCAGAGCGATGTAGCTGTGAACCTGCCCGAAACGGCTGTGCCGCACTGGGACCTCGCCAAAAAATACAACCTGATCGATTTCGAACTCGGTAATAAAATTACCGGAAGCGGCTTCCCGGTGTATACCGGCAACGGCGCCAGGCTGCAACGCGCCCTGATCCAGTATTTCCTGGATTTTAATACCGAAGCCGGTTATAAGGAAGTACTCCCGCCTTTCATGGTGAATGCCGCTTCTGCATACGCTACCGGTCAGCTGCCCGACAAGGAAGGACAGATGTATTATATGCCCGAAGACGATTTCTATATGATCCCGACTTCGGAAGTACCTGTTACCAATATTTACCGCGATACTATTCTGAAAGAAGATGAATTCCCGGTTAAAATGACGGCATACAGCCCTTGTTTCAGAAGGGAAGCTGGCAGTTACGGTAAAGATGTGCGCGGATTGAACCGCCTGCACCAGTTTGAGAAAGTGGAGATCGTACAGATCGCACATCCTGATAAAAGTTATGAAGCACTGGATGAAATGGTACTGCATGTAGAACGCCTGCTGCAGGCTTTGGAACTGCCATACCGTATACTACGTTTATGCGGTGGTGATATGAGTTTTACCAGCGCCATCACCTACGACTTTGAAGTATACAGCGCCGCACAGGAACGCTGGCTGGAAGTGAGCAGTGTGAGTAATTTTGAAAGCTACCAGGCCAACCGTTTGAAATGCCGCTTCAAAGACGAATCGGGTAAAACACAGCTGGTGCATACGCTCAACGGAAGTTCACTGGCATTGCCACGCATCATGGCCTGCCTGCTCGAGAACAACCAGCAGGAAAACGGCATCAGGCTTCCGGCAGCGCTGCAGCGTTATTTTGGAAAAGAAATGATACAATAGGTTTTGTACCAGATAAAAAAAGCCGCTTTCATTCATACGTTGTGGGCAATTATTCAAGCATATCCAATTTTCGGATGAAAGAATCGCATGAATTAATTTTCACAGAGCTTAAATAGCACATATGGATATATTAATTCAACAAAACCAACTTGAAAAGCTATTAGGAAGTAGTTTGGCATCGGCTCAAGTGACTGATAGAGTATTATCTGAGCAAATAAATCTTATCAATAGAGAACTTGAGCAATCGAAAATTGCTCCGGAAGACTACCAATCAAAATTGGGTTTTAAAATAGCTGGCTTTTTGATTTCCAGCTACGATAAAGTCATTTTGACAGATGATGAAAAAATTATAGGCATCCGCGATGGTGCTACAACTGAATTATTCGATGCGACTGATACTAAAATACATTTTGATCTCGACTAAACTGCCGATAACATTGGTTTGCAAAATCTCGGCAACGGAATCTCGCCCATCATCAGTTAGAATTCTAATCGACTTTTGTATTTTGGCTTACGCTAATCGGGTTTGTGGTGGCCAAGCCAGCAGAGGGATCACGGATGGCCCAAGCTTCGCAATGCCTTTAACGTTGGCTGCAATGCTGAATTGATCTTTTTTGCATAACTTTACAATATGACACGTCAGGCTATTATTGAAAAGACGCTTCAGGCCATAAATCGACTACCTGAAGACAAAGCAGAGGAAATCTCTGACTTTGCTGATTTCGTGTCCAAACGATACGAAGACCACAAGCTGGTTGAGTCTATGCAAAAAATGGCATCAGACAGCAAAGCCTTCTCTTTTCTTCAAGAGGAAGAAGACCTTTACACATTGGGTGACCTAAAACAGGTCTACAATGACTAAGGGTGACATTGTTTTAATTACTTTTCCTTTTACAGATTTAAGCGGCACAAAGTTACGACCAGCCGTTGTCCTGGTTGAAACAGACGCTGATATAACCGTTTGTTTTGTAACTAGTCAGCTTGACTGGAAAGACAAATCTGATATGATCCTTAACCCTTCTGCTGAAAACGGACTCAGAAAGCAATCTTTGATTCGTGTTGCAAAGATTGCGACACTAGACAGATCATTAGCAAAGGGACTGCTCGGTAAGCTAACATCAAACGAGTTGAGACAATTAGATGAGAAGCTCAAGGAATTGCTGCAACTTTAATCTTATCGCACTTCAGCCAACATTGGTTTTGCAAAAGTTGGGCGACAGAGTATAGCCCATCAGTCCCCGTTTAAACGGGAGAATTTTAATCAGCTTTTGTAATTGGCTTTATTTAATCGAGTTTGTAGTGACCAAGCCAGCAGTGGGAACCCCGATGCCCCAACCTTCGCAAAGCCTTTAACGAAAGCGGCTTTTTTATTGCATTAATTTCCTGCTTCCGGAGGCCTGATCAGCCTGAAGCAGTTGCGTAATACTTTTACATTGAACTCATCCGCCGTAGGCCTCGGTTCGCCATCGATATGCAACGGCGCGTGCTTGAGGTTGCGGATCAGGAGTGCAGAGGTCTGGAAATACAGGATATTCTTCTTGCTCATGTCTTCCACCAGTTGCTGCAGTTTATTATTTCCGCGGATCTGCCTTAAGATCGCAAACGGCAGCCGGGCCTTGTTCATTTTCTGAACAATTACAATATCCAGCAATCCGTCGTTCAGGCTTGCCTGCGGTGCAATGGTAACATTATTCCCAAACTGGTTACTGTTGGCGATACTGATAAAAAACGCATCTGAGAAAAAAGAGAAGCCATCTTCCAGCACAATCTCATACTGATAAGGATGCGCTTTTACATAATTGATGATACTCTGCTGTACATAAGTAAACAGCCCGCGCGTTCCTTTGGTTGAAAAATCATAGGCTACCTGCGCATCGAATCCCATACCGCTGAGCATGCACGAGTATTCATCGTTCACCATGAATGCATCTGTATAAGCAGCTTTGCCTGTAAAGATCAGGTCCAGCGCCTGTTCAGTCTTTGAAGGTATACCAGCCGCCAGCGCGAGGCCGTTACCTGAGCCCAGCGGGATGATGCCAAAGTTAACAGGTAATGTATGCAACGCTTTGGTTACCTGGTTTACGGTGCCGTCGCCGCCGATGATCACTACATCCGTAATATGTTCTGCAAGTATTTTTTCTTTCAGCAGGTCGTAGTCTCCGTTTGCATGGGTATGCATGATCTCATAAGGAATGCCTTTTGCGGTAGTTACCGATTCTGCCAGTTTTTTAACCCCATCTTTCTTTGAAGTACCTGATACAGGGTTTACCAGGTACACAATTTTTCTTTCCATCGTCTCTAATTAAATAACTGCTCTGCGGGTCTTCGTTCTAAAACTTCAATGGTACACTTTTTTTTCACGGATTGGTATAAAATCCTGTTAATCGTAAGAAAATGACCGGCTTGTGATTGATACAACCTGTTATGCATTACCATCTCAATAAAGCGCTTGCCCATGTAAATCCACTGCCGAAAGCGGCTAGACATACAAGATCTTTTTCTTTGATCAGCCCTTTCTCCCACGCTTCGCACAAGGCAATGGGTACGGATGCCGCCGTTGTATTTCCGTAAGATTGAATATTGTTATACACCTGGTCATCACGCAGACCCAGCTTCTGCTGCACAAACTGGCTGATCCGCAGGTTGGCCTGGTGCGGAATGAGCATGTTTATGTCCGAAGCATTAAGACCGTTCCTGTCGAGCGCTTCCATCACCACTTCCGGAAATTTCACTATGGCTTTTTTAAATACCGAAGGGCCATCCATAAAAGGAAAATTCTGCGCTTTATCGATCATCGCATGACTCATGAACATTTCACCGATCGCAGCGTTGTCGAAGTCGGCAAGGTCTTTAGCCCAGTAATTGCCATGCGTACCTGGATTGTACATGGCCAGTATCTCGGCTGCTTCGCCATCACTGTGCAGGTGTGTGCTCAGTATGCCGCGACCGGCCTCTTCTGTGGGCTGTAATACCACAGCACCCGCTCCATCGCCGAAGATCACGGAAACATTCCGGCCACGGGTTGAAAAATCGAGACCGAAAGAATGTTTCTCGCTTCCTACCACGAGAATATTTTTATACATCCCTGTTTTAATGAACTGGTCGGCAATGCTCAGTGCATACACAAAACCGCTGCACTGGTTGCGCACATCCAGCGCACCGATCTCTTTCATCTTCATTGCCCGCTGCAGCAAAACACCACAGCCGGGAAAATAATAATCCGGAGATAAGGTAGCGAAGATGATGAAGTCTATATCTGCAGCCTGTATTCCCGCTCTTTCAATGGCGATCTCTGCTGCTTTCACACCCATAGTGGTGGTGGTTTCTTCCGTCCGGTGCGCATATCTGCGCTCCCTGATGCCGGTGCGCTCCTGTATCCATTCGTCGGAAGTATCCATATAGCGGGTAAGGTCCTGGTTCGTGACTACATTTTCGGGTACATACATACCAATACCTGCTATTTTACTCAATGGCATATACAAATCGTTTGATTGAAAAGTGAAGTTAGGAAAACTCGCCGAGCGCAGGGAGCAAATTACGGCACCGGCAATTTCATTACGTCTTTAAGAAAATTTTTAATCTCCCTTTCTACGCTTCCGACATCTTTGGATACGATAGCCGATCCCAGTACATGATTTTCCGTTCCCGGTATAGCCACTTCTTTTTTCATCGCTGCCGGCGTTGCTATTTCACCGAACATTTCTTTCATGGCAGAAACTTTTACAACCGGGTCCTGGTGTGCTTCATCCTTATAATAATAAAGCAACAGGAGCGGTTGTTTTACATTCCGGAACGTAATATCGGTCATGCTTGTCTCCAGCATTTCCTGCAATTCTGCTGCGGCTTCCAGGCGGTATTGAGAGGTCCAGTATTGCTTGTATACGGGCGTCTGGTTGGCTGAGGTATTGAATTTCGATTTTTTTACCAGCCGCGCGACCTGCACACCCCAGTGGTTATTCAGTATCCAGGCATTGGGATCATTGATGGCAATATTGGGCGACAGCAGCACCAGTCCTGCAATTTCCGGGTAAGCCGCCGCCAGCTGCAATGCAAGCGTTCCGCCGGTTGAGGTACCCATCAGTATTACTTTCTCTCCAAGCTGTTTCCCGATGGCATATGCCTCCCTGGCAGACTCCCAGAGGTTATCAACAGTGAGATTGACCAACGCATCTGCCGTATCGATGCCATGTTGTGAAAGCCTCGACAAATAAAGATTACAGCCGAACTGTTTTGCAATATCCCTGTGCACCGGGTTACCCTCTTCCTGGCTGGCACTGAAGCCATGGAGATAAACGATGGCATAAGGTGTTTTCTTTTTTGTACTGTCCGCCCATACGATACGCGCTTCGTTGTCGGGTTTGATCTTGTGACCAGCTTCAATTGCCGTCACATAAGCATCCAGTTTTGCAGGTTCAGCAGGCACTGCCGGCAGTGTAAGTCCGTAAACAGGACGAGCCGGATGCGGCCCCAACAGGTAAATCACGGCAATGATGGCAATGACCAGGATGGTTCTTTTCAGGAGGCGCATAACAGTTGTTTACCTAAAACTAACCAAATTCCCGGTATAAACCACTGACGGTTTTAACGGGGAAAGTTTTTAGGGAATGTTCATATTATAAATGTAAAAGAGCGATTTAAGCATTATGAATAAAAATACTTTGTAGCTCTTCATGGCACAACATGTTAACTTTGTTTTCCTTCTTTGCCCGCCCATGTGAATGCCGTACCTTTGCAGCCTTAAAATTTTACATGGAAATAAGAAACATTGCCATCATCGCACACGTTGACCATGGCAAAACAACATTGGTGGACAGAATCCTTCAGACTACCAAGGTTTTTCGCGAAAACCAGGAAACCGGTGAGCTGATCATGGATAGCAATGACCTCGAAAGAGAACGGGGCATTACCATTTTTAGTAAGAATGCTGCCGTTACTTACAACGACATCAAGATAAATGTGATCGATACGCCGGGCCACAGTGACTTTGGCGGTGAAGTAGAACGCGTTTTGAAAATGGCCGACGGGGTGATCCTGCTGGTAGATGCTTTTGAAGGCCCGATGCCGCAGACACGTTTTGTACTGCAGAAAGCATTACAGCTGAAACTGAAGCCGATTGTTGTGATCAACAAGGTTGATAAACCGAACTGCCGTCCTGATGAAGTTCACGATGCAGTATTCGAACTTTTCTTCAACCTGGATGCAACAGAAGAACAGCTTGACTTCCCTACTTTCTACGGAAGCGGCAAGAACGGCTGGTTCAACGATAGCCTGACTCCTACAGAAGATATCCTCCCGTTAATGGATGGTATCATTAAATATGTTCCGAAACCTGTTGTAACAGAAGGAACCCTGCAACTGCAGATCACATCACTCGATTATTCTTCTTTCCTTGGCCGTATTGCCATTGGTAAAGTAACGCGTGGCTCTATAAAGGAAAACCAGCAGATCGCACTGGTTCAGACAGACGGATCCATCAAGAAGAGCCGTGTGAAAGAATTGTATGTATTTGAGGGCATGGGCAAACGCCGCGTGGCAGAAGTTGTATCAGGCGATCTTTGCGCAGTGGTAGGTCTGGAAGATTTCAATATCGGAGATACCATTGCCGATGCAGAAAATCCGGAAGCATTACCGGTGATCAGCGTGGATGAGCCGACCATGAGCATGACTTTCAGTATCAACAACTCACCGTTCTTTGGTAAAGATGGTAAGTTCGTTACCTCACGTCACCTGCGCGACAGGCTGATGAAAGAAACCGAGAAGAACCTTGCATTGCGCGTGGAAGATACAGACAGTGCCGACAGCTTCCTGGTTTACGGAAGGGGTATCCTGCACCTGGGCGTATTAGTGGAAACGATGCGTCGTGAAGGGTATGAGCTTACTGTTGGTAATCCGCAGGTACTCGTGAAAACCATCGATGGTAAAAAACATGAGCCGTATGAGAACCTGGTAGTAGATGTACCGTCGGAGTTCAGCGGTAAAGTGATCGATCTGGTAACACAGCGTAAAGGTGAAATGCAGGTGATGGAAAGCAAGGGCGAAATGCAGCACCTTGAATTCGAAATTCCTTCACGCGGACTGATCGGTCTGCGTTCACAAATGCTGACCAACACTGCAGGTGAAGCTGTAATGGCACACCGCTTTATTGAATACAAACCGTGGAAGGGGCCGATCCCGGGCCGTAACAACGGTGTGCTGATCTCTAAATTCCAGGGAACAACTACCGCCTATTCTATCGATAAATTACAGGATCGCGGAAGCTTCTTTATCGATCCGGGAGAAGAGGTATATGCGGGCCAGATCATCGCCGAGCATATCAAACCAGGCGATCTGAACGTAAACGCAGTGGAAGCTAAAAAGCTGACCAACCACCGCGCCAGCGGAAGCGATGACAGCGTTCGCATTACACCGAAGCTCCAGTTCACCCTGGAAGAGTGCATGGAATATATCCAGCAGGATGAGTGCATCGAGGTAACGCCTAAAACGATCCGTATGCGTAAAACCGTTCTGAACGAAGAAGACCGTAAAAAGGTAGCACGCAGCATGCAATCTGAGGCGATCGGATAGTTCCGAATTGTCTTTCAAATAACAAAAGCGACCGGTATGTTTACTGGTCGCTTTTTTATTTTGGTATCATAAGATGGTATCTCATCAATCTCAGTGCAGGCCGATGCCCAACTATGTGAGTTGTTCAAATTCATTCAAAATTTCCATTGCTTCTTTTTTTGACAGTCTGGACTCATCCAACAGTTTTCTCCTCAGGAGTTGCCTATGATCGAATAAGTAATAAGAATTTACTGCTTCAACTCTATATATGTTCTGTAAGCCTGATTGATCTGTAATGTTCTCGTTTTTTTCAAAAATCCTATTAGCAGGTTTAAGTTTATTTTTCATGTCTGCGAACGATTAAGTATATCTGTTTTTCAGCAGGCAATTTATATTCTCATACTCCGGTTTAAACGGACTCTGAGAACATAAATTTGCATCACCAATATTTCCAAAACTTGGGAAGTAATCGTTCATTAAAAAAAGTACTTTTTTTGTCCTTAAATAAGAATTTATGAAAGTCGTTAATTATAGTGATTTAAGGCAAAACTTAGCTCACAACCTGAATGCGGTAAACAATGACCGCGAAATAGTGGTGGTTTCCAGAACTAAAGGTAAAACAGTGGTAGTCATGGACCTGGAAGAATGCAATGCTATTCAGGAAACCCTTCACCTGACTGCATCGCATGCGAATCGTTCACGGCTGGAAGCTGCCATTGATGAAATGAACCAGAATGGCGGTAACCTTCGTCAATTGTTGGAAGATTAATTAAATCTATAAAATGGAATTAGTTTTCCAATCTATGGCTTGGGAAGATTACTTGTATTGGCAGGAGCAGGACAAAAAAATCCGGGACCGTATAAACGAACTGATTAAAGATAGATGCCGGTCACTGTTCAAAGGTATTGGCAAACCTGAAGCGCTTAAGGGTCTTTCGGGATACAGGAGTCGACGTATAAACGATGAACACCGGCTGGTTTATGCCGTAAAAGAGGGCTGGCTTCATATATTTCAGTGCAGATACCATTATAATAAATAGTGCAGACCTCTCAATACAAAAAATAAGGACCGCATTACTGCAGTCCTTACCTTACCAGCCCTGTTAAGCCGGATAAAATATTCACTCAAATCGTAAAACCTATTTCTCGTTCCTGCTGGCTACTACATCTATGATCTCGCGGGTGCTGATGTTTACATCAAACTCCTCCTTGCTGATCTGTTTGCCAGCCTGCACCAGGAATGTGAGCTTGCTGATATCGTTCTTGGCAAGTCTGAATTCTTTTTTGAACACTTTATCGGAATAGCTTTCACGGTACAGGATCTCGTTGTTACCATCATAAACGGTAATGCTGAATTTCTGACCGGTGGGGTTATTGTATTTCACGTTGAACGACAGCAGTTGATCTGCATCAACACCGGCATAACGGATATTCAATTGTTTGGAAGAGACAGAATCCACACTGTCATTACCAGGTGTAGCGGCATTTGCACCGAATGTCACTGCTACAGACAGGATCACACCAAGGATAATCATTCTTACAACTGCACGTACTGATTGCGTTTTCATAATTGTTTTCATTTTTTTCTTTAATAAATAATAGCTCGTAGGGCAAAAAGCATCCGTAACCTCATGGTCAGCGGCAAGCGCAGCAATAATTCGTAAATGCAAACAAGATTTTTTCGTAGATCGGCGTAGCAAACGCAGAAACAGGAGAATGTAAATGATCAAGAACATTTGCCGGATCCGGCAGCCTGTTGTTACTCTTAATACTGTAACGGCACAAAGGTAACCCAAAAAAGAATACATATATATTAATTTATTATAAATAAATTAATATAATTTTATATTTGAATTGATTATCAGTAATTAAACTCAGTCGATAGATTTATTCAGCGCATCCCAAAGCATATCTTTCAGTGTGGTAAGACCATAATTGGTAACGGAAGAGATGAAAACGCTCGGGATTCCCTTAGGCAGTTCCTTACTGATGGCTTCTTTCAGTTCTTCATCGAGCATGTCGCTTTTGCTCACCGCAATAATGAAGTCTTTCTGCAGCATTTCAGGGTTATACTGTTCCAGTTCACTCCTTAATATTTCAAATTCTTTTGCATGGTCTGCACTGTCGGCAGGGATCAGGAAAAGCAGGATGGAATTACGTTCGATATGACGCAGGAAACGATGCCCCAGGCCTTTACCTTCTGCTGCGCCTTCAATAATACCCGGCAGATCGGCAATACAGAAAGAGCGGCCTTCGCGGTATTCTACCATACCCAGCTGCGGTATCAGCGTGGTAAATGCATAGTTTGCGATCTTGGGTTTAGCTGCGGTGATCACGGACAACAGTGTAGATTTACCTGCATTGGGAAAACCTACCAGGCCCACGTCTGCCAATACTTTCAGCTCCAGGTTCTTCCAGCCTTCCACGCCGGGTTCGCCGGGTTGTGCGTGTTCGGGTACCTGGTTGGTGGGTGTGGCAAAGTTGCTGTTACCCAGACCGCCGCGGCCGCCGCGCATCCAGACGATCTGCTGGCCGTCTTCGAGGATCTCGGCTTCCACTTCGCCCGTTTCTTCATTGCGGGCCACTGTCCCCAACGGTACTTCTATAATGATATCCTTACCATCCCTTCCGGTTGAATTATTCTTGCTCCCGCCTTCACCATTTTCTGCCAGAACATTTTTAAAATAACGCAGGTGCAGCAGTGTCCACAACTGGGCATTGCCGCGCAGGATGATATGTCCCCCGCGACCTCCATCGCCTCCATCCGGTCCGCCTTTGGCAGTAAGCTTGTTGCGCATAAAATGTTTAGCGCCGGCCCCTCCATGTCCGCTGCGGGCAAAAATGCGGATATAATCGATAAAGTTATTCTTGTCAGACACGTTCCTGTAAGTTGAACCGTGGCGTCTTTTAACGCTACGGCATTTGTTCAGATAAAACGCAAAGGTAATGTATCAGCAGTTATTGCAGTTTTCAGCCTTTACCTGCCGGATGACTGGTTCCAGGTAGTATAATTTTGTGCATCGTCTTCATTCACATCCCGGATATCGGTGATGCTGCGCAAAGGTTCACAGGTTTTCCAGCCGGCACGCATATCAGCCGGCAGCTGCTGGTATAATTTTGTGCCTTCCGTTTTCCATGCGATCATTTCATCGCTTACTTCCCGGATCATTTTTGCGGGGTTGCCCACGATCAGGCTCCGGCGTGCAAACTGCACCTCTGCCCTGACCATGCTCAGTGCACCTACAATACATTCTTCGCCCAGTACAACATTATCCATGATCACGCTGTTCATACCAACCAGGCAATTACGGCCGATCCGCGCACCGTGTATAATTGCACCATGGCCGATATGCGCACCTGCTTCCAGCAGCACGGTTACACCCGGGAACATGTGAATGGTACAATTTTCCTGTACATTACACCCATCTTCAATGATGATCCGGCCCCAGTCGCCGCGAATGGCTGCTCCCGGCCCCACATACACGTCTTTTCCAATGATCACATTGCCGGTAACGGCTGCCTGCGGGTGAATAAAAGCTGTTTCGTCAATTACGGGTATATGGTTTCTGAAAGCGTAGATCATACTTAAAATTAGATATTTTTATCGCATGGATATGATTCCTGTTACCATTGGTTGCACTGCTGAACTGGCACAGATCCACGCGCTTTATGAATATAGTTTCCCGAAAGCGGAAAGACGTGAATGGAGTCAGGTATCAGCCCTGCTGCAGAACGGAGGACCCATGGAGATCCTCGAACTCAGAACGGATGGCCTGTTTGCCGGCTTTCTCATCGGCTGGCAGTTGCCGGAGTTTTATTTTATCGAACATTTTGCTATTCAGCCCCGGCTGCGCGGAAAAAAAATCGGTGGCACTATTATACAAATGTTACAGGCAAAATATCCCTGCATTGTACTTGAAACCGAACCGGCAGCGGATAATGACAGCACAAGACGTATTGCTTTCTATGAAAAGCTGGGCTTCATACAATTACCCTTCACTTATTTTCAGCCACCTTACAGAACTGGAGAATCGCCATTATCCATGCTGTTGATGCGGTTTCCTTCCGGTTGTAATGAAGATGCATTTCGATCCATTACAGAAACACTCAACCGGTTCATTTATTTTATCAAATAATAGTCTACTAATTTTGTAGATTAATAAAAGGGTATTAATATTGTGCCGGATATAGGTAGTTATATTTAATGCACATAGAAAATGGTCATGTGCCGTGGGGCAACATTGTACCGGCGGTTCAAATCCGTCCATGACCGCGATAATGACAGGTTATCACAAGCAATCGAGAAGAGCAGGGCTGTATTTTCATACGGCCCTTTTTTATGCTCACATCTTTGCGGGGTCGATAAGGTCTTTCTCTGTTTTATAGCAGGTGCCTTTGAAAAGTGCCACCATTTCATTGTCTGCGTTGGTCACTTCTACCAGGTATAATCCCGTACGCCTTGTTGTATTAACACGGCGTGCCGTTGCAAAGAGCACATCACCTTCTTTCCCGGCTTTGGGAAATGAGATCGATACATCCAGTGCCACCGTTACTTTTCCGTCGCTGTTGCAGGCAAACGCAAATGCGCTGTCGGCAAATGCGAATGTAACTCCGCCATGTGCGATCCCGAAGGCATTCATCATTTCGCGGCGTAAGGTCATCTGTATTTTACTGTAGCCGGCTTTTACTTCCAGTACAGAAATGCCCAGCCACTGGCTGAACAGGTCTGTCTTCATCATATAATCAACTGAGATTACGGCCTGGCTGTCTTTGTCTGTCATGCTTATTCTCCTTTAAAACGCGGTTTTCTTTTTTCGAGGAATGCATCCACGCCTTCTTTGAAATCTGCTGTTACGGCTGCTTTCTGCTGGTATTCATCTTCCAGCAACAGTTGCTGTTCAAGTGTATTTACCGAAGCTGCATTGAGTGCATGTTTGATATAAGCCAGTGCTTTTGTGGGCATGACTGCAAGCGTATTGGCGATCTGCCAGGCTTCACCTTCAAACGCTGCGTCTTCAAAACATTTATAGATCATTCCCAGCCGTTCTGCTTCCGCTGCGGGGATCTTATCCCCAAGCATCATCAGGGCACTTGCTTTCTGCCAGCCGATCAATCTTGGCAGACTGTATGTTCCGCCACTGTCCGGTATCAGCCCGATCTTTGAAAATGCCTGGATAAAAGATGCCGAGCCAGTTGCTACTACCACATCGCAGGCCAGTGCTATATTAGCACCTGCACCTGCTGCCACACCGTTTACCGCAGCCACTACCGGCTTCGGCATATTACGCAGCCTGGTGATGATGGGATTATAATGTTCGCTCAGGATGCGCTGCATACCCGGGCCTTCCGGGTCTACTACTTCTGCCAGGTCCTGCCCGGCGCAAAAACCTTTTCCGGCCCCGGTCAGGTATACGCATCGTACTTCATGCAGTGATGCCGCTTCATCCAGTTTAGCCTGTAGCAGCAACGCCATTTCGCGGTTGAAAGAGTTAAGTTTATCGGGTCGGTTTAATGTAATGGTGGCAATGCCATCCTGTATAGTGAACAAAATTGCGCTCATACCGTATTTTTTGCGTTCGTCTATTTATACAGGCTGCCGGCAGCGGCAACCGTTATCTTCACAAAAATACAATTTATAAACGCCTGGCTTATGATAAAAATCATTACGTTTTTATGCTGCATCCTGTTCTTCAGCTCTTGCGGTGTGGTATCTGTCGGTTTTAAAAAACAGGAGCCGCCGCAACCTGTACTGCTTGTTCAGTCTACTTCACCGGTGATACTGGTAGATGCAGCCGATGTTGAAATGACGGGCTGGCGCAAGAAAAAAGGAATGCGTGTTATCGGCAACACCAAAAACGATTATGTAAGACTCGTTCGCAAACAGCTGCAGGCCACATTGTTCAGGACAGTATTGATCGATTCACTTGCCGACAGCGACTTGAAAAAGCAGTTGCACAAGGGAAACAATCATGCGATACAATCTTTAAAGGAGCGTTATAACAGTTCTGTCCTGATCATTCTTACCGATTGCATGGGCGGCTTTGAACGGGCGGATATCAGCGATAAACAATATCCTGACGGACGTAAGGTAAAAGACATTTCCTATAATGCGATATTCGCTACCGACTGGCTCATCTGCGATCAGCTGGAACAGGTAAAACGCAGCATCAGCATTTCGATACCGCATTCCAGACAGGAGGCAGACAATATTTATTTTGCAAAACAGCCTTCTTTCGGCACCAATCGTGATGACCTTACTACTATAGCTACAGACAATGCCGTTAAGTTTGCTGCATTATTCAGCTACCGTTAATGGCACTTGAAATAATCGAAAGGTTCTTTGCAATCGTTGCACTGGTATAACGATTTGCAGGCAGTGCTTCCGAACCTTGAGATCAGTTTTGTATTGTAGGAGTTGCACTGCGGACATTGCACGGCTTCTTCTGCCTGGAATGCATCGGGTGTGCAGACCGATTGCGTGGAAGCGGGCGGTGCAATTCCATAGGCTTTCAGTTTCTGCCTTCCGGCTTCAGACATCCAGTCGGTGGTCCAGGCCGGAGAAAGCACCTGTGTTATTTTGATATTTTTGAAACCTGCTTCCAGCAGTACCATGCGGATCTGCATACTGATCACATCCATGGCCGGGCAGCCGCTGTAGGTTGGCGTGATCACAATTTCTATATCGGGAGATTCTTTATCGTCCGTTACATGTACAGCTCTTACAATCCCCAGATCTGTTATAGTAAGTACGGGGATTTCCGGATCACATACTGTTTCGAGCAATGCACGGACTTTTCTGACAATATCGTTTTCTGCAACCTGCATCTCTAAAGATAAACTATTACCATTCCACACCGGGATAAGCTCTCTGCAGAAATTGCATCTCGGCGAGGATATATCCTAAATGTTCGGTATGCATTCCTTCTTTTCCGCCCTGCTGCGACCAGGCCGACTGCGGAACCGGGAGTGTCGCTTCTTCAAGTACTTCCTTTATTTTCCGGTTCCATTTTTCTGCAAGGCTGTCTGCTCCTTTTATAGCAAGAGCTTCATTTATTTCTTTTTCATACGCTGAAGGAATCAGCATTTCTCCGGTATAATTCCAGAGATTGTCAAGGGCAGTTAGCATGCGCTGGTGGCTTTCTGCTGTGCCATCGCCCAACCTGATCACCCATTCGCTGCTCCAGCGTACATGATAGGTAACTTCTTTCAGCGATTTTTCTGCGATTGCAGCGAGCTGTTCATCATTACAGTCTTTCAGCGCTGTATAAAGGAAGTATTGATAGGTACTGAAAAAGAACTGACGTAGTATGGTCTGGCCCCAGTCGCCGTTAGGCAGTTCTGTGATCAGGCAGTTTTTAAATTCGCGTACATCACGCAGATAGGCGAGGCTGTCTTCTGTGGTATTATTACCGATTTCGGATGCCGCATACTGGTAAAAATTACGTGCCTGTCCTACGAGATCCAGTGAAATATTGGTCACAGCGATATCCTGTTCCAGTATCGGTCCATGCCCGCACCACTCACTGTTCCTGTGGCCCAGGATGAGCGCGTTATCTGCGAGGTATAACAGGTATTTTATTTTGGGAGAAAGCATTCCTGCAATGATTTGTTTGGCTGGCGGGCCGGATACTACATATGTTTTAATTCGTCGGGCAGATCGTAGAAGGTAGGATGACGATATGCTTTATCATTTGCCGGATCATAGAATTCAGCGGCTTCGTCCGGATTGCTTGCATGAATGTACTTGCTTTCCACTACCCAGATGCTTACACCTTCCATACGGCGGGTATAAACATCCCTTGCATTTTCAACGGCCATACGTGCATCTGCTGCATGCAGGCTGCCTGCATGCTTATGATCCAGTCCCTGGCGGCTCCTGATGAATACTTCCCATAAAGGCCATTCCTTTTTCTGTTCGCCGGAAGTGCTGATATCAGCTGCGCCGTTCTTTGATTCGCCGTAATCTCCGTAATAAAATTTCCTTAGCATAGTTTGCATTATTAAAGAACCGCTCAGGCCGCGGCTTCCGTTGTATCATTTTTTCTTTTTGCCGCATATGCAGATGCAGCTTCCCTTACCCAGGCGCCGTCATCCCACGCTTTCCTGCGGGCTTCCAGTCTTTCTTTGTTGCAGGGGCCATTACCTTGTACCACCTGCCAGAATTCATCCCAGTTGATCGGGCCAAAATCATAGTGGCCGCGCTCTTCGTTCCATTTCAGTTCGGGATCGGGAATAGTAAGGCCGAGGATCTTGATCTGCTCTGCACACACATCAACAAATTTCTGGCGCAGTTCATCATTCGTGAACCTCTTGATCTTCCATTTCATGCTGAGCTGTGTGTTCGGGCTTTCATCGTCTTTCGGACCAAACATCATGATGCTCGGCCACCACCAGCGGTCTATTGAATCCTGCGCCATTTTCTTCTGTGCTTCATTGCCCCGGCTCAACGTAAGCAGGATCTCGAAACCCTGGCGCTGGTGAAAACTCTCTTCTTTACACACACGTACCATTGCCCTTGCATATGGACCAAAACTGGTACGGCAGAGCGGCACCTGGTTCATAATAGCGGCGCCATCCACCAGCCAGCCGATTGCCCCCATATCTGCCCAGCTTAAAGTAGGGTAATTGAATATGGACGAATATTTTGCTTTACCGGTATGCAGCTGGTGATACATTTCATCACGACTGATACCCAGGGTTTCCGCAGCAGAATAAAGATAGAGGCCATGCCCGGCTTCATCCTGCACTTTAGCCAGCAGGATGGCTTTACGGCGAAGATTTGGTGCGCGCGTGATCCAGTTACCTTCAGGCAACATACCCACAATCTCGCTATGCGCATGCTGACTGATCTGGCGGATCAGCGTCTGGCGGTATTTCTCCGGCATCCAGTCGCGCGGCTCAATCCGGACCTCACGGTCTATCTTATCCTGGAATATTTTTTCAAAATCCTTTTCCATATCCGTTACTTGGTTTCCAAAAATACGAAAAGAATAGCCATACTAACAAATGTTAGTGTTTTTAACAGTCCGCTCTTTCCACACCTGTGTTATTTTTTCAGCAGTTTGTATAGGATAATCCTCATGCAGAACCAGGATCGTGTAAGCATTTCCACCGCAGGGCGCTGTTTCAGCCTGTGTCTGATGCGGCATGAGTTTGGTAGTATATTATTCAAGAACATTTGTGAACGGCGGTGGTTTCATACCTGAGATTAAACGCCAAATATCTGATCTGGATAATGCCAGCGAAGAGAAACACAATAAGTTCCGGAGCCCCGTTTTACAACGGGGCTCTTTTTGCTGCAAAAGACGCTGTTGTAATGAAATTGCCTTCTTTTTTCAGATCCGTGATCAGCCTGTCCAGCCTGTTCAGCAAAGGTTCTCCTGCCAGTCGTCTTGTATAGGCGGGCAAACCATAAGCAGCAATATCAGTAAATTCCCAGGGATGAAAATACAGGCATACATAGCCATCTTTTCTCAGGGTTTGCAGGGTCAGCATTTTAAACACCGCATAAGGGAGGTTCTTAAAGCTGAGCCAGAACAGGGGGAAACGGATACCGGGTGATACCGAAGCCGGGATGCGCATCATACCCTCTTCATAATAAACCGTTCTTGGCAAATGGAAATTATTATAGCGCCCGGGTAACCAGGTCGGGTTGATCGACGAATCATACCTGTAACCCGCCTTCTTTACTTCTTCCATAGCTACGGGCCGCATACGGGGCATACGGAGGCCGGTAACCGGAACGCCGGTGATCTCTTCGAGCTTCTGCCTTGATTGCAGCAGATGTTCATCTTTGAAATCGGAATGATAAAAAGTATGTGAGGCGATCTCATGTGCCTGGGCCAGTTGCCGCATATCATCCGGATACTGCATGGCAAAATTGGCGGTAGTGAACAGCGTGGCGGGTACTGTATGTTTTTCCAGCACAGTCCTTATCGCATCAAGGCCCAGTTTCCCCACCCGCATCTGTTCTGCCGGCGGAATATCGAACCGGTATTCGAGCGGCATATCAAATTCTTCCACATCGAAGCTCAGCAGTATCGCTCTTTCCTTCATGACATGTTTGTTTCCCGGATAATATAATGGGGCCTTTGCTTGCCCTGTATGAATAGTTTACCCAGGTACATACCAATGATGCCGAGGATCATCAGCTGCAGGCCACCAAAGAACACGATCGTAGCCACAATCGATGCCCAGCCGGAGATCGTATGTCCGAAATAATAACTGTAAATGATATAAGGTATGTACAGGAGGGAAAGCAGTGAAAATACGAAACCAAGGTATGCTGCTATATACAACGGCCTTGTGCTGAATGATGTAATCCCCTGCAAAGCAAAACGGATCATTTTCTTCATGGTGTATTTCGACTTGCCCTGTGTGCGCATTGCCGGATCATATTCGATACCGATCTGGCGGAAGCCCATCCATTTTACGAGACCGCGCAGGAACAGATCTGTTTCCTTGAATGCACGGAACACTTCTATCACCCTGCCATCCATCAGCCTGAAATCTGCAGTACCCTGTTCCAGTTCAATATCAGACAGGTTGTTGATAAGGTCGTAGAACATATTGGATGTTTTACGTTTCATCAGTGGCAGTTCTTCATGATCGCGGCGGATGGTGTAAACGATATCATAACCTTCTTCCCAGCGTTTCAGTAATTCCGGCAGGAGATCGGGCGGGTGCTGCATGTCGCCATCCATCATAATGGTACAATCGCCTTCCGCAAGATCTATCCCGGCTTTCAGCGCGTTCTGGTGGCCGAAATTGCGCGACAGGCCTATATAAAATACATTGTTGTATTTCGCGGCTTCCGTTTTCAGTACTTCCAGCGTGTTATCGGAGCTTCCATCATCTATAAAAGTAACGGAATACGGATAGCCTGTCTGATCCATCACCTGCCGTAATGCAGGCAGTATCACAGGTATATTATCCTGTTCGTTGCATACCGGTATTACAATGGCTACCTTTCTTTTCATAGGGCTTTAGTCCGGATCCTGAAATCCTTTTTTAACAACTGAACAATCAGCACACACCATACGATGAAACAAGGCAATGCTTTCAGCGAGTATTTTACAACGAAATGTTCCCTGATATAGCGGGGTACAATGTCGGTGGGTGAAAATATGGTAAGGATGAATAAAAGTATGAGAATGAATACCCAGGGCTTGAATGTCAGATCATCCTGTATTACATACCAGATAGCGGCTCCGGCAACCGCAATCACATAGGTAGGCGATTCGGCCGAAGAGCTGAAAATGACTACGCCTATGAGCGCGAGCGCCAGGTAAGAAAGCCTGAAACCTATTTCCCTGAACTGGGAAATGCGTAAGAATGGCAACAGGTAGAGTATAGCCGCGGGAATCAGTATGGGGAGCCCGGGCATGTGTTTGAGTCCGAAAATACGCCGGATCATACCTGCCAGCGAAATATCCTGCATACCGCTTCCTGCCGTGAGGTCTACATTGGAAGCATTCTTTTCTACAAGCGACTGGTACCAGTCCTTATAACTCTGGATAATGAATTCAGGAGACGAGATCAGCATGGGGAGACAGAAAAGAACAATAACCCAGCCGATAAAGTACAGTACAAATCTGGGTTTGTTATCGCAGAACCAGAAAAAGGCAAGGCCGATAATG
Source organism: Sediminibacterium ginsengisoli (assembly GCF_900167075.1). Classification (GTDB taxonomy): domain Bacteria; phylum Bacteroidota; class Bacteroidia; order Chitinophagales; family Chitinophagaceae; genus Sediminibacterium; species Sediminibacterium ginsengisoli. Next base: position 90,103 of record NZ_FUWH01000001.1, on the reverse strand, counting down.
CCATAGAGCTTCACATACATGCCTGCGGCGATGAAAAACGTGGCCCAGAGGTATTGTTTTTTCTGTGTGAGTACATAGGATAGGATGATCCAGCCCGCCAGCATGGGATTGAACTGAACATTGTGAATGGAAGTCATCATTTCCACGGCCGTGATCAGGAGGATCCCGAGTTGCTGCTGCCTGGTAAGGGGTAGTTTTGAAATGGCATAGTACAGGATCCACGCGTTGAGCATGCACCAGAGAAAGCAGCCGATGGCAATGGGCATCAGTGCAAACGGGGCGATGAGAACACTGAAAACCGGGCCGTAGTGATTGGTATCGAAATATAATTCCGGATAAGGAAGGTAAAGATTCTCCCGGTTGAACGTATGCCAGAAAACATTCCTGAATATGAGGAAGTTATTGATATCGCCGGCACCACGGCTGATCTCTGCAACAGCGGCAAAAATAGCAAGCAGGAACCAGAGCAGTACAGGGAAAGGAATGTTCCGGTTACCGATCCTGATGTTGGCAAATAAAAGTTTCATGCGTAGGGGTTACACTATGAACGAAAATACGACTTGAAAAAGCGTAACAACGTAAAACCGGGCAAAAAAATTACTTTTGCGCCTTAAAACAAGAAACAATGAATAAAGGACCCGTTTCGCAATTCATAGAACATCATTACCGCCATTTCAATGCGGCGGCACTGGTAGACGCTGCAAAAGGCTATGAGACCCATTTGCTCGAAGGTGGTAAAATGCTGGTAAGCCTTGCCGGCGCCATGAGTACGGCAGAACTGGGCATCAGCCTGGCTGAAATGATCCGTCAGGATAAAATCGCCATCATCAGCTGTACCGGCGCCAACCTGGAAGAAGATGTGATGAACCTGGTGGCCCACAGTCATTATAAACGTGTTCCCAACTATCGTGATCTGACTCCCCAGGACGAATGGGATCTCCTCGAAAATCATTATAACAGGGTAACCGATACCTGTATCCCGGAGGAAGAAGCATTCCGCCGGTTACAGAAACACCTGGTAAAACAGTGGAAAGACGCTGAAGCCGCAGGTGAAAGGTATTTCCCGCATGAATTTCTGTATAAAACCGTACTGAGCGGTGAGCTGGAACAATACTATGAGATCGACCCGAAGAACAGCTGGATCGTAGCTGCCGCTGAAAAGAACCTGCCGATCGTGGTTCCGGGCTGGGAAGACAGCACTACCGGTAACATTTTTGCCAGCTATGTGATCAAGAACGAACTGAAGGCAAGCACGGTAAAAAGCGGTATCGAATACATGGTATGGTTAACCGAATGGTACCGTAACAACAGCGCAGGTAAAGGTGTCGGATTCTTCCAGATCGGCGGCGGTATTGCCGGTGATTTCCCGATCTGCGTGGTGCCGATGATGTACCAGGACCTGGAATGGCATGATGTGCCGTTCTGGAGCTATTTCTGCCAGATCAGTGACTCAACCACTTCCTACGGTTCTTATTCAGGCGCCGTTCCGAATGAAAAGATCACCTGGGGCAAGCTGGACATCAACACTCCCAAATACATCGTTGAAAGCGACGCCACGATTGTTGCGCCGCTGATCTTCGCTTACCTGCTGGGCTGGTAATAACATATTGACAACTCTTTCCGAAACTGCGCCGGTATTTGATTACCTGGCGCAGTTTTTCTTATCTTTAAATAGTCCTGCGAATCAGATTCCCAAACTCAAACCAATTTCATGAAACAAAAATGTCTGCTGCTGTTAGCATTGGCTTTTACACTGGTGACAGTAAATGCACAAACAAAAGTTACAAAAACCAATATCGTATCCAACTGGGTTATCACAGCTGTAGATGCATCGCCTGCTTTTAAATATGATGTGGACAAGGACTCCCTCAGTTTAGGCGAAGCGATCAAAAGCCAGGTTAAACCTGAGCAGGAAAGCATGGTATTGGGCATGATGAAACAACAGGTAGGCGTTTTCAAAAAGATGGCTTTTAAATTCAATGCCGATGGTACCGCCGAACTGAATTCCGGTGTTCCGGGTACGGGTGCTACAAAAGCTACATATACGGTAGATGAAGCGAACTCTACCATCACTACTGTAGAAGCCGAGGGCGACAAAGTAAAAGAAACCATTAAAGCTGATTTTGTGAACAGCAATCTTCGTCTTGTACTGGAGCAGCCTACGGGAAATATTATTCTTTTATTGAAGAAAGGGTAAGAAAATTCAATTGTTCCGTTACAGGGATATTACTATAAGCCCGGCATGAGATGCCGGGCTTTATTATTGGACATAGAAGTTTTCATCTATCGAGCAAAAAAATCCCCCGGCTATAACCGGGGGATCTGCATATTAAATCAGTTGCGATTAACGGGCTGGCATGGTCAAAGGAATATCCCTTTTCAGCATTTCATCCCTGTTGGCAATTTCCCAACCTGTGTGGAAGATCATGCGTACACGTTTTTCCATCAGTTCGAAATTGATTTTGTCAACCGTATCAGTTGGTCTGTGGTAATCTGCCTGGAGCATACCATCGTAGAAGAACAGGATAGGCACTCCTTTGCGGGCAAAGTTGTAATGATCGCTACGGTAGTAGATCCTGTTCACATCTTTAGGATCGTCGAATTTGTAGTCCAGTGTGAGTTTGGTGTATTTGTTGTTCACACCTTCATTGATCACCGGCAGGTCACTGCTCAGTTTATCATGACCGATCACATATACATAGTTGAGGGTATCAGCCAGTTTACGCTCTGTGTCTACACGGCCAACCATGTCGGTATTCAGGTCTACTGTTGTTTTTTCCAGCGGGAAAGTCGGGTTTTCTGAATAGTACTCAGAACCCCACAGTCCTTTCTCCTCGCCGCTTACTGTCATGAAAACGATGCTGCGGCGTGGTTTGTTGCCTTTTTTAGCAGCTGTGGTAAATGCTTCTGCCATTTGCAGTACTGCAGTTGTTCCAGAACCATCATCATCAGCGCCATAATAGATCACATCGCCTTGTTTGCCCAGGTGATCGTAGTGTGCGGTCAGGAATACGTATTCGTCTTTTTTATCTGTACCAGGCAGCACAGCAATTACGTTGCTGCTTTCCAGGTTTTCTTTGGTTTTTACTGCAGAGATTTTCAGTTCCGCCACGTAGTTGCCTTTGTTTACCTGTTTCAGTTCGTCCATAGACAGTTTTGCGGTTCTGCCCAGTAATGCAGAAGCTACTTCAGCTGAAACGGTTACAGTAGTGAAAGGAGTTACGGCAGGGGTTTTCATATACATGTTGCCTCTTACCGGTGTAGGCATCCTGCGCGGGAAATCTGCAGATACCACGATCAGACCGGCAGCGCCGGCCCTGCGTGCAGCAGCAGCTTTTGCAGCAGCTGAAGCCGGAGAGAATCCACGGCCGCGGCCACCACCCGGCGCCGGTGCAGGTGCTGCAGTAGCACTGCCATCAAGCACCATTACTATTTTACCTTTCACATCCAGACCTGCCAGGTCATTTACATTGTTCGCAGAATCTACCACACCATATCCGGCAAATACCAGGTTGGCGTAAGACAGATCTCCGCTTGCAATACCCTGCAGCGAGAATGCATAATCTTTATCCCACTCATAAGCTTTACCATTCACAGACAGTTTTTTGTCGGTGAGCTGGTCGCGGTAAACAGGATATACCTGCTGGTAGCTGTTACCGTTACCTGGTTTCAGGCCCATTTTTTTGAATTGCTCCTCGATATAGGCAGCTGCTTTTTTCTGTCCCGGAGTTGCAGTCTCGCGGCCTTCCATTTCTGCGCTGGCAATAATGGACAGCTTATCTTTCATTCCCTTGGCAGTGATCAGCTCCGCATATTTTGCAGAGTTGTCCTGCGCCATTGCCACCGTGCTTAAGAGGGGCAGGCATAATAGTGCAAGTTTTCTCATAATTGTTCTTATAGTTAGGATTTAGGTACAAGCAATTTTTCCAACACGTGTAGCGTGTCTTCCGCCTTCAAACGGCGTATTCATGAATATTTCCACCATCTGTTCTGCCAGCGCATAGGCTACAAAACGGGCGGGGATGCAGATCATATTGGCATCGTTATGCTTACGGATCAGTTCTGCCACATCGTTCTGCCAGCTCAGGCCGGCCCTGATGCCCTGGTGTTTATTGGCTGTAATGGCCACTCCGTTGGCGCTTCCGCAGAGCAGGATGCCGAAAGCTGCCTCGCCTTTCTCCACGCTCGATGCAGTGGGGTGGGTAAAATCCGGGTAATCGACAGAGTCCGCCGAATACGTGCCGAAATCTTTTACCTGGAAACCTTTGCCGGTCAGCCATTTTACCAATGCATCCTTATACTCCAGTCCCGCATGATCGCATCCGATCGCTATGGGTTTCGCCTGGTCAAAAACAAAGCTCATGTTACTGTTTTGTGAAGTGAAGTTAATTGTTTGACTTTTGCCTGTTCAAAAAAATGTATAAACGGATAGAGCCTGCCTGACGCGGAATTAGCGGTTTCCGCAGCTGTTCATCAACTCCATTCCTCTTCTCTCTCCTGCTCTTCCTTGTATACCCTTGCCGAAATGATGATACTCAGTTCATAGAGCGACCATAAGGGGATGAATACGATCATCTGGCTCATCCAGTCGGGACTTGGCGTAATGAATGCCGCTACCAGCAATATGATCACCACTGCATATTTACGCGTCTTGCGCAGAAAACCCGGAGTGATCAATCCTATTTTGGTTAGCGCAAAAGCGAGCACCGGCAGCTCAAATGCCAGTCCGCAGCCAAGAATGATATTAGTCAGATTATCCAGGTAATCGCCCAGTGTTGGCAGGGTCATAATGGTTCCCTCCGTACCCAGCTGGAACCCGGCCAGGAAATTGAAAGTAAAAGGCCCCAGCAGGAAATACCCGAAAGCCGCACCGATAAAGAAGAAAAACGATACCCAGAAAATGATGAAACGCGTATTCCTGAGCTCTTTTTCTTTCAGTGCAGGTTTTACAAAGCGCCAGAATTCCCAGAAAATGTAGGGAAACGCCAGGATAATACCGAGGATGAACGACATGGAGATACTCCCGATGAACTGGCCGCCGAAAGAAGGACTCTGGAACTGCACTTTCACAGGCGGCATACACATTGCATCGCCCATATGCGCCCAGTGGCTGAAACGGCATAACATTTCATAACTGATGAAATTGGGCCGGATCGGTCCCTTGATCACAACATCGAATACCCAGTCCCTGTAGATAAAGACCACGATCGCCATGATCAGTATGGCCAGTACCGAACGGATAATGTGCATCCGTAATTCTTCGAGATGATCTATAAAGCTCATCTCTGCCTTTCCACCCCTGCTTCTGTTTAATAATGCCATTGTATGATTGGACTGTTATAAGTTGCCAAAGTTACGGGATGCAAAAATAAACGGCCTGCCATTTTTAAGTGTTCAAACCTGTGTTATTGTATCATTTTTTCTACCCGGATCAGTTTTCCGTCTGTATTTACGCCCTCAATGATCACTTTCAGCCTGCGTGAATGGTCGTTATTGTAAAAAGCTATCTTACAGGCTTTCGATGCCGCATCCCGGGCCAGGTTGGGGTTCCAGTATAAAGTACGCCTGTTGTCCGGCGCCGGATCAGAGCCCTTGCTGTAGTCGGGCTGGTAAAATTCCCGGGTAACAGTGTACCCTTCCACTACCAGTTCTGCGCGTTTCACAGAGGTATTTTCATAGTCTTTTTTGGTATAGATCAGAATACTGCCGGTTCCGCCGTTGGGTGCAGCCACATAATAGCCTGGTATCACTTTCATAAATGCGATCTGCCTGGGGTTGATGACTTTGATGCCGTCTTTATCCGTCAGTATATCATTCACGAAATAAGCAGGCGGGTCCGGCTGCCCGCTGATCTTGGTGTAACGCATGAAATAAAGCTCGCCGTTTGCATATGTCAGCCCCGGAACGCGGCCCGGGAGATATTCGAGGATATTGGTATATCCGAAAATACCGGGATCAGCTTCAACATCATATTTATAACCATTTGCGCTTTTCGCGATATCACTCGCATATTTCTCTTCCAGCTGTTCTGCTGGCGACAACTGCGGTTGCGGCCTGCTTTTCACTATTACATTGGGTAAAAGCGTCAGGTCTTTCCTGAAGTTGTCGTTCTGCTGCATTTCAATACGGGGTAAGATCTTCTTACCCGGTGTATGCTGCTGCCATGGAGCCATGGTTAAAGGCGCTGGTAACCTGTCGCGGAAAAACAGGATATCCGAAGTTGCCATCCCGCTTTTATCTGTGGGAAAGCGGTACGTGATTCTTGCCGTGTCGAAAAGGATCAGGGTGCTGTCTGTGAAAAAACCATCTTTTTTAAAGAGCAGGTCTTTCCTTTCTACCGGCTTTGCGTCTTTGAATGTAAAACTTACAAGCCCGTTACCATTACGCATTACGCCCGGCGGAACATTCCTGATCTGCCCGGAAAATACCATATAGGTGGTATCGGGTGCATATTCAAATACAGGTTTAATGCCCTGCACGATCTTTTGCCAGTTATAATTGCGCCAGCCATTCGTGAGCATTACCAGGTCCATGTTCTTTCTTACTTCAGCCGTGGTATCTGAAAAATAATAGTCGGGATTGTAAATCCTTCCTTTCAGCTCTTCCGACAATAACAGGCTGCTGACGATATTATTATCCGTTGCCGTGCTGTCTGCGGTTGCTGCATCGGTAACAGATACCGATATGCTTGCAGGAAATGTATCGTTGTATAAAAGTTCGAGTTCATTCAGTCCGCGCGCATCCGTTTGTTTGCGGATACTTTTCAGTCCGGGATGCAGTACAGAACTATCGTCATACATAAAAGTGATCCTTTCCGCTACGGGCTGCCAGTTGGCAGTAAGCAATGAAACCACCATAATACCGGAAGGAAATTCGCCTGCAGGAATATTTGTTTCTATAAACGTGCTGCCGTTCTTAAACTGCAGTGTAGCCATATAAACCACCTGCTGCTGCATGGTTACCAGCAAATGATGACCATTATATGCCTGCTGCTGCCCCTGCGGCACAGTGATGCGGATCTTTTTACTTCCGGGTGCGTTGTCAACTTTCAATAAGATGCCATTCTGCCTGAATATGGGCAGTGCTGTCCGCTGTATTCTGCCATCGGCGGCACTCCATTCCGCGGTATATTTTGTCCCGGGCTGCGCTGTTATTTCAAACTGGCCCATGCCATCATGTATGGTTGTAAAACTGTCTGTTATCTTTCCCTGTTCATCTTTGATAACACCCCGCACTTCTGCAGGATTACCCCACTGATCCGTTGCTTTGAACGCAAGCCTGCTGCTGAGTCCGCTTACGCCATAACCGCCTTCAGGGAAAAAGTTAAGCGAAGTTCTGATGGTCTGGCGTTCTTCAGGTTTTGGTGGCGTTCCGGTTACTACAGGAAATTGTCTTCTGAATAAAAAAGCAGAATCAGCGTTCAGCATCCATCTGGTGTAAGCCGTTGCAAAAAGAGTATTGCCGGTAAAGGTTCCGGGAATCACAAACTGTGCGGCGGCAGTTCCGTTTTCCAGCGGAAGAAGCTGGTGCGCCAGTACTTTTCCGCTCAGATCACTCCAATCCATGTAAACGTTTTTGCTGAAAGAAGTTGGCGTAAATCCTGCCATGGCATAGACTTTATACCATACCGTATCGCCGGTTGTGTACAACGAATTATCGAAATGCACATAAATGCGCTCATTCGGATAATTGACAGCATATTCATTGATAACAGCATCCTTTTTCTGTGCAGCAAGGCTACCATATATCAACAACAGAACTGCTGCAAAAGCGAAACTTTTACGATGGAACATAAGATTTAATCTTGGGGTTCAGGCATCAGCATTAAACCGGCTGCCCTGATTATAAGCTTCTAAAGTTAAGGATGATCGGCGAAGCAATCCGTCATTTGCCGATCGGTATTATTCTATCAGCTTTTCTGACCGGATCAGTTTCCCGTCTGTATTCACGCCCTCGATGATCACTTTCAGCCTGCGTGAATGATCGTTATTATAAAAAGCGAACTTATATGCTTTTGATGCGGCATCCCTGGTCAGGTTGGGGTTCCAGTAAAGCGTACGCCTGTTATCGGGTGCCGGGCTCGTCGTTTGACTGTAATCCGGCTGGTAAAACTGGCGGGTAACGGTATAGCCTTCCACCAGTATTTCCTTTCGCCGCATTTTACCGGCTACGTAGTCTTTTTTAGTGTAGATCAGGATACTTCCTGAGCTGCCGCCATTAGGTGCTCCTACATAGTAACCCGGTATCGCTTTCACAAATGCGATATCACTGGGATGGATAGTGGATATATTTTCAAAATCCGTTACCATATCATTCAGAAAATAACTGATCTCTCCCGTATTAAGCCTGGAAACACGCATGAACTGTGGCCCGTTCCTGCCGGATATCAGCCCGGGCACGCGCCCTAACAGGTAATTCATGATATTGGTATGGCCGGTTGTTCCCGGATCATTCTCAATATCATATTTGTAGCCCGGTGCATTTTTGGCCAGGTCGCCGGCGTATAATTGCTCCAGTTCATCGGCCGTCGACAGTGCCGGCTGCGCCTTACTCTTCACTACTACATTGGGTAAAATCGTCAGCTGCTTCACCAGGCTGTCATATCCCGGCACAGTAATCCCCGGCAATACTTTACTACCCGGCATTCTTTGTTGCCAGGGCGTAACAGATAACGGTGCAGGGACCTTGTCGCGGAAAAACAGGATATCGGAGGTAACAAGCCCGGTTTTGTCCATGGGGAAGCGATAAGTGAGTTTTGCGGTATCGAAAATGATCAGGCTACTGTCTGTAAACGAGCCGTCTTTTTTGAAAAGCAGGTCCTTTCTTTCCACCGGCTTTGCGTCTTTGAATGAAAAACTGATGAGGCCAACATCTTTGCGCATAATGCGAAACGGCACATTCCTGATCTGTCCGGAGAATACCATGTAAGTTGTATCCGGGGCATATTGAAATACCGGTTTTGTGCGCTGCACGATCTTTTGCCAGTTGTAATTGCGCCAGCCGTTTGTAAGCATTACCAGGTCCATATTGCTTTTGATCTCTTCGGAACTGTCTGAAAAATAATACGCGGGGTCATATATCCTGCCCTTCAGCTCTTCCGACAATAAAAGGCTGCTGACAATATTATTATCTGTTGCTGTAGTATCCGCAAGGGCTGCATCGGTTACGGATACAGACATGCTTGCCGGAAATGTATCGTGGTACAGCAGTTCCAGCTCATTCAATGCGCGGGCTTCCGGTTGCCGGCGGATGATTTTCATGCCGGGATATAAAACAGAATTCCTGTCATACACAAAACTGATCCTTTCCGCCACAGGCTGCCAGTTCGCAGCAAGTAATGAAACCACCATGATACCCGAAGGAAGTTCGGATACAGGTATATTGATTTCCACAAACGGATGATTGTCTTTGAACTGCAGTGTAGTCATATAAACCACGCGCTGCTGCATGGTCACCAGCAGCCGGTAGTCTTTATACAACTGCTGTTTGCCGGGAAGCGTACTGATACGAACCTTTTTGTGGCCAGGCACATTATCTACTTTCAATAGTATTCCATCCTGCTTAAAGGCAGGCAAAGCCGTGCGCTGGATCTTACCATCAGCTGCAATCCATTCCGCAGTATATTTTACGCCGGGCTGTGCGGTTATTTCAAGCTGGCCCATGCCATTATGCGTGGTCGCAAAACTGTCTATTGTTTTTTGCTGATCGTCTTTGATAATGCCGCGCACTTCTGCAGGATTGCCCCACTGGTCCGTTGCTTTAAGTGCCAGCCGGCTGCCGAGCCCGCTTACGCCATAACCGCCTTCAGGAAAAAAGTTAAGTGATGTTTTAATCGCCTGGCGTTCTTCGGGTTTTGGTGGCGTTCCCGTTACTACAGACAATTGCCTCCTGAATAAAAAATCAGGATCTCCGTTCAGCATCCATTTTGTGTAGGCCGTTGTAAAAAGCGCATTACCTGTAAAGTTTTCAGGGATCACAAACTGCGCGGCTGCGGTTGCATTCTCCAGCGCCAGCAACTGGTGCGCTAGTACTTTGCCGCTCTGATCGCTCCAGTCTATGTAAACGTTTTTACTGAAAGAAGTGGGAAGGAAGCCTGCCATGGTATAAACCTTATACCATACCGTATCGCCGGGCACATACAATGAATTATCAAAATGCACATAAATGCGCTCATTCGGATAATTGATTGCATATTCATTGATAACAGCATCCGTTTTCTGCGCAGCGAGGCTGTTACATATAAGCAACAGGCCGGCCGCAAAAGCCAGGCTTTTACAATTGTACATAAGATCGGTCTTGGGAGTTATAGCCGGCAGGTAAACAGTATCAGCCGTTACCTGAGTATCTTCATCTTAACCATATCAATGCGGGTCTCGCTTACATTCAGGATGTCGAATCGGTAATCGCCAATGATGATGGTTTCTTTCTGTTTGGGGATCGCTTCATGTTTGTGTATGATGTAACCGCTTAAGGTTTCGGATTCCGAAACAGGGAAATTCATGTCGTATTTCTCATTCAGGTAATCCAGCTCGAGACGACCGCTGAAAATAAATTCATCTTCAGCAAGCTGGTTCTCTACAAATTCTTCCACATCATATTCGTCCTGGATCTCTCCGAATATTTCTTCGAGCACATCTTCCATGGTAACGATCCCTGCGGTTCCGCCAAATTCATCCACTACCCAGGCAATGCTCTTCTGTTCCTTGGTGAATTTGTTGATCAGATCTGCCGCACTCATACTTTCCGGCACTGCCATAATAGGGTGCAGTACGGATTTGATATTTCCCGGTCTTTTGAACAGGTCTATCTGGTGAACATAACCGAGTATATTGTCGATTGAATCATCATACACGATCAGTTTACTGAGTTTTGTGCTGATGAAATGGCTTTTTACTTCTTCCACCGTCCAGTTGATGTCTACGCCTTCAATCTCCGTTCTCGGCACCAGGCACTGGCGGATCTTTACGGTTGGGAGACTGAGCGCATTCTCGAAAAGTTCGGTATTCAGCTCCTGGTTATCCTCGTCCTGTTCTTTGGTCTGCTGGAAAAAATGCTCCAGGTCTACCTTGCTGAACACTTCGCTGCGTTCGTTCATCCGCACATTGAACAGGTATTTAAGGATCCACTGGGAAATATTTACAAACAGGCTTGTAAGCGGCTGGAACAATGTATGGAAGAACTGCGCAACCGGCGCAAAGAAAGCCAGCAATGCATCGTTCCGGGCTTTGAAGATGGCTTTGGGAATGAATTCGCCGATCACGAGCACAAGTATGGATGATAATATGGTATCGATGATCAGCTTTAAATATTCATTTTTGATGTGCAGCGGGTTCCAGGCGATGCTTTTCAGGAAACCATCGAAAAGCAAGCCATAAATTACCAGGAACACATTCAGCCCGATCAGGCAGGTACCGATAAAACGTGCGGGGTGTTCTACAAAACCGGCGAGTATGATGCCGCTTTTTTTGCCTTGTTTTTTCTTCAGCTCTATACTCAACCTGTTGGCGCTGACAAATGCGATCTCATAACCGGCAAAAAAGCCGATCAGGATCAGGGTTGCCACGATACAGATGATGGTATACAGTTCCGTCATACAGGAAAAATAGAACAAAAAATCTATATAGCAAAAGCCGGGCCGGCCATCAGCCATATCCTGCGGTTGTATACCCTGTTAACAGAAGTACCCCGTGGAAACGGGGTACGATACCGATAATAACAACATGAGAAAAATCGGCTGTGTGAATTTGATGCGCTTCAAACAATCCTGTATTCCCGCGCAAAATTTTTTAAAAGGGGCTGGATAACCATTTACAGTTACCCAGCCGTTGTATAGGGGATATGAAGCCTGTTATTTAAAATCTACGGTACAGTTCTGACACTTCATGTCGATCTTCAGTTTACCATCGCCCACATTGGCGGTAAACATCGATGGATTATCGCTGTTGCGGTCCATGGTAGAACGGCCTATTACAGTGAGCGGCGTATTGTTACGGTACACGTTACCTGAAACTGTGGTTGTGGTAGTGTTTACGGTAACAGAGCTCTCTTTTGTTTCTTTTGCATCTTTATCGGTTGCAGTGTATGGTTTCTTCTCAAAGTTGCCGTATACTGAACTGTATGCTCCGGAAAAGTTGATCGCATAACTTTTGGTTTCGCGGAGCGGGATGCGGATATCGGCGTATTTATTGTTCACTTTAATACTGCTTACATTGGCGCCCAGGTTGCGGATCTTGATGTCTGCATTGCTTCCTTCCAGGTCGAACGAACCGTTCAGCCTTGTGATACGCATATTGCCATAGTTCTTGCGGCCGCGGATATCTTCCACATCTTCGAGTTCGTACTCATCGTTGGTGCTGCGCATTACCACTTTTTTAGCTGCTGCCAGTTCTACAGTGGCATATTTGGTATCGATATCCAGGTCGCCTACATTTTTGGCGGTAAAGCGGCCGTTAGAGAGTTCCACTTCTGCTTCCTTGATATCGCCCAGGTTCACGTTGGTGTATTTGGAGCGCAGGATCAGTTTGTTCAGCGATTCGCCTTCCACGTTTCCGTTGGATATATCCAGGATCACATTACCAATACCTGAAGGCAGTTGCACATCGGCATATTTACTTTCGATATCAACCTTTGTTCCGGAAGGGATATAAATCACCAGCATACGTTTTACACTGTTGTTGGTGCCTATATTCTGGCCATTGCCATTGAAAATTGCTGTGTTGTTACGTGACCCGCTGCTGGCAATGGTTGTACCCGAGCCATAAAATACAGTGCCGCTTGTGTTGATACCACCGGATTTGATCTTTACAGATGTCCCCAGTGTACGGAGCGACAGGTTTACTTTTTCCAGCCACTCTTCGTTGCTCAGTTTATCTTCACCTTCGTAAAATACAGTAGTAACTACTTTTACCTTAGGCTGATCCCAGATCTTGATCTGCGTGGTACGATAGGTGTTTTCGATGTACACTTCGCCACCTTTAGGCATCGCCACTTCCTGGCTTACTTCCTTGGATTTCAGATCGGCAGGGTTAAAAGTGCGGCTTGTCTGCCCCGGCTCTTCGCAGCACTTGCCAAGGTTACTGTTATACCTGTCAATGTCACTATTAATAGCCATTTGTTCTTTCGCATCAGAAGCAGGTCTTGAAGCCAGTGGTGGCAGCACTGTCAGTTGTTGGGCATGTACGCTTCCTGCAAAAGCCAGGACCGCCATACTGCTGAATAAAATTCTTTTCATCGGGGTTTGCATATAAAGTTGTGATTAAATGTTTAGGAAATAGGTTCTGGTAGGATCAACAGGCTGTCTGCTCTTTTTGTACCGGCTGTTGAGCTTGTTCATCTCAAGCTGTAATTGCTTCAGGGTGTTCAGCTTCTGCTGGTACAGGTTGATCAGCTGATCCAGTAACTCGTCGTTCATGCCGCGCTTTGCAATGTCTGACTTGATTACTTTCTCATCTTTCTCCATCTGTTTGATCTGTATTTTGAAATCATTGAAATACTCAGGCGTTTCCGCATACATCGGCATGGTACTTACTTTCTCACGCTGCAGGTTGATCACCTGCGTGAAACTGTTTTCAATATTCTGCAGCATTTGCATATCCGGAGACAATTCCTTAGGTGTTGGCTGCTTTTGTACTTTCGGCTTTTTAGCCGCCGGCTTTACATCCGCTTTGGCCAGCACTTCCGGCTCCGTAGTTGTAACTGTTTCAGGCTGTTCAACGGGTGCATCGGTTTTTGCTGGCGGCGTGTCTTTGATTATGTTAGCTGTCGGCGCTTCCGGAGCAGCCGTCTTACTGCCCTTAACCAGGTGCCAGGTTCCGATGCCTGCCAGCACAATGATGCAGGCGGCTACAGACCAGCGCACAACCATCATCACCACATTGGTCTTTTTCACCACAGGTGGCTGTAGCTCCGCGCTGATCCTGTTCCACAAATCGGGAGCTGGCTCATCCTGATCAAGCGATCCGGCGTTTTGCTGCAGGTATTTTTTAAATTCATCCATGTATTTGTAATTGCTTTGTTATTCTTTCTTTCAATAGTTGCCTGGCCCTATGATACTGGCTTTTGCTGGTGGATTCCGAAATGCCGAGGTTTGATGCGATGTCCCTGTGACTGTAATCTTCCAGCACATACAGGTTGAACACCTGCCTGCACCCGTCGGGTAACCCTTTGATCTCGCGGTGTACCAGTTCGAGGCTTACCGTTGTCCACCATTCGGGCTCTTCATTTCGCAGCGAATCGTCCCATTTTTCATCCCAGTCGCTCCATTGCAGGTTCTTTTTGCTGAAACGGATACATTCATTAACCACGATCCGTTTCAACCAGCCACCGAACTGCGCAGGCTCTTTCAGCTGGTGGATGTTCCTGAACGCCAGTATAAAAGCGTCCTGAAGTACATCCTCCGCATCATTGCGATTACCGGTCATGCGCATGCAGATGTTGAACATTGCCTTACTGTACTGACGGTACAGCCAGGACTGAGATTCCCCATCGCCCTTGCAGGCTTTTCTCACAACAGCCGTTTGTATGGTATATTCCTGTTCCAATGATTTCCTTTAATAAGAGCGGGGATTTGCCAAAAGGTTGGAAAATGATGTAGTTTTTTTTGTAACAAAGCCGGAAAGGGAGCGTTCCCGGTAAAAATAAAAGAAGGAACAGTCTGCTTAAGCAGTTCGCTGTTCCTTCTTTATCAATGCCTTATGCGAGATCCAGTACCGGTTTATTTTCCAGTATATTTTCTATCTGTTCCATTACCGCTGTTGTTAAAATCGGTAACACCTCGAGGGCTTTCAGGTTTTCATGCAGTTGTTCCTTACGGGTTGCACCAAGTATGGCTGTGGTCACATTCGGATTATGGATCGTCCAGGCAATGGCAAGCGACGCGAGGGAAACATTCAGATCTGCGGCCAGCTGCCCCAGTTTCTTTACTTTTTCGAGCTTCGCATCCTGTATCCACCTGTCTTTCAGCCAGTTAAAACCTTCTATTGCCAGGCGTGAACCTTCCGGGATCCCGTTATTGTACTTTCCGGTCAGGAATCCTGCTGCCAGCGGACTCCAGATCGTTGTTCCAAGACCCACATTTTTGAAAACAGGCAGATAATCCTGCTCCATTTTAAATCTTTCGAACATATTATACTGCGGTTGCTCTACCGTTGGACCGATCAGGCTGTATTGCTGCGCCACCCGGTGCGCTTCCATGATTTCAGCGCCGCTCCACTGGCTGGTACCCCAGTAAAGAACCTTTCCCTGTTGTATCAGGTTGTGCATGGTCCATACTACTTCTTCTATAGGCACGCCGGTATCGGGCCTGTGGCAGAAATAGAGATCAAGGTAATCGGTCTGCAGGCGTTGCAAAGCTTCATGACAGGCTTCGGTAAGGTGTTTACGACTCAGTCCTGTCTGGTTGGGTTTGTTTTCGTTTCCGCGCCAGCCAAAATAGGCTTTGGAAGAAAGTGTATAGGAAGTCCGGTCCCAGTTTTTATTACGCAGTACCCGGCCCATCATTTTTTCACTTTCGCCCAGGGCGTATACTTCTGCATTATCAAAAAAGTTGATGCCGGCATCGTAGGCAATTCCCATCAGTTCATCTGCGCTGCTATCGTCTATCTGTTTATGAAAAGTTACCCAGCTGCCGTAACTGAGCACACTTAGCTGAAGGCCGGTACGGCCCATTCTCCTGTATTCCATGTTTGTCCTGTTTAAGTTTAGTAAGGAATGTACAGCAAGTTACTTCATAATCCGCTTTGCAGAAACGAAACCCTTAGTGTGTTTTGGCAGGTGCGGGCGCAGGGGTGGCAATGCTGTCGCGCCGGGTAGTGGTACTGTCTGGCACAATCAGGAAACTGCCGGGGCGTAATTCATAAATGGTCATATCCGACATATCCTGGCGGCATTTCATGCCTTTGAGGCCGATTATCTTCTGGCGCGGGTTTTTCTGGCTGATCACTACCTGTTTATCCGTATACAACAGGCTCTGGGTCTGATCCCAGTAAAGCTCTTCGGTAAAAAGTGTATCACCTTTTATATTGAATACAACCACACTGTCGCGCAGGAATACTTTGTTCTCGCCTTCTATATAGTTTCCGTATTTCGCGCTCAGCTGGCTTTCTACTTTCAGGCTGTCATTATAAAAATCTACATGGAGCGATTGAGGAAATTCGGATTTACGGGTACTGTCGCCCTGGTAACGAAGCAGTATCGGTGCGGTAAGTTTTGCACGTACTTTACCATCGGTGCTGAGGTAACTTTCTATTTTTTTTCCCTCTTCAATACTCGGTTTTTTTGCACCGAGCTGTTTTACTTCATTGATATCATTCTCACATCCGAACATAAAAAAGCAGCCGCTGATCAGGGCGGCTGCAAAATAATTTTTATGACCGGACCGATTAATCATATTTCATTTTTCTGAACCAGACATCGCTCAGACTGAATCCAACCGAGAACTGGAAGAAGTTTTCAGTGATGTTGTTCACCCCTGAACCTCTTTTACCGAATTGCAGGGCTGTGTTGATCACCGTAAACTGGTAATCGTAAGAGCGCCATTTTTTGATGGGAAGTCCTGCACCCAGGGAAATACCGAATTGTTTCAGTTCTTTACCGTCCGCATTCACATAATCTTTACCAAAGTATACACCTGCGCGGTAGTTTACATTGCTCCAGTAGTTGCGTGCACTGATCGGATCGGGGCTCAGCTGCGCTCCCAGGCGGAACTGCCAGCTGTTCACCAGTGGATCTGTCTGGCCGTAGAACCTGTATTTGCTCCATTGGGTAGCACTGTATTCTGCGCCGATCGACCACATTTCAAACACCCCTCTTGTATTTGATACCGTTTTATGCAGCATAACACCACCGGAATAACTGGCCGGCAGTTCTATTTTGCCTTTCAGATTTTTGGATGCGTAGACGCTGTCGATGGTAATATCTCCGGAAGTGGTTTGCGTGTAGGTTTCACGTATAATATCCTGGCTTGCAGACATTTTCTGGCTCAGCGAAGCTGTAGCTCCGAAGCGCAGGTAATACCTTTCAGTAGATTTCAGATTGGTGTTTTCTCGTTTCGCGATGGGTAGGTCGTACTGGATGCCCGCGTTAAAGAATATTCCGTTAAAATCTGTTGCAGAAAAGGATTTCGATTGGTAATGGTATACTGAATCGTTCAGGAATGTTTTTTTGGTAGAGATCTCCCTCCTGCCGAAATTATAACCCGTATTGAACCCGATGCTCAGTGCTTTCCACCTTTTTCCCAACCCTGCAAATACCTGGTTGAGGCCACCGGAGCCTTCATAAATAGTACCCAGACTGTCGTTGGTGCCTACTTTTCCGAATTCATGCACAGAATAATTGATCCTCGTTACAGGCCTCAGTCCGAATGCCATGCCCAGGCTTTTATTCTTGTTCAGGGGCATACCTACCGAAAGATAAGTAGGGGCAAAATACCTGGAACCGAACTTGCCGGAGGGGTTTTCGCTGCGAAGGGTCCTGCTGTCGATGGTAAGTCCCATATCGAACGTTGTCATATACAGGTTGCTGTAGGTTGCAGGGTTCTGGAAATTGATAGACTGGCCAATATTATTGTTCAGTCCGTCTGAATATACTGCACCCAGACCTCCCATGGAGCGACTGATGATATGTGTTCCGTTGTAAAGATCTCCCATACCATAACGGGTGTAGGGAGAGTTCTCCTGCGCCGAGGCGCTAAGCAGGGAAAATCCAAATAGTATTGGCAGGCTAAGCCTGGCCGCTGTTGTGCTCACTGATCGCATACAGGCCTTTAAAAATTAAGTAAGGGTCGGCAAATATCCTCTTTTTTAGATGCGATACAAAAAAACCCATATCACCCCCGGTTAACAGCACGTTAAAGTTGCTGTATTTCAGGGCATATTCATCAATAATTCCATCTATTTCTTTGGCCATTCCTAGTATTACGCCGCTCAGCATATTGG
Organism: Sediminibacterium ginsengisoli; assembly: GCF_900167075.1. Lineage (GTDB taxonomy): Bacteria > Bacteroidota > Bacteroidia > Chitinophagales > Chitinophagaceae > Sediminibacterium > Sediminibacterium ginsengisoli. Next base: position 72,170 of record NZ_FUWH01000001.1, on the reverse strand, counting down.
TTTTTGTGTCGTATCCGACCAGCGGAAAATGCATTTCTGCCTTTACCAGGGGTAAAAGTGCCGTCTGTTCGTGCATGGCGCGGAAACGCATGTTCATACCCGGGGAAATCGCTCCGCCGAGGAATTGATGCTGATTATTAATGAAATTATAGGTAATGCAGGTACCCAGTGCGATCACCAGGTTATGCTGTTGGGGGAAAAGGTCCACCGCCGCCGCGCAAAGGGCCAGCCTGTCTGCCCCGATGGTCTCGGGCTTGCCTACCGGTGTAGACATGGGCAACCTGCTGGTATGACCCAGTTTATGAAAGCGGGTCTGGTCTGCCAGCTGCTTTTCCAGTGTTTCGCTGTGCCTGATCACTGATGACAGGATGGATTTCTGCGGTTTCCAGGTATCCAGTAATGCCTGTATGGTTTCCGGGCCATCATTTTCGAGGGTTATAATCTCTGCTATTTCCCGCCCTTTGAATACCGCGCATTTGAGCCGGGTATTGCCAAAATCGAAACATACTGTTGTTTGCATGCCATTCTTGTTATAGTCCAAAATTAAAGCCTTTCAATTCCCTGAAATGACCATTGAGCTTAATCCGTTCTTTCAGATCTTCCATACCTGCCAGCATGGGAAGAGCCTTATCGAGATGCCGTTTCAGGTATTCCAGCCGCTGCGATTCGTGCAGGAGACAGAGCAGTTCATATTCTTCCTCCAGAGCCAGGCCTGCATGATGCGCCAGGTCGTAACTCACCAGGTCCTGCTCTTTCTTTTTAAAATCCTTCGCTACACCCAGCAGTTTATGGAGAAGCTGCAGCGCCGCAAGCACCTGTACCAGTGCCACCCGGTTCTTTCTTTCGCTGTTGGCCGGGTAGCTCACTATGGCGCCCTGGTATAATTTGTCCGGCACGGAAGGAATCACTTCCAGCACATTGAAGACCTGTTCGCCGCGGATGCGGATGTCCATCTTCCCGTCGGGATAAGTGGTTACGATCTCGGTTATTGAAACCAGTGTGCCGCTTTCCTCCAGCCGGTCTTTCACTACTACCGGTATGCCGAAAGGTTTACCTGATTTGTGACAGTCGTTTACCAGTTGTTTATAGCGGTCTTCGAAAATATGCAGGTTCACATATTCACCGGGATATACCACAATGCCAAGGGGAAAGATGGGAATAAAGTTTGTCATACGCTACCTCCCGCTGCACACTTTGCCGTTTTTAAAAGTATAGATAGGCAAGATGCAAAAGTTTTCGGTTCTTTGCCGCAACAATTTTGCAGTGTATGAAAATTTCGGGTTTTACCATTATCAGGAATGCCGTTAAAAATGACTATCCTGTTGTTGAAGCCATCCGATCCATCCTGCCGGTTGTTGACGAAATGATCGTACTGGTGGGCGATTCGGAAGACGATACCGAAGCGCTGATCCGCTCTATCAACAGCCCCAAGATCATCATCCATCATTCCGTATGGGATCCCGCATTGCGCTCCGGCGGAACTGTTCTGGCTGCAGAAACGGACAAGGCATTCCACCTGATAGACCCCGAAAGCACCTGGGCTTTTTATATCCAGGGCGATGAAGCCGTTCATGAAAAATACCATGGCGTGATCAGGGATGCCTGCGAAAAATACAAGGACGATCTGCGTGTGAAGGGACTTCTTTTCAAATACCTTCATTTTTACGGCACTTACGATTATATAGGCGACAGCCGCAAATGGTATGATCATGAAGTGCGTGTGATCAGGAACGATAAAAAGATCAATGCCTATAAAGATGCGCAGGGTTTCAGGATCGGCCACGCGAAGCTGGATGTGAAACCCATCGATGCTTATGTTTATCATTACGGCTGGGTAAAAAGTCCCGAGCAGATGATGAAGAAACAAAAACAGTTCAGCAAATTGTGGCATGATGATGAGCATCTGAAGGAATTCATGATGAGCCCCGATTTCTACGATTTTAATCTTTTCGATTCCCTTCAGCGTTTCCAGGGGACACACCCATCGGTGATGCTGGACCGTATTGCACGAAAGAACTGGCAGGTAGACCTGGATATCACAAAGAAAAAATTCTCATTCAAGGATAAGCTGTTATATTACTTTGAAAAGATCACCGGTATCCGTCTTTTTGATTTCAGGAATTACCGGATCATTAAATAATCAAACAAGGACCTTCCTTACAGCAACGGCATGTGGCAGGAATTATCAGCAGACATTCTTACTGGCAGTCATAAGGCACTGGCACGCGCCATTTCACTGATCGAAAATGAAGTGCCGGGCTATGATCTTTTCCTGCAACAGCTGCCTGCACCACAAACTGCGGTGACCGGTATCACAGGTCCGCCGGGCGCGGGCAAGAGCACACTTACCGACGCACTGATCGGCGAATGGGCGGGTAAAGGGAAAAAAGTAGGTGTGATCTGCGTGGATCCTTCATCACCTTTCAATATGGGCGCACTGCTGGGCGACCGGATCCGGATGAGTGAATGGTATAACAATCCCAATGTATTCATCCGTTCCCTCGCAACAAGGGGGGCACTGGGCGGACTGCATCCGCGGATCATCGAGATCATGAGTGTGATGCAGGCTGCAGGCTTCGATCACCTGATTGTTGAAACGGTGGGCGTAGGGCAAAGCGAGATCGAGATAGCAGGACTTGCAGATACAACTGTGGTGGTAATGGTCCCCGAGGCCGGTGATGAGATCCAGACCATGAAAGCAGGCCTGATGGAGATCGCGGATGTATTTGTTGTGAATAAAAGTGACCGGCCGGATGCAGACCAGTTTGTAAAGAACCTGCGGCTCATGCTGGCACCGGCATTTCATGCAGCACAGCAGGAAATAAGGATCATCAAAACCATGGCCGTTCAGAAAACCGGATTGCCGGAACTGGCTGCAGCTATAGAAGCACACCAGCACGAGCTGCACCATTCAGACAGGCGGCAATGGCTGTTTACGGAAAAAGCCTGGCAGCTGATACAACAGGAAAAAATGAAGTACCTGGACAAACGCCAGTTGAAACAAGCCCTCGCAAATGCCATGGAGGAACCCGATTTTAATCTTTTCCGTTTTATTCAACAGTATCTTTGACGGAACCGCCACCTGTTCAGAACGTATCATCAAGCATTTTACATGGATCCAATCAGCCCTGCAACATATCCTCTTATATCGGTGATCATCGCCACTTATAATGGCGAACGGTTTATCCGTCAGCAGCTGGACAGTATCCTCGGCCAGACCTATCCCAACCTGGAGCTGATCGTTACGGACGATTGTTCCACCGACAATACGCCTGGCATTTTACAGGAATATGCTTCTAAAGACAGCCGCGTAAAAGTGTATCGGAATGAGGTGAATCTTGGCTATGTGAAAAATTTTGAAAAAGGTATGCGGCTCAGTACAGGTCAGCTGATGGCACCGAGCGACCAGGATGATATCTGGCTGCCGGAAAAGCTCAGCAAACTCTACCGTGAAATGGGCGCCCACCGGATTGTGTACTGCAATTCGGCGCTGATCAACAGCAATGGAGAAAAGACAGGGAAATTATTATCGGATATAAAACGCCTTGCAGATTTTGATGATTGCCTGATGTATGCCATCGGGAATTCAGCGCCCGGCCACGCCATGCTGCTGACAAGAGAAACGGCGGAAGCATCCTTTCCGCTGCCGGATATGATCCCGCACGACCACTGGCTGAGTTTTGTAGCCACTTTCGACAGTTCCTTAAAATTTATACCGGAACCGCTTGTGCTGTACAGGCAGCACGACGGAAATGTTTTTGGTGCAGTAAGGGCGGCGGATGGAAAGAAAAGAAAAAAGAAAAAGCCCGGGCGCGCTGTAAAGAATGAACAGATCAGGCGAAGAGTGGCGCTGATGTATGAAAAGTGTCCGGAGCAATTACCTTATCAAAAGCGATTCTTCAGTCTGATGCATAAAAGCTACGCCAGTTTCAGCCTGATGAATAATCTTACGCGGGTACGGATCTTTTTTCAGAACAGACACAAGATCCTTTCATTTAAACGCAGGCCGGAATGGCGGAGGTGGCTGTTCTGCATCAAGATGTTCTGGAGCATTCAATAATTGAAGTATTTTACCGAGCAATAAACGTATAACAGCCATGCAGCAGATCCTGGTAGATTGTGAGCGGATGAAGTATCCCAATACAGGGCTTTATCATTATTGCTATCAACTGGGAAAAGCACTGCAGCAAAAAGCTGGTACAGCCAGGCATTTTACATTTTATGTACCGTCGGTACAGCAGGGCATTTTCGGACAGGGCGCAGGTTATCTTTTGCAGCAGAACCTGCATAAATTTTTGCTCCCGGCCACGCGTAATTATGACCTCTGGCATGCGACACATCAGTCAACCGATTATTTCCCCGCGAAGCGGAAGATCCCGGTTGTGCTCACTGTGCATGATCTCAATTTTCTTCATGACCAGCGCAAAAACGAAACAAAAAAGAAAAAATATTTACGCCAGCTTCAGGAAAAGATCGATCGCGCAGATCATATCACCACCATTTCCGGGTTTGTATTGCAGGAGCTGAAACAGCATGTACACCTGGAGAATAAAAAGACCAGCATCATTTACAACGGCTGTAATATTGAAACAATAAAAATTGAAAAAGCGCCGCTGCTGCAACCCCGCAGGCCTTTTCTTTTTACGATCGGCACTATCCAGGAAAAAAAGAATTTCCATGTACTGCCTGCATTGCTGGCTGATAATGATTTTGAACTGGTGATCGGCGGCATTGTACACGATCCTTCCTATAAGGAACGTATTATCGCTGAAGCTAAAAAGCATGGCGTTAATAACCGTGTGCATTTTACGGGAGCCATCAGCGAAGCCGATAAGCAATGGTATTATATGCAGTGTACTGCTTTTGTTTTCCCGTCGATTGCGGAAGGTTTCGGGTTGCCGGTTGTGGAAGCAATGTATTTCGGCAAGCCTGTATTGCTTTCCACCCTCACTTCTTTACCCGAGATAGGATCCGATGCTGCTTTTTATTTCAACGATTTCGATCCCGGACCGATGCGCGCAGAATTGTTCCGCTGCTTACAGCATTTTACGGATCACCCGGAATTTGCAGAACATGTAAAAGCGCGTGCCGGCTTTTTCAGCTGGCAGCAGGCTGCGGAAGATTACCTGTCTGTTTACGATGAAGTATTAGCGAGACGCTGATTTTTTGCGTTGGTCTTTTCTTTAAAGAAGTAAAATCCACCCGCATATTTAAGCATGCTAAGCGCAAGTGCCGCGAATACGGCTTTCCCGTATTGCCCGAAACGCCTGGCCGCTTCAAATGTTCTGGCAGGCCCGTCCAGCCTGTTGATCCGGTTAAAGAATACCCTGAGGAATTTTATCTTATCAGGATAGTTTTCAAAAAATGGTGCAGCCAGTTCAGTTACCAGTGAAGCATAATTGCTGAAGAAAAGCGGATCGCCGGGAACGGTGCTGGAAAAACCGCCGTCTGTATAATTAGCGATCAGAACGGGGATGTATTTTTTCCGGACGGAGCTGTCCAGCATCCATTTCAGGTTCATTACATAATCTGCATAATACCTGTAACGGATATCGTACATGCCATAAGAAAGAAATAAAGACCTGCGCATAAAGATCGCCTGGTGGCATACATTGGTCTGCAGGATCCGTACTTCATCGAACGGACCGCCATACACACCGCCGGTATGTTTACCCAGTCTGGCGCTGCGGACGTCTCCGTAATAAACATCAGCTTCTCCGGACGCCAGTTCCTTTGCCACTTTCGTAAGCACATCATCAGCCAGCAGAAAATCGTCGCTCCCGGAAAAATAAAGCCATTCGCCGGTGGCCAGCGAACCGCCTTTATTCATTGCATCGTAAATGCCTTTGTCTTTATCTACCATCAGCTTTATACAATCGTGTACGGCAGAGAAAGACTGTACGATGACAACAGTTTCATCCGTTGAGAATGCATCGAGCACCAGTATCTCCTTGTTGGGATAGTCCTGGATCACAAAACTATCCAGGCAACGTGCCACGGTAGCCGCAGCATTGTAAGTAGGGATGATCACAGAAATAAAAGGAGCAGTACTGTTCATGGCCGGCGAGCCGTTTATCGTTTGATGAATACTGCATCAGCCTGCAGGATCTTATGATCTGTAGGAGCGATCAGTTGTTCCACATTACCTGCATACCTGAATCCGCGTGCCGTAAGGTAATCATAGATATCTTCAAACAGGTGCTGGTCTTTGTACAGCGGGTAAAAGCTCGTTTCAATGATCAGCAGGTCTGTTTGTTCCAGGATCTGTGCCGCACCTTTCAGCACGAACATTTCATAACCCTGTACATCTATCTTCAGCAGCAGCGGACCGGCAGGTGGCTGCGGGAAGAAGCTGTCGAGCGTTCTGATCTGTATGCGTATAGGTTCGCTTTTTACAGCGAAATCAAAATTATTTTTATGCAGGTCCAGCATTTCCAGCAGCGAAGAAGAGGGCGAATACTCGTTGTTGTAGATCATTTTCTCTTCAGCGCTTTCGCCCAGACCATAATTATAAGTGATGATGTTTTTGTTCTGACCGAAAGCTTCAGATAATTTATTATAAACATCGGTGAGCGGTTCAAAACTGTGCACCACAGCATCCGGGAACACGCGCAGGATCTTTTTGGTGAACTGGCCTTCGTTGGCACCTACATCGATAATGGTTTTAAAACCGTACGATTCGAGCCATTTAAAGCGGCGGGCTTCTTTCTGAATATTACGTTCTTCCTTGTTCAGTTTGTATTTGAGGTAACGGCCAAGATTATTCAGCTGCATCAGTATGGGTTATCCGATTAATGTTTATTTCATATCTGCATCCTGCAGCCTCTTTTCATTTTTCCACCACCTGTAACCGATAAAACCCATGATCGCGAGTGGTGCGCCGGCCAGGTAAATAATAGCCGAATTGAGCGCCTGTGCAGGGCCTTCGCCCAATTGAGACGCCGTTTTGGTACAGATGGAGCATTGGGCTACGGCCTGCTCACTCAGAGACAACAGTAACAAGATACATCCCGCCAGGATCAAACGCTTCTTTTGCATAATCATGTGTTTCAGCACAAAGATATAAAGAAACTAAGGGAATGTTGCCCCAAAAGGAGTGCTGGGAATTATTTGAGGGAATGATTAACTTTCATCAAAAAAAATGAATCACCGGAGAACATTCCTGAAACAGGCCGGCATGCTGGCCGGCGCTTTTTCAGCAGGCAGCCTTTTCAATCAGCTGCATGCCGCTTCCTGGGAGCAGGCAGCGCAAAAAATAAGCGGGCTGAGCCCGGAGCTGGCAGCTGCAGACGAAGACTACTGGAGTGTGATCCAGCAGGGTTTTACCGTAAGCCCGGCCATCATCAACCTGAATAACGGCGGTGTCAGCCCTTCTCCGCGTATTGTGCAGGAGGCGGTGGAACGGTACAATAAACTGGCCAATGAAGGCCCTTCATATTTTATGTGGCGGATCCTGGACCAGGGCCGTGAGCCTTTGCGCTACAAACTGGCCACACTGGCAGGCTGCCAGCCCGATGAGATCGCCATTAACCGGAACGCCACGGAAGCCCTTAATACCGTAATCTACGGACTGAACCTGAAAGCCGGCGATGAAGTGATCGGAACTTTGCAGGATTACCCGAATATGATACAGGCCTGGAGGCAGCGCGCTTTAAGGGACGGCATTGTATATAAACAACTCAGTTTTAATTTTCCCATAGAAAACGACGACGAGATCGTAGCGGCTTATGAGAAAGCGATCACACCCAAAACCAGGATATTACATGTAACGCATATCATCAACTGGGTAGGACAGATCATGCCCGTACGCAAACTTTGCCGGATGGCGCATCAGCACGGACTGGAAGTAGTGGTAGACGGCGCCCATTCCTTCGGCCTGCTCGATTTTAAGATACCGGACCTGGAATGCGATTATTTCGGCACCAGTCTGCATAAATTCCTGAGTGCCCCTATCGGCAGCGGCATGTTATGGATCAAAAAAGAGAAGATCGAAAAGATCTGGCCGCTTACCTGTAACGACAAACCCAACAGCGGCGATATCAGGAAGTTCGAAACCCTTGGTACACGCAGCTTTCCCATAGAGCAGGGCATCGGCGAAGCCATTAATTTCCATACCGCCATCGGCAGTAAAAGAAAAGAGGAAAGGATCCGTTACCTGAAAAATTACTGGGCAGATAAAGTAAAAGATATACCGAAAGTAAAACTGCACACATCGCTGAAAGCAGATTATTCCTGTGCCATCTGCGGTGTTTCCGTTGACGGGATGACACCTGCACAGCTCGATGGTGCTTTATTCGGCACTTATAAAATTCACACGGTAGGGATTGTCTGGGAGAATATCAGTTGTGTACGTATTACACCACATGTATACACGCGCATAGCAGACCTGGATAAACTGGTGCATGCGATAGAAGAGATCGCGTCGGGGAAAAAAGCCTGACCAGGATTTGCTGATGCCTGATCCGCATGCGGACCAGGCATCATCTACCCGTTTGATTAAGAAGCTTTAGGAGTTACGGCTTTTTTGGTTTTAGCCGGACGGCTTTTACCGAAAGAACCTTTGAATCTTTTACCTTTTGCTGTTTTTTTATCACCTCTGCCCATGATGTTGGTTTTAAGTATTAAACAATGAGTGAACCGCAAAAATAGAAAAACCCCGCAAATTTGCGGGGTTCAATTCTTTTCAGGACTAAAATTAGATTTTAGCGCTCAGTTCTTTACCAGCTTTGAAGCGTGCAACTTTCTTAGCTTTGATTTTGATTGTTTCGCCGGTTTGCGGGTTACGACCGGTACGTGCAGCACGTTTAGAAACAGAGAAAGTACCAAATCCTACCAGGGTAACTTTATCACCTTTTTTCAGGGTTTTTGTTACAGTGTCAACGAAAGAATCTAACGCTGCGTTAGCCTGGGTTTTAGTAACACCAGCATCTTCAGCGATCTGAGCGATCAATTCAGCTTTGTTCATAGATGTGTTTTTAGATTGTTTGAATAACAGGAAACAAATTTATCTGCTTTTAGCTATCAGCAAAATATTTTTCGTCTTTTTAAGCAGTTTTTAATATTCCCCCAAATGCGGTACTGTCAAGGATTTCAGGCGATTTTATACGTATTGTGTTCCTGGCAAAAATGGAAACAAAACCGCTGAAACCCAATACTGTAAAGGGTTTCAGGAGAAAAACGCTGAAAAGCAACGCCCAAGCGGCTTTCAGGGGAATATAGCGAAGATTTATGAATACCAAAATGATTTTGGAAAACTATCCACACTCAATTCACAACCTGCATAAGTGAGTGAAATCCAATAAAACCATTCCCCCATCGTGCAAACGCTTCATTACGGAATCCTGCGGCAAACTGTGCCTGGTAATGTTCGTATGCCTGCCTGTCTGGCAGTTCGTACTGGATTGCATAAGTGGGTCCTTCTTCTTCGTCTGTATCGAGCAGCTGCACAAAGCGGTAGCCAGTAAATGACCCGCAGCGCATCATTTGCGGGATATGTTCTGCTTTTACCCATTGCAGCCACGCATCATGAATGGCCCAGCTTACCTTGATGGTTGTATTATAGATAAGCATATCAGTTTCGTTTCAGTTCGAGATAAATCGGGCAGTGATCACTGTGCTTTACATCAGGATATATAGCTGCCCCGCAGATGGATGCCTGCAACGGCGTGGTTACCGAGATATAATCGATCCGCCAGCCCTTGTTCTGCAAACGCACAGATGGAAAACGCTGGCTCCACCAGGAATAGGCACCTTTCGCTTCCGGGTTCACATGCCTGTAGCTGTCTATCCATTCATTCTCCAGGAACATATCCATCCATGCTCGCTCCTGCGGCAGGAAGCCTGATGAATTTTTATTGCCTTTCGGATCATGGATATCTATTTCACGGTGTGCAATATTGTAATCGCCTGTAACCACCAGTTGCGGTCTTGTTTTACGCAGTTCCTGCAGGTGCGCAAAGAACTCATCGAGCCACTGGTATTTGTACACCTGGCGTATGTCGCCGCTCGTACCCGAAGGGAAATATGCATTTACAACGGTAAGATCTCCGAAATCAGCGCGGATCACACGGCCTTCAAAATCGCTCTGCTCGATATTACTGCCGTAAATAACCTGGTCGGGCTTTATTTTAGTGAATATGGCTACGCCGCTGTATCCTTTTTTATTGGCCGAAAACCAGTAAGTATCGTAGCCCAGGTCTTCGATGAGTTTAATATTCACATCGTCTTTAGATGCTTTCGTTTCCTGCAGGCAGATGATATCTGCAGGGTTTGTCTGCAGCCATTCAATAAATCCTTTTTTGATGGCAGCCCTGATGCCGTTCACGTTGTATGAAATAATACGCATAAGTCAGTTGTATATCATTCTAAAAAGCCGGAAAACCCGATCAGCAGCAGCTGATCCAGTATTTCGGGGGATAAAGATGCATCAAAAAACACAAACCTTTCAGGAATAAAGCGCCCCTGTACAATACAGATCCTTTTATCATCCACCAGTATTTCTTTCACCGTGTTGCTGCCGAGGCAGTTTATGGTAAACATGTGCTTTCCGATCTGACCTTTAACCTGGTAAGCAGCCACAAGCGGCTGGGGCGGAACAACCTGTGCAAGGCTGAAAGTATGCAGAGATGCCGTATCGAAGCCATTCCAGACTTTATCAGGGTAAATGAATTTTCCTCTCATCCTGGCATTATGACTGATGGAGAACCTGGCTATCGTGTCTTTGTCTTTCAGGAGATAATGCACATAGCCCTCCATAAAATTCGTGAGCGGATTGCTTACTTCGGTATCCGGCCCTACCTGGATGAGCAGCTTCAGTAAATAGTTATGATCCCTTTTCACATCGCGCAGCTCCTGGTGCAGGAAGATAAAATCGGAACGGCTTTTATTTCGTGCTTCTTCGATCACATTCCGCAGGAAAGGCGTAAGCGGTGTCGGGTTTTTTCCGCGCAGTTCTATTTCCTGGTAGAGCTTGTCGCCATAGCGAACCATTTCCCGTTCACTGTTATAAGTAAATGCTGCACCATTCTTCTGTGTGGCTGCAACACTCCGCTGCTGCTGCGACAATGCCGGCATCAGCAGGTTCTCTGCCTGGAATACAGGCGTGGCTTTGATGCCGATCTGTTCCGTCATATCCTGCGGATCCAGTAAAAGCCTGAAACCGGTCCGCAATACTTCAAGGAAACTTTTGGGCGACAAGTAAGTATTTTCCGACACAATCCCCATACCCGGCGTTTCCCCATGACTCAGCAGCAGGTCGATCGTTTTGTTCAGCAGCACTGTATTCTTATCCTTTGCCAGCAATGCACTCAGGCGGATGACCGTCTTGGTAGATTTCATCACGGAAGTGTCGTTCTGGGTAGCCCTTGTGGCCAGGAAAAAATCGAACGGGCGATACTGGTAAAGATCCAGGAAAAGGTGAAGCTGATTGGTGTCGCTCGTGTTGAAATCAGCTTTTGTCCTGGCGCGCGGCAGCTTGAGCATTTCTACAGAGAGCGAGTTGGTATCGGCAAGAGGACAGTCGAAATGCTGTAATACTATTTCATTCAGGTTCCTGAGCAATGTCTGCCTGATAGCGGGTGTTTGAAGGTAAATACTTTCAAGACCATGCATGGAAAAACTACGCAGATCCTCTATCACAATTTTTTTCTGCGCAGACAGAGAGCCATATAACAGGGGTATCAAAAGGATGAAAATTAACTTCTTCATAAGCCGGCAGGTGTGATAGTTGCTTTTTAGCAGCAAATTTTGTGCTAATTTGAACCGCTATTGAATATAAGAACAGATTATGGAAAAAACAGACGAAAGGATTATTCCGGCAAAACAATCCGTGTATCTCGACGGACCTAAACCCCGCATTTATGAATTAGGATTTGCCTGGCAGATACTGCTGCAGTTTATCAAAGGTTTCAGAACACTGCATTTCCTGGACCCCTGCATCACGGTGTTTGGTTCGGCCAGGTTCAAGGAAGATCACCGGTATTATAAGGCAGCGCAGGAATTCGGTAAAAGGATCGCGAGTTTAGGCTTTACTACTATGACAGGCGGCGGCCCCGGTATTATGGAAGCTGCCAACAGGGGCGCTTTCGAGCATGGCGGTATGTCTGTGGGCTGCAACATCAAACTGCCGTTTGAACAGCAGCCCAATCCTTATATGCAGAAATGGATCACGTTCGATTATTTCTTCATCCGCAAAGTACTGCTTGTAAAATATTCTTATGCATTCATCATTATGCCAGGCGGTTTCGGCACCATGGATGAGTTGTTCGAAACCATCACGCTCGTGCAGACTAAAGTGATCACCAATTTCCCGATCGTATTGTTTGGCAAGGAATATTTCCAGCCACTGATGGAAGCGATCGACACCATGATCGAAAGTGGTACTATTTCTGCAGAAGATAAAAAACTGATCCTGCTTACCGATGATATCGAGGAAGCCATGCAGTATATCCAGGCTTATATCGCCAAGAATTTCAAAGTGAAAAAAAGAAGAAAACTCTGGTGGCTGCTGGAGAAAAGATAAAAGCAAAGGGAAAGCGTTCTGCTTTCCCTTTGCTTTTTTATGAGTTGGTCATAAATATCAGTTAACCCTTTTGCCCATCGGGAAAGTATAACCGAGGCTCAGGATCAGTTCGTAAGTACCGAAGTTCTGCCTGGCCGTTCCGTTGTACACTTTGAGGTTGGAATAGCTGGCATAATCGAGTTTGTTGGCAAATTCGAGGTATACATGTTTGTAGAATGTACCGCGTACTGCATACTCCACTCCTGCATTCCAGCCACCCAGCTGAAATCCGTCGTCATTTTTCTGACCGAATAAACTATTCTCCACGTGCGGGATCACAGGGCCGATACCAGCTTTACCGAGACCATCTACTTTCAGGTTATGGTTGCGGCTTTCGTACCAGTTCCATCTTTTTACAATATTGAACAGGAGGAAATTGGCGCCGTTGTTCAGGTAATAATAGAACCCGTTGCCCTTTGAAAAATTCACGGTACTGTCTACCTGGCGGCCATTCAGCTTTCCGGTTATTCTTACATCCTGCCCGTCCTGGATAATATGTTTGGTATGATCGAAATTGATCTCGAATGCCAGTCCTTTTTTCTTGTTGAAGAAGTACCCGATGCGGTAATTATACTGGGGAATGCTGATCGGAATGCTGAACAATCCTTCATCCCACCCCGGATGATCGTGCGAGCGCACATTCCTTAAAGTATACTGGCTGCCCAATGAAGGCTGATCCACTTTTACATTGGAGCGGGTATACCATTCTTTGTTGTATCCCCAGGAGAAATAAAATTCACCTTTCCTTTCTTTCTTTTCCTGTGCCTGCAACAGCATCGCCGGCAATACAGCGATCACCGGCAGCACAAAACGCCATACACGGTTCATTTGCTCTTTTATTGGTTAAAGGGCACAAAGATACAGCTGTTTGTTTTTTGACGGCTGTTTATTCGAGCACCGGGCTGAGCCAGCGTTCCATTTCAGCTGCAGGCAGCCCTTTACGCTCTGTATAATCTTCGAGCTGATCCTGCTGTATTTTACCTACACCGTAATACTGGCTTTTCGGATTTGAAAAATACCAGCCGCAAACCGAAGACGCCGGGAACATAGCCAGGCTTTCGGTAAGCTGTATCCCTGTGGTTTCGGTAGCATTCAGCAGATCGAATAATTTGTATTTCTCCGTATGATCCGGACAGGCAGGATAACCCGGCGCAGGCCTGATACCCACATATTGTTCTTTGATCAGTTCTTCATTGTTCAGCTGCTCGTCTTTATCATAGCCCCAGTACTCTTTCCGGGTATGCAGGTGCAGCGCTTCTGCAAATGCTTCGGCAAAACGATCGGCCAGGGCCTGCAGCATGATCTTGTTGTAATCATCGTGTGCTGCCTCGAAACGGCGGATATGTTCTTCTATGCCATGCAGGGTAACTGCAAAAGCACCGATATAGTCTTTTTTACCTGCTGCTGCCGGTGCGATAAAGTCTGCAAGTGAAAGGTTCGGCTGCCCCGGCGCTTTCTTGATCTGCTGGCGCAGGAAACAGAGTTTCGTCTCTTGACCATCGTGCTGCACAAACACATCATCGTCTTTGCTGGATGCTTCCCAGAAACCGATGGTTCCTTTTGCAGTCAGCCATTTTTCTGCAATGATCTGATCCAGCAGTTTATTGGCATCCTCATACAATTTAGTGGCCTCCTTTCCTACTACATTATCGGTAAGGATATCGGGGAAATTACCATGCATTTCCCAGGCGATGAAGAATGGCTTCCAGTCGATGAACGGCCTGAGTGACGCGAGGTCATAATCTTCAAACACTTTGGTACCAATGAATGTTGGTACTGTTGGCTCATATTCAGCCCAGTTCACATCTACCTTGTTCTGCAATGCTTCCGCATAAGTCAGGTATTGCTTCACCGGTTTTTTATTGTCGAAATTTTCTTTCAGTTTTTTATACTCTGTGGAAATGCCGGCGAGAAAATCCTCTTTCTGTTCTTTATTCAGCAATGAGCCGGCTACAGTTACGCTTCGCGATGCATCGAGTACGTGTACCACACCATTGTCATATTCAGGTGCGATCTTAACGGAAGTATGGATGCGCGAAGTTGTTGCACCGCCGATCAGCAGGGGTTGGTTCATGCCGCGTCTTTTCATTTCTTTCGCGATATGTACCATTTCGTCCAGCGATGGTGTGATCAGTCCGCTCAGGCCTATGATATCTGCCTTTTCCTTTTCTGCGGTTTCAAGGATCTTATCTGCCGGAACCATCACACCCAGATCAATGATATCATACCCGTTACAGCCCAGCACCACGCCTACAATGTTCTTTCCGATATCGTGTACATCACCCTTCACCGTTGCCAGCAGGATCTTTGCTGCGCCGGCAGTTTCCGTATTTGCTGTGCCCGCAGCAAGATTTGCCTGTTTGCGTGCCTCTTTTTCCGCTTCGATATAAGGAGTCAGGATCGCTACACTTTTCTTCATCACCCTTGCGCTTTTCACTACCTGCGGCAGGAACATTTTACCGGCTCCGAAAAGGTCACCTACTATGTTCATACCGTCCATCAGCGGCCCTTCGATCACATCCAGCGGTTTGGGATATTTCTGACGCGCTTCTTCCGTATCTGCGTCTATATAATCGGTGATGCCGTTTACAAGCGAGTGTGCCAGCCTTTTTTCTACCGGTTCATTACGCCATGCCTCATCTTTCACTTCTACCTTACCCTTCGCCTTTACGGTTTCCGCATGGGCGATCAGTTTATCGGTTGCTTCGTTGTTATCATTATTCCTGTTCAGCAATACATCTTCACAAAGATCGCGCAGGGTCGGTTCTATCTCATCGTACACTACCAGCTGTCCTGCGTTCACGATCCCCATATCCATACCTGCTTTGATGGCATAGAATAAGAAAACGGAGTGAATGGCTTCACGCACATGATCATTTCCCCTGAAGGAGAAAGACACATTGGATACACCACCGCTCACCTTGGTCAGCGGCATCAGTTTTTTGATCTCCCTTGTTGCCTCTATGAAATCTACCGCGTAATTATTGTGTTCTTCAATACCGGTAGCTACCGCAAAAATGTTCGGATCGAAGATGATATCCTGGGGTGCAATGCCTACCTGTTCGGTTAAGATTTTATACGCGCGGTGACAGATCTCTACCTTCCTTTCTTTCGTATCGGCCTGACCAACTTCGTCAAATGCCATTACGATCACTGCCGCACCATATGATTTACAGACAATGGCCTGTTCAATAAATTTTGCCTCGCCTTCCTTTAAAGAGATCGAGTTTACGATACATTTTCCCTGTACACACTTCAGGCCGGCTTCAATGATCTCGAATTTTGAGCTGTCGATCATGATAGGAATACGTGCAATATCGGGCTCACTCTGTAACAGGTTCAGGAAAGTGGTCATTGCTGAAACGCCTTCGAGCAGGGCGTCGTCCATATTCACATCCAGTACCTGTGCACCGCCTTCTACCTGCTGGCGTGCAACAGATAAAGCTTCCTCGTATTTGTTTTCCCTGATCAGGCGCGCAAATTTCTTGGAGCCGGTTACATTGGTACGTTCACCTACGTTTACAAAATTCATCTCCGGACGGATCACGAGTGGTTCCAGTCCTGAAAGACGCAGATATGGCTTGATGGTTATTGCTGAGCTCATGGTTTCGGTGGCTTTACAGCCGGGTTGATACTTAATAAGAAGCCTCCAGTACAGGGAGGGTTCTCGGACTGATATTTTTTACTTCCTGCGCAATATGACGGATATGATCAGGTGTTGTTCCGCAACAGCCGCCAACAATGTTCACAAATCCGCGGCGCGCCCATTCTTCTATAAAATGTGCTGTCTGGTGCGGCTCTTCATCATATTCGCCCATAGCATTCGGCAAACCGGCATTGGGGTAAGCGGATGTGAAACAGGCAGCGATCTGACTAAGTTCTTCAATATGACTTCGCATTTCAGATGCACCCAGCGCACAGTTGAGGCCGATGCTTAACGGGTTGGCATGCATTACCGAGGTATAAAATGCTTCGAGTGTCTGGCCGCTCAGTGTGCGCCCGGAAGCGTCGGTAATGGTTCCGCTGATCATTACCGGTAATTCCGGTTTACCTGTATCACGGAAATATTTTTTCACCGCAAAGATCGCACCCTTGGCGTTGAGTGTATCAAAGATGGTTTCGATGAGGAGAATGTCCACGCCGCCATCTACAAGTCCGGAGATCTGCTCGTAATAAGCGTTCATCACTTCGTCGAAGGTAACTGCACGGAACCCGGGATTGTTTACGTCGGGAGAAAGACTAAGGGTCTTGTTCAGCGGGCCGATGGCACCGGCTACATATTTAGGTGTTGCATCAGGATGTTCTGCCATGAATTCCGCCACTGCCTCTTTTGCGCATCTGGCGGCAGCTACATTCAGCTCGTAAGCGAGCGACTGCATATCGTAATCTGCCATGGCAATGGTAGTGCTGCTGAAGGTATTAGTCTCGATGATATCGGCGCCGGCTTCCAGGTATTGTTTATGGATGCCCCTGATGATCTGGGGTTGCGTAATACAAAGCAGGTCGTTATTTCCTTTCACATCGCAATGCCAGTCTTTGAAACGTTCACCGCGATAGTCCGCCTCTGTCGGTTTATGGCGCTGGATCATGGTTCCCATGGCGCCATCTATCACTAAAATCCTTTTTTCGAGTTCTTTCCTGATATCCATAGTTCACATTTTCGGTTATGCATGCATAACCAGGTTAACTACATGGAATAGAATAAATAAACGTGGAGGGAGCAGAAGAGTTTCCTATACGTTTATTAGTTCTATTGGCCGGAGCCCAGGCTGAACAATAAACAAATCCGCCTGTGTAGAATACAAAGGTAGTTAATTGGTATTACAAAAAAAAGCCCTTCCGGCAGTAAGGAAGGGCTGTGTAATTTATTGACAGATTAGCTTAATCGTATTTACAGCTTACTTCCACATTTACTTTTGAGCTTACGCCTTTTCCATTGATATTATAATCGGCAAGGCTGAGCGGGAAACTGGCTTTCACGGTTACTTTGCCACCGGCTACAATAACATTGCCTGTTACGGTAACGCTTTTTGTAACACCGTGCATGGTCAGGTTGCCTTTAACGGTTGCGGAATACGTGCCGTCTTTTGTAAAATTGATGGCTTTCACATTCGTGATCATACCTGAAAAATCGGCACGCGGGTATGCGGTGGTATTGGCATAATCCTTTCCATTGAAATGGTCCTGCATTTCTGCCAGCTCAAATTTGAAGCCTTTCATCAGTACGCTGAAGGTCATCTGGCCGGTAGCAGTTGTAAGCCTGCTCGTTACCTGGTTATTCACGGCTTTTACATCATCATCTGAAGGCGATGCAAAGCTGATTTTGCCATTGCGTGTGGCCAGAACCTGTGCCTGTACAGCAACGGAGAACAGGCATACGGTCATACATAATAACGCTATTCTTTTCATATAAGTCTTCGGTTTCTGTTTGATTAATTATTTTACCAGTACCCCCTCATTGATCACCACATTGGCGTCGGGAATATAACCGGTGCATATTCCTTTGAATGTGATGGTGTCTCCGGGTTTAATAGCGCCCGGGTTGGTTTTGAAAGTACAGTTGATCAGTACCATCGGGTCGCTGGTTTTGAAATCTACCACTACCTGCCCATCCTGGTTGGTTGTTACTGCCGCTACTTCTCCGCTCAGTTCAATGGCTTTTTCCAGGTATTTTGCATTTGCATCGGCTTCATTGGTTTTAAATGCATCGTACAGCTGCTGGGCCGTTAACAGGATACCTTTTTCCTTGGTCACATCACGATGGGGCTTATTGTAAACATAGTAAGCCACTCCGGCTGCTGCCAG
Organism: Sediminibacterium ginsengisoli; assembly: GCF_900167075.1. GTDB lineage: Bacteria > Bacteroidota > Bacteroidia > Chitinophagales > Chitinophagaceae > Sediminibacterium > Sediminibacterium ginsengisoli. Next base: position 53,806 of record NZ_FUWH01000001.1, on the reverse strand, counting down.
GCCGCCGATCACCACCAGGATCAGTAATATTTTTACCCAATTTTTCATATTCAATATTGATGTTTAAACTGCAATTTAAAATATATCGGGCTTCCGGCCATCAAAACCGTATGTCCGGGTGATATAAAATCGCATTCCGTAAATTACGGTGTAATGGCGGACCGTTAAAATCTTATTTAACGTATTGCTGCACAGGCAGTCTGTTGGCGATGCTGCGTGCCAGGGTCATTTCATCTGCATATTCCAGTTCACCGCCGAAAGCGATACCACGGGCGATGGTTGTGATCCTGCAGGGCAGGTGCGCGATCTTTTTCTGGATATAATAAATGGTAGTATCGCCCTGTATATTCGGGCTCAGGGCAAAAAGCAGTTCTTCCGTTTCTTCCCTTGCGATCCTTTGTACCAGTGATTCGATATTCAGCTGATCCGGACCGATCCCATCCAGCGGCGAGATCACCCCGCCCAGTACATGGTAAGTTCCGTTATACTGCTGTGTGGTTTCCACAGCAATCACATCCCGGATATTTTCTACCACGCAGATCAGCCGCGGATTACGCTGTGAATTGGCGCAGATGGAGCAGATATCACCATCGCTTACATTGCAGCAACGCTGGCAGAACTTGATATCACGCCGCATTCTTGCAATGGTTTCACCGAAATGCTGTACATCATCCACATCCTGTTTGAGCAAATGCAATACCAGCCGCAGTGCGGTCTTTTTGCCCACACCCGGCAGTTTGGCAAACTGCGCCACGGCGTTTTCCAGTAATGATGATGGTAACTGCATGTAGATGACTGCCTTTTCTGAATCGGTTACAAAGATACTTCAACCTCGTTATCCCAGTTGGCCCGGATGGATAATTGTTTGCTCACGAGCTCTACTTTTTCCGGCTGTTTTTTAGTTCTGAAACTGCCCGGGTCCCAGATGCCGTTGCCATTGGTATCATAAAGGATCCGCAATGTATACGCTCCGGGCTTGTACAAACGGCGGTAGAACTCCTTCTGTGTTAACGGATAAGATGCTTCCAGCTTGTCGTTCTGCACAAACTGCAGCACCGGTTTGCGTGCCAGGTCTATATTGGCGAACCGGAGCCGGATGCTTCCGTAATCGGATTCGCGCTGTGTGCTGAACCGTAACGTATCTGCCTTGGCAAGCGTAATTCCCGCTGAATCGGCCACTGCCTGCTGGGCTATCTTCAGACGCAGCGGTGTATTTTCCTTCCAGGCGTAATAAATATGAACGCCGGTGCGTGCCGTATCCAATTCAATACGGTAACCGGTCAATGGCCTGAATAATGTATCCGTGAGCTGGATCGCTGCGCTGTCGAATGTTGCCAGTTTGCGGTTGAACGTCAGCTGCAGATGGCCGAGCAGATCCTGCTGCCCGCCTTCGAGGCTATGGCTGTAGCGGAGGCGTTTATCCTCTTTTTCTTTTTCCTTGTCCTTATTACCTGTTGCCTTGTTGGTTGTATTCGCACTCGCTTTTATCTCTCTTTTAAATTCCTGGTATGCATAAAATGTGTCGCTTGTCCCAGCCCTGGTATTCACCTGGTGATCGAGAAATGCGAATATTTTTGTACTGTCGTCGTAACGGCGCAGGAAATCATCGGGAACCACATACGCCGCAAAGTTTCCGGCCGGCAGGTTATGGAACATGAAGTCTCCTTTGCCGGTAACCCGCGCATAATAGCGCGGGCGCAGTTTCCGGACCGCCGAATCTGCCAGGTTATTGTGCAGCACTACGATCAGCGTACTGTCGATCGTGCCGCTTTCGGCCATTACCACTCTTCCGCGGTATGTATTGGTATCAATGGTTTTGCCGGTTGAGAATACGTAGCTGAAACCGCGTGCAATATTATTTTCATTTACATCGCGGATGGCATCTCCGAAATCGACGCGGTAAGTGGTATTCTGGTCCAGCGTATCGCGGAAACGGATGGTAAGGTTGCGGAGACGCGCATCCACTATTGGTGCGTTTTTCGTTGTAGGCGATACGATCATGTTTTTGGCTACTTCCTGGAGCGGGCCGATATATTCATCAAACGTAAGCACGATCATTTTGGTGGTGGTGCTCATATTTACAGATGAATCCCGCGGCGTTGCCATGTAGAGCCGGGGTGGCAGACTATCACGCGGTCCGCCGCCGGGTGGTATGATGTTGGCGCAGGATACCAGCATACCCGTCAGCAATACAAATAAAAGGGCCTGGCAGACCAGGCTGTATGATAGGATCGTTTTTTTCATCAGCGCTGCAAACTTAGCTGGTTTGGGCGGATTGTTCATGGATGCGGTTCTCAAAATCCTGTTAATCGTCGGTTTCTTCCCCGTCCGACAGGTCGTGCAGTGCCACGGCCAGGTCATTCGTTTTCACAAAACCACACCAATGGCAGTCTTCCTTACCGCAGCCGGTATAGAACTGGCGGGCCTGGATCTTTTCCCAGGCTTCGGTGAGCTGTTGGGTTACCGTAGTGGTATCGGCCGGGGTGATCGTGATCTTTTCCTTGCGGTACTGCTTTTTATTGTCGGGTTCAATAAAATCGAACTCGGTGCTGACCACTCGCCAGTCTTTCTGGTCGTAATGATCGATCAGCAGTTTATAAAATACAGCCTGGCGCCAGTAATCGCCGCCATCCGGATTTTTATCGTGCGGTGGTTTCAGTTTGTCTTTTGCTTTATCGGGATCGCCGGTCTTGTAATCCACAACATTCACTTCTTTGCCGTTGAATTCCAGCTTGTCGAGCTTACCCTTCAGCGGAACGCCGTTCACCACTACATTACGGATAGAACGTTCTACCACTACAATGCGGTTCCAGGTGTTTACATAGGTATCGTAATAATTGCGGAGTACATCATGTCCGTATTCTATCCGCCTGTCGAACTGTTCGCGGGTAAAGCTTTCACGGTGCCTGTGCATATACCACTCAAAATCGCTGATGAGTTCTTCTGCCGGCGGGAATGCATCGCGTTCGCGCATTTTCTCGAACAGTTTCTGCAAGGCATCATGGATGGCCGAACCGAATTCCGTGGCTTCCGATTTACCAGAAGGCACACGCACCAGGCTCTGGAAATAAAACTGCAGCGGGCATTTCAGGTAGTTGTTCAGCGCAGTTACGTTCATCACAAACTTATCCAGCAGGCGGGTAACGAATTCTTCTTCTGCATGGTCGATTTCCGGTGCAAGTGAGGCCGTCAGCTCCAGCATGGCAAAGAGCGCTTCCGTTTCCGTATCGATGATGATCTTTTCAACCGGCATATGATACGCTTCGCGAAGTTCGGCCAGGAACATAGACGGCTCCAGCTCTTTCCCGTCTGCGCGGAAACGGCTGTAAGATATATAGAGGTGTTGCTCTGCCCTTGTCAGTGCTACATAGAAAAGCCGGCGCAACTCCTCATCGTCTTTCTGTGCCGGCTGTGATGAGAACATGGTATCCGGCAGTGAATAGCCTCCGCCCGGTTTACGTTTTTTCTCCCAGCTGGCAGCATTACAGCCGGCGATGAACACATATTCAAACTCCAGTCCCTTGGAACCATGGGCAGTCATCAGGTTCACACCCGTATCCATACCGCTTACCTGCACCAGGGGCAGGCGTATGTCTTCTTTTTCCATCAGCATGATGATGTTCACCAGTTGTTCTAATGTGAGTAAGGGATTACGGTGTGTTTCATCTTTGATAAAATCGAAGAAAGCTGTCAGGACCTGCAACTGCCAGTGTTTATCAGGTTGCTGCATTACATAACGAAGCACTCCTGCTTCGCGGATGATATTTTCGAACAGGTGCTGCAGGGTTACATTCGGCACATCAGCTATTAATTTTTCGAGTGCTGCGCTGGCTTCTTTGAGACCGGTCGCCGGACCGGTGCTGAAAAGGTCTGCCGGCGGCCTGTTCGCTTTTTCATAAAGCAGTCTGCGGATCGAGGTTTTCCCTTCACCGAATTTTTTATCGGCAACTTCCACGCTGAGTTTGGCTATTTCTATCGGCGCAATACCAAACCAGTTGAAATGAAGTATCTCAAACAGCATTTCATCACCGCCATACGGGATATCGTGCTCGGCTGCCAGGTATTTGAAAAGCAGGATAAGCTTCTGCGCCATCGGCAGGTCGAAAAGATTCAGGCTGCGCTTGCTGTAAACGGGAATATTTTTCTGTTTGAAATAACGCGTCAGTTCTTCACCGTATTTATTTTCCTTATAGATCACACCGATCTTTCCCGGCGCTATGCCCTGCTGCAGCAGGCGTTCTGCGGCCAGAGTAATGCCGATCATTTCCTGGCGCATGGTGCTATATTCCTGTATCAGCGGCGGATGTGTGAGTTGATTGATGCCCGTATTGGATGACAATAATGCCTTTGACAAACCCGGTATCTTGTTTACCAGGCGTTCATTATTACGGTCGATCAGGCTTTTCGACACATCCAGTATCGGTTGTATGGAACGGTAATTATTGGTGAGCACTACGGTCATCAGGTCCTGCTGGTAACGGTGTGCAAAATCGAGCATATTCTCTACGTTGGCTCCCTGGAAACGATAGATACTCTGGTCATCATCGCCCACTACAAAAATGTTCGGCTTGTCCCAGAAGCTGATCAGCAGTTCTACCAGCCGGTTCTGTGTTCCGCTTGTATCCTGGTATTCATCAACAAGGATATACTGGAATTGTTCCTGGTACTTTGACAAGAGATAGGGGTCTTCGCTGAACGCGCGGATCACCCAGTTGATCATGTCATCGAAATCGTAGCGGTTCCGTTTGCGCATCAGCTCCTGGAATCGGTTGAACTCATTCACTGCAGCACGCAGTTTTTCCATGCGCTCTGTTTCTTCTGCTATTTTGTTTTGCTTCAGGTCGCCGGCCTTGAATTGCCTGTAGGCTTTTTTATAAATGAATTCGTCTCTGGTGGGCAGTTCGGCCAGGTAAGTATCGATTGCCGTATTGATCTGTTCCGGCGTCCAGCCCTCCCTTTTCATGGTGCTGAATAAAGAGCGCAGGTTACTGATCTCGAAATACACATCTCCGCGGTAACGTTTGAGCGGGTGATTTTTAGGAAAACTGTCGATCAGGTTTTTAAACAGTTCTATGCTTTCCAGTTCAGATATGGCATCCAGCGATGTTTTTTCAAACAGGGAAAGATTTTCCTGGATGATATCGTTGCAGAAAGCATGGAACGTATAGATATTCACTTTATACGCATCGGGGCCAATAAACCCCTGTAATCTTTTGCGCATGGCAACCACACCGGCATCGGTATAGGTAAGGCAGAGAATATTGGACGGTAAAGCATCCGTATCCATCAGGATCCGGCCGATGCGTGCACCCAGGATCTGGGTTTTACCCGTACCGGGACCTGCGATCACCATCACCGGCCCTTCTATCGTATCTACGGCCTTTCGCTGCTGTTCGTTCAGTGACTCATAGATTTTCCGGAATTGCTCTGCCTGTTGTGCTGTTGCTGACATATTGTAAAGATAATCATCCGGGCCAGTACCTGCGATACGGTTAACCGCATGAACTTTTTGGTGCGAATATTGTTATTTAAGGAAAGCAGTTATATGTCCCGGACCTATTCCTTCAAGCAGGTGCAGATCCTGCCGGTAACCCCCGCCGTTGCCTGGCAGTTCTTCAGCGATCCGGCTAACCTGGCGCGCATTACACCACCCGACCTGGGTTTCCGGGTGATCAGCCTTTATCATGGAAACCATATCTATCCCGGCCAGCTGATCGAGTACAAGGTAAGTCCGGTAGCGGGGATCAGCTTTTACTGGATGACCGAGATCACACATGTAAAAGAACTGGAATATTTTGTGGACGAGCAACGCTACGGCCCTTACAGCCTCTGGCATCACCAGCATCATTTCAGGGAAGTACCCCAGGGTGTTGAGATGACGGATATTGTTCATTACCGCATCCCTTTTTCCTTCCTGGGCGATATAGCCAATAGCCTTTTCGTTAAACGCAGGCTGCAGCATATTTTCGAATACCGCCGTAAAATCACGGAAACGATATTTCAGTGATTGGCATTACAGCCTTTAATTTTGCATATGCCTGCAGAAATACAACCCTGGGAAAACCTGGATGCGAAAGCGCTTGTCGAATACGTAAACAACCTGGTAACATCTGATTTTCCCGCATTGCTCAATCTCCTGTACCGGCTCGATGTAAGCGAGCACAAGCTGAAGGACATGCTTGCCCAGCATCCAAGCGAAGATGCAGGCCGCATCATTGCCGCACTCATCATCGAAAGGCAGCAGCAGAAACTGCAATCCAGGGCGGCCTTCCGCAAAAATGAAAATGACATTCCCGAAGAAGACCGCTGGTGATATTATTCGCCGATCAGTTTGTCGATCGTTTTAAAACTATACCCGTTCTTTTTCAGGTAGCTGATCAGTTCATCCAGTTTGTTGTATAATTTATCTGTGCGCCGCGGATCTGTTCCTGCGTGGATCAGCAGCACCATGCCATTCAGCTTGCCGGGCCTTGTTTCATTGATGCGTTTGATATTATTAAGGATCGTTTCCGAGCTTTTGTAACTGTTGCCCATTTCCGGATAGGTATAATCTGCATTACTGGTTGTGCCCGGTGTAAAGCAGAACAGGCGGATGCCGCTCTCATTGCTCCATTTTGCCACAGCATCATTCCACCATTCGTATGGCGGTATGAAATAACGGTAAGATGCATCCGGTATTCCTGCAGCACGCATGGCATCCAGGTTTTTATTGAGATCATGAATATAAGTGCTCCTGGTAATGAGCAGGCTGTCGCGTTTGGTCCAGTCGCAGTACAACAGGTGATCGTTGGAATGCGGCCCCATATAATGTCCTTCACGGTACAATTGCCTTATCGGCTCGCGGAAAGAAGATGTATTGTAAAAACGGCCTGTCAGGAAGAAGGAACCTTTAACTGCCTGTTTATTCATGGTATTGATGATCGTTGACAAGCCATCCCCGAATTCATCACCCGTAAATACCAGTGCAATTTCTCTGCGTGTAGAATCGCCCCGGATCACCGCGCCGTGTGAACGGACCATATTCGTATTCAATGGTGCCGTAGCCGCCGGTTTCAATGCCTGTTTCTTTTTCGCATCCGCTTCTTTTGCTGCCAGCAGGTAAATAAGCGAAGCCGTGCCATCCATGGTAGGTTCATTGGTACTGTAATCACCGTAGTCATCATGATACACTGCCAGGTCGCTCTGGAAAGGCGCATAGCTGTCTTCACGTGTGAGCCTGATTCCGATCAGCCCGTTGTAAATGGCAGTGTAAACAGGACCGTCTACCAGGCCGCCATCTATCGGATATTGTTTCAGATGCGTAAATGCAGAATGCGGATCAACAGGAGTATCGCCCCATGAAGGCAGGCCGTACACCATGCTGGTTCCCCATGGATTACAGCCGAAAAGCCAGTCGATATTGGCCTGCTCCAGTGCGGTGTAACGTGTATCACCGGTCAGTTCGCGGTACCAGAAACATTGCGTAGCGAAAGAAACAGTAAGATTATTGCTGCACCAGATAAAAGGAATGGCGCGGTAAAATGCGTTGGTAGTTGCTTTCGCCCACACTTTCTCGATCCCGGTTTTATAATACGCGATCACGGTATCTCTCTGTTTGCCTTTCAGCTGCCTGGCGAGTTCGTAATGGCCGACATTTACAAACGGATACCACTGGTAATGCTTCGCGGTATCTGTACCCAGCCAGGGGGTTAAAGGTTCCTGCTGCGCATAATTGTATGCCATGCCGGTAAGTTGCCCGCTGTTAAAATTTTGTTTTATACCCAGTGTTTTACCTGCCGAAGCCATCGCTGCTGCACCCAGTTCCATATCATCCTGCCAGTTGTCTTCTGCATAGATATAGGGCGACAATACCGATGCAGTTTGCGCAACGCCCGGTTTTTCTATTCCCGCTTTCAGCGCGGCATCTGCTTTTGTAAGCAGCATTTTAGCATAGGCAGGATCTTTTTTAGCATAGAGTTCTGCGGCCAGTGCAAATGAACTGGCGAATTTTCCTGCAGTAGAAGCCACACCTGTTGTTGCGTTCATGAATTTACCCCTTACCTGCGGTTTGCCGGTTACGAAATACAGCGGGCGTTCGATCCCGCGGCCATAGTAATTGGTGTCTTCTTTAGGGATCCGCATCATTTTATGATCCCTGTCATCACCCAGCTGGTTGAACATCCAGCCTTCTTTCGGGTTCATTTTATTCAGCCAGTCGAGCCCCCATTTCGCTTCATCCAGCACATCTGCCACACCGTTCTTTCCATCCAGTCCGTTCCATGTCTTTGTATCGCCGAACACACCCGGGAAATCCCTGTATGCCGCGAGGAGATGGTAAGTTGCATTGGCAGATGTTGTTGTATACTGGAGGTAATCGCTCGCATCGTGCCAGCCACCGGTTGCGTCTACGTAAGTACTGTCTTTCATGGGGCCGTATAAAGTATAACCATCGCGTGTATGACAGCTGTCTTTCAGGAACGGATTGTAACCGCTGCGCTGCTGGCGCATATAGCGCAGGCAGAAATCGGCGGAGCCTTTATATACATCATCACCGATAGTAAATTCAGGCGATTCCGCTTTGCCGGCTCTCAGGAAATAGCGGCCCGGTTTAACAAATGAAGAAAAATCAAGCCTGTGGCTCTGCAGGAACGGACCATACGCACCGAATGCGCGTCCGGCACTGCCTTTATAGGCAACCTGTTTAGTTGATGCGTCTACCAGTTCAAACACATCGATCGGCGCGGTCTGCTTGCTGCACCATACAGCAGCTTTGATACCCTGGGTAGTATAACCCAGCTGGTTGATCCGAATCCAGGAAGAAGCTGTTTCATTACCTGAACGGAAAGCAAGAACGATGGCCAGCGCAACAACGCAGGGCAGTAAACGGAGAGCATATTTCATGGCGTAATTGTTAGGGTTGCTAAAGATAGTGGATGAGGCAAAACTATCCGCCTCATGTTTTTATGTTATTTTCGCCCCCAAACATCCATTCAAATGAAGCTTGTCAGTTATATGAACGAAGGCCGTGACCAGCTGGCTTTCCTGCACGATGATTATTTATTCGACTGCGACCTGGTTCACCCGGAACTGCCTAACAGCATGAATATGTTCCTGCATTACTGGGACGATATGTTCCCCATCGCACAGGAAGTAAATAAAGCGATCGTTGACGGCCGCATCGGCAAACAGCGTGGAGTTGCACTTGCTTCCATGCGATTACTGGCACCTGTGCCCTTCCCTAATTCATGCCGGGATGGTTATGCATTCAGACAACATGTGGCAGCGGCAAGAAGGAACCGTAAGGTAGATATGATCCCTGAATTTGACCAGTATCCTATTTTCTATTTTACCAATAATCATAGTATACAGGGCCCCGGCGATATCCGTTGCATGCCCGATCATTTTGAAAAACTCGATTTTGAACTGGAAGCAGCCATCGTGGTATGCAAACAGGGAAGAAATATCAGGGCTGAAGATGCGGACAAACACATTGCAGGACTGATGATCATGAACGACATGAGTGCCCGAAGACTGCAGATGGAAGAAATGCTGCTGAACCTTGGTCCTGCCAAAGGCAAGGATTTTTCAACCGTGATCGGCCCCTGCCTGGTAACGCTGGATGAACTGGAACCATTTGAAGTGCCCTGCAAGGAAGGACATACCGGCAAAGCCTGGAACCTGGAAATGAAATGTCGTGTGAACGGTGTGCAGGTGAGCCTGGGGAATCTTGCAGATATGGACTGGACCTTTGCAGAGATCCTGGAGCGTTGTGCTTATGGCGTGGATATTTACCCTGGTGATGTGATCGGCAGCGGAACCGTAGGCACCGGTTGTTTCCTGGAACTGAACGGAACCGGCAAACTCAACGATCCGGCTTACCAGGAGCAATGGCTGCAGCCGGGCGATGTGGTGGAAATGGAAATAGATGGTCTCGGAACACTTACCAATACGATCGTGAAGGAAGATTCGGATTTTTCTATTCTTGCGAGAAAAAAATAGCACGTGTAATTCAGAAAGAACGGATACTATGCAAATAAGACGATATATTATTTCTGGTATCCATCAAACTACAAAAAGAAGAAGAACTATTGAGCTTTCTGCTCTTTCTGACGAGGAAGCAAGCCTTAACGCCATAAGCCAAGGCTTAATTGAACCTATTGAAATATCAGTAAAGCCACCTGAGCCACCGAGTGTTGCTCAAATAAAATATGCAACTGACTTAGGGGCTAAAATTCCTTTAAATGCAAATAAACAAGACCTCAGTGCTATTATACAAAAAAAACTGGATAGTGATTCTGACCCATGTCAAGAATTAATAGACTATGCAAATCATTATAAACTGATTTTTTCAGACTACATTGGCAACCGGGCGTTATATGATCTCATTTTTGAAAGCTTATCAATTAATAATAAGGCAGCCTTTTTTATATTTTCAGTCTACCGTTGGTTAACTGATGACAGACAAGCAAATCTTGAAATTCATCCTCAAAAACCAATCTTTTTCGGCTTTGCAGCCGAAGTTGTTCAAGATGAAAAAATAATTCGCTCAATAAATCGATATTCGGGTGCCGACATTCGTTTTTTTGGAAAAATAAATCAGACTAATGGGCGCGAAGTAATTGGGGGAAGTACTAATACAATAGCTTATAAAGCAGCTTGTGATTATCTTGAAGCAGCACTTAAAATAGCGACCAGCAAAAAAAATCAAACGTTTAAAAATCCCCCGACCACAGATAATGAAGAAAATTATGGTTTATCAAAAAACAAAGGTTGTTTTGGAATTATTTTAGCTATTCTATCCCTAGCACTAATGGGAATAATACTCTAACGATGAAGACAATAAAGAACTATGCAACATGAAGAACTATAATTACAACATTTAACACTTTGCCATATCAAAATACAGCCTCGATTAATAGTTAGGCAAGGTAAGTTTATCGAATATAAATGTTTAGTAAAGCAGCGACAAATCCTCTTCCTGCAATAAAATATCTTTCTGTCCCGCCTGCAATTTCCGCCCCGCATTTACCGCCTGTTGCACGATCTCATACGTTGAATGAGAAAGCTCCAGTTGTTTTGAAGGAATAGCCGCCAGCCATTGCAAAACATCATAATGAAAAGATGCAGTGATCTGATCCACCACTTTTACATTGAATTCTTTCAGCGCCGCTGCGTTGCATAATTGTTCGTACTGGCCACGTATCGGTAAGACCAGCAGGCGTTTACCAAGATATAAAGCTTCGGCTGGCGTTTCAAAACCTGCGCCTGTGATCACGCCGTGCGAACGGATCAGGCTTTTGGTGAATCCCTCGTTGCTTACAGGATAGAGGGTGATATTGCCGTGTACCTGCGGTGCGCTTACTTTTTTGGAGAATATTTCAAAGCGCATGTCCTTCACACGGGATAAAGCAGCCATCACCACTTCATCACTGTAGTGAGAAAGATAAACGGTGATATGTCCGTCGTCTGCCGCATCCGCTTGCAGGATATCTTCCTTGATCACCGGTGAGAAAATAAAATTGTCATAGTTCCTGAAATGCAGGCCTACATAATCCGTGGCAGTGGCATATTGTTTCAGCACCAGTTCTCCCATCAGGTCTTTTTTGTCAGCGCGCGGTGTTGCATTGCTTCTGAAACTGGCCTGGTGCCCAAATCCGATGCTCGGTACTTTTTTCAGCCGGCAGGCGAGCGATGTGATGCTTTCAAAATCGTTCAGTACGAGGTCGTATTTTTCAACCGGTAACTGACGTGCCTCCTTCCACACCCTTGAAAGGCTGCATTCCTTCCACATGCGGAGGTAGTCCAGCCCGCCGGTATTACCATAAAATAAACTCAGTCCTTTACTGCGATAAGCGATCGGGAGATCGGGCTGAAGGTGACTGTTGCTCCCGCTCAGGAACACATCCACCTTACCATACTGGGAAAGATAGGGCATCAGTTCCATCGCCCTGCTGATATGGCCGTTGCCTGTTGCCTGGACCGAATAAAGTATTTTCATGATTTTACTGCTAAAGAGTGAAGGAATAAAGCGACCTCGTCCGTTACCACGTTCAGTTCCGGCAGCTTTTTACCCATGGTTACCACCGGTGCTTTAGCCGCAGCGAACTGTTTTTCATCGTAGTGATAGATCTTCCATTCGTTGTGTTCGTATTCGAGTGCCGTAAGGTTCTCGATCCAGTCGCCGCTGTTGAGGTAGACCACTTTACCATCCTTGGTTTCCACTTCCCTTTTCTGGGGCTGGTGGATATGGCCACAGATCACGTAATCATATTTTTTTTCGATGGCGAGTTCAGCTGCGGTCTGTTCAAAATCACCGATCCATGCAACCGCTTTCTTAACGCTGTTCTTCACTTTTTTGCTGAAGCTCATTTTCTCGCGGCCCATGGCTTTGAGACACCAGTTGATAAAACTGTTGATGAGAATGAGCAGGTCGTAACCATGACCGCCCAGTTTGGCCAGGAGTTTGGCGCTACCTTTTGTGGTGGCATCGAATACATCTCCGTGGAAGATCCAGGTCATTTTACCATTGATCTCCATCACCACTTTGTCTGTGAGCTGGAAATTACCCATGGTCATATCGCTGTAGCGCCTGAGCACTTCATCGTGATTACCGGTAATATAAATAACACGGGTGCCTTTGCTCAACAGGTTCATGATCTCTTTGATCACCTGCATATGTGCGATGGGAAAATAGCGTTTGTTGAACTGCCAGATATCGATGATATCACCGTTAAGAACGAGGATCTGCGGGTGAATACTTTTCAGGTAGTTGACAATCTCCTGCGCATGGCAGCCATAAGTGCCCAGGTGCAGGTCACTCATTACAACAACATCAACCGAACGTCTTTCCATATAACATGGGGTTTAGCAAAACTCCCGATAGCATATGAAGCCAACGTTACCGTGCCGTTAAGTTAGTGTGACGTACTTGTGAAGGAATTGTTAGGGGTCGATGTTAAAGATCGCCCAATTGGGGGCGAAGGATGATCTCTTCCATTACCGCCATCGGTGAAAGACCGGCCGCGGCATGGATCATTTTTGCCACATCTGCTGCTTCCATGATACGTTTGGGGTCTATATCGAAGCCGTCCCAGCTCCCGCTCATGGTAGCGCCAGGGTGAACGGCCGTAACCTTAATACCATGAGGCTTCATTTCTTCCCGGAGGTTTTTTGTAAAACCGTTCAGCGCAAATTTGCTGATGCTGTAGCTGCCGCCATTGGTATAGGCCTGCAGTGCGGCTATCGAACAGATATTGAATACATGACCCGAACCGGCGGCCATCATCGGCTTGATCAACTGACGGGTAAGGTGGTAAGCGCTGTATAAATTGGTTTGGATCATGTCTTCCAGCACGCCCTCTTCTTCTTCACTCACATTGCCGGGCAGGAAACGACCGGCATTGTTCACCAGGATATCGGGGCTTCCGTAACTGAGGCACCAGTTTGCAAAAGCCAGGATCTCTTCCTTTACAGACATATCGGCCGGCTGCGCCTTGATCTCCGCCTGCGGGAAACGTTTCTGCAGTTCACTGACCGCATCGTATAATTTCTTTGCGTTTCTGCTGCAAAGCAATAACCGGTGCCCGTCCGCCGCGAATGCCGCTGCTACCGCAAAGCCGATACCCTGCGATGCGCCTGTGATAATTACGTTCATGATACAAAGTTACTCCGGAGAAACCGGATTTTATCTTTTCAGATAAATCCCTGCATCCTAACTTTACCACATGAAATACCGGCATCTTTTCTTCGACCTGGACCATACATTGTGGGATTTTGAAACCAATGCCCGGGAAACCCTCCAGTCTCTTTTTCACAGCAACGACCTCGGCAGCAGGGGTATTGCTGATTTCAACGAATTCTTTGAACGCTACAGTTATCACAATGAAAGATTGTGGGACCGTTATACCAAAGGCTTCATCAAACAGGATGAACTGCGCTGGAAAAGAATGTGGCTGTCGCTCCTCGATTTTAAAATTGCAGATGAACCGCTTTCGCGTAACATGGCGGTGGCCTTCCTGGAAGCGCTGCCATCGCGCAGAAATCTTTTTCCGTATACGATCGAGATCCTGACTTACCTGAAAACAAAATCGTACCAGATGCACCTTGTTACCAATGGTTTTGAAACGGTGCAACTCAGCAAGCTTACCCATTCCGGGTTATTGCCCTTCTTCGGCGAAGTGATCACATCTGAAGGCAGCAACAGTCTTAAGCCCAACAAAGACATTTTCGATTATGCCATTCAGAAAACCGGCGCCAGCATTAACGAAAGTATTATGATCGGCGATAACCTGGATGCAGATATACAGGGTGGTATCAATGCAGGCATGGATACTATTTTCGTGAATCATCTCAATATCAAGCCGCATATCAAAGCCACTTATGAGATCAGGCATTTGAAGGAGCTTGAGCAGATATTCTAAAGACCCTTGCGTTACTTATTCGGAATCCCATGCTGTTTTCCAGGACTTAAACACAGAAGGGCGAATAAAATAACGTGCAAAATTCCCTTCATGCAAGCTTAATAATTCTGTATCGATCGTTTCAATAAATTTTGAACGATCCTTTTCAGGAATTACTTGTGAATCTGCTTCTATTCTCCTGATAGCTTCCGCACGTGATAGCCCTCCGGAAATAATATCTGAGATCAGTTTTCTAATTTCATCTCTGTATTGCATTCGGAATGTATCTGGCTCGCCCAGGGATTGCCGTAAAGCCGCATAACGTAACGCCGACCTTTCGTAGGCCCATATAAAGACATCTTTTAATAGTTCTATCTGGTTCAATTCATAAACTCCGAGAATACCCTGCAGATACACCTCTTCCGGAACATCAACAAATGCCAAAGGTGCCAGGTTCCTGTTATTTAAAGGAATATTCATCGCTAATCTGGATACTCGTTTATTGACGTCGTCAAAAGGTTGCAGATACGGCAGATGTACCATAATAAAAAAAGCCTTTTCAAACGGATCATTAATCTGTTGTGCTTTTGTAAGCATCATTTCAAAAAACTCTTCTATTTGTTGAGGGATTGATAATGGCGTGTACACTGAATTTGTAATCCCCACACCAAAATTTCGCAAACGTCCCGAAGCAGCAGGATCGGCCAAAAGGTTATTGGAGAGGAGTGCATGCAAACTTGTGATTGTATAGCGATTAAATCCTATTTCATCTGATGACTGAACAATAAATTCAATAGCATCTTTATGGTTCAGAATCATCTGAGCATCAGCGGCAGATTTGTTGTCAGCGCTATGACCTTGAGAGATCAACCGTTGCGTGTCCAGCAAGCTATATGTGTTCCCTTCGAGACGGCTGGAATTCCAGGAAAGGTCTATTAATAATCTTTGCAAAATCTCTTTTGCATAAGTACCAGCGGGTTGGTCAAGACTAGCTGTTTTACCGAATTCCAGAAGTATTTTCCTTTCCCCTGCAGAAAGATAACTGTCTACATTAGGTTGATAGGATTTTAGAAAATTTAAGTTATACCCTACAGGCTTTCTTTTTTGAATGGGTTGGGAAACAAGATGTCTGATTCTTTTCCCTTTTTCTGAAAGAGGAAGCGGTTCTTTTTCGGATTCCTGCTTTTGATCTTTTAAAGTAATAGGTTCTTTGGCGAGATAATACAAGAGAGAACGTCCTTTGCCAGAAGTAACAATAATTCCATTAGCCTGCAATTTTGAAAGTCGCCGTTGAAGCGTCCGTAGCTCTAAAGTAATTTCAAGTGCAGCCTTAATCTCTTCAACAGATGCGCCTTTTTCAAATTGTTGAAGGGCCGACTGTATTTTCTCAAACTCTTCGATTATCGTATTTTTTTTCATCTTAAAAGCTTTTCGCGACAAAAAATACCTTTTTCGCGACAAAAATAATCAAAAACTGTCGCGAAAAGCTTTTTCGCGACAGTTTTTCGGCTTTTAGAAAACTCCTATATCCCCCGCCAGCAACACCTGCCAGGCTTCCTGCACCAATCCTTTATCGAGCAGTTTTGCGGCATAACGATGCAGTTCCTGTTCCATTTCGGCAGGACTTACAGAATAGTACTGTATTATATTTTTCAGTTGTTCATCTTCAAAAGCTGGATCAACCACCGGCATTGCGTGCACATTGGCCAGCATGCCGAGATGATTGCCGCATAAAAAACTACTGTTACGGATTCCCTGGGGCAATGCATCGATGCCGATACCGAGCTGGGTATTGGGTTTGGGAACTTTAAAGAGACTATGTTCGTCTACGCGGCAGTACCAGTCGCCACCGAGGCGCGCTACATGCTGCATTTTCAGCTGGTCAATTTTACCATCGGCATCAAGGATGTTATCGTCCACGTGCATGCACAATACTTCAGCGATCACCAGCTGGCCTGCCCCACCGGATTCGCCGAGACTTTTGATCTCCAGGACCCGGCACTCCATTTTGATCTTCGATTCTTTTACCATCGGCGGCCTGACCATGGTGGCAGACTCTTTGGTAAAACCTGCTTTTTCAAACTCATCCACACCGCGCGGAAATTCGCAGCTGGCGAGGCTTACCTGCTGCACCATATCGTAATCGACCATATTGATCACGCATTCTTTTACTTCGTGCAGGTTCTCCAGTGTATGTTTGGTGGTATTATCGCGTACGCGGCGTGCCGGTGAAAAGATCACCACCGGCGGTGCGGAAGAAAAGAGGTTGAAAAAGCTGAACGGGCTCAGGTTCACCTGGCCGTTTGCATCGATGGTACTGGCAAAGCAGATCGGGCGCGGGGCTATGGCATACTGCAGCCATTGCTGTCTTTCCACTACCGTTAATTCCGCAAGTTGAATAGTAGGCATGCAATATCAGTTCTGGTAAACAGGTAAAATAAGGGCGCGATTAATTCCAGCTGGCCAGTACGGTAACACCGCCTTTCACCACCTGGTTCAGCTGCACGTCTACTTTGGTGCCAACCGGCAGCAGGATATCGACACGGCTGCCGAATTTGATGAAGCCGTATTCATCCGTCTGCTTCACCTGCTGACCAACCGTAGTATAGTTACAGATCCTTTTGGCGAGTGCACCGGCGATCTGTTTGTACAGGATCGCACCATGCTGGTTATTCACCACTACACTCCATCTTTCATTTTCGGTAGAGGATTTCGGATGCCAGGCCACCAGGTATTTACCTGCATGGTATTTATTGTAGATCACTTCGCCGCTCATGGGGTTGCGGTTCACGTGCACGTTGGCCGGGCTCATGAAAATGCTCACCTGGATGCGGCGGTCTTTAAAATATTCAACGTCGGTAATTTCTTCGATCACTACTACTTTACCATCGGCAGGACAAATGATCTTGCTATCGTCGATGGTCAGTTGCCTGTTCGGAATACGGAAGAAGGAAATGATGAAAAGCAGTAATCCCAGCGTAAGCAGAAAGATCACGATAGCCAGCCAGGGTATGCTGGCGCTCAGGAATGTAAATGAGGCTACGTTCAGTAAGCCGAAAATGAGCGCTGAAATACCGATGCTCTTGTATCCTTCTCTATGTATGGTCATTGCAGTGGGATTGAACTGCAAATGTATAAGGATTGGGTGAAACTACCGCTCTATCAGGCCACCAGTTTCATCAGCAGCCATACAAACGGCGTAGCCAGTAACAGCGAATCGAAACGGTCGAGGAAACCACCATGACCCGGCATGATGCTGCCACTGTCTTTTACGCCCGCCATTCTTTTCAGCTTGCTTTCCAGCAGGTCGCCGAGGGTTCCCATTACGGCGCAGATGGCCGAGATCATCAGCAGCAGTTTGGTATCGTAACCATATATAAAATGGCCTGCACAAGCCAC
Organism: Sediminibacterium ginsengisoli; assembly: GCF_900167075.1. Taxonomy (GTDB): domain Bacteria; phylum Bacteroidota; class Bacteroidia; order Chitinophagales; family Chitinophagaceae; genus Sediminibacterium; species Sediminibacterium ginsengisoli. The sequence continues at coordinate 36,029 of NZ_FUWH01000001.1, read as the reverse complement.
CGCGATCACTGCCAGTATTGCACCGCCTGCCGTTCCTTCCCAGGTTTTCTTGGGTGAAATAGGAGAAAATGGTGTTTTACCGATGAACGAACCCACGATATAAGCCATGGTATCGTTGATCCAGATCGATGCAATGATGATCACCGGAAGCATCCAGCCAACAAGATCGAAATGCACCGACATGGCCACGCCGCGCAGATCCAGCATCAGTCCCCAGCTGAGTGAGATATAAATCAGTCCGAAAAAAGTATGGGCGATCAGTTTGGGTTGCAAGCCTTTTTTAAACGCCACTTCTGCCGCCAGGAAAAGGATCGATGCCACGAAGAAGATCAAACGGCCCACTTCATGCAGTACAATGCCACCGGTGTTGAAAGTATCGTCCGTCATCCACAACATAAAACCCCAGCCGGCTACCATGCTGCTGTAACGATGCAGCGCTGAAATCTCCGCGTAAGCGGGGTCTATCAATCCTACAAGCTTGTGGTATTCTGTCCAGCAACCGAAGTGGATCACCGAGAACAGCAGCAGAAAGCTCCATTGGTTCCAGAGCAGTCCGGCCAGCATGATCACAACAAAGATAATGGCGGTCAGCGCCCGGGTTTTGAATGTCTGGAAGTTAAAAGCCATGAAAAGTGGTTTTGCAGCCACGAAGATAAAGCCCGGATCAATTCAGGAGGCTGCTATTCATGAGCTGCTGTGCGGTAGCCAGCAAATGGCCGGGTACATATACTTCTATAATGCCGAACATCGGATAGCTGCTGTCCTGCTTGTTCAGCACCTGTACCGGGATCTCATTTTCCTCCAGCATGCCTTTCAGGATATTGGCCTGCGCATAATTACCGGTTGCATATACTTTTTTCCAGGGGTCCATTATAAGCGGGTATTTTCTGTAAGGGTTAACTGCTCCGAGGTTTTGCGGAATGGCCGCATCAGCAGTATGAATGCGATCAGGCCAACAATGCCCAGCCATACCGGCGAATTTTCATCCATGGCCTTATCGATCGGTTTGCCTTTGCTGCTCAGCAGGTAGAGCTGCGTCACCACCATGGCATTGTTCAGGAAATGCAGTAAAATACTCAACCAGATATTACGGCTGTAAAAGAATACAAGCCCGAGTACCAGGCCCAGCCACATCCGCGGCAGGAACCCGAAATAAGAAAAGTGGATGGCGCTGAAGAGGATGCTGGTGATCACAATAGCAAGCAGCGGACGTTTTGTCCAGTCCGTCAGGATCTGCTGCAGGCTGCCCCTGAACAGCGTTTCTTCAAAAATGGCAGGAGCCAGCGCCATGACGATCAAAGCGATCAGGTAATCCCAGATCGTTTTCATCTGCGCCAGGGCCAGGATGGTCTTTTTGTACAATTCTTCCATCTGGCGCGCTTTCACCAGCCAGCTTTCGGGCAGAGGCAGCTGTTCGTTCACAGTGCCCAGTGCACCGCTCACCACAACGGCCGCACAGGTAATGAACAAAAGCAGCCCGATCTGCCGCAGGTTCATTTTGGTATTGAAACCCAGGCGTTTAAATGGTTTTGAACCGCTGATCCGCGCTACCACCAGGGCAGGAATGAAAAAAGCCATGAAAGCGGCGAGCGTGTTCACCAGTCCTGAAAGCCGGGCAAATTCCGGGCGGTTCATCGCTTCAGGAACCTGTAAAAAAGGAACGTTAGCCTGGCTGCTCACGATGAACAGGGCCAGGAAGGAACCGATGACCATGCCTATTCCCGCCAGGGCCAATAACAAAACAAACTGTGAAGGATAGTTGATCCGGGGGTGTTGATTCATGCGGTTGACAAATAAGAACGTAAATTTGCAGCCACAATATACAGGAAAGAATAAATCCGCCCCTGTTGAAATATGACAGGCGGGGTTCTGTTCGGTCCGCATTTTACAGCTATGGTTAAGATAGATACAATAACACTCCCCGATTTCCCTTTGCTACTCGCTCCCATGGAGGATGTAAGCGATCCGCCGTTCAGGGTGGTATGTAAGGACAACGGGGCCGACCTGATGTACACCGAGTTCATCAGCAGTGAGGGCCTGATCCGTGATGCCATCAAAAGCCGTAAAAAGCTCGACATCTTTGATTATGAACGCCCTATCGGCATCCAGATCTTCGGTGGCGATGAAGACAGCCTGGCCATGGCCGCGCGTATTGTAGATGTAACCAATCCCGACCTGCTCGACATCAACTTTGGTTGCCCGGTTAAAAAAGTAGCGGGCAAGGGTGCCGGAGCAGGGGTATTGAAGGATATAGACCTGATGATCAGGCTCACCGATGCTGTGGTAAAAGCCACCCGCCTGCCGGTTACCGTAAAAACCCGCCTGGGCTGGGATGAACAGTCGAAAAATATTGAAGAAGTAGCTGAAAGACTCCAGGATGTGGGCATTAAAGCGCTGGCCATCCATGGCCGTACACGGTCGCAGATGTATAAGGGCGAGGCCGACTGGAGCCTGATCGGCAAGGTGAAGAATAATCCGCGCATCAAGATCCCGATCTTCGGAAATGGAGATATTGATAGTCCGCAGAAAGCCGTGGAATACAAGAACCGATACGGAGTTGACGGCATCATGATCGGCCGTGCGGCGATCGGTTATCCGTGGATCTTCCGCGAGATCAAACATTTTGTGGCAACCGGGGAAATGATGGCGCCGCCGACTGTTGATGAGCGCGTGGAAGTGTGCCGGAGGCATTTACGCAAATCGCTGGAATGGAAGGGCCCGATCGTAGGGATCAATGAAATGCGCCGACATTATGCCAATTACCTGAAGGGTTTACCGGGCATCAAGGATTACCGCAACCGGCTTGTTACGCTGAAAACCATGGAAGAAGTGGAAGGCGTGCTGGACGAGGTACAAAAGAATTATGCCGGCTACGTGATCGAGCGCGACCCGATCGTGCTGGAGAACTACCACGAGCATTGTCCTTTGTAATTATCGGATCAGATCAGTCAGTCTTTTATCGAGGGGCGACACCTGCTGGGAGAAATAGCCCAGAAGTGTACCGTTTTCGTCAACCAGGTATTTACAGAAATTCCAGACCGGCGCCTGGCTGCACCAGCCATTCATTGCAGGATCTGAGAGCCAGCGGAATACCGGGTTCTGGTCAGTCCCTTTAATCACGCTGCTTTTACCGAGCATGGTAAAGGACACGCCATAGTTCATCCGGCAGAATTCCGCTATCGAGGCATTATCGCCTTTTTCCTGTTGTTTGAAGTCGTTTGCGGGAAAGCCAAGCACTACTATTTTACCTGCATATTGCCGTTGCAGGCGTTCCAGTTCATCGTACTGGCCGGTATAGCCGCAGTCGCTGGCAGTGTTCACCAGCAACACTTTTTTACCTTTCAGAGAATCAAATGCAAGTGGAGATCCGGCAATAGTTGTTGCATTTAAGCTATGAAAAGACACCGGCGCGGGTGCCTTAGCTGTATTGAGTTGTACATCTTTTTTACCCGGGAAGAGCTTTGATTTAAGCATCAGCACGGGGTAAATGGTTTTCAGCAGGGATTGTCTCCAGGTCATATCCTTTCTTTTAATCAGGAATAAAACTGCCGCCAGGGCAAGCAGGGCCAACACTATTTTTCTCATATGTTCAGGGCTGAACAGGTAAGATAAGCTTGTCTGCTGCCATTTCCTAATTTTTAATAGGCGATTACGAGCGCCGAATATGATAATCTGTTATTTTTGCAGCCCGCCGGCCCCACCGTGGGCACGAGCAAGGCTGGTCCCGTAGTTCAATGGATAGAATAGAAGTTTCCTAAACTTTAGATACAAGTTCGATTCTTGTCGGGACTACGAAGCCCTCCGATTTTCGGGGGGCTTTTTTATGCCGCCGCAGCTGTCTCCCGGAGGGGACGCTGCGCAGCACGCTTTTGCTATTTTTAAAGATGCTTATCCATTCGAACTTTCAGGCAGCTGCAGGCATTTGTCGCTCTTTTCTCGCTGATGTCTCCCGAAGGGGACTCAGCGCAGCACGCACTTGCGATTTCTAAAACTGCTTATAGATTTTAAGCTTCAGACGGTGCAGGTATCTCAGTAGCTGTTCAGGAATAATTACCCGGCTCCTGCTATTTGCAGATCTCTGACCAACAACTATTCGAAAGCTGTTAAGCAATTATTCCCACTCTCCGGCTATTTTTTCTCGCTGATGTCTCCCGAAGGGGACTCAGCGCAGCACGCACTTGCGATTTCTAAAACTGCTTATAGATTTTAAGCTTCAGACGGTGCAGGTATCTTATTGCCGTTGTTGGTCGCTGACCAACAACTATTCGAAAGCTGCTAGGCAATCATTCCCGCTCTCCGGCTATTTACAAACCTCACTCAACGCATTGCTTTTTCGCTCAGGCCGCTGGGCTTCGTCTTTGCGCCAACGCTGCTTTGGCATCTATCAAAATGTGCTGCGCATTATTTCGATTATCTGCAACCCGAAGAGGCGCCTCTGCAAAGACTGGTAGGGTCTTATGGTTAATGGCTAACCGTACCGATCTTACTATTTCCGTCCGAAACCAAAAAGGTGTTTCTGCAACGACTGGTAGAGATGCGGGGTGTCTTTTACTATATGATATGATCTCATAATTGAGCTAATATTTTTTTGTATTAACTCTTTTAAATATTGAAAATAGTATATATATTAGGCTTGTACCAATTTGATTACTGCAGGCATTGTTGTGACTGAGGGTGGCGAAAGCATGTGAGGACTAGACCTCGCGTCAAAACCTAATCTATCACTATTTGCAAACCTTTACTGCTGACTTCTTATGAAAAAGTACAATCGAAATCTAGGCTGCATTGAATGTGACGCCGCAATAGACATTCGTGTGTTTAATTATTCTATTGACAATTATTTTCATCCGCTATGCCGACGATGCCAAAGTTGGTTCAGTGAAATTTTAGAATACTCTACTGCAACTGACTATGCAATCGAATTATACTTTGCCTTAAAGGACAGAGGTGTACCGGCGCGACTTGAAAAATCAGATGGCTTTAAATCCATTGATATTGCTCTTCCACATGCAAAAGTTAATATAGAAGTTGACGGAATGCATCACTCCTATAACGGAAAACAGGCTATGTCTGACCTAAAACGAACATTGCATTCATTTAAAAAGGGATATTCCACTTTAAGAATTCCAAATGCGCTTACTGAATATGATCTGGAGCAAACCGCTGATCTTATAACCGACTATCTTATTGTAAGCAGGAGACAGAATCGTAAAAGATATTATTAAAATTTGGCTGATATTGGTTTTTTCAAATTATCACTGATTTACGGGAACCCGTATTCATCTGTGGGAAAAAAATACTTGCTTGCAATAGTTAAAAGTTGGGTAGCAGACTTTGGCCATTCAGTTGCGCTTAAACGGAAAAATTTTAATCGGCTTTGTAATTCGCTCTAGATAATTGGGGTTGTAGTGGCCAAGCCAGTAGTGGGATCACGGATGGCCCAACCTTCGCAAAACCTTTAACGTTAGCAGCAAAACACAAACTCAATATATAATTAACCCAAACTGACATATGAAATTCATCTTACTTTTCCTTTTCCTCACACTTTACTCAACTAGCGCAATTAAAGCGCAATCAGACACAACTAAAGTTGAACAATATTGCGAGTTAGTTGCTCAAGGGCGACTGTTATCAAATAAAGTGACAATTGACGTGAATTTTGGTGAGGAAAGAAAATTTTTTGGTGGTGACACAAGATTAAAAGATGAAGTAACGGGGAGACTTAAAAAGTTTAACTCCGTGACAGATGCTTTAAACTATTTAGGCCTACAAGGTTGGACATTAGTAAATGCCTTCCCACTAAGCGAATCATCTGGCCCTAAAGTTTATCATTTTTACTTCAAAAAGCTATTTAATAAGGCAGACCTTATTAAGGCCAATGCTGACTAGTTCAGCCGCTAACATTGGTTTTGCAAAAGCTGAGCAACAGAATATCGTCCATCAACTGTGGCAATTCTAATCAGCTTTTGTAATTTGTCTTCAGCTAATCGGGGTTGTAGTGGCCAAGCCAACAGTGGGATCACGGATGGCCCAACCTTCGCAAAGCTTTTAACGTTAGCGGCAAGGCTAAACGACTACCTTTCCTAAAACAAACAGACGAGAAAGAAAAATGAGTAAAAAAATAGTAAGACCAGCAGCGTTAGTAAAACAAGGTCAACTGACACTTTATTCTACTTCATTGAAAGTATCGGATTTACTAATCTCGAATTTCTACAGTGTTGAAACATTAGACCCAGATGATGACAACGATAAAGGATATCAAAGGCTTTTGAACAAAGCAAGAGCCAAAAGACTTACTGACTACATAGTTGAAGGACAAGAAACAAAAGACGCTTTTTTGCCGACAAGTATTTTTATGGCGACACATAAAAATATTGACTTCAATCCTACAAATAACACCATTGAGATTGATATTGACACCGTAGGACCGTTTAGCGTTGTTGACGGACAACATCGTGTTGAAGGCTTGAAAATGGCAGCCGAAAAGGACACAAGAGTTTTAGATTTTGACGTGCCAGTTAACATTGCTATCAATCTTCCAAAGATTGCTCAAATGTGTCATTTTCTAATCGTGAACACAACTCAAAAAAGCGTTGAAAAGGGTGTTGAACAAAGAATTTATCAAAGACTTACTCAAGCGTTAGAAATTGAAGACATTCCAAACTTACCAAAATGGATTTCCAAAACAATTGAAAAAGGCGAAGATGATTTAGCATTAAAGTATGTTGATTTTTTAAATTCAGACCCAGACAGTCCTTGGTTAAACAAAATTAAAATGGCTAATCAAGAAAGCAATGACGGAAGTATCAATCAACAGAGTTTTGTAAAATCAATTAAGAAATATGTTTTGGTAGCAAACAATCCGATTACTATTCAAACTTCGAACAAGCAACATAAAATATTTTTGAATTATTGGAAAGCAATAACGAACATTTTGGGAACAGAAGAACCAACTGTTTTATTCAAATACAATGGAGTTGAGCTATTTTGCAAATTTGCTGTTCCATTCTTCAATAAAATCATAAATATGTCTGACTTTAAAGTTTCAACTATGCAAGGACTATTGGAAAAAACTTTTGAAGAAGTAGATGGCGACTACGCAGGTGTTGGACACACAGACTTTTGGATAAAAGGCGGAACAGCAAGTTTTTTAAATTCGGGTGCTTTAAATGTAATTAACTCAGAGCTTGTAAAAGCGTTGCATAAAACAAATTTTCAAAAAGACATTGAAATATGACGATTAACGAGCTAACGCCAAAGCCTACAGTAAAACTGCAATTCAAACTTGTTTCTTTCAAAACAGTGCCACAGGAAAATGGTTGTTATATTCTGACAACGTTTGATAATACTATTCTTTACATTGGTTTAGCAACAAACCTAAATAAGAGATTTAAACAGCATTTAGACAATCCCGAAAAGACAAATCCCACTTCCGAAGGAAAAGCAATTTGGTTTTATTTCACAACTTTTGACCCAAGGAATTTACAAAAACTTGAGCGAACTTGGTTAAACCAGTTCTCAGATAAACACGGACGACTTCCCATTTTAAACAAAGTAAATTCGCCCATAGGCTGACAATTAAAAACAACATAACTGACAAAAGCCCAGCCGCCAACATCGTATTGCCAATACAAAACTTCATCCTTATAAATTTAGTTTATTGAAAAATCCTTTAAAACTACACGAAGCCGTGGCAGTTGTTTTGCTTTCAATGCCAGATAAAAAATCGACATTCGAGGCCATTGCTGATGTAATAGAAAAGCGCGGACTTTTCCCAATAAGAAAAGGAGGTATAACGCTGGCAAAGCAAATTGAACTGCGGACAACCATCACATCCAGTCGTTATAAGCACTTCTTCAATTTCATTACCCCGAACTTTCTTCAATTAAAATAAGGACTATGGCTAAGCAAGCAAATCAGATTATTGGAGCATTTACATTGAGAAATGAAGGAGATGGCTGTTTAACATCAAAATATCATCATGGTGACAGCGTCGATGGACCATTTACAGAGTCTTGTAAATTAATTACACCATTAGTACTTACCGATGTGTTTATTGGTACATATCGAACGATTTGGCTTGAAGATGCCAATCATGCAGTTGCTCAATTGATAATTCGCCGAAATCCTATAAACGGAAGCATCTTTCAGCTTTCATGGCTTGACGAAAATTCCAATTCCATTTTCGAAGGAACCGCGATGATTTTCGATAATATATTGGTGGGAGCATACTGGAACGATCACTGACGCTAACAGTGATTTTGCAAAAGTTGGACGACCGAATATTGCCCATCAGCTATTGTAATTCTGACCAAGCTTCAGTAATTTGCCTTCAGCCAATCGTGTTTGTAGTGGCCAAGCCAGCAGTGGGATCACGGATGGCCAAACCTTCGCAATGCCTTTAACGTTAGCAGCAATACAACCACACTACTATGACAGAGTTTTTGAATCCCGAATTTATTGAATCTGTTTTATCAACAGTTTTTGACTATTTTAAAAAGAGAGTTGTTGCGACGCCTTCAGACAGAGCTAATTTTGACTTTGTTTTGAAAAATGACGATGGAAAAAAAGTTGCAATTGAAGTAAAAGGTCAAAATTTAAATGTTGGACAACTTAGAAAAATATCAAACTCTCTACATCATATAAATGACATTGATGAATTTATATTAATCACACCGAAGAAGCCATCAAAAAATGAAATTGATTTCTTTAATAAATTCTTAAAAGCTACGTTTTCAAATTCCAGCTGGTTAAGCCTTGCTGACTTTCTTAAAAACAACTACAACTTAGAAATAAATTCAAAGGATGATCTAGTACAGTTACAGATTGCAGCAATTACTTCAAAAATTGACAATTATTCAAAAGCACATATTGGCAACGAATTAGGCGACCAATCAACCGATAAGGAAGCACTTGCAAAATCACTTATTGAAACCAAGCAAGGAGGAGTAAAATATTCATCAGACTTTATATCCCTTAGGCGACAATTTTCTGATTCAATTTTAGCAACCTTGAGCCAAGAAAGTGAACAGCTTCATAAGGAACTATTTATTGGACAAAAATACAATGATGCAATAATTGTATTGACAGACATTAAAAATTTTTCAAGTATAGTTACGGCGGCTGACCCAGATGATTTGAATGAAGCCATGAGCAAATACTACAGCAATGCTAGAGACCTTGTTTTCAAGTATAATGGAATTCTTGACAAATTCATTGGTGATGCTGTATTGGCAATTTTCAATTATCCGAAAAAGACAACTGTAGCATATTTGAATACAATAAAATTTTGTTCTGAACTCATCTTATTAGGAAAAGAGACTTTTGAAAATTTACTTTCAAAAATGGACCAAAGTGTTGAAACAGGAACTAGAGTTGGTGTTTCAAATGGACCTATTTACACATTAAATATTGGTAAGGGAGATATCGAGGTTACATTTATAGGAGACAAGATTAATTTCGCAGCAAGACTTGAAAAAAATTGTGATGTCAATGGGATACTTTTAAGTAATAGATTTTTCACAAAATTATCATTAGAGTTTAACTCACTGACTGAGCAGTTGGATATAATAGGAAAAGATTTAAATCCAGCTGACGCAAAGGGACAGACAATGATAACGAAATCGTGGCAAATAAAATTTGAAGACATTACTAAAATCATTGACCACAAGACGACATAATACTGCTGCTAACATTGGTTTGCAAAAGTTGGACGACAGAATACCGCCCATCAGTCCCGCTTAAACGGGAGAATTCTAATCAACTTTTGTAATTTGGCTTTAGCTAATCGGGGTTGTAGTGGCCAAGCCAACAGTGGGATCACGGATTACCCAACCTTCGCAAAGCCTTTAACGTTGGCTGCAAGTTGAAACATGGAATGGATAAAACTCATATTACCCTTACTTGGAGTCCTCTTTGGCTGGGGGCTGGCTGAAAGTGGAAAAATCTTTACTGATAAAAAACAGGACAGAAGAAAATTAAAGAAGCTTTTATTCCTCCTTTTAGAGATTAGAAACTATTTGGTAAATGAATATTCTATTGACAAAGAGATTGATATTTTCTTAAATCAATTAAGCAAGAAGGTAAAGGAAAAAACCGGACAGGAAATAGACGATGCAATGGGGCAAATTAAGCCTTTAATTCTTCCAGTTATCTCTAAATTAAAAAATGAGGATAGTAATGTCGATTTTCTTGAGAAAAGCATTGATGACGTAATTAGCGAATTAGCAGAAGTAATTCCATTATTTGCATATGAATTGAATGGACAGCATCGAATAAAAGAGCGGCTAAAAAATGCAGACCAATATTTCACCGAGTTTGAATCATATATTAGTCAGGTTCCTTTTGATCTCAAAGGTTGGATACAACCCAAACTTACAAGTGAATTATTAACAACCTTAAATGAAAATATCATTGTAATAGCAGGTCGGATAGACAGAAAAACAAAGAAAGAAGTCAAAGCATTAATCGACAAGACAAATGACACAAGCAATCCCAGATTAAACGCATTTCTCGAAGAATATATTTTGAAAGAAATGGAACACATTAACTAAAACCTGCAGCCAAAAGTGGTTTTGCAAAAGTTAGGCGACGGAATATCGCCCATCAGTCCCGTTTAAACGGTAGAATTCAAATCGTCTTTTGTAATTTGGCTTTAACTAATCGAGGTTGTAGTGGCCAAGCCAGCAGCGGGATCACGGATGGCCCAACTTTCGCAAAGCCTTTAACGTTAGCTGCTATTTAAATGAGTACCTCCGATTTTATAGAGAGGGATACAACTTGAGCGTACAAAACGCAGATGCTTTGAGTAGAACCGGAGATGCTGCTGCCGCACAGAATGACTATGGAGTAGCGTGTTCCTTAAATATTCTCGCCGCAGAAGAACTTTTAAAAGCCAGTTTTCTTCTTATCAAGATTTATCACCCAGATGGAAACATCAATGAGTTCGACAACATATTTCATAAGCATAAGGTAAAACATGATCAAATAAAACAGCATGTAGAATTTCAAGAGCAGATGCAAAAAGACCTAAAAATGTATCTCGAAGAATATGAACCTATAATAGGTGCTCTCAATCTTATGTCGTCAACGATGACTAAAGACAAGCAAAAATTAGTTACTGAAATTAACTCGAGCATTACTCTATTTAAAAAACACAGCGAGTTCGGGTTTGACATTAGAGGAATGCTTAACTGGCTCCAGAATGCGAATAATGACAAAAACCGTGGTTTTTACGTGGATAAAGCAATGAACAAATGGCTTTCTCCACAATCCATTTCGAAAGAGAAATTTGACATCGAACGAAAATATACAAAAGACTTTGCTCAATATATCAATAACATTGACCAGTTATTTTCACTAAAGTCCAAAATGAAAAACAGCAGCTAACATTGGTTTTGCAAAAGTTGGGCGACAGAATATAGCCCATCAACAGTAGGAATTCTAATCGGCTTTTGTAATTTGGCTTCAGCTAATCGAGGTTGTAATGGCCAAGCCAGCAGTGGGAATCACGGATGGCCCAACCTTCGCAAAGCCCTTCAACGTTAGCCGGAGTATTATATAATAGCTCTCAAATGATAATGACTTTGAACGACAAAATAACACAAGGCGATGAAATACCGCCCAATCCCTTATTAGAAGAGTATAAGGTTAAATGGGATTACTATAAAGAAACCCATAAAAACAGAAAAAACTTATTTGACTGGTATTTTAAGATAGTAACGATTCCAGCTTCTGCTTTCGGGGTCGCAAATATTATATCAGGCGACAAAACAAAAACCACATTTTCCGTTCAAGATTACAGATACGTGTTTTTACTTATTTTTTTATGTGGGATTGGCCTATTTGCTGCATACGTAATAGAAACGGGGATTTCACAAATGTATATAAATAGAATAAAATCTCTCGAGAACTTACTTTTTTTCAGAAATCACAAAAACTCCAAATTTCACACTATTACATCAGTTGGCTTTTGGCGAGTAATGCCAATAATCTTCATAAACTCATTTTTACTGGCTTTGTCAATCTCGTTTTTCAGAGGCTTCGGAATTGGCTGTTCGACTCTTACTTTTGTTTCTTCAGGTATCCTACATTATTTAGTTTACAAGCCTATACATACTTTCGGAGAAACAAGAAACAATATTGTTATCGACGCAGACTGCTAACCTGCGTCAACCATTGGTTTTGCAAAAGTTGAGCAACAGAATATCGCCCATCAACTGTGGCAATTCTAATCGGCTTTTGTAATTTGTAGCTTCAGCTAATCGGGTTTGTAGTGGCCAAGCCAGCAGTGGGATCACAGATTATCCAACCTTCGCAAAGCCTTTAACGTTAGGCGCAATAAAAATGACAATTAAATGATATCATCAACATTGCCCACGGACAATTTGTACAAGTTCATTTTCATGTCTGGATTATTGATAATTCTCGCCTCGTGCATTCTTTATATAAACCAAGTAGATAAAATTGAAGGATCGAGTAATGCAATTGAAATAGAAATATTAAAAAGTGAGAGTACCTTTTTTAAAGATAGTCTCCTTTCAGAAATTGAGCTTGATAGGCTTACTTCCCTAACATCTATCGATTCTATCGAAATTTCACTCTTAAGAAATCTCGGAATAAAGAAAAAAGACATTGGTGACAAAGAGGTAACACGGATACGTGAACAGTTAAACAGTACATCAGTCGCAGCAGTAGAAGGGAAAAAGATATTGGTGGAACGCTGGGCCGCTTCCAAACTGCATGATGCCTTAACAGCCCATTTACTCAATCTTCAAAAAGCTGAAACTAAAAAATTGATTTATTTTTCCATTATTTCTTTATGCGGCCTTATTATAGGTTTATTTCTTTCCTTTTACGGATACAATAATTGGGTACGAAAAGTTCAAAATCTAATTGATCAAAAACTTAGGAATGAGGTAGAAAATTCCTGACACCGAACTGCGCCCAACATTGTTTTTGCAAAAGTTGGGCGACAGAATAGAGCCCATCAACTATGGAAATTCTAATCGGCTTTTGTAATTTGGCTTCAGCTAATCGGGGCTGTAGTGGCCAAGCCAGCATTTGGATCACAGATGGCCCAACCTTCGCAAAGCCTTTAACGTTGTGTGCTATTGTTCAAACACGCTGCTATGGAAAAAATACTTTACAAATACAGAGGCGTTCAAAATTTTAGGTTTTTCATTGACATCATAATGAAAAATAGGCTATTTGCAGCTAAATATGTTGACCTCAACGATCCAATGGAGGGACAATATTACTATAACAAAGGCGAACTTGACAAATCAATGTTAAGGAAAATATCGTCCGATAAAGGCGATTTGAGATTATGTTCTCTTTCCCGAAAGAACAACAATGAGTTGATGTGGTCACACTATTCGGAGGGACACCGAGGTGTCGCGATTGGATTAACAATCAATCCCCAAAAGTATGACATAAGACCTATTCAGTATACGGGTATTCATTATTTAAACGGTGGGCAAATCGAACAAGACACACCGCGAGAGATTTTGTCTCACAAACTAAATGTTTGGGCTTATGAAGAGGAAGAACGTGTATTCGTAACTGACAAACTCTACGTGGATGTCGAAGTCAAAGAGGTGATAACTGGAAGGGCAATGAGCAACCAGGACTTCAGCTTTATTAAAGAAATCATCGAAAAAATCAATCCAACAATTAATATTATCAAAGCACAAACGTTCATGTAGACCTTTAACAGCACACAACATTGGTTTTGCAAAAGTTGGGTGACAGAATATCGCCCATCAGCTGTGTGAATTCTAATCAGCTTTTGTAATTTGGCTTCAGCTAATCGAGTCTATAGTGGCGAAGCCAGCAGTGGGATCACGGATTATCCAACCTTCGCAAAGCCTTTAACGTTGTATGCAATTAATACGAGAAGCCGATGATGACTCATTGGAAAGAAATTGACTTTCATTTGTCAAGTTTGGAATATATCGTAAAAGGATTAGACGATTCCGTAGACTTTTTAAAAACACAGAGAACACTAAACGGCTGGTATGATGGATTATGGTTGCTGGAGGAAGCAGAGCCAATTATTGGACTTGCTTTACTAGCTTTTCAGAATTATATCAACTCTACAATATTTGACTTGTCTGGCTCGACTACTAATAAAACAGCCTATTACCAAAAATATACTAACATTCCTGGTTTTGACAAGACAGCGATCGAACTAATAATTGGACTCGCGAACTATCATAAACATCGTAAAGATGACAAACCTCATCCTGGCACCTTAAACATACTTAATCATTTTCATCTTGACAGTGACAAGAATGTTGATATTCTGCAGTCGCCCATAATAAAGGGATATTCGTTTATCAATGCTGAAATGAACTTCTTTCCTGTAGTCGAAATACTTTCGGATTGGAGAAAACGCTTATTATCAGAGTAACCTAAACTGCATACAACATTGGTTTTGCAAAAGTTGGGCGACAGAATATCGCCCATCAGCTGTAGAAATTCTAATCGGCTTTTGTAATTTGGCTTTAGCTAATCGAGGTTGTAGTGGCCAAGCCAGCAGTGGGATCACAGATGGCCCAACCTTCTCAAAGCCTTTAAAGTTGTGTGCAATTAATGACACCCTCCACAAAACCAAAATTAAAAATTATGGATGATGATTTTGCAAAAGAGCATGGGCTGCTGACTGAAAAAGAATTATCCGACATGGATAAAAGATGGGAAAAACAAGAGGAAGAGGGACTTAAGAATACATTGAAGCATTTTGATCGTATTCACGACAAGCTTTTTACATTCAACAATATCTTAATCGCTGGATATTTCGCACTTTCCAAATTAGAAAAAGAAATTTCGCTCTCTACAATATTAATTCCAATTGCAAATCTTATGCTTCTCTTATTTGTAGAGTATCGAATGATGGAGAAAAGTAGATTTGAGTCTGATATAAGGAAAAAGCCATTCGCAGATATTGCCAAATGGGGAAAAAGCATAGGCAAAACTAACATGTATTCACTATTGTGTATTCTTTCAACTGGAATAGTAACAATTATATTCTTAGCTTATTTGCTTTAGCTTTTTAACCCTGATAAAACTTCACACAACATTGGTTTTGCAAAAGTTGGGCGACAGAATTTGGCCAATCAGCTGCGGGAATTCTAATCGTCTTTTGTAATTTGACTTCAGCTAATCGGGGTTGTAGTGGCCAAGCCAGCAGTGGGATCACGGATGACCTAACCTTCGAAAAGCCTTTAACATTGTGTGCTATTTGACAGAACCAAACTAAATATAAATGGACATGACAATCGTAGATGTTATTTCTTTAGTAGCCTCAATAGCTTCACTAATTTTAGCAATTATTGCTATATGGCTATCGTGGGCATTTTTCAATAAATCAAGTGAAGCTTCAGATAAAACTAATGAAGCCTCAAAAAGTGTTATGTCTAGCGTTGAAAAGCTAGAAAAGCTTTTTGACAAGCTATATTCAGATACGTTTTCAATTGTAAAAGATACTGTATCTGACATGCGTGGACATATTTGGAGTGGACAACAAAACTTTCAAAAACCTGAAAGCATAGAAGACGAACTGGCAAAAAAGACTGAGCATAAAATAGCTAATTTAAAGACAGAACTCTCATCAGAGCTTTCAAAAGTTTTAGCTGAACAAAGCAAAGCAGGTGACAAACTACAAAGTTTAGAAACCTCCTTGACAACTTTATTAAATAAGGCTGTAGTAGAGACCAAAAATATTGAAGCAGTCGTTAAAGAAGAGACATTAAGAGAATATCTGTTCCGTTCTTTTATTTCTATAAAGAAAAAAAGACGTAAAATCATAGCTGATTATATTGTGGATTTAGCAATAGAAAATGGAATAAACCCTCCCGAGTTGTTGGACGAGTTGAATAAAATGAAGGAAGATGGGTTTATCAATTTTGAGGGCGACAGAATATCAAACGGAACAACTGAAATCACTATTCTAAAAGAATTAAAGTAATCAAATGGGTAAAATTATTACGTTAAGCGGTCCGTCAGGTGTTGGTAAAACAACCCTTTTTTACCTTATCGAGACTAAATTAAAGCAAGAAAAGATAAAACTAATCCCAAGATATACCAATAGACCAATTCGCAAAGGCGAACAAGAAGGATTTGAATATCATTTTGTGACTCATGACGGGTTATTACAAAAAGTACTTGAAAATGACTTTATCCATTTTGAAAAATGGGGAGATTATTATTCGGCTATTGAAAAAAACATTTTAGATGAGACTATCAAATCCGATTATGATGGTATCGTTTTAGCTTCTATTTTCGGAACTAATAGGTTACAAGCAACATATCATGATAAGATAGTTCCAATTTACATGTGGTCTGGGAGATATCAATCATTGCACAATCGAGAATGTTTAAGTCCGTTTTGCGAAGAGATAATTGAGCTAAAATCAAGAATAAGAAAAAAATTAGTTGATGATGGGTTTTCGGAATTTGAGAAAGAAACTTTAGCGAACGAGGAATTTTTGGAAAAGAGAATGATTGATAATTATTTGGATATTGCAGCAGTTTATGGAAAGCTTATGTCAGGTGATAAATACTACATTTTAGAAAATTTACACAAAAAAGAAAGTGACACTGCCAATAATTTTTTAGAATATATTAATGAGCTTAGAAAACGATAAACAGCGCACAACAAAAGTATTTGCAAAAGCAGGGCTGGACAATGTACATCATCTATGTGCAGGCATTAGCAGCAGTTGGGCTCGACATTCAATACTCAACTTTAATTCTTAACTTAAACAACATATTTTCAAATGGGCATTTATGACGGGCTGGGCGATCAACAAATTCCCAACCTTCGCAAAGCCCTTAACGTTGTGCGCAATTAAGACATGATAGTAACTGAACCAATAGACATTGACTTATTAACATTTATAAAGACTGGTAAGTTTGACTATATAAAAATAGGACAAACCAAAGAATGGATAATAAACAACTTTCCTGACCCAGATGACACTTATGCGGACAATTACAACAGTCCAATCTGGTTTTATGGAGACATTGAGTTTCACTTCAACGATGAGGAGAAATTATCTTTAATTTATTCCGACCGCATTTATACATTGAGTGGTGGACAAAGTTTGCGATTATATAAATGGATATTTGACAAACCAAAAGAACTAACAATTCAAAATGTAACAAAGAGTCTCGCTAAGGAAAGAATTGGCTATAAATTAAAATATGAGACCTTATCTAATGGGTTTACCTCAGCGGCAATTGAAATACTTGAAAGTAAAGTTAAAATGCGATTTTCGCTTCTTGAAAGTGAGGAAGACTATAGCGAATACTTAGACCGGCTTGCAAATACCGATAGCAATTTGTTTCAACTGCATTCAGTCAGCTTGATTACAAAATAAACTGCCTACAACATTGGTTTTGCAAAAGTTGGGTGACAGAAATCCCCATCAGTTCCGTTTAAAAACGGGAGAATTCTAATCCACTTTTGTAATTTGGCTTCAGCTAATCGGGCTTGCAGTGGCCAAGCCAGCAGTGGGATCACGGACGGCCCAACCTTCGCAAAGCCTTTTACGTTGGCGGTCATCGTAACTGACGGTCTTAATAAAAATTACATAACCTGCCCCTGATATTAAAACCTGTCAGGTAAATATGTTCAATTTTAAAAATAAGGTTAATGAATAGCTATAATGATATCTACGGAGAATATATTAAATGTTTAAACAAGCGTGATATAATAAGTTTAGCGAAATTTGTTCACGATAATGTATGCTACAATAATCACAGATTGGATTATCAGGTTATCAAAAAATGTTGGAGAAAAACTTTAATGAAATTCCTGACTTGCATTTTGAAGTTCAACTATTGGTTTCTAATAATATTTATTTAGCCAGCAGATTACGTTTTGACTGTACACCACAAAAGGACTTTCTTGGTCTGCATATAAACGGGAAGAGGGTTTCTTTTACAGAAAATGTTTTTTATCAATTTAACGAGGGAAAGATTGAACAAGTATGGTCAGTTATAGATAAGCTGGCTATTGAAAATCAACTTTAGTGCAATAGTTTTAAGCACCTGCAGTGTTGGAAATCGATAAAGTAGCAAATAAAATATAGGTTTGATCAGGCAAGAACAACGCACCGCCAACAAGAGGTTTTGCGATATGGCGGGATAGAATATGGGCTGGGCTATGGATCACTGATCAACTTTTGAATAACTTACCAGGCGACATTAAGACAGACTATCGCCACATCGCAAAGCTCTGGCCGCTGCAATTATTCAATCCTCTCGAAATTTGAAAATGAGATTCAATCATTTAAGTATTGATGAAGTATTCAAGCTCCTCACTCAGTTTAATTCAGACTTAAACAAATTTTTTGCTCAGTATCTTCAACAAGAATATAGTGACCTGGAAAAGGAGAGGCTTTATTATTTGGACATAGCTGAAATAGGAAGATTCATCATAAGTAATATTGAAACTAAAACTCACATTTTTACAAATTTCTTTGTTCAAGTTGAACTCATTCTGTCCAACTGTGATACAGACATAGAAAATTTAGTTGTGGTCGGCTTGTTCGAGAGTTTGCAGAATAGTAGCAGCGGCAAAGTAGATTATCATACATATTTTGACAAATGGCTTTTGCCGGTCTCAAAGGATAAATGGAATCGCTTGATTGATCAATGGGAAGGACAAAAATTGACGCGTGACTAAGTAATCATTAAGTGCAACAGACCTAAACTGCAACTAACATTAGTTTTGCAAAAGTTGGGCAACAGAATATCGCCTATCAATCTCGTTTAAATGGATGACTTCTAATCGTCTTTTATAATTTGACTTTATCTAATCGAGGTTGTAGTGCCAAGCCAGCAGTAGGATCACAGATACCACACCTTCGCAAAATCCTTTCATTTTGTACGCAAGCCGCGGAGCGTATCCTATGGTGATATATTTAAAGGAAAATTTATTTACTAAACTTTTTAACATGAATAAGAAACTAAACCGAATCGCGAAGGAATGGATCTTCTTTTTTATCATCCTGATCTTTTTATTATTGCTATTTGCACTGAAACAATTGGACAGTCCAATGTCAAAGGTTAAAGAGATTCTTTCTCTTATTCCGGCCGTTTTTGTTATGATTTTATTTGTTATCTGGATAGGCAGATCCGAGAAGGGAAAATTCGCTAAGGTTCTTATCGGCATTTTTACATCAGTATGCGCCAGTGTTTTTTTCTGGTACAATTACATTGACCAGGTATTTGAGTGGCTCAGTGAAAAATCAGATTTGATTTCGGAAATTTCACTGGCAGGAATATTAGTATTCTCTTTTATACAAACAATAATAGCTCGAAGAACCAGGCAAGGTTAACAAAGCGAAGCTGATTTAAGCCGTATTATAATATTGGTTTTGCAAAAAAGGCGACAGAATAGCACCCATCAGTCCCGCTGAAACGGGAGAATTCTAGTCGGCTTTTGTAATTTGGCTTCAGCTAATCGAGGTTGTAGTGGCCAAAACCAGCAGTGCGATCACACATGCCCCTACCTTCGCAAAGTCTTTACCTTTACTGCAATCTCACACACCCAACCCGTAAAACAAAATGTCTGAAATATTCAAAAAACATATAAGCAAGTTCGCACAAGTCTCTGACGAAGAATTTGAAGAAATTAAAACCTATTTCAGCACAAAAGAGGTAGCCAAAAAGGAAAACCTGTTAGAGGCAGGACAGATTTGCAGACATCATTATTTTGTTTTGAACGGCTTGTTGCGAAAGTTCTACATCAACGAAAAAGGCACTGAACAAACCACCGAATTTGCTATAGAAACCTGGTGGCTTACCGACAACTTTGCTTACGAAAAACAAGTCCCTACCCAATTTTATATTCAGGCTGTAGAAAAATCAATCATACTTTATATCACTATAGAGAAACAGGAAAAGCTGTTAGAAGCATTTCCGGTAATGGAACGATATTTCCGTTTCGTGTACCAGCGAGCTTATGCAGCAGCTCAAAAGCGTATCCAGTTTCTTTTTTCCTTTTCTAAAGAAGAATTTTATTTGCAGGCTGTCAGAAATCATCCCGAATTCGTGCAACGTGTTCCCCAATACTTAATTGCTTCCTATCTTGGTTTCACTCCCGAATATTTAAGCGAGATCCGTAAAAGACTTCTTTCTTAAACCAGTTTAAGTTCTTCGATTTTTTTATTCTCCAATTTTGCATTGAACAATTATTAAAAGAATAATACAATGCAAAAACGATTTAACATTAAGGAAGTTGCTCCCAATGCACTAAAAGCGATGATTGGCCTGGAAATGTATCTTTCAACCGCTTCCATATCCAGGACAACCAAAGAACTCATAAAAATACGTGCTTCACAAATCAACGGTTGTGCATTCTGTATCAATATTCACACGCAGGACGCCATTAAAAATGGCGAAACAAACCAGCGTATTTTTCTATTGAATGCATGGCGAGAAACTGAGGATATTTTTACGGAAGAAGAAAAGATCGTGTTGGCAATAACGGAAGAAATGACATTAATCCATCAAAAGGGATTATCAGATGAGACCTATTCCAACGCCTTGCAATTTTTTAGCGAAACCCAGATCGCAGATATTATAACGGCCGTAATTACCATCAATCTTTGGAACAGGGTTGTGCTTGGTACCCACTTACAGATTGGGCAAAGTTTAGCATAAAGCAACCATATGCCGGAATCACAGGTTTAACGGCCTGTGATTTTTTTTGTTCGTGCCGAAACTATTAGCAGAAGCGCTGGAATACATGGACATCCTGCACTTTCATAATTAGGATTTAATTATTTTTTAAAAGGCCCCGACTTTACGGGAACCCGTATTCCAGGCCGAGAAAAAAAGTTTTGTTTGCAATAGGAATCAAACAGGACTAACATAATTAAACCTATCAACATGGCATGGAGCTATCGAAGGCGAATTAAAATCATACCTGGTGTCCACTTGAATTTTAGCAAAAAAGGCATTAGCACCTCTATTGGAGTGAAGGGTGCAAGCATGACATTTGGCAAGTCGGGAACATTTCTAAATACAAGCATACCCATACTCGGGATCCGCAACAGACAAAAACTATCAGGCGCCGGCAATAATCCAGCGCCGCAAAACTATCATCCGCCAACTACAGAACCAGAAGACAATATTTTCAGCGCGGATATTCAGGAAATTACAAGCCAGGATATGCAAGGTGTGAAAGAAGCTATAATAATGGCACACCAGCAGAGAAAAGACCTGAAAAACGACCTGCTTAAAATCCAGGCAGCCGTTGGAAGTTCAAAGCTTAAACTGACAGCAAGTTACATTCTGCTTTACGGTCTCATCAAAAGGTCAATTGCAGAAAACATAAAAACAGATATCAGGGCACAGCAGGAGGCGATTAAACAGCTAAAAGAGCAAATTGAGAACTGCTATGTAAGCCTTGACATAGATTTTGAGCCGGAGATACAGGAAAAATACGACAAGCTTGTCACTGCTTTCAAACAGTTGACAACTTCCCACAAAATCTGGGATGTAACGAGTGCGCATTCGCAAGACCGGGTTGCCGCCCGTTCATCAGCAAGCATTATTGTGCAAAAGACTGATGTAAAGTTTGGCATTAAAGCCCTGCCTGATATAAGATCCAACTTTGAAGCATTACATTTTCAAAATGCAAACGGTGCAGATTTATACTTTTATCCGGGCTTCATCGTTATGTATTCCTCAAAAACAAGCTTTGCACTGATAGGCCTTGATGAAATAATCTTTAGTCAAAGCTATGTACGGTTTACTGAAACAGGAACAGTTCCTGGCGACTCAAAAATTATAGACAAAACCTGGTTTAAGGTTAACAAGAACGGAACCCCGGACAAGCGCTTTAACGGAAACTATCAAATTCCGATTGTGCGGTATGGCGAAATTAGTTTGCAAACCAATACAGGTCTTAACGAAGAATATGAGTTCAGTAATTATGAATTTACAGAACAGTTCGGCAACGCATTCAGGGAATATCAAAATGCTATTACAGCTTTGAAGAGGTTGTGAGTCTGGTAGAACGGAACATATCACTTTTTTTAAACAAATTGGATAAAAGAAAGTCAAGCTTACACTTCTATCACAGAATACTCAATCTCCGCAAAGCATAGAAACACTATACGTAATTTTTAACTAAAACCTTTCAATATGGGACTTTTCGACAAAATATTCTCGCCGACCGCAAAGCAACAAGCAAATACAAAATCCTATACGTCGCTCAACGACTACGAAGCATGGGTGGGCGTTTTATATGCTTGTGCAGCATCTGATGGAGATGTGTCAGATGTAGAAATCGATATGTTATCAAGACTTTTGATTTTTAAGCAGAAGTTCGAAAACATAGAAATCATTCCGTTTTATAAAATTGCAATGCAAATATCAAATGAACTGGGAAATCAAAAGTTGATCGAAGGTTGTGCGGCAGTAATAAAAGAGGAGGATAAGGCAACTGTTTTTGCAATGGCTACAGAAATAGTGCTGGCAGATGGAATTATTAACGAACGAGAAAAAAATCTCCTTGAATTTGTTTCCAGAACTTTACAAATAGATGACGAACTTGCTGCTAAAATCGTTGAAGTGCTCCTAATTAAAAACAGAGGAAATAAAATCATCACGTCATAGAAAATGCAGACGACGTTGGTTTTCCAAAAGTTGGACGTCAGAATAGGGTGCATCAAATATTGTGATTCGGACCAGGCATCGAGTACTTTCGCGGGCAAAATAAAAGTATTTGAAAGTTTGCTTGACTATGGTGTGTGATATGATTTGGCTTAACTAATTGGTTTAATGTTCAAGATAGCAGTGGTAATTCTATTGCCTAATCTTCGCAAAGCTTTCTTTAGCGGACATTTGTCTATATATTGTCTCCAAATGATATTAATAGCCAACCAGTTAACTTTTAAATATACAACATGCAAATAGGCCTTGACATTTACATTAATTATCCCGGGCATTGCGAAGAAGCCTTCAAGTTTTATGAAGAAACTCTTGGCGGATCAATAAAAATGATGCTCCCGCACGAACATATACCCGCCAATTTTCCTGAAGAATGGACCAGGCCTATTCTTCATGCAATGATAGAAATAGGTGGTACAATTATCAGAGGAGCTGACGTTCCGGACGCTGAACCAATGCGAAGCGTCTACCTTACACTCAGACCTGATACACCTGAAAATGCAGAACACCTTTATGAAGTACTTTCCAGAGATGGACAAATTTTCATGAAACTGGAGCAGACTTTCTTTGCAAGAAGATTTGCCATGCTCCGCGACAAATATGGCACTTCATGGATGCTGCTGTGTGAATAAGCTGTTATAAAAAGAGCAACCCCTCCCGGCAACATTGGCTTGGCAAGGGCTGGCCTCCAGAACCCCTTCAAATTATTTTTGAAAAAGTTTATGCTTACCTGTGTAATCTCACGCATCCCGGCATCCTTTTCAAAAATAAGATATGAAACGACTTACATTTTTAGCCCTCCTGCTCATTTCACTCAGTTCAGCAAGTGCCCAGACAAAGAATTTTATAGATGTACCGTACATTGAGGTCACTGGCAGTGCCGACACATTGGTAACACCTGATGAAATCTATATTCGTATTCTGCTTTCAGAAAAAGACACGCGCGACAGGGTTTCCATTGAAGAACTGGAACAAAAAATGGTCTCAGCTTTAAAAGGCTTAGGGCTAAACACGGAAACCGATCTGACCACTTCTGATATGTCGAGCAACTTCAAATTCTATCTTTTGAAGAGCAAAGACGTGATCAAGACAAAAAGTTATACGCTTAAAGTAACAGACGCCGTAACAGCCAGTAAAGTATTCATGAAACTTGAAGAGCTCGGGATATCGAATACTTCCATCGAGCGGGTGGATCATTCTGAACTCAGGAAGCTCCAAAACAAAATGCGGACTAAGGCAATCATTGACGCTAAAGAAAAAGCCATTGCCCTGACGAAGCCATTGGATCAAACGATCGGGTCGGCTATTCATATTGCAGATAACGACAATAATTTTCCACAGCCGTTCCAAGATCAGGTAGCAGGGATCAAAATCAGGGGCTTGGCATCAATTCAGAATAATGGTTATAACGAAATGCCTAAAATCGAGTTTGAAAAAATAAAAGTGACGGCCAATGTAAATGCAACCTTTATTTTGAAATAAAATTGCAACGAATTATTAATGTTGGATCGCCGGGATAATACAGCGCTTTGCTTCCTGATATTTAACTTTACCGGAAGCACCGCAATAATACTGTTATATACCAGGCTACTCAACATTCCGATCATGAAAAAAATCCTGTTTTCAGCAACCATGCTTTTCTTTTTAAACAGCAATACAAGTGCACAGAAAATGACGGCGGAGGAGTATTTAAAAATCGGTCAGTTTATCTGGAAAACCTATGTTCCCAAATCAGGACAGGCTGAAACCGTTCAGGGAGAATTATTGCGTGCGATAGAAAAGCTTGCAGACGAAGCGCAACGTAATGGTAATATCAATTTCAACCCGGACTGTCATGGCATCCTCGTATCTTATTTAAGGAAACACCTGGCAGACACGACTTTGTTCAGCAAAGAGACCATACGTCAAATAAATAATGATCTTGATACAATATCAAAAGAAAACAAGCCATATACAGACGATGATATTTATGACAGGTTAAGGAACAGGATTATTGACTGGTATTTAAAAAACAAAGTGCCGGTCCGCAATACTAAAAACAAAAAACTTAATTGCTAAAAACAGGTAACAACCAAATATAATCACCTTCGCCTGTAACGTAAGCAAATCATAACTTAAGTCCGGGGAACAAAACCTGTCAGACCACAATACTAAAAACCAATAACAAAGAATCGACAAAATGGTATCCACTAAAATCACAGCATCCAGCTGGCACTCTGAAAAAAGACTACTTATAACACATATCAGCGGCGACATCGAAAAAGAAGATATCGAGCAATGGGAGGCATCTTTCAGGAACGCATTAGACCAGATTGAAGACAATTCCACATTCAAGATCTTTATCAATATGCATGGCTTTAAAGCCGTAAATCTTGACGCACATAAAAGATTCAGGGCTGTGATTCCGTTAACACTTGCCGACTATGGCTGGAAAACAGGTTACCTGGGTTTGTTTGAAGAAGAAGCCAAAACAATGACTTTCAAAAACACCAGAGGAATCCAATGCGTTGGAGCTGCACATTCGCACCAGGACGAGACTAAAATGGAGCTATATGAGACAAGATTCAGCAGCGACAGAGAGCGTTTTTTTACTAACCCGGAAGAAGCAATGCAATGGATAGATGGCTGGCAAATACCAAACCAGGAAAAGAAAGAGATTGCTAAACTACAAAGCCGGAACAATGACATGGCTGCAAATTAGGCTATTGCATTCTGTCCGGCTTTTACCATTCTTTCCTTGCCAGCATAAAAAGTTACCGAAAAATTTGCAGGGCTACGCTGACTAAAGTAATTTGGCTCAGGTTAACCCGGGTTGTTGAGGCCAAATTATGAGCTGATCAGGTATAGCTTTATTAGGAATACAAGTGGCCGAATCTTCTCAAACATTTATAGCGGTATAATTAGTGACTGCAAAAATGTTTCTTCGATTGAAAAGCAAGACCTGTCTGGTTGCTGGTGCAGGAATAAATTAATGATTGAATGAAAAAAGTATTAAAATTTATCTTAGGGCCCAAAATTGTAAAGTTACTCAGAGGGTTAACACCCAATTTACAAGAAGAATCAGAAGAAGTTATTAAAGCGCGGCAAAGGTTTTATGGCGAATTTATCAAGCCAAAAGATTTAGTGTTTGATGTAGGCGCCAATCTTGGCAATAGAATAAGGCCATTGTTAAATATAGGTGCAAGAGTAGTTGCCGTTGAACCACAAAAAGAATGCTATACTATTTTAAAAAAGAAGTTTGGAAATACCATTGAAATAGTCCCTATGGGCCTCGGAGAGAAAGAGGAAACCAAAGATTTTTTTATTGCAGATTCTCATACAATTTCATCCTTTTCCGAAGAATGGATTGAACATGTAAAAAAAGAAAGATTTAAGAATTATACATGGGCAAAGCCAATAAAAATTAAAATGACAACTTTGGACCTATTGATTGAGAGATATGGTTTACCAAAGTTCATCAAAATAGATGTAGAAGGTTATGAGCTCGAAGTTTTAAAGGGCCTCACCTATGTTGTAGATATGATTTCCTTTGAATATACTGTACCCGAGCAGACTCAAAAAGCTAAAGATTGCATAAGTCAGATAGCAAAATATAACCCTGAAATTGAATGTAATTTTTCAATAGGCGAAAGCATGCAGTTTGAACTGAATGGCTGGCGATCTGTTACAGATTTTACAAATTACATGTCTACCGAAGAATTCATCGCTTCTGGTTTTGGCGACATTTACATAAGGCGCATTTTTTGAAAAACAGCAGCATTTTATCCGGGATCACTTGAACGCAAACTAAAGCATTTTTATTGATTACCACGGCCAGGCAATTAATTGAATACATGGATTTGATCACGAACTGTCAATATGTTAAAAGGAAAACACAATACTTTCCCAATTCTGATAACAGAAAGGCTTACACTCAGGCAACTGTCAATCCATGACGATCAGCGAATTTTCACCTTACGCTCAGACGTTAACGTAAATAAATACCTCGACAGGCCAATAAGCAATACAATTGATGACGCAAGAGATTTTATAACTAAGATTATTAAAAGCAGTGCTTTATATTGGGTCATCACTTTACATAACCCAAACATATTAATTGGCACAATTTGCCTGTTCGGGTTTTCAGACGAAAACCGAGCATGTGAACTCGGATATGAACTTTTGCCGGAATTTCACAGGCAGGGGATTATGCAGGAAGCAGTAGCAAAAGTTATCGACTATGCGTTCCATGTAATCAAGGTTGCAGAAATTAAAGCATACCTGCATAAAGAGAATATCAGCTCTGTAAAGCTATTAGAGAAATTTTTGTTCCTGAATTCAGATGAACCAGTCAAGGAAAATCCTGATATATTGTGTTATCATTTGACAAATTCAATTAAATGAGACGCTTATTTATACTACTGATATTTTTTTCCGGGATCCAAGCAGGGTTTTGCCAAACGACTTCCCTTGTTGGCACATGGCAGTTTTCGGATTCAGCAGCCACTACATCATTTTACTTCCAGAAAGAAGGCAGCTGCTTTATACATAAAGGGCTGAGGGATGGCGTTATTCTTACTGAAAACCTCAGGAAAGGAACCTACGAATTAAAAGACAGTTTGCTCACAATCAAATGGGCAGACAATTCACTTGAAAAACGAAAACTTGTGTTTATCGACAAGGACAGCTTCAGGCTTTCAAACCCCGACAAACTGGATTTAGACAAGAATGACAGTTCGATTTTTAAACGGATGACTTATGAAGGCATTGTTGAGATTAAGGCATTGTCAATTTTCTACAAATTGCCCGACGACATCAACAATTGTTGATCAAAACAATTTACCTTCCATAAGTCCCGGAAGCCGGATGCGGGCTCCTCATATTACCAAGGTGGGTATATTTGCAGCAAGTATTGATTATGCGCAAGTTGACAATCTTTCTCCTCGCAGTATTTCTTATTGGATCTGCCAGATCGCAGAATATTTTTTCTGCATTGCAGTTAAATGCACAAAGGTCATATAAGACCAAAAGACCCAAAAAAATTGTACATATAACAACTTCTTTTACTGCAAGTGGTTATAATGTTGCAAAGGACGTCATCGTCTTCGACAATGCAGGCATGGTCCAAGTGTCAGAAAGTTATGATGCTAATGGCATGCTGAAAACAAAAGCGAGCTATACAAACGACACAGTTCACAGAATTGTGCTCGCGTCTGTTTTTGAAAGATGGATGAAGTTCGCGTATTTTAAAGAAAGTTCGGTTTTCACCTATGATAACAATTTCTTTTTAATCGGCGTAACAGATAAAGATGAAATCGGCCGCGTCATCCGTCAAACAGATATCGTTTGTAATGAAAAAGGCCATCCGATAGAATTATCGCTATTTGATGGGAATGGCAATCAAAAGGGCAAAGAAACAGCCACATATTCATATGATAAAAACGAAGCCTTTACATCTGTAATATCCAATGATGGCAAAGTTCTATCCAGCAAGACCATAAAAATTAGTTTCACAGAAGCAAGTAAATTCCCTGACGTCAATACCGTATATAACACGAATGGTGATTTAATACACTGGGTAAGAAAAAATCCGGATGGCAGTGAAACAACGTTTGAAGGAGAATATACTTATGATAGTTTTGGCAACTGTACAGAGGAAAATATTTTCAAGGTAACGGTTAAAAAAAATGGCAAACGCAAACGGGAAATTTATATGGTTTCTGTAAAGGAATATACTTACTGATAAAAACAGCTGCTTGCTGTTCTAAATTAGCAACAGGTTCAATTACATGAAGTCTGCATTTTTACATATTAACCCTTGTTTTATTCATGGTATTTAATAAATGCATTGGTCAAACTAAAACAAGTGCATTCAAAAAGATCATTATTGCCGGCGTTAAAAACAAAACATATATTCAGACAAGCCCTATTGATACGGCCAGAAGAATATACCTCGGCGTTTTAACTGTTGATTCGGCAAGCCTTAATGTAATTTCCGAATTTAAGAAATCAAAAGCTGCATCTACCTGGCATGGCCATAGCAATGTATACCTGGTTGAGGGTTCCGGCAAAATCACCTACAGGATCATTTTCAGCTTTCCTGACGAATCACCCCTACGGCTCAATAAAAATACTTTTACGTTCAAACACAATGGGAAACTCATTTCAGCACCATATAAATTGGTTGGTCAGCATTTGTATTGTCCGGCACTGGAATCGTGTTATGAAGTAGTTGGGAAATGATGCGCTATACTGAACTCCCTCAAATACAAAAAACACTCCTTTGAAAAATTTTCACCTTTTAGTTTCGGCATTACTGATATCTGGTATCGGTCTGGCATACGGAGTCTGTCCCGGCCGTATCCTGCCCAGGCTATTCGGCTTTGCTGTCGAGCACACCAGCCTGAAGAACATATTCCGGGCACTTATGGGACTTTATCTGGCCATGAGCTCTCTCTGGCTCATTGGTGTTTTCAACCAGAAACTGTGGTTAACGGCAACGATTACGAACATTGTTTTTATGGCCGGCCTGGCCCTCGGAAGGATCATCAGTTTATTTTCTGACGGAATTCCGGGTATTTACTTCTTAGCCGGTATTGCTGTTGAACTACTCCTTGCAGCATGGGGAATTGTAAACCTTGTGAATTTCAAAAGATCCATAACCAACCGGCAATAATACAGCCCGGAAAGAGTTCCTGATTGCCTGTACAGGCATTTCAAAAAATGAAAATTTACTAAGATCTATTACCATTCTGCCGGGTTTAAAGAGTATATTTAGTTAACAATCCTGAACATGCTCGCAAATACACTAACCGCACTTTTCGAAAGAGATCTCAACAAGGTGATCAGCGAACTTAATCAATACCGCGATGAATCAACGATCTGGCGTATCGAAAGTGGCATTTCAAACGCTGCAGGAAACCTTGCATTACACCTGGTCGGCAACCTGAACACTTATATTGGCAAGGAATTAGGGAAGACCGGTTATGTGAGAAACAGGGAACTCGAATTTTCACAGAAAGATATTCCGCGACAAGAACTCGTTAGCAAATTAACCGATACCATACAAGTAATTAAAGATGCTCTCGGAAAGCTGGCTGACGCAGATCTGAAAAAAGAATACCCTGTGCTGGTGTTTGCAGAAAAAACAACAACTGAATACTTTTTAGTGCATCTGGCAACGCACCTGGCCTATCACCTGGGACAGATAAATTACCACAGGCGCCTTGTCGGGAAATAACTTTTGGAAAGTTTCAAACTTTCCAAAAGTTACATTGTTAACCGAAGCTAAACTGCCGCGCATATGTTGAAAAATATAAAAAATTTCCTGACCTGTTTTTCCGGCATACTACTATTGTCGGCATGTGCTTCAAGTGCGCCGCTTTACAGCTACGACAGTAAGAACAGAATATTCAGCGACTCGCTCAGCCAGGAAACCTATAACACTTTACTAAGCTTCTTGGCCAGGTATAGTACCACAGGATTAAAAGACACACTCATCATCAAATATGATTACAACAATGAAAGTTGCTGGAATACCCTTGATCAGATGAGCGATGATTATATTCAAAAAACAATAGCCGCCCACACACAAAGAGTGCAGCAGGTATTGGCAAAAAGAAAGAATATTTCGGCTTTCGACTTCAGAGAACCCGGTAACAATATGAATAAACTTAAAAAATGGGACCGCAACATTATCATCGACAGCTCAAATACTTTACTGAATTTAATTTTCAAGGACCGTAGCCGGTGCGGCAATTCAATGATTGTACTTCCCGATAAGCAGTTTGTTTTTCTGCGCTCAGACCCGCATGCAGATGCGCTTGATCTCAGCCAGGCACAGATAACCAGCTATCTTCTAAAAAAATAATTACGCCCTTTTGGAAAGTTCCGGAACTTTCCAAAAGGTTTACTGCAGCCAGCCCCAAATAACCGGCTATCTCGCTAAAAAATAATCACATAATTACGCATTGAAAAATATGGCATCCATTCATATTCAAAGGACCAGCGAATACAATAACCTGATGCGCGACTATAAGGTCTTCATAGACGGGCAACAGGCGGGCAACATTTCAAATGGTCAGCATAAAACGTTTACAACAACTCCCGGTGATCATACGCTGACTGTAAAAATCGACTGGTGCAGCAGCCCTGACCTGCTCATCCGGGTTGACGACAATGAAACGATATACCTGGAGGTCGGCGGATTCAAAAATGGCCGCTGGATCATGCCGGTTGCGGCAGCGATACTCGCCCTTCATTTTATTCTTACAACTATATTCAATATCAGTTATACTATTTTTTTAGTAGTTCCGGCATTTGTTCTTTTATTTTATTACATAAGTCTTGGTCGTAAGCGCTATTTGGTTCTGACAGAAATAAATAAGAAAGCATCCATAAACTAAGCTTTTGGAAAGTTCCGGAACTTTCCAAAAGCTACTGCAAAAACGCCGCCTGCCATGTTACCTGCCGCTTATCTGCTCTTCATTGATTCCACCGAACACCTAACGATTGACCACTCATTAATTATTCTCAATAATGCCGGTTTCTGCAGCCCAATGTTTGGAAGATCTGCCGGCTCTAAAATCCAGGAGTTGCGGATCGTACAAAAACCCAAAAAAGAACTTCACGATCTAATAGAGGCATTTAAGCAATTGCCCGACCATATACACACAACCATTATCCCGCTTTCCAATCCGCTTAACGACGATGAAACCAAAGCTGTAAGAAAACTGTTCAGCCAGGCTGGACTGGATACAAGCGATGTTGCGGATGAGCAAATACGCTATTATATATCTTCGCTGATGGAAGGGGCATACCGGTATTATATTGACTTTGATCATTCAAAAACATACGCGCCGATCGCTATTAAACCGATCACGTCGCATCCGCAATACAACCCCACCTGGCAGGATCACAAAATCGATCTCGCCGCCATTCCCGATAGCAAAGAATATACAGCGGCAGATTTTACGATAAAAGAGCTCCGTTTTACTTAATTTTTGCCGGGCTCTTATGAAAAAAGCCCGAAATGAACGAAATATCCATGCCATTAATCTATATAAAAAAAAGTCCATTCCCCCGCAAATGAAGCTTATTGCCCTGCTGACAATGTCATTTCTGTACACCGTGGCCTTTGCACAAAAAGGCAACCCAAGGCTGGACCAGTTTTTAAATCAACTTCCTGCAGCCTGGAAAAAGCATCAGTCCGACCATTTCATTTTATTTGTTGAACCGGGCCAGTATGCAGACCAGCATGCAAATCTGATCAGAAAAAATCTTGAAACCACAAGACAACAGATCGTTCATTTTCTTAACGACAGCAGTTTTGCAGATACGGCCAACATTATCATTGTTGATTCAAAAGAAAAAATAAAGCGGCTACTCGGGTTCGAAGCGCAGGGGTTTGCTATTCCGGAAAACAATATTGTCGTGTTTTTGCACAACAGCAATTACTCTCTGGCAACAAAACACGAGCTGACGCATTATTATGCTTTTCATATCTGGGGCAAACCGGCCAACAACTGGTTCAGCGAAGGCCTGGCCGTTTATTATGATAATACCTGGAGTCGCTACCAGGTAGACTCCCTGTGCAAATACCTGAAAAACGAGCGCCGGCTGTTTAACCTCACTGCACTCACAAAAGACTTTTATGCGCTGAACGCCATGATCGCCTACCCACAGATAGGAAGCTTTACAGGATTTTTACTGGTAACTTACGGCAATGACAAACTCAGGGAGCTATGGGAAAAGGGATTTAAAGAAGTAAAAAAAATATACCGGAAATCTTTAAAAGACCTGGAAGAGGAATGGCTCAGGTATTTGGATAAATTTGCGAGTGATCATATAAATTATCCTTTGCCGGGCTGATCATTATTATTGCTGCTTAAGAAATAAACAGCAGTAATTGGAACACCAAACAGCATAATAAATTCACATGGAATTTTCGCCATTCAACCCTGTTATCAAACTATGCCTGCAAGGCATGACTATGGAAGAAACCGGTGATCCTGAAGCAGCGGCCCGCCTGTTTTCGGAAGCCTGGGACAAAGCGGAGAATGACCTCGAAAAATTCCTGGCAGCTTATTACCTCGCAAAGCATCAAAAAAATGTTCAGCATAAGCTGGATTGGCTGGAAACCGCCTTGCATCATGCTTTACAAATAAATGACGATACGGTTAAAAGCGCATTCCCGGCTCTTTATTCGGCCCTTGCAGCATGTTATGAGCACTTGGGCGATAGTGAAAAATCAAAGCACAATCGCGAACTGGCAGCTTTGTTTCAGCGTAACCCTTCCGATAAAGGACCTTTTTATCATGGTACAAAATCAGATCTGAAAGTGGGCGACTTACTCACCCCGGGCGGTAATTCGAATTATAAGTCTGAGCTCGTCATGAACCATATCTATTTCACTGCGCTGCCCAATGGCGCAGGTCTGGCCGCCGCACTGGCTAAGGGCACCGGAACCGAACGTGTTTATATTGTTGAACCTGCGGGAGCTTATGAGAATGATCCGAACCTGACGGATAAAAAATTTCCGGGCAATCCTACCCGGTCTTACCGTTCCGCGGAGCCGCTACGTATCATTGGCGAACTAACAGACTGGGTACGGCCAGGTGCCGAAGAACTTCAGAAATTCAGGGCAAAACTGGAGAACAACAAAGGAGAGATCATCAATTGACGCAGTAATTGCAGGTCAGGTAGCAGCATTAACCGCAACAGGAATGCTTACCGTAAAACATGATCCTTCGCCCCACTCGCTTTTAACGCCGATATGCCCGCCCTGCCGCTCCATGAATTCTTTACACACACGAAGTCCGAGCCCTACTCCTTTTTCATTGGCAGTTCCAGGTGTTGGCCTAATGCCTGAGAATATATTTTCAAGTTGCTCCGGCCTGATCCCCTTGCCATTATCTTTCACATGAATGCTGCAGCAGTTATTATCAGGCTCCGTCTCTATCTTGATCGTTCCGCCCGGAGCAGTGAATTTGATAGCATTCTGCAGCAGGTTACGTACTACCAGCTGCAGCATATCTGCATCGGCCATTACATAAATATCCGGCTGGATAGCTGCAATAACCGTAATACCTTTTTCATTGCACAGGCGGGTAGTTGTTTCGAGGGTATTCTTCAACGTAGCTGCCAGTGGCTGTGGCGCCAGCCGCATTGAAAATCCGTCGAGCTGAGAACGCGACCAATAGAGCAGGTTGGTTACGAGGTTCAGGCCCTGATCGTTTGTCTGTTTCAATGCCTGCTCAAGGCGTGCACGGTCGGCCTGCGAAAGCGTATCGTACTTAAGCAGTTCAAAATATTGCTGTACCTGTATAAATGGAGCACGCAGATCGTGGGAAAGAATGGAAAGCAGCCTGGCTTTTTCGGCGTCCTTCTGTGCAACGATCGTTCTTTCCTTATCGTAATTGCGGCGAAACAGTCCTACCACAATTGCCATACTGATCACCGGTATTGGAAAGGCTGTGATATGATCGGTAAACTGCCCGGCTGCATCGTGGAACGGATAATATACCAGCCCCGGGTAACGATGCTCCAATGCATGTACGAAACCAAATGCCAGCATGTAAACGAGCAACCAAACTATCATCTGCCTGTATTCGCAAATGGTCAGAACCAGCAGCAGGTAGGCAGGCCAGATCACATCGGTAGAGCCTTCAACGCCTGCATTGGCAAAATAGTTAACAGATAACAATACAAGGCCGGCCACCCCGAAAACAATGCTCCGGTGTTTGCGGCGAAGAAAACGCGAGCGGTAATACTCATAAAAAAAGATAGCGGCGATGATCAGGCACGATAAGGATGCTATATACATTCCTGCCAGAAGATCGTAAGGAACATACACCAGCATCAGCACCATCAGACCCAGGCTGATGGAATGAAAGATCCGCGGCTCCAGGGCAAATTCAGCTGCATTACCGACCAGCCAAAACCAGCGCTTTTGAAAAGTAAGGCGAAAATTACGGGCTTGGGCTGTCATAAAACGAATATCGTTGTTTATGGTCAGAAATTGATTGCTGGCTACGTATGACCGGCCTGAAAAATCAACTACACATTAAGCTATAGATAAACAACCCGCCAATTGCCATCTTTGTTTGCCGGTAATCATATTTTTTTCGCTCACATGCATTAAAAAGATATGTTTATAAGGGCTGGCGCATAAACAACCCTGCCGTTGCTGGTCGCCTGACCAGCAACAATTATGAAGACCAGCAATAGTATGAAGACGAGTAATAACGCAGGGCTTGATATTGTTAGCAGACAAATTATTTACCCGATAACAAAATAAACATCTATGGATAACAGGAACAAAATGGCGAGAATAGCAGGACTGCTCTACCTGGTGGTAGTTATAACAGGTATGTTTAGCCTGGCTTATGTTCCGAAACAATTATTTGTCTGGGATGATCCTGCAAAGACTTTTAATAATATCCGCGGGAATGAATCTTTATTCAGGATGAGTCTTGCGAGCAGTGTTATCTGCTATATCGCGTTTATCTTTTTACCTGTTGTGCTCTACAGGTTACTGCGGTCAGTAAATGAGCGGCAGGCCAAAGTGATGGCGTTGCTGGCGATTATCAGTGCGCCGATTTCTTTTATCAACCTGCAAAACAAATACGCTATCCTTGATCTGCTTGCGGTTCCGAAAAATGCAGATTTATCCGGATTACAGAACCAGGTTATGTTATACCTGAATCAATATAACAATGGCATTTTAATAACAACCATTTTCTGGGGCTTATGGCTACTTCCATTCGGCTACCTTGTTTATAAATCTGATTTCCTGCCCAGGCTGCTGGGAATATTCCTCATGCTGGGATGTTTCGGATACCTGATCAATTTCTTCGGCAATACGCTTTCACTGGGTTATGGTTCAACAGGCATCCCGGGCTATTTAAGAATACTGCCAGCTATCGGGGAAATAGGAACCTGCTTATGGTTGCTATGCGCCGGAGCGAAGAACTGGCGGTCAATTACTGGTCGCGGGCGTTAATGGCAATGCTGTTGGTCAGGCGACCACAGGTGTTCGAAAGATATTTATGAGGAGTTACACAATAAAATAGCGTTCATTTTTTCGGGATCACCGCCGCACTTGATAATCAGATATTTAATTATCTCTGCTTCGAGATCAGCGGCGAACTTCAGCCTGGGTATTTTATATCCCGGTTGTTTCGTTTCTTTTTTATAAGCGCTTAATAAAATGGCTGCGATCATTGTGACATAGAGAACAACCTTAATCCCATTTTCACTTCTATTCACCAGGTGACTGAAATTGAATAATTGCTTGATGAATTTGAAAAAGACTTCAATATCCCACCTTCGGCGGTATACTTCCGTCACATCCTCAG
>NZ_FUWH01000011.1:12454-155832 GCF_900167075.1 Sediminibacterium ginsengisoli | reverse complement strand
CCCTCACCCCATCCTCACTTCGCCCTCACCCCATCCTCACTTCGCCCTCACCCCATCCTCACTTCGCCCTCACCCCATCCTCACTTCGCCCTCACTCCATCCTCACTTCGCCCTCACTCCATCCTCACTTCGCCCTCACCCCGCCTTCACCATCCCCCACAACCCCTTCTTCAAATCCATCACCACCACACGTTCCAGGAAAATATAATTGCCCAGCATGCCCATGATGCCGAGTTTACGCATAGGTTCCTGTTGTGCCTGGCTTACACCGGAAAACCAGCTGATCTTTTTCAGGGGGATCGTTTTGCCGGCGAGGGTAACACTGTCGTTGCTGGGGTAAGTATAGGAAGTGAGAACCTGATTCCAGGATTGAGCCCGGCTGCTGATTGCAGAACTGTTTGCAACGCTTTTCTGTACTGCTGTTGCTGAGTCTGTGATCAGTGAATAAGCGCTTGAGCCGGTATCGAAGATCAGCACCCCTTGTTTACCGAACAATTTAGCAGGAAATAAGATGCGGCCCTGCTGGAAATACATTGGGTGCATGCTGATGTTAAATGTTGCCGGCAGCGTATTTGTAAACACCAGTTTCCGGTTCGGATAATCGATCACAAGGATTTTGTCTTTGAAAAGGTCGGTTCCGATAGTTCCGATGATATTACTTTCGGCCATTTTTTTCACAGGAATGGCTTTTGGCTGAAAGAGGTAACCATGGAACTGCAGCGGGTAGTTGTGCATACTGTCGCCGGTAATTCCCAATGCCGCATTTGTATAAATCATGCTTACCGGTGAGCCGAGATCGAACTGCATATAATAAGCTTTGCCGGAGTTTTTAACCGTTACCGGAACCAGGATTGCCTCGTAGTTGCCGCTCCAGGAAAAAGAGAGCGTATCCTGTGCAACAAGGCTGAAAATGTTTATGCAGGAGATGATCAGCAGGAGAATTAATCGCTTCATTTTTTTGATTGCAACATACTCATGCGCCGGTTACAAAACCGGGGAATGCGCCCGACTTTTACCCGACATTATCCTGACATGATCCCTGACAAGCCTGATTCCATTGAGTAAGTACATAACCCCCGCTACAAGTAAATAGGAGATCTGTCCGTCTGAATGATGAAAGAAATGTTTCCTGAAAAGATTATAAGCGAGAGTCAGGAGCATGGAGCTATGCAGTAAGATCATCCAGTAGATCTGCCCCCGCACGATCTTTTTGCCTGCTGCTGTTTTATGTTTTTTCAAGAGGTGCAAGGGAATGAGTATATGAAAAAAGGGCAGTACCAGGTAACTGAAGCAGGAGAGGTTCAGCCACTCAAGTGAATCATCTGTGTTTTCAGCAGCTGCCGTGTTGGGCGTAACAGAAGCAGGGGCCGATGGAACTGTCAGCATTTCTGGCGCCATGCCAAGGGCTTCCCCCAGTTTCCGGAGTGTATATGCGCGGGGAACACTGGAACCGCTCTCCAGCCGCTGAATGGTTCGTACGGTGAGGCCGCTTTTCTCTGCAACTTCTTCCTGCGTTAGTCCTGCAGCTTTCCTCAATTCGGTTAAACGGTTCATGCGGGGCAAAAATAACTGAAACTCTTTTGTTGTGCCTGTATTTCCGGCAGGTTGTCCCGTCAGTTTTCAATTCCTTACCTTTGCAATACTACAAACCCGAGCTATCGTGACGTTATTACGTTAAGGAAAGTCCGGACAGCACAGGGCAACCCACCGGTGAACAGCCGGCTTCCCGTGTAACAGCGGGAAAGAGAAAGTGCCACAGAAAATAACTACCCGGCAACGGGAAAAGGTGAAAATGTGAGGTAAGAGCTCACGTTCTGCCCTGGTAACAGGGTGGAAGGGTAAACCTTGGGTGCTGTAATGCCATGTATAGGAACGTTTGAAGGCGGCCCGTCTGAGTTCCAGGGTAGGCAGCAAGATCGTAACAGTAATGTTGCGGCCAGATAAATGATAGTTTAGAAACAGAATCCGGCTTACGAGGTTTGTAGTCTTTTCCGCAGACGTCTCCCGAAGGGGACTCTGCGCAACATGTTGTTACTATTTGCAGGCATGATTTAAA
The DNA here is from genome assembly GCF_900167075.1 of Sediminibacterium ginsengisoli. Lineage (GTDB taxonomy): Bacteria > Bacteroidota > Bacteroidia > Chitinophagales > Chitinophagaceae > Sediminibacterium > Sediminibacterium ginsengisoli. Next base: position 153,776 of record NZ_FUWH01000011.1, on the reverse strand, counting down.
ACCCAAACATCAGCCCCTTATTCATCACATCATCTTTCGCAGACGTCTCCCGAAGGGGACTCTGCGATGGGCACACCGTTGCTCTATCGCTCAGGCAACCTCTTCTTTGCACCAACTTTTTCTGAGAGTGCATAAAGCCCTGTAAACAACGCCGCACCGCAATTCCCGTTTCCTTATATTTGCACCATGACACAAGAGCAGATTAAAGATATGAGGGACCGTTTAGTTGTCCTGAGGAGGTTTCTTTGACGTTGCGAACCGCACATACAAAGTAGAAACAGACCGGCAGCTTTCCCTCTCGCCTGGTTTCTGGGATGATAATACCAGGGCCACGGCCATCATGAAAGAAATCAAAGTAAACGAATACTGGCTGAAACTCTATAAGCAGGTAGAAACTGCTGTGGAAGATTTTGCAGTACTGTTTGATTTCTGGAAAGGCGGTGACGCCACGGAAGAAGAAACCCGTGCCGCGTACCAGCTTGCCATAGAAAAGATCGAAGAAGCCGAATTCAAAAGCACGCTCAATAAACCGGAAGACGAATTACCTGCGATCCTCCAGATCAACCCTGGTGCCGGTGGTACCGAAAGCCAGGACTGGGCGCAGATACTGATGCGCATGTACCTTATGTACGGCGAAAAACAGGGCTGGAAAGTAACCGAACTCGATCTGCAGGAAGGTGACGGCGCCGGTATCAAAAGCGCAACCCTCCAATTCGATGGTGATTTCGCCTACGGATTCCTGAAAGCAGAAAGCGGCGTACACAGGCTCGTACGGATCTCTCCGTTCGACAGTAATGCGAGAAGGCATACTTCCTTTGCATCGGTATTCGTTTACCCGCTGATCGATGACAGTATCGAGATCAACGTTAACCCTGGCGACCTGGAATGGGCTTTTTACCGCAGTGGTGGCAGTGGCGGCCAGAACGTGAACAAAGTAGAAACAGCCGTGCGACTGAAACACATTCCAAGCGGCTTTATCGTAGAATGCCAGCAGGCACGTACCCAGGGCGAAAACCGTGAACTGGCGCTGAAAATGCTGAAAAGCCGTTTATACGAGGAAGAACTGCGCAAACGCCAGGAAGCTATGAACGCCACGAATGCCAACAAGAAAAAAATAGAGTGGGGCAGCCAGATCCGCAGCTACGTATTCCATCCTTATAAAATGATCAAAGATCACCGTACCGATTATGAAGTTGGAAACGTTGGCCCGGTAATGGATGGTGAACTGGATGGATTTATCAAAGCTTACCTGATGCAGGAGAAAGACCAGCCTGCAGAATAAACGCTAATGGACTTCTTACAGCTATCCGGCATATATAAAAAAGACACCAATGGCTTTTCTCTCGGTCCTGTAGATCTTGTACAGGAACGGGGCAGGCATATGGCCATAGCAGGAGAAACCGGTTCGGGTAAAAGTACTTTGCTGAAGGTCATTGCCGGTCTTGTGCAGCCTGCTGCAGGAAGCGTAATGTTCGAAGGTGTAAAAGTGAAAGGACCGGATGAACAGTTGATTCCGGGACATCCGGGTATTGCCTATTTATCGCAGCATTTTGAACTGCCTAATTTTTTAAGAGTAGAACAGGTGCTGGAATATGCCAATCATCTTGCGGAAGAAGAAGCCGGAGAAATTTACAATATCTGCCGGATCACACATTTATTCAGGAGGCGCACAGATCAGCTATCCGGTGGTGAAAAACAACGCATCGCCATTGCGCGGTTGCTGATCGGTTCTCCGAAACTGCTTTTGCTGGATGAGCCTTATTCCAATCTGGATCTCATTCACCAGGATATACTGAAAGCCGTGATCCACGATATCGGCAGCCGTTTAAATATTACCTGCATCATGGTATCGCATACTGCCTCCGACATGCTGGCCTGGGCTGCGTCCATTGTTGTGATCAGGAACGGGCTGATCGTACAGCAGGATACACCAAAGGGTATTTATTACCGGCCTGCGGATACTTATGTCGCAGGATTGTTCGGTCATTATAATCTTCTTACACCAGAACTCGCGCAGCTACTTACAGGAATAAAAGCGGACGATAGCATTATGATCCGCCCTGAGCATATACAATTGTCGCCTGCTGCCACAGATCAAGAGTCCGCTGCAATTGTCACTGATGTTGCTTTTTACGGAAGCGATTGTGAGTTAACGCTCTCCTGGCAAGGTATCAGTCTGCTCGCACGTGCTGCTGCAGGACTTGTACAACGCGGAGATCGTTTTGCTGTTTCCGTTCAGCCGGACCATGCCTGGCCCATCTCGTGATACAACTTATTTCATCTTAAGATTGGAAGGTTCGGGTGGCAAAGGAATAAAAGTTGTTTCACCAGGCACCGGATCGAAAGCCTGGTCGCGCCAGCGTTGTTTCGCATTTTCAATATGCTGATGATCCGTAGCTACGAAATTCCAGTAGATCAGTCTTTCTTCCGGAAAAGGTTCTCCGCCAAACAGGTAAACCGTAGTACCGGCCTGCATCCTGAACTTACATAGTTTACTGTCTTTGGCAACAAGCAATTCTTTTGGGCCGTAAGTATGTCCATCCTCTTCAATAGCACCTTCCAGTATATATAACCCGGCTTCTCCGTACAGATCCGTTCCGATCGCAACATCGCCGGCTTCGCGGCTTTTGATCTCAAGCATATATAAAGGACTGAAAACAGGAACCGGCGATTCCTTATCAAAGAGCTTTCCTGCGATCAGTTTAAAATGGAGTGGACCTTCTGTCCATGCAGGCAGTTCGTTTTCATCTGCATGCGCAAAAGAAGGGTTCATGTCTTCCAGTTCTTTGGGTAAGGCTACCCAGATCTGCAGACCATGCATTACTTTATCAGAATGGCGCAGGTGATCAGGTGTACGTTCGGAATGTACAATGCCTTTTCCGGCAGTCATCCAGTTTACCTGGCCGGGTTTGATCTCGATGGCTGTTCCGAGACTGTCGCGGTGCATGATATTTCCTTCAAACAGGTAAGTGAGTGTAGAAAGGCCGATATGCGGATGCGGCGGAATATCAACATGCTGTCTGTCGTTCATTTTTGCGGGGCCCATATGATCGATGAAAATGAACGGCCCAACCATTCTTTTTCCTTTGAAAGGCAGCAGCCTGCCCACCATGAAATTGCCGATATCACGCGGCCTTTCTTCTATAATAAGGTTGATGTTAGACATAACTGACAGGATTGATTGTGAATAACAGGAGCAAATTACTGCTTTCAGCAGAAGAATCCCTGGCAGGTTTAAAAATCGGGTATATATTCCTAACGCAATAGTGCTGCTGATGTTCGTACATTAGCATTCTGAAATTATAAATGTGTATGAGGAAACTGGTGCTGATCCTGTGTTCATTCCTGTTGCTTGTTACAGCGCAGGCGCAAAGGGATACGATCAACAGGGTTTATAATGTAAAAACCAAATACGAGCTGCCAGCGGGTGGAGCCTGTATTATATTGTCGAGCCTGGGATTCGCAAAGCTTCAGAAAGTTTCAGCCATGACGATGGATGAAGTGCTGAATCTGAATCCTGATGATGTGAACGCATTCGACAGGCCGGTTATTTTCAAGGACCCGGCCGGTTTTAAAAGTGCGGAAAAAACATCGAACCTGTTCCTGAACATTTCCATAGCAGCGCCAGCTTTATTCGCATTGGATAAAAAGATCAGGAAAGACTGGCTGGATCTGCTGGGGATGTACCTGGTTACACATGCGGTAGACAATGCATTGTATTTTGTAGGAACGTACTCGGTAAGAAGGCCTCGTCCGCTTACTTATAATACTTCGCTGGATATTAAAGAAAGATATGGTGAAGGGAAGAGCAATTCTTTTTACAGCGGTCATGTGGGGTTTAGTTCGGCGGCTACTTTTTTTGCAGCAAAAGTGTACACGGATTATCACCAGATCAAAGGCTGGAAACGTATGGCCTTTTATGCAGCCGCAGCTGTACCGCCGGCGCTGGTTGGTTATTTCAGGATGCAGGCCGCCAGGCATTTTAAAACCGATGTGCTTGTAGGCTTTATCTCAGGTGCTGCTTCCGGCATACTGGTGCCGGAACTTCATCGCATCAAAAAGAAATATGACCAGGTATCCCTGGCGCCCTACTATGTACCCGGAGCAGCGGGTATCACGGTAGGTGTTGGTATCGGCGGGCCGAAAAAAACAAGATTGTTCAATACTGCCGTTGAAAAAATAATGGAATAAATATACCAGATTGTATGAAAAAAATATTGACGGGTATCTGCCTGTTGCTGTCAGCGGCAATATTCGCACAACAGCCAGCGGTAAAAGATAGTATGCCGGAACTGATCAGGGGAAGTTTTATGGATGATTATAAGATCCGGTATGTTATTTCCGACACGGTGTTTACACAATTACCTTCCTCAAAATATTATATCCTCGAACATAACAGCAAAGAGCAATACCTGATCACAAGGAATGGCTCCGGTAATAAAACCGATGCAGGCCTGTATACCCGGATCGATTACATGCAATTCTCCGGAATGGAGCCTTTTCACTGGGGCTTTTGCTTAACCGTATATAAAGCGGCAAGTGCCGAAGAAGCAGCAAAAGCAACACCTGCAGACCGGCAAAATCCCCGCAAAGGCTGTAACGGGTTTCCTTTCTCAAGAATGAAGAGGGTGGATGCCAACCAATAGCAGGTTGCTGATTGGAGGATTGCGGTGAGTGTATTCAGCAGGACAACAAAACTATACCCCCATAACAGATCACAACTTATAATTGTTGTCATACAAGGGAAGGAAAGTCGTCATACAGTGGGAAGAAAAGCCGTCATACAGGGGAAGGAAAGTTGCCATAGAGGAAATGAGAGTTGCCATACAGTGGAAAGGAAATTCGTTTTTGAATAACCTTTCAAAGGTCTAGAGCATATCAGCGAAAAGAACGATAAATGGTATTGAGCAGATAGCCCTTAGGGTCTGAGCTGTATTCCCAGAACATCACACCGCCCATAGCTTGCTTTTTCACATAACTGCATTTTAATTTAACCGACCGTTCATTGTCGTATGAGATGAATTTCTTTTCGGCGGTATTCAGCAGATAAGGTGCTTTGGCTTTCTTGTCCCAATAGGTTTTATAACCTTTCCTGTTTTCAAGACTGTCTTTGATCAGAGAAAAACCGCCTGCACGAAAAGAACCGGTCACTTTTTGTTGTAATCCTTTCTGGTCCGTTGTTTCCAGTTGCCAGCCACGGCCGTAAAAGGCAATTCCCATCACCAGTTTTCCTGCCGGTACTCCTGCGGCTTTGTACGCTTCTATCGCTTTTTCAGCAGAATTGGCAGTATTGCTGTAAGCAGGTGCATACAGATTGGTATGATGCGCAGAAAGTCTGCCGCCACCATAATCGTAAGTCATAAGGTTGATATAATCCAGGTATTGCTGCACTTTTCCCATTTCCGTATGATCTATAAAGGAATTAAAACCACCTACCGCTGCAGTCAACTGGTAATATCGTTTTGTTTCTGATTGCAGTTTATCCAGTTCCTGCCTGAGTGCGGCCATCAGCAATGTAAAATTTCCCTTGTCTTCCGGCCGGAATATATGCCCCGCATCACCCCGCATTCCCGGGTACTCCCAATCAATATCGATACCGTCTAAGCCATTAGTTGCTATAATATGAACAGCACTTGCTGCAAAAGCCTGCCTTGAACTATCGGTCAGCGCCGCGTCTGAAAAATTCCTGCTCCACGACCAGCCACCAATGGAGATCATGATCCTGAGATCGGGGTTGATCTGTTTCAGCAGGTTCAGTTTACGGAAATTAACCGTATCCGTGCGTTCGTTACGCAGCCATGCACGGTTATCCTTAACGTCAACAAATGCATAATTGATATGCGTAAGTTTTCCGGCATCGATATTCTCTGTTTTTACCAGGCCACTGTATCCGGCAACATAACCGATCACAACAGGTTTGGGTTTTGCTGACAGGATACCCGCCTGTGCCTGGATGCATAACAGCAGCAATGAATAAAAAAGTAAGGTTCTCATATGCTGTAATATACTGTCATTTAGTCTTAATTAATTTGCAGCGTCTACTATTCCACTTCCGCATAATGCCTTTTGCATAACAATTGTTAGTATTCAGTGCTGCTTTATTGGTAGAAAAACAGCACTGCTGTGAAGTGTATAATGAATAGCACAATTAAGATCAATAAATGACCGGTTTTCTAAAATGTAGTAGTTATGATCGTCATAATTAATTGATTATCAATTTATAATTTTTTTCTTGTAGTGGTTTTGATGTATCTGAAAATTTGGTTTCACGCAGTTTGATTTGTCAATTTGTTGCATTGAATCAAAATGAATCACGTTATGATGAAAAGTCTGTGCCGATTATTCTTACTCACCACTTTACAAAAGATTGCAATCATATTCCTTCATTATTTCCATATGGTTTCAAAGCGACAAGCTGTCTGAAAATCAAAACTGAAAAATCATCAATCCGATTATATCCAACCTGCCAATTGAAAATGTATGACCCGATATTCTGTATGGTTAGTTAGCTGCACCCTGCTATGCCAGGTTGTTACTGCACAAGTGACATCGAGCAAAACCCCGGATGCAACAGATAAAAAAGTAGCGGCATTGCTTGCAAAGATGACGCTGGAAGAAAAAATAGGCCAGCTGAACCAGTACACTGGCGACCGTATTACGGCAACCGGGCCGCTCGGTAAACCTATTGATAAAGTGCAGCAGGTCCGCGAAGGTAAAATCGGCTCCCTCTTAAATGTAAAAGGAGTTGCCGAAACCCGCAAAATGCAGGAAGCTGCTATGGAATCCCGGTTGAAGATCCCGCTGCTGTTCGGCCTTGATGTGATCCATGGTTATAAAGTAACGTTTCCCATTCCGCTGGCTGAAGCTGCCAGCTGGGATCTCGCTGCCATTGAAAATGCAGCACGGATTGCCGGTAAGGAAGCTGCTGCTGCCGGTTTACACTGGACTTTTGCGCCGATGGTAGATATCAGTCGCGATCCGCGCTGGGGCCGTGTTATGGAAGGTGCCGGCGAAGACCCTTATCTCGGGTCGCTGATTGCAAAAGCACGTGTTAAAGGATTCCAGGGCGCCGGGCTGGGCGACACGGCAGCCGTGATGGCCTGCGTAAAACATTTCGCTGCATATGGTGCCGCTATTGCAGGACGTGATTATAATACGGTAGATATGAGCCCCAGGCTGCTCTGGGAAGTATACCTGCCTCCATTCAAAGCTGCACTGGATGCCGGAGCCGCAACTTTTATGAATTCGTTCAACGAACTGAACGGCGTGCCGGCCACTGCCAGCAGTTACCTGCAGCGCGATATCCTGAAAGGTAAATGGAATTTTAAGGGCTTTGTGGTGAGCGACTGGAATTCCATCGGTGAAATGGTGCCGCATGGTTTTGCCGCGGACAGGGCCGATGCTGCCAGGCTTGCTATTACAGCGGGAAGTGATATGGATATGGAAAGCCATAGCTATATCGATCACCTGCAAAAGCTCGTAACCGATAAAAAAGTAAGTATCGCACTGATCGATGATGCCGTTAGCCGGATCCTCAGGAAAAAATTCGAACTGGGATTATTCGACGATCCTTTCCGTTTCAGCAATGAAGCACGCGAAAAGAAAATAGTGAACGCTCCGGAACACAAGGCTGCGGCACGGGATATGGCAAGAAAAAGTATCGTGCTGCTAAAAAATGAGAACGGTTTATTGCCGCTCTCTACGGATAAGAAAATAGCAGTGATCGGGCCGCTGGCCAAATCGAAAACGGATATGAAAGGTTTCTGGTCTGTGAAATGGAACGATGAAGACGAACTCGTATCACTTTATGAAGGACTTGAAGCCCGTGTTGGTAAAGATGCTTTACTGTATGCGAAAGGCTGCGGTATCAAAGATTCCTCACGCGCAGGTTTTGATGAAGCAGTTGCTACAGCCGCCAAGGCAGATATAGTAGTGTTAGCCGTTGGTGAAACTTTTGATATGAGCGGTGAAGCAAAAAGCCGTGCAAATATTCACCTGCCCGGCATCCAGGAAGAACTGGTGAAGGCTTTGCATGCAACCGGTAAGCCAGTGGTTGTACTGGTAATGGCCGGCCGGCCGTTGATCTTCAACTGGACCGCCGATCATGCACCTGCTATTGTATACACCTGGTGGCTGGGTACAGAAGCCGGCCATGCCATGGCTGATGTGCTCTTCGGGAACTATAATCCTTCCGGCAAACTCCCGATGAGTTTTCCCCGCTCGGAAGGCCAGATCCCGGTTTATTACAATTATAACAATACCGGCAGACCCTCTTCAAACGATAAGGACATCAACTATCGTTCTGCCTATATCGATATGCCGAACAGTCCGCGTTATGCGTTCGGCTACGGATTGAGCTATACCGGTTTCAAGTATGATGCCCTGAACCTGAGCACGGAAAAACTGCAGAGAAAAGATCCTTTGCAGGTAAGTTTTACGCTGACCAATACTGGCAAATATGCAGGCGAGGAAGTGGTTCAGCTTTATATACGCGATATGGTGGCCAGTGTAGTGAGACCGGTGAAGGAACTGAAAGGATTTCAGAAAATAATGCTCCGGCCGGGTGAATCAAAAACGATCTCATTCAGACTAACCGAAGCTGATCTTTCCTTTTACAATAACGACCTGAAAAAAATAACCGAAGCCGGCACATTTAAACTGATGATCGGAAGCGCTTCCAATGATATCAGACTTGAAAAATCTTTTGAACTGATCAATTAAAATCCTGTATGATGAAAAGAACATTCGTAACCATTCTTGCCGCAGCCTGCGGGCTTGCTGTTACAGCTCAGAATAAAAAAGTGCAGGTGTATACCACTGCGCAGGAATCATCCCGGCATATCGCTAAAACTGCCGAGCTGAATTTTACCGAGTTCAGGCAACCGCTGGAAACGGAACCTTGTGTATTTATTGATCCCGCTAATAAATTCCAGTCTTTTACCGGCATTGGCGGAGCACTGACCGATGCGGCAGCGGAAACGTTCGCAAAACTGCCTGCGAATAAGCAGAAAGAATTTCTCACGGCTTATTTCGATGCAGACAAAGGCATTGGTTTTACCATTGCACGTACCAATATCCATAGCTGCGATTTCTCGAGCGGCAGTTATACTTATGTTGCGGATAATGATAAAGAGCTGAAATCGTTCAGCATTGCACATGATCAGCAGTACCGGATCCCCTTTATCAAACAGGCTATTGCTGCGGCAGGAGGCAAACTGCCGCTGTATGCGAGCCCATGGAGTCCGCCGGCCTGGATGAAAGACAATAACAGCATGCTGCAGGGCGGTAAACTCAAAGCTGAATACAGGCAGAGCTGGGCTGATTATTATATTAAGTTCATACGGGCATACGAGGCCGCTGGGATACCTGTATGGGGCTTGTCTGTACAGAACGAACCGATGGCGAAGCAGAGATGGGAGTCCTGCATTTTTTCTGCGGAAGAAGAGCGCGATTTCATCAAACAATACCTCGGGCCAACGTTGCATAAAGCAGGCATGGCCAATAAAAAACTCATCGCATGGGATCATAACCGCGACCTGCTTTACCAGCGGGCAAGTGTGATCCTGAACGATAAAGATGCTGCGAAATATGTATGGGGAATCGGCTTTCACTGGTACGAGACCTGGACGGGCGGCCCGATGCAGTTCGATAACCTGAGGCTTGTGAACCAGGCTTTTCCCGATAAGAACCTGATCTTTACGGAAGGCTGTAAGGAGAAATTCAGCATGGACAGTGTTTATAACTGGTCGCTCGGCGAACGTTATGGTAATTCCATGATCAACGATTTCAATAACGGAACCGTTGCATGGACCGACTGGAACATATTACTCGATGAAAAAGGCGGCCCGAATCATGTGGGCAATTTCTGTTTCGCTCCTGTACATGCAGATACAAGAACCGGTGAACTGATCTATACCAATGCTTATTATTACATGGGCCATTTTTCAAAATTCATCCGCCCGGGCGCTAAACGGATCGCTGCTTCGTCGAGCCGCGCGCAACTGCAGACAACGGCTTTCCAGAATACGGATGGCAGTATTGCGGTAGTAGTAATGAATACAACGGATAAAAAAATAGCCTACAGGTTATGGCTGGATGGCAAAGCTGCCCTGACAGAGAGCCTGCCACATTCCATCGTTACGCTTGTTGTGCGGTAAAATGGAAATGATAACAGGTGACCATTACATTTGCAGTGTTCCTGCGCGGGTAGGGGAATGGTAAAACAGATAGATCAATGAAGCTGATTAAAGCAATGCTCAGCCTGCTTTTGCTTTGCTGCCTGCTACAACTGGCAGCCCAGGAGCAGGCAAGGATAATAACACCGTTGAACAATGCCTGGCATTTTATGGCCGGAGCTGATACAGATCCGTTGAATGGTAAACCCGGTCAATGGAAACAGGTAAACCTGCCGCATACCTGGAATATTGCAGATGTAATGGATGATACGCCCGGTTATTACCGCGGCATCGGCTGGTATAAAAAAAGCATCAGCATACCTTCGTCGTACCGTAATAAAGACGTATACCTTTTTTTCGAAGGTGCCAACCAGGAAACGGAAGTGTTTGTGAACGGGAAGAAAGCCGGCAATCATACCGGTGGCTATTCCGCTTTCGCAATAGCTGTTAATAACCTGCTGCAGTTCAATGATAAAGACAACCGCAACGAAATACTGGTAAAAGTAAATAACAGCCACGATCCTTCCATCCCGCCGCTTTCTGCCGACTTTACCTTTTTTGGCGGCATCTACAGGGAATTAACGCTGGTGGCGATGAACCGAATTCATTTCAATAATGAGGATCATGGTTCTGCCGGCGTTTTTATAACCACTCCTTATGTAAACACATCCAACGCTGTTTTACGCATTCACGGAAACCTGATCAGCAGGGAAAATACGGATCGTAATATCTTATTATCCGTAAAACTACGCAACAGGGAAGGCAAGGTTATTGTTACTGCAGATACTTTGCTGAAAGTAAAAGACGGCATTACAGCATTCAGCAAACAACTCGACAGTATCCGTCAGCCACACTTGTGGACACCCGAAGATCCTTACCTCTATACCGTAACCACTACCTTAAAAGATGCCGCTTCAGGGAAATTGTTAGACGAGTTGCAGGAGCAAACCGGTTTCCGGTGGTTCCGTTTCGATGCAGAGAAAGGATTTTTCCTGAATGGGAAACCGTATAAACTTGTAGGGGCCAGTCGCCACCAGGACAGGGAAGGCATGGGCAATGCGGTCAGCAAAAAACTGGCACGGGAAGATATGAAACTGCTGAAAGCGATGGGCGGTAATTTCCTGCGTGTGGCGCATTATCCGCAGGATCCGGCGGTATTGAAAGCCTGTGATGAACTGGGGCTGCTGGCGTCAGTAGAAATTCCTGTAGTAAATGAGATCACTGAATCCGAAGCTTTTTATGAGAATTGTATGATGATGCAGACAGAAATGATCCGGCAGCATTACAATCATCCGAGTGTGATCATCTGGTGTTATATGAATGAGATCCTGCTGCGTCCGCACTATAACGGCGACAAGCCGAAACAGGATATTTATTTTGCCAATATCACAAGGCTGGCGCAAAGGCTCGACAGTATTACAAGAGCGGAAGATCCATACCGCTATACAATGATTGCCAATCATGGAGATTTCAATAAGTATAATGTTACCGGTTTAACACGCATCCCCATGCTGGTAGGCTGGAACCTTTATTCCGGCTGGTATGGCGGTACTTTAAAAGATTTTGGTTCCTTTCTGGACAGACATCGCAAAGAACTGACGGATAAGCCGCTGCTGGTAACGGAATACGGTGCAGATGCGGATCCGCGTATCAGGAGCATGAAACCTGTACGGTTCGATAAAAGTGTTGAATATACCACGGCCTTCCACCAGCATTACCTTACTGAAATGATGAAGCGTCCGTTCGTGGCCGCTGCTGTGGTATGGAACCTGGCCGATTTCAATTCTGAAACAAGGGAAGAAACAATGCCGCATATCAATAATAAAGGCTTACTTACCTGGAACCGTAAAGCGAAGGATCCTTATTATTATTACCAGGCGAGCCTGTTAAAGACACCATTCATCCGGATCATGTCAGATTCCTGGCTTACGAGAAGCGGCATTGCAGACAGTGCAACAGCCACATGCATACAACCCGTGCAGGTAGCTTCCAACCTCGATTCGGTAAGGCTGACTGTAAACGGGCAACCCTTCCTTCTGCAGAAAAATGACAGCATTATCGTTTCATGGAATGTACCTTTTATCAATGGCGACAATCATATTACCGCAACCGGTTACAGGAACGGAAGGCAATATGAAGACAGGCTTACTGTTCATTTCCGTCTACAGCCTTATCTTCTGAAAGATAAACGTATTCCTTTCAGGGAAATCAATATTCTTCTCGGCGCCAACCGTTATTATATTGACGAAAAACGTAAACAGGCCTGGCTCCCTGATCAGCTTTACCGTCCGGGAAGCTGGGGTTCCGTCGGTGGCAAACCTTTCAGGATAGAAGGTAATACCAGGCTGCCTTACGGAACGGATAAAAATATTACCGGAACAGACGATGATCCTGTTTACCAGACACAACTTACCGGTATTAAAGAATATAAGCTGGATGTTGCGGACGGCAATTATGAACTTACACTCCATTTTGCAGAATTACAGGGTAGTGTAGCCGGTAACCTTGCTTATAATCTTTCAGAAACAACAGGAAAGCAGGAAAGAATGGCGCGTGTCTTCGATGTTTATGTAAATGGCAAGCTGTTTCTTGAGCATTTTGATCTTGCGGGGCAGTATGGAATAGCAAAAGCAGTTGCTAAAAAATGGAAGGGGCAGGTGAGAGGAAGCAAAGGCTTAACGATCAGTTTCAGGGCTGTAACAGGAGAACCTGTGCTGAATGCACTGCAGCTGAGAAAATTATAATTATCTCAGCGTATAGCACTGACAGGATCAGGTAATCTTTTCCGGTCAATACAATAAAGGATATCGCCCGCAATAGTAATGGCCTCGCTGTCTCTGAACGGTTTGAGCAAACAACCTGATGCACCGATCTCCAGCAACCTGGTTTTCTTATCGCTTGTCATCTGGGAAGAATAGACCAGTACAGGTATGGATGCAAATGCCGGGTCATTTTTCAAGGCTTTCAGGATACATTCACCGCTCATGGATGGCATATAATAATCGAGCAGTATAAAATCGGGATACGAAGATCTGTCTGTCCGGATCAGGTTCAGCCATTTCAGGAAGAGACGGCCATCTTCAAAGAAGCGGCTCCCGCTGACACCATGCTGCATGAATGCCTGTATCATTGTATACCGGTCATCCGCGTCGTCATCAACGATGACGAACTGGTTAATGGTTTTCATAGCAATATGTTTAGTCTTTAAACATTTGCACAGGGCAGTATGCAGCGGGTATATTCAAGGTACTGCTTTCATCCGGTATTTACAATATTTCCCCGTGATATTATAGACAAATATTTTAATCTGAAGTTGATGGTTGAACATAGAGTCCGGATAAGCTGGTTTTGCTGGTATGGAGTATATTCAACTATCTTCGTGTGCATGAAAAAGATCATCTTACTGGCAGGTATTTTAGTTGTATCGGCGATCGGCGTTTCTGCCCAGACCAAAATAAAACTGGAAGAAGTAAAGCAGCATATCGGCGATTCGGTGAATGTCTGCGGAAAAGTATTCGGAACCCGTTTCCTGGAGAATTCGAACGGTAAGCCCACACTGATCAATATCGGTGGCACTTATCCCAATGAACTGCTCACCGTGGTGATCTATGGCCCAAACCGTGAAAAGTTCAGCGGCAAGCCTGAAGAGATCTATAATGCAAAAGATATTTGCGTAACCGGTAAGATAGTTGAATATAAAGGTAAACCTCAGATCGTGGTTAACCGGCCCGAACAGATCAGTATACCGTAACCGTATTTAATACCTGTCTTTATACTGCCAGATCACCGACAACGCTTTAGAGAAATCGATCATGTGTTGCCGGATGGCGCGTTGGTTGCTTGCATCTTCACGGATCAGCGGAATAAAAATTTCCAGTTCTGTTGCAAGTTTGTGTGCAAATGTATAAGATCTGAGCGTCTGTAAAACCTCTTCTATCCTTTGTGTGGCATAGCTTTCAAGACGTAGCAGGTGCGGAGGTTCCGCGAAGTCGCGCCGGATTTCTGCCAGCCTTTGCACGTCTTCATTTTTTATTTTCATACCACAAAAATACTGAACTGTCTTTTTACGTGTATGAAAAGCAAGTATACTAATGCTTGTTATTTCATAAAATATTAACTTCCCATTCCAAATTTTGTTATGTCCCCAAAACTGACTTTGCCAGGGGCAACGCTTATCATAGTCATGATATCCGGTTGCCTGCGGAGCTACGCGCAACAACCAGCTGCCGACCCGGCCGCGGTCTACAATGCTGTTCAGCTATATCACAAAGCCCTGAACCCGGAAACAGGCCTGTATAATGGCAGCCAATACCTCGATTATACTTTTAAATTGAAAGAAGGCATTCCTTTTTTCAGGTCAGCCACATTTACAGAAGGTGCTATCATGTACGATGGTGTTTTGTACGAAAAAGTACCCATGCTGCTGGACCTGGTGATCGGCAGCGTGATCATCAAAGACCCCGCGGCTATCTTCTGGATCCAGCTCATCAATGAAAAAGTAAGCTGGTTCACTATTGGTGAAAACAGTTTCGTGAAAATTGTGGCGGACAGCCTTTCCGGCAACTCTATTATGCGTACAGGTTTCTACCAGGAACTGTATAAAGGAAAGCTGACCATGCTGAAGCGTCATACCAAGACCGTACAGGAAAAGATTGACCAGCTGGATGGCGTGCAACGTTATATAGACGACAGCAGGTCATACTATATAAAAAAGGACGAACAGTATTATGCCGTTAATTCCAAGGCAACTTTACTGAAAGTACTGAAGGATAAAAAAAGTGAGATCAGCCAATATATACGTAAACAAAAACTTGATCTGCGTAACGACAAGGACCATGCATTTGCTGCTGTTGCAGCCTATTATGATGGACTTGTAAGCGGCGCAGTTCAGCCTTGAGCCTACTAACCCACATGAAACAGATTTCAAAGGTTTTATTGTTTGCCTGCTGCCTGTTGATTTCTTTCAATGCATTGAAAGGACAGGAAACAGGGAAATTACCGCTGATCAGCGGTAATTATATACTGCTGCCGGCAGAGCAGTTCCTGCTGGATCTGCAGAAGCAGACAGGATACCGTTTTTATTTCGATACAACTCATCTGGATAGCCTGCGTGTGAACGGTTCATTCCGCGACCAGCCGCTGAATGCGGTACTCGACCAGGTCTTTGAAGGAACAGGTATTGGCCATGCGATCAGCATCGGGAGCAAACGGGTCTTCATCAGCAAAGGGCTGCAGGTAAAAACATCGTTGCCGGACGACTTCTTCGGTGTACAGGGACAGGCTCCGAAAGATGTGGCTGCTACAGAGCAGACACTGACAGATTACGTGGATGGCAACCAGAAAACACCGGCGGCTACGCTTGAAAACAAACTATATGTAATAGGCGACAAGCTGGCTGCAGGAAGCGGAGGTAATGTTACCATTGCCGGTTACCTGCACGATATCAAAACGGGAGAGCCGGTGATCGGCGCATCTATTTATATCGATAAGCCCAGGATAAATGCGATTACAGACCAGTTCGGTTATTATTCGCTGATTGTGCCTAAAGGCCGTCATACATTGAATATCCAGAGCCTGAATATGAAAGACACACGCCGCCAGGTGATGATTTACCAGGATGGCAAGCTGAACATCGACCTGTACAGCCAGGTTACGGCGCTCAAACATGTAGTGGTGTCTTCAGAAAAGACCAACGCCGTACGGAACATGCAGATGGGCGTACAGAAAATCGATATCAAAGCGATCAAGCAGGTGCCGGTTGTATTTGGTGAGGCAGATGTGCTGCGTGTGGTGCTGACCCTGCCCGGTGTTAAATCCGTTGGCGAGGCAAGCACGGGACTGAATGTACGCGGTGGATCTGCAGACCAGAACCTGATCCTCTTTAACGATGCAACCATTTTTAATCCAGCGCATTTCTTCGGTATGTTCTCCGCTTTCAACCCTGAAGTGGTGAAAGATGTGCAGCTCTACAAAAGCGGTATTCCCGCGAAATATGGCGGCAGGCTTTCTTCCGTGCTGGAGATCAACAGCAGGGAGGGGAATAAAAAGAATTTTACGGGTTCTGCAGGTATCGGTCTGCTCACCAGCCGCGTGAATATTGAAGGCCCGATCGTAAAGGACAAGACCTCCTTCATTTTTGGTGGCCGCACCACTTATGCCAACTGGCTGCTGAATCTCCTGCCTGAGGAGTATAAACACAGCAAAGCGTCTTTCTACGACCTCAACCTCAACATCACCCATGAGATCAATAAAAAGAACAGCCTTTACCTGACCACTTACATGAGCCGCGACAGGTTTAACCTGAACAATGACACCAGCTATAACTACAGCAACAGGAACGTTTCACTGAAATGGAAGCATACGTTCAACAACAAGTGGTTTATGATCCTGGCGGGTGGTTATGATTTTTATGAATATGGCATCGGAAGCACCCGTAATAAGATCAATGCTTATAAAATGGGATTTGATCTGAGCCAGAGCTATTTTAAAGCCCATGTTAATTATTTCGCCAATGCCAAACAGACGATTGAATTTGGTGTGAATGCCGTACGCTACGAACTGCATCCCGGTTCATTCAAGCCGGATGGCGCACAATCGCTGGTGGCGCCGGTGATCATGCCTTCGGAGCAAGCCCTGGAAAGCGCCGTTTATTTATCCGATAAATATGCATTCTCACCTGAATTTTCGGTGGAAGCCGGACTTCGTTATTCAGTATATACTTTCCTGGGCCCGCAGTCGGTAAACAATTACCTGCCGGGAGTTCCGAAAACAGAAAGCACATTAACGGGAACAACGTTGTACGATAAAGGAAAAGGAATCAAAACTTACCATGGCGGTGAAGTAAGACTTTCTGCACGTTATGCATTCAATAATGTAATGTCAATAAAAGCAGGTTATAACAGCCAGCGCCAATATGTACACATGTTATCGAATACGGCAGCGATGGCACCTACCGATATCTGGAAACTCAGCGATCCGAATATCAGGCCGCAATACGGCGACCAGTTCTCTGTAGGTTTATACCGCAACTTCAAATCGAACACGATCGAAACCTCAGTTGAAGTTTACTACAAACGCATCAAAGATTATCTCGATTACAAGAGCGGCGCACAGCTGGTGCTGAACCCGCATATTGAAACGGACGTGATGAATACGGAAGGTAAAGCGTATGGCGTTGAGCTGATGATTAAGAAAACGGCAGGTAAATTCAACGGCTGGTTCAGCTATACCTGGTCACGTACTTTACTGCAGATGAACGATCCGGCTGTTGGTACGCCGATCAATAACGGGAAATGGTATCCTGCCAATTATGATAAACCGCATGATCTAACGTTTGTGGGCAACTACCGCATCTCGCACCGGTTCAGTATTTCACTGAATACGAGTTACAGTACCGGCAGGCCGATCACATTACCGATCGCACGTTTCTATTATGCAGGATCGGAGCGGACCCTGTATTCAGACCGGAACATGTACCGGATCCCGGATTATTTCAGAACGGATTTCTCTATGAATATCGAGGGCAACCATAAAGTGCATCAGCTCACCCATAACTCCTGGACCATCGGCGTATACAATCTGACAGGCCGTAAGAATCCTTACTCTGTCTATTATGTATCCGAGAACGGGGTTGTGAATGGCTATAAATTATCCATATTCGGAAATGCAATTCCTTATGTGAATTTTAATATCAGGTTTTAATTTGAAATATATGAGAATTATAATAGGTATACTGGCAGTGATATTGCTTGCCGGCTGTAAGGAAAAATACACGCCTAAGCTGAATAATGCAACCACAGCCTACCTGGTAGTGGAAGGATTCATCAACAGCAGCGGCGGCGCTTCTACGTTTGTGCTTACCCGTACCACTCGTCTTACAGATCCGGGCAAGATCGTATATGAACGCGGGGCAATGGTGAAGATCACGAGTGAGCTTGGGAAGGTATACCCGTTAACGGAAACAAGTCCGGGAACTTACACCTCTGCCGCACTGACACTGGATAAAAACGACCGCTACCGTTTAAGTATACAGGCAGGAGGGAAGGAGTATCTGTCTGATTATTCCAAAATGCGTAATACGCCTGCTATCGACAGTGTGAGCTGGCAGCTCGAGAACAATGGGCTGCAGTTATACGTAAACACGCACGATCCGAAAGACAGCACCCGTTATTATCAATGGAAACATGAGCAGACCTGGGAATTTCATTCATCTTACACCACCAGCCTGAAATATTCCTATGATAACCAGAATAATATTACGGGTGTTACTTACAGGCTTCCTTCACGTTCGGCGGATATGAGCGTGTATCGCTGCTGGCAGAGCGAAAAGCTCCAAAGCATTTCTATCGGCTCATCTGAAAAGTTATCCAAAGATGTAATACATGCACCGCTCATCCAGATACCAAAGAACAGCTGGAAAGTGAGTGTGTTGTATTCTGTATTGGTGAAGCAATATGCACTCAGCCGTGAAGCATACAAATTCTTCGAAGAAATGAAAAGGAATACAGAACAGCTGGGCTCCATTTTCGATGCCCAGCCTTCAGCCAATACCGGGAATCTCCGTTGTGTTACCAAACCGGATGAAGTAGTGATCGGGTTTGTGGAAGTAAGTGAAGAGAAGGAAAAAAGGCTCTTCATCAGTGCAGCACAATTGCCGGCTGACTGGGCTTATGTGCAACCCTGTGAAGCAATACAGGTAAAGCCCAATAATATAGATACGATCCGGAGTATGGCCGGTTATTTGCCTACCGACCCTGTTGACTACGCACCCAGCGGTGCTATTGTGACACTGGGCTTCGGAACACCTTCCTGTATCGATTGCACTTTGCGGGGCACAAATGTTAAACCTTCTTTCTGGCCTTAATATGACTAACCTGAACTACTTTATGAAAAGATATGTATACCGGTCCGGCGTTGTTCCAGCTTTGCTGATAATGGTAAGCCTGCTGGGTTCTGATACTGCGGTTGCACAGCAGAAAGATAACATCCCTGCCGAAACGGTACTGGCCGCCTATAACCACAAAGTGGTACAGGAAAAGATCTATGCACATACCGATAAGGATTTTTACCTGGCAGGGGAGTTAATGTGGTTCAAACTTTATTGTGTGGATGCTGCTTCGCATACTGTGATCGATCTGAGCAAAATTGCTTATGTTGAACTGATCGATGCTGCAAATGTGCCGGTGATACAGGCAAAAGCAGGTTTGGATAAAGGCGATGGTAAAGGCAGTCTGCAGCTTCCTGTGAATATCAATTCAGGCAGGTATCGTTTCAGGGCTTATACGAACTGGATGAAAAATGCCGGTGCAGATTTCTTCTTCGAAAAGCAAGTGACGGTTGTTAATACCCAGAAATCCGGCGGCGGTGTTGTTAAAGCACCCAAGCCTGTGTACGAAGCCGGCTTCTTCCCCGAGGGCGGCAACCTGGTTGCAGGTATCTCTTCGCGGATAGCATGTAAAGTAACAGGGCCAGGCAACAAAGGCATTGCTTACAGCGGTGCAGTGATCAATGAACAGAATGATACCGTAGTAAGATTTGCATCTTCCCGTTTTGGTATGAGCAGTTTTAATTTTACGCCCGCTGCCGGCAACCGTTATAAAGCTGTTATATATACCGGCAACGCACAACCACTGGTAAAAGCCCTGCCCGATGCATATGCGCAGGGATATGTGATGCACCTGTCAGAAAACGCCGGCATTATCACTGTACATGTAAAAAGCAATAAGCAGGATGAAGAACAACTTTACCTGCTGGTACATACACGTGGGTCTGTGAAATATACGGCTGCTGCCAAAGTTCAGAACGGACAGGCTGTATTTACAACTGAAAAGAACAAACTGGATGCCGGTATTTCAGGATTCACAGTGTTCAATGCTTCAAGACAACCGGTATGCGAACGCCTTTATTTCAGAAAACCTGATGCCTCAGCTTCTCTGGCTATCAGTATGAATGCTGATCAGGCTGCCTATACTGAAAGAAAGAAAGTAACCATCGACATAAATACTACTTCTGCAAACAGTAATAAAGCTGCTGATATGTCGATGGCAGTTTATCGCCTGGACTCCCTGCAGCAAATGCCTGAAACTGATATCAGTCATTATTTATTGCTCGCTTCCGATCTCAAAGGTTCCGTCGAATCGCCGGCTTATTATTTTTCCGACCAGGCCGATGCCGCTGCTGCAGCTGATGAACTGATGCTTACACAGGGCTGGAGAAGGTTTAAATGGGAAGATGTATTACAACAACGAACACCAGCCTTCAGCTTCGAGCCTGAATTTAAAGGACATGTTGTAACAGCCAGAACCATCAATACAAAAACCGGGGCACCGGTTCCCTTTGTAGAAGCATATGTTTCAGCACCCGGTAAAAGAACCTTATTCGCACCTGCATTCAGCGATTCAACAGGCAGGATCAAATTTGAACTGAACCAGTTCTATGGTTCGGGTGAACTGATATTCCAGACACATCCGGCTACCGACAGTACAGTAAGGCTGGATGTTGCAAGTCCGTTCGCTGTACAGTACAGCGCTTATAACGCCGCCTCTTTCAACCTGCCTCCTTCTATTGCAGGCAGCCTGCTGGAACAAAGCATCGGCATGCAGTCGCAGCATATTTATCATGGCTCTCAACTCGCACGTTTTACAGATCCTGTTAACGATTCACTGCCTTTCTACGGTAAGGCAGACGGCAGTTACCTGCTCGATAACTACACCCGTTTTACTAACCTGGAAGAAGTGATACGCGAATATGTATTGATGGTGAACCTGCGGAAGCGCGAAGGGAAATTTCATTTCGTTTCCTTCGATGTGCCCGGCAATGCTTTCTTTAAAGATGGTCCGCTTGTTTTGCTGGATGGTGTACCCGTATTCGATGCTGATAAGATGATCGCTTACGACCCGATGAAGATCCGCAAGCTGGAAACCGTTAACAGGAAGTATTTTATGGGACTGGTTTCTTTCAACGGTATCATCAACATGATCACCTATAAAGGAGACCTCAACGGCTTTGAACTCGATCCGAAAGCAGTAGTGCTCGATTATGAAGGCATGCAGATGCAGCGTGAATTCTATTCACCTGTATACGACAATCCTGATCGCATCGATACCCATATTCCCGATTTCAGGAATGTGCTTTACTGGTCGCCTTCTGTACATACCGGCGATAAAGGCAATACGAAAGTGGAATTCTATACTTCAGATGTAAAAGGTAAATACGCAGTAATACTGCAGGGGATCAGCAGTGATGGCAGGACCGGCAGTAAAATCCTCACTTTTGAAGTACGCTGATCAGGCTCAAGAGCCCATGGCATAAACAATGATGTTAACGCTGAATTTTGTATTGTCTTCAGCAAGGAAACGTTTGTTGCGGAAATCATAATCCCATTCACAGCCGTAATCCTTGTTGCTGTAAAGTACTGCGATACGCCCGTTGATCTCGATGGCTTTGAGATAATCGTGCACAAGGTCATCACCCCAGCCGTTCAGTTCAAAAGATGTGTTGGGCGGACCTTTTTCAAAATGGAAGAAGGAACGGTAGAGCTCATGCGTATTAGGGATCTTTTTCAAAGCGCCGGCACCAAAGCTTTGCTGCATCTGCTGCTCGAAAGATCTCGCAAAGAGCCCGTCTATATCGTGATTGCAATCATCTACAAATACGAAACCACCATTCTCCACATACTTTTTAAAATGCGCGGCCTCCTGTGCATTGAACTGTACCAGCTTATGTCCGCTCAGGTAACAGAAGGGCGACTGAAAAATATCATTGCCGGAGAGGTCTGCGATCTTTTCCTGCAGAGAAACAGGAATAGTGGTGTATTCGATCAGTGAGTTGAGTACGTTGGAAGGCATGCGCTGATCGGTATCCCAGTCTCCGGAACTGTACCTGAGCCGTGTAAATGTGAATTTCGATCGTTGCATCAACGTAAATGTAAGCCATGTCGCTCATAAATAATGGCAGACAAGTTCCCTGCTTCAACCGTTTATCCGATTGTTCTGCCTGCAGACTGCCGTGTATGGCGATTTTTTTTTAATTTCCAACAACCGACATCTGTATTGTGTACCTAAAAATCAACGGCTTTGGATACCCGCGAAACTGAGATCAGAGAATTGTTGCAGAAAATACCACTGTTAAAGAACGAGATCAGGAAACTGATCGTAGGGCAGGAGGAAGTGCTGGATGAGATCATTGTAGCGCTTCTGGCCGGCGGCCATTGCCTGCTGGAAGGTGTGCCGGGGCTGGCAAAAACACTGATGGTGAAAACGCTGGCGCAGGCATTACAGCTGTCGTTCAGGCGTATCCAGTTTACGCCGGACCTGATGCCGACCGATATTGTAGGTACTGAAATCCTGGAAGAAGATCATTCTACCGGAAAGCGTTTTTTCAAATTCAACAAAGGCCCCGTTTTTGCGAATATCATTCTTGCGGATGAGATCAACCGTACACCGCCCAAAACACAATCGGCCCTGCTGGAAGCCATGCAGGAATTTGAAGTGACGTATGGCGGGCAGACTTACCCGCTCGACAGGCCCTTTTTTATTCTCGCCACGCAGAACCCCATAGAACAGGCCGGCACCTATCCGTTGCCGGAAGCGCAGCTCGATCGTTTCCTGTTGTATATAAAGATCGGGTATCCTTCGCGGGAAGAAGAACTGCAGATTTTGTCCGGAACAACAGGTAGTAAGAAAGCGGTAATCAACCCTGTTGTTACGGCAGAAGAGATCATTTCGCTGCAACAGCTGGTCCGGGAAGTGAATATCAGTGACGACCTGATTGCTTACGCCGGCGAACTGGTAAGGGCAACAAGACCTGCAACAACGGCTATTGCATATGTAAAGGAATGGGTAAGATGGGGCGCTGGTCCCAGGGCCGGTCAAAGTCTGATCCTTACGGCAAAAGCCAGGGCGCTGAGCCGCGGCCGGTATGCGGTTCTGATGGAAGATCTGCATGCCATGGCTTACCCGGTACTGCGTCATAGGGTGCTGATGAATTTCCGCGCAGAAGCAGAACAGGTAACTGCAGATGAAGTAACGAGAACACTGATCCGCGAGATCGGCCGTGTGAACTGAATGAAGTCTACACCTAATACCAGACAGATCCATGTCAAGCTTACTCGAACCAGAAATATTGCTTTCAATCCGTAACCTTCCGCTGGCGGCAAAAACCACGGTAGATGGTTTTATGGCGGGCATCAACAGCAGCAGGATCAAAGGACCGGGGCTTGAATTCAGCCAGTACAGGAGTTACCAGCCGGGCGATGACCTGCGCTGGCTCGACTGGAAAATGTATGCACGCTCGGACAGGTATTATATCCGCGAATCGGAGATCGAGACAAGCATTTCCATACGTTTCCTGCTCGATGCGAGCGCATCGATGGAACATACGGATAATAATGGGATCAGTAAAATTGCCTACGCCCGCTACCTGGCGGCCTCTTTGGGCTATCTCGCAAGATCGCAGGGAGACGCGGTAGGATTACATATCATGCAGGACGGAAGCGTTTTTTCATTACCGGCGCGTAATGACCACCAGCACCTCAACCGGTTTTATTTTCAGCTGGAGCAGGTAAAACCATCAGGAGTATTTGCCCGGGATGCGGGCATGGAACTGTTGGCAGGCGTGGGAAAAAGAGACCTGCTCATCTTCATCACCGACCTGTACCAGCAGGAATCTGAAATACTGGCATTACTGGATACATTAAACGCGCAACGGCATGAGATCATCCTGTTTCATCTTGCGGCGCGTAATGAACTTGAATTTGATTACGAAGGCTACGGAAGCCTGCAGGACCTGGAAACCGGTGAGATGATCAGTATCAGCAACACGAACGACAGAAACGCATATATCGAAAGATTACAGGCACACATGGATACCATGCGTACGGCAATGCTCAAACGTAATATTACATACAGACTGCTCGCGACAGATGAACCTTTACAGAAAGCATTGCGTGATTTCCTGAAACAGCGAAAAAGAAATGTGTCATGAATAAGAAGGAAATGCACCTATGCTGAAGCTGCTGGAACCCATATGGAGCTGGACTGCATTTGCCGTGATCATTCCTGTGATCATTCATCTCTGGCAGGTAAGGCAGGGGCGTGTGCTGAAAGTGGGAAGCCTGCTGCTGGTACGGCCCGGCGCGAGACAAAAAGCCTGGAGCAGAAGAATTACGGAATGGTGGCTGTTACTGCTGCGATGCCTGCTGATCCTGCTGCTTTCCTTTTTACTGACCGATCCGGTATACATCCGTAATACACCGCCAACGGCAAAGGGCTGGATACTTGCAGATAAAAGAAAATTCCCGGCATTATATCATCTGTATAAAAACAGGATAGATTCATTACTGCAAAATGGATATGAACTTCGTTCTTTTGAACCGGCGTTTACAAGCTCTTCTGTTACAGCAATGCTGAATGATACAACTGCTGCGGCAAACCCCGACAGCAATTACTGGCAGTTACTGATACAGGCCCATTATAAAGCTTCGTCTGCGGTTGATCTTTATCTTTTTACCGGTAATGATATGCAGCATTTCTCAGGTCAGCGACCAGCTATCAACCGCACTGTGCACTGGTACACGATTCCGGACACAACTGTTTCGGGAGTTTCAGCAGCCTGGCGTTTAAACAACGGACGTGTGCGGGTTGTGCAGGCAATAGCTGCGCCGGCCGCAACGATACAAAGGTATTATGAATTGTCACCAGGCGGATCTGAAGCAGGAATCTCAGTTAATAACGAAGGAACGCAGGTGATTTATGGTGATCGCTCTTTTCCTGTAGATACACAGGCTTTACGTATCGCGATCTATGCAAAAGACTATCCGCAGGATGGGGGCTACCTGGAATCCGCAATCGAGGCCATCAGCAGATATACAGGGTTACGCTTGCAGGTTACTGTTGCCAATACGATGCAGGCATTACCAGTGAAACCGGACTGGTTATTCTGGTTGTCTGATGAAACAAGACCAGCAGGATATGCAGAACATATATTGTCATATGCAAAGGGAAAATCGGTAAATGCTGTTTCAATGATACATGGCCCGGGGTTTGACCAGCCGGTTATGGTTTATAAGATTGTTACAACCGGCGAACTGGCAGGTGACGAATTGTTAGGCTGGCATGACAATTCAGGCAAGCCGTTACTCACTGCTGATCAGAATGAATACCGTATTTATACGCACTTTAATCCCGCATGGAATAACCTCGTCTGGGATTCCGGTTTTCCTGAAAAAATATGGAACCTGATCAGGCCGGAATATCGTGTTAACCCGGATCTGGCAGACCACCGGGCAATCGATGAACAACAACTGCAATTCACCGCAACTGCCGGTATCAGGCAGGTAAAGCAAGACGATTACAGGCTGGCAAACTTCATCTGGCTGATCCTGTCCGGAGTATTTGCTGCTGAAAGATTCCTGAGTTTACGACCGGCAAAAAAAGGAGGATCTGCTTGAGTGGTGCAATAACAATACAACAACTTAAACGTAAATGGCAGCGAAGCCAGTTCCTGGTTCGTATGTTAACAGGACTGGCAATCCTGCTGCCGCTGACGGTATTGCTGCAATTCCTGGCAGGTGGCGAATTATGGATCTATATCACCGGCATTATTGTATTGGTAATACTCACCTTGATCGTTTATCCCTTCAGACGTATCACCGTGTCGTATGTGACCAGTCACCTCGATATTAATTATCCTTCTCTTGAAGAAAGCAGTTCCCTTTTGCTGCAGTCCGTAGCTGAGCCAGGTATTCTTCAGCAATTACAGATACAGCGTACTTCCCTTGCATTGGAAAACCTGAAGCCGGCAAACCCTTATCTGCGGCGGATTCTGTATGCAACAGCTGCATTGCTTCTTTCCATTCTGGTAACATTGCTGATCCGTGATATGGCCGGCCGGAAAAGAATCAACAGTACTGCACAGCAAAACATTGAAAAAATATTGCCCGCAGGTATCAGCAGCATAAAACTGACTATAATATCACCTGCATATCAGCAACAGGCACCCCATGTTTCAGCCTCGCCTGATTTTGAAGCGCCTGAAAATGCAATGGTGACATGGGAGATCCGGACAGACAAACCGGTTAAACAGGTAACACTGCGTTTCAATGATTCTCTTACTGAAATATTGAAACCGGTTGATGAACAGCATACCCGCTGGTTGTTCACGAAAAAGATCACAACGCCCGGGTTCTACCAGCTGGGATTGGATAATGCCTGGTCGTCCTTTTATAAAATGGAGATACGACGCGATCAGTTGCCTGAGATCATTGTACACAGTCCCCGGCCGGCAACAGTGATCGATTACGGCTATCCCAAACGGATACAATTGAATGCATCCGTTTCCGACGATTACGGAATCGCAGGCATCCGTATCATGACCACGATAGCAAGCGGCAGTGGTGAAAACGTGAATTTCAGGCAGGATACGATCAATATAACCGGTCTTGCACAAAAGCAGACAAGCTATATATTGAAAAAGGAGCTTGATCTTGCTGTCATGAAAATGAAGCCGGGCGATGAACTGTATTTTTATGTGTCGGCTACAGATCATTACAGACAGGAAAAAAAATCGGATGTATTTATTGTAACGATAGCGGATACAGCCCGGCTTATGGAACTCGACCTTTCGCTGAGCGGTAGCCAGGTAAAGCCGGAATTTTTCAGAAGCCAGCGCCAGATCATCATAGAAACAGAACAGTTGCTGCGCGATAAAGACTCGCTTTCATTGCAGGTTTACCAGACAAAAAGTGCTGCGCTTGGCATCGATCAGAAATTACTCCGTCTTCGATATGGCAAATTCCTCGGTGAAGAAAATGAGTTTCATGATGATGAAGATGATCATGAAACTCACCAGCCACCTCCAACCGGAGACCAGCAGGCCGCACAATTCAACGACCTCGCGAAACTGATGGAACCTTACACCCACAGGCATGATATAGCAGAAGATGCCACGTTCTTTTCACCCGATATCAAAGCACAACTCAAAGCAACACTGGCTGAAATGTGGAATGCCGAACTGAAACTTCGTACCTGGCTGCCCCAACAGGCATTGGTATATGAATACAAAGCATTACGTCTGCTGAAGGAATTGCAACAGAAATCACGGGTATATGTAGCCAAGACCAGTGTTAAAACAACGCCGCTCAAACCAGAAAAAAGACTCACGGGCGATCTGTCTGCCATTCAGGAACCTTTGCGTAACAGAGAGATTTATGCCGAAGAAGATGTAAACATGCCGCTGGCAGAAGCTTTGTCAATACTGGACAAGTTGCAGACAACAGGTACAGATTACTCAGCAGCTGATTACGCAAAAATTCAGCAGGTATCGCGCCGGATCAGTGAAAGAGCCGCGCATGAACCGGCTTTGTTTCTGGATGGAATGCAGGCCTCACAGGCTTTGTTAACGGCAATGAAGAACAAGGCGCCGTTAAATAATCAGGATATAACAATGGTTGAACGGACTGTGATCCGGATGTTAAAAACTCCGCAGCAGGCACCCGTTAAATTACCAGGCCGATCCAATGAACTGTCGGATGAGTATTACAGGAACCTGCAAAAAAGAAATAACGGATGATGCAATACCGGGATCATATCGTTATTGTGCTGACAGTAATTTTTACTGTCTGGCTGTTATACAAAGAATGGCATCGCATACCCGGACGATATCGCGCTGTTCGTATCGCCAGCACCCTGCTTGCTGCCGCAATGCTGGCCTGCATCGGGCTGGAACCTGTATATACCGTTTCTGAAACGCAGGCGCAAAGCATAATTCTTTTGAGTGAAGACGCAGATCCAAAAACAGCAGAACAATTTAGCAGGCATATGCCTGTATATCCGCTGGAAGCACTGCAGGCTAACGTTTTGCCAAAAGCGGACACTATTCATCTTTTAGGTGCGGGACTGACCATAGATGAACTGAAAAAATTGTCGCCTGCTAATATTGTATTCCATCCTGATACAGGCAGCACAGGCATTACAACTGTTCACTGGAATAACAGGTTAAACAGGGGGCAGCAGCTTTTGATAGAAGGCATCTGCGCAAATCATTCCGGGAAAGCCGTCACCTTGCAGTTGTATGGTTACGGAAAGGTGCTGGATACAGCAGTCATATCTCCGGGCAGGAATCATTTCCGTTTCCATACAATACCACTCCACCGGCAGAAATCATTATTCCGTTTGCTGCTGCTGAATGGGAGAGATACGCTGGAGAACAATCCGGTTCCGGTGATCGTTACAGATCCGGAACCTTTTAAAGTGTTATTACTGGCAGCCGCACCAGATTTCGAATACAGGTTTTTAAAGGAATGGTTATCGCAGCAAAGGCATTCGGCTGCGGTTCGTACCATGATCAGCAAAAATAAGTTCAGCAATGATTTCATCAACATGAAGCCTATTGCCACCGGGTCTGTAACACCCCGGTTACTGGATGAGTTTGATCTCCTGATCGCAGATGCCGCTATGCTCGATGCGCTGAAACCTGAAGAACTGGCTGCTATTTATCGCCAGGTGACGGAGAAAGGAATGGGCCTGCTTACCAGGGCCGATACCAGTGGAGTACCCGGGCGTTTTTATACTGCACCTTTCCGCTTAACGGCATCTGCTGCAAAAACGCAAAGACTGGGTTTACATATCACAGGATCCGACAGCCTCTTGTATGCTTTGGAACAAGACCCGCTATTCATACAGCAGACTTCTGTACTTCGTCCGCTTGTTACAGATACTGCCGGCCGTTACCTGGCCGCTCTTGCCATGGCGGGTAAAGGTCATATCGCACTGACATCTTTCCATAATGCTTCACAATGGGTACTTGGCGGCAATGGTAATGCTTACAATACCTACTGGACTGCACTGATCCAGGCCATTACCAGCAATACCGATCACCATACACCTGTAATCGAAACACCTATGCCACGGGTTAATCAACCTGCCATGGTTCGCATGCAAAGCACCGGAGGAATGCCGCAGGTGCAGATGGAAGGGATACAATTATCGCCTGCCCAGGATGCTTACCTGTCGTTTAACTGGACGGCAACCTGGTGGCCCATGCAAAGTGGCTGGGTGGATAGTGTATATGTTTATGATCAGCAGGACTGGCCGGTTGTAAAAAAGGAAGTACTGAAACGCCAGACAGTGACTTATATCCGGGATATAACAAAATCTGCTAACCGTGAAGTTATTGTAAACCCGGTCGCAAAGCAGGTTCCGCGCATCTGGTTTGTATTACTCTTCCTGCTTGCCATGACGGTATTATGGTGGGAACGTAAAACGGCGCGTTCCTGACCAGCCGGCAAGTTGCAGCTTATGCTTATCTTTCGTTCTGATAATTTAAAATACGCTTATATGAAACTTTCCATTGCTGTATTACTGGTAGTGCTAATGCCATTTGTAAGTCAGGCTCAGTCTGATCCGCTGCTTAAGAACTATTATGAGCAGGTACGCAAACAGTTTGATGAAAACAATGCGTACAAAACTGTGGCTTTTGTTGAACAACGCTGGCGTATTGCGGGTAATAAAGGATTTGATGAAAGCATCTTTTATGTGGAAGATATCCTGAAAAAAGCAGGCTATGTAAATGAATCAAAAGCGACAGCAAACGACAGGCTTACTTACCGGATTGAGAAAAGACCAATGAAACGCCTGGCCTGGGAACCGGTAGATGCAGTGGTGGAAATTGCAGGCGAAAAGGAACCGCTGCTCAGCTTCAAAACAAACCGCAACATGCTTGCGATCAATTCCGGTAGTACTGCACCTGGCGGACTGGAAGTTGAAGTTGTATATGTACCTAAAGCAACAAAAGATGAGCTGGATAAAGTTGATCTTAAGAACAAAGTACTTTTTGCAGAACAGGGAATAGGACAGGTACATCGTGCGGCAGTTGGCCGAGGTGCAGCTGGCGCGCTTGGTTATTCGGTAGCCGGATATACACAACCGCAGAAACATATTCATTCCATACAGTTTTCAAGTATTGCTTATACCGACAGTACTGCCGGCACATTTGGGATCCTGCTTTCCACTTATGCGCGGAACAGGCTGAAGGAAGCACTGGCAAAAGGCCCTGTAAAGCTGCGTATTAAAACGGTAACCAAAATGTATGCAGCAGAAGAACTGACCCTGGTGGCCGATGTGAAAGGAGAGAACAAGCCGGAAGAACGTTTTGTATTCTCAGCACACGTACAGGAACCTGGTGCCAACGATAATGCAACAGGCGTGGGTACCCTCGCAGAAATGGCACGCGTTACAGCCGCGATGATCGCAAAAAAACAGTTTACACCACAACGCAGCATAACATTTTTATGGGGCGATGAGATCGTATCTACCAAACGTTATGTAACGGAAGATGCAGCACGTGCAAAAAATATTCAGTGGGGAATGAGCCTGGATATGGTGGGCGAAGACGTTTCAAAAACAGGCGGTACTTTCCTGATAGAAAAGATGCCTGATCCTTCTGCAGTATGGACCAGAGGCGAGGAGAAACATTCAGAATGGGGCGGAAGGCCTTTGCCTGAATCAGCCATCGTTCCGCATTATTTCAATGATTACATGCTGAGCCGTTGCCTCGATCAGGCAAAGACAAATGGCTGGGTTGTAAAGACAAATCCTTTTGAAGGCGGTTCTGACCATACACCATTCCTGGAAGCTTCCATACCAGGGTTGCTCATGTGGCATTTCACAGATGTATTTTATCATACCGATGCAGACCGCCTGGAAAATGTATCGCCGCAGGAAATGAAGAATGTGGGCATATCGGCACTTGTATCAGCCATGGCGCTTACCGGTAACAATGAGCAGACAGCATTGTACCTGGTGAACGAATACAGGGAATCAGCATTTAAAAGACTCGCCACAGAACATGCATTGAGCATGGACGTGGTAACAAAAGATGCCGGTAAAAAAACATCGGAAGTTCATATCATCGAAACCTGGGGTAAGTTCTACCAGGATGCATTGTCTAAAATGAGCAATCTGCAGCCTGGCGGTAATTCCGGCAAAATATCCGCAGCTATTGAACAGGCAAAACAGGATGTAGCTGCCAGGACTGCTGCACTGGTAAAAGAACTGAACCG
Organism: Sediminibacterium ginsengisoli; assembly: GCF_900167075.1. Lineage (GTDB taxonomy): Bacteria > Bacteroidota > Bacteroidia > Chitinophagales > Chitinophagaceae > Sediminibacterium > Sediminibacterium ginsengisoli. The sequence continues at coordinate 122,543 of NZ_FUWH01000011.1, read as the reverse complement.
CTGATCAGCGCCTTTATTTCCACGGGCAGGGGATCGGGTTATTTCTTTTCTGAGGCGATCTCAGGATCAGCGAGAATTCAAAGGTCTTGAGATTGCCTAATGTGCTCCTGTTGGCAGAGAGATTGATATCGTACGTTAAACCACCCTGCAGGTTGCGGTACATCAGCCCGAGATAAGGAATCACAGCTTCCTTGCTGCGGTACCATAGGCCTGTGTTCAGCACGGTTGGCTGGTCGTCTGTTGCTTCGAGTATATGCCCGAGGTTCATTCCCACTGTGTAGGATTGTATATTACTTTCAATCACGTACATGGCATTCGCATTAAATGCAGTCCGTTCGCCGAGATAGGTCTGGTAATCTGCATGGAAATTATACCGCGGCGGATCCAACTGGTTGGGATCTTTGAGCGCACTGCGGTTGGTGCGCATGAAACGGTAGCCTGCAATGCCGATATCAAAACTGGCAGTTTCTGTTGTATAAGTGTAGGTGATACCTGCAAAAACGGAGTAATAAGGTTTGATGGAAGACAGGTATGGTTCGTTGGTAGGGAGCGTTCTGTTAAAGCCGGCTGATGATAACTGCGATGCAAAAGTAAGTTGGTTGAAATCGATCAGCGTATTGGAATAAGTGCCACCCAGGCCAATCGAAAGCCCGTTCACATCTTCATAGTCGAGGCTTACATGCGAACTCAGCACCAAATTGAAGGAATTGCTTTTGTATGCACCGCCGAGACCATAATCCTGCAGGAAAAGCAACCCGCCACCGATGTAATTTTTATCATTGCTCTTCTGCCTGATCAGTTTGCCATCGAATGACAATGAGGTGGTGTTCAGCGGCTCCACGCCGGATGCGATCCACTGGTTCCTCCGGATGCCAACCAGCCGCCAGTCGGCATCCCCGTTACCCGCAAGCGCCGGGTTAACACTCATCGGGGAAGCATAAAACTGTGAGAAAACAGGATCCTGTGCAGATGTATTGCTGCAGGTGCACAGAATGCTGGTCAGTAATATAAGCGGGTATGCAAAGCTTTTTTTCATATTGTGATCACATCATCGTAATAAAAGTGTTTGTCCTGATTTCTGTATCGGTTTGCCGTCTCTGTCTACACCTGCCGCTACCCAGATATAGATACCCATTGGTTGAGGACTTCCGTTTGCGGTTCCGTTCCAGCCCTGGTCGTAATTCTTCGTTTCAAACATGAGCTGGTTCAGCCTGTTGTAGACCTTGAAGTAATGGAACTCACGGATCCCGGCCACATAAGGATAGAGTATGTCATTAACACCATCACCATTAGGTGTAAAGGATTTCGGTACCAGGATATCGATCATCGGGTTATCGAATACCCGCACCAGTAATGAATCCCTTGTAATACAGCCCGCAGGAGAGATCAGGTTGATCACATACTGCTGCGTCTGCTGGTAATTGAATGTGGTACTGGCACTGTCTGGCTGATGAATTCCCCACGATGGCGTCCAGCGGTAGCGGTAATCAGGAATGCTCCTTACCGCAACAGGTGTTGGTATCCCTTTGTAAGCGCTTACCGATTGCATGGTGAGGCCTGGTATCGGGAACTGGATATTTACAGTTGTGTCCATAGAGGTAGGTGTTGCAGGACAGAACTGCTGCAGCGCCGTTAACCTGATATGATGGTCTCCTCCTGTTGTATAGGTATTGAAGCTGTTATAACCGTTACGCACATTACCATCACCGAAATTCCAGGTCCAGGTGATCGTTCCGGTTGTATTCGTATCGGTCAGGTTTCTGAAATTCATTTGTGTGTTGATACAATAAGTATCGTAAGATAATTTCAGGATAGGTTGCGATACTTTGATCAGTGTCATCGGAACAGCTACGGTATCCATACATCCATAGCGGTTGGTGAGCAGCGCATTGTATCTTCCGGCATCTGCTGTTACCAGTGTATCATCCGTAGCGCCTGCCAATGCAGTTCCGTTCCTCCGCCACTGGTAGCCGAGACTGTCCGGCGAAGTGATGAACAGGGTGTCTGCGATATTGTTACAGATATAAGTTCCGTGCAGTGAGTTGATGGTACCCACAGGCAATGGATTGATCACCTGCGTGAAATAACTGGTGTCTTTGGTATTGCTGCATGCGTAATGCGTGGCATCTGTAAATGCGATGGTTCGCTGGCCAACAGCACCCGCAGGGATTACCAGCCGGTAAGGGGACGTTGTAATACCCGAGATGGTATGCGGCACATTATTGTCGATATAAGTAAAGCTGTAAGGCCCCTGACCAACAAACTGGAGCGAAACGGTATCGGTAGGATAACGGCAGATCACTGCATTACCCGTAACTGTAACTTTCGGAACAGGCAATACCGTTACGGTTGCTGTAAAGCTGTTGCTGACACAGCCTGTATTCCTGGCCTGAACGGTATAAGCTACAATACTGTTGTTGGCAGTCAGGTTATTGAGTGTCTGCGAAACGGCGGTTTGTAATATGGCGGCACTCATACCCGTGGCCGAACCGGCAGGCGCCGGACTAGGCGCATTCCAGCTGAAAGTGGTTCCGGGTGGTGCGTTAACCGGCGTTGCATTAAAGGTTGATCCGCTGCAGATCGTTACAGCCTGGTTGGCGATAGCAGGAAGGTTAGCGCCTACGGTAACTGAAATGGTGAACGGATTACCCGCACAGGTTCCTGCAACCGGTGTAACCGTATAAATGGCCTGTGCAGATGCGGTTGTGGTATTGATCAGCGTCTGCGAAATATTGGTAACCGGCGCGCCCTGTGCATTGGCCCCGATAATGGACCCGAAAGGAAAATGAACCGGAGTGCCCCATGTATACGTTGTATTGGCCGGTACTGGCGACGGCGCTATGGCAAAAGAAGAACCTGTACAAATGGTATCCCTGATATTGGCAATAACCGGTGCAGGGTTAACGGTAACTGCAAGTGTGAAACTGTTGCCGGCACATCCGAACGATGAAGGAACAACGGTGTACACCGCCGTATTGGTAATATTATTACTGCTGCTCAGAGTCTGGCTGATCAGCGACTGGTTCACCGATTCGGCTGTTGCACCGGTAAGACTGTTCACAGGCATGATCTGCGGATAGCTCCAGGTATAGGTTGTGCCCGCCGGAACATTAGCCGGTGCATAAGTAAACGTGCTGCCGCTGCATGCTGCCGGCAATACCTGCGGCGATACGGTAGCTACCGGGTTCACCAGTACATCTACGGTAAACGCAGCACCGGTACAGGCTCCCGCAGAAGGGACAACCGTATAACGGGCCTGTGCAGGATTAAGGGTCTGGTTCACCAGCGTCTGACCGATAGACTGCTGCCCGCTGTTTTGCGCAAAACCTCCGCTCAGTGATCCGCCCGGATTGTATACCGGCATGTTCCAGGTATACTGCGTATTACCCGGCACGTTGCCCGGCGTAATGCTGAATGGCGTATTACTGCAGGTTGTTACGTTGCGGTTGGTTACAGTTGGGGTAGGACTCACCGGCACTGTTACGGTTTGTACATTGGAACAGTTGTTGGCGGTAAGAGTGTACTGGTAATTAACCGAAACCGTCCCCGTTGTTGTATTGAACAATTGCTCGGCAGGATCGCCCATGCCGCTGGATGGATTATTACTGATGAAAGTAGTGAAGCCTCTTGTCCAGGTAAAGCTGGTTCCGCTCACATTCGATAAAGGTGTATAAGAGAACGTTGTTCCGCTGCAAACGGCAGGAGCAACGGTCGCACTTACCAGCTCGGGGGTAGGGTTCACCATTACGGTAACAGTCTGTGTATTGGTGCAATTGCTGGCCGTTCGTAATGAATAAACATAGGTAACAGCGATCGGCTGGTTGGTAATATTGATCAGTGTTTCATCCGGACTGTTTGTTCCCGCAGAAGGCGCATTGCTGATGCCGTTTACCTGGGCTCTTGTCCAGTTGAAGCTGGTACCTGCTGTATTACTTGCAGCAGCATAGCTGAAGACGGTTTTGCTGCAGATTGCCGGTGGCGTTACGCTGAGATTCAGTTGTGTGCCTGGGTTTACGTTCACCGTAATATTGAACGGCGTACCGGCGCAACCATCTGCCTGTGGTGTAACTGTATATTCTGCTCTTGCAGCATTATAGGTACTGTTGATGAGCTGCTGTGAGATCAGCTGTGCACCCGGTGCAGATGCGGTTCCGTTGGTAATGGCACCGAAGGGGAAACTTGCAGGTGTGGCCCAGCTGTAAGTTGTATTGGCAGGAACACCCGCAGGTACGATGCTGAATGTATTGTTGGAACAGATCGTAGCTACCTGTGCCGATACGATAGGTACTGGTTTTACAGGAACAGTGATCTTGAAAGCTGTACCCGAACAGTTGTTCGCGGTTGGAACAACGGTATAGACCGCCGTATTGATACTCGTATTATTACCGGTTAAGGTTTGTGAAAATGTGCTTACGCCCGATTGTGCAATGCCGCCTGTCAGGGTTCCGGCAGGATTGATCAGCGGATTGCCCCATGCGTAAGTAGTACCTGCAACAATGCCTGCAGGTGTATAGTTCACCGGTGTGCCACTGCATACCGGTGGCAGGATCGCATCGTTGGCCGAAGGGATCGGGTTTACTGTTACAGCGAGTGTGAACGCCTGACCCGCACATCCGTTTGCTTCCGGAATCACCGTATACGTAGCAGTAGCAGGAGAATTGCTGGTATTGGCAAGTGTCTGCGATACCTGCGCTCCTCCGCCTGCCGAACCTGTAACGATACCGGCAGGATTGCTTGCAGGAACGGTCCAGCTGTAAGTAGTGTTTAACGGTACGCTTCCCGGAGCATACGTAAATGCAGTATTACTGCAGATCGCAAGTGTACCGTTAGCCACAGAAGGCAGCGGATTTACATTCACGGTAACAAGTTCTGTATTGCTGCAGCCATTGGCAGAAACCTGGTAACTGTAATTAACAGGAATGATATTGTTTGAAATGTTCACCAGTATCTCCGCAGGATTTCCTGTGCCGGTCTGGGCCGGATTACTGATGCCTACGATCGGGTTTCTCGCCCACTGGAATGTTGCCCCGGCAGTTGCTGAAGCCGGCGTATAATTAAACGTATTGCCGCTGCAGATAGCCGCAGGTGTGGTCAGGCTCGATAATTTCGGAGTCGGGTTTACAGTTACTGTTACCGTTTCCGTTCTGCCGCAGTTCGCTCCTGTATTGAGTATATAAGTATATTGAACGGCGATCGGCGCAGAAGTGCTGTTGATCAGCGTTTCACTGATTCCGTTGGATCCGGCGCCGGCTGCATTGGTAATACCCGAAACAAAAGCCCTTGTCCAGGTATAGGATGTTCCCGATGTGTTGCTGGCTGGGGTATAATTGAACAGGTTGTTGCTGCAGGTTGCCGCGGTAACAGCACTGCTCAGTTGTGTGGCTGGATTTACATTCACTGTTACCGTAAACTGTCCGCCGGAGCAGGCACCTGTTACTGGGGTCACGGTATAAACGAGCTGTGCTGCAGCATAGGTGTTGTTAAAGAGCTGCTGCGAAATACTGGTGGCACCTGCCGGCGATGCAGACCCGCCGGTAATGCTGCTCACTGGTATATCTGAAGGAATCCCCCAGTTATAGGTTGTTCCCGCTGGTACCGTGCCGATGGCTGCAGTAAATGTATTGCCGGAGCAGATCGTGCTTACTGTATTGCTTACAACCGGTCTTGGGTTCACCGGAACAACTACTGTAAACGGATCACCCGCACATCCGTTGGAATTAGGCGTAACAGTGTAGGTTGCATTATTCTGAATATTGTTGCTGCTGCTTAATGTCTGGCTGAAGCTGGTCACGAGCGATTGCGCCTGGAAGCCTGTAAGTGTTTGCCCGGAAGGGAAAGAAGGATTCCCCCAGCTGTACCTTGTTCCCGCAGGAACACCGGCTGGGGTATAGCTGATAACATCTCCGCTGCAGACCGCGCTTAACGGAACAGGCGATGTTACAACTGCAACAGGTTTTACGGTTACCGCAAGACTGAAAGGATTGCCCGCACAGGTGCCTGATTTGGGTATGATGCTGTAAGTGGCTGTTGCATCCGTCAGTGTTGCGTTCTGCAATGTTCCGCTGATCGTGCCGGCTACATCTGTACCGGTTGTCCCGCCCGTTACAACAGATACCGGGTTACTGGTTGGAAGTCCCCAGGTATAAACCGTGTTGGTTGGTACATTGGCAGGAGTAATGCTGAAGCTTGTATTTGTACAGGCTGCTGTTGTTAATGCACCTACGGAAGGTAACGGATTCACTATAAGGGAAACGATCTCATTATTGGTACAGCCGTTCGCAGAAAGCGTAAAATTATATGGTACGGTTACCGCCGTGAGTTCACTGCTCACCAGTAGTTCCGATATGGCATTGCCACCGGTAGATGCGCCGTTGGTGATACCTGCCACCAGGTTTCTCGCCCATGTGATTGAAGTACCCGTTGTTAATGTGGTTGCCGTATAGTTGAACGTAGTTCCGCTGCAGACAGCCGGCGACAACAAACTGTTCAGCTTAGGCTGCGGATTAACCGTGACAACCACATTCTGTGTATTAGGGCAGTTACCGGTCGTATTCAGCGAATACACATAAGTTACATTGATCGGATTGGCTGTGGTATTCATCAGCGTTTCGCTGATTACATTCGAATTTGCGGAACCGATCGCGTTGGAGATACCGGAAACGGCAGACCTCGTCCACGTATAACTGTTGGTGGAAGGTGTATTGCTGCTGCCGGTATAATTGAACACGGTGTTGCTGCAAACCGTTGCGGTCAGACTGCTGCTCAGTTCTGTTTTTGGATTGGTGGTTACAGTTAACGTAAACGGATTGCCCGCACAGGTTCCTGATACGGGAGAGATGGTATAAGTTGTCTGTACCGGATCCGTAGTATTGCTTGTCAGTTGTTGCGAAATAGTGGTAACAGCCCCGAACTGTCCTGTTGCTCCAACGATCGTTCCGCCAGGAACAGATACCGGTAACGGCCAGGTATAACTCGTTCCCGCTGGTACTGCGGGTAAAGTGGGTGTAAAGCTTGTTCCGCTGCAATGTGCGGTTGTAAGATTGCCAACCACTGGTAAAGGATTCACCTGTACGGTTACTGTAAAAATATTGCCCGTACAACTGTTGGCTACAGGTGTTACCGTATAAACTGCCGATGCACTCGAAGTACTGCTATTGGTAAGCAGGTCATTGATATTGGTCTGCGCAGATTTGGAAAGCCCTGCCGTCAGGCCCGGTCCGAGTGTTGGTGCCGACCATGAATAAGTAGTTCCTGTCTGAACAGGAGATGGAGCATAAACCAGCGGCGTGCCGCTGCACAAAGCCGTATTGATTGGAGCAACATTAGGCCTTGGATTCACGGTCACTTCCACAGTAAAAGGAAGACCCGAACAACTGTTGGCTGTTGGTGTTACCGAATAATAAGCTCTTGCAGGGTCGAGCGTTGTATTATTTAATATCTGCGAAATATTACTCTGCGGAGAAGCACTGGCTGAAAATCCGGTTACAGCTGCGCCCGGAGAACTGGTTGGCATTCCCCATGTGTATTGCGTGCCTGCAGGTACACTTCCCGGTGTAACAGTGAAAGCCGTATTGGCACATATAACAGCTGTCTGACCGGTAACCACAGGGATGGGGTTTACCACCGTATTGACAGTTTGTATATTCTGACAGCCATTCGCGATCAGTGTGAACTCATAACTGACTGTCGCCGGGTTCAATGTAGTATTTACCAGAAGTTCATTAGGGTTATTGGCACCGCTGCTTGGTGGGTTTAGGATAGCCGCAACTGAAGCTCTGCTCCAGGTAAAGAACGTATTAGCTGTAGAAGAGGTCGGCATATAAGAAAAGCTGCTTCCGCTGCAGAGAGCAGCAGGCGCAGAGGCTGTATTGTTTAAGACCGGTGCCGGATTAACAACCAGAGATACAGGTGCCGAACTTTGGCATCCTGCGGCAGTCTTTACACTGATATTGTAAGTAACAGTTATTGGCGCAGTGGATGAATTTACAAGGACTTCACTTAATGGGCTTATTGCCACATCCCCGATTCCGGCCGCATTACCGTTGATATTTACCATTGCAGGCCTGGCCCACGGTGCCTCCACATAAGGAATATTCGTAGCCAGTGGATAAGTGAATGTTGTATTGCTGCAAACAGGTGTTGGATTAAGCGTGCTTGTGATCTGTATGGCAGGATTTACCACTATATTTTTTGTAAAGGCTATTGTACAGCCCGGACTACCTGAAGTTACCCTTATAATATAACGTGCAGATACCGGGTTAGTGGTGGAGTTGTAGAGTACCTCGTTAATAACATTACTTGTATTAACCGGAGTAGCGGCATTGGTTATGCCAGCTGTATAAACTCTTTCCCATGTAAACACCTGAGGCATCGGAGCAGAACTTGAAAGTTCTGTATAAAACGCAGAGCCACTGCACACCGGCAATTCATTGGTAAGAACAAGATTTATCGCATTAGGGTCAACGGTGCCTACATTCACATTCAATGTAAAATCACTCCCCTGGCAGCCGTTCAGGTATGGTGTAACGGTATAGGTAATCACTGAAGATACAGGCAACGTATTGGTGAATGGCCCGCCGCTGATATAAGGTTGCTGAACCGGCTGAGCTGCGATCGGCCCGGTGATGGAACCTGTTACCGGTATCGTAGGTAACGACCAGGTAAATGTTGTTCCCTGCGGTGCCGCAGTTGGCAGCACAAGGAAACCACTGTTGTTGCAGATATTTTCAGTTACAGGTGAAGGAATAACAGGTATCGGGTTAACTGTTACAGTAAGATTCTGTATAGATGTACAATTGGTAACGATGTTATTCAACACATAACCATACGTAACATCGATAGGAGCGGTGGTTGAATTGGTAAGCACCTCATTGATACCGCCATTCTGATTGATTGCTGCAAGATTATCAATTCCAAGTACCGCATTCCTCGTCCATGTAAACGTCACATCCGGCGATTGTACTGATGTTGGTGTATACGTAAACGGTGTTCCGCTGCAGACATTGGCAGGATTAATAGAACTGCTTAAAACAGGATTCGGATTGATGGTCACCACTACATTGGCTGTACTGTTACAACCGCCGTTGCTCACCACAAATGCATAGGTTGCGGTAGTTGGCGCTGTAGTGGTATTGGTAAGCACTTCATTGATCGCACCTGCTCCGTTGCTCGAGTTGGGACTGACACCGGCAGATGCAGCTCTTGCCCAGATAAAAGTACTTCCCCCTAGTGCGGTTGTAGGAACATAAGAGAACGTATTACCGCTGCAGATCTGCGCCGTAGTGCTGCTGTTGAGTACGGGTGTAGGCAATACATTTACATTTACTGTTGCTGTATTACTACAACCGGTTGCAGTTTTGGTAAGCGTATATACGTAACTCACAGGTACGCTTGCCAGGCTGGTATTGATCAGTGCTTCTGCGGGATTGTTATTCCCGCTTGCCGGCGCATTACTGATATTGGCAAATGAAGCCCTGGTCCATGCAAATGTTACACCCGGCGACTGCGGCGAAGTAGGTATATAATTAAAGGTAACACCGCTGCACACATCAGGCGCATTCAGCGGACTGTTCAAAACAGGTAAGGGGTTAACGGTTACTGTAATATTGTTTGTGTAAGTACAGCCATTTGCAGTAAGATGAACCCGGTAGGTCGCATTGGCCGGGTTACCGGTATTGGTCATTGTTTCACTGATATCACCGTTACCCGAATTATTCACGGGCGATATGCCGACGGATGGATCTCTGTCCCAGGTTACTGTTGTTCCTCCAACACTCGATGCGGTAAGAAAATTAAACGGTGTACCACTGCAAACAGCAGCAGCCGGGGTGTTCGTTAACTGAGGACGGGGATACACCGTTACATCCAATGTGAAATTGGTACCATCGGTGGCTGCTACATTATACTGTACGGTACTGCTGACATTACCTGTATTGGTAAGTGTCTGCGATACGGCATTCTGTGGAGCGGCCTGGGGAGTGGCATTTACGGTTCCTGCAGGTGTAATGCTTGCAACGGTCCAGGTATATTGTAATGCCGGAGGCGCTGCCGGTAATGTAAATGAAAAGCTGCTGCCACTGCAGGCGGTTGTTGTGTATTGGGCAGATAACCCCGTAATGCTTACAAGGAACAATAATATAAATGAAACAGCTTTGCCAGGGAGAAATGATCGGCGTCGCGGATGTCGGCACAGGTCGGCTTTCTGCATAAACAGGATAATAGGATTTGGAGAACGAAAATTAGTTAAAACAGGCGTATTTTCTTAAAAAAGATAGGGTTATGCTGTCTTTTAATAGAAAAAAATACAGCACCGTTTGGACCGAAGACGCATATTTGCGCAGTAAGGCAGCCTGGGATGGCAGCTTTTTTTGCAGGGAGAACTGATCAATAGTCAAAATACCTTTCATCACAGTCGGTTCTTGTTTTGTGTTTTTTATAATTCACCGGCCATAAAGCACGGATAAGCACGATATCGTCATTTCCCTTTCAGGAACGACTCATGTAATCTCAGCTTGAGGTTGTAATTATTCTATCGGTTATATCCGTTCAAGGTAACAAGGTAGCAGTAATAGACTGTTTCTGCGAACAGCCTGAAAAGCAAAGCCATGCGAAGATAGGGGAGTTTTGGGTTTTACTGAATGAAATCTGCATCATTATTGAGATTTACGGCGGTCAGAATATATTAACGCCTGTTCGTTTTGTTCGGTCGTATCTTTAGAAAAAGAACCGGAATGAGTAAACTGTTTTCCCCTTTTCAGACCCGGAACAGCGTATTGCGCAACCGTATCGTTGTTTCGCCGATGTGCCAGTACAGCGCCGTGGACGGATTTGCCAATAACTGGCATTTAGTACACCTCGGCAGCCGCGCTGTCGGCGGTGCAGGTGCCATTATACAGGAAGCGACCGCTGTTTCACCCGAAGGGAGAATATCCCCTGAAGACCTTGGTCTCTGGACTGATCTTCATATTGAAAAACTGCAGGAAATCACCACATTCATTAAACAACATGGCGCACTTGCAGGCGTCCAGCTGGCCCATGCCGGGCGGAAAGCCAGTCACAGCGCACCCTGGAAAGGAAATCTCCAGCTTGCGGAAGAACAGGGCGGCTGGCAAACCGTTGCTCCTTCGGCAATTCCGTTTACCAACGCCGAAAAACCACCACACGCGATTGATACAGAACTGGTTAAAACGTATATTAACTATTTTGCTAAAAGTGCGGTTCGTGCCGTGGAAGCAGGTTATGATTTCATTGAGATCCATGCCGCGCACGGGTACCTCATTCACCAGTTCCTGTCTCCGCTTTGTAATACCCGTACCGATCAGTATGGCGGTGATTTTACAAACCGTATCCGGTTCCTGATGGAGATCATCGGTGCTGTAAGGGCTGTAATCCCTTCGGGGATGCCACTCTGGGTCCGCATTTCCGCGAGCGATTGGGCGGAAGGCGGCTGGGATCCCGAACAATCTGTTCAGCTGGCCCTGCTGATGAAAGCAAATGGTGTTGACCTGGTGGATTGTTCCTCCGGTGGAGGCGTTGCCCACCAGCAGATCAAGGCGGAACCCGGTTATCAGGTTCCCTTTGCTGAAAAAATACGCAAAGAAGCAGAGATAGCTACAGGAGCCGTGGGCCTGATCACCACCGCCCGCCAGTGCGAATACATACTCCGGCAGGATAAAGCAGATGTAATACTGCTGGCCAGGGAAATGCTGCACGACCCTTATTTCCCGTTACACGCAGCACACGAACTGGGTGCGGATATGGCCTGGCCGGCTCAATACGAACGGGCCAGGCCCAGGAAATAAAGAAGAAAGGAACAGGTTTTAGCCTGTTCCTTTCTTTTACTTCATTTTATCTTTAATGGCTTTGATCGCATCATAGTGCTTCCGCAGCGTAGGGAGTGTTTTCGCGGCCCAGGCTTTCAGGTCAGGGTCGGCGAGGTTAGCGGCTGCTTTCTCGAAAAGAGAGATATCTTCCTTGTGGTCGTCTACCATCATGTTTACATAGGCTTTGTCGAAGTCAGCACCTTTTTTGGCCATCATATCGTCCATGTGCTTTTTGGTGTCGTCGCTTACAGCCGCAGGTAACGTAATGTTTTTGGATGCGGCCAGGGTTTTAAGTTCTTCGTTGGCTTTGCTGTGATCTGATGCCATCATGGAACCGAAATCTTTCACGCTCTGTGCGGAAGCGTGAGATTCTGCCCAGCGGCCGAGATCTACTTCCATCATACCGCCATTTGCGGCTTTCACTGCAAAGTCTGCGCTTTCCTTATCTACGGTCATTACCGGCGCTGTAGTGGTGTCGGAGCCGGGTGCGGCCGCTTCTTTGTTTGCCTGGTTGGCACTGTCTACACTGTCTTTGTTTTTATCACCGTTATTACAGGCCTGCATTACCAAGCCGCCGGCCAGCAGAATAAATGCTATCTTTTTCATATATGAATGGATTAAATTGAAATATCCATTCACTGCAATTCTCCGGCCAGTGCAGAAAGGGGAAAATATGCAACAGTGATTACGAGCCGGGCCTGAAATGAATAAAGCCGCTGTGAGCGGCTTTATTATAATAAATTGAATGGTCCTGACTTAGAACCTTTCCAGCTTTGAAAAGAAGAAATCTCCTTCTATAACAGCATTCTCATCACTGTCGCTTCCGTGTACCGCGTTCTCTCCGATAGATGCTGCAAAGTTCTTGCGGATAGTTCCTTCTTCAGCCTGCGCAGGGTTGGTTGCCCCGATCAGCTTGCGGAAATCTGCTACTGCGTTCTCTTTTTCGAGGATAGCCGCCACGATCGGGCCGCTGCTCATGAAAGATACCAGTTCTCCGTAGAAAGGACGCTCACGGTGGATGTCGTAAAACTGTCCGGCCTGTTCTTCACTCAGCCTGATCCATTTCATGGCTTTAATGCTGAATCCTGCTTTTACGATCTGGTCTAAAATTGCACCGGTATAACCCTTGGAGGTTGCATCCGGCTTGATCATGGTAAATGTTCTGTTGCTCATAAATATGTATAGGTATAATATAATTTCGGCGCGAAAATAAGCATTACTATGCCTTTTAAAGATAATATATCGTCAATTTTGTTAAACGGCTGTAAATTGTTTTGATAGAATAGACCGGATACTGCAATTTTGCCCACCACTGTATGCAAGCAATAGACCTTTTTTTTCCCAGGCTCACCACCGTATCCAAAGTGGTGATCACCATGCACCAGAAACCTGACGGCGATGCCATGGGCTCGGCACTGGGCTTATATCATTTCCTGCAATCTTTCGGACACGACGTTACCGTTATATCTCCCACCAACTGGGCCAATTTCCTCGACTGGATGCCCGGCATTGAAAAAGTGGTTGATTATGAACGCTGGCGCGACAGGGGTAAAGCCCTTATCAGCGAGGCCGACTGGATCTTTTGCCTTGATTTCAATGTGCTGCACCGTACCAAACATATGGAACAGCCGCTGACGCAGGCCCAATGCACCAAAATCCTCATCGATCATCACGAACAGCCGCAGGCAGAAGCGTTTGCTTATGGCATCAGCGATACTTCCAAAAGTTCTACCTGTGAGATGGTATATGATTTTATCGTGGCTTCAGGGCATGCAGATAAACTCAGTATTGATATAGCGAAGTGTTTATATACAGGTGTAATGACAGATACCGGTTCATTCCGGTTCCCGTCAACCACGGCTTCCGTACATCGTATGGTGGCGCATCTGAAAGACCTCGGACTGGAACATACACCTGTTCACGAAGCGATTTATGATAATTTCCTGGAAACACGCCTGCGCTTCATCGGCTATGCCCTGCTGAACCGCATGGAAGTTTTCTATGAATATAATACGGCGCTGATGTATATTACAAAGGCAGATCTGCAGCGCTTCGATATCAAAACAGGCGATACGGAAGGTCTTGTCAACTATCTCCTTACCATCCGGGGCATCAAACTCGGTGCTATTGTGGTAGACCGCGACGAAGAACGCAAATGGAGCTTCAGAAGCAAAGGGCATTTCGATGTAAATACCTTTGCCCGTACCCATTTCGAAGGCGGCGGACACCATAATGCATCAGGCGGCAGGAGCAGCGACAGCCTGGAAACAACTGCAGCACATTTTAAAGAAGTAATCAAATTATATCAAAATCAACTACAATAACTAAAATGATGAGAACTACCACCACGCTGTTACTGGCGATCGTGCTGCTTGCAGGCTGTAAGCAATATGAAAAAACACCTTCAGGCCTTACGTACAAGATCTCCAAGGGTTCAGGAAAAGAAAAACTGAAGCACGGCCAGATGGTCAGCGCCAATATCGAATACCGTATTTCACCTAAGGATACATTGCTGTTAAGCACTTACGGACATATCCCTATGTATTTCACCGTAGATACATCCCGCAAGGAAAAACACACATTCACCGAGTTCCTGAATGAAATGGCAGCAGGTGATAAAGCAGAGTTCGTGATGAATGTTGATACCATGAAAAAGCTCAACATGCTGGATTATAACGAAATCTTTCACCAGCACGACCTGATCAAGGGTAAGATCGAGATCCTGAAGACTTTCGCAAGCCAGGAAGAAATGAAAGCTGATTATGACAAGCAGATCCTCGCCGAAAACGAGAATGAAAAAGTTGCTGTTAAGAAATATGCAGAGAAAAAAGGGTACAAAACACAGACTACCCGTTCAGGCGTACTGGTAGAGATCCAGAATCCGGGTACCGGTGCCAAAGCCGATTCAGGTATGATGGTTGCTGTGATGTACAAAGGTTTCTTTGAGCTGCCTAACGGTAAGGAAAAAGAGTTCGACAGCAATAACCAGCCTGCAAGCACGCATAAAGAACCTTATCGCTTTGTGATTGGTACCAATGCGGTAATTCCGGGTTGGGACGAAGGCCTGCGCCTCTTCAGCAAAGGCGGCAAAGGACGCCTGATCGTTCCTGCATTCCTGGCTTATGGTCCTAACGGCTCTGCACCAGCCATCCCGCCGCATACCAACCTGGTGTTCGATGTGGAACTCGTGGATGTATCTGTTCCGCCACCGCCGCCGCCTGTAAGTGCGCAACCTGTGCCAGCGCCTGTAAAGCACTAATATTTACACAGAGATTCATTGATAAAAGAAGGCTATCCCATCGGATAGCCTTCTTTGTTTATTATAATTGATAAGGTGCATTTCAGTTTCCCTGTTCTTTCAGTTGTTGCAGCAGAGCGATGGCTTCTTTTGCTTCTTTCGCATCGTGCACACGCAGGATAGAAGCGCCGTTGAGTAAAGCCACTGTATTCAATACGGTGGTTCCGTTCAGTGCTTCGGCGGCAGTAATGCCCAGGGTTTTGTAGATGGTCGATTTTCTTGAAAGCCCGATCAGTAAAGGTTTTCCGAATACACGGAAAGTCTGCAGATGTTCCAGTATCCTGAAATTATGGGCGATGGTTTTACTGAAACCCAACCCCGGATCGAGTATGATGTCTTTTATGCCCGCAGCGGTGCAGGCGGCGATCCGTTCCGTAAAAAAATCGAATACATCCGTTAGTACATCCTGGTAAGCGGGTACATGATGCATCGTTGCAGCATCGCCATGCAGGTGCATACAGATATAGGGAACATTCAATGCGCCTACGGCCGGCAGCATCTGCGGATCGAAACTGCCGCCGCTGATATCGTTAACGATGTCTGCTCCCGTTTCAACAGCTGCCGTAGCCACTTCCGCATAATAAGTATCCACGGAGATCACCGATTCCGGGAAACGGTTGCGGATGGCCGAAATAACAGGCAATACACGTTCCGCTTCAGCAGCTGCCGTGAGGATACTGGCTCCGGGGCGGGTGCTCTGCCCGCCGATATCCAGTATGGCTGCGCCTTCGTTCAGGAGCTGTTCTGCCTGCTGCAGCGCTGTATCGGCGGTAAACCGGCTGCCGCTGTAAAAGGAATCGGGCGTGGTATTGATAATGCCCATTACCAAAGGACTGTTAATTGTCAGCAATCTTCCTTTACAGTTAAGTGTGAACATACTCGCTTATCGTTTATATTGCATTCGCTTCAAAGATATTATCAAAGGACAAGAATGAGCAACACCAATCAGCAATATGACGATGCCATAGGCCAGTGCAGGGATATCTTTATCAAAAAGACCAAAGATTACGGCACTGCATGGCGTGTACTGCGCACTATCTCCGTGGTAGACCAGCTGTTTATCAAAGCCCTTCGTATCCGGACCATACAGGACCTTGGCACGCAGAAAATAGGCGATGATATACCTTCCGAATTCAAAGGCATCATCAATTATGCCGTGATCGGTCTCATACAGCTTGAGCTGGGAGCACCCCGTGTGGATGAACTGCCGGTTGAGCAGGTAGATACACTTTATTACAAATACATCCAGTTTGCCAAAAACACTATGCTGGATAAGAACCACGATTATGGCGAAGCCTGGCGCGAAATGAGCCAGCAGAGCTTTGCAGACCTGATCCTGATGAAACTGATGCGGATCAGGCAGATCCTCGCCAATGATGGCAAAACGCTCATCAGCGAAGGTATCGACGCCAATTATGTAGATATTATCAATTATGCTGTTTTTGCACTGGTGCTGATAGCAGAAGGAAAACACTGATATTATGAAGACATTGCTCACTATTATCCGCTGGTTCGTAGGTCTGCTCTTTATCTTCTCCGGCCTGATCAAAGCCAATGATCCGCTCGGATTGAGCTATAAGATGCAGGAGTTCTTCGAAGTCTGGGGCTGGCATGCACTGAACGATTACACACTGGCACTCTCCATCGGCATGAATGTACTCGAAGTTGTAGCGGGGGTTGCCGTGATCGTTGGCTGGAGAATGAAAGTGGTGAGCTGGTTCCTGCTTGTGCTGATCCTGTTCTTTACGTTCCTGACGGGCTATGCACTTTTATCGGGCAAAATAAAAACCTGCGGCTGTTTTGGTGATTGCCTGCCTTTAACACCGCTGCAGTCGTTCCTGAAAGATATCCTGTTATTATTATTGATCGTATTACTTGTGATCAAGGCCAAATTGATCCGCCCCTCAACAGGCACTTTTGCGTCTGTTTTTCTGCTGGGACTCTGTTTTGCAGCGGTGGCCGGTGCACAGTTCTATGTGCTGAAACACCTGCCGTTTATCGATTGTCTTCCTTATAAGATGGGTAACAATATCCAGGACCAGATGAAAATGCCCGAGGGCGCTATACCGGATAGTGTGGATATGACCTTCCGTTATAAAAAGGATGGAAAAATATTCGAATTCAACCAGGCGCATTTCCCCGAAGATTTTGATTCAACCTATGAATACGTCGATCGCTATGATAAGGTGGTGCGCAAAGGAAACGGCCTGCAGCCCGCTATCATTGATTTTTCCCTGCAGGGAACTGCCGGCGATACCACGGCCGCGGTATTTGCACAGGAGGAAATGTACATACTCCTGCTTGCAAAAGATATGGACCATGCTGCCGGGTGGAAAACAGGCTTTGAACGGGTAGCCGCAAGTGCAGCTGCAAAATCGATACCGGTGATGATCGTTACTGCGGCGCATGATAAGGCGGCAGCACTTTTTCCAACGCATATCATACTATCCTGCGACGCAACGGTGATCAAAACGGCGGCTCGTGTAAATCCTACTTATTTTGTGATGCAGGGCGCAACCATACTCGGCAAATTTGCAGGAAGCGATTACAGCAAGACACTGCAGATGATCGCCGACAGTATTGCAAAACCTGCAGTAACAGACAGTACGGGACAGGTACGTGATACACTTATGAAATAGAACCTTCATCGCTAAAGATTAATACAAAGCTGATCAACATGCTCCGATTCATTTCTAAAAAAATATTATACGGATTTCTTGTACTGGCCGGGGTAGTGGTGATCGTGTTTTTCCTGTTTCAGGGTTTTGGCGATCCGGCGCGCCTGGTGCTGGGGCAGACCGGTGATAAAAAGACCATTGAAAATATCCGCCGGGAACTGGCACTGGATCAGCCCAAATGGAAACAGTTCATGCTTTACCTGAACGATGTGTCACCATTGGCCATTCACTCGAAAAAAGAGATCGAAGACAAACAGCTGAAAGGATTTTTTATCGGCGGGGATACCAAATTCGCGATCAAAATGCCATACCTGCGCAGATCGTACCAGACCAAGAAAAATGTAGGTGAAGTATTACTGGAAGCTTTGCCCGGCACACTTACGCTGGCATTGGCCGCTATGCTGATCGCAACCGTATTCGGAATTCTGCTTGGCATACTGGCCGCCGTGAAGCAGGGCACCTGGATGGATACGGGTTCCATATTCGCCAGTGTATTAGGTATTTCTGCACCATCCTTTTTCATGGGCATTGTACTGGCTTATATTTTTGGTTTCGTACTTACACAGTATACCGGGCTGCATATGACAGGCAGTCTTTTTGATACGGATCCGTTTACAGGAAGATCACTACAGCTGAAGAACCTGGTATTGCCTGCACTTACATTGGGTATCAGGCCGCTGGCGATCATCACACAGTTGACCCGGAGTGCCATGCTGGATGTGATGGACCAGGATTATATCAGAACAGCTTATGCCAAAGGATTACCGGGCAGGCTGGTGATCTTTCGTCACGCGCTGCGTAATGCACTGAATCCGGTGATCACCGCGGTAACAGGATGGTTTGCCGAATTGCTGGCAGGCGCTTTTTTCGTTGAGTATATTTTTGGCTGGAAAGGAATAGGTAAAATAACGGTAGATGCACTCGAAAAACTGGACTTCCCGGTGGTGATGGGCAGTGTACTCGTTACTGCTACTTTTTTTATTGTCGTGAACCTTCTCGCAGACCTGCTATACGGTGTAGTGGATCCGCGTGTGCGTATATCTTAATTGTGAACTGTTAATTGAAAGTGAATGAAAAGAAGTTGTAAAATGCTGCTGATCGTTATACTGCTGGTTTTCGCAGCAGGCAGAACGATGGCACAGCAGCAGCCTGATTCAATGCTTGCTGTTTACCAGGACATGTTCCCGAAAGAAAAGATCCACATTCATTTCGACCGGTCGGTCTACAACAGGGAGGAAACCATCTGGTACAAAGTATACCTGCTGGCCGGTTCCGACCTCCTGATGAGCGGCCTCAGTACCAACATGTACCTGGAATGGTACGATGCTTCGGGAAAAATGATCCGCCAGACCGTAGCGCCGCTTTTCCAGTCAACAGCCAAAGGCTCTTTCGATGTGCCTGCAGATTACAAAGGCAATATGCTGCGTGTAAAAGCCTATACAAGATGGATGCTGAATGATGATTCTGCCTTTATTTATCAGCGCGACATCGCCATCAATAATACCCGTAAAACAACATCGGCCGCAGCACCTGTTTTCAAAACAAAAGTAGAAGCGTTCCCGGAAGGCGGAGCGCTTGTGGAAGGACTTCGTTCGCGCATCGCATTCAAGGCAACGAACCAGTACGGCACACCTGTATTTGTAAAAGCGGTGCTCCTGAACGATAAGAACAAGGTACTGGATACACTGAAAGTAAAGCACGATGGAATGGGCAGCTTTAACCTGCAGCCTAAAGCCGGAGAATCGTATACGATCAGCTGGACGGATCCTTCCGGTGCCAAAGGAACATCGCCGGTACCTGTTGCAAAAAAAGAAGGCGCGGTACTCAGCATTTCCACAACCAATGATAAAGCCATAGTGAACCTGCAGCGTACAGCGAATATCCCCGAAAACATGAAGCAGTTCCACCTGCTGGCACATATGAACCAGCTGGTGTATTATACCGTAGCGATCAACATGACGAATAAGACGGAACAGATCGTACAGCTGCCTATTGAAGAACTTTCAACGGGGATATTACAGTTTACCCTGTTCACTTCAGACTGGCTGCCGGTGGCAGAAAGGATCGCTTTTATCAATAATCACCTGCACGAATTCAACGCCCGCATCACGCCCCAGATAATCGGGCTGGATAAGCGGAGCAGGAATGTGATAGAAGTATTTGTTTCGGATACGCTGGCAACGAATATGTCGATCTCCGTTACGGACGCAGCTATTTCAACACCGGATGAACATACCATCTTCTCGGATTTTTTATTAAGCGATGACATCCGCGGTAAAGTGCATAACCCGGCTTATTATTTTACGAGTGATGCGGATTCTGTTACCGCCAACCTGGACCTGGTGATGATGACCAACGGCTGGCGCAATTTCAACTGGGAGAAACTGCGTAATGCACCGCGTATCCCGCAGTTGCAATATCCGCCCGAAACCGATTACATGCGTTTAACGGGGAAAGTATACGGCCTCAAACCCGGTACCAGTGCCGTGCCACCGCAGCTGAACTTTATACTGGTAGGGAAGGACAGCAGCCGAAATATTGTATTTGCACCGGTAGATAAAAACGGGAATTTCGATCAGAAAGGCGTGTTCTTTTACGATACGGCCAAAGTGTATTACACATTCAACGGTAACAACAAACTGTCGGAAGTAACACAGGTGCAGGTGGAGAACGGTCTTTTACGCCAGGTGATGAAGAATACACAGATTGAAGCGAAGGATCCGAATATTGAAGCCGCAGACAGTCTGCAACGGTTAAAACTCGACGCATATTTTGCAGAGCAGGAAAAACTGCGGAAGCTGCAGGCAGCTGCTACGCTCAGTGAAGTAACTGTAAAAGCAAAGACCAAAACCAAAGCGCAGGAAATGGATGAACGATATACCAGCGGGCTTTTTGCAGGCGGCGATGGTTATTCGTTCGATCTCACGGAAGATAAATTTGCGGTAGGGGCGCAGGATATCTTTTCATACCTGCAGGGTAAAGTAGCAGGGCTTACCATTAATGGTTCGGGCAGTCAGCGTACATTAAGCTGGCGTGGTTCTTCGCCGGATCTTTACCTCAATGAAATGCGTTCCGATGTGGAAATGCTGCAGGGCGTACCCGTGTCGGATATTGCGCTGATCAAAGTATTCAGGCCGCCGTTCTTTGGCTCGGCCGGGAGCGGTGCAGGTGGTGCCATCGCCATTTACCTGAAAAGAGGAGCGGATGGAAGAAAAGCAGATCCCGGCAGCAAAGGCATGGAAAGTACAGTGCTGGGCGGCTATTCTAAGTTCAGGGAGTTCTATAGTCCTTCTTATGAAACACCGCCCGCCAATTTCGAACCCGATGTACGCTCTACGATTTACTGGAACCCTTATATCCTTACCAATAAAAAGAACCCGAGGGTAAAGCTTGAATTCTACAATAACGATATCACTAAAAAATTCAAGGTGGTGGTAGAAGGCATTAATGAAGCCGGCCGGATGATCCGGTATATGAAGATCATTGAGTAAAATAACGGCACCGATATTTTAAAAGGGATCTAATCAATACGATAGATCCCTTTTTTAATGGCATAAATAACAATCCCGGCCGTATTTTTCACCTGCATCTTGTCTTCGATTTTTTTGCGGTATCCCTCAATAGTGCGCGTGCTCAGGAATAATTTATCAGCGATCTCTTTGGTAGTACTCTGCTGGCAGATCAGGTCGATGATGCTCAGTTCCGTTTCACTGAAAACACAGTTGTCTTCATGTGCGCTGCCCGGAAAGTTTCCGTGTTTCACAACCTGTGTAAGAATATTGGCGATCTCGGAAGTATAATAAGGAACGTTCTGTATAACGGAATTGATGGCATTGACGATATCGTTCTTTGCGCAGTTCTTGGTAACATAACCGATAGCGCCTGCATGTATCATATCGAGCACATATTGACGGTCTGTGAACCAGGAAAGTGCGATGATGGCCGTATGCGGGTATTTCTGCCTGATGATGCGGGCGGCTTCTATGCCGTTCATGCTCGGCATGATGATATCGAGAAGGATCACATCGGGTTTTTTATCCCTGACAAGGTCAACAGCATCTTTGCCGGTGCCAGCTTCCCCGGTTATGACAATATAACCAGCTTTCTTCACAACACTTTTAACCCCTTCCCTGAATACCTGATGATCATCAGCTATTACAATATGTATATTTTTTGTCATAACCAATCATTAAATGAGGATCAGGCCAGAGTACCATCGAACAAAAATGATGTTATGCCGATCACGGGTGATTAAACCGGTAACGTTAATAAAATTAACATATTAAGTTTTTCATTTGATACGTAGTTCTACGGTTTTTATACCGCAGATAATCGCAGAAGAATCAAATAAACATGGTATGGAATTGTTCTGAATATGTTGCAAATCAATATGCTGCATGATTTAAAAATAAAATCCAGGCGATGCGTAAAAACCGCAAAAGCGGGTGCTTCTAAAATTCAGTAGATAGCCTCTTTTCTGCTATATATAGCATTTATAAATTTGTTAAAGCAATTCAATCAACCTTGTCGATACTTACCCCTACATCTCACATCCACTATCCTGTTCACTGTTTTGACTAGTGACCTGATTACTGCCAGTACCAAAATGTGCCTGTTTATTTTTTGATTTTGTTCTGACCCGAAAAATTAATGTCATGAAGAAACTCCACTCTTCTAAAAGTGCATTTATTGCGCTAACGTTACTCTTTTGCCTTTTCTCACGGTTTTCCCGGGCACAATTGCAGGTGCCATGCGGCTATGCCACTTCACAGCAACAGGTTGCCAGCGGCGTATGTGTGCTCTGTGCCGTTCAAAATCCCGGCCGGGCCACAGATGGCGACACCACCACTTTTTCTGTCATTAACACTACAGTTGGTGCTACAGGCTATTTCGGTCAGCTGCTGCGTTTCGGCAGTACTTATCTGACAGGAGATACGGTAAGTGTAATGCTGGAAGTGCCGTCAACCCTTATTTCCGCCCAGCTGCTGGGTGGTATCAGGCTTGAGACCTATATGGGTACTACGCCCAACGGGGATGCAATAACGGGCTCACTTGCCCGTGTGCAGCTCTTAGGCGGCAATACCAATAAATTCAGGCTTTCGTTTGCCGCCACCATGCCGTTCGATGGTGTGAGCGTTTCACTGAACGGTGCGGTGAGCCTGTTGTCGTCGCTGCGTGTTTATGCAGCACAGGCTTATGTTACACCTCCGGTGATCGTGAACAGATCAGGTATCCAGGCTAATGCACAGGGCGGTACCGTATTCTCGGGCGTATGTGTGCTTTGCAGCGTGGACAATCCGGGCAGAGCGGTCGACAGGGATACGAGCACTTATTCAGCTGTAAGATCTACCGTAGGCGCACTGGGTTATGTAGGCGAATTGCTGAAATTCCCTTCCGGTTTTGCTGCCGGCGATAGTATACGGCTGATGCTGCAGGTGCCCTCGCAGGTGATAGATGCGCAGGTGCTGGGTGGTATAAGGGTAGAAACGTATACGGGTAATACTGCCAACGGCAACCCGGTTACACTCGGCGGCGGACTCGCGCGGGTGGAGTTGCTGAACCAGGAGGGTAAATACAGTGTCACTTTCGCTGCCAACCATGCTTTCGACGGGGTGAGTGTGAGCATCAACGGGCTTGTTGCTGCGTTATCAACCCTTCGGATCTATGATGCAGCAGTCATATCCTTCTCACAAAATATACAAACTGTCTGTGCGGGATCCTCTGCTACTATCAATGCAGCTCTCCCGGCAGGTGCAGATATCAGCTGGTTCACAACAGCATCCGGAGGATCTGCTGTTGCTACCGGTGCTTTCTTTACCACACCGCCGGTGAACAGCTCCGTTACCTATTATGCGCAGGCTGCAAGGAACGGCTGTGTTAATCCGAATCGTGTTGCGGTTGTGATTAACCCTGTAGCGATTCCGGCAGCGCCGGCTATTTCCCCGTCAACGTTATCGATCTGTGTTGGCGATTCGGTTAAAGCAGTTGCTACTGCGCCAGCCGGGGTCGACTTTAAGTGGTACACCGTTCCGGCAGGAGGTACGTCATTCTTTAGCGGAGATTCGCTTGCCATCGCCGGCCCGGCCAATTCAACCGTTTATTATGCAGAGGCAGTAAACCAGGGCTGTGCTTCAGCAACGCGTACACCGCTCGGTGTAACGGTGAATGCGCTCCCGGCAAACCTTGCGGTGACGCCGCCATCTGCTACCATAGCTGCGGGTGAAACTGCGAGCTTCACCGCCTCTTCGTCAGATGCATCGGCCACTTACAACTGGTACCTGGTGAATACGGCCGGCAGCGCAATATATACGGGCGCATCCTTTACCACACCGGTACTGAATGCATCCACAACTTATTATGTAGAAGCTCGATCAACAGCGGGCTGCGTTTCGGCAGCAAGGCTGGCTGTTCCTGTTACAGTATCAGGATCCATTGCCAACAATACACCCTGCGACCGGGCTACTTCACAAACAACAGATATCAGCGGCTTATGCGTTGCCTGCAGTGTTTCAAATGCAGCAAGGGCTACGGATACGGATACGACGAGTTATTCAACTTTATCTGTAGTAGCCGGACTGGCAGGTGCTTATGCAGAGCAGACACTTGTATTCCCGTTTGCGGCAGCGGCGGCTGATACGGTCAGGATCGGTCTGCATTTCAATACAGGCGTTGCGGATGTGAACCTGTTGTCTTCGCTGCAGGTGGCCAGCTATAACGGAGTTACTTATAACAACGACAGAACTGCATTCAATAATGCGCTGGTGAATGTACAGTTATTGAACGGCGGCCAGGATGCGGTGATCAGTTTTGTGCCGCAGGCTGCGTTCGACAGGGTACAGATCAGGGTGTCGTCGGGGCTGGCCGGTCTTATTTACAATGCCGGTATCCGTTATGCGGTACGTATTAAACCATTCCCGGCAGTAACACCTTCAGCACCTGCGATCTGTGCCGCGTCTTCCGTAACATTGAATGCGGCAGCCATTGCGGGTAATTCTTACCGCTGGTATGATGCGGCAACAGGCGGCACGCTTCTGTTTACGGGAGGCAGCTTCACCACACCGGTGATCAATGCAACAACAACTTATTATCTCGCAGTAGTAAGCAGTACCGGTTGTGAGCAGGCCGCCAGGCTGCCGGTAGCAATTACCGTGAGCGCAGTACCTGCAGATCCGGTGGTAACGGCAACGCAGGTAAACATCTGTTCGGGCAGTACCGCGTCCATGAGTATACAATCGCCCGATCCGGCGCTTACGTACAACTGGTATACAGCTGCTACGGGCGGAACAGCAGTGCATACAGGTACAAACTTTACAACAGGCAATATTACCACGGATACCGCATTTTATGTTGAAGCTGTGAATGCAGGTGGCTGCAGCAGTGCCAACAGGATCAAGGTGACCGTTACGGCCAATACCATTCCGGCTGCACCGGTTACATCTGCAGCAGGCACTACCGTTTGCGCGGGAAGTTCAGCTACATTATCGGTCCAGAATCCTGTATCTGGTTATACTTACCGCTGGTACGATGTTCCGGCCGCAGGTGCTGTGCTTGGTACAGGCGCATCTTATACTACCGCTTCGTTAACGTCAGACAAAACCTATTATGTGGAGGCTGTATCCGGTGCAGGTTGCCCTGGTCCGCGTACAGCCGTTCCTGTTACTGTAAATCCTGCCCCGGCAGCACCAACGGTAACGGTAACACCGCCATCAGCCACCATCTCATCCGGTGAAACAGCAGCACTTGCCATCAGCGGACCTGTTGGTGGAAATACATATTACTGGTATACACAATCTACAGGTGGTGTATCTGCAGCCACAGGTACAACCTATACCACACCTGCACTTGCAGCTACCACTACATTCTATGCAGAAGCTGCATCGGCCGCAGGTTGCCGCAGTACTACCCGGACTCCTGTTACCATTACCGTTAATGCTGTAAATAACCTTACCTGCGATGCAGCTACCAGCGAAACCTCCAATACCAACGCTATTGTGTGCATCGGTTGTAACGTATCTACACCGGGCGGTGCAACGGATACGGACACCACAACATTCAGCCAGCTGAATATGACCGTTGCGGCACTGGGTGCTTATATCCAGCAGACACTGATCTTTCCGCATGTGAGCGAAACAGGTGATGCGCTGCAACTGATCATGGAAGGACCTGTGGGTCTGGCAACTGCAACCATTGCCGGTGCAATTCGTATCGAGACATTCAATGGCGGTGTTTCCAATGGCGATGTACGGGCGATTAATGATGCGTTAGTGAACATCACCCTGCTCGGTGGTACTAAATTCGCCGTTCGCTTTACACCTGCAGCAGCATTCGACAGGGTACAGGTAACACTCGATGGCGGATTGGTAGGCGCGTTGAATAATGTGCGCATTTACTATGCAACCATACAGGTATCACCTCCTGTGCCAACCGCCAATACCGTTACATTATGTAACGGAGGTACGGCGAACCTGGCTGTTACACCAAGAAGCAATGTAACTGTATCATGGTATACAACACCATCCGGAGGTGTCGCCTTTGCAACAGGAAACAATATTTCAGTTCCCAATATCACATCTTCCGTTACTTATTATGCAGAAGCAGCAAGAACTTCCAATAACTGTGTGAATCCGACAAGGGTACCGGTGATGGTGGTTGTGAATCCGGCACCGGCAGCACCGGCAGTTGCATCTGCCAATCCTGTTATCTGTGCAGGTACTGCTGCTACTTTACAAGTAACCAATCCGGATAATACTTTAACCTACAGGTGGTACGACGGCAGTAATGTACTCGCACATACCGGCATAGCCTATACCACGCCGGTCTTATCGAACTCAACCAATTATTCCGTTGAAGCTGTAAACAGCACCAATTGCCCGAGCAGTACGCGTACAGCAGTTGCGGTAACGGTAACGGCTGCGCCGGATCTGCCTGTGATTGCAGGTAATACCAATGTGTGCATTAATACGGGAGCGGTGCTCAGTGTGAGCAATGCGGTTGTTGGTGTCACTTATAACTGGTATAAAACAAGTGCCGGCGGAAGTATCGTATATACCGGTGCTTCATTTACAACACCGCCGGTAACAGAAAATACCGCATACTATGTTGAGGCAGTAAGCGGCGGCGGATGCGGAAGCAGCGGACGTACTGCTGTGAACCTTACTGTTTCTCCTGCTCCGGCTGCGCCTCAGACCGCCAGCAATAATATTCAGGTGTGTACAGGTGCACAGGCTACACTTTCCGTTCTCAATCCTCAGCCTGGTTATGTATACAGGTGGTATGATGCGCCAGTCAACGGCAATCTGCTCTATACCGGTGCTTCTGTTTCTGCCAACCCTGTTAGCGGCACTGTTACCGTATATGTGGAAGCATCTACCGCAGCGGGCTGCCTCAGCAGCAGCAGAACTGCTGTGGTGCTGCAGGAAACAACGATCCCGGCTGCTCCTGCTGCCAGTGTTACCGGTGGTTCTGTTTGTGCAAACAGCAGCGCAATACTGGTAGTACAAAGTCCCGCACCAGGTATAACATACCGCTGGTATGATGCGGCTGCTGCAGGAAATCTCCTTTACACCGGAACATCGTTCAGCACACCTGCACTGGATAATAACACCAGTTATTTCGTGGAAGCGATGAGTTCTGCAGGTTGTACCAGTACTCGTACCACAGTTGCTGTTACTGTGAATCAGAAACCGGATCTTCCTGAAATTGCTCCGGCCACACTTAATGTAACTGCAGGCGGTACTGCTGTGTTTGATGTAGTAAGCCCGCAGGCTGGTGTAACGTATAACTGGTATAATGCGGCATCCGCAGGCACTTTACTATACTCCGGTACACATTTCTCTGCAAGTCCTGTAAACGCAAATGCTTCTTATTTTGTTGAAGCTGTAAACGGTGCGGGATGTACCAGCAACGGCCGCCAGGTTGTTACGGTAACAGTTGGAAATATGCCGTCTGCTCCTACAGTAACCGGCAATGGTTCTCCTGTATGTGCAGGTACTTCGGCAACGCTTGCCATTGTTAATCCGGAAGCAGGTGTCAGCTATAACTGGTACGATGCTTCAACGGGCGGTAACCTGCTCTTTACTTCCACCAGCATCACCACACCGTTGCTGAGCAATACTACCAGCTATTATGTGGCTGCGGTGAAAGACGGTCAGTCGAGCGCGCGTACTACCGTAACAGTAAATGTGAGCCCTAAACCTTCGGCTCCTGTGATTGCTCCTGCAAGTGTGAATACCTGTTCGGGTGCGCCTGTGTCATTGCAGGTTCAGAGTCCTGATCCTGCTGCTACCTATAACTGGTACAATGTGCCTGTAGGAGGTTCGTCGCTCAACAGCGGTACCGTATTCAATACCACAGCTGTTGCCGGCAGCAGTTCTTATTATGCCGAAACAATGACGGCGGCTGGTTGTACAAGCAACCGTACTGCCGTGAATATTACTGCAGGAACAACACCGGCCGCTCCGCAGATCACTGGTACTGCTACTACCAACGTATGTACAGGCAGTCCTGCTACGCTGAATATCCTCAATCCTCAGAGTGGTTTTGTATATAACTGGTACGATGCGCCAGGTGGTGGCAACCTGTTGTACAGCGGCGCTACCATTACTACGGGTGCTGTTAATGCCAATGTTACACTTTACGCGGAAGCCGTGAGTACGGGTTGCAGCAGTACTTCACGTACGGCTGTTGCACTGGTTGCAGCTCCGGTTCCTGCTGCTCCTGCCGTATCGGTAGCTCCTCAGCCGGCATGCAGCGGAACACAGGCTGTGCTTGCGATCCAGTCGCCCGATCCTTCATTCACGTACAGATGGTATGATGCGCCGGCAGGAGGTAACCTGCTGTTCACGGGCAATACGTTTACTACCAACCCGCTCAGCGGAACAGTGGCCAATTACTATGCGGAAGCGAACGGCACAAACGGCTGCGGCAGTACGAGAACAACTGCTACCGTGAATATTCTGCCTGCTCCGGCTACACCGGATGTAGTGCCGGCATCCTTTACGGTATCTGCAAACGGCCAGGCCACATTCAATATCAATAATCCGCAGGCAGGCATTACTTACAGGTGGTATAGTGCGGCATCGGGAGGTATGTTGCTGTACACTGGAACGAGTTTCAACACCGGTAATGTATCGGCTACCACCAGCTATTATGTGGAAGCGGTAAGTGGTGCCGGCTGCACTTCGCCTGCAAGAAAACAAGTAGTCGTTACCGTGGCACCGCCTCCTGCAGCACCGGTAGTATCAGGAAATGCAGCACCTGTATGTGCCGGCAATACCGCTACACTGGTGGTTGTTAACCCGAACCCGGTATATACATACAGGTGGTATGATGCAGCAACAGGCGGCACACTCGTATTCTCCGGCTCAAGTTTTACGACCAATCCGCTGTCTGTAAATATTACCTATTATGTGGAAGCTGTATTTGAAGGCCAGACCAGCACACGTACTGCAGTGACAGTAACGGTGAACCCCCGTCCGGCAGCTCCTGTACTGGTACCTGCAACTGTAGAAGCCTGTGCCAATGCGCCACTGGTTTTGCGTGTGGATCTGCCAGTAACCGGCAATACATATAACTGGTACAATGCAGCAACAGGCGGTACCAGCGTATTCTCCGGAACAGTCTATACAGTGAATGCACCTGCATCCGGCGTGTACTATGTAGATGCCACCAACAGTTTCAATTGTACCAGCACCGGCCGTACGGCATTGCCGGTTACCATTCTGCAGCCACTGCCTGCACCCGTACCGGTAGTTGATTCACGCACGGCAACATCGGTTACATTCTCCTGGAATGCGATCGGAGGTGCGGCCGGATATGAAGTAACTACCAATGGCGGCACCAGCTTCACCACGCCATCCACAGGTGCAGCAGGATTGAAACATACCGTCGGAAATCTGCAACCGGGCAATGTTGTCACTTTCCAGGTTCGTGCTCTTGGTGTAACTACCTGCCAGAATTCAATGCTCTCTGTAACGCTGAATGGTACAAGTGATAATCCGCTGGGTGATGGCATCTATATACCGAATGCATTCTCTCCGAATGGTGATGGCAGGAACGATCGGTTCAAGGCATACGGCAATACGATCGCATCTATGGATATCATGATCTATTCACAATGGGGCAGCCTCCTGTATAATCAGAAAAATGATCTGCAGGGCTGGGATGGTATCTCAGACGGTAAACGTCAGCCTACAGGTGTGTATATCTATATCATCAATATCGTGCTGCAAAACGGCACAAAGGTCACCAGAACAGGATCACTCAATTTAATACGTTAAAAAAAAGCATTATGAAACGAATACTTGTATGCATGTTATTGATAGGGACCCTGCACACCATGCAGGCTCCCGCCCAGACGGACCCGCATTTTTCGCAGTATTATGCTTACCCGATGTGGCTGAACCCGGCGCTGACCGGTGCTATTGACGGCGATTACCGTATCTCGGCCAATTACCGTTCGCAATGGAGCCAGCTCACCAAAGCATTCTCAACTGTTGGCGTATCGGCAGATCTTGCCACATCCCAAAGCTATAATATCGGCATCAATCTTCTGAACCAGACTGCCGGTGATGGAGGTTACAGGTATACCAGCGGTTATGTAACATTTGCCTATACCGGCGTACGTTTTGGTGCGGAAGGATATAAACGCCTGGTATTAGCCCTGCAGGCCGGGATGCTTGACAGACGCTTCGATCCGGGTAAGCTTTCATTCGGCGATCAGTGGAATCCTGTAACAGGGTACGATCCCACCGTAAGTGGTGATGTTATGAACAGGTATGCCAGCACCGCTTTCGATGCCGGTGCCGGTGCATTGTACTTCGACGGTGAACCCGATAAGAAAGTGAATATTTTCGGGGGTGTATCTGTATACCACCTTACCAGGCCCGATGATAAGTTTTATACCAACAGTCCTGAGAAGATTCCCATGCGGCTGAATATTCACGGCGGCGCAAGGATCGGGCTGGGAGAGTCGTTGTTCCTTACACCTAATTTCCTGTACTCGGCCCAGGGAAACCAGACAGAAAAAATGCTGGGTGCGCATATTCAGCTCACCGCCGATGTAAACACCAATGTACTGCTGGGTGGTTACTATCGCTTTGATGATGCGGTAGTGCCTTTTGCCGGACTGAACTTCAGAAATATGGTATTGGGTATCAGCTACGACGTGAATGCATCTAACCTGAAAAATGTGAGCCGGTCGCCAAATGCATTCGAGCTTTCGCTGAGTTTTATCGGCAGAAAGAACCGGCCTTATCCTGTTGAATATTTCATCTGTCCGCGCTTATAACAAACGACCCGTTAAATCTGCAAACCATGAAACTAATCCATTCCTGTCTGTGCAGTTGCCTGCTGTTGCTGGCATCGTTTGCAGACGCCCAGTATGTTACCGATTATAAACGCACGGCGGATATGCATTTTGCACGCGGCAACTATTATTCCGCCAGCCAGTATTATGAGAAATACCTGAACAGCAAGCAGGGTAAGAATGTCGAGAGCAGGTATAAGCCGTACACAGTTGCCATGAAAACGGAAAAGCAGGATAAAGACGCTATTACCTACGAATCGGTGGTATACCGTCTCGCCGAATCCTACCGGCTTTTTCATGATTATACCGGTGCAGAAAAATGGTATGCCAAAACCATATCCTTCAATGCACAGCAATACCCGCTCGCTGCATTGTGGTATGGCGTGAGCCTCCGTGCCAACAAAAAATACATGGAAGCAGAACAGCAGTTCAGCGATTTTCTTTCCAGGCATTCCGTTAAAGATGAATACCGTAACCAGGCCGAAAAAGAACTGGATGGCGTTCGTTTTATACAGCAGCAGCTGAATGCTCCGGTTAGCGGTGTAAGCACCCAGATCATGGGTGTGCCGGTGAACCAGGGCGGTGCCAATTATGCCGCTGTGTGGCTGGAAAACGAAGGACTCGTATTCACGTCTACCAGGCCCGACTCTTTGCAGAAACATGTTTCGGGCGATCCGTATATGAACACCCTTTATCTCTATGCCCATGACCAGGTTAAAAAACTTCCATTGACTGAAGCCACTGCCACACACCAGGGTGTTGCTTCTTTCAGTGCCGACGGACAGCGCATGTATTTCACAAGATGGCAGCTGAAGAACGCAAAGAATATGGCTGAGATATTCATGAGCAACCGCAGCGGTGATAAATGGAGCGATCCGCGTAAGCTCAGTACTGGTGTGAACATGGAAGGGTATTCTTCCAAACAACCGTTCCTGGCCGGTGATTACCTGTTCTTTTCATCAGACCGGCCGGGCGGTGCAGGCAAATACGACCTGTGGTATACTACGGTGGATAAAGATGGTAATACAGGTGATGCCGTTAACCTGGGACTTACGATCAACACTCCCGAGGACGAAGAAGCCCCTTATTACCACACTGCCTCGCAACTACTGATCTTTGCTACCAAAGGCAGAACCGGTATGGGGGGCTTTGATCTCTTCCAGTCCAGGGGGGCACTCGCATCCTGGACCGAGCCTGTTAATCTCGGGTATCCCATCAATTCGGTAAAGGATGATATTTACTTTTTCTCCTCATCAACGCTTAACCCGCTTGCAAAAGCTTATATCAGTTCAGACCGGAATTCCGTCTGTTGCCTGGATGTGTTCGAGATCAAAAAATTATTGCTGAACCTGAGCGGTAAAGTGATGGATTGCCGTAACAACGAACCCATCAATGGCGCAACGATCAGTCTTGTTGATACCCAGTACAATAAAGTGTTATTTACCGGCAAAACAAATGCTGCCGGGGTGTATACGTTTGAACTGGAGCAGGCCGGGCCTTACAAAGTGATCGCCGAATGGCAGGGTTATGAAACACGTTCCAAACCTGTTCTGTTCAGGCGGCTGTCTAACAGGGATACGATAGATATTGAAACAATCTGTCTTGAGAAGAACAAGCCTTATCCTGTGAACCAGCCGGTGATACTGAAAGATATTTATTATGATTTCGATAAGGCAACACTGAGGCCCGAATCATTCCCCGTACTGGATAAACTGGCCGCCGTAATGAAAGAATACCCGGCCATGCAGATTGAACTGGGCGCACACACAGACAGTAAAGGCACGGATGATTACAACCACGTACTTTCTGAAGAGCGGGCGAAGTCCTGTGTCAATTACCTGATACAGATGGGTATCGAACCATCACGACTGATCAGCAAAGGCTTTGGAGAATGTTGTCCTGTTGCCCCTAACGAGATCAATGGAAAAGACAATCCTGACGGACGTGCACTGAACAGGAGAACAGAGATCAGGATCATTCATTATTAGGATACAGTTGTTGGTGTTTGTTTAACCCGGGCCGGCCTGAAAGGCCGGCCTTACTTAACCCGTCAGCGCGGATGTTCTGTCTCTATCGTGTCGAAAAGCGGATGTCGGCTGCGGATCGTTTTCCAGAAACAGGACTGGTATTTACGGTTCACTTTCCAGAAACCGCTGGTGTGATAACGCCGTGCGGACGACGGTAGCGTAATGGCCGGGGAATAAGCCACGGAGCCGAACCTGCATAACCTGCCGCCCAGATCGATATCGTCTCCGTAAAAGGTAAGCGCAGTATTATAGCCGCCTGCGGCTTCAAGCAGACCCGCCCGGATAAAAGCATTGCCGCCGATGAGGATGGCAGACCGGCGGTTGAGTTGTACCAGGCGATTCACAACAGGATAGAACCACTTCTGAACAAGCACTGTGGATTCACGCAGGATCCAGGCTGCGTCGAAATAATAATAAGGGCCGGTCACTGCAGCATGTTTACCGCGCAGCAGCAACGAAATGCCTTTACGCAGCCAGTGTTTATGCGGTATGCAATCGGCATCCATCTGTACAATGACTGAACCGGTTGCCGCCTTTCTTGCGCATTCGCGGGCGAAATTGGTGCCGCGCTGCTGTTCGTATAAAAGTTGTATGGGAATATGACCTGCTGCTTCCGAACAGATGAAACGGCGTACAACAGCAGATGTATGATCTGTTGACGCATTATCGGTAACGATGATCTCAAAGTCGGGATAGTCCTGTGCAACCAGCGCCTGCAACGCACGCAGGATATAACGTTCTTCATTCAATGCCGGTATGATCACAGATACTTTGGGTAGTTTGTTTACTGGCATAGTGATTATTTGTACATAAAATAACCACCACTGTATGAAGCCATTGTGATGCGGGCGTTAAATCTGTATGAGAAAAACGCAGTGTTAGGTTAATGTTACGGGAATGTTTCCGTTATGTTACTATGCACATGCTGCCTTGCGCTTTTGTTGAAAACCGCGTACCAGTAAACAGGTTATTCAACAGTTGTTACACATGATGACGGGTTGTTATTGTACATGCAGAACTTCATCTTTTCATAACCTGACCATGACTGCATGGCAAACAACGACCGGTATATTTGCACCGGTAACAACTTAGTAGATTTTAAGGCAAGCAATTTTCTCATGTCAGGGCTGTGTTTCAACACGGCCCTTTTAATTTTTCACCCTGTTCTGCTCGCTTTCAGAACTGCTTCCGTTATGCCTGCGCTGGTTGGAAATGGCTTTGCCGAAACGATAGGCGAAAGAGAACACAAAATGTCTTGAATCGCTCAGGTTACGGAAATTGGCTTCGGTATTGGCCAGGTTGTTGATGATGCCATTGTTGACCTGCGTGTAGAACATATCGTTATAGGCTGCCTTCACAGTAATAGCAGGTGATATTTTTTTGGAAACACCCATGTTTACACGACCCCTTGCCTTTGAAATGAATTGCGCAGATACCACGTCCGACTGGTAAACGCCATCCAGCTGCAGGCTCCAGTCTTTCGGAAGTTTGAACTGCAGGTTAGGCTGAACATACACAAAGGTTCCTTTGGTATTGAGGGTGCCTGTGTAAAAATTACTGACCGTATGGATATTGGTCACTTCCGTGTAAAGGTTGAACGACAGCCATTTTGCAATATCGGTACCACCGCTCAGTGAAATGCTCTTGGTGATGGTTTTACCTATATTGCCAGGCCTGCTGTAATAGGTGCCGTTCACGATCTCGATGGTTTCATTGGTATCGTCTTTGGTCTCACTGTAGCTTGCAGAAAGGGTAAACAGGCTTTTGAAGCTATAAGACAATTGCAGGTTATGCGTGTATGCAGGCTGAAGGAAAGGATTTCCTACATAATACGTGAATTTATCCAACGGTGAAATGAACGGGTTCAGATCCTGGTAATAAGGCCTGTTGATCCTTTTGCCGTAATCCAGCACCAGTACGTTGTTGCCGGCGCTGTCCAGCTTGTAGCTCAGGTATGCAGTCGGGAAAAGGCTTGAATAAGTTCGTTTGAAAGATGAATCCGGCTTCATTACATTACCCAGCTGGTTTCCGTCTGAAATAGTATGTTCAAAACGTAATCCGAGTTGTACGGAGAAGCGTTTCATTTCCTTATTGAAGTTCAGATATGCCGCAGTGATCGTTTCCTTATAAATAAAATGATTGCTTTTATCGTAATCGGGGCTTGTTACATTATTAGCCGTATACAGGTAATCTGCTAGGTTGTCTGTTTCTGTATAACTTGTTTTGGCTCCGCCTTCCAGTCTTGTGCCGCCGGCGAACGGATGGCTGTAATCGATCTTGCCCGAATAAATATTGATGCCTGCCGGAAGCCGGCCATCCAGCCTGTCCCTGTTCGTAACCGTACCATTGGGCAGGTGTGTGGCATTATTGAATACCTGGTCGTTGGCGGTTTTGTAATTGATATAGTCCAGGTCGGCAATCAGTTCAGGGCCCCCTTTAGAATACTGGTGGCGGTAGTTCAGGTTAATACCTGCGTTCCTGAACGTATTTTCCTGGTTGTTGTTGGCTACGATCGTTGAGTCCAGCTGATATGCAGCATTGATGATCCTGCTCGCATTGTCATTCTTGCGGCTTACATTCCTTGTTACACCGGTGAGAACGATACCGAATGTGGTTTTGTCCGTTGCGTAATAATCAATTCCTGCTTTGCCGGTAACTGCAGCTCCTGAAGGCCTGATATAAGTATTCTGCAGGAAATCATATTTACGGCTGCCATCCGGATTTTTAAAGTAACGGTTGATGTCCAGATCATTGAAGTTATTGATCGTGCCGAAGGTTACCGTTCCGAAACTGTTGAATTTATTATTACGGTAATTGAAGTTGAAACTGTTATTCGTTCTGCCGTAACGGCCTTGCCCGTATGCAAGATTAAGCGAGCCGTTGAAGCCTTTGATCTTTGTTCTTTTGGTACGGATATTGATCACACCTGCGCCACCGGCCGCATCGTATTTAGCCGGCGGATTGCTCATAAGTTCTATCTGGTCTATGGTGGAAGAGGGGAGCGAGCGCAGGTAGTTTTCCAGGTCGGTTCCGGAAAGATAGGTTGGCTTGTCATCGATAAAGATCACAACACCGTTTTTCCCTTTAAAGCTGATATTCCCATTCTGATCAACCGATACACCCGGTGATTTTTCCAGCACATCCAATGCCGTTGATCCCGTACTGCTGGTCATGGCATCTACATTCACCACCGTGCGGTCTGCTTTGCGTTCTATCATCGGTTTCTGGCTGCTGACTGTTACGTTCTGCAAGGCATTTACCTGCGGGGTCAATGCAATTACAGCTAAAGAATGCGTGGGTGCTGACTGGGAAACGGAGAATGCGCTTCCTGTATAAGTAGCATATCCCGTAAGGCTGATCCTGATCTTATAAGTGCCGAATCTGAGTTGTTCGAGTATAAAACTGCCGTCAGCTGCACTGATGGTGGTTTTGGATACAGTTGAATCCGCTGCAGATAACAATGCAATAGTTGCACCTTCCAGCGGTTTCTGCTGTTCATCGGTGATCTTCCCGGATACGGTTGTTACCGCAGTATTCTGCGCCTGGGCCAGTTGAAAAAGGAACGCAAGGACGATGCCCAGCAATATTTTTTTTCTCATTAGTCTTCTGTTTATTTACCCTGTAATGAACAATTTTTGAAGCCTCGTCATATTCAGACAGGCAATAGTCTGTTGTCAGGAGTTGTCTTTCGCTTACAGGTTGTAAAATAACAGGGAAATTATTTTGAGCGGGTACCGGCCATCACTGAAAAATGCCGTTGTGCATATAGGGGTGTAGGACTATTACTACATAAAATGCTGTTGCATGCTCAAATGCCTGGTTGGTGGGTTCACTGCCAAAAAATCCCGCCGGCTTACCCGGTACAAAACAGCAATGACCCTTAGAAATGTTTTCTGATTTAACGAACCAACAACCGGTAAAATCATTTACCGGTCAAAGGTGCGTCAACAAATGTTTTAAAAATCACAAAATAGAATCAGTAACAATATCTTAAACTTTCATTCTGAGCCGTTTGTTATTATGGCATATTCATGGCCGGCCTTCTGCCGCCTCTTTGTCCTGCATTACTTCCTGCACTGGCTGATGCCCCGAAGTTGCGCAGGTTGTAGGTGAATGTTGCCATGAAATATTGTTGTAACACGCGGTTCTGCACGTCTTCAAAATAGGTTTCCGTTACATTCCTGGTAATACTTCTGTTCTGTTTGAGCAGGTCAAATACGCCAACCTTCAATTCTCCTTTTTGGTCTTTCAGGAATTTTTTTCCGACACTCATATTCCATAAAAAATAATTCTGGTTATAACCTGCTGCAAGACCGGAATAAAGCTGGTTGGTAAGATCGTTCTGGAAAAACCAGCCCGATTTTGAAAGCAGGTTCAGCTGTACGCCTGCCACATGCGAAAAGTAATGCGTATTCAACTCTGGCTGCAGTTCATTCATTACTTTGCTGAAATTGGCTGAATAGGATACCGTGAAATCTACATACTGACTTACATTGCTCGCAATCACCGCACCTCCTGAATAAGTGATATTCTTTGATATGTTACTTACATTATTAATAATGCCCGGCAGCTTACTGTACGTTACACCGCCATTGAAATTTACATTCGATTTGATGAACTTCAGCGGAAATGCAAAGTTGACAAATGAACGCAGGTTAAGATAGCCATTCACATTTACAGGTTTGGTCAGTTGCTGGCCTGCCTTCAATGTTATATCCGGTGTGAGCGCTGAATCCTGCAGTGGAACAAATGTGGCGTTGGTGATATAGTTGTTTGCGGTCTGAACAAAAATATTTCCTACGAACAACAGGCCTTTTCCGGGGTTTGTATAAGTATAACGGGTACTTACAAAATGTGTGTTCTGCTGTTCCAGCGACGGATTACCTGCCGTTACGAATGGAATATTTGTTACATCATAAACATCCTGTAATTGCGTTACGGACGGCTGACTGGTGCTGGCCCTGTACATCACCCTTACATTACTCATCTGCGAGAGCTTTAACCGTAACATGGCATTGGGCAGCAGGTTGGTAAAAGATTTATCAACCCGCAGTATCCTCGGAAAAGCCTGGTCGCTTTCCAGCCTGGACACCTGGTAGTTGAAACCGAATGAAACCTGGTTATCCCTGTCGCCGTAACGATAGGAAAGACCTGTTGAATGCGCGGTGTATTTATTATCGAATTTACTCGACAGCGTAGGATCGAACAGGCCGTATTTACCCGATGCAGGATCGTACTGATAGGCTTCCTGGTCAGCCTTATTCTTGGAAAAAGTAGGGTTGTAGTTCAACTGTAATTGACCGCGCTGACCCAATGGCTCCGTATAGGCGATGTTGGCCGATACCTGGCTGCCGCTTGTTGACTGATCAGTATAACGGCGTGATAAAGTATCGGAAAAACCCGTTGAAGTAAATGTGGTATCATACAGATCTGTAAATGTTTCGCCCTTATTGGTATTGGCAGAAGTGTTGAGATTTACAGAGAAGGTTCTGCCACGCTTCGCAAATGAGTGCCGCCACAGGATATTGTTGCTGAGGTTATTGCCTGACCGGGAACTGTTGTTGTTATTGGTTGTTCTGTTGCTTACAAAGCCGGTTTTCTGATCGAAGAATGCCGTGCTCACTTCTCTTGAAGAATGGTTGTCCTGGAAGCTCAGGCTGGGCGATATGATCAGCTGATTGGATGAATCGATATTGTATTCGAAGCGCATGGAAACCCGGTGGTTATTGTTCCTGCTGGTGGAAAGGGTAGACTGGTTATAATTCGGGATATCGGTCAGGAAATACTGCCTCTTCACTGTTTCTTCGGTTGTGTTTTCTGCGTTGTTGAAGAAATAACTTCCGGACACTATGATCTTTTTGCCCCAGTTATCCGCATAGTTGATACCGATCGCGTTGGTCTTGCTGATGCCGTTCTGCTGACCAACCTGGAAATTGCCGGCATTACCGAAGCCGCCTCCGCCACCACCACGAGGTTGTCCGCCGCCGCCACGGCCACCCCCTCCGCCACCACCACGAGGTTGTCCGCCGCCGCCACCGCGCTGAGAACCGCTGCTGGTAACGCCAAGCAGATCCTGTGAAGCGAAGTTCTGCTGGTTCACATTATTGAAATTTCCTACAACGGATATTTTGCGGTTCTCGTGCAGGAAAGTGGCATTGCCGCCTGCCTGGTATCTGTCGTCGGTACCATAACCTGCAAAGATTCTTCCGAATTGTCCGTTGCGCATATTCGCTTTGGTAACAATGTTGATGCCTTTGGTACTGCTTCCGTCATCAAAGCCTGTGAACTGCGCCTGGTCGCTCAGCCTGTCAAATACCTGTATTTTGTCGATGATCTCTGCAGGCAGGTTCCTCAATGCAGCTGTTGCATCATCGCCGAATAATTCCCTGCCATCGATGGTTACTTTCTGTACGTTTTCCCCGTTGGCTTTTACCTGTCCGTTCTCTACGGTAATGCCGGCCATCTTTTTTACGAGGTCTTCGCCGGTAGCATCGGGGTTCACTTTATACTGACTGGCGCTGAACTGCACTGTATCTCCTTTTTGTACAACCGGTGCTGTTGACGACCGTACTGTTACCGTTGCCAGTTCTCCGGCTGAAGTGCCGATATAGATCGTATCAAGGTTTACATCCATCGAATCGATCGGAAGTGTGCGCTGAAGTGTATCGAAACCAACAGAAGTGATCATGAGATCGTAAGTGCCCGCCTGCAGTTGCCCGAATCTGAACCTGCCGGTTGAATCGGTAAGCGTTAACAAAGACGCACTGTCTTTCTTATTCAATAATCTTACCGAAGCACCCTGCATCGGCGATTTTGTATCGAGATTAGCAGCTATTCCGGAAAGTGTTACACCCTGTGCATGAAGTCCTGCCGAAAAAGCGGATAAAATGATCATCAAAATAACAATACATCGTTTTTGCATAGTCATAGCTATTGTTCCTGCGTCCTCACTCAATATATATGCCAGCAGGGTATACTTTTTGCCGGAAGGGTGGGATGGATGGGGTGAACGGGCGCTATAAACCGGTAAAATAAAAATTCTAATCCCGTTCTTATGCCGTGCTGGGGAAAGGCTGCTACACCTGGTTCGCACGGTTTTTGCAAAGGGCAATTATGTCAGATAAAGCATTGATTATGAAATGCAGTAACCGATACATAAAATACCTTACAGGCCTGCTGATGATGTTATTTTCAGGGATGCACTCATTCGCACAACAGCCTACACTTTCAGGTACATGGGTATTGCAACCCGTACTGCCTTCCGATACAGCTGCAGGTGCAAGGCCATCCATCAGCTTCAACACCGGTAACAGCAGCTTTACAGGTTTTACGGGTTGCAATGACATGAGCGGAAATTTCAAAACAAAAGACGGCGATCTGTCTTTTGCAAAAGAGATCAGGTTATCCAAAAAGATTTGCGAAGGATATAATGAAAAGGAATTTGTGATGAACCTGCTGCGTGTGAATGGTTATAAATTCCAGGATGGTATACTGGTGCTCCTGATTAATACCACGCCTGTATCCAGATGGACAAGAAAAGAACAACAGGCTGCCCTGTAAACAGATAAAATATGTTTATGCCGATCGCTATCCAGACTGCATGGCTTTTTCTGCTGGCTTTACCTATTGCCTGTATTGCATGGACCGTTACACACG
The DNA here is from genome assembly GCF_900167075.1 of Sediminibacterium ginsengisoli. GTDB lineage: Bacteria > Bacteroidota > Bacteroidia > Chitinophagales > Chitinophagaceae > Sediminibacterium > Sediminibacterium ginsengisoli. The sequence goes on along the minus strand of NZ_FUWH01000011.1, from coordinate 81,756 downwards.
AAAAAGTATTTGAAGAACCCCGTAATTATTGCATCCGCAACAGTAAAACACGGAAAACATTGTTCGGCCGCAAGTTCTTTTACCTCTTTACCTGCGAGTATTGTTTCAGTCATTATGTAACGATGGGGATGCTGGTCATTACAAAATTCCAGATGTTGTATTCTGACTGGCGGGGTTACCTCGTGAGCGGTTTCGCGTTGGTCTGGGTTGCGAATATTTACATGAGTTTATATGCGTTAATAAGAACAGATCTGAAAAAGGAAAAGCTGGAAGCAGAACTGAAAGAAAAGGAAGTGAATGAATAGCATTCACAAAGCAAGATCCGCAAACCAGTAACCGTTATGCTGTTGTTTACCTGTTACTTTAACTGGAACAGCATAACTGAAAAGCGGGCAGTTGATCACAAACGTATGGAACTCTCCGTTTTCGCCGCAGGCATCTATTCCCATTGTTTCCAGTTCTGTAAGTAATGAAGGCCCAAGCATTCTGCCCAAATAGGATTCACCCATTTCTTCATTGCAGCTCACGATCATGGCTTCGATACCACTGCCGATCATTTCAAGTACCAGTTTGCGCCGGTTTTGCTGCCAGAGTGGCAATAGCGCACGGAGTTCGGCTTGTGCGCATACTTTCTCTTCCCAGTCGCGGTGCGGTTGCAGGTCGATGTCGCCGAACACAGCATAGGAAAGATCGTATTGTTTTTTCAGCGATTGCAATGCAGTGATGAATTGTGCCTCGTAGGCCTGCCAGCTGCTGCTGATGGTATGAATGGGTAAGTCTGCAGCCATTGCCTGTTGTTCCAGTAAGCCAGGTGGGATGCCATGGCTCCGTGAACGCAGGCCGGTTTCATTCAGTACATTCAGTAATACTTCCGGTTGATAACCTTCTTTTACAGCCTGCATCAGCGCAAAGCAACTGTCTTTGCCGCCACTCCAGCTGCAGAGCATTTTTTTATCAGAGACTGTTTTCATAACCTTCATCGATCAGCAAATGATTGCCATCCGCAGCAGCGGTGGCCAGTTCATCACAGCGGTTGTTCAGTGCATTGTCAGCATGGCCCTTCACCCATACAAAACGGATTTTGAAATGGCGTGAAAGCGCGTGGTATTGCATCCAGAGATCCTTGTTTTTTTTGCCGCCTTTGAAATCGGTACGGATCCAGTTGTCGAGCCATTTTTTTTCCACGCTGTTCACTACATACTGGCTGTCTGTATAAATGGTAAGCGGAATGTTTTTTTTGGTGAGCGATTCCAATGCCCTGATCACTGCCAGCAATTCCATGCGGTTGTTGGTAGTAAGGCGGTAACCGCCAGATAATTCTTTTCTTTTCGGCCCCCATAACAATACAACGCCGTAGCCGCCCGGCCCGGGGTTACCTCTCGCAGCCCCGTCTGTATAAATGATCAGCTGGTGTGATGATTGTTCGCTCATGGGAGATAATAAGTTCCTTTCATATATAATGCTGCCTGTCCGGCTATGGTAACACGATCTCCGTGATAGCCGCACCACAATTCGCCTTTTCTTTTCGAAAGCTGCAGGGCTTTCATGGTCTCCAGTTTCAGTTCTTCACCCCAGTAAGGGATCAGTGTTGCGTGAGCAGAACCGGTTACCGGGTCTTCGCCGATCACAGAATTGGGTACAAAGAAGCGCGACACAAAATCTGCATCGTTTCCCCTGGCGGTAATGATCACACCGAGTGTTTCCACCTGGTTGAGCTGCTGAAAATCTACTTTTGCATTTTCCACCTGTTCCTGTGTGTCGTAAATCAGGAAATAATCACGTGAGCGCAAAACCCTGGAAGGAGCGATGCTGAATGCGTTAAGCAGTTCTGCGGGAACATCGCAGACTACGGGCATTCTTGCCGGGAAGTTCATTTCCAGCAGCTCACCCTTGCGCGTTACACGCAGTTCGCCGCTTTTGGAATGAAACACGATGGTATCGGACGCATAGCCCAGTTCTGTAAAAAGTATGAACGCGGTAGCTAATGTAGGATGACCAGCCAGGTCGATCTCAAGCTCGGGCGTAAACCACCTGATATCGAAAGCACCATCGGTCCTTGCCACAAAAAAAGCGGTCTCAGAAAGATTATTCTCTGCAGCCAGCTGCTGCATGGTTTCTGCGGGCAGCCAGCTTTCCAGCGGACATACTGCAGCAGGATTGCCGCCGAAAACGCGGTTAGTGAATGCATCCGCAATATATATCGGAAATGATCGGTTCATGGTTCAGGGATTTAAGAACTCCGGCGGCGAATATACCGCATGTGCAAGTTGCAGGGATGATCAGTCGAGGTATTTTTTATACACCGGCCTGTAACCCAGCAATAAAGCAAAAGGTTTCAGTATGCAGAACAGAAATTGCTGAACGCGGTAAGGAGGCCTTGCTGTCCGGAATTCCTTTGAAAAATGACTGGCGGTGAGCGCCAGCTGCAACAGCGGCGGTTTGCCTGAATTGTTGGTTTTATTATCGTTGGAAAGACCTGAAATGGTTTCAAACAGGTATTCAAGCTGAAGGGCCGGCTGAACTTTCCAGTTGAGCAGCACATTGCGGTCTGAATGATTCCACATGGAATGAGATACGCCGGCAGGGATATGAAAAGACTCCCCGGCAGAATAAACAGTTGTGCTCTTGTTGATACGGACGCTGATCTCCCCCGATAAGACCATGAAAGTTTCTTCCTGGGCCGGATGATAATGCATGGGTGGTTCGGCTGATCCTGGCTTGTAAATGGATTCCATTTCGAGCAAACGCCCGCCGGTGCTTAATGAAGTCTGTACAAAACGTATGCTTTGCCCGGTTTTGCTGTTGGTAATGATCTTGCCTGCTGTAGCCATAATAAAAGAATTGAATGCTGAATAGATCGGCGTTTCCCAGGCATATATGTGGCAGCAACGGCGTGCAAAATACAACCCTCATGCTGCCGGCGCCAGTGATATGTGATAAAAGCATAAAAACATTTCCGGAAGGCTGATTTAACTGATAAGCCGTATTTTAGAAGCGCTTTGTTAAATAAAGGGCCCGATGTTTGATTCATGATCTTTTGAAATGGCTATGCGAAAACTGCTTATCATACTTTGCCTCCTGTTGCCTTTGCTCGGGCTGCAGGCACAGGATACTAATAATACCCGCTCTGCACGGTTTGAACAGAAGATGCGCTGGTACGGCGCTGCCGATAAAGGCTTGCTGTTCGTTCATTTCGATAAGAATGTATACACCAATAATGAACAGGCATGGTTTACCGGTTACCTGCTTCATCCGCCGGTACATGTAGATTCCAATTATATTATGGCCGTTGCACTCATCAGGAATGAAGACAGCGTCGTTGTTGCCGAAGAAAAATATTTAATGGCCGATGGATTATCGTTCGGTAATATGTTCCTGCCGGATTCGCTGCAGCCCGGTTTTTACAGTTTTGTAGCTTATACCAACCTGGTGGAAGCAGGCCAGCCCAGGGCCATGTTTGTGCAGCCGGTAACGATCAAGAGCGTGGTCACGCCTTCATTCCTCGCTTCGCTGAAACTGGCGCCGGAAACAAGTGCCGATTCTGCCACCGTATTACTGAAAGCAGATTCCAAAGATATCTTTAACCTGATCTCGAATGCGGAAGTGACCTACAGCGTTGGGACCGGTAAACAGAAAATCAGTGGTAAAACCAGAACGGATCCGTATGGCGCGGCTTCGATCACGGTTCCTGTGAAGCATCTTACATCCTCCGCCAGCCTGCTGAAAGTGCAGGTAAATCATAAGAACGAAAAAAAGCAATTGCAGATCAGGCTGCCGTTGCCCGATAATAAATTACGTGTGGGGATCTATCCCGAAAGCGGTCACCTGGTAGCCGGTCTGAGTAACCGCGTTGCATGGGAAGTGAAAACAGCGGAAGGAACACCGCTCAGTACACTGGCATTACTGTACAGGAACGCGGTGGCGGTTGATACGGTACAAACCAATGGCGAAGGACTGGGAACTTTTTCTCTTTTTGCAGAAGCAGGCAACAGCTATTCGATCCGTGTGCTCAGGAAAGACCAGCCGGACACCTTATACCCATTACCCAATCCTGTAACCGGGGTACCTTTACTGCATATCGCGGATGCTGTTGCCGGTGATACCCTGCGTATTTCAATCTCTGCAAAGCAACCAGGTACATGGCATTGTATGATCCATAATTATTCAGAACTGTATGCCGGTTTTGACGTAACGCTCGATAATGCCTCGGCACGTGGATTCAGAATGCCGCTGACCGATATCCCGCGCGGGCTGCTTACCGTAACATTACTCGATGCATCCGGAAAACCCGTATCGGAACGGATGGCTTTTGCGCATTATGATCAGAAAGACAAAATATCGATTGTTACCGATAGTGCAGCCTACCACACACGACAAAAAGTAACAGTGAAGCTGAAGCTGAACGCAGCAGATACCGGAAGATCCGGCGGAATGCTGTCAGTTGCCTGCGTGCAGGACAACAGGCTGGATGTGAGAAATACCACAGATATTGAAAGCTATAGCTATCTCAATCACCAGCTGGCCGATCTGCCATTCCGTAAAGACCCGATAGGGCCGGGAGAGGATAATAAGGATTACCTCAACAATATTCTGCTTGTAAAGGGCTGGAGAAGGTACAACTGGCAGGGCCTTGAAAAAGTTAGTGCGGCAGACACGCTCCTGGCAAATATCGCAAGCCTCCAACTGAAAGGAAATGTAACCAGGTTTGAAAAAGAAGCGGGAAAGCCCTTATCCCTTTCCTTTATCACAGATTCAGCCATGCAGCTGATCATTACCGCGGCAGACGGCAGTTTCCATATCCGCAAAGAAGATCTTGTGATCACGCCGGGTAAAAAACTGATGTTCTTTGTGAACGAGAAAAATAAAAACAATTATGCCATACAGGTAACAGATCCCTATGCCCGAATCAACAGGAATCTCCTCGCGTGGTTGCCGGATGAACAGAATGATCAGCGTTATCTTTTAGCATCGCATACTGATTCCATGACACTCAAAGCCGGTGAGAAAGCTGCAACACTTGCCACAGTTACGGTCTCGGCCAATAAAAACGACGGATCGCTTTACGCTACATCAGCGCTACAGGGACGTAATGCCTGCGGCGATTATGTGTGTTCTTATGGTATTCTCAATTGTATGAATCATTCCTATGGAACCTTGCCTGTAGAAGGAAAAACGTACCGGACTCCTAATGGTATGGGGATGAACAATACTACCGTTTATAAAGGTTGTATCGAAACCAAGGAAGAAAACAAATTCATGTTGTTTGTAAAAGGCGTTTATACTGCCAAAGAATTTTATGTGGCTGATTATACAAAGATCGATCCGTCGGAACAGATGTTCCTGTCTACCTTATACTGGAATTATGCCACGGTTGTGAACAGTGCCGGCGAAACGGAACTTTCTTTTTATACGAGTGATATTACAGGCCGTTTCCGGATAGTGGCACAGGGTATTACTTCAAACGGCGTAACGCATGCCGAGGCTTCGTTTACTGTAAAGCAGAGGTAAGGATCGCGGTGTCTTTTAAGTCAGGAACGATTTGTGATGATAATAACGTACCTTGGAATCAGCTGCCAATATCCGTTTCAATGTTACTTACTAACTTTCAGACATGGCCATGCGAAAACTGCTTATAACTTTCTGCTTCCTGTTGATCTTAACCAGACTATGGGCACAAAACAATAGTGCCCGGTCATCCTTGCTCGAACAGAAAATGCGCTGGTATGGTGCTGCTGCCGATAAAGGCCTGCTGTTCGTTCATTTCGATAAGAACATATACACCAACAGCGAGCAGGCCTGGTTTACCGGTTATCTCCTTCATCCGCCTGTACACGTAGATTCCAACCATACCATGGCCGTTGCCCTTATCAGGAATGAAGACAGTGCTGTGGTTGCCGAAGAAAAATATTTAATGACGGATGGATTTTCATTCGGCAATATGTTCCTTCCTGACTCGCTGCCGCCCGGTTTTTACAGCTTCGTCGCTTACACCAACCTGGTGGAGGACGGTAAGCCGCGGGCCATGTTTGTGCAGCCGGTTACCATCAAAACCATGGTATCACCTTCATTCCTTGCTTCGCTGAAACTGGCACCGAAGAAGAGCGCCGATTCTGTAACGGTATTACTGAAAGCGGATTCAAAAGATATCTTCAACCTGATCGCCAATGCCGTAGTGACTTACAGCATCGGATCCGGCAGGCAGAAAATAAACGGTAAGACCAAAACGGATGCTTATGGTTCGGCATCGATCACTGTGCCTGTGAAACATCTTACAGCTGCATCAAACCTGCTGAAAGTACAGGTAAACTATAAGAATGAGAAAAAACAATTACAGATCCGGCTGCCGCTGACAGATAATGCCCGCATCGGCATTTACCCTGAAAGTGGGCACCTGGTAGCGGGCTTCAGCAACCAGGTAGGCTGGGAGGTAAAAACACCGGAAGGAACCCCGTTGAATACACAGGCATTGTTATACAGGAATGGCATTGTTATTGATACGCTCCGGACCAATGTGGAAGGAATAGGCAGATTCTCGCTTTTCGCAGAAACCGGAAACGATTATACGATCCGGCTGCCTGGAAAAGATACATCGTATGCTTTGCCGAAACCGGTAGCCGGCATACCATTGCTGCATGTAGCAGATGCTGTTGCAGAAGATACGTTACGCATTACTGTTTCATCAAAACAATCCGGCAAATGGTATTGTATGATCCATGATTATACAGAATTGTATGCGGGCTTCGATGTAGAGCTGGATAATGCACCGGCGCGCGGTTTTAAGATTCCGCTGGCAGATGTTCCGCGCGGCTTGCTTACGGTTACGTTGCTGGATGCGGCCGGTGCGCCTGTTTCAGAAAGAATGGTATTCGCGCATTATGATCAGAAAGACAAAGTCTCAGTTACTACGGATAGTGCTGTTTATCATACCCGTCAGAAAGTGACGGTGAAACTGAAACTGAATCCTTCGGGCACCGATACATCGGGCGGAACGCTTTCCGTTGCCTGTGTACAGGAAAGCAGGCTCGACACACGCAACAATACAGATATTGAGAGTTATACCTATCTCGCTCACCAGCTTGCAGATCTGCCGCTCAGGAAAGATCCGATGGGAGCTGGGCAGGAGAATAAAGATTTCCTCAACAAAATATTACTTGTTAAAGGCTGGAGAAAGTATAACTGGGCGGGCCTGCAGAAGGCAACGGCTGCAGATACAGTTCACACAGGTATTGCCAGCCTGAAACTGAAAGGAACTGTTACGAAATTTGAAGACCGGCCATCAAAGCCTGTATTTATATTATTGGCAGCCGACACTTACATGAAGGAACTCAGGGCCGCAGCCGATGGCAGTTTTGAAATTCGCCAGCAGGATGTGGTGATCACCCCGGACAGAAAAGTAGTTTTTGTTGTGCGTGAGAAAAATAAAGTGGGTTATAATCTCAAAGTCGAAGATCCTTATGCTGCAATGAACCGCCGGTTCTTTTCCTGGTTGCCTGATGAAGAGGCAGGTCTGCGTTATTTTACTTCGCCCAACAGCGATTCAATGGCGCTCAAAGCCGGTGATAAACCTCCTACACTTGCTACTGTTACGGTTTCTGCAAACTTAAGTGATGGCAACCCTTACACTGTAGCAGCCCGTAATAATTGCGGAGACTATGTTTGTCCTTATGGTGTGCTCAATTGTATGAATCATACCTGGGGTACTCCGCCCAAAGCCGGGAAAAGATATCCCAAGCAAATGGGTACGCAGGGTGTAACTTATGTGATGTATAGCGGTTGTATCGAAGACCTCCCTGAGAATAAATTCGCACTTTTCGTAAAAGGTATTTACACAGGGAAAGAATTTTATGTTCCGGATTATACAAAGATCAGCAAGTCGGAACCTATGTTCTTATCAACCTTATTCTGGGATTATGCCACGGTTGTAAACAGCTCCGGGGAAACGGAACTCTCATTTTATACAAGTGATATCACAGGCCGTTTCCGCATCGTTGCCCAGGGAGTTACCACCAACGGCGTAACGCATGCGGAAACCTCGTTTACGGTGGTTTCGAAGTAATCAGCGGCCATTAAACCTGGAATACACCCGTCTTCAGTTCGGGAAGTGCTGTATTATGATTGGCTGCAGCGATACCTTCGGAGATCACCTGTCTTGTTTCAAGCGGGTCGATGATATCATCCACCCATAACCTTGCAGCGGCATAATAAGGCGAAGTTTGTTTCTCATAACGGCCCTTGATCTCATCCAGCAATGCTTTTTCTTCGGCTTCGGTAACAGGTTTACCCTGGCTTTTCATGCCGGCAACCTGGATCTGCAGCAGTGTTTTCGCAGCCTGTTCGCCACCCATCACCGCAATCTTTGCAGAAGGCCATGCGTAGATGAAGCGTGGATCATAGGCTTTGCCGCACATGGCATAATTGCCCGCACCATAACTGTTGCCCACAATAATGGTGAATTTAGGTACAACCGAATTCGCTACGGCATTCACCAGCTTGGCGCCGTCTTTGATGATGCCGCTGTGTTCGCTGCGGCTGCCTACCATAAAACCGGTTACATCCTGCAGGAAAACCAGCGGTATTTTTTTCTGGTTGCAGTTCAGGATGAAGCGCGCGGCTTTGTCGGCACTGTCGTTATAGATCACTCCGCCCAGCTGCATTTCTCCCTTACGGTTTTTGCAGATCAGGCGCTGGTTGGCTACGATGCCTACAGCCCAGCCGTCGATGCGGGCATAACCGCAGAGGATCGTTTTACCATAATCCTGTTTAAACTGCTCGAACTCACTGTTGTCAACGATACGCTCGATCAGCTCCAGCATATCGTAGGGCTTGAGGTTGCCTTCCGGGATGATGCCATAAAGTTCTTTGGCATCTTTTGCGGGAAGGACGGGTGTTGAACGGTCGAATCCGGCTCTGGGCTGTGCGCCCGTTTTTGCCATGATCTTTCTGATCTGGTCCAGGCATTCTTCTTCCGTTTTGAATTTATAATCTGCAATGCCGCTGATCTCGGTATGTGTTACAGCGCCACCCAGGGTTTCATTATCTATGTTTTCTCCGATAGCGGCTTTCACCAGGTAAGAGCCGGCGAGAAAGATACTGCCGTTGCCTTCCACCATCAGGGTTTCATCGCTCATGATCGGCAGGTAAGCACCGCCCGCCACGCAGGCACCCATTACCGCAGCGATCTGGGTGATGCCCATGGCACTCATGCGTGCATTGTTGCGGAAGATCCTGCCGAAGTGTTCTTTATCGGGAAAGATCTCATCCTGCATGGGCAGGTAAACACCGGCACTGTCTACCAGGTAGATCACCGGCAGGTTATTCTCCATGGCGATCTCCTGCATCCTTAAGTTTTTCTTACCCGTTATCGGGAACCAGGCGCCGGCTTTTACCGTCTGGTCGTTCGCTACGATCACACATTGCCTGCCGCTTACATAACCAACGCCCGCTATAGTGCCGCCGGCAGGACAACCACCTTCAGCCTCATACATGTTCATACCCGCAAAACGGCCGATCTCCGTAAAAGGCATATCCGCATCACAGAGATAGCTGATCCTTTCCCGGGCAGTGAGCTTATTGCGTTCTTTTTGTTTAGCCACCGATTTTGCTCCGCCGCCTTCCGCGATCTTGTCCGCATGGCGGTTCATTTCGTCTACTGCTTCTTTCATCCATGCCGCTGAACTTTGTACTTGCTGATTCATATACGAACGATTGTTAGTTTTCAAAGATAAGGTACTTGGGTGAAGTTCGGCAAGTTTTTCAAACAGAAGAGATGGCAGGAATATTCCCCTGTTCCGGTTAACTTTACCGAAACCATCTATATTAAACAGCCAGGTAGTAGTGAAAAAAAAAGAAGCCGTTAAAAAGGAACAGGGGAAAAAAAGCCGGGTAAGGAAAAAGATCATTTTCCAGCTGCGTTTCAGTACCGTATTCGGAGAGGAGTTGTTTGTAACAGGCAATCATCCGCAGCTGGGCAATAATAACATTGCAAAGGCATTGCCCCTGGAATATGTGAACAATGAATTCTGGCGTGCTACGCTTTTACTGGACGAGTTGGTGCAACCTCACGAAGAGATCGTATATAATTATGTATTAAAAAATACAGCCGGGCTCACCAGCTTCGACTGGGGCACAGACCGGCGCTTCAGTGCGGCTGCACTTACAGCCCGTGAAACAGTTTTCATGGATGCCTGGAATCATGCCGGCTTCACGGAGAACGTGTTTTACAGTGCGGCATTTACCGATGTGCTGTTTTCACAGAGACATACTGTTACAGCCCCGAAAGATCCGCGCCGCACCACACACCGGTTTCATGTAAAAGCACCGCTGACAGGAGAGAATGAAACCCTCTGCCTGCTGGGCAGTACACCCGAACTCGGTGCATGGGATACAGCGCAATGTGTGCCCATGCATATCAATCCCCGGTCGAGTGTGTATGAAGCAGCACTGGATCTGTCGGAAGCGGAATTTCCTGTTGCGTATAAATACGGAGTTTGTACGATAGATACCCATCATTTTATCCGTTTTGAAGATGGCGATAACAGACTGCTGTCCGATGCCGCAGCGAAGGGAAGACAGGTGATCGTAAATGATTGTTTTGCCCGTTTCCCGGCAACAGGCTGGCGCGGCGCGGGCGTTTCCCTTCCTGTATTCAGTCTTAGAAGCGAACAGGGATTCGGTATCGGGGAATTTACCGACCTCAAACTGCTTGCAGACTGGGCTGCAACAGCAGGACTCAATCTCATCCAGATCCTTCCTGTCAATGACACCACAGCATTTTCCGACAGGCGCGATTCTTATCCTTATGCAGCCATTTCGGCGTTTGCATTGCATCCTGCTTATATGAACCTTGCAAAGCTTGCCGGACCGAAACATAAGGCATTGCTGGGAGCTGCAGAACCTGAACGAAAAGAACTGAACGGATATGCAGCTGTGGATTATGAGAAAGTGATAGCGCTCAAGATCAGGCTTATGAGGCAGATCTATGAAGCAGACGGCCAGGCATTCATCAAACAAAAAGCATACAGGGCATTCACCGCAGAACACGCGCACTGGTTATATCCTTACGCTGCATTCTGTTATCTGCGTGATCTGTATGGAACACCGGATCATACCAGCTGGCCCGAATATGCAGCTTATGATGAAAAAGCGGTTGAGGCATTGTTAAAGACACATGAAAAAGAACTCGGATTTTATTGTTTTGTTCAATATCATCTTCACCTGCAGCTCAGCGATACGGTTGCTCATGTGCGCTCGAAGCAGGTTGTATTGAAGGGAGATATTGCTATCGGCGTTTATCGTTATGGTGCAGATACCTGGCAGTACCCGGCGCTTTTCAATATGGATATGCAGGCCGGTGCGCCGCCCGATGATTTTGCCGTGAAAGGGCAGAACTGGGGATTCCCGACCTACAACTGGGCTGCCATGCGTAACGATGGATTTGCCTGGTGGAAAAAACGTTTCGGGCAGATGCGGCATTATTTCGACGCATTCCGCATCGATCACATCCTTGGCTTTTTCCGTATCTGGAGCATCCCGATGCATGCAGTAGAAGGAATCATGGGCCATTTTGTTCCTGCCATACCTGTACATATCAACGAGCTGAACAAAGCCAATATCGGGTTCAGCTATCATCGTTATACCCGGCCGTTTATTACTGACGATATTATCACAGCTATTTTCAAGGCTGACGAAGCTTTTGTGAAAGAAACTTTCCTGCACCGGGATGAAGACGGAACCTGGCAGCTGAAACCTGCATTCGCTACGCAACGTCAGGTAGAAGAATGGTTTGCCAAAAAGGAAAACCAGGCACTGAATACAGAGATCAGGAACGGGTTATATAACCTGATCAGTAATGTGATCTTCCTGGATGCCGGCGATGGCAGCCTGCATTTCCGTTTTGCCATGGAAGCCACCAGTTCTTTCAGTCATCTCGAAATGCGCACCCAGCTTTTCCTCCGCGAATTGTATATCGATTATTTTTTCCGCCGCCAGGAAGATAGCTGGCGAAGAGAAGCACTGCAAAAGCTGCCCGAACTCAAACGCGGAACCCGGATGCTGGTCTGCGGCGAAGATCTCGGCCTTGTTCCTGCATGTGTGCCGGATGTAATGCGGGAGACGGGCCTGCTGAGCCTCGAGATCCAGCGTATGCCCAAAGATCCGGGCAGAAGGTTCTTTCATCCCGATGATGCACCTTATCTCAGCGTGGTAACACCTTCCACTCACGATATGAGTACGATCCGTGGCTGGTGGGAAGAAGAACTGGGCCGCGAACGGCAGCTGTTCTATGAGCTGGAGCTGGGGCAGTGGGGTGATGCGCCGGCTACGTGTAATACAGCCATCAGCAAAGCGATCATCCTGCAGCATTTGTATTCGCCTGCCATGTGGAGTATATTCCAGTTACAGGATCTGATGGGTATGAATGAAGAACTCCGTAATCCTGATGTGGCTGCAGAAAGGATCAATATTCCTGCAGATCCGCAGCATTACTGGCGTTACCGCATGCATCTCACACTGGAAACATTACTCCGTTCCGATCTGTTCTGCAAGGAACTGCGGCAATGTATAGAAGCCGGCGGACGTTTGCATTAAGCATTAATTTTCATATGGAGTTTGCCTTACCTTTGGCGCAATTCAACGAGCTATGAAACTGAGTTACTGGCAACAGCAATTACCTTTCGAATACCCGTTCACCATTTCCAACGGAAGAACAAAAACACACCAGCCTTCTCTTGTAGTTACTCTCAGCCTGGGCAATTTCACCGGTATCGGCGAAGCGCCGGCGATCGCTTATTATAACGTAACCGTTGAAAGCATGATGGCCGACCTGGAGAGTAAAAAAGCCATGGTGGAAAAATTCGCACTCACGGAACCGGAACGATACTGGCATTACCTGCATCATCTTTTCCCGGATAACCCTTTCCTGGTATGCGCACTCGATATCGCATGCTGGGATCTTTTCGGACAGATGAAGGGCCAGCCGCTTTTTGAATTATGGGGCACCCGCTGGGAAAATACTGCCATCACCGATTATACGATCGGTATCGATTCCATAGAAAAAATGGTGGCGAAAATGAAAGCGAAACCATGGCCGGTATACAAGATCAAACTCGGAACCGATGAAGACATCGCCATCATGAAAGCATTGCGTGAAAATACGGATGCCCTGTTCCGCGTGGATGCCAATGCCGGCTGGACAACCGAAGAAGCACTCGAAAAAATACCACAGCTTGCAGAGCTGGGCGTAGAGTTTGTTGAACAGCCGCTTGCCAAAGACAATTGGGAAGGCATGAAGCAGCTTTACGAAAAATCACCCTTGCCTTTGTTCGCAGACGAAAGCTGTGTGTTTGAAAAGGATGTTGTAAAATGCCAGGGATACTTTCACGGTATCAATATCAAACTCACCAAATGCAGCGGCATTACACCGGCGCTGCGTATGATAAAAGAAGCAAAACAACTGGGTATGCAGGTAATGGTGGGCAGCATGAATGAATGTACGATAGGCTCGGCTGCAATAGCACATTTGCTGCCGCAACTGGACCATGCGGATCTCGACGGACCATTACTGCTATCGCAGGATACCGCAACAGGCCTCTCATTCGATTTTGGTAAAGTTGCTGTTTCTGGTCGCCCGGGACTGGGCATTTTGCCGGTAAAACAATAATATTTCAGATATACATAATTAGCAGGGACTGGGCAACCAGTCCCTGTTCTGCGTCTGAGAATCGGTGAAATAAAATGCACATTCACGTTTTTATAACAGTTGCCGGCATTTATGGCATTGTGTTTGGCTTATGGAGGGTATAAAACATTGAACCATGAAAAAGTTAATTCTACCCGTAGTATTGCTCGCATCTGTTCTTCTTTCTTACAACGACAGTAAAGCCCAGGTGCGATTGAATGTGAACGTGAATATCGGAAGGCCTGCGTGGGGAGTGCCCGGAGATTATGTGGGCGATTACTATTACATGCCTGAGATCGATACTTACTATTATATTCCCGAACGCCAGTTTATCTATCTCGACGGCGGCCGCTGGATCTTCGCTTCTTCATTACCCGTTGCCTACAGGAACTACGACCTGTACAGGGGCTATAAAGTAGTGGTCAATGAACCAAGGCCTTATCTCCGCGGTAATATTTACCGTGAACGTTACAACAAATATTATGTAGCCTACAGACGCCCGGTTGTGATAGACAACAGGAACCGTTACGATAATCGTTTTGACGACCGCAGGTTCCATGATAACAGACGTGATGATCGCCATGACCGCTGGGACAGGGATGATCGCCGCGATAACGACCGCGGAAGAAACGATCACAGGAATAACGGTAACGGTCGTGGTCCGGGCAGAGGACACTAACAGGATAAAGACAAACCCGGTGCAGATACAAGACGTTTCCCGTAAGGGAACGTCTTTTTTCTTTTATTTTTGCGTAGATGACAGAAGAAAGAAAAGCCAAACTGCAGCAGGTGCTCCATCTGCGCCAGCCGGGTATAGGCGTGGTAATGGAAAATGTACAGGATCCGCACAATATCTCAGCGGTAATGCGTACCTGTGATGCTGTGGGTATCCAGGATATTTATATTCTCAACACCCAGATCCCGCGGCATGCCAAGTTCGGTTTCAAAAGCAGCAGCAGTGCCATGAAATGGCTCACTGTTCACCAGTTTACAGATACTGCGGAATGTATTGCAGCATTACGCAGTCAGTACAACCGGATCCTTACTACGCATTTGTCGGGCGACGCAGTTGATCTGTACAGCATCGATTTCACACAGAAAGTAGCGCTGGTTTTCGGCAATGAACACACAGGCGTAAGTGAAGAGATCCGTTCCATGGCCGATGGTAATTTTATCATCCCTCAAATGGGTATTATCCAGAGCCTTAATATTTCTGTAGCGTGTGCCGTAAGTATTTATGAAGCCATGCGGCAGAAGAGAGCGGCAGGACATTATGATCAGCCTGCATTACCCGCAGAACGTATGAGCGCACTGATGGAAGAGTGGAGCCAGAAAAAAACAATATGATGAAAAAGATCGCAGGAATACTAGTATTGGCGTTATTGTTCAGCATCACGCTGCAGGCGCAGGAGATCCGGAAAATGAAGATTGCCGATGTGGTGAAGATGGCCGATACAAGCAGCGTGCCGCTGGTGATCAATTTCTGGGCTACCTGGTGCGGCCCCTGCGTGCGTGAAATACCCTGGTTCGAAAAAACGGTTGCTGAATTCAAAGACCAGAAAGTACGCCTGGTATTGGTAAGTCTCGATTTTGCAGATGATTACCCGAAAGGCATAGCCGCATTCGCAAAAAAGAATGGGTATAAATCAGATATTGTCTGGCTGGATGAAACCAATGCAGACCTGTTTTGTCCGCAGATAGACAAATCATGGGACGGCGCCATTCCCGTTACGCTGATGGTGAATAACGGGAAAAGATACCGTCAGTTCTTTGGTCAGCAATTGCCGGAGCAAAGGCTGCTGCTGGAACTTAAAAAGCTGGTGGAGTAAAATAAGATTATTGTTCTTCCGCAGTTTCTTCCATATTGTTCACCCTGCGAAGTTTTTGCAGAAGGTAAAGGACATAGGCAAATGCAGCCATGCTGCCGAGCGCCATGATCACACCGGTAACACTGCCATATTTCAACCCGGAAGCGATTTCCCTGGTAATGAAAAACAGCACAAGAACAATGGCTATTGCTTTAACTACAGGTAAGATTTTCATATGGTTCGTTTTGGTTCTTTAAAAAAGACGCAAACAGGATCAGTTTCCATAAAAAAAGCACTAAAAATTAGTGCTTTTTTTATAAATGGATGTTATTTGTTTAGCGGACCCGCTTAATGGTACAACCTACAGACCTGCTTTCCCTGATGGAAACACTTTTTCCTTCGGTCATTTCGCGGATCGCTTCTTTGGCATGCGTTCTTTTTACATTGCTGGCTTCAGACGGATTATCGTCGATAGCTCCTTTGTATTGTAGCACGCCATTGGCATCAAAAATGAACAGTTCCGGCGTTCTTGTGGCCCCGTATGCATTAGCCAGTCTGGAACCCTCATCTACTGCATAATAAAAATCATAGCCCTGCTCTTTGGCATAAGCCTGCATGGCTGCATAAGAATCCTGGTCGGCACGTGAGCCTTCATTGGAATTAACGAGGATAACGCCGATGTCGTTCTGTTTTGCAAAATCAGCGACTTCCTTTGTTCTTTGCTGGTTTTTGATCACGTAAGGACAGGTATTGCAGGAGAACATGACCAAGACCCCATTTTTTTTACCAGCTTCCTTTACGGAAACTTCACGGCCGGAAATATCTTTCATACGCAGATCTGCCAGCGGAAGATTAGAACCAAGTGCCAGCGATGCAATCTGTGCCTGGGATGTAGCGGCAAAGAAAAGAACTGCCGCCGTGAGTAAAGCATACATCTTTTTCATAATGTAATTTTTTAGGTTGGGCAATATATTTTCAGCAAAAATTATTCCTTTTACCCGGGATCAGTTATTTCGGTCAGTTTTTTGGCCTCAGCCTGACGGGTAAGATACGTAATACTCACATTTAATTCAAACCCGATGAGGAGGATTAACGAATTAATATAGATCAGCAGCATGATGATAAGTACTGTTCCGATAGAACCGTAGACCTTATTATAAGCTGCAAAGTTGTTCACCCAATATGAGAATAGTATGGCTGTTACCAGCATGAGTACCGTGGCGAGTAGTGAGCCCGGCGATACCAGCGACCAGCGTTTTTTAATAGAAGGCGCATATTTGTAAATAAAGGAAATGCTGAAAAATACGAGGCATACGATGATACTCCAGCGTACACCATTCCACCACGGAACATACGTTCGGCGCGGAATATTGAAAAGGCCGCGCAACTGCTGCTGGCCTAACAACAGCACGATTGAAGCAATTACCACGATCAGTAATATGAACGTGAGCCTGATGGCCCGGAGGCGGCGGTGAAAAAAATAACCTTTATTGTCTTTGATCGATTTATCAAACGTCCGGATCACACCCATCATAGCATTGGATGCATAAAATACCAGCAATACAAAACCTAATGAGAATACGCCCACGTGCTTTTCGAAAAGCGCATCCACCATAGAAAGGATGAATAAAGAGGTTTCTGAAGTAGGAGAGATGTCGTTGAACAAACGCAGCAGCTGCCGCTGGAATCTTTCCGATGCCGGCATATAAGGTACAATTGAAAACAGGAACAGTAACGCAGCCGGCAGCGCCATGATCAGGTTAAATGAGATGGCCGCGGCACGCTCGTTAAGACCAACCTTTTTCACCTGTTGCTGGAAAAAAATGAACACATCATACAATGGAATAGAGGCAGATCCCGGGAATGTCCATTTTTTGCTTTTCCGGATCAGGAAAGCAGCAGGCGGGCTGGTAATGATGATGCGTTCCAGTTTGGTCAAAGCTACTTTGCGTTTTGTTGTTGTTTGCGGGCCATATATGCGTCGAGGGCTTTCTGGTACTCTTTTGCAAAGCGGTCGTGCTCACCGTAGCTGCTGCTGAAATGATGGTAGCCGCTGAAATCGCTTTTTGCCACAAAGAACAGGTAATCCGTTTCCGGCGCATCCAGTATGATATCGATCGTTTTAGGTAACGGCGTGCAGATGGGGCCGGGCGGCAAGCCTTTTACACGGTACGTATTGTAAGGAGAAGGATTCACCAGGTATTTCTCATAAATACGCGTAATAGTGAAGTCATTCATGGCAAATTTGATCGTAGGACAAGCCTGCAGCGGCATCGACTTTTTCAGCCTGTTCATATACACGCTCGCGATCTTGTATTTATCGCTCTCATAATTGGTTTCTTCATCTACTATGGAAGCCAGGATATATACCTGTTTCGGATCGAGCCCCCTGGCTTTGGCTTTCTCCAGTCGGTTATTATTTTCCCAGAAGTACTGTTGTGCTTCATAAAGGCGATTGAAGATCTTGCGCGGGCTGCTTTTCCAGAAGAAGTTATAAGTGTTTTGTATGATGGCGGTGAAAACCGTAGACGTGTCCACGCCATATTGCGAGAGCGAGTCGTTGGACTGCATGAACTGCATCACAGAAGCAGAATCGGTACCCAGGTTATGCGAGATCAGCCTGGCCAGGTCTTCCTTTCGCCTGATCTTGTTGATCACGAGTTTTAACTGGGCCTGGCGATTGTTCTTGAGTATACGGCCGATGGTGAGCAGGTTATCGCCTTTTTTTACTTCGTATTTACCGGGCCTGATCCTGTCCCATACACCCAGCGGACCTGAGATCAGGGAAAATACAGTGGTGTTATTGATGATCTTTTCTTCTTTCAGAGTAGCTAGCACGCTGGCTTTATCTGTTTGTCCCTCGCTGATCACGAAAAACCTGCTTTTTTCGCTGAAACCTGTACCTGATACCAATACCTGCCAGGCAACAATGCCGCCTGCGAGTACGATCAGTAAAAGGATTAATGTAAAGATTCTTTTCATGGTACGCCTGTTACCGGCTGTTTAAGACGGCAGCATACCAGTGGTCAAAAAGTATGCCCCGTGCTGTTAAATTAACTAAAAAGCCCCGTCTGGATAACAGGCAGGGCTTATAAAAATATGTTGTCTGTATTATTTTTTAACAGTATCGGCAGCATTTGCTGTAGTGGCAGGTGCCGGAGTGGCAGCCGGTGCAGCAGGAGTGCTTACAGCTGTGGGGATCTGCTGGATCCTTGAATTGTCTACTGCAGTACTACCGCTTTTCAGGAACAGGGTAGAGAACAGGGCCAGCAGGGCGATGATGCCTGCGAAAAGCCAGGTGCCTTTTTCCAGAACGTCGGTTGTTTGTTTAACGCCCATCAGCTGGTTGCTTAAACCGCCTACATTGCCGGAGAGGCCGCCACCTTTTGGATTTTGAACCAGTACCACAAAGCCGAGCCCTACAGATGCTATCACAATCAGAATCAGAAACAGAATGATCATTTTATATACCTTTTAAATGTTGAATCTTTGCCGCAAAATAAGCGGATTTTTCAGGATTTAAGAAACTTAATTTAATATAGAGCTGGATCGCTTTTTCAGTTTGCCCCTGTTTCTCGAGTACTTCGGCCATGGATTCGGTCACTACCTCACGGGATTCGTTAGAATTTTCGGCTATCTGGGCCGCTGCACGCTCATTTTCAATGCCTGCACTGCTGGCCTGGGCCGCCGCTACGGCATCCGGATGCTTCATGTCTTTCAGCCAGTCCGTGAACTTACGCAGCTGGGTGGTGAGCCTGTCCTGCGGAATGGCATTCAGGTCCAGTTTGATGCCCAGCGAAGCGAAATAATCGATCGTATGGAGCTTCTTTTTATCGGCATCTATTTCCAGTGCTGCATCTTCCGTTACCGGTTTTTTGAAATCGGCCAGCTGGTCAGACAGGAGGCTGGAGAGTTTACTGTCTGCCGGAATGCTGGTGTCGGCATTTTCGGGGGCATCGGTATCATCTCCCGCTTCAAAATCATAATCGCTTTCGCCGGTATCCACCGGAGTGTCAAATGAAGCCGGGGTAATTTCCTGTTCCGGTTCTTCCGTTGCCGTTTCTGCAACAGCTTTATTGAGTTTATAGGATAACCAGAGCGGGTTATTGAAGTACAGGGATGCCTGGGATACGGCTACAGGTGCTTCCGGGCGCTGCCTTGCCTGCAGAACAGCTGCCAGCAGGAACCGCGCCGGTGCGAAATACGGGTACTCGCGCACGATGTTCCTGAGCTCTTTCTCATTACCGGCAAGTGCCTGCAATCCTGTTTCCTCCATTACATTCATTCGGCTAAAATAAGGTTTGCTTACCAGTTGGAGAATATATGGTTGAAGATTTCGTCAGATACGTTCCGGATGATCTCGTCCAGCAGCTTTGCTTCCGCATCCTGGAACTGCAGTCTTCCGTCGTAATCGAAGTTCCTTGTTACATCGAACTCATCGGTAATGTTCTTCAGGGTCTTGCGTAATACGATATGTACGGTAACGGTTAAACGGTTGGTGGTAGACTGCTGGCCGCTTACACCTACGGTCTGCGTACCATCATAATTGGTGATCTGCCCGCTGATCACATAGTGCGCGTCATCGTTGTTGGTGAGCGAGAGTTTGGTCCGGCTTGTAATGATCTGCGTGAGTTTGGTGGTCAGCTGCGGACTCACCTGCGGGTTTACATAACGTGCCCGGTTTTCGATAAAGCCGACTTTAATGGTCTTCACATCCGGAGGAATGCTGGCGTCATTGAATTTATATATACTGCATCCCGACAGGGCTGCCACAAAAAAGAAGAGGCAGATGGCCTGCAGGAAGCGCGGGGTTCGTATCGTTTTCATAGCGGTCATTCTTCGATATCGTATTCTTTCAGTTTCCGGTACAGGGTTCTTTCACTGATACCGAGGTCGAGCGAAGCATCTCTTCTTTTTCCTTTGTGTTTTTTGAGTGCTTTGATGATCAGTTCTTTTTCCTTATCAACAATATTCAGCGACTCTTCCACTTCTTCATGATGATGGATATCATCGTCGTGAATTATCACTGCCTGCGATGAGCTGTTGCCGGAGGGCAGGTAAGTGGCATGTGCCGGAGCTGTGTTCTGCTGTGGCAGGAATGTAGGTGCGTCGTTCGCATTACCGCCGAAATCCTGCATCAGGGAATCACGGGTATAATTGGCAGCAGAGCCGGCCAGGGAAGGGTTCTGTAATATTTCAAGGAACATCTTCTTGAGTTCCGTTACATCTTTCTTCATATCGAAGAACAGTTTGTAAAGGATTTCCCGCTCATTTGCAAACTCGCCGCTTTGCGGTGCACCGGCCAGTACAGGCATCCTGCTGGCAGTTGTATGGTCGGGCAGGAACCTGGAAAGTTCTGCACCGGAGACCTGCACATTCGGACTGAGCACAGAGATCTGCTCGGCAATATTCTTCAATTCCCGCACATTACCTTTCCAGGAATGGTTAATTAACAGGTTTTTCGCATCATCATCGAGCTGTACCGGTGTGGTTTTGTAACGTTCGGCAAAATCCACCACGAACTTCCTGAACAGGAGCGGTATGTCTTCCTTACGGTCGCGCAGGGAAGGCACGCGGATCGGTACGGTACTCAGGCGGTAATAGAGATCTTCGCGGAAGCGGCCTTTCTGTGTAAACTCGAGCAGCTCACGGTTGGTAGCGGCGATCACACGAACATCCGTTTTCTGCACTTTGGACGAACCTACACGGATAAATTCGCCCGTTTCCAGTACCCTTAACAAACGAGCCTGTGTACCGAGCGGCATTTCACCAATTTCGTCCAGGAAAATAGTTCCGCCGTTCACGGTCTCGAAATAACCTTTACGGCTGTCGACTGCCCCGGTGAACGCACCTTTCTCATGCCCGAACAGCTCTGAATCGATCGTGCCTTCCGGTATAGCACCGCAGTTTACGGCAATGAAAGGATTATGTTTGCGCGCGGAAAGCGCATGTATGATCTGCGAAAAGACTTCCTTACCCACACCACTTTCACCCACGATCAGTACGGTAAGGTCTGTTGCTGCAACCTGCACGGCTGTATTCAGCGCATGATTCAGCGCCGGCGAATTGCCGATGATGCCGAAACGGTTTTTGATGTTTTGAAGATCCATCCGTGTTCTTTAATGTTTAACGATAACGCAATGCCTGTCTTGATCAGAGTACCGACTGAACAGTTCCGAAAAGGGTCCCTGCTGTGCAACTGTCAATATATACTGTTACATAACCGCCTTTACCAACTTTATATTGTTCTTTCGGGAAAATGACCACTTTGTTATGATCTGTCCTTCCGTACCAGTGCTGGTCGCTTTTCTTCGAATTTCCTTCGATCAGCACTTTGAAAGTTTTGTTCACATCGCGCTGCATGCTTTCCAGTGAATGGATCCGGTGCAGTGCGATGATCTCCTGGAGCCGCCTTTTCTTTACTTCTTCAGGTACGTCATCTGTATACCTGCGTTCTGCCAGCGTTCCGGGGCGCTCGCTGTAGAAATACATATATGCAAGGTCATATTTGCAATATTCCATCAGGGTATAAGTATCCTGGTGATCCTCTTCCGTTTCAGTACAGAAACCTGCTATGATATCGGTACTGATACTGCAGTCCGGCAGTATTTCGCGGATCCTGTTCACTTTGGCAATATACCATTCACGGGTATAGGTCCTGTTCATCAGCTGGAGGATCCTTGTGCTGCCGCTTTGTACCGGCAGGTGAATATAGTTGCAGATATTTTCATATCGTGCGATGGTATGTAAGACTTCATCTGTAATGTCTTTGGGATGAGATGTGCTGAAACGGACACGCAGCAGGGGAGAGATCTGCGCTACTTTTTCCAGCAGGTTCGCAAATGTGACGATGGTATCCTGCTTTTCATCCACCCAATAATAACTGTCTACGTTCTGACCAAGCAGCGTCACTTCACGGTAGCCCTGTGCAAAAAGAGCTTCAGCTTCGGCCACCACGGAATATGCGTCTCGACTCCGTTCGCGGCCGCGGGTAAATGGTACCACGCAAAAACTGCACATATTGTTACAGCCACGCATAATGGAAACGAAGGCACATACACCGTTGTCATCCATGCGCACCGGAGAAATATCGGCATAGGTTTCCTCGCGGCTCAGTAAAACGTTCACTGCTTTCTGGCCTGTATCTGCCTGGCTGATCAGGGAAGGAAGGCTCCTGTAAGCGTCGGGCCCAACCACCATATCTACCAGCTTTTCTTCTTCCAGCAATTTGGATTTCAGCCTTTCGGCCATACAGCCCAGCATACCGATCAGCATACCCGGGCGACTCCTTTTCAGCGTTTTGAATTCTGTAAGGCGCTTCCGTACCGTCTGCTCCGCTTTTTCACGTATGGAGCAGGTATTCAGCAAAACCAGGTCGGCTTCTTCCACGTTGCGGGTAGCGCCGAATCCCTCACTGTTCAGTATGGAAGCCACTACTTCACTGTCGGCAAAATTCATGGCGCAGCCATAACTCTCTATATAAAACTTCCGCTGGTACTGGTTCGGATCGTTTGTGAACGGGCTGAACGCTTCTCCCTGCCGGCTTTCATCATGTTCCTTTTCCGCTATTGCCAACATTTCCATCGCTGTAGAATAAATGTTAAGACACAAAGTTATGCAAAAACATGTGGAAAGTGTCAGTTTGTCAGCATCATTTAAGCTGAATTACAATCTGGAAAATTATTTTTGCGCAAAAAACAGCAGGCGGATGAAAAAAAGCATGGCTTTGTTTGCGGTTATTCTATGTTTTCAGCAGGGGCGGGCACAGGAAATATTGAATAAAATTAAAAGTGAGACTGCCAGAACCATTAAAAAAGAAGCAGATACCAGCAAATGGAACTGGAAAAGTGGCGGCTTACTGAGCCTGAACATTTCCCAGGGCTCCCTGAGCAACTGGTCTGCCGGAGGTGATAATTTTTCGCTTGCTGCAAGCGCTTACTTCAATTATTTCTTTTTTTACAAGAAAGGACGGCATAGCTGGGATAATAACGTGGATGTTAACCTGGGTTATGTACAAACCACGAGCCTGGGCAGCCGCAAGAACGATGATCGCTTTGATTACCTGAGCAAATACGGTTACAAGACAGACAGTATCGGTAAACTGTATTTATCCGGACTGTTCAACCTGCGTTCCCAGTTTTTTAATGGCCTTACTTATTCGGGAACAACGGGTGTGCTGTCATCGTCTTTCTTTTCGCCGGCATATATGATCTTTTCCCTGGGTCTTGATTATAAGCAGAGCGATAAATTCTCTGTCTTTATATCGCCGCTGACCTCCCGTTTTACTTTTGTACTGAATGATTCACTGGTGAGGAAGGGTGGTTATGGTATACCTGCAGGTAAACGTTCTGTTAACCAGATCGGTATGTTTGCTACGGTCAACTATTTTAATGCAATTGCAAAGAACATCACCTATAAGGGCAGGCTTGATCTCTTCTCCAATTATGGCGATCATCCGCAGAATGTGGATCTTTTCATGACCAACCTGTTTTCCTTCAAGATCAACAAGTTCTTCTCCGCCACTTACAGCCTGGATATGATCTATGATGATGATGTAAGGTTATTCGGTGAAAACAAAACTTCACCTGCGCTCCAGGTTAAAAGCCTGATCGGAATCGGCTTCCTGAAACCACTGAATGTGCGCAAAAGAACCACCGGCAGTATCAGTGGTATCAATGTGCTGTAAAGTGTTCTATGCTTTACTGATCACTTTTAATGTGTGCTTTATCTTATTGGCTTTATAGGTCAGGTCCTGGTAATCTTTGCTGATAATGGTTACATGCCCCATTTTACGGCCGGGC
The DNA here is from genome assembly GCF_900167075.1 of Sediminibacterium ginsengisoli. GTDB lineage: Bacteria > Bacteroidota > Bacteroidia > Chitinophagales > Chitinophagaceae > Sediminibacterium > Sediminibacterium ginsengisoli. Next base: position 57,472 of record NZ_FUWH01000011.1, on the reverse strand, counting down.
TTTGTCTGCTTCTTACCGTAGAGGTGTACAAATACATTGTCCATTGACAATACTTCATCCAGTTTGTCGTAAACGGCCTCACCTTCATAGCCTTCGGCACCGAGCAGGTTCACGATGGCGGAAGGAAGGATAGGGTCCGTATTGCCAAGCGGGTATCCTGATATGATCCTCCAGAGCATATCGTACTGGCTGGAATAATTGGCTTCAATGGTATGGTGCCCGCTGTTATGAACGCGCGGGGCCGTTTCGTTCACGAGTACATCGTCGTTCTTGTCTACAAAAAGCTCAACAGCAAAAAGGCCCGGACTTTGTAACCCTTTCACAACCCTTAAAGCGATCGCTTCGGCTTTCCATAATACTTTTTCAGGAAGCAGGGCAGGACTGAGCTGGTAATCGAGCAGGTTCAGTACCGGGTCGGCGATCATTTCCGCAGGCGGGAACAGGGCTGTTTCCCCTTTATCGTTCATTGCCACGATCATGGCAATCTCTTTTTTGATATCCACCATTTTCTCCAGAACTGCGGGTGCGTCAAAACCTTTGTCCATGTCTTTTACTTCCCGGATCACCTGCACACCTTTTCCGTCATAACCTCCCTGTCCGATCTTGTGCACAGCCGGCAGGAAATCTGCCTGCGTTGCCAGTTCTGCCAGGTTCTGTGTGATCACGAACGGAGAGCTTGGTATATCATGATCGCGGTAAAATGCCTTTTGTATCACTTTGTCTTTAATGATCCGGATCGCGGCAGGACTCGGATAAACCTTCACACCTTCCGATTCCAGTTTTTCCAACGCATCCACATTTACAGATTCGATCTCTATAGTGATGGCATCAAGGTCTTTACCGAACTGGTATACCGTATCAAAATCATTGATATTTCCCTTCACAAAATGATGGCAGAGATGCGCAGCGGGACAGCCGGGATCATTCTCCAGCACAAAAGTTTCAACCGTATAATTGGCTGCTGCCTGCAATAACATGCGACCGAGCTGGCCGCCTCCGAGAATACCTACTTTCATATTGAACGGGAATATTGGGCGAAGATAAGGGTGGTAAAGGATTGATGAAACAGGTAATTGTACGGAATATGTTCACTTTAAGCGGATTTCAAAAAATAAGCCCCGCCTGTTTAAGCGGAGCTTATTTTAAATTGATCTGCGCTGCCTTATTTTTCAGCCCTTTTCTTTAATTCAGCCAGCGGCATAATGATCTGTTTACCTACCTGTACTCCGTTCCGGTAAGTAACGATACGCACGGTCATTACGTCTTTGTCCAGCACAAATGGTTTGGTATAAACCGGGTAATAATTATCCGGTACGCTCTCATTCAGGGAATAATGGATATCCATATCCGCTACTTCTTTTTCAAGAATGAGCGTCAGGTTATCCTTGCCATCCGTTTTTGTGCGGATGATCGGATCATAGATGCTGCGGGCGTAACGGGTGCGGGATGAATCCAGCCGTACGAATTGCTGTTCAACACGACCTACGAAATTATCCCAGTTCTTTTTCTCCTTGGGAGACCAGGTTGATTCCGCGATCGCCATTGCCCGCGGCCACAGCATGTATTGTACGCTGCGGAAATTATTGAGCTGTTCGGTCCAGAGGTTGCCCTGGCCTCCCAGTATGTATTTAGGGTCAACACCTGCCGGCAGCGGATCGAACTGGTAGGTTTTGTTCAAACGCAGTGCTGCGTAAACGGGTGGCTCTACCGTGCTTTCGCCCTGGTAATAATCGAGGTACGCAAACTGGGCAGGACTCATCACCACAGGATGTTTCTGTGCAGCAGCTTCTGCTCCGCCTTTCATGCTGCGCCAGCTCATTACTGCTGCATTAGGGGCCAGTCCGCCTTCCAGGATCTCATCCCAGCCCATCATTTTCTTTCCTTTCGATTCGATGATCTTTTCCACACGCTTTACAAAATAGCTTTGTACTTCGTGCACGTCTTTCAGCTTCTCACGCTGCATCAGGCCTTTGATGTCATCACTTTTTTCCCAGAGGTTCTTTGCGGTTTCGTCGCCGCCCATATGTATGTAAGGAAAGGGGAAGAGCTGAGCCACTTCAGTAAACACTTTATCGAGGAAGCTGTATACTTTTTCGTTGGCCGGATTGAGTGTATTGTCGCTTATTGCATAGAAGGAGCCACCGCTGCCCCATACGAGGAATTTATCGCTGATATTAACATGATATGTGCCTGGTACGGTTGCCAGTTCCGGATAAGTGGCAATCGCCGCCATACTATGCCCCGGAACATCGATCTCGGGCATGATGGCTACGAAGCGGTCTGCCGCATACTGCACCAGCTCGCGGATATCATCATGCGTATAAAATCCGCCGTAAGTTTTCGGCTCGGTAGAATCCGGGGCCGGTGTGTTGCCCCATTTGCCTTTCCTGTCCTGCCTCCATGCACCTACTTTGGTAAGCTCGGGTAATGATTTGATCTCAATGCGCCAGCCCTGGTCGTCGGTTAAATGCAGGTGCAGCATATTGAATTTATATTTCACCATATCATCGATGAACTGTTTCACTTCCTGCTTGGTAAAGAAATGGCGCGTTACATCAAACATCAATCCGCGCCAGCCGAAACGTGGTTTATCGGTAATAGTGGCGCAGGGGATGGTCCAGCTGATATTTTTTACTTCTTTTTTGCTTTCAATAGCTGCCGGTAAGAGTTGCAGTAAGGTCTGGGTACCGTAGAAAAGTCCTGCAGGCTGGTTGGCAGTGATGGTAATCTGTGCCGGCGTTACAACAAGCTTGTAACCTTCGCTTCCCAGTGCTGTATCTGCATTGGTCAGAAGCTGCAGCTGTATACTGTTGCCGGTTACTGCAGTTTTTTTAACAGGATAGGAGCCACCGGTAGGTACGGCCAGTTTTGCCGCGAGCATTTCTGCAACTTTCACGGCTGCCTGGTCACCTTTTACAACCACCGGGGTATTATTCTTCAACACAAATTTTCCATTCTGTACAACTGCAGACGATGGCGCCGGTACTACAGGCAGCATGTTCTGGGCCTGAAGGCCTGCAGTGAGCCATAACAAAAAAAGGGGGAGACAAAGTTTTTTCATTGGTTTTATTTGGGATGCGGAAGATAAGGAGGAATGCCCAATGCACAATAACGGGTTATAATGGAAAAGCCGGCACTGTGGCCGGCTTTTCAGAACAATAGGTTGAAACTATTTATTCATTACAGATGGGTAATGATCTATGGTTTCGAATACATTACGCGGGTCCTGTTTCAGCAGGGTAATGAACCTGGCAAGTGAATCGGTATAGGGTGCTTTGCCGAACATACGGTCGTGCGCAAGGATCACTACGGTATTGGGCTGGTTGGTGTAACCGCTTTCAAACTTGTCGTTGATCATGCGTACCATTTCTGCTGCACCCTGTTTGGGAGCGCTGCCTTTCACAAACTGCCATTCAAGATCCCAGCCGATTACCTGGTAACCGAGCGAATCCAGCCTGCGGGCTACTTTCTCACTGCTTTTCGGGCCGCGGAACTCGCCTTTGCCTGCCCAGTTATTCCTGCCCGGCATACGAACGATCTTCAGCGGGATATTCATTTGCTGCTGTGCATGTGCAAAGTCGCTGGCTGCACTGTCTACCATCGTATAGAATTTATTGTAGTTATCCCTGAAACCATGCGAATAGCTGTGGTTGGCCAGCAGGAACTGGGGATATTCGTTACGGATACTGTCGAGGATACGCTTGCGTACGGGGTCGATATCGTAGTGCATGCCTACTGCAAAGAATGTTGCTTTTACACCCTGCTCCTTAAAGATCCTCTTGGATACAACGGTGCCTGGCGGTTGCGGAGAATCATCCCAGGTAAGGAAGATGTAACGTTTGGAACTGTCGTATTTGATCGGGCTGCCGGGGCCGGCCGGTGCTGCGGCAACTGTTTTTGTTGTATCTGCCGCTGTTTTGTCGTTACTCGGTTTGCTGTTACATGCTGCGAGTAATGCAATGCATACCCCCGCATGGAAGATGGGTTTTAGATTTCTCATATGTTACTGAATAGGTTCATAACAAAGATATTGGAAAATGAAGCCATTCAGTTGTTTTTAACGTTGACTTAGGAGAGTTGTTTATATCTTCCTGAGGCGGGTAAAACTAATTAACGGAAGCGCTCCGAAATGGTATAACAGACACGGTCGTTGATCCTTTGAAAAAAGTTATCATCGATCTTGCGCAATCTTCTTTGCCTCCTGTTCGCGAGCAGGCGGCCCTGGTTATCGAAGAACTGCGGCTGGTTGAAGAAGGTGAGGATATAGTATTTCTTCTCCGCAAATGGTATCCTCGGTGGTACGGTACGGAGCGACATGAAGATCATGCTTCTTTTCTGTTCATCCACATAATAGTCCAGGTTGTTGATCCATACACACTGGATATCCTTCATCTGGCGGATCATTTTCATAATAGCCGCACTGTCCATCTGGTAACGGGCAAGCGTATCCTGCAGGCGTGGTTCATTCAGTTCAAACTCGTAAATGTATTTGATCCTGTTCGACTGCAGCATCAGCGATACATAATTGAATCCTTTATCGATGAACTCAACGGAAAAAGGGCGTTGTTTGTATAAGGATGCATAAGCTTTTTCAATACTCGTGAGTGCAGCTTCATTCTCATAGTAGTAATCTGCTGTCAGTTTCCTGCTGGAACGGCATGCGAACAGCAGGAACGCGGGCACCACAAGGCATAATATGTAAACAGGTCTATTGCGGCGCATTGGCTGTTCGTTTTGTGCAGAAAGTGATACCGAAGATGAGCCTGTAAAGGAACGAGGGCGTTACCTGCTGGAGCGTGAGTCCGCCATAATCCCAGTAAGTAATGTTGATCCTTCCGTCCGGCGCTTCTTCAATGTCTTTCAGGATGATGAAATGTGTGCCCACACCGGGTTTCACCTGGCGGTGATCTTTCTGGTAGAGCGACATGTTATTCACGAAAAGCGCAACTGTTCCCTTACTTACGCGTTCTTTCAGGTAGCCGTAAAGATGATCGATGGTAGGTCTGATCAGGTCTGAGCCTTTGGCTTCCACCCTGTACCTGAAAAGTGAACGGATCATATGATTGAATTTGCCGAAACTGGTAGCCGCCCAGAAGCTGTTCTCATCACCCATATCGAAATGCTTGTCGAAGATGTTGAGGTAGCATTTGAAATGATCGGCAAGCGCCAGGAACCACATCTGGTCTGCGGGCCTGATGTCGAGCTCGCCTTTGAATGCCAGCCTGCCTGCGGCGAGTTTTACTTCACTGGAAGGTGTAATATTTACCCGGCCCATCTTCACTTTACCTTCCCTGTACAACTGCAGCAGGTCTTTGGCAAAACCAAGCGGATCGAACTGAAGGGGAATGTAGGACATGGCCGCGTATGCACAGAAATTGGTATTATTTCCTTCGTGCAGGCTGAGCGGGTTCTCGATATTGTTCTTAAGGTTCTGAAGAAAGAGGGCCGGCTTTATATTGGGCCAGTGTGCACTCTGCGGCAGTTCGGTGATCCTGCTGATAAAAGCGATGGCGTCCTGGCGGGTAGAAGTGCGGGATGTATCACGTTCGCGTTGGGCTGTTGAAATACCTGACATGCATATGCAGAGGATCAATGCTATGCATTTTTTGAAAATCCGTGTATTTTGAACAGTAGCGCGCTCTAACATCGGGGTGAAATTAAGAATTAGGATCTATTCGGTCCTAATTCTTAATTCAATTCCCGGTTAGCTATTAATAACGGTAATGGTCAGCTTTGAAAGGACCGGTCTTCGGAATGCCCAGGTATGAAGCCTGTTCGTCGGTCAGTTCATCCAGTTCAGCGCCTACTTTGGCAAGGTGCAGACGTGCCACTTTCTCATCGAGGTGTTTGGGCAGTACATAAACCTTGTTCTCGTAATTTTTGAAGTTGGTCCAGAGTTCGATCTGCGCCAGTGTCTGGTTAGAGAACGAGTTACTCATTACAAACGAAGGGTGACCCGTAGCACAGCCGAGGTTTACCAGGCGTCCTTCTGCCAGGATGATCACATCTTTACCTTCGATATTGTAGAGGTCAACCTGTGGTTTGATGGTATCTTTTGTATGACCGTAGTTGTTGTTGAGCCATGCGATATCGATCTCGATGTCGAAGTGGCCGATGTTGCAGACAATCGCTTTGTCTTTCATCAGGCGGAAATGCTTTTCGGTAAGCAGGTCGCGGCAGCCTGAAGCGGTAACAACGATATCGGCTTCTTTCACCGCATCGATCATTTTCTTCACTTCAAAACCGTCCATAGCAGCCTGTAAAGCACAGATCGGATCGATCTCGGTAACGATCACACGGCAGCCGGCACCACGTAAAGAAAGGGCAGAACCTTTACCTACATCGCCATAACCACCTACAACAGCAACTTTACCCGCCATCATTACATCAGTTGCGCGACGGATCGCATCAACCAGTGATTCCTGGCAGCCGTATTTGTTGTCGAATTTGGATTTGGTAACTGAGTCGTTCACGTTGATGGCAGGAATTGGCAGGGTGCCTTTAGCCATTCTTTCGTAGAGACGGTGAACACCGGTAGTGGTTTCTTCACTCAGGCCTTTGATGTTCTGTACCAGTTCAGGGTATTTGTCCAGAACGATATTGGTCAGATCGCCGCCATCATCCAGGATCATGTTCAGCGGACGCTCGGCGCTTCCGAAGAATAAGGTTTGTTCAATACACCAGTCGGCTTCTTCCAGTGTCTGGCCTTTCCAGGCAAATACACCAATACCTGCAGCGGCGATAGCAGCAGCAGCCTGATCCTGTGTAGAGAAGATATTGCAGGAACTCCATTTAACTTCAGCACCCAGTGCTACCAGCGTTTCGATCAGAACAGCGGTCTGGATGGTCATGTGAAGACAACCGGCAATACGCGCACCTTTCAATGGCTGAGTTGCACCATATTCTGCACGGAGGCTCATCAGGCCCGGCATTTCTGCTTCGGCAAGGCGTATTTCTTTGCGACCCCAGTCTGCGAGGCTGATATCAGCCACTTTGTACGGCAGGCTGAAATCAATGGAATTGGTTAATGTAGACATAAGTTTGTTTTTATGAAATGCAAATGTAGCTGGATAGGATAAAATACTCTATATTTTATTTTATTTAGGAGAAAAGTATAAAAAATGTAATTTTTGCAGGATAAAACTGCTGATAAGTATGGCAAAACAAGTTAAAAAAGAAGATTCAGCTGGAACGCAGGTAATGCTTGATGATAAAGACCTTTCGATCCTGCGGCTTCTGCAGCAAAATGCCCGGATTACGGTAAAGGAGATCTCCGATAAAGTACACCTGAGTACAACGCCTATTCATGAGCGGATCAGGCGGATGGAGGAAACGGGTGTGATCAGGCAATACGCTGCGCTGGTAGACCATGCAAGAGTAAAAAAAGGATTGACAGTGATCTGTTATGTTTCACTGAAACAGCATAACCGTAATGCCGGTGCACGTTTCATTAAAAGCATCCTGGATATGCCGGAAGTGATCGAATGCTATAATATTTCAGGCGAATTCGACTTTATGCTCAAAGTGGTGGCGGAGAATATGGATGCATATTATGATTTCCATGTAAACAAGCTCAGCCAGGCTGAGAACCTGGGGCATGTGCAGAGCATATTCGTGATGGGTGTGATCAAGCAGGTGCAGGTCAGTATTTAAAAAAAAGAGCAATGATGTTGGTCATTGCTCTTTCCCGTTGGCTTCTGCAGGTTTACTATACATTGAACCTGAAATGCATGATGTCGCCGTCCTTTACAATATATTCCTTTCCTTCTATCCTTAATTTTCCGTTGTCGCGGCAGGCGGCTTCGCTTCCGAATTTTACGAAGTCTTCGTAAGCGATTACCTCAGCTTTGATGAATCCCTTTTCGAAATCGGTGTGGATCACGCTGGCAGCCTGTGGTGCTTTCCAGCCTTTATGTATGGTCCAGGCCCTTACTTCCTGAACACCTGCCGTGAAATAAGTATCGAGGTTCAGCAGCGCATAAGCAGTACGGATGAGGCGGTTCAGGGCAGGTTCAGTCATTTTATATTCTTCCATGAACATCAGGCGGTCCTCTTCAGATTCCATTTCAGCGATCTGTGCTTCGATATTGTTGCACATGATGATCACTTCGGCGCCTTCGGACTGAACGGCGTTTTTCAGCATTTCGGAATATTTGTTGCCGGTATGCATAGAACCTTCGTCAACATTGGCAACATATAATACCGGTTTATCTGTAAGCAGGAACAGGTCGGCCACTGCGTTTTTTTCTTCTTTGTCGAGCCCCAGGGAAAAAATGCTTTTACCTTTTTCGAGATGTTCTTTACAGCGGGTGAGGATATCGTATTCTGCCTTGGCTTTGGCATCGGAACCAACGCGGGCCATTTTTTCCACGCGCTGCATTTTCTTTTCAACGCTCTCAAGGTCTTTGAGCTGCAGTTCGGTATCGATGATCTCTTTATCGCCCACAGGGTTGATGGCGCCTTCTTCGCGTAATACGTTCTCGTCTTCAAAGCAGCGGATCACGTGGATGATCGCGTCAACTTCGCGGATATTGCCGAGGAACTTGTTGCCAAGTCCTTCGCCTTTGCTGGCGCCCTTCACCAGCCCGGCGATGTCAACGATCTCCAGTTGTGTGGGAACGGTACGGTTTGGGTTTACCAGCGAAGCCAGTTTGCTGAGGCGCTCATCCGGTACATCCACCAGGCCTACATTGGGCTCGATGGTGCAGAAGCGGTAATTGCTGGCCTGAGCTTTCGCGTTGATGCTCACGGCATTGAATAAAGTTGATTTTCCGACATTGGGTAACCCTACGATTCCAGCTTGTAAAGACATATTGATATACAATTTAAGAGGACATGGAAGTCCGCCGTAAAATTTTGAGCCGCAAATATAGAATTGTTTCGCTGCTTTTCCGTTGATAACCTTATTTTCACGAACTAATTGACTGCTATGGCCTTAAACTACGTATGGATCCTCTTTTTTGCGATAGGGCTTGTGATTGCCCTGGTGAAGCTGATCGTGTTCCAGGATTACGAGATCTTCAAGAAGCTTGTGGAAGGCATATTCGACGCATCGAAGTCTTCCGTAATGGATATCGGCTTACCGCTCACCGGGGTAATGGTATTTTTTATGGGGCTGATGAATATAGGGGAGAAAGCGGGAGCGATCAATTTCCTGGCCAGGCTTTTGAATCCGTTCATGAAAAGGCTGTTTCCGGAAGTGCCGGATAAGCACCCGGCCATGGGGCAGATGGTGATGAATTTCAGTGCCAATATGCTTGGACTCGACAATGCCGCAACGCCATTCGGTTTAAAAGCGATGGAAAGCCTGCAGACGCTGAATCCGGTAAAAGATACGGCCAGTAATGCACAGATCATGTTCCTGGTGCTCCATACGAGCGGGCTTACGCTGATACCATTATCGATCATTGCATACCGGGCAGGCGGCGGCAGTACCAATCCAACCAGTGTATTTGTGCCTTTGATGATCGCCACTACTATCGCAACGATCGCCAGTATCGTGATCACGGGAATTTACCAGCGGCTGCGGTTCGACAGGGTTCTGATCATCTGGCTGGGGGGAATTATTACAACTATCCTTTTATTTGCATGGTTCATTCATGGTTTGCCATCCCAGAAAAATATTCCGGAACCAACTTTGTTCACGAAGGAAACATTCAGTAATGTGCTGGGTAATTTTATACTTTTTGTGATCATCAGTGCTTTTATAATAGGGGGCTTCCTGAAGAAAGTGAATGTGTTTGAAGCATTCATCGACGGAGCCAAGCAGGGATGGGATGTGATCATCAAGATCATACCTTACCTGGTGGGAATGCTTGTTGCGATCAGGGTATTCCGCGACAGCGGGGCATTGGACTGGATCATCAATGGTATTACCTGGTGTTTTGTGAACATGGGCCTGACGGCGGATTTCGTGCCGGCACTACCGGTTGCAATCATGCGGCCATTCAGTGGTGGCGGGGCAAGGGGACTGATGCTCGATGTATTTAAAACGCATGGTGCGGACAGTTTTGTAGGGCAGCTGGCATCTACATTCCAGGGAAGTGCAGATACTACTTTTTATATCATAGCTCTTTATTTCGGAAGCGTAGGAATCAAGCGGGTACGTTATGCGATATGGGCGGGAATATTTGCAGATATTATTGGCGTGATAGCAGCGATCTGTATTGCGTATATCTTTTTCGCCTGATGAAAAACAGGTATAAATACTGTGAATAAATCTGTTGGGTAAGCGTTAGTTTCATTGAAAATTTAAAAGCTATGAAACCAGTGCCAACAGATGTTGAGTTATGTGATGCCATTAAGAAAGGGCTTGGCAGTGATGAAGCGCGTGTATTGATCGGTTTTATGAATCACCGCTTCGAGGAAGTAAATCTGGGGTTTGAAGAAGTGGACCATCGTTTTGAGGAAGTCAACCGGAGAATGGATCAAAAGTTTGAAGAAGTCAACCGTAAAATTGATCAAAAGTTTGAGCAGGCCGAAGCGAAAACAGATCTGCTTGCTAAAGAGCTGAACCTTCGTTTTAACGAGCTACTGCTGAAGCTCATACAAATCGAAACACGTCTTACCGAAAGTAAAACCCATATTCACTGGATCTACGGCCTGATGGCATCTATTGTAATACTGATGTTTGGTCAGTACCTTAAGAAATGATCATTAAACGAACGCGTACAGGGCTCAGGCCTGGGTAGGCAGCTTAGTTTACTTCAAGGTCTTTTGATCCCAGCATTTTATACAGCTTATCCCTGAATACTAATTTGTATTTGCCTTTGCGTAGATACAGGTAATAGAGTCCGTCAGGAGCAAGGATGTAGGTCTGGTCTGCGGGAACCATCATGTCGATTGTCTTTTCATGATAGTCGCCGATATAATATGCCTGAACTATAAAGAGCGTCTGGTATGCAGGAGAAACGGATTGTTCTTTACGCCAGCCATCCATTGCGAGCCAGCCGGGGCGCCCGTTTTTATATATTGTTGGCGGATGGATCACATAAAGATCGTTGAGCCTTGTTTCAAAAGGATCGATCGGAGTATCAGCAAGTACAGGGATAACAGATTGTGTAGTGGCATGGATCCGGAGCCAGTTTTCATAAGTAAGCAATTCGTAATTATCCGTAGCGCCTTCAGACATCGATACCTGGTTAACCGTCAGCGGGTCTATACCGGAAATGATCTTGAAATAAGCTGCCATAGGAATATGATCATCGCTCAAAGCGGCTTCTTCAATATGACCATAACCAGCGTGCACCAGTATTTTAGCGTTGCTGTCCTTTTTTATGATGTTGTAAATATTGGCTGCCTGTGCATATTCACGCTGTTTTGCGGTATGGCTTGCAATGGTATCTTCATAAGGAACCAATTTAAACCCCGTTTCGAGGGCTTTCCTGATCATTTCACCAGCTACCGGTTCGCAGGTGAAATTGCCGGTGAGAATATTCACTTTATCCAGGGATGCATTGTTGTAAGGGTTCAGGGTTTCCACGGCAAGATAACGGAAGCCCTGCTGGTATAATTCCTGCAGCAGTGAAGCGGTAAATGCACGGTGACGCGGCTGGTTTCCCGCTTCATTGAGCATGATCACTTTTTCTTTTTTTGCCCTTGCAAGCAGGTATGCTTTTGCATCTGCATACTGCACATCTTTTGCAATTTGTGCGTCTTTAACAATGCGTTGTTTAACAGAGTCGGGGATGCTTTCATAGGACGCTTTCTGAAGTGTAAGCGCTGTAGCATGATCACCGGTAAGTGACACCATCTGTGACAGGCTCTCGTAATAATTTCTGCTATCCGTAGCAGCAACAAGTTGTTCTTGTCTCACAGCCGCTTTGTAAAGCGGATAGAGATAATTGATAACCCCCTTGTGATAAAAGGACAGATATGGCGTTGTATCCGTAGGAATATGCTGGTTAAGGGAGAAACTTTTCAATTCCTTGAAAGGTTCACTCAGCTGGGCTTTTGTTGCGAAGCCGGACAATAACAGGGAAGACAATAAAATTTTTCTCATCAGCCTTGATTTGCGCAAGAATACGCCAGCGCTTGTTACTAAAACTTTAAAGATAGGCCGCCAGCATACTTTTTAACAATCTTACACCTTGGGATGCGGGCGCTTCTATCAGCTTGAGATTGGGAATGACCGGCAGAGCAGGAATCTGCCGGTCAATAATGAATTTAGGGGTACCATCAGCTGTTTCATTGATCAGTCCGGCGGCGGGATATACTACCAGTGAAGTTCCGATCACTACAAAAAGATCAGCAGCTGCCGTTATTCTTGCGGCTTCCATGATCAGTGGAACGGGTTCTTCAAACCATACGATATGTGGCCTGTATTGGGTTCCATCCGGCGCCAGCTGACCTAAACTGATATCGCCCCTTATCTCGCAGACATGCTGTTCATCTTTTTGCCCGCGCATTTTAAAGATCTCGCCATGAAGATGAAGTACATTAGTGCTGCCTGCACGTTCGTGCAGATCATCTATATTTTGTGTAATGATCTGTACATCAAAATCCGATTCAAGTTCTGCAAGTCCTGTATGCGCAGCATTAGGATTTGCAGCTGCTACATCTTTGCGGCGCATATTATAAAAATCAAGCACCAGCTGTGGATTTTTCTGCCAGCCTCTTGGTGTGGCTACTTCATATACATTATAGCCCTCCCAAAGCCCGTTGCTGTCCCGGAAGGTTTTGAGGCCGCTTTCAGCACTGATACCGGCACCGGTAAGCACCACGAGTTTCTTCTTTATACTGCCGTTGTTACCGGCTTTTTTTTCTTTTTCCATATCCATATTCCCACAATCATTAATAATAAAAACGGCCAGGCGCCGGTTAACAAAACAAGGACTTCGGCAAAAAATGATCCACCGGCAATAAATGCGTTTTTCAGCCTGGAAAAATAAGTGATCTTATCGGTAGTATCTGTTGTTTCAAGATACTGAAAATATTGCAGACGGATGGTGCTGTATTGTACCTGGTCTGATAAATAATGTGATCTGGCTGTGGTCACTTCAATGTCTTCCTGCAAAGCATCGATCTGTTTTTGTATTTCCAGTATATCTTTTATACTCTTCGCCTGTTTCAACAGCTGATAATACTGGTTGCGTATTGCATTTTTAGCTGTTAGTCTTGCTTTTGTATCGGCAGCTTCCGCAGTAACATCTTCGGCAGAAATAGTTCGCCGTAGCAACGTAATTCCTTCGCCGCTGATGGCGCTCAACAGTTGATCAAATTTGGCTGCAGGTACCCGGATCACGAGATTATTTTCCAGCCGTAATGCAGATGTGTGCTGTTCTTCAGCTGTTACATAAGCGTTGAATGCTGTTATCTGTCTGCGTAATAACTGATCGCCGGATTTATAGTCTTTCATCTCTGCCACCAGATCGGCCTGCCTCATAATTTCTCTTGCCGCAGCAGTATCTGTTGTTGATAATTGTTTGTTCCCTGCAGCAGGTGTATTTACCTGGTCGTTTTGCAGTTCTCTTTCCGTTGTTTGCTTCCTGCTGCAGGAATAGCAAAGTATGGCCAGAACTGCTATGCAGAATAGATAGCGGTTCATAAAACAGTATTTTGATGAGTAGATACGAATAGGGTAGAAGTAATAAGGATCAGCTCTTGCTGATCCTTATTCAATATTAAAGCCTGCGCAATACCAGGCTGAAACTGTCATTGGATGTTAAAGTAACCAGGCTGTCTGTTGTGAACCTGATATTATAATTGTTTTTCTCTTCGGGTATTTCATCAAGTATATGCAGGATATTATCCTTTACATAATAACGTGAAATACTTGTATCTGTTGCGGATACATAATGGAGCGTGCTGTCTGCATTAAAAGAAAACGTTGCATTCGATTTCTTGAACCCCATCAGCAACAATGGGGTGAGCGCATTACTGTCGTTATTTTTGCCGCCTGCGTGATAAACAGAGTCCAGGCGCCAGTTGCCGGTGATTGCGGGTGTTTTTGGGGAGGAGCGGAACCAGTTGCAGGAAACTACGGCCATTACAATTGCCACAATGCATGCGGCGGATAAATACTTTTTCATTGTACAGTTTTTAAGGTTTGTGAATGGATTTGCAGGCCTGCATCATTTTATACAATACAGTGTCCGTTTGTAACCAGCACGCTCTGTTAAAAAAAAGAAAAAGTAAAAATTCTCGCACATGCAGAATTGTGCATGCAGGAATGCTGCGACTTGTCTTTGAATGTAATGGTTTACATACCCCCAAGTTCCATTACAATATCCCATTCGCCGGGTGTAACGGGTTGTACGGATAATCGTCCCAGGCGAACAAGTGCCATCTCCGCAAGACGTTTATCTGCTTTAATGGTGGCCAGACTTACCGGCTTTTTGATTTTCTTATAAGGTTTGAAATCTACGGCTACCCAGGCTTCTTCTGTTGTTGTTGGATCCTGGTAAGCTTCCTTCACCACTTTGGCAATGCCTACAATCTCCATTCCTTCATTGCTGTGATACCAGAATGCCAGGTCTCCTTTTTTCATTGCGCGGAGATTATTGCGGGCTGCATAGTTACGCACTCCGTCCCAGAATGTCTGGCCGTCTTTTTCAAACTGTTCCCAGCTATACTTGAATGGTTCGGATTTGATAAGCCAGTAGTTCATGTTATTCTGCTTATAATGGAATGATTGATGATGTATAATATTTACCAGCCGCTTGCCAGCACATCTGCGAGATGCAGGGTTTTTAGTCCGCTCTGTTTATGTTTGCTGCAGCCGTCTATATGCATCAGGCAGCTCATGTCTGTGCTCACAAGGTATTCGGCACCTGTTGCTACAGCGTTGTTTACTTTCTGGTCGCCCATGGCAATACTGATCGGTTCAAACTTCACGGCGAATGTGCCCCCGAAGCCACAGCAGGTTTCCACATCATTCAGCTCTATGAGTTCCAGGCCCGCTACTTTCGATAACAGCTGCCGGGGTTCATTTTTGATCTTGCATTCTCTCAAAGCCGCGCAGCTGTCGTGGTAAGTTACTTTCGCATTGAATGTTGCGCCTACATTATCCACGCCCAGTACATTTACCAGGAAGTCTGAAAATTCGTATGCGCGTTTGGAGAGGTCTTTTGCCTGCTGACTTTGCGCGGTATTTTCGAATAGTTTGTTGTAATAGTTGCGAATAAAACCGATACAGCTGGCGCTCGGCGCTACCACATAATCGGTTCCGGTGAAGTCCTGCATGAATTTACCACAGACGTCTTTTGCTTCGCCCCAAAAACCTGCGTTGAAAGCAGGCTGGCCGCAACAGGTCTGGTTGGTGTTATAACTGACTGTGCAGCCTGCTTTTTCCAGCACTTTTACCATATTAAAAGCCACGCCGGGATAGAGCTGGTCTACAAAACAGGGAATAAACAATTGAACATTCATCGGCAGGTAACTATTTTAATTTCCTGTTCAGCGAGATCATTTTTAGTGCCGTAACGGCCGCTTCTTCGCCCTTGTGGCCATGTTTGCCGCCTATGCGCTCACGTGCCTGCTCTTCGTTATCCACGGTCAGAACACCGAAGATCACCGGTACATCGAGAGAAAGATTCAGCTGCAGTACGCCATCGGTTACGGCTTTGCATACATAATCGAAATGCGGTGTATCGCCCCTGATCACAGCGCCAAGTGTGATGTAGGCGTCTGGCAGTACTTTACTGTAGGCATAATGGTTCTTAACGGCGAATGGAATCTCAAACGCACCGGGAACGGTTAATACCTTACAGGTTGCGCCCTGTGCTTTGAGTACTTTTTTAACGCCCGCTTCCAGTTTGTTGATGACTGTTGCGTTCCATTCTGTTTTTACGATAACTACAAAGGCATCCTTTATTGCGGGGATGCCTTTGTTTAAGTTGGTATTTCCTGGTGTTGCCATTACTTTACACTTAGGTCATTTTTATCGGTGCTGAGGCGTGCGATGTATTTATCTGCCTGGTAGCCTTTGTCCGTTTTAGGGAATTTCTCTTTCAGTTCTCTGTAAAGATCTGTTGCCTCTTTTACTTTACCCGCAGTTTCTTCCAGAAGAGCTGCGCGGAAAAGATATTCGGAAGCATTGTTCTCGTCCTTGTCAAACGCTGCCGCCGCTTTTTTATAAGCAGCTACGGCTTCATCTTTCTTGTTCAGTTCTGCATAAGCATCACCCAGGCAACCGTAAGCCAGCAGCTGGATCTGTTTTGCATCAGTTGAAAAATCTTTCAGGTGCTTTACTGCATTATTGTAATCACCCAGTTTCAGGTAGCTTACGCCTGCATAGTAATGAGCGAGGTTGGCCGCTTTGGTACCGCTGTAGGTGCTGATCACAGAAAGAACGCCTTTGTTTTGTCCGTCGCCGTTCAGAACCAGGTTAGATGAATCGATCCCGAAATACTGCTGTGCCTTGAAGAGCGCATCTGCTGCTTTTTCTTCTTTCGGTTTCACTACATATTGCTGGTAAGCATACCAGCCGCCGCCGCCGATCACTACAACGGCTACCACTATCAGCAGTGGCTTCTGGATGTGCTGCCAAACACTTTGCGCTTTTATCAGGGCTTCATTTTGTTCAACGACAATCTCTTTTTTATCGCTCATAAAATATACTATTTGTTTTGGGTGATACGGCAGGCGTATCACTGGGTAATCCGGGTTGGTTTAATCTACAATGAATGGATAGTTCTGATCAATGTATACATCTTTCAGCACTTCGCTATCATCTGGCCATGGGCTTTCTTCAGCGAACTTCACGCTTTCTTCCACAGCTGCATCGATACGTGCGTCGATTGCCTGCAGTTCTTCTTCCGTAGCAAAAGCATTGCTCAGGATGGTCTGCCTTACTTTTACGATAGGATCCTGGTTCTTGTATTCGTCCACTTCCTCTTTGGAGCGGTATTTCTGCGGATCGGAAATCGAGTGCCCTTTGTACCTGTAGGTTTTGAATTCGAGCAGGGTAGGACCATCACCTTCGCGTGCCCTTTTCACTGCACGTGCCACACTTTCGTGTACCAGTTCAGGGATCATGGCATCTACTTTATCAGCCGGCATTTCATAAGCATCTGCCAGTTTATAAATATCGATCACGTTGCTGGTACGCTCGATCGAGGTTCCCATTGCGTAGTTGTTGTTCTCACAGATAAAGATCACCGGCAGCTTCCAGAGCATGGCCAGGTTAAAGGTCTCATGAAGCATACCCTGACGGGCTGCACCATCACCGAAATAACAAAGCACCACATTCTTGGTTCCCTTGTATTGTTCCGCAAATGCCAGTCCTGCCCCGGTTCCGATCTGGGCTCCTACGATACCATGACCACCGAAGAACCTGTGCTCCAGGCTGAAGAAGTGCATACTGCCGCCTTTTCCTTTTGCACAACCCGTTGCTTTACCATAGAGTTCGGCCATGCAGGCATTGGGCGATACGCCTTTTGCCAGCGCCAGACCATGATCGCGGTAAGCTGTAATGAACGGATCGTCCTGCTGCGTAGCGGTCATACAACCGGCAGCAATGGCTTCCTGGCCTACATAGGCATGGAAAAAACCACGGATTTTTCCGGCCATCTTATACATTTCTTCTGCTTTCAATTCGAACTGGCGGATCAGCTGCATCAGCTCATACCAGTACAGATAGGTTTCTTTCGAGAATTTAGTAGCCACTTATACGGATTTTGAGGGGCAAATATAGGGGAAAACAAGATAGTTATCCCGGAACTTGGATACTGTGAACTAAAAAACTTATACTCCGGCCTTTTATCACATTTTCTGCCGTTTTCTGGCTCATTTTCAGTAGTTTAACCGTCTAAAACCAACCAAATCATGAAAAAAGCAATACTTCTTTTCCTGTTGCTGCCCGCTCTGGCTTTTGCACAGGATAAAGGAATGAAGTTTGAACACGGCCTTAGCTGGAAAGATATCCAGGCTAAAGCGAAAGCTGAAAAAAAGTATATTTTCATGGACTGCTACACTACCTGGTGCGGCCCCTGCAAACAAATGTCGGCCAATGTGTTCCCGCTTCCTGAAGTAGGCAAATTCTACAACGCTGATTTTATCAATGTAAAAGTGCAGCTGGATACTACAGCCGCCGATGCGGAAGATATCAAAAAATGGTACCAGGACGGCCACGACATAGCGGCTAAATACAACGTAAACGTTTACCCGACCTACCTGTTCTTTGACCCGAACGGTAACCTGGTTCACCGTGCCGTTGGTTCTTCAGAACCCGATGTGTTTGTTCGTAAAGGCAAAGATGCCCTGAATCCGGAAAAACAATATTATACACTGCTCAATAAATACAATGCCGGTGAAAAAGCGCCTGCTTTTGTACGCAATGTAGCCCTTGCAGCCCTGGAAGCGTATGATATGAAGAATGCCACTGCTGTCAGCAATGCTTACCTGGCTTCGCAGACCGACCTTTATACCAAAGAGAATATCGAATTCCTGAGCAAATTCACCAGCAGCAGTAAAGACAAAGGTTTCGCCGTGATGATGGAGCATCCTGAAAAAGTAGATGCAGTTCTGGGGAAGGGTAAAGCTGATCAACGCGTGATGGCGATCCTGATCCAGGAAAAAGTATACCCTGTTGTTTTAAAACGCAATGCCCCGCTCCCTAACTTCGATTCACTGAAAACTGCTCTTGTTGCTGCTTATCCTAAATATGGTGAAGAAGCAACTGCAAAAGGTAAAGTAATCTATTATCAGTCTAAAAAGGACTGGAATAATTTCCAGCATGAGATCGTGGCCTATATGAGTAAATACGGTGAGAAAGCCGACGCTGCCGAACTGAACAGTTACGCATGGACCGTTTTTGAAAACTGCAAAGACATGACCTGCGTATCTGAAGCGCTCGACTGGAGTAAACGTTCTTTCAAAGACAAGGATAATTATATGTACATGGATACTTATGCCAATATCCTGCACAAACTCGGTAAAACGAAAGAAGCGATCGAATGGCAGACCAAAGCGATGAACCTGGCTCCTGATGGCGAAAAGAAAACCTACCAGGAAACGCTCGACAAAATGAAAAAAGGTGAGAAGACCTGGACTGATAAATAAATTGTAGTTACACATTATAAAGTAAGAACCCCGCTCCATCATGAAGCGGGGTTCTTACTTTATGGCATGTTGTTATCTTACTTATATTATGCTTCATTCAGGAAACTGTACCTGTAATCTACAGGCGGGTTGAAGGTTTCCTTGATAGTGCGTGCACTCAGCCAGCGGTAGAGATTCAACTGGCTGCCTGCCTTGTCGTTCGTACCTGAAGCCCTGGCGCCGCCGAATGGCTGCTGGCCTACAACTGCCCCGGTTGGCTTGTCGTTGATGTAGAAATTACCTGCAGCATTACGCAGTTTATTGGTCGCAAGTTCTACTGCGGCCCTGTCCTGCGACAGGATAGCACCGGTAAGCGCATAAGGTGAGGTATTGTCTACCAGCGTGAGTACTTCTTCAAACCTGTCTGCATCATAAGTATAGATCGTGAGAACGGGGCCAAAGATTTCCTCGCACATAGTGGTGTACTTAGGATCTTTTGCCTCTATTACTGTTGGTTCGATGAAATAGCCTTCTTTTTTGCTGTAGTTTCCTCCGGCAATGATCGTTGCTTTTTTATCTTTTTTAGCGTTATCGATATAACGTGTGATGCTGTTGAATGCTTTCTCATCGATCACGGCATTGATGAAATTGCTGAAATCTTCTACCGTTCCCATTTTCATGCTTTTGAGTGCGGCAACCAGTTTGGTCTTTACTTCTTCTGCAATATTGGAAGGGAGGTAAGCGCGGGAAGCCGCTGAGCATTTCTGCCCCTGAAACTCGAATGCGCCACGGGCAAGGGCTGTAACAACAGCATCGGGATTGGCACTTTTATGTGCGAGTACAAAATCTTTACCACCGGTCTCTCCAACGATCCTGGGGTAAGTTCTGTATTTAGGAATGTTTTCCCCGATCACTTTCCACATATGATTGAACACGCCTGTAGAGCCTGTGAAGTGCACGCCTGCAAAATCCCGGTGTGCAAAACATACTTTACCAATAGTAGGTCCGTCTACATATACCAGGTTGATCACACCGTCTGGCAGACCTGCTTCCTTCAGAATACGCATGAACATCTGGGCAGAATAGATCTGTGTATTGGCTGGTTTCCAGATCACCACATTGCCGCACATGGCAGCAGAAGTAGGCAGGTTACCGCCGATAGCGGTAAAATTGAACGGTGTTACAGCCAGCACAAAACCTTCCAGCGGGCGCCATTCCATACGGTTATGCATGCCCGGGGCTGAAACCGGTTGTTGTTTATAGATCTCGCTGAGGTAATGTACGTTGAAACGGAGGAAGTCGATCAGTTCACAGGCACTGTCGATCTCTGCCTGGAACGCATTCTTGCTTTGGCCCAGCATGGTAGTACCGTTCATCTGGTAGCGGTACTTGGTAGCCAGCAGATCGGCAGCTTTCAGGAAGATGTGAGCGCGGTTCTCCCAGCTCATATCCGCCCATGCGGCTTTTGCTTTCAGCGCAGCATCGATGGCCTGAACCACGTGCTTTTCTTCGCCTGCATGAAAATAACCGAGTGTATGACTGATCTCGTGCGGAGGACGGATCGCTACCTTTTTACCGGTCTTTACGGCTTTGCCACCAATATACATAGGTATATCGATCTCTTTCTTTTTCAGTTCCGCAAGCGCTTTTTTAAGGGCTGCTTTTTCGGGGCTGCCCGGCGCATATTGTAATACCGGCTCATTGGCCGGCAGTGGGTAGGAGAAATATCCAAGGCTCATGCTGAAATAATTTTAAGGATTAGAATCTGCAAGTTACAAAGAATAACGCTGCCAATGTTCCGGCGGGCTTATGATCACTAAAACAGATCGAGTTTATGCCGGGCCTCATAGCTGAATGGTATATTGGCAAAAATCCCTGCCTTGCCAACCCTTGTGGTACCTTTTACATTAATAAGCACTTCTTTGCTGAACAGCAGGGTAAAAGCATTTTTATAGACCCCCTTCATATCTACCATGATCCTGGACGGAAGTACAAATTCTGACCGCCGCTGGATATGCATCAGGGTATCGAGCTTGAATTTACCGAGGTAATGGTTGTCTATATAGATGTCGCAATCCACTTTTCGCAGGTCAACGCCAAACCCGTTCGGGTTATAATAGACAAGGTCCATAGTGAGGGCAGTCTGATCAAATCCCAGGGTTTCAAGTTTTACATTCTTGACGTCGCGGTAGTCGAATGCTTTCGGTTTCTGACAGGCGATAAAGACCAGGGGGAATAGCAATAAAGGCAGAATTCTTTTCAACGGTGCTTTGATGTTTGATGCAAAATAAACGAGTACCTGCAGTTTTCCATAAATATAATGGATAGCCGGTCCCCGCTGATAAATGCTACTATGGAGAAGGGCAGGAGCGGCCTCGAGTTTTTATTGAAGCAGGTGAATGACCGGTTTCTTCAAATTGGCAGGAATAGGGTAGATTTGGTTTTTGGTTGATGTATTTTTGTGATCAGTCATGCTAAAATGTATCGCATATGATCATTGGAATTAACGTTATAACGATACTAATAAATTGAGTTTAGTAGAATCGCAATTAATATACTTAAAATCAATTTATTATAATGTTTAATTGATCTAATTAATGAATTAATTTCGGCTCTTTTCTCTACAATTTTACCAACTATAGAATGGTAATAAAATGATTTAATTATGAGTATTGAAATCATTGAAATTCAATATTTTCCAACGATTAATTATAGTAAAATTTTGTTTTTCGGAACAAATAATGGAATTATATTATCCGAAGAGTACCGTAAAATGAGTTTTCGCAACCGTTGTGTGGTTGCAGGAAGCAACGGATTGATTCATTTATCCGTTCCATTGGAAAAAGGACGTACACAAAAAA
This sequence comes from Sediminibacterium ginsengisoli, assembly GCF_900167075.1. Taxonomy (GTDB): domain Bacteria; phylum Bacteroidota; class Bacteroidia; order Chitinophagales; family Chitinophagaceae; genus Sediminibacterium; species Sediminibacterium ginsengisoli. The sequence continues at coordinate 35,630 of NZ_FUWH01000011.1, read as the reverse complement.
TACCTACTGCTGAAGTCCGCATCAGCTACAGCCAGGACTGGCAGCAGCAACATTGGCGCACAATTGTGTCCTGTTATAACCGGTCCCCTTTTTTTGAATTTTATGCGCCCTGGCTGGAAGACTTTTTCAGGAAGAAGCATGAGTATCTCGCAGACATGAACCAGGAAATCCTGGAATGGCTGGCGCGTCAACTCAAAATTTTACTGCCCGCTAAAACGGTACGACCGGAAGATGCCGCGCATGCCATTGACCGGCGGGACTATTTCCTGCCCAAAAATTTCCAGCAGGACGATCGGAAAGGTGATATTTTTTATACCCAGGTATTTGCCGACCGGATCGGTTTTCAGCCAAATCTCTCCATACTGGACCTGTTATTTTGCGAAGGACCGGCAAGTTCCGGTTTGCTGCAGGGCAGCAAATTTTCATTTTAAGGACTCTTTACCAAAAAGAGAGGTCATTTCCCCTTAATTTTAACCATACGTTGCTCTGATATCCTGGTAAGCCGTTTTGCGTAGCTGTAACTGTAACCCAACAATGAAGAAGTTGAGATCACTGCTTGCACTCCTGTGCAGCATCGGAGCATTATTATCTTATTCACAGGATTTTTCCAATAAAGGGAAGGACTTCTGGCTGGGCTACGGTTATCATGTTAGCATGGTTTCCAGTACAACCGGCGATCCGCTGACCAATGGCGGCAGCCAGGAAATGGTCTTATATTTTACATCAGATAAAAACGCAAAAGTTACGGTAGAAGTGCCGGGAGTAGGATATTCGCAGCAATATACGGTTACTGCCAACCAGGTTACCATCAGTGCGCCGTTGCCAAAGACAACTTCGCTGGATTGCCGGATTTCCGGTCCGGGATTGTTTAATACCGGGATCCATATCACGAGCGATGAACCGGTTGTAGCTTATGCGCATATTTATAACGCCAGTATATCGGGCGCCTCACTTCTTTTTCCTACCACTACGCTTGGAAAAGAGTATTACTCCATCAACTATACTCAGTCTTCCAATTCGCCTTTTTCAAATTCATTCTTTTTTGTGGTGGCTACTGAGGATAATACTACTGTAGAAATCACTCCTTCAGCGGCTAATAAAAACGGGCTGGCACCCAATGCTCCTTTCCTTATATCGCTGAATAAAGGCCAGATCTATAGTGTGCTGGGCACAACCAACGGAAGTGCGGGTACAGATCTGACGGGTTCAAAGATCAGGTCGGTGAGTGCAAACGGGAGTGGGGGCTGTAAAAAGATCGCTGTTTTTTCCGGTGCAGGTAAAATGAGTATCGGGGGAAATGCAACCGGCAGTGCTGATAATCTCTTTGCTCAGGCTTTACCCGCTGTTGCATGGGGTAAGAAATACCTGACCGTTCCAACAGGAAGTCAACCCAATAATTTTTACCGGATCTGCGTGTCGGACCCCACAACCGTTGTTAAACTGAATGGCGTTGTGATCCCGGCTTCATCCCTGATCAATAATTTCTATTACCAGTTCAAGAACAGTAACAGCGCGGCAACACCCGTACCTAACCTGATCGAGTCGGATAAACCGATCATCGTGGCACAATACTGCACTACGCAGGGAACAGAAGGTAATCCATCCGGAACCGGTGCGGGAAACAACGGGATCGGCGGTGATCCGGAAATGATCTACCTGAGCCCGGTAGAGCAGACGATCAATCAGATCACACTTTATTCAACCAGTGCTCAGCAGATCCTGCAGAGCTATATCAATGTGGTCATCAAAAAAGGCGGAGCGGCGAGCTTTACATTAGATGGTGTGTCGCGCACGGCAGATTTTCAGCCGCATCCGCAGGATAATAACTATTCGTATGCCATTTTTACGGTATCTCCGGGCTCACATACTTTATATTCGGATATCGGTTTCAATGCCATTGCTTACGGATTTGGTAATGCAGAAAGCTATGGTTACAATGCCGGAACCAATGTGCAGGATTTTTCACAGACTGCGGCTTTTCAGAATCCATATAACAGGGTCGATTCTGCAGTGACCTGCGTTAATACCCCGCTTCGTTTTGCTGTGCCGATCAGTTTTCAGCCTACATCTATCAAATGGGATTTTTCTGCAGCGCCGAATATCAGTCCTGCTGCCAGCATCGGCCCGGTTGCTTCTCCCGGCTCCGACAGCAGTAAAACAGTCAATGGTCAGACACTTTATTATTACAGCACCAACCAGGTATACACGTTTACCAAAGCCAATACCACTTCATTGCGTGATACGATCAAGATCTACACCACATCTGCAACACCCGATGGTTGCGGAAGTACGGATCAGATATTCACTATTCCTGTTAAGGTATACGAAAAGCCAAAAGCTGCTTTTGTTTATACGCATGCAGGCTGTGTTTCTGATGCGGTGCAGTTCACAGATCAGAGTACTGCCAGTACCGGCAATATCAACAGGTGGCAATGGGACTTCGGCGATGGCACGGTTTCGGACCAGTCTGTAGCTGCGGTTGCACCAAAGACCTATTCCGCTGCGGGTTCCTATACAATTAAGCTGCAATCCATCTCAGACGTAGGCTGTATTTCAGACCAGGTAACGAACACAATTGCAATAGACGCCAAGCCGGCGGCGCGCTTTACCATACCGGCATCCATCTGCGAACAGGGTATCATTACTTTTACAGATGCGTCTGCCACGCCCCGCGGTACACTTACAAAATGGACCTGGGATCTCGATAACGGCAACGGACCTTTCACCAATACTGCGAATACAGCTACAACCGCAACATATCCGGTTTACGGTACCAGGAATGTGTCGTTGCAGGTAGAGACCGGCACCGGCTGTAAAAGCGATCCTTATACTTTAGCTGTAACTGTAAACCCATTACCGCAACCCGGTTTTATATTACCCCAGGTTTGTCTGAACGATGGCAGCGCAACGTTTACAGATACTTCCAAAATCGCAGCGGGTGCAGCACAGTTCAGCTATCTATGGAAATTCAATGATGCAACACCTGCCGTAACACCAGGCCCGCTCACTGCTACAAGCACACAGAAAAATCCTGCGGTCAGCTATCAGAAAGCGGATAATTATAAAGTAACATTGACGGTGACTGCGGTAAATACGGGTTGTGTTGCAAGCATATCACAGAATTTTACGGTGAATGGCAGCACACCGAAAGCTGATTTCGAATTCAACAATAACCCGCCTTATTGCGGTACCAAAGCGGTAGAGATCAAAAACAAATCTACGGTTGACTTTGGTAATGTGACCAGGATTGAACTGTATTGGGATTATATCAATAACCCGGCTGCAAAGGAAGTGATCACATCGCCGCAGGTCAATGCGATCTTCAGTCACTCATACCCCGACCTGCAAACAGCAGCCGGTGTTTCTTACCGCGTCAGGATGGTGGCATTTTCGGGAGGCAGCAGTTGCAGTAGTGTACTGTACAAGGATATCACGGTGTTCCCGCAACCGAAAGCAGGTTTTTCCATGTCGGCCACCAGCATCTGCTCGGGTAAACAGGTTTCATTTACCGATGCGAGCAGCAGCAGTTCGGGTACAATCAGTTCATGGCATTGGGAGTTGGGTAAGAACAGTTCCTCTGCACTGCAGAATCCGCAGAAAACATACACGGATTCCGGCATTATGAATATCAGTCTGTACATCCTGAACAGCAACGGATGCAACAGCGATACGCTTATTCAGCCATTGACCGTTTACCCGAATCCCAAACTCACCCTGCCAAATGATCTCCTTATACTGGCGGGCGGAAGGGTTACCATTGTGCCTACAACGATTTATGGTAACCAGCTGTCTTATAAGTGGACGCCGGCTACCTATCTTTCCAGCGATATTATTGCCACACCGGTGGCAACGCCAGTCAATGACATCACATACCAGCTTACGGTTACAGCACAGGGAGGCTGTACCGCTACAGCCCATGTACGCATCAGCGTATTGCAGGCACCGGATGTTCCAAATGCCTTTTCTCCCAACGGAGATGGCATCAATGATACCTGGAAAATTAAGTATCTTGATTCCTATCCGGGCGCAGTGGTGGAAGTATACAACCGTTACGGACAGATCGTTTTCCGGTCTGTAGGTTATGGCAAAGAATGGGATGGGACTTACCAGGGGAATCCTTTACCGGTTGCAACTTATTATTATATCATCAACCCCGGAAATGGCAGGCAGGCAATGACAGGCTCTGTTACCATTATCAAATAGACTGACTGTATGAAGAAACTGATGCGTTTTATATGGATGAGCTGTTGCCTTACCACCTACGTTGCGGGAACGGCACAGCAGCGTCCTTACTATACACAGTATATCATGAACAACTATATTCTCAATCCGGCAGTGGCTGGTATTGAGAATTACTGGGATGCAAAAGCCAGTCACCGTATGCAATGGATCGGTGTACAGGATGCACCTGTAACTACTTACTTTACGATACAGGGCCCATTAAAAAAAGGGGATTACGACCGATTGAACCCTACCAGCTTTCATGCCAGCGGATCCAACCCGCGCGGACCGGCTTACTGGCGCGATTATGTAGCTGCCGAGCCGCACCATGGAATAGGGTTTACGATATTGAATGACAAAACCGGTCCCCTGAACCGTTTCGCAGCTTACGGATCTTATGCATACCATATGGGTATTTCACCGGGAACAAGTATTTCGGCGGGCGTATCAGTAGGTATTACCAATATGAGCCTTGATGCTTCCAAACTGAATTTCGGTTCGGTTACAGTAGATCCGGCAGTGGCGGGAAGTGGAGTGATCAATAAGATCAGGCCGGATATCAGCGCCGGATTATGGCTTTATTCAAAAGATTATTTCCTGGGTATTGCAGCGCAGCAGATCGTTCCGCAGCAGATCGCATTTTCAGATAACCAGGTATATGTGGAAAAGGGAAAACTGATTCCGCACCTTTTCTTCAGTGCAGGTTACCGCATTCCAGTATCGGATGATGTGAGTTTACTGCCTTCGGCACTGATCCGTTATATCAGCCCTTTGCCTGTGGGTTTCGATATCAACGCGAAAGTGCAGTACCAGGACCTGCTCTGGCTGGGCGGTTCTTATCGTTACAAAGATGGTTATGCAGCGATGGCTGGCGTAAACCTCAACCGCAATATCAATATCGGCTATTCATACGATCTTCAGACATCGAACCTGAATACCGTGAGCAAAGGAACCCATGAGATCCTGGTAGGCTTTCTGATAGGGAACAGTTATGGCGACTGGTGCCCAAGGCATCTCTGGTAAACCAAAACCCTGATGATGAAAATTGCAAATACACCTAAACCGCCTTATTACGCGGTGATCTTTACGTCTTTACGTACCGAAGCGGAAGAAAATTATGAGTCCACTGCCGACAGAATGGTAGAACTGGCTATGGAACAGCCGGGTTATCTTGGGCATGAATTTGCACGGAGCGGACTAGGAGTTACTGTTTCCTATTGGGACAGTCTTGAGTCGATCCGTAACTGGAAACAGCATACGGAACACCTGGATGCACAGGAGAAAGGGCGTGAAACCTGGTACCAGGCATATAAGACGCGGATCTGCCTTGTAGAACGTGATTATGGCTTTGAAGCAGATTAATACTAACGGTCAATTGTAATTTTTTTATCTTGCAGTGACCCTGAAACAATATCTATGGAAACTGCAATTGATCCTGTGGATGATTCCTTGCAGGCTTATAAGGCCTTTAGGTACCCGCTTGCCGCGGCTGAGCAGGACAAGCAACTAAGCTCACTTGCAGCGCTCATTGCGGATATCTGCCAGGTACCGGTGGTGCTGATTGTTCTGACACGTTCTGGTAAAGAATATATACATACCGGTTTCGGCCTGGTGCCGGAGTTACACCGTTACTCATTTCTTTCAGCGGCTGGTCCTGATCAGTCGGTAAGGATTTTGGAAGACCTGGAAACCACTCCCGGCCAGATCATGGACAAAGATGGATCGCGGGCCCGTTTTTTTGCGTGCGTCCCCCTGATTCATCCTGTATATAAACAGATCGGAGCGGTTTGCCTGCTCAATAATAAACCCGGACAACTCACAGAACAGCAGCAATCAATGCTCAGAGTACTGTCGGAACAAGTGTTACTGGTTTTGCGTGCAGGAATGGAAATAACAGCCGATTCAGACGCAGATGCCTTCGGGAAAAAGATGCTTGCTATAAACAATAAGATAATTTCTATTGTTTCGCACGAGATCAAGGCCCCGGTGGCATTGTTGAAAACGCTGATCGATTATAAAAAGAGTGAAAACGTATCAATGGAAGAGCTGTCCGAAATGGTGAACATGCTATATGTACAGCTGGCTACCACACTCGAATCACTGGAGCCGTTCCGGAAAAATGCAGGAGAGAAGGAAGAAGGAAAATAGATCGTCCGAAAATTCAATCAAACGAAATGACATCCCTCCGAAAAAAATACGTTATCGGAAGCCTGATGCTGGTACTGATCGTATCAGCGCTGACTTATGTTTTCGTATACCGCTATGCCGTTCCGAAATCTGCCGTATGGGCCGTTCCTTACAAATGGAGAAGTTTCCCGCTGGGAGAGAAGCGCTCCATTGTTCAGGATTACCTCGGCGCACCGCTTTCCCAGACTCAGCAGATACCGGGTTATGACCGGTGGCAGAGCGGACCGGTGAAACAGAATTACCTGCTTACCGTTTATTATACCACACCTGATTCCATTGCAAACAGCTACTCGGTTTATTATCATCACCGGGGAATGTTCGTTACTCGCCGCTACCTGATGGATAGTTTTGCATTGCCCCCAGACAGCCGGTAATGTTATTTGATGATCTTGTAACACCATCTTTTCAGTTTCCCTTCAAAATCGAAAGGAGTGGTGTTGCGGGTGATATCTTTGATGCTGGTTGCTTTTATGGCAGGTTCATCTAGTATAAACTTTGTAAAATTAGTACTGAAGTAGACCGTGCCGCCGGGAGTTACCGCGCTGAGCACATCGTTCAGTAGTTCCACATGATCGCGCTGGATATCGAGAAAATCTTTCATGCGCTTGCTGTTGCTGAACGTTGGCGGGTCCATGATCACCAGGTCGAAACTGTCTGGTTGCAGGGTTTTGAGGTATTGTTTTACATCAGCATGTACAAAGCGGTATTTCTCTTTATCCTTCAGCAGGTTGATGACCATATTGTCTTCTGCCCAGTTGAGGTAAGTTTTTGAAAGGTCCACTGAAGTAACAGTTTTGGCGCCGCCGGCCGCTGCATATACAGAAAAGGAACCTGTATAGCAGAACAGGTTCAGCACGTTTTTACCCTCACTGCTTTCTCTTACCTGTTGCCGGGTAATGCGGTGATCGAGAAAAAGGCCGGTATCCAGGTAATCGGTGAGGTTTACCAGGAATTTCAGGCCCTGCTCGGATACGGTAAAGAATTCCTGCTTCGTATCCATTTTTTCGTACTGATCGTCTCCGCGGTGCGACATACGTTTCCGTTGCCTGATATAAATATTCTCGGGAGCGATGCCCGTGATTTCAGTGATGATTTTAAGGCAGCCACCGAGCCAGGCATCATGTTCTTCATCCGTCATACCATGCCGGCGCAGGTATTCGGCGAGGTAAAGTTTGTCTTCATACAGTTCAATACAGAAAGGAAATTCAGGCAGGTCGTGGTCGTAAATGCGGTAGCAGGACACGTTTGTTCTGCGCGCCTGTTTGCTGCGATGTTTGTACACTTTACCGAGCCTGTTGCTGAACATCGTTTCTTTTTCCATGGGGGCAAATTAAAAATAAAAGGTTGAATAGGATGGGGTTCTGGTAATTGTACCGGAATTAAATCTTTGATATGAAAGCAAAATTGCAATAGCGCCAGATTCACAAAAAGAACGGCTGTAGTTAATGCTACAGCCGTTTAAAAATCATTAAATTATTTTACCGCAGTTGACTACTATCCCGAATTGATAATCGGTTGCTTAAAAAGCGATCCACATAAGCCATAAAGAAGGTTGGCGTAAACCGAGCAAGGAATTCTAACAGGTATTCACCTGACAGAGGATTAAAAACCCCAAGACTGCCTACCATCGAAATCGCCGTAAAGAGCACATAAGATAAAATCAGCATACAAACACCTGCAAGAAAAAGAGACTTTCTGACCTGCGGAATAAATTTCAACAAATAATATATCACGCATAACATGAATGATATAACAAAAGCTACTTGCAACAATGCTATAAGATCAGTTTTGATATAAGGACTTTTGGTTCTTTGAAATTGAATATTATTGAATATCCAGGACGATAATCCGATTATCAATGTATAGATCAATGCCAGACCAAAGAATGAAAATGTTTTTTGCTTTATTGTTGTTAGCATCCTAACCTCCGTTTTAATTCCTGGAAATTAATTTGTTTCCTCAGGTAGGCTCTTTTGTTTACAAACTCGACTGTCAGCTGAAATGTTCTGATAGAATTAGATCATATCCGGCAGATTTATATTGTAAACCGATGGATAAATTTGCTTCAGTTTTTTCTTTGAGGGAGATAATTTCTGATTGTTATAACCATAGGCTCCTGGTCATAACTTTTAGATTTGGATTGGACAGTGCCGATCAGCCCCGATATGGATTTGATATTGAATGTACATTCGTCATCACCCAATAAAAATGTAACCCACACGGGGTAAATGCCTGGTTTTGCTTTAGGAAAAGAGAATTCCGTCTTTAATTTCAATAAGGAATGTACCAGTGATTTTCGAAATGCCGTATCCGTATAGATACTCGATACTGCAACGTTGTTAATTTTACCATTTTTTTTAATATCTATCTCCAGCATTACAATTTCGCTTTTGGTATATGATATGCTTTCATAAGGATCATATCGTACGAGAAAGCGTTCCAATTGCGTCTGCAGATATTTACGTGTTTCTTCTTTGTTCTGTCCATGAACTACAGAAGTTGCGGAAATCAGGAACAAGGCAAGTAATAGAATGTTACGTTTTATGGGCATTTTCTTAGTTTCCATGTTTTATTGTCTGGTAACGAGGCATCCCTCGCAGTCCAATTTATATTTTTAATGCTGTTTGTATCGGTTTTTAATTTCCATACCGTGGTTTCATATAAGCCGCCCCATGCTAAAGCCCGGGCAACAGAGTCTGGAACCCTAGGACTCATATTTTTTACAAACCTTGTCATCATATCTACGTAGGTCTCTGCCATTGCATTATGTTGTGCCAATTCAGTTGTATTTAATGAATCAAACCTATAAACTGCAAATAGAGGAAATAAGGTAGAAAAAACACTTTGATGTACCAGTTTCCTATCAACAAGATGCAGATAATAATCAATATAAGCATGTAAGGCTTCGTGCATAAATGTCACTGCGATATATTCTTGTGTAGAATTATTCAGCACATCCGGATTCATTTTAACGGTAGCTCTGAAAGTGCTTAGACTTCCTCCCGGTCTTGTTTCTGCATCTGTCGATGTTCCAGCCAAATTATTATCAACTTGAAAACGTATGTCTATATAGTTTGTGTCTCCAAATAAGGTTTTTATTACACTGGCTATTGAATCATTAATATTGAACATGACGGCCAATATATTCTGCGCGCAGGGATAGCCAGCAAGAGAGTCAACAATAATCCTGTTGTTAACTTCTAAATATTCGTCATAATTAAATGCTCCACCTTCACCACCTCCGCCACCACCGGGACTAGGCCAGCCTCCGCTTCCGCCAGGAGAAGACCCTGGGGGTGACTCAAAGCAAATCGTATAGAGATCATAACCAACCCTATAATAGCCACAAGTGAGGTGAGAAGGCGTGTCAACGTATGTGCTCCTGCATTCATAATTATAAACAGGGACGAGAAGTGGCCTGCAATCATCCGCTACATTAGTCCTTATGTCATTTTGGGAATTTGTTCTGATCCTTATATCTGTTGTTGACGAAACTTTCTTCTTGTAAACTTTCGTTGGGAAATTTAAACCGTTATACCAGGCCCAGGATGCATCGTTGTCTCCATTAAGTCTATCAAAGATTGTGACTTTGGAATACCCGGATTCTGCTGGGCCGGAATTAGGGTTATCGTATGAATGCTTTACCCTGGCAACTATTTCATTGGCATTCTTCTGAAAGACCATGCTAAAACCAGTATGCTTCCTCTGATCTTTTTCATCCACGAATGGTACTTCATAATATGAATTATTCCTTGATTTGAATGCACTGGCAAGCTCCCAGTTTAATTTGTTTATTGCAGTTACTCCGTTACTGTTTGTGATGGCTATTTCACCACTCTTGTAAGATAGACCGTTAGAGCGAAGCCATGCTTGCAATTCAGTAATATTTTCCTGAACGCTTAATCCGGAAACGGCATTTTTTCTACAGGCATAGAAAATTAGTCCGACACCTACTAGTACTGCAATAAATAACTTGCTTTTTGTTAAACGATACACCATAGAATTATAGTCAGTTTTGGGGCAGGCAATTCTTAATTAGCCCAATGCAGTTAGCAATAACTTCAAAAAGCCCACAGACAGGATTGCCTAACAATCGAATATGATTCTTGGGGATGGATCAAATATGTAAATAAATATTCATAATTCAAAATCCTTTGTGAATCGCACAATATAATCGCTTTGTCAACTCAGCCACTTCAAATTCATTGCTTCCAGTCGCTCAGGCCGCTTGGTATCGCCTTCGCTCCGTCGCTTCTTTGGCCTCTATCGAAATGTGCTGCGCATGATTTCGATTACCTCAGCTTCGCTGGGTACCGAACCTAAAGAAGTGTTTCTGCAAAGACTCGTAGATTTATTATATTCTTCCCAACACCTGTGGTTGTGGGGAGGAGTAACAATTTGCGGCAATAAAAAAACCCCACATTTCTGTGAGGCTTTTTGTGACCGCGTCAGGATTCAAACCTGAAACCTTCTGATCCGTAGTCAGATGCTCTATTCAGTTGAGCTACGCAGCCATTCCGTTGTAACGGGTTGCAAATATAAAAGCAAATTGAGAAATAACAAAACCTAAGTCGTTTTTTTATAAAAATATCAGGATAAGATGTTCTGATTAATAAATGATACAGAAGCAGTTAGAAACCGCTAAACTGCATCAAACACAGGCTGGTATTGAACCGCAGGCCGTGTTCTTTTTCCATTAATCAAGATCGTAAATTCCTGCGGATGCTTTTTCCACGAGTTTTTTAGGCAGGAGCCAGGCAAAAAACGCACCTGCTTTATTGATAAAACCTGTAATCAGTTCTGTTTTGCCCGCAAACATGGCTGCAACTGCCTGCTTCGCTACTGCTTCGGGGGTCATGTTCACTTTTTCTGCTGTTTTCAGCGCTTTTTCTCCCACCTGTGCCCGGTGTGCAAAACCGGTATCAGTAGATCCCGGGCTCACAGCTGTAACTGAAATATTGGTTTTACGCAGTTCATAACGAAGGCCGCGCGTAAAGCGAAGCATAAACGCTTTTGATGCCGCGTACACACTCAAGCCGGGTACCGCCTGGTAAGCCGCAGAGCTCACAATATTTAAGATATATGCCTGGCTGTGCTGTTGCAGCAGGGGCAGCATTTCGCGGCAAAGCATTACCGGAACGGTCATGTTCACCCGCATCATTTCTGCATGCGCTTCGGCGCTGTATGCATCGAAACGGCCGCTGAGCCCGTAGCCGGCATTGTTCACGAGAATATTCACTTCGTAACCATTTTCCCTGATCCAGTTCATAATGGCTGATGTAGCACCGGAATCGCCAAGATCAGTGGCCAGCCATGCCGTTTTCACCTGGTGCTGCCGGCCGAGGTTGTCTGCCAGCTGCTCTAACAATTCTTCACTGCGCGCTACCAGCAGCAGGTTGATCTTCTGGGCAGCAAGGGTTTCTGCTATGGCTTTTCCGATGCCTTTGCTGGCGCCGGTAATAAGGGCGTACGACATATGAACTTGTTTAAAGTAGAACGGTCAACAAAACTATGTTGACCGTTCGGAATATCTTGGCTTGGGGGTTGTTTAGTGGTGTACTTTGCCGGTAAAACGGTGGTAGAAAGGAGTTTTACTCTTCTCGTTTTTAGGCATATACTTTCCTGTAACAATCGGCACGTACATAACACGGCGACGGCTTTCTTCTCCGAATTTCGGGGATTGCTTTACACGGTGCCACAGGCGGCCATCATGCACCGACAGATCTCCTGAATACAGGTCGAAACCTACTTCACGGTCATCGTCGTTATTATCGATAAAGTATTTTTTACCGAATAACAGTTTCAGCACATTCTGCTTGTGCGTACCTGGTAATACACGCAAACCACCGTTCTCGAACGGACAGGTATCGAGGTGGATACCTACGTTCAGCATCGGCATGATCTTCTGGCCCAGGAACAGGTCGCGCGGGCTGTCGGTATGCCAGCCCATCTGGGTAAATGTGCTGTTCGGTGTATTGATGTAATTATTGATAACCAGACCATCTTTTTCATTCTCAGCGATACGGCCTTCGTATGGCTGTAACAAAGCGGTGAGCGCTTTCAGGCGTGGCTCTTCCAGCAAATGGTGAAGCGGATCGCTGTAAAGCGAACTGAAGCACAGACGTTGTATGGTCAGGTTTCCCTGTTCGTCTTTACCGAACTTGAGTGGAATACCGTTTACTTTTTCGCGCTTTTCTTCCAACCATTGCTTTTCAAGGCGTTTCAGCTCACTGATATAAGTATCAACTTTTTCCTTTGTAAGAAAATTTCTGAACACGATCACGCCATGTTCATCAAAGAAGTCGAGCTGCTCTTGTGTAAGCGTATCACCTAATTGAAAATGACTTTCCCATTTTTTCATTCGTACCCTATATTGCGTTAACGTATATTAGTGTAATGTTAATTAATTATTACAAAATCATAACCTTAATCTGTCTAAAAAACAAGCAAATCTAAGCAATTTATGCTTGAGATTACGCCACTTAATATATAAGGGGTTAATTTAGCGTCTTTTATGACAAAATTGTGTTTTTTCTTCGCTTGTTCTGCCATTTTCTTCCTGTCCCTGGTGATCCATCCGGGTACGGTGAAAGCCCAGAATGATTCGGTAAAAAAGAGTAATCTGCTCATTTTTCCGGTACTTGCCAAATCTATCGAAACCGGCTGGTCGGGTGGGGTTGCGGGCGCGCTGACCTTCCGGCTAAGCAGAAAGGATACGGTAAGCCGGACGTCTAACCTGCAGGCACTGGGGCTTTATTCCCTCAACAAACAACTGGTTGTTGCGCTCAACGGGGCCCAGTATGCCCATGGCGAACGCTATATCCTGAACGAACAGATTTCTTTCAGTTCTTTCCCGGATCAGTTCTGGGGACTGGGAAAATACACACCCGACAGCGCCAAAGAGCCTTATTCCTTTAAACAATTCTATACTTATCTGCACCTGATGCGCAAGCTGGGCCGGCGGATCTTTGTAGGGGCCCTGTTCGAATACCAGCTGGTGGACCAGGTGAAATATGTTGCGGGAGGCGCGTTCGACAAGCAGCAGGTGGTTGGCCGGGATGGCTACCATATTGCCGGCCTGGGCCTCAGTTTTACCTATGACAGCAGGAACCATGCATTCTCGCCTGATAAAGGGGGCTTTGCGCAGGTCTATTTCAATCATTTCGGTTCGTACCTGGGTTCCGAACACCGCTATACCAATATTGTACTTGATTTCCGGAGGTATATTTCCGTAGGGGGTGATAATGTACTGGCACTACAGGCATACAGCTTCAACAATACCGGTAATGATGCTCCGCTGCGCAGCCTGGCAAGTCTCGGAGGGGCAAACAGTATGCGTGGTTATTATGCAGGGCGCTTCCGCGATAACAGTCTCGCCGTTTTGCAGGCTGAATTCCGTTTCCCGGTTTACAAACGTTTTGGTGCCGTGGCCTTCGGCAGTGCGGGAGATGTTGGGCATGATTACAAAGACTATGCACTGAAAGACCTCAAATATTCATTCGGAGCCGGCCTCCGTTTCGCACTGAACAAAAGTGAAAAGCTGAACCTGCGGCTCGATTATGGTATTGGCCAGGGTAATAACAGCGGTCTCTATTTCCAATTGGGAGAAGCGTTTTAAAAATCTTTGGATTCCAGTGCCAGTTTTGCCGGCTGGTAAGCTGATGTTTTCCGCGCAGCTATATAAACGGCATATGTGAAAATAAACGCACCAACCACATCAATACTGTAATGTACATGCTGCACCAGTACCAGTACTGCAATGGAAAGGGTAGACAGTGCTGCAGCGATCTTGTCAGTTTTCTTCTCCAGGGTCAGGAAGATCAGGAACTGGATCGATGTGTGGCCTGAAAAGAACAGGTCGCGCGTCATGAAGATATCGGTACCACCATAAAACACACTGGTGAACGGATCGGCGAGCGGGATCAGTCCGGCGGGCGGGTCGAGCGGAACCAGGTAAATGGTCAGCGTGCGTACAATACAAAGAATGGTAAATGCATGAAGAACCAGTAATGCAAATGCAGCACGCTGCACACAACGCAGCAGCCAGAGTATCGTCATTCCCCAGATAATAATAAAAATAGGCAGCGACATGTCTGCAGGAGGTAATTGCCGCAGCAGGTAATCGTCCAGGAAAATACCCGGTCTTTTTTCAATATAACCGAAAAAAGCAGGGAAGGAGATCAGTATCAGCAGCAGTACGGGGATCACAACAATGAATTTGATCCTGAACGACCTGTCAGCCCAGGCCGCCCGCCATTCCGCATTCACTCCCTGGTACCAGTTCACTTTCTGCTGCATCCGGCAAATATAGAGAATGGCCTTTAGTGTTAACTTATTGTTACCCTAATTTTAAGCAAAAGGCACCAGCGATGTGGTGCCTTTGTTATAATCAATATCAAAAAAAAATCTAGTAATGCCATCTCACAAATGCTTCTATCGCGGCATATTTGGTCATGCCTAACTGCGCATAGAGATTAGCTGTATTGGCGTTACGGTCTTCTGCACGCTGCCAGAATTCCCTGCTGTCTGAGCCCTGGAACGGAACCATATCTTTTTGCGACTGGTGAATGAAGATCCCGAAGCGTTTTTTCATCACCTGGTCGGGGCTCATCGGGATCGCCATTTCGATCTCGGAAATATCCCATTCCTGCCATGCGCCCTTGTATAACCATACCCAGCACTGATCGATCCATGGTTCGCCCGCAGCTTTAAGTCTGTGCATGCTCTCGAAAATGATATCGAGGCATACTTTATGTGTTCCGTGCGGATCTGCAAGATCACCCGCACAGTAGATCTGGTGCGGCTGGAGTTTTTTCAGCAGCTCCATCGTGATTTCGATATCGGCTTCGCTCATCGGTTTTTTCTCCACAGTACCGGTTTCATAGAACGGAAGGTTCATGAAATGGCATCTGTCTTCGGTTAGACCAACATAGCGGCAGGTTGCCTTTGCTTCACAACGTCTGATCAGGCCTTTGATGGCACGGATATCTGAGGTGTCGGACTGGTTCTTCTGTTTGCCTGAAATGAATTTGCGGGCAGCTTCCAGCATATCGCTGCTCTTGGAGCTGTCGATGCCGAACATCTGCTCAAATCCAACCGTGAAATCCATGAAACGGGTTACAAATTCGTCTGTAACGGCGATATTGCCGCTGGTCTGGTAAGCTACATGTACTTCATGACCCTGGTCGTGCAGGCGCATAAAAGTTCCGCCCATGCTGATGATATCATCGTCGGGGTGCGGAGAGAAGATCAGGCATTTTTTGGGATAAGGTGTGCTGCGTTCCGGATGTGCCGGGATCACAGCATTGGGTTTGCCGCCCGGCCAGCCCGTAAGACTGTCGCGGAGCATATAAAAAACCTGCAGGTTGATCTCGTAAGCATCTCCTTTTTCCACCAGCAGGTCAGACAGGCCATTCTCATTATAATCGTATGCTGTAAGACTCAGGATCGCTTTGTTGAGTTTAAGTCCGAGATTCACTACGGCACGTTTGATCATTTTATCCGTCCATACGCAGTCGCCGGTGAGCCATGGTGTTTTTATACGGGTCAGTTCTGCCGCAGCCGGTTCATCGATAATGAAAGTACAATCGTTATGCTGCTGCAGGATGCTTGCGGGGATCTGTTCTGTGATATTACCTTCCACTGATTTGGCCACGATCGCGCTTTTCATGCCCCAGGCCATGAGCAGGATGCGTTTTGCCTTCATGATGGTGCTGATGCCCATGGTGATGGCCAGTCTCGGAACCTTCGAAATATGCTGAAACTCGTAGGCGTTTGCAATACGGGTAGAGTTATCGAGGTTTACGAGTCTTGTGGTAGAGAAAATGCTGGAACCAGGTTCGTTGAAACCGATGTGCCCGTTATTACCTATACCCAGCACCTGCAGGTCGATGCCGCCAACTGCCTGGATCTTGGCATCGTATTCGGCACAGTATTTTTTGATCTCTTCTTTTTTCCAGTTACTGTCCGGGATATTGATGTTAGCCGGGTCGATGTCTACATGATTGAACAGGTGGCGGTGCATAAAGCTCCAGTAGCTCTGGAATGCATCCTTATCGATCGGGTAATATTCGTCGAGGTTAAATGTGATCACATTACGGAAGCTGAGCCCTTCTTCGCGATGCATACGTACGAGTTCCGCATACATGCTGATGGGAGTAGAACCGGTAGCAAGACCGAGCACACAGTTTTCTCCGGCGGCTTGTTTCTGACGGATCAGGGCAGCAATTTCCGAAGCGGCAAACCTGGAGCCGGCCTTTGAATCGGGATGAATAACAACCGGAATCTTTTCAAATGAATCAACCATAAATGAGGGTATTTTGGATATGCTAAGTTACGTTACCTTTTTCAAGAACTGAAACAAAAACGCAAAATAAGCCGCAGAAAACCGCAAATGCAATTTCAAAAAACGCAAGCCTGAATTTTTTGCCTGTTCGTGCGTCTTCTAAGGTTTATTGATTCACAGTATTAAAGAAGGCTTTGCTGTAGTTCCGTTTCAGCCAGTCGTACCTGCTGAATTCATTTCCAAGCCTTTTCTCGAAATCCGGCCAGCTGCGTTTTTCCTTCCGGCTCCATAATACTTCGCTTAGTGCGCTCATTCTCGGGAAGATCATGTATTCCACTTTAGCGGTATTCTTGATGTACTCGGTCCAGAGGTTCGCCTGGGCACCCAGGATATAATTGCTTTCTGCCTCGTTGAGTTCTTTGGGAACGGGTTCGTAACTGTATACTTTCTGGATGGTGGTATAACCGCCGATGGTAACGGAATCTTCGTTCTTATCCTGTGTATGGTCGAAATACATCCAGCCGCCGGGTGTCATGATCACCTGGTGCTGCTGCCGGGCTGCTTCAATACCTCCTTTTTCACCGCGCCAGCTCATCACGGTTGCATTGGGTGCCAGCCCTCCTTCGAGGATCTCGTCCCACCCAATGATCTGGCGGCCTTTTTTGTTGAGGTATTGTTCGATGCGCCTGATAAAGTAACTCTGCAGGCCATGTTCATCTTTCAGGCCCTTTTCTTTGATCAGCTGCTGGCAGAAAGCTGAACGTTTCCAGTTGTCTTTCGGGCATTCGTCGCCTCCGATATGGATGTATTTGCCGGGGAATAGCTGTATCACTTCATCCAGCACATTCTGCAGGAATTCAAATGTGTATTCCGTAGGAGCGAACACATCGGGGAATACACCCCAGGACTGCTGTACTTTTTTACCCGTACTATCGCCATTCCATGCTGTCTGTGAAGGATGGCGCGTAGCTTCTTCCGGGAAACAGCTGAGCTGCGGGTATGCTGCTATTGCGGCAGAAGCGTGTCCCGGCATTTCGATTTCGGGAAGCACTGTGATATAACGGTCTGCCGCGTATTTTACCACTTCTTTTATTTCTTCCTGTGTATAGTAACCACCGTAACGGATACCATCATTTCCTTTGCCTGGGTAACGGCCGATAATGGTTCCGTTACGATAACCGCCTACCTGTGTGAGTCTGGGATATTTTTTGATTTCGATGCGCCAGCCCTGGTCGTCTGTGAGATGCCAGTGGAAAGAATTCATCTTATACATCGCAATGAAATCAATGTATTTTTTGATGAAAGAGACCGGGAAAAAATGACGGCTTACATCCAGATGCATACCCCTGTATGCAAAGCGTGGCTTATCGGTGATGGCAACTGCCGGGACTGCCAGCTGAGGTCCTTTCCGGAATGGCAGCAATTGAATGAGTGTCTGCACGCCGTAAAAACAACCTTCGCCATTATCGCCCGCAATGTAAATAGCGTCATTGCTTACATCAAGCCTGTAGGCTCCCGGTAAACGGTATTCCTGCTTTTCATAATTCAACACAATATTCCCTTTGCCTGCGTTACCACCTTGTTTTACCTGGAGGCTGATGCCGTGTATTTTTTCGAGATAGTCCCTGAGGAAACGTGCAGATTTTTCCAGTCCCGATCCCTGCAGAATGATCTTCGTGTTTTTTGAAATGGTGAAACTGCCCTGCCGCACTTCCATTTGTTCGGGTTGCGGGATGAGCATGGGTTGCTGTGCTTTGAGCAGAACAGGTAACAACAAAAGGAGGCTGAGCAATTGTTTCATTATAGCGGATCGTTTGATGCAATTTAAGCAGGAACAAAAAAAGATCCCTGTATGCAGGGATCTTTTTATCCGGAATAAACCAGGTTAATTAACTTTTGTGAGTTTGATGATATTGGTAGGCAGATGTTTGTCTACCGGCGTACTGCCCGTATTCACTACTACATCATCAGTATTCAGAAATCCTCTTTCTTTCAGGATATTGATCTGGTCCTGGATGATATCATCGAGGCTTTCCTCTTCTGCATAATATAGTGCCCTTACACCCCAGCTGAGGCTCAGCTGGTTTACAAGACTTTTTTCCTTGGTAAAGATGAACAGCGGCGACGATGGTCTGTAGCTGCTCAGCATAAACGCAGTATAACCACTTTGTGTCATACCGATGAGTGCATTTGCTTTTACATCTTCGGAGATCTTACATGCATTGTAGCAGATCGCATCGCTGTGGAAAGAAGGAGAGTGGGGCTGGGGTTTCAGATCTTCTGAACGGTTGTAGCGGTATTCTTTTTTCTCTACTTCCATGATGATCTTACGCATTGTTTCCACCACAAGTGCGGGATGCTGTCCTGTGGCAGTTTCACCGCTGAGCATTACTGCATCAGCACCTTCCAGCACGGCATTAGCTACGTCTGTGATCTCACTGCGGTTTGGTTTTACGCGGTCGATCATGCTTTCCATCATCTGGGTTGCTACAATTACCGGTTTGGCGCGGTGAATACATTTACGGATCAGTTCTTTCTGGATCAGCGGGATTTTTTCAACCGGTAACTCAACACCCAGGTCGCCGCGTGCCACCATGATGCCATCGCTCTCCACAATGATATCGCGGATATTGAGCAGGGCTTCCGGTTTTTCAATTTTGGCTATGATCTTTGTTTTACTGTCTTTTTCTTTCAGTTTGCTGCGCAGGATCACGAGGTCATCCACGCTGCGTACGAAACTCAGTGCAACCCAGTCGCAACGCTGTTCAATGATGAACTCAAGATCGGCCAGATCCTTTTCTGTCAGTGCAGGAAGCGAGATCTTGGTATCCGGCAGGTTGATGCCTTTTTTAGAAGAAAGGATACCGCCCAGTGTTACCACCACTTTCACATCGCCGTTGTTCTCTACGCTTACAACCCTTACTTCGAGTTTGCCATCATCGATCAGGATAATATTTCCCACCACTACATCGCCGGCCAGGTTCGGATAAGATACATAGATCTTCTCGAGCGTTCCCACACAGGCTTCATTGGTAAAAGTAAGGATGTCTCCCACTTTTACTTCCAGCGCATTGTTCTCGATCAGTCCCACACGCAGTTTCGGCCCCTGCAGATCTGCCAGGATGGAGATATTGTAAGGCTCGGTCTTGTTAATGTTGCGGATATGTTCGATGATCTTTGCTTTGTCTTCATGACTTCCGTGCGAAAAATTCAGGCGGAAAACGTTTACGCCGGCTTTTACAAGTTCCAGCAGTTTTTCGTAAGTATCGCAGGCAGGACCAACGGTTGCTACGATCTTGGTACGATGGTGAACATGTTCAACACCTGCCTGTTTATCCATATTGGGGTGCAGGTATTTATCGATGTTTTTTGACATTGGGGAAAATTTGGTTGATTGCTCGTTATAAAATGATTCTGTTTCGGTGTGTTACTTAGCTGGCCAGGATCTTCACGATCTTTAACCATTCTTTCATGATTGTCTGTTTGGCTTTGATGGCATTGTCAAGCGGGGTGTAGTGCATTTTGTTGTTTACGATTCCCACCATCACATTATGTTTGCCGTTCATGAGGCATTCAACGGCATGATAGCCCATGCGGCTGGCGATCAGCCTGTCAAGACAGGTAGGAGAGCCGCCGCGTTGTATATGTCCTAAAATACAAACTCTTGTATCTGCCTGGGGCAGGCGTTTTTTGATGATGGTGGCCAGTTCATTCGCTCCGCCGTACTCGTCGCCCTCTGCCACTACCACGAGGTTTACCAGCTTTTTTCTTTTTTCTTTTTCGGTGAGTGAATTGATCAGCTCATCGATATCCGTTTTTGTTTCCGGAACGAGAATGTTTTCTGCGCCTGTGGCGATGCCGCTGTGCAATGCAATATAACCCGCGTCACGCCCCATTACTTCCACAATGAACAACCTGTCGTGCGCATCTGCGGTGTCCCTGATCTTATCAATCGCTTCCACAGCTGTATTCACTGCGGTATCAAATCCTATGGTAAAGTCGCTGCCTGCAATGTCTTTGTCGATGGTGCCCGGTAAACCGATACAGGGAATATCGAATTCATTACTGAATTTCTGAGCTCCGCGGAAACTGCCGTCGCCACCGATGATCACCAGTCCGTCGATCCCTCTTTTCCTGAGGTTATCATATGCTTTTTTCCTGCCTTCCGGCTCCATGAATTCTTTGCTTCTTGCTGTTTTAAGAATGGTTCCGCCGCGCTGGATGATGTTGGCTACGGAACGGGAATCCATCTGGTAAATATCATCGTCTATCATCCCGCTGTATCCACGCATGATGCCAAACATTTCCAGTCCATGGTATAAGCCCGTGCGCACTACTGCCCTTACTGCTGCATTCATGCCAGGGGCATCGCCTCCCGAAGTCAGAATTCCGATCTTGTTAACTTTTTTTTCAGACATGGTCGTTGAGAAATTCTTGAACGAATAAATAGTTTAATACTATGGCAATCGTAAATGTATAGTGTACCGGCTACACTAAGTTTCAAAAGTACGCAATTGAAAGTAAATGTCAAGAATGATCGCATATTCTATTTTCAGTAATCTTGTAAAATGAAAATAATTGTTACCGGTGCCAATGGGTTTCTTGCACAGCATCTTTGCAGAATGCTTGTAATCAAAGGGTTTGAGGTTCATGCGCTTGCAAGGGGCGAAAGCCGGTTATCTTATTGTGAAGGAATCGTTTATCATGCCGTTGAACTAACAGATGTTAGCCGGATTGATGCGGTTTTCTCCCTGGTGCAACCACATTTTGTGATCCATGCGGCCGCCATGAGTAAGCCGGACGAATGCTTCGATCAGCCTGAAAAATGCCTGCTGCATAATGTTGAAGTTACCCGTTACCTCTTGCATACCGCACAGCAGTACAATAGTTTTTTCATCTACATATCAACTGATTTCATCTTTGGCGATAACGGCCCGCACAGCGAGGATGACCTACCGCAGCCACTTAATTTTTACGGCGAAAGCAAACTGATGGCAGAAAACCTGGTGAATGCCAGCGGCCTGGATACAGCTATTGTTCGCCCGGTTTTTATTTATGGAGAACAAGCCGAAGGTATGCGTGCGGATTTCTTACACTGGATCCGTAATCATCTTCAGCAGCAATTACCGGTTAAAGTAGTAACCGATCAATGGCGCACGCCCACATTTGCACCTGATATCTGTAACGGGATCATTGAGATCATCACACGGAAACTAACCGGGGCTTTTCACCTGGCCGGGCCGGAGATCCTTTCTCCTTATGAAATGGCGCTTACGGTTGCCCGTTTGCTGCAACTGGACGAATCGCTTATTACCCCTGTAACCGCTGATACCTTCCCCGAACGGGTGAAGCGCGCAAAGCGTTCAGGCCTGAAGATCGATAAAGCCCGTAAGCTACTCGGATATAATCCTGTTTTATTTGAAGAGGGAGTGCGGCGAAGTTTCGGGTTATGATCTTATTTACGGATGATCTTGATCTCTACCCGCCGGTTAGCATCCATCTGCGCAATGGTGCGTTCGGGGTAATACATGGGTTTTGAGCTTCCGAAGCCCCGGTAGCTGAGGCGGGAAGCCGCAATGCCGTTCCGGACCAGGAACTCATAAATAGAACGGGCCCTGTTTTCGGAAAGATTATTGGTTTGCGTATCGATATCAAGTCCGTCGCTGATACCGAATGCGCAGCAGATATGCCCCTGTATTTCTATTTCCAGTGTACTGAACTTCTTCATCACTTCCAGCAGTTCATAAGCGGCAGGAATGGATTCACGTACCAGCATATGTCGGCCTCCTATAAAGTTCAGGTTCTTCAGTACAAGATTATCGCCTGCTTTAAGCGAACTGTCGCTTACCCTTTTTTCCAGCGAAGGTTGTTGCGGTACTGCAGGCGTTTGTGCTGTTGCAGTTGATGCCTGCGGATCATTGGTGATGAATATATCCACCCGCCGGTTGCGGAGGCGTTCTTCTTCGGTCAGGTTGCTGTTGGCCGGCTTTCGCTTGCCGTATGCTTCTGCTTTACCAACCTGGCCTTTGGCAATGGTAGTAGTGCCGAAATATTGCAGTACGGCATTTACGCGTTCCCAGGCCAGGGAATCGTTGTAGGTATTATTGCCTATCGCATCGCAATAGCCGAAAATATCTACGGTGTTCATACCGGTTTTATTCAGGTACAGGATGCTGTCGATCTTTTTACGCTCAGAACTGTCCAGCGAAGCACTGTTAAAGCGGAAGTAGACGCTCAGCTTTTGCTGCTGTGCGCCGATGGTTTGGGTACAGAAAAGAATGGCCAGCACGATGAAACATCTCATAAATCCGCTTATTGCTTATAAAGTTGCTGCAAATAGGGCGTAAATAACAGGGCTGGATGTATTTTTAACATTTTTCGGTGCAGGCAGGCTGGGATGGTCTTCGCTGACGTCTCCCGAAGGGGACTCAGCGCAGCACGATGATGCTATTTCTAAAGCGGTTCATAAATTTCAAACTTCAC
>NZ_FUWH01000011.1:0-12122 GCF_900167075.1 Sediminibacterium ginsengisoli | reverse complement strand
CAGCACGATGATGCTATTTCTAAAGCGGTTCATAAATTTCAAACTTCACGCGATGTTGTCATCCTTGTTGCTCAGGCCGCTGGGCCTCTGCAAAGACTGGTGGGGTCTTCTGGTTAACGGTTAACCATACTGATCTTACCGTCTCCGAGGCTGAGATTCCTTCACCGAAGAGTATCACTTTGATAGCGCTGCATGGTTTTAAGCAGTTGCGTCATGATTACATCAACTTCCGCAGCAACTTCTCATACGCATCAGCATAAGCCTGCATGCCGAGATCATTCGGATGCGTAGCGTCTACAGTGCCGTCTGCGGGGAAAGCGATGGTTTTATGATCAAGATAATACAGGTTTTTGATACCGTTCTTCAGGAGTTGCTGGTAAGCTTTCTGTTGTGCAAGGTTCATCCGTTTCCAGGCTGTTGCTTTTGCAGTATCTGTCTGGTCATTCGTATAGCCGGCATGATCTGTCAGGATAATCGGAGCTGTATATTTATTGCGGATGTTTTGAACACCCTCCATTACTCTCCTGTAAATTTCCTCATCTGTAAGACTTCCCATATTGGGCAGGCAATCAAAAATGAAAACCCTTGCATCGATCTCCCGGATCAGATCCACTACCGCTTTTTCAAAAGGACCATTCCCCGAAAACGCCAGGTTCATAACAGGATAATTCAGCTTGCGCGATAATATATTCGTCCAGCCCATCGCCGGCCTGGATGCACAACCACCTTGTGCAATAGATGTACCGTATACTACAACAGGCTTCTCTTTTCGTACAGGAATAAATTCAAAATGACAACTGTCTGGTATACCGATCTGCATCCAGTCGACAGAGTTGTATAAGGGAAGGAATAACCGGTATTCAAATCCTTTCGGCTGTTTCGGGTCTCTTACAAGATTCTGGTATTTATATTGAACGGTGTCACCGAAACGATAACTGCCCCAGGCAAATTTCAATTTCCCATCAGGAGTAACCGCATACAGATCCACACCGGAAACACCGGTTGCCGGCATATGGTTCATGGCGAAACTGCCTTTTACTTTGTACCGTACAATTATTTCAGGTGCGTTGGTATAAAAATGAATGGCCAGGCCCGCGGTATGATGCGACAGATCCCATACTGCCTTGCGGACTGTTTTCTCCGCTCTTGCCGGAAAACGCTCAAATGTAGTACCAATTTCTCCGCTCCATCCCTGGTTTTGCAATACAGGAAAGCTATTGCCGGAAGGATTGTTCCACCGGGTTTGTGCCTGAAGGCTGCAAAGGAAAAATAAAGCAAGCGAAGAGAATAGCAATCGCATAGATGGTGATTGTTCGATGAGTGAAATGATGGTTATTGGAGTAGTACATAGTGTAGCAGTCCCCTTCGGGAGATATCTGCTACGGCGTTTACGGACAGATTGCGTTAGACTACCTGCAATCGATGCGTTTCAGCAAAGGCGAGTCCGTGAACGCAATATTCGAACGGTTCACAAACACGAATTTCCCTTTCTGCTCTTTCATTTCACCATGGCCTTCTGCAATACCATTTGTTTTCAGCAGGAACGCAACTTCTCTTACAGAAGTTTTGCCCTCCGACTGAAAGCTATAATCCATAATGATGGTGTCGCCTGTGAGCTTACCTTCCACAACGCCCATGTTGCGGTCTTTTTCAAAATAGTTGTACAGGAGATTGCCGTTGATATTGCTGTCGTTCATCATCAGGCGGAGAACCGTGGTGTCTTTTCCTGAAAATAAGGCAAAGCATCTTTCACCCTGCCACGACTTTTTCGGTGCCGGTGGAGGGGTAGCAGGCGTTTCCGGGTTGGGAGTGTTATTACAGGCTGCGATGGCAGCAATAGCGAAGATGCTGAACAACTTTTTCATAGTGTAAGTGTTGATCTCACTAAGATACGATTTTTAAAATCAGCCGTTCTTAATTCCATATCTGTTTGGAAGAATTTGTAGTATGGCCTCGGTTGATGTCTCCCGAAAACGACGCCGTTGTTGGTCAGCGACCAACAACGGCGCTATCGCAATAGATACCTCCATTTAGCCGATGCCTTACGCAGAAGACTCAGCGCAGCACGCACCTGCTATTTCTAAACCTGCTTACAGATTTCACCCTTTCAGACTGGTGCTGTCATCTGTGTCGCTCAGGCCGCTGGGCCTCGTCTTTGCGCCAGCGCTGCTTTGGCCTCTATCATACTGTGCTGCGCATCATTTTGATTGCCTGCGCTTCGCTGGGCACCGAAGCCAAAGAGGCGCCTCTGCAAAGACTGGTGGATTCTTCTGGTTAATGGTTAACCGTTTCGATCTTACCCGCCTCCGCTAACGTTTCTCGAAGGGGATTCAGCCTAACATACATCTGCTATTCGGTGAATGGTTAATCGCAACGATTTTGCGCTGGCTCAGCTGATGTCTCCCGAAGGGAACTCAGCGCAGCACGCACCTGCTATTTCTAAACCTGCTTACAGATTTCACCCTTTCAGACTGGTGTTGTCATCTGTGTCGCTCAGGCCGCTGGGCCTCGTCTTTGCGCCAGCGCTGCTTTGGCCTCTATCAAACTGTGCTGCGCATCATTTTGATTGCCTGCGCTTCGCTGGGCACCGAAGCCAAAGAGGCGCCTCAGCAAAGACTGGTAGTATCTTTTGGTTCATAGCTAACCGTGCCGATCTTACATGCCTCCGCTGACGTCTCCCGAAGGGGACTCAGCGCAGCACGCACTTGCTATTTCTAAAGCTGTTTATAGATTTCAGGCGGGAAAGATGTATCTCTGCTGGCAGATGGATTAAATTTTTCCAAGCACCGGTACTCTTAATTCCAGATGCCGTTAAGATGTGTTAAAATGATAGGTTCACCATCGGTTACAACGATCGTATGTTCATGCTGTGCAACAAAACCGCCTTTGTTGCCGGTGAGTGTCCAGCCGTCTTTTCCTTCTCTTGCCAGTGATGAACGGGTTGAAATAAATGTTTCTACTGCTACCACGCTGTTCTTTTTAAAAGATTCGCGGTTGTAGCGGTCGTAGCAGTTTAATATTTCATGCGGCGCTTCATGCAGGTTGCGTCCGGTTCCATGACCGGCGAGGTTGCGGATCACGGTAAAGCCGGCTTTTGCCGCTTCAGTTTCGATCAGTTTGCCGATGGAAGAGATGCTGGTATTATGCCTGATCTGGCCGATCGCTTTTTTCAGGATGTTTTTTGAAGCGCTTACAAGTGCGTGGTGCTGGTGCTGGTCTGTTCCCAGCACAAATGATCCGCCATTATCTGCCCAGAAACCATTCTTTTCAGCGGAAACATCAATATTGATCAGGTCACCTTCCTGTAAAATACGCGTTGAAGAAGGGATTCCGTGCGCGATCTCATGATTGACACTGATACAGGTATAACCCGGGAAGCCATACGAAACTGCAGGCGCGGAATTAGCGCCCATCGAACGCAACAGGTTACCGCCATATTCATCCAGTTCTTTCGTACTCATGCCCACGCGTGCATGGGTACGCATTTTTTCAAGCGTAATCCCCACTACATTACCAATTTCGCGCATGCCATTCCATTCATCCTGTGTTGCGATCGACATCTCTTTTTTTATACAAAGTTACGCTGCCATGCCGATTCGGGATTCTTTTTTTGAAAGGATGGAAATGGAATCAGTTATCAGCAGAAAGATAATTCAACTTCAAAAAAATTTCCTATTCTCTTTCAACTTCAATATATTACTACTCTAAAATTATAGTGGAGTGAAAAGAAAAGACTTTCTGCAATTATCAGCTATGGGACTCGGTGCCATAGCTTTGCCCGATTTCTCCCTGTTGGGTAATCCTATCGATCCGCTGCAGGCTTTACAGGAAGGTGTTGATGTGGCCGTGAAAAAAGAACTGGCCGATGTTGCACTTTCCGCCGCTAAAGCAAAAGGCGCTACCTATGCCGATGTGCGGATCGGGCGTTACCTCAACCAGGTGGTATCCACACGCGAAAACCGCGTTCAGGGTGTAGCTAATGCCGAATCCTATGGAGTAGGTATCCGCGTGATCGCCAACGGAAGCTGGGGATTTGCTTCTTCCAACAACATGACAAAAGAAGGCATTGCCCGCACTGCCGAAAAAGCGGTGGAAGTTGCCAAAGCCAATGCAAAGATCATTTCCGAGCCGGTTAAACTCGCCCCGCAAAAAGGATTGGGTGATGTAAGCTGGAAAACACCGATCATCACCAACGCATTCTCAGTTCCTGTAAAAGACAAGGTTGATCTCCTGCTTACCGCCAATGCCATTGCTATGAAAGGCGGGGCTAATTTTGTGAACTCATCTATTCTTGCCATTAACGAGCAGAAATTCTTTGCTTCCACCGACGGATCCTATATCGACCAGGATATTCATCGCCTGTTCCCCAATTTCACCGTTACCAAGATCGGCAACGGCAAATTTGAAACAAGGAAAGGACTCGGATCGCCGGTTGGTATGGGTTATGAATACCTTACACCAACCGCTGAAAGCAAAGTAGGAGGTATCGTTACACGTTACAAAGACCGGTACGATCTGCTGGAGGATATGAAAAATGCCACGGAGGAAGTAACCCAGAAACTCACGGCCAAATCGGTTGAGCCTGGTAAATATGATCTCGTACTCGATCCTTCGCACCTCTGGCTCACGATCCATGAATCTGTTGCGCACCCGACTGAGCTCGACAGGGTGCTTGGTTACGAAGCCAACTATGCCGGAACCAGCTTCCTCACTATGGAAAAGCTGAAAACAAAGAAATTCAAATTCGGTTCCGATATCGTGAATGTTGTTGCCGATAAATTACAACCCGGTTCGCTCGGTGCCGTTGGTTACGATGATGAAGGTGTGCCCTGTAAGAAATGGGATCTCATCAAAGACGGCGTGCTGGTGAACTTCCAGGCTATCAGGGACCAGGCGCATATTCTTGGCCTGAAAGAATCGCAGGGTTGCTGTTATGCGCAGACCTGGAACGATGTACAGTTCCAGCGGATGCCGAACGTGTCGCTGCAGCCCGGCAAGAAACAGCTGAGCGTGGATGATATGATCAAGGATGTTGAAAAAGGTATCTATATCATCGGCGACGGTTCTTTCTCCATCGACCAGCAGCGCTATAACTTCCAGTTTGGCGGCCAGACCTTTTACGAGATCCGTAACGGAAAGATCGCCGGGATGCTGAAAGATGTGGCTTACCAGGCCAATACCCAGGAATTCTGGAATTCCTGCACTGCCATTGCTGATGAACGCGATTACCGTCTCGGCGGTGCGTTCAACGATGGTAAAGGACAGCCGGGACAGTCGAATGCCGTATCACACGGTAGTTCTACCTCGCGGTTCAATGGTGTAAACGTTATTAATACAGCTAGAAAAATCTAATCATAATCATGGCCATATTAAGTAAAGCAGATGCCAGGGCACTTCTTACCAAAGTGCTTGCTTATTCAAAAGCAGATGAATGTGAAGTAAGCCTGGGCGGACAGGAATCAGGCAATATCCGTTATGCGCGCAACGCCGTTTCCACAGCGGGCGACAGCAGTACGCTGAGCCTTTCGGTGAGTTCCACTTTCGGAAAGAAAACCGGTAATGCATCGATCAACGAATTTGATGATGCTTCGCTGGAAAAAGTGGTAAGACGAGCGGAAGAACTGGCGCAGCTGGCGCCGGAGAATCCCGAACGTATGCCGCTGCTGGGGCCGGGTAATTTCGAATTCAAGGATTCTATCGGTTATGTACCTGCAACTGCAAACATGACTGCAGATACCAGGGCAGAAGCCGTAGCCAAAAGTATCAAAGTAGCGAAGGATGCAAAACTGGAAGCAGCGGGTTTTCTCGAGAATACGACCAGCTTCAGCGCTATCCTCAATTCAAAAGGATTGTTTTTGTATGATACCAATACCGATGTTACTTTCTCTGTAACCACCCGTAACCAGGAAGGTACAGGTTCGGGTTATGCAGCCCGCGGTTTTAACGATATCCGCAAGCTGGATACATTCGCCGCTACATCTATCGCGGCATCCAAAGCCAACGGATCCGTGAACGCAAGAGCGATCGAACCCGGTAAATACACAGTGATCCTGGAACCTGTTGCAGCAACCTATATGCTCGAGAACATGTTCCGCGGTTTCGATGCCCGCAGTGCAGACGAAGGCCGCAGCTTCATGAGTAAACCCGGTGGCGGAAACCGGCTCGGCGAACAGCTGATGGATGAAAAAGTAACCATCTATTCAGATCCTTATAATCCGGAACTTCCCGGCAACACCTGGAACCGTGAAGGCTTCCCGCTGGAACGCATGACCTGGATCGATAAAGGTGTGGTGAAAAACCTCAGCTATTCCCAGTTCTGGGCGCAGAAGAAAAATGTAAAACCCGTACCATTCGGCAGCAATATGATCATGGAAGGCGGTAACCAATCGCTCGAAGAGCTGATCAAAGGCACAGAAAAAGGCATCCTGGTATCCCGGTTATGGTATATCCGCATGGTAGATGCGCAGACACTGCTGCTGACCGGACTTACACGCGACGGAACTTTCTACATCGAGAACGGTCAGATCAAATTCCCGATCAAGAACATGCGCTTCAACGAAAGCCCGGTGATCATGCTGAATAATGTAGAAGCATTGGGCAAGCCCGAAAGAAGTATCAGCGTGGAATCTTACAGGAGTTATCTCGTGCCGCCGATGAAGATCAGGGACTTTACCTTCACTTCATTGTCAGACGCTGTATAAACTGCGTACTTCAATAAAAACGTTAAGTCACATGAACCTTCATGTGACTTTTTATTTACTATATGACCAATATGATCACAGCACAACAACTCGTAGAAACCTATTCATTGTTACCGCATCCGGAAGGCGGCTATTACCGCGAAACTTACCGTTCAGAAGGAACCATACCTGCCGAAGCTTTACCCGGATTCAACGGGAGCAGGCATTATGCAACAGCGATCTTTTTCCTGCTGGAGCAGGGGAATTTCTCTGCTTTTCACAGGATCAGGAGCGATGAGTGCTGGCATTTTTATGCAGGACAAACCATGTATGTTCATGTATTGCATCCTTCGGGCCAGCTGGAAACCGTGTTATTGGGAAATGATATGCAATCCGGAACCCGTTTCCAGTATACGGTTCCTGCAGGTTGCTGGTTTGCTTCGGAGACAGCGCCGGGAAGCAGTTTTGCATTTGTAGGTTGTACGGTATCGCCCGGGTTTGATTTTGCTGATTTTGAACTGGCACATGCTGCAGAACTTGCAGGCATTTACCCGGATCACGCTGACCTGATCAACAGGCTTTGCCTGCAATAGGAACTGGTGCTTATTGCTGATGATAATACATCCTGATCACAATATAACCCAGGATACAAAGGGTGATGATGGCCAGTAAAGTGATAATGGCCCACTGCTGGCTTTTCAGCCGGCCTTTCAGTTTCTTGCGCTGTACGGCGGTAGCGGTCTGTTTATGCAACTGGCGGTTTAACTGATCGGCATAATTCTTCAACTGGTTCTTGTCGCTGAAATGCTGAAGTCCTTCTACTGCATCATCCATAAATGCAGAACCGGCCATCTGGTTCTCTATGGCAAAGCGCTCTTCTTCTGAGGCTGTACCATTGAGGTATCGCATCAGGATCTCATTGTCGAGCGCTTCATCATGGTTCAATATGTCTTTCAGATCGGCCATTATGATTGTTTCAGTTTTTTTTCAACCAGTAACTTCAGGTTACGTTTGCCATTCTGGATATAACTTTTCACCTGCAGTTGCGTAAACCCGGTGATGGACACGATATCCTGATAGCTTTTTTTCTGAAGATAGAATAAAGTTACGCAGGTTTTCTGCTCCGGGTTCAGTTCTTCAATAGTATCTTCCAGTACAGAGAGTGCTTTTTCTTTATCTGCCATCTCCCGGTGATCGCTTTCCTCGGCAGGAAGGTCTTCCCGGCCATCGGCAGGGATGATCACATGTTTGTCGCGCAGTTTCATCAGGCAATGATTCCTTGCGATCATATACAACCAGCTTTTTATGTATTCCACTTCATACTTACCGAGCTCGGTAATAGCTTTCAGGAAGATCTGCTGAACAGCGTCTTTTGCTTCTTCTTCATTCTTGAGGTACTTCATACATACACCAAGCAGGAGATAGGTATAGCGTTGTAATAATATACCCAGCCACATGTTATTACGATCGCCGTAAAACCGCTCCAGTATTTCCTTATCAGTGATATGTTCGTACCTGTTGTGACTCACTTGACTAAAGGTAGTTTTTGTTTAGATGCTATAGTTGTAAAATTCCATAACTTGAACCCCTAAATAATAATACCAATGGTTTTCGTTGCTTCAATAGTACCTGTTTCTCCTGTTCGTGCGGAAGCTTCTCACCGCAGTGAAATCACCAGCCAGCTGCTTTTTGGCGAAGTAGCAGAACTGCTGGAAGAAACCAAAGATTTCAAGCGGATCCGTAACCTGTACGACGGATATGAAGGCTGGTGCCAGCGGACACAACTCGAAAAGATTACCGACCCTGCATTGCCAGGAAACAAACTGCTCTGCGCCGGCTGGAGCAACCAGGTTATGTTCAATGATACGGTCATGCAATTATCACTCGGCACACCGCTCACGCTCTTTAACAACGGAAAAGCTGTTATAGGACAATTCCATGCCGTTTATAACGGGGCAACCTGGGATCCTGAACAGGCTGTATTCAATCCTGAAAATATCCGTAAAGTGGCAATGCCATTCCTGAATACGGCTTATCTCTGGGGCGGACGTTCGGTATTCGGGATCGATTGCAGCGGTTTTGTGCAGCAGGTGTATCGTTTCTTCAACCTCAAATTACAGCGTGACGCCTATCAACAGGCAGAACAGGGAGAAGTGGTGGGCTTTTTGCAGGAAGCTATTTGCGGCGACCTTGCTTTTTTCGACAATGAAAACGGAAGGATCACACATGTAGGACTGATGCTGGACAACCAGACCATCATTCACGCATCGGGCAGGGTAAGGATCGACACTATTGATAATGCAGGCATCATCAGTTCCGATACCGGCGAAAGAACACATAATCTTCGTGTAATTAAGCGATATGCTTCACACGGATAAAGGCAATAAAAAACGGCGCTGTAAAGACGCCGTTTTTTATTATATCGTAAGGGATGATTGATTACATAATATCCATTCCTTTTGCAAAATAGGTAACAGTACCAGGCAGGGCCAGCCAGAAGAATTCACGGTAAACAACGATCAGTACGATCATCAGAGCGAACCAGAAAAAGAAAAGAGCCCAATATTTAGCTGTTGATTGTTTTTCCATTTTTGCAGATTTTTGGCAAATATAAGGTGTTTGAAATATTATTTAACAAATGTAGTCTTGTAAAACTCAATTGCTTCCTCTACAATGGACAAAGCTTTTGCCTTGTCGCCGAAATCTTCCACCACAACGGTCTTGTTTTCCAGTTTTTTGTATTCTTCGAAGAAATGGCGCAGTTCATCGAAAAAGTGCCTTGGCAGTTCTTCGATATTGTTATAGTGGTTCACCCCGGGATCGGTATTGGCTACGGCGATGATCTTGTCATCCGGATCTCCGCCATCGATCATCTGCATGACGCCGATCACTTTGGCTTCCATAATGGTGAGTGGCTGAACAGGAAGTGAAGTGATCACGAGGATATCCAGCGGATCTTTATCTCCGCCATAAGTCTGTGGAATAAAACCGTAATTGACAGGGTAGTGGAAAGAGGAGAAAATAACACGGTCTAATTTGAGCAGTCCGCTGTCTTTGTCGATTTCATATTTACACCTTGAGCCCTGCGGGATCTCGATCACTGCGTTTACGATTCTCGGCGCTTCTTCACCGTAAGGAACCCCGTGCCACGGGTGTTTTACTGTCTCTTGCATTGTTTGCTTTTTTGCCCGTTCTGTTCAAAGGGACTTTCGTTTAAAATCTGTTTCAGGATCCCGGCCGTACAACCGGTCTGCACCAGCTTGCATGGTGCAGTTTTGCAAAGTTAGTATTTGGAGCGGTTATCCGCAGCAGGATTAACTGCTTCAGAGGTTGGGATTGTAGGTAAACTTGAGGTCGACCAGCCAGTTCCCTTTATTTCCACGCACTTTTACCTTGTAAGGGGTTTTATCGAGCGAATTACTGTAATGGATAATGGTTGTACTGTCGTTCACTTCTTCTACCTGGTTAATATTGATCGACGCGGTACGCAATTCCTGGCGGCCGCTTCTGTCTTCATTGCGGTAAACGCCTTCAACCTGCCTGAGGTAACGATCATTTGTGCTGTCTGCTACCATATAAAATGCAGCTTTTGTAAAATCGCCTTTGAGACAGGCATCGATGAACTCGCGGCCCGCATCCAGTGCACTTTCGGCGGGTGTAAAACTTTGCTGCTTTCTGCCGCATGCAATACCAAGTAATAATACAGCCAGATAAATGATCGGTCGTTTCATATAGTTGATTCCGGTTGCAAAGTTAATGTAAGCAGGGCACAATGCCGGTAATGCCGTTCATCCTCCCTCAGTCATGGTTTTAAACCATTCTCCTGCCATTCATTTACCGTTTGACTATATATTAACAGTTTTTTTTACCTTTTATTTGCGTGTTAACTTGCAACGTAGTACTTTTGCACCCCGAAACCGAGAAAGAGCAAAAGATTTCCCCCCGCGATGCACAAAAAAGTGCCGCTTCTGATGTGTAAAAGCCTTCACAGGCGTGGTTTTCAGCTCGGAGAAAAATATTGTAAAGAGATAAAATAGTAATATTATGAAAAGTAATGTCATGCCTTCTATTGTCCAGATAGAAGCAGAAGAACTGAAAAAACTTGTTACAGAAGTAAAAGAAACTGTAGCAACAGATGTAATTGCAAATAACAACAATACCCCTGTGGTATTCGGCGCTGTTGACCTTTGGAAGATCCGCAGGTCTGTAAAGACAGCCCGCCTGCGTTGGGAGTTTTAAGTTTTTTTGAATAGATACAGTTACAGTTGATGAAAGCGTGATCCTGCATACAGGGTCACGCTTTTTTTATAGTTGTTCTATTTGCTGATCCATTCAAAATCTTCCGAACGCGGCAGTTTGCCGAATGCTTCCTTGAATGATTCCGGTGGCAGCGCCAGTTTGCGTACTGAAGTATCGATCCAGGCACCATCTATATTGATAATGGCACTTAAGGTTGCCCCGTTTTTCCAGATCTCGTGTACCATGCTCCAGCGCCCCATATCCGGTGTGCAGCGGCGCAATTTTACGTTAATGGTGATCTGGTCTCCGAAATGGATCTCCCGTTTGAAAATGCATTCCTCCCGGAAAAGGATGGGACCGATCTGCAGTTGCTGCATCAGGGCAGTGGTAAGCCCGCTTTCGGTCAGGAAACACATCCGCATGTAGGCGCCCCAGTCGTAGTAGACTGAATGCCTTACATGAAAATTAGGGTCGAGATCGCTCCAGCGTATTTCGGGTTGTTTACTGAATTCGCTCATATATGATCGTTTGCGACCAGCTGGCTGGTCATAGTTGTTTGAAGATGATTACATAGTTAATGCCTCAACGAAATTAGGGATCAAATCGACAATAATGGCTGTAACCGGTTACCAGGCTATCCGCAAGCGATTTTAAAAGCGTAATTCTGCCGT
The DNA here is from genome assembly GCF_900167075.1 of Sediminibacterium ginsengisoli. GTDB lineage: Bacteria > Bacteroidota > Bacteroidia > Chitinophagales > Chitinophagaceae > Sediminibacterium > Sediminibacterium ginsengisoli. The sequence continues at coordinate 532 of NZ_FUWH01000011.1, read as the reverse complement.
TGTTGGCCGCCTGACCAACAACAATTGAAATATTAACCGATGTACTTAGGTTGGCTTTCGTCAACAAACCTTTAAAAAATGCTTAATCTATATGCTACTTTAGAAATAGCAACAGCGTGCTGCGCTGAGTCCCCTTCGGGAGACATCAGCGGCGACTAGTTTAATTTACTTCTGCCGTTGTTGGTCGCCTGACCACAGGTGTTCGAAAGATAAATTATTGCTATTAGACAATAAATTGCGTAAAAGACGTTAAGGAAGAATGTTCCTTGATAAAGTTTTGTCGTTAATTCCTTCGGATATGCTGGTAGAGCTGGCTGCAGAGACGGAAGTTGATATCTTTTCGAAGAAGTTACAGGCCGAGGTTATTTTCAAATTGTTACTTCACTGTTTGATTAGTCATAAGGACAATAGCCTCAGAACGATGGAGTCGGCCTACGAAACATTATTGTTTGCTTCAATCAATCAAAATTTCCAAAAGAAAAGCATCCGCTATAATTCAATCAGTAAGCGGCTATCGGATATCAATCCCGCT
>NZ_FUWH01000012.1:125208-127463 GCF_900167075.1 Sediminibacterium ginsengisoli | reverse complement strand
CTGAGCAACCGTATTGATCTGAAGGTGAACATCAGCGATACTGCTTCGATGCTGGCTAATTACCTGAAAAGTCAGCGCATGCTGGATTCATTAGCTGCTGTTCAGACAAGGTTAAACACCAAACTGAATACGAGCGATACTGCCGGCATGTTGGCAAACTACCTGAAAAGCCAGGCACTGTTAGATTCGTTAGCGAATGTTCAATCAAGGTTAAATACCAAACTCGCTATCGGAGATACAGCAAACATGCTGAGCACCTACGTACAGTCACAAAGACTGCTCGATTCATTGACGAACGTTCAGACCCGCATCAACACCAAATTGAGTGCAGCAGATACGATGAATCTGAGCAACCGTATTGATCTGAAGGTGAACATCAGCGACACGGCAAACATGCTGGCTAACTACCTGAAGAGTCAGCGCATGCTGGATTCATTAGCTGCTGTTCAGACAAGGTTGAACACCAAGCTGAATACGAGTGACACTGCCGGTATGTTATCTAACTACCTGAAGAGTCAGGCGCTGTTAGACTCGCTTGCAAACGTCCAGTCTCGCCTCAACACAAAACTCGCAATCGGCGATACCGCGAATATGCTGAGCACTTATGTTCAGTCCCAAAGATTGCTGGACTCATTGACCAATGTTCAGACCCGCATCAATACCAAGTTGAGCGCAGCTGATACGATGAACCTGAGCAATCGTATTGACCTGAAAGTGAATATCAGCGATACTGCTTCGATGCTGGCCAATTATCTGAAGAGCCAGCGTATGCTGGATTCACTTGCAAACGTGCAAGCTCGCCTCAACACAAAATTGAATACGAGCGATACTGCCGGTATGTTAGCAAACTACCTGAAGAGCCAACAATTGCTGGATTCTTTAGCAAACGTTCAATCTCGTTTAAATACAAAATTGGCCATTGGTGATACAGCAAATATGCTGAGCACTTATGTTCAGTCGCAAAGACTGCTGGACTCATTGACGAACGTTCAGACCCGTATCAATACCAAATTGAGTGCTGCTGATACAATGAACCTGAGCAACCGGATTGACCTGAAGGTGAACATCAGTGATACTGCGTCGATGTTGGCTAACTACCTGAAGAGCCAGGCACTGTTAGATTCATTAGCGAATGTTCAATCAAGGTTGAATACAAAACTGGCGATTGGTGATACAGCCAACATGCTGAGCACCTATGTTCAGTCCCAAAGACTGCTGGATTCCTTAACGAATGTTCAGACCCGCATCAACACCAAGTTGAGTGCCGCTGATACGATGAACCTGAGCAACCGGATTGACCTGAAGGTGAACATCAGTGATACTGCTTCGATGTTAGCTAACTACCTGAAGAGTCAGCGCATGCTGGATTCATTAGCTGCTGTTCAGACAAGGTTAAACACCAAGCTGAATACGAGTGACACTGCCGGTATGTTATCTAACTACCTGAAGAGTCAGGCGCTGTTAGATTCGCTCACCAATGTGCAGTCTCGCTTGAATACTAAACTTGCAATTGGTGATACAGCAAACATGCTGAGCACCTACATTAAATCTCAGCGGTTGTTAGATTCTCTGACGAACGTTCAGACCCGCATCAACACCAGGTTGAGTGCTGCTGATACAATGAACCTGAGCAATCGTATTGACCTGAAGGTTAATATCAGCGATACTGCTTCGATGCTGGCCAACTACCTGAAGAGTCAGCTCATGCTGGACTCTCTGGCCGCTGTTCAGACAAGGTTAAACACTAAACTTAATACCGGCGACACTTCCGCCATGCTATCTAACTATCTGAAGAGCCAGGCACTATTAGACTCGCTTGCAAACGTCCAATCTCGCCTCAACACAAAACTGGCGATTGGTGATACAGTAAACATGCTGAGCACTTATGTCAGATCTCAGCGTCTGCTGGACTCTCTTGTTAACGTCCAAACCAGACTTAATACAAAACTGAATGCTACCGACACAGCGTACCTCAGCAATCGTATAGATGTCAAAGTAAATATCAGCGATACTTCATCCATGCTCGCGGGGTACGCACGTAAAGGGCAGTTTATGCAGTACTCAGATACTGCCGCAATGCTTGCCAACCGTTTAAAGATCAGTGACACAACTGGTATGCTCACCGGTTATGCACGCAAAGGCCAATCGGTTCAATATTCAGATACCGCTACCATGTTCTCCGGCTATGGCCGCGCAGGTCAATTAGTGAAATACAGCGACACCGCCGCTATGCTGCTGAATCGTTTAAAGATCAG
>NZ_FUWH01000012.1:0-124948 GCF_900167075.1 Sediminibacterium ginsengisoli | reverse complement strand
GGCATGCTCACCGGTTATGCACGTAAAGGCCAATCGGTTCAATATTCGGATACGGCGTCTATGCTTTCCGGTTATGGCCGTGCTGGTCAGCTGGTGAAATACAGCGATACCGCCACGATGCTTTCTACCTATACACGGAAAAGACAGCCCAGCAGCGCAACAAGATCCTTCAACAGCAGCTTCCAGGTATCTGCCACGAAAGACGCATCTGTCAGGTACAGTGTGGAGATTGCATGTAGCATATCTGTTTCTGGCGGGCAGGCAGGCGTGGTCTTTCTCGAGATCAGTCCTAATAACTCTACCTGGACAGAAGCCGGACGTTTTTCCAATAGTAATACCGGTGCAGTTGTGATTGGGCTGAGTGTTACAAGCAGTGTTGCCGGCCAGATCTCTGCCGATGTACCGGCGGGTTATTATGTGCGGCTGAGGACATCCGCTACTACCGGCAGCCCTGTATTTACTTATCAATCCGGACAGGAAACCTATTAGACTAAACCATAACTGACAGTGAAACCCCGACTGCTCCTTATATTATCAATGATCCTGCTCATTACAGGTCTTCGCGCGCAAACCATTGAAAGGTATGTGATCGGCAACGGAGGGTACAGCCAGGCCGGACCTGTTTCTGTTGACTGCACCATCGGCGAATGGATTACCGCTACGGCAGACAATGGTATCATCATTCTCACACAGGGATTTCAGCAACCTTCCATCCTGCTTTCCACAATATCTCCCGTTATGCTCAGTGCTGAGATCGTTAATAAAACGGTTGTGCTGAAATGGACCACCCTTTTTGAAGTGAACAGCAAGGAAATGCTGGTTGAAAGAGGCCGCGATACCGTTAACGCATTCGGTGTTATGGCCATTGTTCCCTCTCTTGCACCTAATGGTAACAGCGCTGTTCCGCTGAACTACACCTGGACCGACATTCAACCCCTTGCTTCCGTCACTTATTACCGCATCAGGCTCGTTGCCAAAGATGGAAGCTTCATTTACTCCAACACGGTTGCTGTGATATTTAATCCGCAGACCTGGAGACTGGAAAGGGTATATCCGAATCCTGTAAAAACAAACTTTCACATCAGGCTGTTTACACAGGAAGCTGTCAAGGCTGATGTGATTGTAACAGACATGATCGGCCGTATCGTGAAAAAGGAATCCATCAGTTTCAACAAAGGCTATAACGATCCGCTCATCAACCTTCCGGTACTCGCCAATGGTATCTATATTGTAAAGATCCACTGCACTTCCGCAGACACCCCCGACCTTATCGCCAAAATCATCAAAGCCGACTAACCCCACTTATCACCCCGTATAAATCGCCTGCGATTTATACGCCTCACCCTCCCTCACATCGCCCTCACTCTTTTATGTCTTCCTTGCTCCTCACATCGCCCTCACTCCCTTTTCTTCCCCTCCAATGATTCACATTATGTTAACGCAGTCATAATTTTTTGTTCATTTCCCCCTGATACTTTCGCTCCGTTTTTAAGAAACGGCTGCTTCGTCATATAACACTCATAGCTGATACCACGGATACAAAAAAATGAACCGGAAATGGTAACGGCAGTTTATTGTCATAACTCAACCACCTATACCATGAAAACAAAAACAATCTGCTTTGTTCCCCCGGGGCTATTGCTGCTATTGCTTTTCTGCGCATCAGGCTTACTGGCCCAGCAGAAAATGGCAGTGAAAGGCTATGTCGTAAATGAAAAGAATGAACCCCTTGCGGCTGCAACGGTGAGTGCGGTTCCAAAGAGCGGCACTGCGATTACGGTTCAGTCCGATGCAAAAGGTGCATTTACCATTGCAACCTTAAAACAGGGCGAAAACTATTCTTTTGAAGTGTCTTTTATCGGTTATGAGAAGTTGGCGCTCGGAACTTTTACCTATAGCGGTTCAACACTGGAACTCATGGCTAAAATGCAGTTACAGAACACATCGCTGAATGACGTGGTGGTAGTTGGTTACGGCACCCAGAAAAAGCTGAACCTTACCGGAGCCGTTGATCAGGTTACTGCCGAAGCACTGGAGAACCGCTCGCTTCCTAACCTCACACAGGGTTTACAGGGCGTTATTCCCAACCTCAATCTCCGTATGCTGGATGGTAAACCGATCCAGTCGCCTACCTATAATATCCGCGGAACCACTTCTATCGGCCAGGGCGGTAATGCGCTGGTGCTGATCGATGGTGTGGAAGGTGATCCTTCGCTCATTAATCCCAACGATGTTGCTACTGTTTCCGTACTGAAAGATGCCTCGTCTGCGGCCGTATATGGCGCGCGCGGTGCATTCGGTGTGGTGCTCATCACTACAAAGAACGCATCGAAAGATAAAATGAGCATTACCTACACTACCAATTATTCGATCAAAAATCCAACTGTTGTTCCTAAACTGGTAAACGACGGCTACCTCTTTGCCAAGATGTTCAACGAAGCGTGGACTGCCTGGAACGATTATTCGCAAACCCCGCAGAACATAAACAAAACAGTTAAGTTCTCTCCTGCCTACCTCGCAGAACTGGAAAGGCGTTCAAAAGATCCGTCGCTTCCGAAAGTGGAGGTAAACGGTGCCGGTGAATACGTCTATTATGATAACACAGACTGGTTCGACCTGTTGTATAAAAAACATACTGCTTCAACCGAACATAATATTTCCCTGGCGGGAAGCTCCGGTAAAACAAGCTTTTATCTCACCGGCAGGTATTTCGGACAGGATGGTCTGTTCCGCTTCAACTCCGATGATTATAAAGTATACAACTTCAGGGCCAAAGGCTCTATGCAACTGCTCTCATGGCTGCGTATCGACAACAATACGGACTATTCCAACATGACCTACCATAACCCGCTCAACGTGGGCGAAGGCGGCGGTATCTGGCGGAACCTGGCGGATGAAGGGCATACCAATGCGCCCATGTTCAATCCTGACGGAACACTTACTTATTCTGCTGCGTATACTGTTGGTGATTTTGTATACGGCAAGAACGGTATCGATATGAACAGGCGTATTATCCGTAATACCACTTCATTCACCACGCGTTTCTTCAACGATCATTTCCGTATCAAAGGTGATTTCACCATACAGAATACGAATAACAACGAAAGACAGATCCGGGTTCCTGTTCCTTACAGCACCAAACCCGGCGTAATTCAGTATGTGGGAACAAATACCAACGACCTGCAGTATTACTACCGCCAGACCGAATACATGGCTACCAATATTTATGGCGAATATGAAAATAAATTCCGCGGTGATCATTACTTCAAAGCAATGGCTGGTTATAACTATGAACAGTCTACTTTCCAGGGCGTTAAAACATTACGAAACGGTCTGATCTATGAAAACGCAACGGATATCAACCTCGCGCTGGGTCAGTCTATCACTACCAGCGGCGGCTGGGAAAAATGGAGCATCATCGGTGGCTTCTTTCGTCTGAACTATGCTTTCAGTGATAAATACCTGGTAGAAGTGAATGGTCGTTACGACGGATCATCCAAGTTCCCTGAAAGCCAGCGTTACGCCTTCTTCCCGTCTGTATCTGCCGGCTGGAGGATCTCGAAAGAAAACTTCTGGAACGTATCCGACAAATTCATATCCGACCTGAAGATCAGGGCTTCCTACGGTTCACTCGGTAACGGCAGCATCGGTTCTTATGCTTTCCAGGAGCAGTTCTCTATTTCCCAGTCGGGCAGGGCACTGAATGGTGTTCGTCCGCAGCGTACAGGTCAGCCTGGCGTATTGCCTGAAGGCCTTACCTGGGAAACCTCAACTACGCAGAACATTGGTGTGGATCTGGCTTTGCTGAATAAGAGGCTGCGTTTTACCGGTGATGCGTATATCCGTAAAACAACAGACATGTTCACTGTGGGTATGTCGGTTCCCGCTGTTTTCGGAACCGGTGTCCCGAAAGGAAACTATGCTGACCTGAAGACGAAGGGCTGGGAAATTTCACTCAGCTGGAAAGACAGGTTCGGAAGCGCCTCAAAACCGATCAGCTACAGCATCGGCATCACACTTGCCGATTACCAGTCTGAGATCACCAAGTTCAACAATGCAGACAGGCGTCTTTCAGATTATTATGTAGGACAAAAAGTGGGCGAGATCTGGGGCTATGTAACGGATGGTTATTTCAAATCGCAGGATGATATCAATAAATCAGCAAAACAAACGCTGATCAAAGCCTCCAACAGTGGTCAGCTCTTACCAGGCGATATCAAGTTCCGCGACCTGAATGGTGACGGTGTCATCAACAACGGCGATAATACGGTAGGCAACCCGGGCGACAGGCAGATCATCGGTAATTCAACACCACGATATAGCTATGGTATCAACCTTGATGCGGACTGGAATAATTTCTTCTTTTCAGCATTTCTGCAGGGTGTAGGCAAGCAGGACTGGTGGCCGGGATCTGAAGCCGATTATTTCTGGGGCCAGTACAACAGGCCTTATAATAAGATGCCGGTATCGCATATCGGAAATATCTGGTCGGAACAAAACCCTGATGCATACTTCCCGCGTTACCGTGGTTATGTGGCGCAGAATGGCTCAGGCGAACTGAACCAGGCACAGACAAAATACCTGCAGAATGTGGCTTACCTGCGTTTGAAGAACATACAGATCGGCTATAATCTGCCAGGAAAATGGATCCGCAGGATCGGAGCGAACACTGCACGGGTGTATGTTTCAGGCGAGAATCTGCTCACTTGGTCGCCGCTCTACCGCATTTCAAAAGACCTGGATGTGGAGAGCATCAATGGATCGGACCGTGTGGTAACGGATGGCTCGAGCGGTAACGGTAACAACTACCCGATCATGAAAGGATTCACCATGGGACTTTCAGTAACCTTCTGATATAATAACCAATAACAAGATCATGAAAAGATATATCTCATTTATTGCAGCGGTCATAGTAATGGCAGGCTGTACAAAAAACCTGGACCAGACCCCGGAGTCCACCGCATCACGTAATGCGGTATTCGGAAGCGAGAAGGGCCTTGAATTATATGCCAATTCATTTTACGATATCCTGCCCGATGCCGCTACCATTCACCAGGGCGATCAGATGGCCGATTATGCGGCAAGAACACAGGTGCCGGATTTTATCAGGGATGGCGCATTCGGGCCGAGACAGAGCTCGGGTTGGAGCTGGACAGCATTAAGGAATATCAACTACTTTCTCGAGAACTGTAACAACCCGGCAATACCGCAGGATGTGCGCCTGAACTATATAGGCCTGGCGCGGTTGTTCCGGGCGCTGTTTTATTTCGATAAGGTAAAACGTTTCGGAGATGTGCCCTGGATCAACAGAACGATCGAGGTAAGCGATACCGCGATGCTGTACAGGGGCCGTGACCCGCGCACGCTCGTGATGGATTCCGTGCTGGCCGACCTGAATTTCGCCTGCCAGAATATCAAGGCAACCAGCGATAACAGCCGCAGTCTGATCACGCGCTATGTTGCCTATGGATTTAAATCACGCATCTGTCTCTTCGAAGGAACATTCAGAAAATACCATACAGAATACCCGCAGCTGGCAGCCAGTGCCAATACCTGGTTAACAGAAGCGGTAACCGCATCACAAAAAGTAATGGACGAGGGCGGCTTTACACTGAATACCGCCGGCGGAACCGATAAAGCATACCGCCAGCTCTTCACCAGTAAAACACCTGTTTCATCCGAGATCATGTTATCCGTGATCAGCGATGCGGCCCTGAGCCTGTTCAACGATGCAAACTGGTGGTGGACCAGTGCAACCTACGGCGCACGTGTGAGTCTGATCAGGACTTTCGTAAATACCTATCTCAATATTGATGGTACAACCTTTACCTCAAAAGCGGGTTATGATACCATGCAGTTTGTAAACGAAGTAAAGAACCGTGATATGCGTCTGCAGCAGACGATCCGTATGGGCGATTACAAACGCATCAATGGCGGAACGCCGGAGCCTGCACCACCCGTATTCTCTTATACCTATACCGGTTATCAGCCGATCAAATGGACACTGGATGATACCTATTATGATGGCGGATCTCGGAACGATAATTCCATTTGCATCATGCGCCTCGCGGAGATCCTGCTGAACTATGCCGAAGCAAAAGCCGAACTCGGAACATTTACAGATGCCGACTGGAATAAAACGGTAGGCGCGCTGAGAAGGCGTGCGGGCATCACCAACGGAACCACCACAAAGCCGGTTGCTGTTGATCCATACCTGCAGAGCAAATATTTTGCGAATATCTCAGATCCTTCGCTGCTCGAGATCAGACGTGAGCGTGGTATTGAACTGGTGCTTGAAGGATTTCGTTTTCCTGACCTGATCCGCTGGAAGGCTGGTAAGCTGATGGAAATGGAATGGAACGGTTTCTATGTTCCGGCTATCGACAAACTGATGGACCTGAACGGCGATGGCATCAACGACGTCTATTTCTACAAAGTGAAACCCGCTACACAACTGGCAGGCGTAACCTATATCCACGTGGCCCCAACCGTGAGCGGCGGAACAAACCCGCAGCTGTTATCGAAAGATACTTACGGTGAACTGACATGGCTGAATACCATTCCGCGTAAATGGGACGACAAGATGTACCTGTACCCGATCCCTGAAGCAGACCGGCAGGTAAATCCGAAACTTGGACAAAACCCGGGATGGTAGTATTTTGAACGTGAATTATTAACAGTTAAACACTCATACATGAAATTCAGATCACTGTTATTCCTGTTATTGCTGATCAGCGGTTTTGCAGGTGCACAGCAATATACAGTAGCAACATTCAATCTCCGCTATGGGAACCAGAGCGACACCGGGAATCTCTGGGTGAACCGCGCTCCGGTTGTGGCATCACTGATCCGCTTTCATCAGTTCGATATTTTCGGAACACAGGAAGGACTGATCGGTCAGCTCAACGATCTCAGCACCGCGCTTCCGGAATACGAACGTTATGGAATCGGCAGGGATGATGGAAAAGAAAAAGGCGAACATTCCGCGATCTTTTTCAAAAAGGATAAATTCAAACTGCTGAACAAGGGCGATTTCTGGCTTTCCGAAACACCTGAGAAACCAGGACCCGGATGGGATGCAAGGCTGAACCGCATTTGTTCATGGGTTTACCTGCAGGACGTTAAAACCAAAAAGAAATTTTATTTCTTCAACGTTCACTACGATCACCAGGGTGTAAAGGCAAGGGAAGAAAGCAGTAAACTGATCCTCGCAAAGATCGCACAGCTGGCTGGTCGGCAACCCGTGATCTTCACCGGCGATTTCAACGGAGATCATGAAGCATTATGGTATAAATCCATTGCAGAATCAGGAACTATGTTCGATTCCTATACCTTGTCTCCGCTGCGCTATGCCAACAGCGGCTCTTTCAACGGTTTTGGCGCAACGGTAAAAAGACCGGGCATCATTGATCATATTTTTGTTTCGAAAGAGATTAAAGTAAGCCGTTACGGAATACTGACGGATACCTATATGGGCAAATATCCTTCCGATCATTTCCCGGTACTGGCAGATGTGCAGATCAGATAAGCATACATGATGTTATAAATACAATGGGCTGCAATACTGCAGCCCATTTTTTATGGCAAAAAGAGCAAGAGAACAAAGCGTTAACCGGTACAGAATTCAACGATAAAACTGGTGCCTTCCCCGGGAATGCTGCTGGCGCTGATGCGGCCACCCATAGCTTCAACCTGCGCGCGGGTCATGAATAAACCGACTCCTTTTGCTTCAGGATGGCTGTGAAACACTTTTCGCAGCATGAACAGTTTATCGCCATTCTTCTCGAGGTCTATACCAAGGCCATTGTCCTTCACTTCAAGACAGATATACCCATCTTTAATAAAAGTAGAAACCCTGATCTCCGGCACACGATCGGGGTGCCTGTATTTGACGGCATTACTAAGGAGATTATTCAGAATGCTGTCGATGTATTTTTTAGGATACATGATCTGGTTGGCAGCGGAAAAATCGGAACTGATCCGGACTCCGCAGGCAAGGATCTGGCCCTGCATCGACATAATAATACGATCCAGTCTTTCACTCAGTTTGATCAGCGAGCGTTCTGCCGTAAGATCCATTTTTACCTGCGTGGCTTCCACCAGCTCTTCAAAGATCTGGTGCATGAAATGTATCACAGGATTGATCTTGCTGATATAACTCTGCTTTTCAAGATTCTCGTTACTATCGTCGATGAGTCTGCCCAGCATGGAAAGATTGGCCAGCGGGGCGCGGAGATTATGCGAAACGATAAAACAGAAATCTTCCATTTGTTTATGCTGACGCGATAACTTCCCGATAGTTTCAGTGCTTTCAGTAATCTTATTTTCGAGGCGTACAGCAGTAAACAATCTGTTGAGTGATGTTGAAATTATTTCAGCCAGCTCTTTGTAATGTGCAAGGAATTGTTTGCCCGCCATCTCAGGCTCATTCCAGTAAATGGTAATGGCCCCTTTGATCTTTTCGGAAGTTACAGGCAGCAACAGCAGGCTTCTGATACCCGGTTGGGTATAATAAGAGGTATGAACACGGGAGTCGGTAAGCACATCATCTATTACAACAGGCATTTGCTGTTCAATGCAGATCCTGCCCGCAGTTTCATCCGGGTGAACCGGGCTGCCATTCAGCGGCATCTGTTCAGATACTTCGGCAGCATAGAGATACAGATGGTTCTGGCTGGTCAGGAATGCGGCACCTGCTGCACTGCCCAGCATCCGCGCGGTTTTCAGTCCTGTATTGATCAGGTCTCCGGGCTCAGTCGCTTTCAGCAGTTCAAGCATTGCCGTCAGCATGAACCCTTTTACAGCGCAGGTGTCGGGGGCATTATCGTGAACTGTACTGTTCCTGCAAGTCAACATATCCACACTTTAAACGGCGAACATAGTATAGAAATCAAGATCAGACAACGGGAAAAACCCCGGTATCGCCACCTGAAACGAGCCGCCCATGGAACGGCTTTTGCAGGAGAAAATGAAAAGCATTGCATGAAAAGGCCCTTAATCTATTCCATACTCGCAGCATTTGCGTTCATCATTCATGCATCTTTTAATGATGTGCACAGCTGGCCGCTGGTATGGCCGTTACTGGCAGGGGTCCTTTCGGTTACCGCCGGGAAGAGGAACGCCGCATACCGCTACCGCGCGCTCATCAGGGTTGGCATATCCGCTGCGCTGGTTGTTTTTTCCGCGGGGCTGGCTGTGTCTTGGTTTACGGAGGATGCAACTTTGATCAGCCATTTTCAGCAATTCAATAATCCGCCTGATGCGGAGCCTTCACTCGTATTCGGCATTTGTGTGCTGGCAGCCGTTTTCTTCGCTGCCTGGCTGCTGAGCAGCGGTATCACAGCACTCATCACCAGGAAAAAAGAACCTGTTACGCGCTGGTAAAATCTTCTTTCGGGAATGCGAGGCAGGTTGACAGATCGGTAAATAGCGAGTATATTGTCTGATGACAGTTGCAAACGCGCAACTACCGCAAAGACGATACCGATGAAAAAATCAACCCTGCTGTTAACCGCACTTTCATTATGCATATTATTACATGCACAGCGGTCGCCTGCCTATCTGAATCCTTCACTCCCGCTGGAAACCAGGGTGAATGACCTGATCAGCAAACTTACGCTTGAGGAAAAGATCAAACAGATGAACTACAGCAGCCCGGCTGTGGAACAACTACACATTCCGGCCTACAACTGGTGGAACGAAGCCCTGCACGGGGTAGGGCGTTCAGGTGTGGCTACCGTATTTCCCCAGGCGATCGGACTGGCCGCTACTTTCAACGATAGTCTTGCAAAAGCAGTTGCAACGGCTATATCGGATGAAGCCCGTGCCATGTATAACGCGGCCATCCGGAAAGACTACAGGATGCAATATGGCGGATTAACTTTCTGGACACCCAACATCAATATATTCCGCGATCCGCGCTGGGGGCGTGGCCAGGAAACTTATGGTGAAGATCCTTTTCTCACTTCGAGAATAGGTGTGGCATTTGTAAAAGGATTGCAGGGGGATGATCCGCGCTATCTCAAAGTAGCCGCATGTGCCAAACATTACGCTGTGCACAGCGGTCCGGAAAAAACAAGACACGAGTTCAATGCCCAGGTTTCGATGAAAGATCTCTGGGAAACGTATCTGCCCGCCTTCAAAGCACTGGTAGATGTAAAAGTGGAAGCGGTAATGTGCGCTTATAACAGAACCAACGATGCGGTCTGCTGCGGCAACACCTATCTTTTAAAAAATGTATTGCGGGACCAGTGGAATTTCCGCGGTCATGTGGTATCAGATTGCTGGGCGCTTTCCGATTTTTACCAGGGGCATAAGATAGTAACCGGCGCCGTACCAGCAGCCCTGCTTGCACTGAACAGTGGTGTAAACCTGGAATGCGGCAGCACATTCCCAGCATTGCTGGAAGCAGTAAAGCAAGGCCTGGTAACAGAGAAAAAAATAGACAGTTCACTGGCCATTTTATTAAGAACACGTTTCCGGCTGGGTATGTTCGATCCGCCGCAATCGAACCCATACAACAAAATTCCGGAAACAGTGATCAACAGCCAGGCTAACCGCGATCTTGCACGGAAGACGGCACAGCAGTCCATCGTGCTGCTGAAAAACAACGGGGTGCTGCCGTTAAGAAATGATCTCCCCAAATATTTCGTTACCGGTCCGAATGCCACTTCCATTGAAGCATTGCTTGGGAATTATTACGGCATCAACAATCAATTCGTAACAGTGCTGGAAGGGATCGCCGGCCAGGTAAAACCCGGAAGCCAGTTATTATACCGGCAGGGAATTTTACTGGATCGTCCGAATGCCATTGATGCGGACTGGACTTCAGGTGAAGCTAAAAATGCGGATGCCACCATTGTTGTGATGGGTATTAACGGGCAGCTGGAAGGAGAAGAAGGCGAAACCATTGCATCTCCTTTCAACGGCGATCGCTTAGATTACAATATCCCGGAACACCAGGTAAATTTCCTTCGTAAACTGAAAGCGGGGCATAACAAACCCGTGATCGCGGTGATCACCGGCGGCAGCCCGATGAATCTTGCGGAAGTACATGAGCTGGCAGATGCGGTATTGCTTGCATGGTATCCCGGCGAAGAAGGTGGCAATGCAGTGGCCGATCTGATTTTCGGAAAAGTATCACCTTCCGGAAAACTGCCGGTTACCTTCCCAAAATCGCTGGATCAGTTACCGGCTTATGAAGATTATTCGATGAAGGGAAGAACCTATCGTTACATGACGGCAGAACCCATGTACCCGTTCGGCTATGGCCTGAGTTACACAACATTCAACTACAGCAACCTGAAGCTTTCATCATCCGTTACCGATAAAACGAAGACAATAACGGCAACGGTAACAATTCAGAATACCGGCAGCCTTGCGGCAGATGAAGTAGCGCAGTTATACCTTACAACTGAAAACGCGGGTGCAAATATGCCTTTGTATTCGCTGAAAGGATTTAAACGGATCCGGATAAGGGCTGGCGCAACTGCAATTATCAGCTTCACCTTAACGCCGGAAATGCTGATGCAGGTTAACGAATCTGGTCAGCGGCAATTGCTGCCGGGGAAAATAAAAATACAGATCGGCGGGGCATTGCCCGGGAAAAGAAGTGAAACACTCGGTGCGCCGAAGCCCGTGGAAGCGATGCTTACCGTTCGTTGATCGGGTCGTTCCTGAAACAATAAATTACCTACATTTAGGCTTGAGAAAATGAAAACTGAGCGCATATGCGCTCAGTTCTTTTATGCTTTAAACCAAATCTAACATGAAAAAAAGCCTGCTGTCCCTGGCACTCTGCTGCAGCATTATCTCGTTTGCGCAAAGGCCGGTTGTTTCAGATTCAGTAGCGGCCAGAAACGACAAGCCGCAATCTGCTCCCAAAAGAACCCTTGACGCGGAATCCAGTGTTACCACGAAAGGTGAAGTAACCATCAAGAACCAGAAAGTTCCTTATAAAGCCATTGCAGGCACATTGCCTGTATGGGACGACGACGGCAAAGCCATCGCCGGCATCTTCTATACCTACTATGAGCGCACAGATGTGAACGACCGCACTACCAGGCCACTCGTGATCTCCTTCAACGGCGGACCCGGCACGGCTTCCGTATGGATGCAGATCGGTTATACCGGCCCGCGTATCCTCAAAATTGATGATGAAGGCTATCCGGTACAACCTTATGGTATGAAAGATAACCCGCACTCTATCCTCGATGTGGCAGACATTGTATACGTAGACCCTGTGAATACCGGTTTCTCACGCCAGCTGGTCAAAGATGTTCCGGGATCGAAATTCTACGGAGTTAACGCAGATATCCGTTACCTCGCAGAATGGATCAATACTTTCGTGAGCCGGTACAACAGGTGGGCCTCGCCTAAATACCTGATCGGCGAAAGCTACGGCACAGCACGTGTGGCGGGCCTCGCACTGGAACTGCAGAGCAATCACTGGATGTACCTGAACGGTGTGATCCTGGTATCACCTACCGATCTCGGTATCGAAAGGGATGGCCCGGTTGCAGCGGCATTGAAACTGCCTTATTTCGCAGCTACAGCCTGGTACCACAAAGCACTCAGCGCCGACCTGCAGAAAAAAGACCTCACTGCATTCCTGCCCGAAGTAGAGCAGTTCACCATCAATGAATTCATCCCCGCGCTTGCCATGGGACATACCATCAGCGATGCGAAGAAAAAAGAAATTGCTGCAAAAGTGGCCCGCTATTCCGGCATCAGCGAAAAAGAAGTGCTGCAGCAGAACTTCGATATCCCTACCAATTATTTCTGGAAAGAACTGCTGCGCGACAGGGGTTATACCGTTGGCCGCCTCGATTCACGTTACCTCGGGCTTGATAAAAAAGACGGGGGCGACGGACCTGATTTCAATGCGGAACTTACTTCATGGCTACATTCCTTCACACCGGCCATCAATATGTACCTGCGTGAAGAGCTGAAATACAAAACCGATCTGAAATACTATATGTTCGGACCAGTTGGCCAGTGGGACAGAACCAACAACAGAACCGGCGAGAACCTGCGTGCCGCTATGGCGCAGAATCCTTACCTGCATGTGTTTGTACAGTCGGGCTATTATGATGGCGCCTGTGATTATTTCAATGCGAAATACAACATGTGGCAGATGGATCCGGGCGGAAAACTGAAAGACCGTATGTCGTGGGAAGGCTACCGCAGCGGTCACATGATGTACCTGCGCAAGGAAGATCTTTCTACCAGCAACGAGCACCTGCGCGAGTTCATCAAAAAATCGACTCCTAAACCAGGTCAGCCTGCAAAATACTAGGTCGGCAATACAATAATGAGAAAGCCAGTGTACAACACTGGCTTTTTTAATGCGATGAACGAACGGCTTAGTCAATTCGCCGGATGGCTGCGCCGATATTATTTAACCGTTGATCGATGTATTGATAGCCGCGATCGATCTGTTCAATGTTCTGGATAATACTTTTTCCTTCTGCGCTCAATGCAGCGATGAGCAATGCCTGACCGGCGCGGATATCGGGGCTGCTCATGCTGATGCCGCGGAGGTTATGTTTTCTGCCCAGACCTATCACCGTTGCGCGGTGCGGATCGCAGAGGATGATCTGTGCACCCATGTCGATCAGCTTATCCGTAAAGAACAACCTGCTCTCGAACATTTTCTGGTGAATGAGTACGCTGCCGATGGCTTGTGTGGCTACAACGAGTACAATACTCAACAGGTCCGGCGTGAACCCGGGCCAGGGATGATCATAAATAGTGAGAATGCCGCCATCCATAAAGGTCTGGATCTCGTAGCTGTCCTGCGCGGGAATATGAATATCGTCTCCCGTAATAGAAAACTGAATACCCAGCTGCGCAAACTTATCAGGGATCACACCCAAATGAGCAACACCGGCATTTTTGATGGTGATCTCGCTCTGCGTCATGGCGGCCAGGCCGATAAAGCTTCCGATCTCTATCATGTCGGGGAGCATGCGGTGTGTGGTACCTTTCAATGTTGTTACGCCCTCAATCTGCAGCAGGTTGCTGCCGATGCCGGTGATCCTGGCACCCATCCTGTTCAGCATATGACAGAGTTGCTGCAGGTAAGGCTCGCAGGCGGCGTTATAGATAGTGGTGATCCCTTCAGCCAGAACAGCTGCCATTACAATATTGGCCGTACCGGTAACGGAAGGTTCATCCAGCAGCATATAAGTTCCGGTAAGCTGAGATGCCGATAATTTGAAACAGCCGGCCTCTTCATCGTATTCGAATTTCGCGCCCAGCTTTTCAAAACCGATGATATGGGTATCCAGCCTCCTGCGTCCGATCTTGTCGCCGCCTGGTTTGGGGATATAGGCTTTTTTGAAACGGGCGAGCATGGGCCCTGCCAGCATTACGCTGCCGCGCAGTTTCCCGCCTTTTTTACGGAAAGCTTCTGAAGCGAGATAATCCTGGTTGATATCATCGGCCTGCAGTATACAGCTATGCCTGTCGGTACGGGTAATTTTTACGCCGATATCTTCCAGCAGTTCCAGCAGCAGGTTTACATCGAGAATATCCGGTATGTTGGAAATGGTTACGGGCTCTGCGGTGAGTAATACCGCTGCCAGGATCTGGAGCGCTTCGTTTTTCGCACCCTGCGGGTGAATATCTCCCTTCAGCTGACGGCCACCTGTTACTTCAAAAGCACTCATAAAGACGTTGGATTAAATGACACAACGAATATAAGCAGGGATAAGAGTGTTTCAGCCGGTTAGCGGCAATAAAAAAGCCGGCGGATGCCGGCTTCCTGTAAATAGTATTCTTGTGATCAATACCTTTTTTTGAACTGACCACCGCCGTTATTATTGTTACGGTTATTATTGTTACGTCCGCCACCGTTATTATTGTTACGGTTGTTGTTGCGTCCGCCGCTGTTGTTATTATTGTTGTTGCGGTTGTTACGGTTGTTGTTGTTACGGCCACCGAAATTCTGCTGCCAGCGTCCGCCGCTTCTGCCACCGCTGTTGCCGTAGTCATCGCGCTCAAAATTCTGATTGCGGTGTTTGATATAAGGCGTGTTGCTGAACTCCAGTTCACCGCCGGTGATATTGTTCAGCTCACTGCGGATGGCATCATCGTGTACCAGTTCTTTATGCCAGTTACTGTAAGCAAGCTTCATGTAATAAGCAATGGCATGCGCGAAACCGGCTTTTTTCTCAGGGTTCTCTTCTTTCAGCGCCTTGTCGATCACCACTTCCAGGTTTTTACCCAGGTGGGCATACCTCGGGTGGCGTTTCGGATAAGGCAAAGGATCCGGTTTCTGTTTATAGGTCTCTCTTTGCGGAATAGGATATGGACTATCTACATCCAGCTTGAAATCGCTGATGAAGAACAGGTGATCCCATAATTTATGCTTGAAATCCTCAACGTTTTTCAGATGCGGGTTCAGAAAGCCCATCAGTTCAATCACTGCATTCGCCTGCTGCTGCCTCTTTTCCCTGTCTTCAATGGTAAGGAGAAATTCAACCATCTTCTGTACGTGACGGCCGTATTCCTTCATCCCAAGGTAATTTCTGTCGGTATTATATTCCATGTAATTGTGAATCTGCAAAGGCAAATGTAAGCATTGCCGGCGCTATATGGCAATATTTATGCAACAGGCGATGTTAAATCCTCCTTTACACATATCAAATCTGCGTTATCTTCGCCCCATGGAACAGTTAGTGCAACAGATGGAGGCCTATAAAAAGGAAATGGCCGCTTTTGAAGGTAAAACACCCGAAGCGGTTGAGGCTTTCCGTATTAAATTCCTCGGTACCAAAGGAATTGTAAAGGATGTAATGGGCGGGATGAAAGAAGTGCCGAACGAGCAGAAAAAAGCTTTCGGCCTGGTACTGAACGAGTTCAAACAGTTTGCAGAAGCAAGATACGAGGAACTGAAAGCAGCTACCGCTACTGAAGGCGGCGAAGCTGCTGCCGGCTACGACTGGAGCCTGCCCGGCGACCAGATCGGTGTGGGAACAAGACATCCGCTGAGCATTGTCCGTAACCAGATCGTTTCCATTTTCCGCAGGCTGGGTTTTGCGGTTGCCGAAGGACCTGAAATTGAAGACGACTGGCACAATTTCGGTGCTATGAACCTGCCGGAAGACCATCCGGCGCGCGATATGCAGGATACATTTTACATCAGTCAGAACCCCGACTGGTTACTCCGTACGCATACCAGCAGTGTACAGGCGCGCGTAATGGAAAGCCAGAAACCCCCGATCCGCGTGATCTGTCCGGGCCGTGTTTACCGTAATGAAACCGTAAGTGCGCGAGCGCATTGCTTTTTTCACCAGGTGGAAGGTTTATATATAGATGAGAACGTGAGTTTTGCAGACCTGAAACAAACCCTGTATTTCTTTGTGCAGGAAATGTTCGGCAAGGATGTAAAAGTCCGTTTCCGGCCCAGCTATTTCCCCTTCACCGAGCCCAGTGCAGAAATGGACATCAGCTGCCTGATCTGCGGTGGTGATGGATGTAATATCTGTAAACATACCGGCTGGGTAGAGATCCTCGGCAGTGGTATGGTGCATCCGAAAGTGCTGGAAAACTTTGGCATCGATCCGAATAAATACACAGGTTTCGCATTCGGTATGGGTGTGGAAAGGATCACGCAACTGAAATACCAGGTGAACGACCTGCGGTTATATTCCCAGAATGATATCCGCTTCCTGAAGCAGTTCACAGGAGCAGTATAAGATAATAAGGGTCTGGTTACAGGCCCTTTTTTATGCTTATGCGGTAATTTTACGCAGATCAATTTTCCCGCAATGGTGCACACAACCAAAGGAATTGTTTTACGGACAGTGAAATACGGTGACACGAGCATCATTGCAACCCTGTACACGGAATTATTCGGCATCCAGAGTTACATGGTAAAAGGGGTACGGAAAAGCACCCGCACATCCGCCGGAAAAGCCGGTTATTTTCAGCCTGCCGCCATACTGGATATGGAGGTTTATCACAATGAGCAGAAGCAACTGCAGTTCATCAAAAATTTTGAGTGGGGCTACCTGTACGAGAACCTGCTGTTCGATGTAAAGAAAAATGCGGTGTCGATGTATGTGATCGAATTATTGCAGCATACGCTGAAACAGCCCGAAGCAAACCCGGAACTTTTTTACCTGATAGAAGATACGTTAAAGCAGCTGGATAAGGGAAGTGACACGTTAAGCGCCAACCTTCCGCTCTATTTTATACTGCATCTCGGCAGCGAGCTGGGTTTCCGCATGCAGGGAACTTATCACAGGGACACACCCATACTGGATTTGCAGGAAGGGGTGTTCATGCATGAAAAACCGCTGCATCCATATTTTCTGGATGGAAGTCAGGCAGAGATCACTTCGCAATTATTGGCACTGCATTTTTACAATGACCTTGAACGGATTGCATTGAACCGGCACATGAGACGGGAGCTGCTGGAGGCTTACCACAGTTACCTGGCGCTTCATATTTCCGATTTCGGTGAAATGAAAAGCCTTTCCATTCTGCAGGAAGTGTTGAGTTAGGAGCAGTTAAGTTTAGTTTTTTTAATTCCTGAAAAAATGCATACCTTTGGCGTTAGTAACGCAAAACGATAGTATGATTATTTCGTTTGGTAATTCTGAGACAGAGAGCATCTGGGAGGGGATTCGGGTTAAAAAATTGCCTGTTGAGATTCAAAATATCGGCAGGCGTAAATTAAGGATGATTAACAACTCTGTTAATTTGACAGACTTAAGAATTCCACCAGCTAACCGCTTAGAGAAGTTGTCTGGAAATTTAAAAGACTTCTATAGTATTCGGATCAATGATCAATGGAGAATTATCTTTAAATGGGTTGCCGGAAACGCAAGAGAAGTTGAAATAGTTGATTATCATTAAAACAACAACAATGGCTAAGCTGAAAAATATTCATCCGGGAGAAATTTTAAACGAAGAATTTCTATTACCGTTAGCAATTTCGGCCTATAAACTGGCGAAGGATATTGAAATACCT
The DNA here is from genome assembly GCF_900167075.1 of Sediminibacterium ginsengisoli. Classification (GTDB taxonomy): domain Bacteria; phylum Bacteroidota; class Bacteroidia; order Chitinophagales; family Chitinophagaceae; genus Sediminibacterium; species Sediminibacterium ginsengisoli. Next base: position 106,965 of record NZ_FUWH01000012.1, on the reverse strand, counting down.
CAGACACGTATTTCTGAAATCATAAAAGGAAACCGGCGAATCACGGCAGACACGGCACTGAGGTTGAGTAAGTATTTTGGTAATTCCGCAAAATTCTGGCTTGGTCTGCAGGATGACTTTGATATTGAGGAGGAAGCTCAATCCAAGAAAGTGATTTTAAATTCAATTAAATCGTTCTCCTCCAGCGTTGCATAACTGCACCTGGCCGGGTATTCTAAAGTCTGGCCATCAACAGCTGAAATTCCAGATCAGAGCAGGAACAACCATCCTTCACAAAGCTTTTAATGTCAAAGAATCCTTTGTACAGTCGTAACGGTTTCAATTTTGCCGGGGGCCTGCTGTAACAGGATGATACCCGGACGTTTCCCTTTGTCAAAGCTACCCGCAACATCATCCATCTGCAAGGCTTTTGCACCGTTAAGTGTTGCCCATTGTAACATTTCAGACATGGGTACCTGCGGAAAATGCTGTGCGATACTTTTCAGCTCGTCGAGGATACTGAGACTGTGATTGCTGGCAAGGCTGTCTGTTCCAACCACCATCGTGTTGCCGTATTTCCGGAACAGTTCCACCGGCGGGACGGCATTTTCAATATAGAGATTGGCGTTGATGCAAAGGCATAGATATGCTTCGAGCCCGGATGCAGCCAGCAGGTCAAGATCCTGTGCTCCGGTAAATGTATTGTGTACGAGCAGGAGTTTCCCGGCATCTGCAAAACGGGAGATGGAAGAAGCGAGGCTGCTTTTGCCTGTTGGTTGGAAGAAAGAAGTATCTAGCTTCATCATTTCGTACATCCTGGAAAACCCGCCGGTTCCGGAAAGGAAAAGCTCGTCTTCAAAAGCCGTTTCCTGGTTATGCATGCTGATGGTTTGCCTGCCGAATCCCTGCTGCAGCAAGGTCCAGAGTGGATCCGACACGGAATAGGGAGCATGGGGTACCAGCACGGCGCGGCCGGAAGATTCGTTCCGGAACAGGGCGCACTGCTCGGCAGCTTTAGCATAACGTTCCGCAGCTACAGCCGGAGCCCAGCCGCTTACCTCAACAAAATTATAATAAGCCAGGTTTTCCTTTTGCTTCTGCGCGAGGGTTAAAGCAGTGTTGCAGATATCGCCTACGCCAACGATACCGTTTTCCCGCATTTCATTTTCTGCCCTGTCTATCGCGTCCCTGATCTCCGCTTCGGGAAGATGGCGCTGGGTAACCACGTTGAAAACAAAATCCACCAGTCCGGTGTGTTCGGGAATCTGCCCGCGCATATGGCTGAGCTCGAGATGACAATGGGCGTTGATAAACCCGGGCGAAAGCAAGCCATCCAGGCGCAGTATATCATCGCCGGCGTCCTGTTCAGGTACGATATCGAGGATCATGCCCGAAGGATCGGAGATAAGGACCAGCCCGGCATTGGTATGCAGGGAATGGCCTGTAAAAAGCTGGTCAGCAAGGAATTTTCTGTAGCTCAAGCCGGATGAATTAAGTGATCAAAGGTAATGGCTGGAGAACTGAACATCATCTTCCTTATTTCCCGAATACGGGATCTTGCTGTAAGCCTTGCTGCAAGGGACAAAATAGTTCCTGTAACCTTAAATGCCTTGTTTTTAGCGGATTCCAGGGATGATGATAAATTAATGTGCAAATTCTTTATTGATTATCAATTAATTATAAAGATGCGATTTTAAATAAGGCCCCTTTTTGTTGGAAAAATGCCTAACAGGCCCGTACCTTTGCCGTCCATTAAAAACCGGCGGGATAGCGCCGGCATCACTTAAACAGAAATATCATGAGTAAACTTCATTTCACCACCAAGCATGCGAATGCGGCTACCGTACAGCACAACTGGTATGTAGTTGACGGTACTAATCAAACCGTAGGACGTATTGCCTCCAAGATCGCGGCGGTACTGCGCGGTAAAAACAAAGCATATTATACGCCACACGTAGATTGCGGCGATTATGTGATCATCATCAATGCAGAAAAAGTTGTTTTCACAGGCAACAAGTTCGAAGACAAGCAATACCTGAACTACTCTGGTTATCCGGGTGGTAAGAAGGAAGAAGCAGCTCAGGATCTGATCAAGCGTCGTCCTGAAGTGATCATGGAAAGAGCGGTAAAAGGCATGCTGCCTAAAAACCGTCTTGGCCGTAAAATGATCAAGAAGCTGTTTGTATATGCTGGTACGGCTCATCCGCACAGCGCACAGCAACCTAAAGAACTGAAATTCTAAGAAACTACTTTTAAAACGCTTTAATTCCAACATAAATGGAAAAACAAAAAAACGCAGTTGGTCGCCGTAAAGAAGCCGTTACCCGTGTTTTCATCAGCAAGGGCGATGGTAAGATCACTGTAAACGACAAAGATTATAAAGAATATTTTCCGCTGGTATACCTGCAGAACCAGGTAGAATCTCCATTGAAAACAGCTGATGTTGTAGGTAAGTACGATATCGTTATCAATGCTGCAGGTGGTGGTTTGAAAGGCCAGGCCGAAGCTGCGAAGCTGGGTATTGCACGTGCGCTGCTGGAAGTAAATGCAGAATTCCGTCCTTCACTGAAAGCAGCAGGTCAGCTGAAACGCGATCCGCGCGGTGTTGAACGTAAGAAATTCGGCCATAAGAAAGCACGTAGAAGCTACCAGTTCAGCAAACGTTAATACTTGGTCTGGGGTTTGGAGTTTGGGTCTGGTGTTCAGAATCGGCCACAGACAACAAACTACGAACAACAAACATTATTTAAATCATTACAACAATTATATAAGATGGAAAATAACACTTCATTACAACAACAATTGCTGGAGGCCGGTGTACACTTTGGTCACCTGAAAAAGAAGTGGAATCCTAAGATGCTGCCTTACATCTTCGCTGAGAAGAAAGGCATTCACATCATAGACCTGAATAAAACTGTAGACCATCTGCAGGAAGCAGCTGCGGCTGTTAAACAGATCGCAAAAAGCGGTAAAAAGATCATGTTCGTTGCTACCAAGAAGCAGGCGAAAGAAATCGTAAGCGAGTGCGCAAAACGCGTGAACATGCCTTACGCAACTGAACGCTGGCTGGGTGGTATGCTTACCAACTTCAACACTGTTCGCAAGAGCGTGAAGAAGATGCAGAGCATCGAGAAAATGCTGGCAGACGGCAGCGCAGAAAGCCTGACCAAGAAAGAGCGCCTTACTTTAAGCCGCGATAAAGATAAAATGGAGAAAGTGCTGGGTGGTATCGCCCAACTGGGTCGCCTTCCTGCAGCGCTGTTCCTGGTTGATATCGGACATGAGCACATTGCGCTTTCAGAAGCAAAACGCCTGGGCATCACTACTTTCGGTATGGTTGATACCAACAGTGATCCCAACAAGGTAGACTTCGCGATCCCATCTAACGATGACGCAACTAAATCTATCGCAATCATTGTAAACTATATTGTAGCAGCTATCGCTGAAGGTCTCACTGAGCGTCAGGCATCTAAGGATGAAGACGAAACAGAAGAGTCTAACAACGAGAACGAAGCAAAAGCACGTCGCCTGGAAGCTGAAGCACAGTCTGAAGGTGGCCGTGGCGGAAGGCAGCGCAGCAGCGGAGCACAGTCTGGTCCGGGTGCAGCGCCTAAACGTCGCGTACCGGGAGGTAACAGCAATCGTCGCCCTGCTGGTGGTGGTAGCCGCTAATCATTGAAATATTGAGCCATTATGTCATGGTTGTAAGGCTATGGCGTGATGGCTCAATTGTTGTTAAACAACCGATGTTCATCTCATCTGCAACCGGATGGGAACGCCTACATTCAAAATCTAAAAAACTATAAACAATATGAGTACTGTAACAATTACAGCCGCTGATATCAACAAACTGCGCCAGGCTACAGGCGCCGGCATGATGGATTGCCGTAAAGCTTTAACTGAAACCAATGGCGATTTTGAAGCAGCCATCGACTGGCTCCGTAAACAGGGCCAGAAAGTTGCCGCAAAACGCAGCGACCGTGAAGCGAAAGAGGGTGTGATCATTGCGAAAACTTCTGCTGATAACAAAACAGGATTCATTGTTTGCATCAGCTGCGAAACTGATTTCGTTTCTAAAAATGCTGATTTCGTTGCTTTCGCACAGAGCATTGCAAATGCTGCGGTAGAAAACGATGTAAAGAGCGCTGAAGAACTGAATGAAGTGCTGATCGGTGGTGCTAAAGTTGCAGACATGATCAACGACAAACTGGCTGCTATCGGTGAAAAAATCGGTGTGGCTAAATTTGAAAGACTCGAAGCTCCTTATGTAGCATCTTATATCCACGGTGCAAACCGTATGGGTGTACTGGTAGGACTGAGCAGTGAATCTGCTGAAGCAGGAAAAGATATCGCTATGCAGATCGCTGCGATGAATCCTGTAGCGGTAGATGCTGATTCAGTACCGGCAGAAACTGTAGAAAGGGAAAGGGCAATCATCATCGATACCATGAAGGAAGATCCTAAAATGGCAGGCAAACCTGAAGATATGATCGCAAAGATCGCTGAAGGTAAACTGAACGCCTTCTTCAAAGAACAGACACTGCTTGCCCAGGCTTTTGTAAAAGACGGCGGTATGAGCGTGGCTGATTACCTGAAGAGCGCAGGTGCTGATCTGAAAGTAACCGGATTTAAACGTGTAGCACTGGGTTAATTCCTGTGATTACAGTATAGAATAGTATGAAAAGGGGCGCCAAATGCGCCCTTTTTTATTTTCGGGATCGCCATGAAGCCATGTATACAGCAGGTCCGGTTCTTTTTCGTTTGGCAACTCATCGAAAAATCAGGTTATTTGCATTTAAAATAATCCCGCTCATGTTACCTAAGTTCAAACGAGTTCTTCTGAAATTATCCGGTGAAGCCCTGCTTGGGGAACAACATAACGGAGATCCATTTAATCCAAAGATCATTGAACAATACGCACACGATATTAAACTGGTAACCGACCTCGGTGTTCAGGTGGCAATAGTGATCGGTGGCGGTAATATCTACCGTGGCATGAACGAAGCCGACAGCGGTATCGAAAGAGCGCATGGCGACTATATGGGCATGCTCGCAACCGTGATCAACGCGATGGCGATGCAGGCAATGCTGGAAAAAATAGGCGTGTATACCCGTTTACAGAGCGCTATCAACATGGAACAGGTTGCAGAACCTTATATCCGCAGGAAAGCATTACGTCACCTGGAGAAAGGCCGTGTGGTGATCTTCGGTGCCGGTACAGGTAACCCTTATTTTACTACAGACACAGCCGGCTCACTGCGTGCAATTGAAATGAAAGCTGATGTGATCCTGAAAGGAACACGTGTAGACGGTATCTACACTGCTGATCCTGAAAAAGACCCTGCGGCCGTTAAATATGAAAAGATCACATTCCAGGATTGTATTTCCAACAACCTGAAAGTGATGGATATGACCGCTTTCACGCTCTGCATGGAAAACAAGCTGCCTATCATCGTATTCGACATGAACAGACCCGGAAACCTGCTGCAGGTGGTTCAGGGAATGAACGTGGGTACCTTGGTAAGCTGATGACCCGTTGATGTAATTTTTTGTACTTCTTTTGATGGTGTTGGTAATTTCACTAAGCATGAAAAGATCACTGTTCATTCTGCTGCTTGCAGTTTCTGCCGGCAGTCACGCCCAACAAAGGTTAACATTGGCTGATGCGGTAAATACTGCATTGAAGAAAAGCTATGATATACAGCTGGCCAAAAACAGCCTTGAGATCAATACCATTAACAACAATGCCGGCGTTGCCGGCGGCCTGCCAACCGTTAATGCCAACATCAGCGATAACGAGCAGATCACCACGATCAACCAGAAGTTCACAGATGCTACCCGCGACACCAAAAGAGATAATGTAGGATCCAATAATCTTACTGCAGGTGTAACAGGCAGTATCCTGCTCTTCAACGGTTTCAGGGTAACAGCTACCAGGCAGCGTCTGAATGAGTTGCAGCACCAGAGCGAAAGTCTGCTGAATGCTCAGATCCAGAATACGATCGCGTCTGTAGAGACTAAATATTACGAGATCGTAAGGCAGCAACAGTTCATGAAAACGATCCAGCAGTCGATCGAGGTTTCAAGGCAACGTCTCGCGATTCTCCGCGCCCGCCAGGAAGCAGGCATGGCCAATAATGCCGATATTTACCAGTCACAGCTCGATCTCAATACACTGCTCCAGTCGCAGATCACGCAGCAGCTCACCATCGACCAGGCAAAAACCGACCTGCTCCGGCTGGTTTTCACCACACCGGATTCCTCCATCGTAATACAGGACACGATTACATTTAATAATGAGATCAGCCTGGATGCGATCCGCGGCCGGATACAGTCGAACCCCTTACTGGTATCGGCAGATCAGCAGATCAGAATCAACGAATTCATAGAAAGAGAAGTGGCGGCACAGCGTTATCCTACCTTACGTGCCAACACAGGATATAATTTCAGCAGCAACAAAAGCGGCGCGGGTTTCAGCCTGCTTAACCAGAGTTATGGTCCGTTCGTGAGCGTGAGCCTTGCCATCCCGATCTACAATGGCGGCATTTTCAAAAAACAACAACAGGTAGCTGCCATCAACACCCGCAGCGCCAAAGCGATCAGGGAAACTACGGCCCTGGATCTTGAAACGGCTGCGGTACGTGCTTACCAGTCATACGCCAGCACCCTGCTTCAGATCAAAACAGAAAAAGAGAATTATAAGCTCGCCCAGGACCTGGTAAATCTGGTTATGCAGCGTTTCCAGCTGGGCCAGGCCACTATTGTAGAGGTAAAACAGGCACAGGAAAGTTTTGAGCTGGCCGGATTCAGGCTGGTTAATCTTTCCTATACGGCCAAAAATGCCGAAATTGAACTGAAGCGCCTCAGCAGCCAGCTGACTCCCTGATCAGAATAAGCTTTTTCATTAGCAGGATTATCCGGATCATACTTCAGCCGGACGTTGGCACTATTTGTGTGCGTTAAACCTCGTCTGGCTTTATTAGTCTGTATGAAATGGATAAATCCTTCTTTATGAAGCTAAAACCGGCTATTTTACTGCTTACCTGTATGTTCCTTGCAGGCGTATCACACACCCAGGTGATCGATTCATTACTCATCAATTACAATAAACGGCTGCCGCAGGAGAAAGTATATGTTCAGTTCGATAATGGCACTTATGGCCCCGGGCAAACGATCTTTTTCAAAGCGTATCTGATGTCGGGCACGGCAACATCGCAAATCAGCCGTAATTTTTATATCGACTGGTATGATGCAGGGGGAAAGCTGATCAGTCATCTTGCGGCGCCTGTTGTTTATTCATCAGCCTCAGGAAGTTTTACCATACCTGCACAATATGCCGGCGACAAGCTGGAGGCCGTTGCCTATACCAAATGGATGCTCAATTTTGATTCTGCGTTCCTCTTCAGGAAAAAATTCAATGTAGTGGGAGCGAAATCTGCACAGGTTGTACAGAAAACAGGTGTTCCTGTTACTAATCTCAGTTTCTACCCGGAGGGCGGAGATCTGGTAGAAAATATATCCTGCCTTACGGCATTCAAAGCCATCAATACTGCCGGAGAGCCCGTTCAGCTGAATGGTATTGTGAAGAATAACAAGGATGAGCTGGTGGCCGAATTTTCAACTGTGCACGACGGAATGGGGTCACTCAGGTACACGCCAAGACCCGGCGAGATCTATACTGCTTACTGGAAAGATGAAACCGGAAAGGACCGCAGCGTAACATTGCCCGCGGCCAAACCATCGGGTGTTGTATTGTCTGTTCTGAATGGGAGCCAGCAAAGACAGTTCTCGATAGAGCGCTCAGCCAGCGTGCCTGATGAGCAGAAAAAAATAACCATCGTAGCAACGATGAACCAGCAGGTGGTGTTCAGGGCATTGGCCAATCTTGAAAATAAAACAAGGGTTGCGGCGCTGCTGCCAACGGGTAATTTTTTCTCGGGAGTATTGCTGTTAACACTTTTTGATAAGAACCAGAAGCCGCTGGCAGAGCGGATACTGTTCGTAAACAATAACGAATATCATGTAGAAGCATCGGTTGCAACTGATACGGTGAGCCTTGAAAAAAGAGGTTATAATGCTTATGAGATAGTATTGCCCGATTCCACGCCGGTTAACCTGTCCATGGCTGTTACTGATGCAGAAGCGGGCGCTGATCCATCGTCTAATATCATTTCAAGGCTGTTACTGTCGTCGGAGATCAAAGGCTATATCAAAAATCCAACCTATTATTTTTCTGACGGGGAAGACGCGGAAAAAGCTTCGCGGCTTGATCTTGTGATGCTGACGAATGGCTGGAGGAGATATAACTGGAATGATATCTGGGCCGGTAAAATCCCAGCGCCGAAATACGGACCCGATACTTCCTACCTGACCATTGCGGGAAAGATCGATAATCTCAATGAGAGCAAGATCAAAAAGGCACAGATGGTGAACCTGATCCTGCAGAGCAAAGATTCGTCGCGGCAGTTTATTTTCTCACCCTTAAAACCGGACGGCAGTTTTGAAGAGAATAACCTGATCCTTTTCGATACCACAAAAGTGTATTACCAGCTGAACCGGACAAGCCTGCCCGGAAGAAGCCAGGTGAAAATCGGCAATAATTTCTACCAGCCGGATCCGCGCAGTTTATTACCCGCAACACCGCCTTTTTTCATTACAGATACTGCAGCTATTGCACGGACAAGAATACTGGCTGAGCAACAGGCCAAAGCAGATGAGCTCATGAAGCAATCGACCCTACAGGAAGTAGTGGTTAAAACAAGGGTACGAACCAGGCTGGAAGAGATGGATGAAAAATATGCAAATGGCATGTTTACCGGGTCGGATGCGATCATGTTTGACGTGATTACAGACCCGCGGTCGCAATCTGCGGGAACGGTGCTGAATTACCTTCAATCTACTGTAGCGGGATTAAAGATCACCAATTCATTGAGTAATGATGCAACCGTAAGCTGGCGCGGCAGTGGTACAGCCATGTTCATAGATGAAATGCCCACAGATGCAGAAAGACTGAATACCATTTCCATGGCGGATGTGGCCTTTATTAAGGTTTTCAGACCGCCGTTCATGGGTGCGATCGGTGGCGGAGCCGGCGGTGCGATCGCCGTGTATACACGTAAAGGCGATGACCAGGGCGGACAGTATAAAGGACTCGATTATACTTTGTTGCCGGGCTATTCCCCTGCAAAGCAGTTCTATCATCCCAATTATGCGGAACAGCAGCAGACTTACACAGCAAATGATTTCAGGAAGACCCTCTACTGGAAACCCTATATTGTAACCGATGGCAGCGTAAAGAAACTGAAGATCAGGTTTTACAATAATGATATCAGTAAATCCATCCGGATATTACTGGAAGGTGTATCAGAAGACGGAAGATTCATACATATCAGTAAATTGCTGAAATAATGTATTGAATCAACAATCAACCTAAAAGAAAAACGTGTATCCATCTATTCAGTCGAAACTGCCGGAGGTAGGCACTACTATATTCACCGTAATGAGCCAGCTGGCTGCTGCGTCCGGCGCAGTAAACCTGGGTCAGGGTTTCCCGGATTTTTCCATGAGCGGGGAGCTTACAGATTTAGTGGCCAAAGCCATGAACGATGGGTTTAACCAGTATACCCATATGAACGGCTACCCGTTGTTAAGGCAAAGACTTACTGAAAAAGCCCAGCGTCTTTACAAAACAGCAATAGATCCGGAGTCTGATATTACCATTACACCCGGCGGAACCTATGCCATCTATACAGCACTTACTGCCGTATTGCAGCCGGGCGATGAAGTGATCATATTTGAACCCGCGTACGACAGCTATATTCCCAATATAGAAGTAAACGGTGCAATACCCGTTCGCATACCGTTGCAGTTTCCGGATTATGCAATCCCATGGCAGGAAGTACGAGCGCGTATAACAGCGAAAACACGTGTGATCATGATCAATACACCGCATAATCCGACAGGAAGTGTATTGAATAAAGAAGACATGCTCCAATTGCAGGCAATAACAACAGGCACCAATATCATTGTATTGAGTGACGAAGTATACGAACATCTCATCTTCGATGGCATAGAACACCAGAGTGTACTGCGTTATCCAGAATTATTAAAGCGGAGCTTTGTATGCTTCTCCTTTGGAAAAACGTATCACTGCACGGGCTGGAAACTGGGTTATTGCATTGCTCCGGAACCTTTGATGCGCGAATTCAGGAAAGTGCACCAGTTCAACTGTTTCAGCTGCGATACACCTAAACAGGTGGCGCTTGCAGCGTATCTGCTCAATGAAGAGGCTTATCTTTCACTGGGTACGCAGATACAGCAGAAACGGGATTTTTTCAGAACACTGATGCAGGATACACCGTTCCGTTGCATTCCTTCTCACGGCAGTTATTTTGAATGTTACAGCTATGGCCACTTTTCTCAGGAAGCGGATAAGGAAATCGCCATCCGGCTCACAAAAGAATATGGCATTGCAACCATACCTGTATCTGCTTTCTATAAGGATAATACAGATCATAAAGTACTGCGGTTCTGTTTTGCGAAAAAAGAAGAAACATTGGCAAAAGCAGTGGCGCAGCTGAAACATCTTTAAAATCATCTCCGGCACCTTCCGGCAACCGGAGACTATGAAAGGAAAAGAGCGCAGCCGTTTATTTCAGCCTGCTGCTGAATTGATGGAATAGTTGAATAACATCTCTTTTATTATAGTTGGCCAGCCTGCCATATTCAAACAGGAAATTCCTGGGCGGGAACATGGTTTTATCGGGCATGGCAACAGAATCCGAGAAGAGCCTTACTTTATACAATCGCATTCCTTTTGAACTATCCAGTTTTTTTGAAAATGTATACGGGATATCGGAAAGCGCATTCGTAAAATAATAGCTGGCCGAATCCGGTCTTAGCCTGCCAGGCCTTTGTTTGCCATAAAACGTTTCAACTACGACCTGGCCTTCCTTCTTTATTACCGGACCCAGCTTGCCAGGATAATAATAGGATACATAGAATTCATCGCCGCGTATCATATTCTTAGCGAGAAAAGAATCCAGTTTCAGTTTTATGCCGCGGGCGTCTTTTGACCGGAATAAAAAACCAACGGAATCGGTTTGTTTATAAATGAAATAGGGAGCAGTGCCTGGAATCGGCGCATCTGTTTCAAATACAAATGTTGGTCTGAGCCTGAATAAGATACTGTCTTTATAATAAAACAAGGCAGACGTGTCTTTAATATAAACGAATTTATTTTTATCAAGCACGTGAAGACTTTGCGGGAAGTGCATGATCAATGCAATTGCCTTCATGTCTTTATCAGAATTTATATTGTTCTTACAGGAAACTGATGCAAGCATAGTTGACAATAAGAGGAGTACTACGATGAATTTATATGCGTTGTAATTTTTCATTTATCAGGGATTTGCATTCCAGAAGCCATACGATGAATGATATTGTTTGGAAACCGGACTGACCAGCTTCCCGATATTAGTACCCAGGAACGAACAATCGCTGAGGAAAGAATAAGTAATACCATAATCAAGTTCCATCCCTGCATATAAGATGAGGCTGTTTTGTGCAGCTTCGGGTGTGAAGGATGGTGTACCTGTTCCCTGCGTATAGTCTATTGCTGTTCCCGGAGGCGCACTGCCATTCATGACGATACTGCCATGTGTGAGTGATACCCAGGCCCATGTGTTGGTAAGCGGGTCTGCCAGCTTTACCTTGCCAATTTCTTTTGAAACAAGCCACCAGCCACCACCTGCACCGGAAAAACATTTCCAGGAAGGATTTTTGAATTTTGTAATCCCGTTAATATCCATCACATCCGCACCGATACCAACAGATAAAGGCGTGGAGTTATTTGCTTCAAAATGAAAATCGGCTTCCTGTTCATCATAACAGGAAGTGGGGCTGACGGGCACAAACGCTGAGCCATTCCCAAAACTGCAATTACCCGTACTGAAAACATATACTTCAGAAATGATCTCGCCTGTGCGGATATCGAAGAGGATCCAATACCAATCAATACAGAGATCCTCTTCCGGAGCACGGCGATCAGGCCGGTTAACTGTAGCATCTGAGATCTTTACTGCAGTATTACTGATACTTTTGGCCTTTTTTATCTGCTCCCTGCCATCAACTGTGGTTTGCCAGCCCATTGATGGCGTTCCATCTATATTCCATCTTGTTACAGCCTGTCCAGAATTTAACCTGTTTATTGTAAAAAGCGCTTTTAATTGTTCAATGCTCCCGGCTTCATAAACACCTTCTGCTTCATAACGCTGATCCTTTTCACGCAGGACAAGAAATTTTTTTGCATCCGGATCTTCCGCTTTCAGCTTCGCGGGAATAATATGACACACTGTTCCGTCCGGCTTTACAAAACGAGTGCTACGCGTGCAATCCAGAGATTTCATGATAACGGCAAGATTGCGCCTGACCGGTTCCGAACCCTGTTGTATTGCCTGCTGGTACCAGGCGGAAACAGATTGAAAAGAAGCGCCGGTATGATCTCTCACCCGTGTATCGTTTTTTTTACAAGCAAAAAACGCTGTGCCAACGCCACATACAAACAGAAAAGCTTTTTTACTCATGGTCTGTGATTTTTTTTGGAAAATAACAGACAAAAAAATACTTATCAAAGGAGGAAAATACCCTATTTTGAAAAATTGCCGTAGCAGATCGCATGACCAATATGCGGCAATCATATCTAAGTTTGCAAGTTGTTGTTGGTTCTGCTGATTCCAACGTCCGGAAGACATTTTAATTCTTTAAACAGCTTTAAGCTCATCACTACTGGTCACTCAGGCCGCTGGGCCTAGCCTAAGCTGATGTCTCCCGGAGGGGACTCAGCGCAGCACGCAGTCGCTATTTTTAAAGCTGCTTATCAATTCTAACGTTCAGGCGGGTACCGGCATTTGTCGCTCAGGCCGTTGGGCCTCGTCTTTGCGCCAGCGCTTCTTTGGTCTCTATCGGAATATGCTGCGCATCATTTCGATTACCTGCACCCGAAAAGACGCCTCTGCAAAGACTGGTAGATTTATTTGATTGATTCGTGGAGAGATAACTTTTGGAAAGTTCCGGAACTTTCCAAAAGTTTAACGCTTTTTTGCTGCTCGACTAACTGCAACATGAAAACGATAGGGTGATTATTTAGACTTATAAAGTTATTGGTGATTAGATAGCAATAACGGGAAAAGCAAGCATTGGAAGACCTGGTCAGATAAAAAACTTTTTTATATACAAAAAATATTTAATTTTAAAACAAACTAACTCTGATGCAAAGAAAAAATAATATCCTGCTCTTTTTGTTGTTTTTAGGAATAACGATTATCTCCTGTAAGAAATTCGGCGACAATACACAGCATATTATTCAAATCGAAGAATCTGTAATTAGGGGTATTGCAAAAGCTTGGGATAATGCAAACAATGAAAATAAAATAGCATATAAAGATCGAGCACACGATTTTTATATGTCATTAGATTACAGTCAGGCGTTTATTGCAGAACGCCCTAATAAACCGGACCTATACGTGATTAAGATCAATAGACAATCTGTAAAAGGTGAAAATTGGTATTTATCCATTAGCAAATCAAATAAAGGATATCAAACGGAAGGGATATTTACAACCAGAGATATAGAAAATATTACCACATTACTCACTAAAAAACGCGTTCCGAGGGGGACTCTGGTAACGCAATATCTTATCGATGGATCGCCCAATATGGCTTGGGAGACAACCGCATCAGGCCAATCGAAAGAGAAGAAGATCAAAAAATATATCAAACAAGTTGAGACTACTAATGCCGCTAAAAACAAAGTAAATAGTACAGAAAAAGCAGTGAATGTGCTTCCTCCGGATGAGCAACCTTGCATTGATTGGTACTGGACCGTTTGGGATGTTGATACAGGTGAAATACTTTCTGAAGAATATCTTTATAGTACAGGTAATTGCGTAGAACCACCTTCTGGACCAGCGCCGGAGCCAATGAATCCCGGATGCGCAATTAGTCCAGAAGATGCTGATGCTATTATAAACGATATTATTGCATATGGTAATGGCACAGGAACTGTTACTGGTACAGTTGGACCGGAAACAACTAATTCAACTACAGGTATTACAAAAAGAACCATGTCACTACAGTTAGAATTTTATTCTACAACTATCCCCGGTTCTTCCGGGCCAGTACATTATTATGCATACTTTAGCGGCATTCATAAAAGGAACCCGGGCGAGCCGTGGAAGTGGGAATATCTAAATTACGTGAGTTCTGGTTCCGGGGGTGAACTACCTCCATGCATTGAAACCGATTGGACCTTTTCGCCAACACTGTTAATTGCTGGGGATTCTACAAGCTATTATTTAAGCTATAATCACCTAATTAACTTTAGAGTATCTTGTTTCGGCTGGGGTAAAAAATTAGCTTCTGCATCAGGATCTTCAAGTAATTTGAACTTTAACGCAGCAAAAACACAGTATGAATAAGTTAATACTTATTTTTCTTCTCTTCTTCACCAAACAGGCTATTCATGCACAAGTCAGCCATGAGATTAAAGCAGTGTCGGTTACTTATTTATTCCCATTAATTGATAATGCAGGCAAGTTTATCAGGCACGAAGTTTTTGACGTTAATATTTATGCTTATAAAGATCTTCGTCTATACGAGATGCCATTTTGGGAGTTGGGCATAAAAGGAGAATATGAGCGCCCCCCTCTTAAACACGAAGTTTATTATTTATATAAAGTTGGAGATACCATTGGCTTCAAATCAGAGAACCACGAAAAACTTTTTAATCTATGTATTCCGATAGATACGTTTATGAAACAAAGCTGGTTTTCGAATGAAAATTTTAATCAATATTCTCTTTTTAAAGACTCCTATATGAAGCTTATTTCTATTAAAAAAGATTCAATCACTGGAGCAGTTGAGGAAATATATGATGCAAAAGAAAAAGAAGACACAACAAGCACTGCCCGGTGCTATTTCCTTTATAAACCCATGATTCATTCATTTGGCATTACATTGTCAAGAGAATTAGACAGTATAAAACAAATGCGCCTGTGCAGGGTAAAAGTAATGAATAACCCAAGATTATATAAAAATTTACTGATTGAAACCGCGCCATTAGAATTTCGTCTTGATGAAGTGCCGGTAGAAGTGCCCGAACGTTATATAAAACTGTTCAACATGTACTACGATCTTAAAAAAAGGTCAAGGCAGGCTGAATAGCATAACAAAAATCTCCGTTCTTATGATTAAGAACCTTTTAGTTGTTATATATTTTTCATGTATTTGCATCTCCGCAGATGCACAACATCCTTCAGTGAAAGCTGTTACTATTAATTCATTGTTTCCGAAAATCAGTGATTCCGGAAAATACATGGGACACGATACCCTTACGGTAAAGATCATCGGCTACCAGGATCTGCGCATATATGAGATTCCATTGTTTACTTTTAATGATTCTACCTCAGGAAAAACGGTTTTTTATCTTATGCATAAGACCGGCGACAAGACCGGCTTTAAAACAGACGGTAATAACAGTTTGTTTACCCAGCAGGTTTCTGCAGATTCAATCATCGCAGCCAACTGGTTTTCAAATGAAAATCTTGATCAGTATGTGATTTTCACTTTGTCAGATATGCAGTTGTTGTCTTCTGAGAAAGATAAGGAAACAGGGATAGTGCAAGACGTCTACCGTGCACGTGCAAAAAAGGATAGCACACTTACGGGAACCTGCACTTTTATTTATAAACCGGCTATGAATACATTTGAAGCTACGCTGTCAAAAGAATTGGATAGCCTCAAACAGATGCGGTTGGCTGAGGTAAGGATTGTCAACGATTCCATGAAATATAAGAACATTGTTATCGATCCGATTCCAATGAAACTTTGGCTGGAAGAAACTCCTGTCTCAGATCCTGAGAAATACATGGAAATGTTCCGTAAGTATAAAAAGCCGTAACCGGTGCAGAGATAACTTTTGGAAAGTTCCGGAACTTTCCAAAAGTTTAAGCTATATACGGTGATGATTTACCAGCCATCACCATCTACCATATTTCCCAGGCCGCCCAGTATGCTGCCTTCTTCTTTTCTTTTGAAGGTGCCGTATTGCAGAATACGCCCTGCAAGCCTGCTGATCGGTAAGGTCTGGATCCAGACGGTGCCGGAGCCGCGGAGTGTGGCAAAGAATAAACCTTCACCGCCGAATATGGTATTTTTAATACCGCCCACAAACTGGATATCGTAATCGATGCCATGCGTAAAACCGACTATACAGCCGGTATCGATCTTCAGCACTTCGCCGGGGATCAGCCTGCGCTCTATCACATGGCCGCCTGCATGCATGAATGCCATACCATCGCCTTCCAGTTTTTCCATGATGAAACCTTCGCCTCCGAATAAGCCGGTACCCAGCTTGCGCTGAAATTCGATGCCAATGCTCACGCCTTTGGCTGCACAGAGAAATGCATCTTTCTGGCAGATCACACGATTGCCAAGCCGTGCGAGATCAAGTGCGATGATCTTTCCCGGGTAAGGCGATGCGAAACTCACACATTTCTTGCCATGTGCCACATTGGTAAATGCGGTCATGAAAAGACTTTCGCCAACAAGGATCCTTTTGCCGGCATTGAACAATTTGCCTAAGAGCCCGCCCGACTGCTGCTGGCTGCCATCGCCGAACATGGTCTGCATCTGGATCCCGTCGTCCATCATCATAAATGCACCCGGCTCTGCAATCGCTGTTTCGTTGGGGTCGAGTTCTATTTCTACGTACTGCATTTCTTCGCCGAAAATGCGGTAGTCGATTTCATGGTTCTGTATCATAATAAGTATGTTTAATAGCGGGGTTAAATTAAGTAATTAAATGAGTGGCGGATAGCCGCTGGTGTAAAAGATAATAACTTCAAAAAAAGGGCCGCTCCTGAAAAGAAGCGGCCGATGATTATTAACCAAAACCCAAGGCAGTCTAGAACCAGCTGCCCGTAAAGGATTTATTTACTGTTTCTACATTTCTCATTCTCGCTTCACGGCGTTTCCTGTGGATCCTGTGACGGATCATGGTTACTACCATCATTGGCAGGAACACCAGCGTAAGCGGCGGAATACCCATCATACTCACCCACTGACCGCCGTACATCCTGCGCATCGGCCTGCGCAGACGTTCTGCGATGAGGTACATGCTCGGAACAATCACCAGCGTCATGAAGAACGCGAATGCAAGTCCGAAGATGATGGTCCAGCTCAACGGCTTCCAGAACACCACGTTATCACCTCCGAAGAAGATATGCGGGTTGAGTTCTGAGAACAGCGTAATGAAGTTGATGTTGAAGCCGATCGCGATCGGGATAAAGCCCAGGATCGCTGCCAGTGCGGTAAGCAGTACCGGGATGATACGTGTTTTACCCGCCTCAATAACAGCTGCCCTGGTTTTCATTCCCCTCGAACGTAACTCATCCGCAAACTCGATCACAAGGATACCGTTCTTCACCACGATACCAGCCAGACCTACGATACCAAGACCTGTCATCAGACCCGATACTTCCATTCCCGTAATGGTGAACCCGAGGAACACACCGATCACGCTGAAGATGATCTCGGTTAAGATGATCACGGATTTACTTACAGAATTGAACTGCAGTACCAGTACGAACAGGATCAGCATCAGTGCGATCAGCAGCGCCTTACCAAGGAACGCAACGGTTTCTGCCTGCTGCTCTCCTTCTCCGGTTTGTTTGATGGTTACCCCATCTGCCTTGCCTTTGAAGTTGCTGATATGTTTCGCGAGCACCTGGTTCACAGCAGTTGCGTTATAACCTTTGGAGGTAAGCACATTAGATCTTAACGTGATCAGCCTTTTCTGGTTCTTACGCTTTACACTTCCGAGTGTGCTGGTTGGTTCTACTTTCACCAGTGCGCTGATAGGAATGCTCTTCACCTGGCCGGTTGCCATATCGCGGAAAGATACTTTCATGTTCAGCAGATCTACCAGGTTCTTGCGCTGCAGTTCGTTGTTGCGCAGCTGGATCTTATATTCATCTTTTCCTTCCTTGATCTTCGATACTTCACGGCCAAACAGCGCCGTACGGATCTGCATACCGATCTGGGCTGATGATACACCTTCGATCAATGCACGCTCACGATCTACAGACAACGTGATCTCAGGGTTCTTCAGGTCCACATCCATCTTCAGTTCTTCTACGCCAGGCACCTGTAACAGGTCGAGGTAGTTTTTGAGCGAAGTGGCTGTTTTGATCAGGTTATCGAAATCTTCACTGGCGATCTCGATGTTGATCGGTGGATCTGTTGGCGGACCGCTGCTTTCCTGGTCTACACTGATCTCTGCACCAGGAATGCCTTTCATTTCAGCCCTGATCTGGTCCATATATGGTTTTGTAGCTACCCCATGACGTTTTTCAAATTCCACGAATGAAACCTGGATACGTCCGAGTTCGCTTCTTGTACTTCTGTCGCCCAGGCTCGGATCGTTTGCACCTACTGCCACGTTACTGATCACACTTTCCACAACCGGGTTTTCTTTACCGTTACCAATGCCGAGCACTTTGTTTACGCGGCCTTCGAGGATTCTTGTGATAGAGTCGGTATATTCCACATTGGTTCCTACAGGTAATTTCAGGTAAACGAAGATCTGGTTCGGATCTCCTTTAGGGAAGAAGGTTACAGGAACCCTTCCGCTTCCGATAGCACCGATAAAGATGAAGAGCGAAAGGAAGAACAGTCCGATGGTTCCCAGTAACAGGTGTACCGGACGCCAGCCTTTCAGCGCCCAGTTCAGCAGGCTCTCATAATGGCTCATGATCCATGGCAATGCACGGTGCTGGAATGAGTGGATCGCATGATCCAGTACAAAACGATTCAGCAGGATCAGCAGCATGAAGAACAGGAGCAGGTTACCCCAGAACGGAGCTCCGAGCAGGTCGAGCAATATGCCGAGGCCGATAGCGATCCAGAACCCTGGTTTTTTGAAGATGGCGTTTTTAGGCTCTTTATTGTCTTCGTCATCACGGTGGTTCATGAAGTCGACCGCAAATACGGGGTTCATGATGAACGCCACTACGAGCGATGCCGCCAGTGTAAAGATGAGCATCGTTGGCAGGTATACCATGAACTTACCGATGATACCCGGCCAGAAGAGCAGCGGGAAGAACGGTGCAAGTGTGGTTAATGTACCCGCAAGTACCGGAACGAATACCTCTCCAGCCGCCATACGTGCCGACATGGTGATCGGAATTTTTCCTTTTCCATCCATGAAGATCCGGTGTGTATTCTCGATTACCACGATCGCATCATCCACGATGATACCCAGACCGAACAGCAATGCAAAGAGCACAATGAAGTTCAATGTTACATGCGTACCAACGATCAGGTCGGCTCCCGGCAGGAACACAAAGGCCAGGAACATACTCAGCGGCACCGATAAGGCCACGAAGAACGCGTTGACCACACCCATGAAGAACATAAGTACGATCAGTACCAGCACGAAGCCGATTACGATGGAGTTTACCAGCTCATTGAACGATGTTCTTGTTTTGATACTCTGGTCGCCGGTTACAACGGCTTTCAGGTCATTCGGGAAAAGTACACCTTTCGATTCTTCCACGATCTTCTTCACACCATCACTGGTCTCGATCAGGTTCTCTCCGCTACGTTTGATGATGTTCAGCGTTACCACATTCTTGCCGTCCAGGCGCGCATAACTCTCTTTCTCTTTGGTGGTATCGATGATCTTGGCGATGTCTTTCAGGTAGATTGGTGCGCCGCTTGTATTGCGGAGGATGATCTTTTCGATATCGAAAGCCGTTTTCAGCTGACCTTTCAGCTGCAGGTTCCTTTTCATGTTCCCCACATCCAGCAGACCACCGGAAATATCCATGTTCTCACGCTGTACTGCATTGGAAATATCATCAAAAGTGATACCTGCGCTCTGCATGCGATAGTTGTCTACATTGATCTGGAACTCTCTTTCAGGAGCACCTACAATGTCAACACGGTTGATCTGCGAAAGATCTTCCAGCCTGTCTTTCAGATCATCCGCATATTTTTTAAGACGCTGGAGATCATAATCACCGCTGAGGTTCACGTACATGATCGGCTGCTCGCTCAGGCTCACTTCCAGTACGGTTGGTTCTTGTGTAAGGTCATTGGGCAGATCCTGCTTGGCCTTGTCTACCGCATCCTTCACTTTCTGAAGTGCAATATCCGTTTTAACATCGGTATCGAACTCTACGATCACGGCAGAATAATCCTGCTGGGAGGTACTGGTGAACTTTTTGATCTTGGCACCGGTAATACCCTTGATCTGTTTTTCAATCGGCCTGGTTACCAGGTTCTCGATGTCTTTGGGTGAGTTACCTACATAAATGGTCTGAACATAAATAGTAGGGATCACGATATCGGGAAACTGCTCTTTCGGCAGCGTCACGAACTGGAAGATCCCGGCCAGGCTCACGAACAGCATCATCAGGTAGATGGATGTCTTGTTCTTGATACTCCAGGTAGTAGGACCGAACTCCTTGAACTTCCCTTTTATATTTTCTAATACACTCATACAATTAGTTTAATGTTTGATCCTCGGTGAGAGGGTATGATTACAGGTCTATTTTGTATCTGTTGTGATCATCTGTCCTTCGTACAGGCTCTGGAAACCATCTGTGATCACTACATCACCTGCCTGTAATCCGCTCCTGATCTCGAGGCGATCGCCATAGAGTTCACCTGGTATAACGGTTTTCTTACGCGCAACCAGCTTACCGTTCTCTTTGGATGCAACGAGCACATATTTGCCTTTCTCATCGCTCTGTAAAGTGTTTACAGGTACGGTGATCGCATTTGGTGCTGTGTAATCCTGGATTTTCACAAGTGCAACCTGGTTTGGTCTGAAATCTTTGTCTGCAGGGATCTTTGCTTCAACAAAGAAGCTGCGGCTGTTCGGGTCGATGAGGCGGCCTGATACGCTTACAGTAGCATCGATGGTCTTGTTGATATCGGGCAGCGTTACTTTCACGCGGCTTCCTACTTTCACTTTATCGAGATAATTTTCAGGGATCTGTGTGGTTACTTTCAGCGTACCGGTGTTCACGATCTTGATCTGGTTCATACCGGTGAACAGTTCGCCCACGCGTACATTCACATCTTCTGCAACACCTGACTGCTCGGCATATACATTCGAAAACTGCAATTGCTCTTTCGTGATCTTCAGTTGTTCCTGCGCACTTTTCAGCTGGTTCTCGATATTGTCTACATTGTTCTTTGCAGTGATCAGCTGTACTTCGGTACCAATGTTCTGGTCCCACAGGTTTTTCTGTTTCTGGTACAGGTTCTTTGCAAATGCAAGTTGTGTTTTGAGGGTTTCAAGTCCCTGTTCTGCAGTGGCTACGCTTTGTTTGGCAATTGCGTCGTCCAGTTTTACCAGCAGCTGGCCTTTGCTCACCATATCACCACGTTTTACATAGATGGCTTTTACCTGGCCGCCACCACCACGCGGGGTAACGTAAGAAATATTCTCAGATTCGATCTTACCCTGCAGGTCGATGAAGTGCGAGAAGGTTTCAGGCGCTACCGTTGCAAGTGTAACCAGCTTTGGTTTTTCTTCCTTGGCAAGTGCAGGGTCGATCGCTGCGATCTCTTTTTCGAGCTTTTCGATATCCGTGCTTAACGCTGTCTGCTGCTTTCTTAATTGTTCCAGCTTCGCTTTTTTCTCGCCCAGCTCACCTGCTTCTTTTTTACCGCCGCAGGCTGCAAGCGTAATCGCTGCCGTTGCAACAACTATTACCTGTATGATCTTTTGCATATAATGATATTTAAGTTTTGGTTTAATTATAATTTTCCAATGGCTTTCTGATAGTCAACACTTGCAATAATGGCTGAATAAAGCGCATTGATGTAATTGGTCTGTGCTGTTTTCAGGTCGAGCTGCGCGGCTGTGATCTCTGTGTTGGATCCTGTGCCCACTTCAAATTTCTTCTTGGTCTGGTAGTAAACTGTTTCTGCGAGCTGCATGTTCTTCTTCTGATAGTCCATGGTAACAACGGCCGACTGGTAATTGATCTTTGCCTGTGCCACTTCATTATCGATGTTCAGCTCCATACCTGCCAGCTGGTTTTCTGTCTGCTGCAGTTCCAGTTTCGCTTTCTTGATCTTTGCGTCTTTGGAGAAGCCATCGAAGATCGGGATGGAGATATTCAGACCGATATAAGATGTGGTGAACCAGTCGCCCTTACCGAAGAAATCGAATTTGTTACGCTGTGCATTTTTGCTGTATACACCCGTGAGTGCTACTGTAGGGATATAGCTCAGCTTGTAACGCCTGATGTTGAACTCGTTCAGTTTCCTGCCTAATTGGAGGTACTGGTAATCCGGGCGATCTGCATACTGGTAAGGCGCATCTGTGAGCAGGTCTTTTTTCACCTGGTCATCTGTGATCTTATCGGTAAGGATCAGCGTGTCTTTTACAGGCATGCCCAGCAGTGTTTTAAGGCCGAGGTAACCGATATCGATCGAATTCAGCGCTTTTGTTTTTTCTGTCTGCAGGTTCGCTAACTGTACGTTCACTTTATCAACATCCAGTTTCTCAGCAAAGCCGTTTTTATAGAGTTCGCCGGCATCGTGCTGTAATTTCTGTAAACGGGTGATGTTCGAATCCAGCAGTTCTATCTGGGTTTTGCTTACTACGAGCTGATAGTATATTTTATAGATATTGCTCTTGATGTTCTGCTCTGTTACTTCTACACTTTTTTTCTGCCATTCGATGGATGTGGCACGGGCCTGCAGGCCGATAAACACCTGGCCGTCGAACAGAAGCTGCTGCAGCTGGACGCTGGCGGTTGAATTGTATTTGGTACCGAACTGAACAGGAATATAGGTTCCTGCCGGCTGGCCAAACACTTCGCCCGGCAACAGCGATGTAGGGATCTGAAGATAGTCTGTGGCCTGAATGCTGCCCGTTATGTTGGGAAGCGCCGCTGAAGTAATGTCCCTGTTGGTCTGTTGCTGGATCTGAACACCCAGCAATGCATTTTTAACCTGGACATTGTTCTGTTTTGCGTAATCTGCAGCTTGCTGAAGAGAAAATTCGTGCCTAACCGGCGGTGCTTTGACCGCGGTAGTCTGGGCCTGCGACAGGTTTGCCCCTGCCAGCAGGCAGAATAACCAGATCAGTCTGCTGCGTCCTCTTTTACTCATACAATTGTGGTTTTAGTCTTTAATCGTTGTTGCTTATATTTCTGAATCAGTTTTAATCCTTTGGGCGTAACAATCCCGCAGAGGAAATTGTCCGACATTTCTTCGAGTATCTGGTGAAGGTTGTATTTGTCCGAAGGAAATACACCGGGGTTGAACATAAGGAAAACAGTGCCCAGCCTGTAAGCGGTGAGGATTTCGGTATTGATGTCGGAACGGTAAAGTCCCATTTCAACGCCCTGGTCCAGGTTCGATTTGATGGTATCGTAGATAAAGCGGTTCTTATGCTCATTCAGCTTCCGGAATGCGGCCGAATGGTATTTTTCCAGGTCGTACATCACGGAAGGGTTCATGTTTTTCAGCAATTCCTGTACCATATCAACACTCAGGAAGATCTCGTGTACCGGGTTTTCAGAACGGGAGCGGTGCTGTGCGCATTGCACTTCGTTATCGGCGATCTCCATTCCGATCACGGATTCAACAAGGGCGTCCTTATCGGCATAGAACTGGTAGATCGTTTTTTTGCTCATCCCCAGGTGATTGGCGATCTCGTCCATGCTCACGCTCCGGATGCCATAACGCATAAAGAGCTCGTGGGCCTTGGTTACTATTCTTTCTGCTATCTCCATAATTTTTAAAAACTGGTCGCAAAACTATGGAAACTTTTTTCG
The DNA here is from genome assembly GCF_900167075.1 of Sediminibacterium ginsengisoli. Classification (GTDB taxonomy): domain Bacteria; phylum Bacteroidota; class Bacteroidia; order Chitinophagales; family Chitinophagaceae; genus Sediminibacterium; species Sediminibacterium ginsengisoli. The sequence continues at coordinate 83,122 of NZ_FUWH01000012.1, read as the reverse complement.
TTGCAAAAGTTTCCATGGTTTAATTTATGTTTTTTGTGTTGAGCGGTTTTAAAAGCTGAACGGATACCTGTTTGTCTGAAGACGATCAGGACATTCGTATATTTTAAGGGTATTTAAAAATCAGCTGCTTTTTTTTAAAAGTCTCCCGCCGTATTTTCTGCTATCTTGCAGCTCAAATCACAGACCACATGATCCGTATCCGGTTTTTCCTGAAAAAGCTACTGCAACTGTTTTTCCAGGGCCTGATCGTGCTGGCGCCGATTGGTATAACCATCTGGGTTGTAGTAGGTTTATTCAACCTGGTAGACGGTTTCCTGCCCAATCTCCTGAACACTTTATTTCCTTCATTTGTAGAAAAAGATGCTGCCGGTAACCTTACACGTGTGCCCGGACTTGGCTTTGTGGTGGTAATAGGGCTGGTACTTTTTGTGGGCTGGCTTTCATCCTTATTCGTGGTAGGCAGGCTTGTAGCCGTATTTGATACCGTGCTGGAGAAAACGCCCGGGGTAAGGTTTATCTATAGTTCTGTAAAAGATTTCCTGGAAGCCTTTGCTGGCAATAAGAAGAAGTTCGACAAGCCTGTTCTTGTAAATATAGATGCGCCGGGTGTGTGGCGGATCGGCTTCATTACGCAGCAAACGGCACGTGAATTCGGGATGGAAGACCATGTAACAGTGTATGTGCCGCATTCCTATGCCATTTCAGGTATAACTTATGTGGTACCTAAGAGCCATATCAAACCGCTGGAACATATCAGTGCTGCAGAAGCCATGAAATACGCCGTTTCCGGTGGCGTTACCGATGTGCACGACCATGGGTAACAGGATTTGTCCATTCACCACTTTCAGACACCACTCAGCATTGCCTGAAAGCCATTCACCATCCAACCCGTATTGGTGATTCATAAATTCGCTGTTACTTTGCGCCTTCAAGCAAGCAACATGAAACTGCATAACTTCAATTCAGGCCCTTCCATATTACCGTTGCCGGTACTGGAAGAAGCTGCCCGCGCAATTCATGATTTCAACGGAACGGGATTATCGATACTCGAGATCGGACACCGCACCAGCTGGTTCCAGGAGGTACTGCAGGAAGCGGTTACATCGGTTAAACAGCTGATGCAGCTGGACGACAGTTATGAAGTATTATTCCTTCATGGCGGTGCTACTACCCAGTTCATGCAGGTGCCGATGAACCTGCTGGATGAGAAGGCAACCGCAGCTTACGCCGATAACGGCATCTGGGGGAATAAAGCCGCAAAGGAAGCAGCACTCTTCGGTAATGTTGTGATTGCGGCCGATACTTCAGACCGGAAGCATACCTATATAAAGAAGGATCTTAACCTGCCGGAAAACGCGGCATATCTCCATATCACTACCAATAACACGGTGGAAGGAACACAATGGCACGAATATCCGGATACCGGTAATATTCCGCTGGTGGCCGATATGAGCAGCGATATTTTCAGCAGACCGGCAGACTTCGGTAAGTTCTCGCTCATTTATGCCGGTGCACAGAAAAACATGGGCGCAGCAGGCGTAAACCTGGTGGTGGTAAAAAAGGATGTGCTTGGTAAAGTGAGCCGGAAGATCCCGACGATCATGGATTACAGCAAACATATCGCCGCCGGATCGCTGATGAATACACCGCCGGTATTTGCCGTATATGTAAGTATGCTTACGCTGCGCTGGATCCTGGCAGAGGGGGGATTAACAGAAATGGAGCGCCGGAATACGGCAAAAGCTGACCTGTTATACAACACGCTGGATCGCATACCTATTTTTAAACCGACTGTGGCCAAAGAAGACCGCAGTTATATGAACGCAGTCTTTTTCCTTGAGAACCAGTCACTTGAAGAGTCATTCCTGGAACTCTGCAAAAAAGAAGGGATGGTAGGCGTGAAAGGCTACCGAACAGTGGGCGGCATCAGGGTGAGTATGTATAACGCACTTGACCTTGAAAGCGTACAGGCATTCTGCTCTTTGATGGAGCACTTCGCCGGTAAGAATGGCTAATTGGACGAATGGTAAGCGGTCAGATGTAATTTTTACTACTTTTGGACCGAAAAACGATTTTGGTCGAAATGATAGCAACCGCAAAAGATGAAATTATAAAGGATGATATCCTGAAAGAGGCTCAGAAGCTTTTTCAGCAATTCGGCCTGAAAAAAACCACCATGGAAGATATTGCAAGGTCCATGGGCAAAGGGAAAAGCACACTCTATTATTACTACTGCAGTAAGGAAGAAATCTTCGATGCTGTGATCGTAAGGGAGATGCAGGAAGTGTTCAACCTGGTAAAATCGAATGTTGACAAGGAGATCACTGCAGAAAAAAAGCTGACCAGCTTTGCGCTCACCAAAATAAAAGTACTTCAGAAAAGAGCCAACCTGTACCGCATCGTAAAAGGTGAGATCCAGGAAAGCGTCCGTTGTATGAAGCACCTGTATACGGCGTATGACCTGCAGGAGACCAACCTGGTTAAAGAAATTCTCAGTTTCGGTCTTCAGAACAATGAGTTCACACCGGCTATCAGAACGGAACTCGATCTGCTTCCCTCGGTGATTGTCAGCTCGTTAAGAGGACTGGAGCGTGATATGTTCATCTCAGACCGATATCATAATATGGAAACAAGGCTGGGTTCGATCATAACAATCATGATCCGCGGATTAAAAAAATAAAATATATCGGCATGTAAAACGTTACTACAGGATACGGCCGCTAATTATAGAACAATAAAACAAACAATACCAACATGAAAGAACAAGTTCAATCAGCTGATGGCAAACTGGGTATATTACTGCCTGGTATGGGAGCTGTGGCTACTACAGTAATAGCCGGTGTGGCAGCTGTAAACAAAGGCATTGCACAACCGATAGGCGCGCTGACGCAAATGGGTAATATCCGCCTGGGAAAAAGAACCGAGAACCGCTATCCGTTAATTAAGGAGTTTGTTCCGTTGGCAGAGCTGAATAATGTTGCTTTTGGTGGCTGGGATGTGTATGAAGACAATGTGTACGATGCGGCCATGAAGGCGAAAGTACTGGAACCTTCCTTGCTGAATGCCATCAGGCCCGAACTGGAAGCGATCGTTCCGATGAAAGCGGTTTTCGACAAATCGTTCATCAAAAACCTCGATGGTCAGAATGTGAAGGAAGCGGCTACCAAAATGGAGCTTGCGAAAGAAGTGATCAATGATATCGAGAACTTTAAAGAAGCCAATGGCTGTAACCGTATTGTAATGGTATGGTGCGGTTCTACCGAGAAATACATCGAAACATCTGCCGTGCATGAAACACTGGCATCTTTCGAAGCCGGACTGGAAAACAACGACCCTGCTATTTCACCAAGCATGATCTATGCTTATGCTGCCCTGAAACTCGGCGTTCCTTTCGCCAACGGCGCGCCTAACCTTACCTGCGATATTCCTGCACTGATCGAACTCGCGAAAGAAACAGGAACTCCTATCGCCGGTAAAGATTTCAAAACCGGTCAGACACTGATGAAAACCATCCTCGCACCAGGCCTGCATGCAAGGGCACTGGGTGTACGCGGCTGGTTCTCTACCAATATCCTGGGTAACAGGGATGGTCTTGTACTGGATGATCCGGATAACTTCAAAACCAAGGAAGTATCCAAACTGAGCGTACTGGAAGACATTCTCCAGCCAGATATCAACCCGGAACTCTACGGAGATCTCTACCATAAAGTAAGGATCAACTATTACCCTCCGCACGGCGATAACAAGGAAAGCTGGGATAACATCGACATCTTCGGATGGCTGGGCTACTCTATGCAGATCAAGATCAACTTCCTCTGCCGCGATTCTATCCTTGCCGCACCGATCGTGCTGGATCTTGCTTTATTCATGGACCTCGCGAAACGCGCGGAAATGAGCGGTATCCAGGAATGGCTGTCGTTCTATTTCAAATCGCCGCAGACCGCACCCGGACTGAGGCCTGAACATGATATTTTCAAACAGCTGATCAAACTTCAGAACACTTTGCGCCATATGATGGGCGAAGATCTGATCACGCACCTCGGACTGGATTACTACCAGGACCTGGTTGAAGCATTATGATCAAACTGTATAAACTGATAGCGAACTGCCTGGGTATCGGATATGTGAAAGGAGGCGGAACCATTGCAGCCCTTGTTTGCTGCGTAATATGGTATCTGGCCCGGGCAGTTGTTTCTTTACCTGTTGTTGCTGTAATTATTACTATACTGGTAATACTGATCGGTGTATTTGTATCCGATAAAGTGGAGCCGGACTGGGGTAAGGACAGCAGTCGTGTGGTAATTGATGAAGTAGCCGGCATGTGTATCAGCCTGCTGCTCATCCCGGTTGAATTAAAATATATAGCAGCAGGGTTGTTGCTTTTCAGGGTCCTCGATATTACCAAACCGCTGCTCATCAGGAAAATGGAGGCATTGAAGGGAGGATGGGGTGTAATGATGGATGATGTTCTTGCCGGGATCTACGCCAATCTGATCATGCATATAATCGTACAGAATAACCTGTTCTGACCAATGATCACTTTTATAAAAGCACAGGCCGCTTCATTAATGGCAACGATTGTGGACTTTTCTATCTATATCATACTGGTAGAAGGGTTTCATACATGGTACCTGGTCGCCAGCATTACGGGTACCATCAGCGGTGGTATTGCCAATTTTATGCTGGGGAGGAAATGGGTCTTCAGGTCTACGGACAGGAAAATACCTGTACAGGCGATTAAATATATGCTGGTGTGGGGCGGAAACCTGTTACTCGTATCAGGTGGCGTATATGCATTGAAACAATTCGGCGGCGTGAATTATATCGTAGCTAAAGTGATTGTATCAATCGTAGTGGGGTTCAGCTACAACTACCTGCTGCAAAAAAGATTTGTGTTTAAATAATTCAGAAAATGAAAACGAAAAGAAGAGGGCTGATAAGATGGGGATTGCTTACACTGACAGTTATATTGGGATTGATCAACACCCATGCACAGACCGTTGTGCGTGGTATTATTACAGAGGTTTCCGGCCGGCCACTGCAGTATGTAAGCGTGGTATTTAAAGGCGGACGTGGTGTTGCAACGGACAGCACCGGTAACTACATTCTCAGAGGCACCAATAATACAACCACCATACAGATCTCTTATGTAGGTTATAAAACCCAGCTCAAAACGATCGTGCCGGGCAAAGAACAGGAGATCAATATTGTAATGGACGTGGATCCGGCATTTGTGAACAATGTAACGGTGAGCACCAACAAAAGAGCGCCTTACCGTAACAAGGGAAATCCTGCCGTGGAACTGATCCGCAAAGTGATCGAAAACAAGCCTGTGAACAGGATGGCAAGCTACGATTATGTGGAGTATGATCAGTATGAAAAACTGCAGGTGTCGCTCAGCAATATTTCCGACAAGATCACCAACAGCAAGATGATGCGGAAATACCAGTTCCTTTTCGAGAACAGGGATACCACCAAACTGGAAGGGAAATCGCTCCTGCCTGTTTACCTGGAAGAAACCCTCTCTAAAAAATATTACCGTAAAAGTCCGGAGAAAACCAAGAGCATCATCACCGGTGAGAAAAGGGTGAACTTTGGCGAATACATCGATAACCAGGGCGTGAGCAGTTACCTGAACCGCCTTATCATGGATATCGATATCTATGATAACAATATACCTCTCTTCACTTACCAGTTCCTGAGCCCGATCGCTGACCTGGCGCCTACTTTCTACATGTTCTACATCCGCGATACCATTACGGATGCAAACGGCCAGAAACTCGTTAAAATGTATTTCACGCCGCGTAATACCAACGACCTGTTATTCCGCGGTAATATGTTCATCACGCTCGACGGAAACTACGCCGTTCAGAAGCTGAACATGTTCCTCAGCAAGAACGTAAACCTGAACTGGGTACGTGAACTGCACGTTGACCTCGATTTCGAAAAGAATGAAGACGGCCGCTACCACCTCAGCAAAAGCAATGTCATGGCCGATGCAGGGATCACCAAAGGCAAGGGCGGCGGCTTTTTCGGGGAACGGACAGTATCATTCAAAAACTTCACCATCAACAAACCGCAACCCGACAGTGTTTATGCCGGTGATGCAACGGTTAAGCTGGTTAAATCCGACGAGCGGGATGAGCAGTTCTGGGAAACCAACCGTCACGATACGCTCACACGCACCGAATCGAAAGTGTACAGCAATATCGACAGCCTGGAAAAAATGCCTTCATTCAGGAGAACCATGGCCATTGCCACACTGCTGATTGCGGGTTATACATCATTGGGTCCTGTGGAAGTTGGACCGGTAAACGCATTCTACAGCTTCAACCCTGTAGAAGGTTTCAGGCTCAGGCTCGGGGGCAGGAGTACGCCTAAGCTCAGCAAAAGGATCTACTTCGAAACCTATGGCGCATACGGATTCAAGGATGAGAAGTGGAAATATTTCCTGAGTACCACCTATTCGCTCAACAACAAATCGATCTATACTTACCCGCTTAATTTTATCCGGGCCAGCTACCAGCGCGATACCAAGATCCCGGGCCAGGAACTGCAGTTTGTGGCGGAAGATAACTTCCTGTTGTCGTTCAAGCGTGGTAATAACGACAAATGGCTTTACAACAACGTATTCAAACTGGAATACGTGCGTGAGTTCAAAAACCATTTCTCTTATACACTAGGCTTCAAGAACTGGAAACAGGAACCGGCAGGAGCTATCATTTATTCAAAAGAACAGAATGGCGCTACGGTGAATGTAAAAGACCTTACAACTACTGAATTGTCTGCCGAGTTCCGCTGGGCGCCGCATGAGCAGTTCTATCAGGGTAAAGTGTACCGTATTCCCATTATCAACAAATATCCCATCATCACCCTGCGCTTTACGGCAGGCGTAAAAGGATTGTTCAACAGCGAATACAATTACCAGAACGTAAACCTGCGCCTGGAGAAGAGAGCGTATATGTCGCAGCTGGGTTACAGTGATATCGTACTGGAAGGAGGTTATATTTTCGGTCGGCTGCCTTACCCGCTCATGACCATCCACCGCGCCAACCAGACTTATTCTTACCAGCTGAACTCTTATAACCTGATGAATTTCCAGGAATTTGTGAGTGATCATTTCGCAGGAATTATGATCGATCACCATTTTAACGGGCTTATTTTCAACCGGGTTCCGCTGCTGAAAAAACTGAAGCTGCGCGAAATGGTATCTGCCAAAGTACTGTACGGTGGTGTAAGGGAAGTGAACGATCCGGTTAAGAACCCGCAACTGATCAATTATCCTACATTATCCGGAACGCCAACCACATTCTCCTTAAAAGATCAGCCTTATGTGGAAGGAAGTGTGGGTGTAGGTAATATTTTCAAACTGATCAGGGTAGATGCGGTGAAAAGGTTCACCTACCTGAACAATCCTTATATCGCCAACTGGGGTATCAGGGTTCGTTTCAAGTTCGATTTTTAGAGAAAACGGGTACGGCATGTTTGTTGTGTGACCAATGCCGTCTGAATATTTAATTATTTTGCAGTCAAGTAAAAGAATTCCTTTAATGGAAAAAGTGCCTTTAAGAATAAAACTACAAAAGGGTATTTATGTTGTGATCGATCCTTTTGTGAAATTGCTGATCAGGCTCGGGCTTACACCCAATGCCGTTACCATGATAGGGTTTCTGCTGAACATCGGTGTTACCTTCATATTTATCGAAGGCGGTGAAAAAGGTCACCGCGGAGATCTTTCCTATGTTGGCTGGGCCGGCGCACTCATCCTGTTTGCCGGTCTCTTTGATATGCTCGACGGACAGGTGGCCCGCCTCGGCAACATGAGCTCTTCTTTCGGCGCTCTTTTCGATTCGGTGCTCGACAGGTACAGCGAACTAGTGATGTTCTTCGGGATCTGTTATTACCTGGTGGCACAACATTATTTCCTCAGTTCCATTTTCGCATTCGTTGCCATGATCGGCTCCATGATGGTAAGTTATACCAGGGCAAGGGCCGAAGGTCTGGGTATACAATGTAAAGACGGATTGATGCAACGTCCTGAACGGATCATCACAATCGGTATTACTGCCATCGCCTGCGGCGTTACGGCACATTATATCGGCGGAGATCATAAATGGTACATCCCGGGAATTAAATTCCATGTGCTGGAAACCATGTCCATCTTTACTATACCCATTGCTATCCTCGCTGTACTTACCAATATTACTGCCATGAAAAGACTGGCAGATGCAGGTAAGGCATTGCAGGCACGCGATGCAGCTAAAAACGGTTCTGTGCAGAAAACGGCATTGGTTGCAGCACTGCTGTTTACTTCTGCAACATTATTTGCCGGCCCGGTAAAAAAAGCTGACGCGGTTTCCCATGCAGCAATTCCTGCCGCTGTGGCGTTCATCGATCCGCAGGATACATTTCCTGTTCCTTCGGGCATACCTAACCAGCTGTTCTATTTACAACGTACTTCCAATACCAATACCATTGTAGTAGAACTTAATCTCAATTCAAAAGGCCAGCTGGACGAGTCGGACCCGGTACACGTTTTCTGGATCCGTTACCCGGAAGGAGGGATGAAAAAAGAGCTTTCCTATATCCAGCGTGTATTCGCCTACGGCATCAAAACAAGAAAGCAGGACGACGGCAGCTATGAAATGCATTTCGTTTCGTACAAAAAGCAGAAATTATACCTCCGCAAATCACCAAGAGACAATAAATACCGCGTATACACTACCATCAATCAGAAAACAGCGGTGCTGAACAGGATCTTTATCAGGATCGATCCGGGCGGAAGCTTCTGGTCGCCCAACGTGATCTATATGGAACTGAAAGGGCATGAGGAAGGAACCGGTAAGGAATTGATGGAAAGAATGAAACCCTGATCATGCAACAACAGGAATTGAACAGAAAAAGTCTTTATACAGCAAGGGATTTTATTACAACCGGTCTTTTATCAGCAGCTTACCTGCTGGTATCAAAGCTGCTTATTGGTTTCAAGCAGGACCAGGTTACACTGGTCGTACTGTTCAACGTTTGTTACTACCTCACCCGTACCACCCGTAAACTGATCACGGGATTTTCTATTTTCATCGTCTTCTGGATCATTTTCGATTACATGAAGGCATTTCCCAATTATCTCTACAATACCGTTCATATAGAAAGCCTGTACCAGGCAGAGAAAAGCTGGTTTGGCATAAACGATAATGGTGTTCGTGTTACGCCTAACGAATACTGGCTGCAGCACAGCAAAACAGTGCTCGATGCCATTACCGGTATCTTTTACCTGAGCTGGGTGCCTGTTCCGCTTGCCTTTGCAGCGTTTCTTTTCTTTAAGAACAGGACAATGTTTCTTCATTTTTCACTTACGTTCCTGCTGGTAAACCTGATCGGGTTCGCTATCTATTATATTTATCCTGCCGCGCCGCCATGGTATGTGCAGCAGCACGGTTTTATCTTTAAGGCAGCAACGCCGGGTAATACAGCAGGCCTGGAAAAATTTGATCAACTGTTCAATGTATCAACATTCAGATCCTTATATGCTAAGAGTTCCAATGTATTTGCAGCAATGCCATCCCTCCATTCGTCTTACCCGCTGATTGTATTCTTTTACGGAATGAAGAGCAAGCTGGGCTGGATCAATATTTTCTTTGCCACACTGATGATCGGTATCTGGTTTTCTGCTGTGTACACAAGTCATCACTATGTGCTGGATGTACTGGCGGGCATCAGCTGTGCCGTTACGGGCATTGTTTTATTCCGGGTACTGGTGAATAAAAACCCGCTGGTGAAAAAATGGGTGGCTGCTTATGAGAAAGCGATCCGGTAATAATACCGTTTTTTACGTTTAAAGGGTCATTTATTCCCCACTGGGTACAGCTCGTACCTTTCCTAACTTTTCTTTTATAATTATTTACAGATATTTGTCCAATGGCAATAATTAAACCCTTCAAGGCGCTTCGTCCGCAGGCACAACTTGCAAAGCAGGTGGCGAGCCGTCCTTATGATGTATTGAACAGTGCGGAAGCAAAAGTGGAAGCACAGGGCAATCCCAGTTCGTTTCTGCATATTACCAAAAGCGAAATAGATCTGCCCGAGTCAACAGATATTCATGCTGCAGAAGTGTATGAGCAGGCAAAGTCGAACCTGGCAGCATTCATCAAACGTGATGTACTTTTCCGCGACATCAAGGAATGTTATTATATCTACCAGCTGATCATGAACGGCAGAAGCCAGACCGGCCTTGTTTGCGTGAGCAGCATTGATGATTATGAGAACAACGTGATCCGCAAGCATGAATTCACAAGACCGGAAAAAGAGCAGGACCGCATCAACCATATTAAAGTTTCAGGCGCACAGACCGGAAATGTTTTCCTGGCTTACCGTAACAACAATGAAGTGGATGCACTGATCGACAAATGGAAAGAAACAAAAACAGCAGTATATGATTTTACTGCCGATGATGAGATCAGGCATACGATCTGGATCGTGAACGACAGTGATACTATAGAAAAGATCACCTCGCTTTTTGAAAAAGAAATTCCCTGTACTTACATAGCAGACGGTCATCACCGCGCAGCTTCGGCGGCTAAAGTACGTGCGGCACTGGGCGATAAAGCCACGCCGGATGCAGATTTCTTCCTGACAACGCTCTTCCCCTCCAACCAGTTACACATCATGGATTATAACAGGGTGGTGAAAGACCTGAACGGATTGGATACGGAAGCTTTCCTCGAAAAGCTGCGTGATAAATTTGAACTGACGCTGCTGGGCAAAGAAGCATACAGGCCTGAGCAACTGCATAGTTTCGGATTATATGTGGCAGGCAACTGGTATCGGCTTGTTGCCAAGCCGGGTACATACACCGAAGACCCGATCGGTATCCTGGATGTGACAATTCTCCAGAACAATATATTAACGCCGATCCTAAAAATAGAAGATCCGAGAACGGACAAGCGGATCGACTTTGTAGGCGGAATCCGCGGACTGGCAGAGCTGGAAAAAAGAGTAGGCAGCAGCGATATGGCTGCAGCATTCAGTCTTTATCCGGTTACAATAGAACAATTGTTCGATATTTCCGACAGTGGTAATGTAATGCCGCCCAAGAGCACCTGGTTTGAACCCAAGCTCCGCGACGGATTACTCACACACCTGATCTACGAATAATAACACGCATTACGGGGCCGCTAAACCGGCCCCCTATTTTTATACTGTTATAAAACCCGACTTATATGAAACAGTTCCTGGCAAGCATCGTACTCGTGCTGAGTTTTTTTGTAGCTACAGCACAACAAAGCGCTACCGAATTACAGCAAACGGCAAATTCGCTGATGCGGAAAGGCGATCTGGATAATGCAGTACTGGCATTGGAAAAAGCGTTTAAACAGGAACCGCAGAATATAAGTATCCAGAAAGACCTGGCATTTGCCACTTATCTGAAAAGAGATTTCGCCAGGTCCATGGAAATAGCGAAACCGCTTACCGAAAAACAGGATGCAGACGAGCAGTCGTTCCAGCTGCTCGGCATGAACTACAAAGCCACGGCACAGTATAAAGAATGCGCAAAACTGTACAAGACCGCACTTAAAAAATTCCCGAACAGCGGCGTGATTTACAATGAATACGGCGAACTGCTCGGAATGGATAACGGTATAGATGATGCAATCGCCCAGTGGGAAAAAGGGATTTCCGTTGCACCGTCCTACAGCGGCAACTACTATAATGCTGTAATGTACTATGTAACTAAAAACGACTGGATGCGTGTATGGCTCTACGGCGAGATCTTTGTGAACACCGAAAGCTATACCGAAAGAACAGCTACCGTAAAAAAGAACCTGCTGGCAGCATATAAAGCACTTTTCAGCGGCGATTATATCAGTCAGCTGCAAAGCGGCAGGAAGCTGACGGCATTTGAAAAAGCGGTCCTTGATGTGTTGGCCAAAACAGTGCCGCTTGCTAAAGACGGTATCAATATCGACAACCTCAATACGATCCGCACACGGTTTATTCTCGAATGGTTCCAGGCCAAACAGCAGCAGTTTGCTTATCGTCTTTTCGATCAGCAGCAATACCTGCTGCGCGAAGGACTCTTTGAAGCCTACAACCAGTGGCTTTTTGGTGCAGCCATTAGTCCGGATGCGTACAAACTCTGGCAGGAAAATCATCCGAAGGAGGAAGCAGGCTATAAAGCATTCCAGCAAAGCCGTGTGTTCTCCATGCCGGCCGGTCAGTATTACCTCGGCCGCTAACTTTGCAATATCTGCTGTTTTGCGTAACTTAACCGTCTTAAAGCCTGCTTATGGAACCGGTTAACGAAGAAAAATATTGGCAGATAGCCCGCAAAAGGGCAGCCTTTAAAAAAAGTCTCTTTTCTTACATTGTTATCAATGCCTTTTTATGGGCGATCTGGTGGATGACGGTTGGCCGGACCGCCGGTGTTAAAGGCTATCCCTGGCCTGTATGGGTAATGCTTGCCTGGGGCGTCGGCCTGGGTTTTCAGTACTTTGAAGCTTATAACGGCAGTAAGCAGGACATGGTTCAGCAGGAATATGAGCGGCTGAAAAAAGATCAATAATTACACCAGCAGCCGTATTAAAATGATTGATAGTTACTCCAACGATTGTATATGACCCCCAAAAGATTATTTGATTGCTTAGAATACCAGCTTCAGCATTTTCCTAAAACAGATATGCTGGCGGCAAAAAAAGACGGGAACTGGATTACTTATGGTACTGCCGAAGTTGCAGACCTGGTAAACAGGTTCAGTGCCGGGCTTATACAACTGGGCGTAAGTGCAAATGATATGACGCCGGAAGGCAGCGACAAAATTGCTATCATCAGCAATAACAGGCCCGAGTGGATCTTTACAGACCTGGCTTCACAGCAGATCGGCGCCATACTGGTTCCTTTATATCCTACAACCAATCCGCTTGAACTGGAGTTCATCCTGAACGATGCTGCTGTCAAATACATTTTTGTGAGCAATAAGGAGCTCTATGAAAAAGTAAAGGACATCATTCCCCGCATCGCCTCCCTGAAAGGTCTTTATACGTTTGATAAGATAGAAGGTGTTCCGCACTGGACAGAACTGACAACAGAAAAAACACCTGCTGACATTGAAGAAGTGAACAGGATCAAAAAAACAATCCCTGTATCGCATCTTGCCACTATTATTTATACTTCCGGCACAACAGGAACACCGAAAGGCGTGATGCTGAGCCACAATAATATTTACTCTAACCTTTATTATGCCAAGCGCAGCTTTCCCTTCGAAGATGCGCCGCAAAGCCGCGTGCTCAGCTTCCTGCCGCTGAATCATATTTTCGAAAAAACAGTTACTTATATCTACCTGTACAGCGGCATCAGCATTTTTTATGCCGAGAGCCTGGATACCATTGGCGATAATCTCAAAGAGGTACAGCCTGATGGCTTTACAACAGTGCCGAGGTTGCTGGAAAAAGTATTCGAACGGATCATGAGTAAAGGCGCGGAACTGACAGGCGTGAAAAGGAAGCTTTTCTTCTGGGCCGTTGCCATTGCAGAACAATACGATAATAAAAGCGGCGGCCTCTGGTACGATATGCAGCTTGCGCTGGCCAACAAACTCATCTTCAGCAAATGGCGTGAAGCATTGGGCGGAAGGGTTGCCTTTATTGTAACAGGCGGCGCTGCCTGCCAGGTAAAACTGCTGCGTATTTTCAATGCGGCTAAAATTCCTGTGTATGAAGGATACGGCCCAACAGAGAACAGCCCGGTGATCTCTGTAAACCGAAAGGAAAAGAACGGGATGAAATTCGGAACCGTTGGCCCTGTGATCGAAGGTGTTAACCTGCGTCTCGAAGAAGATGGTGAGATCAGCGTAAGTGGTCCGTCTGTTATGGAAGGCTATTACAAGCGCCCCGATCTTACTGCAGAAACGGTTATAGACGGCTGGCTGCATACCGGCGATATCGGCGTTATCGAAGACAACAAATACCTGCGCATCACCGACAGGAAAAAGGAGCTCTTCAAAACAAGCGGTGGTAAATATGTTGCACCACAGCCGCTGGAAAACAAGATGAAAGAGAGCCCTTTCATCGAGCAGATCATGATCGTAGGCTCAGAGCGCAAGTTTGTAGGCGCATTGATCGTTCCGTCATTTACAGCGCTGAAAAACTGGATGAGCGAAAAAGGAATTCCGTTCACTACCAATGAAAATGCTATCCTTAATCCCCAGGTACTTGCCATGTACAGGGAACTGGTAGAACATTACAATACGTATTTCAATCATGTGGAACAGGTGAAGAAATTTGAACTGCTGCCGCACGAATGGACGATCGAATCCGGCGAAATGACGCCAAAACTCAGCCTGAAAAGGAAAGTAGTAATGGAGAAGTTCAAGGAAGCCATAGAGCGTATTTACCATTAAACAACAGAATTTACCGTTCTTCTTTAAACGATAGCTGAACAATTCTACCTGCGGTTATTTTTGTTCCTCATTTTTTTTAACAGCCAGTTAGAAAAAAGGAACATACCAGAATGTTATTGCCCATAAGCCGGTTGCTGCCGGTTCCCCCTTACAGGCCTCATTCAAGAACTGTGATACAGACTGATCCCGTTGGGATCATACTGTACATGCACGTCTTTTTTTAACGGCAATAAATCGATAAACGATGAAGAAGGTTTTCAAAGCGCTGCTTTTGATTGCAGCTGCATTTATTGTGCTGGCAGGCCTGGCCGCGGGCTATGTTGCTATTTTCCTCCCTAATGTGGGCAAAGCTCCCGAGCTGAAAGTGGAGCGTACACCTGAACGGATCGAAAGAGGCAAATACCTTGCCACAAGCGTAGCGGTATGTGTTGACTGCCATTCCACGCGCGACTGGTCGCAGTTTGCCGGACCTATGGTTTCCGGAACCGAAGGTAAGGGCGGCGACAGGTTCGGGAAGGAAATGGGCTTTCCCGGTGTCTTCTATGCAAGAAATATCACACCCTATTCTCTGAGTAAATGGACCGATGGCGAGATTTTCAGGGCAATCACAAGCGGTGTTGACAAAGATAACAAAGCGCTCTTCCCGCTGATGCCTTATTCGCATTATGGCGCTGTTGACCAGGAAGATATTTACAGTATTATAGCTTATCTCCGTTCCATGCCGGCTATCACCAACGATGTTCCGAAATCGGAAGCGGATTTTCCTGTTAACCTGATCATGAAAACAATGCCCTCCAAACCCGCATTTACAACAAAGCCTAAAACGGAAGATTCTGTGGCTTATGGTAAATACCTGGTTACGATGGCAGGTTGTGTGGATTGTCATTCAAAAGAAAGCAAAGGAGCTGTAATTGCCGGAACAGAGTATGGCGGGGGCCGCGAATTTGCATTGCCAGGTGGTATTGTACGTGCACCCAACCTTACTGTACACAGTACCGGTATGGGCAGTATGACGCGTGAGCAGTTCATCCAGCGTTTCAAGCTTTACCAGGACAGCAGCTATCGCTCGCCTTTATTACAACCCACCGACTTCAACACACCAATGCCGTGGATGATGTATTCGCGCATGACAGAATCGGACCTCGCTTCTATTTATAAATTCCTGCAGACCGTTCAGCCGATCGATAACAGGGTGCAGAAATTCACACCAAGAAAAAGCTGATCAGGATAAAATAATAATCGAAAAGCCCGCACCTGATGCGGGCTTTTTAGTTGGAAACAACCTTTGGCAGAATAAAAAAAAAGTGGAACTTGTGACAGCCTGCAATACGGATAGTAGTATGGAAATCGCCTCTGTGTATCAGTTACTTATAGAAAATGCGATGGATGCTTTCTTCATCGCCGGACCAAACGGGTCTATACTGGAAGCCAACCGGGCCGCATGTGATATGTTCGGTTATACGGAAGAAGAGATGAAGCGGATCGGTTGGGACAAGATCATAGACTACACTGCAGAAACACTGGAAAGGCTTCGGGCAGAAAGGAAGCGTACAGGTAAAATAAAAGGCGAGCTGACCGGCATCCGTAAAAACGGCAAGTATTTCCCCGTCTCTTTTTCATCGGTGATCCTGAGCGGCACTTCGGATGAAGACCAGGTCGTTTCTGTTGTGATCAGGGACATCACCGAACGGAAACAACTGGAAGCTGAATTGCACGCCAACGAACAACGCTTCCGTGCATTGGTGGAGAACAGCATGGACATGATCATGCAGGTTAATGCAGAGCGGGAAATAACGTATGTTAGTCCTGCAACCTGTCGTATCATGGGCATGGATGCAGCGGAGCTGACCGGCAAACGCATGAAAGACCTGATGCATGAAGAAGATGTGCAGCGGCTTCTGCCAGGCTTCGAGCGCTTTTTGTCGGAACCGGGCACCACCATCAGCAGTGAATACCGCGTAAAAATAAAAGATGGCAGCTATCTCTGGGTAGAAGGCAGCGTAACCAACCTGCTGCACCTGAAAGGACTGGAATCACTGGTGATCAACCAGCGCGATATCTCGGAAAAGAAACAGCGCGAGCAGGAACTGCTAAAGAGTAATGAGCGATTTCATTATGCGGCCAAGGCTACGAATGATGCTATCTGGGACTGGGATGTGGAATCGGGGACCATACTGCGCATCGGCGACGGGCTTAAAAACCTCTTTGGTTACGATCCGGTAGTGGCTTCGGCCAACCCCAATTTCTGGACCGATTCCATTCACCCCGATGATCTTTCAAGAGTACTCGAAAAAAGAAATAAAGTATTATACCATTCCCCGAATCTTTACTGGGACGATGAATACCGCGTGGTTAAAGCGGATGGCAAATACGCCTATATCTACGACAAGGGCTACATTATCCGCAACCCCGAAGGAAAGCCGATAAGGGTGATCGGCGCAACACAGAACGTGTCTCCGCGCAGGGAGGCAGAAGCATTACTGCTCGAACTGAATAACCGCCTGAAACGCAGGGCCGAGGAACTGGCAGCTTCAAATATTGAACTGGAGCGGTTTGCCTATGTGGCTTCGCACGATCTGCAGGAACCGCTGCGGATGGTGAGCAGTTTTCTGCAGCTGTTCAAAAAGAAATACCATAACCAGATAGATGAAACGGCAGACCAGTATATCCATTTTGCAATAGACGGAGCCGAGAGAATGCGTAAGTTGATCCTTGACCTGCTGGAATATTCCCGTGTTGGCTCCAACAGGGAAGGTTTTGAAGAAACGGATCTGAATAAACTGCTGAGTGAGATGGTAGCTTTTTTTAACCGCCTGATCTCGGATACAGGTGCAGTGATCAATATTGGTCCGATGCCAGAAATCTGGGCCAACCGTACCCAGATCTCCCAGCTCTTCCAGAACCTGGTAGGAAATGCGATCAAATACAGTGGCGACAAAACGCCCGAGATCAGCATCAGCTATACCGATGAGCCGGAAAAATACATATTTCATGTTCAGGACAATGGTATTGGCATCGACCCGGTCAATTTCAACAAAATATTTGTCATATTCCAGCGTCTGCACAGCAAAAGGGATTACAGCGGAACAGGCATAGGGCTTGCAATCTGCAAAAAAATTGTAGAAAAACACGGCGGCACCATCTGGGTGGAGTCAGAGCCAGGCAAGGGCAGCAGGTTTTCTTTCAGCATCAGCAAAACCTTATAAACAACTTTTTAAAACCGCCGGCGAACAATAGCTTTGCTTTTTTTGTATATTGAGTAATCACCCATGAGTAAAGGTAGTTTCAGTCAGAAAACCCGATGAGTATGTCAGATACACAACAGCCACTCTCCATACTTATCGTAGAGGATAACCCGGGTGATATGTTTTTGCTGGAAGAGTGGATCCGTGCCTCAGCGCTCAGCGTCAATAAATTATACAAAGTAACCAATACCGCACAGGCAGTAACAGTGCTGCAGTTGCAGGAAATCAACCTGGTGCTGCTCGATCTGTCGTTGCCCGACAGTGATGGCCTTCAATCCTATCATCTCATCAGCCAGTATGCCGAATCTATTCCCGTTATTGTACTTACGGGTCTTATCGATATGGAAATGGCGCTGGAAACCATGGCCAGCGGGGCACAGGATTACCTGATCAAGGGCGAATTCGATGAGAAACTGCTGTATAAATCCATCCAGTACAGCATTGAACGTAAGCGTAACCAGGAAACACTCCTGGAAAGCAATGAACGGTACCGTTTTGCCATCCGCGCAACAACTGATGTGATCTGGGACTGGAACATGGATACGAATGAATTATACTGGGGCGCGGAAACCATGAATGCCATGTTCGGTTATATACTTCCCGATTCGATAACCCCGATCGGTTTCTGGGAAGATCGCATACATCCGGAAGATAAGGAAAGAGTATTACGAAGTATATATGCAGCCATTCATGACGAAACACAGACACAGTGGCGGGAAGAATATCGTTTCCGTAAAGCAGACGGCACTTATGCGTACATACAGGATAAAGGCTATATGCTTTACAAAGGCGCTACAGTAACAAGAATGATCGGCGCCATGCAGGATATTACAGAACGTAAACTGGCAGAGATCAAATTGCGCAATAGTGAGGAACGTTTCCGTAACCTCTTCTTCGATAACCCGATGGCGATTTATATCTGGGATGTACACACCATGCGCATCCACGAGGTGAATGGCACAGCAGAAAAGGAATATGGTTACAGCCGTGAGGAATTCCTGAATATGACTGTACTGGATATCAGGCCGCCCGAAGAAGTACACATGATCATGGAATATGCACGCCGGGCAAAAATGGGAATCGAAAACAGGCTGGAAGGTATCTGGCGCCACCGCAAGAAAAACGGTGAGCTGATGTATATGGAAATCTTTGCCCACCAGATAGAATTCAACGGCGGGCAGGTGATCATGACCATCGCCAACAACGTAACCGAAAAAGTAAAACTCGAAAAGAAACTGCAGGAAGAGCGCATGCTGAAGCAGAAGGAAATCACGGAAGCCGTGATACGCGTGCAGGAAAAAGAACGTTACGAGATCAGCAAGGAATTGCATGATAACGTGAACCAGCAGCTGACCGTTGCCATGATGTATATAGCTACTGCGCAGAAAGGCGGCGATAATCACCAGGAGTTATTACGGCAATCATCAGGCTTTATTTTCAATGGTATTGAAGAGATCCGTAAACTGTCCAAGGCACTCGTTACGCCGCTGATCAAGGATTTCGGATTGGCGAAAGCAATAGACGGTCTTGTGGAAGACATCCTGCTTGCCAACGAATCCATGACCATCGATTTTTTTGCCGATGCTTTTTATGAAGAAGACATCAATTACGAGTTCAAGCTGAATATATTCCGGATTGTACAGGAGCAGATGAACAACATCATCAAACATGCACAGGCATCTCATATCACAATAGAACTCTACCGCCAGAAGAATATCACGCTATCTATTCAGGATAATGGTAAAGGGTTCAATCCGGCAGAGAAACGAAAAGGGATCGGTCTGAACAATATCGTAAGCCGCGCCGAACTATACGGCGGTACTATTGAGTTGAAAACATCTCCCGGACAGGGCTGCAGGCTGCATATTGCATTTCCCGCAACATCGGATATGATCGGAGAAACGATGTAACCTACCGGTTTTTCTGAATCGCTTCAAGGTATTTATTCCGGATCACTTCCTGCACAGGCGTATGCGTGATCTTGCTTTCCAGCCACGAGATAATATCGAGATACATGAAGGCACGGCTTTCTAGGCCGCTTTTTTCCAATGGTTTAAGGGTGGCCAGCAATTGTTCGAACTGCGGTTTCAATTGCCTGGGCGATAAACGGAACGACTTACGCAGAAATGCAAAGATCTCTTCCTCCACAATGCTGAGGTTTTCCATTTTGGCCATGAACCGGTACACAGACTTCAGCAGGTATTCCAGCAGTTCAAAATTGCCAAGCTCATAATGCGCAATCAGGTGCAGCAATCTTGCATAACACTGGATATCCGTACGCAGATCCATTTTCCAGTTGATGATCTTGTTGAGGAAATCAACACTGCGGCTGTAATCGCCGCTGCCGAAATAAAGCGAAGCGATCTTGTAATAGAAAACGAGCACACGGTGCCTGTCGAGATACAGTTCATAATCGCGGATCTTTTCTTCGATATAGGGAACCATATCCAGCCCGGCCGTAAAAGTACCTTCCATGAAATGCTTGTTCAGCTTGGCTGTGGTAAGGTATATAAACGTTTGTATCTGGTTATTGGTATTATGCTGTACGATATCGGATGCGGTGAACTGTTCAAAAGCGGCAATGGTATCATTGAATTTCTGGTAATTGCGCAGATCGAAATGAGCGCTTAACAGGTTGTGAATGCCCTTGATATAATGTGCGGTCTCTATTTCTATCATTCTGGGCTCGGCATCGAAAAGATCAACCCATTTCTGGCAGTAGCGGTAATACATCAGGAAATCCTGCACAATGAACGCATACCAGCAATAACACTGGTACAGGTACAGCTTTTCATAAAAACCATAACAATTGCCGGCATGCTGCAGCACATCGTTACGGAAAAAAACGTCTACATCTTTTTTATCCTTTTCATTCCGTGCATGTCCGTTGCGGATATACCAGCCGTATAATTGCAGCGACAAATTAGATAACGTACCGATGTTGGAAAGCCTGCTGTTGACTTCTTCCACTTCCTGGCTCAGTTTGTCGGCCCGGTCCTGCATGCTCCGGGTAATATGCAGCGCTTCGATCTTTTTTTCGAGAAAGAGCACCTGCATGATGTAGGTCACCTGGTTATTGGCCTTCGCAAGGTCTTTCACCTTATCCAGGATCTTGAGGCTCTGGTGGTAAAGGCCTTTGTTATATAGTAACCGCGCAAAATCGAGCTGCTCGTGCAGCTGAAGGTCGATGTTTTCATCCTGCCGCAACAGGCGCAGGCTGGTAAGCACTTCGCGGTACAGATGCGCTTTCAGGTTGGAAAGCTGTTGTTTCTGTATGCCCGGGTTCTTCTTCAGCAATGTTTCCTCATCATACTGCTTCATTTTCTCCAACGCATCGAACAGCTGCACGATCTTGAGATCGCCGCCGGCCGAATTACGGTTCATATAGAGCTTAAAATTCCGTTTTTCAGACCTTTCGAGCGACTGAACCAGTTGAAAAAGCGCATCTGCAGAACGGTTGGGCATCGTAATTGATTTATGCTGAAAATCAATAACAGCAAGGGTTATACACAATCATACACACTTTACAGGGTGTAAAATAAGGGCAATTTTAAACTATTTGCCGCTATCACCTGAACTATATTCGAAAATGGCGGGCTGTTTACCTGTTATTTAGCAACCATAACAGAAGTGAATAGCCTGCATTTTTTTCTCAATCATTCAAAATTATAGCAGATATGGCTCAGCAGGTCTACATTTTTGATACCACTTTGCGCGATGGCGAACAGGTGCCCGGTTGTAAGCTCAATACAAAAGAAAAGCTGGACCTCGCGCTCAAACTGGAAGCATTGGGGGTTGATATCATCGAAGCGGGCTTCCCGGTATCCAGCCCCGGCGATTTTGAATCCGTTGCACAAATAGCGCAAGCTGTTAAAAATGCCACGGTATGCGGGCTCACAAGGGCAGTGCAGAAAGACATTGAAGTGGCCGCTCAGGCGCTTAAATACGCCAAAAGGCCACGGATCCACACTGGAATAGGCACATCTGATCTTCATATCAAAGCCAAATTCAACACTACGCGCGAAGAGATCCTGGAAAGAGCGGTGCAGGCTGTAAAATGGGCAAGGAATTTCACAGACGATGTTGAATTTTACGCGGAAGATGCAGGCAGAACGGATAATGAATACCTCGCAACCGTAGTGGAAGCCGTGATCAGGGCGGGTGCAACAGTGGTGAACATTCCGGATACAACCGGTTATTGCCTGCCGCATCAATATGGCGAAAAAATTGCATTTCTCAGGAATAACGTTTCCAATATCGATAAGGCGGTGATCTCCTGTCATTGTCATAACGACCTCGGCCTCGCAACCGCCAACTCCATTGCCGGCGTGCTGAACGGTGCCAGGCAGATCGAGTGTACCATCAATGGCCTCGGTGAAAGAGCCGGCAATACATCACTCGAAGAAGTGGTGATGATCCTGAAGCAGCATAAAGACCTGGGCTATTACACCAATGTAAATGCACGCGAACTGAACCCGCTCAGCCGCGAAGTGTCTGAAGTGATGCGTATGCCGGTGCAGCCGAATAAGGCAATAGTAGGCGCCAACGCCTTCTCGCATTCATCAGGAATTCACCAGGATGGATTCCTGAAAGATGCACAGACCTACGAGATCATCAGCCCGGATGAAGTAGGCGCAGACGGCAGCAGGATCGTACTCACGGCCCGCAGCGGCAGAAGTGCACTGGCACACCGTTTCCAGAAACTCGGCTACCAGTATACCCGTAATGATATCGACGTATTATACGGCTCATTCTTACAGGTGGCGGATAAAAAGAAGGAAGTGGACGAGCAGGACCTCCACCAGCTTGCTAAAGCATACAAACCGGAAGAAGTAACCGCATAAAAACCTTTACAAACAATTACAGCAGTTTAAGTATTTATCATGGCGAAAACATTGTTCGATAAGATCTGGGAAAAGCATGTTGTGAAAGAGATCGAAGGCGGTCCCTCCGTGCTTTATATCGATAAACATTTCATTCACGAAGTAACGAGTCCGCAGGCCTTCAAGGGCCTTGAAAAACGCGGTCTGCGTGTATTGCGTCCACAACAGGTAGTGGCAACGGCAGATCATAATGTGCCTACGCTGAACCAGCACCTGCCCATCAAAGATGAGCTTTCGAGACTGCAGGTGCAGCAGCTGATCGAAAACTGCAAAAAATTCGATATTGAATTATATGGCCTCGGGCATCCTTACCAGGGCATCGTTCACGTGATTGGCCCTGAGCTGGGCATTACACAGCCGGGCATGACGATCGTTTGCGGCGACAGCCATACATCTACCCACGGTGCGTTCGGCGCCATTGCGTTCGGGATCGGCACCAGTGAAGTGGAAATGGTATTTGCCTCACAGTGCCTGCTGCAAAGCAAGCCAAAGCTGATGCGCATCAACATAGAAGGAGAATTGAATAAAGGCGTGGTATCGAAAGACATCATCCTTTACATCATAGCAAAGATCTCGGCGAGCGGCGCTACCGGCTATTTCGTGGAATATGCAGGTTCGGCTATCCGTTCCCTGTCTATGGAAGCACGTATGACCATCTGCAACATGAGCATTGAAATGGGCGCCAGGGGCGGAATGATCGCTCCGGATGAGATCACATTCGAATACATGCGCGGGCGTCGGTTTGCACCGCAGGGTGAGGACTGGAACATCAAACTGCAGGAATGGAAAACCCTGCACAGCGATGCAGATGCAACATTCGATCATGAGATCAATATCAATGCAGCCGATATAGAACCGATGATCACTTATGGCACCAATCCCGGTTTAGGTATTGCTGTAAATGCCGCGGTACCCGCAACAGACAGCATCCCCGATGAAGGCGAACGTAAAAATATCTTCAAGGCCCTCGAATACATGGGGCTCGAAGCAGGCAAGCCCCTGATTGGCATGCCCGTTCAGCATGTGTTTATCGGAAGCTGTACCAATTCAAGGATAGAAGACCTGCGCATGGTAGCAGCGCTTGTGAAAGGAAGAAGGAAGAATGACAATGTGCAGGTGATGATCGTGCCCGGATCACAGCAGGTTTCGAAACAGGTAATAGAAGAAGGACTGGATAAAGTATTTGAAGCCGCGGGCTTTGAAATACGCCAGGCCGGGTGCAGCGCATGCCTCGGTATGAACGAAGACAAGATCCCTGCGGGCGAATATTGCATCAGCACCAGCAACCGCAATTTCGAAGGCAGACAGGGTGCCGGCGCCAGGACATTGCTTGCAAGTCCGCTCACAGCCGCCGCCGCTGCAATCACAGGTGTGGTAACAGATGTAAGGGAATTGCTGCAATAACAAAACGTAAAAGAACATGAAATCATTAACAACGATACATAGCAGGTTTGTTCCGCTCCCGGAAGAAAATGTAGATACAGACCAGATCATCCCCGCCCGGTTCCTGAAAGCCACAACAAGGGACGGCTTCGGTAAAAACCTTTTCCGCGACTGGCGTTACGAACAGGATGACGAGACAAAACCTAAAAAGGATTTTGTACTGAACAATGAAAACTACAGTGGTGAAATACTGGTAGCCGGGAAAAATTTCGGTTGCGGTTCTTCCCGCGAACATGCTGCATGGGCACTGGAAGACTACGGATTCAAAGCGGTAGTATCCAGTTTTTTCGCAGACATCTTTAAGAACAATGCGCTGAATAATGGCGTATTGCCGGTTACAGTGAGTGAAGATTTCCTGCAGAAAATATTTGCAGGTGATGCAAAAGCAACACTCAGCATCGACCTGTCTGCACAGGCAATTACCATCGATGCAACAGGCGAACAGGAAAGATTTGAGATCAATGCGTATAAAAAAACCTGTTTACTGAACGGGTATGATGACATCGATTACCTGCTCAGTATCAGGCAGGAAATAGAACTTTTTGAAACGTCAGCTAATTAACCCCTTATGAAACAGTTGCTATTGGAAGTTTCGGACCTGACAGTAAAAGCCGGAGGTCAGCTTTTACTGGAGCATGTTTCCTTTGCAGTACATGCAGGGCAGCAGCTTGCAGTAGCCGGAGCTTCTGGTAGTGGCAAAACAAGCCTGCTGAAATGCCTGGCAGCTTACCAGAGCACGGGCGATCAGATCCGGTTTCACAGCATAACGGGTAAAAAGCCTTCAGTTGCAGTAATCGGCCAGCAGCTCAGGTTTAAGAATCTTGCCAATACCAGCACTTTTTATTACCAGCAACGTTATAATTCAACCGAATCATCGGATGCAAAAGATGTATATACTGTATTGTCAGAAACCAGCAGGAATGAAAGTGAAATAAACGAAGTGCTTGCATTGCTGCGCATCAGCCATGTAAAACATACCAGCCTGCTCCAGCTTTCCAACGGAGAAAACAAAAAAGTACAGCTTGCAAAAGCATTGCTGGAGCGGCCAGACTGGTTGCTGCTCGATAATCCTTATACCGGCCTGGATGCGGCTGCAAGAACATCACTCGATGAGATCCTTACACAACTCGCGGCTGCCGGTTTCCAGCTGCTTATCGTTACTTCGCCGGCATTGATCCCGCAGGTTGCCACGCATGTTGCCTTGCTGGAGAACGGGACAATGTCGGTACCGGAAGAAAAAGAAAAGTTCCTGGCACAACGTTCTGTAAAACCAGTTCCGCGCCTGGAAGTAAAAAACGAGCCACCGCAACTCTACGAATATCCCGACTTTGAAACAGCTGTTAAAATGAAAGGAATATCCGTATCGTACAATGGCAAAGCGATCCTTGACGATATCAACTGGGAAGTGAAGAAAGGGGAATGCTGGAATATCTCCGGACATAATGGTTCCGGCAAATCTACATTGCTGAGCCTGGTAAATGCAGATAACCCGCAGGCATTTGCGAACAACATATATCTCTTCGACAGAAAGAAAGGAAGCGGAGAAAGTATCTGGGACATTAAAAGAAAGATCGGGTATGTATCCCCGGAATTGCATCATCATTTCGAAGCGAACGCTACCGCAGAGGAAGTAGTGGCATCAGGATTATTTGATACCATCGGTTTATTCAGGACAGTTTCTGCTGAACAGAAAAAAGCCGTGAACTACTGGATGACACTGATGGAAACGGACGCGCTCGCTAAAAAAAGACTTGCACAATTATCACATGGTCAGCAACGACTCGTGTTGCTTGCACGTGCCATGGTTAAGAACCCACCCTTGCTGATACTGGATGAACCCTGCCAGGGACTGGATCACGAGAAAGTGGTACAGTTTGTACAACTGGTAGATGATATCTGCGTGAAGCTGCAGAAGACGCTGATCTATGTGAGTCATTATAAAGAAGAGATCCCGGCATGTGTAACAAAAGAGCTGCGGCTCTGGCAAGGAAAAATAGCTGTATAAAACAATCGTATAAAAGAACTAATACCCTCAAAAAAATGGAAAAAAAGATAGCTGTCATCCTGGGCGATGGCATCGGACCTGAAGTAACGCAGCAATCGATCAAGGTATTGAATGCAATAGCCAGCCGGTTCGGACATGCATTCGAATATTCATATGGTATAATGGGCGCCGATGCCATCGATAAAACCGGCAACCCTCTGCCAGATGAAACAATCGAAACCTGCCTTAACAGCGATGCGATCCTGTTCGGGGCGATCGGTCATCCGAAATACGATAACGACCCCACAGCCAAAGTGAGGCCGGAACAAGGTTTGCTGAAACTGAGAAAGGCGTTGCAGTTATACGCCAACATCAGGCCGGTAACAACATACCGGGCATTGCAGCATCTTTCGCCATTGAAAGCCAAACAGCTGGAAGGTGTTGATTTTATTGTTTTCCGTGAACTGACCGGCGGTATTTACTTCGGAAAAAAAGAACTGAGCAGCGATCAGCAGACTGCTGTGGATGAGTGTACTTATACCAGCGCGGAAATTGAAAGGGTAACAAGACTCGCATTCAAATATGCACTGGGACGGAAAAAGAAACTGACACTGGTAGATAAGGCCAACGTGCTCGAAACCTCACGTTTATGGCGCAAAGTGGTACAGCAGATTGCAGCTGATTATCCTGAAGTGGCGGTTGACTATATGTTCGTGGATAATGCAGCCATGCAGATTATACTGAATCCTGCACAGTTCGATGTAGTGCTTACGGAGAACATGTTCGGGGATATCATCAGCGATGAAGCGAGCGTTCTCAGCGGATCACTCGGATTGCTTCCTTCTGCATCGGTGGGTAATACCGTTGCATTGTTTGAACCCATTCACGGATCTTACCCGCAGGCGGCAGGTAAAGATATTGCCAACCCGCTTGGTTCTATACTTTCTGCGGCTATGCTGCTCGATCATTTCCAGCTGAACGATGAAGCGGAAGCAGTGCGTATCGCTGTAGACTGGACACTGGCCAACGGCTTTGTTTCAAAAGATATCGACGCAGTGAACAATTATTCAACAACGGCAATCGGAGACCTGATCGCGGATCATATTGAACGTCATGCCAACGCAGAAAGACGAACCAATGCGAGTCTGAACAGGTCTACTATTATATAAAAACAGTTCAGCAATGTTCAGGTACGCTGAAATGCAGGCTGCTAAATGGTTCCAGGATGCATACTACTAACAAACGGTAGTAAAGATCTTTAAAAAGTTCTTTGTTTTTTCATAAGGCGGGAGTACTTTCGTTATAACGAATCTTTCAATGTTCAGAAACAGCTCATATAACAGGAATACGGTGAACACAATAATTATTATTGTGATTGTCATTATTATACCTGCACTGAACGGAGGAGGAGCCCTTATATAACAATAAGATACTGAAGATAGAAAGCCCCGCCTCCACAAAGGCGGGGCTTTTGTTTTTATACTCATTTAAAACGCGAAAAGCACAGGATATGGCAAATTATTATGACGGCAATACGGTGATCTATCTCAACGGACAGTTTGTAAAAGCTGCCGAAGCTACAATGGATTTCTACAGTCAGTCGCTGCATTACGGTTACTCGGTGTTTGAAGGAATCAGGTCTTATAAGACCGCAGCCGGTGAAACGCGCATCTTTAAAGCAACAGAACACTACCAAAGGCTGAAAGCATCTGCGCAGGCGCTGAACATGCCTTATGCGTATGATACTGATGAACTGATTGCTGCCACCTATGAGTTGCTGGAACGTAACAACCTGCAGGATGCTTATATCAGGCCTATCGTGTATGCCCCTGCCAATATGGGTTTCCAGGTTAATACAGCATCTTTCATTGCTATCGAAGCATGGCAGATGGCACCTTTTCTCGGCGATAAATTACTGCGTGTAATGACATCATCCTTCGAAAGACCTAATCCCAAAGGGTTTAAGATACATGCCAAAGCAGGCGGGCATTACGTGAATTCTATACTTGCAAGCCAGGAAGCAAAAGCAAAAGGTTTCGACGAAGCCCTGCTTACAGATATGAACGGCCATGTGGCAGAAGGCCCCGGCGCAAACATGTTCTATGAAAAAGACGGGAAGCTCTTTACACCTGCGCTTGGTAATATCCTGCCGGGCATTACCAGGGCAACAGTGCTTGAGATCTGTAAGGAGCTTGATATTGAAGTGGAAGAAAAGTTCTTTACGACAGATGCAGTTAAAGATGCCGATTCCGCATTCTTCTGTGGCACCGCTGCAGAAGTGATCGGCTGGCAATCACTTGATGATACAATATTCCCTAAAGCCTGGAACAGCACATTGGGCTGCAGGATACAGGAAGCTTATTCAAGGCTTGTGATCGGGTTACCTGTACAGGAAGGCGTAACCGCATAAAATTCATTTATCCATCAGCTATCAAAAAAAACGTATGCAGCAACTGAATAAATATTCAAAAACAATTACACAGGATGAGACACAGCCGGCAGCGCAGGCAATGCTTTATGGAATTGGCCTTACAGATGAAGATCTGAAAAAAGCACAGGTGGGTGTGGTAAGCATGGGTTACGATGGCAATACCTGCAATATGCACCTGAATGACCTGGCTAAACTGGTGAAGCAGAGTGTATGGGATAACGAGCTGGTTGGCCTCATCTTCAATACCATTGGCGTGAGCGATGGTATCAGCAACGGAACAGATGGTATGCGTTATTCACTTGTAAGTCGCGATATCATTGCAGATTCTATTGAAGCGGTTTGCGGTGCACAGTACTACGATGGCCTGATCGCTCTTCCGGGCTGCGATAAAAATATGCCGGGTTCACTCATTGCAATGGGACGGCTCAACAGGCCTGCCATCATGGTCTATGGCGGAACCATCGCGCCCGGTCATTACAAAGGCCAGGATCTGAATATCGTTTCGGCATTTGAGGCATTGGGCCAGAAAATAGCAGGCAACCTCGATGATGCCGACTTCAAAGGCATCGTAAAACATTCCTGTCCGGGTGCAGGTGCGTGCGGCGGAATGTATACGGCAAATACGATGGCTTCGGCAATTGAAGCGCTGGGTATGAGCCTGCCCTATTCTTCATCCAACCCGGCTTTGAGCGAAGAGAAAAAACAGGAATGTCTTGCGGCAGGAGCAGCTATCCGCAGCCTGCTGGAAAAAGATATCAAACCCAGGGATATCATGACCCGCAAAGCATTTGAAAATGCGATCACCGTGGTAATGATACTCGGCGGAAGCACCAATGCTGTACTGCACCTCATCGCTATGGCGAAAAGTGTAAACGTATCGCTGACACAGGATGATTTCCAGGAACTCAGCAACAGGGTGCCGGTACTGGCCGACTTTAAACCAAGCGGTAAATACATGATGCAGGATCTGCATCAGTATGGCGGTGTGCCGGCAGTAATGAAATACCTGCTGCAGAAAGGGCTGCTGCACGGCGACTGCCTGACAGTTACCGGCAAAACAGTGGCCGAAAACCTGGAAGCGGTACCGGACCTGGATTTTGAAACACAGAAGATCATCTATCCGCTGGAACAACCGCTGAAAGCAACGGGCCACCTGCAGATCTTATACGGTAACCTGGCATCAGGCGGAAGTGTGGCAAAGATCAGCGGTAAGGAAGGAGAGCGGTTTGTTGGTCCGGCGCGTGTATTCGACGGTGAGCAGGAACTGATCAGCGGCATCAATACCGGGAAGATCAGGCATGGTGATGTGGTAGTGATCCGTTACGTAGGCCCGAGAGGCGGACCGGGTATGCAGGAAATGCTGAAACCCACATCGGCACTCATCGGCGCAGGATTGGGAAAATCAGTTGCGCTGATCACAGATGGACGATTCAGTGGCGGCACACATGGATTTGTAGTAGGCCACATCATGCCCGAAGCCTATAACGGCGGTGTGATTGCCCTGGTACAGGATGACGATATTATTGAGCTGGATGCTGTCAATAATTCGATCAATCTTAAAGTACCGGATGAGATAATTGCGCAGCGTAAAGCAGCCTGGGTGCAGCCGCCGTTAAAAGCAGAGCGCGGTGTTTTATTCAAATATGCACAGTGCGTAAAAGATGCTTCGCAGGGCTGTGTTACCGACGAAGCATAAACAGGATCAACTTCAACAACCTATTATCCATTTAATCACATACCATGGAAACAGCAGCAATCGGGATAGAAGAAAAACAAGCCGAAACAAAAACAGCGGTTCAGCTTACGGGTTCGCAGGCTGTACTGGAGGCGTTCATTGCAGAAGGCGTTGACACGATCTTCGGTTACCCGGGCGGGGCCATCATGCCTATTTATGATGCCTTGTACGATTATAATGACAAACTGAAACATGTTCTTGTAAGACATGAGCAGGGCGGTATTCACGCCGCACAGGGTTATGCCAGGGCCTCCGGCAAAGCAGGTATCGTATTTGCGACCAGTGGCCCGGGAGCAACCAATCTCGTCACAGGTCTCGCAGATGCGATGATCGACAGTACACCGCTCGTCTGTATCACAGGCCAGGTATTTGCACACCTGCTGGGTACCGATGCTTTCCAGGAAACAGATGTGATCAATATAACAGCACCCGTTACCAAATGGAATTATCAGGTAACGGATGCCGTGGAAATACCAGCAGTTCTGGCCAAGGCATTTTACATTGCCAAAAGTGGCAGGCCGGGTCCCGTGCTGATCGACATCACCAAAAATGCACAGCTGCAGAAATTCGATTACGAAGGCTACAGGCACTGCGATCATATCCGCAGCTACAGGCCCAAACCGATCATTCGTAAAGAATATATAGATGAAGCTGCCGCGCTCATCAATGCAGCAGAAAAACCATTCGTGATCTTCGGCCAGGGCGTTATTCTTGGCAAAGCCGAAAAAGAGTTCAAAACCTTTATAGAAAAAAGCGGGATCCCTGCTGCATGGACTATCCTCGGTCTCAGTGCACTGCCAACGGAGCACCCGCTGAACATGGGTATGCTGGGCATGCATGGTAATTACGGGCCGAATGTGCTTACCAACGAGTGCGATGTACTGGTCGCAGTAGGTATGCGGTTCGACGACCGTGTGACCGGCAGGCTTGATAAATACGCCAGACAGGCAAAGATCATTCACCTCGATATCGATCCGTCGGAAATAGATAAGAATGTAAAGGCCGATGTGGGTGTATGGGGCGATTGTAAGGAAACGCTTCCGCTGCTCACCAAACGCATCGAACAAAAAGTATATCCTCAATGGGTAGAGAAATTCAGGCAGTACAGCAGGGAAGAGGAACAACAGGTGATCTACGATGAGCTGAATCCCAAAGGCGATGAAATGACCATGGGCGAAGTGTTAAGGGTATTGAACGAACTTACCGGCGGCGATGCGGTGATCGTAACGGATGTAGGCCAGCACCAGATGGTAGCCTGCCGTTACGCAAAGTTCAACGAGACAAGAAGTAATATCACATCGGGTGGATTGGGAACCATGGGCTTCGCACTGCCCGCTGCCATCGGGGCCAAATTCGGCGCACCGCACAGGCCGGTCGTTGCTGTGATCGGTGACGGTGGTGTGCAGATGACCATCCAGGAATTAGGAACCATCATGCAGACAGAACTCAATGTAAAGATCCTGATCCTGAATAACCAGTTCCTCGGTATGGTAAGACAATGGCAGCAGCTCTTCCACGACAAACGTTATTCATTTGTAGACATAGCCAGCCCCGATTATGTAACTGTTGCAAGCGGCTATGGAATTGCAGGCCGCAAAGTATCGGAACGCGCCGGTCTTAAAGATGCGCTGGAAACAATGTTATCGCACAACGGCGCTTACCTGCTGGAAGTAATGGTAGGTAAAGAGAACAATGTATTCCCAATGGTACCGCAGGGCTGCAGCGTAAGCGAGATCCGGTTAAAATAAAACAAGCAATCATGAACAAACA
Source organism: Sediminibacterium ginsengisoli (assembly GCF_900167075.1). GTDB lineage: Bacteria > Bacteroidota > Bacteroidia > Chitinophagales > Chitinophagaceae > Sediminibacterium > Sediminibacterium ginsengisoli. Next base: position 51,236 of record NZ_FUWH01000012.1, on the reverse strand, counting down.
GGAATTCACCATCACTGTATATACAGAAAACCATATCGGCCTGCTGAACAGGATCGCTATTATTTTTTCGAGAAGGAAGATCAATGTGCAGAGCCTGAATACTTCGCCTTCTGAAGTAGACGGAATTCACCGTTTCACTATTGTAATAGAAGAAACAGAGGAAGTGGTACGCAAGCTCGTACGGCAAATAGAAAAACAGGTAGAAGTATTGAAAGCATATTTCAATACCAACAGCGAGATCGTGTGGCAGGAATTGGCCTTGTACAAAGTATCAACGGATGAAATTGCAGAAAAAGTGCAGGTAGAAAGATTGCTGCGCGAATACGGCGCAAGGGCAGTAGCGATCCGTAAAGACTATACCATATTTGAAACCACCGGTCACCGCGAAGAGACCAATAAGCTGATCAAAGTACTGGAACCTTACGGACTGATAGAATTCGTAAGAAGTGCGCGCGTGGCGATCATTAAAGCCAGCAGCGGATTCCACGAAAAGATCAAGGAGTTTGAAGCGCAGGAGCCTGGCAGCGAGATCATCGAAAATGAATTTCTCAACCAGCAGCAGGAAGTATTCTCCATGTAATGCTGACAATCAATAAACACTCTATTCAAATCATCAATCAAACAAGTAAACCAGTAAACAGATGGCAAAATTAAATTTCGGCGGCGTTGAAGAAAACGTTGTAACCCGCGAGGAATTCCCCCTCTCAAAAGCACAGGAAGTGCTGAAAGATGAAGTAGTGGCAGTGATCGGCTACGGCGTACAAGGCCCGGGCCAGGCATTGAACCAGAAGGAAAATGGCATTAATGTAATTGTAGGTCAGCGTAAAAATTCCAAAAGCTGGGACAAAGCTGTTCAGGATGGCTTCGTACCCGGTGAGTCATTGTTCGAAATAGAAGAAGCCCTTGAGCGCGGAACCATCATTTGTTACCTGTTGAGTGATGCAGCCCAGATCCAGCTCTGGCCAACCGTAAAAAAACATCTTACCCCCGGTAAGGCATTATATTTCTCTCATGGCTTTGGTATCACCTACAACGAGCAGACCGGTATCATTCCGCCTGCAGATGTAGATGTATTCCTGGTAGCACCAAAAGGATCGGGCACTTCACTGAGAAGAATGTTCCTGCAGGGCCGTGGTCTCAACAGCAGCTACGCCATTTTCCAGGATGCAACCGGCCACGCTTTCGAAAGAGTGGTGGCACTCGGTATTGCAATCGGAAGCGGCTACCTGTTCGAAACCAATTTCAAAAAAGAAGTATACAGTGATCTCACCGGCGAGCGCGGAACACTGATGGGCGCTATTCAGGGCATTTTTGCCGCACAGTATGAAGTGCTGCGTGCAAAGGGACATACACCATCTGAAGCTTTTAATGAAACCGTAGAAGAGCTCACACAATCCCTCATGCCGCTGGTAGCAGAGAACGGAATGGACTGGATGTATGCAAACTGTTCAACAACAGCACAGCGTGGCGCGCTCGACTGGTGGAAGAAGTTCCGCGATGCAACCAAACCGGTATTCACAGAATTATATGAAAGTGTAGCGGCAGGAAACGAAGCTGCAAAATCGATCGACAGCAACAGCAAAACCGATTACCGTGAGAAACTGGAAGAAGAGCTGAAAGAGCTGCGCGAAAGCGAACTCTGGCAGGCAGGAAAAACAGTGCGGAGCCTTCGTCCTGAGAACCAGGTAACGGCTTAGGCCTGACAAAAAAACAAATCCCGCCTTCGTTTTGCAGCGAAGGCGGGTAAACTATCATTCATGGAACTGACAACAACAGATACATTTGATTTTGCTGCGGCGGCAGCGCGGTTAAAACCAGTGGTGAACAGAACCCCGCTGACGTATAATCACAGCCTGTCCCGCAGGTACAACTGCAGCGTATTTCTGAAAAGGGAAGATCTGCAGGTGGTGCGGTCGTATAAACTTCGCGGCGCTTACAATATGATGAGCAGCTTGCCCGAGTGGCAGCTGATGCGCGGCGTGGTTTGTGCCAGTGCCGGAAACCATGCACAGGGGTTTGCATACAGTTGTAAACGTTTGAATGTACGCGGCGTTGTCTTTATGCCTATTATTACACCCAACCAGAAAGTAAGCCAGACCCGGATGTTCGGTGATGGGTTTATAGATATCAGGCTGGTAGGCGATACATTTGACGATTGTGCCATTGCAGCAAAAAAATATACAGAAGAACATGGCATGACATTCATCCCGCCCTTCGATGATATGCGGATCATAGAAGGACAGGCTACAGTAGGGATGGAAATACTGGAAGATCAGCCGGAAGTGGATTATCTTTTTGTGCCGGTTGGTGGCGGCGGTCTTTGTGCGGGTGTTGGAACTTATTTTAAATGGTATTCGCCCGCAACGAAAGTGATCGGTGTGGAGCCGGAAGGCGCACCCTCCATGCAGCAGGCACTGGAGGCAGGACATCCTGTAACGCTGGATAATATTGAACGGTTTGTAGACGGAGCCGCGGTAAAACGGGTGGGCGATCTTACATTCAGTATCTGCAGCGAAGTGTTAAGCGAAATGTACCTGGCGCCGGAAGGAAAAGTGTGTTCGACTATTCTGAAATTATATAATGAAGATGCAATTGTTGTAGAACCGGCAGGCGCATTGTCTATAGCAGCGTTGGAAAACTATGCAGAAGCGATCAGGGGGAAGACTGTAGTTTGTATTGTAAGCGGAAGCAACAACGATATCGACCGCATGCAGGAGATCAAGGAACGATCATTGCAGTATGAGGGATTAAAGCATTATTTCCTCATCCGGTTTGCACAAAGACCAGGCGCATTGAGAGAATTCGTGAATCATATTCTTGGTCCCGACGATGATATTACCCGGTTTGAATATATGCAGAAGCATAACAAGGAATCAGGCCCGGCACTGGTAGGCATAGAACTGAAATCGAAAAAGGATTATGAAACACTGACAGCCAAAATGCAATTGCACAATATCAATTATACCGAGTTAAATAAAAATGATGATCTTTTCGGTTATCTCGTTTAATGCGTGAATATCATTATCTTTAAGCCCGCAGGCAGCATGACAGTAACATCTGTACATATCAATTCATTTCTCCGCACATCGGCAACGCTGATGATAGCTGCTATTATTACCACAACTATTATTACAACCCTGTAAAGGGTTGCATATTTCCATATAATCCATTGGGCTTTTGAAAGCCGCAGATTGCCGGGAGGCAGATCGTAAACAATCAATTTCAAGCAACTTTAGAATACAGCATAATGAAGGTTTTAAAATTCGGCGGAAGTTCTGTAGCCAATGCGGCCAACATGAACAAGGTAATAGAGATCGTACAGGAATCGATACAAAAAGACAAAACAGTACTGGTAGTTTCAGCACTTGGCGGTGTTACGGATGCATTATTGCAGGCCGGCGCTCAGGCTTCGGTTGGTAATGATGCTTATAAGGAAGCACTGAAAGAACTGGAGCAGAAACATCTTGATACGGTAAGAGCGTTGCTTCCGATACAGCAACAAAGCGCAACGCTCAGCCTGGTAAAGCAGCACTTCAATGAACTGGAAAATATCTGCGATGGCGTATCCCTGCTGAGAGAATTATCAGGGCGAACAAAAGACCGCATCGTCAGTTTCGGCGAATTACTTTCGTCGTTAATCATATCCGCAAAACTGCAGACACTCCATGCAGACCTGCAATGGGTAGATGCACGGCAACTGGTAGTAACCGATTCGGCATTCGGCAACGCAGCAGTAGATTTTGAAGCAACCAATGAAAACATAGCAGCTTATTTCAGGGCGAACCAACACCAGTTATACGTAGTGCCGGGCTTTATTGCGGCGGATCAGCAAAAGAATACAACCACGGTCGGAAGGGGTGGCTCGGATTATACCGGTGCAATTTTCGCAGCAGCATTGAATGCAGCGGTGCTGGAAATCTGGACAGATGTAAGTGGTATGATGACCGCAGATCCACGGGTAGTTCAAAATGCAAAACCGATCAACCATATTTCCTACCAGGAAGCGATGGAGCTCTCGCATTTCGGCGCAAAGATCATTTACCCGCCAACCATACAGCCGGTAATGAGCAGGAACATACCTGTATGGGTTAAAAATACATTTGCGCCGAAAGCCTACGGAACCCTGATAGAGCAGGTACTGACGGCTAATGGGAATGATTTTATCCGCGGTATTTCAAGTATCAATAATATTGCCCTGCTGAGCCTGGAAGGAACAGGTATGGTAGGTGTGCCCGGGTTCTCGAAAAGATTGTTCGAAGCGCTGGCCAATGAGCAGGTGAATGTGATACTTATTACACAAAGTTCGTCAGAACATTCCATCTGTGTGGCAATCAATGACGCAAATGCAATCGTAGCCAAACGTTCAATAGACCAGGCATTTAATCATGAACTCAGGAGCGGCCTGCTCGAACCTGTAAAAGTAGAACAGGGCTTATCGGTAGTAGCGGTAGTGGGGGAAAAGATGAAAAGTCAGCCTGGTGTAAGCGGTAAAATGTTCGGCGCACTCGGACGGAACGGGATCAATGTAAGGGCGATAGCACAAGGTTCTTCAGAAAAAAACATCTCAGCCGTGTTATCTTCTGCCGATGTTAAAAAAGCTATTAATGTATTGCATGAAGAATTTTTTGAAACTACTTACAAGCAACTCAACCTCTTCATTGCAGGAACGGGAAATGTGGGCGGAAAATTACTGGCACAGATCCATAAGCAGCTGGTATACCTGAAAGACCAGCTCAGGCTGCAGATCCACGTAACAGGACTGGCCAACAGTAAAAAGATCCTGTTCAACGAAGATGGGATCGATCTTGAAAACTGGAAGGTTTTGCTGGCAGATGCGGCGCCGGGCAGTATACATGATTTTGTAAAACGTATCCGTGAGAAAAACCTGCGTAACAGTGTATTTGTAGATGTAACAGCGAATGAGGAAGTAGCAGGTGTTTATGAACAATTGCTGGAGAAGAGTGTGGCTGTTGTGGCTTGTAACAAGATAGCGGCATCGTCATCTTACGAACGTTACCTGCATCTGAAATCGTTATCACGTCAGTACAATGCACCATTTCTTTTTGAAACCAATGTAGGTGCAGGCCTGCCGGTGATAGGAACACTGAATGATCTGCTGCGCAGCGGAGATCAGGTGAACCGCATACAGGCAGTATTATCGGGCACACTCAACTTTGTATTCAATCATTACAACGGCACAAAATCATTTGCATCTGTTGTAAGACAGGCACAGGAAGAAGGTTATACAGAGCCGGATCCGAGACTTGACCTGGGCGGAACCGATGTGATGCGTAAGATCATGATCCTGGCACGAGAGGCCGGACAGCAACTGGAGATGAAAGATATCACCAACAACGCATTTCTCCCCGCCTCATGCTTCAACGGCAGTGTGGAAGATTTCTATAACGAAATGGAAAAGCAGGAACCACATTTCAAGGCGCTTTATAACGAAGCCGCATCCAGGAACTGCAAGCTGAAGTTTGTAGCCAGCTATGAGCATGGGAAAGCAGCAGTTGGACTGCAGCATATCCCGGCAGAATCGGACTTTTATCATTTATACGGGAAAGACAACCTGGTATTGTTCTTCACAGAACGCTATCCCGAACAGCCATTGGTGATCAAAGGCGCAGGAGCAGGTGCTGATGTAACCGCATCAGGCGTATTTGCAGACATGATCCGCGCGGGGCGGGTATAAATCATAAAAGCAACCGAATGCAAGCAGCACAAATAATCCATATAGAAGCGCCGGCTACCGTGGCCAACATGGTTTGCGGATTCGATATCCTGGGCTTTGCCGTAAAAGCACCTTACGATGAAATGAATATCCGGTTCAGGGACGAGCCGGGTATCCTGATCGTAAATGAAGACGAATACAATTTACCCACCGATCCGGAAAAGAATGTAGCAGGCGCAGCGTTGCTTGCCATGATGCAGGAACTGGACCCGGCCACGGGTTTTGAATTACGCATCAGGAAACATATCAAACCGGGTAGTGGCGTAGGCTCAAGTGCGGCAAGTTCCGCAGGTGCAGTAGTAGCCGCGAACCGTTTGCTCGGAAACCGGTTTTCACGCGAAGACCTGGTGAGGTTTGCGATGAATGGCGAGAAAGTAGCATCGGGCGTAAAACATGCGGACAATATCGCTCCCTGTATTTATGGAGGCATCACACTGATCCGTTCTATTCACCCGTTGGACATCATAACAATAACACCACCGCCGTTACATGTTACCATCGTTCACCCGCAGATAGAAGTAAGAACTGCAGATGCACGCAGTATCCTGAAAAAACAGGTACAACTGAAGGACGCCATCCGTCAGTGGGGTAATATCGGCGGATTGGTCGCAGGTCTTTTAAAACAGGATTACGAGCTGATCTCACGTTCGCTCGAAGATGTGCTGATAGAACCCGTACGCAGTATCCTGATTCCTGGTTTTGATGAAGTGAAACGAAGGAGCAAAGCAGCGGGCGCACTCGGCGGAGGGATTTCCGGTTCGGGTCCTTCTGTATTTATGCTCAGCAAAGATGAGCCGACCGCACAACTGGTAGCTGAAGAAATGAAGGCAATTTACAGATCGCTGGGGCTGGATCATCACGTTTATATGACCACTATCAAAGCAGATCCGCTTTAAACTTTTTTAAACGTTTATTTCTCTTTCCATGCAATATTACAGTCTCAACAAATCCGCATCACCGGTAGATTTCAGAACCGCAACCCTGCAGGGCCAGGCACCGGATAAAGGACTTTATTTTCCTGAACATATCCCTGTGCTGGATAAGGCATTGATAGCGGGAATGGATCATCTTTCAAAAGAAGAATTAGGGTTAAGGGTGATGTTGCCTTATGCCGGCGGCAGCATACCGGAGGAAGTTTTGTATCATATTATTGCAGAAACCGTCAGCTTTCCCTTTCCGCTGGTGGAGATCAGTGCTGGTATCAGTTCGCTGGAATTGTTTCATGGGCCTACACTGGCATTTAAAGACGTGGGTGCACGTTTCATGAGCAGGTGTCTGGGTTATTTTTCGGAAAAGCAGAACCGCGAAACGACTGTGCTCGTAGCAACATCGGGCGATACGGGCGGTGCTGTTGCCAATGGTTTTCTTGGCGTTGAGGGCGTGAGGGTTGTTATATTGTATCCTTCCGGGAAAGTGAGCCCCGTGCAGGAACTGCAGCTCACCACCTGCGGAGCGAATATAACAGCACTGGAAGTAACAGGCAGTTTCGACGATTGCCAGGCTATGGTAAAGGAAGCGTTTATGGATGCCGACCTTCAGAAGATTTCACTCACTTCTGCCAATTCCATTAATGTGGCGAGATGGCTGCCGCAGCAGTTATATTATTTTTATGCATACCAGCAATGGAAGAGTACGCAACCGCCTGTAATAGCGGTGCCCAGCGGTAATTTCGGAAACCTCTGTGCCGGTCTGCTCGCGAATGCAAGCGGATTGCCCGTGCAACATTTTATCGCAGCCTGCAATGAAAACGATATTGTTCCGGATTATCTCGCCTCTGGTAATTATACACCAAGGAAAGCAGTGGCAACATTATCCAATGCAATGGATGTAGGCGATCCGAGTAATTTTGTACGGATCCTGCAGTTGTTTAAGCACGATCATCATAAAATCGCAGCGGCTGTAACAGGATATCGTGTTTCGGATGAAACCACACTGGAAACGATCCGAGATGTCAAAAGCAGGTACGGTTACCTGCTCGACCCGCACGGTGCTGTTGCATATAATGCACTGGATCAATACCTGAACGAACATCCGGATCAGAAAGGATTTCTACTCGAAACAGCACATCCTGTTAAATTTCCGCAAACAGTAGCAGCTGCAACAGGACAGGAACCGGAAGTGCCTGAAGCGGCTAAACACCTGTTTCACAAGACAAAGCACAGTATTCCGATGCGCCCGCAGTACGAAGCATTAAAAGAGTGGTTGTTACAATAAGGTCTGGCTGGTACAGCTTTTGTACGGGTTAAGAAAGCAAAACCTGGTATATGAAAAAGCTGTTATTATGGTTTATACTGATCTGCGGCCTGATGCTGCTTCTGTTTGCGTGCCGGAGTTCCAGGCAGGCAACTGCAGCACCTGCAGCATTGAACGGGAGCTGGGAACTTATTTATATCCTCGATCCGCCATCTACATTTCATGGCCTGTATCCGACAGCTAAAAAGCCCATCCTGAACTTTGATACCAATGCAGGAACACTCAGTGGTAATACCAGCTGTAACTCTTTATCCGGTAAACTGAATACCGACGGCAACAAAATTGATTTCAACGGTCCGATCATCATGACCAAAATGTTCTGTCCCGGTGATGGCGAACCTGCATTTATGAATGTACTGAAAAGAGTGGATCGCTATGATATTAATAAAAAAGAAGGGACAATGACCTTCTTCGCCGGCGATGAAACCGTAATGAAATTCACCCGTAAAAAATAAACTCAGAGATTCGGTGGCCGCCTGTTTTCTACGTAAAGATCCAGATTAGCATATTTTCCATTAATCACTTTGAATTTATCTGTATCCAGGAAGCCATAATTTTTTACAATATTGGCAGAATCTCCATGCGCATAATTGATAATGATCCACCGGTCTGTATCCATGGATATAGGCTGCGTAATGGAAAAGGAGCCGTCCTTCGTGCCAACAGTAAGCTGGTAAGTTCCCTTTTTATATTTTTTCCCCGGCAGGAACTGTAACCCCGGTTCCAGAGACAATTCCGTCTGATGTAATGGTTTCCGCTCTTTTGATTCGCTCATTGCGATAGAAACATTGACAGCTTTCGGATCGCCGTTTTCATTATGGATTACTACATAGGCTGTAGGCCTGGAAGAGCGACAGCCGGTCATTGCTGACAATAAAACACAAATTGCTAATGCAAAGTAAAACTGGCAATTTCTCATAGACTCATCAATTTAAAAACTCCTTTTGCGCAAACTATCATCAAAAATAATTTGAATGCGGCAACCTTGAATAACGTATAAATACGCAATTTTTAAAACTGAACTGTTTAAAAGATTGCGCAAAGTAAACCAAATACATACGAACGCATATCGGTTAATCCATGATCGGCTGTAATGATATGCGTGTAGCATGTAGTTGACTTACCACATAACACATAAAAGAGATTAAACGCTGCCTGAAGGGGACATTTTTTTTAAGCGGATAAGGTTCGCTTTAATATCTGCGGGCAGGAAAATATTAATGGAGCAGGATCGGTTAATTACTGATCAATCCTGAACGTAAAGGCGATTGCCTGTAGGATATTATGATAACAGGAGATCTTTTGCAAACTCCTGTTATCATAAATTCAATTGCTGTTAAATGGTTTTGATACCCAGTCTGCCAATGGTATCGGGGCCAGCTATACCATCTGCCGTCAGACCCTGTTTTTTCTGGAATGTTTTTACTGCTTCGAGTGTGCCATTGCCGAAAACACCGTCTTCGTCGATGGCAGGATTTGCCCCGTTTTTATTGAGTGCTTTCTGCAAGGCTACAACCGCAGCTCCGGCCGATCCTTTCTTGAGATAGGCTCCTGTTGTGATTTTACTATCTGCCACTTTGGGTTTGCTCAGGGCTGCCTGTAATGCTCCTTTTGTAACCGCATCATAAACGCCGGTCACTTCAATGCCGCTGTCTTTCTGGAATGCCTTGAGTGTTTTTTGTGTCTTGGGACCGAATGCGCCGTCAACGGTGATCTCATAACCGAGATCGTACAAACCCTTTTGCAGAATGGTAATGTCGGAACCTGCGTCACCCTTAGCAACGGTAGCAGGCTGGGGAACGAAAGCTGCATTGTCGATCACGCCTGCATTCACAAATGCTTTTACACTGCTTTTATTACGGTTGCGCAGCATTACAATACCACCGTTGCTGTCGTCGCCCAAGGCGGTATTTCCTTCCCAGGACTGGAAAGTTTTTCCTTCCTGCAGCCATTTTACGAAAATGCCGGTATGATCGCATTTGCCATCGCCGGTCCAGTCGAAGAGAACGATATCGCCAGGTTGAGGAGCACTGGTCAGCCTGTTGTTGGCTTTCCAGAAATTGTAAGCGGAAGGGCAATAGTGATAACCTTTGGGCGAATCAACTTTTCCGAGCGGGTGACCTGCCTGGTCGTATACCCAGCTAACGAACATAGCGCACCAGGGCTGGCCGTTGATGCCGTACCAGGCGCCGAATTTTGTTTTGTTGGAAGTGGCCGGGTCTTCTTTATACCCGTTTTCAGCAGCAGCGATCTGAACGATTTTTTCGCGCGACATAACAGTTAGGTTTAGTTGTAAAGGATTCAGTTGAATATGGCAAACAAGATAAAAACCGGAAAAGGCCGGCACAAGGGGGAAAACACCCATTTTTCTCCCGGTAAATCACGGGCTGCCGCTAAAATTCACGGTAAATACCTAATGGTAGAATCATTGATCTGTTGTTGTTTTGCATCAACGAAAGGGCGCCTGTTTTCATTGGAATGACTTTAAAATAAATCTCATGAAACAGGAATTATATACTTATACACGGGAAACGTATGTGTCATACAGTTTTATCAGCAAAGGGAAAAAGGACCAGCTGATCACTGTGGAATTTGTTGCAGCTGTTGTGCCCGATATTTTTCACCTCGCATTTGGCTTCCACCTGCCTGCGGGTCATGTGAATGAACTGGCCGGAACGGTCAATGGGGACTGGCTGAAAGTGATGATCACGGTAATGGACATTGTGGAAGCCTTTATTACTGAAAATCCCGATGCGCTGGTCGTTTTCTACGGAGAGACGCATGTGCAGGTAGAGCGGTATATGCGGATGCTGAAAACGCATGCTTTATTGTTCAATCCGGCATTCTGCGCTTATGTATTGCCGCACGGACAGCCGGATACATTGCTCTCGTTTGAAACAGCTCCGTACCGGGAAAATGTATTGTTCGTAATAAAAGCAAAAGCCAATGCTGAAACCTAAAAAACAGGGGCGTGAGAAGCCTGTAACATTTACAACCACACGTGGGGTATCCGTTACAAAAACGATATATCATAATGCAAAGCCTTTGTTCCCGGAAAAGCTTGCGGAGGTTAACGAGTGGCTTTTGCAGCTAAACCTGCATGCGCTCCTAACAAAGAATAAAGATTAGTGGTATCTTGTAGCCAGTTGTAAAACAAAAGCTTTCTCATGGAGAACGACTTGCTTTCCCAACTTCAACCTATGCGCCGCTTTTTCGAAAGCGGCGCTACTCAATCCTATGCATTCAGGAAAGAGCAGCTGCAGCAATTGAAACGTGCTGTTACAGCCAATGAAAAAGAGATCTATGCAGCTTTATATGCCGATCTGAAAAAAAGTCCGGAAGAATGCTGGGTGACGGAAAACGGGTTCTTTTTGTCGGAACTGGATCATGCGATCGGCAGCCTGAAGAGCTGGATGGAACCTGAAGCTAAAACCACTAACCTGCTCAACCTGCCGGGCAACAGCCGGGTCGTAAAAGAACCTCTGGGCGTGGTACTCATTATCGCTCCCTGGAATTACCCTTTCCAGTTATTACTGACACCATTGATCGGGGCCATTGCCGCCGGTAACTGCGTAGTGCTTAAACCGAGTGAATTTGCGCCAGCCACTGCCGCATTGATGCAGCGGCTGATAGAAACTGCATTCCCCAAAGAATATATTCTTTATATACAGGGCGATGGTGCAACAGTAATTCCGGACATGATGAAAAATTTTACATTCGATCATGTGTTTTACACGGGAAGTACTGCAGTGGGCAGGCATATTTACCAACTGGCAGCAGAACGACTGGTGCCGGTTACACTGGAACTGGGTGGTAAAAGCCCCTGCGTAGTGGAAGCAGATGCCAATATCAGTGTTGCTGCCAGGAGAATTGCCATGACCAGTTTTTCAAATGCAGGTCAGATGTGCGTAGCGCCGGATTATGTCCTGGTACATAGTTCTGTGAAAGAGAAGCTGGTTGCAGAATTAAAAAAATCGATTGTCCGTTTTTACGGAGATACCCCTGAAAACAGCAGCGAGTTCGGACGCATGATCAACGAAAAACAATTTAACCGCGTAGCTGCTTATATTAACCAGGGTAATTTACTTCATGGCGGCCGGACGGATATCACAAAACTCTTTATAGAACCAACACTGATAGACCAGGTAGAATTAAGCGCCCCGGTGATGCAGGAAGAGATTTTCGGTCCCGTGCTGCCAATCCTTGCTTTCAACAGTATGGAAGAAGCGCAGGAGATCATTGCACGAAATCCGAATCCGCTGGCTTTTTATGTGTTCACATCCAGCAGGCAGAAAGAAAAAGAATGGCTGAACAGAATACCTTCAGGAGGCGTTTGTATCAATAATGCAAGCCTGCACCTGACCAATCATAACCTGCCCTTCGGCGGCCGCGGGTTCAGCGGAACAGGACAATACCATGGAAAATACTCTTTCGATACCTTTTCGCACCGGAAAGCGGTGATGCGTTCACCTACCTGGTTCGATCCCGGTCTGAAATACCCGCCTTTTAAAGGGAAATTATGGTTGCTTAAGAAGATGGTGTAGAACAGCCCCCTTCTTCATACAGTGAGAGTAGATTAAAATTTCCCAAAAATGGAAACTTATATACAAAAGTTTACGTTTTACGTAAACTTTAATTAACTTTAATGTAGATGAATATTGAGGAGGTTTCTACGGGAAAATTTTTTCCGATAAAGATTGTTCCTGTTGAAAAGGCAGACTATAAGTTTTTAGTAAAAAGCCGGTATTTCTTTAATTGGAAAGACGAACAAAATGAGGAGGTTTATAAATTAACTATCAAAGGTGAAAATGAAATCTTGGGCGTTATTTCATTAGAGAGGATTTATGCTGAATGGCGGGTTCATATCAGGTTGTTATCTGTCTCAAAAGAAAACAAGGGAAGCAAAAAAAAATTTGATAAAATCGCAGGTAACCTGATTGCTCATGCTGCTAAAATCGCAGTTGCAGAATATGGAGAGTTAGCATGTATTTCATTAAGACCTAAAACCGAATTAACCCAATATTATATAGAGAAATATAAAATGAACATTACCGGAATAACACTAAGCTTAGAAGTGCCAGAAATAATAGATCTGATTAATCTATTTGACAACAATTAATAAAGATATATTATGATCCATGATTTTGAATACGGTGTAGATTCTAGGTACAAGAATAAAAAGGAGAGGGAATCTGATTCGGTAGCCTTAATGCAGGCCAGGTTAGAAAGAATGAAGGCTATTCCCAGGGAACAAATCATTCGGGCAAAACTCCTGCAATTGAAGTTAAAAATGGAAGCTTACCTAAAAGAACCCGTATATGATAACAACAATCATTTTACTGATTTCTTAGAAATGTATATTGATGCAATTTATCCCCAGCGAAGCAAATTCGCAGAAGATATCAATGTTACCCCTGTTTTTCTAAGCCAGATTATCAACAATCACCGTGAACCTAAAGAAGAGTTTATTTTAAAACTGATGATACATTCAGAAAAAATGTTTAAGAATGTATGTGAGTTTCACAAAAAAACCTGGTATCAGGTATATTACCAGGAAAAAATATCGGATACGATGTCAAGCCAGGAACAATGGAGGCCAGGAATAGAAAAGCAGGTAAAAATTAGTGAATTATCAGAAATGTAAAAATTGTAATTAGTGCATTATTAAACAATATAGGACTATATCTGCCTTATTTTAGATAAGAAAAGGATATCGATCACTTTACAGCACTTTTAGTACATGAATTAACTCACATCATTCAAGTGTTATAAAACCATGCTCCTGTTCTCATTTCAAATTCTGCTTGTGGCATGGACGGAACCCGTTATTTCGCCCCTTTGCCGCTAACCCTTATCTTTGCCGCTCGCAAAAAAGAGTTTATGAAGATCTATAATGTGTTGATCAAATATCGTTTCTGGTTAGGATTGCTGTCGCTGGTGCTGGCCGTTGTTATAAATGTTTACAGCAGCTTCTGGCCCGCATTTTTCCTTTATTTCATCGGCGTGATCGCGCTGGCGAGCCATTTTTTCATTGGCCCCCTGCGTTTGATACAGGAGCCTATGGAACAGGGAAATGTGGACGAAGTTGAAAAAATCCTGAACACCATCTGGTTCCCGAACCTGCTTTATAAGCCTGTTCGTTCCACTTATTACACCATCAAAGGTAACCTGGCCATGATGAAGCAGGATTTCGATACTGCTGAAAAACACCTGAAAAAAAGTACCGAACTGGGTTCGCCGATGGCGGAAGCAGAAGGAGCCAATAAACTGCAACTGGGCATGATGGCCATGCAGCGCGGCGACCTGAAACAAGGTGAAAGCTATATCCGCGCAGCAATCCGCGCAGGTATCCCCGACAAAGAGAGCGAAGCTGTAGCTTACCTGAGCATGTGCCAGATCTTTATGAATAAAAGGGAATTCCGCGCTGCCAAAGAATTCTTCCGCAAGGCAAAAGCCTGCAAACCCACTACCAAACAAGTAGTAGACCAGGTGAAAGAAATTGAAAAATATATTTCAAGGATGCCCGGATAATACCGGAATATATTCCTCAAAAAGATAAATAAACCGGCCTAGGCCGGTTTATTTATTTGTACGGATAAGGATCGCTGAATTTTTTACCGGTTCAGCTGTACTTTTATAATATGCGTGATACCCGTTTACGGATCTTTGGCCAGCTGGTGATCAATATCGTTTCCTTCGTGTGCTTTTACCTGATGTCGGTAACGGAGTATGGTATTGATCCCTATAAACTGATCTTCTATACCATTATCACCACATTTATCGTGTGGGAATTATTGCGGCTGGGGATCATGCTCACGCGAAAATTTTATCCTGGTATTGCGCTCACCAAACGCAGGCTCTGGATAGTGTCCCTGATCACCATGCTGATTGTGGTGATCATACCTTATATCAAATTTTTCCTCGGGGAACTGATCGACCTTTATCCTACACCACAGGGACCTATTCAATTCTATCCTTACCTGCGGCTGATGGGGCAGAATATATTTTACTGCATTTTCATCGCTGCTATTTATGAAGCCATGTATTTTTTCGATCAGTGGAAAATACTGGAGAAAGAAAAAGAAGCCATGCGTCGCGAAAACCTTCGGGCGCAGTTCGCCTCCCTGAAAGGCCAGGTCCAGCCTCATTTTCTCTTCAATACACTCAATACCCTTTCTTCACTCATACATAAAGACGCAGACCGTGCCGAACGTTTTGTGGAAGGCATGTCAGACGTGTACAGGTACGTACTCAAAGCGGGAGACCAGCTGACTGTGCCCCTGAGCGAAGAACTTGATTTTATCCATGCCTATGCCGATCTCCTGACAAGCCGTTTTGGTAAAGGATTTGAACTTACCATAAACGTAGATGATGATCATGGAAATTACCTGCTTCCGCCGCTCTGCCTGCAGCTACTGGTTGAAAATGCGGTAAAGCATAACGCCATTCTTCCGGACTCGCCATTACAGGTAACCATCGAAACAAAAAATGAGCACCTGGTTGTAACGAATAACATCAACAAAAAACATATATCGGTTCCTTCGGAGAAAAAAGGCTTGTCCAGTATCATCACACGTTATCGTTTGCTGCACCAGCCGGATATCACAATTGTGGAATCTGCCACAAGCTTTACCGTTACCTTGCCATTATTAAAGCATCCTGTATATGAAAGTGCTGATCATTGAGGACGAACAACCCGGGGCGGAACGGCTGGCGCATCAATTGCAGGCAATAGACAATACTATTGAAATACTGGGCATATTGCCCGACACCGGTACTGCTATCGACTGGTTCCGCAATCATGAACATCCCGATATCGTATTCATGGATATTGAATTGTCGGACGGCCAGTGTTTCCGCATTTTCCAGGAAACGGAGGTCAGGAGCAGTATTATTTTCACCACCTCATACGACGAATACGCGCTTAAGGCTTTTGAACAGAACAGTATCGATTACCTGCTGAAGCCGATAAAAAAAGAACGCCTTGAACTCGGTCTGCAGAAATACAAACAGCTTCAGCAAAGATTCGCATACGATAATACCTGGATGGAAGCCCTGCTGAATAAGGTAGCACCTCCTCCATCCTGGCGGGATAAATTTCTTGTAAAACACGGGCAGCGGTATATTTCTGTCACCACGGATGAAATCGCTTATTTCTACAGCGATCTGCGACTTGTTTTTCTGGTTACCACCAATAAAGACAAATACATGGTGGATTATAAGCTTGAAGATCTTGAGAAAATGCTTGATCCTGCAATGTTCTATCGTGCTAATCGTTCTTTTATTGTACACACCAGATCCGTTGCGGGAATCATTACAGGAAAAAACCTCAAATTATCCGTTACACTTGAACCTGCGCCGGGAGGCCCGATCACCATCAGCCGCGAGAAAGCAAGAGCATTTAAGACCTGGATGGGCCGCTGAATATACGCTTCATGATATAATAATGCTGACTCATGTAATTCCGCCTGGTCAGCATATTGGCCTGCGTGTAAGTTTACAGGCAGATAAACAATCGGCATGAAATATATCTTGTGGGCATCCGGTATGCTTTTTTGCATGGCTTTACAGGCGCAGAAAAAAACAATCGATTTCGCAGAATACGCTTCCTGGGAAACTTTTTCTGAAAGAAGGTTAAGCAGTAATGGTGAATGGGTGAGTTTTGGCGTTTCAGCTAACGACTGGAGTAATCCTGCTCTTTATCTCAGGCACCTGAAAACGGGTAAAGAACAACGCTTCCCTAACGCAAAACAAGGCCGGTTTACAACAGACAGTCGTATCTGGAGTTTTCAGCAGGGCGATACACTCGCATTTATTGAACTGCAGAGCGGACAACTGAATCTGTTGCCTGGCATGAAAGAGCTCAGCTTTGCCGACAGTAACAGTTCCGTATATTCTTATTATTCCGCTAAACGGGATACTTTTTTTGTAAAAAGCCTTGCCGGCCAGGTATTACGAACAATTATAAAACCACTGGCGGCCAGGGGAAAGGCTTCCGGTAAAGCGTTTGTATACCTGGCTGACAATAAATTGCAGTACGACGATCTTGCTACAGGCGAATCTGTGATCGTTGCTGAAAATATCACCGCCTTGCAACAGTTTACCTGGAACACTGAAACAGGTGGATTTGCCTGTGTGGTGGAAAGGAATAAACAGCCGGATATCGTATGGTATGATACTGGTAAAAAATCCACACTCCTTTTTTCTTCCCTGCTGAAAGATTCGACCTGGAAAATGAACCTGTCGTCAAAACTGCAATTCTGCGGCGGGCGATTTTTCTTTACCATGAATCATGCAGACAGTGTGCCTGCTCAACCGGTTGCCGATATGGCGAAAGTGGAGATCTGGAGCACTGCGGACGAACGTATTTACCCCGCACAGAAAAAAGACCTGCAGCGAGATCTGCTGGCGCAGTGCCAGTTTGTTTTTTACCCGGAAAGCCGCCAGGTGGTTCAGCTAAGCAAAGATCCGTCTGAAGATCTGAAGCTGCCGGCAGTAAAAACGGCAACGCACGCATTGCTTGTTGCCAGCCTCGGTTACAGGCACCTGCTGCAATGGGATCCTGTTGCACGACATGATTTTTATGTAGTTGATCTCGCCAGCGGCAATCGTACACTGGTGGCGAAAAACATCGGCGGGGAAGCATCTTTATCACCTGCAGGTAAATATGTTACCTGGTTCGACAGGGACAGGCAACAATACCACAGCTGGAATATTGCTACTTCCGTTAACACTGTGATAGGAAAAGGGATTACAGATCCGCTGGCAGAGAAGGAAGCATTTCTCCCGCAGCCTGCAGAATCATTCGGTATTGCTGCATGGAAAAAAGAAGATGCTGCGCTCTTATTCAACACGGCCTATGATGTATGGGAAGCAGATCCCGCAGGTAAAATGCCGGCTACCTGCCTGACAGATGGTTATGGACGTAAGAATAATATCCGCCTTTCCTTTTACGCGCCCCTCAATACGGAAGCAGCATATCAAACCGGCGATACTTTATTATTCATTGCAGAGAATACCAATAAAACAGAATCCGGTTTTTTTGCTGTGATGCCAGGCACACCCAGGAAATGGGAAAAGAAAATCTACGGCAACTATGCTTTTGCATTTCCCGGGATGGATATCGCATCGGACCGTTCGCTGGTATTGTCATTCGGGAACACTTCGTTTTACGGTTTTTTCCATACCCGTGATATGCTTCATTTCGATACGTTATATGTGCTGAATAAGCAAATGCAGCAAAAGCATAACTGGTATACATCGGAAGTGGTGGAATGGCAATGGCAGGGTAAAGCTCAGCGAGGTGTGTTGTACAAGCCGGAGAATTTCAACCCGCAAGTCAAATACCCGATGATCACTTTTATCTATGAAGATTACGGGAATATCAACACATATGTAAATCCCAACTGGTCGGCGTCATTTATCGATTTTGCGCATTATACAAGCAATGGTTACCTGGTATTTGTGCCGAGGGTCCGTTACACCACCGGGAAGCCCGGAGAGAGTGCATTACAAACCATGCTCAGCGCGATCGATCATCTTGCAAAAAACAAATGGCTCGATACTGCAAGACTTGGCTTGCAGGGCCATAGCTGGGGCGGCTATGAAGCCGCTTATATCGCAACGCGTACCAACCGCTTCAAAGCGATTGCTGCCGGCGCTACCGTGAGTGATATGATCAGTGCGTACGGCAGCCTGCGCACGAATCTTGGCGAAAGCAGACAATGGATCTATGAAAAGAACCAGAGCCGGATCGGTGCTTCTTTATGGGAGAACCAGGCAGCTTATATTTCCAATTCGCCGCTGTTTGCTGCAGACCGTATTCGCACACCCTTATTATTAATGCACAATGAAAAGGACGGTATCGTGCCTTTTGCCCAGTCCATTGAATTTTACAGTGCATTGAAACGCCTGAATAAAAAAGCCTGGCTGCTGAACTATCCTGAAGAGAATCATGTGCTGTCGAACCCGAAAAATAAAAAAGACTTTACAATGAGGCTTTACGGCTTTTTCGAGCATTACCTGAAAGGCAGGCCTGCGCCGCAATGGATGAACGGCATGCCGGCAAAATGGGAAGGACGCGTAAAAGGTTGGTTGTGATTTAGGTAATAAGTAAGAAGGCTTCCTGCATGCAGGAAGCCTTCTTCGCGTTTAAGCGTTATCTTTTGTCGCGTGTCATTATATTAGTTACCGTATTCGCTGAGGAATTTGATACGCATGATCTTCAGCTGCTCCCAGGTATAATCATTCTCACTCAGTTCCTGTTGTGCCAGCTGGAGCGATGATGTTTCACAGCCTTTGAAATATTCGATGATCTCTTCCTGGTCGTAGTGATCCAGCCATTCATCGATGGCATAATCAAGGTTGAGCCGTGTGCCGCTTGCGGCAATGGTTTCCATTTCTTCGAGCAGTTCATCCAGGCGGAGGCTCTTGTTCCTCGCAATGGTTTCGAGCGGGATCTTCTTGTCTACATTCTGAATGATATAGATCTTGTTATTGCCTTTATTGGCAACACTCTTCATCACAAAATCATCCGGCTTCTCAATATTGTTCTCTTCCACATAACGCGCGATCATCTCTACAAACGGCTTGCCGTATTTCAGTGCTTTGCCCTTGCTTACACCCTGGCATTTGTCCAGCTCCCCAACGGTTGTAGGGTAAAGTGTTGCCATGTCCTGTAAAGAGTTTTCGAGGAAGATCACGAACGGCGGCAGGCTTTTTTTCTTGGCTTCCTTCTGACGCAGTTCTTTCAGCATTTCGAAAAGTTTTTCATCAGCAGCGCTGCCGGTCTGTGCCCCGCTTTCTCCTTCTTCATCGTCTGCATTGGCATCTTCAAAAAGATTATTGAGCACGATTTTGAATGAGGACGGCTTCTTCAGGAATTTGTGCCCTTTTTCCGTGATCTTCAGCAGGCCATATTCCTCAATATCCTTACGGATCAGGTTCTCCAGCATCATCTGCCTGATCAGGCTGTTCCAGAAATGCACTTCTTTGTCTTTGCCGGTACCGAATACTTCCATCGCATCGTGCCTGAACATGCTGATCTGCGGCGTGAGTTTGCCGGTAAGCACGCTTACCACGTAATCTGTAACAAAACGTTCATCGAGGGCCGTAATGGTTTTCAGCGCTTTTACCACTTCATCCTTCGACTCGATCTTTTCTTTTTTACTGCGGCAGTTATCACAATTGCCACAGTTCTCAACAGTCCAGTCTTCCCCGAAATAATGCAGCAGTATTTTCCTGCGGCATACAGAGCTTTCGGCGTAAGCTACGGTTTCGTCGATCAGTTGTCCGCCTACTTCGCGTTCGCTTAATGGTTTGTCGCGCATGAGATGTTCCAGCTTGGCCACATCTTTATGCGAGTAGTAAAGGATACAGATCCCTTCCATGCCATCACGCCCGGCGCGACCGGTTTCCTGGTAATAGTTCTCGATGGATTTGGGAATATTGAAATGGATCACGAAACGGATATCCGGTTTATCGATTCCCATTCCGAATGCAATGGTTGCAACGATCACCTGTACGTCTTCATTCAGGAACTGGTCCTGTCTTTCGGCACGCAGCTTCTGATCAAGCCCTGCGTGGTATGCAACGGCTTTTATATTGTTGGCAACAAGCAATGCTGCCAGTTCTTCGGTTGTTTTACGGTTCAGCGTGTAAATGATACCGCTCTTGCCTTTATGCTGACTGATGAAACGCACAATGCTTTTCACCGTCTGGTCCATTTTTATTTTCGGCTGGATCTCGTAATAGAGGTTCGACCTGTTAAAAGAGGAAAGGAACACATTGGGTTCGCGGAGCCCGAGGTTCTTTACAATATCGCTCTGTACTTTCGGTGTGGCAGTAGCGGTAAGGGCAACAACGGGAATATCGGGATTGATGATGTCCATCATCTCGCGGAGCCTGCGGTATTCGGGTCTGAAATCATGTCCCCATTCCGAAATACAGTGTGCTTCATCCACAGCGAAAAAAGAAATGTTCAGGTCGCTGAAAAAATCGAGGTTCTCCTGTTTGGTGAGTGTTTCAGGAGCTACGTATAATAATTTGGTCTTGCCGCTGATGAGGTCATCCTTAACGGCTTTGATCTGTCCTTTGTTGAGTGACGAGTTGAGAAAATGTGCTACATCGTCTTTTTCGCTGTAGCCGCGAACCAGGTCAACCTGGTTTTTCATAAGAGCGATCAATGGCGAAACGATGATGGCGCAGCCGGGCATCAGCATGGCCGGTAACTGGTAGCAAAGACTTTTACCGCCGCCTGTAGGCATGATCACAAAAGTATCCTGGCCGCTCATCAGGCTTGTGATCGCTTTTTCCTGGGTGCCTTTAAATTCTCTGAATCCGAAATAAGTTTCAAGACCTGCATGAATATCATATTCAGCAGTTGATAGTGTTTTTTTGGGGGTAGCAGACGCTTTTTTAACCTTGGTTGGCCTGGGGGCTTTCGCTTCGGTTTTTGCAGGCGTTTTTTTTGTAGTTGTGGCCATTGCTTCTAAATCATTTTATCCTCTTTTCAGCGGAACATCTTACAAACAGATAAGTTAATCTCTTTTACCGGATTTTCATACCGGTTCCCACGAAGGCATTATAGATTCCGGCTGTTATTTTCAGCCGCTCAGAGACCGAAGAATAACTTTTAAAAGGATCGCGAAGTTAACAAAGTATAAGGGTATTATCTCTTACAGCCTGTTAAAGTTTAGCTGTACCTTTGCCTGCCATGAAACAATCTATATCACAGACCGCATTGAATACCATAGCGTTAGAAGCGCAGTCGGTAGCTGGCCTGGCAGCATTTATCGACGATGATTTTGAAAAGGCTGTCAATGCCGTACACGGATCAAAAGGCAGGCTGGTGATCAGCGGTATCGGTAAAAGCGCCATCGTTGCGCAAAAGATTGTTGCCACGTTGAATTCTACAGGCACCCCATCCCTGTTCATGCATGCTGCTGATGCCATTCATGGCGACCTTGGTATGATCCAGCAGGATGATGTTGTGCTGCTGATCAGCAAAAGCGGCGAAAGCCCTGAGATCAAGGTACTGGTTCCGCTGGTAAAGAACTTCGGCAATATCCTGATCGGCATGGTCGGTAATACTGCCAGCTTTCTTGCCCGTGAATCGGATATAATGCTCAATACCACGGTAAGTAAGGAAGCCTGCCCTAACAACCTGGCTCCAACCAGCAGTACTACAGCACAGATGGTGATGGGAGATGCGCTGGCGGTTTGCCTGATGGAACTGAACGGATTTTCGGGTCACGATTTCGCAAAATACCATCCCGGCGGCAACCTTGGGAAAAGAATGTACCTGCGTGTGGCAGACCTGTTTGCAGGAAATCCTGTTCCGAAAGTCTTGCCCGGAGCTTCCCTGAAAGAAGTGATCGTTGAAATAACAGAAAAAAGGCTTGGCGTAACTGCTGTAACAGATGAAAACAACCAGGTGGCCGGTATCATTACAGATGGCGACCTGCGCCGCATGCTCGAAAAAAGCAGCGATATCAGTCATATTAAAGCTTCCGATATACTTTCACCCGCACCGCATACGATAGCCCCGGATGTACTGGCCGTTGATGCCCTGAATGAGTTGCGATCCTATGATATCAGCCAGCTGATCGTTGCGGAAAACGGTAATTACCTGGGAATACTCCACATTCACGACCTGGTAAGGGAAGGCATTATATAGAATTCAGGCGGATATTCAGGAATAAGCGGGAAAGCAGCTAATATTGCATGTTTTTCAGCTACAAATCTCTAACGAATGAACAAACGTCATTATGTGGCCATTATGGCTGGTGGCATCGGAAGCCGTTTCTGGCCCCAGAGCCGTACTGCTTATCCAAAACAATTCCTCGATATACTCAATACCGGCAAATCACTGATACAATGGACCTATGAGCGGTACGCCGCATTCATACCCAAAGAGAATATTTATATTATCACCAGCGAGGAATATGAGGCTATCGTGGCAGCACAACTGCCTGAACTCGCAACCGAAAATATTATAGCCGAGCCGAGCCGTAAAAATACGGCACCGTGCATTGCTTATATCTCTTTCAAACTGCTGCAGAAAGACCCTGAAGCTTCGCTGATCGTTGCCCCCAGTGATCATATGATCCTGGATAATGAAAATTTCCGCCTCATCACGCTCCGTGCGCTCGATTTTGCAGAACATATCAAATCGCTGGTAACCTTAGGAATCAACCCCACCTATCCCAATACCGGTTACGGTTATATCCAGCATGAAGCAATGCCGGTGGCCGATGGTGTTTTTAAAGTAAAGACCTTTACCGAAAAACCCAACCTGGAACTTGCAAAAACCTTCCTCGCCAGCGGCGATTTTCTCTGGAACGCCGGCATTTTTGTATGGAAAGTAAAGAACCTGGTAAAAGCCTTCGAACTGTACCAGCCTGAAATGTTCGAACTGTTCGATGGTATGAAAACCGATTACAATACCCCGGCTGAAAAAGACGCCATCGGCCGCGTTTACCCGCTGTGCACCAATATTTCCATAGATGTGGCTATTATGGAGAAAGCGGATAATGTATATGTGATCCCTTCCTCTTTTGGCTGGAGCGATCTTGGTACCTGGAACAGCGCTTACGATAACCTCGAAAAAGACTATCTCGGCAATGCCGTTGCCAGCAATAACGTGATCGTGATCGATGCCACCAAATGCATGGTTTCTGCACCGCATAATAAATTGCTGGTATTGCAGGGACTCGACGATTTTATCGTTGTGGATACCAAAGACGTTTTACTCATCTGCCGGAAAGACAAAGAGCAGGCCATCAAAGAATATGTTGCAGAAGTAAAGCGGAACAAAGGCGACAAATACCTCTGATCCTTTAACGGTTCCTCCCTTTTTCGAGCGGGTAAAGATCCTGCACGATATCACTTTGCCAGTACTCGCCGGTTTCAATTTCCAGGGCGGATAACCTGCCTGTGAATGCTGCACCTGTATCAACATTCCATACATTGGCTGCATGCATGGGTACTGTTACCTGGTAGCGTAAGGTTGGGGTATGACCCAGGTAGATCTGATCAAAAAGCAATAATCTCTTGGGGTAAAGCACCGATGTTTTCTGTATCACGGGATTGAGCGTTACCGCCACCTCCCATAAAGTGCGGTCCCAGAGATAGTTCTCAGCATGCCGTTCAAAAGCTGGTCCGCGCCGCGAAGTAAATCCCGCATGTATGAACAGCCTGTTATGCGTGTCGATATGATAATTTTCAAGGCTACTGAAAAAATCATAATGCTCGTTTTTTGCCTCACGCGTAACCAGTTTGTAGCTCTCAATGGTAGCGTACCCGCCATGCATCAACCAGGTCTCATCCGTTTTACCTGTACGCAGCCATTCGCCCCACCATGTATCGTGATTACCTTTCAGGAAAAGACAGGACACCTGTTGCCGGAGCTGCAGCAGCAACGATACCACCTGGGCCGATTCTGACCAGCCGTCTACATAATCGCCCACGAAGATCAGCTTGTCGCCGGCAGCGGGTGAGATTTTTTCTAAAAGTTGCCGCAATGCCCTGTAAGCGCCATGAATGTCTCCAATTACGATTGTCCTCATGAAATCTGGTTAATAACTCATGTTTCGTCTTCCCCGAAGTCCGAAGATAGCCCTGTCGAGCGAAGCAGTACCCGGTCCTGCAACCAGGATCAGCAAAGCGATAAGCAGGTATGCCAGTGCGAGTTCGAAAGAAGGGCCGCCTGTTAAATTAACAAAAGGATGTTTAAAAACAACCAGGTGCATGTAAAATGCTGTTCCCATGGTACAGGCTATGCCAAAAGCGGCCAGCGGGGTAACAAGACCTAAGATCAAGGCCAATCCGCCACAGAATTCGGAAATTGCAGCAAGTGATTGCATAAATGCCGAATGTCCTGCATCCGGCCCCATCCATCCGGCCGGGTTCTGGATCTTGGGCCAGCCGTGGAACATCAGCGCTGCGCCAATGCCGATACGCAACAGCAATAAAGCTGCCGATACAATATGGGCATGCTGGCGCACACCGAAAAGCTTTGTAAGAAGTCCGTTTTTCATATAGTGGTCTGATATCTGCTATACTGAATGCAATTACAATGCCATAATGGTGAATATTGCTTTTTCAGATAAACGGTTAAAAAACAGCCGTTTGAAAAAATACGATCAGGCGGGATATAAAATGTATTTATTTTTAAAGCATGAAGCATATCTCGATACTTGTTCCCAAAGGAGCGATACTTGCCAGCCTGGAAGGCTCGCGGCAGCTGCTGACCCAGGTCAACGGATTTTTTGCTATGCGCGGCGAAGGGCCGGTCTTTACAGTGGAACTGGTAGGCGTTACACAGGAAACCCAGGCCAGCGGCGGCCGCTTTACGATCCATGCGGATACCGTGATCGATAAAGTTGCAGAAACTGATCTCATCATTATTCCTGCACTCGATGGCGACCTGCAGCAGGCACTGGAGGATAATAAGGAATTTATTCCCTGGATCGTTTCTCAATACAATAATGGCGCAGAAGTGGCAAGCCTTTGTCTCGGTGCGTTCCTGCTGGCTTCAACAGGATTGCTGAAAGGACGGAAATGCGCCACTCACTGGATGGCGGCCAACGATTTCAGGAAAATGTTCCCGGATGTGGAACTCGTAACCGAAAAGATCATTACCGACGAAAACGGAATTTATTCAAGCGGCGGCGCTTTCTCCTATATGAACCTGATCCTGCACATCATTGCAAAATATGCCGGCCGGGAAACAGCTGTTCTCGCGGCTAAAGTATTTGCTATAGAGATCGAACGCGAGAACCAGTCCTCATTCCTCATTTTCCGCGGCCAGAAAGACCATGAAGACGAACCCGTGAAACAGGCACAGGAATTTATCGAGAACAATATCAGCGACAGGATCTCTGTGGAAGAACTCGCCGTTAAGTTCGCCATCGGCCGCCGCAATTTTGAAAGAAGATTTAAAAAAGCAACCAGTAATACGCCTATTGAATATATCCAGCGCGTGAAAATTGAAGCAGCCAAACAGATCCTCGAAGGAGGCAGAAAAAATGTAAGCGAAGTAATGTACGAAGTCGGCTACTCCGATACAAAAGCATTCCGGAGCGTATTCAAGAAGATCACGGGCTTGTCGCCGATGGATTACCGGAACAAATACAACATTACATTCAGCTGATCCAGCGACAGAAGGTTTTTATGCTTTCCCATTTATCGCCGGTTTTTTTATACAGCACCCATGCTCCCTGCCCGCAGAGAGGGCCGCAATTATAGTCCGTATAAAAAAGGCATAATGTATTGTTACGTAAGAAAATGGGAACGGAAACCTGGTAATAGCTTTTACCGTATTGCTTATGGAAATAAGGCCAGCTTTTATCACGTTCCATGAACGCCGCTTTAATAGTGTCTGCGTTCAGTATCCGGGCCTGTGGAAACATATCACCCGTCCAGGCGGTAATACCCGGGTGTGAGACCTGCTTTCTGATCTGCCTGCGTTCTGCAGCAGAAAAACCCGCGGTGTCTTCCATCAGGTTCTCCAGGCAGGTGAACTCTTCCATATTCCTGGGTTTGCCGGAAAGAATAAATTCTTTACCCGACATTTTTTCAGCCATTGCCTGTTTGATAAAATCAATAGCCATCGATGTTTCATCTGTAGTATGTTGTATCCTGGGGCTGCAATAAGCGAAACATGTACAGGTGATCACGAGGAGGATCCAAAAACTTTTTTTCATCTGCTAATATCTTTACCGGTTTAACCGCACTTTTATTTTTTAAAGATCAGCCTGTCAACTGAAAACCTGCCGCTGCCATTGATGAAAATAACAATGGATAAGATCATATAAACGAATGCAGGCGTTTTAACGAGAAACGGATCATTGGCATGGGCGATAAAATAGGCAACAACCATCGTGATAAAAACAGGGATCGCTGCCAGCCTCGTGAACAGACCGATCGTGATCAGGATCCCACAGAAAAACTCTGCAAATACAACCAGGATCAGCGAAAGCTTTGAACCGATACCGATGATATCGCCGAACATGGGAAGGATCTGGTTAAACCCGGTCAGTTTTGCATAGCCATAATTGATGAACAGGCAGCCGAATAATAACCTGACGATCAATGCTGCAAATTCAGGATTGAGGGAACCGGTGCGGAGCAGTTTGTTTTGCATGAGGATATTGTTTTAAAATGGAATTTAATCATTATTCGAGTACTGCACAACTGAATCCGTTTGCTGTAACCAGGTGTACAATTTTTTCGGCTGCGCAATGTCCTTCCACACGTAAGATCCGGTCGCAGTCCTGCAGGTCAAAGTTAATTTTTGTCTGCGGGAAATGGAACTGTAGTATGGCAATGATCTCATCGGCCTGTGCAGGCGCCTGTACATTTGTTTTAAAGACTTCAACCATTTGCAGGCAGGATTTGTTTCTGCAGCAAATGTAACATACAGTTACCTGCAAAGGCGGTCATGGATACGTCAATTTACAGGGTCAGTTGCGACAGTCCGCTCTTATTATTGTATGAGGCCTTCGATCATTGAGGTGATATGATTGATCTCCGTACGCACGCGGCCAAACAGATCTCCGATCGTTTTTGTATTGAATTCAGTTTGGTATTCAAGACTTCTTGCCATCTCTGCCAGCGGTTTCATGCCTGCCGTTGCGGCTGTGCCATATAGTTTATGTCCTGTTGCTTTGATGCCCGCAAGATCTTCTCCGGTCACCTGTTTTCCGAGCACTGCCAGTGAAGATTTCAGTTCTGTCAGGGTAGTGGTAAGAATGTCTTTCAGGATGTCGGGATCTTCGCCTACATAGCCTTTGATCACCTGCAGGTCGAAATGGATGCCTGTGTTGACCGGTTCTGCAACCGCCGGCGAAGTTTCTGCCGCAGACCTTGCAGCGGATGCGATCCATTTTTTGAAAAGCGGCCGCAATGATTCTTCCACGATGGGTTTGGCGATAAAATCGTCCATGCCGGCTGCCAGGCATTTTTCCCTTTCGCCTAATACATTGCCAGCAGTAAGCGCAATGATGGGTATATGCACATTGCCCTGGTTCTGTCTGATCTTTTGTGTGGCTTCATAGCCGTTCATAACGGGCATCTGTATATCCATCAGGATCAGGTCAGGCTGCTGCAATGCATATTTTTCAATAGCCTGTACCCCGTTGCCGGCTTCAGTGATCAGTGCATTGGGTGCTATTTTCCGCACGATGGTTTTGGTGAGCAGCATGTTCACCATATTGTCTTCCACCACCATCACATTCAATTGCTGCATTGCAGCCTGTTCGTTCTTTTTCAGGGTATCTTCAACCGGCGGGGCTTCCTGGTTGAAGAGGTGGTACAGGGCATGATAGAGATCGGCAGATTTAATCGGTTTTACAAGGCGCTGCCTGATGTTCAGCAACTCGCAGGTATGAATGAACGCTTCATCTTCTGATGAGCTTTGCAGCAGGATAAGCGGTTGTTCCGTGAGCGGTCTTCTAAGACTCTCCCGGATCTTTTTAACAGTTTCTAGGCCGTCGAGATAAGGCATATGGTAATCCATCAGCAAAGCATCGTATCTGCCGCCTTTGTCGAGTATCTGCAGTGCTTCGATACCACTTGCCGCTTCATCACTGTGAATACCCCGCAACTGCAGCATCTGGCGCAGGATGATGCGGTTATTTTCGTTATCATCCACAATCAGAACCTTCCTGATCTTCTCGAGCCCGCTCCATGCAGCCGGGGTTTCGTATTCTGCTTTGACCGAAATATTGAAAGAAAAACTACTGCCTTTGCCGGGCGTACTTTGCAGTTCAAGGCGACTGCCCATCAATCCCAGCAGCTTATTGGAAATGGTAAGACCAAGGCCTGTACCGCCGTATTTCTTGGTAGTGGAATGATCTTCCTGCGAAAAAGCTTCGAAAATGCTCTGCTGTTTCTCGGGCTGAATACCGATACCCGTATCCGTTACCTCGAAATGCAGTAATGCTTTGCCATTGCCCGATGCTGCCTGTCTTATCACCAGCCTGATCTCACCTTCCTCCGTGAATTTAACGGCATTGCTGAGCAGGTTGATCAGCACCTGTTTCAGGCGTACGGAATCAGTCCAGATAAAGCGCGGCAAACCTTCAGGAATATCCAGCAGTAACTCCAGTTTTTTATTTTCTACCTGGTAAGTGATCGTGTCTGCTGCATGTGTGCTCAGTTCGTAGAGATCGGTTTTGTCGATATCGAGATCGAGTTTGCCGGCTTCGATCTTTGAAAAATCGAGAATATCGTTGATGATGCCCAGCAATGAATTGGCCGACTGGTTCACAATGGATAAGTACTGTTCCTGTGTGGCGTTGAGTGATGTTTTGAGCATGAGGTCGGTAAAGCCGATCACACCATTCAGTGGTGTGCGGATTTCGTGGCTCATATTGGCGAGGAACTCGGATTTTGCAATACTGGATTGTTCTGCCTGCAGTTTGGCCCGCTTCAGTTCTTCACGCTGTTCGCTGGCATCGGTAATATCCTGTGTAAACATCATCAGGCCGCCGATAGAGCCATCATACTGGTACCAGGGGCGGACTTCCCAGTAAAGGTATTGATCATGATCCCAGCCTTCCGGGCGCCATATATCTTCCTCTTTCTTTTCAACAGCGCCCTGGAGCACGCGTGCGTGAATGGCTTTCCATTCGTCCGAAATATTGGGAAATACTTCATAATGCGAACGGCCCATGATATCATCGTTCAGGTGATAATCTTCCAGCCAGCGGTTACTGTAGGCAACATAACGGACTTTTGTATCGAACATGGCAACGGCGGCAGGCGCATGCTTCACAAATGCCGTGAGCCTGGCTTTTTCATTGAGTAATGCCTGCTTCGCTTTTTTCTCTTCGTCGATATCCTGGAAAGTGCCATATAGCCGCACGCATTTTCCATCCTGGAATTCAGGCGTACCGATGATCCTTACCCAGCGCTCATTTCCTTTGGCGGTGATGATCTGCTGGTCCAGCTCATAAGAAGCCGCGGCATCGATGGCTGTTTCCACTGCTTCTTTGATCACGTCGGGGGTTTTCATGAACGCAACGGCCGATTCAAACTCGGGAACATAATCATCCGGCACTTCGTGCAGTTCCCGCGTCAGCTTAGACCAGTAGATCTCCCCGGTGATCACATTGAAATCCCAGGTGCCGATCCGGGCAGCTTCATTGGTCTGCTCCAGCATCTGCGTGGTGAATTTCAGTGCCTCTTCGAGCTTATGCCTTTCCGTAATATCTACAGCATTGCCGATCACGTATTCGTTCCCTTCCAGGTCTTCTTCCAGGATGTTATTGAAAAGCCAGATCAGCGTGGAACCGTCTTTATGTTGTGTATGCATGGTGCCCCGCACATGCTTTTCCGTGCGGATGGACTGCAGGTATGCATGGAGGTTGGAATGAAAATGCGCCGGGACAATATCGAAAAGCCCGAGGTGTAAAAGCTCGGCTGGTTCGTAACCAAGTGATGCTGCTCCCGATATATTGATGCTGAGGAATTTTCCATTCAGATCGTGTGTGCACATCAATCCCTGTGAATTCTCAAAAAATGCCCTGAACCTGTTCTCGGAATTATAAAGTCTGAGCTCTTTCTGTTTTTCCTGCGTGATATCCCTGGCAATGGCAAAAAGGTAACCGGTGGTTGGTTCAGGTGTTGCTACCCATTGCAGGTTCTTGTATTCACCATCCCTGCATTTCAGTCGGTGTGTGAAATTGACAGTGGGTTTGCCCGCGGCTAGCAGGCTGAAATGCCGTCTGGTGGCCTGCAGATCGTCGGGGTGTACAAGATCGAAGAATGAGATCTGCAGCAGGTACTCCTCGTCCCAGCCCAGAACCTTGTGAAATGCAGGATTGAGCCGCTGGAAAGAGCCGTCTGTTCCTGCGATACAGATCAAATCGTTCGATATGTTGAACAGCTTCTCAAAATTCTGCAGTTCCTGGTTGCGGCGCTGTGTAACGATCATTTCCAGCACTGATGTTCCGAGGATCTGTAATGCCCTGCGTTGTTCGGTGCTGAGTTTGCGCGGCACTTTATCGAGCACGCACAGAGAGCCGAGTGCATGACCATTATTGTCGATCAGCGGGTAGCCGGCATAAAACCGGATATGGGATTCCTCGTCTGTTACTAATGGGTTTTCCCTGAAACGTTCATCGTTTGCCGCATCTTCCACTTCCAGGATCTGGCTGTTGAGCAGCGTGTAACGGCAGAACGCTATATCGCGTGAGGTCTCATTTATTTCCATGCCCAGCTTCGACTTGAACCATTGCCGGTTCTCGTCCATCAGCGTAATCAGGGAAATGGGGGTATTGCAGATAATGGAAGCCAGCTCCGTGATCCGGTCGAACTGCTTTTCCGGCAATGTATCCAGTATATTGTAAGCGCGCAGGGCTGCCAACCGCTCAGTTTCGTTGGGTGGAATAGGTGAATTTTTCATTATCGCAGGTTATCGCAACGCGTATAGAATATAAGTTACATATTAAATCTGAATTTGGATCAGCGTACCGGAAAAACAGTACAGGGCGGCTATTTTAATTATAATTTTGTTTATACTTTTTTGTATAAATAGCGGTACCTTTGCGGTTTGAAATAGTGCTAAAAGAACACTGATATGGATGAGAAGCTAAGCAATATTGAACAAACCGTTCTGAGCGACTATAAATACGGTTTTGTAACCGAGATCGAATCGGAAGAAGCACCTAAAGGATTGGATGAAAGCACGATACGCTTTATCTCTGCCAAAAAGAACGAACCGGAATGGATGCTGGAATGGCGTCTCAAAGCCTACCGGCAATGGCTGAAAATGGAAGAGCCCGCCTGGGCCAATATCCAGTACCCGCCTATTGATTACCAGGATATTATATATTATTCCGCGCCGAAGAAGAAAGCAACCATCGAAAGCCTGGACGAAATAGACCCGGAACTGAGGCGGACTTTCGAAAAACTGGGCATTTCGCTCGAAGAGCAGAAAAGACTGTCGGGAGTTGCAGTAGACGCTGTGATCGACAGTGTTTCGATCGCTACGACCTTTAAAGACCAGCTGGCAGAGCAGGGGATCATTTTCTGTTCCATGAGTGAAGCGATACAGCATCATCCGGAGCTGATCAGGAAATACCTGGGTTCTGTAGTACCGGTAACCGATAATTATTTTTCTGCGCTGAATGCAGCGGTATTCAGCGACGGATCTTTCTGTTTTATTCCGGCGGGTGTACGTTGTCCGATGGAATTGTCTACCTATTTCCGCATCAATGCAGAAAACACGGGTCAGTTCGAGCGTACGCTGATCGTTGCAGAGCCAGGCAGTTATGTAAGTTATCTCGAAGGCTGTACGGCGCCGATGCGTGATGAAAACCAGCTGCATGCGGCTGTTGTGGAAATTGTAGCGCTCGATCATGCCGAAGTCAAATATTCAACGGTGCAGAACTGGTACCCCGGCGATAAGGAAGGCAAGGGCGGTATTTATAATTTCGTGACCAAGCGGGGCATCTGTTACGATCATGCCAAGATCTCCTGGACACAGGTGGAAACAGGATCGTCCATCACCTGGAAATACCCCAGCGTTATTTTGAAAGGCGATCATTCCGTAGGTGAGTTTTATTCTGTGGCCGTAACCAATAATTTCCAGCAGGCAGATACCGGTACCAAAATGCAGCATCTCGGCAAACATACGAGAAGCCGTATCGTATCCAAAGGCATTTCTGCCGGGCAGAGTAATAACAGTTACCGCGGACTGGTACATGTAGGCAAGAATGCAGCCAATGCCCGTAACTACTCGCAGTGCGATTCATTGCTGCTGGGCGATAAATGCGGTGCACATACTTTCCCTTATATAGAAGTGAAGAACAAATCTTCCGTTGTGGAGCATGAAGCCACCACTTCAAAAGTAGGAGAAGACCAGATCTTTTACTGTAACCAGCGGGGCATCGATACAGAAACAGCAGTAGCACTGATCATTAACGGCTTCGCTAAAGAAGTGATGAACCAGTTACCGATGGAGTTTGCCATCGAAGCACAGAAATTACTTGCGATCAGCCTTGAAGGCAGTGTAGGATAAATCATAAAAAATCAAAAACAAGCAAAGATGTTATTGCGCATACATAATTTACAGGCAGGCATTGAAGAAAAAGAAATCCTGAAAGGCATTAATCTTGAAATACAGCCGGGAGAAGTACATGCCATCATGGGACCCAACGGTTCAGGTAAAAGTACACTGGCTTCCGTACTGGCAGGCAGGCAGGATTATAATGTTACCGGCGGCTCTGTTACATTCAACGGGAAAGATCTCCTTGAGCTTTCGCCGGAAGCAAGGGCCGCAGAAGGATTGTTCCTCAGTTTCCAGTACCCTGTTGAGATCCCGGGTCTGAGTACTACCAATTTTATCAAGACAGCAGTTAACGAAGTACGTAAATACAGGGGCGAAGAACCGCTCGATGCAGTGGCTTTCCTGAAAATGATGAAGGAGAAAATGGCGCTGATGGAAATGGACCAGGCTATGCTGAGCCGTTCGCTGAACGAAGGTTTCTCCGGTGGTGAGAAAAAAAGGAACGAGATCTTCCAGATGGCGATGCTGCAGCCTAAGCTGGCCATTCTCGATGAAACAGACTCTGGCCTTGATATCGATGCCATCCGTATTGTAGCCAACGGTGTGAACAAACTGCGCAGCAAAGACAATGCGGTACTGGTAATTACGCACTACCAGCGCCTGCTCGATTACCTGGTGCCGGATGTGATCCATGTATTGTACAACGGCCGCATCGTAAAAACAGGTACCAAAGAACTGGCGCTTGAACTGGAAGAAAAAGGATACGACTTTATCAAGAACGAAGTGAACAGCCTCTAACATAATTCAGAAAAGAAATGAATCAGACAGATTATTTGAAGGCCAGGTTTGAGCAATTGCAGCAGGAAGAACCCGGGGGCAATCTGGCAGCTGTGCGCAGCAAAGCGTTCAGTGCATTTGAACGGATGGGCATTCCTACGGTTCGTAACGAAGAATGGAAATATACCCGCATCAGCGGCCTGTTCAATAAAGAATATACACTGGCAGCTGATATTGCCGCTTTAAGCAGCAATGATCTTACTACATACCAGCTTCCTGCACACGAAGAAGCTAATGTGCTGGTATTTGTGAACGGTATATTTGCGGAGCAACATTCCGTGATCCGTTCTGCAGGTATTAGTATCCAGCTGCTGGAACTGGCAGCTAAAAATGAATATGCACCCATTGTGGCCGCCCATTTTGATCACAGCAGCAGTTACGTGAACGATGGCATCAATGCACTGAATACAGCCCTGCTTCATGGCGGTATTTTTGTTCATGTTGCAAAAAATAAGGTGATCGAGCACCCGGTATACATCTATCATATATCCGATGCCCGCAACACACCGGTACTGGCTCAGCCGCGCAGCCTTGTTTACCTGTCGGAGAACACACAGCTGCAACTGGCGGAAACCTATATCACCATCGGTGGCTCCGGCAGCTTCACCAACCAGGTAATGGAAGTGGTGGTTGAAAAAGACGCACAGCTTTCCTATTACAAAATACAAAACGATTCGGCTGATGCGAGCCAGGTAAATACTACTCACATCAGGCAAACCGGTACCAGCGTGGTAAACGTGGTTACCATTTCCCTCAATGGTGGTATCGTACGTAATAATCTGCACGCAGTGATGGAAGCATCTCATGCGGAAGCACATCTGTATGGACTGTATTTTCAGCAGGGCAACAGTCATATCGACAACCACACCGTGGTAGATAATGTAGTGCCTCACTGCCAGAGCAATGAACTCTATAAAGGTATTCTCGACAATAATGCTACCGGCGTTTTCAACGGCAAGATCTTTGTCCGCAAGGATGCACAGAAAACCAATGCATTCCAGTCGAACAAAAACGTATTGCTTTCAGATGCCGCAAGTGTGAATACAAAACCTCAGCTGGAAATCTATGCGGATGATGTGAAATGCTCTCACGGTTGTACCGTAGGCAGCCTCGATGAAGAAGGATTGTTCTACCTGCAGTCGCGCGGGATCCCTTACAAAGCTGCGATCGCTTTATTGCTACAGGGTTTTGCAATGGATATTCTCGAGAAGATCAGACTGGAACCGATCCGTGCCTATGTAACCGAACTGATTGCCCAACGTCTTACAGCAGAAAGCATATGAGTACAAATGCAAACAATATCAATACCGGTATCATCCGCAGCCAGTTCCCTATACTGCAGCGCATGGTGAAGGACAAACCGCTGGTCTATCTCGACAATGCGGCCACTACCCAGAAACCGCAGGCAGTGATTGATGCACTTGTATCTTACTACACAACCTGTAACGCAAATATTCACCGCGGCATTCATACTCTAGCAGAAGAAGCTACTGCGGCTTTTGAAGCAACACGCGATGCGGCACAGGTCTTTATAAATGCTCCTTCAAGAGAAGAAGTTATTTTCACCAAAGGCACAACGGAAGGGATCAACCTGGTTGCTGCCACCTGGGGAAGAAAGGAAATAAGCGCAGGAGACGAGATCATTATTTCTGCGATGGAGCATCATTCCAATATCGTCCCCTGGCAGGTGCTTTGCGAAGAAAAAGGCGCTCAGCTGAAAGTGATCCCTGTGAATGAGATAGGCGAACTGGATATGGAGGTGTTTCATCAGTTGCTTTCTGAAAAAACAAAACTGGTAGCTGTTGTACATGTATCCAATGCATTGGGTACTATCAATCCTGTTAAGGAAATCATTACTGCTGCACATGCAGCCGGCGCGAAAGTGCTGATCGACGGGGCACAGTCTGCCCCGCACCTGGATATAGATGTTCAGGCGCTGGACTGTGATTTTTTTGTGTGCTCTGCGCATAAGCTCTATGGTCCCACAGGTGTTGGTGTTCTGTATGGAAAGAAAGCGATACTTGAAGCAATGCCTGTATTCCAGGGCGGCGGAGAAATGATCAGTGAGGTAACGTTTGAGAAGACAACCTATAATGAACTGCCTTATAAATACGAAGCAGGTACACCGAATATTGCCGATGTGATCGCGTTTAAAGCGGCGCTGGATTTCATTGCGGTTACCGGTAAACAGAATATTGCCCAACACGAGCAGGTATTGCTCGAAGCGGCAACAAGGCAACTGGAAGAAATAGATGGCCTGCATATTATCGGCCGCGCTAAAAATAAAGCCAGTGTGATCTCATTTGTGATCGATGGCGTGCATCCGCAGGATATTGGAATCCTGCTCGACAACCAGGGCATTGCGCTGAGAACAGGGCATCATTGTACACAACCGCTCATGGCTTGTTTTGGTATTCCCGGCACAAGCAGGGCATCATTTGCTGTATACAATACCCTTGAAGAAACTGAAAAGCTGACCGCAGGCCTGCGGAAAGCCATCAAAATGCTGTTATAATAACCGAGTTAATGAGCACAGGCAAAACCATACAGGAGACAGAACAGGAAATCGTAGAGGCGTTTTCTCTTTTTGATTCCTGGGACGATAAATATGAATACATCATAGATCTTGGAAAACGGTTGCCCGTGCTGGATGCTGTTCATAAAACAGATGCGAACAAGGTAAGAGGATGCCAGTCTGCTGTATGGCTGGTTGCCAGTTATGAAGACGGGCTTGTTCATTTCAAAGCCGACAGTGATGCCATGATCGTGAAAGGATTGGTGAGTATGCTGATCACTGTTTTATCAGGCCATACGCCCGATGAGATACTCGGGGCGAAACTGGGTTTTATGGAAGAGATCGGTATGATGAAACACCTTGCCCAGACGCGCTCCAACGGATTGCTCGCCATGGTGAAACAGATGAAGCATTTCGCCCTGGCATTCAAAATGAAAAATCAATTGAACCATGATGGAAACTGATGTATTGAAACAGAAAGTGGTCGATTGTCTGCAAACCATATTCGACCCGGAGATCCCTGTGAATATTTATGAGATGGGACTGATCTATGAGATAGAGATATTGCCCATCAGCAATGTACAGATCGTGATGACGCTGACGGCGCCCAACTGTCCGGCGGCGCAATCATTACCTCTCGAAGTAGATCAGAAAGTGCGGGCAATAGAAGGTGTGAATGATGTACATGTATCTGTAACCTGGACGCCCGCATGGGATAAAAGTATGATGTCTGAAGCAGCACAGCTTGAGCTGGGCATGTTATAATCAATAAACGAGTTTGCATGAAGATCACCGCACAGGAAGAATATGGACTACGCGTACTGATCCGCATCGGCGGCTGCAGTTCGGCAGAAGGCATGAGTATTCCCCAGCTGAGTGAGGCTGAAGGACTCACCAGCCATTATGTGGCCAAGCTGACACGTTCATTGCGGTTGGCAGGATTCATCAACAGCACGGCAGGTAATAAAGGCGGGTATGTGCTGGCGAGGCCTGCAGAAGAGATCATCATCAACGATGTACTGAAAGCCCTCGGCGGTGCGCTGTTTGATAATGCTTTCTGCAGAACGCATTCCGGGGCTGTGAAACTTTGCAATCACTCGGTCGATTGTTCTGCCAGATCGCTTTGGCAGATGATACAATATACGGTGGATGAGTTACTCAATAAGGTAACGCTTTATCACCTTGTAAATCCTGAAAAGGATTCTGCGGCATTGCTTGAAGCCATCTTACGAAAAGAATTATAGGCCGCAAAACATTCGTTATGAAACGACATGAATTAAGCAGCATGCAGGTTATTGTGATGGCAATAGCAGCAGGCATCTGTGTAGCCAATATTTATTACAACCAGCCCATTCTCCAGGAAATGGCAGCCGGTATACATGCTACGGCAGCAGAGATCGGAACGGTTCCTGTATTGTCGCAGGCTGGTTACGGCCTCGGATTGTTCTTCCTCACGCCGCTGGGCGATAAAATGAACCGGAAGAAACTGATCCTTTTATTACAGGGCGCATTGATACTGGTATTGCTTGCCATGACACTGGTACAGCATATAACCGGTCTTTACTTCATGAGCCTGCTGATCGGATTAGGCGCTGTGTCGGCACAGGTCATTTTACCAATGGCAGCAGCGATGGCCGGTACTAACAGGGGTAAAGTGGTGGGTATTGTGTTTACCGGTATTCTTGTAGGAATTTTGTTGGCCCGCGTATTCAGCGGATATATTACAGCCTGGTTCGGCTGGCGTTCTGTTTATGGCATTTCAGCAGCCATGGTATTTTTAGCAGCCGGTATGATCTGGTTTGCAGTACCCGATCAGCCCGCGCAGTTCAAAGGAAATTACGGTCAGTTGTTACAGTCAACGCTGTTGCAGGTAAAAAGGTTTTCCCTGTTAAGAAGAACGGCTTTGCTGGGAGCGCTTGTATTTGGTGCGTTCTGTTCTTTCTGGACTACGCTGACTTTTCACCTGAGCGGTCCGCCGTTTCAATATCATTCCGGCACCATCGGGCTTTTCGGGATGCTGGCTGTGGGCGGGGCATTGCTGGCGCCGTTATTCGGCAGGCTTTCGGATAAGGGTAACCCCGGGCGGTTTTTACGTCTTACCGTTTTACTGCTCATCGCAGGCATACTGCTGATCCATTTCTTCCCTTATAATATCACCTGTTTTATTATTGCAGTCCTCCTGCTCGACATTGGCGTACAGGCCACACAGGTCACCAATCTTGCAACGATCTACACGCTTGATGCCACTGCACACAGCCGGATCAATACGGTTTATATGACCGTCTATTTCATCGGCGGAGCGCTGGGAACACTTGCAGGTGTACAATGCTGGCGAATCGGCGGCTGGCATGTAGTAACGATGCAGCTGCTGCTGTGGAGCGGGTTGGCATTGCTGTTGGTAATGTCGGGAAAGATTGCGCGCAGTAAAAAGTAAGGACAGTAATGCTGTATCGCAACAGCACATAAAATGTCCGGTTCTGATACACTAATTGCAAAATTTTATTCCTAACGAATTAATATACAGTAAGTTATATCATGGCATGAATTTCCGTTACATAGAGTGGAACAATGCTCTGCCCCATGATCAAAAACTATATTAAAACTGCCTGGCGCAATTTTGTCAAGAACAAAGCGCACTCATTTATCAATATCGCAGGACTTTCCGTTGGTATGGCCGTGGCCATACTGATCGGGTTATGGATCTGGGATGAGATTTCCTTTGATACGTATCATAAAAATCACAAACGGGTTGCCTCGGTAATGCAGCACGTTACCAATAACGGCGAGATACAAACCTGGCAGGCTGTGCCTTACCCGCTTGCCGATGAATTACGAAAACAATATGGTAGTGATTTCAAACGCCTGGCTTTGACAGGAGGCGCGGGCGAACATATCCTTACAGTGGGCGATAAGAAACTGACGAAACGCGGCTTTTTTACCGAGCCGCAGGGACCTGAGTTATTATCGCTCAAAATGATCAGCGGAAATATCAATGCACTCACAGATCCTGCATCAGTACTGATCTCTGCCTCGGTTGCCAAAGCTTATTTTGCTAATGAAGATCCGCTCGGTAAAACCATTCAGCTCGACAATAACAATAACCTGAATGTAAAAGTTGCAGGTGTGTATGAAGACCTGCCCGCCAATACAACATACCGTGAAATTGCATTCATGGCATCCTGGACCTTGTTCTACAATAACAGCTGGGCGAAGACAGTTGATGACCCATGGCGTCCCAATGCGTTTGTGATCCTGGCGGAACTCAGCGATCATGCAGATTTCGCCAAAGTATCAGAGAAGATAAAAGATGTAAAGCTGCGTAAGGTGAACGAGCAGCTGGCTCAAAAAAAGCCGCAACTGTTCCTGATGCCGATGGATCGATGGCATCTTTACAGCGACTTCAGAAACGGTGTGAATGTAGGCGGCCGTATCCAGTATGTATGGCTGTTCGGGATTATCGGTGTGTTTGTTTTGTTACTGGCATGTATCAATTTTATGAACCTGAGCACGGCACGTTCCGAAAAAAGGGCGCGTGAAGTGGGCATCAGGAAAGCGATCGGTTCATTACGTAAACAACTCATTTACCAGTTCTTTACCGAGTCGCTGCTTTTTGTTCTGGTAGCATTTGTGATTGCTGTGGTTCTGGTACATCTCAGCCTGCCTTTCTTTAACCAG
Source organism: Sediminibacterium ginsengisoli (assembly GCF_900167075.1). Taxonomy (GTDB): domain Bacteria; phylum Bacteroidota; class Bacteroidia; order Chitinophagales; family Chitinophagaceae; genus Sediminibacterium; species Sediminibacterium ginsengisoli. The sequence goes on along the minus strand of NZ_FUWH01000012.1, from coordinate 11,204 downwards.
GTAGCGGATAAGCAGATGGCTGTATTGTGGCTGAATCCTTTTTTCTGGGCTATGTGTCTGGGCTTTATGTTGCTCACAGGACTCATCGCCGGCAGTTACCCTGCATTTTATCTTTCTTCTTTCAAGCCGGTGAAGGTTTTGAAAGGAACATTGCGCACAGGTCCGCTGGCAATGCTGCCACGTAAAATTCTCGTTGTGCTGCAGTTTACCGTATCTGTAATACTGATCATCGGAACGATCATTGTATTCCTGCAGATCCGTTTTGCAAAGAACAGGCCTATCGGTTACGAGCGCGACGGACTTGTTGCCGTGAATGTGATCACAGAAGATGTACATAAGCATTTCAACGCCATCAGGGAAGACCTGGTGCAGTCGGGCGCCATCGTGTCTATGGCCGAAGCCGGTTCTCCGCCCACGGAATACTGGTCAACAACCAGTGGCGTAGAATGGAAAGGAAAAGATCCCTCGCTCAGCGTTGATATGGCAGTAACAAGCGTATCGTACGATTATTGCAAAACCATAGGCGCGACATTTAAAGAAGGACGTGATTTTTCGCCGTCTTTCCTTACAGATTCATCAGCTGTGATCCTTAACGAAGCTGCAGTACGCTTCATGGGACTTTCAAAACCCGTAGGTGAAACCATTCAGTGGTTCGGAGAGCCTTATACAATTATTGGTGTGACAAAAGATATGGTGGTTCAATCACCTTATCAGCAGGCACGTCCGTCAATTTTTTCACTTGCACCGGGATCGGTCGGAACAATACTGTTAAAAGTGAATGCTCAAAAAAGCGCGAAAGATGCGATCAGCTCAATAGAACGCGTATTTAAAAAATATAACCCGGCACAACCATTCAGCTATAAATTTATTGACGAGGAATACAACAAGAAATTCGGTAACGAAGAAAGAGTCGGCAAGCTGGCAGGATTTTTTGCGGGACTTGCAATCTTCATCAGTTGCCTGGGATTGTTTGGCATGGCATCTTTTATGGCCGAGCGGCGCACCAAAGAGATCGGGGTAAGAAAAGTACTGGGTGCGTCTGTATTCAATCTGTGGCGGTTGTTGTCTACTGATTTCATCATACTGGTGTTCATTGCACTGGTAATATCCGGTCCGATCGCTTACTGGCTGATGCATAACTGGCTGAAAGACTACAATTACCATGTCAGCATTTCCTGGTGGATCTTCCTTGTTACCGGCGCAGGAGCTATATTGATCACTTTGCTTACCGTGAGTTATCAGTCGCTGCGTGCGGCCAATGCCAACCCGATCAAGAGTCTTAAAACCGAGTAACAAAAAAATCTGTGCATAATATCAGGACGGTTGAATCGCCGATACGGGCAGTCCGGGTTTAAAAAAAGTCAATTCGTCCCGGAATCGTATGATATAGGTAATTTGTTTTCTTTTTATGCGAGAAATGATTACAGACAGGCGGAAATTTTTGTGTTACATAATATTTGCAGTTGTGTTAACAATGCAGGCGTCATGTGGTAAAAAAGAAATGAACAGTCCCGCAACATCGCTTCCGGCTAACGAGATTATCCGGATACCTGTTGTAGTGCATGTTTTATATAGTGATCCCGCATACAATATTTCTGATGCGAAGATCATATCACAGTTAGCGGTATTGAACCAGGATTTCCGCATGACGAACCCTGACCATCTGCAAACACCCGCAGAATTTGCCGGGCTGAAAGCCGATATGGGGATTAGCTTTGAATTAGCGACAAGAGATCCGAATGGCAATCCCACTTCGGGAATCACGAGGCGCAGTACTACACTTGACGGGCTTGCCGACAGTGACCCTTCCAATACACTGCCTGTTGAAGACAAGCGATTGTTTTTTACGGCAAAGGGTGGACAGGATGCGTGGCCGCGGGACCGTTATCTGAACATCTGGGTAGTGGAAATGTCTAATCGTCATGGTAATCTCGCTTTGCCCGGACATGCACAATATCCGGGCGGCGATGCAAGAATCGATGGTGTGGTTATTGATCCGCGTGTATTCGGCACATTGGCTCCGTTGGTAAACGGTCATCATCTGGGGCGTACGGCTACGCATGAGATCGGTCACTGGCTGAACCTGCATCATATTTTTGGCAAGGGCAACGATTGCACTGCAACAGATTTTGTAGATGATACGCCGCCAACAGGAACTTCGCATCTGGGTAAACCGGTTTATCCTAGCATGGATTGCGGTGTAAGCAATATGTTCATGAATTTTATGGATTATGTGGATGATGATGTCATGTGTATGTTCACAAACGGACAGAAAAAGCGCGTACGGGCATTGTTTGAGCCCAATGGCGCAAGGCGGCTGCTTTATGAAAGCAACAGGTAATAATTATCTTTTGCCGGGGGAAAAGCGGATGTCATGCAGTAGAAGTTTTACCGGTCTTACCTGTAAAGCACCGGCAATAAAGCGTTTAAGCCAGCCCCATATAGTAGCGGACTGCATTTTTTTACAGGCGTTTATCTTCGTCTCATGAATATTTCTTACCGGGAAATAAAACCATCTGTTTACCTGCAGGATTATATCGACTGTTACTGGATCCAGTCGTTCGGCGGTAGTACCGGTGATCGGTCGCCCGCACAACGCTGCCTGCCATTGGGCATGCTGGAAATTCTTGTGCTGGTGGATGATGGTTGTTGTGAAGTATCAGTGAATCATGAATGGCAGAAGTTGCCGCATATTTTCCTGGCCGGCGTTTACCAGGATCCGGTCTTATGGCGTTGCACCGGCAATGCGCGCAAATTCGGCATCAGGCTGAAGCCGGAAACCTTCCATCTTCTTTTCAATATCCCGGCAGCAACGATCTTCAGTGATTTCACCCCGCTCGAAAATATCATCGGTAATGCTGCAAATGAATTTGCAGAAAAGCTGACAGGCGTAGAGGAGCTGCAGGAACTCGTAGCCATTACAGAAAGTTTTCTCAGGTCGTATTTATGCAGAAGCAGGATGGAGCATAACTATATCATGGAAGCTGCCAAACTCATCCGTTCGGCCAAAGGGGATATTTCTGTTGAGCAGGTAAGTGAATCCGTTTATGTAAGCATGCGCCAGCTCCAGCGCAGTTTCCGCAATACGATCGGGATCAGCCCTAAGACTTACGGCCGCATCATCCGTTTCAGAAATACCTTCCGCTCTATCAAACAACTTGACCGGGCGGGCGGCTGGGCCGGACTTTCGTACACAATGGGTTATGCAGACCAGGCGCACCTGATCCGCGAGTTCAAAACATTTTCCGGCGTGATTCCACAGGCGATGCTCACCAGCGGCGCGCAGATCCATGGCCTGGGCGAACCGGGTAGTCTGATCTGAGTAATCTTTGTTATGCCGCTGTAAAACAGCTGCCGGGCTGATCCTCGTCATATTCAGGACCGTAGTTACAACGGATTTTTGCAGTATGAATTCAGCCGTACCAGAAGCACTGTTGCAACGTTATAATATCCCTGTTCCGCGTTATACCAGTTATCCAACCGTTCCGCACTGGCAGGACGGATTGGATGTTAACCGGTGGCAGTCGCTTGTAAACGAAAGATTAACAGAATCCGGCAGCCGGGAGGGCATCAGCCTTTATATTCACCTGCCTTTCTGTGAATCATTATGTACCTATTGCGGCTGTAATAAAAAGATCAGTGTTTCGCATCATGTGGAAGACAGGTATATATTGGCTGTATTGAAAGAGTGGCAGCTTTACCGCAGTCAGATGCCGGAAAAACCGATACTGCGCGAACTCCACCTCGGCGGCGGCACACCTACTTTTTTTTCTCCTGAAAACCTGGAATTGCTGCTCATCCCGATACTGGATGATGTGATCATTCATGAAGAACATACATTCAGTTTTGAAGGTCATCCCAACAATACCACAAAGGAACACCTGCAAAAGTTATACAACCTGGGATTCAGACGCGTGAGTTATGGTGTGCAGGATCTTGACCCGGAAGTGCAACGTGTGATCAACCGTATACAACCGTTTGAAAATGTAAAACGCGCTGTTGAAGATGCGCGTGAGATCGGTTATACTTCCGTGAATTTTGACCTGATCTACGGATTGCCGCTGCAAACGCATGCATCGATGCAGCAAACCCTGGAGCAGAGCCTTACACTGGCACCTGACCGCATTGCTTTTTACAGCTATGCGCACGTGCCCTGGACCAGCAAAGCCCAGCGTCTCTTTGATGAAAATGACCTGCCGCCGGCTTCACTTAAAATGGAATTATACCAGGCGGCTAAAGCCTGTTTTGTGCAACATGGATATACTGATATCGGTATGGATCATTTTGCACTTCCGGACGAGGCACTTTATGAAGCGTGGGAGCAGGGCAGGCTGCACAGGAATTTCATGGGTTACACAGAACAGCAGACAGGCATGCTGCTCGGGCTGGGCGTATCAGCTATCAGCGATACGGGGAATGCCTATGCACAGAATGAGAAAAATCTTCAGGACTATTACAGGCAGCTGGAGGCAGACAGGTTACCGGTGACCAAAGGCTACTTCCTGGATGAGGAAGACAAATCATTCAAACAATATATACTGGATATCAGCTGCCGTGGTAAAACAGTTTTACGGGAAGCAGATAAAGCCTCAATGGAAGAATTTACTTTGCCGGAACTGGCAGAATTGCAGCGCAACGGGTTGATCAACTGGGAAGATGATAATGTGAAACTAACAGAGACGGGCCGGCATTTCATCAGGAATGTATGCCGGGCGTTTGACCTGCATCTTTTGCGTGCATTGTCATCCAATGCAGCACCGGCATTCAGCAAAGCGGTTTAGCCATTCTGTTCTTTGCAATTTCATAATGAACCGCGAAAAGGTGCACTTATAGCTTGTTTTATAGAAGAGCACTCCTGGTTTTGTGTAAAGCGCAATTCTAAATCTGCCTAAGAGATATACGCGCCAGCATCAACTGTGCCGACTCATGAAACAAATATATTTAATTGACCCTTACATATATAGACAGTGTAACCATTGCTTTTAACGTAGAGATAAGAATATTTTCCCGGAAACACTCCTATATTGCCGAAACATGACGGCTGCTGTAACATTTAGACGCCTGGCCCGTTCATGTTCCCAACTATGCTTATCAACTTACCCTGTACCAAACTATCGCTGCTGGCATTATGTTGCCTGTTTGCAACCATCGTATTCTCACAGCAGATTCAGATCAAAGTGACCGGCCCGGCAAATGAACCGGTTCCTTTTGCTTCCATCATCGTAAAAAACCGGTTCGACAGTTCGCTGGTGGCGAGCAAAACAGCGGATAGCAGCGGATATGTTTCATTTGCACTTGCTGCGGGGCAATACCTGTTCTCCGTTTCTGCCGTCAATTACCTGCCGCTGAACAAGGGCATCACGTTCAACGGCACCTCTACCCGGCTTGCACTTAACATGGAATCTGCGGTAAAAGCACTGGAATCGGTTACCGTAACAACATCGCGCAGGCCGCTGATGCGGCAGGAAGATGATAAAACGGTAATGGATCCCGAACCGATCGCTGCCACTTCCGCAAGTGGTTATGAGATCATTGAAAAAACACCGGGGCTTTTTGTTGATCAGGACGGAAATATTTATATCAGCAGTATGACGCCTGCTTCCGTGCAGATCAACGGCCGTGATATGCGTATGAGTGCCGCCGATATTGCCACAATACTTAAAAACCTGCCACCGAATGCAATCGCCAAAATAGAGATCGTACGATCGCCCTCAGCAAAATATGAAGCAACGGCAAGTGGTGGTATCGTGAATGTTGTATTAAAGAAAGGGGTGAAGATCGGGATGACGGGAAGCATAACCGCCGGTGTGCAGCAGGGAAGATATGGCAACCAGTTCCTGGGCTTCACGCTGAATAATAATAACGGGAAAACTTCTTCTTCCTTTACGTTGAATGCAGGCCGCCGCGACAGTTATGACCAGATCGTAACGGATCGTTTTTTTGCACCGGATTCGGTACTGAAACAAAACGCATTTACGCGTTACCCCGGCAACAATGCATACACTTCGTACGAGCTTACTGTGGAACTCAATAAAAAATGGCAGATCACGGGCGATGCATCGCTGAACTATAACAACAACCGCACCCGTTCCGAGAACAGGAACGATATCAGCAAGATCAGTACTGCACAAAACCTCAGCAGCAGTCTGAATCTTGTAAATAATAACGGGAACAACTTATCCGTGAGTGCAGGACTTGAATCGAAATATAAAATTGATTCAACCGGCTCAGAGTGGACCAATGGTCTGTTCCTGATACGTACAGATACAAAATCGGACCAGGCTTTTTCTACCAGTTATACCCTCCCGGTTGCTACTGTAACTGCAGGTGATGGTAATGTGAACAGTCACCGTACTTATTTCAGGGCACGTACTGATCTGAAACTGAAGCTGAGGAACAGGTTCACTTTTGAAACCGGTCTTCAGTCTGCCATCTACGGCTATGAGAATGCTACAGCCTATTTTCGTGGAACCGGAGGCAGCAGGATAAAAGATGCCTCGCGCACCAATACCTTCCGCTACAATGAGGCGATCAACTCGCTGTATGTACAGGGCGCACAGACACTGGGAAAAGATTTCGTGATCAAGTTCGGAACGCGTGTGGAGAATACAAATATGATGGGGCGACAGGTAGTGCCCGGCGATACATCCTTCAATATACACCGTACAGATCTTTTTCCGTTTGTATACCTCAGCAAGAACCTGGTATCCATTGCCGGCTATCCCATGCGGGCATACCTGATCTACCGCAGGAGCATCAGCAGGCCGTCTTACGATCAGCTGAATCCTTTCAGACGTTATGTGGATGAATACCTGACAGAAACGGGAAATCCCGGCCTTCGTCCGCAGTTTACAGGAAACTATGAAGCCAATATCAGCGTGAATGAACAGCCGATACTGGCAATAGGTCTCAACGATACCAAAGACATTTTTACCAATGTTGTTTACCAGTCAGACACCAGTCAGAGTATGGCTTACCGGACCTATGACAATCTTGGTAAAAGCAAGGAATGGTATTTCCGTGCAATGGGTGCATTACCTCCCGGCGGGAAATATTTCTTTGTGGCCGGTGCCCAGTATAATCATAATGATTACCAGGGGTTGTATGAGAATAAACCGCTTGCCTTCAAGCGAGGCACCTGGACATTCTTCACTTATCATTCCCTGAAACTTGGAAAGAAATCTGTAGCAACACTTAACGGATTTTTACGGTTGAAAGGGCAGCAGCAGTTTTATGAACTGGGTTCTTTCGGTGCGCTGCATGCGAGTGTCAACAGGAAATTCATGAAGGATAAGCTGATTGTAACACTGAGTGTGAATGACATCTTCTATACCAACAAAAATGATTTCACCATTAAACAGGGCTCTGTAAACGCAAATGGTTCGCGGATGGGAGATACGAGAAGGGTAGGGATCAACTTCCGTTATAATTTCGGTATCCGGAAAAAGGAAGAGAACAATGAAATGTACAATGCCGTGCCTGGTAATTAACTGATAACCTTTCCGGATTAGCGGGCCGGTGGTATAGTATCCTTTTCAGATCCGTAATATTGATTCTGTTCCCTTTCGCGCTGGATGGTCTGCGAATCCGCCTGTGGCTCAGCATTGTCATGTCCTGAAGCGCGTGAACGCAGGTTGGAATAAATAATCCCGGCCAGCATAGCAAGGATCACCAGTCCTGCAACCCAGTAAAGCCGCGGATTTTGTTTCTGTACCGTTTGTTCTGAGGTGAACTCACCGGAATCCGTTATGGTTTCTTCCAGGATATATCCTTTTTTGGGAACGGTTCGGATGAGTTCCTTGCCGGCATCATCCAGTGTTTTTCTCAATACCGAGATCGCCTGGGTCAGTGCATCTTCTGCGCCCCCGTAATTATCCCAGATCGTTTCTGCCAGTTCTTCGCGTGTAACCACCTGACCTTTTTTATCCAGCAGGTATTGAAGCACTTTCATAACTCGGGGCTCAAGCTTTATTTCACGGTTCAGCTGCAGGTCGGTGACCTGGTTCCTGTTAACATCTATCTCGAATCGCCGGTTGAATCTCATACATGAAAAATACAGCATAATTAACGAATACAAAGGTTTTCCCAACCTTTTCCAAAGCTATTCCATATGTGATCTGGCTTTGTGCAGCAATAGTTTTGGACAAAACAATCATATGATCAAAAGAATCAGCTTTTTAGTATTACTGTATACCGGAACCATCATAACCGGTTGCGGTCAGCCTGATCCGGCGGCTTATTTCCGGCTTGATATGCGTATGTACCATGAAGCCGGCGAGCAATATCTCGGGGTTTCACCCGAGATCCGGCCTGGTGTAACGGATCCGTTGGGCCGGGCCATAGCCAGGTACCCGCGCCGTTTCCGTTACCTGCTTTCCAGAACGGATTTCCAGAATAAATATGAAAAGTTTTACCCGGATACTAACCGGATCAATCGTTTGTACGCGGCTGAATTAAAAAAAGATGCGGTTTTTATGTCATCTTTTTCAGCATTAGCAGCCCCGTTTCTGAAAACCCGGTTTGATCGTACGGCATTTACCCGAACCGAACTCATGCAGGTAGCCGCCCGGTTCTTTTATTGTGATGGAATGAATGCGGATTCATCGGTTCGTTCTTTTATCTGCATCAACCTGAACGGGGTCAGAAACGCAGGATTCAAAAAGAACATGACCCTGGCGGAAGCATTTTGCTTTGAAGCTATTTTTGAGAATTATTACGATGCAAACGGCAAGCCCGCAGCTTTTGTGAACCAGTTCAGGCAATATATCCGCGAAGCGGAAAAACGCAACAAGCATCTTTTGCCTTCTGCGGAACAATACGTGGCGTCTGTGCGCAATGATTGTTTTGCTGCGATGGAGAATAACGCTGCACTGCTGAAGGTCCTGCTTGATTACTGGCAGGCGAACAGAAGCGGATGGGTGTTTGATATTATCTGAAACAAATAGTTTGCATTTTCTAATACAATGCTGTGATTAACCTTAACTGTTTGGGAGGTTTCAATTCTGTAGTTAACCGTACCGATTTTGGTCTTCGCTGAGGTCTCCCGGAGGGGACTCAGCGAAGCACGCGCCTGCTATTTCTAAAGCTGTTTATAAATTGATTTCAGCCTTCAAGCGGGAGGGCTCTATGTCGCTCAGGCCACTGAACCTTATGTCACGCAACCAACAACCGGATGGCGATCAACATATGCAGGACTAATAAAACAGGATTATTTCACCGGCTTCGTCCAGAAAAGCGCGGGGTTATTGGTTTTATAATAAGTGAACTTAACCCCTGTCTGGTTATTGGTCTGCTCCAGTTTTTGCGGAGCCTGTTCAATACCATCGAGCGGTAAGAGTTCAACATAGGTCACTTCCTTGCCGCTTTTCCAGGTCTCAGTATCATATTCGCTGATCAATGGCGTCTGCAGGCGGTAAAGGTTTTTAGCCATATAGTTTTCCAGGTAACCTTTTTTCGATTGCAGTGTTTCACGGTTCCAGTTGGCATCGGCGTTCAGCACCAGCGGCAAGCCTTTGATCAGTCTTTCGCGAACCTCCTGGATGCCGAGCAGGTTGCCCTGATTGTCCATTACATACGCATCGAAAGTGGGATCTATCCAGATCCATTTGTTCAGGTCTTTACTGTACACCATATTGATCACATGACAGTCGTCGAATTTGGTTTCTTTGGGCATGCAGGTGATGTAGCGCGACTGGATACCCATAGCCAGGTAACACTCGTTAAGAATGGTAGCCAGCATACGGCAGTTTACGCCGCGGTTTTCGGCCTTGCAAACCTTGATAAGGTCAATGGCATTTTTAAGTGTGGGGTTATTGCTGTTCCCATCATGTTTCACCAGCAGGTGAACCCAATGCAGCAGGTTGAAGATCCTCGATAATTCACCGCCCTTGCCGGCTATGGAATCCAGGTTCAGCTCTTTCCGGATCCTGACCAGGTTGGGATTGTCCTGCGACTGATAAGAGAATTCGGGAATGAATCGTTTGTCGTCATAGTTGTAAGCTTCCGCACCTTTGAGCATCTCGAGCCTGGATGGCTGGTATTTGATCCGGGTACGGGCAGAATCTTTTCCATTCAGCAAAATGATAAAATCATAGGTGCCTACTTTAGGATCTACCGTATAGCTGATGGAATCAATGTCGGTATAAAATGTAACGTATCTGGCGGAAGTGGTAAATACATCCAGCTTTTCTTCGGGAACAATGGACCAGGCATTTTTGGTCACTTCACCATCCTGACGGATATCGACCTGCTTGCTGCCGGCTTTAATAACAGGAATTCCTTTTTGAGCGAAAGATGAGGTCTGGTAAAAACAGAAAGCGGTTAACAGGAGTATGATCCTTTTCATAGCTGGTTGCGGTATTTTAATAAGCAGTAATTAAAATAGAACGCAAAGGATGTGGGAATGTTACAGGAATGGAGGCTTGATTTTATAAAGTTATTGGCTGTTGATTGCCGGGTCTGGCCTGAATACTATGTTCAGTTTTGCAGGTCTATGTAAATTTACGGCTTCCGGTCATCGTCTCTCGCTGATGTCTCCCGAAGGGGACTCAGCGCAGCGCATCTGCCATTTCTGGAACTGCGTATAAATTCCAACCTTCAAGTAGGTGCTATCATCTGTGTCGCTCAGGCCGCTGGGCCTCGTCTTTGCGCCGGCGCTGCTTTGGCTTCTATCAAACTGTGCTGCGCATCATTTTGATTGCCTGCGCTTCGCTGGGCACCGAAGCCAAAGAGGCGCCTCTGCAAAGACTGGTAGGGTCTTTTGGTTGTCAGTTGATCGTAACGATTTTACTGGCAGAGTAATGCAATTCTTCTGAATGGTTTGCCTGGGCGATCATAGCCGTAGATGCCGCTGTTGGTCGCCTGACCACAGGTGTTCGAAAGATAAATTATTGCTATTAGACAATAAATTGCGTAAAAGACGTTAAGGAAGAATGTTCCTTGATAAAGTTTTGTCGTTAATTCCTTCGGATATGCTGGTAGAGCTGGCTGCAGAGACGGAAGTTGATATCTTTTCGAAGAAGTTACAGGCCGAGGTTATTTTCAAATTGTTACTTCACTGTTTGATTAGTCATAAGGACAATAGCCTCAGAACGATGGAGTCGGCCTACGAAACATTATTGTTTGCTTCAATCAATCAAAATTTCCAAAAGAAAAGCATCCGCTATAATTCAATCAGTAAGCGGCTATCGGATATCAATCCCGCT
>NZ_FUWH01000013.1:25948-110323 GCF_900167075.1 Sediminibacterium ginsengisoli | reverse complement strand
GGATGCTTTTCTTTTGGAAATTTTGATTGATTGAAGCAAACAATAATGTTTCGTAGGCCGACTCCATCGTTCTGAGGCTATTGTCCTTATGACTAATCAAACAGTGAAGTAACAATTTGAAAATAACCTCGGCCTGTAACTTCTTCGAAAAGATATCAACTTCCGTCTCTGCAGCCAGCTCTACCAGCATATCCGAAGGAATTAACGACAAAACTTTATCAAGGAACATTCTTCCTTAACGTCTTTTACGCAATTTATTGTCTAATAGCAATAATTTATCTTTCGAACACCTGTGGTCGCCTGACCAACAACAGTTCATAAATTTAATTGTGGGTGTGAGCTGTTTGTATGATATTCAAATACCGGATACCAACCTGTTTACGTTTACCTATCGCAATCAGTATACCAGCTATCACAACCAGAGGCAAAACTGAAATCTGATCAATATACTCTGTGTGGTTTTCAAAATCGGTAACAGAGAAAACACCGATCGGGCTTTCCGGAATACTCCAGAGCAGATCCCATGCAAAATGAAAAGCCACAGGCGCCCAGATAGACCTGGTGATGAGATAGAGATAAAGCAGGATATAAGCCAGCAATATAATTATCACAAACCACCACAGTGATTTTGTATCCATAAATGCCGTGGCATGCAACCCGGCAAACAGCACCGCAGTGATCATCCCGGCGATGACTATGCAGGCCCGGTGTTTCAGTAAAGTGTTAAAGATAAAACCTCTGAAAACAGCTTCTTCCCAGATACCGGTTGCCAGGTTAGTTGCTATGAGCTGGAAGATGATTGCAGGCCTTACCTGTAAGGATCCCGTAAATAATACCGGAATGCCTGATAAACAAGCCATCACCAGTATTGCAGTAACGCTGATACACGCAAGCCCTATTCCTGTTATCAACGACCAGGTTAATCTCCTTGTGGTAAAGCCATATTGTTGCGTTGACAGGTGATTGATCTTTTTATTCGCGATCCATAAAAGTGCAGGCATAAAAGAAGCAAATACCAGGTTCATCATACCTGATAAAAGCGGAGTCTCTTCCAGTGTGGAATTGATGGCGTCAAATCCCGAAGTCAATATAAAAGCGATGAATAAAGATGCCAGTATTGTAAAAGCAGCATTTAACCAGTTTTTCATGATGCCGGGTATCGTTTGGTGATGAAGATATCCGAATGCTGATCACGGCATTCATATAGGTTGCGATAATTTTGTTAAACCGGTAAAAACTTATTTAGCAGGAATTTATGGAGGAGGCCCTGCTCAGGTCGGGCAATATTGCGCATGTATCTTTCATTACAGCAGAAGCATTATAAACCATTATTGCCCATAATATTCAGCTTATAATAGCGGGCAAATGACCGCAGTATTTCATCACGAAATTTATCACCCTGGTCAGCATTCGTTAGAATCACTATTCCGAGCCTGCGTTTGTATAAATTCAAAAAGACGCTGTTGTAGCCTCTGTTCTTTCCGCCATGATAGAAGTACACATCGTTCCCTTTACCTCCTGCACCCAGGCCTAAACCATAAGTGCCCGTAGTAGTGAGCATGGCTTTTACCATGGAATGGGTGATGATGCTGTTGGGTGTTCCTTCATATGCCTGCTGCAGCGTTATACAAAACCTGGCAAGATCGGCGCCGGTTGTCCACAGGCCTGCAGGTGCCGATTCTGGCATCAGGTAATAACCACCGGGATAGGGTTCTCCCTTGTCTGTATGTGCCAGGCTTATATTGGTTTCAGGAGCATACTCAAAGGTACTGCTGGTCATTCCCAGCGGATCCAGGATTTCCTTTCGTACATACTCACCGAAACTGATGCCTGTGATATCTTCCACTAATTGCTGCAGGATCATATAGCCACCGCCTGAATACATGTATTTTTTTCCGGGTACTTCTGTTACATTCACTGCAGGCGTATTGCCTTTGCCATTAAGGATCGCTTCAGGAAAAGGAATGCTGCTGCCTTTCCTGTAGCCTCCGAAGCCGCTGACATTGATCCCTGCCGTATGACTGAGTAGTCGTCTGATCGTAACCTTTTCATTTTTAGTAAAACGATTTTCCGGCACCTTCCAGCTTTTGAGGTAGTCGTTAACATTCCGGTCAAGGTCCAGCTGGTAATGCTCCGCTGTATGCAATACGGCAACTGCAGTCACGGACTTGCTTACAGAAGCTGCCTGGAACCTTGTTGAAGTATCGAGCGCTGTTTTTGCAGTACTGCTGGAAAAGCCGTATACCTGATGCGATAAGATCTTTCCCTGTTCAAAAATGGTGACACTTGTACCCGGAACCTTGTAAAATTCCATTCGTTCAGCAATTGTGTACCTGGACGAATCGCCGGCAGATCCTTTTGCAAGAACCCCCAGGTCTATGAACTGTGCGTTCAACGTGGTGGTACACACCAGGAGAATAATAACAAATAGAAATGATCTGTTAGTGAATAACATGTTTCCAAAAATACTCACATATTTGGCAGATGTGGCGTTTTCTTTTTTGCCGTGTGTTGCCTGACCAGAATTGTCCGAAGTCCCTTGAAATTCTCTTTGAGCCAGGTCTTCGACTGGCACCGAAGCCAAAGAGACGTCTTTGCAAAGACTGGAAGTTCTTTTGTTAAGGTTAGTGCTACTTAGTTGATTGGTCTTCGCTGACGTCTCCCGGAGGGGACTCAGCGAGCACGATTCTGCTATTTCTAAAGCTGATCATAACTTGTAGCCTCCATGAGGGTACTGACATCCATGTCGCTCGGGCCGCTGGCTCGTAGTCTGATCAATCATTTATGTGCAATTGTTTTTGTACATTGAATAAATAAACCCTATGATAGTTTCCACGATCAGAGAGCATATCGACAGCCTTCCGGAACCCCGGAGAACTGAAATGAATACATTGCACGCATTCATCAAAAAGCTGTTCCCCAAAACAAAACTCTGGTTCGATGAAGGAAAAGATGCATCCGGAAAGGTTGTCACCAATCCTACGATCGGGTATGGCTTGCAAACCATCCGTTATACAAACGGGAAAACGAGAGACTATTTCCAGATCGGTATCAGGGCCAATACAAGCGGGATCTCTGTTTATATTCTCGGACTTGCAGACAAAACCTATCTGGCAAACACCTATGGAAAGAAAATCGGTAAAGCAAAGGTGACGGGTTATTGCATCAAATTCAAAACAACCGCAGACATCGATCTGAAAATTTTAGGTGAAGCTATACAATATGGTGTAAAGGCAACTGCAATATCATAGTGTAATTCTATTTCTGTGTCCGGTATTCGCCTTCACCTTTCTTGTCCCAGAAGCATACGCGCTGTGCTTCAACTTTCAGGAGGCAGATGCCCGGTGTTTCGATACCTTTCGGGAACCAGCGGTTGAGTTCATCCAGCCAGTGTTCTTCCATCATGGCTTTATCACGCACGATGCTCGCTTTCCCATAACACTCGATCATCAGCATGCCATCGCCCTGGAAAATCAAACTCACACCTGCATTCTTTTTCACCTGCCGCACTTTATTACTGTTGAGATAAGTAAAGAACCAGGAAGTGCCGTTGTAGGTAACCTGGCCGTTATTGCTCATAGGTCGTGCATGCAGCGTATTCCTTCCATCCTGCGTGATCAGCATGCAGAAATCGAGGTTCTTCATTTTTGATGCAATGGTCTTCAGTGATGCTTTTTTCATGGGATCAATTTTAGGTGAGGAAAGAAAAATCCCTGCCGGATGCTTTGTTGAAGAAATGTTCTGCAATCCTTTCAGCTCTTTCAACAACCATTGAAGATCTCCGTTCAACCATGGCAACTGCTCCCCAAAATTGTTGCTGGCATACTTTTTTTCAGCTGACAGGTATGATACTACAACTCAATCCTTCAATCCTCGTAGAAACACCACTCGGCCGCGGTATGGCCTTATTCATAATCGATTATGGTATGCACCAGAATACCTGCTGGGTAGTAGCCATGGAAGAGTCGGGTATTGTGAAGCATTTTGATTGTAATGATATTATCCTTTCAACGAATTATACTTATAGGTTGAATTTGAAGCATAATACGAATTGTAGGAAGGAGGAAGAGCAGAAATTACAGGCATCGTGATGGATGGCGACCGAATTGTAAAACTGTCGATGAATCTTTTCGGGTGGTGATTTTGGATGAGGTGAAAACTACATTATACCTTCGCCAAAAAAATGCTATGAATTGGATGTAGGGTAATTTCTTTAGCGTCAGCTCAGCATAACTTCTATTTAGATTAGTCGCTTGTAAAACTGAAGAACTCAAAAATAACCTTCTCCGTACTTTATATGCAAATGCATTGCGAAGGATGTTTTGCGAATATTACATTTTTTGCTCTGAAATAGATTTTATTAAATAATCGCCAGAGAACTCAATTTTAATCTGAAGCGTATAATTTTTCCAGTCATCACCCTTCTTCCGTTTGATTTTATACATGTGTTGGTACAAAGCGAAATAATTCCCGTTTTCCATTTTTTGAATTTTTAACGAAGAGTAATCCGGAGTATTTTTATGAAATGGCCAGCGATTATAATAATTGACGCAATCTTGCATAATCTGCTTGCGGGTAAAATTTGATTTTTCATAATATTCGTCAACAGGGTCAGAAAATAAAGCAGAAACTGCTTGGTAATTATTCTGATCATCCAATGCATAATATTGTTTGATTAATGCTGTGATCCGTTGCTGTGCATTGCGATCATCTCTTTCCTTGATGAAATCAACGGTCTTGATAATAAAAGAACAGATGACAGTTATCGCACTGATTATTCCCGCAATTTTGATTATCCATCCGGTGCTTGATTTCCAAAAGGATTTTTTTTGATTTTGTTCTGACATGTGAAAAATATTAATTCTATTGAGTTGATGTTTTGCGTAGGATATTGGAGGTTGTTGGATAAACCCACAAAAATAAATTCTTCTATTAGGGGGATAGTAAAATAGAGAATCTAAAATTGTAAAGCAAGTGAAATAAATATTCTTTAATTATTATCTATTAACAGAATAGTATAGGAATGGTCATCAGAAAACTGAAGAATTTGGAATACTGGGTGGCCAATGTGAGAATATATAAGATGATAACTAATAAGAAGGGAACCCCAGTTTTTGTAAGAACGTAATAAATATACCAGTCTTTGAAAGACGAAGCCCAGCCGCCTGAGCGACCCGGACCAATGAATTTGAAGTGGTTAAAGATCGAGTGTCTTCCGGACACCTGTGGTCGCTGAACCAACAATCAAGATTTACAATCAAATCCCTCAAATAAAAAAAGCGAAAGACTTTCATCTTCCGCTTTTCGTTGCCCGACCTGGATTCGAACCAAGACAAACTGAACCAAAATCAGTTGTACTACCCTTATACTATCGGGCAATCCGACCATCCTTTATCAGAATGGGCTGCAAAAATAAGGTTCGGATACAATCGCGCCAAAAAATTTTATGTTCCGGGGCGATTTTTTTTCCCGAGTACTGAAGAACCCATGCAAAAATACAGCGCTTCGTATATTGCTGCTGCTAAATCGCTTCCCATGACCAAACTCGTTCTCTTTGCCGCTTTTATCGGCTGCCTGTTACTGATGTCGTTCAGCTATGATCAAAAGAAAAAAGTATTGTTTTTCGGTGATTCTATTACCGCGGCAGGCGTGCAGCCCGGCGGTTATATCAAAATGATCGATTCGCTCATCCGGCAGGAAGGGAAGGAGAACCGCTACGAGACCATCGGCGCGGGCATCGGCGGCAATAAAGTCTATGACCTCTACCTGCGCATGGAAGACGATGTGCTCAAAAAAGAACCCGATATCGTGGTCATCTATATTGGCGTTAACGATGTATGGCATAAATCCAGCTCGGGCACCGGTACCGACCTTGTTAAATTCGGCAAATTCTACGAAGCGATCGTGGCTAAACTCCAGGCTAAAGATATCAAAGTGATCCTCTGCACACCTGCCGTGATCGGGGAACGCACCGATTACTCCAACATGCAGGACGGCGATCTGAACCTCTACAGCAACTGGATCAGGCAGTTCTCCCGCCAGAAAGAATTACCGCTGGTAGACCTCCGCACGCTCTTCCATGATTATGATGCGAAGAATAACCCTGAAAACAAAGAATCAGGAATATTGACCACCGATCGTGTACACCTCAACCGCGCCGGTAACTGGCTGGTAGCCGAAAATATGTGGAATGCGATCAAAACCATCAAATAAGACCACAGCACCTGTTGCATTTTCTCTACGGTATAGCCGGGTATGGTGATTGCTCTTTAAAAGCGAACCATAAACAGAATACCATGAAAAATATCCTGATCGCTGCCGGTATTACCGGCGCAGCTGCAGCCGGTGTGCTGCTCTACCTGAGAAATCGTAACAAAACCGCCAAAACCATGCATAACCTGGCCGATGCAGCCGGCGATGCACACGAAGGCGTTAGAAAATTCTTCCGCAAAGCCAATCGCGAAGCACGTGCCGAAGTGGGTGCGGCAGCAATGGGTTAGTAGCCGGAATAAAAACGGGGCACTGATTCAGCGCCCCGTTTTATTTTGTATTCGTTCCAACTCAGATCACTTTCACCAGTTGGTAATTCTTTTTGCCTTTTTGCAGGAGGAGGTATTTATCCTGCAGCAGATCCGCCGTAGTTACAGTTGTTTTATCCGCATCCGCTTTCACCTTGTTAATACTTACTCCGCCCGACTGCCACATTTTACGCGCTTCGCCTTTACTCGGGAAGAGAGTGGTATCCGCAAGCAGGCTCACCAGGTCATAACCTTCCGCCAGTTTATTCCGCTCGATCTCAGCCGAAGGAACGCCTTCCATTACCTGCAATAACTGGGTTTCATTCAGGTTTTGCAGTGCATCCGCCGTATCATTACTGAACAGGATCTCGGATGCTTTCACCGCAAAATCATAATCGGCGCGGCTGTGCACCAGTACGGTCAGTTCCTCCGCCAGTCTTTTCTGCAGAATACGGGTATGCGGTGCAGCTGCATGTTCGCTGATCAGCGCTTCGATCTCCGCAACTGACAGCAACGTGAATATTTTGATCCATTTAGTAGCATCATCATCGCTGGCATTCAGCCAGAACTGGTAGAACTGGTAAGGGGAGGTTTTCTCCGGATCCAGCCATACATTCCCTTTTTCCGTCTTGCCGAATTTGCCGCCATCTGCCTTACGGATCAGCGGACAGGTAAATGCAAACGCTTCACCACCTGCTTTACGCCTGATCATTTCCGTACCGGTGGTAATATTGCCCCACTGGTCACTTCCGCCCATCTGGAGTTTACAGTTTTTGTTCTGGTACAGCCAGTAAAAATCATAACCCTGGATCAGCTGGTAGGTGAATTCTGTAAAGCTCATGCCGGTTTCACCTTCGAGCCTTTTTTTCACGCTGTCTTTCGCCATCATATAATTCACCGTGATATGCTTACCCGCATCACGGATAAAATCGAGGAAGCTGATGTTTTTGAACCAGTCGTAATTGTTCACCATTTCGGCAGCGTTGGGCTTGCTGGCGTCGAAGTCGAGAAAGCGTTCCAGTTGCTTTTTTACACCAGCCTGGTTATGCTGCAGCACTTCCATGCTCAGCAGGTTGCGTTCTTCGCTCTTGCCTGTCGGGTCGCCGATCATGCCTGTAGCGCCGCCCACCAGAGCAAAAGGCTTGTGGCCCCTGCGTTGCAGGTGTACCAGAAGGAGTATCGGAACCAGGCTGCCAATATGCAGGCTGTCTGATGTAGGATCGAACCCGATATAGCCGGATACCATTTCTTTTTCCAATAATTCTTCTGTTCCGGGCATGATATCCTGGATCATGCCTCGCCACTTTAATTCTTCTATCAGGTTCATCGCAATTCAATATTTACAGCAAAAGTAATGGGAATGGGGGATAGTTGTCTATTTTTGCACGCATGAGAATAGTAGGCGACGGAACAAGGGCACTCAATTTTTTTATAGACACGCTCCTGGTCTTTTTACTGGCATATGCCGGGTTCAAAACCTGGAATTTCTACGTAATGTACTGGGGCTACCCGGCCTATAATTTCGGGTGGTTCTTTTTCGGGATCCTGTTTGTTTACTATACTTTTTTCGAACTGGTCTTTGGTCGTACGCCCGCAAAATGGTTTACCTACTCGAAAGTGGTAACGGCGAAAGGAAGCAGGCCTGCCCTATGGCAGATCCTGGTGCGCAGCCTGGTAAGACTGACTATCGTGGATATGTTCTTCATTCCCTTTTTCGGCAAACCGCTGCACGACAAGCTCAGCGGCACCGTACTGATCGAGATCTGATTTCGCTGCAGCAGCAGTTTCATTACACATTACAACAGCATGGCTAAAATAGGCATCAATATTTCAACCGGTAGTTTACAGAAAGCGGAAATGATCGTGGGGATCGATCTGGGAACGACCAACAGTCTCGTTGCCATCATCCATCCCGACAGCAAACAACCCGTTGCCTTAAAAGAACATAACGCCAGCAGCCTGGTACCCAGTATTGTGCATTTCGATGCGGCGGGAAATGCAACAGTGGGAGAAACAGCCGCTCAATTTCTCGAAACCGAACCGCAGAATACCATTTTCAGCGCCAAAAGACTGATGGGAAAAAGCTATCGCGATGTGAAAGAGAACGCAGGCTTCTTTACCTATAAAGTGATCGACGACGATACCGAAAGCCTGGTAAAGATCCAGGTAGGAGAACGTTTTTATTCGCCTATTGAACTTTCTTCTCTTATCCTGAAGGAACTCAGACAAAGAGCGGAACATATACTGAAGACACCCGTTTCCAAAGCAGTGATCACCGTTCCGGCCTATTTTAATGATGCGCAGCGGCAAGCCACGAGGGATGCAGGGAAACTCGCCGGGCTGGACGTGCTCCGCATTGTGAACGAACCAACGGCAGCAAGTCTTGCCTATGGTATGGGCCTGAGCCGCGACGAAGAAAAAACGATCGCAGTCTACGACCTTGGCGGCGGAACCTTCGATATTTCCATACTGCGCATCAGCAATGGCATCTTCGAAGTATTAAGCACCAACGGTGATACTTACCTGGGCGGCGATGATTTCGACCGGGCTATTATCACGCACTGGCTCGAAACAAACGGTATTTCGAAAGCTTTGCTGGAAACAGATAAACAGCTGGCCCAGGCGCTGCGCCTGCGTGCGGAAGAGGCGAAAAAACAGCTCAGTTCAGCAGAAACTTATTCAGGATCTTACGGACAATATCAACTGGAGCTGACAAAAAATGCTTTTGAATCGATGATCAGCCCACTGATCGAACGGACGATTGTTTCGTGTAAACAGGCACTCAGAGATGCGGAACTGCAAACGAAAGACATCGATGCGATTGTAATGGTAGGTGGAAGCACCCGTGTGCCTGCCGTTAAAGATGCAGTAGCAGCATTCTTCGGTAAACCGGTAAATGATACTGTTAATCCCGATGAAGTAGTGGCTTTAGGTGCGGCTGTGCAGGCTGATATTCTTGCAGGAAATAATAAAGAATTACTGCTCCTCGATATTACGCCGTTGAGCCTTGGCATAGAGACCATGGGCGGACTGATGGATGTACTCATCCCGCGCAACGCGAAAATTCCCGTAAAAGCAGGCCGCCAGTACACCACCCAGAAAGACGGCCAGGGAAGTATGCGTATCTCTGTATACCAGGGAGAACGCGACCTCGTAAAAGATAACCGCAAACTGGCGGAATTCAATCTCACCGGTATTCCCGGAATGCCGGCAGGAATGCCAAAAGTAGAAGTGAGTTTTCTCATCAATGCAGACGGGATCCTCGTGGTAAAAGCCGAGGAGCTCAGAAGCGGCACCGTACAACATATAGAAGTAAAGCCACAATACGGGCTTACCGACAGTGAAGTGGAAAAAAGACTGATGGACAGCATCACCCATGCAAAAGATGATATGCAGACCAGGGCATTGGTGGAAGCCCGAACAGAAGCAACCCAATTGCTGGAAGTGACGGAAAAGTTCATGCAGAAAAACAATGAACTGCTTTCGCAGGATGAAATAGCGCAGACCAGAACTGCAATAGCATCTTTAAGAGCAGTGCTGGAAACGGATAACAAAGACCAGATCCAGGCCCGCGCAGAAGCACTGAACGAAGTAACGCGTCCTTTTGCCGAACGTGCCATGGACGAAGCCGTAAGTAAGGCACTGAAAGGAAAACAGCTGGATAGTTAAGGTTTCAGCTGCATCCAGCGGTGTACGTATTTGCCAAGGATATCGAATTCAATATTTACAATACTGCCTTCTTCAACCCGGCCGATGCTGGTATGGTGATAAGTATAAGGAATGATGGCAACGGTAAATGAGTTGCTGTCTACCGAAAAACAGGTCAGGCTGGTGCCATTCACCGCAATAGAGCCCTTCTCGATCACCAGGTGTGCAAACTCGTCCGGGAACCGGAAACGGAATTCCCAGCTGCCGTTGAGCGTTTTCTTTTCAATACAGGTAGCGGTAGCGTCCACATGGCCCTGAACGATATGGCCATCCAGCCGTCCGTTCATGATCATACAGCGTTCAATATTCACCTGTCCGCCTTCTGTCCAGCCAGCCAGGTTGGTCTTCCGCAAAGTTTCCTCAATGGCCGTAACACGGTGAAAGCCATCTTTCAGCTCGTCAACCGTAAGGCAAACGCCGTCGTGGCTCACGCTCTGGTCTATTTTAAAGTCGCCGGAAAGGGGAGAACTGATCCAGAAGCTTTTGTTAGTACCCTGGGTTTCAATGGCTGTGATCTGGCCGGTGGTTTCAACAATACCTGTAAACATAGGCGCAAAGTTACTCAAGAATATGTCTGAAAAAGGGGGAAAAGAGATCCTGGACAAATCCGCACAATAAAATCTTTGTTATTTCGATCTTCCTTCTTATTTTTGCATTCCTAAAAAAACGCCTAAGGAGGTATAAAAGTTATGCTTATCATTGATTCAAAAGATTGCGAGAATATCGACAAAGCCCTCAAAAAG
This sequence comes from Sediminibacterium ginsengisoli, assembly GCF_900167075.1. Classification (GTDB taxonomy): domain Bacteria; phylum Bacteroidota; class Bacteroidia; order Chitinophagales; family Chitinophagaceae; genus Sediminibacterium; species Sediminibacterium ginsengisoli. Next base: position 99,354 of record NZ_FUWH01000013.1, on the reverse strand, counting down.
TACAAAAAGAAATTTGAGAAGAGCAAAGTTTTGTTGCAATTGAGGGGCCGTCAGGCATTTGTTAAGCCGTCAGTAAGACGTCGTACAGATGTGTTGAAAGCTATCTACAAGCAGCAGATCGCAAGCGGTAAAATAGAGGCATAGATCTTTCTTACCCTGATATATTTTAAAGTAGCCTAACTTTAGGCTACTTTTTTTATGTCCGACCGGTATCCACAGTTACAAGCATTCCTGGATCATCTCAAATACGAGAAGCGGTATTCGAGACATACCCTTATTTCCTACCAGACAGACCTGGAGCAGTTTTTCGCCTATCTCACCAGCCAGTTCGATGCGCCGCCGGTAGAGACCATCACAGCTATGTATATCCGTAGCTGGCTGGCAGAAATGAAAGAAGATGAGTTGACATCGAAAAGTATCAGCCGCAAAATATCCACCCTTAAATCCTTCTTTAAATACCAGCTGAAAACCGGCCTGATCAAACAGACGCCGATGACGGTGATCATTGCGCCCAAACTGAATAAAAGACTGCCGGTATTTGTGGCGGAAAAGGATATAGACCTGTTACTCACGCATGTAACGTTCACAGACGACTGGAAAGGCCGTACGGAACGGCTGGTACTGCAGTTGTTTTATGCTACAGGTATGCGTCTGAGCGAACTCATCAGCCTGAAAACATCCCAGCTCGATACAACACAGGTAAAAGTGCTGGGTAAAGGCAATAAGGAAAGGATCATTCCCGTGCCCGCAGCGCTGGTAGCCGAACTGCAGCAGTACATTAAAGAACGGAAACCGGCGGAAACAACGATCATGAACCTGTTCTTAACGGATAAGGGAAAACCCCTGCAGCCGAGATATGTATATGGTTTTGTACGCAGTTACCTGGCCGCTGTTACCACTGTACAGAAAAAAAGCCCGCATATCCTCCGTCATAGTTTCGCCACTCATTTAATGAATAACGGAGCTGATCTGAATGCTGTAAAAGAACTGCTTGGCCACAGCAGCCTGGCAGCTACGCAGGTCTATACACATAATACTATAGAAAAGCTCAAGGAAGTCTATAAAAAAGCCCATCCCAAAGCCTGAAAAACCACGCAAAGCTTCGTATTTACAGGATTGATTGTCATTTCGTTGCCGATCTGGCCGGTACTCTTAAAACTTTCCAAAAAAACGCTCCGGTATTTCTTTTTTGTTATCTTTTTCGCTAACTTGTTATCACTCTTAAGAGGAGAAAAAACACAATACAAAAGTTCTTTTAAATATTATTTTTTCACCGATTAAACGTGAGTTGTTATGAACGTTAACATTCAAACTGTACATTTTGATGCAGATGAAAAACTGGTAGAGTATGTGTCACGCAAACTTGCCAAATTGCAGACCTTTCACGACAGAATTCTGAAAGTGGATGTTTTTTTGAAACTCGACAACGTGGTGCATACGATCAAAGACAAGATTGCTGAGATCAGGGTTCATGTGCCAAAACACGATTTTTTTGTAAAAGCTTCATCAAAATCATTTGAAGAGTCGTTTGATTGTGCGATGGAATCGATTGTTTCACAGATAAAACGTAAAAAAGAAAAATTAGCAGCTTAAAAACTAAAAAAACTGAAAGGCCTTCCGTAAAACGGGAGGCCTTTTTAATTTTGTGCCGATGAAAAATAATTTGCCACTATACCTGTGGCTCCTGTGTGCCTTGTCGTGCAAGCCTTCCAGGGAAAAAACAACAGCACATATCAGGGAGCGGAAACTGAACCAGCAGGGGCGTTTGCAGATCGAATACGTGTACAGTGTATCAGGAAAAGAGTATGCGGGAACGGTTGAGTTGCCCGCCGGCACAGTTGTTCCGCAGGATACGCTTTCACTTTTTTATTCCGTGAACGAACCGGAGAAAAGCGAGTGGATAATGCCCTGAGCAGGAGGGGAGAAGCATGTTTTTTTGAATATGTTGAAAACTTCCCAAAAAAACCTTTTTCAAAATTTTGCTGAATAAAGTTTTCCATTACCTTTGCCATCCCAAAAAACGGGATAGCTCTTAAAAAAGTTTGCCGAAGTAGCTCAGTTGGTAGAGCAACTGATTTGTAATCAGTAGGTCGCGGGTTCGAGTCCCATCTTCGGCTCAATAGGTAAAAAATACAGATAATACTGGCTGGAAGCGTGAAATTTACTATGTTCGTGCCCCGGATCGAAAAAACTGTATAATAACCGGGCAGATGGCCGAGCGGTTAAAGGCGACAGACTGTAAATCTGTTCTCTCACGAGTACGTAGGTTCGAACCCTACTCTGCCCACGGATAAATATCCCGGAACAGGTATAGCCTGGCTCCGGGAAGTTCTTTTACAACACGGTTTTGCCTCCTTCACGGGAAGCAGATCTTGCAGGCGGGAGTAGCTCATTTGGTAGAGCGATAGCCTTCCAAGCTATAGGTGGCCAGTTCGAGCCTGGTCTCCCGCTCAATTGGTAAGTCTGGGGTTTAAAGTACGGAGTAAATGCTCCAGGCTTATCCTTAAGACTCTAAGCTGAGAAAAGCCGTTGTAGCTCAGTGGTAGAGCACTTCCTTGGTAGGGAAGAGGTCGTGAGTTCGATTCTCACTAACGGCTCTGAAAAATGTGAGGTAAGAAACAGTGAGAGCGAATCCGGTAAAACGGATCAACATAAATTTTAAAATGGCCACGGCCAACAAATTTTTAAACACAACTAAAAACCGATAAAAATGTCTAAAGAGACCTTTAAGAGGGAGAAACCTCACGTAAACGTTGGTACCATTGGTCACGTTGACCACGGTAAAACTACCCTGACTGCTGCCATCACAAGCATCTTATCGAAGAAAGGTCTGGCGCAGGCGAAGAAGTATGATGAGATTGATGGTGCTCCTGAAGAAAAAGAGCGTGGTATCACCATCAACACTGCGCACGTTGAATACCAAACTGGAAATCGTCACTATGCGCACGTTGACTGTCCTGGTCACGCTGACTATGTGAAAAATATGATTACTGGTGCCGCCCAGATGGACGGTGCGATCCTGGTAGTTGCTGCTACCGATGGTCCTATGCCGCAAACTAAAGAGCACATCCTGCTGGCCCGCCAGGTAGGTGTACCTCGTATCGTTGTATTCATGAACAAGGTTGACCTTGTTGATGATCCTGAGCTGCTGGAACTGGTTGAAATGGAGATCCGCGAACTGCTGACTTCATACGGTTTCGATGGCGACAACACCCCGATCATTCAGGGTTCTGCTACAGGCGCTCTGGCTGAAGATCCGAAATGGGTTGCTAAGATCGACGAACTGATGGAAGCTGTAGATACTTATATCCCGCTGCCTCCACGTCCGATCGATATGGCGTTCCTGATGTCTGTTGAAGACGTATTCTCAATCACAGGTCGTGGCACCGTTGCAACCGGTCGTATCGAGCGTGGTATCATCAAAGTTGGTGAACCAGTTGAGATCGTAGGTCTGATGGACAGCCCGCTGACTTCTACCGTAACTGGTGTTGAGATGTTCAAAAAACTCCTCGACGAAGGTCAGGCAGGTGATAACGCAGGTCTGCTGTTACGTGGTATCGAGAAAAAAGATATCCGTCGTGGTATGGTAATCTGCAAACCAGGTTCTATCACTCCGCACACTGAGTTCAAAGGTGAGGTTTATGTACTGAGCAAAGAAGAAGGTGGACGTCACACTCCATTCTTCAACAAATACCGCCCTCAATTCTACTTCCGTACTACAGACGTAACTGGTGAAGTTACCCTGCCTGAAGGAACAGAAATGGTAATGCCTGGTGATAATATCGGTCTGAGCGTTAAACTGATCCAGCCGATCGCTATGGAAAAAGGTCTGAAATTCGCTATCCGCGAAGGTGGACGTACAGTAGGTGCCGGTCAGGTTACTGAAATCATCAAATAAGCTTTAGGCTACACGCTTTTAGCTTAGGTAAATGTAATTAAGCTTACATTTGTCAATAAAATAAACTAAAAGCTGTTTCGGAACATCCGGAATAGCTTTTAGCTTTCTACGGGCATAGTACAACGGTTAGTATAGAGGTCTCCAAAACCTTTGATCTGGGTTCGAATCCTAGTGCCCGTGCAGAATAATGATTATTGGTATAGCTGTTTTCTGATGAAATACCGTATTTTCCGGTCCGCTTCAGAAACGGCAGGTACACCAACCAATAAACAAAACAATAATGAACAAGATCACAACATATTTTAAAGAGAGCTACCTTGAATTGATGGAGAAGGTAACCTGGCCAACCTGGTTACAGCTGCAGCAGAGTACTGTGATTGTTCTGGTAGCAACTGTTATCATAACAGCGCTTGTTTGGGTAATGGACTTTTCCAGTAACCAGCTCCTGAAGCTGATTTATTCATTATTCAAGTAATCCAAGGATGGAAGTAGCAGAAACAATACCAGGAACAGAAGCTGCGCCTCAACCGGAAACCAAATGGTACGTGTTGCGCGTAGTAAGCGGAAAAGAACGCAAGGTAAAAGAATACCTGGATAAAGATATTATTCGCAGCGGCTGGCAGGAAGTGATCAAACAGATCTTCCTTCCGATGGAGAAAGTATACAAAGTGCAGAATGGTAAAAAAGTAATGCGCGAAAAAAACTACTTCCCCGGCTATGTGATGATGGAAGTACTGGATGGTAAACTGAATGATGACATGGTTCAGCATATCAGTAACATCAGCAACGTGATGCACTTTCTTACAGATGGTAAAGGTTCAAAAGGTAATATCATCTCACTGCGTAAAAGCGAAGTGAACAAAATGCTGGGTAAGGTAGACGAAATGAACGACCAGGGCGTTGTTATGAGCGAACCTTTCATCATCGGCGAAACCATCAAGATCATCGAAGGCCCTTTCAACGACTTCAACGGCGTGATCGAAGAAGTGAACGACGAAAAGAAGAAACTGAAAGTAACCGTAAAGATCTTCGGACGTTCAACTCCGGTAGAATTGAACTATATGCAGGTAGAGAAACTCAGTTAACCTGTTTACACGAGATAATAAAAAAGAGGCTGCAACACAGCCTCTTTTTTATTGCCGGTACCAGAAGAAAATGCAATACTTCCTCATGTTATTTTTCAGCACCTTGTCCGCTAAATAAAAATTAGCAGTAAATTTAAGCATCTAAACCTCCCATGAAACTGCTATAGCGGGAAAATGGGTATATTCCTTGTATCCAAGTCCCCCTTATGCAGATTGCATACCTGATCATAACATATACAGATCCGGTTCAGACCGGAAGAATGATCGGTCAGCTCTCCGATGCGAATACCCGTTTTTATATTCATCTCGATAAGAAAGTAGCAATAAGTGCCCATGCTGCATTACAGCAGCATCCTCAGGTTACATTTGTTGAGAAAAGAGTCAACGTGCGCTGGGCCGGTTACAGTACCGTACAGGCAATTTTCAATGGAATTGAAGCAATACTCACTTCCGGAATTTCATTCGACTATATCTGCCTGCTCAGCGGGCAGGATTACCCGATCAAAACACCGGCTGAGATCTCCGGCTTTTTTGAACAGCATAAAGGGAAACTGTTCTTAAAATACCGCGCATTTGCAGGTGATTGGGAAGAAGCATTTGAAAGGATCAGCAAGTATCACCTGATCGACTATCGTTTTCCCGGTAAATTTTTCACGGAAAATCTGATCAACCGGCTCCTGCCTGCCCCTGAACGGCCGGCCGGCATGCAGTTTTATGGCAGTTCTATGTTCTGGGCAATCAGTCCCCAGGCTGCTGATTACGTCTGGAAAAAAATTGAACAGGAGCCGGGACTGAAACGCTTTTTCCGTTATACCTGGGGGCCGGATGAATTCCTTTTCCAGACAATACTGCTGAATTCAGAATTTTCAGATCTGGTTGTAAACAGTAATTGTCATTATTATAAACATAAGCCGCTTACCCCCAATCCGGAATGGTTGGGCATGCAGGATCTGGCGGATCTGAAACTGAGCGATAAACTTTTTGCAAGGAAATTCAGCATAAAAAAAGATGCCGCTATCCTTGATGCAATTGACGGGATGCTGACAGAAAGAAAAACGGTTGAAAACTAAAAATACCCGATGGCGTATATTATTGACTTACCCATTTATACAGACAAAAGAGGCAGCCTCACCGTGCTGGATGATGTTCAACATTTGCTGCCTTTCCAGATCCGGCGCATCTTTTATATTTATGAGGTAGATGATTCGCTCCGGGGTGGCCACAGGCACAAAGCTACCACACAGGCTGCCATCTGCGTCAGGGGCAGCTGCACTGTTTTTAATGATGATGGCAGCCGAAAAGAGGAGTTCCTCCTTAATTCCCCCGGCAAATGCCTGGTACTGGGAACAAAAGACTGGCACCAGATGCATCATTTCAGCCAGGATGCAATATTACTGGTACTGGCTTCAACCAGTTTCGATCCCAACGATTATATCTTTGAGCCCTACCCGGACCATGAGAATACCTTATGAAAATATAGCACTCGTTAATGCTCCCTACCGTAAAGCATTAACAGAAAAGTTTGATGCACTGCTGGAGCGCGGTTGGTTTATCCTTGGTGATGAAGTAACAGGTTTCGAGCAGGCTTTCGCACATTATACTGGTAACGTATATTGCACCGGAGTGGGGAATGGTCTCGATGCACTTATATTTTCATTGCTTGCCCTCAAGCTTCCCGCCGGTTCGGAAGTGATTGTTCCTTCCAATACTTATATCGCCACTATCCTGGCAGTGATCCATGCAGGACTGGTACCCGTACTAGCCGAGCCTGATCCTTCTACCTACAATCTTACTGCAGAAGGTATAGAAAACGTAAGGACCAGTAAAACGAGGGCCGTGCTGCTGGCGCATCTATACGGTAAATGCTGCAGTATGACAGCTATCATGGCGTTAGCAGAACGCTATGGCCTGGCTGTTATAGAAGATTGCGCACAATCACATGGCGCTATGTACAAGGGACAACCTGCGGGTTCTTTCGGAACAGCGGCCGCATTCAGTTTTTATCCAACCAAAAATCTTGGCGCCCTTGGCGATGGGGGAGCTGTAGTGACCAATGACCCGGCATTGGATCAGCATGTGCGCCTGCTGCGTAATTACGGATCCGGCAAAAAATACCATAACCAGATCCCTGGCTGGAATTCCAGGCTGGATGAGATACAGGCGGCTTTTCTGCAGATCAAACTGCAATCGCTGAATGAAATGAACCGGCATAAGCAGGAGCTGGCTGCCATTTACCGCGCAGGACTCAACAGCAGTTTTATACTGCCGGTGGAAGAACCAGATCATTCAGACGTGTATCATATCTTTGCTATCAGGCATCCGGACAGGGATAAACTACGGGCATACCTGGCTGAAAACGGGATCGGTACGGAAGTGCATTACCCCGTTCCGCCGCACCGGCAGCAGGCTTTGGCAGCATATTTTACAGGGCAGGAGTTCCCGGTGTCGGAAGAGATCCATCGTACCGTTCTCAGTCTTCCCTGCTCAGCCGCCCATACACAGGAACAGGTCCGTGAAGTGGCAGAGCTTATGAATCGCTTCGGAAAATGAGTTTTTTGGGCTTTAAATGCGCCGGATCACGGAAAATAGGGGTGTTTTTGTTTGTTTAATCCAACATTAATCCTACCTTTGCCGCCCCAAAAGTTCTTTTTTACGAAGAATGATTGACTTTGGGAGTCCTGCTAAACCAGGACGCTATAACCAATTAAATCAAAGAAAAATGGCAAAAGAAATCTCAGGCTTTGTAAAGCTTCAGGTTAAAGGCGGTCAGGCAAACCCTGCACCACCTGTTGGTCCCGCCCTTGGTTCTAAGGGTGTAAACATCATGGAGTTCTGCAAGCAGTTCAATGCAAGAACCCAGGACAAAGTAGGAAAAGTAGTTCCTGTTTTGATCACTGTATATTCAGACAAATCATTCGATTTTGTACTGAAAACCGCTCCGGCCGCTGTTCAGTTAATGGAAGCAGCTAAAATCCAGAAAGGATCTAAAGAAAGCAATCGTCAAAAAGTTGGTAAAGTAACCTGGCAGCAGGTAGAAGAGATCGCTAAGGACAAGATGTCTGATCTCAATGCATTCACGCTGAACAGCGCGATGAGCATGGTTGCAGGTACTGCCCGCAGCATGGGACTGACTGTTGAAGGAAAAGCTCCCTGGGAAAACTAATTATTCACCTTAAAACATTTTTAGCATGTCACTTACTAAAAAAAGAAAAGTAGCAGTAACTAAGGTGGATAAAAACAAAGCTTATTCCCTGAAAGAAGCATCCAACCTGGTTAAAGAAATCAATTGTACCAAATTCGACAGTTCTGTAGACCTGCATATCCGCCTGGGTGTAGACCCTAAGAAAGCAGATCAGCAGGTACGTGGAACCGTTTCATTACCACATGGTACCGGTAAAACCAAGAAAGTACTCGTGCTCTGCACACCTGATAAAGAAGCAGCTGCAAAAGAAGCAGGTGCCGACTATGTAGGTCTGGACGAATTCATTACCAAAATCGAAGGTGGCTGGGTTGATATCGATGTGATCATCGCAACTCCGGCAGTAATGCCTAAGATCGGTAAGCTGGGTAAAGTATTAGGTCCTCGTAACCTGATGCCCAACCCTAAAACAGGAACTGTTACCAATGATGTGGCAGCTGCTGTAAACGAAGTGAAAGGCGGTAAGATCGCATTCAAGGTAGATAAAGCAGGTATCGTACACGCATCTATCGGACGTGTGTCTTTCGCACCTGAAAAAATCACTGAGAACGGTATGGAGCTGATCAATGCGATCCTCAAACTGAAACCTTCTACAGCTAAGGGAACTTACCTGAAAGGCGCAAGCATGGCCAGCTCAATGAGCCCTGGTATTGCTTTAGACACCAAATCATTAATGAACTAATTCCTGGTGATCCCCTCAAAAGGAAATGACCCGGGTTCTTAAAACAGATCAGACATGACAAAAGATCAAAAAAATGAAGTGATCGAACTGCTGAAAAGCAAGTTCGCTCAATACAATAACTTTTACATCACCGATACTGAATCTTTAACGGTAGCGCAGGTGTCTAAACTCCGTCGCAGCTGCTTCGATAAGCAGGTTGAGATGAAAGTGGCCAAGAACACATTGATCCGCAAAGCGCTCGAATCCCTGGATGCCGAGAAATATGCAGATGTATATGCATCACTGAACAACGTGACTGCACTGATGTTCTCTGAAAACCCTAAAGAGCCGGCTCTGATCCTCAGCTCTTTCCGTAAAGCAAACAGCGGCGAAAAACCAGTTCTGAAAGCTGCATTCATCAATGGTGATGTTTACACCGGCGACAACAACCTGAAAACGCTCACCCAGATCAAAACCAAAGATGAACTGGTTGGTGAAGTTATCGGATTGCTGCAGTCTCCTGCTAAACGTGTACTGGCTGCGTTACTGCACCACCACGAAAAGCAGGCTGAAGGAACTACAGCTGTTGCCGCACCTGCTGAACCAGCAGCTGATGCAGCTCCTGAAGCTCCGGCAGCTGAATAATTGTTTCTGCACGGGGTAACTCCCGTAGAAAATAACCCCAGGCCTGAGGGAAAATAAAGGCTAATTTTTTTAAACCATCCGCCGGAGTCCAAAGACTTTGAAGGCGGAAAAAATTGAAAAACATGGCAGACTTAAAAGCATTAGCCGAAACATTAGTAGGCTTAACAGTAAAAGAAGTTCAGGAATTAGCTGATGTACTGAAAGCTGATTACGGTATCGAACCAGCTGCTGCTGCAGTTGTAGTTGCAGCCGATGGCGGTGGTGCAGCTGCTGTAGAAGAGAAAACATCTTTCGATGTTATCCTCGTTAGCGGTGGTGCAAGCAAACTGGGCGTAGTTAAGATCGTTAAAGAACTGACTGGCTTAGGACTGAAAGAAGCGAAAGACCTGGTAGACGGTGCTCCGAAACCAGTTAAAGAAGGCATCTCTAAAGCTGAAGCTGACGATTTAGTTGCTAAGCTGAAAGAAGCTGGCGCTGAAGTAGAAGTGAAATAATTTTACTGTTTCACCATATCGGGCCGGTAAACGAAAGTTTACCGGCTTTTTTTTGTCCGTATTACAGAACGGATGAACGGTTCGGAAATTGAAAGGTAAAGTCGTATTATTACGATTACTAAATTATTGCTACATGAAAAAAACGATCACCGTTCTTGCGGCCGGAATACTGGTACTGGCTTCCTGTAAAAGCAAGGACGACAAAGAGAAAGTATTTTTTGATAAAGCAGGTATGGACACTACTGTTAATCCTGCCGATAACTTCTTCCGCTATGCCAACGGCGGCTGGATCAAAAGCACCACGATACCCGATGACCAGAGCGGCTGGGGCAGCTTTTACGTACTCTACCAGGATAACCTGAAGAAACTCCGTAACATCCTGGACGAACTGGCTGCTAAAAAAGACCTGAAGAATGGCAGCGCAGAACAAAAAGTGGGCGATTTCTACGCCAGTGGTATGGATACTGCAACCATCGAACAGAAAGGTTATGAGCCATTGAAGCCTATGCTGGCAAAGATCGATGCAGTGAAAGATTATAAAGAACTGATCGCACTGCTGGCAGATAACGCAAAAGAAGGCGACGGTGATCTCATCGGTCAGTATGTTGGCCCGGATGAAAAGAACAGTTCCAAAAATATCCTCGTACTGGTACAGACCGGGTTAACATTACCTGAGAAGGAATACTATACCAAAACAGACCCGATCACTGAAGAAAAAAGAAAAAAACTGGCGGCTTATGCAACCAGGCTTTTCACGCTCACCGGAACCGATGCAGCAGCAGCAGCGAAAGGCGGTCAGTCTGTATTGCAGATAGAAACCGAGATCGCCAAATCGCACCTCACACCAACAGAACTGCGCGACCCCATCCGGAACTATAATAAAGTGTCGCTTGCCGATCTTGAAAAAATGGCACCGAACCTGGTATGGAAAGAAACCTTCAGCAAAATGGGCATCAGCACAGACAGCGTGAATGTGTCGCAACCCGCCTATTACAAAGCGCTGAGCACACTGTTAGCTTCTCAGCCGATACAGGTTTGGAAAGACAAAGTGAAATTCGATTATATATCCGGCAACGCATCATTGCTGAGCAAAGCGTTCCGAGACGAGAAATTCGAATTCTCAAGGTTGTTCTCAGGTGTGAAAAAGCAGGAAGAACGCTGGAAGAAAATGGTGAGCCGGACAGACAATGGTCTTAAAGACCTGCTCGGGCAACTTTTCGTAGAAAAATATTTCCCTGCAGATGCCAAGAAGAGAATGGATGAACTGGTATCGAACCTGCAGAAAGCATTCAGCGCCCGCATTACCAGGCTGGACTGGATGAGCGACAGCACCAAGCAACGTGCGCAGGAAAAACTCACCGCATTCCTGAAAAAGATCGGCTATCCTGAAAAATGGAAAAACTACGATGATGTGAGCATACGACGCGATGATTTCTACGGCAACATGCGCAGTATCGCCAAACACGATTACAAGGAGAATATCGATAAGATCGGTAAGCCGGTAGACCGCACCGAATGGGGTATGACAGCACCAACCGTTAATGCTTATTACAACCCTACACTGAACGAGATCGTATTCCCCGCAGGGATCCTGCAGTTCCCGTTCTTTGAAATGACTGCCGATGATGCGATCAATTACGGCGGTATCGGTATGGTGATCGGTCATGAAATGACACATGGCTTCGACGACCAGGGCCGCCAGTACGATGCACAGGGTAACCTGAAAGACTGGTGGACCGCCAAAGACGGAACCGCATTCAAAAACAAAGCAGGAGGAGTAATAGCACAGTATAATAATTACGTGGTGCTCGACAGTCTGCATGTAAACGGAGAACTTACGCTGGGCGAGAACCTGGCCGATATCGGAGGTATCGCCATCGCTTATGATGCATTTAAAATGACGAAGCAGGGACAGTCGGAAGACAAGATCGACGGCTTTACGCCTGATCAGCGCTTCTTCCTGGGCTTTGCACAGGTATGGCGGCTGATTACCCGGCCGGAAGCCATGCGGACCAATATCACCACAGACCCGCATTCACCGGAAGAGTTCCGGGTAAACGGACCGCTGTCTAATTTCGATCCGTTCTACAAGGCATTCCCGGTAACGGAAAAGAACAAAATGTACCGGAAACCGGAAGACCGGGCCAGGATCTGGTAATAACATGCTACGGATTTTAATACAGGCCGCCCGAAAGGGTGGCCTGTATTATTTTATGACAGCATTATAACTCTATCTTTTTTGTAGACTAAATAAATATTTTTATCCTTGCAGCTGATTCTTCACTTTACCGTACCAGAATATGCAGCTCAATTACCTGGCTTTTGCCATTCCGTTGTTTCTCTTTTTTATGTTGCTGGAGTACCTGGTGGCGAGACATAAGCGCAAGCCATATTTCAATTTCACCAACTCGGTAGCGAACATCAATGTAGGGATCGCTGAAAGGTTGCTGGATATATTCACGACAGGTGCTTTTTATTTCGTGTACGATTATGTTTACCGGCATTACGCCATATTCCATTTTAAACCGGGAATCTTTCACTGGCTGGTGTTATGGCTGTTCACGGATTTTATCTGGTACTGGTATCACCGGCTGGCGCACGAAGTAAATATGCTGTGGGCAGTGCATGTAGTGCATCATCAGAGTGATGATTTCAATTATACGGTAGCTGCAAGAATTACCGTTTTCCAGGCAATCGTGCGTACCGGCTTCTGGGCTGTACTACCCGTTTTCGGGTTTACTGCTCCTATGATCGTTACCATGTTGCTGATCCATGGCCTTTATCCATTCTTTGTACATACGCAACTGATCGGAAAGCTGGGCTTTCTTGAATATATATTGGTTACGCCTTCGCATCACCGGGTGCACCATGCCAGCAATGAAGCATACCTGGATAAAAACTATGGTGATGTATTCATTATCTGGGACAAGCTCTTCGGCACTTTCTGCGAAGAACAGGAAGGGGAGGAGATCGTTTACGGGTTAACAGAGCCGCTGGGCAGTCATAGTTTCCTCTGGCAGCATTTTCATTTTCTGCTGGAACTTTTGTATACCGCCAGGCAGACCAAAGGCCTTTGGAATAAACTGAAAGTACTTTTTGCAAAACCGGAAACGATTGCCCCTGATGCCAGGAGCGCATTGGAACAGAAGTTCGGACTCAGGCAGAATAAAGGACCCGCTCCTGAAAAACTGAACCGGTATGTACTATGGCAGGTGGCAGGAATTCTTATGCTGCTTTTCCTGTTTATTCTGTTCGAAAGTCAGTTTCCCCTAATGGTGCAGGTAGCGGCGGCATTGCTGATACTCGTAACGCTGATCAATTGCGGGGCCATCCTCGAGCAGCGTAAATGGATCTTTTACCTGGAATTTACCCGATGCCTGCTTTTACTGTTGATTGTGCTGATTTACCTGCCAACGATCAGCTCCCTGCTTTTCATTGTACTGGGAAGCCTGCTGGCGGTGGTTTACTTCAAGGAACTGCAGCGCTATTACCTTCAATGGGTGTATTCCTGAAATATTTAAATAATAACTATTTTTAAGCAATTGGTAATGGGTTCATTGTGTGATAATAAACGCGGATTGGCAAAAAAACGGCAGAAACATGGGTTTTCTTTTCCACAACGGGGTGTTTGGTCCAAAATTTGTTTTTGCAGTTGCCGCCCGTTTCTTACCTTTGCCATCCTTATTTTTGGGCTAATTAGCGAGAGGCGTTCAGGATATGGCCATGATTTTTACCGGAATGCCTGGTTTTTTATCGCTCGGAACCTGTAAGTTCTACCCAAATTTTTTTGTATAAAAACCGGTTTTACATACATATGTCTACAACTACATTGAACAACAGGGTCGGCTTCGGTAAAACTAAACATTTGGCTGATGCTCCTGACCTACTCGACATTCAGTTAGAATCATTCAGAGAATTTTTCCAGTTAGAAACAACGCCCGACAAACGTAATGTGGAAGGGCTGTTCCGCGTGTTTAAGGAGAACTTCCCCATTACAGACACACGTAACATCTTCGTACTGGAATTCCTGGATTATTTTATCGACCCTCCGCGTTACACGATCGATGAGTGTATGGAACGTGGCCTGACTTATGCAGTGCCGCTGAAAGCGAAACTCCGCCTGAGCTGTAACGATGAGGAGCACGTAGACTTCCAGACCATTGTACAGGACGTGTTCCTCGGAAACATTCCTTACATGACACCCCGCGGTACTTTTGTAATTAATGGTGCCGAACGTGTAGTAGTATCACAGCTGCACCGTTCTCCGGGTGTATTCTTTGGTCAGTCTGTTCACCCGAACGGAACCAAGATCTACTCAGCCAGGGTGATTCCTTTCAAAGGTGCCTGGATGGAGTTTGCAACAGACATCAACAACGTGATGTATGCCTACATCGACCGTAAGAAAAAGTTCCCTGTAACAACCCTGTTACGTTCTATCGGTTTTGAAACTGATAAGGATATCCTGGAACTCTTCGGTATGGCCGATGAGGTGAAAGCAGACAAGAAAACACTGGCCCATCATGTTGGTAAAAAACTGGCTGCCCGCGTTCTGAGAACATGGGTAGAAGACTTCGTGGATGAAGATACCGGTGAAGTGGTAAGCATCGAGCGTAACGAGATCGTTATGGAGCGTGATACCGTACTGGACGAAGAAGCCATCGACACCATCATCGAAATGGAAGTGAAAAGCGTTTTCATCCAGAAAGAAGATGTGGGCGGCGACTATGCCATCATTTACAACACACTGAATAAAGATACCTCCAACAGTGAACTGGAAGCGGTTCAGCATATCTACCGCCAGCTGCGCGGTGCTGATGCCCCTGACAATGAAACTGCACGCGGTATCATCGATAAATTATTCTTCTCCGACAAGCGTTATGACCTCGGTGAAGTTGGTCGTTACAAGATCAACCGCAAACTGAACCTGGACTATCCGCTGGAGAAAAAAGTATTGACCAAACAGGATATCATCGAGATCATCAAATACCTCGTGCGCCTCACCAACGGTAAGGCCGAGATCGATGATATCGATCACCTGAGCAACCGTCGTGTACGTACCGTAGGCGAGCAGCTCTATGCCCAGTTCGGTGTAGGTCTTGCACGTATGGCACGTACCATCCGCGAGCGTATGAACGTTCGTGATAACGAGGTATTCACACCGGTAGACCTGATCAATGCAAGAACCCTTTCTTCCGTGATCAACTCATTCTTCGGTACCTCACAGTTATCGCAGTTCCTCGACCAGACCAACCCGCTGAGTGAGATCACGCACAAGCGTCGTATCTCCGCACTCGGACCAGGCGGTCTGAGCCGTGAGCGTGCGGGCTTCGAGGTTCGTGACGTACACTACTCGCACTATGGTCGTCTTTGTACCATTGAAACACCGGAAGGACCGAACATCGGTCTGATCTCCACACTTTGCGTACACGCAGCCATCAACGATATGGGCTTCATCGAAACCCCGTACCGTAAAGTGGAAAGCGGTAAAGTGAATATGAAAGAGCTCACTTTCCTGAGCGCTGAAGAAGAAGATACTGCCAAGATCGCACAGAGTAATTCACCATTGTCAGACAAGGGTGAGTTTGTGGAAGAGAAAGTAGTATCCCGCCAGACAGGCGATTTCCCGATCCTGGATAAGGAAGAGGTAGAATATATGGACGTAGCCCCGAACCAGATCGTAGGTTTGAGTGCATCACTGATTCCGTTCCTGGAGCATGATGATGCCAACCGTGCGCTGATGGGATCGAACATGCAACGCCAGGCTGTACCGCTGATCCGCCCTGAAGCGCCGATCGTAGGTACCGGGCTGGAAGGCAAGGCTGCCCGTGATGCAAGGATCCAGATCCACGCAGAAGGTTCAGGTGTGGTTGAATTTGTTGATGCCAACGAGATCCATGTACGTTACGAAAGGAACGACCTGGACAGGCTGGTAAGCTTCAACGATGACCTGCAGGTGTATAAACTCACCAAGTTCATCAAAACCAACCAGGCAACCTGTATCAACCTGCGTCCTGCCGTTAAGAAAGGACAGAAGGTTAAAAAAGGAGACTTCCTTACTGAAGGATATGCAACCAAAGACGGAGAGCTCGCACTGGGCCGTAACCTGCAGGTGGCGTTCATGCCATGGAAGGGTTACAACTTCGAGGATGCGATCGTGATCAGCGAGAAAGTAGTTCGTGAAGACCTGTTCACTTCCGTTCACATTGAAGAATATGAACTGGAAGTACGCGATACCAAACTGGGTGAAGAAGAACTGACCCCGGATATCCCGAACGTATCTGAAGATGCAACCAAAGATCTCGACGAGAACGGTATCATCCGTATCGGCGCAACGATCAAGGAAGGAGATATCCTGATCGGTAAGATCACTCCGAAAGGTGAATCAGATCCTACTCCGGAAGAAAAACTGCTCCGCGCGATCTTCGGTGATAAAGCCGGCGATGCGAAAGATGCTTCACTGAAAGCACCGAACGGAACAGAAGGTGTGGTGATCGATAAAAAACTCTTCCAGCGTGCGAAGAAAGACAAGAATGGTAAGATCCGTGAAAAAGCACAACTGGAAAAAGTAGAGAAAGTACACCAGCAGAACGAAGATGCGATCAAGGAACTGCTGCTCGATAAACTGCAGACCCTGCTGAAGGACAAAGCATCACAAGGTATCAGCAACAACTTCGGTGAAATGCTGATCGGAAAAGGCGCCAAGTTCAACCAGAAGAACCTTTCATCGATCGATTACCAGAACGTAAATCCGCTGGGATGGACTGGTGATGCGAAGACCGATGATCAGATCAACACCCTGCTGCACAACTATAACATCCGTTTCAACGAAGAACTCGGACGTTACAAACGTGAGAAATTCAACATCTCAATCGGTGATGAATTACCTGCAGGCGTACTGAAACTGGCTAAGGTTTACCTGGCAGTGAAACGTAAGCTGAAAGTGGGTGATAAAATGGCGGGCCGTCACGGTAACAAAGGTATCGTTGCCAAGATCGTTCGTGCGGAAGACATGCCGTTCATGGAAGACGGTACCCCGGTTGATATCGTACTGAACCCGCTGGGTGTACCTTCGAGGATGAACCTGGGCCAGATCTACGAAACCATCCTCGGATGGACCGGTAAGCGTCTGGGCGTGAAATTCGCAACCCCGATCTTTGATGGTGCTTCTACAACAGAAATTGAACAATATTGTAAGGATGCAGGTATTCCAAGGAACGGTCACACTTACCTCTACGACGGGGAAACAGGTGAGCGTTTCCACCAGAAAGCTACTGTGGGTGTGATCTACATGATCAAACTGCACCACATGGTAGACGATAAAATGCACGCACGTTCTATCGGACCATACAGTCTCATTACACAGCAGCCGCTGGGTGGTAAGGCTCAGTTTGGTGGACAGCGTTTTGGTGAGATGGAGGTTTGGGCACTGGAAGCATACGGTGCGGCCAATATCCTGCAGGAGCTGCTTACACTGAAATCAGATGATATTATCGGAAGGGCCAAGACTTACGAAGCTATCGTGAAGGGTGAAAACATCCCGCGCGCCGGCATTCCTGAATCATTCAACGTATTGGTTCATGAACTGAGAGGTCTCGGACTTGACCTGAAATTTGACTAATCGTCCGGCAGATGAACGCGGACCATCGGGCAGTAACTGCTGATGGTCCGCGGCTCATTCCCGGATGGTGTAACGGAACCGTCCCCAGTTAGTTGGGGATAATATCAAAAAATACAAATTCACAACAGTAATATGGCAATTAAAAAAGACAATCGCCCAAGATCAACCTTCTCCCAGATCACTATCAGCCTGGCTTCTCCCGATAGTATCCTGGAAAGAAGCTTTGGCGAAGTACTGAAGCCTGAAACAATTAACTACCGTACCTACAAACCGGAGCGCGACGGTTTGTTCTGTGAAAGGATATTCGGTCCTGTAAAGGATTACGAATGTGCCTGTGGTAAGTACAAGCGTATCCGTTACAAAGGCATCGTGTGCGACCGCTGCGGTGTGGAAGTAACAGAAAAGAAAGTACGCCGTGAGCGCATGGGCCACATCAAGCTGGTGGTGCCCGTGGTGCATATCTGGTACTTCAAAAGCCTGCCAAACAAGATCGGTTACCTGCTGGGCATGAGCTCCAAAAAGCTGGAAACGATCATTTATTATGAAAGATATGTAGTGATCCAGGGTGGTATCAAGGAAAGCCTGAGCATGGGCGATCTGCTGACCGAAGAAGAATACCTGGATATCCTCGATAATATTCCGAAAGACAACCAGTACCTGCCTGATGATGATCCGCAGAAGTTCATCGCCAAAATGGGCGCTGAAGCGGTTCACGCGTTACTGGAGCGTATCGATCTGGACGGCCTGAGCTTCTCGCTGAGAAACGCAGCAGCAACAGAAACATCGCAGCAGCGTAAAGCTGACGCCCTGAAACGCCTGAGCGTGGTTGAATCTTTCCGTGATGCAGGAACCCGTATCACCAACCGCCCTGAGTGGATGGTAATGCAGTATATACCTGTTATTCCGCCGGAACTTCGTCCGCTGGTGCCATTGGATGGTGGTCGTTTCGCGTCTTCTGACCTGAATGACCTCTACCGTCGTGTGATCATCCGTAACAACCGTCTGAAAAGGCTGCTGGAGATCAAAGCGCCTGAAGTGATCCTGCGTAATGAAAAAAGGATGCTGCAGGAAGCGATCGATTCACTGTTCGATAACAGCCGTAAATCAAATGCTGTGAAAGCAGAAGGCGGCCGTGCACTGAAATCACTCTCTGATGTACTGAAAGGTAAACAGGGTCGTTTCCGTCAGAACCTCCTTGGTAAACGTGTAGACTATTCCGGTCGTTCTGTTATCGTTGTAGGTCCTGAACTCAAGATCCACGAATGCGGTCTGCCGAAAGATATGGCGGCAGAACTGTTCAAACCGTTTGTGATCCGTAAACTGATCGAAAGAGGTATCGTAAAAACAGTGAAATCAGCCAAAAAGCTGGTAGACCGCAAAGAAGCGGTGATCTGGGATATCCTCGAAAACATACTGAAGGGACACCCTGTAATGCTGAACCGTGCCCCGACGCTGCACAGGCTGTCGATCCAGGCATTCCAGCCTAAACTGGTGGAAGGTAAAGCGATACAGCTGCACCCGCTCGTAACTTCATCATTCAACGCCGATTTCGATGGTGACCAAATGGCGGTGCACGTGCCTTTGAGCAATGCTGCTATCCTGGAAGCCCAGCTGCTGATGCTGTCTTCGCACAACATCCTTAACCCGCAGAACGGTACGCCGATCACCCTGCCTTCACAGGACATGGTACTCGGTCTGTACTACATCACCAAGGGTAAGAAAACCATGGGTGATGAGATCATCAAGGGTGAAGGAAAAGCTTTCTACAGCATGGATGAAGTGGTGATCGCCTACAATGAAGGAGCAGTAGACCTGCATGCCAACATCAAAGTGAAAACCAATGTGCGTGTGAATGGCCAGATCGTTAAAAAACTGATCGATACTACCGTAGGCCGCGTACTGTTCAACCAGCACGTACCACACGAAGTAGGATATGTGAACGCGCTGCTCACCAAGAAAAGCCTTCGTGAGATCATCGGCGACATCATCAAGATCACAGACGTTCCTAAAACGGCGAAATTCCTGGACGATATCAAAACACTCGGATTCCGCATGGCCTTCCGCGGTGGTCTGTCGTTCAACGTGAATGACCTGATCGTTCCTGATCAGCGTAATGAACTGCTCGAGAGCGCGAAAGTGGAAGTGGAAGAGGTATGGGAAAACTATAACATGGGTCTCATCACCAACAACGAGCGTTACAACCAGGTAATCGATATCTGGAGCCGTGTGGATACCCGTATCACCGAAACACTGATCCGTGAAATGCAGAACGACAAACAGGGCTTCAACTCTGTTTACATGATGCTGGATTCCGGAGCCCGTGGTAGTAAAACACAGGTAAAACAGCTGGTAGGTATCAGGGGTCTGATGGCAAAACCACGTAAGAGCGGAAGCTCAGGCAGCGAGGTAATTGAAAACCCGATCCTGTCTAACTTCAAGAGCGGTCTGAACGTATTGGATTACTTCATCTCTACGCACGGTGCCCGTAAGGGTCTTGCGGATACGGCCCTGAAAACGGCGGATGCAGGTTACCTGACCCGTCGTCTGGTAGACGTATCTCAGGATGTGGTGATCTCTGAAGAAGATTGCGGAACATTACGCGGTAATGCAACAACAGCATTAAAAGACAACGAAGATATTATCGAACCATTAGCAGACAGGATCGAAGGCCGTACTTCACTGCATAACATCTATCACCCGGTAACGGATGAGCTGATCATCAATGCAGGTGAAGAGATCTCTTCAGATGTTGCGAAAGCAATCGAAGAAGCCGGCATCGAAACCGTTGAGATCCGTTCTGTACTCACCTGCGAAAGCAAACGTGGTGTGTGTGTAAAATGTTATGGTAAAAACCTGGCAACAGGCTACCTGGCACAGCGTGGTGATGCAGTAGGTATCATCGCAGCACAGTCGATCGGTGAGCCTGGTACCCAGCTGACACTGCGTACCTTCCACGTGGGTGGTGTTGCGGGCTCTGCATCGGTAGAATCTACCCTGAATGCGAAGTTCGACGGTACAATCCAGTTCGATGGTCTGCGTACCGTAGAAGCCCTGAACAATGAAGGCGAAAAAGCCAAGATCGTTATCGGCCGTACCGGTGAGGTAAGGATCATGGACGTGAAGAACGACCGCCTGATGATCACCAATAACGTACCTTACGGTGCTACGCTGAACGTGAAAGACGGCCAGCAGGTGAAGAAAGGGGATGTGATCTGTACATGGGATCCGTTCAACAACGTTATCGTTGCAGAACAGAACGGTAAGATCCGCTTCGAGAATGTACTGGATGGTATCACTTACCGTGATGAAGCCGATGAGCAAACCGGTCACCGCGAGAAAGTGGTTATCGAAACCAAGGATAAGACCAAGATCCCTACCATCATCGTAGACGGTAAGGAAGTAAAACAATATAACCTTCCTGTAGGTTCACACATCGTAATTGAAGAAGGAGATGAGGTGAAGGCAGGACAGGTACTGGTGAAAATACCACGTGTACTGGGCAAACTCAGGGATATCACCGGAGGTCTGCCACGTGTAACCGAACTGTTCGAAGCACGTAATCCGGGTAACCCTGCCATTGTTTGTGAGATCGATGGTGTGGTAGCATTCGGAAACGTAAAACGTGGTAACCGCGAGATCATCGTGGAATCAAGGGATGGTATGGTGAAGAAATACCTGGTTCCGCTGACCCGTCAGATCCTGGTACAGGATGGCGACTTTGTGAAAGCCGGTACACCGCTTTCCGATGGTCAGATCGCACCGGCGGATATCCTCGCTATCAAAGGACCGTTTGCCGTACAGGAGTACGTTGTGAACGAGATCCAGGAAGTATACCGTTTACAGGGTGTGAAGATCAACGACAAACACGTTGAGGTGATCGTTCGCCAGATGATGAAGAAAGTAGAGATCGTGGATGCGGGTGATACCAAATTCCTGGAGGAAGACCTGGAAGACAGGTTTGAATTCATCGAAGAGAACGACAGGATCTTTGATAAGAAAGTGGTGACAGAAGCAGGCGAAAGCAGCAAGATGAAGCCAGGTCAGATCATTACCCTGCGTGAACTGAGAGAAGAAAACTCTATCCTCCGCAGAAGCGATAAGAAACTGGTGGAAGTAAGGGATGCCAAACCGGCAACGGCAACACCGGTGCTGCTGGGTATCACCAAAGCTTCTCTGGGTGTTCAGAGCTGGATCTCTGCCGCATCGTTCCAGGAAACAACCAAGGTGCTGAGCCAGGCTGCTATCCAGGGTAAAACAGATGCAATGCTGGGTCTGAAGGAGAATGTGATCACCGGTCACCTGATCCCTGCAGGTTCAGGACAGAAAGAGTTCGAGAACATGATCGTGGGCAGCAAGGAAGAATACGAAGTATTGTCCAGCACCCGCGAAGCAATGAGCTTCGACGACGACGAGTAACACGGATACGGTGTTTCAGAACCGTTAAAGTAATAGAACATAAAGTAGGAAGTGAAAACTTCCTACTTTTTTTAACACACTGGTCTGCCGATCTGTGGTAAGTTTGTTATCGGCCGCCTTAAATAGTTTCACTCATCTCAATAACCAGGGTTATGAAAAATCTTTCGATCGGTTTCAATATTGTACTTGCAGCAGCAATAGGTGTTTTATTCTACCTGCATTTTTCTTCATCGAAAAAAACAACTCCGGCAGCAACCGGCGCAACTAAGGATGTTCCCGGCGGAAATTTCAAGATCGCTTATTTTGAAATAGATTCACTGGAAAACCAGTTTGAACATTACAAGGAGATCAGGGAAGCATTGCAGCTGAAAGAGCAGGCAAGCGCCAGGCAGCTCAATGAAATGAAGAACACTTTTGCGCAGAAATACCAGGAGGTACAACGCAACGCACAGAACATGACGCAGGCGGAACTGGCCAGCAAACAGCAGGAACTGCAGCAGCTCGACAGAACTTTCCAAAGCAAGGAACAAATGCTGAACAACGAAATGCAGGATGAAAGCATGCGCAAACTCCAGGATGTTCAGAAAAAGATCAAGGATTTCCTGGAAGAGTATAACCGTGATAAAGGCTATGCATTTATCCTCTCTAACCAGTCGAACCTGTTATACTACAAAGACAAAGCCTACGACATCACCGAAGATGTGATCAAAGGCCTGAACGCAAAGTATAAGAAAGCCAAATAGGGGTTAAATACTTCAATTTGCCGGGACATCATTTCCGGCTTGATATTTTGACCTTTTTTATATTATCTTCAAATCCCGTTATAAACAGCGGGATTTTTTTATGAGTACCAATTCTAACGGTTTTAAACCTACCCTGGGCCTGTTCGATGCTACCATGATCGTAGCAGGAAGTATGATCGGCTCGGGTATCTTCATCGTAAGTGCAGATATCACCCGTAATGTAGGCAGCGCCGGCTGGCTGATCGTGGTATGGCTGCTCACAGGTTTCATGACCCTTACGGCAGCATTGAGTTACGGTGAACTCAGTGGTATGTTCCCTAAGGCAGGCGGACAATACGTATACCTGAAGGAATCCTATAACCCGCTTACAGCATTCCTCTATGGCTGGAGCTTTTTCTCGGTGATACAGACCGGAACCATTGCGGCTGTGGGAGTGGCGTTCAGTAAATTTGCGGGTTATTTCTTCCCCGTGCTCGAAATGACCGATGAGAATATTCTCTTTACGGTAGGGGCATTTAAAATATACCCGGCACAGTTCCTGTCGATCGTTATCATCGTATTTCTGACCTATATCAATACCAAGGGCGTAAAAGGCGGCAAAGCCATTCAGAGCACTTTTACAGTGACCAAACTGCTTTCGCTTTTCGGGCTGATCGTATTCGGCTTCCTGCTGGCAGCCAAACGCGAAGTGTGGAATGCCAACTGGACCGATGCCTGGAGCATGAAGAACATCATTTCAACAACAGATATCACACCTGTACTTGGTGTAGCAGTATTTGGTGCTATTGCGGCATCCATGGTAGGCTCTATCTTCAGCAGCGATGCCTGGAACAATGTAACGTTCATTGCCGGGGAGATCAAGAACCCGAAGAAAAACATCGGCCTCAGCCTTTTCCTCGGTACTCTGATCGTAACCGTGATCTATGTGCTGGCCAACCTGATGTACCTGAGCGTACTGCCGCTGAACGATATCGCATTTGCGCCGTCTGACCGGGTGGCAGTATCGGCATCCAATATGATCTTTGGTAATATCGGTACTTACGTGATCGCCGTGATGATCATGATCTCTACTTTCGGCTGCAACAACGGCCTGATCCTGGCAGGAGCAAGGGTGTACTATACGATGGCACAGGATGGTGTGTTTTTCAAAAATGCAGGCAAGCTGAACAAGAATGCCGTACCGGAATGGGCTTTATGGGCACAGTGCGTGGTAGCTTCTTTGTTATGCCTCAGCGGTAAATATGGTGACCTGCTGGACATGGTTTCCTTTATCGTGGTGATCTTCTACGTGCTCACGATCGCCGGTATCTTCATCCTGCGTAAGAAAAGGCCAGAGATCGAACGTCCGTACAAGGCATTCGGATACCCGGTACTGCCTGCCATTTACATGCTCATGGGGATCAGTTTCTGCGTACTGCTGATCATTTACAAACCAAATTTTACCTGGCCGGGACTGATCATTACATTAATTGGTATTCCTTTATACTATCTTGCAGTGAATAATTCGAAAAAAACGGAATGATGGATTTTGAACAGCTCTTTTCTGATTTCAGTAGCAGCAAGGTAGTGATCGTAGGAGATGTAATGCTGGATACCTACTGGTGGGGCCATGTAGACCGGATTTCGCCGGAAGCGCCGGTGCCGGTGGTAGCGCTCAACAGGAAAGAACTGCGTGTAGGCGGAGCTGCAAACGTAGCATTGAATACTGCATCGCTCGGTGCAGCTACCACGCTGATATCGGTGATAGGGAAAGATGAAGATGGTAAATCGCTGACAGCGCTGCTGCGGTCGAGCGGCATTAATACGGATTACTTTGTTGTAGCAGAGGACCGCATCACCACCAACAAAACAAGGGTAATGAGCCGTAACCAGCAGATGATGCGGCTGGACGCGGAAGATACAGGCGATGTGAATGACGCTATCGCGGCAAAGCTGCTCGAAATGACGGAACGGCTCTTCAAAACAGATCGTCCTGATGTACTCATACTGGAAGATTATAATAAGGGGGTTCTTACACCGGCTGTGATAGAAGGTATTATCAGCCTTTGTAAAACCTATGGCGTGGTAACAGCAGTAGACCCCAAGAAAAAGAACTTCCTTGCATTCAAGGATGTTGATATTTTCAAACCAAACCTCAAAGAGGTAAAAGAAGGCCTGAACCTGTCGCCAGCCGCCATCGATGAATCGAGCCTGAAACAGATCCATGCTGCACTGAAGCAGGAGCTGAATCACCGCGTATCGCTGATCACACTTTCTGAAAAAGGAGTATATTTTCAGGACGGGCAGCAGAGCCGGATCATTCCAACCCATATCCGCAATATTGCAGACGTAAGCGGTGCGGGCGATACGGTGATTGCCGTGGCCTCCCTGACCTATGCCGTTACAAAAGACATGGAACTGGCTGCAGAAATGGCCAATATCGCCGGCGGCCTCGTCTGCGAAGAAGTGGGAACTGCCGCCATCGACAGGGAAAAATTATTGCAGGAATGTAAAATGCTGCTGCAGTAGTTAACCCTTTCGTTGTGCACTATTCCTGTTTTTCACGCATAGCTGCACTGTATTTTTGCGGGTGTTGATAACCTCCAACGTTTCACCATTAATCTTAGACCTTCTCTAACGTTCATCCTGATTAATTCGATTTTCTCAGTCAAGTAAAATTTTAACTTCGATCCATCTAAAGGATGATCAGAAGACATGGCAGATTACACTATTGTTATTCACGGCGGAGCAGGAACGATATTGAAGGAAGACATGACCGAGCAACTGGAAAACGCTTACCAGCGAGGTCTCCAGGAAGCACTTGATGTCAGCTATGCTGTACTTGACCAGGGCGGCACGGCTGTGAATGCAGTTAAGGCCGCACTTGTACTGCTGGAAGACAATGTTCTTTTCAATGCAGGCCGCGGTTCAGTGTTTACCAAAAAAGGTGTGCAGGAGATGGATGCTGCGATCATGGATGGGAGTGATCTTGCAGCGGGAGCTGTGGCCGGTGTACGCAACGTACGCAACCCGATAGAACTCGCCACAGAAGTGATGCGTAATAGTAACCACGTTTTCCTGAGTGGTAAGGGAGCCAATGATTTTGCGATCAAACAGGGCGTTAAACTGGAGCCGGATGAATATTTCTTTTCGCAATTCCGTTACGACCAGTGGAAAGCGATCCGAGACTCCGATAATTATTCCCTCGATCATACCCACCATCATCTCGAAGAACTGCTGAAGGATAAAAAGTTCGGTACAGTAGGGGCTGTAGCGCGCGACAGTAAAGGAAATCTTGCAGCCGCTACTTCTACCGGTGGAATGACCAATAAAAAATACGGCCGCATCGGCGACAGTCCCGTGATCGGAAGTGGTACATATGCCAATAACAAGACCTGCGCCATCAGCTGTACCGGTCATGGTGAAATGTTCATCCGTTGTGTAGCTGCCTATGATGTGAGCTGCCTCATGGAATACAAAGGACTCAGCCTCCAGGAAGCCATGGAAAAAGTAGTGAATGAAAAACTGGTAAGCCTGAGCGGGGAAGGCGGAATGATCGGCGTGGATGCAGCAGGCAATGCAGCCATGGTGCTGAACAGTGCAGGAATGTACCGGGGAGTAAGGAATAATAAAGGAGTAAATAATGTGTATATTTACAGATAAATGTTTTTTTGAATACAGTAACAACATGAGAGAAAGAAAAGGGGCTACTTTTGTAGCTCCTTTTTATTTAAACCAGGCTAATGAGAAAATATGCAGTTATCGTGGCAGGTGGGTCAGGACAGCGGATGGGCAGTAATGTGGCCAAGCAATTCCTGCTGCTGCAGGGTAAGCCTGTATTATGGCACACGCTGAACCGTTTTCTCAATGCGTATGAAGATCTTTCCGTGATACTGGTATTACCGCAACAGGAACTGCAACGCGGAGCGGAGATCATTGCAATGCTGGGAGCCGAACATCGCTGCGAAATAACAGCCGGCGGCGCCACACGTTTTCATTCTGTAAAAAACGGTCTGCAACTGGTAAAAGAACCATCCGTAGTGCTGGTGCACGATGGGGTGAGATGCCTTGTAGGTACTGAACTCATCCGGCGCTGCTGTGAAACGGCTATGGCCCGTGGGAATGCAATACCGGCAGTTGCCGCTACAGACAGCATCCGCATTGAGCAGGATGGCCATAACAGCGTTGCAGACAGGAAACATGTCAGGATCGTACAAACCCCGCAGACTTTTTTAAGTGATATTTTATTGCCTGCATTTGAAACGGAATACAGTGATGCCTTCACAGATGAAGCAACTGTTGCGGAAGCCGCAGGGCATATCATTCATCTTGTGGAAGGAGACTATGCCAATATCAAGATCACAAGACCTGTAGACCTGTTACTGGCTGAAAAGATACTTGAAGATCAGGCTTAAATTTTTAAACTTTTGGAAAGTTCCGGAACTTTCCAAAAGTTATACGAGAATACTTGTATTGCTGATCTTGGCCAGGATCTTATGTGCCACTTCCATAGCCAGGAAACCATCTATCTCGCTTACTGCAGTAGGTTTATTATTCCGGATCGCATCAACAAAAGATTCCAGCTCCATTTTGATCGCATTCACAGGTTCGATAACAGGGTTGGCGATGGCCAGTGTTTTCTTTCCGTTCTGTGTTTCGATATCGAAGGAAAATACATTCGTGTCTTCCGGTTGTTTCAGTTTGATGATCTCGGTCTTTTTTTCCAGGAAATCGATGCCGATATAAGCATCTTTCTGGAAAAGCCTCATTTTGCGCATCTTCTTCATACTGATGCGGCTGCTGGTCAGGTTTGCCACACAACCATTGTTGAATTCGATGCGCACGTTGGCGATATCCGGCGTTTCCGTCATCACCGCCACGCCGCTTGCCGAAATATGTTTGACGTCGCTTTTAACGAGATTGAGAATGATGTCTATATCGTGGATCATCAGGTCGAGGATCACACTTACTTCTGTTCCGCGTGGATTGAACTGCGCCAGCCTGTGCACTTCTATGAACATGGGGTTCAGGTTCAGGTCTTTGATGGCGAGGTATGCAGGATTAAAACGTTCAACATGACCTACCTGCATTTTTACATTGGCTTCGCGTACCATATCTACCAGGTCGCGGCCTTCCTGGATGGTGTGTGCCAGCGGCTTTTCAACAAAAACATGGCGTCCCTTACGGATCGCGGCCATGCAGATATTGAAATGATGGTCGGTGGGAGCAATGACATCGATGATATCGCAGGAGTCGATCAGCTTGTCCTCATCCATGAAACGTTTTAAACCGTATTCTTCCGTGGCGATCTTCGCGTTTTCATTATTCGGATCGAAAAAACCCACGATCTTCACGCCTTCTATTTCTTTCCAGTTGTTCAGGTGGAATTTGCCCAGGTGCCCCACACCGAAAACGCCCACTTTTAGCATAACAAAACAATTGATGATTCAATTGTAAAGATACTGCCCGGGCATGCCAAAACAGTCAGCCATTACCGAATGTGGATAATCTGCCGGTCTGTACCGGCATCAGTCTCCGTCGATGCCGTAAAGCACGCTGGTAAATGCATTATACACTGCGATAAATTCCGTTGGGGCAGACAGGATCCGCTGCAGGCGCAGGGTCAGCATCAGGCCCTGGTCTTCTTTTCTGATAGAGAGTGAAAAACCTGATAAAGTCTGAAAAGCCTGTCGTGTCTGTGCATTTGAAAACACCTTCCTGAACCTTTCTGTATCATTGGTTTTAACGATGAGCAGCCGGTCAAAATCGGCATAGCCTGTTTCTATATCTTCCGCTCCGAAAAATTTGCCGATCTCGTACAGGAAATCCTGCGGATGAATAGTGAACCGGAAAGTTTCGTCTTCATTCAGGCTGGCTTCCAAAATCATCAGTTCATAACCTCCTTCCGCGCTGCCGCCCGGCGAACGGTCGGCCTTCAGGTAAATAGGATGAGAATCTTCCTTGATCATTACATCATAATTGCTTACAGCGCCCAGTGCACCGAAATCGATCTCATCAACTGAAACAACAGGATAAGGGTGTTTCATACAAGACAGTTTTTACCTCTGCAGAAAAAATCATGCCCGTCAGCGTGTCCTTACTTAACCAAAATTGGCTATTTTGGCTTATATTTATACAGACCCTAAGTATTGTATGCGTCCGATATCTATTCCTGCCAATATATTAAGATACTGGAACACAGATGCTCGTGCGCCTGAGTCGTGCGCGGCCGTACAGGCGGCTTACAGGCAGAATCTGTACCGCGGAATACCGGATGTATCGATCGTTATACCTGCTTATAATGAGGAAGACAGTATCGTGAAAACACTGACCTCTCTCTGCAATAACCAGACACGTTATGCAGTGGAGATCATTGTGGTAGACAACAATTCGGCAGACCGGACCGCCGAGCTGGTAAAAGCCTGCGGCGTTACCTGTGTACCCGAACCCAAACAGGGGATCACCAATGCGCGGAATGGCGGCCTGGCACATGCAAACGGCACATATGTTCTGAATGCGGATGCAGATACCATCTATCCTCAGAACTGGATAGACGAAATGATCAGACCGCTGGATGAAAACAAAAATGCAGCATTGAGTTATGGCATTTTTTCATTCATCCCCATCGGGAAAACCGGCAGGCTAAGCTATTTCTTTTATGAATACTTCTCTGACTGGACGCGGTTCTTTAACCGCCGTTTCCGGGAAGAGGCAGTGAATGTATACGGATTCAATTCGGCCTTCAGACGTGAGCAGGGACTGTCGGTAGACGGATTTAATCATCCGCCGGGAACCAATGAAGATGGCTGGCTGGCAGTTAAACTGCGCGATAAAGGTTATGGGAAACTGCACCTGGTAACAAAAGCACCGGTATGGACAACAGACAGGCGATTGCAGATAGATGGTGGACTGGGGCCTGCTGTACGTAAAAGGATCAAACGTTTTTTAAGAATAAAAAATTAAGGAGCAGACCGGCTCCGTTAAATTTATTGTATGCATAACGAAAAGGCAGACCGTATTAACATACTCGTTGTTGAAGACGATGTTTTCATGCAATCTGTATTAAAGGGTTTTCTTGGTAAGAATTACAACGTGTGGGTTTGTTCAGACGGAATAGATGCGCTGACATTTATACAGGAGGGAAATATTCCCGGGCTGATCATTTCAGACCTGAATACGCCCAAGCTGAACGGGCTCGATTTTATGATCCAGCTAAAATCCGGCGCTTTCTTCGAACATATACCGGTAGTGATATTGTCGTCTGAAGATCAGTCTGAGATCCGCATCAAATGTTTTGAGGCGGGTGCCGACGATTATGTAGTAAAACCATTCAACCCGCGGGAACTGGAAGCAAGGCTGAAAGTGATCCTGAAACGAAACCGTATCAGCAATTTATAGTGCTTATGAAGAACAGCAAACTCATATCTGGAGTTGAGCCTATTATTGCGCTAGTGGATATGGACCCCGGGATGATCGAAATATTTTCAGCCGCCGATTTCGGCGGCCGTAAAGTGATCCATTTAAAAAGCGGTGATGAACTGATCAGTACCTGGACAAAACAGGGCCTCGATATCGTAATGGTGATCGCACAGGGTGAAGTGCTTTCCGCGAACGGCGTAACGCTTGCGGAAGAACTGCTGAACAGGGGCCTGCGGGGGTTCTCATTTACGATGGTATGTCATACGCTGAATAAGGACATCCGCAAACTGGCGCTGGACGCAGGTATAGCAGATGTGTTCCTGATCCCTTTCGATATCAAACAGGTAGAGACCAGGATCAATTTTCTTATTGCCAACTGGAAAGTGCTGCAGCGGAAACATAAGGACGATATCACGCATCCTTACCGTATCCCGCTGATCAAACGTATTTTCGATATCTTTTTTGCCGGGCTTGCATTGCTTTGCCTTTCGCCTTTATTGCTGGTCATTTATCTCTGGATCAGGCTCGAATCCAAAGGACCTGCTTTTTATTATTCGCCGCGGGTAGGCACGGGGTACAAGATTTTTAAATTCTATAAGTTCAGGTCGATGTATGTGAACGCGGATAAACGACTGAAAGATCTGCAGCACCTGAACCAGTACAATACACAGCAGGATGGCAAAAAAGAAACGCAGGAGTTTGTGCTGTGCGACGAATGCCGCCAGGCCGGCACATCCTGCCAGTTCCCGATGTATGCCGATAAACTGCGCTGGTGCGAGAAAGATTATATGGGGCGGAAAAAGACCAAATCGGGGGCTGCTTTCTTCAAACTGAAAGATGATCCGCGGATTACGCGCGCCGGCAAATTTATCCGCAATACGAGCATCGATGAATTACCGCAGTTGTGGAACGTGATCATCGGCGATATGAGTATTGTCGGTAACCGTCCGCTCCCTTTATACGAAGCAGAAAAACTCACTACGGATAAATACGCATTGCGTTTTATGGCTCCTGCGGGAATTACGGGTCTCTGGCAGGTGGAAAAAAGAGGGAAGGGTGAAATGAGCGAAGAAGAGCGCCTGATGCTGGATAATATGTATGCACGTAATCACAGCTTTATCAATGATATCAAACTGATCCTGCGTACCATTCCGGCATTGTTCCAGAAAGAGAATGTATAACCCGGATTAACTTTCAGGACGTTTCCATTCACCATCCGAAGGATCGTATATCCTGATGATCTTTGCCGGGTTTCCCGCAGCAACGGCATAGGGGGGCACATCTTTGGTAACTACGGCACCGGCGGCGATGACAGCATGTTTGCCAATGGTAACACCGGCCGTGATCACCGCGTTGGCAGCGATCCAGCAATCATCTTCCACTGTGATGAGCGCTTTATTAACAGGTTGCTTTGAAATAGGAAGCGAAGGATCGCGGTATTCGTGATTGAGACCACTTACAGCTACATGCTGCGCGAAAATTACGTTGTTGCCGATCTGCACCGGTCCGATGATCACATTACCCATGCCAATCAGCGTGCCATCGCCGATAATTACATCACCAACGCCGTTATTGATCACACAGAAATCTTCGATGGTAGAACCCTGGCCCAGTTCAAAACGGTTGAAGGGCAATACATCCAGCCTGGTACGCCAGCGGATCCTGGAACCCCGGCCCCGCTTATGCATAAAAGGATTCACGAACCATTTTACCCAAAGCCTTGGCCTGGCTTCACCGGCGGGTACTAATAACCGGTGTACAAAACGTTTGAGCCGGGGATTTCCCTTGATGGTGGATGCGAGAGACATGATACTGCTATTCAATGTTCAAGATAGGATTTTTCGCGCATGAATAAGGAAGAATTAAGGACCTGTTTTTACGTGCGCAACGATAGTTTTACTATCTTAGAGTTAATTACTTCCGTAAGGTTGTATCACCATTCAACTATGCTATGACTAAACGCCGGACAATAAGGATTGCGTTCTCGTTTATCCTGGTACTGAACTTTTCCATACTTAAAGCACAGGTGCAGCAGGAATCTGTAATGAACGAAATTTCCTATCCCTTCCTGAACAAGCTGATCGATACTGCCAGGAAATACTATCCTAAAGTTCAATCTTACACACACCGCCTTAATATTGCAGACATCAATATCAGGAAAGCAAAGCTATCCTGGTTCGACCTGTTCAATTTTACATTTCTTTACAGTCCCAACAATTCAACAACGCTGGTAAATCCCAGTTTTTTGAATGGCTACCAGGTGGGCCTTTACTTTAACGTGGCATCGCTGTTTACCAAGTCTAAAAATGTAAAACAGGCTCAGGAAGAAAAAGCGATTGCGAAACTGGAACAGGAACAATACCTCCTTAACCTTGACCTGGAAGTGAAAACACGTTATTTCAGGTATATTACCGAACAGACCAAACTGAAGATGATGACTGCTGCAACTGTTGACGCAGAGAACTCGGTTAAAAACCTCCGCATCAAATTTGAAAGGTCCGAAGATACTTTTGAGAATTACAGCAGGGCATTGCTCGTGTACGCAGACAGGAGACAATCTACCATAGAAGCAGAAGGCGCAGTGCTGATAGCCAGGAGCGCGCTGGAAGAACTTATCTGTAAAAAACTAGAAGCAATCAATTAATGGAAGTCAACAAATTTTTAAGGATACTCAGCAGGCAAAAGTTTACCCTTATTGCTGTACCATTAATTACGGTGATCATCACCTATTTCCTGGTGCGGGAATCTCCGAACGTGTATATATCAAAAGCGCGCATTGCTACAGGTCTGGTAGAACAGTCCGACAAAGCTTCGCTTGGCAGTCTTGCTTTTCTGCAGGAATCGAAGATCGACCAGGAGTTTGCCAATATCCTTCAGGCGATGCAGCTGAAAAAAATATACAACCAGCTTTCCTACAAGCTGA
The DNA here is from genome assembly GCF_900167075.1 of Sediminibacterium ginsengisoli. Taxonomy (GTDB): domain Bacteria; phylum Bacteroidota; class Bacteroidia; order Chitinophagales; family Chitinophagaceae; genus Sediminibacterium; species Sediminibacterium ginsengisoli. The sequence goes on along the minus strand of NZ_FUWH01000013.1, from coordinate 66,274 downwards.
TGCTGCACGACCTGCTGCATCCTGATTCCGCTTTCAGAAAACCGAGCAAGCTGCTGGGTCAACTGAATGTTGCGGCACGCAGGCATGCGATTGAAGTGTATTCAAGGCTGTACGAAAAAAGCGAACCGCTGGTATTATGGGATCCGGATCAGAACGGTCTTTACCAGGTACTCAGTTCCATGGGCTATGATGAGCAATCGCTCAAAAACAAAATGTTCATTTACCGTGTCAACAAAAGCGATTTCATCGATGTGGAATTCCAGTCGGAGAATCCTTTGCTTTCCGCGTATGTTGTAAATAATCTCTGCAGTGAGTTTATCAGTTATTATACAACTGTGACAAGAACGAATACCGTAAAGTCAGTCAGCTTCCTGGACAGCCTGCAGAAGCGCAAGCAGGCCGCGGTGAATGAAAAAATGACGCAGCTGAAAAACTACAAGATCGAAAACCGTATCCTGAACCTGGAAGAGCAGTCGAAAGTGCTCTATACCCAGATCGCAGATATGGAAACGAAACTGGAAGTGTCTATGAAGGATATCGATGCGTACAAAGGTGCGCTGAAAGACATCGATGCAAAGCTGAGTCCTAAAGAACGCCAGTACCTGGAAAGTGCCACATCACGTATCAACCAGGATATCGTGGCTTCAACCAATCAGCTGAAATCGCTGAACGATCTGTACATCCGCAGCAACTACGATCCGATTTATAAAGGCCGCATCGATTCATTACGCAATCAGATCTCTGCACAGATCAGCGAATCGTCTGACAGGTATACGCTTAGCCCGCTTACTTCAAAAGGGAACCTGCTGGTGCAGAAACTGAATGCCGAAGTAGCGCTGAACCTTGCAAAATTCAGTATCAATTCGCTGCGCGATGAGATCAAAAGACTGAACGACAGGGTAACAGTTCTTGTGCCGCATGAAGCGATGATACAGGCATTCGAGAGCGAGATCGATGTGGCAGGAAAAGAATACCTGGATGCACTGGACAAATTCAACCAGAGCAGTCTTTCTTCTAACCTGGCCGTACAGATCAGGCAGATAGAAACAGGTATGCCGGGCGGACCGGAGCCATCCAAAAAAATGCTGCTGGTAATCTTAAGTGCAGTGATCAGTTTCGCGTTCTGTGTACTCATCCTGTTCGTGATCTTCTATTTCGATGATAACCTGAAAACGGTGCAGGAACTGGCCGATAAAACAGACCTGCCGGTACTGGGTTACCTGCCGTTCCTCGGCAACACGGTAATAGATCTCCGCAAGATGTGGAATGGTGAATACAATGCCACCAGAACAGATGAATACAAGAACCTGATCAGAACGATCCGTTTTGAGGTAGGGGAAGAAATGAAAGATGCTGCAAGTCTTGCCATCACCAGCATGAAACCGGGCGAGGGTAAAACTTTTGCAGCGTTCAATATCATGTATGCCTATTCGCGGGCGGGCAAAAAAGTATTGCTGATAGACGGCGATTTCGACGGCCATTCCATCAGTGATACCGTGCAGACGCAGTACTATCTCGAAGATTATTTAAACGGCCTGGTAAGTGCGGCGCAGTTGGGAACCGATAAACATATTACCGTTCTGGGTAACAAGGGCGGAGATCCGTCGTTGTTCGAGATCGCATCGGAAGAAGTGGTGAAACAGAAAATGGCGGCATTGCGCACGCATTTTGATGTAATACTCGTAGACATACCTTCATTGAAAGAAATGGGCAAATCGCACGAATGGATTGCCGTTACAGATAAGTTCCTGGCCGTGTTTGAAACAGACCAGAGTATTTCACCGGCCAAACAGCTGCATGTTGATTACCTGAAGCAGCATCATAACAAATTCATCGGCTGGATCCTGAATAAGGTAGTGACCGGTAAGGGCAGGCGTAATAAAGAAGTTGCCCTGTAAAGCACAATAGCATGAATGCGCTGATAGAAACGGTATGGGTGATAATACAGGTGGCAATTGGGTATAACCTTGTGCTGCCCGTAGTGCTGTACCTGTTCTACCTGCTTGCAGGCCGGAAAAAGATTTCTGTAACAGTGAAACCGGCTGAAGCCGATTATGCCATTATCGTTACTGCATACGAACAGACCGCATCATTACCGGCAGTAGTGGCTTCACTGCTGGCTATGCAATACAGCAATTACATCATTTACATTGTTGCGGATAAATGTGATATCACCAGCCTGCATTTTGATGATGAAAGGGTGATTGTACTTCGACCGGAAAAAGTGCTTGCCAGTAATACCCGCTCACATTTTTATGCGATCAATCGTTTTATAAGACAGCACGACAGGCTAACGATCATCGACAGCGACAATATCGTAACCCCGATGTACCTGCAGGAACTGAATGTATTTTTCGATGCAGGTTTTCTTGCAGTACAGGGCGAAAGAAAAGCAAAGAATTTGGATACCACTTACGCCAGCCTCGATGCTGCAAGGGATATCTATTATCATTTTTACGACGGAAAAGTCCTTTTCGGAATCGGCTCTTCTGCAACACTTGCCGGATCGGGCATGGCATTTACCGTTAAATTATACAAGGAATGCCTGGCACACCAGGATGTAACAGGTGCGGGCTTTGATAAGGTATTGCAGAAAGAGATCGTGATGCGCGGCCACAGGATCGCTTTTGCGGGGAATGCTGTTGTATACGATGAAAAAACATCACGGCCTGAACAGCTTGTGAAACAAAGGGCCCGCTGGATCAACACCTGGTTTAAGTATTCGTGGTTCGGATTTGTGCTGGCTGCAAAAGGCCTGGCAGGTTTCAACAGGAACCGGTTTTTCTTCGGGTTGATCCTGCTCAGGCCACCGTTATTCATTTTCCTGTTATTGTCGCTGCTATTCCTCGCTGTCAATATTTTTATTGCGCCGGCAGCTGCCATCTGGTGGGCGGCAGGCTTTCTGCTTTTTGTGGCAGGATTTGCCATTGCATTGGTAAGCAGCGCAACGGATCAGAGGATCTATCGTTCGTTAAAGAATATTCCTTTATTCGTTTTTTACCAGGTACTCTCACTATTGAAAGTACGGAAAGCGAATAAACATTCAGTAGCAACACAACATTATCATCATACTGCCGGTAACGAAAAAGCCGGCAGCTAAAAAAAGAGCTATGCTGAAAAATTTCATCCGTTCCATGTGCCAGAAACTACTGGGATATAACAACTATCTCTATGTTTTTGCATTGTTCAGCATCAAGCGGATCCAATGGGGCGGCGGCCATGAAAAAGAATTCCTGTATTTTCTCGATATGGTCCCGAATGATGGCGTGATCCTGGATATCGGTGCCAATATAGGTGTGATGACCGTTACACTCGCTTTAAAGAAAGACAAGGCAAAAGTCTATGCTTTTGAACCGGTGCCGGATAATATCAAAACCATTGAAAAAGTATTGAAACATCATAAAATCGGTTCGGTAACCCTTTTCAGAACAGCACTGGGGGAGGAGTCCGGAGAAATTAGAATGGTAGTACCGGTGGTGGGTAATTCCAACATGCAGGGGCTCAGCCATGTGGTGGAAGATAAAGCGGATGAAGCCGGCGGGCAATATTTCACCGTTCCGCTGCAAAGGCTCGACGATATGAAAGAACTTCAGGCGGTTCAGAAAATTACAGCGATCAAGATAGACGTGGAGAATTTTGAATATTATGTACTGAAGGGCGGACGTGAGTTGTTACTTAAACACAAACCGGTGATCTATTGCGAGCTCTGGGATAATGAACGGCGTATTGCATGTATGGATTACCTGCGCAGTCTTGGCTACGAAGTGAAAATATATGAGAATGGTGCATTGCATACGTTCAACGGACAGCAGGGTATCAATTTCTTTTTTGTACCTGCATAAACTGATGATATGAAAGTATTACCTGATAAAAGGCGGCATGAAATTGCGGATAAAAGGAAGCAGGCCTGGCTGGAAGTGGTAGAGCAGCTGAAAGAATATGCAGCCATTATTGCTGCATTTGTGAGCGTATTCATATTCTTCTTTAAACTTTTATTCTTTTGATGGATCCGGTGCAAATGCCCATATCATCCACAACGCCTAAATCATTCCGGGCATCTCCAGGCAGCTGGCTGAAGCGGAAGATATTGCAGGAGAAACTGCAGAATCCGTTCGGCCTTATCCTGTTCCTTTCTATTGCTGTCTGTGTTCCTTTCGTGATCGCCTATCTTGATTTTACAGCATCGGTGGTATTGCTGGTATCACTGGCAGCAATACCATCTGTATATGCCATTGTAGCGTATCCCCGTTTCGGGATGATCGTAACACTGGTAATGGCTTACCTGATTTTTGCAATCATCAGGCTGGGACTGGATTTCCCGGCGGGTGTATTGCTGGATGGCATCGAGTTTTTACTGGTGCTTGGATTTTTCATCAAACAGAAACAACGGCGCGACTGGAGCATGATGCAATCGCCGATGAGTATCATGATGCTGTTATGGATCATTTACAATGTGCTCCAGGTACTCAACCCGACCGCTGAATCCTATATGGCCTGGCTGTATACGATCCGTTCGGTGGCGCTGGTTACTTTCCTCTATTTCATTTTTGCCTATCATATCAGAACGGTACAATATATCAGGCTGCTGATCGGCATCTGGCTGGTACTGGCACTGGCTGCGGCTTTGTATGCATTCAAACAGCAGTTCTTCGGATTTTCAGCTTCAGAGCTAGCCTGGCTTACTTCCGATCCTGCCATTGCAGACCTGCTGTTTATCGGAGGCGAATGGCGTAAGTTCTCATTTCTTTCAGATCCGGTTGTTTTTTCCTATAACATGGTCATCACCAGTTTGCTGGCATTCTGTGTTTCGGCAATTGTAAAACAATGGTGGCTGAAGCTGCTGCTGATCATCGGCGGAATTGCATTCCTGGTAGCCATGTTATATTCAGGAACCCGTGGCGCATTTGTACTGGTACCATCGGCCATTGCATTTTATGCGATCCTGCGGTTCAACATGAAAATTTTTATTGGTGTCGGAATTATCGGCGCAATACTGGCAGTGCTGATTTTCATCCCAACATCCAATCCAACTATTTATCGTTTTCAGACAGCTTTCAAACCGGCCGCAGATGCATCCTTTACGGTGCGTGAGATCAACCAGAAAAAGATCAGACCGTATATTCTGTCGCACCCGATGGGTGGCGGATTGGGCGCTACGGGTGTATGGGGACAACGGTTCGCTCCTGACTCATACCTGGCAGGTTTTCCGCCGGATAGTGGTTATGTACGTGTAGCGGTAGAATTAGGCTGGATAGGATTGCTGTTGTATTGCATCCTCCTCTTCGTGATACTCGTAACGGGCATCCGTTATTTCTTCCGTATGAAAGACCCGGAACTGAAGACCTATTGCCTGGCCATGACGCTGATCGTATTTGTGCTGAACGTGGGCAACTACCCGCAGGAAGCGCTGGTGCAGTTTCCTAACAATATTTATTTTTACCTTGTTGTGGCCCTGATACATGTTACTTACAGGCTGGATCAGCAAAAGCAAAAAATCAACCGAACGGCATGAGCAGCAACACCATACAGAACCGGGATATTGTTGTAGTAGGACTGCAGCCCTGGGATACAGAGATCGGCAGCAACTGCAAGGATGTGGCGCTTGAATTCAGCCGCAGGAACCGAGTACTGTATGTGAACTACCCGCTCGACCGCATTACCCGTTACAGGCATAAAGACGATCCGAAAGTGCAGAAACGCGTGAATGTGATCAAAGGGAAAGAAAATGGCCTGGTGGTGATCGGTAACAATATGTGGAACCTGTATCCGGATGAAATGGTGGAGTCCATCAACTGGATAAAGAGCGATGCCGTATTTACTTATCTCAATAAGATCAATAATAAAAGGTTCGCGCGTGCTATTCTGAAAGCCGTGCAGATGCTGGGTTTCAAAGATTTTATCCTGTTCAATGACAATGATATCATCCGGAGCTTTTACCTGAAAGACCTGCTGAAACCAAAGACAAGCCTTTATTACTACCGCGATTATATACTGGGTGTTGATTACTGGAAAACGCATGGCCAGAAACTCGAGCCGTTGCTGATTGCGAAGAGCGATCTCTGTGTTGCCAATTCATTTCACTTTACTGATTACTGCAGGCGTTTCAATCCGCATTCCTATTATGTGGGGCAGGGCTGCGATCTTACCATGTTCACCGAACAACCCGGCGCACCGGTTCCGGCTGACATCAGTCATCTGAAAAGACCGCTGATCGGTTATGTGGGTGCCCTGCAGCAATTACGGTTAGACCTGGATGTGCTTCGTCATATCGCACAGGTGCATCCCGACTGGAGTGTGGTACTGGTTGGTCCGGAAGACGATGTTTTCCTTGAAAGCGACCTGCATTCAATCCCGAATATTCATTTCACCGGCCACCGCGATCCGGGCACCTTGCCTGGTTATATACAGGCATTCGATGTATGCCTGAACCCCCAGATCGTTAATGAAGTTACCATCGGAAATTATCCGCGCAAGATAGACGAATACCTGGCCATGGGAAAGCCGGTAGTGGCAACAAGAACTGCGCTGATGAGTGCTGTCTTCAGCGCGCACACCTATCTCGCAGATACAAAAGAAGATTATGTAACGCTGATAGAAAAAGCTTTACAGGAAGATTCTCCGGCCCTGCATGAAGAACGCAAACGTTTTGCCGGAACGCATTCCTGGGAAGCGCATGTGGATGCGATCTATGAAAAGATCGATATCGTGGAAGGCAATTAATATTTCCTGAAAAGATAATCGGTATTCAGTTTCAGGTGGCGGTATAACTCCCGGGCAATATGCATGAAGGGATTGCGGCTTTCGCGGAGAAAATTGCGCTTCATGGTACTGGGCTCTTCTGCCGAATTCAGCTGGGTAAAGAGCGACTGGAAATCCTTGTAAAAAATACCTTTTCCTTTATGCTGCAGGAAAGACATCATCATCCTGTATTCTGTAACATCACCTTTCATTCCTTCGGGATATCTTCCGAAACGTTCAAAAAAGTTGCTGCGGCGTAAATGCGGATGATCGCTGTAAGCATAAAACTTACGGTAACCCGGCTTGGCGATATTGAAATGCATCAGGCCGAAACCTTTCCCTGCATCTGTCAGGTAAGGATACCTGAAATAAGCATAAAAACGTGCCATGTCCAGCGAGGTGTCCTGTTCCATCATATCCAGCGCATCTTTTAAATGCTGCGGAAAAGTATCTGCCGGAGTGAAATCTTCCTGCACATACAGCGTATAAGGTGTTCGCACTGCATCCTGGCCTTTATTAAGGTTATTACCCAGTCCTTTGTTTACGGGTGTGGTGATGAGTCTGAAATGCAGTTCTTTCTGAAGTGCCATCAGCTTTTCAATATGTTCGGTCTTGCTGCCGTCGTCAGAAACAACGATCCCGCCAAATTCACAGCCTATATTCACAAAAGAACGCAGCAGCCGTTCCAGCGAACTGCTCCTGTTATAGTGTGTAACAAGCAGGGTGATATCGGGGAATTGAGATGCGGTTGTCATTTCTTGGTTATTAGATCAAGGCTCCATTTTAAAAGTTTGAACTGGAGGTACCCGGCCCGTAATAACAGCATGAACGGGTTTTTACTTTCGCGCCAGCCCGCTCTCTGCATGGTACTGGGCTCCGCCTCGGAATTGGCCTGCAGAAATAATTTCGTGAAATCATCGAAGAAAATCCCCTTTGCTTTTTTACGGATAAACGCAAGTGCCATCAGGTATTCTGTACGATCGCCGGAAAGTCCTTCTGCATAACGCCCGAATTTGCTGAAGAAATTGCTGCGGCGCAAATGCGGATGATCACTGTATAAATAAAATTTCAGGTGATTGTTATACCAGGGCGCGGCATGAAAGATCATTTCAGAAAAACCTTTGTTGTATGTACGGATATAAGGATACCTGAAATAAGCATAAAATCTCGCAATGTCAAGCTGCGGGTCAGCTTCCATCATTTCCAGCGCATCAGTGAAATGTATGGGGAAAATGCCGGTAGGGATGAAGTCTTCCTGCACATATAATGTATAAGGTGTTGTAACCGCGTCCTGGCCTTTGTTGATATTATTACCGAGTCCTTTGTTTACGGGAGTTGTTACCAGTGTAAAAGAAAACTGTTGCTGCAGTTCTGTTATTTTTTCGAGATGCATGCTTTTGCTGCCATCGTCGGAAACGATGATGCCGCCAAAGCTGCAGTTCAGATCGCGGAATGCGGTGAGCAGCCGTTCCAGTGAGTTGCTCCTGTTATAGTGAGTGATCAGCAGGCTTACACTTTTAAAATGGTAATGTGGTTTTTCCATTGGTATTAGCCGTAAATTTATTCAATTTATGGAACTTTTATCCAAGCTGAAAAATAAGCACTTTTTATCCCTGGCGGGCAATGCGATCATGTCGGTATTCGGCCTTGTGATCGCAGCTGTGCTGTATCGCGCCCTGCCGGTGGAAGAACTGGGTGTATGGGTCTTTTTTCAGTCAACGTTACTCCTGATCGACACTTTCCGTTCGGGTTTTCTTACCACGGCCTTCATTAAATTTTATGCAGGTGCGGAAAAGAACCGGGCGGCGGAGATCATGGGCTCGTCGTGGTACCTGGGACTGGCCATAACGTGTATTTTCATCGTACTGAATATTCCCGCGCTTTTTTTTCTGGATAAGATCGAAAACCAGGGCTTGCTGTTCTTTTTCAAATGGTTTGCGGTTACCTATATCTGTACTTTACCTTCTTTTATGGCATCCTGCGTAGTGCAGGCGCAGCAAAGGTTCGACCGGTTGTTATATATCCGGTTTGTAAGCCAGGTATTGTTTATACTGGGGATCGTGCTGCTGATCGTTACGGGAAAGAACAACCTGCAGAATATCATCTACGCGAACCTGGCAGCGGCTTTGCTGACCAGCCTGTTCACATTTGCGGCAGGTTATTCGGGTATCCGCGATTTCAGGTACAGGACAAAGAAAGGTATTAAGGAAATGTTCCATTTTGGTAAGTACAGCGTTGGTACCACTTTGGGTTCTAACCTGTTTAGAAGCTCGGATACGTTCATTATTAATTTTCTGTTAGGTCCGGCTGCCCTTGCTATTTATAATCTGGGTCAGCGGCTGATGGAAATTGTGGAGATCCCGCTGCGCAGTTTTGCGGCAACGGCGATGCCTGCTTTGTCTGCGGCTTACAACCAGGATAAACGCAATGAAGTGATCTATGTGATGAAAAAATATACTGGTATGCTCACCGTAGCGCTGGTACCGGTGGCGCTGGTGGCGGTATTGCTGGCAGATGTTGCAGTAGGGCTCATCGGCGGCGGTAAATATGTGGGAACGGAAGCCGCCAATGTATTCAGGCTGTTCATGACTTTTGCACTGTTATTTCCGGCCGACCGTTTCCTGGCGCTGACGCTCGATGTAATCCACCAGCCAAAGATCAATTTTTACAAAGTGCTGATTATGCTGGCTGCCAATATCGCCGGAGATTTTATCGGGATCCATTTACTTGGGAATATTTACGGGGTAGCCATTACAACCGTGATCCCGATCATCATTGGGGTACTGATCGGTTATTTCGCATTGCGGAGATACCTGCCGTTCTCGATGTGGAATATTTACCAGGTAGGTTATGCAGAACTCAGACTGCTGGTGCGGCAATTCTTAAGGCGGCCGGTTTCCCGGGATTAGTCAGCATTCCTCCTGGTGATGGCTGTTACCAGTGCATAAATACCCGCAAATACAATGATCAGCGAAATGAGGTCCATCAGCGTAAACCCGTCTTCACGGTTGAAATAGAACAAGGTATACAATTCAAAGCTGGCCGGTGCGGGCAGGATGATCATGGAAAAGCCGAGTGTAATGATCAGGATCGCTACAATAATGCGGAAAATGTTGAATCGTTTGTAAGCGGCTGAACGGCTGTTTTTTTTGCCGGTGGGAAGTATAACCTCGGGGTTATTGATCCTGAATCCCTGGTGATCCATACTGTAGCAGGGGTGTGCAGCCATCGCTTCAGAGAAACGACGGTGCAGTTCCTGTATCCTTGAAACATTGATAGAGTCGTGGTTATTGATCAGGGTAATGACCTCTTCCAGCTTTATATCGATATGGGTATCCCTTTCACTGGGTAAATCGGGAAAGTTTTGATTCGATATTTTATCCTTTATGCCCAAGTTTGGATATTTTTATGATGAACGCCTACAGGGTAATGCAGTCATTATGAGCGAATTTAAAAAAAAGGTATCCATTATCACAGTAAATTTTAATCATAGTCACATTACAGAGGAATTACTGGAATCCATTTCACGTACAAATACGTGGCCTGAAATTGAGATCATCGTTGTGGATAATGGCAGCAAAATCAATGCCCTCCCTGAATGGGAAAAAAGATACCCCGGGGTCAGGTTTATCCGCAGCGAGGTCAATACGGGTTTTGCCGGGGGAAATAATATCGGTATCCGGGCTTCAACCGGTGATTATCTTTTCCTGGTGAACAACGATACGGAATTTACGGAGGGACTGATAGACAAGCTGGTAGCTACGCTGGAAGAGAATCCGCAGGCAGGAATGGTATCGCCCAAGATCAGGTATTACCATGAGCCGGAAATTTTGCAATACGCCGGCTATACAGAGATGAATTATTTCACTGCACGTAACCGCTGTATCGGACAGTACGAGCCTGATCTTGGCCAGTATGACGGACGTACAGGCCCAACAGGTTTTGCACATGGCGCAGCTATGATGGTGAAGCGCGAGGCGCTCGAAAAGGCCGGTCCGATGAAAGAGAACTATTTCCTGTATTACGAAGAACTCGACTGGTGCGACAGTATCAAAAGAGCAGGCTATTCGGTCTGGGTAAATCTGCAGGCGGTTATTTTTCATAAGGAGTCGGTGTCGGTAGGGCAGAAAAGTGCACTTAAGGAATATTTCATGAACCGGAACCGCATCCTGTACATCCGCCGTAATGCGGCATGGTACCAGCGACCGGTATTTTATTTTTATTTTACGTTTGTGGTGATGCCAAGAAATATCCTGAACTATATCCGTGAGGAGCAATTTGATTTTATAAACCAGCTGTTCCGGGCGCTGTGGTGGAATATCACACACTCCGTAAACAGTAATTACACAGGTTTCAAAAACAAGCCATGATCTTTTTATTCTGGATAAGTCTGTTCATTATTTTTTACACCTATGCAGGTTATGGGATCCTGCTGTACCTGATCCTGAAACTGACGGGCCGAAAACGGAGAGTTCCGGCGGCGGACTATACACCAACGCTGACGCTGATCGTGGCGGCGTACAATGAAGAAAAGATCATCCGCGAGAAGATTGAAAATACCCTGGCGCTCATCTACCCGGCTGAAAGCATCAGGTACATTTTTGTAACCGACGGTTCTTCGGACAATACAGCTGCCATCATTGCAGAATACCCGCAGATACAGCTGATGCACAGGGATGAGCGTGCGGGGAAGATCGCAGCCGTGCATCGTGTAATGAAGCAGGTAACAACGGAAATAGTTGTATTTACAGATGCCAATACATTTCTTAATAAGGAAGCGCTGATCAAGATAGCCCGTCATTACCAGGATCAAAGCGTAGGTGCGGTATCCGGTGAAAAACGCGTGCACATTGAAGAAAGCGCAGATGCAACGGCAGGGGAAGGTTTTTACTGGAAATATGAATCGAAGCTGAAGCAATGGGATTCTGAATTGTATTCCGTTGTGGGTGCAGCAGGTGAACTCTTCAGCATCAGAACGGCGCTTTATCAGCCTGTTCCGCTGAATGCATTGCTCGATGATTTTATGATCTCGTTACGGATCGTGGAAAAAGGTTACAGGATCGTATACGAACCCGAGGCTTTTGCAACCGAAACTTCTTCTGCAAACGTAGAGGAAGAACTGAAAAGAAAAGTAAGGATTGCCGCAGGCGGGATCCAGTCTGTTATCTGGCTGAAAAGCCTCATGAATCCATTTAAGTATCCGTTGCTGTCGTTCCAGTATATCAGTCACCGGGTACTGCGCTGGACCATTACACCGCTGCTGATGATCCTGGTATTTTTCCTGAATATGGCGCTGGTATTAAGGCAGGAAGGAATGATCTATGACATGCTGATGGCAGCACAAGGGTTTTTCTATGCTTTTGCATTGCTGGGCTGGTTCCTCGAGAAAAAATCGGTACGTGTTAAGATCCTGTTTATCCCTTATTATTTCTGCATGATGAATTACGCTGTGCTGGCGGGTATCCTCCGTTATTTCACTACGGAGCAAACCGGCGTCTGGGAAAAGGCTGAACGTAAGTAGCCTTGTACAATCTCTTCCACATTCTGCTTTCAATTAGCAGCTGAAAAGCGGGCCTGAAAGTTTTAAAACCGGAGGAAAAGAACGCGCATGAATTTCCCGGTTGACAATGCTGAATTACAGAAGGTTGCACAATTATTAGTGAAGAAGCAGGAAACCATTTCGGTTGCAGAAAGCGTAACAGCCGGCCTTTTACAGGTGTCTTTCGCATCTGCTGAAAATGCCATACAGTTTTTCCAGGGCGGGATCACCGCTTATAATCTCGGTCAAAAATGCAGGCATCTGAAGATAAATCCGATCCAGGCCGAAAATTGTAATTGTGTATCCGGCGATACCGCTGAAAGTATGGCTTTGCATTGCTGTGAGCTGTTCAGCAGCGAATGGGGAATAGGAATTACCGGCTATGCATCGGCCGTGCCGGAATCCGGAAATAAATTGTTTGCTTATGCTGCTGTTGCATATAAAGGGAAGATCTTAAGCAGCAGGCGATTACGCTTACCTGAAGGCAATATGCAGCAGGCGCAGGCTTATTATGTAAATCATGTGCTGCAAGAATTATCACGGCTGATGAAACGGAAAAAATAAAGCGATACAGGCTGTCTTTATATAACCTGTATCGCTCTGCATTATAATTGATCAGGCCTCTTCTTCCTCTTCCTCATCTTCCATATCTTCCTCTTCTTCATCATAATCCTCTTCGTCCTCTTCGCCTTCTTCTTCGTCACCTTCTTCAGCAGCTTCATAATTTACATTGTTCTCTGCAATGGAAGTGAGGAGTTCGTCGGTTTCTTTTTCCTCTTCGAGGGTACTGGAGAGCAATTCGGCAACATCTTCGAGCCCGAGGGTGGTAGCCAGCTGGCGCAGTCCGCCATATGTTGCAATTTCATAATGTTCTGCTTTCTGCGCAGCCATGATCAGGCCAACATCGCGGGTTGCAGTGCCGGCATCGGTGTCTTCGATAATACTTTCCCCTTCTTTTGCAAGGCCTTCCATGGCTTCACATTTTTTAGCCTGGGCTTTTTTACCCAGTATGGAGAACACTTCTTCCAGACGGCTCACATGCGTTTTAGTGGTTTCGAGGTGGTCTGCGAAGGCCTGCTGCAGTTCCTGCGATGTGGCAGCTTTCCTGAGTTTGGGCAGTGTAGTCACGAGTTTCTTTTCTGCCCAGTAAATATCTTTCAGTTCGTCAATGAAGAACTCCATCAGCAGCGGATCGCTACTTTGTTTCGGAGCGCTTTTTTTTGCCGGTGTTTTCTTTGCTGCTGTTTTTTTTGCAGGTGTTGTTTTCCTGGCAGCAGACTTAGTTGCTGTTTTTGCCATAGTTGTGTTTTTTGTACTCTGTTATCAAAGCCATGCCATCATTGCAGAAGAGGTGCACGCATATTGTCAGCAACAGGTTGCGTAATTAATTCTACATGGATTGCGGGGATATGTATACAATAAATCGTAAGCTCTGAGGAGATTGTCAGGGGCGGCTGGCATATAATTTTACATTGAGCCGGCATGAGATCGCTTACCATTCTGCCGCCACCCGATACCGGGGATAGCCAGACAAATGCTGTGATTACGAGAACTTGCCCGGAAGCAGGAGCAGCCCGCGAATTATACCGTATTGTATTTAACCGTTTTAATACAGTTCATGAATGGTCGCGCTACATGAAGGAGGCCGAATCCATTTTTACGTTGTGTAACAACAGGGGGGAACGCGTTATGCGGCTGCCCAGGAAAGGCGATTACCTGCGCATGGACATAGCAGGTGAACATGGGTTCAAAGGCAGTGGTTATTACTGGTTTCTGATTGAAGCTGCCGGAGTTCTCCAGTCGGCAGCAGCAGATGAAGGCTATTATATCCGGTTACATACTTCCGCCGGGCCGGATATAGAAAAAAATACAGTGGCTTTTATTCCTCCCGCTCCTGGCAATGGTATACTTCAGATCCGCAGAACAGGCAATGCCGTAACCGTCCGCATCAATATGCCGCCTTCGGGTGATGCCCTGCCATTTGAGAAGGCGGCTGCCTGGCAATGGAATAAACTGGCTGCGGGGCTTCTCCAGACCGATCAGCCCTGTGCTCCCGTACGGGCCTGAGGCTGTATTGTACTTTCTGGCCAATGTAATATCTTCGGTAACTGAATATGGCCAGTGTACTGATACAATTTGCACATCCTGCTTTCAGCAGGTCGAGGGTTCAGAAAGCCCTTGTTAAAGCCTGCCGTAACCTGGAGGGCGTTACTTTCAACGACCTTTACGAACAATACCCCGACCTGTACATCGATATAAGAAGGGAAAAGGAATTACTGCTGCAGCACGATGTGATCATATTGCAGCATCCTTTTTACTGGTACAGCGGCCCTGCTATTATTAAACAATGGCAGGACCTAGTGCTGGAATATAACTGGGCTTATGGCCCTTCCGGTTATGCATTGCAGGGTAAGAAGCTCATCAGCGCCATTTCGTGCGGCAATACAGCAGACGCATATGATGAGAACGGCATGCATGGTTTTCCTTTAAAACAATTTCTGTTACCATTTCAGCGTACGGCACACCTCTGCAGGATGGAATACCTGTCGCCCTTCGTGGTGTTTGGTGCGCATCGTAAAACGCAGCAGGAAATTGATGCAGAAGCTGATGTATATGCAAAACTGATAGCCGGTTTTGTTGCTGATCGTTTTACAGGTAAACAATGTCATACCGTTGAATACCTGAACCAGCTATTATCCACTCCATAATTTAACCCGATGCAGGATTCATTTATTTTCCAGGCCATGATCTACCTGGCGGCAGCCGTGATCCTGGTGCCGCTTGCCAAGAAAACAGGTCTGGGTACCGTTCTTGGTTATCTCATTGCAGGTGTACTGATTGGTCCGGCCTGTTTCCGTTTTATCGGTAGCGAAGGGCAGGACCTGATGCATTTTGCCGAGTTCGGTGTTGTGATGTTATTGTTCGTGATAGGGCTGGAACTGGAGCCCTCGCGTTTATGGCGTATGCGGAAGACCATTGCCGGAATGGGCGGACTGCAGGTTGGGATCACGGGAGTTGTTGTCACTGCAATAGCATTGCTGCTGGATATTCACTGGAAACAAGCTGTTGCATTGGGGATGATCGTTTCCATGTCGTCAACGGCAATTGTCTTGCAATCTCTGAATGAAAAAGGACTGATGAAATCCGCAGCAGGGGAAAGTTCTTTTGCAGTTCTGCTGTTCCAGGATATAGCTGTGATCCCGATGCTGGCATTGTTCCCGCTTTTATCGCTTAATGAAAAAGAAGCGAATACGGCTGCACATGGCAGCAGTTTTACTGCACATTTCCCGGCCTGGGCACAAACACTTTTCGTATTCGGGTCTGTACTGGCGGTAGTGGTGATCGGCCGTTACCTGGTGCGCCCTTTCTTCCGTTTTATTGCCCGGATGGCATTACGGGAAATGTTTACCGCGGCTGCTTTGTTGCTGGTGGTAGGAACGGCTGTGCTGATGACTTCCGTTGGATTGAGCCCTGCCCTGGGCGCTTTCCTTGCAGGCGTAATGCTTGCCAACAGTGAGTACCGGCATGAACTGGAAAGCGATATCGATCCGTTCAAAGGATTATTGCTCGGGTTGTTCTTTATTGCAGTAGGCGCTTCCATCGATTTTAACCTGATCTATACAAGGCCGTTGCTGATCTTCGGCCTGGTACTGGGTGTAATGCTGGTGAAAATGCTGGTACTGTTCTTTACCGGTAAAGTATTCCGTATGACCAAAGGCCAGAACGCCATATTCAGCTTTGGATTGTTACAGATAGGAGAGTTTGCGTTTGTGTTGCTGAGTTTTTCGTCGCAGGAAGGAATTTTATCCAAAGAGCTTACAGATACAATGGTTGCAGTGGTAGCGATCAGTATGGCATTGACACCGCTGGCAATGCTGCTGAATGAAAAACTGATCCTGCCGCGGATCTGTTCTGAAAGTGAACTCCCGCAGGATGAAAGAGAACCCGATGTTCAATCGGAAGAAAACCCGGTGATTATTGCTGGCTATGGCAATTTCGGGAATACCGTAGGCCGTTTTCTCCGAGCCCACCAGGTTGGCACAACAGTATTGGATGTTGACAGCGATAATGTAGATACTTTACGTCGTATGGGTTTTAAGGTGTATTACGGCGATGCCAGCCGCCGGGACCTGCTCGAGATCGCAGGTGCAAGGAAAGCAAAGCTGATCATTATAGCCATCAATGATGAGGAGAAAAGAAAGGAAATGATCGAGACCATTAAAAAGCATTTTCCCAACCTGCGTATGCTGGTGCGGGCAAGCAACCGGCAGGACGCCTACGACCTCATGAATGCGGGTATGCTGCACATTTACCGCGAAACACTCGATACCAGCATCAGGGTCGGGATCGATGCAATGCGTATGCTTGGTTACAGGGCACATGAAACGACGAGGTCTGCCAAAACCTTTTTTGTACAGGATGAAAAAACGCTGAGGCATTTATCATCCATACGAAATGACGAAGAATATGTAAATGCGGTGCGTAAAAATACTGAAGAACTCGAAGCGATACTGCAGGCAGATCATGCAATGGTGCATCAGAAATCCGGAGGCTGGGAGGGGCGCTGATCTTATTTTACCCCAACCCTGATGGCTTTAAGTCCGCTCACGCCTTGCAGTTCTTCCAGCTCCAGTTCCTCTATTTCCTGTTCGAGAATGCCTTTTTCCTGGAGATAATGGATGTACTCGATATACTCTTTTGCTTCTTTCCGGTTGAAGTAAACAAGGGCGATCTTGTCAGGTTGTGTAAGTCTTTCACCGGATGATTTTACATGCACTTTATCGATCCTTTTTTTGATCACCTGGTAACGGATATTGTAAGTGCCTTCCACATCAAATCTTTTTTCATCATTGCGGAAGCTGATGTCGATGGTGTTCGCGTGGATAAATATCAGTTGTGTGGTCTGCAGCGGTTTAGGGATCTGGTCTACCAGTGAGCGCGTCATTTTTGCAATGGCCGCCATGGAGGTGAGTTGCCAGAGCCTGATATTTTTAAGATAAGCGTAGTTGAAGGCTTTGGCCGGTGCAATGGATTGACCGATATAAATATCGTACTCGATACCATCGGTCCTGAATTTTTCATAATAGCAGGGATACGTCTGCTGCAGTTCATCTTTGAACAGGTCGAGATAATTGCTGATAGCGAAATTGATCGTTTGCATGGATGTTTCCAGCTGGCGCCTGTTGATATGGGCAATACCACGTTCTTCGTCCACCGCATCGAAATAGGGGGTGATCAACGGACTGATATCGGGGTTGGTATCTTTAAAATGCAGCAGGAGGGGAACCACATCATGCTGCAGGAATTCTTCAATTTTCTGTTCATCGATCTCAGCCAGCACATCGATCACAATATTAAGCCAGCGTTTGCATTTGAAAATGAGCTGGTCTATCATATTCAGCTTCAGCGTATCATTGAGCCTTTCCAGCACATGTATCAGCAGTTCAAAATGATTTATGAAATCGGCGCGTAAAGCCTTGTTCCTTTCAATGGTGGAATTACGGATATCGATGGCTCCATAAATCGGGTAGACATTCTTAAAATAAACAGGTTCCAGCTCCGGCGTTTTTTTACCGCTCTGGATGCCCTGCAGGTAATGCCAGGCCACTTCATTGAATTTCCACTGTACGGCAGGTTGCATGGCAGTGAATTTATCACGGATGATGCTATTGATACCTGAGTTGAATTCATCGATTGACTGCTGCATCAGCTGTGCAAGTAATGGAACGGCGGTTTTTAATTTCTCGAGTGTATTCTCTGAAATACTTTCTTTCTCACGCGAGTATATTTCTAGCACACCGGCTATCCTGCTGTTATAATAAACAGGCAATAAGGCATAAGCTTCTATACCCTGCTGTTTCAGGATCTGGAGATGTTCTTTCTTTTCGTCTCTGATGGAAGAGGCTACAGAACGTACAAAATAGGATCTTGGATTCTGCAGGTATTGTTCCAGCAGCTGGATATAAGCCTGTCCGCCCATACCGCTTTCGGCATTACTTACCAGTATGCTGTTGCTGCACAGGGATCCGTCGAATACTAATTTGTCGTTCACACGCAATACAGGCATAAGCCCGAATTCTACCTGCGGGTTTTCTACCAGTGTTTTCAGTGAATGGATCACATCTGAAAAGCAACGGTCCATTTCTGCCGCGGCGCGGTTGATGATGATGTTCTTGATATGTTCAACCGCATAGTTGGAAGTAACATCGGTCAGCGTCAGCACCGCGAAACCTTCAAAGCGGAAAAGCGATAAGGGTAGCTTGCTGCGGAGGGTTTCCATATTGACCGCTTCTTCGCCTTCTTCATGCAGATCGGAAGGTTTCAGTTCCGGTACCGGCCCTTTCGCCAATACTTTGATAAAGCTGCTTTCTACATTCACCCGGTAGTATTTCACAAGACCGGTTTGCGGGTTGGGGAAAGCCTGTATCATTTCCTCTTTGGTATGAAAAGGATTGAAAGAGTAAAAGCTGTCGAATATGAGTGAATAAACAAAATTTCCTTTTTCCTTTTGCACTTCCTCACTGCTGCCGGCGTTCACGATATTACATTTGATCTTACCGGTTGTTTCGTCGGTCATTAATTCACCCAGTGCATCAGTTGCGTAAAAGATAACCGGTGCAGCTGCCATAGCCAGTGCCCATAAAGATTGCTGGTGATCTGTAAGCGCAGGCGTAAGTGTGGCGAAAACGAGTTCGAGCAGGTCTTTGTATAATGGTGCCTGTTCCGGGGTAAAACTGCCTTGCGGAATTTTAGCTGCTTTGAATTGCTTCAGCACCGATTCGTAAAATTCTTTTTTCAGGCTGGTCTCGCCGGCGATCTTTTTTTCAAGAAAGCTGGTGAAACGATCAAACGAGATCACTGAATCAACCATTTCCGGCACCACAGCCCCTGCATCCCTTATATCCAGTAAAGTTGTTCTCATCTAAGAAGTTTATAGTTACCCGTCAGAACCGCATGCCCAGCGTGAGATATGGATACCAGCCCTCGGAGGATTTTCCTACCACAAATTTAACAACAGTCATTAATGCCGGCGCAAAATATATTCCACCGCCTGTTCCCTGGTGCCAGGTACTGCTGTTATGGTTTCGTTCCCAGACTTTCCCGATATCGTAAAAGCCTACCAGCCCTATCTGGCCTGGCAATATATATCCGTTGATATTTGCCAGTCTGATCCTTGCTTCCAGGTTGTTATAAAGCATATGCTGCCCGGCAAATCTGTACTGGCGATATCCTAAAAGGTTCTCATGCCCGCCCAGGAACGCAGACTGGTAAAAAGTGCTTTCACCGATGGTGATACCACCTCCGAGCCTGTTGGCGATCACGAGCTGCCGCCCATTGCCTATGCTCTTGTAAAAGGCAACTTCCGGTAATAACTGTACATAACTTCTCGAATAACCATTCATACCAATGCCGCTCTGCAGCTGTATATTCACATAACTGCCCCATTCGGGAAGCAGTTTGTTATTGCGGTTATCCAGTATATAAGCTGCGTGTACGCCTCCGAAAAGCTTTGTCTTGTCGATGGTGGCACTGTCGTAGGAATGCAGTTCCGCACTGTTGTAGATAAACCTGCCTTCATTTTTATCTGCGTTGAAAGCATACACTTCAAATGCAGGTCCGATCTGGAACGATGCATGACCGTTCTTCCATCTTACCGCAGACCGCAGCTGGAACAATTCGAAACGTGTGCGGTAATGATTTTTGAAATCGCCGGTTTTGTTATATACCGTTTCATTGCCCCGTCCAAAAAAGTTCTGGGTATTGTCGGGCGCCAGCACATTTGCATTGAGCAGCAGATCCCCTTTGCCTAATACATTCAGCCATTCTGCCCTGTATTTGAAGCTGAAGGCTGTGGTTAGAAAGGAATGGAGGAATGAGAACTGGTGCATGCTGGCATAGGGCAGTTTCCGGAATCCTTTATGGAGATGCCGTATCATCAGCCCAAACATGATCCCGTCGTCATAGTTATAGCCTACATTCAGCAAGGGCATTGTTTTGTGATACAGATCAGTCGGAACAAATGCGGTGTTCAGGCTGTCGTTTGCCAAATGCCTGCGCAGCCTGTTTGTATCGCCGGTATAAATAGCGTTATCTGTTCTTTCATACAACAATACTTTTTGCCTGGCAGCTTCAATATGATAACGTTTATCACCTTCGCCGCCGATCAGGCGAAGCTTAATCTCCGAGTGGTGATTGCTGAGGACAATGCTGTCATTCCCTTTGCCTGCATACAGTCTGATCTCCCTGGTGACAGCCGGGTGGAATGTTTTGCTGAAAAGGGTATCCCTGATATTTCCTTCTTTCGTTTTCTTTCTGATGTAAACGGATAAAGTATTTCCGGGTGCATCTTTTATTTCGATCAGTTCATTCTTGTCACTTGCCTGTACGTCTGCGATCCGGTTCAGGAAACGGTAATAGGTTTCCATTTGCTGCGGCAGGCTGTTCCGCCGTTTCTGCATCTGGCTGGTGAGCAGGTCTTTCCGCATGGAATAAGCCGGCTCCGGTAATCTTGCGATCGCAGTATGGATAACAGAATCTGTTACCGCCTGCACAAATTCAGATGCTGTTTCCTGCCATACTTCATGCGGGAGTGTAGTGAGCACGCGGTTATTGACAACACGGCTTTCCCATAGATAATTGTTGACATTTTTGATACTGCTGTCATAGCCCTGCAGATAAGGCAGCAACCAGGGACGTGATGCGAATTTAGGGATCACGCCATCTGTGATAAAGAAAACCTGGTCGCGGTCGCGTGGCACGGCAATGTAATTCTTGCCTTTGTCTTTTTTCTGTGTATGCCAGCGCCATTGATCGGGGTGCCTGTCCCAGTCGCCGATCAGCAGGTCCAGCATTACAGCGCGCATGTATTGCCGGGCATCGATGCTGTTGTCATTGTCTTCGGATAGCTGGCGGAGCATTTTACCTGTATTGTCCGATTTGCCCGCGGGCTCACGTTCTTCGAGGAGGTTCAGCGTATTGGCAAAATCCTTTGCATACATACCAAGGTTTTTATCCGGCGCCACCCAGCCGATCACCGGGTTGGTATGCGGTACTTTTACAGCATTGGCAATAGGAGGAACGATCAGCGCTCCGAAAGGATGTTGCGACGACATATTATCACTCAGCAGGTCTTTGGCAAATGTTTCGCGCAAAGCTTCCGGTAACAATACGTCCGGGTACTTCTGCACGCTTCTTAAAACCCATTCGCGGCCTTTGCTGTCTTCCAGCCTTAAAGAGCGCGACTGGTGACCGCCGCCCCGCTGGGTAGGTGTTAACCCGCCATGCACTGCTGATAGCCTGATCACGGGTACTTTTGTTGCTGCAGCATATTCCTTGCGATAGTTCTCACCAAAAATATAACGATGCAGATGGCTGACACTGTCGAATGCCGGATTTGGCCTGATCACGATGCTGTCGCCCGGTACTTCCCTGTATGCCAGTTCCTCCTGCTGTTTCACGCTGGTGTAAGGAACTTCATAGTTAAAAGCGCTTTCCTGTTTACCGTCTTTGTAAGTATAGTAAGTGATATGTAAACGGTTTCCCGGAAGAACATCTACTGTTACAAAGCCAGGAACCGTTTCGGCGAAAAGTGCATCGGCTCCTTTTTTCACATAGGCTTCCTTGGATCCTGCACCGCTTACGATCTGTAATTGGTTGCTTTTAATAAACTGTAACCCATGCTCATGCCCAGCCACGTGTACCAGGTTGGGAAAACCCGCGAAAACACCGTCGATCTTCCGGATCATTTCTTTGTAAGCGGGGTGCGACATGTCTTCGGGGGAGGTAAATGTTTTGCGCAGTAAGGGGTACAGCGAACCCGCAACGGGGAGCGGAAGGAGTAAATTTTTGTTGATGGCCGTAAGCGGGAAAAGATGATCCTTCCAGGAATAATAACCGCCATGATGCCCGTAACTCTGAAAGGGATGATGCGAAGCAAGCAATATCGTTTTATAACGATTCCTGTAGAGCAGCTCTTCCATCCGTGCCACTACTTCTTCCTTGCTGTTGCAGCTGCAATCCGCTTCGGTGTTGGTTTTGCTGTGCTGGAATAACCACCATTCCGAATCGAATGCAATGATCACTGTGCTGTCGCCTGCCGGGATCTCAACCGGATCGGGACAACCATTTGCAGGCACAAGTTTCAGCAGCGAATCCTGCTGTTCTTCCAGGAATTGCCATTGACGCCGGATCTTTGCAAGGCCTTTGCTTCCCATGCGATCCCAGTCATGATTTCCGGGGATAAAATAAACCGGAGCTCCTTTGGCGCGCATAGGCATGAATTGTTTCCGCAGAATATCTTTTGCCGCATCCAGAGCAGGGCCATTTTGCAGCGGCATACCCGTGGGGTAAATATTGTCGCCAAGAAACATCACGGTTGTCTTTCCCGGTATTGCATGCCTGGCAGCACCGCTGAGTACATCCTGCTGTTCTTTGTCGGGTTCGCCTGCATCGCCTATAAAAATGATCCTGTGCCGTACAGAATCCTGGGCACGGGTTGCTGCCGTTATCAGAAGCAGGATGAGAAGTACAGTTGTTTTGCTCATAATGACAGGATTGTTCTGATTCTATGGTTTCTGATAAATGAACTTCAGCAGGTTGGCAGCTGTTGCATCATCGCCTTCATTGGAAATATAGAGGTTATTGTCCCGGTCGAACGCAATGCCTTCCGGGTGATGAAAGATCCGAGGATCGAGCAGGTATACTTTTTTTACCTGCCAGTTTGTATCGGTCACGATCAGCGCCTTGTTCACGGAAGAAAGGATATACCATTCTTTTGTCTGATCATTTCTGGACAGGGCAGAAGGATGCACGGCTTTTTCAGGCATGTCTTTTACCTGCTGGTTCATATGCACCGCAAATTCTCCCGCAGGTGCGAGGGAATCAGCTGTTATCAGTCTGAAGATAAATCCGCTTACCCTGCGTCTGCCTTTGTCTTCCTTCAGATTTTTACCCAGCACATAGATCAGGCTCTGGTTGTTATCTGCATAAAGACTCTCATATTCGCCGGCGGGTAAAAGATTTTTCCATTCTTTCACTCCCGCTGTTTTTTCATTGCGTGCTTCGCTGAAAGGGAATGTATATAAACTGCCGTTGCTTTTCAGAATCGTTACGGTATTGTTACAGATAGCGAGATCCTCATAGTCGCCATGTTTGCCGTATTTGGCATAGGTCACGGATTTAACGCCCGGTTTGAAGTAAAAGAGCTTGCCCTCTTCATCCTGAATGGCGTACATGCTGTCGGGGTTGCCTTTGTAAAAAGCAATCCCGGATATTTCTGTAAGACTTTCGGGCAGAAAGAATTTTTCAGGCCGTGAGAAATCGTAGCCGGCCGGGCTGGTATATTGTTTTTTCTGTGCACAGGCCGTAAAGCTGGCTGTTGCAACAAGCAGGAGACAGGAGATCAGGTTAGACTTTCGCATACTGCTGCTGTTTTAAATATTCATAAATAGCTTCCTGCGATCTTAATGGGGGCAGCTCGTTTTTCACGGCTATGTTTTCCAGTTGTGTATTGATATGAACTGCCTGCACATTATCCTGCAATTGCAATGCCGTAATCTCTTTCAGCTGTTGTCTGAGCTCAGCATCATAAATGGGGAAGCAGACTTCGATGCGCCGGTAGATATTCCTGTTCATCCAGTCTGCAGAACCGAGGTAGATTTCTTCCCGGTTGTTATTGCAGAACATGAATAACCTGCCATGTTCCAGGAACCGGTCTACAATACGTGTTACGGTAATATGTTCGCTCTGGCCCTTCATGCCCGGAATAAGACAGCAAATACTCCTGACGATCAGCTGAACCTGAACGCCGGCGTTGGAAGCTTCGTATAGTTTGCTGATCAGCACTTTTTCTTCGAGATTATTAAGTCTGATGGTAATGCCGGAGGGGAGGCCCTTGCGGTGATGTTCGATTTCGCGGTCGATCATTGCAAGAAAACGTTGCTGCAGGTTAAATTGTGCAACGAGCAGGTGTTCGAAATGAATCAGGCCTTCGGGAATTTTCTTTCTGCGTTTGCTCAGGAAAATGAAAAGCAGTTCCAGCTCGCGCAGGATTTCATGATGTGCGGTCAGCAGCACATGATCTGTATAAAACCTGGCGGTGCTTTCATTAAAATTACCTGTAGACAGTACACCGTAATAACGTGTGCGCATGCCGCAGCTTTTTTTCACCAGCGCGATCTTCGCATGCACTTTCAATGCGGTCACGCTGTAAATGATCTTAACTCCGGCATTCTTCATCTGTCTTGCCCATTTGATATTGTTGGCTTCGTCGAAGCGCGCTTTGAGTTCAACCAGCACAGATACTTTTTTTCCGTTCCTTGCTGCGGATATCAGTGCATTGACAATACGCGAATCGTTTGCTACGCGGTAAAGGGTAACATATATCTCCTGTACATCCGGACTGGATGCAGCTTCATTAAAAAAACGCAAGACTGTATCGTACTGTTGCCAGGGCGTGTGCAGGATCATATCTCTGCGCTCTATTTCGTCCAGTAACGAATCAGGATTCCCTGCCGGTGAAAGTGCAGGCCAGGTAGGATATTCAAGTGCTTTGTTTTGTATGGGTAATGCGGAGAGGTCTTTAAGATTATGGTACCGTCCGCCGGCCACAAGACCAGCCGTAGGCAGACTGAACGAAGCAGCCAGTGCATGGAGCAGGTGCAGCGGCATGGCAGGATCATAGAGAAACCTGGTTGCAAGGCCAAGATCCCTTTTGGCAAGCTGCTGTTCAATCTTTTCCGCGAGATCATCTTCGTATTCATCTTCAAGACTCAGGTCTGCGTTACGTGTGATCTTGAAACTGTAAAGATCCTTTACAACTGCATCATTGAACAGCAGGGGCAGGAATTGCCTGATAATATCGTCTGTGAATACAATGTATTGTTTGCCGGCTTCCGTAATACCGGTAAAGCGCGGCAGTTTATCAGAAGGGATATTGATCAGCACGATGCTGTTGTTCCCGCTTTCGCCATAAACGTTAGCAGCCATGTACAAACGGTTGCTTTCAGGGAAGAAATTATCCCCGTCGAGGTATACCGGCTGCAGGAATGCAAGTACCTGCGTAAAGAAAAAATGTTTCAGCGCCGGCAGAATTACCGGTGGGAGGGGCTGGTTGTAAACGA
Source organism: Sediminibacterium ginsengisoli (assembly GCF_900167075.1). GTDB lineage: Bacteria > Bacteroidota > Bacteroidia > Chitinophagales > Chitinophagaceae > Sediminibacterium > Sediminibacterium ginsengisoli. The sequence goes on along the minus strand of NZ_FUWH01000013.1, from coordinate 40,876 downwards.
AACAGATCCCTTCTGCATCCAGCTCCGGGATCAGTCCGGATAATAGCCTGCCGAATATTTCCTGCTGCCTGTTTACAGTAGCAAGGATACTGTTCTGAAGATCATTGTAAATATCTTCTTCTTTATCCAGCTGCTGTAATGCGGCAACTGCCGGAACCCGCACCCGGTAAAATTCATCGAGATTGGAAGAGTAGATAGACAGGAACCTGATCCGCTCCACCAGCGGCACGGCGGGGTTCCCGGCTTCCGTGAGCACTCTTTCATTAAAAGACAACCAGCTTAGATCCCTGTTGAAAAAAGTAAAACCCTGCGCCATAAAAAAATGGGGTTACCTGAAAAAAATGGATGCGATCAGGAAGCTTACCACAGATATCACAATGCCAAACATAAATACATTGTAGGCAATCCTTAAAAGCCTGTATTTGCGGCCCAGGACAATGCCCTGAGAGTGTACGTCCCTGATGAGATTGCCATACAGGAAGTCCCTGTCGGCCATCAGCTGTTGCATGCCCTGATCATATTCTTCCAGTGTCATTTTATAAAAATTTCCGAAAAAAAGGAGGTTTACTTTTTTTTCAGCGATATCAGCAGGTGTGAACGTGCCGCCGGTAAGCGTGGGTCTTGTAGCAAGGATGGAAAATACCATCGTGATCACACAGACACCGAGCAATAAGATAACCGGTATGGTAAGATGCGGAAACTCTTCCAGCTTCCGGATCATCACACTAAGCAATACAGAAATAATGATGGATGTAGTGGTGATCATGATATGTGCCTTGTTATCGGCCATATCACTTAATCGTTGATGGTTATTGGAACTGATCCTGAACATAGTCTCTATTCCGCGCTCCGGGCGATCACTTTTCTTTGATGTCCTGGCAGCAGTTTCGGCAGCCAAAAGGCTGGCAGGTGCTGTTGCCGGAGCATCCTTATTACCGGCTGCAGCGGCTTTTGCTTTCAGCCGCTGCAGATTCTGTTCTTTCTTATCATTCAGTAACAGCTGGCAATAATCGGTATGATAATGATGAGATTCAAATAAGGAAATGGTTTTTGCCCGGAAATCGTCTTTGGTGATCTGCACATGATAAATAGCTTCAACCTCTTTGCGCATCAGTTTGTTCCGGTCGATAAAATCATCCGTGCCGAGGTGAAAAAGATCAGCATCGCAAACGATCCGTTCGTTGAGGGTATGTGGTTGCTGAGGCAGCCTGGTGGCCAGGATACAGTTCTTAACCGCCTGGATACCTTCTGCATCAAAACCCCGCTCCTGCAGGAATGCCGCGGCAAGTTCCGCACCTTTTTCTTCATGTCCTTTGGCTTCACCGGCAAGGTAGCCGGTATCGTGAAACCATGCTGCTGTCAGTACAATGAAAAAATCCCTGTCATTCAGCTGGTAATGGTTTGCGATCTGTGTGGCTGCTTTAACCACATCGGTGGTGTGCGACAGGTTATGGTATACATGCAGATTATCCTGGCGGGCATTGAAAAAACTGAGGGTATGGGCTTTTACTTCATCCAATAAGGCCTGGTAATTCATCCGGATCTGTTTTATAATTAAAGATACTATTCTTTAGGCACTGCCTGAAGCTTGTGGGTCATCCTTCAGCAGGAGTAAGGTTATTTTACGGGAAATTTTCATTCCCGCTTGCAAATACCGGGAAACAGCATTTATTTTACAGTTCCCCCACCTGTTTTGGCCCCGGCCATCAACTTCCCCCCAGGAAAAGGCAGATCAGGCATCCTGCAGGCTTACGCTGCAGAAGCACCCTTATAACCATTAAACTAACCTGAGCTATGAACAAATTTCTCAACGGCATCAACAATTTTCTGAAAGCCCGCACCTGGAGCGGCGGCGCCTGGTTATTCACACTTTGCCTCCTGCTGGCGGTATCTGCAGGTACTTATATTTTATCACACAGGAACACACCGGGACAGCAATATGTTCAGCTTGATAAACGCCAGCTGCTGATGGTGAAAAAATGCCTGGATAACAGTCCCGACAGTGTACAGGCACGTAAAGCCCGTACCGGCCTGATCATGCTTTTCCTGGATACCGAGTTTAACAATAAGCTCATCGGTAAACAAAGAAAAGCGATGGACAGCCTCCTGAATCTTTTCAATAATGCGCAGGTCTACGATTATCTGACTGAAAAGAAAATACTGGCGGAAAGCACTTTCTGGCTTACGGGAAACAGTGTTTATATGGAGACCCTCTTCTGGAGCCTGCTTGGCGTGCTGGTCAGCCTGATCTATTATGTAAGCCTCGCCAATGCGCAAAGTTCCAATACTGCCGGAGACGACGACTGCGGCAGTTTTGACCCCACTGAAATATCCGGCCAGGTTGCAAAAATGTTCTTTGCCCCGGCCTGCACACTGATCCTGATACTCGGCTATCATTATGTGTTGTCGGATGGCAGCAGTATGGCTGATATCAACATTGGCAATGGTGTTATTGTATTCTCATTTATTTCCGGCTTCTTTTCAGGAAGGGTGATGAAATTCCTCGACCGCATGAAAGAATTACTGCTGCCGGTTACGGGTACCAAAAAAACCGGCAACCCTCCTCCGAACGATAATACCGGCGGAAACAATGGAAACTCCGGATCCGTGCCTCTGAATAATGTAGTGGTACAGGTAACACTTGATGTACCGCCCGGCAGTATTGCCGATGCAGATGCCGCGCTGGTTGAAAGTGCAGGCTTTAATGCGGCTGTGGTAACATTAACATCCGTAGATAAACAGGAAGTTTTCGACCTTATTCCGAATGAAACAAAAAACGGTTTGTTTGAAAGAACAGGCATGCTTCCCGGTAAATACATACTTACCGCAAGCGTTAACTACAAAAGACAGGACGAGGCAATGCTTACATTATACGGAAGCAAGGAGATAGAACTCGTGCCGGACATTACAGCATCTACATTGGTATTAGAGCAGGTATAGCAACCGATGCCGGACTACAAGGCAAGCGGTTCCCCTGCGGAACCGCTTTTTTGTTCAGGGAAAAAAATGTTAAAACGGGCGATACTGTTAAACCCGGCAGATGTTTTCGTATCAGAAAGAAAAACGAAATATGAAAAAATACTTTTTATTCCTGCTGATCGGGGCAACCATTGGTTTAACAGCTTCCGCACAGGATGGCAGACAGGCGAAACGTTCTCCCGAACAACTGGCAGAAATTCAAACCGGCCAGCTGAAGAAAAAAATAACGCTTACCGCCGACCAGGAAAACAAGGTGAAGGAAATAGAGCTCGAATATGCGAAAAACCTGCAGGCGCTTAAAAACGACGGAACAGACAGGAAAAGCCGCCTTGGTAAAGCCAAAGAAATACAGGATAAAAAAGACAACAGCCTGAAATCTGTACTCGATGAGAAGCAATATGCTGCTTATCTGGAACAAAAAGAGAGCCGCAAAGACAAACTCATGGAAAAAAGAAAAGAGCGTAAGGGCAGGAGGTAATCTTATGCGCTCCGCAAAATAAAACAGGTGCGTGGTCGGGCGCCCAGCACGGCGTTAGGTTAGGCGGCCCATGTGTTCGAAGAATAATACATCAGATAAATTTACCAGTCTTTGCAGAGGCGTCTCTTTGGGTTTGGTACCCAGCGCAGCGCTGGCGCAAAGACGAGGCCCAGCGGCCTGAGCGACACTGAAGACAGCACCGCCTGAGGATTACAATTTATAATCAGCTTTATGAATAGCAGGATCGTGCAGCGATGAGTCCTTCCGGGAGACATCAGTGGGGAACGAAAACAGGTGCATGGTCAGGCGACCAACACGGCGTTACAAATAAAAATGGGGATGATCATCATCCCCATTTTTATTTATTTATAGTAAGGCTGAAGCCCGATATTATAGAACATAAAACTCCATTTATCAGTCTCGCCGTCTATCACCTGCTGGGTGCTTTTACCGGCTCCGTGCCCAGCCTTGGTTTCAATACGGATAAGTACAGGGTTACTGCCATTGTGCTTTTCCTGTAAAGTGGCGGCAAATTTAAAACTGTGTGCCGGTACTACACGATCGTCGTGATCTGCAGTAGTGATCATTGTAGCCGGGTAAGCTGTTGCTTTTACATTGTGCAGGGGCGAGTAATGATAAAGATATTCGAACATCTCTTTACTTTCTTCACTGGTTCCATAGTCGTACGCCCAGCCGGCTCCCGCGGTGAATTTGTGATAGCGCAGCATGTCCAGCACGCCTACCGCAGGGAAGGCAACCTTGCACATGTCTGGATGCTGTGTAATGCAGGCCCCCACCAGCAGGCCACCATTGGATCCGCCTTCCAGTGCCAGGTATTCTGAACTGGTGTATTTATTGTCTTTCAGGTATTGAGCAGCTGCAACAAAATCGTCAAATACATTCTGTTTTTTTGTTTTGATGCCCTGCTGATGCCATTCTTCGCCATATTCACCGCCACCCCTGATATTAGGTACTGCAAGTATGCCGCCATTCTCGAGCAGGATCATACTCGATGTGCTGAAGAATGGTGTGATACTCACGCTGAAGCCTCCGTAGCCATATAAAAGGCAGGGGTTTTTGCCGTTCAGTTCAAGTCCTTTTTTATAGGTGATGATCATCGGGATCTTCGTGCCATCTTTCGAGTTGTAGAATACCTGCTTTGATTCATAATCGGATGGTTTGAATTCTACTTTTGACTGTTTGTACAATTCAGTTCTGCCACTCGCGATATCGAGTTTATATAATGTGCGTGGTTCAATATAGGATGTGAATGAATAATACAGCTCTGTCTCTTTTTGTTTGGCACCGAAGCCATCTGCTGTTCCCAGACCCGGTAGCCGGATCTCGCGGATCATTTTACCATCCATGCTGTGCTGATAAACTTTAGACACTGCATCTTTCAGATAAGAACAGAAAAGGAACCCGCCGCCTGTTGAACTGGTCAGTACTTCCGGTCTGGCAGGAACCAGTGTTTTCCAGTTGGCCATACCAGGATTATTGACCGGCGCGGTAACCAGTTTGCCGGTAGGGGCATCCTTGTCGGTCTGGATATAAAAGAACTGATCGTCGCTGTGGATCACGTAATGAGAATTCTTCATGTCTGTTACCAGTGGCACAACAGGGGAGCCGGGTGTACGGAGATCCTGCACATACAGTTCATTTCCGTATGTGGCATCTGCTGCGGTAATGATCAGCCAGCGCTGGTCTTCTGTTACATAGCCGCCTACATACCTTTTTTGTGTCTTATCGCCGAATACGAGCTGATCCTGCTGTTGCGGGGTACCGGTTTTGTGGAAGTAAAGCTTGTGGGCATCTGTTTTTCCTGCAAGAAAACTGCCTTCTTTAGGGCGGTTATAGGTACTGTAATAAAAGCCTTCGTTGCCTTTCCAGCTGGCGCCGCTGAATTTGACGTCCTGCATCGTGTCGCCGATCTGTTTTTTTGTTTCGGCATCGAGCACGATGATCTTCTGCCAGTCGCTACCGCCTTCAGAGATATTGTAGGCAGCCATCGATCCGTCCTGCGTAAAGCTGATACCTGCAAGGGAAGTAGTGCCATCCTTTGAAAAAAGATTGGGGTCGAGGAATACTTCCGGTGTTTTACCATCGCCTGTTTCCCTGTATAATACGCTCTGGTTCTGCAGGCCGGTATTGCGGTAGTAATAAGTGTATTTACCTTCTTTGAAAGGAGCGGAATATTTTTCGTAATTGAACAGATGCTCGTAGCGTTTGCGGATAGCGTCGCGGAAAGGGATCCGGGCAAGATAGTCCTGCGTTACCTTATTCTCTGCGGCCACCCAGGCCGCTGTACGGGCACTGGTATCGTCTTCCAGCCAACGGTAGGGGTCGGCCACCCGGGTTCCGAAATAAACGTCGTTAATGGTAGTATCTTTTTCTGTAACCGGGTACTGCACTGTTATGGGTTTAAATGTTGTTAATTGACTTCCTTTCTGTTTACAGGCACACAAACATACAATACCGGCGCAAAGCAGAAGCATTGGTTTCATAATGACAGTTTTTCTTAAATATAATCATTAATTGCTGTTCTGTCAGTACCTGCCCTGCTGGCACCCCTTTTGCTGCGCTCAGGAGTATGGAAACAGCAAATAAAAAATTTTCGGAGGTTATTGCAGGTGAAATACCCGTCCTTGTTGATTTTTTTGCTACCTGGTGCGGCCCCTGTAAAATGATGCAGCCGATACTGCAGGAACTGAAGCAGCAGGTGGGCGACAGGGCGATCGTTCTCAAAATCGATGTAGATAAGAACCCTGCCGTTGCCAATGCTTACCAGGTACAGGGTGTGCCAACACTGATCCTGTTCCGGAACGGTAAAGTAGTATGGCGGCAAAGCGGTGTGGTGCCGGCAGCGGAACTGAGCAGGATCATTGCGGCTCATTACCAGGGATAGGGGGTAGTATCGTATCAGGACGCTAAAATCACTATCTTTCGAGTGTCATGATGCGAATATGAAATACAGGCCGGAAATAGACGGATTAAGAAGTATTGCAGTAACAGCTGTTATTTTATATCATGCGGGATTTCTTCCGCAGGGTTACCTCGGAGTAGATATTTTTTTTGTGATCAGCGGATACCTGATCACATCACTCATTGATAATTCTCTTAACACAGGATCATTCAGATTCGGGCATTTTTACGAAAGAAGGATACGCAGGATCCTGCCGATGACCTTGTTCATTTGCCTGCTTGCATTGGCGAGCGGTTATTTTTTAATGTTGCCGGACGACTTTGAAAACCTGACCCAATCAGTAATAGCAACGGTTTTATTCTCGAACAACCTGTTGCTGTATTTCACGAGCGGTTACTGGGATATTGTTAATCATTACAAACCTTTATTGCATACGTGGAGCCTGGGCGTGGAAGAACAGTTCTACCTGATTTTTCCGGTTATACTATTCTTAGGACACAGGCTGTTCAAAAAGATAAGCCAGAAGCAGTTACTGATGATCGTTCTGATGATTTTGTCCCTGATATCCTGTTACCTGATCGGAAATCCTAAGTTCAATTTTTTCATTGTTACATCCCGGTTATACCAGTTTGGAGCGGGTGCATTACTTGTTTTTGCAGTAAAAAAATATGAGTCGCGGAATGCACTTCCTTCTGTTGTTCTTTTGCTGGGATTGATAGCACTGCTGGTGTTCCCCTTCACTAAAATACTCCTGATCAATATTGCCGTGACTGCGGTTACAGCTCTTCTGATCTACACATACAGGCCTAAAGCGGCAGGATACATACTGGAGAACCCGGTATTGGTTTTTCTCGGCAGGATCAGTTTCAGCATGTATATGTGGCACCAGTTCATTTTTGCATTTTTCAGACAGACCGTATCGCAGCAGATCAGCCTGCGCTGGCTTCTGCTATTATTTGCACTGATCGTGGTTTTGTCGGTGATCACTTATTTCCTGATAGAGCAGCCATATCGTAACAATAAAAAAATAAGCAGTTCCGTTTTACTGATCAGCACCGGCAGTGTGGCCGCAATGCTAGTTTGCATTTCTTTTTATTATTACCAGAGATCAGGTGTTGTAAGGGATGTGCCGGAACTGGATATTTATAAAGTCCGGCATTATGAACGTGGGATGCACGCTAAATACAATGATCGTATACGGATGCTGGATAAACCTTTTTCAAAAGATAATAAGCGAAAGATCCTGATCATCGGAAATAGTTTTGCGCGCGATGTTGCCAATATGCTGCTTGAAAACCATTATGCTGATGATGCAGAGATCAGCTATATCCATTATTCTAATGATGTGCGGATAACAGAGCGGCTTCAAAAGGCCGACCTGGTTATATTCGGATCACCGGTTGCGCCTGCTGAACTCAGCAGGATCTGCAGTGAATATTCGATTCCGGACGAACACTTGCTTGTGATCGGCAGTAAGGGATTTGGGGAACATAACGGGCTTGTCTTCAACAGTGCCTCTTATCCTGAAAGATGTAAAACGGCTGTTGATCCTGATCCCCTGATCGCGAAGACGAATGCAATCTACGGAGCGGTAAAAAAAAGCTGTTATGTAGACCTGATGGCATTGCTGATGCGGCCGGATGGAAGGATACCGTTATTTACACCTGCCTGTAAGCTGATATCCCAGGATGGCCGGCACCTCACAAAAGCAGGTGCTGTTTACCTGGGTTCGCTGTTGGCCCGGGATACCAATTTCAGGCTCCGGTTTCCATAAGCCTGGCTGATATGCACGACTTGAAAATTGCCGCCCCTTTTTTATTCAGGTGTACGCCATCTGTTGTCAGATGCAGTTTCCTGTACCTGCTTAGTATTGCCACTCCTCCGGGCAGACATGAAAGCAGCGGATCAGAAATGGTTACTGCGAAAAAGCTTTCGACACAATAATCATTTTGTTTATGACTGGAAAGATAATGGTCGAATGGAACAGCCGTATCTGCCAGTTCTGCGTTGTAGACCGATGCTATCTCACGGAGTACATCGTTGTAACTGTTCCTGGTTTTCTGCAGCTGGGATGATAAGGATTCATTGATGCAACCTATTGTTGTAATGATCAGCCTGCCCGGGAACAGAAGCCTGATCTTGTTCATCGCCTGAATCAGCCTTACTTTAAATGTGTGAACGTCTTCGGCAGCAATAATCCCTTTCTTTTGCTGCGATCTGAAAGCCATGCCGAACAAACCTTTCCTGGATCTGAAGCAGGGAAGGAGGATATCATTATAGCCCCCTTGCAGTACAACCGCATCATAACGGTTATCAAGTTTAAGTGCCGCTATTAATTTGTTGCAGATCATCTGCATGGTATCACCGTTGCAGCCCAGGTTCTGAACAGAACAGCCGGGTAAGGCCTGCGCTATCCCCTGCACAAAACCTGTACCCGTGCTGCCCCTGGTGATGCTGTCGCCTGTGAAAAGGATACGCATGTCAGTTCAGTTATTTAAGCTAAAGCCAATGCTTTATAACGTTCGTCTGATAATTCTTCCGCCGCCATCTGCTTATAGGTCTGGTATACAAATTCCGGTGCTCCCTGTTTAACGGCGCCGAGCCATTCAGCTATTTCAGGGTTACTGAGCCCCCGCATCATCCAGCGACTTTCCTCCATCAGTACTTCAGGTTTGATCGCTGCAACAATGCGGTGTTCCATTTCGAGCATTTCGGCATCTGTAAAATGCTTCCACAATACTTCCAGAAGCTGCTGTTCTTCCTTGTTCATGTGATAAAGGTTGAAAGCAATGAAATCGTTGAGGGCATAGAAAAGCTTTCTGCCGGCCAGTTCTTTGTCGGTACCTGTTTTCCAGTCGCTGATAAAGCCACGCAGGTTCTCTGCAAGCTGGTGATCTGTCACATGCTCTTTCTCCATTTCTTCCTTCAGCGCCGGTTCGTGTTCAAAAAGCGGCGCAAGGATATATTCATCTTCGTGCGCGGCATGCTCATCGTAATAGGTTAATGCGAGCTCGAGTTCGCTGATCACATCCGCAGCGGAGGGCTGGGAAAAATCTGTCTGCTGCACTTTCATCTGAATGCTGAAAAGCATTGTGCGCAAGCCCTTATGAATATTGTTGAAAAAATTGTAACGTTTTTCCGGTTTCATTTGTTATTAATTTTTCAGCAAAATTATCAGGCCGGCCTGCCGTGGTATAGAAGAAAAGCGACAAAGTTTGAACCCGTTTTCAGGTGTTTCCGGTACCAGCGGTTAACAGGCAGGCTGAACGGTAGTTGTTAAAAAGGTTAACAATGCATTTACCAAAAAAGCCAAAGCGATCAATATATTCGCCGCGGTAAACGACCAACCTCTTATGAGTAAAAGACTGATCTTTCTTTGCAGCACGCTGCTGCTTGTACTGCTTGATCCTGTTCTTGCAGCCGCACAGGATAAATTTACAGTTAGCGGAACCATCCGTTCTGCACGAACCGGTGAAACACTGATCGGCGCGGTAATCAGAACCGGCGGTCAGACAACGGTAAGTAATGAATACGGATTCTATTCCATCACCCTCGCAAAAGGAAAATACAGTTTCGAGATCAGTGCCGTTGGCCTTCAGACACAAAAGCAGGACATAGTGCTGGATAAACACATCAGCCTCGACATTATATTATCCGAACAGACAACCGTGCTGGAAGATGTAACCGTGAGCAGTTCAACATCAAGGGGCCGGAGCCTGGCCAGTCCGCAGATGGGCGTAGAAAGGTTATCTGCAAAGGAAATGCAGAATATCCCGGTTCTGCTGGGCGAAAGGGACGTGCTGAAAACAATACAATTGCTGCCGGGCATCAAATCGGCAGGCGACGGGAACAGCGGTTTTTATGTGCGGGGCGGAGCTGCAGACCAGAACCTGATCCTGCTCGATGAAGCGCCGGTGTACAATGCGTCGCACCTGCTTGGCTTTTTCTCTACCTTCAATTCGGATGCGATCAAAGATATTACCGTATATAAAGGCGGAATGCCTGCACAATACGGAGGTCGGCTGTCTTCCGTGCTGGACATTAAAATGAACGATGGGAATAACCAGAATTTTGGTGGCAGCGGCGGCATCGGCCTGATCTCTTCCAAGATCAACCTGGAAGGACCGATACAGAAAGACAAATCTTCTTTCCTCCTTACCGGAAGGCGTACTTATGCAGATCTGTTTCTGAAATTATCTCCGGATACATCCGTGAACAGGAACACACTTTACTTCTATGACCTCAATGCCAAAATGAATTATATCCTTGGAAAAAAAGACCGTTTATATCTTTCCGGGTATTTCGGAAGAGATGTATTGAAAGTGCAGGATCTTTTCGGGATAGACTGGGGCAACTCCACGGCAACCCTGCGCTGGAACCATGTGTTCAGTAACAAGCTGTTTTCCAACACTTCGCTGGTCTACAGTAATTACGATTTCAAGGTCTTTATCAACAGCGGGGTAAATAAATTCAATATCCTTTCCCAGATCCGCGACTGGAACCTGAAAGAGGAAATGCAATGGTTTTTGAACAGCCGAAACAATATCCGGTTCGGGGTCAACAGTATTTTCCATACAATGCGGCCTGGCGAAGTAACGTCGGAAGAAACATCGGCCATCAACTCCGTATTCAAACAGAAAAGATATTCGCTGGAAAATGCTGCGTTTGCATCCAATAACTGGAAAGCCACGGATCAGCTGAATGTTTCATACGGGGTAAGACTCTCTGCGATGAGTGTACTTGGCAAAGGCGATTTCTATACGATCGATGGCGCCGGCAATGTACTCGATACCATGCGGTATAAAAGCGGCGAAGTGGTGAAGACCTACTGGAATCTGGAACCACGTGTATCTGCCAGCTGGCAGCTTAACAATTATTCATCCGTAAAAGGAGCTTATGTACGTAATGTGCAGAACCTGCACCTGATCTCGAACTCTACATCTTCAACGCCGGACGACAAATGGGTAGCCAGCAATAACAATATCAAACCGGAAGTATCAGATATGGTATCGCTCGGCTATTATCGCAACCTGAAAGGCGGGCGTTATGAACTGACGGTTGAAACTTATTATAAGACCATGCAGAATCAGCTCGATTACCGCGACGGGGCAGATGTATTCTCTAACCTCGATGCGATAGAAACGCAACTGTTATTCGGTAAGGGCAGGGCCTATGGTATTGAGTTCCAGCTGAAAAAGAAAACCGGGCGTTTCACCGGCTGGATCAGCTACACGCTGGCAAAGTCAGAAAGAAAGATCAATGGGATCAACAACGGGAACTGGTACAATGCCAAGCAGGACAGGACCCACGATATTTCAATTGTGGCTTCTTATGAGGCCAGCCGCAAATGGACGCTTTCTGCCAACTGGGTCTATTATACCGGTAATGCGGTCACATTTCCTGCCGGGAAATACCTGATCAATAACCAGGTTGTGTTCTACTATCCGGAAAGGAATGGTTATCGGATGCCATCCTATCACAGGCTTGACCTGGGTGCTACGCTTAAAATGCGCGAAAAGAAGCGGTTTAGTTCCGAGTTGAATATCAGTATTTATAACGCTTACGGCAGGGAGAATGCCTATACGATCACATTCCGCAAGAGCGAAACAGATCCAACCGCTACGGAAGCTGTGCGTACGGCATTGTTCAAATTCGTTCCTTCTGTTTCCTATAACTTCAAATTCTAAAAGATATGAGATATATAACATCTTTCCTCATTCCTGCACTGGCACTGATGCTGTTCAGCTCCTGCGAAAAAGTGATACAGGTAGATCTGCAGAATGTGGCAGAGCCCAGATATGTTATTGAAGGAATTATTACCGATAAAGCAGGCGCTAACCAGGTACTGGTCTCGCAGACTAAAAATTTCAGCGACAATAACAGTTTTCAGGGTGTGAGCGGAGCTCTGGTAACGGTTACCGATAATAATGGCATTGTTACTGTTTTTGCAGAAAACGCGAAAGGTATTTATACAGCGCCGGCGCTGACAGGTGTGGCTGGCAGAACTTATAACCTGAAGGTTGTAGTAGCTGGTAAAACATTTACATCCGTTTCTACCGTTCAGCCGCGTATCCGCTTTGATAGTCTTTTCCTGTCGGAAGGAATTATCCAGGACCGCCTGCTTCCGACAGTACGCTACAAAGATCCCGTAGGCCTGGGTAACAGCTATCAGTTTGTATTATTCATTAACGGTGTTCAGCAAAAGGAATTTTTCGTACGTGACGATACCTATACCGATGGTAACGTAGCCGAAGCCAAACTGCGTTATGAGAAAAACAGTGATAAAGCGCCGGATAATGACCTGAAAAAAGGCGATCTGGTGCGTGTGGATATGCTTTGCATCGATCAGCCGGTGTACAAATATTTTTTCAGCCTCAACAACAGTTCGCTGGGAGATAATAATTCTGCATCTCCTGCAAATCCCGTGAGTAATATACAGGGCGGTGCACTTGGTTATTTCAGCGCACATACCGTGCAGACAAAAACGATCACGGTGCCATAATTACAATACTGGCAGATCCATATCATAAGCGGGGGCATAATGCTCCCGCTTTTTTCATTGTGTTGATCATTGTTGCAACAAAGACCGGAAGGCCGTAATCGCCCCCCTAAATAGTCGTTAATAACCAGTATCCGGCTGCGATAATTATCACATCTTTGAAGCCGGATCAATAGTCATTCTTTCATCTAAAAACCTGGAAACATGCAAAAACATCAGTACAGCATCACGATCAATGCTTCCCGTGAAAAAATATGGGATGTGCTTTTGGGCAAAACCACTTACCCTGAATGGACCAAACCGTTCAATGAAGGCTCAAAGGTGGAAACCACCTGGGAAGAGGGCAGTAAAGCCTTATTCCTTGGTAATGATAACATGGGGATGGTTTCACGTATCGCAAGAAATAACAAGCCTGCGTTTTTATCGATCGAGCACCTGGGCATGGTTAAGGATGGTGTGGAAGATACAACCAGCGAAAAAGTAAAACAATGGGCCGGATCTTTTGAGAACTACACGCTTACGGAAGAGAACGGACAAACGACATTGCTGATAGATATAGACATTCCCGGCGACTACAAAGATTATTTCGACAAGACCTGGCCACTGGCACTGCAGAAAGTAAAAGAAATCTCAGAACAGGCATAAATGAAAGAAGCCCGGTCATATACCGGGCTTCTTCATGCCGGGGAATGACGTTTTATTTTCCCAGTTCAACATTGATCATCCATTGTATGCCGAATTTGTCTTTGAAGCTCCCATAATAAGCACCCCAGAATGTTTCCTGTAAAGGCATTTCAACAGTGCCGCCGGCAGAAAGACCAGCAAACAAACGGTCAGCCTCTTCCCGCGTTTCAGGATGCAGGGAAATATGTACGTTATTGCCTTCTGTTAGTTTGTGCCCTGCAGAAGGAATGATATCAGAGGCCATCAGTGTTGTATGTTCATTGATGGGAAGCGATATATGCATTACCCGGTTCTTTTCTTCAGCACTCAACTGTTCTGTGCCCGGTGCATCGCCGATTTTATGGACGCCCGGGAATTCACCGCCGAAAACAGATTTGTAGAAAATAAAAGCTTCTTCGGCTTTACCGTCGAAGTTCAGGTAAGGGTTCATTTTTGTCATGGTATACAGGTTTTATCAGGCTGTAAATAAAGCAATTCTTTTCATGGGCGAAAGGGTGCAGGGAAGGATTCTGGAGGAACGGTGAAAAAGATGAGGACTGAGTGCAATGTTCCTGATTTTTTTTCGCTTGTGCCTGATTCAATAAGAGCTACAGCAATATCTCCAAGCCATACTTGCTTAAATAATCCGCTAAATCGCTTGCTATTTAGCAACCTCACCTCACTTTTCCTCACCTCACTTCTTCGGCACTGCTGCCATTTCCATAAAAGCTTGAAAGCAACAGGGTGTAAAAGTTCAGGAAAATCAATTGAAGGGAATGGGGCTGACAAAATCATGACAATTGACCGGCATTCTTCGCCTCTTCACCCTTTTTATTACAGGCGGCGCAGAAGTGCGTATACTGAAAAGATATATTTGGATGACCTGAATTAATCCATTTAAAAACTAAACCTGACATGAAGAAGATTCTTGTAGCCCTTTCCCTGACCGGCATTGCTATGTTTTTTGCTTATTGCAGTTCAACAAAAACAGCGAGCCAGGCGGCAGTAAAGGTTGTGAAGATCAGTTACCAGCAGCATGTAGCAACCATCCTCGAAACGAATTGTGCACCCTGCCATTTTCCTGGAAAAGGCGGTAACAAAAAAGCACTCGACAGCTATGCGGCGGCAAGTGCCAATGCGGATGAGATATTACGCAGGATCCAGCTCAATCCCGGCGAAAGAGGGTTTATGCCGATGCGTCATCCGAAATTGTCAGACAGTACCATTGCTGTGATCAAACAATGGAAAACCGACGGCCTGGGCGAGAAATAATTTTTTGAATTGAATGATGGCGGGCAGTGATCGTGGGGTTACTGCCCGTTATTATTCTATGTATTCGGTCGTGATTTGCTTTCAAATTATTAAGTAGCTTAGATCTTCGACAAC
>NZ_FUWH01000013.1:0-22913 GCF_900167075.1 Sediminibacterium ginsengisoli | reverse complement strand
ACCTTACTGGGATAGGATTACAGAGCTATTTTACGATCAAAAAAATGGGCATTTTGCCCATTTTTTTATTTCTGTCAGAATAATTCCAGTTGCTGGGGAGTATCCGGCGGATCAACCAGGTCCTGGCCTTTAAATATCTCCATCATACCAAATTGCTTATCTGTAATACACATAATTCCAACATTCCCATCAGGCGGAAGTATGGATTTTACCCTTTTTACATGCACATCTGCATTTTCCTTACTATTGCAATGACGTATATACATGCTGAATTGAAACATGGCGAATCCATCACTCATAATCTTTTTCCGGAATGTGGCATAGTGTTTCTTGTCCTTTTTGGTTTCCGTTGGTAAATCAAAAAAAACTAATACCCACATAATTCGATATGCATTTAAACGGGAATGCACTGATTTTCAATAGGATTATTCAATTCATTACCGGATATAATATTTTTCTGGTCTTGCCTTCAAAACATCTCACCAGGCTTGCTGTTGTTCTCTGAACTGCATTCATTAAGGGACTTTTCTGCCCGTCAATCGTTACATCCATTGCAGGAATACCCAATAATTGCTGTTTGAACTTTGTTCCCATGGCGAGATAGTGACCATTCATTCCAACAATGTCGCAAACAATTTTGTCGACATACGGACGGTAAGGTTCCATAATATCGTCTGCAAGACAATATGCATTATACTGGTTTCTATGAAAAATACCCAAAGTAGGTAACATACCCGATGCAACGATGCTACGCGCCACAACTGCTCTTAAGATTGCGTAACCGTAGTTGAGCAGGTTATTAGGTGGTGCCCCTTCCCGTTCGCGGGTGAAGTTCAGGAAAGGAGGGAAGAGATTTTTCCAGTAATAAACGGCTGCCTGCCCTTCGTAATTATCACTGTCGCCACTTTTTACATCTTTTGACAACGCAAGTAATAGTTTGTTTTCTATTTTTTCAGCTGCCAGTAACATAGCCTGGTTGTATATTTTGGCGCTGACCGTTTGCTGCCATAATTGCTTTTTTAAGGGAATGCTCGCTTCAATCTGTGCCTGGAATTTTTTGCTTTGCAATGTGTTACCGTCTAAATTCAGGAACATGCCGGTAGGATGATGTGTTTTATTACAGGTAATTAATGCAACATTATTTTCCAATAACTTGGCCATTAATGCCTGGGTTATGGTAATCTGCTGGTGGTCCATGATCAGTAGCCCGATATCTTCAATCGGAACCTTTTTTGTTTCACCGCTTTCCTGAATCTCCACAACCATCTGCTCATTTATGGTTTTGAGATATGCAGGATTTCCGAAATATAAAGTGCGTTTGATCATTTATGCCATTTAATACTTCCGTCCATATTTATTGTAAAATCATAAGTTTCTACCAGGAATTCGTATTTAGCATAGCTAAACCTTAATGTTGGCTTGGGCGTGCTAAAATCTAATTCCGATTCTGAATAATTATCGTCAATTTTAATTCTGGCTTCGAGATGGTATTTGAAATTGAGACGGCCATCTTTTTCAAAGTTGGTAAATACATATAGCCTCTTCGACAATTCAGAGATGCTGAATGCTTTTAAATCCTCTTTTTCTTTGTAAAAGATTACCTTAATTCCAGACTCTAAAATGTAACTAAGCTTAAGTTGTAAGTCTTTTTTTTCTTTTGAAATAATTGAAGGCTCAAATAATTCCTCAGGTTTTCTTGCGCCATTTTTTGACAAGATATTAGCAACATCAAAAAGGTTTCTATATTTAAATGATTTTTTTTCATCTCCGGAGTATAAAGCAAAATAACTATTCGTTGCATTTGCTGCGTAATAATTTTGTTTATAGTCTATCTTCGAAAGATTTGTTTGTGGTTTGATTATGAGAGGGTCAGAAACGCTAGCCCAAACCCTAATATGCCTTATCTTATTCCCGTGTGGACGGCCATTTTTATCAAGCATGAAAATCCCTTTTTCAAAAGCCTCTTTCAAACTTTCGGCCTTCTCAACCTGTTTCCTTATTTGAGATTTTAATCCTACATCCACAATTTGTTTTTCTATTTCCTCCAAAGTTTTAAAGCCTGGTGTATTTGAGTCTTTTCTGTATTGAAAAGGAACTCTTATTACATATCTTATTTTATCCTCCTGAATAAATTTGCCGGACTCATCTTTTTGTAGTATCCCTTGCGCATCACGCCTGGCTGGTTTTATAGCTCCATAAAATGTTTCCTGATGCAGCTGGCCTCTAATGCTATCTCCTGTTGACCACATTGGATTAGAAGAGTCTTTAATAAACTGTTCTTTGCCTCTTTTTCTTACTTTTCGTTTCGCAGGTGTAAGAGATTGATTATTTACGATATTGTGGATTAGTAAGGTGTCATCGATGTTTAAAATATGTTCTCTTTTAAACCCTCTATACGGTTCTGCTTCAGTAAATTTTTCTTTTTGTTCTTTGCTGTTATAATATTTCTCCAAAATAGCATCCCTTTTAGCGGCAACAGGAATTAGTGTCAATATTGCAGCGTCCTTTGCGTGATGAGAATGTTTGTTTCTATCTTTCTTTTCATCAGGCATTTGCAATTTGTAGATTTTTCTAAATTCCGCAGTTATGCTTCCTTTTTGTATGTCTACCTTTTCGAAATATGTCTTTAGATAATGCAGCGCATATTTAGATATTAACTGTGTATCTACTTTTTGACTATTCTTAAATCCACTTGTTATTTCAGTAATTGTGAATCGGTCTACCTTATTTTTCCAATAGTCTAATTCCATTTGCCATAAATGACGTTGACGTATGGAGTCATCTTTTCTCTGCTTATCGATTGCTTTTTTAGATTTCGATTTCCAAAAATCAACTTGTTGCTTAATACGTTCTATTTTTTCTTTCCATTTTTCAAGCCGAGGTAATATTGGAGAATAACCGTTGTGTGAAGTTTCATAATTGACGAGTTGGCTAGGTATCTGGTTCTTTTTCACTGTACGATTATAATCAGCATAACAAACAGTAAGATTTGCCAAAGAATTGTCAAATGATTTGCTTCTTGGTAACGTATGTTCGAAATCAATTACATTTTCATTGAACAAGTCCGTAATACTAATTAATCTACCTGTATAAATACATTGGCATCCCTGTTCTTTCCAAAGCCTATATTTATCCACTAAAGATTTCTGAGATATAATTTCTTTGTAAGATTTTTTTACATTTTCTGTCCACCTCATCCCTTTAATGTCTTTTTTAGTATTAGTAACTGGGGGCAATGTTTCTTCTTCAGTTTGTTCATACCATAATCTAATTTTATCTATATCCTGCTTATTTTGATTGCTTGCAGATATGTCTGGATTGGTGAATATTAGATGCTCTATTGCTTGGGCAAATTCTTTATTTTCCGACTCACGTTGTTTTTGCCAAGCTTCTATCGCCCAGCGTTTATTTGTATCATTTAATTCCCTTGAAACTTCTACAACAATTCGAGTATCAGTATCTATATGGTTATTTTTAATCATATAGTTAATTAGCTTACGTAATTCATGAAGTGCTCGCATGGCCATTGGATTTTTGAAAGCCCCAGTTTTTGGGCTTCCTAACATTAACAATCCATTCTTGTCAGGCTTGGCTGGTGGATAGATACTGATTTCTGAAGGGTGGTATATGAATGATAATGGTTTATTAGAGACAGAAAAGTTTAATTGCACAAAATGAGCTATTGTGTCAATTAATTTAGGTAAACGATAATAGCCAGCATCCGTTTTATAATAGAAATCATTGCCGGACTTTATTTCAAAATGGCGTTCGCCATTTATATCTTTCCTTTTCAGTTCCGATGTCTTAAAATATGCTTGATAGCAATCGGTGATAGTTTGTATTATTTTTTCTTTTTCAATAGGGTTATATTCCAACCATTTTTTTATACCTAAGGTGTCTTCTACTGCCGTTAGAATATCCTTTTTATCTTGATTGTCTAGTATATAAGAGCTGTCCTTGTACCCATATTTTTGATCGAGGTTTTTATGTCGCGAAACAAGATTATTTACAATATTTAAAATTGTTTTTTGTCTTCTGTTTTCATCAATAAGCGCTCCAATGTGTTGTAAAAAAAACTGTTCGTTGTTAAGCCATAAATCTTGACCGATAATAGATGGAATATTCGCTAACAACACTGCTTCCGTATAAATTAAACCTTTTCTTAAGAAAGTATTGATTTTTCGTATTGCATTAAGGCTTAACATCCCATAACCAACTGGCATGGTATTCCACGCAGTTACAAATTGTTTAGCCTTGGTTTCATCTAGCCTGAGCTTTTCGACGGCAAAATCAAATACAAATTCTTGATCCTCATAATTAAATAGGGTATGCCATATATCTTCAATGTCATACCAACTCTTTCCAGAGATAGAGTTTTTTTCTTTCTCTATTTTCAATTGCATGTAATCGACACCAAAAATATCTCTTAGCCGGGCGGATACAGGGCAACCTGTTACAGTGGTGTTCGCACGATAATTCAGTTCCCAATTATGCCCCGTTTTTTTAACGAGATCAGCAATTTCTGCGAATGGGAAATAGGCTTTTGATTTTCTGAAAAATTTCTCATGATAGATATGCTCTTTCAGTTCCAACGGTAGAGGTTGCCAAGTTGAAGTTTTATCTGTAACAGGTCTATATTTAATATTGTTTAAAAAGGACCATGCGCGGAAAATTTCAAAATCAGGGTGGCTGATTGGTGCTCTATATTTATTAGGCTCCAATGTACATTTGCCAATCAACCCTTTTTGAGAGCGCAAGGGGCGTTTATAAAAAATGCTGCCATCATTTGCGTTTTTTCTTTTCTCTACTAATTTAGTATAAATCGAGTGTTCTAATCCCAATTTCTGAAACAAAAAAATGTATTTGATCTCGTCTTTGTAATTTTCTCGTATGGCATATTGAGCAAAATTTTCTCGTATTCTAACATGATCAGATTCCAATAAAGCAAAAAGCTGACCTATTGTTTTCGCCTCCGGGTATTTTTCAAAAAGATCAGTTATTACTTTGTTTTTCTTTTTTTCGGAACGTTGTAAATCTACTATTTCGTCGTCCGATATATCTTGCTCTTTGTGCTCATCTGTTGTTTTGCGACTGCTTTTGAAGCCTCTTCGTTGCGCAATATGATACAACGCTCTCCCTAACTTAAATTTGTTTTCTATTTTAGTAAAATCAAGATTTATTTCTGCCAGTTCCTTCCGTAATTGATAAGGGCTTGCATATTCAGGCTTCCCGTCATTGTTGAAGTCAAGTTTTATCCATGCATTAAAAAGATGATTATTTATGGGATAAACCCTTCCGCCATTATTGTTTCTAATGGCTTCATCTTTGTCATAGTGACGCCATTTATTTAGATCTTCAATGCTTAACGGGCAATATCCTTCCTTTATCAAGCTTTCAAGTGTAGCCCATAATCTATATTTTCTGGATTGGTATAATCTGCGCGTTGAACGTTTTTGGGTTCGTTCAGCTGCATAGGAATATTCACCTGTTTTTCCTAAGCCGACCCCTTTATTAAAAGTAAGTACGCCAAATTTCTCAATTTGGTTTCCTGTAAGATTAGGATCACGTAAAGCCCATCCTATTGAATTAGTTCCAAGATCAACCGCAAATATTTTATTCATAAATGAATTATTTTAATTTTTTATATTATTTTTGTACAGCAAATCACAATAAGGCTATAAGCCGAAGATTTCTTGGCTCTGCTTCGGTGGAGCTTTTTATTTATGATAATTACATACAAAATAATCTTTTGTAAGAAAAATCAAAAGCGGATTATAGCATACTGTTATATGCTAATTTTATTTTTTCTTGCGTATAAATTAACAAAAAAGCCGGCCTTTTTTGTTACGGGAAACCGTAAAGTCATGAATATCCCTGGCCGATTTATTATAATGCGGTAGCTAAATAGTAGAAAACCGACGGCCTGGGCGAGAAATAATTTTTTGAATTGAATGATGGCGGGCAGTGATTGTGAGATTACTGCCCGTTGTTATTTTGCCACAGCCTGAACAGAACGATCAGTATGATCAGAAATACAAGTGAAATATAAATGCGCTTGGTATGTCTTGCAAGCCATACGGGGAGATAAATATCGAAATTGTCTTTTGTTTCTTCAGTATACCTTCTGGCCACAATCGTAAGCGGGCATGTGAACCGGAACGCGAGCAATACGAGCCCTTCAATAATACACAGGCCAAAGCCGATCCACAACCATTTGTCAATCCGGTTGGCGATGGCGGCATACAGCATATAAAAGATCACTACATTAAAGAAAACCCAGATCAGGGTATGAATGGTTTTCACCAGTGCCAGCTTGGTTTTGATGGTCATAACGGCTGTAAAATAGGCAAAAAGAACTCACCACGGAATCTCTTCATCCATATGAAAGAACCGGCCGGTAGGGCCATCTGCAGGTAAAGTAGCCAGCCTGATGATGGTTAATGCACCTTCAGCCACTTCCAACGGCGCATATTGTGTACCCATATCGGTCTTCACCCAACCCGGATGCGCTGAATTCACTTTCATCCCAGATTCTTTGTATGCATTTGCGAGGTGTATCGTGTAACTGTTCAGCGCTGTTTTGCTGGTATTGTAAGCGAAAGTATGGGGCAGAGGCGCACCCGCTGCATGCATGCCCAGCGAGCCCATATTGCTGGATACATTTACGATACGCGGAGCATCGCTTTTCAGTAATAAGGGTAATAGCTGGTTGGTAAGTCCTACCGCACCCAGGAAATTAACTTCCATGGTACGGCGCAGGATATAAGGCTCAATGGTGCTGGTTGAGTCTGCCGTCAGATCGGTTTCAAGTAACACACCCGCATTGTTCACAAGTACATCGAGATGGCCATGGCGTTCGTTCAGCAGAGCTGATAATGCACGGAAGCTGCTTGGGTTATCGAGGTCGAGCATGACCGGGTATACCTGTGTGGTATCTGCAAAATGGGAGAGCGCCTTTTGCCCGGCCTCCGCGTTGCGGGAACCGAGATAGACAGTATAGTTCAATGCTGCCAGCTGACGGGCAACTTCCAGTCCGATGCCACGGTTGGCACCGGAGATCACGGCTGTTTTTTGTTGCATTCGCTAACTTAACGTAATCAGCCGCAATAATTCCTGGGCTTATGACCGAATGCTGATTTTATAAAATGAAACGGCAGTATTATTGGTTGAAAGGTTGGTCTTCAGCCTGCGCAGAGTCCCCCTTCGGGGAGACATCTGCTCAGGCTGAAATGAAACACTACCACGTGGTGTATACACAGCTAGTCCCCGCGAGCTCTCCCGGAGAGGACTCTGCGACGTCTATCCCTGATCAGCAGTGCGTTTCTTTTTCTTCACCGGCTTATCCTCATCCAGCAATATCGCCCATGCTTCCATGGAACTGATATGCTGGAATATGATCTTGAGCATCGCAGCGAGCGGTATAAAGAGGAACATACCCGGAACTCCCCAGATAATATCGCCGGTGATCACTGCAATGATGGTAATGAACGGGTTCATCTTCATTCTCGAACCTACTATCCTCGGCAGCAAAAAAAGTGCATCGATAAAATGAATGATCAGCAATGCAACAGCAGCTTGAATAGCTGCGGTCCCGGTACTGTTGGCGTAGGTAACCAGCATTACAAAAAGAACGGCGGTGTAAATACCCAGGTAAGGAACAATATTCAGTAACGCAACTATGATCGCCAGCATCATCGCATATTTGATGTTGAGTATCAGCAATGCAAAAAAGCTCAGCAGTAAAACAATCAGGAACTCGAGCAGCAATCCTACGATATATTCCTTGATCACTTTTTTATTTTCCCTGATGATATGTTGTACCTGGTCCGGGTAATCTTTTTCGAGCAGCTTCATTACAAACCGTACCAGTAATCTCCTGTAATAAAGGATAAAATAAGCGTAGATGCACACGAAAAGGATCCACACAATGATATTCCCAAGGTAAAGCACCAGCCTGCTCGCAAAACCTGTTATCCAGGTTACAATGTCTTTGAAAGAACTGCTCAGGTAATTGATCTGGTGCGCCTGGTCTATATGAAATTTACTGCTGAACCAGCTTTGCAGACCTGCAAACATTTCCTGCATTTTATTATTGATATTGGGCAATTCCGTAGAGAACAATGCCAGTTGCGCAGTGAGAAAATAATTGATGGTAAAGAACGCCAGGATGAAACAACTCACGGCAATCATTGAAGCACCGCTGCGGCTGGTACCTTTTCTTTCCAATACATGAACGAGAGGTAACAGTACGATGGCCAGGAGAAAGCCGCCGAATAAAGGGATCAGCAGTGCGGATGCTTCACGTAATATCAGTACTGAAAATACAAGGCATACCAGTGAGATCGCCAGCCGCACGTAAAAGGGTTGCGTTTGCTTCATACTTTAAAGTTAACAAGGAATTTCAGTTGTTCCGTGAGGTTCTGGTATTCAAAAAATGACCGGAATCCGTTTCAAAATGTTCCGGTAAATGAATCGTATCTTTATATAGAATCCAATTCCTGATGTGTTAAAGCGCTGACGTATGCCATGGAACCCCGATGTCTATAACAAATTCAAAGAAAAACGTTACGAACCTTTTTACGACATGCTTGCTCATGTCGATGTAAAGCCGGGAATGCGTATCCTTGACCTGGGTTGCGGAACAGGAGAACTTACAAAGATCATTGCAGATAAATTTAATGGTGCACAGGTGCTGGGTGTCGACAATTCCGCTGAAATGCTGTCTAAAGCACCCCGGCAGGAAAATATAAGCTTTGCACAGCGATCGGTGCAGGAGCAACTCGAACTACCCGGACAATGGAATGCGATCATTGCAAATGCATCCCTTCAATGGGTTGGCGATCACGTATCACTTTTTCCGAAATTAATTTCGAAACTATTGCCTGGCGGACAGCTTGCCGTACAAATGCCATCGCAGAAAGAAAACCTGCTGAACCAGATCCTGCATCAACAGGTACAGGAAGCGCCGTATTACGAGGTATTGAAAGAGACGATACGTTATTCTCCCGTGCTATCGTTAGACGATTACACCCGTTTGTTTTTCGATAACGCGGCCAAAGACATACTCGTTTATCAGAAAGTGTATCCCATCATTGCAGCATCCACTGAGACTTTATATGAATTCATCTCCGGATCAGCGCTCGTTCCTTATATGGAGAAACTGCAAGAGCCGATGCAGGCAGAGTTCATACAGGAATATAAAAACAGGATCGCCGCCCATTTTACAACTTCACCTATGATCTATGCTTTCAAGCGGATCATACTGGTGGCTAAATTCTGATCAGTTTGCCTTTCTGATATGAGCTTTTAAACAAAGTAAATTCGGCCTTTTAAACAAAGCGGACCGGAAAACCGCGCTCTACTTTTGTATCAACAAAACAACATCAAAATGATACAAAACAATTACCAGGGCGCATTACAGCTCCCGCTCGGCTCAGGATTCAACGCTCAGTCAACAACAGCAGATGTGATAGAGGGGATCGACCTCAGCGGCAAGATCGCCATCGTTACCGGTGGCAATGCCGGCATCGGGCTGGAAACAGCAAAAACATTAGCAGGTGCAGGTGCCATAGTGCTCGTTCCGGCGCGTGACGCGGAAAAAGCAAAAAAGAACCTGCAAGGCATTGCTAATATCGAGATTGAAAAAATGGATATGATGGATACTGCATCGATCGATGCATTTGCTGCAAAATTTCTCGCATCAGGCCGTCCGCTGCACCTGCTGATCAATAATGCAGGAATTATGTGGGTGCCGCTGCGTAAAGACCCACGTGGTATAGAGTCGCAGCTGGCTACCAATTATATCGGACAGTTTCATCTTACTGCAAGACTCTGGCCTGCACTTAAAAAAGCAAATGGCGCAAGGGTTGTGAATGTTTCTTCACTCGGTCATCACATGTCGCCGTTCAATTTCGGTGATCCCAATTTCGAACATCGTGCCTACGAAACTTTACAGGCTTATGGTCAGTCTAAAACAGCGAGTAATCTCTTTGCGCTGGAACTCAATGAACGTGCAAAAGCTTTTAATGTAAGTGCTTATTCAGTGCACCCGGGTTCAATAGGTGGTACAGAGCTGGCCCGTGAAGCTCCTGTTGAACTGTTCCGCCAGATGGGTTTTCTCGATGAGAACGATAACCTGCGCCCTGAAGTTGCCGCAACGCTGAAAACGATCCCGCAGGGTGCTGCTACTACTGTCTGGGCTGCTACCAGTGCGCAGTTGAATAATACCGGTGGTGTTTACTGTGAGGACTGTGATGTAGCCGGACTGTCCGTTCATCCGGACCAATTGCATAAAAACGGCGTACAGGCATATTCGCTGGACGAACATAATGCAAAACAACTCTGGGAGCTCACGGAAACGATGACCGGAATTGAATTTGACGTCTGTTAAATTAACCCTGTTAAATCATGACATGCTGTTATGAGTATCGGCGATACTGAATAGCGGCATCGTTCTAAAAATAGATCAAATGCAGAATTTACAAGGCAAGACCGCGCTTATCACAGGCGGCAACAGCGGTATAGGTTATGCCGCAGCCAAAGAACTGGTTGCGAACGGGGCAAAAGTGATCATTACCGGCCGCAGAAAAGAAGCTGTAGAAAAAGCTGCGGCAGAATTGGGCGCGGTTGCAATGATCGCGGACCAGTCGAAAATGGCAGACATTGAAACGCTTTCAGCAACTGTAGCAACACAATATGGAAAGATCGATATTCTTGTGGTGAATGCAGGGATCTCCAAACTGACCATGATCGAAAACGCTACGGAAGAATTATTCGATGAAGTGATGGACCTGAATGTGAAAGGCGCTTATTTCACACTGAGCCGTTTGATACCGGTATTGAATGACGGTGCATCGGTAGTGTTGATCTCATCGTCCTCGGCATCAAAATCTATCCCGCAAACATCTGTATATGCTGCAAGCAAGGTTGCGATCAATGCAGTGATGAAAATAGCCGCCGTAGAACTGGCCCCGCGCAGGATCAGAGTGAACGCGGTAAGCCCCGGGCCTTTTGCTACAGAGATCATGGAAAAAGCGGGTCTTAACGATCCTAAGACGCAGGAGTTCATTAAATCCGGTGTGCCGCTGGGCAGGCTTGGTATTCCGGCTGAAGCTGGTAAGCTGATCAGTTTCCTTGCCGGTGATGACGCGGCTTATATTACCGGTGCTGAATATCTTGTTGATGGCGGTCAATCGTTAAACCGGTAGCCCGAAGACCTTATTTTTGTAAAAGCTAAATGCGGTACCGTTATGGAATACCAGGCTAAATATATTACGGAAGATATCAAGCTGTCGTGCTACGAGGATAAGTTCTTCAAATCGGATGTCATGTTCGGCCAGCACATGCTGATCTGGTTCCTCTCCGGCGAAACCAAGATCATAAGGCCCGAAGGTTCATACCTGTTCAGGAAAGGTGATATTTTCCTCATTCCGAGAAACCAGCTGGCTACCATCATCAATTATCCCAAAGACGGGCAGCCACATAAAACGGTGGTAATGCACTTAACCACGGACTGGCTTCGTAGTTTTTATGCAAAGCAAAGCGTGAAGCCTTTTACGGAAGATGAGCAGGGCATACGACACTATTCAGGTCATCCTTTGCTGGAAAGTTGTCTTGCTTCGCTGGTTCCGTATTTCGACATGAAAGATCTGCCCGCGGATCTCGCCAACCTGAAAATAACCGAGGCTGTTACAATATTGCGTTCCATAGATCAGGGCATCGATAATGTGCTCGCGAATTTTGAAGAGCCTGGAAAAATTGATCTCGCCGATTATATGGAGAAGAACTTCATGTTCAATCTGCCAATGGAAAAATTCGGTTACCTCACGGGAAGAAGCCTCACTACTTTCAAAAGGGACTTTAAAAAGATATTCGCCACCACACCGCAGCGCTGGCTCACTAAAAAGCGCCTTGACCTGGCACATTACGAATTTGTGCAGAAAAAGAAAAAACCGATCGATGTTTGTTACGAAGTAGGGTTCGAGAATCTGTCGCATTTTTCTTTTGCTTTCAAGAAGCAATTCGGGTATGCGCCATCGGTGTTGCTGGCGGGGGAGGTGTAATACCAGCCGGTGTGGTCGACAGACCAATGATCCGGAGCATGTTTCAATCTTCAGACGGTGTGTCGCTCAGGCCGCTGGGCCTCGTCTTTGTTCTCTCGCTGATGTCTCCCGAAGGGGACTCAGCGCAGCATGCACTTGCGATTTCTAAAGCTGCTTATAGATTTCAATCTTCAGACGGTGTGTCGCTCAGGCCGCTGGGCCTCGTCTTTGCGCCAGCGCTTCTTTGGCCTCTATCGAAATGCGCTTCGCATCATTTCGATTACCTGCGCTTCGCTGGGTACCGAACCCAAAGAGGCGCCTCTGCAAAGACTGGTAGGATCTTCTGGTTAATGGTTAACCGTACCGATTCTACATTGTCTCTGATGTCTCCCAAAGGGGGACTCAGCGCAGCACGTGCTTACTATTTTTAAAGCTGCTTATCCATTTCAGTTTCCGGTCGAATGCATGCTTCCGAATGGTTATGGTCAGGCGAGCAACAACGGCAAGGCTCCGTTACCGGTCGCCTGACCGGCAACAGTAAGTTGAATTTGTCTTAATTTTAAAAAGGTAACCTTTTTAAAGCTATGCTGTCGGCCTGGCGGAATAAAAACAAAATCCTTTAACTAATGAGGCGGTGCAAAAACATGAAGTATATCCTTTTTTTATTTTTTTCCATTGCGGTCAATGCCAGCGCTCAGGATATTGATGTTTTATTGATAGGGGTTTCTCATGATTATAGTAAGTATCCCAAACAGGACTTTTCCGGCCTGCATAATAAAATCAGAAAGTTTAAGCCTGATGCATTTTTTGGTGAGTTTCTGAGTAGAGAAGATGAGCGGCTCGTGATGGATTACTGGTGTAAACAGCCCAATATCAATCGGCTAAAAATGCTGCGGAGTAATCATACTATAAAAGATGAATTACTGCCGCATACGATTGACAGTTTAAAGAAGCTATCGCTGCTGAAACCCAATGATTATCGCTTGAAAACCGATTTGGCTCATGCTTATTACCTTGACCAGGATGTGGCAAATGGCCATTATCAGTTCTGGCAGGTTTATGATTTCCTGCAGCAGAAACAGGATGCAGCACTTGAAAACTATGTCGGAAAATTGCTTAGTCCTCAGTTGGATACAACCGGGCGAAGTATGCGAAGGCTGAAAACTTCGGAATATGCTTTTATAGCATTCCCGATGATGCGTGAGTTCGGGATTCAGGAATTACTTTCCATGGATTGCCAGGACTATGATTTGAATTGGCAGGCCTCCTGGGTAGCATTCGACACAGCATTCACTTTATTCAGGAAAAGCCTCACAGCTTCTGCTGAAGCTGATTTAAAATCAGCTTTGGACAGTATGAATAAAGGATTTGATAAGTATAAGAATATCGAAACCTCTTCAAATACCATGACGGAATGGTTGAACACGGATGAGGCAGCCGCGATTTCCGCCTCGGGAGATTTTTACCTGCCCGTTATGTATAAAACGAATGGTTTTCCCAAAGAAGAAATGCTTTCAAAAATACATTGGTGGCTGATGAGAAACGAGGGCATGTGTCATAATGTTGTAAACAGGGCGAGAATGACAGGCGCTAAAAAAGTGGTCGTCATCGCCGGCGCCAATCATCGAAAGTATATGCAGGATATATTCAGGAAGATGCCGAATGTAAGGGTGAGGAATATTAATGAGGTTGATTAGATGGTGTATACGTGTTAAATCTGTAAGTGTTTAAATTGTAACTGTATATGTTTTAAAACGGTTTATTTTACAAGCCCTTAATAAAAGTTTCGACGAAGTCAACAATGCGTTTTAATATTCTGTTGCCAGAGCTCTTACGCTCCAATAAACCAGGCTTCGCACCTTCAATCAACTCCAATACTTCATCGCGGAGCGGTACTCTTTCGGCAAACAGATAGTTTTCGATCAATTTTTCTGTTTTGTCTACAGATAGATTTTCTTCAACAATTATCTTGGAAAGTTCTCTACGTTGTTCTTCATCCCAGAATTTATCAAACTCTTCTTTAATATCTTCTACATCTGCTATTCTGACAAAGTTTTCTTTTATGAATTTGTCGATCAATTCCCTTTTGCTTCTAAGCGTTACTTCTGAATTCAAAAGATTGGATATTTCAGTTTCAATGGCTGTTTTATCCTTAGCTTTATTGTTTGTCTTTAATTTAATTAATAGCTGGAGGATATAAGTAACATTTATGGTATCTCTCCTGATTAACTCAAGTTCGAAATCGATGTCTTCCAGTATTGAAATTTTGGTCGAATCTTTTTTGAGGCTAATCTTATCTTTAAGATCCTGATACTTCCCGGTGAAATTCTTAAAAATTTGCTCTTTAATATTCAGGTCGTTCCAGTCAAATTCAGTGTAATGTTCCATTTTTTTAAATAATCGCATTACTTCCCGGAACGCAAGAACGAACTGCATTTGGTCCTCTTCTGAATACAGGTCATCTACTGAGTCAAAGGTTGGAGTGATATCGGATAGGGCATCAACCGCTTTGTTAAACTGTATCACATATTTTTCATATGGTTCAACAATTACCTCATCTATCGCATCTTTATTACTGAAAAGAGTAATAGCCTCATCAGTTTTTTCTTTTAAATTTCTAAAGCAAACAATATTGCCTTGGGTTTTGTTTTTATCGTGTATGCGATTCGTTCTGCTAAATGCCTGGATCAGGCCATGATATTGTAAGTTTTTGTCGACATAAAGGGTGTTGACATATTTACTATCGAACCCGGTAAGGAACATGTTGGCAACAAGGAGAATATCGAGATCTTTATTTTTTGCTTTTTTCGCTACATCGTTGTAGTAATTGTAAAAGCTGAGACTATCTTTTGTGCTATAAGCTGTGCCATACATTTCATTAAAATCCTGAATGTACGTATCTAATAAATCTCTTCTGTGTGGTATAAGTTGTTCAGATTCTTTCAATTCTTGTGCGCGGCCAGTATCGGATTTGATCTCAAAATCCAACGGATCTTCATTCTGAGCGAAACTAAATATTGTAGCTATCTTTAAATGATGAACGCTTGTCTTCTTTTTCGCTTTGAATATTTCATAATATTTAATTACTGAGTCGATGTCCTGTACGCACATCATCGCACAATAAGCGCCATTTTGTGTTTTCTGTGAATGATATTGCAAAATATAATCTACAATAGCTTCTTTTCTTTCAGGTGCTTCAAAAACTTCTTCCTCGTTGATCTCCTCAACTTTGAGGTCTATAATATGATCTTTTTGTTTAAACGTTTGTATGTATTCTACTGAAAACCGAAGGACATTTTCATCACGGATAGCATCGGTGATCACGTATTTATGAAGGCATTTGCCAAATAAACTATTCGTTGTTTTTTCTCCGTTCGAATTCTCGGCCAGGATGGGAGTGCCTGTAAAACCAAATAATTGAATGTTTGTGAAGTAATTAACTATTTTTTTATGTGTATCGCCAAACTGGCTGCGATGACATTCGTCAAAAATGAAAACCATGCGTTGGTGCTGTATGTCTTTCATCCGCAGGATATTTTTTCCTGCTATAGCGTAATTTAATTTTTGAATGGTAGTAACAATTATTCTGACTGTTGGATCATTGAATTTCTGAATTAATTCAGACGTGTTATCAGCACTGCTCACACATCCTTTACTGAATTTTTCATATTCCTGGTTTGTCTGGTAATCCAAATCCTTCCGATCTACAACAAAAACTACTTTTTTTATAGCCGGTATATTTGCTAATATCTGGCTTGCTTTAAAACTGGTTAAGGTTTTACCACTTCCAGTCGTATGCCATATATAGCCATTTTTGTTGATGTCATAGCCGTTCAAGATGATATTTTCGGATACTTTTTTAATAATATTTTCTACCGCATAATATTGATAGGGCCGGAGAATCATTAATTTTTTCTCAGTGGCATGAAGCACTATATACTTACAGATCATCTTACTGACATGACAAGGCTCCAGGAACGCATCTGTAAAACCGTTAAGAATATTATTAAGTGGTTTATTGTTTTCGTCTGTCCAATGGAATGTTTGCAGATATTCCTGTTTACTTGTGCCGAAATTGCTGAAGTACTTAGTATTAACCCCATTGCTTATTATAAATATCTGCACGAAATGAAAAAGCCCGTGCCCGGCACCAAAACTATGTTTCCGATAACGATCAACCTGATTGAATGCTTCTTTAAGCTCAAGCCCGCGACGTTTTAATTCTATTTGCACTAAAGGGAGGCCATTAATCAATAATGTAACATCGTATCGGTTTTTATATGTACCCTCTTGTGATACCTGGTTTGTTACCTGATATTGGTTTTGACACCAGAATTCTGTATTGAGAAATTCAAAATAGAGATTATCTCCATTGTCTTTAATAATATGTTGTTTTTGGCGAAGCGTATGGGCTTTCTCAAAAACAGAACCTTTATTGAGAATATTAAGAACTTTCTCGAATTCGGTATCGGAAAAATTAAGATTATTATGTTTTTCCAGTTGCGTTTTCAGGTTTTGTATTAAGCTAGCCTCATTCGGAACAGATACAAACTGATAGCCCAATTTCTGTAATTGAGCTATCAGTTTTTCTTCCAGTATTTGTTCGGACTCCTTAGACATAAGCTCTAAAATAATAAAATAGTAATTATAAAGCTTATATAATATTCTAATAATTTCCTTTATTTCAGCCCTTTGAACATCTGGTCAATTGCCTTTTTTTTCTGTTCCAGGTTGGGGTGAACATAGAGGTTTAGGGTAGTGCTGATATTGGAGTGGCCTAATAGAACACTAACGGTTTTATAATCACATTGGCTTTCTATACACCGGGTAGCAAAACTATGCCGGAGGCCGTGAAATTTCAGATCCGGCATGCCCAGTGTTTTCATCAGATTTTTATAATAAGTTCTGTAAGTTCTCGGCTCGGTCGGTTTAGCGTCATTTGTCAGGACAAAAAAAGCTGGGTTCACCACTTTTTTTATAGGTTTTAGCATTCTTAAGAGGTCTTTATTCATAGGAACCTCCCGGATAGAGTTTTTTGTTTTAGGTGTGTCAAGAATTATTTCAGTTTTGCGAATGTTCCCCTCGATGTTATAAATGCGTTGAATAGTTCTGCGGATGCTGATGATGCCATTGTCGGTATCAATGTCTTCCCATGTAAGAGCACAGATCTCACCAATGCGCATACCTGAACAAAGACATACATATACCCCAAGGTTTCTGAATGTGAAATGCTCCTGGATGTATTGCATCATTTTCTTCTGATGTGTACGACTTAACACCTCAATGTTTTGTTTTATTCTTTCTGTAGGGAACTGAATATCGAGTTGTTGCGGTACGAGCCATTTGTTTTTGATCCCGAATTTCATGACCATTTTTAATACGATCAGTATATCCTTCACCGTTTTCTGGCTAAGACCTTGCTCCAGTTTCTGAAAAACAAAAGCCTGTACTTCGGTTTCGTCAATGTTATATTTATTGCCAAACACCGGAATCAGGTGATTCTCGAGCAATAGGAGGTAAGCTGAAAAGCTTGATCTTTTTACGTACTGTTTTTTGTCTGTTTTCCATAGCGATACAATCTCTGAGATACTTTTCTGTTGAATCATATAATCGTTTTAATGTTCAGGTCAAAGAAAAGCAATAAGGGATTTATCTCAGGACGATAAATCATTAAGGTTCCCAATTTGCGATTCCCTGGGTTTGAGGGGGAGTGGGAGATCGTAAAACTGAAGGACTGTTCAGTTTCGTTAGATTATGGCATGAATGCTGCTGCAACCCTATATGATGGTGAAAATAAATACATCAGAATTACTGACATTAATGAACGGTCTTCTGAGTACATCTCCAATCCGCCAGTATCTCCCGAAGGTGACCTTACAGACCATTACTTGGTGCAAGAAAACGATATTCTACTTGCAAGGACTGGTGCAAGTACGGGGAAAAGCTATCTATACAATGTTGAGGACGGTAAGCTTTATTTCGCAGGTTTCTTAATTAGAGCTCGAATAAAGGAAGTATACAATGCACGATTCATATTTGCGCAAACTCAAATCGAAACCTACAAAAGATGGGTGAAACTAATGTCAATGCGATCAGGGCAACCGGGTATAAATTCCCAAGAATATGGTAGCTATGAAATTGCAATTCCTTCTAGGAAGGAACAAGATAGAATTGCTTCCTTTTTAGAACTCATTGACCGACGCATTGCCACCCAAAACAAAATAATTGAGAAACTTGAAACCCTAATTAAAGGAATAAGAGAGGGTCTTTTAAATAAACAACTTAGATTTTTGGGGGCTAGTGACGATTGGAAGAAGTACAAGGTTTCTGATTTTCTTGAGTTCTTTCCGACGAACTCGTTGTCATGGGAGCAATTGGATTACTATAACGGTGGAACTCTATATAATTTGCATTATGGCCTTATTCATCAAGGAGCACCAACTCTAATCGACACAGATAGCTATACACTACCGAAAATCAAATTAAGCTCAAATCCTAGCAATTTTACCCTTTGTGAAAATGGAGATATTGTTTTTGCCGATGCATCGGAAGACACAATCGACGTGGCAAAGGCAGTAGAGATTATTAATTGCGGAGACAAGAAAATTGTTTGTGGCTTACATACCATACATGGGAGAGATAAGCTAAACCTCACAGTTAAAGGCTTCAAAGGTTATTTATTTCGTTCTAGGATTTTTCGGCATCAAGTAAGACAGCTCGCCCAAGGCACGAAGGTATTTTCGGTAAGCATCAGAACGTTTAACGAATGTTACGTTGACATTCCATCAATGAAAGAGCAATTAAAGATATCAGCGGCACTCACTAAGATTGATCAAAGAATTGACTGTGAAAAGAAACTATTGACAAGATACAGGCAACAAAAGGGTTATTTATTGGG
The DNA here is from genome assembly GCF_900167075.1 of Sediminibacterium ginsengisoli. Taxonomy (GTDB): domain Bacteria; phylum Bacteroidota; class Bacteroidia; order Chitinophagales; family Chitinophagaceae; genus Sediminibacterium; species Sediminibacterium ginsengisoli. Next base: position 3,974 of record NZ_FUWH01000013.1, on the reverse strand, counting down.
TAGCCTTTTCATATAAAGAGGTTGTCTAAAAAGTATTTTTGTTGGCGTTGATATAGTGTTAGTATTCCTTTTTCAATTTCATTTTTTTGACTAATACTGTCGAGCGCGGCAACAACGTAACGTTGTTCCTTTTCTGAAGGAATTTTGAAAGAGATTTTCTTAATTGTATTCTTTGATAAACTTGGAACTCCTGATGCTTCGTTATGTTCTTTCCAATTGATCGACTGAAACGCGTAAAAAAGGAATTTGGGAAGAACATCCGTAAACGAATGTGTAAAAAATAGAGTGTCTACAGTCCAAATTTTACCTTTGTAATACATCGGCTTGTCAATAGTACCCTTTCTGCCGATACAAACCGTTTCTCCATCGTGTAAGAAGGAATCAACCTTCGTCATCAGGCCACCCGTTCCAAATACAGGTATCGCCCCTTCGCCTAAATGCCGGCAATCTCTTCCACTTGCTATTTTTAAAACGTCTTCAATTTTTTTTGTTTGCCAAACGGGAAAACTGCTACCGTTGTCCATAAATCTCAATCTACCAGCAAGTAAACACTCTCTTATTCCTTTAATTGAGGATTTGAACAATCATTAGGTCAACTATAGTCTGCCTAAATGAATAATTTTTGCAAGAAATATTTTTTTTGCTCTTCCAAATTTTGAAGTATCGACACTTGCATTGCAATTTTTTGGTCTAATTCGGAGAGGACATTGGCAATTTTGTCCTGCTCTTGGATACAAGGCACATAAAATTTTATTTTTGCAAAATTGTCATAAAATAGATAATCTCTTACACCGCCTTCAACGTTCTTTGCTACTTCCTTACCAAAGAAGTTTGTTTTCAAATATTGAAACAAAAACTGATCGCGTATCGATTCTTTTGTTTTAAAGCATACATACAATGAGCTAATAATAATATTTTCTAATTCTCCGCTATAGCCAACCGAACCTACATTAATTCTCGCTGGATTATAGGCGAATGTGTTCTTGCCAATAAGTTTATACATTTTTATATCATAGCCCCGCTCATCGCTATCAATTCCGTCAAACTGTTCATTTTGCGGTACGAATCCCGATTTGTTATTTATGGAGTAAACGGGCAACTTTTCATTATTTTTATTACGACTACTAACCACTTCCGTCAACTCTCCAAATTTAGTCTCTCGCCAGTCAGGGAAGTACTGCCCTTTGGGGTACTTAAACTTTAATCGGCGAGAAAACAACTTCTTAGTGACGGTTTGTTTTAGCGACCTAAAATCCTCAATTATTTTGTTTTGAGTTGCTATTCTCCTATCTATTAAAGCTAAAAATGACGCAATTTTATTTTGCTCATTTAGTGTTGGGAAGCGTATGCTTAGTACAGCCAGTTCACTGGAATAGAGATGAACAACTGAAATTCCTTGGGCTAATCGGGCTATATCCATTTTTTTCTTACTGTTTAAATAGTAGGAAAGAAAGATACCGTTACAGGCGGCCCTGATTATATTCAGATCACCTCCTAAAGCTATGCCAGCCTTTATCACACAAGAGGCTGTTGCAATATCCAATTGTGTCTCTCCTGAAGAAGGAATTATAACATCATTTGCTTTACTAAATACTAAATCCTGAGCATCAATATTAGTTCGTGATTTTATCTCATCGATTACTTCACCGTAGTGTGTATATAGTTCGCCATATCTTATACACTCCGTTATGCCATTTTCGGCAATCTCGCTTTTTGAAATACCTTTTCCTTTTGAAAATTCAGCTATCTCCCCCAACTTCCTTTCCTCCCACTCCCCCTCAAACCCCGGGAATCTCAAATTGGGAACGTTACGATTTTTTAATTTCTTAGTCGCCATCTCAATTACTTTTAGTATCAGCTATAAACATTAAGGATTGCCAGAAGTCTAAAAAACTAATCCCAATTCTTTAAAATAACCTTCAATTTCTTTATCAAGATCAGCCCTTTTAGCTTCCAGTTCTTTTATTTCACGCATTACAGCTTGTATATCTATTTCTTCTTCTTCTTCAAACGTATCTACATATCGGGGGATGTTGAGATTATAATCGTTTTCAGCAATTTCTTTCAGAGATGCCAGATGACTGTATTTTTCAATAGCAGTTCTGTTTCTGTAAGTATCTATGATCTTATTGATATGCGTTTCGCGTAGTATGTTCTGTGTCTTTACTTTTTCAAAGTCATTACTTGCGTCAATAAATAATATATCATCAGGGTTTTCACGACATTTTTTGAATACCATAATGCAGGTCGGAATACTTGTGCCATAGAAAATATTAGCAGGCAGACCAATTACTGCATCCAGGTAATTTTTATTTTCAATCAGATATTTACGGATGTGAAGTTCTGCAGCTCCCCTGAATAAAACACCATGTGGCAAAACAACAGCCATAATGCCATTTTCAGCCAAATGATAAATCATATGCTGTACAAAAGCAAAATCCGCCTTGCTGGCCGGTGCCAATTTCCCGTATTGACTGAAACGATCATCACTAGTAAACAAAGGGTTTGCGCTCCATTGTGCAGAAAACGGTGGATTTGCAACGATGGCTTCAAAAGGCATTTTGTCTAAATGCTGAGGATGCTCCAGCGTGTCCTCCTGCCTGATATCGAACTGGCGATAATGCACACCGTGCAGGATCATATTCATCCTTGCCAGGTTATAGGTCGTACGATTCATTTCCTGGCCATAAAACATTGCCACATCTTTTACTTCTCTTTTTACACGAAGCAGAAGAGAACCGGAGCCGCATGTCGGATCATATACGGATTTTAGTTTATGTTTACCGGTGGTGACTAGTTTTGCCAATATCTTTGAAACCTCCTGAGGGGTATAAAATTCACCCGCCTTCTTGCCCGCGCCACTAGCAAATTGTCCGATCAGGTATTCATATGCGTCGCCCAGTACGTCAAGTTCAGTGTTATTCAGGTTGAAATCAATTTTGTCAAGATGGGTGAGTACCTTAGCAATGATTGCATTTCTTGCTTGCGGTGTTTTACCTAGTTTGGTACTGTTCAGATCCATGTCTTCAAAGAGGTTATCAAAGTCCTCTTCGCTTTCAGTACCCATTGTACTCAACTGAATATTAGTCAGTATTTTTTGCAGATCTTCAAGAATGAAATTCGTTTTACGCTCATCAAACTTTTCTACATCTTCTTCATTATCTCCCTGTCCTCTTGCTGCAACTTCACTGAACAGTTCTTCCGGCCTCAGAAAATACCCGAGTCTTTCTAACGATTCTTCTTTGATAGCATCTAAAAATTCATTTGCTTTAGGCGTTTTAGCCGTAATACTCCGGAATTTGATTTTGTCCTGCTTCAATATATCATTGGCAAATATTTCCATTTTCTCACTTAGGTATTTGTAGAAGATAAACCCAAGTATATAATCGCGGAATTCATCCGCATTCATTTTCCCCCGTAGCGTATTGGCAATATTCCAAAGCTGTTGCTCAAGCAACCTTTTTTGCTCTTCAGACATAAACAGTTAGTAGTTTGTGTGAGTGAATTATGCTATTACTGTAAATATATAGCTTAAAATAGTGGAGTTATAAAATCCTTAATGCGGGAATTTAAGGATGATTACACTTATTAATCAGTATGGCGTGTTTCAGAGGGATACCATAAAACAAAAAAGCCTCACATTTCATTGTGAAGCTTTTTGCGGACCGGACGGGACTCGAACCCTCCCGACCTTCGGTTGGGACGTGACAGGGCGGCATCAGAGTTGTGTCACAATATTTTTGTCAGAAAGGATGAGATTTTTGATTTGCATGTGGCTGTATTTTTTCAAAGCTTTCTCCCTGATCAATGCATCTTTTTTAGTTGGCAATAACTCAACATAAACCAATGTCCACGGGATTTTAGCAGAAGTGTAGTGGGATTCTCCATTATTATGCTGCACAAGACGGCGTAAGGGATCTTCCGAAAATCCCTTGTAAAAAGATCCGTCAGCTCTGCTTTGAATGATATAGACG
>NZ_FUWH01000014.1:67087-97567 GCF_900167075.1 Sediminibacterium ginsengisoli | reverse complement strand
GAGTCCCCTTCGGGAGACGTCAGCGGAGGCAGCGTAAAATCGGTATGATTAACGAATAACCAAAAGCTGCACTCGCCTGAAGTTTGAATTTATAAACAGCTTCAGAAATAGCAAATGCGTGCTGCGCTGAGTCCCCTTCGGGAGATATCAGCTCGGGACAAGATCGAGTGACATGAGCGACATAGATGCCAACGACCGCCTGAACGTTCAATTTATAATCAGCTTTAGAAGAAATAGCAGGATTGTGTTTTGCAGAACTCCCTTCAGAAGACGTCTTAGAATGATATTCCCGGTCAGCTGATATGCAAAACATTGTAGTTAACTGACCGGGAACATCTTTCAACAATTAAAATCAGGCCGTAGCCACAAAATAGAAGAAGAGACTGATGATCAGACCGAGAACGGCAATTGCCAGGCCTGCAGTACGCTTTTTTTTCAGGAAACACATCAGTACCAGCCCGCTCAATGAAACGATCGTCATCAGTATGGCTGAGAAGTCGATCACTGCAGACCAGGCACTGCCGGAATCTCTTCCTTTATGCAGGTCATTGATAATACCTATAAAACCGGTACGGGTTTCTGAAAGTTCATACTCGCCGGTTTCCCTCGTGATAAAGATATCTGATGCATAACCTGGTCCTTTGAAGGAAACGGAGCATTGCATATCATCGATCCTGAATTCATTCATCGCACCTTTGATATGGTGTGTTTTGCGCAGAAATTCCACAACTTCCAGTTTGGCAATACGACTGGTATCTTCGTTATTCACCCACTGAACATTCAGCTTACCTTTTTGCTGTGTGGTATTCACTTTATTACCCCATTCCGGGTGATTCAGCGTCAGACCTGTTACCGCAAAGAATAGCAGGATCACAAAACTGATCATCGAAAGATAGATATGCAGCCACCTCGAAAGTGTGGACAACCGGCGTTTCCACGGACTCATTGGTTTATTGGGTGGCTTACGCTGAACTGCCTTTTTGGGGGCAGCGGGCTTTGCTTCGTTATTATTATTTTCCGGAAGGTTTCTTTCTGTAGTCAAGGGATGCTGATGCAATTTCTACATTGCCGGTTAATGTGATCTGTTTGGGTTTGCTGTTGAATTCCATTTCTTCGGTCATTACCTGGTAAGTGCCGTGCTCACGCGCAGCTTCAATATGAACGCTGTATTTACCGGGTTTTACAAGGTTGCCCTTATCATCTTTACCATCCCATTTCAGTGCATATTTGCCGGGCGGACGAGTAGCGCTGCTGGTAGAACCGATGATACTGCCTTCCACGCCGATGCTCTGGCCATAATGACGATACCAGGTTTTGAGATCGGGGAGCCAGCGGTCGCGGTTATACCATACCACCAGGTTGCGTACCGGTTTATTATTGCTGTCTTCAATCCAAACGGCGATAAAGGGTCTGCGCGCACGTCCTTCTATTACACTTACTTCCAGATTCACGATCAGTTCATAGTTGGTATCCCACTGGTTAGCTGCAGGAGGAGCCGTAACGGTAATATGTTCCCTGCCGGTTTCAAGTGCATTCCAGCCTGCACTTTCAATGCGTTCACCATCTTTGGTAATGAGCAGGTATTCAACATCCGGTAAACCGGCGGCAAGTGCCTTGCTTTCTTCGGGCGTAAGCACATTGAATGCGGTAGCCAGTGCGCCCGCATCGGTTGCATTGGAGGCTACCACAGTGGCGCTGATGATGTTTCCGGCAGGTTGTCCGCTGCGCGGGTCTACAATATGCGAATACCAGTTGTTACCGATCTGTACACCGCGACGGTAATTGCCGCTGGTGGCTACAGCTTTATTGCTGATGAGCAGGCTGGCAACCGGATCATCGTTTTCTGTATCTGCTTTCGGATCGGTTACGCTTACGGTTTCAGTGAGAGATCCGCGTACTACGATATCGCCGCCGATATTCACTACAACGGCGCTGGTGCCGGCTGCGTTGAGTGCTGCATCGGCTGCACGGTTAATGATATAGCTTTTGGCAAAAGAGTTCAGCGCCAGCGGTGTTTTACTCAGGTGTGTTGCAGTCTGGTTCGCTGCATCCAGTTTCCAGTGCTGGCTGCCGGCTGCTTCCACAGCTACGGCCAGTTCCCGGGTTGAAGGAAGACGCTGTTGCGTTGCAGCCTGTTTCCATAAACGGTTCACTACTTCGGCAGAAGCGTTCAATGCGCCTGTACTGCGCTGACGCCACTGATCGAAAAGACTGAGCACTTCAAACAGTTCGGCAGAAACTTTTACAGGCTCGTTATAGGTACGGAGCCATTTGCTGAACTCACTGTTCGCATCATAGGCACTGAGGATCGATGCCATGCGGCTGATCTCTTTCATTACTGCGGCTTCTGCTTTGTCGGCCGCTGCTTCGGTAGGTGCCGCGATCTTGAGATCGAGGGAAGTGCCGAGCACATTGTCAAAATGAGAAGCGAAAAGCTTTGTGGAAGGTGGCGTGGCCTGCACCAGTGTGGTGAACAGGGCCAGGGTAAACATTGCTGCCAGGCGTCCGGGAAAAAATTTCATCCGTGTGTCTGTTTTAGGGTTACAGTATTTTGTGCGCAATATTAAGGGCCGATAACCTATTATAGAGGCTGGCAGAAGGATTTTTCCCTTTATGGTAAATCAAAATACCGTATTACGATAACAGGAATTTGCCCGGGGTTTGCGTTCATGCAAAATTATAAAAAATCCCAACCCTGTATGGGTTGGGATCGGTTAACGGGCTTTAATATGCGGAATTATTTTAATTCAGGAAGCAGGATAAAACTCGCCATCTGCTGCTCATTGAAAAACCGGTTGGCCAGTTCCCTGGTTTTATCTACCGTCAGCTTTTTCACCTGGGCGGGTGCTTCCGGTATACGGTTGGGGTCCTGGTTGCGGAAAAATGCCTGTTCCAGCCTGTAACGCCAGTAACTGTTTTCCTTAACGTCATTCTCCAGCGATCTTGTCTGCTCTGCAATCACTTTTTCCACGTTCACAGGTGCCACGCCCTGTTTTTTTACGAGGCTGATCTCTTCCATCACCAATGCGGTCAGTTTATCCACGTTTTCAGGTGCACAGCCAAACTGGATGCTGATACTGTATTCCGGTACCGGCTCCTTACTGATACCGCCGGAAACGCCTACACCGTATACCCCGCCCGCATCTTCACGCAGTATCTCACGCAGGCGGATGCCCATGGCTTTGCAGAGTTGTGATAATTGGAGGTCTTCCAGGTCGTTATAAGTTCCTGCATTACCCGTAAAGAAGATCTTCACACTGGCCTTGTTCTCTTTCCCTTTCCGGATCACTTTTTTTATTACACCGGAAGGAGAGCGGAGACCTATGTCTTTCCAGTTGTCGGGCTTCTGTGCAGCGGGAAGAGAAGCGATGTATTTTTCAACCAGTGGCTTAATACCTTCTGTTGTAAAATTCCCTACGATCGTAAACAGGAATTGTCCGCCCTGGCTGAAGCGTTCTTTATAAATTTCAAAAGCGCGGTCCAGGTTCAGCTGCTGTAGCGTTGCCGTTGTATAAGGCTTGCGGCGCGGATGATAATTGCTCATGATGTAACTCACCGAATCGCTGAATACACTGCCGGGGTCGTTGTCCTTGTTCACCAGCTGTGCCCGCATCTGCTGCAGCATTACGTTGAACATGGCTTCATCTTTCCGCGGAGCGGCGAAATAACCGTAGAGTAATTGCAGCGCTGTTTCCAGGTCTTTGGTAGTGCTTGAGCCGCTCATGCCCTGCATATACAATCCGATAGAAGGAGCGATATAACAATTTTTTCCCGCCATTTCTTTTTGCAGGCTCTGGATATCCAGGTTGCCGATACCGCCGATAGATGCAATGGCTGCGGCATTGGCGGCATTGGCATGTTCTGCATCGCTGTAAAGCGAAGCACCACCCCAGCTGATAGCGGAAAGCTGGATATCATCATTCTTGAATGTGGTTGGTTTGAGGATTACCCGGGCGCCGTTGGATAAGGTCCACTCGGTTGTGCCGATGCTTTCATACTGCTGCTCTTTCACCACTTTCCCTGCTACCGGTTCTGCAGGTAACAGCGGACCGGCATTTACTTTGTCCTGGTATGGTTTGAGTTTGCCAACCGGTTTATTCAGCAGCGCAACTGCTTCTTTAACGGTGATCAGCCCGGTTTTCTCTTTCTCCGGTGCAGTGATCACTACCGAACGGTTGGCGGGTTTGATCCATTGTGCGATCAGACTGTTCACTTCCTGCAGCCTGATGCCGGGCAGGAACTTTTTATATAGTTCGTATTCATATTCAATACCAGGAATGGATTCTCCTTTCAGGTAGTTGCGGATCAGTTCCTGCAGCAGTTCTGCCGATTTGATCTTGTCCCTTTCATTGTACAGGTTTTCCATTCTCGATAAAGATGCTTTTACTGCACGATCGAGTTCGCTTTGTACAAAACCATATTGTTTCACCCGTTCATTTTCCGTGAGCAGGGTTTGCATGGCTGCTTTGATGTCTTTACCGGTTTTAGCTACCGCAAGCAGTGAGAATGCGTCCTTGTCGCCGATAAAACTGCCGTAGCTGCTATTGCCGAACAGGAAGGGCGCATCTGGTTTCTGGGCGATCTCATCCAGCCTGCTGCTCATCATCTGGTTGAATAATTCCCTTACGATGGAAGCCCTGTACTGCAATTCTGTATGCGCAGGCGGTATTTCCGGCTGCATATAATAGATCTGGATCACATTGTAAGGTTGTTCCGGATCTGTGAGGATTGCAGTCCTGGTTTCTGTAAAAGCCGGTATGCTGTATTTTTTCCGAGGCTTCGGTTGCACCGCTGCGGGTATCTTTTCGAAATGCTCACGGATCATTTTTTCCGTTTCTGCTATATCCACATCACCCACCACTATCACAGCCTGCAGATCCGGGCGATACCAGTCTTTATAAAAGCCAGTGATCATATTTGCATGTGCCGTATCGATATTGGCGCGTGTGCCGATCGGGATCCTTTTTGCATATTGGGAACCTTTAAGGATAACCGGGAAGAATTTATCGCGCAGCCTTGCTTCCGCTCCTCGTCCCAGGCGCCATTCTTCTATGATCACCCCTCTTTCTTTCTGTATTTCCGCCGGCTCAAAACTGACCTGGTGTGCCCAGTCTTCCAGGATCTGCATCGCCTTGCGATATACAGCCGGACTATCCGTGGGCACCTGCAGCTCGTATACGGTTTCATCAAAACCCGTGTAGGCATTGAGGTCCGCCCCGAAATTCACGCCGCTCTTTTCCAGGAAGTCTACCAGTTCCTGCTTTTTGAAATTGGCAGTACCATTGAAACTCATATGTTCTACAAAATGCGCTAATCCTACCTGTTTATCTGTTTCCAGGATGGAGCCTGCATTAACTACAAGCCTTAATTCTGCCCTGTTCTTCGGCTCCTGGTTTTTGCGGATATAATAGGTGAGGCCGTTGGCCAGTTTACCGGTTTTCACATCCGCCGCAACGGGCAGCGGTTTATCCTGCGCAGTTGCCAGTAAGGATGCGAAGAGTAACGATAAAACGATACGGATTCGTTGCATATGTCTGGTTTTAGATACTTAAAGATGTTGATCAGGTGTTATTCCATAAAGCCAAGGTTCCTGGTGAGCCCCTGTGGCAATGCAGGCAGGTGCCTTCTTTCTATAAGATAGGTAGAAAGACCTGAAAGATCACGGTATACATAATGTTTGTTCAGTGCGCCTTCCAGGTAACCCGCACCGGAAGTATTGCCCGTACCCACACGCAGGCCGATCATGCGGCGTACCATGATCAGGTGTTTATGACGCCAGCTGCTGAGCAGGTGGTCGATTTCGATCAGCGCATCGAGTACCTGGTAAGATGCCTGGAACACCGGGAAATCGCGGTAAAGCATAATGAACAGGGCTGAGCGTAATGCTGCCGGGGAAAAAAGCGCTCGCAAACCTTCCAGTTGTTCCGGTGTATAACCGGCAGGAATCTTTTCAAAGAACACATAATCAAAATCGGCGATCTTCTGTTTTTCCCTTTCGGTAAGGCTCGCTTCGTAAATGGCGCGGTAATCGTTCCAGAAAGGATGATGCTCTCCGGCCGTACTTTTTGCAGGCGTATAATCGCTCCACAACTCTTCCCGGAAGAAAGGCATTCTTTCCAGCCACCTGTTTACCAGTTGCTGCAGGGTAGGCTGTTCCTCAACATCGGAAATATTTTTGTAATCCGGCTGGGTGAAACCGCCTTCATTGGTACGTTTATAATAATCTTTATGATGCCTGTTTTCCAGTTGCAACCCCAGGCGGGCTTCGATCAGGCGGAACTGCTTGCTCTGAAAGCCGGATGAGGGAGTGAGCAGGTTACGGAATTCCAGGAAATCGAGCGGGGTCATGGTATCCAGGATATGCACCTGCTGGTTCAGCAGCTCCAGTATACGGATCACGCGGCGCAGACGGTGAAGTACAAGGTTGAGATCGCCGTTATTATCGTTCACACGCTCCTGCGAGAAAACCTTCATGCTGTGATCCAGTTCAAAAAGGATCTGCTTGAACCAGAGCTCGTATGCCTGGTGAATAACGATGAACAGCATTTCATCGTGCGCAGGCTCATTGCCGGCTTCAAAACTGACGGGATACTGGCTGTCGAGTATCTTATCCAGGTGCAGGTAACTGCCGTAATACATGGGTGTTCTTTCCATATGGGCTGATCAATTATGATGCAAAGAAACGGTTTGTTTAGCATTATATTTGCGACCATGACACGTAGTGAACTTATCCGCCGGATCCATGCAAAACAATCCTATCTCTGTGTAGGTCTTGATACCGATATTACCAAACTTCCCGCACACCTGCGTTCCCATCCCGATGCGGTCTTTGAATTCAACAAAGCCATTATCGATGCAACGAAGGATCATTGCGTCAGCTACAAGATCAATACGGCATTTTATGAGTCGCAGGGACTGAAAGGCTGGGAAGCGATGGAGAAAACGGTACACTATATTCCTGAAACACATCTCCGTATCGCAGATGCCAAACGTGGCGATATCGGCAATACTTCTTCACAATATGCACGTACTTTTTTTGAAGCATTCCCATTCGATGCGGTAACCGTAGCACCTTATATGGGTGAAGATAGTGTGCGACCTTTCCTGGAATATGACAATAAATGGACGATCGTGCTGGGGCTGACCTCCAATGCCGGCAGTATGGATTTCCAGAAGCTGGTGCTGAGCAGGCCTGCAGGCGGACCAGAAGCAGGGGAAGAAAAAATGTTGTACGAGCGTGTGCTGGAAAAAACAGCATCCTGGGGTACAACCGATAACCTGATGTTCGTGGTAGGAGCCACCCGCGCGAGCGACCTGGCGTATATCCGCACCATCATCCCCGATCATTTTCTGCTGGTGCCTGGGGTGGGAGCACAGGGCGGCAGCCTGGAAGAAGTGGCACGTTACGGACTGAATAAAGATTGTGGTCTGCTGGTGAACGCGAGCCGTGCTATCATTTTCGCAGATAGCAGTGAGCAATATGCAGCAAAAGCAACAATAGTGGCGCAGGAATATGCAGCAGAGATGAAGGCGCTGGGAACAGGCATCGGTCATTAATCCAATAATCAATATTAAGGTCATGAACAGAAGGAATTTCCTGCAACAGGCTTCATTATCCGCAGCCGGACTGGCAATACTGCCCGGAACACTCCAGGCGGCGGAAAAACCGGAAGATGCAGCAGCGGCAAGCTCATTCCGCGCGGTATTTCTATCGGATGTACACGTAAAACCCACCGAAAAAGCGGAAGCGGGTATGCGTAAAGCAATACGTAAGATCAACAGCAAAGAGTTCAGGCCGGATTTTATCATCAACGGCGGCGATGCGATCATGGATGCGCTGAATGCTTCGAAAGAAAAAGTACAGCAGCAGTGGGATGTATGGAATCGTGTAATGAAGGATGAAAATAAATTACCTATTTACCACTGTATCGGCAACCACGATGCCTGGGGCTGGCAGATGACCGCACCGGAAGTAAAGCAGGATCCGTTGTACGATAAAAAATGGGTGATGCAGGAACACGGTATGCAGGAACGGTATTATAGTTTTACCAGAAACAACTGGACCTTCCTCGTGCTCGACAGCGCCCAGGAAAACAACGGCGGCTACATTGCAAGGATCGATGAGCCGCAGTACCAGTGGCTGGAAACAACGCTGGCAGCTGTGCCGAAAGACAATCATATCTGCATCGTATCACATATTCCCATTGTTTCTTTCTGCTCGGCCATGTTTGCGGATGAGAACCAGGCAAACGGCGACTGGCGTATCTCGCGGGCATTGCTGCATGTGGATGCGCGCAAACTGGTAGATCTCTTCAAAAAGTTCCCTAATATCCGCACCTGTCTCAGTGGTCATATCCACCTGCAGGATGAAGTAGAATATTTCGGTATCCGTTATTTCTGCAACGGAGCGATCAGCGGAAACTGGTGGGGCGGCGCATTTAAAGGATTCGCGCCGGCCTATGCCGATTTTGAGTTTTTCAAAGACGGTAATGTAAAACGGAAAATGATCACTTACGAATCATAATACAAACGGGAAGCTGCAGAACAATGATAGCAACTTCCCGTTTTCTTTATTTCATTAAAGCCAGTGCCTGGCCGATGATTGAAGCGCATTCCCTGATCTGTGCTTCATTGATCAGCAGGGGCGGGGCAAAGCGGATTTTGTCGCCATGAGTAGGCTTGGCGAGTAAACCGAGGTCTTTTAAATGCAGGCAGAGTTCCCATGCAGCATCGGCATCCGGATGATCAATTACGATCGCATTCAGCAAACCTTTACCACGGATGAGTTTGATCAGCGGAGAATTCAGTTTTGCCAGTTCATCGCGCAGCAACTGACCCATGGCTTCGGCATTGCCAGCCATATTCTCCTCTTTCAATACCTGCAGCGCCGTCATGGCAACAGCGCAGGCCAGCGGATTGCCGCCATAGGTAGAGCCATGTTCGCCGGGTTTGATATTCATCATGATCTCATCGTCGGCAAGTATCGCAGACACGGGAAGCGTGCCGCCGCTCAGGGCTTTGCCCAATATGAGAATATCAGGACGAACGTTTTCATGATCGCAGGCCAGCATTTTGCCGGTACGGGCAAGCCCGGTCTGGATCTCATCGGCAATGAACAATACATTGTATCTGCTGCAGAGTTCGCGTACGCCGCGCAGGTAACCATCGTGCGGGATCACAACGCCGGCTTCGCCCTGGATAGGTTCCACCATGAAGGCCGCCACATCAGGATTAGACAAAGCGGCTTCGAGTGCGGCAAGATCATCATAAGGAACCAGTCCGAAGCCGGGCATATAAGGCCCGAAACCTTTGTAGCTGGAAGGATCGGTGGAAGATGAAATAGCGGCCATGGTGCGGCCCCAGAAATTACCTTCCGCAAAAATGATCTTAGCCTGGTTATCGGGAATGCCTTTTTTCACATAACCCCAGCGGCGTGCGAGTTTGATGGCTGTTTCGCCGCCTTCCACGCCGGTATTCATGGGAAGTACTTTATCGTAACCGAAATATGTTGTGATGAATTCCGCGTATTCGCCTAACAGGTTATTGTGAAAAGCGCGGGAGGTAAGCGTAAGCCGCTGTGCCTGACCGATCAGTGTTTTGATAATGGCAGGATGACAATGCCCCTGATTAACCGCCGAATAACCGCTCAGGAAATCGTAATAACGCTTGCCTTCCACATCCCATAAAAAAACACCTTCGCCTTTTTCGAGTACAACCGGAATAGGATGATAATTATGTGCGCCGAATTGTTCTTCGAGCTGCAGGTAATGCTGTGTCGCAGACATAAAAAATAAATGATTCGTAAACAATAACGTGGCTCATTGCCGTGAATGACAATGTAAAATGGAAAGGCAGAACGATGCGTTTAAATCCGCATATAAACAGCATAAACGGATCCTGCCTGCTAGCGGGCAATGGGATGGTCGAGGAAATCGAGGTTGAGGTGCAGGAAATGCATGTTTTCTGTTTCAGGGGCAAGTTACAGCTTTTTGCATTATTGAATAGTAAAGTCCGTTTCCTTGTTTTAAATTTAATATCTGAAACCGACTGTATGAATAAAATCCTCAAAAGACTGCTGCTCACACTTGTTGTGATCTTTGTACTTTTTTCTGCGTTCGCACTGGCCAGCGGCAAAACCTATCTTTTTAAAGCTGTATGGTACAATTTTGCACGCATCACCGATTATAAACACTTCGATAATAATACCGTAAGCACCGGTCAGCCACAGCCCTGGAGCAATGCAGCCGGTTATAATAAAACAAAATACCCCGATTCGTTATATACATTGCTGGAAGAATTACGTACCGTGGGGTTACTTGTGGTGCAGAACGATTCAGTTGTGTCTGAACGCTACTGGCAGGGGTATAATGATAGTTCTTTGTCGGGCTCTTTCTCCATGGCCAAAAGCATCACCAGCCTGCTGATCGGTGTGGCGCTGAAGGAAGGCAAGATCAAATCACTCGAAGAGCCGGTTGGTCATTACCTGCCGGAATTTGCAACGGGGGAGAAAGCAAAAGTGCGTATCGTAGACCTGCTTACCATGAGCAGCGGAACAGATTTCGATGAATCTTACTGGAATCCATTATCTGTAACAGCCGAACTGTATTATGGCAATGATGTGAATAAAACCGCAACAGGCGTAAAAATGGTGCAGGCACCGGGAACATTGCACCGGTATAAAAGTGGCGATACACAATTGCTGGGACTGCTGCTTGAAAAGGCAACAGGTCAGCCATTGAGTGTTTATGCATCGCAAAAACTCTGGCAGCCGCTGGGGGCAGAGCATCCGGCTTTGTGGAGTGTGGATCACCGCGATGGACATACAAAAGCGTACTGCTGTTTTAATTCGAATACACGCGATTTCGCACGGATCGGGCAACTGATGCTGAACGGAGGGAAATGGAATGGAGTGCCGATCATCGACAGCGCTTATTTTGCGGCCTCGGTAAAGCCCTGTGGTATCAAAGACGAGAAGGGACAGAACTGTGATTATTACGGCTACCAGTGGTGGCTTGATCCGGAAAATCCCGGTATTTTTTATGCAAGGGGAATATTAGGCCAATATATTATCGTGGTTCCGGAAAAGAACATGGTCATTGTGCGCCTCGGGGAAAAGACCTCCAAGATCAGGGTGCATACGGTGCCGCAGGAGGTACGGGCACTGATCAATTCGATTGCCAGACCGGCATAATTTTCCAATTTTACGGCATAAAGCGCTATTGAACTTATTGCTGGCTTATTTTCGTAGCTAAATCGATCAACTGTTGTCAAACCCGAGCGTAGCTGTTGTTATTCTGAATTATAACGGAAAAGTGCACCTGGATCATTTCCTGCCCTCCGTTATGGCATCTACCTACCCGGGCGTAAGGGTGATCGTGGCTGATAACGCATCAACCGACGGCTCACTTGAGCTGGTGCGCAGTAAGTTTCCGGAAGCAGAAATTCTTACACATCCCACCAATGAAGGTTTTGCGGGCGGCTATAACTGGGCGCTGAAGCTGGTGGAAGCAGATTATTATGTACTGCTGAATTCGGATGTATCTGTAACGCCGGGCTGGATAGAACCCGTGATCAGCCTGATGGAATCGGATAAACAGGTAGCGGCATGCCAGCCCAAACTGCTCGCTTTTCATAATCCGCATCTTTTTGAATATGCGGGTGCGGCAGGAGGGTGGATCGACTCACTCGGATATCCGTTCTCGCGAGGAAGGGTATTTGATGTATGCGAACCGGATCTTGATCAGTATAATACGGTATCGCCGGTATTCTGGGCATCGGGTGCGGCGATGTTTGTACGTGCCAATGTGTATCATGCACTGGGCGGACTCGATGCCAGTTTTTTTGCACACCAGGAAGAAATAGATCTCTGCTGGCGTATGCAGCTGGCAGGGTATAAAATAATGTCTTGCCCCGCATCGGTGGTTTACCATGTAGGAGGCGGAACCTTGCCACGCGGCGGAAGAAAAGTATATCTCAATTTCAGGAATAACCTGCTGATGATGATCAAGAACCTGCCCTGGTATGAAATTGCCTGGAAGTTCCCGGTACGGATAGGACTCGATGCGGTCTCGGCATGGAAAGGCCTGCTGACGGGCGATGCGGATTTCTTCAAAGCCATTGTAAGGGCGCATTTTGCAGTGGTGAAAAGATGGCTGAAAAAGGGAGGGATACAATACACGGCAAAGGTAAAACCTATGCGCAACCTGTATGGCGTATACCGCGGATCAACCGTGTGGAAATATTTTGTGAAGAAAGAGACCACATTTCAGAAAATTATTCGGGATTAGGTTTTATAATTTGTTGCACGAACCTTATTTTTGCAACGCAATCAGATAATTATGTCAAACGAGATCAACGAAAGCACGCAGAAAGATTTTACCAAAAACTGGGTAAACTCATCAAGGTTTTTATTCTATCTGCAATTGTTCTGTGTACTTGCATTTGTATTAGGCGGATGCTACCGTTTGTACAATCAACGCTATAAGGGCAAGCCTGAAGTAGAAGTGCAAAGCAGCAGCAAGTACAATCCGGAGTACAAATAAAAAAAATCGGAAAAAAGAGGCAGAAAAATTTTGTCAGTATAATCAGAATCCTATTTTTGCACTCCCAATTTAGTTCTTACAAATCGGAAATAACGCGGAAGTAGCTCATTTGGTAGAGCACGACCTTGCCAAGGTCGGGGTGGCCGGTTCGAGCCCGGTCTTCCGCTCTGATAGAATCCCGTCTCCGCATTGGCGGAACGGGATTTTTTTTATGGTGAAGCCCTGGTGGTGGAACTGGTAGACACGCAGGACTTAAAATCCTGTTCGCCGCAACGCGAGTGCGGGTTCGATTCCCGCCTGGGGCACTTGAAAATTATAAAAGCCGATCGTTATCGATCGGCTTTTGTGTTGGGTGAATATAACTTTTGGAAAGTTCCGGAACTTTCCAAAAGTTGACGGCATGGAGGTAGCTATGTTTATTGTCAGGAGAGCTCTCCGGGATTGTATCTACAACGATTGACTCTTCTTCGTAACCCGCCCGATCCTTTTATCCTGTTTTGAAATCAATTCACAAACTTCAGCTGCAGCACGCTCGAAATCATCATGCTCTTCGCTGAGCAATAACCAGGCAGAATCAATTCCTTCGCCTTCATCAAAAACAAAATCGCTGAGTGCAGGTATTGCTGCTTTGAGGCCTGCATGATCTTCCCGGTTGGTGGCGATCCAGTGAATATAACTTTTGGAAAGTTCCGGAACTTTCCAAAAGTTGACGGCATGGAGGTAGCTATGTTTATTGTCAGGAGAGCTCTCCGGGATTGTATCTACAACGATTGACTCTTCTTCGTAACCCGCCCGATCTTTTTATCCCGTTTTGAAATCAATTCACAAACTTCAGCTGCAGCCCGCTCGAAATCATCATGCTCTTCGCTGAGCAATAACCAGGCAGAATCAATTCCTTCGCCTTTATCAAAAACAAAATCGCTAAGCGCTGGTATTGCCGCTTTGAGGCTTACATGATCTTCCCGGTTGGTGGCGATCCAGTGAATATAACTTTTGGAAAGTTCCGGAACTTTCCAAAAGTTGATGGCATGGAGGTAGCTATGTTTATTGTCAGGATAGTTCTCTAGGATTTTTATCTACAACGATTGACTCTTCTTCGTAACCCGCCCGATCTTTTTATCCCGTTTTGAGATCAATTCACAAACTTCAGCTGCAGCCCGCTCGAAATCATCATGCTCTTCGCTGAGCAATAACCAGGCAGAATCAATTCCTTCGCCTTTATCAAAAACAAAATCGCTAAGCGCTGGTATTGCCGCTTTGAGGCTTACATGATCTTCCCGGTTGGTGGCGATCCAGAGACCATTGTACTGTTTGTTTTTTGCTGTTTGCCTTGCGATCAGTACAATCTGCTGATGACAATAAATATAAAACATCCCGATCGCAGGCTGAATAACCAGGTTACGCGGAAGATAGTTCAATATGAAATCGAAAGGCATTTGCTTTTTCATGGTACTAAAATAAATTGTAAGCGGGAAGATGGCGTTCGTGATTACCTTTTGGAAAGGTCCGGAACTTTCCAAAAGGTTGCGCATAAAAAAAGGAAGCAATTAATTTGCTTCCAGTTTCTCAAGGTGTTCAGCCGTGCGGCTAATCGAATAATCACTGTCAATAAACAGTTCAAGTATCACTTGCGCAGAGCGGTTAAACTTCTGGGCAAGGTATTGTATCCCGATAAAGCCGACGCCGAAACCATTTTGTGTTTCGTTCGTCTTCATTTGATTCGTGTTTAATGCATATTCATGACGATAACCTGTCAGGAGACATGCTGATTGTAAAAAAAACTGAGGAGCAATTACAGGAAACTAACTGCAGGCCGTGGAGGAGTAGCCTTAAGGAAATATCTATATGTGAATGCTAACAACTCAAGTGTTATCTTGTACAAATATAGGACATTTTATTGATATTCTGTGATTTGTTGTAAATGTAACTTTTTGATCAGTTGTAAATCATTGATTATGAATAAGTAAAGATTAATTAAAGACGGGTTGGAATAAACATTGATCATTGATCACACACTAATCTATGCCTTTAACCAATGTTACGAATGACGTGTATGGTCATGTTACTTTGACTTATCCAGCTTCTTATTCAGCCATTCAATCGCATAACGGATCTTCCGGTCGTTCTTCATATCGTAAAGATCATCGCCATCCCTGATCTCAACATCCGGTATAATTCCATCCGTGTAATGCTGCCCCTTCCGGTCTTTCATAAACCCGGTCGCAAGAAAAAGATTCACACGCGGATGCAATGCCCAGTTATTATTGGAGGTAACATAACCCGATGTTGTTTCCCCGACCATGATCGTGTTTGGCCGCCCTTTAAATGCCAGCGCCATGCTCTCTCCGGAACTTCCCGTAGCCCCACTTACAAGAACAACTACTGGTAAACCTGATGGCGATACCGCACATTTATTATCAGGTATGGTATAAAACTGATTATTTGCATATACTTTACCTTGTTCGATATAATTATCCGATGTCTTTCGGTTGTCGATATATTTAATGCCTCCTATAACACCATCTCCCAGTACTGTTGCGATGCTGGTAACCATCGGCCAGAAATTTCCCCCGGTATTTGTACGCAGATCAATGATCCAGGCTTTTACAGTTGCGGGATCGATCGTGCAAAGACTGTCTGCATAACGTTGTGTTGCTTTAGGAATTTCATTGGCCAGCACCGTAGGCGATGGTACCCTGTAATAACCGATATCTCCGAACCTGGCAACTTTCAATCGCGGGCCTTTGGTCAGAACAGAATCGATCATGGCATTTAAAGGACGAAGCGGCTTGCCTTCCCGCCATTTGATCCACCTGCCATCCAATGTAACAGCTCCGTGGAAGTCGTTCAGCCATTTAAAGAATAACGGGTATTGATTGATCAGGCTATCCAGATTGTTAATACCTGCTGTTTGCTTATAAACCTTCTTCCTGAAATCTTTCCAGTTGATCTCACTTCTGTGAAGCGAATTCTCTTCCATGAGCTGCAGGCTCTGGTCAACAATTTTGCGCAATGAATCTGATGCCGGTTGCGCTGCGGCACCTGCAGAGAACGATAGGAACAGGATGCAGATAATATAGTGAAATCTCATTTTTTTTCTTCAAAAGAATCGAAAAGAGCGCTTTGGTAATGATCTTTTATGTCAAGTGGCGGCGCATAGTGGCAGGCGGTAAACGGATACAACGCGCATGACCCTTTTTTCCGTGAGGTTGTAAAAAACAGTCAGCTTGTTTTCCGGAACGAAACAAGTTCTATTCTTCTTTACGCCGTTTATCAATCAATCTTGTCCCACCTTCATCCCGCACATTAATTTTACTCATGGAAATACACAACAGTACACTACAAGACATAGAAGTTATTTTCGAGCTCTACCGGATGGCTTCCAAATACATGAAAGAGCGGTTCTATGTTTCTTTTCCCGAATTCGACCGCAAAATGGTAGAGCAGGAGATCGCTGAAGGACGGCAATGGAAAATGCTGATCGATGGCGAGCTGGCCTGTATCTGGGCTACTACCTGGAACGATCCGCAGATCTGGGAAGAAAAAGATGCCGAACCTTCCGTTTACATTCATCGTATCACAACTGTTCCTGCATTCAGAGGCAGGCACCTGGTGAAAGAGATCGTTCAATGGGCAAAAGAATATGCCAGGGTAAACAACAGAAAATATGTACGCCTGGATACAGTGGGAGAGAATCGTAAACTGATTGAACATTACCAGGAAAGCGGCTTCCGTTTTTTAGGAATGGTACAGCTGAAAGATGTAAATGGGTTGCCTGATCACTATAAACTGGATAAGGTTAGTTTGTTTGAACTGGACGCATGATCATCATTGCCCGGGCCTGGGTCATAAAAAAGCCCGCCTCACTTGCGTTCGGCGGGCGGACATTATTCAAATGTGCTTAACACTTCTTACCGCAGGTAGAAGGCTTGCCAGACTTTGAACAGTCTTTCGTGCAGGATTTTTTATCCTTGCATTCTTTCTTGGCACATGCTTTTGTTTCTTTTTTGGTTTCGGCTTTCTTTTCATTTTTATTGCCTGAAGCCACAGCTACGCCGCTGATCATTGCAAATGCGATCAGGGCCATCATTACTTTTTTCATTTGATGGAGTTTAATGTTTTAAAAAATGTTGGATCAATTCAAATGAAAGAAAGCTCGGGCGGCTGCCAGAAATCAGTTGTATAACCTGGTATCGTGTTTTCAGCATATTGCGGCTGAAGGACGATCTTAATAACAATGATAAAATCCTTAAGTGTTGTTTTTTCTGCAGGAAGATACTGCACCCCGGAACAACCCGCAAAAGGATTGCATCCCGTGGTCTTATCGCAGCCTTTATTCTCTGATCCGCGCGCTGCTTTTCGGGAATGACATTTTTCTGTTTTCTTACAACAGGCTTTGAGAGAAGATGCTGCCCGCTGTTCGGCACACCTCGCAATTAACGGCTGGAGGGTAAACAGTACCGTCAGAAAGGTAAATATGTAAGCCGCAACTCTCATCGCAATAAAGGTAATAAACAACTTCAGGGTTCAAAACCGCTCATCAAAAACTGATGAAAAAAATAAACCCCGGTTTTGCGTATCACCGGGGTTTGTAAAACTGACGGGTTAAAAATCCCATGGAATATACTGGTCAGGATCTGCATATACCGCATGCAATGAACCGGAGCGTGTAAATTCAATTGTAAGCAACGGTGATATACTTGTATTAATGCCAGAACCTCCTGAAGGGATGGAACTGGCGCTTCCCGCTACGACTGTACCGGTGAAAGGACCTCCGCTTCCGCTCAGCGGGGTAACATCAATATAACCAAATGCCTGGGTTGAAAGATTGAACGAAAAATCTACCTGGTAATAATTCCCGTCTGTTGCCATGGAGACAAAATGCCCGGCATGTACTATCGGGGGTGCCAGTACATGGCTGCTGACAGATTTTGCCGGCACATAAACGAAAAGCAGGAGCGTGGCTATTACGCCGATCAGTTTTGCTTTCATAGAATAAAGTTTAGGGTGATTAATATATAAATATAATAAAATTTATTGATATTTTAAAATTTTAATTCGTTTGTTTTGACTGAAAGTTTGCCGCAAAAGCCAAACAATTGATCATCAGCCTGTTTGTAAAAAAAAAGAGCAAACCAATAAGGGTTTGCTCTTTGTTAAATGTTGAAAGATTGTTTTAGCCTTCCAGTTCCATCACTTTTTCAAATACAGTCTCGTATTCTTTATTCAGTGCATTAAGTTGTTCCTGGATCTTTTTATAATCGTTCTCAAGGGTTACAAATTTCTGCTTGTCGGCATAGATCTCAGGGTTACCCATGCTGTCTTCAATGCGCTGCTTTTCTGTTTTCGCTTTATTGATATCCGTTTCCAGCGTAGCCAGTTTGCGTTGCTGACGCTGCAGCTCTTTCTGTGCTTCACGGTCAATATTGGTCTGCTGTGGTTTGGTTTCTTTAACCACAGGCGCTGCCTTTACCGGTTCTGCTGCGGCAGGAGCAGGATTGGCAGCTGCCTGTTTGGCCATGCGCTCATTCCATTCTACCCATTCCTGGTAAGTGCCTTTGAATTCCTTGATCTTATTGTCTACGATCTCCCAGATCTTGTTAGCCGTTTTGGAAATAAAATAACGGTCGTGGCTTACCAGGATATAACTACCCGCATATTTGTTCAGTGCCTCTGCCAGTAATTCAACCGAGTGCATGTCCAGGTGGTTCGTAGGCTCATCCAATATCAGGAAGTTGGCTTTGCTCACAATGGTTTTGGCCAGTGCAACCCTTGCTTTTTCTCCTCCGCTCAGAACCCGGATCTTCTTTTCCACATCTTCACCGCCAAAAAGAAATGCGCCCAGTAAGCTGCGCAGTTCCACATCCGTTTTCTTGCTGCCGCATTGCTGCAGTTCTTCCAGGATGGTATTGGTGAGTGTCAGGGCTTCCAGCTGGTGCTGTGCGTAAAAGCTTTCTTCCACATTGTGACCCCATACACGCTCGCCTTCAAAAGATTCTGTACCGCCTACAATGCGCAGTGCAGTGGATTTACCTTTACCGTTGGCACCGATCAGTGCGATCTTATCGCCCCTTTCAATTTCTGCATCGGTATGTGAAAGGATGCGGATATTGCCAAACTGCTTGCTAACGTCTTTCAATGCCACCAGCACTTTTCCCGGTACTTTTTCCAACTGGAAATTGATACGCAGGTCCGGGCGCTCCAGTTGTACATCTTCTACCTTATCCAGCTTGTCCAATCGTTTCTGGATACTTTGCGCCTGTGCGGCTTTACTTGCCTTGGCCTTGAACCGTTCGATAAAACGTTCCTGCTGGCGGATATAGTCCTGCTGGTTCTCGAATGCTTTCTGCTGCATTTCGATACGCAGCGCTTTTTCCTGCTCGTAATAATTATAATCTCCGCTGTAGATATGCAGTTCCTGCTGGTACACTTCAACGATCTTATTCACCATCCTGTTCAGGAAGAACTTATCGTGGCTCACAATTACAACACTGCCTTTATAATGCAGCAGGTATTTCTCCAGCCATTCGATAGAAGGAAGGTCAAGGTGGTTGGTCGGTTCATCCATCAGCAGTACATCCGGCTGCTGCAGGATCATTTTGGCAAGCAGCACACGCATACGCCAGCCCCCGCTGAACTCTTTGTAGGGCCTGGCGAGGTCTTCATTGCTGAAGCCCAGGCCATGCAGTACTTCTTCTGCTTTGTGGTGTATATTGTAGCCATCCAGTACATCCAGCTCGTGCAGGCTGTCTGTGTAACGGATCAGCAGGTCTTCATTTTCCGGATCTTTTTCAAGCTCGCTGCCCAGTTGCTCTATGTCTTTCTCCAGCTGACGCACCCTTTCAAAAGCGCCGAGGGCTACTTCCGTAATATTATCGTTGGTGTCAAAACTCAGCAGATCCTGGTGCAGGTAACCGATGGTAGTATCTTTTCCTTTCTCCACACTACCCTTCGACGGTGTATATTCTCCTACCAGTACCTTTAAAATGGTAGATTTACCGGTACCGTTATAACCCACCAGGCCAATCCGCTCCCCGGGCTGAATATGCCAGGTAGCGTCTTCCACGATCACCCGGGCGCCAAATTCAAAAGTTACATTTTGCAATCCTATCAGCATCTCTTAACAAGTATTTAAGGCCGCAAAGGTAATTGGAAACTGCTGCCATTTCAATTTGCTTTATTTTTGAATGGTAATAAATATTTATGAAAAAGATCATTTATTGTGCATCCCTTGCCTTGCTGGCTGCCTGCGGGGGAGGTGATAAAGAAACCAAAAAGGAAGACGTTCCCCAACAACCGCTGGCAAAAAGCGCTAACTCGGAAGTCTTCAACGAATCGTTCGGCAAAGTGCTCGGCAGTTATTATATGCTGAAAGATAATTTCATCACAGAAAATGGGGAGCATATCCTCTCCGCCGCAAAAAGCCTGCAGGGAGCGGTAGACAGCCTGAAACTGGATGAGCTTAAGGCCGACAGCACTGTTGTACTCACTGCCGGTAATTATGCCCAGGGAATTTCTGCCGAACTCAAAGGCCTTGCCGGTGAAAAGAACATCGAAGAACAGCGGAAAGCTTTCCAGATGGTAAGCGACCAGTTGTATGACCTGATCAGGACCGTACGCTACGATCGCGCTGTGATCTACCACGAATTCTGCCCCATGGCGTTTAACGATCAGGGCGCACACTGGCTGAGTTATTCTTCCGATATCCAGAATCCTTACCTGCCCAAAAAGATGCTGAGTTGCGGAGAAGTACGCGATTCGATTGATTTCAGACCGAAACAATAATTTTCTTCTGCAAAGAACGCCGGTCTCAAGCTTGAGGCCGGCGTTCTTTATGTCCTGTTCACAGGTGCTTGGAAGATATTGCGATTCTCTAAGCCATTTCAAATTCATTGCTGCCGATTGCTCAGCTTCACCGCTGACGTCTCCCGAAGGGGACTCAGCGTAGCACGCTCTTGCTATTTTAAAAGATGCTTGTCAATGCCAATTTCAGGCAGGTGCCGGGATTTGTCGCTCAGGCCGCTGGGCCTCGTCTTTGCGCCGTCGCTTCTTTGGCCTCTATCGAAATGAGCTTCGCATCATTTCGATTACCTACGCTTGCGCTGGGTACCGAACCCAAAGAGGCTCCTCTGCAAAGACTGGTATGGTCTTTTGGTTGCCAGTTGATCGTAGCGATTTTACTGTCTCCGCTGATATCTCCCGGAGGGGCTCAGGGCAGCACAAATGAGCTTCGCATCATTCTTCACCGCTGACGTCTCCCGACGGGGACTCAGCGCAGCACGCTATTGCTATTTTTAAAGATGCTTGTCAATGCCAATTTCAGGCAGGTGCCGGGATTTGTCGCTCAGGCCGCTGGGCCTCGTCTTTGCGCCGTCGCTTCTTTGGCCTCTATCGAAATGCGCTTCGCATCCTTTCTATTACCTACGCCTGCGCTCGGTACCGAACCCAAAGAGGCTCCTCTGCAAAGACTGGTATGGTCTTTTGGTTGCCAGTTGATCGTAGCGATTTTACGTCTCCGCTGATATGTCCCGGAGGTGCTCAGGGCAGCACAAATGAGCTTCGCATCATTCTTCACCGCTGACGTCTCCCGAAGGGGACTCAGCGCAGCACGCTATTGCTATTTTTAAAGATGCTTGTCAATGCCAATCTTCTCTCACTGACGTCTCCCGAAGGGGACTCAGCTTGCGCAGGGTACCGAACCCAAAGAGGCTCCTCTGCTGACCGGACGCATTAACCTCCCGGCCGGTATTCGATCACTACTTTAGCGTTTCTCTTTTCTGTGGAGGTCAGAAAGATCTCCATCCTTTTTTTGTTCTTGCCGATCGTGATCACCATCAGGGCGGTATTCGGCGGAATCTCACCCATATTTTCGGCAACCATCACCAGCTCATGCCTCGGATCCTGTTTGTCGCACCTGAATTTGAGCGTAAGCGCATTGTAGGTAAGTTTACCATGACTGATGGCCAGCCTGTTATTATGATAAAGGGAGATGGTATCGTTGTCGATGGTACCATTATCATAGATAGCGATATTGATATCTTCCTCATCGGTATAAATGGTCTTCACGAGATTGTTCTCACGTTCTGCAAGTACACGCGGCACCGGTATACGTTGCGGCGGCTCCTTTTTCTCTGGCTGGATAACTATTGCAGTATCCTGCTTCCACGAACGTGCTTCCGGTACTTGTTCAGCCGGTTTGGTGCTTTTATTCTCGGCCTGAGGCGTTCGCACCTGGGGCTGGTTCTGTTTTTTTGCCGGTGCATTGTTCCTGCCGGTCGCTGGTGCCTGTGTGCGGTTACGCGGAGTGGTCAGCGGTGTTTTATTGGTTGCGCCGGGCGTAGTTTTATTAGGTACAGTATTGTTTTTTGCAGCCGGCGGTGTTGTTTTGGGTGCAGGTTTGGCAGGTCGAACGGGTAATTTGGTAAGTGGCGCCGGTTCTTTTTTGGGTGTATCCGGGAATTTCTTTTTCAGGAGAAAATCTTCTTTCTTGAATTCGGATACCGGAACTTTTTCAAGATAAACCTTGCCGCTGCCGCAATCGGCTTTGGTATTTGCATTCACGGAAATAAAAGTACCCTGCAGCACTTCAAGTTTACCCATTTTTGAATAATCGAGGTAGCAGGTCATAAGGCAGGGCTCGCTTTTATCGCCGATCTTCAGGTCGGTAAGCTTTGTTTCTTTAATGGTGAGCGACTGCGCTTCCGGTGAATAAATGCCCTGCAGTTCGGCCTTGCCGTAGAACACGGTAGTTTTATAAGAATAGGTAACGCCTTTTACGCCATTGGTGGTCAGCTGCTCTATCTGAACTTCATATTTATAGTATTCTTCGCGCACATCCTCACGGTAAAGACCCCGGGCTGAGCTGAAGTATCCCCTCCAGATGCCCGTAATATTCTGCGCATCTGCGGTTATGGAAAGCAATAAAAAAGAGAAAAGAGTAAAAATCAATCTCATGCCACAAAACTAAGATCGCAATATAGTGTATGCTGATAAAGAAGCGTTAAAAGAAAATGGCAATCTGACCCGGGTTATGACAGCCGCCGTTTTTTAAAGCTCGCAGCTTTCCTGTACTTTTGCATTCCTTATTTAAAAGGCAGTAATATAGTTATGATTAATCTCAGTTTCCCGGATGGTGCTGTAAGGCAATACGAAAGCGGCGTAACCGCGCTCGACGTTGCCAAATCGATCAGCGAAGGACTGGCCAGAAAAGTGCTGGCCGCCAGTATTAACGGACAAGTATGGGACGCCACGCGACCTATCACGTCTGATGCTACCCTGAAATTGCTGACGTGGGAAGACCTGGATGGAAAAAGTACGTTCTGGCATTCTTCGGCGCATTTGCTGGCCGAGGCGGTGGAAGCGTTGTTCCCGGGAGTGAAATTCTGGGTAGGACCGGCTCTGGATAAAGGATTCTATTATGATATGGACCTGGGCGGAAGGCAGCTGACGGAAGATGATCTCGCGAAGCTGGAGAAGAAGATGAACGAACTGGCGAAGAACAACAGCCGTTACGAGCGGAAGGAAATATCCAAGCAGGACGCGATCGCTTATTTTGAAGAGAAAGGCGATGAATATAAATTAGACCTGCTGCAGAACCTGCAGGACGGGGAGATCACTTTTTATACCCAGGGCGGATTTACCGATCTCTGCCGCGGACCACATATCCCGAATACCGGCTTTATCAAGGCGATCAAGCTGACCAATGTTTCGGGTGCTTACTGGAAAGGGGATGAGAAGAATAAAATGCTCACAAGGGTATATGGCGTAACCTTCCCTAACCAGAAAGAACTGGATGAATACCTGCTCATGCTGGAAGAAGCGAAAAAGCGCGATCACCGCAAACTGGGTAAGGAATTAAGTATCTATACTACCAATGATGATATCGGCCAGGGGCTGATCCTCTGGATGCCGAATGGTACCGTGATCATCGAAGAGCTGGAAAAACTGGCAAAGGAAACGGAAAGTGCCGGTGGTTATAAGCGCGTGGTAACACCGCATATCGCCAAGGAGAACCTGTATCATACCAGCGGTCACCTGCCTTATTATGCAGACAGTATGTTCCCGCCTATGGAAATGGATGGTGAGCGTTACTACCTGAAAGCGATGAACTGCCCGCATCACCACAAGATCTTTGATGCGGAGCCGAAAAGCTACCGCGACCTGCCTTACCGCATTGCGGAATACGGAACCTGTTACCGTTATGAGCAGAGCGGAGAACTGTTCGGCCTGATGCGCGTACGTTGCCTGCATATGAACGATGCCCATATTTATTGCTCGAAAGAGCAGTTCATGGAAGAGTTCAAGGCGGTGAATGCGATGTACCTGAAATATTTCGAGATCTTCGGCATCGATAAGTATGTGATGCGTCTTTCGCTGCATGATCCGGAGAAACTGGGCCAGAAATACATCAATGAACCCGAACTCTGGCTCGAAACAGAAGAGCTGGTGAGAAATGTACTGATCGAAACCGGAGTGCCGTTTGTGGAAGTGAAGGGTGAAGGCGCGTTTTACGGTCCGAAAATAGATGTGCAGATCTGGAGTGCGATCGGCAGGGAATTTACGCTGGCAACCAACCAGGTAGATTTTGCACAGCCGAGGAGTTTCAAGCTGTCGTTCACCAATAAGGAAAATGAACCGGAAATTCCGCTGATCATACACCGCGCGCCTCTGGGAACGCACGAGCGTTTCATCGGCTTTCTGCTGGAGCATTACGCGGGTAAGTTCCCGGTATGGCTGGCGCCGCTGCAGGTAAAGATCCTGCCGATCAGCGATAAGTTCATGGATTATGCCAACCAGGTGAATGCAGCGCTGAAAAATGCGGGTGTACGAGTGGAAATAGATGACCGCAGCGAAAAGATCGGTAAAAAGATCCGTGATACAGAACTGATGAAAGTGCCTTATATGCTGGTGATAGGAGAGAAAGAAGTAGCTGAGAACAAGCTCTCTGTACGCAGACAGGGTAAGGGCGATATGGGTAGTGTGGAACTGCAGGCATTCGTGAACAGCATTACCGAAGAAATTCGGGAACGCAAATCAGGCGAATAATCGCGAACTATAACTATCTTTAACAACAAAACAAATTATAAACAAAACAAGTCTTAATGGCATTACCACCAAGAGGGGGCGGAAGATTCAATCCCAGGTTTAACAGGCAGCCGGAGCCTGAACATCGTATCAACGAAAGAATCCGGGTACCACAGGTTCGTCTGGTAGGAGATAACGTAACCGTGGGCGTTTATTCAACACAGGAAGCTTTAAAAATAGCGCAGGAACAGGAGCTTGACCTGGTAGAGATCTCGCCAACGGCAGATCCTCCGGTGTGCAAGGTGATCGATTATAAAAAATTCCTTTACGAGAAAAAGCGTAAGGAAAAAGAAATGAAAGCCAACTCTAAACAGAGTGAGGTAAAAGAGATCCGTTTTACACCGGGTACAGACGACCACGACTTTGATTTCAAAGCCAAACACGCAGAAAAATTCCTGAAAGACGGTAACAAGGTGAAAGCCTATGTACAGTTCAAGGGCCGTGCGATCATGTTCCAGGACAGGGGCCAGCTGCTGCTGCTGAAGTTCGCTGAGCGCCTGGCGGAAGCGGGTTCGCTGGAAAGCATGCCCAAGCTGGAAGGGAAGCGGATGTTTGCGATTTTTACGCCAAAAACGGCCACAAAAAAGAAATAAAGCGGCTGAAAAGCTTCAGGGAACCCCTTTCGGGGTTCTTTTTTTATGGGTAAGGCTTGGAAAATAAGATCTTTTGCTTACTTTTGCAGCCCAATTTCCCAAATGGCCCAACAAGTTCGTACCAGGTGGTACGGCGCCAGCAGGGTGTAATCTTAAACAGATTATTCAAATGCCAAAGGTAAAAACAAACTCAAGCGCAAAGAAGCGCTTCAAGGTAACCGGAAGCGGTGAGATCACATTCCAGAAAGCATTCAAACGTCACATCCTTACCAAGAAATCCAAAAAACGTAAGAGGTCTTTACGTCAGAAAGGACTTGTAGGATCAACCAACAAAGACTTCGTTCTTCGTTTATTAGGTTTGAAAGGTTAATTTATCTGCCGAACCATCCCCGAAAGGGCGCAATTAATTTAAAAAAACAGCGCCGGTATCCGTACCCGCTTCAAAAAAAGATATTATGCCACGTTCAGTAAATGCAGTAGCATCAAGAGCAAGGAGGAAAAGAATCCTCGACCAGGCCAAAGGTTTTTATGGTAAACGTAAAAACGTATATACCGTAGCAAAAAACATTGTTGAAAAAGGTATGACCTACAGCTATGTAGGCCGTAAACTGAAAAAACGCGAGTACCGCCAGTTGTGGATCGCGCGTATCAACGCAGCAGTAAGGGCAGAAGGCCTTACTTACAGCCAGTTTATCAACAAGCTGAATACAAAAGGTATCGAACTGAACCGTAAAGTATTGGCTGACCTGGCTATGAACGAACCTGCCAGCTTCAAAGCACTGGTGGATTCTGTAAAATAAATGAAACGAATACAGCTAATAAAGGCCGGAGGTAATACTATTACTTCCGGCTTTTTTTGTAGTAAGAACCTGCAAACTATTATTTTTGTGCAGCGAAAAGTAAAACTCTTGTTTACAGCATAATAACTAACCCGTAGAATGAACAATACCTACACCTCGCTGGTGAACCAGACCTTCCATTTTCCGCAGGAAGGATTTGATGTGAATGACAATGGTTACCTTGAGTTCAACGGCCTGGATCTGAAGGCCCTGATTGCCAAGTACGGAACACCCATGAAGCTGACCTACCTGCCTAAAATAGGTATGCAGATCAACAAAGCGAAAGGAATGTTCGCCAATGCTTTTAAAAAGCATAAGTACGAGGGGCAGTATTATTATTGCTATTGTACCAAAAGCTCGCATTTCTCCTTTGTGGTGGAAGAAGCGCTCAAGCATAATATTCACCTTGAAACTTCTTATGCGTATGATATCGAGATCATCAACCGTCTCTACCAGCGCCGTAAGATCAACAAGGAAACTTTTATTATCTGCAACGGGTATAAACAGAAATCATACACATCACGCATCGCGAAGCTGATCAATTCCGGTTTCAAGAATGTGATCCCTATCCTCGATAACAAGGAAGAGCTCCAGTCTTATAAAAGATCGGTAAAGCAGCCGTTCCGCCTTGGTATCCGGGTAGCAGCAGAAGAAGAGCCTAATTTCCCTTTTTATACGTCCAGGCTGGGCATCAGGGCAAAAGATATCCTGGAATTCTATGTGGATGAAATTGAGGGCAACGAAGAAAAGTTCCAGCTCAAAATGCTGCATATCTTCCTGAACAAGGGTATCAAAGACGATATCTATTACTGGTCTGAACTGAATAAGATCATCAATCTTTACTGCCAGCTGAAGAAGATCTGTCCTGAACTGGATTCCATCAATATCGGTGGCGGATTCCCCATCAAACACTCGCTCGGTTTTGAATACGATTACCAGTTCATGATCAACGAGATCGTGAGTAACATCAAAAAAGCCTGTAAAAAAGCGAAAGTGCCGATGCCGAATATATATACCGAATTCGGCAGCTATACAGTAGGAGAGAGCATGGCACATATTTACAGCGTACTCACACAGAAGATCCAGAACGACCGCGAGTGCTGGTATATGATCGATTCTTCTTTCATTACAACCCTGCCTGATACCTGGGGCATCGGTGAGAAATTCCTGATGCTGCCGATCAATAAATGGGATAATGAATACCAGCGGGTAGTTTTGGGCGGTATTACCTGCGACAGTCACGATTATTACGATTCGGAAGAACATATCAACGAAGTGTTCCTGCCAAAGCTTACGTCTACCGATCCCAAGGAAGAGCAGACGAATAAGGAGCCGTTGTATGTCGGATTTTTCCATACAGGTGCTTACCAGGACCAGATCAGCGGTTATGGCGGCATCAAGCACTGCCTGATCCCATCCCCGAAACATGTGATCGTAGAGCATGATAAGAACGGGAAACTGGTAGACTGGCTCTATGCCAAGGAACAAACGGCACAGAGTATGCTTAAGATCCTGGGTTATCTCCGTTAAAAGATTTCAGATCCCGCCACCCGGCGGGATTTTTTATAAGCGGTAATTCCAGCCGGAGCCTTCTGTTTTACTTTCGGCAAAACGATTGTAATGAAAAAAATGACCCTGCTCTGCTGCGCCCTGATCGCTTTCGGAGCTACCCGTTTACATGCGCAGACAGCCGTGGATTCCGTAAAACAGACCATCGACAAATTATTCCAGGCCATGAAAGCCGCAGACGGAAATATGATGCAGGAATGTTTTGCAGACAGCGCCATCCTGCAAACGATCGGTCGCGATAAAACCGGGGCAACCGTGATCAAAACAGAATCGGTAAGTGCTTTCACGAAAATGATCTCCACGATCGCGAAAAACTCGGCCGACGAACGCATAACCTACGATGTAGTTAAAACAGATGCCAACCTCGCCACAGCCTGGACGCCCTATAAATTTTACCTCAACGGTCAGTTCAGCCATTGTGGCGTGAATTCGTTCCAGCTGATCCGTATCAATGGTGTATGGAAGATCCAGTACCTGATAGATACCCGGCGGAAACAGGCCTGCGAATAAGTTTATCCGCTTTTATCCTTATTTTTGAGCAGAATGTTACCAGATTATCCGCATAAGATATTTGATGATAAACGTTATTGCTATTGTCTCCTCATGGAAACACTGGCAATGGATCCCCGTCACTGATCCATCCCGCCGGCAACGGCAAACGTTCAGCCATTATTCAAATTCAATCTTATCATTTTATGGAACAGGTAACTGCTCAACCCGCGTCAATACCCGCCACGCAAGATTTCCTGCCTTTGCAGGGAACAGATTACGTAGAATTTTATGTAGGCAATGCCAAACAGGCCGCCCATTTTTATAAGACCGCATTCGGTTTCCAGAGCCTTGCATATGCAGGCCCGGAAACAGGTGTGAAAGACAGGGCCAGCTATGCTGTAAGGCAGCAGAAGCTGACATTCGTGTTTACCACACCGCTGCGTATCAATAACCCGATCGCTGATCATATTTACCAGCATGGAGACGGTGTGAAAAGCCTGGCCCTTCGTGTGGATGACGCTACAGATGCATGGAAACAGACAACCAGCCGCGGAGCCAGAAGTTATATGGAGCCGGTAACACTTACCGACGAACAGGGTACCGTTGTAATGAGCGGGATCCATACTTACGGGGATACCGTACATCTCTTCATCGAAAGAAAAAATTACAATGGCGCTTTCATGCCTGGTTACAGGGAGTGGAAAAGCGATTATAATCCTGGCGAGACAGGGCTGCTGTACGTAGATCACTGCGTGGGTAATGTGGGCTGGAACCAGATGAATCCCTGGGTGAAATTTTATGAGGATGTGATGGGATTCCGTAATATTCTCTCGTTCGACGATAACGATATTTCAACCGAATATTCTGCGCTCATGAGTAAAGTGATGAGTAACGGTAATGGCTATGTGAAATTCCCGATCAACGAACCGGCAGAAGGAAAGAAAAAATCACAGGTGGAAGAATACCTGGAGTTCTACAATGGTGAAGGATGTCAGCACGTGGCGCTTGCCACCAGCGATATCGTGAAAACCGTGACGGAACTGCAGGACCGTGGTGTGGAGTTCCTGAAAGTGCCTACTTCTTATTATGAAGAACTGGTAGAAAGGGTAGGACATATCGATGAAGACCTCGAACCGCTGAGCAAACTGGGCATCCTCGTAGACCGCGATGATGAAGGTTACCTGCTCCAGATCTTCACCAAGCCGGTGGAAGACAGGCCAACCTTATTCTTCGAGATCATCCAGCGCAAAGGCGCCAAAAGCTTCGGAAAAGGAAACTTCAAAGCTCTTTTTGAAGCCATCGAAAGAGAACAGGAACTGCGTGGCAACCTCTGACTAAAGGTCGTTTAATCAACAAAAGCTGCGGGGGCCATTCCGGAAACCGCAGCTTTTATTTGATGAATATGATATATTTATTAAATGTGTTCATGCAATTTGTTAAACAATCCGGCGTTTTTAATAGTGTTAAGATTTTTAACGGTTTAAAATAACCTCATTTCTTATTTTCGATGTTATGAAATCCCTGTTCGTTCTCGCCTGTTCGCTTTTAGCAACAACATTTCTCACGGCACAGTCGTCTTTTATGGATGGACAGCGCAGTTATCCGCGCGTAGCCAATGCTATCAAACAGAAGGAAGACACGCTTAAAAAGCAGTTTGCAAAAGCCAATTTAACATGGCCTGCCAAACAGATCTACCTGCGTAGTTTCAAATACGACAGCCAGCTGGAAGTATGGGTGCGCAACAGCCAGAATGAATCGTTCAAACTGTTTAAAACGTACAAGGTCTGCGCGCTTTCAGGCTCAATGGGGCCGAAGCGCATTGAGGGTGATTACCAGGTGCCGGAAGGGTTCTATTATATCAATCAATTCAATCCCAAGAGCAATTATTACATGTCGCTGGGTTTGAATTACCCGAATATTTCAGACCAGCTGCTGAGCGATTCTGCAAAGCCCGGAAGCGAGATCTATATACATGGCAGTTGTATCACAGTAGGCTGCATCCCGATCCAGGATAATATTGATGAACTCTACCTGATGGCTTCCTATGCGCGTAACCAGGGACAGGATTTTATTCCGGTACATATTTACCCGATCCGTTATAACGTGGATAAAAGCAAGGAATACCTGCAGAAAGCAACAAAAGAAGACAAAGAATACCAATCTTTCACCACACGGCTGAAAGAAGTGTTTGATTATTTTGAAGCTCACAAAAAACTCCCGCTGATCTCCGTAAACAAAAAAGGCGAATACGTGATGCTTTAGCGGATGAGGTGTTTGGAAGATATTTCGATTCTCTAAGCCACTTCAAATTCGTTGCTTATGGTCGCTCAGGCTGCTGACCTCGGCTTTCTTCTCTCGCTG
>NZ_FUWH01000014.1:0-66254 GCF_900167075.1 Sediminibacterium ginsengisoli | reverse complement strand
GCCAAAGAGGCGCCTCTGCAAAGACTGGTTTGGTTCTTTTGGTGAATAGTTAATCGCAACGATTTTACAACCATCTCCCATATCTCCCGGAGGGGCGCAGCGAAGTATCACTTTTTATTTCTAAAGTTGGTAGATTTATAAATTCTTCCGAACACCTGTGGATGAATGATAAACAAAAGCCTGCAATAGTGATTGCAGGGCTTGTTTATTCAAGTCAGATTGAGCTTATTTTATTCTTATTTCCATGGACAAGGCAGCGAACCATCTGCTTTGGCAGAGCGGAATACCAGCGACAATTCAAACGTCTGCGGTTTAACGGCTGCGTATTTGTATTTGGATACAGTGGCATCGTAACTGAGCCCCAGCTGAACATTGGCATCAAGGATGCGGTGCGTAATACCCACATATGGAATGATGGCATCCTTACTCCTGTAAAAAGCGCCGGCGCTGATGATAGAAGGGTTCTCGGTATTGGTGAGCATAAACCCGGCAATAGCGCCGATCTGCCAGTAGCTGGTTGTTTTCTGCGACTGGTATAATGCATTTGCATTGAACGCAACCTGTTCTGAAAGGAAAGAAGAATAAGAACCATATACTGTGTAGCGTGGCTGGATTACCTGGTTCTCATCTTTTTCATTTGTCTGCTGTGGTTTATTGGCGTGAAAAACGGCAACACCAAAATCTGCGCTGGTCTGTTTGTCGGAACTGTTATAAGAATAGAGCAACCCTGCAGATGCGGACACAAAAGGTTTGATCAGAGAGAAACCGCTTTCACCTGTGGGGAGATTGGTATCGAATCCTCCGCTGGCAAATTGCTGCGGAAAAGTAAGACGTGAATAATCAACCCGGCGGTTTACATAGATCATACCCAGTCCAAGTCCGATCCGGTGCTGTTCTTCGGCATCGATGGAAAGATGGTAAGCCGTATTGAAAGAAGCATAGGTGCTGTTGAAAGTTCCGCCCATTGTTTCATCCCTGGTGATCATACCACCGATTCCCCAGGTATTGCCGCCATCTGATCTTTTGGTAAGCAGTTTGGTTTGCAGCGACAAGCTTACGGTTTTGAAAGGATCGGAAGGGCCGGACCACTGGTTGCGGTAATTAAGGAAAGAGATCCAGCTGCCGTAAAAATTACCGGTAAGTGCAGGATTTACACTGAACGGTGCCGCATGGAACTGTGAAAAATGCGGATCCTGTGCCATTGCATTTTTATGATTGCCGATGAGCAGCAATAACAAGATGCAGCAGCAAACGTATCGGGTTATCTTCATTCGCTTCTGTTTCATCGTATAAGTAGTGTATTACCGGTACGCTGGATCATTTTACCGTCATCGGTAATGCCTTGTGCAATCCAGTTATAAGTATCCATCGGCTGCTTTTTGCCATTGGCGGTACCATCCCAGCCTTTAGATATATCTGTGGTCTCAAACATCAGTTGTCCCCAGCGGTTGAATATGCGGAAATAGATGAGTTGTTTTACACCGGCAGTGAAAGGGAAGAGTTTATCATTCGCTCCGTCACCGTTGGGTGTAAATGCTTTTGCGATCATGATATCGCTTGTTCTGAAAATGCGTACCAGTATCGAATCCACCGTAACGCAGCCGGCAGGGTTTGTGATCGCTACTTTAAAATCTCTTTCCAGCAAATGTTTGTAAATCGGACTTCTGCTGTTGGGATCGCTTAGGCCGGTACGCGGAGACCATTCGTACGCTTTGCCAAAACCACGGGCAGACAATGGCAGTACTTCATTCATCACCGCATTTTTGGAATCGTATCTGATACCCGGAGCAGGAGCTTCAATATTTACCTGTTTGGTAACCGAAGCTTCCAGTGCAGGACAGATCAACGGGGTGGCTGTAAGTTTAACAGCGTGTTGGATTGCCTGTCTGAAAACGTGCACGGGCTGTTTGCTGATGGTAGTGCCGCCATCTCCGAAATCCCAGGCCCAGCTTACAGGGCCAGACCGTGAAATATCCGCAAGGTTATTGAAGTTTGCGGGAACATTAATGCAATAACTGTTATAGGAAAAATCCATCACAGGTTTTTTCAGTACAGTTACAAAAATCGTATTACCCGCATCCTGCGCACATATGCTGCTTTTCAGCGATACAGAATACGTACCTTCTTCGGTGGCATCATATTGTGCATTGGTAGCGCCCGGAATGATATTACCATTAAAAAGCCACTGATAACCGGTTACACCACCAGACGCAATGAGTGGCAGTGATGTATGATCGCAAATGGTTGCGTTTGCCGGGATGGCGATATTGCCAACAGGCAAAGGAATCAGGTTCACCTGTGCATCAGGGGACACATTTTTACAGCCGAAACTGTTGGTAAGCTCGAGATTGTACAGTCCGGGCTGATTAGTGGTATAGGCAGGAGTAACGGCACCGGCAATATATTGTTTGCCATACAGCCATCGATAACCTTGTATAGTGCCGCTTCCGGCGCTTGTTGTGGCATCGAGTGTGATCATATCTCCGGCACAGAAGGGCAGGGTACCGCCCCCATTGATGGTTACAGCCGGAAGCGCATATACGGTTATTTTTTTTGTAGCAGTGGATGAGCAGCCGTTAATATCTGTTCCTTTCACCGTGATCGTGGTATCGTTGTAGGCTGAGAAAGTAAGCTGCTGATTTGTTTCTGTTGATGACCATTCATAATTGAGTGCGCCGTTACCATTCAGGGTAAGTGGAGATGCGGCACAGATCGTCGCATTACCGGCAATGCTGACTACAGGAAGCGGGTTGATCCTGATCACTGCTGCACCCGTCATGATATTCTTGCAGCCCGTAATGTTATTGGTTGCATTCACGGTATAGTTACCTGCGTTCAAAAAATTGCCGAAAGTGAAATTATTGCCCGTTCCGCCTACAGGTGCTCCTGTAGCGGTATTGTTAAATAAAAGCTGGTACGAAACATCGGCCGCAGAACCGGAAAGCCCCACAGGCAGGCCAACAGTACTGCCTGTACAGTAGCCACCTGTTCCCTGCACAGTAAAAGCTGTGGGTAGCGGGTTTACCGTTACTGTGGCAACAGAGCCGGAAGTGTTATTGGTACAGTTCACATCAGACACACTCACCAGCGTATAGGTTGTTGTGGCAGCAGGCGATACAGGAAGGCTATAAGGCGTTACACCCGTTACAAAAGATTTAAGTGTATTTCCTTCCTTATATGCTACTATCCAGGGCGGAGAACCGGTAAGATCAAATTTGAGTGAAGCAGAGCCTCCCACGCACATCGCAACATCCCCTGCGATCACAGCAGAAGGAGGCGCAGCCACCGCAACTTCTGTTTTGATGGAATAAGCACAGCCAAAACCCGGGAAAGGAATAAGGTCCAGCTGCATTTCTGTTCCCGCGGCAGGAGGCGGTGTAATGGTCACAATCTGCCCCGTTCCAATTGGCGGCGTTACTTTGGTTCCATTCTGCAGATAAGACCATGTGTAATTCTGAAACCCATCCGGCCCTTTCAATGTAAGATTCGGTGAATTGGGACAAATAGCCCCGAGTATAGGATTACCGCAATTTGAAGCAACATCCACATAAGCATACCCGAAATGCCCGCCCTGGCCACAATCTTCGGCAGTAAATTCAAGCTTTACAGTTTGTCCTGCACGACCTGAAAGGTCGAATGTAACCGGTGTCCAGCTCTTGTAATATACAGGGCCTCCGCCTACACCCGTTCTGGAAGAAAGCATAAAGCCCGATAAGCCGGAAGTGGATACGTATGTGAAACTTGCGCAGTTTATTTCCGAATTCGTGTTGTCGAATACTTTGGCAGTGAATTTCGGCTGTTCAAGTGAACTGTGGCCACCATCTTCCAGTACCACGGCATACCAGTAAGTGATGCTGTATACATTGGCAGTTGCCGGAATGGTAATGGTATATTCCATAGTGGCAGCGGTATAGCCGGCCTGCTCATTGCCGAGCTTAACGGAATTACCGTCTCCATTAGGGCATAACATGGGAAAATTACCATAATAATCCAGGTTATTCCGCGACTGTGCGCCTACCGAACTTTTGTTAATGATTGTATGATTGCCCGCAAGTGGTGGCGATACAAGATTCTGGATCCTGCCGCCGGTATACATACCTGTCTTGCAAACCCAGTTATTGAGATTTCCTTCTTCGAAATTCAGATTAGAAGGGCACTGGGAATAGAGATGAAATATGGATAAAGTGAAAATGACAAAGAGAGTAAAACGTCTTAACATAAAAACCGTCTTGAATTGAGCTATTGTTTCAGGAGTTTCTTCTTGGCCTTGTTGATCCAGCCGGCATCTGCAGGATCCATCACCAACCTGATCTTCAGATCAGCAGTTGTTGAATCATTCGTCCAGTATATTTTGATTGCACCCGTAGGTGTGCCTTCTGTGATAGACCAGAAACCACTGTTTCTGTTCAGGTCTTTATGCTGCGGATCTGTTCTGAATACTTTAAGATCTGCATTTTTTACATCATCAACAATAGCTACGGATATTTTTGCTTCTTCCTTTTTTACAGGTGAGATCATTTGTGCTGAAGCACATGCCAGTAATAACTGGCTGAAGACTACGAATAAAAAAGTCCTGCCCAGCAATAAAGCTGAAGAGGACATTGGCTTTTGGTACATTAGTTTTCTTTTTTGGGTGTGGGGGGCCGCCCGCGCGGAAACCGCAAAACTAAACCTAATAACAATATCTATTGTTAACAGGATTGTCTTTTAGGATGATTGGCTCAATAACTACATGGGAATGGCAAAAACCCGCAGATTACTGGGAAAAGTGCCTCATATACGTGCCATGGAAAAGATCAGATTCCGTTAAAAGGTGTTTTAACAATATAATTTTATGTGTTATATGTTGGCAGGCTAACAATAGTTAGCATTGGCCCTCATGCCCCGCTTCCTTTGTACATTTCTTACATTGCCTGCGATTGTGAATATGAGCTGTTATCAGCAATAGTGCACCTGCAAACTTGAGCCCCGCTTCTGACAGTTGTGTTTTTGTAAAATTGGCAATGAACAACAATAAGATGCCACACGCAAAGAATAATACAACACGTGTGTTCCTGTGATAATGAAGATAACCTCTTCTTATAGCCCAGCCGCCTGCGAAAAAGGAGACCGCAATGGTAACTGCTTCCAGAACGTGATTGTGTAAAATCTCTATTCCAAGAACAGGTAATGCCGATAGAAGAAAGGGCAATAACACACAATGAATACTGCAGATCAGCGAAGCCCATATACCGGCTTTATCGCCCCAGGATTTATAGACGGGTAACTCCATATATTTGCATCTTTGTTGCAAATATATGGAGTTATATGCTAAGGGTAAAAAAAATTAAACATCGCCACGCCATTCAGCATAAAATTGTTCAAGATAGATTTCCATGAACCGGTGCCGCGCTTCGGCCAGTTTTTTACCGGTATCCGTATTCATGCGGCCTTTCAGCAGCAGGAGCTTTTCATAGAAATGATTGATAGTGGGAGCGGTGTTTTTCTTATAGGTTTCCCTGTCCATATGCAGGTCGGGCGCAATACCGGGATTGTAGATCTCACGATCCTTAAAACCACCGTAGTGAAATGCCCGGGCAATGCCAATGGCGCCGATCGCATCCAGGCGGTCTGCGTCCTGCACAACTGCCAGTTCGGGAGACTCATAACTACGTTCGAAATGACCGCCTTTGAAAGAAATATGTTCAATAATGCCAATAACACCGCTGATCACTTCAGCTGTTACCTGAAGCTGCTCCAGGAAAGTACGTGCTTTGAGCGGACCAATCGTTTCATCCCCGTTGTGAAATTTGGAATCTGCAATATCATGCAGCAAAGCTCCGAGCTGT
Source organism: Sediminibacterium ginsengisoli (assembly GCF_900167075.1). Taxonomy (GTDB): domain Bacteria; phylum Bacteroidota; class Bacteroidia; order Chitinophagales; family Chitinophagaceae; genus Sediminibacterium; species Sediminibacterium ginsengisoli. The sequence goes on along the minus strand of NZ_FUWH01000014.1, from coordinate 60,426 downwards.
GCAATCAGCAGGTTTACGTTTTCATCTTTCGCAATCAACAGCGTGTTTTTCCATACACGTTCTATATGCCACCAGTCGTGCCCGCCTTCTGCATGCTTCAATTCATCTTTAACAAAGGCTACGGTTGCTGCTATAATCTCTTCTTCTCTCATACAGTGAAATTAAAATGTTTGAACGATACGGGCGGTTATTTGCCGGGTGGAGATACCTGATTTTCACAGTTTGGGAATAGGACAGATGTTTTAAAAGGGCTGAATGCCCGGAAAATGTTAGTAAGAGGTATATATAGCATAATCTATCATACTTAAAGACGCTTATATTGTTCCCCTGTTCCGTATGGAACGGCCATATTAACCAATACGATTGCTCCGATGAAAACATTGCAAAACTTCGATTACCTGGTATTCCTGTTTTATTTTCTGATCATTTCCTGTTACGGTTTCTGGGTGTACAGGAAAAAGAAAGCGGCGCAGGCCAGTTCCAAGGATTATTTTCTTGCAGAAGGATCGCTTACCTGGTGGGCCATCGGTGCTTCGCTGATCGCATCGAATATCTCTGCGGAACAGATGATCGGCATGAGCGGTTCGGGCTTTAAAATGGGGCTGGCTATCGCTGCTTATGAATGGATGGCTGCGGCCACACTGATCATCGTGGCTATTTTCTTCATTCCCATTTACCTGAAAAACAGGATCTATACCATGCCGCAGTTCCTGCACCAGCGCTATAACTCAACGGTGGCAATGATCATGGCGGTTTTCTGGTTATTGTTGTATGTGGTGGTAAATCTTACTTCAATCCTTTATCTCGGTGCCCTGGCTATCAATAGTATTTCAGGTATCAGTATCACCGCATGTATGCTGGGGCTTGCGGTTTTTGCAATTTTCATCACGCTGGGCGGTATGAAAGTGATCGGTTATACGGATGTGGTCCAGGTGTTCTTCCTGATCCTCGGCGGACTTGTAACCACTTATCTCGCACTGAACCTTGTAGCGGAAAAGTTCGGCGACAGCGGCATGGTGAAAGGGCTGCAGCATATGTTCAATTCGGCGGACGACCATTTCCACCTGATATTCAAAAAAGACAATCCCAATTACCTGGATCTGCCCGGTTTAACTGTACTCATCGGTGGAATGTGGATCGTGAACCTGAACTATTGGGGCTGTAACCAGTACATCACCCAGCGGGCACTGGGCGCCAGCCTGCCAACAGCACGCAACGGTCTGCTTTTCGCAGCTTTCCTGAAATTGCTGATGCCCGTGATCGTCTGCGTGCCCGGCATTGCAGCGTATGTACTGCACCAGAACGGAAGCTTACAGCAGGAAATGATGCAGAACGGAGAACTGAACCCGGATAAAGCCTATCCTGTATTGCTCAACCTGCTCCCTGCCGGATTGAAAGGCCTGTCATTTGCAGCGCTTACAGCTGCAGTGGTGGCTTCGCTTGCCGGTAAGGCGAATAGCATTGCAACTATTTTTACACTCGATATCTATAAAAAAGTGATAGACCCGCAGGCCGATGAGAAAAAACTGGTGGGGATAGGGAAGGTGGTGATTGTTGCGGCTATGATCATTGCAGTTGCGATCGCGCCATTCCTGGGGATCGATAAAAAAGGCGGATTTCAGTATATCCAGGAATATACAGGCTTTGTTTCGCCAGGTATTTTTGCGATGTTTATCCTCGGGTTTTTCTGGAAGAAGACCACTTCCAATGCCGCTTTATTTGCAACCATCGGCGGCTTTTTCCTGTCGATCGTATTCAAATTATTACCCAAAGTGGCTGACCTTTCTTTCCTTGCATCCAGTGGTTTTTCAAAAGCCAATGCAGAAGGTGTTTACGAAATTCCTTTTATAGACAGGATGGGTTTTGTATTCCTCATCTGTGTTGCCGGTATGTTCATCATCAGTAAAATGGATGCGGCGAAAGGTATACAGGCCAAAGGTCTTGAAGTAGATGCGAAAATGTTCGGTATGTCTAAAGGCTTTGCTGCGGGTGCGTTGCTGGTCTGCGGTATCATCGCTGCGATCTATACCATTTTCTGGTAAACAATATTTTACCTGATACAAAAGAGCGCGGATTTCCGCGCTCTTTTGTAATCTATCAGACCGGTTACTTAATATCCAGGAAACCCTGGTAACTGTAAACAACGGATCCTACAGGATTGCGTGCCTTGTCGAAACAGGCTTCTTTCTGGCGTAAACCTTTTTCGTTGTACGTATATTTCCAGATAAAATAGCTGCCGCTGTTGAGCGAAACCTGCGTCATCTGGGCTAGTTTACCATCCTGGTCATATTCATAAATAAAGTCCGGCAGCATTTTTTTCAGTTTGCTGTTGTAGCGTACAATATCTGTCAGCTGTTTTTTATCGCTGTAATAATAATAGTAGGTTTCCTGTAAGCGGTTGTTCTTTTTCCAGCGCTCTTCTGCAATATTGTTATGTTCGTCTTTGACAAAACTTACCACCATGGTATCTGTACCGTTTTTGATCCTGAGCATTTGCAGTGGCTGGCCGTCATTGTCGTAGGTCCAGTCATGTATTTCCGCAGAGCTGTATTTCATGGCGGTGTCGGTAGTAGTAACGGTCAGTTTCAGCAGCCTGCCCTTATCGTCATAGCTATAATCTGTTTTTGTTTCAATACCGCTGGTGCCGGAAGTGGCTCTTCTCAGCCGGCTGTTCTCGTAGAAATTAACGGTGCTGGTCTTTTTACCGCTGGCAGTAGCATCGGTGATGGTCATTTTCCGGCCATCCATGGTGAGTTCCTGCTGCAGGGAGATTTCGTCGGATACATTGCCTGCGTTGTCGTAACTGGTTATCTTTACCGTTTTAATCCTGTTGGCGCGCAAAAGCTTGTACTGTTCTGCGCCCTGCTGCAGGGAAATCATATCATTTAAATAATATTGGCCTGAACCCGCTATGAAAAAACAGGAAAACAACATTGCCAGCAACACTTTCATACATCAATTATTTATTCAAAAATAAAGCTTGAGTTTTCAACATTCAAAAAAGACGGTTGGAGAGCTCTTGCCGCTACCATTTAGTTCTGTATTTTTAATCAAACGTTAACAAGTGTCACATTTCCCCGAGAGAAAAGAAAAGGTTTGTCTGAATTGTGGTGCAGAAACCCATGGCCGGTTCTGCCATGTCTGCGGCCAGGAAAATATTGAGCCCAAAGAGAGCTTCTGGCACCTGCTCACCCATTTTGTTTATGATATTACCCATTTCGACGGTAAATTCTTCAGTACCATCAAATACCTGCTCTTCAGGCCCGGGTTCATCTCGCATGAATACCTGAAAGGCCGCAGGGTTGCTTACCTGCATCCGATCAGGATGTATGTATTCACATCCGCCTTCTTTTTCCTGATCTTTTTCGGGTTTTACCAGAAAGATAAATCCATCGTAGAAAAAGAAGAACCGCGCACGGCCGCCCAGGTGATGAAAAAACTGGAAAAGCAGAAGAAAAACCTGGAGAGATCTGTTGCCGACAGTTTTATAGCCGGCATCGCTAAAGACCAGATCAAAGCAAGGATCGCGGCTACCGACAGTGATATCGCAAGACTCCGCGCAGATACTTCCGTTAAGGATAATATGCCCAGTCTGAAGAGTAACGGCGGCACGGTGTTCGGTCCTACCGATAAGAAATACAAAGACCTGAAAAGCTACGATTCGGTACAGAAGGCATTGCCTGCCGCACAGCGCGACGGGTTCTTCTACAGGCGCATCAGCCGGCAGGCGATTCATCTGAAGGAAGTATACAAAGGCGATACGGGTGCGATCATAGAAGCGATCGGGCAAAAATTCATGCACCTTTTCCCACAGATGCTTTTCGTATCGCTGCCGCTGTATGCACTGCTGCTTTTCCTGCTGTATGCGCGCCGAGACCGGTACTATTATGTGAATCATGTGGTTTATACCATACATCTGTACTGCGCCACTTTCATTATCCTGCTGCTCGCAATGTGGATCGGCAGCCTTTTCGATCTGATGCATGTGGATGCAGACGGCTGGATGTCTTTAATCAGCAGCCTGGTTCTGCTCTTTTACTGGTATAAGGCGCAAAGGAATTTTTACGAACAATCCAGGCTGAAGACCATACTCAAATGCATCCTGTTGTTCTTTATGTCGCTGATTATGATGGTGTTTATTTTCGCCATATTCATTGCATTTTCTGCAATGACCATTTAACCTGAGTGTATGAGTGAAACAGAAAAAAGTTTTGGCAGACTGGTGCAGATCATGGATGAATTGCGCGAACAATGCCCCTGGGATAAAAAACAGACCATCCATACTTTAAGACCATTAACGCTGGAGGAAACTTATGAACTGGCCGATTCCATTACCGGCGACGACTGGAAAGGGATCAAGGAAGAGCTGGGCGATCTTTTCCTGCATCTTGTTTTTTACGCACGTATCGGGAAGGAGCAGGAACAGTTTTCCCTGAAAGACGTGCTGGACGGCGTATGCGAAAAACTGATCCGGCGGCATCCGCATATTTACGGTGATACCAAAGTAACCGGCGAAGATGATGTTAAGCGCAACTGGGAGCAGATCAAACTGAAGGAAAAAGAAAAGCAGGGCGCGGAAAAAAAATCAGTTCTTTCCGGTGTGCCGGCATCGCTTCCGGCTATGGTAAAAGCCACCCGGATCCAGGAAAAGGCCAAACAGGTGGGTTTTGAATGGGATAACAGGGAAGATGTATGGAAGAAAGTGCAGGAGGAAATGGGCGAGTTGCAGGAAGCAATGGCCGAAGAAAACCAGGCACATATTGAAGAGGAATTCGGAGATGTGCTGTTCAGTCTCATCAATTACGCACGGTTTTTGCAGGTTGATCCCGAAGGCGTGCTTGAAAAGACCAACCGTAAATTCATAACACGTTTCCAGCTGATGGAAGAGGCTGCCGCTGCAAAGGATAAAAACCTCGCAGACATGACACTGGCAGAAATGGATGCCATCTGGAATGAGATAAAAAAACAAAAAGACCGTACTTGATCCAGACATTACGCAAGGCTGCCTATAAACACGGATACCTGGTTATTACAGCCGCGTGGTTGTATACGATCTCTTTTATCTTCATCAACTACTGGAATTATAATGCTTCGCCGCAGAAGGTACGGTCCAGGCTGGAGCAGCGGCTCAACAACCAGGAGCATAAGATCCGGGATATCCTTACCGATACGGCTGTTCTTACCAGCCTCACCGACAGCAGCGCCAATGCCGAGAAAGATGAAATGGTGAAAGAGCCTTTTGGTCTCTTCATCTATCAGCTGACTGAAGATGGCACACCGGTACAGATCTACTGGAATACCAACCGTATCTATATTACAGATGATGATCTTTACCGCGACGACAGCAGTTATTTTTCCGAAAAAAGAAATGGTCAGTTTGAAGTGATCCGCACGCCGGTGAAGCTGCGTGGTAAAGAACTGCTGGTAATGGCGGCCATCCCGATCCGTTGGGCTTATTTCATAGAGAATAAATACCTCCATTCCGATTTTGCCGGTTACCAGGGGCTCGATCAGCAATATGCGATCAGTATGGAAGACGATGCCCTGCCTGTTCACAGCAGCAACGGCAAAGTATTGTTCAGCATACAGCAAAAGCCCGGAAAATCCTTTATTTCCTATGATAGTGTAACGGTCTTATTCCGTGTACTGGCTGTGATCTTCCTGCTGGTGTTCTGCAATGCAATAGGGCAGGAACTGAGTGCTAAATACGGGTTCAGGCGGGGTTTTATTTTCCTGCTCAGCGTAGTATTGCTTTTGAGGCTGATCGCTTACCGGTTCAGCTTCCCGTTCGATTACAGCAAACTGCCTTTGTATGATCCTGCTATTTACGGTTCCAACTTCCTGCATCCTTCGCTGGGCGACCTGCTCGTGAATTCCATATTGCTGTTCTGGCTCGTTAACTTTTACCGGACCCATACCGATGGCCGTACCTGGCTGCCAAGACCTTTTCCGCGGCATATACGCAGTTACGGAAGTATTATGCTGCTCACCGTGATCTGCTTCCTGCTTACAGGCGTGGTACGGAGCCTGGTACGCGATTCCAAAGTATCGCTCGATGTAACCAACCTTTTCAGCCTCAGTATTTACAGTTTTGTCTGTTTCCTGATCCTTTGCTTTTTAGTACTCACGTTCTTTCATTTCTCGCAGATACTCATCAGCCCTTTAAAAGAACCGCTGCTCAACCAACTGGCCGCTGCTGCCATTACGGGATTTCTTTACCAGGTACTTTTTGTAAAAGCGCCTTCCATTCCCATGCATATGGCGGTACTGGCCTGGCTGCTGCTTTACCTGGTGTTGTTGTATTACAGGAGGAAAGATATGGCTGCGCCGCTGATCCAGTCGGGCTTTTTCATTTTCTGGGTAATGCTTTTCGCTCTTTCTATTTCGGCAATGGTCATGTACCAGAACCGGCTGGTAGAACTGGGGCAACGTAAAAAAATTGCAGAGAAACTGGCCCAGCAGACCGATCCTTCCGGAGAGAACCTGCTGAACATTGCGGCAACCAATTTCAACGATCATTTCCTGCCCGATAATTTTCACCGGCTGGAAAGTGAATATTCCAACAAATTCATCAAAGACAGCCTGATCAATCAGAATTTTTCCGGCTACCTGAATAAGTATGATACCCGTATCTACACGTTCGACAGTCTTTATCATCCCTTGTACAATGAAGATTCAACGGGTTATGCGGCTATCAAAACCATCATACTCAACCAGGCCGATCCTACGGGTATACAAGGATTGTACAGTTATGACGACAACGCGATAGATGGCTTCAGTTACCTGTACGAAAGAGAGATCAGCAACGGCGACCGTACGCTGGGGTATCTCTATGTGATCATGAAATCGAAAAGGTACAAAAGCGAGGCCTTGTATCCCGAGCTGTTTAACCAGGCGCAGGATGTATCTGCCGATCTCAACATCAATTATGCGTATGCCGTATATAACAAAGGGCGGCTGATCAATCATTTTAATAATTACAGTTTCCCGGCCCAGCTTACCAGTAAACAGATCCCCGGCTTTGAATTCACTTATGTGAAAGGTAACCAGTACAATGAACTCTGGTATAACAGCGGCGGCAACAAACAGGTGGTGATTGTAAAACGCAACACCTGGATGATGGAATTCATTACGCTTTTCGCCTACCTGTTCTGTTCCTTCCTGGTGATCATTTTCCTGTTCCATATCAGCAGTTATTTTCTGAAAGCGAGGTTTAAATGGTCGGGCATGAAGAAGATCTTCCTGCTTACGATCCGCTCGCAGATCCAGGCAACCATCATATTCCTGAGTGTGTTCTCTTTCCTGGTAATTGGTGTGGCTACCATTTCTTTCTTTATACTAAGGTTCAACAGGAACAATGAAGAGCGACTGTCTAAGTCGATACAGGTAATGGCCAACGAGATCAACAACAAAGTGAATGCACAGATCAGTTTCGATGATATGTTCACCGCGCATAATATCGGTGTAACGAGTGAGATGGAGCGGACCATGTCCGATATATCTGATCTGCACAATGTAGATATCAATTTTTACGATGTATCGGGCAATCTGAAGCTTTCCACGCAGCCTTATATCTACAATAAATTCCTGCTGAGCGGGAAAATGGAACCACGCGCATACCAGCAGATGCATTTCGACCGGAATATCCGTTATGTGCAATCCGAAAAAGTAGGCGCATTCAGTTATCTGAGTATTTACGTACCGCTCACGGATGATGCAGGTAATAATTATGCCTATCTCAACATACCTTATCTCAACTCGCAGAGCGAACTGAACCAGGAGATCTCCGGCTTCCTGGCCACGCTGATCAACCTGAATGCATTTATCTTCCTTGTGGCAGGTGCGATCGCATTTTTCCTGACCAACCGCATCACAGCGTCTTTCAGCCTCATCGGCGATAAGATGCGTAAGATGAACCTTGGTACCATCAATGAAGAGATCCAATGGAACCGGAACGATGAGATCGGCATGCTGGTAACCGAATACAACAAGATGGTGAAAAAACTGGAAGCCAGCGCCCGCGCACTGGCCCAGAACGAACGCGAAGGCGCATGGCGCGAAATGGCACGCCAGGTGGCGCATGAGATCAAAAACCCGCTTACACCAATGAAGCTCAGCATCCAATACCTTCAGAAAGCCATCCGCAGTGGTGCTCCCAATGTACAGGAGCTTTCTGAAAATATGGCGGAAACACTTATAGAGCAGATCGACCAGCTATCGAAGATCGCCGGCGACTTCTCACAGTTCGCCAACATCGGTAATGCGAGAATGGAAACCTTCGATCTTATGGAAGTAGTGACTTCCGTGCTGCGTTTATACCAGTCGAACCCGCGCGTTGAGATCAGCTGGCAGAAACCGGAAGAAACATATATGGTGTTCTCGGATCGTGTGCAGATGAACCGGCTTTTTACCAACCTGCTGCAGAATGCGGTAGAGGCCTGCGAAGACACGGAAAGCAAAGTACATGTGGCCATTGAACAGCAGGCTGCGGGCGGTAAGATACTGATAGCCGTTAAAGACAGCTCCGGTGGTATTCCGGCAGCCATGCGAAAAAACATATTCACGCCTAATTTTACTACAAAATCCTCGGGAACGGGGCTTGGACTGGCCATCTGCAAGGGGATCGTTGAGAACGCCAATGGGAGGATCTGGTTCGAGTCTGAAGAAGGCGCGGGAACAACATTCTTTATTGAACTCCCGCTGGCTGATCGTCATCAGCGCTGATCACTGCATGCTGCAATGTCAATTTGATGGTACTGCCTTTTCCCGGTTGACTGCTGATTTCAAGCGATGCAGAAAGCAGGGGTAATATTTCCTTGATGATGGCAAATCCCAGTCCGTTCAGTTTGCGCAGGTCTTCCGATAAGTTTCCGGTGATGATCTGTTCGGATGCAGCCGAACTGAAATGCCTGTTATAACCTGCTACCTGCCATTCGGGAATGCCATTGCCGGTATCCGTTACACTGATGATCAATGCTGTGCCCTCTATGCGGCAATCGATGGTAACGCTGCCGGTACCGGTGAATTTTACCGCGTTATCGAGCAGGTTCTGAATGACGGTACCCAGTAGTTCTTCCTTGTCATGAATATAAAGAGAAGGGGGTACCTTGTTGATCAGTGCAATGTCACGGGCCTGTGCTACTGCTGCAAAGACACGGATTTTCTGTTCCACCAGTTCATGAACGGAAAAACGGCTTGCTTTCAGTTTACCTGCTTCGATATTGGTCTTGATATACTGTAGCATTTTTTCTGTAAAATGATATAGCCTGTCCGAGGTCTGGTAAATAATACGCGCTTCTTCCATGGAGATCTGCCCTTTATTTTCTTTTGTACGCAGGCTGCGCTCGGTTGCCATGAGCAGGAATTTGAGTGGTGTCCTGATATCATGAGAAATGCTCGCGATCAGTTTCTCCTGCAGGTGCATGCCTTTGCGAAGACTGGCTTCTGATTCCTGTAAAGCATGTACAGACATATTCAGTTCCTGGGTGCGCGCTTTCACCAGCCTGTCGAGCCTTTCATTCTTGCGGCGTAAACGTTGTGTGCGCAGACGGATGAAAAGATAGATCAGGAGCGCTGCCAGTAGCAGTATTGCGGTCTGGAACAGCGGACGTTCATAAAAAAGCGGCGGGATATCAATGTAGAGTGTTTTATACAGGTAAGTATTATAACTGAAATTATTTTTCTCCCGGATCACCAGCTTGTAAAAACCCGAAGCGATCCTTGTAAAGGTAATGGTCTTGTTTTCCACACGTAGCCATTGCCCTTCTTTACTGTCGGAGCCGATATTGTATTCGAGATTAATGTTGTTGGGGTTGTCGATAAAAGGAACACTGATGCCGATCCGCAGCCGGTTCATATTATTCGAGAGCACGATGGTGTCGCTGATGGGCAGCGGCTTGTCGTCTATGGCAAGGCTGCTGAGATAAATATTTTTCTGCAACGACTCGTTATTTACCTGCAAAGGATTAAAAACGGTGATGCCGTTCAATGCGCTGAAGGCAAAATCGCCATTGTTTAATTTAATGGCCGCCGGATCGCCGCCGCCATTAAATTCATTGGTGGCGAATCCATCCTGGATCGTATACTGCGCATAATAAGGCGTTGCATTTTTATTTGCGGCGTATTGCTGTAATTCTTTGTAGGATGCTTTGAACAAACCGTTATTGGTAGACATCCAGAGAAAACCCTGCCTGTCGAGCAATATCTTGTGACAGGTAGCCAGGTACCTGTTCTGATCCAGCGGAAATTTTGTGAGCTGTCCGTTTTTATACAGGTAAAAACCGTCTTCATAAGTTGTGATCCAGATCTCGCCCTGCCTGAACATCGAAAAGCTGCGTACATAAGTATTGGCAAGTGCATGCAGGGTATCGGTGCGGCCGCTTTGCACGTTCAGCCTGTAACAGCCCGTTCCGGTACCTACCCAAACTGTATTGCTGTTCTCGGGCAATATGGCGGAAATCCCTTTCAGCGAATGATTTACTGTTACAATCCTGGCGTCATTGACAAGCGGAATATAGTAAATGCCAACATTGCCGCCTATCCACAACCTGTTGGCGGCGGTATCCATATGCAGGCCCGTAACCTTCGACGGCATTTTCCAGCTGCGTACGGGTGGCTGCTCTATATTCCGGAAGCGGTATACGGTTGAGTCTTCAAATAGTTTGCTGTATACGTTCCCGGAACGATCCGTACAAATACTGTAAGTGTCGCTTTTTTTAATCAGTTCAGGAAGCAACCTGTAACTGCCGTCGCGAAAAAACTGGTATCCGCTTGAGGAAAGCAGGGTATTATTATAATCGATGATGGCATAAGTGGAGACGGGATAGCCGGCTTTTTTTACAATATGACTTTTGAAATATTGCCGGGTAAATAAGTATAAGCCGTTGGTGAGGCTTCCCAAAAAAAGCATTTGTTTGGTTGGGTCGTAAGTAGCAGAACAAATATTTTCAAGTGCCGCATCGAAACCGCTCAATACAAGCTGGGTATGCATGCTGTTGTCTTTGCTGGCCGTAAGTCTGTACCAGCATTTATTGAGGTAGATCAGAATTTCCTTTTGTCCGTTCATCCAGAATAGTGCCGGCGCCTGCAGGGAGTGGCCGTATGCTTTGTTGTTTAAGAGATCGCCTGTAATAGCCACTTTTTGTTTTCCCGCTGCAGAATATAAAGTGATCTCACAGTTGTTATCGATATTATAGAACTGGTTATGCAGTACGAAAAAACGGCGCGCATTGGATTCGCCCATTCTGGTCACCTGTTGTGCGAATGGCTGCTGCCATTCCGTTTTGTTATTGTTGAGCAGGAGTACTCTGTCGTGTTCTACCACAAAGTAAGTGGCGGCACCGGCGGCGATATAAAACGGCGGAATCTCGGGTCCTCTTTTTCCTGCGGCAGCAACCGCCGGGAGGGGATTATGATAAGACAACCGTTTGCCGGGTGTGCCCGGGAATGTATCACGGCGGTAACGTTCATTCAGCAGCGTAGCTTCGGCATTGCTGATGCGGAGCATTTCGGAATTATTGGTAACGGCAATATAACAGTTGCGCTGGTAATCGTATGTAATAATGGAGAACCGGTTTACAGTGATGCCGGTATTCAGCTTATTCCATACTTTAAAGTCGATCCCGTCAAACCGCACAAGACCGTTCTCCGTAGTGATCCATAAAAAGCCCTCATTTGTATATAAAAGTGACCTGGCGCTGTTCTGCGGCAACCCGTTCTCGGCAGTAAAATGCTGCAGGTGATATTGCAGGCTGTCTTGTTGCGCATAAGACCGCACGGTGCAAAACAGCAGCAGAAAAAGCAGGTAGCGGGGGGAGAGCATATCTTTTTACAGTACTAATTTTTTAAAAGATAAGCAAAACAATCGTTGGTTGTTGTGCAGCGAACCGATTTTATCGTTTACGTTGCTGTAGCTGCACGAAAGATTCAAATTCAGCAAGCGAAAAGCTGCTGAGATTCTGTTCCCTTCTTAAACCGGCTTTCTGGGCAACGAAAACACCATAACGGCAATCGTTGAAGCCGTCTATGGCATGCGCATCAGGGTCGATCGAGATCAATACGCCCTTCTCGGTAGCCAGGTCTATCCACCTCCAGTCGATATCGAGCCTGCGTGGATGGGCATTCAGTTCAATTACTACCTGATTGGCTGCACAGGCATCGATGATCTTCCTGTGGTCTACCGGGTAGCCGTTCCGGCTCAGCAACAGCCTGCCGGTCATGTGGCCAAGAATACTGGTATAAGGATTTTCGATGGCTTTGATCAGTCGCATCATCGCTTTCTCCTCGCTCATCTTAAGGTTGGAATGCACCGAAGCGATCACCAGGTCGAAGCTGGCCAGTACTTCATTGCTGTAATCGAGGCTGCCGTCGTTCAGGATATCGCTTTCAATACTTTTGAAAATACGGAAAGGGGCAAGCCTGCTGTTCAGCTCTTCGATCTGTTTGTGCTGGGCCATTACTTTTTCCTCGTTCAGTCCGCCTGCATAAAAGGCAGATTTAGAGTGATCGCTGATCACAAGGTACTGGTAACCCTGGTCGATGGCCGCCTGAGCCATATCATCGAGGGCGCTTGCACCATCGCTCCATTTACTGTGGCAGTGGATAATGCCGGTGATATCCTGCGGAGTGATCACTTCAGGTAAAACACCATTGCGCGCCTGTTCAAGGATTGCGGCTTTCTCGCGGCGGTAAGCGGGAATAAAAGTTATGCCGGCTGCTTCGAAAATTTTTTCTTCATCCGGGTAATCAGCAACAGCTTCTATATCATGTAGCTTTTTCCAGGCCTGCAGGAATTCTTCGCTGCAACTGGTAAGGAATAATTGCCTGTGTATGGCTTCAGGTGTACAGGAATAAAAGGAGAGGGAAACGTTTTCACGGCCTTTCAGGGAAATGAAGTTGCCGTCACTGGCAGTGATCTCATATTCCTGTTCGGTAAAAAAATCTTTGATGGCACCGGCGGGCACGGTAGTAACCCATTCCAGCCTGTTGATAATTTCAAGTTGCCGCCTGTATTCCCCGGTGAGAAAAAACTGCTGGCCACGGAATACTTCTTTCAGCTTCTGATCGAGAACGGTAGCATAGCTTTCGATCTGCTGGTAGAGGTAGCTGCCGAGGGTGCTGAAATAAAATTCAATGGCATTCCTGATATTGAGCTGCGTTTTTTCGCCGAAGCCGCGGTAAAGTGTGAGGCGGTTTTCATTACAGGCATAGAGCAGTTCACCCAGTGTTTCGATCTCCAGTTCTTTCCAGATGGTAGCGATCTTTTTAGGGCCGATGCCTTTGATGTTCATCATTTCGATGATACCCTGCGGAGTTTTTTCAAGGTATTCCGTAAGAGCGGAGAGTTGACCTGTTTCCAGTTGTTCGATGATCTTTTTGCCGATCGCATCCCCGATCCCTTTGATGCTGAATATTTTTTCATGGGGGAGGGTAGACAGCTCCACCGGCAGCTTTTCTATGGTAAAAGCCGCGGCAGCGTAGGATTTGGCCTTGAAGCTATTGTCTCCGTGAATGTCCATCAGTTTAGACAACAGCGAAAAATGATCAGCGATGCTATAATTATCCATGGGTTGAACAAATTGACAGGGGAAAGATAAAATAAAAAGTCCCGCAATTGCGGGACCTTTCTTAAATCTATTTCTGCTTGCGCAGCCGTAAGATTATTTTTTCTTAGCGGCTTTCTTTGCAGCGGCTTTTTTAGGAGCAGCTTTCTTTGCAGCAGCTTTTTTAGGAGCGGCTTTCTTTGCAGCAGCTTTTTTAGGAGCAGCTTTCTTTGCAGCGGCTTTTTTAGGAGCGGCTTTCTTTGCAGCAGCTTTTTTAGGAGCGGCTTTTTTTGGTGCAGCTTTCTTTGCAGCAGCCTTTTTAGGTGCTGCTTTTTTTGCAGTTGCCATGTTTTTTAGATTTAATGGTTAGTAAATATGCATTAAAAATAAAAAATTATTTGTAACTGCAAAAAAAATTTTTTATGCAGTAGCGGCAGCCGGTTGTACAGAAACAGTATTCTTATCGTTCTTTCCTTTTTTGAATTCAACGATACCATCTGTTAATGCAAACAGTGTGAAGTCAGTTCCTACACCAACATTCTTACCAGGATGGTATTGTGTACCACGCTGACGAACGATGATGTTTCCTGCAGCTGCAGGCTGACCTCCATATATCTTTACGCCTAAACGTTTGCTTTGTGAATCGCGGCCGTTCTTTACGCTACCTTCACCTTTTTTGTGTGCCATAGTTCTTTTTTTTAAGTATTAAAAACAACTTCCTGCTTTCACAGGTACTGTTCTTAATTAACGTTTTTTACTAAGCGATGCTTTCGATTTTGATCCTGGTATAGTGGGTCCTGTGACCGTGCTTCTTGCGGAAGCCCTTCCTTCTTTTCATTTTGAAGGCGATCACTTTATCACCCTGTACTAGGTCGCTGACGATCTCTGCTTTTACAGTTGCTTTTACTGCACTGCCTACAGATACAGCTCCGGCATTGTCTACAAACAATACGTCGCTGAACTCAACTTTGTCTCCGGTTTTACCCTGCAGGTGAGGAACATACAGGCTTTGACCTTCCTGTACCTTAAATTGCTGACCTGCGATTTTTACTACTGCTAACATAGCTATCCAAAATTAGGACGGCAAAGGTATGGATTTACGATGAGAATATGCAAAGATTTTTGAAATAAATCTTGTCCACGGGAGTGGATAAACCACCGAAGCTGTTCCGGGCAGGACAAAGTTAGGTTTTCAGGCAGAAATCCTGGCCGGAATACACCTTTGCATACAGCAGCTTTGGAAAAAAATTAACCATAATATACGCGGCCGGCAATGCAAAGCACCAAGTTACCCCTATTTTTGTCCCGCTGACCATCAGATCAGCCTAACGCCATGAATTTAAAATCCTTATTGGCCCGTCCTTTTGCCAATTATATATATAATAAGACCCGGAAAGGCATGCATACAGCCCTGGAAGACCAGGAAATGATACTGAAAGGGTTACTGAAGACGGGTAAGAACACTATTTTCGGCAAGGATCACCAGCTCACGGCCGTGAATTCGCACCAGGAATTTGCTGCAGCGGTTCCGGTAAGGGATTATGAGCAACTCAAGCCCTATATCAACCAGATCAAGGAAGGAAAACAGAATGTACTCTGGAACGGCAAGCCAATTTACCTGGCCAAGACCAGCGGTACTACCAGCGGGGTAAAATACATCCCTATCACCAAAGATTCCATCCCTAATCATATCAATACCGCCCGGAATGCACTGCTTTGCTATATGGCGGAGACTGGAAATGCGGCTTTTACCACGGGAAAAATGATCTTCCTGAGCGGCTCCCCCGAACTGGAACGGGTAGGCGGGATCCCTACGGGACGGCTCAGTGGCATAGTGAATCATCATGTTCCGGGTTACCTGCGCGCCAACCAGCTGCCGAGTTATGCCACCAATTGCATCGAAGACTGGGAAACCAAGCTCGACCAGATCGTGGCTGAAACGATCAATAAGGATATGACCCTGATCAGCGGTATCCCGCCGTGGATGCAGATGTATTTTGACCGTCTGATCGAAAAAAGCGGCAAAAAAGTGGGTGAACTGTTCCCGCATTTCAGCGTAATGGTGCAGGGCGGCGTGAATTTCGAGCCGTATAAAGCTAAATTATTCGAAAGTATCGGCCGGAAAGTGGATACGATAGAGCTGTTCCCGGCAAGCGAAGGCTTTTTCGCTTTCCAGGATTCGCAGGAAGCGGAAGGCTTGCTGCTGAATACCAACAGCGGTATTTTCTTCGAATTCATACCCGCCGGCGAGATCTTCCAGGAAAACCCGCGCCGCCTTTCGCTGAAAGATGTAAAAGTGGGCGAAAATTATGCATTGATCATCAACAGCAACGCGGGTCTCTGGGGTTATAATATCGGGGATACGGTAAAATTTGTAAGCACAGATCCGTACAGGATCGTTGTAACAGGCCGGATCAAACATTTTATCTCGGCATTCGGGGAGCACGTGATCGGAGAGGAAGTGGAATATGCCCTGCTGAAAACGGCAGCGGAAACAGGTATGCACATCACCGAATTCACCGTGGCGCCCATGATCCAGCAGCACGAGGGCAAAAGTTACCATGAATGGTTCATCGAATTCGAACAGGTGCCGGCCGACCTGGAAGCGTTTGCGGAAAAAGTAGACCGGAACCTGAGAGAGAAAAATGTGTATTACGACGACCTGATCGGTGGGAATATCCTGCAGACACTGAGGATCAGGCCGGTAAGAAAGAATGGTTTTATAGATTATATGCGTGGCATTGGCAAACTGGGCGGACAGAATAAAGTACCCCGGTTGAGTAACGACAGACAGATCGCCGAAGGACTTGCCGGTTTTACAGAATAGCTCATTGTTAAAAAACAGGAGCGGAGCTTGTTTAAGCCAAATCCTCGCTGGTTTGCCTTAAATTGTAAAGGTTTTATATTTAAAATGATTGAATGAGTCAGAAACGCATAGCCATATTCGGATCAACAGGATCGATCGGTACGCAGGCGCTGGAAGTGATAGCCGCAAATCCCGGTCTTTTTTCGGCGGAGATCCTGACAGCACAGTCGAACGCCGACCTGCTGATCAGGCAGGCGCTGCAATTCAACCCTAATGCGGTGGTGATCGGTGATGAAAAGAAATATACCCAGGTAAAAGAAGCACTGGCGGGAACGGATGTGAAGGTATTTGCAGGCGAAAAAGCACTGGAAGAAACCGCGGCGCTGGATTGTTACGATATGATGCTGGCAGCCATTGTGGGTTATGCGGGTTTACGTCCAACGATGCAGGCAATAGCCATTGGTAAACCGATTGCGCTGGCCAATAAGGAAACTTTGGTAGTGGCAGGCGATATCGTGATGCGCAAGGCGATGGAAAAGCAGGTACCGGTGATCCCGGTAGACAGTGAGCATTCCGCCATATTCCAGTGCCTGGTAGGCGAGGGGCGCAACAAGATCGAACGGATCATCCTCACGGCAAGCGGCGGCCCGTTCCTGGGTAAAAAACCAAACTTTCTCGTGAATGTAAAACGCGATCACGCGTTGCAGCATCCCAACTGGAGCATGGGTGCCAAGATCAGCATCGATTCGGCTACGCTTATGAACAAAGGCCTCGAGATGATCGAAGCCAAATGGCTGTTCAACCTGCAGCCGGACCAGATCCAGGTAACGGTACATCCGCAAAGCATTATTCACAGCATGGTGCAGTTCGAAGACGGCAGTATCAAAGCCCAGATGGGCCTGCCGGATATGAAACTGCCGATTCAATATGCCATGGCATTCCCCAACAGGATCGCCAACGATTTCCCGCGCTTCGATTTCAGGAAGCATAACACGCTCACATTTGAAGAGCCGGACCTGAAAACATTCCGCAACCTGGCGCTGGCAACGGAAGCATTGTACAAAGGTGGCAATATGCCCTGTATCCTCAATGCCGCGAATGAAATAGCCGTGTATGCATTTTTGCGCAACCGCATCGGGTTCCTGGACATGACCGAACTGGTAGAACAGACCATGAACAAGATCGCATTCATCGAACAGCCCACCCTGGAAGAGTATTTTGAAAGCGATGGCGAGGCGCGTAACTTCGCTGCATCGCTGATACATATGTAACAATTCATTTCAATACCATTATTCATCATCCCTGCCGGAAAACAATATGACATTATTAGCAATCGACTGGAGTAGCGTAGGCATCAAAACATTACAATTCATTCTGTCTTTCTCCATATTGGTAGTGCTGCACGAAATGGGGCACTTCTTCCCAGCACGCTGGTTCAAATGCCGCGTGGAAAAATTCTATCTCTTCTTTAACCCCTGGTTCAGTCTCTGGAAGAAAAAGATCGGCGATACGGAATACGGCTTGGGTTGGGTACCCTTCGGCGGTTATGTGAAGATCTCGGGTATGGTAGACGAGAGCATGGACAAAGAGCAGATGAAACAGCCGCCGCAGCCCTGGGAGTTCCGCTCCAAACCGGCCTGGCAGCGCCTCATCATCATGACCGGCGGTGTGATCGTGAATGTGATCCTCGCAATCGTGATCTTCATTGGCATTACCTGGGTATGGGGTGAAGAGTATATGCCGGCAAAGAACCTGAAATATGGTGTATATGCAGATTCACTGGCAAAGAGTATTGGCGTACGCGATGGCGATATGATTCTCAGTCTCGATGGTAAACCTGTAGATAATTTCGCAACCATTGAAGCGGAAATGGTATTGAAGGAAGTGAAGCAGATGCAGGTAATGCGCGACGGACAAACCGTAAATGTTCAGATCCCCGATGGATTCATCAAAAAAATGATGAAGAACAAACAGTTTGCCGGTATGCTGTACCCGCGTTATCCCGTGATTGTGGATTCTGTAGCGAAGACCGCTGTATTTACGCAGGGCGAACTGAAGAAAGGAGATACCCTGATCGCACTGAACGGAACAGGTTTTACTTATTACCACGAGTTCGATAAGCTGAAGAAAAGTTATGTGGATTCGATCGTATCGCTCACTGTTCTGCGCGGACATGATACTGCAGTCGTCCGCGCCCGCATCAACGAAAAAGCATCCATCGGTTTCCGCCAGAAATTCCCTGCAGAGCTCTTCGGAACGGTAACCAAAGACTACACCTTCCTCGAAGCGGTGCCTGAAGGATTCAAACGCTGCTGGGAAACCCTCGACAGGTATGTAACTGGTCTGAAGCAGTTGTTCACGGGTAAAGTGAATGCCAGCGATTCGCTCGGCAGTGTGATCAGCATCGGTAATACATTCCCCGGCGTATGGGATTGGGAGCGATTCTGGACATTAACAGGCATCTTCTCCATCATCCTCGCCTTCATGAACATCCTTCCGATCCCGGCATTGGATGGTGGCCACGCCCTGTTCACCCTCATCGAAATGATCACCGGCCGCAAGCCCGGCGACAAGTTCATGGAATACGCCCAGATGGCCGGCATGATCCTCCTGCTTGGCTTAATGGCGTACGCCCTCGGCCTCGACTTCTGGCGTCTCTTCCGTTAAACAGAAAAGAAATAAGAATCTCACTATAAAGCAAGCCCGCCCACCAGCGGGTTTTGTTTTATGTACGCCAACGCCCCTCACTTCACCCGCTAACAATCCCGCATCCCAACGCCCCTCACTTCACCCGCCCACAATCCCCGCATCCCAACGTCCCTCACTTCACCCGCTAACAATCCCCGCATCCCAATGCCCCTCACTTCACCGCCCACAATCCCCGCATCCCAACGCCCCTCACTTCACCGCCCACAATCCCCGCATCCCAACGCCCCTCACTTCACCGCCCACAATCCCCGCATCCCAACGCCCCTCACTTCACCGCCCACAATCCCCGCATCCCAACGCCCCTCACTTCACCCGCTAACAATCCCCGCACCCCAATGCCCCTCACTTCACCCGCTAACAATCCCCGCATCCCAACGCCCCTCACTTCACCCGCCCACAATCCCCGCACCCCAACGCCCCTCACTTCACCCGCCCACAATCCCCGCATCCCAACGCCCCTCACTTCACCCGCCCACAATCCCCGCACCCTAACGCTCCTCACTTCAACAAAATCTCCGTACCTTTACAAACACACTTTACGCAATATGGGGTCGTACTGGTTTTGACAGCATATGTGGCGGTTGGTGTAAGCATGCAGTGCGTTGTGTAATTAGCACTTTAATCTGAATGCTCAAACTTCAAATGGCAATACACAGTATGCCATGGCTGCCTAATCAGAGATTAGCGTAGTCATTCGGGCCGCCGAACAGGTTGACCTGTTACCAGGTTCCGCCGCCGACTCAAAACAAACACAGGTTGCTGTAACAGAAGGCTGTGACTGTTACTTAAGACCATACAGCTAAGTCCGGGATCGGTTTGTTCGTTCCCTGTTCCGGGCCGACAAATAATAATGAAATAAGCATGTAGAAAGCTAATGGTTACGATGTTTGGACAGGGGTTCGACTCCCCTCGGCTCCACAGTTAAGGAAATGCATAATGCATTTCCTTTTTTATTTAAAGTGCGGTCTAAATAAGTGTATCGACAATATTTTACAATGGTTACATTTTAATTTACAATCTGGATTCTTCGCGCCAGTGTACAGCAGGGTAGTTTCGCTAAAACATAAAAATGATGCATAAAGCCGCTACTGCTCTTCTGATACCAATGATGCTCCTTTCTGTAAACTGCAAGGGAAAATTACAACCAGGCTTGCAGCTGGATGTTCAAAAAAGTAAAGTAATGTGGAGTACCCCAAAAAATATGATGGGTGGGCATTATGGTTACTTTCTGTTTCAATCCGGTAATTTAGAGTTTTCAGACACGGGTGAACCTTTAAAAGGAACCTTTCAGATGGATATGAATAGCATCCGGACCACAGATAACCCCACTAAAGCAGGTAATAAAAAAAAGGAAGCGGAGATGAGATTGCCCCAGTTTTTTGCGTCAGACAAATATCCGCTCGCGACCATGGAGGTAAAAAAGATCACCCGGATCGGTTCTTCGGTGAACTATGATGTTTCGGGCGACCTTACGATCAAAGGCATTACCCAGCCAATAGCATTTACAGCAACCATCGAAACAAAAGGCGATACCTGCCATATTACTGCTGCGGTCGACATATCGAACCAGTTATGGGAGATTGGTGATAAAACACATGACAAGCATCGACTTGACTCCTTATCGGCCATCAGGGAAAAGCTTGTACCGCTTATTCATGTATCACTGGACATTACCATGAGCAGGTAAAACACAACGCGACATTTTACGATGTCAGGATTTGATTGATTCTGGAGAAATGAACAAAATCATGAAATATGTACTCATCTATATTTTAATCCCGATGTCTGCTTTTTATACCTCCTATGAGCAACCCAAACAAACGTACCAAAAGATAATACCGGGCTGCAAATAATATATGGAGCCACTTTTTACTGGAATGGCGACAATGTAGCTGTTCAAAAAAAAAGGTAAAAATGGCAAAGAATAAAAAAATCGACACCGGCTATCTGCTTGCGCCGTATAATACGGCTAATGGACTCAGAAAACGCTCGATTATTAGCAAAGTCAAGTTTTTATAAGATCTTTTCTCGAGCAAATTGATATAAATGTTGCTTATTTACAGCAAAATAAATATATTTGTGGATAATAACCAACAAATGAAAACTAAAAAGCAGATACTCTTTCCCAAGTATCAGCGTATTCTGGAACAGCTGGGGGAGAATATTAAGCTGGCAAGAAAACGTCGTCGACTAACTACTATCCAGGTTTCGGAAAGGGCCGGGATAGACAGGTCGACCTTGTATGAAATTGAAAAAGGTACACCCAGCGTTTCTCTGGGTGCTTACTTCAACACGCTGCGTGTATTGGGATTACAGGATGATTTTCTGAAACTGGCAGCCGACGATGAGTACGGTCGCAAACTGCAGGATCTGGACCTGATTAAATAAAACCGACATGGCGACAAATACAGACATATATGTTTACGCAGACTGGAAAGGTTTGACGAAGCCCATGGGTATCGGAGTGCTTACTGCCCGGCAGGCAAAGGCTAAAAAAGCCTTCAGCTTCGCTTATAACAAAGAATGGCTGGATGCATTTGCGCCACTGACACTCGATCCGGATATCGCCTATTACCCAGGCCCGCAATACCCTACCCGGAACAAAGAGAATTTCGGGGTGTTCCAGGACTCGATGCCCGATACCTGGGGAAGAACACTTATGAAAAGACGCGAAGCGCAAAATGCACGTGAAGAAGATCGCGCGCCCAGAACCCTCTATGATATCGATTTTTTACTCGGGGTGTATGACGAGAGCAGGATGGGGGCCTTACGTTTCAAAACAGAGCCGGACGGCCCTTTTCTTGACAACAACGCCGCTTCACCTACACCTCATTGGTCGCATATCCGCGAACTGCAATATGCGGCGCAAATCATCGAAGCGGACAAAGACGACGAAGATATCAAAAAATGGATCGCCCTTCTGATGGCGCCCGGTTCATCACTCGGTGGCGCAAGACCCAAAGCCAATATCCTGGACGACCAGCGACACCCGTGGATCGCCAAATTTCCTTCAGGAGCAGACACCATAGACAAAGCAGCGTGGGAATACTTAGCCTACCTTCTTGCTAAAGATGCCGGTATATACATGTCAGACTCAAGGATCGAACATATAGCCGGTAAGCACCACACTTTTTTCACCAAACGATTCGACAGATCAAATAGTGAAAGAATCCATTTCGCATCCGCCATGACCCTGACCGGTAACAGCGAAGACACCATAAAAGATAATCCCGGAAGCTACCTCGATATCGCAGAGGCCATTCAGAACTACGGTGCGAATATTAATGCTGACCTCGAACAGCTTTGGCGAAGGATGGTCTTCAATATTGCGATATCTAACACCGATGACCACTATCGCAATCATGGGTTCATTGTGATTGGCAATGGCTGGCACTTGTCACCTGCCTATGATATCAATCCCTCGGTAGACAAAAATGGTCTTTCACTGAACATCGATATGGATGACAACACACTGGATTTCGGGCTGGCTAAAAGTGTGGGCAAATTTTTCCGGCTAAATAACCTGCAGATGGATAAGATCATCGCTGAAGTAACCGCAGCTGTAAAAAACTGGAAAACAATCGCTGCAAAGATCGGTATCTCCAGATTGGAGCATGAGCAAATGGCAGGCGCTTTCATGGTGTAGCTTTTGTCAACTGGTTACTCAGAGATGTCCATTCAACGCAAGTACAATATCCATTTCAAGAGCGCAATTTCTACCTCGGTAAGCGATTAGGCACACAGAAAAAGCGGAACAGAGGTTTTGTAATTTTCTATGTCATACCTCCAAGCACTACCCCCTCACAAACAAAAAACTCCGCCCTCCCTGACTCATCACAAAACTTTTCTCCTTCGGATTAAACACCAAAATAACCCCCGCCAGTTCATCCCCAAACTTATCTTTTTCCAGCGCATCGAGTGGTTTGTTTCCCTGGCCGGCAACTTTTGCTATGAGTTTGCTGCCTTCTCTGGCGATGGTTATTTTCAGCGGGATGTCTTTGGATGCGTAATCGCCGAGGTATTGATCAAGTTCTTCGGAAGTGACTTTGTAAGCGCTGAAACGCGGAACCTCAAAAGGCTTGTTGTAGGCCGCGCTCAGCACTGCAATCGAGAGATTGTTGTTATTGTAGTTAGAGCCGTTTGAAATCAGGGCATAAGCTATTTTGTTATCGGGATCGTAGGAGAGGAAGGAGGTAAAGCCGTCGATGCCGCCTGTATGTCCATAGGTTGTCTTATCATAAAAAGGGAACGTGAAGAGGCCGAGGCCATAGCCTTCGTTCAGTGTTTTCATTTCCTGCAGGCTGGCAGCACTGATCAGTTTGCCGCTGAACAGGGCTTCGGCAAAATGGACCAGGTCGGTTGGCGTAGACACGATGGCGCCTGCGCTCATGGGAATGGACATGTCCGTTTCCTTTTCCAGCTTCCAGGTGCCGTCGTACTTGTAGGATTTTGCTTCACCAGCTTCAGGTTTGATCTTGCCGCCTACATAAGTATTGCGCAGGCCAATGGGAGTGGTGATCTTTTCACGGATGAGTTTTGCATAAGGTGTTTTGTATACATCTTCCAGCACAAAGCTCAGCAATACAAAGCCGGAATTACTGTATGCAGCTTTCGTGCCGGGTTCAAAATCGCTGCCTGCAGCGCCAATGATCTTAACCAGTTCGGCCCTGGTCTTCGGTGTGGTGTTCCAGGTCTCGTAGGCGGGATCACTGGTGAAATTATGTATGCCGCTTCTGTGCGAAAGCAGGTGGCGGATCGTTATCTTTTTTGCATTGGGAACTTCCGGGAAATATTTATCGATGGTATCGTCGAGATTTAATTTGCCTTCTTCTTTGGCTTTCAGTACAAGAACCGATGTAAAAGTTTTGGTAATGGATCCTATGCGATACCGCGTATTTTCATCCGGGTGTTTCTGCATCTCACGGTCACTCAGGCCAATCGCTCTTGTATAAAGGAGTTTGCCATCGCGCATTACAGCCGTGCTCCCCATGAACTTTTCATTGGTTTCTAATGCGGTGAACACACTGTCGAGCTTCGCTTTGTTGAAATCCTGCGCAGTTGCTGCCAGTCCGGCCAATGCGATCATTACCGAAAGAATGATTCTTTTCGTCATCGAAATAAATTTTAAAATGATGGCTGAAGTGCGGGGCAATCCCTTTGTAATTGTGCAATGAAAATACACTGAATACCGCTCATCGCAAAATTGTTCATCGTAAAATCGAATGCCAGTGCCAGGCAGGAAACCGCAATTGATCCTTTTTATTGCGTGTTTTTGAAAAATTATGCGTTTCTTTCAGCTATGACTTTACGAATGCTGCTGCTTTTTGCAATAATAGGTGCTTCATACACAATCCTGTCTGCTCAATCCGCTAATACAGATTCGCTCAGGCTCAAAGAAAAAGATACCTTGTCTGCAAAGCAAGCGCTCGATGAAGTTACCGTCAAATCCCGCCAGCAGGTTATCGAAGCTGGTACCACTGCCGGAACCATTATTTACCACGTGGCGCGTTCTGCTGATGCGATCGGACAGACGGCCCTTGAAACCCTGAAAAGAGCGCCGGGTGTTGCAGTGAACAACAATACCGTGATCTCACTCAATGGCCGCACCGGCGTTACGGTAATGATCGATGGCCGCGTCAGTTTTTTGTCGGGCCGGGAAATTATCGACATGCTGCAGTCGATGCCTTCGTCTTCCATCAGATCCATTGAACTGATCAGCAGTCCGGGTGCTAAATATGATGCCTCCGGTACGGCTGGGATCATTCATATCCGCACCATAAAAATGCAGGGGACAGGATTGAACGGCAACATGAATACCGGTGTAAGCATCGGGGTTACGCCTAAACAGAATACGGATCTGTCGTTCAATTATCGCAGGAACCGCTGGAATTACATGCTTGCGTACAATCATTTCATCGGACATTATACTTACGATTACGGCTCCGACCGCTACCAGAACGGAAGGTATTATAACAGCAGCACGTTCGACCGTGATAAACGGTTGCGTTTCAACAGCAGGGCAGGAGTGGACTACAGCATCGATGAAAAGCAAACGCTGGGCCTGATGTTCTCCGCCAATTTCATTCCCGGCGGCGGTAAAACGGAAACGGATACAAAGATCAGCGGGCTAAACACCACTACTGTTGAGCAGGTACTGGATGCAGTAAACGATTATTACAGGCAAAACACTGCGCGTTACAATGTGAACCTGAATTATCAATACGAAGACAAAGGCGGCCGCCAGCTGAATATAGATGTGGACTATGGAGATTTCTCAAAAGAGAATGCCAACCTGCAATCGAATATCTATGCAGATCATTCGGGGAGTTTATTAAACCAGAACCATTACCGTACGCTGAATAACATCGATATCCGTTTGTTTGCGGTTAAAGCCGATTACGCACAGCCTTTGTGGAAGGGCAAACTGGAGTTCGGTGGGAAGTATTCTTCCATCAGTTCGGAGAACAATGGCCGGTTTTATCATATTGTTTCCTACGATAGCCTGGACAACAGGAGATCGAACCGCTTTGCATTTACGGAATCCATTGCCAGCGCTTATGCCTCGTACAGCCGTTCTTCCGGTAAATGGAACTGGCAGTTGGGTTTAAGAATGGAGCATACTGCCAATAACAGCGATACCATGCAACGGCGCTATACACATTTGTTTCCATCAGGTAATGTCAGTTATGCTTTGAGTAAGCGGCAATCGCTCAGCTTATCTTATTCAAGGCGGATCGACCGGCCTGCTTATCCGGACCTGAACCCCTTCATGTATATGCTCGACGAACTTTCTTACTGGCAGGGCAATCCTTATCTGCAACCGCAGCTCTCGCACCGTATCGGTCTGCAATGGGTGAACGGGAGCAGAACAGTGATCAGTCTGAACTATACCAGCACTGCATCCTACATCGCCAGGATCACCGATACAACGGCTAATAACAGCATCATGATGATCCCCCGCAATATCGGCAGGCAGAACAGCTGGGCACTGGTAGCAGCGCAGGGCGTTGCCGCAACACCCTGGTGGGATCTGAACCTGAATGTTACTTTCACTTACCTGCATAATGACATTAATTTCGCTGCCTATAAAGATCTCCAAGCGAAACAGTTTGCGGCACGCTTCAATTTTGTTCAGCGTTTCAAACTTGCGCCAACGTGGAATGCGGAAGTAACAGCCATCTACAATTCAGGAAGACTGAACGCCGCCAATGAGCGCACAAAGGCCATCAGCCAGGTAGACCTCGCACTCGTGAAGAACCTCAGCAGCGCCTGTACCATCCGTATTGCTATGAACGATATTTACAAGGGCAACAAACTACTAACGACCCAGGATATGGGCGGTTACTACATTCAGACTTATGGCTATTATGAAACACAGCAATTCCGGATGAACCTGAGTTACCGATTTGCCAGCAAGAACAGCAAAGCACCCCGTAACCGGAGTTCTGCGCTTGAAGCGGAAAACGGAAGGATCAGGTAACCGGCCTCACAGTATTTTCTTCAGAATGGACAGATCCGTTTCATTTAAATAAGGTTGATGACAAGATGCATTTTTTGCAGTCTTCACATGTTTTTTGAGGTAGGTAATCATACTAAAAAAGGAGTCGCAAAAATGCAATCTCCTTTTTTAGTATTTCTATAATTGTCAGAATTTTATGGATACAAAAGATACTTCTTCCGCATTTCCTTGTACTGGCTTAATCCCGGTTCCCAGCTTTTACGGATCTCTGCTTCAGATACGCCGTTCATCACCTGCTGCCTGAATTCACCTACGCCGATCTGGATCTCTATGGAGTTCATTTCCTTGCTCAGTTTACCATCGAAGAACTTTTCCTTGTACGGATGTGCATTGTATAATTCTATGATCCAGCTGATATTGATCTGTTTGCTTTTCCTCAGCTTTTCTACATCATAGTTTCTGAGATCGAGCCCGAAACATTCCTGGTTCATGAACAAGGGTGTTTCCGACATTCCCTTGATACTGGTTGGCGTATAAGAAAAAGAATAAATGCCTTTCAGTTCAGGACTTCCCAGTACAGTGAACGGAAATAACGTTCCGCGGCCATGGTTCAGGTAGGTTCCTTCAAACATACAGGTAGACGGGTATAACAGGATCGCCTGCTGTGTGTTGAGGTTGGGTGATGGTTTTACCGGAAGCGTATACGGCATATCATGATCGTAATTCGCCACCGGTATTACCGTGAGCTTACATTTCTTTTCTTTGTTGAGCAACCAGCCTTCGCCATTCGCCATCATCGCAAACTCGCCCACGGTAAGGCCATGCGACATCGGTATCGGGAACATACCGATACCTGATTTATATTTCATATCCAGGATAGGTCCATCTACCAGGTAAGCATTGGGGTTGGGTCTGTCGAGGATCAGCATTTCCTTATCGTTCTCCACACAGGCATCCATCAGGCGTGAGAGTGCATTGATGTTGGTATAAAAACGAACGCCCACATCCTGCAGATCATAGATAAGGATGTCGATATCTGCCATGTCTTCTTTGCTTGGTTTGTTCTTTTTGCCATATAAGGAAACCAGCGGAATGCCTGAAGCCGGATCTGTCTCGTCTGCCACATGCACGCCTGCGCTTGCATTGCCACGGAATCCATGTTCGGGGCCAAATACCTTTACAATTTTTACCCCGAGTTTCTGAAGACTGTCTACCAGGTGGGTTTTGCCGATAATGGTTGTCGGGTTCGCCATGATCGCCACCCGTTTGCCTTTCAGCAGGGGCAGGTATTTATCGAGTTGATCGGCACCGGTAAGAATGGGTTTTGCAGCAGGATCAGGTGTAGTTGCATGACTGCTGTTAAAAGATAAGATACTAACAGTCAGTAGTATGCAGGCAATAAAGAGATTGCGTTTTTTCATATGGCAGATTGAGGGATAAATATAAAAGGGTTTTTTCTTCCGATAGTGTTATGGCACTATAGATTTTCAGACAGACAATACAGGAATTGCATTGTAAAGACTGGATTAATGAGTTATTGCTATTAATTGGTATCTTTATGTCGAAATTTTTAGTGAAAATCATCATGATGGAAGGTGAAATGTTGAAGCATTCGACATATCTTAGTTGTTATGTCGAAATGATCGCTCTTTTTCAACATGAAACTTATTTTATGATGAATCAATAACGATCGAAAGAAATTAATGTCGATAAAATAGTGAAAAAGCATAATAAGTAATGTACAATAAGCTTACTCCTTATAATGATCTTCCGGATTTGCCGCCAGCTGGGTTTTCTGAAAGCCCTGAAATACTGAAACAGTTAAGCCTTGCTTCCCGTTATTTGGGTGAGCTTAATGGTTTATGCGCATCCTTGCCCGATCCCAATTTATTGATCAATACTATCGTGCTTCAGGAAAGTAAAGACAGTTCTGCAATCGAAAATATTGTGACCACTCTGGATGAGTTATATAAAGCGGCCGCAGAAGAAGCATATGCCAGTTATGCAGCAAAAGAAGTATTGAGTTATAAAGATGCGTTGTACAAAGGACTTGAAAAAATGAAGTTGCAAGGCAACCTGCTTGTAACCAATACAATGATCGAGGTAGTGCAAACTATTAAACAAAATAATTCAGGCATAAGAAATACACCAGGTACAGCCTTAAAAAATGCTATTAATGGCGAGATCATCTACACGCCTCCCTGTTGTGAAGATGTGTTGAGAGAAAAGCTGGCTGCATTGGAACGATTCATAAATGACGCCACTGTATCTCCAATGGACCCCTTGATTAAAATGGCCTTTATTCATTACCAGTTTGAATCAATACATCCATTTATAGATGGAAATGGCAGAGCAGGAAGAATTCTTAATGCATTATATCTGGTACAGCAGGGATTACTGACGCAACCGGTGTTATATCTTAGTTCTTATATCGTAACATACAAAGCCGAATATTACCAATTGTTGCGGGGGGTGACGGAAAAAAATAACTGGAATGATTGGGTCATGTATGTATTAACAGCTGTGATGGAAACTGCACAACTCAGTACCCGGAAGATCCGGGAATTGCTGGCACTTAAGCAGGAATATGAACGAAGAATGCGCGAAGTGCTGGGCGGGTCATTCAGTTATAATTTATTACAGTTGATGTTCACACTCCCATATCTGAAAATAGAATTGCTGGAGAGAAAAAATATCGCACATAGACAAACAGCATCAGGCTGGCTGAAAAAACTATCAGAAGCAGGGCTCTTAAAGCCGCAAAAAATAGGCCGGACTACCTACTATATTAATCACAGGGTAATAAACTTACTTACAGTTCATGGAAATTAACTCCCATTCAAATACATGGTAGACGTTTAATGTTGATTGTGTGTAAACGGATATTTCGGCTCTTTCTTAATTTTAGAAGCTTTAAATATATCTTCAAATGGGAAAACTAATCTTCGCGATCAACATCACTTTAGACGGCTGCTGCGATCACACAAAAGGGATCGGCGATGAAGAGATCCATGAATATTTCACAAATCTCCTCGGCGAAGTGGATGTACTCGTTTACGGTCGTAAAACCTATGAGCTGATGGTTCCTTTCTGGCCGGATATAGCAAGGAACAATTCCGGAACCAACGAAACAATGAATGCGTTTGCGCGGGCTTTTGATGCTGTCGGGAAGATCGTTGTGTTTTCCCGTTCGCTGCAGCAGGCAGATGATGGAAAAACAAAGATCGTCGGCACAGATCTCCGGGAAGAAATCCTTAAACTGAAACAGGAAGAGGGTAAGGATATTTTACTCGGCGGCGTGGATCTTCCGTCACAATTAATGCAAATGGACCTGATCGATGAATACCGTTTCGTGGTTCAGCCGCTGATCGTTGGCGAAGGCCGGCGTTTGCTGGAAGGAATCAGCCTTGAAGGCTTGAAATTGAAGCTCGTCAGCTCGAAAGTGTTTAAATCGGGGTGCATGGCGCTTCATTATGTGAAATAAAAGGTTCCCTATGCGGGAACCTTATGTATGTAGTATCTCGTATTACCATTTATCACTCCTGCGGCCTGTAAGACAACATCCAGTCTACCCCGAACTTGTCCGTTAACATTCCGAAAGTATCACCCCAGAATTCAACGCGCGGTGTATGTGTAGCGGTGCCGCCGGCTGATAATTTATTGTAGATATCGTGCAGTTCCTCATCACTGCTGCAGTTAAGACTAAGCGCCATAGTCTTGCCCTTTACCAGCGTATTGCCCATGCAGTTATCGGCTCCATGTAAGATCACTCCGCCATTGATGAGGCTCGAATGCATGATCAAGTCTTTCTTATCGGCCGGCATCTGGTCGGCCACGGCAGATTCACCCATCGGCATCAGAGAAAGATCGCCGCCCAGGCATTGCTGGTAAAAAGTCATCGCCTCGCGGCACTCATTTTCAAAAAACAGGTAAGCATCGATCCGTTTCATGATGTTTGATTTTTTGGTTTCGGTTTTATCGTTATCAACAATATAAAGGTACCTGCCGTTCTGTAAAACAGTCTATGCTGTTTACGGCTTTTTAAGGGGTTATTTGCGACAGAACAGTTCACGTATTTATACCTAAATACCTGAACAACACATAAAATCTTTCAATTATTGTTCTAACGCTGATCGGTAATACGGCCGCTATTTCAACCGGCTAGGAAATAAGATGAAAAAGATATATAAGTCAACCGTTAAAATCAATATTTTACATGCCAAAATCCACCCGAATGAAAATACTTGTAGCGGAAGACGAGCCGTTATTGCTGAAAACGATTGAGCTGAAATTAAAGAAAGAAGGGTATGAAGTGATTATCACACAGGATGGAAAGCAGGCACTGGAACATATCCGGAAAGAGAATCCCGATCTTGTGATCACGGATATAATGATGCCATATGCATCCGGAATGGAGATCATTAATTTCATCAGGCAGAAAATGGAGAAGAAGATCGCTGTGATCATGCTCTCAGGTATGGAGCAGGAACAGGTGAAAATGGAAGCATTCGACCTCGGCGCTGATGATTATATCACTAAACCTTTCAGCCTCAACGAACTCGCTATCCGCGTAAAAAGACTGCTCCGTTAACCGGAATAACTGAAAAGAAACTATTCGATACTAATTTCCTGTCTATGAGAAAAACCAGTATCTGCCTGTCTGTACTGTTCATATCCCTGCTGACTGCTTCAGGGGTAGCCGCCCAGGATACCACTTCAGCCGATGGCCTGCTGACCGAAGCAAGAAAAGCTGCTTTCGAGAAGGATGATTACACGCTTGCAAAAAAATACCTTCACAAGGCGCTGGCCATCAGTCCCGGCTATGCCGATATCAAAATATTCCTGGGCCGGATTTACACCTGGACAAAAGTATACGACAGCGCGCGTTACTATTTTCATGATGTACTGACTAAAGACCCCGCCTACGAAGACGCTTCTGTTGCTCTCGCTAGCCTTGAATACTGGAACGATCAGAATGCTGCGGCTTTACGTGTTCTTGACAGCGCATTACAATATCATCCTGCCTCCGAAAACCTGCTGTTACTGAAAGCGAAAGTGCTGAATGCAGAGCGGAACTATGCAGCTGCCCAACTGGCGATCGATCAGCTTTTTAAGGTAAACAGGAACAATACTGAAGCCCGTGCACTCGAAGGCAGGATCCGCGAATCTGCTGCAAAGAACAAGATCGGTATCAGTTATGATTACGTGTATTTCGACAAGCAATTCCCTGATCCCTGGCATCTTGTTTCGCTTGATTACGGAAGAGTAACGGGCATCGGTACTGTCACCGGCCGCATCAATTACGCCAACCGCTTTGCGGAAAACGGGATCCAGTACGAGTTGGAAGCATACCCACGCATCTCCAAAACCTTTTATACATATGTCGGGGCCGGTTATTCGGATAAGATCGGTGTGTTCCCGCATTGGCGCGGCGGCTTTTCCCTGTATGCCAACCTGCCCAAAAGTTTTGAAGGCGAGCTCGGTGTACGATATCTCCGGTTTTCCGGCGACCCCGTTTGGGTTTATACCGGGTATGTAGGTAAGTATTATAAAAGCTGGCTCTTCGGGGGGCGTGTCTATATCACACCAGGTACATTCACTAAAACACTGTCCACTTCCTACAGTGTTTCAGCTCGGTATTATTATGGCAGTTCCGACGATATGATCGGCCTGATTGCGGGGTACGGCATTTCTCCCGACGATCGCTTTAATGCGATACAACTTGGTGATAACATTCGCCTCACTTCCTATAAGGCGGGCTTCTCTTTCAGGAAAAAAGTCAGCCGGTTAAATGTGCTTAGTGTGGATGGTAACTGGTTTAACCAGGAATATCTTCCGGGTACCAAGGGCAATCAATATCAAATCAGTCTGGGATGGCTCTTTCGTTTTTAAAAAGAACAGGAACGGGTACGGTCATCCGTACGCTGCTGGTATTGCTCCTGCTGCTGCCGGTATGGATGTACATTGCCTGGCTCTGTGCGCCCAAACGTGAACTGGTGATCGCGATCATTGATAAAACGGTGCTCAATACGAAAGACCAGGAACATGTTTCCCTCAACTGGGTGCTCGATCAGGAAAAATTTACCAAAGACGGCAGACAATTATACAAAAGCGGAAAAGATTATTATGGCTTTTTCCCGCTTGAGGGTAAACGTTATGAACTGCACGGACTGGAAGAATTCAGTACGGAAAGGCTGGACAGGCTTGCAGTTGATGCAGATGTCATGTATATCACCGATGCATATGGAATTTTCAGGAACGAATGGCTCAAAGAAGGCGATGCCAAAGAAAGATCCGGTATTGTATACGGAGGACTCAGCCAGCAGGACTTTTATCTCCTCAAACAAATGCGTGATAAAAAGAAATTGCTGATCACGGAATTCAACTGCCTTGCTTCTCCTACACCTCCTGCGGTACGGGCTGAATTTGAAAACCTTTTCGGCGTGCGGTGGACTGGCTGGATCGGCCGCTTTTTCAGCAGCTTCGATACCACGGTCAACAAAGAACTTCCGAAATGGCTGATCAGTAATTACAAACAACAGCACAATGGTGCCTGGCCTTTTTCAAAACCTGGCATTGCTTTTATTCATTCCGATGATACCGTAGTGATCCTTGAAGAAGGCAGCGGATTGGAAACAACGGTGCCTTATATTTATTCAACAGCAGATGCCCGGAAGAAGTATGGCCTGCCGGAAAAAATACCTTATTCTTTCTGGTTCGATATTGTACAGCCGGATCCGCGTGTAAATAAGATCCTGTCATCCTATCAGATCGAAACGACTGCAAAAGGTAAAGAGGAACTGAACAGGCACGGGTTGCCTGCCAGCTTTCCTGCAGTAACTGCACATATTGCAGACGATTACCGCTTCTATTATTTTTCCGGCGATTTTGCCGATGCGCCGGTTTCGGTATTCTCCTCTCATTTTAAAGGTATCGGAGCGTTCAAAAGATTCATGTTCAACCCGCACGATGAGCAGGACAGGAGAGGATTCTTCTGGTCTTTTTACCGCCCGCTGGTTACATCGGTACTGAATGATTATTACAGCAAGATCAAACCTGATTAAGGAAGGTATTTCCGCAACAGGCTGTCGGGCACGATCTTATTGGTCCGGATGAATTTCTCATTCCTGCTGCGGAAGTTTGCGAATGCATCAATAAGTGCCCGTTGCCTTGCATTGTCATTCTCAGGAGATAATCCCATATTGTTGTTGATCCTGAAAAAGTTGTCGCCGCTCACCATATATTCACCCATTACGAAATCGTTCAGATCGGTCTTGGTCTGCTTTAAAGGATAAGCATGGATATTGCGGAATGTTCTTGCTGTATCCAGTCCGCTGCCGATCCAGCTCACGCTGTCCGGAACATGCCAGTTATAGCTTTTCTTCATCCAGGCCAGCAGTGATGGCGTGATATCGAAATGTGAGGAAACGGAAGAGAATTTCGCGGTTCTTTTCAGCAGGGGCGAGTAAATGATCAGTGGAACATGATAACGGTCTAATTTGGTAGACATCGGTATTTCCGGCATCCTGTGATCGCCGGTGATCAGGAATACGGTATTGCTGAAATCAGGTCTTTGGGAATATTGCGCAAAAAAGTCTCTTAATGCATCATCTGTAAAAAGAATACTTGCGTACTGGCGACTGTAGTTACGGCTCTGCTTTTTAAGATCATCGGTAAAACCCAGGTACTGCATCCGCTGTTCAAAAGCCTGCAGGTATTTGTCCTGCTCGTTGATAAGGAATGGATTGTGTGTGCTCACCGTCAGCAACACATTAAGAGAAGGCTGCGCGGAAGTAGGCTGCACCTGCAGGTAGCGTCTGAACAATTCCTTGTCTCCGTAACCCCAGCTAAATCCGTTTTCGCCGGGCATTTTTATATAACCCGCAGGAAATGTTTTTTCATCATTCACGGAACTGATATGGTTCTTCTCCATATAAGTATCCATAAAGTCAAAATGAGCATCGCCTCCATAATAAAAGGATGTGCGGTAGCCATTCCCGGCAGCCAGATTGATCAGCGAAAAATGCTCCGGCATCGCATTACCCAGTTCTGAAAATCCCTGTGATGCAAAAGGCAGCGAGCCCATGATGGATGGCAGTGCGGCAAATGTTCTTCCTCCCGCACTCAGGAAGTTCTCCCAGTACAGGCTTTTATCCGACAATGAATCGAGGAACGGCGTAAAATTGCCGAGGTAAGCGCCTTTATTGGTAAAAGCCCTGCCGAGTCCTTCTACGAGAAGGATAACAATATCCGGCGCACGCGGCGACCTGTTGAAAAATGGCGATAATACATCCAGCGTGCTGTCCGTAGTATGCAGAAAGGGAAAATTGTTTTCATCGATATACCGGTAAGAAGCCAGTGCCGTATCTGCTGTACCATCCGGTATACGCCCTGTATAAGCAGCGGAATAAATATCAACGCCCGCTTCCGTTGGGAAGAAGTGTCGGTAAGATTCGCTGTAGAAAAACCAGGATTTGTTTACAGAAAGCAGGTTGCTGTATTCCTGTCCAGGCATTTCTTCCTGTACCGACTCTGAGGCGCGGGAAAGCGACAGCAGGCACAAAATGAAGAAAAGACGAACCAGCCATTTGTTATTCCTGCGCTGACGGGGAAGAAATACAAATGCGCTGATGATCATCAGAACAGCAGCTATGAACATAGCGATAGATGCCGCGTTGATGCTGCCTGCAGAGCCGACGGTTTGCCGGATCTCTGCCTTTGAATAGCCCCACAGATCTGCACCCAGTGGTACCAGCGTGCTCACAAAATAAAAAGAAAGTCCCAGCTGGATCAGTACAATAAAAAGAGACAGGATAATAAAGAACCAGCGTGCCACCGGTTGATGAATCGCGTACAGAAGCACAAACAAAGGATAACAGATAGTGATGGTCCGGAAGAAAAAAGCAAGGTCTTTCAGCGCAGCCGATAAGATCACTTTGCCGAATAATGGTGCGGTTCCGTGCTGAATATTATCGTACACCAGTTCAAATACCCGGGCACATACAAGCAATAATAGCAGGATCAACGCATGCTGCACATAGTACCTGAATGATTTGTTCAGGAACATACGCGACCGCCCGATGGCAGGAATGATCTTTGTCTCCATTACCCAGCCCTCCTCATCCTTTGCTTCCGGTTCAGGAACGCTGGCGGTAACGGCAGGGTTTACGGGAACAACTGTTCCTGCAATGACCGTGTTTTTCTTTTTGGTAAAACCCTGCCGCGTCATTTCGCCCCAGCCTTTTTTCTTTTTGATCAGGTCGAGGTAGCCGCGGATCGCACTCCATACAACAAAAGGGTGGTAGTAAAACGGTTCGGAAAGCCCGGTGATGAGCAGGCGGAATATGTCTACCCGTCGCTTATACTGGTTAAAGGTCAGTACTTCCATCAGTATGGCGAAGGCCGAATAGAGATAACCGAAACAGGTGATGAACAAAAGGAATGCGATGAAGAACTGCCAGTCGAGGTAGCCTGTCAGTGCGAAAATGAAAAAGCCGATAAAACCCAGGAACTCTACAACCGGAGCACACATTTCAAAAAAGAACCAGTAAGGATAACTGAGCATCCCGAGCAAACGATACCTCGGATTAAAGAACATCACTTTATGAAATTTCAGCGTTTCATAGGTTCCCCGTATCCATCTGTTACGCTGTCTGCCCAGGATCCTGAATGTAGATGGCGCTTCTGTCCAGCATAATGGGTCCGGAATATAAGTGACCACATAAGGCTCGTTCTTTTCCTCCATATACCGGCGCATCCGTACCACCAGTTCCATGTCTTCACCCACTGTATTGTGGTTGTAACCGCCGCATTTGACTGCAATTTCTTTATCGAATGCACCGAAGGCGCCGGAAATAAGCATCAGCCCGTTGAGACGGGTCCATGCCATCCTGCCCAAAAGAAAAGCACGTATATATTCGAGGATCTGTATGCGCGGGAGATAATCTTCTGCCAGTTTTACCTTGATGAGCCTGCCGTCTTCAATAATACAGGAGTTGGCAATCCGTACCACGCCACCTGTAGCGATCACCCTTTTATCGGTCTGCTCCATAAAAGGCTTGATCATTTTTAAAAGCGCATCCTGTTCCAGGATGCAATCTACATCAATACATACAAGAATATCGTTCGATGATACATTGATGCCGGCATTGAGCGCGTCTGCCTTGCCGCCGTTTACCTTATCCACCACCAACAGCTTATGATAGATACTGTTCCTGCTTTTGTAAACAGCTTTTATTTCCTTGCAGGGCAGCTTTACATCGATGAACATTTCTGTCTTTTCCAGGTCGTATGCGGCGATCAGTTGTTCGAGTCCGTCGTCTTTACTGCCATCGTTGATCACGATTACTTCGAGATGTGTATAATAAATGGACAAGAGGGAACGTACATTCTCAACAATGGTTTTGCCTTCGTTATAAGCAGGTGCAAGTACACTTACGGAAGGTGCATGAACGGAAGCCGCCAGCACACGGTAATCGGTAAACTGGTTCTTCCGCATGTATTTCCGGGTTTCACCGATGGAGAACAGGCCGATGAATATATAGGACAACAGCAACAATACCGAATACGCGAAAATGGTATAAGTGATAAAATGGAATAATATGTCGATGATAGCTTCCGGGTTCATTTTTTGCTGTTTACCGCATTGTAGATTCTCTGGTAAGGCTCCGGCTGCTCAGCCGCTTTGGCCAGAATAAAGTCCAGTCCGTCGGGTGAAGTTGCCGTGAGCAGCGCAGCCGCTTTCAGTTTAACGATATGATCGGGGTGTTCCAGCTGCTGCTTCAGAAAATCTGACTGTTCTCCGGTGATAATGTCTGATAGTGCATCCAGGATCGCAACCTGGTTTTTCAATGGTTCCTTGCTGAAATAACCGCAAAGGACCATCGGTGTTTTTTCATCCGCTAATTGCACAAGCGTTCTCACGGCCTGCTTCCGCACCAGCGCATCCGGATGAACAAGGCATTTCTGAACGTATTCCGTAGCACCAAACTGCTGGTAATCTTCGGTGAGCTTGAGTGCAAAGCTTACTACGGTATTGTTTTCCGACCGCAGCCATTTGGGTAAATTGTCTGCAAACCCTTCCTTGTTGGGATAACGGCGCAATTGTTCCATCAGTTTCAGCTGCTGCCATTCGGTGAGCGGGTAGGAGATGATATCGAGGAAACGAAGTCCGCTGAAACCTGTCAGATGGATAACACCGGTCTGGGCTTCCATCCGTACAAACTCATTCCTGTTATCGGTATACTTATAAATATCTGCCAGCGCATCTTCCTGGCCCATGAGGTATAACTCCTGTATGCCCCGGGCTTTTACATGCCATTTATTGCTGCGTTTCAGTTTCGCAAGGGAGAATTCCCTGAGTCCGAGCTGTATATACAGGTTGGCAATGCCTTCCCCGATCGTACCTGAGAAGTTTTTCCTGCAGCGCACCAGTTCATCTACTGCAAATTGCCTGGCAAGCCGGTTGTCCAGAATCTTGTACAACCTCCCGGGAACCTCATATCCTACAGCGCTTTCTTCGGCAATGATCTGTGAAATGATATCTTCCATGTATTGCCGTATCCGCTCGATATAAATGAATTTTTTCTTTTTAAAGAACAGGTAGAGATAGATAGATGCCACTACCAGCGCGATAAGAACGATCAGCACGAGTACCGATAACAACAGCGTGTCCCCCTGGGTCATACGGGTGATGAACCGCGTGAGAATACTGTCCAGCAGGCAACCGGTTTCATATGGATACATACTTAAATATATGACGGCAAGATGGTTTCTGCAAAATCTAAGGACAGGAGTTAGCAAAACGCAAATTCCAGCCTGTAACGGGTACGTCATTGCCACTGTTATATAGTTGTTTTTGCCTGTTATTCAAAGGATAAATAAACCGGGCGGATGCATGACCGGGTCCGGAGGAGCAGGTTTACCGGAAGCAGTAAAAATAGAGCAGGCAGCGCTTTTCATTTGTATGGTATCTTACGGGTACCAAAACAAACCCATATGAGACAAATCCTGCTCCTTATCCTGGCTGGCCTGAGTCTTGCCGGCTGTAAACGTGTTGATCCCACACCTGAATACAAAGGAAGTTTCCCGTTAACGCCTGTTAATCTTGGTGATATTAACTCGCCGTATGACGATTATAATTCCACTTCCCCATGGGTGGGAGGCAGTTTTCCTTTACTGTTCTCTTCCAACAGGCAAAGCGGAGGTAAGGAGTTCGATTTTATCTTTAAAATGCTGGAAATATCGATGCTGAAAACTGATCCCACAGGAACGGTCAACGTAAAAGAATATATCCCCGGCGGCGGTTCTATCAGTGATGATTACTACCAAAACGCCAGTCTCAGCAATGTAAATGTGAATACTTCTGCCAATGAACTCGGACCTTATCTCGTAAACCTGGGCAAAGCGGATGCTAAAAATGCCCAGGGAAATAATGTCCGCACCACCCGTTTTGCATTGCTGTATGCCACCGACCAGGGCGGCAACCTCGATATCCGTTTCGTGGAGAATACAGCTACCGGTAACTATGGGCAGGCCAGGGATATCAGTTTCCTGAACTCTTCCAAAGACGATGCTTATCCCTGCATCATGCCCGATACTTCTGCTGTTTATTTCTGTTCGGACAGGGATGGCAATTTTGATATTTACAGGGCTGAATTATCTGCTGCCAGTGGTTTCCTGAATACCCTGCAGGATAACAGCAGCAGGAAGATCACGAAAGACAGTTTGCTTTCTTCAGGGTATGAAGACAAATGCCCGTTCATTTTCGGTAAATTACTGGTATTCGCTTCCAATCGCCCCGGTGGTTATGGCGGATTCGATCTCTATTATTCAAAATGGGAGAATGGCCGCTGGGCAGCCCCGGTTAATTTCGGCAACAGGATCAATACCGCTTCGGACGAATACCGGCCGATCATCCTGACAGATTCTGATTTCGGGGCATTTACAAATAATATGATGCTGTTTTCATCCAACCGCGCCGGTGGAAAAGGTGGCTTTGATCTTTATTATGTGGGAATTGATAAGATGACGAAATAGCCTCCCTCTCAACGAATAAGGCAATTATTTCTTCCCGTTGTCCGAACCGGTATTTCCGGAACAGCAAATGCAGGCTTCGGGTATTCCGCTGGCGTATTTCCATTACCTGTCTTCCATGAATGCATCGGGATTATCTTTTGTAAAGGATTGCCGTTGTACAACCATGCCATATCCCCGCGCTGAAATATGTAGAAGCGAATGTACTTCCCGTCAACCGAAAATGATGGAGGAGGAGAATATTCGTCACTTCCGGGGCATTTTTTTCACCACAGGCACGATTGAGATGTTGCGATCCGAAAACCGGAGGAGGTATATGTTTTGATGCGGTACTGAAAAATATTTCTGGTATGGCAAACCCCTTCTTCGACCGGCGGCATATAAGCGAATACCTGCTGTATGGTGGCCTGGCTGCTGTATTGTATTCACTTACTGTATGGTATTATCTCTGGAAAGCCGAATATGAATCTTCCTGGATAGCGTACCTGGGTTCCGGGCTTTTCATGCTCGTGATCATGTGGTACAATATCCGGCTCACACAACGCAGGAGCGATTATAAAAGCGCAGTGAAAATGATGTTTGCAGGGCATCTGGCGGCTATTACAGGGGTAATGCTCAGTGTGATCATTTCCATGCTGCTATGTTATAGCTACATTCCGGGATTTATGTCAGGCGACAGCCAGGATGCTTTTTTAGATAATGCACCGGCAGGATTGAACGTCAATAATTCCGGCACCCTGCTAATGATTTTTTTACCCGCCACTATCGGTAATCTTGGCGCCGGCGCTTTTATTTCCCTGGTAATCTCCTATGTGATAAAACCTGATCAGACGAAAGACAAGCCTGCGCCTATTGTATAAGTATTCCATCACCAAAACCCCTTCATATGAAAAAAACACTCTTTCAGATCCTTTCATTTCTTTTACTTCTTACAGCAGTTGCATGCGGAAACCAATCCGGCAATAAAAACGAAGCACCTTCTGATACCGCCGGAATGTCTGCCCAGACCATGCAAACTGATACAGCCCGCAGGGATAGTTCTGCCATGACTCCCGCCGGGAGCGATACCGTGCAGTCCCGAAGCCCTGATTAAATCAACACATTAAACACTTTCCTATGAAAAAACTTATTCTTTTAACGGTACTGCTTACCATGATTGTACCGTTTGCCGTTAAGTCGCAACAACAGGGCTCAACAGCAAAAAAAACAACGGATGCCACTATACAGGATCTTCCTGCATGGGCACAACTGCAGGGGTATAAGAATGATTCCTATGTGTATTTCCAGGATTATTATACTTTTTATTCACCCGGC
The DNA here is from genome assembly GCF_900167075.1 of Sediminibacterium ginsengisoli. Lineage (GTDB taxonomy): Bacteria > Bacteroidota > Bacteroidia > Chitinophagales > Chitinophagaceae > Sediminibacterium > Sediminibacterium ginsengisoli. The sequence continues at coordinate 19,562 of NZ_FUWH01000014.1, read as the reverse complement.
AGGGGATATATCTATTGGGATGCAGACAGGTGGGCAACCACGAAAAAGCCGCCGGTAAACATGTCGGGTGCCAACCTTGGAACTGCGCGGATACAAATGCTGAGGGATGTTTCGCTCGACAGCTTTCCTGAAAGGAATTTTTCTTCTTACAGAACGCGTTACCCGGGACAGCGTGTTAACGGCGACAGTATCCCGGCGCCAGATATTCCCATACAACAACCTTAAACCTTGCTGTGATCTCTGTCTTAAAATTTGGCCCCGTAATCATCAATACGGGGCCTGTTTTCTGAAAAACAAGGGGAAACTATATAGCAAAAAGCATCTGATCTTCATGTCCCCGCACAGGTACCAGGCGTATGAAGTTATCGTAACCTTCTTCATCATCGTGATCGCTGTATGCGCCATAAGCGTTCAGGCTGTAGCCAATCCTGCCATCGCATGCAAGCAGCAGGTAAACAATACACATGTCTGCAGGATCGGTAATGCCTTCGAAACGGAATACACGGATGATTTCCAGTTCTCCGGGCTGGTAAAAATTCTGATCGCCGGTACTGAAGCCTTCAGGCGACCAACGGAACTCAAGGTCCATGTTCCGCTCTTTCAGTCGCTCCAGTACGCGTGTTAATGTGGTCATCTGGTGTGGTAATTCCATGCGATTCTTTTATTTAATATCAGCAAAGCTTATACCAGCATGGAATTGAAATTATTTTCAAGGTACTGTTCCACGATCAGTCTTTGTAATTTATTGTTACCAACATCAATTATGCCAGTGCATAGTTCAAAGAATGCAGAGATACGGATATGATAGTGGTCTATTTTTTTACGAACCCGGATTGTGTACATAAAAAAGCACCAGTCGTAGACTGGTGCCGGCTGTTATTCTCACAACCTGTCGTTCAGCATCAGGCCGGAACTTTGCGGGGTTTCTCCCTTTCCCAGATCCTGTGCTGTGCGATGAGCATTACAAAAGCTTCCGAAATATCGGCTGTAGCCCCTGTGAGGATTCCGTTGTCCAGTTCTACTTTATTACGGAAATAAGTTGCATCAAGGAATTGCCTGGCATCAGGGTGAGCCGCAATGGCTTTACAGTGTTTCCAGGCTTCGTTTACAAAATGAAGTGCATCGGGTTCTGCTTCGAGTGTTGCTGCACAATTGATACCACCGGGTATATAAACGGCGTCATAAAATACAGAAGCATCGGTGAGGAAGCTGCGGGCAGCGATCAGTTCTTCTCCGTTTTCCCCGGTGATGGGTCCGAGTCTAGGTGCGATTACGTTAATAATACCGCCCTCTGCTTCGAGTGCATTCTTCATCTCCTGCAGGGATGACATTTCAAAACCGTCGGCAACCAGGAAAGCGATCTTTCGGGTTCTGATGGTATTCTTGATGGTGTTAGCCATACTGAGTGCTTCCGAACGGGCCGGCTGGGTTACATCCCTCACAGGGTGAGGCTGAACGCTCGCAGGATCGGTATCCGCTCCGAAACTCTGATTGAGCTGCTCCGGGTAATCGGGTATATGTGCACCTATGTTATATGCTACTCCCGCAGCCAGGCCATGATCGATCTGGTAAAGGATGGAGAGCATTCTTTCGCGTATAGCCATGATCTGTACTTTACCCAGCTCAAAGCTGAGCGCGTCTGTGATATGGTTCTTTTCCTCATCGCTCTGGCTGTTGAAAAAAAGCTTTGCCTGGCTGAAATGATCATGGAAACTGGGACTTCGTTCCCTTACTTTTTTTGCATCGATCCGTTCAGCATAAGAAGTAAAACCTCCCTGCGCCATGCCGGCCTGGAACGGGCAGCCGCCGCCGATTGAATTCGGACTATAGCTGACACGTCCCTTATTGATGGTCTGCCGCATAAATCCGTCGCGGTGATGATTATGCACCGGGCATACAGGCCGGTTTACGGGGATCTCGTGGAAATTAGGGCCACCGAGGCGGATCAGCTGTGTGTCGAGATAGGAGAAGAGCCTGCCCTGGAGCAAAGGATCGTTGCTGAAATCGATGCCGGGAACGATATTGCCCACATGAAAGGCAACCTGTTCGGTTTCTGCAAAGAAATTATCAGGGTTCCTGTTCAGTGTCAGTTTACCGATTCTTTGTACCGGTACCATTTCCTCGGGGATGATCTTTGTGGGATCAAGAAGGTCGAAAGGGAACTGGTGTTCATCTGCCTCGGGTACGATCTGCAATCCGAGTTCCCATTCCGGGAATTGACCGGCTGCAATAGCTTCCCAAAGATCACGGCGGTGAAAGTCAGGGTCTTTGCCCGAGATCTTCTGTGCTTCGTCCCAGGCAACAGAATGAACGCCAAGTAACGGCTTCCAGTGGAACTTGACAAAAAAAGACTCGCCGGATGCGTTAACAAGCCGGAAACTATGCACCCCGAAACCTTCCATCATGCGATAACTGCGCGGAATGGCACGGTCGCTCATCAGCCACATGATCATATGGGCAGATTCGGGCATCAGTGAAATAAAATCCCAGAAAGTATCATGCGCTGAAGCAGCCTGCGGCATTTCATTGTCGGGTTCAGGCTTAACGGCATGTACAAGGTCCGGGAATTTCATGGCATCCTGGATAAAGAAGACCGGCATGTTATTACCTACCAGGTCGAAGTTGCCTTCCTGTGTATAAAACTTAACCGCGAAACCACGCACATCGCGTGCAAGATCAGTAGAGCCCCGTGAACCTGCTACTGTTGAAAAGCGGACAAAGACAGGTGTTTCTGTTTCCGTGTCATTTAAAAAAGCCGCTTTAGTGTATTTCGATAATGGCTCGTATAATTTAAAAACGCCATGAGCGCCCGAGCCTCTTGCATGAACGATCCGTTCGGGGATTCGTTCATGATCGAAATGTGTGATCTTTTCGCGCAGGATAAAATCTTCCAGCAGGGTAGCCCCGCGCGGGCCTGCGGTGAGCGAATTCTGGTCGTCGTTGATCTTAACGCCCTGGTCGGTCGTCATCAGCTGATCGGCGCTGTTTTCTGTAAATTGCTGCAGCTGCTCAGTTTTGGAATTGAGTGGATCTGGTTGCGATGTTGGCATAGTATTTAATTTAAGATGAACAACACATCGCTTAAAAAAATAAGCCGGTATTAAAACGCATCGCATTACCTGTTGTTGTGGAATTTTTACCACCGCAGATCACTGCACCAGTTGCAGAAATGTTACTGCATTGAATGCTGCATAGCCTTCCTGGTCGTTATCGAAATAGACATACACATCTTTGCCTGCCCTTTGCCAGGAAAGGCATCGGCTGGCCCATTCCTGTAAAGTTTCAGCCGGATAACTTCCCTGGTACTTTGCGCCCGGGCCGTGCAATCTTACATAAACAAAACCGGCGGTAACCGTCAGCGGTGAGATATGGCCTGCCAGTTCATAGATGCAGAACGCGCAGTTATGGCTTCGCAGCAGTTTGTATACTTCTTCATTATACCAGCTGGTATCACGGAACTCAAAGCAACAGCGGATCTTTTCGGGAAGCAGTTCCAGAAATCCGGCAAGGCGTTCCACATTACATTTCCAGCGCGGCGGCAGTTGAAAAAGAACGGGGCCGAGCTTTTTACCGAGATGCATGGCCCGTTCAAAAAAGTCTTTAAGGGCGGGGCGATCGGCTTTCAGTTTTTTAAGATGCGTAAAATACCGGCCTCCTTTAACTGCGAATAAAAAATCACCCGGCGTCTTTTTTCGCCAGTTGATAAAAGTCTCTTTATCAGGAATACGATAGAATGAGTTGTTCAGCTCCACAGTTTTGAAAATGCTGCAGTAATAACTGAACTCAGCTGCGGCAGCCAGGCCGGCGGGATAAAATTTACCTTTCCAGTGCCGGTAACTCCAGCCCGATGTACCGATATGGATTTTGCCTTTACGCATGATGGATCCGTTTGAAAGAAATGTGCCACATGGTATTACTCCGGCAGTGAAGAATAAATGGGTTTCATTAATTTTAAGCAACCTGCTTTCATTCAAAACAAATCCTATGCTAAGGCGTTGAGAGATTTTCTGCAGCAATTCGGCTATCCTGCCCGGGCTCCCGTTTCTACAGATCTGATCAACGCGATTTTAAAAGTAAGTGATGCAAAATATCATACTCAGAGCAGGGATTTGTTTGAAAAAGAATAACGACAGGCTTACACCGGAACAGATTGATGATGTTTGGCAGGAAGAATAGCTGCATCGATCTGTTCCATTAAACCATACCTGATTTTTTCAAGCCTGGATATGGCATTTGTATGACGGGTTACCAGCTCTGCAAGCTCATGCTCCAGGGCGCGGATCGTTTCATGGTGATTATTATAACGTGCGATGGCAAGTTCTTTTTCAAGGTCACCTTTTTCATGATCCATCTTGTAAATGGCAACAATGATTTCATTGAGGGTAAGCGACGGTGAGATGGTCGCATTCAATAAGCCGGTAGCGAAAGCTTTATCGATCAGTTGGCAGAACCTGTCATTGGCACCTGTATGTGCACAGCCCAGCGTCATTTTTCTTAATTCCGGTCTGCACAGACCGTCACGTTGAAAATGATAGGAGCTGGCATCTTCGTCAGCGCCATTGCATGCAGTGATCCCGCTGATCTGCTCATGTGCCAGCCGGCAGGATACGGTACGGAACAAAACCAGTTGCTCACGCAATTGTAATAATTGCTGTTGCTGATTTTCCGTTAAAGCCTCACCAGGTATCATCGATACATCATTATGTATGATGTGAATATAATATAAAATGACTGTCCGGGCGACAGGTGGCGGGAATTTAAATTAATCCGTACATTTGTAATTCAAAAGTCACATCTATCATGTAGCAGATCATTTCTTACAGACTTATAACACCGGCAAAATGCTGTTGTATTATCTGACTCTAAAAAGAAATGAAAATGCTTATTCTTCAGCATATCTCATATACCTACCCCGGCGGGGATCCGTTATTCGATCATATAGACCTTTCCGTTCAGCGGCACCAGAAAATTGCGTTGGTTGGCCATAACGGAGCCGGTAAATCAACCTTGTTAAAACTTATTTCAGGGGAGTTGAAGCCTTTGTCGGGCATAATCATCCGCGATGTCATTCCTTATGTTGTGCCACAGGTTTTCGGGCAATATGATCAGCTCACTATTGCCGAGGTGCTGAAAGTGGACCGGAAACTGCATGCATTGCAATCGATACTGGCAGGCGAGGTAACAGACGCTCACTTTGAAATACTCAACGATGATTGGACCATCGAAGAGCGTTGCCTGGAAGCATTGCGTTACTGGAAACTGGGGCATCTTCACCTTTCACAAAAAATGGAAACGCTCAGCGGAGGCCAGAAGACCAAAGTATTCCTCGCCGGTATTTCCATTCACCAGCCCGAACTGATCCTGCTGGATGAACCGGGGAATCATCTGGATACAGGCAGTCGTGAACTATTATATGAATTGCTGCGATCAACAGCCAGCGGGTGGATCATGGTCAGTCACGACCGGCAACTCCTCGGATTACCCGATACGATCTGCGAGCTGGGCAAAGCAGGCCTGGTAACTTATGGGGGCAATTATGATTTTTATGCGGAACAGAAAAAGATCGCGCAGGAAGCATTAAGCCAGGAATTGCATAGCAGGGAAAAAGAGTTGCGGAAAGCAAAAGAAAAAGCACGTGAAACACTCGAGCGACAGCAAAGGCTGGATGCACGTGGAAAGAAAAAGCAGGAAAAAGCCGGTGTGGCCCGCATCATGATGAACACGCTGCGGAACAATGCAGAGAACAGTACTGCCAAAGTAAAAACAGTACACGCGGAAAAGATCGGCAACATTGGTGAGGAATTAAAAACACTGAGAGCTGCCATGCCTGATATGGATAAGATGAAACTCGGATTCCGGCATCCGGATCTTCATAAGGGCAAACGTTTATGGACAGCTGTAAACGTTAATTTCAGATATGACAACGGTAATCAATGGAAGGACAACCTGGATATTACGATCCTGAGCGGGGATCGCATAGCGGTCAGGGGCGATAATGGTTCGGGCAAGACTACATTGATGAAGCTTATTATGGGACTTCTGCAACCTACGTGCGGAACAGTAATGAATGCCGCTGGCAAGGTAACTTACATCGACCAGGATTATTCCCTTATCAATAACAAGATCAGTGTATACGAACAGGCACAACTCTATAATGATGGTGACCTGCAGGAATCGGAAATAAAAACCAGGCTGAACAGGTTTTTATTTCCGAAAGAAGCCTGGAATAAACCCTGCGCCGCTTTAAGCGGCGGCGAAAGAATGCGCCTGGCCTTGTGCTGCATTACCATCAGTAATCACCCGCCGGACATGCTGCTTCTTGATGAACCAACGAATAACCTCGATATGGAAAGCGTGGCAATCCTGGTCGCAGCTGTACAGCATTATAACGGAACATTGATCGTAGTGTCGCACGACCGTTATTTCCTTGAAGCGGTAAATATTGAAAGGGAAATATGGCTGAATAAATCATAACCGTAAACAACCGCGGAAACCTCTCGCTGCATAGTAAGAAGATGCGCCGTTGTGATATACGAACACATGATCATAACGTTTATCGCAGAAAAGTGCACCGCCCAGTTTGCGGATAGCTGCCGGTGTCTGTATCCAGCTGGATGTTTTGGTGTCAAAATCGCCAAGCTGCTGAAGTTCGCGGTATTGTTCTTCTGTGAGCAGATCAATACCCATTTCGTCGCACATGTCAATCACGTTATCGGCAGGCGGATGCTCTTTTCTTGATTCCAGGGCTTCCCGGTCGTAGCAGGTACTTCTGCGGCCTTTCGGACTTTCGGCCGAACAATCAAAGAAAATGTACTGGTCTTTCTTTTTATCGTAACCCACAACATCGGGCTCGCCGCCGGATTCTTCCATTTGTTGCAGCGACCACAGTTTATCCGGTGAAGCTTCAAGCTTTTTCTGTACACCAGCCCATACAATACCCTTATGACGGTTCTTGTGCTTCTCAAAACGCGCGCTTAACAACTGGAGCAGAGCGGTATTTTCTTGGGAAGTCAGGGAGGGCTTACGTTTCATGGTATTGCGATTAATTGAGCCGGTTTCCCGGGAAGTGAATGTATGAAATTTAAACTGCCGAACCTGAACGGCTGGCTGTAGCAGTTTCGTACAGAACTGTTCATTTTCGGACAGTAGTGATTGTAAGATGTAGTGCAATAAGTTTATAAACAATGAGTTATGTCGTGGCATAGTTGTTGGAACTGAATGCCGATGATCGGTTAATATTCCTATTCAACATCACAATAACTGCGTTTATGTTCAAAAACTATTTCAAGACGGCCTGGAGAAACCTGAGGAAGAACAAAGTGTTTTCTTTTATCAATATTCTCGGGCTGACCATTGGGATCACTACCTGCATGATGATCTTCCTGTTCATCATGAATGAGTTCAGTTTTGACCGTTTTCACAAAGACGGCGACCGGATCTACAGGGTGATGCGCGGTTTTTCGAAAGACGGGGAAACAAAATCAGTTTCTTACTTATCGGGTCTGTATGCACCGGCGCTTCAGAATGAGTATAAAGGGCTGATCGAATCGGTTGTCAGGGTAAGTCAGAATAATAACCTGTTCACAAACGGAGATCGTTCTTTTAATGAAAAAAAGGTCGTTAACACAGATGCGAATTTCTTTACCTTTTTTTCATTCCCGTTATTGAAAGGTGACCCGAAAACCGCGTTGCAGGAGCCGCATAGTGTTGTGATGACGGAAACCACGGCCAAAAAATATTTCGGTAATGCGGAAACGGCCATGGGGAAGACGGTTATGCTGGATAAAGAAACGCCTTTAACAGTTACAGGTATCGCCAAAGATGTTCCATCGAACTCGCATCTTGAATTTGACATTGTAGTGCCATTGGAAAATTATAAAAATGCAGGCTGGATGACAGTCTGGATCAATAATGGTACTTACACTTACGCCAAACTCGCACCTAATATCACTGAAGCACAGGTAGAAAAGCAATTGCCGGCTTTTATGGAAAAGTACCTGGGCAGTGAAATGCGGAAATATGGTTTCGATTTCAGCCTGTCGCTCATTCCTTTAAAAGAGGCTTATTTCAGCGACACCACTTTCGATGCAACAAAACATGGCGATAAAACTGTTGTATATATATTCCTGTCGATAGCGATCCTGATCTTACTGATCGCCTGCATCAATTTTATCAATCTCTCAACGATCCGTTCTGCAGAACGTTCCAAAGAAGTTGGTCTGCGTAAAGTGCTGGGTGCATTGCGTAATAACATTATATGGCAATTTATAGGCGAGTCGGTATTGCTTACCGCTATATCCTGCGTATTGTCCTTATTGCTGATCCTGCTCCTGATGCCCTGGTATAACCAGTTGCTGGGTTATTCACTGACGATCTCCTGGAATTCCTGGCCTATTTACCTGTTTCTTGCTGGTGTAATTGTTACGGCCGGATTGCTGGCGGGTAGTTACCCGGCATTTGTGCTGTCTGCATTTTCTCCTGTAGAAGCCCTGAAAGGAAAGCTTCGTTTGGGAAAAGGCGGTGCTTCATTCAGGCAGGCGCTGGTGGTTATTCAGTTTACGATCTCTGTTTTCCTGATCGTGGGCACTTTTGTGATCAACAAGCAGATGAATTATGTAAAGAACAAACAGCTTGGATATAACAAAGAACAAACCCTGCTTATCCGTATAGACAATGAAGATATTTACCGGAACACGGTTACGTTTAAAAACGCATTGCAGGGCGAAAGTAAAGTACAATCCGTATCACTCATGTCCGGAGAGCCTGGCGGGTTCTTCGACGGGCATATGTTTAATGTGGAAGGTCGCGATGGCAAATGGAATGCCAGGACCGAGTTCGCAGATTTTGAATTCGCGAAAACACTGGGTGTGAAGGTAATTGCGGGCCGGGATTTCTCCGCAGCATTTCCGACAGATTCAACCGAAGCATTGCTGATCAATAAAACCGCGGCCACCAAACTGGGCTGGACGCCTGAACAGGCCATCGGTAAATGGATAGAGAATACACTTCGGGACAAATCAAAACGACGCGTCATCGGTGTGGTGGAGGATTTTAATTTCCAGTCACTGAAAAACGATATAGAACCTTTGGTGATTGCACCTAATATAGACAGAAGGGTAGCAGTGGTAAAACTGAAACCCGGCAATATCGAAGCAGGCGTTGCTGCGGTAGAGAAAGTGTACAAGAGCATTGCATCGGCATATCCTTTTGAATACCGTTTCCTGGATCAGCAGTTCGATGAGATGTACAGGAAAGATATCCGCCAGCAGACCGTTCTCTCCGTATTTGCGGTCATGGCCATATTTGTAGCCTGCCTTGGCCTGTTCGGGCTCGCGTCATTCACCGCTATCAAACGTTTCAAAGAGATCGGAGTCCGTAAGGTGCTGGGTTCATCGGTGCAGGGAATTGTGGTGCTGCTGTCAAAAGACCTGCTGAAGCCGGTCATCATTGCAACCTGCATTGCGCTGCCTGTGGGCTACTGGGCCATGAACAAATGGCTGCAGAATTTTGCGTATAAAACAACTTTGAACTGGTGGGTATTTGCATTTGCTGCGCTGCTCACTTTCGGTATCGCATTTGTGACCATTTGCGCCAAAGCGATCAAAGCTGCCCTGGCCAATCCTGTAAAAAGTTTAAGATCAGAATAGAATCAGTTGCATTCTGATGCGCAGTGATAGATGCAAAAAAGCTTCAGTTTTCTGAAGCTTTTTTGTTACGACTCAACTACAGTTTAGTTAATGCTTTTCTGTAAACTGTCTGCCCAGGCAATGAGCTGTTGTTTCTCGCCGGCGGAGAGAACAGCGTTGCGATGGATAACAGTATAAATGCCCGGAGGCATCTTATCGTCTTTGATCTCATCCACAAATTCCTCGAGCTTGTGTTTTTTCTTCGGATTGGGATAGGCATTGAATTCGTCAAAATTAAAATGCCTTTTGCCATCCTTTACATCCTTGGCGATCAGCCAGGCTACGGGCTGGAAATTATTGTACCAGGGATAGACCGTATTGTTGGAATGACAGTCGTAACAACTTCGTTTCAGTACCTGGTAAATTCCTGCGGGAACAGTAAAATGTTTTTCAATTGCGTTGGCTGAAGGACCGGAAGCAATATTTTTCTGCGGCCTGAAGAATTGGATAACGATCAGTGCAGTCAATAAAAGGATCAGGATTTTTTTGATCATATGCTCGTATATGGGTTTGAATAAAAATATGATTTTGCTGATAGATATCCAATCAGCCGGCTATATCAGAATTTAACACCAAAAAGATAGCCCACCAGTGCAGACAAGCCCATAGCCAGTGTGCCCCAGACAGTAATTCTTACAATGGCTTTCCGTATGCCCGAACCGCCGGTTTTTGCTGCAATCGCACCCAGGACTGCAAGGAAGACAATCGTAAAGCCATAGAGGTAATACTCCATATTCTTTAAAGGAACGAACAGGATCACCAGCAATGGCAGAACGCCTCCAGCCGTAAAGGAAGCGCCGGATGCCAGCGCAGCCTGGATCGGGTTGGCCTGGCTCATCTCGGTAATGCCGAGTTCATCTCTTACATGCGCAGCCAGCGCGTCTTTTTCGGTCAGTTCTTTTGCAACAAGCGCTGCTGTATCCGGTTTCAGCCCTCTTTTTTCATAGATCTGTGCCAGTATCCGGAGTTCTTCTTCGGGCATCTCTTCGAGCTCTCTGGCTTCACGTTCGATATCGGCTTTTTCCGTATCTGTTTGAGAGCTTACCGATACATATTCACCTGCGGCCATAGAGAGGGCACCAGCCACGAGACCGGCAACGGTGGTGAGCAGAATATGTTCTTTTGTTACATTGGCTGCGGTTACGCCTATCGCAAGACTAGAAATAGATATAATGCCATCATTGGCACCCAGTACGGCTGCTCTCAGCCAATTGCTCCGGTGGATATAATGGCTGTCCAGGTAGTTGTCGAGTGTTAACATGTGCCGGCAATTCAGTACAAGTTAACAAAAAAGAATTTTTAAAACCCGGAACTTTTATTTCAGATTCGCTTTCGCCCAGGCCACTATTAAATTGTTCGTGTCTGAGTTTAAGGCTTTTTTATACTCTTCCCGAACCGCATCCCGCCATTTATGATCTGTAACATCTATGCCCGGAAATAAAGCGTTATACTGTTCTCTCGTTGTGCTGATGATCCTGCCAAAACGTTTGGTTACGGTGATCTTGTCTTCCGTTACACTGTCAGGATCCAGGAGGTTCGGAAAATTCTGCGCCGGACCGATCGTTACACCATCCTTAAAAATATAAGGTGTATTGTTTTCCACCACTGCGCCCAATACAGGAAATTGCCCGTTGGATGCTTCGTTGATCCTGAAGATCAGCAATGAAGTATGCGCGAACTCCAGTTTACCCGTGGCTTCAACACAGGCAGTAATGACCCAGGCCGCAATCTTTCCCGCACTGGCATCGGCAAGGTAAACTCTTGCCAGTGGCGCATCAGCCGTTTCCTTGTATTCATAAAGCCCCACAGTAATACCTTCCCAGTTTTTTAATGTCGTTGTCTGGGAAATGAGATTTTTTTCCATGTATCTGCCACGGATGATTTTATTTTCAACACGGGCAGTAATAACGGCAAGGCTGTCCTTCAGGAATATTGCTTTCTGCTCTGCTATGTTCTGGGCAGTTGCTGCACCGGAAAAAATACCAAGGGTAAGAAGGGAAAATACAATTCGTTTCATGATGTATGTCTTTAAAAGCAGCAGCTACGCGAACTGCTGCCTTTAAAGATAGCAGTTATTACCGGGCAAATATATTCAGCATCAGGTTCAGCGCTTCCTTCGAATGCATGCGTTCTCCGTTTACAAGCGATTCTTCCGCTGCTCCGGCTGCCCTTTTGCGCATACGGGTTTCATAAACGGAAATGGCTTCTTTTAATGTGCTGTAATCATCAGCCGTTAAACATTCACTCAGCTCCAAGGCATCCAGCATGGCCATGTTTACACCTTCGCCGGCGAAGGGTGGCATCACATGAGCTGCATCGCCAAGCATGGTTAAGTTGGATTGAGATTCCCAGTTTTGGTCCAAAGGCATACAATAGATGGGGCGGGGGATAAATGGCGGGGAAGCGTTTTCAAACAATTCATGCCAGGTGCTGCTCCATTCGGGGTATTCTTTTTTGAACCAGGCCAGTATCTGCGTATTGTCTGCGTAATCGAGTCCGTTATCGGCTGCCCAGGCGGCATCTGTTTTAATACTGGCATAGAATCCGATCTCGCCGTTTCCTTTCTGCCCCATTAACAGGCATTTCTCATGTCCGAATGCCATGATCTTTCCTCCTTTCAGCAATGCGGCAATATGAGGAACATTCTTTTGTGCATCGTATACATTTCCTTCCAGCATGGTAATGCCTGAATAAAACGGTTTGATGTCTGTGATATACGGCCGGAGCTTCGAATTGGCTCCATCGGCGGCAATCACAATATCCGCTTCTGCTGATAAACCGTTTTTAAAATGGATCAGCCAGCCGGAGCCTTTTTTTTCCATCGAAATAAAATGACTGTTCCATATAACAGTACCAGGCTTCAGCGATTCCAGCAGGATCTTTCTTAATGCGCCCCGGTCTATTTCGGGGCGAAAATGTTCCGCACCATAATTTTCTTCAGGCTTGGTGGCGTGATCGCTGAAAAAGATCACAGCCTGTTCATTCATGAGCTGCATTTTGTCTGCGCCGGGAAGAAAATTTTGTTTAAACTCATTTAAAAGCCCGGCCTTGCGTAATGCTGCCAGACCGGATTCATCGTGGAGGTCGAGCGGAGAGCCCTGTACGCGGGCATTTTTATCCAGGTCTCTTTCGTATACCGCTACTATCGCATCCTTAAGCTGCAGAAGCCTTGCAAGTGTTAATCCGCCGGGGCCGCCGCCGATAATGGCGATCTTCTTATTCTTCAATTTCATGTCTCAGATTTTTAGTTTGACAACACAAAATTATTTTTGCTTCAGCACGGATAATAGTATAAATCGGTCATTCTTGTTCCTGGATAATTCTTTCGGAACCACACCGGAGAATTTTTTGATTTCCTTGATGAAATGTGCCTGGTCGGTGAAATTCAATTCAGGGAATAAGCGCCCCTGTGCAATGTGTTCAAGCGAGGCCCTGAAGCGAAGGATATTACAATACGCTTTTAATGAAAGGCCCAGTTGCTGGTTGAAATAACGGTTGATCTGCCTGCTGCTCCAGAATACTTTCTCCGAAAGCTCTTTAACACTCATTTCGCCGTTGGACGAATAGATCAGACTGAACAGCTGTAACTTTTTCGCTTCCGTTTCTTGCGGCAGGAGAGTGGTTATGGTTTGTGATGCTTTTTTATGGAATGATTCAAAATCTGCCAGGTCGGTTTCATTGAAATCCCAGAAATGGCTGTCGAGATCCCGGGCTGTATCCAGGATGCCGGCAATGGAGGTACGGAGAATATATTCAACAGCAAGAGGTCTGAAACTGACTACATAGTTTAAGGTATGCGGTGCAACGATTCTTTTTTCCGGTGCAGTCTCCAGTCCGATCAGCATTACCCGGAATGGCCCGGAGCCCGTTTTTGAAAAGAACAGGTCGACCCTCCCGTCTGGCATTACCACCACTTCTTTCGGTTCATCTGAAGGATTGTGGAACATGCCGATACTTTCCACGAAAGCGGAAAGTGATGTGTCGGGGTTGACGAATTTATAATAGAAATCGGTGTTCATAACAGGATTGAACCGGATGCAAAAGGGACAAACTCAAATCCGAATTTGCCCCTTTGTACTGTATAGATTTCTGAGTGATGCAGGTCTAAGCCGGTTCCCAGAGTTCGATAGCATTTCCTTCCGGGTCGAGGATATGCACAAATTTACCATAATCATACGTAGCGATCTCATCGATAATAGTAACGCCGGCATCCTTTAACTGCGCTACGAGGCCCACAAGATCTGCTACACGGTAATTGATCATGAACTCTTTCCTGGAAGGATCGAAATATTTAGTGTCAGCCGGGAAAGTATTCCAGGCGGTATAGCCATCCTTGCCCGATTCTTTCTCCTGCCATTCGAACCCGCCGCCATATTCGCCGGATTCGATGCCGAGATTTTGGGCATACCAGGCTTTCATTTTTGCAGTGTCTTCGCATTTAAAGAAAATGCCACCGATGCCAGTTACTTTTTTCATGCTCAGTTGTTTTTTGTATGGTAATAATACGGAATTTGATCGGTTTTTTTAGACGGTCAGATCGCCGGTTTTAACTTCTCCCGACCGGGAATAACTGGCGAGAATCACACTTTTTGATGTGGCGGTACATTCTGTTAATGTAAATGCAGCCGGAATTGCGCCATTCGGGAAAAGGTGCTTGCCTTGTCCAAGGATCAGCGGGTAAATCTTGAGTCTCATTTCATCCACCAGGTCATGTTCCAGCAAAAGCCTGACGAGTTTGCTGCTACCCCAGACCTGGAGATCCGGACCTTCTGAACTTTTCAGTTTTTTAATATCCTCAATGTCTTTAAGGAATACAGTTTTTTCCCAGTCCGAACTTTTTAAAGTATTCGATAAAACATACTTGGTGCCATTATTGATGCCAGGCCATACAGCAGCATGTTTGGGCCAGTAATCAGCCCAGATATCAAAAGTTTTCCTGCCCAGAAGATAGTCTACGGGCTGGTTCATCTCTTTCTGAATTGCTTTATTACCGGTATCGTCACCATATGGCGCAACCCAGCCGCCGAATTGAAAGCCATCGGATGGATCTTCTTCCGGCCCGCCGGGTGCCTGCATCACCCCATCCAGCGTGATCATTGAGAGGACGGTTATTTTTCGCATGACTATATTTTTTACAAAATGAATTTCGGGAAAATAACCCGAAAGGAGAGGGGGCGATTGCGACAGTTGAGTAGCGTTTTGCGCAGCAGGCATTTTCAATGCTTAAAATATATACGATCAGCTGCAATAAAGTTATGCCGGAGTGGACAACGATATTTTTGAATGATATTTTAAAAATAAAGTTCACAAAATGTGAACTTCAGAAAAGAAAACATATTTTTGTTATGAAAGTTCATTTGATACGAAAAGAAACAATAGAAATATTTGCGCGGCAGAATGCCCAGAGCAGAATTGCTTTTGATGCATGGCTTGCTGTGTTAAAATATGCAGACTGGGAATTGCCGGGAGATATGCAGCTGACTTTTCCCGGAGCAGATTTGTTGGGGCGGGGTTCATGCCGGGCTGTTTTTAATGTCGCTGGTAATAAATACAGGCTGATCTGTAAGTATGTATTTGGTGAAAAGCAGGTGCATTTATTTGTATGCTGGATCGGAACTCATGCAGATTATGATAAACTATGTCATGCTGGAGCACAATATCAGGTAAGTAACTATTAAAATAAATACTATGGAAACGCTTAAATACAAAGTAATAGCCAGCAGGAAGCAATACAGGGAATATTGTAATGTATTGGAACAGCTGGTATTTTCCGGGGCTAAGGACAAAAACACCAGAGACGAGATTGATCTTCTTACCTTGTTGATCGAAAAGTGGGATGCAGACCATCTGTCATCTGCACACCTGGATCCGATCCAGTTGCTGCATTCTCTTATCCAGGCGCATCACCTGAAAGCAAAAGATTTGGCGGAAATACTCGGGATCAGCAAGGGTTATGTTTCAGATATCCTGCATTACAAGAAAGGCCTTTCCAAAGAAGTGATCCGGAAACTGGCACAGCATTTCAAAGTGTCGCAGGAAGCGTTTAACCGTCCTTATGAGCTGGATATTCAGGAAAATTCAACTACAGGTAAGGCCAGTAAAGTTCCGGTGATTGCCTGATGCATTGTTCCTGCTGTAAAGATCAGAGTTGCCGTTTTACATAATGCAATCCAATAACCCCGCTTTTTAACGGCGTGGCTTTTACGAGTTTCAGATCGGTCTTGTTTTGTATATGCTGGTATACAGGAATGCCGTTTCCCAGCAAAACCGGATTGAGCGTAAGTTGGTATTCGTCGATCAGGTCGAGTTCCATTAATGAATGCGCCAGACCAGGACTTCCGAATATCACAAGGTCTTTACCTGGCTGTTGCTTTAGTTTATTTATTTCCTCGCTGATATGATCGTTGATAACGATAGTATTATTCCAGTCAGCTTTTTTCATAGTCCTTGAAAGCACAATCTTGGGTGCATTTTCTACCCATTGCGCATGTGCTTTATCATGCGCGCTGGCTTTGGGATCATTGAGCACAGTTGGCCAGTAACCTGCCATCAGTTCATAGGTGTTACGGCCATATACAGGCGAGCCAACTGTAGCCACAATTGCGTCGGCATATTGCTGTAATTCACTGTCGTACGAGATCCAGCCCAGGCCTTTATTGATGTCAGCCGCAAAACCATCGAGCGATATATGCATGAAGAGAACGAGTTTTCTCATAACTGTTTTTTAAGGATTGAGTACTTCGGGGGAACGAAGGTTAAATGTAAACATTATTACCTGTCTTTAAACATCTAATCAATAAAACTGACCGGTATTGATGATGAATTAATATCAGCGTAATTATTTATACCAACCGGTATAAAATAACTATCTTTGAATGAACATTCCGTTTTCGGGTGTTTTTTTATTCATGTATATACCAAATGGTATATGAAAAACAACATTATGGAAAAAGTTGTAATTACAGGTCTTGGAGCAATAACTCCCATCGGCAATAATATTGATGATTTCTGGCAGGCACTGATCAGCGGTGTAAGCGGTGCCGGGCCTATCACTAAATTTGATACAACGAAGTTTAAAACAAAATTCGCCTGCGAGCTTAAGAATTTCGACCCGTTAAACCATATCGAAAAATCAGAAGCGAGGAAATATGACCTGTTTACCCAATACGCGCTGGTAGCGGTTGAGGAAGCGATCAGGCAAAGTAATATCAATTTTGAGCAGCTCAACAGGAACCGGATCGGGGTGATCTGGGGTTCGGGTAATGGTGGCATCGGTACTTTTGAGCAACAGGTGCGGGAATATGTTCTGGGGGATGGCACACCGCGTTTCAGCCCTTTCTTTATTCCTAAAATGATTGTGGATATTGCTCCCGGTATTATTTCAATCAAATACGGTTTAAGGGGTATTAACTACGCAACGGTTTCCGCCTGTGCCACATCGAACACCGCCATCATCGATGCATTCAATTATATCCGCTGGGGCAAAGCCGATATGATCATCACCGGTGGTTCTGAAGCGCCGATCACCGAAAGTTCTGTAGGTGGTTTCAATGCTTCCAAGGCATTGTCGACCCGGAATGAAAATCCTGCAGGGGCTTCCCGGCCTTTCGACATAAACCGTGATGGCTTTGTAATGGGCGAAGGTGCAGGTGCAATTATCCTGGAAAGCTATGAACATGCCGTAAAACGAAATGCGCCCATCATAGCAGAGATCGTTGGCGGCGGAATGGCGGCAGATGCCTACCATTTAACGGGCACGCATCCGGAAGGTGAGGGGGCTTACCTGGGAATGCTGGCCACCCTGGAAGACGCGAACCTTGCGGCACATGAAATCGATTACCTGAATGCACATGCTACTTCAACGCCGCAGGGTGATATCAGTGAATTGAAAGCGGCTGAACGGGTATTTGGTAAAGAAAGTAAACTGCATATCAGCGCAACCAAATCAATGACCGGGCACCTGCTGGGCGCTGCCGGCGCAGTGGAAGCGATTGCATGTATCAAAGCTGTTCAGACGGACATTATTCCGCCTACCATTAATTCAACAGAGATCGAACCTGAATTTAAAGACAGCTTTAATTTCACTCTGCATACCGCACAGCGCAAGCAGGTGAACTATGCAATGAGTAATACTTTTGGGTTTGGCGGGCATATTGCCACAACCGTTTTCAGGAAATTCTGAACAGGGAAACAGAACATGGGACATTTCTTCCTGTATCTGTTCTCCGGCCACAGAAAATCCACAAGAAAAATGTCTGTAAATATGCGGTATCTGTAAGTTTTAATACATTTCTTCAACTAATTCTCTAAAATCACGCTATGAAGAAAGTATTTTCCATCGCTATTGCATTTACTGTGGCAGCATGTGGCCGGGAATCGTCGCCTGAAGGCCGGTCGGTCATGAGAGATGAACAGCTGCAGGCAGAACTGAACCTGGTGAAAGAGCAAAATAAAGCCCTGCTCGACAGTATTGCCGTTTTCAGACTTGAATTAAATGCAATGAAGGCCAGATGAAACAGCCTCATGAAACGGCATTTCTGCAGCTGATCAATGAACATAGTGGTATCATCCATAAAATTTCACGTCTATACCGGGATAATACCCAAGACCGGGAAGATCTCTTCCAGGAAATCATCTTTCAGTTATGGAAATCTTATCCTTCTTTCAGAGGTGATTCCGGAACAGGCACCTGGCTGTACCGTATTGCGCTGAATACGGCGATTGGTTCTTTCCGTAGGAAAAAGGTGGAAATACAGTATGCGGAATCTGTTCCGGATGTTGCGGACCTATTGCCCGGTCAAGAAGCGGATCCACGTCAGGAGCGCTTGTTTGCTGCGCTTATGCAATGTGATGCGGCTGAAAAGGCGATCATCTCACTCTACCTGGAAGGACTCAACTATCAGCAGATTGCGGA
The DNA here is from genome assembly GCF_900167075.1 of Sediminibacterium ginsengisoli. Taxonomy (GTDB): domain Bacteria; phylum Bacteroidota; class Bacteroidia; order Chitinophagales; family Chitinophagaceae; genus Sediminibacterium; species Sediminibacterium ginsengisoli. Next base: position 962 of record NZ_FUWH01000014.1, on the reverse strand, counting down.
AATATCGGGCATTACTGAAAACTATGTTGGCGTAAAACTGAACAGGATCAAAACAAAAATTCAAAAATTAATTCGATGAGTTATGGAAGATGATGAATTAAAGTCGGTCTGGAAATCGATTGAGCCGCATCCGAAAACAGAAAGAGAACTAGGGGCTATGATGAAAGAAAAGACACACCCGGTACTGCAAGGCATCAGCAGGCAGATGAAACTGGAAATAACCGGCTGGATCGCTTTTTTAGCATGTTATTATACCATGTTTGATGGTGCCGCCAGGCCTTTTATAATTAACCTGCTATTGATCATTGCTGTACTTACACCACTTTTACATAATCTCTACGGTTACCATCTTGCCAGGCACCTTGCAGAACCCGTGGCGATAACGGATTATCTGAAAAATAGAACCGCCAAACTGAAAAATTATGTTATTAGCTCCATTATATCAAGGCTCGTGTTTGCCTGTGGCCTGGTGTTATTCTTTTTTTACAATGTGAATCTTGCCGGGACAAAATATATAACTGCACTGATCATTATAGCTCTTGTGATGTTGGTTCAGGTATTCATTTTATACAGGATCTGGAACAGGCGGATCGGGGATTTGCGTAAAACGCTGGAAGGGCTCAGCTGATTTGCGGTTGCTGGTCGCCTGACCACAGGTGTTCGAAAGATAAATTATTGCTATTAGACAATAAATTGCGTAAAAGACGTTAAGGAAGAATGTTCCTTGATAAAGTTTTGTCGTTAATTCCTTCGGATATGCTGGTAGAGCTGGCTGCAGAGACGGAAGTTGATATCTTTTCGAAGAAGTTACAGGCCGAGGTTATTTTCAAATTGTTACTTCACTGTTTGATTAGTCATAAGGACAATAGCCTCAGAACGATGGAGTCGGCCTACGAAACATTATTGTTTGCTTCAATCAATCAAAATTTCCAAAAGAAAAGCATCCGCTATAATTCAATCAG
>NZ_FUWH01000015.1 GCF_900167075.1 Sediminibacterium ginsengisoli | reverse complement strand
TTATAGATTTCAACCTTCAGACGGATGCTGGTATGCTTGTCGCTCAGGCCGCTGGGCCTCGTCTTTGCGCCAGCGCTGCTTTGGCCTCTATCGAAATGTGCTGCGCATCATTTCGATTACCTCCGCTTTGCTCGGTACCGAACCCAAAGAGGCGCCTCTGCAAAGACTGGTAGTATCTTTTGGTTAATGGTTAACCGTACCGATTTACGCTGTTTCCGCTGACGTCTCCCGAAGGGGACTCAGCGCAACACGCACTTGCTATTTCTAAAGCTGTTTATAGATTCCAACCTTCAGGCGCATGCAGGCATCTGTTGCTCAGGCCATAGAACTTCAAAGACTGATACATTAATTTGCGTTATTAAATGCTTCCGAACAGCTATAGGCTGGCAGCATATAACCATCGAAGGCATTAGAATTTTAGAAAAAACACTGCCTTAGCTATGGAATTCCATGTTTTTTTCATCTCTTAGGAAGACGAAATGAAGCATCATTCCTTATATACAGGGCTTCTTGCATTCCTGCTTTCTGTAGCGGGCTCTTTTTGTTATGGACAGAAGGATGACATATACAGGCTTGCGTTCAGTGATACTGATACTTCCAATTTCAGGATCATGAAGCTGCTGGGGCATAAAAGGCCCGCTATGATCAGGATCATGGATACAACCATGCGGATGCGACCTGCACGCTTCTGGATTGATGGGCTTGAAAAAGCTACGGCTGCAGACATCCGCAAAATGGAACTGGATGAACACCATGTTTATAACCACTCCTATCTTTTCACAGATACCTCATTAAGTAAACTATTCAGTACGAGTGAGAAGAAAGAACTTGCCGCAAAGGCCGCGCAGACAGGTTCCGGAAAACTAGCCCTGCACGGAACGAACTATACAACCCTGCACGGCAGCAAAAGCATCAAAGGCTTCTACGTTGTTAGTTCAGCGCCGCTATTCTCTTCAAACGGCTTATATGCTTTTATCGACATGCTGGTCTTTTATAAAGAAAAGACCAGCACTGAACTGAACGATTCTTATTTCGGCACCATCATGCTTGTTTTCAGTAAAGATGCCAATGGCAGCTGGAAAAAGATCGGGACCCGCAGTTACCTGATCCTTTAAGAGGAAGATGGCACTGCCTTAATTCATCTTTTTCTTCAGCGTGGTTACCTGCTCCTGCAGGTTGTTGACCATGCCGGCCAGCTGGTTCACATCCCAGCGCGGTGAAATGTTCGCTTTCTGCATGATGTATACCGCTTTCCAGACTTCGAGCACATCCTCCGCACTTACATTATAGGGTTCATATACAGGGTTGTCACTCACCAGCGTAAGCTTGTTGCGCAACCTGTTATTCTTCATTACCCTTTTGTATACAACGCCTTCATTCTTCGAAAGAACGATATAGGTATTACTGTTCTTCAGTTCTTCAAGGCTATCAACCTTCTCACCTACAATCACACTGCCACTTGGTGTTGGCAGCATACTGTCACCCACGATCTCAAATGCCCTGTACTGACCCGGAGCAAGCATGGGCAGCGTAAACGTATTCAGTTCATCCAGGAATTCAGGATCCGCGTAACCCGCCAGGTAACCTGCCGCGGCTTTCACCGGTACAAAACTGATGGTGGTTGCCTGTGCGGCCATTTTCAGCTGCCGGCGCTGCTCCATATAATTGGAACCCTTCGCTTCCGACAGATCCTTGAACAGGAAATCCTCCAGCGTGAGCTTGAACAAATGACAGATCGCTTCCGTTACATCCAGTCTCGGTTCGGCACGCTCTTCTTCATACGCACCAACCAGCGATCTTTTGATATTAAGCTTGTTCGCAAATTCTTCCTGCGTCCAGCCGCGCAGCTTGCGCAGGTAACGTAAGTTCTTTCCGGCGTTTGACATAGCTAAGTGATTTAGTGCAAATTACTAATATTTTTAGTTTGAACAAAAAAATTTTTATTTGTCCCTTCATTTATCAGGTATGTAGTCCGCCAGTCCCTTCGCTGCTTCAGCGGCTGAACGGAAGATCGTATCTTGCAGCTATGGCGAAGTCTGTTAAGAAAAAAGAAGAACCGGTTATACTCGTAACCAATGATGATGGTATTACTGCACCCGGTATACAAGCACTCGTTGAAGCTGTTAAAGGTCTTGGTAAAGTAGTGGTGGTTGCGCCCGATAAACCCCAGAGCGGTATGGGACATGCGATCACCATCGGTCAGCTGCTCAGGCTGCAGAAAGTGAATTTCCCCGGTGATGTGGAAGCCTACAGCTGCAGCGGCACTCCCGTTGATTGTGTAAAGCTCGCGGTAGACAAGATCCTCCACCGTAAACCCGATCTCTGCGTAAGTGGCGTGAACCATGGCGCCAACCATTCCATTAACGTGATCTATTCCGGCACCATGTCTGCCGCATTAGAAGCCGCGATCGAAAGTATACCCAGTGTTGGTTTCAGCCTGCTCGATTACAGCATCGAAGCTGATTTTTCCGCTGCTACCAAATACGCGCGACTCATCGTTCAGCAACTGCTGGAGGGCCGTTCGCTCGATAAACATCTCTGCCTGAACGTAAACATCCCGGCATCTCCGGAAAAACTCATCAAAGGCATCAAGATCTGTCGGCAGGCTTATGCCAAATACGAAGAGGAATTCGATGAGAGAAAAGATCCTACGGGCAAAAAATATTACTGGCTCACCGGCGAGTTCCAGAACTTCGATAAAGGAAGGGATACCGATGTATGGGCACTCAAAAACAATTATGTAAGTGTTGTACCCGTTCAGTTCGATCTCACCAATTATGAACTGAAAGAGAAACTGGAAAAAAACTGGAAACTGTGATATTCAAAAGAGACCAACTTACTTTAGGACTGATACTCGGCTTCATTGCGCCGGTATTCGGATTGTTTGGTTATTACCTGTTAAAATTCAGGCTGTTCACGCTGAAAGAATTTTTCCAGGTACTGGGCATGCAGCCATCATTGCTCACAGGTATCATCAGCCTGGCACTGATAGCGAATGCTGTTGTGTTCACCCTGTACATCAATGCACACAAGGATAAGACCGCGAAAGGTATTTTCATTGCTACCTGCATGTATGCCCTTGCTGCACTGTTTGTTAAGTGGGCGCTCTGATCAGTCTCACATAAAATGCATAAAAAAGGGAACAATACTTCTGATATTGTTCCCTTTTTCTTTATTATTCTAAACTTAGTTGAACGCTTCCCGTACGCGTTCAAAAAAGCTTTTTTCACTTTTACCTGGTTGCGGTTTGAAGTTCTCGCTTTTGCTGAGTTTATCCAGCATTGCTTTTTCCTCATCACTGATCTGCTGCGGTGTCCATACGTTCACATAGATCAGCTGGTCTCCTTTACCATAACCCTGTACTTCAGGGAAACCCTTTCCTTTCAGCCGGAATATTTTTCCGCTTTGTGTACCGGCCGGGATCTTGATCTTGGCCCTTCCGTCGATCGTTGGTACTTCTACCTGTGTGCCGAATGCAGCATCAGGGAATGAGATATGCAGATCATAGGCTACGTTCAATCCATCGCGCTGTAATTCTGCATGCGCTTCTTCTTCTATCTGAATGATCAGGTCGCCGGCTGCACCGCCTCTCTCGCCTGCATTTCCTTTTCCGCTCATGCTCAGCTGCATGCCTTCCTGTACGCCTGCCGGGATATCGATGCTGATCGTTTCTTCGCCATACACCCTTCCCTCTCCTTTACAGACTCCGCATTTGGCTGTAATGGTTGAACCTTCCCCGTTACAGGTAGGGCAGGTTGTTACCGTCTGCATCTGGCCCAGGAACGTATTGGTTACTTTTCTTACCTGGCCGCTGCCACCACAGGTATTACAGGTCTGTACGCTGCTTTTATCTTTTGCACCGCTGCCGCTGCAGGTTGTACAGCTGATATGCTTTTTAACTTTTACGTTCTTGGTTGTTCCTTTTGCAATTTCTTCAAACGTCAGTTTCATTTTGATGCGCAGATTGGAACCGCGTTGTCCGCGTGCACGGCCGCCGTTGCTTCTGCCGCGTCCGCCGCCAAAGAAACTGCCGAACATATCTTCCCCGAATACATCACCGAACTGGCTGAAGATATCATCCATGTTCATACCGCCACCGTAGTGACCACCACCCGATGTTCCCGGTCCGAAAGCCGCATGACCATAACGATCATATTTCGCTTTTTTATCGGCATCGCTCAGGATCTCATATGCTTCCGCGGCTTCCTTGAATTTCTCTTCTGCGGCCGTATCGCCGGGGTTGCGGTCGGGGTGGTATTGCATCGCTACTTTCCGGTATGCTTTCTTGATCTCATCCGCTGAAGCGCTTTTCGATACACCCAGTATCTCGTAAAAATCTCTTTTATTAGACATTCATTATAACTTTTCGGTTCAGGAATTATTTTCCTACCACCACTTTTGCGAAACGGATGATCTTGTCGTTCAGGTAATAACCCCTGGTTACTTCATCGATCACTTTTCCCTTCATTTCTTCGGCAGGCGCCGGGATCTCTGTGATCGCTTCATGCTTTTCCACATCAAATTCCTGGTTGATGCTTTCCATTGCTTTCAGCCCTTTTTGCTGTAGCGTGCTCCGTAACTTATTGAATACCAGATGCACGCCTTCTTTCTGGCTGGCGATATCATCATTAGCAGCCAGCTGTTTTTCGGCACGGTCGCAGTCGTCCAGCACATCCAGCAGCGAAACGATCACATCTTTTCCGGCGGTTTGCACCAGTTCCAGGCGTTCTTTGGCGGTTCTCCGGCGGAAATTGTCGAATTCTGCCATCAGGCGGAGGTATTTATCCTTCTGCTCCTGCAATTCTGCCTGCAGTTTTTCTGTCTCGTTTTCAGTTCCGGCACCGGTTGCCGCTGCATTTTCGTCAGCCTGCACCTCGGGAGCACTGCCATTATTATCTGCTGTACTGTTTGTTTGTGGTATTTCTTGCTCTTCCATCATATAAATAACGTTATACGTCTTATAAGTCAAAAATGTTGCCGGCGCAAAGAAACGGGAAAAAATGGCAGAAAGCGCTTCAGGTCCCTATTCCCCTTCACTCTTCCTATCTTCGCGCCATGACTAAAGTGTACCTGAAGAAGAAGATCGCTCCCCGTATTGCCAATGGCCATCCCTGGGTTTTCGGAAATGAAGTGGACCGGATTGCGGGTGAGGTAAATGCGGGCGATATCGTGGAAGTGACCTATGCCGACGGAAAATTCGCGGGCCGGGGTTATATCAATCCGAAATCGCAGATCCTCGTTCGTCTTTTAACGCGCAACAAGCAGGAATTCATAGATGAGCAGTTTATCCATAACCGCATTCTCAGGGCCTGGCAATACCGTCAGAAACTGGGTTATACGGAGAATTGCCGGCTGGTGTTCGGAGAGGCCGATGAACTTCCGGCACTCGTGATCGATAAATTCAATGATTATTTTGTGCTGCAGACCCTTTCGCTGGGCATGGAACGATGGAAAGATGCCATTGTACGGTCATTGGAAACCATTTTCTCTCCAAAAGGTATTTATGAACGGAATGATGTTCCTGTGCGTGAGCTGGAAGGACTGGCACAACAAAAAGGTTTTTTATCAGCCCCGTTCGATACCAATATCATCATTAACGAAAACGGCCTTAAGTTTCATGTTGATATTGAGAACGGACAGAAAACCGGTTATTTCCTCGATCAGCAGGACAACCGCAGGGCCATTCAGCATATTGTGAAAGGAGCCGAAGTGCTGGGGGCATTTACCTATACAGGTACTTTCGAGATCCACGCCGCACATTACGGTGCCAAATCGGTGCTCGGCCTCGATATTTCGGAACAGGCAGTAGCCCAGGCCAACCGTAATGCGCAGTTGAACGGGCTTGACCAGGTATGCCGTTTTGAAGCGATGAATGCATTCGATGTACTGAAGCAATGGGGTAAAGACGGCCGTCAGTATGATGTGGTAATGCTCGATCCGCCGGCTTTTACCAAGAGCAGGGAACATATACAGAAAGCGGTTGCAGGTTATAAGGAGATCAACCTGCGCGGTATGAAGATGATCCGCAATGGCGGCTTCCTGGTAACGTCCAGCTGTACCAACCTGGTACAACCCGATCTGTTCCTTCAAACCATCGATATGGCTGCGAAAGATGCGCGCAAAAAGATCAGGCAGGTCACGTTCCAGGCACAGGCAGCAGATCATCCGATCATCTGGGGAATGGAAAATACCAATTACCTGAAATTCCTGATCGTGGAAGTATCGGACCGTTAGGCATGCAACGGTATGGCTTTTAACAGAGTCATGCATACATGAAAAAATTACTGCTGACTGCCAGTTTTGCTGCATGCTTTTTTATAGTTCATGCACAGAAGATCACGTATTCACTGAACCTGAACAGCGGGTTTTCAGGTTATCATGGTAATGGTGTTTCCTCGCCGAGAGGAATTACACTGGGCGGCCCGATGTATGGTTTTTCTAATGCACCCGGCAAAAACAGCGGCTTCTCTTACGAGTTAGCCGTTTCAGGACAACGCGTTAGCCGCAGGGGCTGGATCTATGGTCTTGAGCTCGGCTATCAACGTATACAGACCAGGTCGGATATCAGTGTGATCTCTCCCTCTCTTATCAGCAGCGCTATCTTTACAGCTACCGGTTCATCTGTAACAACCAATACATTCCTGGCCATTACTGCCTTTGGCGGCTACAGGATTCCTGCAGGTAAATTCAGTTTCGATCTGAAAACAGGGTTTGAATATGCACCGAATCTTACCAGGAAAGAACATATTACCGGTATGGTCACTAATTCAGGACAAAAGATCGATGACTCGCATGACCTGCCGAAAAAATCCGATATGCGTGTCCGCTTTCTCCTCACCAGCAGCATTGGCAAATGGGGACTGAATACAGGTTATTCACTGGGCCTGTGCAATTATTTTGAATCACCGCATACGGATGATCCTAAAGCATACTCAGATTTTCTGCGCTTGGGGGTTAGTTACAATTTTTAGATTTTACTGTTATACAGGTTTATCAATCCGGGGGGATTGTTGTTACGGAGCCATCTGTGCTGCACAGTTTTCATGTTGACTGTTCTGCACGGAGCTCCGTTCTTTATTACAATAATTAAAAAGTGCGTTATTTGCTTACCTGGAATTTACCGGATTCGATGATCTTGCCGGTGATATCGCGGAGCTGGTAAATGTAAAGGCCCCTGAGATAGGAATCATCGAGATTAACAGTGATCTTACTGTCGGTGATCTTTACTTCGGTCATTCTTTTACCGATAAAATTATATACCTGCAATGTGTAGCTTTTATCGATCGATTTGTCAAATTCGAAACTGATGATAGTAGTAGCGGGGTTGGGATAAAAACGCAATACTTTGGCGGAGCTTGCTTCTTCGTTTACGGTAATATCCTGTTTCAGCGCAATAAAACTACTGCCCAGACATGCCGTAACCAGTATAATAGCTGCGTAAAGTCTCCTCATGGTTTTAGATACTATCGTAAAATTAAAGCAAAAAAACCGGGCCAGCAAGGGTTTCAGCCGGATTTCCATAAACGGGAAGCCGTGCTCGGCACGGCTTCTTACTATCAATTTGTTGTACGGCTTAGTTCAGGCCGGCCAATACTTTATTGATGGCTTCAAAATCAGGCAGATCGCCGGGTGTTGGGCATATTTCGGCGTATTGTACTGTTCCGTTTTTGTCTATGATAAAGGCAGCTCTTTTGCTTACACCCTGCATTTCAAAAGCGGGGAAAGTTTCGTACAGTACGTCGAAAGCTTTGGCAGCTTCTTTATTGAAATCGCTGAGCAGCGGGAAGTTCAGTTGCTGCTCGGCTTTGAATTTTCCCAGCGAAAAGATAGAATCTACTGAAATACCATATACCTGTGCGTTTGCCTGGTTATATACAGCAATGTTATCGCGGATATTGCAGAGTTCCGCCGTGCAGACACCAGTGAATGCGAGCGGGAAAAATAAAATAAGCACATTCTTACCCTTCTGTTCTGATAAGGTCACTTTGTTTTTATCCGTATCGAATAATGAAAAGTCCGGTGCACTTTGTCCTGTTTGAATCGGCATACTTTAATATTTATGAGTGGTTAATGAATACATTACAATTCCATTTCCGGCACATGATCCGGTACGATCAGCCTGCCTGCTGTTTTTGCCTGGATCTCTTCTACCGTTACACCGGGTGCTCTTTCCAATAACACAAAACCTTCAGGTGTTACATCCAGCGCGGCCAGTTCGGTAACGATCTTTTTCACGCATCCCACGCCGGTTAACGGCAGCGTACATTGCGGCAGCAGTTTACTCTCTCCTTTCGGATTGGTGTGCATCATGGCTACAATGATATTCCTTGCACTTGCCACCAGGTCCATTGCACCGCCCATGCCTTTTACCATTTTGCCGGGTATTTTCCAGTTGGCGATATCACCATTGTCGCTTACTTCCATAGCACCTAATACAGTAAGGTCTATTTTCCCTGCTCGGATCATGCCAAAGCTTTCGGCACTGTCGAAAAATGCGCCGCCGGGTATCACGGTTACGGTTTCTTTGCCTGCATTGATCAGGTCTGCATCTATTTCAGCTTCTGCGGGATAAGGCCCCATGCCCAGTATACCATTTTCGCTCTGCAGTATCACGGTGATCCCATCGGGTATAAAGTTGGCTACCAGCGTAGGGATACCGATACCGAGGTTTACATACATGCCGTCGCGCAGTTCCTTTGCGATACGTTTTGCTATGCCGAATTTATCTAGTGCCATGCTTGAATGATTTGGATGAATAATGATTGCGCATCAGAGTTTTACGGTTTTGCGTTCTATCCGCTTTTCGTAAGCGCTGCCCTGGAATATGCGGTGTACATAAACACCTGCTACATGCACATCATCCGGATCGATCTCTCCGGGCTGTACCAGTTCTTCCACTTCCGCAATGGTTATATTGCCGGCTTTGGCCATGGAAGTTGAAAAATTTCTTGTCGCTTTGCGGAAGACCAGGTTACCAAGCGTGTCTCCTTTCCAGGCCTTCACTATCGCAAAAGACGCATGCAGTGCGTGCTCCATCAGGTACATTTTACCGTTGAACTTCCGCACTTCTTTTCCTTCCGCGATCTCTGTTCCGTAGCCTGCAGGTGTATAAAAAGCTGGGATCCCCATACCGGTCATCTGTATGCGGGTTGCAAGTGTGCCCTGTGGTATCAGGTCTACTTCCAGTTCTCCGCTCAGCAACTGCCGTTCGAATTCTGCATTTTCTCCTACATAGCTGCTCATCATTTTGCGGATCTGTCTTGTCTTCAGTAAAAGACCAAGACCAAAATCATCTACTCCTGCATTGTTGGAAATACAGGTAAGTCCTTTCACGCCTTTTTTAACAAGCGCTGCAATACTGTTTTCAGGAATGCCGTTGAGACCAAATCCGCCCAGCATAATCGTTGCGTTATCCATAATGTCATGGATAGCTGCATCTGCGGATGCAAATACTTTATTCATAGCAAGAGTCGTTAGCTCGTGTAAAGGTATGGAATGGCAGATTACCGGGAGATATGCTCCCAGTTTTGTTTTTCCCGGCTGGCAAGCTGGTCTACAGAATCCAGCAACTGCTTGAACTTCACCGGGTGGGTTTCATAGTAACGATAGCTTTTGTAATACTGCTCACGCGTGATGCCATGGATGAGGAATACCTGTTCATATAACCGGATGTCTTCGCGCTGTTTTTTCAGCGTGGAGTCTTTGCGTGTGAGATGTACATACCATTCATCTGCTTTCAGCATGTCCCACATCACCACTTTCATACTGTCTACCGGCAGTATGTCCTTTTCCGCTGATGAGTTGCAGGATATCATCATCATTCCTGCAAGAAAAAAAGATATGTATGCTCCTGCTATCCGTTTCATTTCAGATCCTGTTTATACCGTGACGCATTTACTATATCCAGCCGGCTCAGCAATTCTATCGCTTTTGCTTTTTCATCTGCGGTTGCTTTTTTAAAGATGCCCGACAGTTCCTGGTATTTACCCTGCATGAAAAATTGCAGGATCATCGTATTGGGATTCTCTTTGTTAAAAGCATCCAGTTGCGTAAGTGCCTGCAGTATCGCAATTCTCGCTTCGCTTTCTTTATCATAAAGCTGGTCGAGACCGCTCCTGTAATAAGTGTAAATGATATCGTGGATGATATTATACCTCGTATTGATCAGGTTCTCATTCAGCCAGTAACGGTTCCGCAGGCCATCGAACACGCGCCAGCCGGAAATATTCCTTCCCTCCGGGGCATTGGTTACGATATTCTGTGCTTTCCTGAAAGCAGCTTCACCTCCTTTCGGGGAAAAGGAATCGTAATCCAGGCCGATGATCATATTGGCATAGTAAGCAAAGATGGCCGTGAGATTCGCTACAGCGGCATCTGTACCCTGAACCCTGCTTTCATTGAATTCTACCGGCTGAAATTCTACATATTTAAACGTCAGGTCTTCGTCTATGAAATTAACGATGGCCGACTGGTAAGAAGTGTTGTACACCGGCCTCGCTGCCTGAATCGTAAGACTTGCCTTATAAATATTGGTTTCTACAATGCTCGAAATATTCAGAATGAAACTGCATTCTATTTTCTCATTGTCCCTGAACGCATCATTGGTCCACTTGCGGGTATTCATCAGTGTATTCAGCTGCGATTGCAGTGTGGTGAATATCTTTTTATCTACCGTTGAACTCACACGCGAAGAAATAACCGTTACCCTCGCCTGCAGTTCCTGTGCATGGCCACGGGCAACAGCAAGCAGACAGCAACAGAATGCTATGATGATCTTATTTCTCATTGCGATATTTGATAATAAATGATACAATTTCATCCGCAACTGTTTTTTTCGATTGCAGCGGTATGATCTGCTCATCACCTGAGCGGTGCAGGATGGTGACCTGGTTGGTATCGAATCCGAAACCGGCTGCAGTATCGCGTAATGAATTGAGGATAATGCAGTCGGTATTCTTTTTCTTCATTTTTTCCAGCGCATGTTCGCGCTCGTGTTCTGTTTCCAGCGCGAAGCCAGCAATGAACTGGTTATCCCGCCGGTGCTGCCCGATATAGGCAAGAATATCTTCTGTTTTGGTAAGTTCCAGTGTAAGGCCCTGTTCTTTCTTTTTGATCTTTTCAGGTGCCGCTTCTACCGGTCTGTAATCTGCAACGGCAGCAGCCATTACCACAATATCTGCGCTGATGGCCTGTTCTTTACAGGCTTCCAGCATCTGCGCTGCAGTGGTCACTTCTGTTACAGTAATGTCTGCATAAGGTAATTGCTGCGCTGTAGGCCCTGTGACCAGCACCACATCAGCACCACGGAGGTATAATGAAGCGGCAAGTGCAAAGCCCATTTTTCCGGAAGAATGATTGCCGATAAAACGAACCGGGTCTATCGCCTCATAGGTAGGCCCTGCGGTTACCAGTGCTTTCTGACCCTGCAGTTCTGTACTGCGGAAATATTTCGCGGTTAGCGCGTGGAAGATCTCTTCCGGTTCGGCCATACGGCCGGCACCGAATAATCCACTGGCCAGTTCGCCGTGACCTACCGGGAATATATGAACGCCATCCTTAGCCAGCTGCTCCAGGTTTCTCCGGGTGGCAGCATGGTGCCACATATCTTCATCCATAGCAGGTGCGGCGGCAACAGGACAGGTAGCGGACAGGTAAACTGCCAGCAGTATATTATCACAAAGGCCATTGGCCATTTTAGCAAGTGTATTGCAGCTGAGTGGCGCCATTACAAACACATCGGCCCAGCGTCCGAGCATTACATGATTTTCCCAGTTATCACCGCTGACAAGGTCAGTAACAACGGGGTTACCGGACAAGGTAGACAATACCAGCGGCGATACAAACTGCCCCGCTGCCGGTGTCATGATCACCTTCACTTCGGCGCCGGCTTTTACCAGCAGCCTTACCAGCAGTATGGATTTGTATGCGGCGATGCTACCGCTGATGCCTATCAATATTTTTTTGCCTTTGAGCATAAGATTCAGATTCAGCAATTGCTTTATGTGCGGATAAAGGTACGGAGCCACAGATCCATACATCAAAATAACAAAAAACGACAGTTAAATAACTGTCGTTGTGAATGATTTCGGAAAGATTTATCTATCTGAAAAGATCGTTTTCATTGTTCAGCCTGTGATATACTTTGCCTTCCATGAATTCCTGTGTTGCAAGAATAGCAGGATTCGGCATTTTTTCATATGCACGGGATATCTCTATCTGCTCTTTGTTCTCGTGGATCTCTTCCAGGCTGTCCGTATGGCTGGCAAACTCTTCCAGTTTGTTATGCAGCTCTTCCCGGAGGGATATATTGATCTGATTAGCTCTCCTGGCAATGATAGCAATCGATTCGTAAAGGTTACCTGTTTTAGACTTGATCTCTACCAGGCTTTTGGTTTCTACCACGCTGGCGGTATTAGCGCCCATTTGCCTTCTTAGCTTGCTCATTTTTCAGGTTGTTTAAAAAGTTATTTGATTGTGTTTTATACTTGTTGACTTCCGCTACATGTTTGCTTTCTGCAAAACGCTCTGCAAAATCATTACATTCTGAAAGTACTTTCTCAAAACGCTCTTTCTGCTTTTCTTCCAGGCTCATTTCTGCATAGCGGAAATAAGAACGGATCTCCTGCAGTTTATACTCATCTGATTTTTTAGAATCAGGGAAGTTATCAGAGATCGTTGCATAGGCAATTGCCGATGCTTTGTAATAACCAAGGTTATAATAAAGCTGTGCAGCCAGCGCTTCTTTCGCTTCCAGTTTTTCACGGCAGGCATCAATGATAGATGCCGCATCTTTCGACCTTGGTGAGTTGGGATGCGTATTGATAAAGGCCTGCATCAGCTGCATGGTCTTGTTCGTATTGGTCTGGTCCAGCTCAATTTTGGGCGACTGCTTGTAATAGCAGTAAGCGCGCATATAATCGCACTCTTCGGCATGTGAACTGGTCGGGAAACTTTCAACGAAGTTCTTGAAGAGATTTTCTGCATTCAGGTAATCCTTATCGTAGTAATACGCGTAAGCAAACTTGAAATACATGTCTTCATACCTGGGTGTACCTTTCACATAAGGAAAGATATCTTCAAACAGCTGAATGGCATGTGCATAGTCCTTCTTAGCATAATACTGCTCCGCCATCTTGGTTTTATACTCATAATCCTTGCTCTTCATCACTTTATTGAATTTGTTGGAGCAAGAGCTGAGTAGCGATACCGATATAATTAACAAAAGGATCCTGTTCATACAAGTTGGCAAAATTAATTAATTGCGGGCAATATATAAAGAGGAATTCTTGTTTGACGCCCTGTGAAGTTAAGAAATACATAAAACGCCCCTTCTGAGGGGGATTTTACCAAGAAAAAGGCCGTCTTCGGGTGAAGACGGCCTTTTTTATATCAGAAGCGGGGTGATTATTGAGCGTCACCTTCGCCTTCCTGTAATTTGGCTTTGATCTCAGCCAGCGCGCCCAGATCGCCCAGGGTTGCTTTTTCTACCTTGCTCTGGATGTTTTTCACAGCTTTCTTGGTCTTGTCAGATTCGGCTTTCGCTTCTTTCTTGGCAGTTTCCTTTTCTTCAGCTATGTGTTGCTCCCAGATACGGGCATGGCTCAGAACGATGCGTTTTTCATTGCGGTCGAATTCGATCACCATGAACTGTGCAGTTTCATCAGCCTGAACCTGTTTGCCGTCTTCCTTGTTGAGGTGACGGTTAGGTGCGAAACCTTCGAGACCGTAAGGCAGCTGAACCAGCGCACCTTTATCGTCTTTACGGGTAACAGTACCTTCATGGAGCGTACCTACTGCAAAGGTATCTTCCAGTGCATTCCAGGGATCTTCTTCCAGTTGTTTGTGACCCAGCTGCAGTTTGCGGTTCTCTTTATCAATGCTTAAGATGATGATATCGATCGTCTCGCCAACTTTAGTGTAGTCTGTCGGGTGGTTGAAGCGTTTCAGCCAGCTCAGGTCGCTGATGTGGATCATACCGCCGATTCCTGGTTCCAGTTCTACAAATACACCATAAGGAGTGATGTTTTTCACCAGGCCTTTGTGTTTGCTTCCTTCCGGGAATTTGGTTTCGATGGTATTCCATGGATCCTGGCTCATTTGTTTGATGCTCAGGCTCATTTTGCGTGCATCTTTATCGAGGGTAACCACTTTAGCTTCGTACTCGTCGCCCAGCTTGAAGAATTCCTTCGCGTTGATCGGCGTGTTTGCCCATGTGATTTCAGATACGTGTACCAGACCTTCAACACCAGGCTGAATTTCCAGGAACGCACCGTAATCTTCGATATTTACCACTTTACCTTTCACTACTGAACCTTCTGCCAGTCCTTCAGGCAGCACATCCCAAGGATGCGGGGTCAGTTGTTTCAGGCCGAGGCTGATACGTTTTTTGTCGTCGTCGAAATCCAGTACAACCACCTGCAGTTTCTGGTCCATCTTCACCACTTCGCTCGGGTGAGAGATACGGCCCCATGAAATATCGGTGATGTACAGCAGACCATCGAGACCGCCGAGGTCCATGAATGCACCGAAGTCTGTGATGTTTTTCACCACACCTTCCAGTACCTGGCCTTTCTCGAGCTTGCTCATGATCTCTGCACGTTGTGCTTCGATATCGCTTTCGATCAGTGCTTTATGCGATACTACCGCGTTCTTGATGGCTTCGTTGATCTTCACCACCTTGAACTCCATTGTTTTACCAACAAACTGATCGTAATCAGTTACAGGTTTAACGTCGATTTGAGAACCTGGCAGGAAGGTTTCCATACCAAATACATCTACGATCAGGCCACCTTTTGTTTTGCTGGTAACAGTACCGGTAATAACTTCTCCTGTTTTGTGAACCTCAACGATTCTTTCCCAGGCACGGAAAATACGGGCTGATTTGCGGCTCAGGTGCAGGTTACCATTACGGTCTTCCTTCTCTACCACCATTACTTCCACTTCGTCGCCTATTTTCAGGCCCTGTACATCGCGGAATTCGTTCAGGGATACCAGGCCATCGCTCTTGAAACCGATGTTTACTACAACATCTGTTTTTGTTAAAGCTACCACCCCACCCTTAACGATTTCGCCATCTTCGATCTGAACGAAAGTGTTATCATACACTTTGTCGTACTTAACGCGATCGGCTTCTGCATAATGACTTACATTGCGCTTGTCAATGCTCCAGTCAAAATCATCATGAGCTGTTTCAACAACAGGCTCTGCTACAGGTGCATTTGTTGTCGCAGTAGGAACTTCTGCTGCCTCGCCGGCTGCTGCGTTCTCCTGTGCATCTGCGTTTAATTGTTTGATGAAAAAATTCATAAAAAAATCCCGACGGTTTTAATTCGGGCTGCAAAAATACGAAAAAAAGCGGTCTTTCGGGGTAAAAATGCCTTCCCCGGGCATTATTCTCCACTGTAAACACTGATTTTCAATACAGTTCTTTAAAATTAACATTCCCCTGCCCCATTCAGTTTGCTTTTGACACGGCACTTGTTGTAACTTAATCTTACTAAACTCTTACATATGAAAAAAATGCTTATCGTGATGCTTATGCTCATTGCAGGCATCTCGGGCGGTTTTGCCCAGGGTGGTAAAAAGGAACCCGCTAAAAAAGCAGCTCCTCCAGCTGCCGCTACAACTGCTGCGCCTGTCAAGAAAGACGGCACTCCAGACATGCGTTACAAAGAAAACAAGGAGAAAGCGAAGGCTGCCGCACCTGTCAAAAAAGACGGCACGCCCGATATGCGCTACAAAGAGAACAAGGAAAAGGAAAAAGCCAAGGCCAAAAAGAAAGGCTAGTTGGAATAATAAACCAGGTCCGGCAAAACCGGGCCTGATTTATTATGGGTCATATTGATCTTTCCGCTATCGCTTTTGCCGCGATCCAGCCACTGGTCCATGCATGCTGGAAATTGAACCCACCTGTAATTCCATCTACATCCATCACTTCTCCGGCAAAGAAAAGTCCGGGTATTTTCCGGCTTTCCATCGTATTCGGTTCTATTTCGTTTAACCGGATACCTCCGCAGGTTACAAATTCTTCTTTGAAGGTTGTTTTCCCCTTTACTTCGAACTCCTGCCCCGTCAGGTTTTTGATCAGGCGGTTCTGCTCTCTCGAAGGCAGGTCTCCCCAACGACAGTCGGCTGCGATACCGCTTTGCGCCAGCAGGTAAATCCATAACCGTCCGGGTAAAGCGAAAGGATTTTTATGATTCATTTTCTGTGCGGCCAGTTCCTGTCTGAGCTGCGGCCATTCTTCGCGCAGCATCTCTTCCCGTTTCTCCGGCAGCCAGTTCACTATTGCTGTGAAATGATAATTTTTTTCTGCGAGGTATCTTGCTCCCCAGGCAGATAAACGTAAGATCACAGGTCCGCTCATTCCCCAGTGTGTAATCAGTAACGGGCCTTCTTCCGCCAGTTTACTCCCTGCAACTTTCACCGCTGCCCTTTCCACGCTGATACCCATCAGTTCCGTTACAGGGTTACCCGGCATATTGAACGTGAACAGCGAAGGTACCGGCGTTTCTACCTGGTGCCCGGTTGCTGTAAGCCAATCGAACATGGAAGATTTCGGATAGCCGCCTGTGGCGATACACAGATAATCCGCACGCAGTTCTTTTGTACCGGTCTGCAGCCTGAAGCCTTCTTCCAGCCTTTCTATACTTTTGATTTCTGTCTGCAGCATCACTTTCACGCCGTACTGATCTGCTTCCTTCAGCAGGCAGTCGATGATCGTTTGCGACTGATCGGTAACGGGGAACATCCGTCCGTCTGCTTCTGTTTTCAACCGCACACCTCTTTCACCAAACCATTCTATCGTGTTCTGCGGGTTAAACCAGTGAAATGTTTTTTTCAGGAAATGCTGCCCCCTCGGATAACGCTTTACCAGTTCAGGAATATCGAAGCAGGCATGTGTTGTATTACACCTGCCGCCGCCGCTCACTTTCACTTTGGAGAGGAGTTTATTACTTTTTTCAACAAGCACAACCGACAGTGAAGGGTTCTGTCTTGCAGCATTCACTGCGCAGAAAAAACCTGCAGCACCGCCGCCGGCTACAATCAATTGTTTCCTGTTACTCATAGGTTTACCAGTAGTCCTGCACCGATGATCGATTTAACCTGTAAAGCCGGAGCATCATGATTTACACCGAACAGGCGCACATTATCATCATAGATCAGGTCGAGACTATACGTAACGGATAAGATGTCCGAGATCTTTACAGCGAAAAGGTTGGTCATGTTCATTGCCACGTTCAGGGGCTTATCGAGGTAATCGGAGAACAGGTCAAGCCTGCCGGTATAGGTTACGTTTTTATTGATATTGGTTTTGTAATTCGTACTCATGAATGCACCCAGCTGGAAGAGACTTTTTTTGCCTGGTGTAACACCGTAAGCACCTTTGGCAGATAAACTGTCGTCGTTCACGATCACCCAGCGTGCTGTAGCCGAGGAAAAGAAGATGGAAAGATCTTTGGCAGGTTTATAATCCAGTCCAAGACCGAGCAGAATGTAAGCCGGGGCGAGGATATCGGATGAAAGAACTTTTGTTGTGGCATCGGGATACGTATACCCTTTAAAAAACTGCGTACGGAAATTGAAGATAGCGCCGATGTTCAGTTTCGGGTTCAGTGCATATCCGTATTTGGACAAAAGGTCGAACCGGTCGTCATTCTTGCGTGCGCCGAGGCTTGAAGTATTGACATAGCCGAGATTTATACCAGCCGAGGTATTCCATTCATTCCTGCCATTCTTATACATGGCGAAGCCGCTTAGTGCAGTATTGAGCGATAAGGCATAATTATCGCCACCGGCTGCCCAGTTTTTTAATGAGGTCTGGGATAAGGTAAGGGAGAACAACCCGCCCGTTTTCCATTTTTTGGCGGCCGTATCCGTTTTGAAAGCGGTACTGTTCTTATCGTTGAATTCTTTCTGCAGTCCTTTCGCCCTGTTGTCCTGTGCTGTTGCGCAGAGTGTAAGGAAGAAGCAGAAAGAGAGCATCACTTTTTTCATAAGCACGGTTTTGATGGGAACAAAGATCGTAAAAAAACGAAAAGCCCCCTGAAAGGGAGCTTTTCGAAGTATGAAAGAGATACTGACTATCGTGGTGATTTGTACATCAGCGTATCGTTGATGATCATATCAGTTCTTCCGGATTCTTTCAGGATGAAAGAAGCGTAAACATTACCAGTTGCAGGATCTACACGGTTATCAGTAACTGCAGGGTTAGGTACTACAGTTTTGGCACCGGCTGTATTGTTGCTGATGTTAGTGATCTTGTTGGTAGACAGATCATAGGTCAGCAATGGAACCAGCGCTGCGATGCTTGAAGGCAGACCAGCAGTTGTAACCGCAGCGTGTACGGCAGCAGTTACGCTGGTACCCGCGTTCAGGTTACGCATGGTAGAAGTGGTAGTTGAAGCTGTTACCAGCTGAACATCACTATAGTACCAGGTGGTGGTGTTTACATCATAGCCCCTGTCGTTGGTACCGAACCTGAATTTCAGGGTATAAGTACCATCGAGCCTGTTGATACCGTTCAATGCATAGATAATGGTGTTGAAGTTACCACTGATCACGCCCATAGAAGCGGATTTGATGGTAAGCGGCAGAACATAGGTTTTACCCCACAGCTGATCGGTGTTGGTCAGTGTGATCGGTAAGTTCACCTGCCTTCTACCTTTAGGAATTACCACTTTGGTAGCAGGAATGCTGAACATGGTAGATGGCAGCATAGTGAAGGTTTTGGTGTTCTGCGAGTTGTACTTGTCGATCACAGCCTGGTCAGCAACAGCCACTTCAACAGTGATATCTTCAGGCGCATTGTCAGCACCGGAATAGCTCACGATAGCGTTGTAAGTACCTGTTGGTTGCATCAGGATGTTGATGTTGTACAACGGATAGATATTACCAACAACAGAGGTAGCGATACCCGCTGTATTAGCAAATTCGATGACGTTGTGCGTCTTGGAAGGATCCATCAGAGATGAATCTTTCAGGCAACCCGTTAACCCGGAAGCCACTGCGCAAACGGCTACTAATTTTCCAAATAATTTCATTATTCAATTTTTTTAGATCAGTTAATTATTTAGCCCAGAAGATCAGAGAAGAGAACTTGTCTACATCTTTTGGAACATTCGCGCTGTTTGTTGAGAACTCAGAGCTCGGATAAGGGATACGTGTAGGTAACCTGTCCGGACGGGTTGAAATAGACTGAACAGACGCAAAAGATTTGGTCGGATCAGTAGAACCCGGAGTGATCGCAGGATAACCTGTTCTGCGGTACTCGTTCCATGGCTCGTGAGAGAGGATCATGTTCAGCGCGATGTATTTCTGAGTGATAATCGCTTCTATCTTTTTATCGTTGGTATTAGCTGCATCAAAGTCTGCCAGGTAATTACCAGCGTTAGCTGTACGGTATGCAGCTGCATCTGTAGCAGGTGCCAGGTAACCGGTGGTAGCCAGTTTTCCTGTGTTATCCAGGTACAGGTAGTTGAATGAAGCATCGATACCCTTGTTGAAAGCGGTTTTAGCATCGCCGGTGATCAGGCCGCGAACGATTGCTTCAGCCTGCAGGAAATAGCTTTCCGCAGCGAGCATGATCGGCTGACCCATATCGAAACCTTTGAAGATACCGATCTTGTCAAATGCAGTAGCACTTGTTCCTTTGTACCAAGGACTTGGGCTTGCAGCATTTGGTGGTTTAGGGTTAGTTTCGTTACCTAACTGATTGGTTGGTGTATTAGGGAATGCCTTGTACACTACAGAACCACGTCTTGGGTCATTCAGCTTGGTACCATCGTAGAAAGTAAGTGCGAAAGTTGATGGCAGACGAGACAGACCCGCAGATCCAGAAGCACTACCTGTGTAGCTGTAAGCCCAGGTATCCCAGGCTGGGTTCTGCTTACCGGAGTTTTTAGAGTAACCAGGGTTTACGATTGCATCCTGAGTCAGGAAACCATCTGCACTGAAAGTAGTGTTGGTGAAGGTTACCTTGCTGCCTGCGCGTAACATGATACGCAGTTTCAGGGTGTTCGCATATTGTTTCCAGAGAACCATGTTCGGCGGAGCTACCTGTGTGAACAGCGGATCAGCTGCAGTAGTCAGCGCAATTGTAGTCTGAGGATTAGCCAGGCCTTTGTTGATCAGTATGATAGCAGTATCGAGCTGCTCAGCGATCGATTTATAGATCGCAGTACCCTGATCGTATTTAGGGCTGATGGCAGAAGCGCCACCCAATGCATCGCTGTAAGGAACGTTGTTGTACGCATCTACCAGCAATTGGTAGTTATGCGCCATCATGATCCTTCCGATCGCATTGAAGTATGCATATCTATCCTGACCGTTGGTACTTTTCACGATATAGCTGTAATCCTGGATATTGTCATAAGTACTTGACCATAAACCAGTGTAGCTACCTGTGGTGAAATCGTAAGTAACATAGGTACCGAAACCGCTGTAACCACCGCCATTGGCGTTGTAACCTACCAGCGCAGCACCGTATGAGTTAAAGTTACCTGCAAGGTTACTGGCTGTAGCAACCAGTGCCTGCGGCAGGATCAGCTCCGGCGTTGCAGATGTTGCAGTATTCGGGTTCTGGTTAATATCCAGATATTTTTTACACGATGTAGTTAAAAGGACTACAATGCCTGATAACAGATATAGTGTTTTTTTCATTGCGATACTTGTTTAAAAAGTGATTGAGATAGATGCGCCATAGTAACGTGAAGGCGGTGCATTTGAAATACCTGCTACACCCACACCATTACTTGTGCTTCCGTTATCGCTGAACTCAGGATCGGTATACATGTTCGTTTTAGGGAAGAACATGAATACGTTACGCGCCTGTGCACTGATAGTTAAGTTCTTGATGAATTTAACACGCTGCAGCGCGCTCTGAGGTACATCATAAGATAACGTGATCTCACGGATTTTCCAGAAAGCACCTGAAATTACATAGTTCTCATTCACACCTGTACGTACAGACTGTGCCCAGAAGTTGTAACCACCATCTCTAACTGTGATATTGTTGTTTGGCAGGTACTCACCTGGTTTATTCGGATCAGGAATAACTGAGTTAGGGAATACAAACCTTTCACGGTTGAAGGCAACTGTGTTCTGACCACCACCAGAAAAGTCGAAGGCAGTAGTGCTAGGCATGTAAGTCTGGTAACCACCACGGTATTCACCCAGTGCGCTGAAACGGAAGTTTTTGTAACGCAGGCTGATGTTCAGAGCCAGTGTGTGCTTAGGCACAGCACTTCCGAGTACAGAGTTGGTATCAGAACGTGAAGGATATCCGGTGATAGGATCAACGATTACCCTGCCAAGAGGATCTTTCTTGTAAGCAGTACCCAGGAGTACAGGGAAAGGCTGACCTACAACAGCGTAAGAAATGCTACCCAGGCTCAGGTTCTTAACGTCGCTGGTGATCGCATCTACGTTGCTTTTGATAACATATGAGTAGTTACCACCAACAGTCAGTTCCCAGTCTTTCGTACGTAAAGGAACAGTGCTTGCAGTAAACTCAAGACCAGAACCAGATGTTGCAGCAGCATTCAGCAGGTAGGTAGTGTAACCAGTTGCTGAAGATACGCTGGTAGATACAGTCTGATCAGTTGTTTTGTTGCTGTAGTAAGTGATGGCACCGGTGATACGGTTTTTGAATAAACCGAAATCAGCACCAACTTCCCACTGCTTGGTCATCTCAGGTTTCAGGTTGTTAGATACAATCCTGTTACCCACAGTGAAACCACCGCCGATAGGGTAAGGGAAACCAGCTGCCTGACCGAAGGTAGGATCAAGTGCATAAGCACCGAAAGTACCTGTCAGGTTCACCTGACCTACTTTAGACCAGCTTGCGCGGATCTTCAGGGAGTTCAGCGCCTTCATTTCTTTCAGCGCAGGGATCGCATCCATTGGAGTGAACGCTACGTCAACTGAAGGATAGAAGAATGAACGGTTTTCAGGAGCGAGTGTAGAAACCCAGTCATTACGACCTGTAGTGTGGATATTCAGGAAGCCCTTGTAACCAATGTTCAGGTCATAGTAAGCACCCAGCTGGCGCGCTTTGAAATTGCTTTCATCCGCAGTTGGGTTATTCAGGGTATTGCTCAGGTTGAACAGACCCGGAACTACCAGACCGCTTACAGAAGCAGACAGTGATTTAGACTGATCCTGCCTTAAAGTAGCGGCAGTTACGAGACGCAGGTTGAAATCCTGGATCTTCTTTCTGAAAGAAGCCTGGAACTCAGAAGTCAGACGGGTTGTGTAAGAAGACGCATCAGTTACACCACCCACTTTATCAGTCTTTTTGTAAGAACCGTGTGTAGTTGCTTTGGCAAAATCAGAATACCTGAAGATATCGCTGTACGTTTTGCTTGATACGTTACGTGTGCTGATACCCAAACGGTAAGTGAAGTCTACCCAGCTCAGCGGAGCAAATTTCAGTTCTCCGTTCGCTGTGAAGTAGTCATTCCTTGTGCCCTGACGATAATTGTCGAGCAGGAAATAAGGGTTCTCATAGAACGGGTTGTAGTAACCGCTAGGATCTGCATATTTGTTTGTTTTCCAGTCTTTGTATTGGGTAACATCGATCTGGGCAGGAGTCTGCATCAGGTAACCATAGATATTTGAAGTCTGGCTGGTGATATCGTACCTGTTCTGCGCATAGCTTGAGTTCATGTTCAGGGTTAAAGTCCTGGTGAACTGACGGGTACCGTTATACCTTACTGTAGTCCTGTTGTATTTATCTTTTGGCGTAGTACCTACTCCGTCTACATACTGTACAGACAGGAAGTTTGTACCTCTTTCATCACCACCGGAGATAGACAGATCTGTCTGGTTGTTCAGACCAAGCTGCCAGAAGTTCTTTTTACCATCGGTCGGAGAATAAGGAACCATCTGGATAGTACCATCTGCCAGCGGCTGACCGATAGGTCTTACGATACCATCGAACTCAGGTCCGTACTGCTGGTTTTCATCCGGAGTATATACGCGGATATCTGCAGTAGAACCAGAACCGAACCTGTTCTGTAATTTAGGATAAAAAGCCACCTGCTCAATAGTCAATGTGTTTGCGACCTTAACCGCTACTTTGCTTTTTGAACCTTTTTTGGTGGTGATCAGAAGGGCACCGTTAGATGCATCTGAACCATAAAGAGCCGCACCGCTTGCACCATTCAGTACAACGATGTCTTCTACGTCTTCAGGGTTCAGGTTACCCAGTACATCGTTCGGAACGATTACGTTATCCAGAACGATCAGAGCCTGGTTGTTACCGGTCAGTGAACGCTGACCACGCAGGATCACACGGAAGTTAGGGTTAACGCCACTGCTTGTTGCGCTAACAGTCAGACCGGCAACTTTACCAGCCAGACCAGCAGCAACGTTCACAGGTTTAGCAGCTGTAAGAGTAGCCGCGCTTACCTGCGTAGATGCAGTACCGATATCCTTTTTACGTGTTTTTAAACCACCCGCTGTTGTAACTACTACGTCAGCGAGATTGTCTACGCTGGCAGTCAGTCTAACATCAAGCGAATTGTTCCTGATTCCTCCGAGTGGAAAGAATTGTTCAACAAACCCTACAGAAGCAATCTGTATCCCACGGGTGTTGTTGGAAACCTTTACAGAGAAAGTTCCGGTTTCATTTGTTACTGTTGTACTTAACACTTTACGGTCAGTACCCAATTCAGTAACGGATACACCACTTAACGGTGTCCCCTTGTCGTCGGTAACCTTGCCGGTCACCGTTCTAGTCTGTGCATCCAGCTGGCCTATAGCCAAAAGAGAGATGCATAGGAAGAGCAAAATTCTTCTCATAAGCGCTAGTTGGTTGGTTTAAAAATGAGGTTGGAAAGTAAGAAAAAAGTTAATCATTATTTAACTTTTTCTTATCGTATTCTTAGAAGTCAGCATTTGCAAGGGTTTCAATAGAAATATTTTTTTTTATAATCTCTCTCCAAAAGCCGCTTTTGCAACATTGTTGAATTTTTAAAAGCCAGCTATCCCGCTTTACCGCTTTTTTTCGCTTTTTTATCCATTATGAAACGATGCATTCTTGATGTGAAAAATAAATTCCTCAAACTGTCGTTCACAAAAAATAATACTGCGTGACTGTTATATGTGCAGCAAAAAAAATGCTTCATACAACGCTGCCTGTTGCATGAAGCATTTTAAAGAAAGTTGATCGTAATATTCTTGTAAGACGAAAATAGAATCCGCTGAAACTCTTTAAAGATAAGCGTTACAGAAGATCTGTATTTTTCTGATTCAGTTATTGATAATAAGAAGTGTTCAGGTTATTGTTTGCTTTTTCTGCTGCTTCGATAATACTGTAATCGGAAAGGATCAATGCTTTATTTCTTTTGATACATACGTCATGTTCGAAGTGAACAGAAGGTTTTCCATCACGTGTTTTCACGGTCCAGCCATCTTCTGCAATAAACACATCACGTGTTCCCATATTGATCATCGGTTCGATAGCCAAGACAAGGTTTTCTTTCATTTTAGGGCCATTTCCTTTCTTCCCGTAATTGGGTACCTGTGGGTCTTCGTGCAGGTTTCTTCCGAGGCCATGGCCAACAAGTTCACGCACTACGCCATAACCATATTTTCGCTCAGTATGCTCCTGTATGGCATTAGAGATATCTCCTACCCTGTTGTTGACGATGGCTTTTTCGATGCCTTTATACAGCGATTCCTTGGTTACCCGAACCAGCTGCAATACATCTTCGCTTGTTTCCCCGAGTATGAATGTATAAGCGTGATCGCCATGCCAGCCATTCAGTATCACACCCATATCTACCGATACGATATCGCCATCTTTTAATGCCACGTTGTTGGGGAAGCCGTGCACCACCACATCGTTAACGGAAGTGCAGACATTGTGGGGGTAGCCGCGGTAACCCAGAAAAGATGGAACCGCTTTATTGTCTCTCACAAATTCTGCGCATATTTTATCGATCTGCAGGGTGGTCATTCCCGGCTTCAGTACTTTGGCTACTTCTGTGAGCGTTTTACTTACCAGTGTGGCAGCTTCCTTCATCAGCGCCACTTCTGCTTCTGTTTTGTAAATAGTCATATTGGTCCTTCTGGTCATGATAAAAAGAAGCCTGCCAGTGTTTACTGGCAGGCTTGCAAAGTTCGCTATTATTTACCACATTAAATAGTGGTTGTGGAAACTGTTTGTCTGCCCTGTACGCGGCCGCTTTTCATCAGACCATCGTACTGGCGCATCAGGAGGTATGTTTCAATCTGCTGCAGTGTATCGAGGATTACACCTACCATGATCAGGAGGGATGTACCACCGAAGAACGTGCTGAAGCCTTGTGTAACGCCGAGACGTTGTGCAAAGCCGGGCAGGATACCTACAAATGCCAGGAAAATCGCGCCGGGCAGGGTGATCTTATCCATGATGGATCCGATGTAATCTGCTGTAGGCTGACCTGGTTTCACACCCGGAATAAATCCGTTGTTGCGTTTCAGGTCTTCTGCGATCTGTTTGGGGTTAAAGATCAGGGCTGTATAAAGGAATGTAAACCCGATCACCATTACAGAGTAAATGATCATGTACCAGGCGTTGCTGTGATCGTTGAAGATCTTAACAATGCCCTGTGCAGAATCGATATTGGTGAATGATACCAGTGTAGGCAGGAACATGATCGCCTGGGCGAAGATGATCGGCATTACACCGGCGCTGTTTACTTTGATAGGCAGGAACTGGCGGGCACCACCGAACTGGCGGTTTCCAACGATCTGCTTTGCATAGTTTACAGGTATTTTCCTCACACCCTGTACCAGGATGATCAGCCCCATGATAATAGAAATCAGGATAGCGATCTCCACCAGGAAGATCAGTAAGCCACCACCGGCCCTTTCACTCTTGGCACCGAACTCCTGGATCAATGATTGCGGGAGACGTGCAAGGATACCTACCATGATGATGATAGAAGTACCGTTACCGAGGCCTTTGTCCTGGATCCTTTCACCCAGCCACATTACAAACAGGGTTCCTGCAGTAAGTGTGATCACGGTTGAGAACCAGAAGAAAGGTTTATAGGCTGGCAGGATCGCTTCTGCATAACCGGGACTATTCAGGTAAGCCACATAAGCGCCGGCCTGGAAAATAGTTACGATCACTGTGAGATAGCGGGTCCACTGGTTGATCTTTTTACGACCGCTCTCGCCTTCTTTCTGGATCTTCTGCAGTTGCGGAACCAGGATGGTCATCAGCTGCATGAAGATAGAGGCAGAGATATAAGGCATGATACCGAGTGCCAGGATAGAAGCCTGTGAGAAGGCGCCGCCGGCAAACATATCAAAGATACCGAGCAGGCCTTTGTTGCTGGAAGCTTTCTGCGCCGCTTCGATACCGTTTGGATCGATACCTGGTAAAACGATATGGGTACCGAATCTGTAGGTTAATACAAGAACAAGCGTAACAATGATCTTGCTGCGCAGTTCTTCTATGGCCCAAATATTCTTAAATGTCTGAAGTAATTTTTTCACTTGAATCCGATTGAAGGCGTTATAAGTCTGAAACCAAAAGGACGCATCTTCGATGCGTCCGGCAAATTACGGTAAAATTACTTTACAATTTCAATGCTTCCGCCTGCAGCTTCGATTGCACTCTTAGCTTTTTCACTTGCAGCATTTACTTTGATGGTAAGTTTAGCTTTCAGTTCGCCATTCGCCAGTACTTTTACTTTATCAGTACGGTTGATCAGGTTGTTGATATAGAGATTCTCCAGGTTAACTTCAGTGAATCCGTATTTCTCAGCCAGTTGTTCCAGTTGTCCGAGGTTGAATACTTTGAATTCAACACGGTTGTTATTTTTGAAACCACGTTTAGGGATACGACGCTGGATTGGCATCTGACCACCTTCGTGTGCCATTTTGCTCTTATAACCTGCACGGCTCTGTCCGCCCTTGTTACCTTTTGTAGAAGTTCCACCTTTACCGGAAGCTTCACCACGGCCTAAACGTTTCTCTTTGTGTGTTGCGCCAACTGCGGGCTTGAGTGTGTGTAATTTCATCTTGAATTGATTTTGAACTTTACGGGGAATCACCCCTCGCTGTTAAATGATAAAATAAAAAGTGAAAATTAGTAATTAAGCGGTAAAACGAAAAATGAATAATGAAATAAGTGCAGAAACACTTTTCAATTATTCATTTTTCATCAGCGGTCTTAACTGCTAAATTATTTAAGCGATCTCTTCAACTTTCACCAGGTGGCTAACTTTGTTAACCATACCCAGGATCTGAGGAGTAGCTTCTACTTCTTTGGAAGCGTTGAGTTTTTTCAAACCCAGTGCGATCAGTGTCTGTTTCTGACGCTCAGACCTGTCGATACCGCTTTTAATCTGTGTGATTTTAATCTTTTTCATGACGTATCATTTGATGTCGCCGGCTTGCCGGGACAGGATTATTTATCCGTTAAATACTTTGCTCAGCTTTACAGTACGTTGTTTAGCTACCTGAACAGGCTCTCTGAGCAGGCTCAGTGCCTTGATGGTTGCTTTAACCACGTTATGAGGGTTTGCAGAGCCCAGGCTTTTAGCAAGTACGTCTGTTACACCGGCACTTTCCAGTACTGAACGCATGCTGCCTCCCGCGATCACACCCGCACCAT
Organism: Sediminibacterium ginsengisoli; assembly: GCF_900167075.1. Lineage (GTDB taxonomy): Bacteria > Bacteroidota > Bacteroidia > Chitinophagales > Chitinophagaceae > Sediminibacterium > Sediminibacterium ginsengisoli. Next base: position 15,227 of record NZ_FUWH01000015.1, on the reverse strand, counting down.
GTGCAGCTGGTTTGATCAATACTTTGGCTGCGCCATCCTTAGCCCATTGTTCGTGGGGGATGGTTCCGTGCATTACAGGCACTTTCACCAGGTTCTTCTTGGCATCTTCGATACCTTTTGTAATAGCTTCCTGAACTTCTTTTGCTTTACCCAGTCCTGTACCTACAACACCATTTTCATTTCCTACCACTACGAGGGCAGAGAAGCTGAAAGTACGACCGCCTTTAGTAGTTTTCACTACGCGGTTAATGGCAACTACTTTCTCTTTGAGTTCCATATCGCCACCGGCTTTCACCTTATTTACGTTTACTTTAGACATTTATCTAACGATTAATTGTTGTTAGCTAATTAGAATTGCAGACCACCTTCTCTTGCTCCATCGGCAACCGCTTTTACACGACCGTGGTAAAGGTTACCTCCCCTGTCGAATACACAGGCTGTGAGACCAAGCGCTGTAGCTTTCTGTGCCACTGAAGATCCAACCAGTTTGGCCTTCTCTACTTTGGTCACTTTCTGTGCAGCGATATCTTTATCCCTTGATGATGCAGCAGCCAGTGTAACTCCGTTCTCATCATCTATCAATTGTGCATAGATCTCAGCGTTGCTTCTGAATACAGCCAGCCTTGGGCTTGTTGCAGTACCGGCAACCTTTTTGCGGATGCGGTACCTGATCTTTTGCCTCTGAAGTAATTTACTCATTGTGTTTTATTTATACACTTCCGATCCTGCCGGAAGTTTGTTGATTAGTGATCTTGTTTCCGGGATCCTGGTCAGCCGGTTAAACCAACTGACCAGCATTCCGATGAACTTATTTACCTGCTGCTTTACCGGCTTTCCTTCTGAGGATCTCACCAGCGTATTTAACACCTTTACCTTTGTACGGCTCTGGTTTACGCAGGCTGCGCAGTTTAGCTGCTACCTGGCCAAGCAATTGCTTGTCTATTCCTTCGATTGTTATTTTAGGATTCTGACCTTTTTCAGTAACGGTAGTTACTTTCAGTTCGCTGGGCAGTTCGAAAATAATGTTGTGTGAATAACCTAACGCCAGGTCAAGAGTGTTTCCGGTGTTGGCAGCTTTATAACCTACCCCTACCAGTTCCAGTTCTTTCTTGAAACCTTCTGTTACACCTTTCACCAGATTGGCGATCAGCGCGCGGTATAAACCGTGCATAGCCCTGTGGCGGATCTGGTCTGTCGGACGTTTGATCAGCACTTCAGTTCCCTGAACATCGATCGTGATATCACGGTCGATTGTTTCCTGGAGTTGTCCTTTAGGTCCTTTTACTGTTACAACGTTATCGCCGCTTACAGTTACGGTTACTCCTGCAGGGATTACAATGGGTTGTTTTCCGATACGAGACATAGTCGTTTACTTTTTTAATTGATTCGAATGATCCTGGTCGTGTTCAGCTCCGACTAAAAAGCTTAATTGTCAGCCAGGGTTATATACCACCGGCAACCAGTGGTTGCCGGAAAATAATTAATAGATGTAGCAGAGTACTTCACCACCAACATTCTGAGCTTTCGCCTGTTTGTCGGTCAATACGCCTTTTGAAGTGCTCAGGATAGCAACACCCAGGCCGTTGATCACACGTTTGATCTCAGCTGGTTTTGCATACTGGCGTAAACCCGGACGGCTTACCCTTTCCAGTGAGCGGATAGCAGGCTGTTTGGTGGACGGATCATACTTCAATGCGATCTTGATCAGGCCTTGCTTGCTGTCGTCTTCGAATTTGTACTTCAGAATATAACCCTGTTCGTACAGGATCTCTGTCATACGCTTTTTCAGGTTAGAAGCAGGGATCTCAACAATCCTGTGTCCCGCCATCTGCGCGTTACGGATTCTGGTTAAGAAGTCTGCTATAGGATCAGTTACCATTTTATTTTAATTAAGTCTGTTCAAAATTTTATTACTACGAACAATGATGCTTATCGTTCCTGTTTTACCAGCTTGCTTTTTTAACACCTGGTATTTTACCATTCAGCGCCATATCACGGAAGATCACCCTGGAGAGACCGAAGTACCTCATGTAGCCTTTCGGACGGCCAGTCAGCTGGCAACGGTTCTTCAAACGAACAGGTGATGCATTTTTGGGAAGTTTATCCAGAGCTGCATAATCTCCTGCTTCTTTCAGAGCAGCACGCTTTTCAGCGAATTTTGCAACCAATGCTTCACGCTTTCTTTGTCTGGCTTTTACTGATTCTTTTGCCATGTTTGTTGTATTTAGATGTTAGTAGCTGCCTGCCGGAAACCGTCGGGCATTTATACTATTCTTTTAGTTATTGTCTTTTTTTGCACCTTTAAATGGCATACCCAGTTCTTTCAGGAGCTCGTATGCTTCTTCGTTGGTGTTGGCTGAGGTTACGAAAGTGATATCCAGACCGGTGATCTTGTTCACTTTATCGATATCGATCTCCGGGAAGATGATCTGTTCGGTAACACCCAGTGTATAGTTACCACGTCCATCGAATGCTTTATCGCTGATACCCTTGAAGTCACGTACACGTGGCAGGGCAACAGAAACCAGCCTGTCGAGGAACTCGTACATTTTTTCGCCTCTCAGCGTAACGCGTGCACCGATCGGCATGCCTTTACGCAGTTTGAAGTTAGAAATGTCTTTTTTGGAAACAGTAGGAACAGCTTTCTGACCGGTGATGGTGTTCAGCTCTTCTACTGCGATATCAACCAGTTTCTTATCGGTTACGGCACCATTCACGCCACGGTTGATACAGATTTTTTCCAGTTTAGGAGTTTGCATTACAGTTTTGTAAGCGAACTTCTTCATTAAAGCAGGTACTACCTCTTTGGTGTACTTGTCTGCTAATCTCGGAGTGTATTTTGCAGTACTCATTACTTGATTACCTCCCCTGATTTTTTAGATATACGAACTAATTTTCCAGTGTCCCTTGTGCGTTTCACCTTGGTAGGTGCACCGGCTTTAGCGTCCCACAGCATTACATTGCTGATATTGATCGGCGCTTCAACCTTTACAATACCACCCTTAGTGTTCTGAGCAGAAGGTTTGGTATGCTTGGTTACGATATTTACACCTTCAACCACCACACGTCCTTTGTCTACGATCACTTCCAACACCGTGCGGGGCTTTTTCAAGTCCTTATCATCACCGGCGATCACCACTACGGTATCTCCTTTTTTGATGTTGAATTTGGGTTTAAATCTTGTACTCATTTTATTATGCTTAAAGCTTTTAACGCTCAGCGCTCAATGCTGAACGCTTCTGCTGAAATTATCTCAATTGATATGCAACCGGGCTTCTGCCCTGGCATCGGTTTCTTACAGAACCTCCGGAGCCAATGAAATGATCTTCATATAGCCTTTATCACGCAGTTCTCTCGCTACTGGTCCGAAGATACGTGTACCGCGTGGCTCGTCCGAGTTGTTCAATAACACTACTGCGTTATCGTCGAAACGGATATAAGAACCATCTTTACGGCGTAACTTATTTTTAGTACGAACGATTACGGCTTTAGATACAGTACCTTTTTTGATACCGCCTGCAGGAATTGCATCCTTTACAGTAACGACAATCTTGTCGCCTACTTTGGCATAATCCTGTCCGCTGTTTCCAAGCACTTTAATGCAAAGCACCTCTTTGGCGCCACTGTTATCAGCTACATTTAGTCTGCTTTCTTGCTGAATCATCTTTTTTAGCTTTTTAGCTGTTATCTGCCGGTACGATCACCGGAAGTAAATGTTGTTTATCAGAGGCTGTATCCTTCCCTGGCTTAGCCAGCGGTTAACAGCTTGAGGCTTAAATTACTTAGCCTTTTCGATCACTTCAATCAGTCTCCAGCGCTTTGTTTTGCTCAGCGGACGAGTTTCCATGATCTTAACTACATCACCAATACCGCACTCACTTTTTTCATCATGAGCGTGGAACTTGGTCGTTTTCTTTACGAACTTACCGTAGATAGGGTGTTTTACTTTTCTTTCTACAGCAACAGTAATGGTTTTGTCCATCTTATCGCTGGTAACCACCCCGGTCCTTGTTTTACGTAAATTTCTTTCAGCCATTGTTTTAAATTTATGGTTTAGATACCCATTTCTTTTTTCTTCAATACCGTTTTCAAACGGGCGATGTCCCTGCGGAGACCGCGGATATTCATCGGGTTTTCCAGTGGAGATATTGCGTGAGCGAACTCCAGTTTTTTTAACCTTAACTGGTCTTCCTGTATCCTTGCCTGCAGATCTGTAACGCTCAGATCCTTCAGGCTTGCGTTGAATTCTTGCTTTTTGTTTGCCATTGTATTCAATTTGAAAACTTTCTCAATTGCTCAATATTTATCGGACATTGAGCCAGTTTCACATTGTTAAACTGATTATGCCTGCAAATCCCTTCTCGTGATGAATTTGGTTTTGATCGGCAGTTTCTGTGCAGCCAGCTCCATTGCTTCCTGCGCTATCGCTGGGGTAACACCATCGCATTCGAAGATGATACGTCCTGGTTCCACCACAGCAGCCCAGAATTCGGGGTTACCTTTACCTTTACCCATCCTCACCTCTAACGGCTTGCGGGTAATGATCTTATCAGGGAATACGCGGATCCAAACGTTACCTTCACGTTTCATTGCACGGGTCATTGCCTGACGTGCTGATTCGATCTGGCGGTTAGTTAACCAGATTGGCTCAAGCGCCTTCAGTGCGAAGGATCCGAATGAAATGGAAGTACCACGCTTTGCTACTTCGCGAATGCGCCCTTTTTGCTGCTTCCTATGTTTGCTTCTTTTAGGCTGTAACATTTCTTAGCTTTTTAGATCATGAACCTCCGGGTTCATGCTTATTTCAAAGTCTTAGTAATTGAATTACTAATGATTAATTTAGTTTCTGCGATCTCTTCCGCCGCCACGGTTATCCCTTCTGTCACCACCGCCCCTGCGGTCATCCCTTCTGTCGCCACCTGGCCTTCTGTCATCGCCGCCCCTGCGCTCGTTGCCTTCATTTTTTCCACCAACGAAGTTCGGGTTGAGTTCACGGGTTCCGAGTACTTCACCTTTACAGATCCATACTTTGATACCGATCTTACCGTAAACGGTCTGAGCAAATACATTTGCATAATCGATGTCCATACGGAATGTATGCAAAGGAGTACGTCCCTGTTTGAATTCTTCGCTACGTGCAATCTCAGAACCGCCCAAACGTCCGCTTACTTTGATCTTGATACCTTCAGCACCCATGCGGAGTGTAGAAGCGATCGCCATTTTGATGGCACGTTTGAAGTTGATACGGTTTTCAATCTGCCTTGCGATAGTATCGCCTACGATGTTTGCATCCAGTTCCGGGCGACGGATCTCAAGGATGTTGATCTGAACGTCTTCCTTGCCGGTTAACTTTTTCAGCTCTTCCTTGATACGGTCAACCTCGTTACCGCCTTTACCGATGATGATACCGGGTTTAGAGGTATGGATGGTTACGATCAGCTTACCCAGGGTACGCTCTATTACAATTTTGGCAATACCGCCCTTGTTGATACGGGCGTTCAGGTAAGTACGGATCTTATGATCTTCGATCAACTTGGATGCGTAATCTTTCTTACTGCCATACCAGTTGCTTTCCCATCCGCGGATGATACCTAACCTGTTACCAATTGGATTTGCTTTCTGACCCATATAATGGTTTTACAATTAGTTTTTAGAATCTACGATTAATGTTACATGGTTGCTGCGCTTGCGAACACGGTAGCCGCGACCCTGAGGTGCCGGACGCATCCGTTTTAAAACCCTGCCACCATCTACGAAAACGGTTTTAACAACCAGGCTGCTGTCTGCCGCACTGGCACCGCTGTTTTTCTGTTCCCAGTTGCTGATCGCACTTTTCAGCAATTTAGCCAGCGGAACGGCGTTGTGCTGAGGATGGTGCTCCAGGATAGCCAATGCCTTCTCCACTTCCATTCCACGGATCACATCGGCCAGCAAACGCATTTTACGCGGCCCTGTTGGATAATTGTTCAGTTTAGCTACTGCTTCCATTTCTTATTTTATTTGTGGCTTACCTTCTGCCCGACCTGCAGGCGATCCGGTAAACTGTTTTTATTTCTTGGTTCCTGCGTGACCTTTAAAGTTACGTGTAGGGGCAAACTCACCTAATTTGTGGCCTACCATGAATTCAGTTACATACACCGGGATGAACTTGTTTCCGTTATGCACAGCGAATGTGTGACCAACGAAATCAGGTGTAATAGTGCTGCGACGGCTCCATGTCTTGATTACAGATTTCTTGGCTCCGCCTTCGTTCATTCCGAGCACTTTACCTTCCAGGTTAGCGTCTACGTAAGGACCTTTTTTAATCGAACGACCCATAATTTATTTTGTTTACTGGTCTATTAGTTTATTAGTTGAATCAGCTTTGTAAATTACTTAGCTAATTTTTTTCCGTCTCTGCGCTGGATGATCAGCTTATCGCTGCCTTTTCCTTTGGTACGTGTCTTCTCACCTTTCGCATACTTACCTGTTCTGCTACGTGGGTGACCACCTGAAGCCCTACCTTCACCACCACCCATCGGGTGATCTACAGGGTTCATTGCTACACCACGAACGCGGGGACGGATACCTTTCCAACGGTTCTTACCAGCTTTACCGGCAGTTTCAAGGTTATGATCTCCGTTAGATACAACACCGATGGTTGCATAACAGTTGATCAGCACTTTCCTGAGCTCGCCTGAAGGCATTTTCAGTACAGCGTATTTTTCTTCCTTGTTGGCCAGCTGTGCAGAACTTCCTGCACTTCTTGCCATTTTACCACCCTGACCTGGCTGCAGTTCAATGTTGTGGATCATGGTACCCAGCGGCATGTTTTTCATCAGCAGGGCATTTCCGATCTCAGGAGATACTTCATCACCAGCTATTACATTCGCACCCACCTGTAAACCCTGTGGAGCGATGATATATCTTTTCTCGCCGTCTGCGTATTGCAGCAATGCGATAAATGCGGTACGGTTCGGATCGTATTCAATAGAAACTACAGTAGCGCTAATGTCCCTTTTGCTTCTTTTGAAATCGATGATACGATAGTGATGCTTGTTTCCACCACCCATGTAACGCATGGAACGACGTCCCTGTGAGTTACGGCCGGCAGTGCTTTTCTGCGGCTCCAGCAAACTTTTTTCAGGTTTGTTGGTGGTGATCTCAGCATAAGCATTACCGATTCTCCAGCGTGTTCCGGCGGTCATCGGTTTGTACTTCTTCAGTGCCATTTCTTGTTTTTTTATATGCGGATTTTTCAGCTCCGCGTGCTATATTAAATGTTTGCGTAAAGATCGATTGTTTCACCTTCTGCTACGGTTACGAATGCCTTCTTGTAAGCAGACTTCATACCCTGGATAAAACCAGCTTTGGTGTAACGGGCTTTGTTTTTTCCCGGAGCCACTGCGGTGTTCACATCAATCACGTTCACTCCGTAGAACTCTTCAATCGCTTTTTTGATCTCGAGTTTGTTGGCCTTACGGTTTACTTTGAAAGCATACCTTCTCAGTTTTTCCTGCTGAGCGTTTGCTTTTTCAGTTAAAATCGGTTTTATTAAAACGTCTGTCTGTTTCATTTTTATCTTGTTGAAACGTTTCTTAATTATGCTGTTACTTCGGCTTCGTTATCAGCGAAGATCTTTGCAGTGCTCTCGGTTACAACCAGTACATCTGCGTTTACGATCTCGTAAGTATTGATATCAGACAGCAGTGTGCTGGCGATATTCGGTACGTTACGGGTGCTCAGGTAGAGATTGTCGTTATATTCAGGCAATACTACCAGTGTTTTCTTGTCGGCCACATTCAGGCTTTTCATCACATCAAGCACCTGCTTGGTCTTAGGCGCTTCCATGTTGATATCTTCTACCACCACAATCGCGTTCTCTTTTGCCTTGTAGCTCAGTGCAGAGATCTTAGCGAGATCTTTCACTTTGCGGTTCAGCTTGAAATCGTAGCTGTGCGGTTTTGGTCCGAAGATGGTACCACCACCTTTGTACAACGGGTTACGGATATTACCTTTACGGGCACCACCTGTTCCTTTTTGCTTGTGCAGCTTGCGGCTGGCACCATGCACTTCGGCGCGGGTTTTTACTTTATGGGTACCTGTACGGGCTGCTGCGAGGTATTGCTTAACAGCCAGGTAGATCACGTGATCATTCGGCTCGATACCGAAGATCTCTGCAGGCAATTCAACCGTTCTACCGGTTTTCTGTCCTTTTATATTTAATACATCTACTTGCATGGTCATTCAGATTAAGAGGGTGATTACTTCTGGATTAAAACGATTGAACCGTTATGACCAGGTACAGAACCACTGATCAGGATATAGTTCTTTTCAGGGAAGATCTTAACCACTTTCAGGCCTTTCATCATTACCCTGTCGCCACCCATACGGCCGGCCATTCTCATTCCTTTGAATACTCTTGAAGGATAAGAAGAACCACCGATAGAACCTGGCGCTCTCTGACGGTCGTGCTGACCATGGGATGCTTCACCCACACCAGAGAAACCATGGCGTTTTACAACACCCTGGAAACCTTTACCCTTGGTTGTACCAACCACTTCAACGCTTTCGCCTTCAGCGAAAATGTCTACGGTGATAGTTTCACCCAATGCTTTTTCTATTGAATAATTGCGGAATTCTTTTACGAATTTCTTGGCGGCTGTCTGAGCTTTTGCGAAGTGATTCAGCTCGGCTTTAGTGGAGTGCTTTTCTTTCTTGTCGCCAAATGCCAGTTGGAGTGCGGTGTAACCGTCTGTATCCTGGGTCTTAACTTGTGTTACGGTACATGGGCCAGCTTCGATGATGGTACAAGCTGTCTGCTTGCCATCTGCGCCGAAGATGCTGGTCATCCCGATTTTTTTACCAATAATACCTTTCATCGTTTTGCGGTTTATGCCCCCGCAAGGTTATTAAGGACATCCCGCCGATGAAGCGGAATTCAATCCCTGTTTGCTGCCGACCTTTTCTTTTTTCTATTCACCGGAATCAAAAATTCCAGGCGAATGCTTTTTCAGAGCTGGATCACTTTCGCTGAAGCTTTGGTGATCTAAGAAGTACCGGAAGTAAACAAACCTCGAAGGGCCTGTTTATATGTTTTACCACGATCTTATTATCGTGGAATTTTCATTTGTTGTCAGAGCTGCTTTCTCGTTTGACCGGTTGGCAGATGATCTTTATAAGAACTTAGAAAGCCGGCGGCTTTTCAGCTGCCTGCCTTTTTATCAAGCTTTGATCTCAACTTCAACTCCTGAAGGCAGATCCAGTTTGCTCAGCGCATCTACAGTTCTTGAAGAAGAAGTGTAGATATCCAATAAACGCTTATGTGTAGCGAGCTGGAACTGTTCACGGCTCTTTTTGTTCACGTGTGGTGAACGGAGTACAGTGAAAATTCTCTTGTGTGTAGGCAAGGGAATTGGACCAGTTACTACTGCACCAGTGCTGCGCACTGTCTTTACGATCTTCTCGGCAGACTTGTCTACCAGGCTGTGGTCGTATGATTGTAATTTGATTCTGATTCGTTGAGACATAGTCGAAATCCAATTTTCTGATTGGGGTTGCAAAGGTAAGGAGGTGAAAGTGAATAGTCAAAACTTTTTGAGGAAATTTTCCACAGGAGCTTAAATATCATATATCATTTCTCCACCATTTTATTTAATTAATTGATTATCAATAATGTTAGACTCCTTTATTTTTAACGGGAAATCCATAAAATCAGCCCCCGCGGGAGAATAGTTATGCACAAATCCGCTGGCAACCGCTGTTCCTGAAGTTGCACTTCTCTCCTTCCCTTATATCTCTGTTCAGCCCTTAAAAAGAAAGACCCGCCGGAATGGCAGGCCTTTCAGGGTATATTTAAGCGAATACTTATTCTTCTACTTTCACTTTACCCTTGCTCTTCGCGATCACTTCTTCAGCGATATTGTTCGGAGCCGGTGAGTAATGTGAGAACTCCATGGTTGAAGTTGCACGGCCTGAAGACAGTGAACGCAGCTGGGTTACATAACCGAACATTTCGCTCAGCGGAACTTTCGCCTTGATCACCTGCAGGTTAGCACGGCTGTCCATACCTTCCAGCATACCGCGGCGACGGTTCAGGTCACCTGTAACATCACCCATGTACTGATCAGGAGTAAGTACTTCTACTTTCATGATCGGCTCCAGGAGTGTAGGCTTCGCTTTACGGCCAGCTTCACGGAAGCCGGACCTTGCACAAAGCTCGAAGCTCATCGCATCAGAATCCACATCGTGGTAGCTACCATCGAATACGCGGACCTTCATGTTATTAACCGGATAACCGGCCAGAACGCCCGATGTCATAGCGGTTTCGAAACCTTTATTGATCGCAGGAACGAACTCTTTAGGGATTGATCCACCAAACAGGTCATTCACGAACTGGAAGTTCTTTCCTTCGTTCTCTTTCAGCCACTCTTCGTCAGCTGGTCCGATAGCGAATTGAATATCGGCGAACTTACCACGTCCACCCGACTGTTTCTTCAGTACTTCACGGTGTTCGATAGTTGTTCCGAATGCTTCTTTATAAGCAACCTGAGGTGCACCCTGGTTTACTTCTACTTTAAACTCACGACGCATACGGTCGATGATGATCTCCAGGTGCAGCTCACCCATACCACGGAGGATCGTCTGACCGGTATCTTCGTCTGTGTTAACACGCAGGGTCGGATCTTCTTCTACCAGTTTGGCGATAGCCATACCCATTTTATCAACGTCGGCCTGTGTTTTAGGCTCAACAGCGATCGCGATTACAGGCTCGGGGATGAACATGTTCTCGAGGGTGATCGGATGGTTCTCGTCGCAAAGGGTATCACCGGTTTTGATCTCTTTGAAACCAACTGCCGCAGCGATATCACCTGCTTCGATGAAATCTACAGGGTTCTGCTTGTTAGCGAACATCTTCATGATACGGCTGATACGCTCTTTCTTTCCGCTTCTTACGTTCAGTACATAAGAACCTGCATCGAGGTGACCGGAGTAGCACCTGAAGAAGGCGAGGCGACCAACGAAAGGATCGGTCATGATCTTGAACGCCAGTGCAGCGAATGGTTCTTTGGCATCAGCCTTACGAACGATCTCTTTACCAGTATCAGGATCTGTACCTACTGTATCTTCGATATCAACAGGAGAAGGCAGGTAACGGCAAACCGCATCCAGTGCAGTCTGTACGCCTTTGTTTTTGAAAGAAGAACCACACATCATCGGAACGATGCTCAGATCGATGGTAGCTTTACGGATCGCTTCGTGCATTTCCGCTTCGGTAATGCTGTTCGGATCTTCAAAGAATTTCTCCATCAGTGAATCATCGTATTCAGCCACTGCTTCCACGAGATTCTGCCTCCATTCATTGGCTTCTTCAATCATATCTTCAGGAACAGGGATCTCATCGAAAGTCATACCTTCTGTTTCCATATGCCAGATGATACCTTTCATTTTGATCAGATCCACCACGCCTTTGAAGTTATCTTCAGCGCCGATCGGCAATTGCAGCGGAACTGCTTTTGCACCCAGCATTTCCTTCACCTGTTTTACCACGTTAAGGAAGTCTGCACCTGAACGGTCCATTTTATTTACGAAACCGATACGCGGAACCTTGTAACGGTTTGCCTGGCGCCATACTGTTTCTGACTGAGGCTCTACACCATCAACCGCAGAGAACAGGGCGATCAGACCATCCAGTACACGCATAGAACGTTCAACCTCTACGGTAAAGTCCACGTGACCCGGAGTATCGATAATGTTGAAGTAATATTTTTTTGTATCAGGAGTGGCTTTACCCAAAACTGTAGGGAAGTTCCACTGGCAGCTTACGGCTGCTGAAGTGATGGTGATACCCCTTTCTTTTTCCTGCTCCATCCAGTCTGTGGTAGCGGCGCCATCATGCACCTCCCCGATTTTGTGAATCATACCAGTGTAGCGCAGGATACGCTCTGTGGTAGTGGTTTTACCGGCATCGATGTGCGCGGCAATACCAAAATTGCGTTGAAATTTCAAGTCAGCCATAAAAAGTGCTTGTTTAAAGTTTTATGCTTTGAGACACACGCCTCAAAAATTTTCGAGCGGCAAAGGTAGTGATTATAGTGATTTTACAAAGATTTGCCCTATTATTAAATATTGATGTGAAAAAGACGTTGATACCGGCAATGCCCCGGGAAGGCAGCAACCATTGAGTTCGCTACACATAAAGAAATAAAGAATCTTGTATTCGGCTGATTAACAAATTATTGTTTTCGCGCATGCCTTACTTCTACCAGCGCAATATCCATGATCAGGGCGGAAGCCGGCGGGATCAGGTCGGTTCCTGCATCGCCGTATGCCTGGGCAGCCGGGATAAAGATGCGCCATAAAGATCCCTGGGGCATGAGTTGAACCGCTTCACTTACGCCGGGGATGAGATTACCGAGGATGGCCACGATCGACTGCTGCGATTTCTGGGTATCTTCAAATACGGTACCATCGGGAAGGGTCCCGACAATATTCAACACAACCGTATCTTTTGGTCCCGGGCGTTCTCCGTCGCCGGTTTTGGTAGTAATATAATGGATACCGTTGGGTAGTATCCCCACTCCTTTAACTGTTTTCAGTTCATTGAACAGTCGTTCTTCCAGCTTTCTGCCTCTTTCGAAAAGAGCTGTTTTCTGGTAAGCGAACAGTCTTTTTTCGGCGTCAGCAGGCGTTACCATCAACGGCTTCTGCTGCAGCGCATCATCGAACCCCTTTTTGAACATCACCGGGTTCTCGATGCTGAGACCATTTTTGATCAGCACCTGGGCAAGGTAAACACCGAGACTATATTGAACAGTATCGTTTTTTTTCGATTGCGGGACTGTTCCGGTTTTGCCCTGTGCTGATACCGAAGCCGAAGCCATCAGTACCAGCACAGCAGCTATAATTGATTTCATACTTCCGAGGTTTTACCTGTTAAAGATAATCTCCCTGGGGCATTACCTGAATTCGTAAATGATGATTACACCGCTTGCACCACTAGCGCCGGCCGTATTCTGCTGGCTGCCGCCGCCACCTGATCCGTAACCGGTACCGGCAGTACCTGCGCCTGCAGAAGCAATACGACCATTACCGCCGTTACCGAAATTGGTAGAGCCACCGTTACCTCCCACACCGTTACCGGCTGTATTGGCATACCGGATACCTGAACCGCCCTGCTGGCCGGGAACATTCACATCGCCGCCCGTAGCAGTACCACCGGTACCACCGGCAACGGCTATGAAGTTGGTTGCAGTACCTGCGGCACCACCACCGCCACCGCCGGCAGTAAAGGATCCGAATATAGTTGCACCGCCGGCAGTACCGGCAGCCGTGGCGCCCGCACCGGATCCGCCGGTACCTACATCCCAGCTATAGGAAGCTGCCGGTGAAGAAATATGCACAAGAATATAACCACCGGCACCACCACCGCCACCTGAAGCACCGTTACTGTTAGCAGCACCGCCACCCTGGCCACCACCGCCTATCATATGCACCACGATGCTCTTGGTACCTGCTGATGGTGTATAAGTACCGCCGGCAGTAGAAGTCAGCACAATAACATCTTTCAACGCGTCAACACCTACAAAACTGCCTGCAGTCACGGAACCGGTCACATTGAGGCTGGTGAGCGTACCCACCGAAGTAATGGCCGGTTGTGCTGCCGCAGTTACGGTTGCGGCCGACCCGGTCACACTTCCCGCGATCGGGTTGGTGACCGTAAGGTTGGTAAGGGTACCAACGGCCGTCAGGGAGGTCAGGCTCGTGACGGCGGTGTTGACCAGCGTACCCGATGTTGGCAGGGTAAGACTGGTAGGTCCTGTTGTTGTGAAATCAAGTGTATTACCACCCGACACCGTGACGGGTGTATTACCACTTCGCATATAACCGGACAACATGGCTGCCGTATCTGAAGTGGATAAACCATTCAGACTTGCCATACTGGCGCGGATAGCACTAAGTGAATCGGTAAACCTCGTTACCCGCACATATTTACTCAACATAGATGCTGTATCCGACTTGCGCAGGTATTTAGACATCATATTAAGTGTATCACTGATCTTCAGACGATTCAGCAGCATATTAGCCGTATCACTTATTTTCAGACGGTTTGAAAGCATATTGGCTGTATCACTGATCTTCAGACGATTGAACAACATGCTTCCGGTATCACTGATCTTAAGGCGGTTGGCCAGCATACTTAATGTATCGCTGATCTTGAGGCGGTTCGCCAGCATAGAAGCTGTATCACTGATCTTGAGGCGATTGGCAAGCATGGAAGCAGTATCCGTTTTGCGCAACAGGTTGGTTAACATATTGGCAGTATCGCTGTATTTCACGCGTGCATTGAGCTGCGTCTGATAGGTATTCAGCATGGCCGCCGTATCACTGATATTGAGTTTGGTGTTCACCAGGCTTGTTTTAGCATATGGCGACAGCATCGATGCGGTATCAGAGATATTGAGCTTGTTATTTACCGCTGTTGTTTTAGCATAAGGCAACAGCATTGAAGCAGTATCCGAGATCTTAACGCGGCCGTTGATCTGGCTTTGGTAAGTGCTCAGCATAGCTGCAGTGTCGGTGTATTTCACACGACCATTCAGTTGCGACTGATAAGTGCTTAACATAGCGGCGGTATCACTGATATTGAGCTTATTGTTCACTGCAGCTGTTTTGGCATAAGGCAGCAACATTGATGCGGTATCGCTGATATTAAGCTTGGTATTCAACCTTGACTGATGTGCAGCTAACGAATCCAGCATACGTTGACTCTTCACATAGTTGGTCAGCATAGCTGCAGTATCACTGATATTGAGTTTGTTGTTCACCGCAGCTGTTTTAGCATAAGGTGACAACATTGAAGCAGTATCAGAAATGTTCACCTTTGTATTCAATCTCGTCTGAACGCCAGCAAGTGAATCCAGCATGCGCTGACTCTTCAGGTAGTTTGTCAACATAGCTGCAGTATCGGTGTATTTCACACGGCCATTCAGTTGCGACTGATAAGTGCTTAACATGGCAGCGGTATCGCTGATGTTCAGTTTGTTGTTTACTGCAGCTGTTTTGGCATAAGGTGATAACATCGATGCCGTGTCAGAGATATTCAGTTTATTGTTTACAACTGAAGTTTTAGCGTATGGCAGCAACATCGAAGCAGTATCAGCTATCTTAACGCGGCCGTTGATCTGACTTTGATATGTGCTCAGCATAGCGGCAGTGTCGGTGTACTTCACACGGCCATTCAGTTG
>NZ_FUWH01000018.1 GCF_900167075.1 Sediminibacterium ginsengisoli | reverse complement strand
TCATCAATGCTTGCAAATTATTTAAAGAGTCAGCAATTGTTAGACTCTTTAGCAGCAGTTCAAAGCAGGTTGAATGTGAAGCTGAACTCAACTGATACGGCGTCAATGTTGGCAAACTATCTGAAGAGCCAGCAGTTGTTGGATTCTTTGGCGAATGTTCAATCCCGTTTGAATACAAAGTTTAATTGGGCTGATACCTCATCGATGCTTGCTAATTATTTAAAGAGTCAGCAATTGCTGGATTCTTTAGCTGCAGTTCAGAGCAGGCTGAATGTGAAGCTGAATTCGACAGATACAATGAATCTGAGCAACCGGATTGACCTGAAGGTGAATATCAGCGACACAGCTTCGATGCTTGCTAACTACCTGAAAAGTCAGCGCATGTTGGACTCTCTGGCCGCTGTTCAAAACAGGTTAAACACCAAACTTAATACGAGTGATACAGCTGGGATGCTGGCAAACTACCTGAAGAGCCAACAATTACTGGACTCTTTAGCAAACGTTCAGTCTCGCCTCAATACAAAACTAGCGATTGGTGATACGGCAAACATGCTGAGCACTTATGTACAGTCACAAAGACTGCTGGACTCATTGACGAACGTTCAGACCCGTATCAATACCAAGTTGAGTGCTGCTGATACGATGAATCTGAGCAACCGTATTGACCTGAAGGTGAACATCAGTGATACTGCGTCGATGTTGGCTAACTACTTGAAGAGTCAGCGCATGCTGGACTCTCTGGCCGCTGTTCAAAACAGGTTGAACACCAAACTTAATACGAGCGATACTGCCGGCATGCTGGCGAACTACCTAAAGAGCCAACAATTACTGGATTCTTTAGCAAACGTTCAGTCTCGTTTAAATACAAAATTGGCGATCGGTGATACCGCAAACATGCTGAGCACTTATGTTCAGTCACAAAGACTGCTTGACTCATTGACGAACGTTCAGACGCGCATCAACACCAAGTTAAGCGCAGCTGATACGATGAACCTGAGCAACCGTATTGATCTGAAGGTGAACATCAGCGACACTGCTTCGATGCTTGCTAATTACCTGAAGAGCCAGCGCATGCTGGATTCTTTGGCCGCTGTCCAGACAAGGTTGAACACCAAGCTGAATACGAGTGACACTGCCGGCATGTTAGCCAACTACCTGAAGAGCCAACAATTACTGGATTCTTTAGCAAACGTTCAGTCTCGTTTAAATACCAAACTGGCGATCGGCGATACCGCGAATATGCTGAGCACCTATGTACAGTCCCAAAGATTGCTGGACTCATTGACGAATGTTCAAGCCAGGATCAACACCAAGTTAAGTGCAGCTGATACAATGAACCTGAGCAATCGAATTGATCTGAAGGTTAATATCAGCGACACAGCTTCTATGCTTGCGAACTACCTGAAGAGTCAGCGCATGCTGGACTCTCTGGCTGCTGTTCAAAACAGGTTGAACACCAAGCTGAATACGAGTGACACTGCCGGTATGTTGGCAAACTACCTGAAAAGCCAGGCACTGTTAGACTCGCTTGCAAACGTTCAGTCTCGCCTCAACACAAAACTCGCAATCGGCGATACCGCCAATATGCTGAGCACTTATGTTCAGTCCCAAAGACTGCTCGATTCATTGACGAATGTTCAGACCAGGATCAACACCAAGTTAAGCGCAGCTGATACGATGAATCTGAGCAACCGTATTGATCTGAAGGTTAATATCAGTGACACAGCTTCCATGCTTGCTAATTATCTGAAGAGTCAGCGCATGCTGGATTCATTAGCTGCTGTTCAGACAAGGTTGAACACCAAACTGAATACGAGCGACACAGCCGGTATGTTGTCTAACTACCTGAAGAGCCAGGCACTGTTAGATTCATTAGCGAATGTTCAATCAAGGTTAAATACGAAGCTTGCAATCGGCGATACAGCCAACATGCTGAGCACCTATGTTCAGTCCCAAAGACTGCTGGATTCATTAACGAATGTTCAGACCAGGATCAACACCAAGTTAAGTGCTGCTGATACGATGAACCTGAGCAACCGTATTGATCTGAAAGTGAACATCAGCGACACAGCTTCCATGCTGGCTAATTACCTGAAGAGTCAGCGCATGCTGGACTCTCTGGCCGCTGTTCAAAACAGGTTGAACACCAAGCTGAACACCAGCGATACTGCTGGAATGCTATCTAATTATCTGAAAAGTCAGGCGCTGTTAGATTCATTAGCAAACGTCCAATCTCGCCTCAACACAAAACTTGCGATTGGTGATACGGCAAACATGCTGAGCACTTATGTTCAGTCACAACGACTGCTGGACTCATTGACGAACGTTCAGACCCGCATCAACACCAAGTTGAGTGCCGCTGATACGATGAACCTGAGTAATCGTATTGATCTGAAGGTGAATATCAGTGATACAGCTTCGATGCTGGCCAATTATCTGAAGAGCCAGCGTATGCTGGATTCATTAGCTGCTGTTCAGACAAGGTTGAACACTAAACTTAATACGAGCGATACAGCTGGCATGCTCTCTAGTTACCTGAAGAGCCAGGCACTGTTAGATTCATTAGCGAATGTTCAATCAAGGTTGAATACGAAGCTTGCGATTGGTGATACGGCAAACATGCTGAGCACTTATGTTCAGTCACAACGACTGCTGGACTCATTGACGAACGTTCAGACCAGGATCAACACCAAGTTGAGTGCCGCTGATACGATGAACCTGAGTAATCGTATTGATCTGAAGGTGAATATCAGTGACACAGCAACGATGCTGGCGAACTATCTGAAAAGTCAGCGCATGCTGGATTCATTGGCGGCCGTTCAGACAAGGTTAAACACCAAGCTGAATACGAGTGACACTGCTGGCATGCTGGCGAACTACCTGAAGAGCCAGGCGCTGTTAGACTCGCTTGCAAACGTCCAATCTCGTTTAAATACTAAATTGGCGATCGGCGATACCGCGAATATGCTGAGCACTTATGTTCAGTCGCAAAGACTGCTGGACTCATTGACCAATGTTCAGGCCCGCATCAATACCAAGTTAAGTGCAGCGGATACGATGAACCTGAGCAATCGTATTGACCTGAAGGTGAACATCAGCGATACAGCTTCGATGTTGGCTAACTACCTGAAGAGTCAGCGCATGCTGGATTCTTTGGCCGCTGTCCAGACTCGCCTCAACACAAAATTGAACACCAGCGACACAGCTGGCATGCTGGCCAACTACCTGAAGAGCCAACAATTGCTGGATTCATTAGCAAATGTACAGGCCCGTCTCAACACAAAACTGGCGATTGGTGACACCGCCAACATGCTGAGCACTTATGTTCAGTCCCAAAGATTACTCGACTCATTAACAAATGTTCAGACCCGCATCAACACCAAGTTAAGCGCAGCTGATACGATGAACCTGAGCAACCGTATCGATCTGAAGGTAAATATCAGCGACACCGCTTCGATGCTTGCGAACTACCTGAAGAGTCAACGTATGTTGGATTCCTTAGCAGCTGTTCAAACAAGGTTAAACACTAAGCTGAATACCAGCGATACAGCTGGCATGTTGGCGAACTACCTGAAAAGCCAACAATTACTGGACTCATTAGCAAACGTTCAATCACGTTTAAATACAAAACTTGCAATTGGCGATACCGCTAATATGCTGAGTACTTATGTACAGTCCCAAAGACTGCTTGATTCGTTAACGAATGTTCAGACTCGCATCAATACTAAATTAAGTGCAACTGATACGATGAACCTGAGCAATCGTATCGATCTGAAGGTAAATAGCAGTGACACTGCAGCTATGCTGGCCAATTACCTGAAGAGTCAGCGTATGTTGGATTCATTGGCAGCCGTTCAAACAAGGTTAAACACTAAGCTGAACACCAGTGACACTGCCGGTATGTTGGCCAACTACCTGAAGAGCCAACAATTACTGGACTCATTAGCAAACGTTCAATCACGTTTGAATACGAAACTCGCGATTGGTGATACCGCCAATATGCTGAGTACTTATGTTCAGTCCCAAAGATTACTCGACTCATTAACAAATGTTCAGACCCGCATCAATACCAAGTTGAGTGCAACTGATACGATGAACCTGAGCAACCGTATCGATCTGAAGGTAAATATCAGTGACACTGCAGCTATGCTTGCCAACTACCTGAAGAGTCAACGCATGCTGGATTCTTTAGCAGCTGTTCAGACTCGCCTCAATACCAAACTGAACACGAGCGATACAGCCGGCATGTTGGTGAACTACCTGAAAAGCCAACAATTACTGGATTCATTAGCAAACGTTCAATCACGTTTGAATACGAAACTGGCAATCGGCGATACAGCAAATATGTTGAGCACTTATGTTCAGTCCCAAAAGCTGCTCGATTCTCTGACGAATGTTCAGACCCGTATCAACACCAAGCTGAACGCTACTGATACTGTCAATCTGAGCAACCGCATCGATCTGAAGGTAAATATCAGTGATACGGCAGCTATGCTTGCGAACTACCTGAAGAGCCAGCGTATGCTGGATTCCTTAGCAGCTGTTCAAACAAGGTTAAACACTAAGCTGAATACCAGCGATACAGCTGGCATGTTGGCCAACTACCTGAAGAGCCAACAATTACTGGATTCATTAGCAAATGTACAGGCCCGTCTCAACACAAAACTTGCGATTGGTGACACCGCCAACATGCTGAGCACTTATGTTCAGTCCCAAAGATTACTCGACTCATTAACAAATGTTCAGACTCGCATCAATACCAAGCTAAGCGCAGCTGATACGATGAACCTGAGCAATCGAATCGATCTGAAGGTAAATATCAGCGACACTGCAGCTATGCTGTCTAATTACCTGAAGAGTCAGCGTATGTTGGATTCATTGGCTGCTGTTCAGACTCGCCTCAATACAAAATTGAATACGAGCGATACAGCCGGCATGTTGGCCAACTACCTGAAAAGCCAACAATTACTGGACTCATTAGCAAACGTTCAATCACGTTTGAATACGAAACTAGCGATTGGTGACACCGCCAACATGCTGAGCACTTATATTCAGTCCCAAAGACTGCTGGACTCATTAACAAATGTTCAGACTCGCATCAATACCAAATTAAGTGCAGCTGATACGATGAACCTGAGCAATCGTATCGATCTGAAAGTTAATATCAGTGATACTGCAGCTATGCTGGCCAATTACCTGAAGAGTCAGCATATGCTAGATTCATTGGCTGCTGTTCAAACAAGGCTAAACACTAAGCTGAACACGAGTGATACCGCTGGTATGCTGTCTAACTATCTGAAGAGTCAGGCACTGTTAGACTCGCTTTCAAACGTACAAGCTCGCCTCAACACCAAACTGGCGATAGGTGATACAGCAAATATGCTGAGCACTTATATTCAGTCCCAAAGATTACTCGACTCATTAACAAATGTTCAGACCAGGATCAATACCAAATTGAGTGCAGCTGATACGATGAACCTGAGCAACCGTATCGATCTGAAGGTAAATATCAGCGACACCGCTTCGATGCTTGCGAACTACCTGAAGAGTCAACGTATGTTGGATTCCTTAGCAGCTGTTCAAACAAGGTTAAACACTAAGCTGAATACCAGCGATACAGCTGGCATGTTGGCGAACTACCTGAAAAGCCAACAATTACTGGACTCATTAGCAAACGTTCAATCACGTTTAAATACAAAACTTGCAATTGGCGATACCGCTAATATGCTGAGTACTTATGTACAGTCCCAAAGACTGCTTGATTCGTTAACGAATGTTCAGACTCGCATCAATACTAAATTAAGTGCAACTGATACGATGAACCTGAGCAATCGTATCGATCTGAAGGTAAATAGCAGTGACACTGCAGCTATGCTGGCCAATTACCTGAAGAGTCAGCGTATGTTGGATTCATTGGCAGCCGTTCAAACAAGGTTAAACACTAAGCTGAACACCAGTGACACTGCCGGTATGTTGGCCAACTACCTGAAGAGCCAACAATTACTGGACTCATTAGCAAACGTTCAATCACGTTTGAATACGAAACTCGCGATTGGTGATACCGCCAATATGCTGAGTACTTATGTTCAGTCCCAAAGATTACTCGACTCATTAACAAATGTTCAGACCCGCATCAATACCAAGTTGAGTGCAACTGATACGATGAACCTGAGCAACCGTATCGATCTGAAGGTAAATATCAGTGACACTGCAGCTATGCTTGCCAACTACCTGAAGAGTCAACGCATGCTGGATTCTTTAGCAGCTGTTCAGACTCGCCTCAATACCAAACTGAACACGAGCGATACAGCCGGCATGTTGGTGAACTACCTGAAAAGCCAACAATTACTGGATTCATTAGCAAACGTTCAATCACGTTTGAATACGAAACTGGCAATCGGCGATACAGCAAATATGTTGAGCACTTATGTTCAGTCCCAAAAGCTGCTCGATTCTCTGACGAATGTTCAGACCCGTATCAACACCAAGCTGAACGCTACTGATACTGTCAATCTGAGCAACCGCATCGATCTGAAGGTAAATATCAGTGATACGGCAGCTATGCTTGCGAACTACCTGAAGAGCCAGCGTATGCTGGATTCCTTAGCAGCTGTTCAAACAAGGTTAAACACTAAGCTGAATACCAGCGATACAGCTGGCATGTTGGCCAACTACCTGAAGAGCCAACAATTACTGGATTCATTAGCAAATGTACAGGCCCGTCTCAACACAAAACTTGCGATTGGTGACACCGCCAACATGCTGAGCACTTATGTTCAGTCCCAAAGATTACTCGACTCATTAACAAATGTTCAGACTCGCATCAATACCAAGCTAAGCGCAGCTGATACGATGAACCTGAGCAATCGAATCGATCTGAAGGTAAATATCAGCGACACTGCAGCTATGCTGTCTAATTACCTGAAGAGTCAGCGTATGTTGGATTCATTGGCTGCTGTTCAGACTCGCCTCAATACAAAATTGAATACGAGCGATACAGCCGGCATGTTGGCCAACTACCTGAAAAGCCAACAATTACTGGACTCATTAGCAAACGTTCAATCACGTTTGAATACGAAACTAGCGATTGGTGACACCGCCAACATGCTGAGCACTTATATTCAGTCCCAAAGACTGCTGGACTCATTAACAAATGTTCAGACTCGCATCAATACCAAATTAAGTGCAGCTGATACGATGAACCTGAGCAATCGTATCGATCTGAAAGTTAATATCAGTGATACTGCAGCTATGCTGGCCAATTACCTGAAGAGTCAGCATATGCTAGATTCATTGGCTGCTGTTCAAACAAGGCTAAACACTAAGCTGAACACGAGTGATACCGCTGGTATGCTGTCTAACTATCTGAAGAGTCAGGCACTGTTAGACTCGCTTTCAAACGTACAAGCTCGCCTCAACACCAAACTGGCGATAGGTGATACAGCAAATATGCTGAGCACTTATATTCAGTCCCAAAGATTACTCGACTCATTAACAAATGTTCAGACCAGGATCAATACCAAATTGAGTGCAGCTGATACGATGAACCTGAGCAACCGTATCGATCTGAAGGTAAATATCAGCGACACCGCTTCGATGCTTGCGAACTACCTGAAGAGTCAACGTATGTTGGATTCTTTAGCTGCCGTTCAGACTCGCCTCAATACAAAATTGAACACCAGCGATACAGCTGGCATGTTGGCGAACTACCTGAAAAGCCAACAATTACTGGACTCATTAGCAAACGTTCAATCACGTTTGAATACAAAACTTGCGATTGGCGATACCGCTAATATGCTGAGTACATATGTGCAATCACAAAGACTGCTCGATTCTCTGACAAATGTTCAGACCAGGATCAATACCAAGTTAAGCGCAGCTGATACGATGAACCTGAGCAATCGCATCGATCTGAAAGTTAATATCAGTGACACTGCAGCTATGCTTGCGAACTACCTGAAGAGTCAGCGCATGCTGGATTCTTTAGCAGCTGTTCAGACTCGCCTCAATACAAAATTGAACACGAGTGATACCGCTGGTATGCTGTCTAATTATCTGAAGAGCCAAGCACTGTTAGATTCATTGGCTAATGTTCAATCGCGTTTAAATACTAAGTTAGCAATTGGCGATACCGCTAATATGCTGAGCACTTATATCAAGTCTCAGCGTTTATTGGATTCTTTAACTAATGTTCAAGCGCGTATCAACACCAAATTGAATGCTGCTGATACAGTAAACCTGAGCAACCGTATCGATCTGAAAGTTAATATCAGTGATACTGCAGCTATGCTTGCGAACTATCTGAAGAGTCAACGTATGCTGGATTCTTTAGCAGCTGTTCAGACTCGCCTCAATACGAAATTGAATACCAGTGATACCGCTGGTATGCTGTCTAATTATCTGAAGAGCCAGGCATTGTTAGATTCGTTGGCTAATGTTCAATCTCGCTTGAATACGAAACTTGCGATAGGTGACACAGCCAACATGCTGAGTACTTATGTACAGTCCCAAAGACTGCTCGACTCATTAACGAATGTTCAGAGCAGGATCAATACCAAGTTGAGCGCAGCTGATACGATAAGCCTGAGCAACCGCATCGATCTGAAGGTTAATATCAGTGACACTGCAACTATGCTTGCGAACTACCTGAAGAGCCAACGGATGCTGGATTCGTTAGCCGCCGTTCAAACCAGGTTAAACACCAAGCTGAACACGAGCGATACAGCAGGTATGCTGTCTAATTATCTGAAGAGCCAGGCATTGTTGGACTCACTTGCAAACGTACAAGCTCGACTTAACACCAAACTGGCAATCGGCGATACAGCTAATATGCTGAGCACTTATATCAAATCTCAGCGTTTATTGGATTCTTTGACCAATGTTCAGGCGCGGATCAACACTAAGCTGAACGCTACAGATACAGTTAATCTGAGCAACCGCATTGATCTGAAAGTTAATATCAGTGATACGGCAGCTATGCTGGCCAATTACTTGAAGAGCCAACGGATGCTGGATTCGTTAGCAGCTGTTCAAACCAGGTTGAACACCAAGCTGAATACGAGCGACACTGCTGGTATGCTGTCTAATTATCTGAAGAGCCAAGCACTGTTAGATTCATTGGCTAATGTTCAATCGCGTTTAAATACTAAGTTAGCAATTGGCGATACGGCAAACATGCTGAGCACTTATATCAAGTCTCAGCGGTTATTAGACTCTCTGGCCAATGTTCAGGCGCGGATCAACACCAAGCTGAACGCTACAGATACTGTTAATCTGAGCAATCGCATTGATCTGAAAGTTAATATCAGTGATACGGCAGCTATGCTTGCGAACTATCTGAAGAGTCAGCGCATGCTGGATTCATTGGCGGCTGTACAGGCTCGCCTCAATACCAAACTGAACACGAGCGACACTGCCGGCATGTTGGCCAACTATCTGAAGAGCCAGGCACTGTTAGATTCATTGGCAAATGTTCAATCTCGCCTCAACACAAAACTTGCGATAGGTGACACAGCCAACATGTTGAGTACCTACATTAAATCTCAGCGGTTATTAGACTCTCTGGCCAATGTTCAGGCGCGGATCAATACCAAATTGAATACTGCTGATACAGTAAACCTGAGCAACCGTATTGATCTGAAAGTTAATATCAGTGACACTGCAGCTATGCTGGCCAATTATCTGAAGAGTCAGCGTATGCTGGATTCTTTAGCTGCTGTTCAGACTCGCCTCAATACCAAACTGAACACGAGTGATACAGCAGGTATGCTG
>NZ_FUWH01000022.1 GCF_900167075.1 Sediminibacterium ginsengisoli | reverse complement strand
GCTGCGCTTGTATCGTTTGCTTATAACGTTGGTACTGGTGCTCTGCTCGAATCTACGTTATGGAAACGTATACAGGCCGGTGAATCAGCAAAGGCTGTAGCCGATGAATTTCTCAAATGGAACAAAGTAACCGTTAACGGTACAAAGGTGGTCATTACAGGCCTTACAAATCGCCGTCAGGATGAACGTGCTTTGTTCCTCGTTTAAAAAACAATTATGGCATATAAAAGAAAAAACAATCAGGCAACGCAGTATATGCGTTGGGGTATTATTGGAATTGTTGTGATCGCGGTTATCGCTTTCGGCAAGTCCTTGTTAAATAAGTTTTCCAGTGGGTTTGCTTTTCTGTCTGCAAAAAAGGATCAAGAAAAGGTTAATGCAGATCTCAATCAGCAATCAAGTACAGCCATCCGTACAAGTTTTGTGGTGGGTGCAGTAAAATCGCTCAAAGATATGTTTGATGCATGGTCAACATCGGAGAGTGAAGTGGTCAACGTGCTTAATTCTTTGCGCAACGCTGAAGAGGTGCAATATGCATCAACTTATTATCAGAATGCGTACGGATCATCCCTTAAAAATGATGTCCTCAAAGAATTGGACAGCTGGGGTAATCCCATGGGCTGGTTTTCCAAAAGTCACTGGTCGTCCTTAAACAAATACGTTCAAGATAATCTCGTATAATATGGCATTCTTTGAAGATTTAACGAAAACGGTAAGCAACGTAACAGCTAACCCACTTGCGGCCGCTACGGGCCTTATTGGTGGCTTATTTAAGCGTGATACATTGTCCGATTGGAAAGGATGGCCACCAGCACAGGCGAGAGCGTGGGTTACTGATTATCCGGCGGATGAAGATAAAGCCCGTACAGCTTCTAATCTCTACGGTTATGTTAGCAACAAGGGGTTTGATACGCTTGTTAATCAGGACGGGTATGATTCTTACGGCACTTTCAGGCGTAAAGTAACGTACAAGGAAATTGCTGCAAAGATCCGCGCAGGCGGCATGTCTGCTGAAGCCGATGCTGTAGAAAAGCAAGA